>NZ_CP096481.1:1837500-3416868 GCF_053903255.1 Cupriavidus sp. JZ107 | reverse complement strand
TCATTGGCGAGCCACGGCTCGTCGATCTTGTCGAGGTTGACCTTGACCGCGGCCACGCCGAGCATCGCGCCGTCGCGCACAATCGGCTGCGAGAAGTAGTAGCCCGGCTCGCGGCTGACTGTGCCGATGCCATAGAAGCGGCCGGGCTTGCCCCGCATCGCGTCGCGGAAATACGGCCGGTACGAGAAGTTGATGCCGACGAAGCTGGCCGCCTCGTTCCAGTTGCTGGCGGCCAGCGTCAGGCCGTGGGCGTCCATCACGTAGATCGCTGTGGATTTGGCCGCCGCGTTGACCTCGGCGAGGAAGCGGTTGGCCGCCATCGCCAGGCCCGGTGTATCGGGTTCGCGCAGCAGCCGCTGCACGTCGTGGTTCAGCGCGACCACCGCGGGCAGATACTCGTAGCGGCGCATCTCGCTGCGCAGTCCGCCGATATAGGCCTCGATGCGGTGCGCGGTGCCATCGCGCTGCGCGCGGATGCCGACCCGCTCGCCCCACAGATAGGCGATCGTGACACCGGCCGCCATCACCGCGCAGACGGCCGCGATCACCGCCGCGCGACGCGCCCGCCCGCGCGGCCATGCCGGCGGCGGCATCGACTGCGTCGCAGGGGAAGTCGCGGAGGAGTCGGTCATATGCGCGGGAAGGGATACCGGCGGCGTGCGCCAACGACCGGCCATTAGGCAAAGCCGCGCACCGGCGCGTCAATCGGCGTAAACGTCAGTCGGCGTCAACATCAAGCGCGCCGATGCATCGGATCGTCGATGCATCGGCGCCGGCCCCCTTTCTCCGTCAGGGGGCAGTCCGCGCTGACACGGCCATCACGTCTTCCCGGCCGCGCCATCAGGGCTGCGTCACATCGAACAGCAGATTGACCGGCGACGGGCCGAACGACAGCCAGGTACCCTTCAACGGCTGCTGCTCGACGCCCGGCCGCGACCAGTCGCAGACGCCGGTCGGGAAGATCGACTGCAGCCGCGCCAGCTGCGCGGGCGTCATCATCACCTTGTAGTCGGCCGGATCGATCGGCTTGAGCTGGCACTTGACGATGTCGTCGGCCAGCGGGCCGCCGGCGACCATGCGCGGCGTGGTGCCGGCCGGGTACAAGGTATTGCACTGCCCCGGGCCATGCGCGGTCTGCGGCTCGATGATCTTGTTGCCGCCAGCGTCCCAGCACGCATCGACGAGGTCGGCCGGCTTGTTGCGCACCACCTTCTCGGCCTTGCTGCCCGGGCCGGTGTCGCGCAGCATCGCGGTCAGCCAGCGGTCCATCTGGTCGAAGTTGTCGTCGCGGATGGTGCCGGGCCCGACAATGACCTGGTTGTCCGCATGCCCGTTGGCCGCGATCAGCCGCGCGCGCACCGAGTAGCTGTGGATCTTGTTGTGGATGTCGCCGTTGACGCGATCGTCGAAGTAGTCGCGCTGATCGATGATCGGCGTGGTGGCCAGCCCGCCGCCGGTCGAGGTGATGCGTCCCGACTGGTAGGCGCGCGCGATCGCGTCGAGATCGCCGACCGTGCGCTGCGCGGTCTTCTTGAAGTCGACGTCGACGCCGCCGATCTTCTCGTTCAGGTCGATGAACTGGTCGGCCGTGATCATGCCGTCCTTCAGCGCCTTCAGGCCGTATTGCACGCCGACATTGTCGATCGGCCGCTTGGCGAAGCCGCGCGCGTCCTTGCCGTAGACGTTGACGGTGTGGTCGTAGACGGTCGCGCGCACGCCGGTCGGGTTGTTGACCGGATGGTATTTCTGGTCGGCCGGGAAGCCCGCGGGGAACGACACCACCGGATCGAGGCGGCCCGCGCTGCTGCTCATCGCGGCGATGTTGCCGGGCTTCAGGTAACCCGAGATCGCCGAGCGCTGCGCATCGCTGTATTGGCCCGGCGCGTTCTGCGTGAAGTACAGATGCAGCAGGCGCGAGTCGTGCAGCTTGAAGATCGTCGACGAGGTGACGTCCGGGAACACCGAGGTCACGATGATGCCGTCGAACAGGCCCGGATAGTTGTCGCCGGTCTGGTGGCTCTGATAGGCGCCGCCCGAGCCGCCGGTGCCGATCGTGAAGAACGGCGTGCCGTAGTTCTCGATCAGCCGTTCCTTGACCATCGCGATGGTCTCGGACGACAGCAGGTCGTTGCAGTTGTTGCCGAAGGTATTGAGCGAGGCGCTGGCCACTGCGTAGCCCTTGCGCAGGTGGTTGTGGTTCAGCACCGCCACCGGCGTGCCCTGCATGTACCAGCCGCCCTGGCAACCGCCGCCGAGCGGATAGACGACCTTGCGGTTCCAGCCCGCGGGCGGCGCCAGCGGCGTCGGCTCGGCGTCCTTCAACGGGTCGTGCAGGATCGCGGTCTGGTAGATCGCGCGGTTGATCGTACCGGTCTCGACGCGGACGATATAAGGTACGGTCACGCCCGCGTTGTTGGTGGTGCTGGCCAGGTCCGCCGGATACGCGGCGACCGGTGTCGGCAGCGGCTTGAAGCTGTTGGCGGTCGAGCGGTAGACGTAGTGCACGCGGTGTTCGACCGAGCAGTTCTCGTCGAGCGGCGCGCCCAGCTTGCTGCCGTCCGGCAGCGTGAAGTTCTGCGTCGCGCAGATGTAGGGCTTTTCGTGCGGGCCGGAGAAGACGGGGCCGGTGATCGGATAGTTGGTCAGCGTCAGCGTGGTACGCGCGGGGCCGCGCTTGACCTCCAGTGTGTTCTCGCCGAGCTTCAGGCCGCTGACGATGCCCAGCGCTTCGCCGTCGGCGGTCGGCGTGAAGGCGTCGCTGACATCGGTGCCGTTGAGGCTGACCTTGAACTTGTTGCCGGGCGCGCGTTCGCTGGCGCTCAGCCGGATCAGCGCATCGCCGCCGGTCACGCGCTCTGGCGCGGACGACAGCACGGTCGCCTCGACCGTGGCCCGGTGTCCCAGGCCCAGGCCGGGCGCGTTCTGCGCGCTCTGCGGCTGCAGATTGCCGCCACCGCCATCATCGCCGCCGCCGCACCCGGCGACCACCAGGGCCGCCACCATCGCGCCAGTCCCCAAGGACGGCCGCTTCCACCGAGCTGCTGTTTGCCGCATCGTCGTCTCCTGTTTGGCCGGCCTCGCCGGCACTGCCTTTTCCACGCTCCGCAGCGGAGCGGTCAGCGCGTCTGCCGTCTGTCGCGGCAGCTTGCGAGGCGCCTGCGTTGCAATGGGCGTGCCATTGCCGGCCACTATCGGTGCCGGAGACTAAGCGTCTGAAAGACAAGCGTTTTTGTCTGAGGACAATGTCTGCATCGCGGCAGACATGGATGGGAATCCGCACAGCCGCCCGCGGGTGGCGTGCGGAAAGTCGCGCCGGCGCGCAATCAGAAGTCGAGTTGCCGCGGCTGAATGCCAAGCGCGGCGGCAATCTTCTCGCGCGTCGATTTGCGCAGACGCTCGCCGCGTTCCTGCTGCGCGTACGCCGACTGGGAGATGCCGATGCGGGCCGCGACATCGGATTGGGTCAGTCCGAGATGTTCGCGCCAGGCTCGCGCGGGCGTCGCGCCTCCGACCGTGCGCCGAACCACGGCATGCGGAATCAGACCCCGTTCCTCGGCATGGCGAGCGATGTAGTCCTGTCCAGCTCGACGTGGCCATTGGCCCGTCCGGAATGCGCCTAACGAACCCAGGCCGAACAGCCGGCCGGTGCCACCGTCCCGCTGACGTACATCGCGCCATGCCGGTACAGGCGCAGCCGGTCCACTGCCTCGGCACCGCTGAGCACCCAGACGCCGCCGCCGGCATCGGTCCAGACGATGCGGGCGTCGCTGCCCTCCAGTGCGGTGAACAATTGCGAAGGCGCGGCGCCTGGGCGCATCACCACGGTGGTGGTGTCGATCGGCGCCGCCCTTGCCGGGAACAGGTTCAGCGCGGCGCCAAGCAGCGAGCCGCCGACCAGGATGGCCGCGACCCAGCTCGCGGCGATGCCGGGGCCGCGCGGACCTGCGCCCCGGTTAGGTCCGGCCCCGCTGCTCGTCTTGCGCATGCGGATGCCGACGATCAGCGGGATCACGCCGAACAGGAACAGCCAGATCAGATCCCACAGCAAGGGGTTGGGCGAGTCCATGCGGATCCGGTGGATGCCGGTGATCCAGTGCGACAGCACGGCATCGACCACGTGCCAGACGCCGAAGCCGATCCAGAAGTTCGCCAGCAGGTGCCGGGGAGCGTTGGCGATCGACAGTGCATCGCGGCTTCGGTACAGCAGCCACATCCCGATCGCCGCGATCACGTACATCAGCGCGTGGAACACGCCATCGGCCATCACCTGCAGGCGCAGGTCGCCGAGCGCGCCGCGTTCGATGCCCGACAGCAAGTGGTGCCACTGCAGGATCTGATGCAGCAGGATGCCGTCGAAGAAGCCGCTCATCGCGAAGCCAAGCGTGTATCCCGCCCATGCGAACGCGCGCGGATGGATGGGTTCGGCTGCAGGAATCGCGCGGTCTGTCGGCATGGCATCGCTCCTTCGGATCGGGTGGGACGCAGTGGCGGCTCAACGCCAGCGCAACGCCAGCGCAAAGCCAAGCGGGCCGCATCGACGTCAGCCGATGGGGCCCGCTTGCGGCGACTGGTGGTCGCGGATGGACGGCGGCGCTCAGCGCGTGCCGCTCGTGCCCGTGGCGGATCCGCTCGAGGTACCCGACGAGCTGCCGCTCGTGCTGGTCCCCGTGCCGGTGCCCGACCGCGAGCTGTCGGTCGGCGTCACCGTGCCCGAGCCCGAAACGGAACCGGATCCCGACCCCGTGCCGCTGCCGGCGGCGGTGCAGCCTGCGAGTCCGCAAGCCATGGCGAAAGCCAGGGCGGCGATAGAAGTCATCGTTCTCATTTTGTTTTCCTCCAGCGGTGCGCTAAGTCCCCGTAGCGCTGACATGAACCCCGCGATCGGGGGCCGCCCGTCAATATGCAATCGGCGTTCCAATTCCGGGTTGGCGATGCGGCGATGGACCGACCGTCTGTCGGTGCGGCGCAAGACAGCCCTGGCGGCTGCGTAAGACATACCAACGCTTGTAAGCCTTGCCAACACGCGTGTCGGACGGCATGCACGTTGTTGCAGAGCGGGACGTAAGGCGGGGGAGAGGCGGGGATGGTGCGGGGCTCGGCCGGCCTTGCGGCGGCACGTGGCGGTCACCTTGCGTGACCGGAACTGGACGGGGCCTGGGCGGGGAACGCGAAGCACCAAGGAGAAGCACCAAAGAAAAACGGACGCCGAGGCGTCCGTTTTTCTTTCAACCTGGTGGCCTGGGACGGAATCGAACCGCCGACACAAGGATTTTCAATCCTCTGCTCTACCGACTGAGCTACCGGGCCAAAGAAGCGAAACTATAACAGCGGGCATGGGACTGGTCAACCCCCTGCCGGCGCGAATCGTCGTCCTTACTGCTCGGCGGGCTCGGGCTTGTTGCGGCTCAGCTCGACGCCCAGTTGCTTGAGCTTGCGATACAGGTGGGTACGCTCGAGCCCCGTCTTCTCGGCCACGCGCGTCATGCTGCCGTGCTCGCGCAGCAGGTGGTATTCGAAATAGGCACGCTCGAACATGTCGCGCGCCTCGCGCAGCGGCATGTCGAAGGAGAACTGCATTTCGGCCTCGGGTACGCGCTGCGGCGTGCCGTTGGCCGACACTTCCGTGGGCGCGGTCTCGGCGGCGCGCGCTGTGGGCTCGGCGGCCGGTGCAGCGGGCGCGGCGGCCGCGCGCGGACGTTCCTGGCCGCGTGCCAGGCCCTGCTCGACCGCGGACAGCAGCTTCTGCAGCGCGATCGGTTTTTCCAGGAAATTGAGCGCGCCGATCTTGGTCGCTTCCACCGCGGTATCGATGGTCGCGTGCCCGGACATCATGATCACGGGCATCGTCAGCTGGCCCTGCGAGGACCATTCCTTGAGCAGCGTCACACCGTCGGTGTCCGGCATCCAGATATCGAGCAGCACCAGGTCGGGCGTATTGCCGGCACGGTATTCACGGGCTTGTTGCGCGTTTTCGGCTACTTCGACTACATGGCCTTCGTCGCTGAGGATTTCCGAGAGCAGTTCACGGATACCCATTTCGTCGTCGACTACGAGGATGGTTGCCATACTTTCCTCTTAACCCCTCCGCGGCGTTCCGGGTCGGACCGCATCATCATGCATCACTATGCCAGCTTGGCGAACAGGATCGATATCTGGGCGCCGGCGACTTCGGTGCCCTCCATGCGGTTGCGCAGTTCGATGCGCGCCCCATGTTCGTCAATGATCTTCTTCACCATCGCAAGACCCAGACCCGTCCCCTTGGCCTTGGTCGTCACGTATGGCTCGAACGCGCGGCTCAGGATGCGCGGGGCGAACCCCGGACCATTGTCAGCGATGGTCAGCTTGACAGCCTGGCGGCTTTCGCCGGCAGGATCTTTGTATTCTACAGTCTCGGTGTGCAGAGCGATACAAGGCGCCGGACGGCCCGCCGCCAGGTTCTCCGCGACCGCATCCTGCGCATTCTGCAGCAGATTGTGTATCACCTGCCGAAGCTGGGTCGGATCGCCCTTGATGTCGGGCAGATCGTCGGCCAGCGACGGATGAATCACGGGATGCTCGTGCAGACCGGGATCGTCGATACCGTACAGATGCAGGACCTCGGCCACCAGCGCATTGAGCTGCAGCGTCTGCAGCATCGCCGGCGGCGTGCGGGCGTAATCGCGGAAATCGTCGACCATGCGCTTCATCGCCGCTACCTGGTTAACGATCGTGGTGGCCCCGCGCTTTAGCACGTCCGCGTCGATGCCTTCGAGCTTGGACGCGAGCTTCATCTGCAGCCGCTCGGCCGACAGCTGGATCGGCGTCAGCGGGTTCTTGATTTCATGCGCGAGGCGCCGGGCCACTTCGCCCCATGCGACCGACCGTTGAGCCGAAATCACATCGGAAATATCGTCGAACACGACCACATAGCCCGGCTCGGCATGATCGCTGACATGGTCGCCGCCCGGCAGCCGCGCGCCGCGTACCAACAACGTCAGCGGCTGTTCCTCGTCGCCATGCGGCAGTTCGATCTGCTTCTGCCAGTGCGCGGCGCCGCCGAGCACCTCGCTGGTGCTCTGCTCGGAGAAGGCCTGCCGCACGATTTCGCCGAACGCCGCCATGCCGGGAATGGCCTCGACCGGATGCCCGATGGTGGGGCCGAGCGGCTGGCCGAAGATGCGTTCGGCACCGGGGTTGGCCGTCACCAGCGAGAAGCGCCGGTCCATCACCAGCACGCCGGCGGTCAGGTTCTGCAGCACGCTTTCGAGGAAGGCCTTCGATTGCTCGAGCGCGGCGCGATTCTGCTCGACGGCCAGGCGCGCCTCGGCCAGCTGGCGCGTCATCATGTTGAACTGCTGCGTCAGCATGCCGAGCTCATCGCGGCTCTTCAGTTCGCGCTTGGGCGACAGGTCGCCTTCGGCGACTTCCTTGGTCCCCTGCAGCAGCATCAGCAGCGGCCGCGCCAGCTGCCCGCCGAGCAGCAGCGCCAGCATCACCGCGATGAATACCGCGAGGAACAGCGTCAGCGTCAGCGTGCCGATATACATCTTGCGCAGGCCGGTGCGGCCCAGCGCCTTTTCCTGGTAGTCCTGGTAGGCGCGCTGGACTTCGTCGGCATTGCGCGCGAGCACGGCGGGGACCGGATGCACGATCTGCAGATAGCGTTCCTCGCGCACCGTATCGCCGATCAGGCCGAAGCCCGACGACGGATAGTCCTCGGCACGCCGCTCCAGCGACAGGCCCGAGCCCGCCCAGCGGTCCTTGCCCGCGGGACGCTGCGCCGCGCCCAGCGACGCTTCGTCGGTCGGCGCCGCGGTGCCCAGCGGAATGATCACGCGCAGCCTGTACAGGTGATTGGCGTCGGCGCGCTCGGCTTGCGGATGGCCATCGCTGCCGCCGTCGGTGCCGGGATCCGTGCCGCCCTCGACCGCCGCGTAGCCGCCCGCGAGCCGCGCCTGTTCGACCAGCACGCCGGATGGCAGGCTCGGCACCAGCATCGCGTAATTGCTCGACGCCGACGCGATCACGCGCCCGCCGCCGGTGAAGATCGAAGCCTCCTGCACGCCGTACTGTTCGCGCAGCCGGTTCAGCTGCAGCGAGTTGGTGGGCTCGCTCGCGCTGATGATCTGGTCGCTCATCTGCCGGGCCTTGGCCTGCAGATCGGCCAGCGCGCTGTCGATGGTCGAGCGGCCCAGGTTCAGGCCCGCCTCGAGCGCGGTCTCGACACGCACGTCGAACCACGACTCGATGCTGCGCGAGACGAATTGCAGCGACACCAGATAGATCAGCACGCCCGGCAGCACGCCGACGATGCCGAAGAACAGCGCCAGCTTGGTCATCAGCCGCGTGCCGAACTTGCCGCGGCGATAGCGTACCCACAGCGCCACCGCGAGCACGCCGATGATCAGCACCATCAGCACGCCGATCACCAGATTGATCTTGTACAGCAGCGTGAAATAGCGGTCGAAGAACTCGGTATTGGCGGACGCGGCGGCCAGCAGCACCACCAGCACCAGTGCCAGGAAGACGATGGTGCCGGCGACCACGCGGCTCAGCACCCGGCGCAGCCGGCTGTCGAGCACGCTATTCAGCGGGGAGATCATGGTTCGGCGACCAGCGACGAGAGCGAGATCGGTGCCAGCATGCCGGCGACCGTGCGCGCGGACGCCGGCGAAGGCGGGCGGGCGTTGCCGATGCCGGGCGCCGAGGCCGGCGCGGGACTGGGCGTGGAAGCGGGAGCCGTCGCACCACCTGGCACACTACCCGGCGCACTACCGGGAACGCTGCCCGGGGCCGAACCGGGCGCGGACGGCGGCATCGAGGCCGGGCCCGAACCCTGTCCCGGTGCCGGCGCGGCGGGGGCCGCCGACGCGTTCGCGGGCGAGGCCGCTGGTCCGTTCGCCGGTGCTGGCGTCGGCGCGGCGGGCGAAGCAGGGGCAGCGGGCACGGGAGGGGGCGGCGGTGCCGGCGGTGCTTCGGCGACCGGCGTATAGGCAAAGCGCCGCCAGTCGGACGACAGGTTCCAGTCGCGCGTATTGACCGCATTGATCTGGAACGGCTTGGGCAGTTGCGACAGGTCCAGCCGCATGCGGACCTCGGCCTGGTATGGCACGCCGAGCTTGACGTCGCCGCGCTCGAACACGCGCCAGCCACGCACCTGCTTGATGAAGTCGAGCGCGCCCTTCAGGCGCATGAACGGCAGCTGCAGACCGCCGGTCGAGACCCGGTACTGCCGCGTCAGCGGATGGAACGTCAGCCGGACGCTGCGGCTGGTGCTGACCGGCTTCTCGTCGAACCAGTACCAGCGCGGTCGGCTCAGCTGGAAATCCACCGCGAAATACAAGGGGATGCCCTTGTGCAACGCGTCCTCCAATGCCGGCGACAGTTCGAAGTCGAAGGCGGCGTTCAGCTCGAAGCCGCCGTCGTGATATTCGACGCGCGCCTCGCGCACCTCGATATTCTGTGCCTGGCCGGCGCGCGGCGACAACGCGCCCGCGCAAAGGACCAGCACCATCAGCAGCAGCCAAGCCAGCCGGCGCAGCGCGGCCACGCCGATATCGGCATGGTTGGCTGCGGATCCGCACGCCTTGTCGTCATGGGCACGGAGGACGGACAAGCGAAGCGGTACGAGCATCGGATCAGAGGCGTTTCTGGAAGCGGGCGTAGAAGAAACCGTCGTGGTCCGACGGCAGGCCATCGTGGCTGCCGGTCCCGCCATCAGCCACGCCATTTGGGATGCTGCCGGGCAGCAGCTGGCCGGGCGCCTGCAATCGTATCGCATCTGGTAGCTGGGCACCAAACCAGCGCGCCTGCTCCTCGCCCTCCGTTGGGAAAATAGAACAAGTCACATACACCAGAATGCCGCCCGGTTTCAGCAGCGGCCACAGCTGCGAGACGATGCGGCGTTGCTCGTTGACGAGCTTGCCCAGATCGCTTTCGCGGCGCAGCCAGCGGATATCGGGATGGCGGCGCACGATGCCCGAGGCCGAACATGGAACATCGGCCAGGATGCGGTCGTATTGCTTGCCGTCCCACCATGCCTGCGGCCGGCTGGCATCGCCGATCACCACCTGCGCACGCTGGTGCAGCCGTGCGAGATTCTCGTCGATGCGCTGCGCGCGCACGGCATCGCTCTCGACCGCGGTCAGTTCCACGTCGGCCAGCTCGAGCAGATGGCCGGTCTTGCCGCCGGGCGCGGCGCAGGCATCGAGCACGCGCTGGCCATCGGCGATCTCGAGCAGTGGCGCGGCGAGCTGCGCGCCGGCGTCCTGCACCGAGACTTCGCCGCTGTCGAAGCCGGGTACCTGCGCCACCGGCAGCGCGCGCGCGAGGCGTACCGCCTGCGTGCCGACGCGCTGCGCGCCGATGCCCGCGGCGGCAAGCCGGGCCAGATAGTCGTCGAGCGGCACGCGGGCGGTATTGACCCGCAGCGTCATCGGCGGGCGCTCGTTCGCGCTGGCGGCCAGCGCCTGCCAGCGGTCGGGATAGGCCTCGCGCAGCAGGCGCAGCCACCACGACGGCAGGTTCCAGCGGGCTTCCTCGTCGCGGCGCACTTCGGCCAGCAGCGCCTCGCGCTCGCGCAGGAAGCGCCGCAGTACCGCGTTGACCATGCCGCGCGCATGCGCGGACTTCGGATCGGAAGCGGCGGCGCTGACGGCCTGGTCGACCACGGTGAAGGCCGCATAACCGCCTTGCCCGCTGCCCTGTCCTGGTTCCTTGTCGCCTTCGATCAGCAGCGTCAGTGCGACCGCGAGCAGAGAATCGACCAGCGCGCCCGGCGGGCGCGACACCATGCGCGTGACCAGCGCACGCACGGTGCCGAACTCGCGCATGGTGCGATAGGCCAGGTCCTGCAGCGCGCCGCGCGCGCTCGCGTCCCGCGTGCGCTCGAGCCGGTACTGCGCACAGGCGGCGTCGATCGCTTGCGGCAGCGCGCTGCCTTCATTGACGCCACGCACCGCGGCCGCGGCGGCGAGCATCTGGAAGGCCAGGGAATCGGGAGGCAAACGCATGGATCGGACACCGTGAGGAAAAACGAACGAACAAGACGCGGCAATGCGCGCGGAAATGCAGGCGCGCGGAAATGCAGACGCGCGCAACTGCGGTCGAGGCGCGCTGCGCGAGGTCAACGCGCAGCGCCTGCGGGCATTGCGGAGGGTATCCGCGGCTATCGCGTGGACATCAAAAAGCCCGCCGGCTCGCAGGGAGCACGGCGGGCAGTTTACCCTGTCGGCGCCGACCGACCGCTGTGGCGGCGGGCGCGCGGCTCCAGTCAGACCGGATAGGTACCGGTCTGCGCCATCTGCATCAGCCGCGCGACGCGCTCCTCGGTGGCAGGGTGCGTCGAGAACAGATTGGCGATGCCGCCGCCCGACAGCGGGTTCAGGATCATCATTTGCGCGGTGGCCGGATGCTGCTCGGCCGCCTGGAACGGAATGCCGCGCGCATAGCGGTCGATCTTGTCGAGCGCCATCGCCAGCGCCTGCGGATCGCCGCTGATTTCGGCGCCCCCGCGGTCGGCCTCGAATTCGCGCGCCCGCGAAATCGCCATCTGGATCAGCGACGCGGCCAGCGGCGCCAGGATCGCCATCGCGATGCTGGCGATCGGGTTGGCCGGGCGGCCTTCCTCGTCCCGCCCGCCGAAGAACATCGCGAAGTTGGCCAGCGCGGCGATCGCACCGGCCATGGTGGCGGCGATCGTCGAGATCAGGATGTCGCGATGCTTGACGTGCGCGAGCTCGTGGGCCATCACGCCGCGCAGCTCGCGGTTGCTCAGCACGCGCAGGATGCCGGTGGTCGCGGCGACCGCGGCGTTCTCCGGATTGCGGCCGGTAGCGAAGGCGTTGGGCGCGTCCTCGTCGATCAGGTAGACGCGCGGCATCGGCAGGCCGGCGCGCTGCGCCAGTTCCTGCACCATGCCGTAGAACTGCGGGGCACTGGCCGCATCGACTTCCCGCGCGTTGTACATGCGCAGGACCATCTTGTCCGAGAACCAGTACGAGAAAAAATTCATGCCGAGCGCCATCAGCAGCGCGAACATCATGCCGCTGCGGCCGCCGATCATGCCTCCGATGACGATGAACAGCGCCGTGATGGCCGCCATCAGCATGAAGGTCTTGACCCAGTTGAACATTGCCGTGGTCTCCGTGGTAACGCCGCCGCGCGCCTGGCGCCCCCTGCTGGTCCGGCGGTATGGCCGGCAGATCGGGGCGCCCGCGCGCGTCGCGCGATGACGGTTAGATAGGGTCCGGAGCGCTAAATTCAATGCCGGCAAGGGCTTTTTGCCGGCGGCGGCGCTAGCGCTGCGTCATCGCCAGGCGCGCGCCCAGGCCGATGAAGGCCACGCCGATGACGCGGTCGAGCCAGCACTTGAGCCGGGGCGCTTGGCCGGCCCGGCGCGTCAGCGTGCCGGCCATCCACGCGACCGCCACGGTCCACACCGTCGACATCGCCACCATGATCGCGCCCAGCGCGAGGAAGGCCAGCGTCTGCTGGCCGGCGCGCGGATCGACGAACTGCGGGATGAACGAAACGAAGAACAGGATCACCTTCGGGTTCAGCACGTTGGTCAGAAAGCCCTGCATGAAGAGCGCGCGCAGGCCGCGGCGGTCGGCGGCGGCGGCCTGCACGGTAGCCTGCGCGCCGGATGCCGGCCTGCGCCAGCTCGACCACAGCAGCTTCAAGCCCAGCCATGCCAGATAGGCGCCGCCCGCGTACTTGATCACCGTGAACGCCACCGGCGAGGCGGCCAGCACCGCGGTCAGCCCGAACGCGGTCGCCAGCGCATGCACGCAGCAGCCGGCGCTGACGCCGAGCGAGGACATCACGCCCGCGGCCCGGCCCTGCGCCACGCTGCGGCCGACGATATAGGCGGTATCCGGGCCGGGGGTCACGTTCAGCAGGAATACCGCGCCGATGAACAATGGCAGGTCGAGGATGCCCAGCATGATGGTCGGTCCTTGCGCAAATTCGATCGCCGAATTATGCCGGGTTATGCCGCGCCGTCGAGGACCACGCAGCGCGTGCCGGCCGGCAGCGGCGTGCCCTGCAGGAAGGCCTGCGCGGGAAGGCGCCTGCCACCGGCCTTCTGCAGCTCGGTGATGCGCAGCGCGCCTTCGCCGCAGGCGATCACTACCCCGTTCGCGTCGGCGGCCAGCACCGTTCCCGCCGCCGCGTCGCCGTGCTCGGGCGCGCGTGCCAGCGGCTCGGCCTGCCAGCACTTGATCGCCGCGTCGCCGATCTGCACGCTCGCGCCGGGGAAGGGATTGAATGCGCGAATCTGCCGGGCCAGCTCCACCGCGGGGCGGCGCAGATCGAGCCGCGCCTCGTCCTTGCCGATCTTCTCGGCATAGGTGATGCCATCGTCCGGCTGTGGCTCGGCCGGCAGCGTACCGTCGGCCGCCAGCCGGCGCAGGGCCTGCACGATCATGCGGCCGCCCAGCGCCGCGAGCGTGTCGTGCAGCGCGCCGGTGGTGGTGTCCTCGCCGATCGGTACCGCTTCGCGCGCGATCATCGCGCCGGTATCGAGGCCCTCGTCCATCTGCATCAGCGTGATGCCGGTCTGCGCGTCGCCCGCCTCGATGGCCCGGTGAATCGGCGCCGCACCGCGCCAGCGCGGCAGCAGCGAGGCGTGGATGTTCAGGCAGCCATGACGCGGCAGCGTCAGCACCTCGGCCGGCAGGATCAGGCCGTAGGCGGCGACGACCATCACATCGGGCGTCTGCGCGGCCAGCGCGTCGATCGCGGCGACCGCCTCGTCGGGATACTTGCCATGGCGGCGCAGCGAGCGCGGCTGCAGGATCGGACCGAGCCCCTGGGCCAGCGCATGCTGCTTGACCGGGCTGGCCTGCAGCTGCATGCCGCGTCCCGCCGGCCGGTCCGGCTGCGTCAGCACCGCGGCCACCGGAAAGCCGGCCTCGACGATGGCAGCGAGCGCGACGCGCGCGAATTCGGGCGTGCCGGCAAAGGCGACGCGCAGAGGGGCGGGGCTGGTCATGGAACGCTCCGGCTGGACGGTTGGGCCCGGGTTCGGCTTTGACTGGGCTCTGACTGGGCTCTGAAAGGCAACACCGGCCGCGAAGGCGGCCGGTGCGGGGACTGCAAGCGAGGCATCAGCATAGCAAACCCGCTGCCGCGGGCTGCCGCTGGCTCGCGCACGGTTACATGCGAGTGCGCGCGCGCTTCTGCAGCTTGGACTTGATGCGGTTCAGCTTCAGCGGCGACAGGTATTCGACGAAGACCTTGCCCTTCAGGTGGTCCATCTCGTGCTGGATGCAGACCGCCAGCAGATCGTCGGCCTCGAGCTCGAACGTCTCGCCGTTCTCGTTCAGCGCGCGCACGCGCACACGGTCGGGACGCTCGACGCGGTCGTAGACCTCGGGCACCGACAGGCAGCCCTCTTCCCAGACCTTGCGGTTGTCGCTGGCCCAGACGATCTCGGGATTGATGAAGACGCGCAGCTCGTCGCGGGTCTCCGAGATGTCGATCACGATGACCTGCTCGTGCACGTCCACCTGGGTCGCCGCCAGGCCGATGCCGGGGGCTTCGTACATGGTTTCCGCCATGTCCTTGACCAGTTGGCGGATGCGGTCGTCGACCTGCGCGACGGGCTTGGCCACGATGTGCAGGCGAGGATCCGGGTAGGTGAGGATGTCGAGTTTGGCCATGGTGCTGATGCGCGACGCCGTGTTCGTCGTGGCTTGCCGCTGCTGTCGATTGGGCCGTTGTCGCATTGTCGCGGCAGGGCCCATGTCAGCAAAATCGGGGCGCGAACGGAAAAAATCAAGGCGCGCCGGCGGTCGCTGCGCGCTTTGGGAGTACCCCAAGGGGTCAATCCGGCCAAGGCAATCCGACCGGCTCAACAAAGTGCGCGATCTTACCAAAGAACCTCAGGCAGCGCCGCGATGGCGGTGGCAGTTCCGGCCATGGCGGCCGTGGTGCCGCCTGGCGCTGGCCGTTGCCGGGCTGGCGGCGGCCCTGCCCTGCGGCGCCGGCCCCACCATCGTTGCGCTTGCGGATGGGCGGCAGTTCGGCGCTGCCGGCGATCTTGCTTATGTGCTTGATATGCCGCTTGATGCCTCGGTGGGCAGCCGCTGGCAGGTGTGCGCGCCATCCGGCGCGCACCCGGAAGACGTGCGACGCGGCGAAGCCATGCCACGGCAGCTCCGGGATACGCCGGCGCGGAATCTGGGTACGGTCGAACTGGTGTCGCCACCTCGAGCGCCGGGCGCTATTGCGATCGTCACCGTGGTGACATCCGTTCGCGAGGTGACGCCGGGCAGTGTTCTGGTGCCTTTGCCGAGCGTACAACCCGAAGTCGAATAGACAGACTTTCGAGCCCGCCCATGCCAGAACCGTCCTCCGCTACCGATGGCCGCCCCGCTGCGGTCGACCCGGGCGAGGTCGCGGCCTGGCTGCGTCTGGAAGCGGTGCCGGGACTCGGCCGCCGCACCGCGCGGCTGCTGCTGGACAAGTTCGGCCTGCCGCAACAGGTGCTGTCGGCCGGGGAAGCGCAGCTCGCGCGGTGGCTGCCATTGCCCGTGGCCCGCGCGGTGCGGGCGCAACCGGATCCGGCCCTGTCGGCGCGGATCGAGCGCACGCTAGCGTGGCTGCGCGAACCCGGCCACCACCTGCTGACGCTGGCCGACCCCGGCTATCCGCGTGCGCTGCTGGACCTGGGCGACCCGCCGCTGATGCTGTACGCCCAGGGCCGGCTGGAAAGCCTGCGCGGTCCGGCGCTGGCGGTGGTCGGCGCGCGCAGCGCCACCGTGCAGGGCGGGCGGGACGCGCAAATGTTTGCGTCGGCGTTCTCGGCCGCGGGGATCGCGGTCGTGTCCGGCCTTGCGCTCGGCATCGACGCGGCCGCGCATGCCGGCGGACTCGGCGGTCCGGGCGGCACCATCGCGGTGGTCGGGACCGGCCTGGACCGCTGCTATCCCGCTTCACACCGGGCACTGGCTCAGCGGATCGCGGCCGAGGGGCTGCTGCTCAGCGAGCTGCCGCTGGGCACGCCGGCCCGCAGTCAGCATTTCCCGCAGCGCAACCGGCTGATCGCGGCGCTGGCCCGCGGCGTGCTGGTGGTCGAGGCGGCGCTGCGCTCGGGCTCGCTGATCACCGCGCGGCTGGCGGCCGACCTCGGCCGCGAGGTGTTCGCGGTGCCCGGCTCGATCCACGCGCCGCTGGCGGCGGGTTGCCATCGGCTGATCCAGCAGGGCGCCAAGCTGGTGGAGTGTCCGCAAGATGTGTTCGACGAACTGGGGCTGGTCAAAGGCTCAGGCGCCGTCGCCAGGCCCGGCGCGATGGCGTGCGGGACGATGGGCGAGCTCCCGTGCGGCCGCGCCGATGCGCTGGGCACCGCGCTGGCGTACGATCCGGTCGATCCCGATACGCTGTGCGCCCGTACCGGGCTGCCGCCCGAGGCCGTCACCGCTGCACTGCTGGAACTGGAATTCGCCGGCGCGGTCGAGCGGATGCCGGGCAATCTGTACCGGCGTCTGACCTAGCCGCCGGAGCCGCGCGGCACGGCGGACGGCCGGAGTCGTTACAATCGCCGTTCCCCGTGCCTGACCGGATGCTCGATCAAGCGCACGCAAGGCTCATGTTTGGATCACCGATGGCCGTTTACTTTCCCGAACGCGATGCGGCCGCGATCGCCGCGGCGCTGCGGGCACATCCCGAGGGTCGCCTGGTGGCGTGCCTTTGCGCCGAGTGGTGCGGCACCTGCCGCGACTATCTGACGGTCTGGCGCGAACAGGCGGCGCGCCATCCGGACGACTGCTTCGTCTGGGTCGATATCGAGACCCATGCCGACGCATTGGGCGATATCGATATCGAGAACTTCCCGACCGTGCTGGTGCAGGATGCCGCCGGCGGGGCGCCGCAGTTCTATGGCACCTTGCTGCCCCATGCCGACACGCTGGCCCGCTTGCTGGGCCGCGGCGCGGCCATGCCGGCCGGCGCAGAAGCGCCGCCGGATCTGCTCGGCTGGTTGAATCCTGACGGATCCGGCCGGTCACAGCAGGGAGAAAGCGGCGTTTGAAGCTCGCCGGGGCCGGGTCTGAACGAGGCGGGAGCCCAGTCCCGGCCCACGATAAGGCGCGAAGGCGGCGATGGAACTCGCCTTGCACCGTTGTCAATACCCCGCTTATTATTGGCGCCTCATGGCCCCCCGGGGGCCCAAGTGCGCTGTTTACATATTAGTGCTGTGCCAAACGCGGTCCGCCAAGGGGCGGCCGGCAAGGATTCCCACCCATGTCCAAAGCTCTCATCATCGCGGAAAAGCCATCGGTCGCGGCCGATATTGCCCGTGCGCTCGGGGGCTTTACCAAGCATGACGAGTATTACGAGAGCGACGATTATGTGCTCTCGTCCGCGGTCGGCCACCTGGTGGAAATTGCCGCGCCGGACGAATACGAAGTCAAGCGCGGCAAATGGAGTTTCGCCAACCTGCCGGTCATCCCGCCGCACTTCGACCTGCGTCCGATCGCCAAGACCGAATCGCGGCTGAAGGTGCTGAACCGGCTGATCAAGCGCAAGGACGTCACCCGCCTGATCAACGCCTGTGACGCGGGGCGCGAGGGCGAGCTGATCTTCCGGCTGATCGTGCAGCAGGCCAAGGCCAGGCAGCCGGTGCAACGGCTGTGGCTGCAGTCGATGACGCCGCAGGCGATCCGCGACGGCTTCGCCAGCCTGCGCGAGGACGCCGAGATGCTGCCGCTGGCCGACGCCGCGCGCTGCCGCTCGGAGGCCGACTGGCTGGTCGGCATCAACGGCACCCGCGCGATGACCGCCTTCAACAGCAAGGGCGGCGGTTTCTTCCTGACCACGGTGGGCCGGGTGCAGACGCCGACGCTGTCGATCGTGGTCGAGCGCGAGGAGAAGATCAAACACTTCGTGCCGCGCGACTACTGGGAAGTGCGCGCCGAATTCATCGCCGCGGCCGGGCTGTACGAAGGCCGCTGGTTCGATCCGAAGTTCAAGAAGAACGAGTTCGACCCCGAGGCGCGCGAGTCGCGGCTGTGGAGCGAGGCCGAGGCCAAGAGCATCGTCGCGGCGTGCCGCGACAAGCCGGGCACGGTCTCCGAGGAGTCCAGGCCGTCGACCCAGCTGTCGCCGGCGCTGTTCGACCTGACCAGCCTGCAGCGCGAGGCCAACTCGCGCTTCGGCTTCTCGGCCAAGAACACGCTGGGCCTGGCGCAGGCGCTGTATGAAAAGCACAAGGTGCTGACCTACCCGCGTACCGATTCGCGCGCGCTGCCCGAGGACTACATGGGCACGGTCAAGGAAACGCTGGACATGCTGGCGGACAGTTCGCCGAACTACCTGACGCATGCGAAGAAGATCCTGCACAGCGGCTGGGTCAAGCCGAACAAGCGGATCTTCGACAACAGCAAGATCAGCGATCACTTCGCCATCATCCCGACGCTGCAGGCGCCGAAGAACCTGTCCGAGCCGGAGCAGAAGCTGTACGACCTGGTGGTGCGCCGCTTCCTGTCGGTGTTCTTCCCGGCCGCCGAATACCAGGTGACCACGCGCATCACCGAGGTCGCCGGCCACCACTTCAAGACCGAAGGCAAGGTGCTGGTCAATCCGGGCTGGCTGGTGGTCTACGGCCGCGAGGCCCAGGGCGACGACGCCAACCTGGTGCCGGTGGCCAAGGACGAGAAGGTCCGCACCGACAAGGTCGAGCCGGTCGGCCTGACCACCAAGCCGCCGGCGCGCTACAACGAAGCGACGCTGCTGTCGGCGATGGAAGGCGCCGGCAAGCTGGTCGACGACGACGCGCTGCGCGAGGCGATGGCGGGCAAGGGCCTGGGCACGCCGGCCACGCGCGCGGCCATCATCGAAGGACTGCTGACCGAGAAATACCTGGTGCGCGAGGGCCGCGAACTGATTCCGACCGCCAAGGCGTTCCAGCTGATGACGCTGCTGCGCGGCCTGGGCGTCGAGGAACTGACGCAGGCCGAGCTGACCGGCGAGTGGGAACACAAGCTGGCGCAGATCGAGCGCGGCCGGCTCAAGCGCGACGAGTTCATGCGCGAGATCGCGCAGATGACGCAGCAGATCGTCAAGCGCGCCAAGGAATACGACAGCGACACCATCCCCGGCGACTACGCGACGCTGCAGACACCGTGTCCGCAGTGCGGCGGCCAGGTCAAGGAGAACTACCGGCGCTTCGCCTGCACGGCCTGCGAGTTCTCGATCAGCAAGATCCCGGGCGGCCGCCAGTTCGAGATCGACGAGGTCGAGACGCTGCTGCGCGACAAGGAAATCGGGCCGCTGCAGGGCTTCCGCAGCAAGATGGGCCGCCCGTTCGCCGCGATCCTGAAGCTCGCGCGCGACGACGACGGCAACTACAAGATGGAGTTCGACTTCGGCCAGAACGAGGACGACAACGACGGCGAACCGGTCGACTTCAGCGGCCAGGAGCCGGTCGGCACCTGCCCGAAGTGCAGCGGCTCGGTGTTCGAGCACGGCATGAAGTATGTCTGCGAGAACGCGGTCGGGTCGCCCAAGTCGTGCGACTTCACCACCGGCAAGATCATCCTGCAGCAGGAGATCTCGCGCGAGCAGATCGGCAAGCTGCTCGGCCAGGGCCGCACGGACCTGCTGACTGGCTTCAAGTCCTCGCGTACCGGCCGCAACTTCAAGGCCTATCTGGTCAAGCAGCCGGACGGCAAGATCGGCTTCGAATTCGAGGCGCGCGAGCCGAAGGCGGGCGCGAAGACAGCGGGCGCCAAGACGGCCGCCGCCAAGACGCCAGCCAAGTCGGCAGCCAGGACGGCGGCCAAGTCGTCAGCCAATACGGCAGCCGAAGCCGGCGCGTCGGCCGGCAAGCCGGCAAGCAAGACCGCCGCCAAGGTCGCGGCCAAGGCGGCCAGCAAGACTCCCGCCCGGAAGACCGCTCGCGCCAAGACGACGGCCAGCGCCAACGAATAAGCCGCGGCATCCGAGGCCCCGCACGCGGGCCTCGGTCTTTCGGCGTGCTCGCCGGTTGTTCCGGGTTTGTCCTCGTTCTTCTTCGATGTTCGGCTAGTTCGCCGCCTGACTGCCCGCACCGGTCACCGCGGCGGTGTCCACCGGCCCGCCCGCTCCGTCCGCACTCTTCTTCTTTCCCTCTTCCAGCAGGAAGTCGATGAAGGCCCGCGCCTTGGTCGGCAGGAATTTGCGGCTCGGATAGACCACGCTGATGTCGCGGCGCGGCAGCTGGTATTGCGGCAGGATGTGCTCCAGCAGGCCGGCTTCGATACTGGGCCGGGCCAGATACGACGACAGCATCGCGATGCCGAGGTTGGCCAGCGCCGCCTGGTGTGCCAGTTCGGCATTGCTGCAGACCATGCCGGGCCGGATCGGCACGGTCACCTCGCCTTCCGGACCCGACAACGTCCAGGCGTGTTCGGCATTGGTCAGACGCATCGCGATGCAGCGGTGCTGCGTCAGTTCATGGGCATGGCGCAGCGGCGCGTGGGCGCGCAGATAGCCGGGCGACGCGCACAGGATCACCTCGGCGGACAGCAGCGGGCGCGCCACCAGATGCGAGCCCAGACCGAGGTCGGACAACACGATGCCGACGTCGCGGCCCTCCTCGACGATATCGATGCTGCGGTCCGACAACAGCACATCGAACACCACGTCGGGGTACATCTGCTGAAAGCGCGCCAGCATGTCGGGCAGCAAATGTAGGCCAAACATCACAGGCGTGACGATCCGCAATGTGCCGGACAGCGACTGGCTGCGTGCGGTCACCACCGACTCGGCTTCCTCGACGTCCTCCAGGATCTGCTGGCAGCGCTGCAGATAGGTCTCGCCAGCATCGGTCAGCGACAGGCTGCGGGTGGTCCGGTTCAGCAGCCGGGTACCCAGATGGCTCTCCAGGTCCGCGACATAGCGGGTCACCACCGCGTTGGACATCTCCAGTTGCTGCGCCGCACGGGCAAAGCTGCCAAGTTCGACGACCTTGGCGAACACGCGCATCGATTGCAGCCGATCCATTGCACAGTCTCCCTTTTTTCTTCCCCATTTTTCCACAGCTTGGGGTTTTTGTTGTTCTTTATAGAACTAATCATTGTGTGCGGTAATGTTTATTCATATAAGGGAAATGCCTAATATGCAGCCATCGGATGCCGCACTGCAGCGAAATCCCGCCGCCGCGGACGTCCTCCCGAACAGAAAAAAGGACACATCATGACGATCTCCCGCTTTGCCCTGACCGCCGCCGCCACCGCCCTCGTCGCCACGCTGACCGCCGCTCCCGCGTTCGCCAAGGCCGGCAAGTTCGATCCGTACACCGACGGCGCCAAGGCCGGCCAATTCGACGTGTTCAGCGAAGGTGCCCGCCAAGGCAAGTTTGACGTCTTCACCGAAGGCGCTCGCCAGGGCAAGTTCGACGTGTTCACCGAAGGCGCCCGCCAAGGCGAATTCGACATCTTTACCGAAGGCGCCGCGCGCTAAGTCTGCCTCCCCCTGGACCGCTTCCCCGGCGGTCCCTCGATGCCCGTGCTTCGGCACGGGCATCGTCGTTTACGGCGCGCGAACCTGTCGCCCCCGCGAAAGCGGGGGCCCAGCGTCTTGGTGCGCATGCAAAGCCGCTGGGTCCCCGCCTGCGCGGGGACGACAACAGCAGGCAATTCGCCGCAAACAAAACGGGCCGCTTGCGCGGCCCGTCGAACTTGCTGTCAGGGTGCTGCCCCCGCGCTCAATCGTCCCAATCACGATGGCCGCGGCGGTGGTGGCGATGCTTGTGCTTGTGCTTGCTCTTGTAATAGCCGCGGTCGCGGTAGTAGCGGTCGCGGTCGTTGGCGTACGAGTTGCTGCGCGAGATATTGCCGCCCAGCGCCGCGCCCGCGCCGCCGCCCAGGGCCGCGCCGACCAGGCCGCCGGTGCGGCCGCCCATCGCGTTGCCCGCCGCCGTACCCGCACCGCCGCCGAGCGCGCCGCCCAGGATGGCGCCGGTACGCTCGCGGCGATTCGAGCTGATCGCGCCGCCTGCGCCGCCGCCCACCGCGCCGCCGATCACGGCACCGGTGGAGCCGCCCAGCGCGCCCCCGACGGCTGCACCGGCGACGCCGCCGAGGGCGCCACCCAGTGCGTTATTCATGTCGCTCGCGAATGCAGGCAGCGTCGTCGATGCCGCCAGGGCGAGGGCCACGGTCATATTGCGAACGAGTCGGCGAGACATAGTGTTTTTCCTCTGGTTGCCAAACTGTGATGCAAGTGTAGATTTTGGGCACGGACATTGCTGTAACCGCCTGTAAGCCTTTATTAATGCTGCAGAAACACAACAAAGGCTGCCCGTGGGCAGCCTTTCAGACCATTGACAACCCTGTCGTCCCGGCGGATGCGGGGACCCCGTGGCTTTCAACGGCGCCGGGTTCCCGCTTTCGCGGGAAGGACCGGTGGATTCAGCAGCACTTGCCCTGCCCGCCGCCGTAACGCGCCTCCTGCCGCTCGCGGAAGAACTCCTCGTAGCTCATCGGCTCGCGGTCCGGATGCGTGCTTTCCATATGGGCCACATAGGTCTGGTAGTCGGGCAGCCCGACCATCAGGCGCAGCGACTGACCCAGGTAGCGGCCCATCTGGCCCATCTTGTTCAGCGGATCCAGCATGGCGTTCCTTCCTCTGCGTGGGGTTTGACGTTACGGCGTTCGGCTCGGCACCAGGCTCAGCGCTGCGCCGAGGCGGCGGCCGGCAGCGGCTCGAACGGCGTCTCCAGCGCGGTCGGCCGTGCCTGCGCGCCCGCGCGCAGGCCGGTACGCAGGCCGTAGTAGACGATCGACAGCACCACCGCCATGAACAGCGCGCACAGGCCCGCGTCCAGGTAGTCGTTGAAGACGATGCGGTGCATCTGCTCCATCGTCTTGGCCGGCGCCAGCACCGTGCCCTGGGCGATCGCTTCGCTGAACTTGCGGGCGTGCGACAGGAAGCCGATCTTCGGGTCGGCGTGGAACAGCTTCTGCCAGCCCGCGGTCAGCGTGCAGATCAGCAGCCAGACGGTCGGCAGCAGCGTGACCCAGGCGTAGCGGCCGCGCTTCATCTTGACCAGCACGCAGGTGCCCAGCACCAGCGCCACCGCGGCCAGCATCTGGTTCGAGATGCCGAACAGCGGCCACAGCGTGTTGATGCCGCCCAGCGGATCGACCACGCCCTGGTACAGGAAATAGCCCCAGGCGCCGACGCACAGCGCCGTCGCGATCAGGTTGGCCGGCAGCGAGTCGGTACGGCGCATCGACGGCACGAAGCTGCCCAGCAGGTCCTGCAGCATGAAGCGGCCGGCGCGGGTGCCCGCGTCGACGGCGGTCAGGATGAACAGCGCCTCGAACAGGATCGCGAAGTGGTACCAGAACGCCATCATGGCCTGGCCGCCGACCACCTGGTGCAGGATGTGGGCGATGCCGACCGCCAGCGTCGGCGCGCCGCCGGCGCGCGAGATGATGGTGTTTTCGCCGACATCCCTGGCGGTCTGCACCAGCACGTCGGGCGTGATCACGAACCCCCAGTTCGACACCGCGGCCGCGACCGCTTCCGGCGTGGTGCCGATCGCCGCGGCCGGGCTGTTCATCGCGAAGTAGACGCCGGGCTCGATCACCGAGGCGGCCACCAGCGCCATGATGGCGACGAAGGACTCGGCCAGCATCGCGCCATAGCCGATGAAGCGCGCGTGGGTTTCGTTCTCCAGCAGCTTGGGCGTGGTGCCCGACGAGATCAGCGCGTGGAAGCCCGACACCGCGCCGCAGGCGATGGTGATGAACAGGAACGGGAACAGGTTGCCCGACCACACCGGACCGCCGCCTTCGGCGAACTGCGTGAACGCCGGCATCTTCAGTTCCGGCGCGACGATCAGGATGCCGATCGCCAGCGCGATGATGGTGCCGATCTTCAGGAAGGTCGACAGGTAGTCGCGCGGGGCCAGCAGCAGCCACACCGGCAGCACGGCGGCGACGAAGCCGTAGCCGATCAGCATCCAGGTCAGCGCCTTGCCGTCGAAGGTGAACAGCGGCGCCAGCGTGGCGCTCTCGTGCACGTACTGACCGCCGACGATCGCGAGCATCAGCAGCACGAAGCCGATCACCGACACCTCGCCGATGCGGCCCGGGCGGATGTAGCGGGTATAGACGCCCATGAACAGCGCGATCGGAATCGTCACCGCCACGGTGAAGGTGCCCCACGGCGAATCGGCCAGCGCCTTGACCACGATCAGCGCCAGCACCGCCAGGATGATGATCATGATCATGAAGCAGCCGAACAGCGCGATCATGCCCGGCACCGTGCCCATCTCGGCCTTGACCAGGTCGCCGAGCGAGCGGCCGTCGCGGCGGGTCGAGATGAACAGCACCATGAAGTCCTGCACCGCGCCGGCGAACACCACGCCGGCCAGGATCCACAGCATGCCGGGCATATAGCCCATCTGCGCGGCCAGCACCGGGCCGACCAGCGGTCCGGCGCCGGCGATCGCGGCGAAGTGGTGGCCGAACAGCACCGCCTTGTTGGTCGGCACGTAGTCGAGGCCGTCGTTATGGCGCCAGGCCGGCGTCATCCGTTTGGGGTCCAGCTGCATCACCTTGTCGGCGATGAAGCGGCTGTAGTAGCGGTAAGCGATCAGATAGATGCAGATCGCGGCGACCACGATCCACAAGGCACTGACGGCTTCGCCGCGCGACAGTGCAACGGTGGCGAAGGCAAACGCGCCGAGCACGGCGACGGCCAGCCACATCAGGTGTTGCCCGATGCGATTCATAGTGAAGGTCTCCTCAGACCACATGGAACAAAGCCCGCGAAGGGACAAGGGCCGGTGGACGGTGGGCACGCACGATGGCCGCGCGGTGGCACGCGCGCCGGCGGGCGGCGCATGGCGGGTGATCGGGGGCAAGCTGTCTCCAGAGCGCAGATAGCAGCGGCGCCCGGTCCCGCGACTTCCGGTCCGGATCTTGTCTGGCAGGCGGGGTGATACGCCGGTGGTGGCACTGGCGCATCCCGTTGCGAATGACGCCGCGGCTGGCCCGGGGCCCGGTCGCGCGTCGGCGTGTAGTATTGACACCCGCCAATCGAGGCACAAGCGCGTAACTACGCAGCGATCCTGCGTAGTACTACGCAACGGGACGGTAAAAGGCCGCTTCCCAGGCATCCGTGTTTACCCTGGTCACGATGAAACTCCGCCAGAAGATCCTGCTGCTCGCGGTCGCGCCGCTGGCGATCGCCATGCTCGGCATCGCGCTGGCCGTGCACTATCAGGCCACCGCGCTGGTCCGCCACGAGCGCGCGCTGGTCGAGGCCGCCTACCTGCAAAGCAAGGAAACCGAGCTGCGCCACTACGTACAGCTGGCGCAGAGCGCGATCGCGCCGCTGGTCAAGTCGGGCCGCAACGACGAGGCGACGCGCCAGGCCGCGATGCAGGCGCTGGCGGGGCTCGACTATGGCCCGGACGGCTACTTCTTCCTGTACGACCTGCGCGGGCGCAACCTGATGCATCCGCGCCAGCCCGATCTGATCGGACGCGACCTGTGGGACCTGCGCGATCCCGAGGGCGCGCTGACGATCCAGCAGCTGATCGCGGCGGCGCGCTCGGGCGGTGGCGCGGTGCGCTATCGCTGGGAAAAGCCGTCGACGCGCCAGATGGCGCCCAAGCTCGGCTACGTGGTGGCGGTGCCGGAATGGGGCTGGATGCTTGGTACCGGCATCTATCTGGACGATGTCGAGGCGACGCTGCGCGAGCTCGACAAGCGTGCGGAGACCGATATCCGCGCCACGCTGGCGTGGATCGGCGCGATCGCCGCGATCAGCATCCTGCTGGTCGGCGCGGGCGGGCTGGCGCTGAACATCAGCGAGCATCGCGAGGCCGACGCCAAGCTGCGCCAGCTGGCGCAGCGCGTGGTGCGCTCGCAGGAGGATGAGCGCGCGCGGCTGTCGCGCGAGCTGCATGACGGCGTCAGCCAGCTGCTGGTGTCGGTCAAGCTGGTGCTCGAGACCGCGCTGAACCGGCTCGCGCAGGCGCCGGCCGACGGCGGTGCGGTGGCGCCGGTGCTAGGCATGGCCTTGAACCGGCTGGAGACGGTGTTCAACGAGGTGCGGCGCGTGGCCCGCAACCTGCGCCCGGCGCTGCTCGACGATCTGGGCCTGCAGGCCGCGCTGCAGCATCTGGCGCGCGAGATGCAGGACGCCAGCGGGCTGCGCATCGATATCGACTGCCGTGGCGTGCCGCGGCCGCTGTCGGACGAGGCGGCCACCGCGCTGTACCGCATCGCGCAGGAGGCGCTGACCAATGTCGAGCGCCACGCCAATGCGCGGCGGGTGGAGCTGACGCTGTCGTATGCCGAGTCCGGCGTCGCGCTGGTGGTGCAGGACGACGGCAGCGGCTTCGATCTGGAGCGCGTGCAGCGCGACCCGCGCGGCGGCATCGGGCTGCGCAACCTGCGCGAGCGCATCGCCAGCCTCGGCGGCGAATTCGATATCGACTCCGCGCCCGGCGGCACGCGCATCCGTGCCTACCTGCCGGCATCGGCGTTCATGCCGGAGACGCCAGAGACGCTGGCGCTCGCCGGCACGATGGACGCGCCGCCCGCGGCCCCGTCCCACTCTTCCTCGCTGCCCCGATGACTTCCTATTCCGAACCGTACCGTCCCGCGCGCGTGCTGCTGGTCGACGACCACACGCTGGTGCGCGACGGCATGCGCATGCATCTGGCCTTGCAGCCGAGCCTGACCGTGGTTGGCGAGGCGGACGACGGCGAAGCGGCGCTGGCCTGGCTGGCGCGCCGCCAGCCCGATGCGCTGCCGGACCTGCTGATCACCGATATCGGCATGCGCGGCATGGGCGGCATCGCGCTGGCCGACGCGCTGCACCAGCGTCATCCCGAGATCGCGGTGCTGATGCTGTCGATGCATGACAACCTCGAATACGTCCGCCAGGCGATGCGCGCCGGCGCGCGCGGCTACGTGCTGAAGGACGCCCCGGCCGACGAACTGCTGGCCGCGATCGACGCGGTGCTGGCCGGCCGGGTCTTCTACAGCGCCCGCATCGCCCGCCGCATGATCGAGGAAGGCCCCGCCTCGCATCCGCTCGATGCGCTGACCCCGCGCGAACGCGACATCCTGAACGGCATCGGCCGGGGCCTGGCCAACAAGGAAATCGCCGCGTCCCTGGGCGTGTCGGTGCGCACGGTGGAGACGCATCGGCTGAACCTCAAGCGCAAGCTGGGCATCGAGGGGCGAGCGGGGTTGGTCAAGTATGCGGTGGAGCAGTTGGGGGGCGACGCGGCAGGAGGTTGAATAGCGGGCCGCGTGACAGACGGCAGAGCGCAACGTGATAGTCGGGCGACATTGCCGATAGCTCTCCGGAAGGTCGGGCCGTACGCTCCGATCCGTCGCAGAGGCCGACCAGGAGGCGGCGTCGCGAGGACTCGGCGCGCAGATATTTGTGTAGGCAAAAAATCGTTGCGCCGGTTATTTTTTGCCCATACAATAAATTCGCCCCGATGGAGTTCGAATTCGACCCCGCAAAGGACGTTCTCAACCGGGCCAAACATGGCATATCGCTGCGCTTCGCCGAATGGTTCGATATGGAGTCCGCCATTCTGAAGGAGGACACCCGGCGTCAATACAACGAACGACGTGTGATCGCACGGGGAATGATCGGCGACAGAGTCCATGTGTTGGTATTCACAATGCGCGGCAACAACATGCGCGTGATTAGCCTTCGCAAAGCCAACCGTCGAGAGGTACTCCAATATGTCGACGAAACGCAAAATCCACATACCGACTGACGCCGAGGATGAAGCGCTCACGCGTGCCGCGCTTTCCGATCCGGACAATCCCCCGCTGACCGACGACGAAATGGCCAGCATGCGACCGGCCAAGGAAGTGCTTCCGAGCCTGGTTGGCGAAAAGGCCGCGCAGGCCTTGCTGAAACCGCGCGGAAGGCCGCCTCTGCCGGCGGACGAGCGCAAGGTCACACTAAATATGCGGGCCGACCGAGATGTCATCGAGGCCTTTAGAGCGACTGGTGAAGGCTGGCAGAGCCGGATCAATGATGTCCTACGCGCTTATGCCCGGTCGCACCGCATGTTGCCGCGCGGATGACGGCAGCTACGGAACACGGCAGCTTCCGATAAAAAAAAGCCCTCGCGAACCAAATCGCGAGGGCTTCTTTTTTGCCGAGGCGCTCGCCTGGGGCAAGCGCAAAGTCAGGCGACTACCGCATCAAGCCGCCAGCCGCTTGGCCAGCGCATCCTTGGTTTCGGACAGCGCCTGCGGCAGATGGTGCTTGAGCTGGGTGAACAGCTCTTCGTGCAGCGCCAGTTCCTGTTCCCAGGCGGCACGGTCGATCGAGGTGACCTTCTGGAATTGCTCGGGCGAGAAGTCCAGGCCTTCCCAGCGCAGGTCCTCGTAGCGCGGCGAGGTGCCGAACACGTGCTCGGTGCCCTGGCCGCGGCCTTCGACGCGGTCGATCATCCACGACAGCACGCGCATGTTCTCGCCGAAGCCCGGCCACACGAAGTTGCCGGCCTCGTCCTTGCGGAACCAGTTGACGCAGTAGATCTTCGGCAGCTTGGCGCCCGACGCTTCCAGCTTGTTGCCCAGCTCCAGCCAGTGGCCGAAGTAGTCGCTCATGTTGTAGCCGCAGAACGGCAGCATCGCGAACGGGTCGCGGCGCACCACGCCCTGCTGGCCGGCGGCCGCGGCGGTGGTTTCCGAACCCATGGTGGCGGCCATGTAGACGCCTTCGGTCCAGTTGCGGGCCTCGGTCACCAGCGGCACCGTGGTCGAGCGGCGGCCGCCGAAGATGAACGCGTCGATCGGCACGCCGGCCGGGTTGTCCCAGTTCGCGTCGATCGACGGGCATTGCGACGCCGGCGCGGTGAAGCGCGCGTTCGGGTGGGCGGCCTTGGCGCCGGTCTGCTTCGCGATCTCCGGCGTCCAGTCCTTGCCCTGCCAGTCGATCAGATGGGCCGGCGCTTCCTTCGTCATGCCTTCCCACCAGACGTCGCCGTCATCGGTCAGCGCGACGTTGGTGAAGATCACGTTCTCCTTCAGCGTCGCCATCGCGTTGAAGTTGGTCTTCTCGCTGGTGCCCGGGGCCACGCCGAAGTAGCCGGCTTCCGGGTTGATCGCGTACAGGCGGCCGTCCTTGCCCGGCTTGATCCAGGCGATGTCGTCGCCGATGGTGGTGACCTTCCAGCCTTCGAAGCCCTTGGGCGGAATCAGCATCGCGAAGTTGGTCTTGCCGCAGGCCGACGGGAAGGCGGCCGCGACGTGGTACTTCTTGCCCTCGGGCGAGGTCACGCCGAGGATCAGCATGTGTTCGGCCAGCCAGCCCTCGTCGCGGCCCATGGTCGAGGCGATCCGCAACGCGAAGCACTTCTTGCCCAGCAGCGCGTTGCCGCCGTAGCCGGAGCCGAACGACCAGATCTCGCGGGTCTCGGGGAAATGGACGATGTACTTGGTCGGGTTGCACGGCCACGGCACGTCCTTCTCGCCGGCGGCCAGCGGCTTGCCCACGGTATGCACGCACGGCACGAACTCGCCGTCGGCGCCCAGCACGTCATACACGGCGCGGCCCATGCGGGTCATGATCCGCATGTTGACGGCGACGTACGGGCTGTCGGACAGCTCCACGCCGATGTGGGCGATCGGCGAACCGAGCGGCCCCATCGAGAACGGCACCACGTACAGCGTGCGGCCGCGCATGCAGCCATCGAACAGCCCGCTCAGGGTCTGGCGCATCTCGGCCGGCGGCATCCAGTTGTTGGTGGGGCCGGCGTCTTCCTGCTGCTGCGAGCAGATGAAGGTACGGTCCTCGACGCGCGCGACGTCGGAGGGGTCGGAGATGGCGAGGAAGGAGTTCTTGCGCTTGGCGGGGTTCAGCCGCTTCATCGTGCCCGCGGCGACCATCTGCTCGCACAGGCGGTCGTATTCCTCCTGCGAGCCGTCGCACCAGTAGATGCTGTCGGGCTTGGTCAGCGCCGCGATCTCGGCGACCCAGGCGACCAGCTTCTGGTGCTTGACCCAGGCCGGAACGTTCAGCGCCGGTGTGCCTTGCATGGTGGGGTGGTTCATGGTGGTACTCCAAAGCAAAAAAGAAATCTTTGGCAAAGCCTTGGCCCGGGGCCGCGCTCTGAAAATCGTCAAACAGCCGGGTCAAACACGGAGTCAAACGCGGAGTCGACGAGAGCGCCTGCCATGGCCGCATGCATGAGGGACCACTTCTTGTGGAAGCGGTTCCGCGTGCGGGGCGGGCGTTCTGCCCGCCTGGCGGCCGCATGGTGGTCGGTCTTCGACCACGCTCGCCCGGGACCGTCACATCCCGTTACAAGTCCGGCGCGATCCTGTCGGCAATCGATCGCGGGGGACCTTGCGGCTGCGCTACAGTGGCGGTTTTCCCGCGGACGTGTCGCAGCGGGTGCCAGTCAAGCTTTGTCCGGCGACAACCCGGCTGCGGGAGCGAAGCTCGACCGACAATCCGGGACGTCACCGAAGGCGGCAAGGATACCACCGCTGTCGTCCTCCGTTTTTTGCTCTGCAGCAAGCGGACGGCGCGAAAATCGGTCGGAACGCCGTGTCGCCATGGCTTGTCGCAGCACTTTGGTGGCCCACCTTACTGGCCGCCGGCATGCCGGTCTGTGGGCACGCGTACCAACCGGGTTGCGGCGTCAATGGGCTCAACGGGCTGCAATGGGCGCCAATGGCACCGCCGTAGTCGAACGCACCGCCTCAACGAACTCGCCTCAACGAACCGCCTCACCGAATCCGACGATGAAAATTGCCGTTCTCGACGACTACCAGGATGCCGTGCGCAAGCTGGCCAGCTTCCAGCTGTTGCAGGGGCATGACGTCAAGGTGTTCAACAACACCGTCAAGGGCGTCGGCCAGCTGGCGGCGCGCCTGTCCGACGTCGAAGCCGTGGTGCTGATCCGGGAACGCACCCGCATCACGCGCCAGCTGCTGGAGAAGCTGCCGAAGCTGAAGATCATCAGCCAGACCGGCCGGGTCGGCGGCGTCGGCAGCCATATCGACGTCGATGCCTGCACCGACCGCGGCGTGGTGGTGCTCGAAGGGGTCGGTTCGCCGGTGGCCCCGGCCGAACTGACCTGGGCGCTGATCATGGCGGCGCAGCGGCGGATCCCGCAGTACGTCGCCAGCCTGAAGCACGGCGCCTGGCAGCAGTCGGGTTTGAAGTCGACCACGATGCCGCCGAACTTCGGCCTGGGCCAGGTGCTGAAGGGCCAGACGCTCGGCATCTGGGGCTACGGCAAGATCGGCCGCCTGGTGGCCGGCTATGGCCGCGCCTTCGGCATGAGCGTGCTGGTCTGGGGCCGCGAGGGCTCGCAGACGGCCGCGCGCGAGGACGGTTTCGCGGTGGCCGAGTCCAGGGAGCAGCTGTTCGCCGACAGCGACGTGCTGTCGCTGCATCTGCGGCTGAACGACGAGACGCGCCACATCGTCAAGCTGGCCGACCTGACCTCGATGAAGCCGACCGCGCTGTTCGTCAACACCAGCCGCGCCGAGCTGGTCGAGGAAAACGCGCTGGTGGCCGCGCTGAACCGCGGCCGGCCGGGCATGGCGGCGGTCGACGTGTTCGAGTCCGAGCCGATCCTGCAGGGCCATGCGCTGCTGCGGATGGAAAACTGCATCTGCACGCCGCACCTGGGCTATGTCGAGCGCGACAGCTACGAGCTCTATTTCCGCACGGCGTTCCAGAACATCCTCGACGTGCTGGCCGGCGAGCACGGCAGCGTGGTCAATCCGAAGGCGCTGACGCCCGCGCTGGCGCGCTGACGGACCGCCCCGCCGCGGCGGACCGGATGGTCCCCGCGGCCGCGGCGGCGCCGGACCCGATCGGCGCAAAACCGCTACACTGCCGGGATTCGCGGGCGGCCCCTCTGCGCCATCTCCCCCCTCGCATCCCCATCATGGATCCCAGGCTTCTGACGCTTTGCGTCGGCAATTTCGTCATCGGCACCGGCGCGATGATCGTCACCGGCATGCTGAACGACATCGCCGGCGATTTCCATTTGAGCGCCGCCACCGCCGGCCAGCTGGTCTCGGCCTTCGCGCTGGCCTGCTGTGTCGGCGCGCCGCTGTTCGCCACGCTCGGTTCGCGGATCGACCGCCGGCTGCTGCTGGTCGGCGCCCTCGCGCTCTACGGGGTGCTGCATCTGGCCTCGGCGCTGGCGCCGAACTTCGGCGCGCTGGTGGTGCTGCGCTTCGTCACGGCGATCGGCGCCGCGATCTATACCCCGCAGGCCGCGGCGACGCTGCCGCTGCTGGTCGACGCGAAGCTGCGCGGCCGGGCGATCAGCTTCGTCTTCCTCGGCTGGAGCGTGGCCAGCGTGGTCGGCGTGCCGATGGGCACGTGGATCAGCACCACGCTGGGCTGGCGCGTCAGCATGGGCGTGGTCGGCGTGATGGCGCTGGGCGTCGCGATCGCGCTGTGGCGGGTGCTGCCGCGCGGGCTGATGGTGGCGCCGGTGGGCCGCGCGGCCTGGGGCGCGGTGCTGCGCCATACGCCGCTGCTGATGGTGGTCGGCGTGACGATGGTGTCGTCGGCCGGCATGTTCACGATGTTTACCTATATCGCGCCGATGCTGCGCGACGTCCATGGCGTCAGCGGCGGCGCGCTGAGCCTGATGTTCCTGGCCTATGGCGCCTGCGGCGTGCTCGGCAACGTGGTCGCGGCCGCGCGCATGGATCGCGCCACGCCGGCCCGCGTGGTCCACGTGGCGCTGGGCACCTCGCTGGCGGCGATGCTGCTGTGGCCGCTGACCGGCGTCGGGCCGATCGCGCTGGTGCTGATCTTCATGCTGTGGGGCGTGGGCGGCTTCGCCACCAACAGCGCCCAGCAGGCGCGGCTCGTGGCCTTGGCGCCGGAGCGGGCGGCGGTGTCGATCTCGCTCAATTCCTCGTCGATCTATCTGGGCCAGGCGATCGGCGCGATGGCCGGCGCGGCGATCTACGCCACCGCCGGCGCGCAGGCGCTGCACTGGGGTGCAGCCGCGCTGATGCTCGGCGCCCTACTGCTGTCCGCCCGTGCCCGCGCGCTCGGCTGCCGCTGGTTGCGGCGCCAGGCGCCGCAACAGGCCTGAGCGCGCCGGCCGGCCCGCCAGGTCCGTTTTCTGCTAATGTTTGATCCCTGATACAAAGACGGCCCCTCTCCTGTAATCGTTTGTAATACAGACGCGTCTGCCAACGCTTGCCAGAGATGGCGCCATGGCGGTACCACTGGGGGCGGCCGGCCGCCCACCGGTTCACAGAAGCCGGCGGTGGCCGTCCGGGCGGGCACGGCGACAAAAGGGAGCGAACACGCGCAATCACAGCGCGGCGCAGCAGAGGGTCCTCGCATGAAATCGAAGGGTATCGACCAGGCCAAAGGCTTTGTCGAAAGCAATTGGAGCCAGGCCATGGGTACCGGCAGAAGTCGTGTGTCGCCCTGGCTGGCGCTGGCATTGGTCGTGCTGCTGGCGGGGGCCGGCTGGTACGTCTGGAAGACATGGTTCGCGGCCAGGCCGCAGGCCCAGGGACCGGCCCCGGTGGCGGTGACGACCGCGCTGGCGCGCCAGGGCGACGTGCCGCTGCAGGTCAGCGTCAACGGCAACGTGACGGCGCTGTCCACCGTCGAGGTCCGCCCGCAGGTGTCCAGCACCGTCCGCACCGTCCATATCCGCGAAGGCCAGACCGTCAAGCCCGGCGATCTGCTGTTCTCGCTCGATACCCGGATGGACGAGGCCAATCTGGCCCGGGCCCGCGCGCAATTGCTGCGCGACCAGGCCGACCTGGCCGACGCCCGCCGCTCGCTGGCGCGCAGCGAGGAACTGGTCGCACGCAACTTCATCTCGCGCAGCGCGGTCGACACCGCGCGTGCCAAGGTCGATGCGCTGGAGGCCACGGTACGGGCGGACCAGGCGGCGATCGAGGCCAGCCGCGTCGCGGTCAGCTACGGCGCGATCCGCGCCACGATCGGCGGCCGCACCGGCGTGATCAACGTCTTCCCCGGCTCGCTGGTGCTGCCGACCGCGGCCCAGCCGATGGTGACGATCGCGCAGATCCAGCCGATCGCCGTCACCTTCACGCTGCCCGAACGCCAGCTCGCCGCGCTGCGCGACGCCCTGCGCGGCGGCCCGGTGCCGGTGACCGCGCAGCCGAACGACGGCAATCCCGAGCCGGTGCAAGGCCGCATCACCTTCGTCGACAACACCGTCGATCCGCAATACGGCACGATCCGCGTCAAGGCGCAGTTCGACAACGAGGCCCAGCGCCTGTGGCCGGGCACTTATGCGCGCGTCGAAGCGGTGGTGCAGACGCTGACCGGCGTGGTCTCGGTGCCGCCGCAGTCGGTGGTGACCGGACCGGAAGGCCGCTTCGTCTATGCGGTGCAGGCCGACGGCAAGGTCAGGTCGATGCCGGTCAAGATGCTGGCGGCGACCGCCGCCGCGGCGGTGGTCGAAGGCGTGCCGGCCGGCACGCGCGTGGTGGTCGAGGGCGTGCAGAACCTGCGCCCCGGCAGTGCGGTGCGCGAGGCCAGCGCGCCGGCTGCGGCGCCCGCCCCCGGGAAGCACTGACGCCATGACGCTGTCCGAACTTTGCATCCGCCGTCCCGTGATGACGGTGCTGCTGGCGATCGCGATCGTCGTCACCGGCATCGTGCTGTACCCGACCATCCCGATCGCCGCGCTGCCCAGCTTCAACTCGCCGGTGATCCAGGTCACCGCGCGGCTGCCCGGGGCGAGTCCCGAGACGATGGCCGCGTCGGTCGCCACGCCGCTGGAAAAGCAGTTCGCCACGATCCCCGGCGTGTCGGTGATCAGCTCGGCCAACACGCTGGGCAATTCCAGCATCACGATCGAGTTCAACAACGACCGCGACATCGATGCCGCGGCGGTCGACGTGCAATCGGCGCTGTTCCGCGCCCAGCGCTCGCTGCCGACCGAGATGAACGAGCCGCCGTCGTACCGCAAGGTCAACCCGGCGGACGCGGCGGTGATCCTGCTGGCGATCAATTCGCCGGCGATGAGCCTGGCCGAGCTGAACGCCTTCGGCGACAACCTGATCGCGCCGACGCTGTCGACGCTGCCCGGCGTCGCGCAGGTGCTGGTCTACGGCCAGAAGCGCTTCGCGGTGCGGGTACGCGCGCGTCCCGATGCGCTGGCTGCGCGAGGCATGACGCTCGACGAGCTGGCCGGCGCGATCTCGCGCGCCAACGCCAACACGCCGGTCGGCACGCTGGACGGCGCGCGCCAGATGCTGACGATCCAGGCCAACCGCCAGCTGGCCGACGCCGACGCCTTCCGCAATATCATCGTCGCCAGCCAGCCCAATGGCGCGCTGGTGCGGCTCTCCGACGTGGCCGAGGTCGAGGACAGCGTCGAGACGCTGAAGACCGGCAGCTGGCTGAACAACGAACGCTCGATCGTGCTGGCGGTGCAACGCCAGCCGGACGCCAACACGGTGGCCGTGGTCGACGCGATCCGCGCCGCGCTGCCGCGGCTGGTGCAGCAGATGCCGGCCTCGGTCAACGTCAATGTGGTCAACGACCGTTCGCGTTCGGTGCGCGAGTCGATCCACGACGTGCAGTTCACGCTGGCGCTGACCGCGGCGCTGGTGGTGATGGTGATCTTCCTGTTCCTGCGCCGCGCCGCCGCCACGCTGATCCCGACGGTGTCGCTGCCGATCTCGCTGATCGGCACCGTCGCGCTGATGAAGGCGTTCGGCTACAGCCTCGACAACGTGTCGCTGCTGGCGATCACGCTGGCGGTCGGCCTGGTGGTGGACGATGCCATCGTGATGCTGGAGAACATCGTCCGCCATATCGAGGAAGGCATGGCGCCGTTGAAGGCGGCGCTGGTCGGCTCGCGCGAGATGGGCTTCACCATCGTGTCGATCTCGGTGTCGCTGGTGGCGGTGTTCATCCCGATCTTCTTCATGCCGGGCGTGATCGGCCTGCTGTTCCACGAGTTCGCCGCGGTGGTGTCGCTGTCGATCCTGGTATCGGCGCTGGTGTCGCTGACGCTGATCCCGATGCTGTGCGCGCGCTTCCTGTCGGCCGAGAACGTGCCGGTCGACGAATCGCAGCATGCCTATGGCGATGCGCCGGCGCACGCTGCGCGTCCGCAGAAGCAGAGCTTCGGCCTGCGCGCGACGCAGTGGTTCGAGAACCTGTTCGAATTCACGCTGCACCGCTATGCGCGCGGGCTCGACTGGTGCCTGGCCCATCGCAAGACCGTGCTGGCCGCGGCCGGCATGACGTTCGTGCTGACCGCGGTGCTGTTCGTGCTGATTCCCAAGGGCTTCTTCCCCGAAGAGGACATCGGCCAGATCCAGGTCAACGCCGACGGCCCGCAGGACATCTCCTTCGATGCGATGTCGACGCTGATGCGCGACGCGGCCGAGCGGATGCGCGCCAATCCCGCGGTCAAGAGCATCGTGGTGGCGATCGGCGGCGGTCCCTCGCCCGCGATCAACACCGGCCGCATGTTCATCGAGCTGAAGCCCGGCGGCGAGCGGCCGAAGATGCCGCAGGTGGTCGAGTCGCTGCGCCGCGACGTCGCCGGCATTCCGGGCCTGAACGTCTATTTCCGGCCGGTGCAGAACCTGCAGCTGGGCGGCCGCGTCAGCAAGGCGCGCTATCAATACACGCTGCAGAGCGTGCAGTCGGGCAATCTGCAGACCGCAGCCGACAAGCTGATGGCCCGCATGCGCGCCGATCCGCTGTTCCGCGACGTCACCAGCGATTCGCAGCAGGCCGGCCTCGAGGCGCAGCTGGCGATCGACCGCGACAAGGCGAACTCGCTGGGCGTGCAGATGCAGGACGTGCGCACCGCGCTCTATACCGCGTTCGGCGAGCGCCAGGTGTCGACGATCTATACGTCGATCGACAGCTATTACGTGATCCTGCAGGCCGCGGATGTCGACCGCATCGACGAGACCGCGTTCTCGAAGATCTATGTGCGCAGCACCAGCGGCACGCTGGTGCCGCTGTCGGCGTTCGCGACCACCGAGCGCCGCGTCGGGCCGATCGCGGTCAATCACCAGGGCCAGCTGCCGTCGGTCACGGTGTCGTTCAACCTGGCCCCCGGCGCGGCGCTCGGCGACGCGTCGGCGCGCATCGACCGCTTCAAGCAGGAAACCGCGATGCCGCAGGAGATCTTCACCAGCTGGGGCGGCGATGCGGCGGTGTTCCAGTCCTCGCAGTCGACCCAGGTGATCCTGCTGATCGCGGCGATCGCGGTGATCTACGTGCTGCTCGGCGTGCTGTACGAAAGCTATATCCACCCGCTGACGATCCTGGCGGGCCTGCCGTCCGCGGCGGTCGGCGCGCTGCTGACGCTGTTCCTGTTCCGCGTCGAGCTGTCGCTGATTGCGATCATCGGCGTGCTGATGCTGATCGGCATCGTCAAGAAGAACGCGATCATGATGATCGACTTCGCGCTGGCGGCGCAGCGCGAGCAGGGCATGCCGCCGGCCCGGGCGATCCGCCAGGCCTGCCTGCTGCGCTTCCGTCCGATCATGATGACCACGCTGGCGGCGATCATGGGCGCGCTGCCGATCGCGCTTGGCCTGGGCGCCGGCGCCGAGCTGCGCCAGCCGCTGGGCCTTGCCGTGGTCGGCGGGCTGCTGTTCTCGCAGGTCATCACGCTGTTCATCACGCCGGTGATCTACCTGGCGCTGGATCGCTTCTCCGGCAGCGGCCCGCTGGAGATCGACGCGGATGGCAACCGCGTGGCCGCGACGGTGGGAGCGGATGCGGGCCGCTGACCGTGGAACGCATCGCGGCGCGAAGGTTGCGGCAACCGCCGCGCTCTCCGCGGCGCTGGCGCTGCTTGCCGGCTGCGCGGCGCCTGCCCATCCGGATGGCGACGCGCATCGGCTGGCCGCCTACCGCTATGTGCTGCTCGGCGAGGTCCACGACAACGCCGAAGGGCATCGGCGCCGGCTCGCGTCATTGACCGAGGCGATCGACGCGGGTTGGCGGCCGGCGATCGCGATGGAGCAATTCGATCGCGAGCGGCAGGCGGATCTCGACCGCGCGCGTCGGGAGCGCCCCGGCGATGTCGATCATCTGATCGCGCAGGCCGGCGCGGCCGGATGGGAGTGGTCGCTGTACCGGCCGGTCATCGCGCTGGCGTTGCGGCACGACCTGCCGCTGATTGCGGCCAATCTGTCGCGCGACGATGCGCGCGGCGTGATGCGCGGCGGTGCGGTGTTCAGCGCGGCCGAGCGTGAACGGCTGGGCCTGGAGCGGCCGCTGCCGCCCGATCTCGCGGCTGCGCAGACGGCCGTGCTCGACGACAGCCATTGCGGCCATTTCCCCCGCGCGATGTTGCCCGGCATGCTGAACGCCCAGGCGGCACGCGATGCGGTGATGGCGGCCGCGCTAAGGGAGCACGCCGCGCGCGGTGTGGTGCTGCTGGCCGGCAACGGGCATGTGCGAAGGGACATCGGCGTGCCGCGCTGGCTCGGTGGGAAGCCCGCCGACGTGCTGGCCATCGCGTATCTGGAAGCGGCGGCGCCGGACGAGGCCGGCGCCTACGATCGCGTCGTGCTGGTGCCGCCGGTGCGGCGCCCCGATCCATGCGGCGCGATGCGCCAGACGCCGCGCTAGGCGCGCGTGCCGCCGCCCCGCTCTCCGCCCCGCTCTCCGCCCCGCTCTGCGCCCCGATCGTGACGGCCGCGCGCGCCGCCGCCCATCAGGTATGGCCATGGCCCCTGTCCCGCCAGCGTATCGCCTGGATTACGCAGCGGACAGGCCTTCAGCGACAGGCAGCCGCAGCCGATGCAGCCGTCGAGCTGATCGCGCAGCTGGGTCAGCGTGCGGATGCGCTCGTCCAGGTCTTCGCGCCATGCCGCCGACAGCCGGCGCCAGTCGGCCACCGTCGGCGCGCGTCCTTCGGGCAGCCGCGCCATCGCCTCGGCGATCGATGCCAGCGGCAGGCCCATGCGCTGCGCCACGCGAATCACCGCGAGCTGGCGCAGCACCGCGCGCGCATAGCGGCGCTGGTTGCCGGCGCTGCGCGTACTGCGGATCAAGCCCTTGGACTCGTAGAAATGCAGCGCGGACACGGCCAGTCCGGTGCGGGCGGCAACTTCGCCGACCGACAGCATGTCGGCGGGCTTCGGGCCGCCTCGGCGCGGCGGCCGTTCGGTCGATTCGTCGTGGGAGGGCTGGCTTGGCATGGCGGCATTCCGAGGCTGTTCGCGCGATAGTCCCAATGCTAGCAGGGTCACGGTTGACCTTAACCCAACTTGAGGTTTGATACTGGCGCCACTCCGTTTCCCTCTTCGAGATTCCCGCCATGATCGAATCGCGCCGTCCCACCTGCAGCCTGCACTTCGTCAATCCGCACGGCCTCTACGACCCCAGTCCGAATGCCTACTCGCATGTCGCGGTCGCAACCGCGCCGGGCCGCATCGTGTTTGCCAGCGGCCAGGGCGGCGAGGACCAGCACGGCACGCTGGCACCGGATTTCCCCGGACAGGTGCGGCGCGCGCTGGAGAACCTGGAGATCGCGCTGCATGCCGGTGGCGCGGACCTGCGCGACGTGGCCAAGCTGACCGTGCTGATCGTCGACCATTCGCTCGAACGGCTGCAGGAGTTCGGCGCCGAATTGCGGCGCATGTGGGGCACGCGCCCGCCGCCCGCCTGCACGCTGATTCCGGTATCGCGGCTGGCGCTCGACGGCATGCTGTTCGAGATCGAGGCGACCGCGGTGGTGTCGCGCTAGGCGCGGCCGCGCCGCAGTTCAGCCGAACAGTTCAGCCGGACCGCTCAGGCGAACCGCTCCAGGCGAACCGCTTAGCCGAACAGTTCCTCCGCGACGGTCGGGTGCAGCGGCATCGTGGTTTGCAGATGCGACAGCCGCACGCCCAGGCGCAGCGCTACCGCGATCGACTGCGCGATCTCTGGCGCGGCGTTGTCCAGCAGATGCACGCCGAGCACGCGGCCGCTGCGCGCGTTGTAAACCACCTTGATCATCGACGGCATCGGGTTGCCGGCGAAGCGGTTCTCCAGCGAGACGAAGCGCTTGATGCGTGTGCCGATGCGCTCGGGCTTGCCAGCCGCTTCGATCGCCGCCGCCTCGGTCAGCCCGACGCTGCCGATTGCGGGCTCGCAGAACACCGCGGTCGGAATCACGTCGAAGTCGGCGCGCTCGCCGCGCCGGCCAAACAGGCGGTCCGCCAGCCAGCGGCCCTGGGCGATGGCGACCGGCGTCAGCTGCGGTCCCTCGGTGACGTCGCCGATCGCATGGATGCCGCGCACGCTGGTGCGGAACTGCCGGTCCACGCGCAGGCCGCGCTGGCCGCGCGCCACGCCCAGTGCCTCGAGGCCGAGGCCTTCGACATTGGGTTCGCGTCCGATCGCTGCCAGCGCCGCCTGGGCGCGCACGCTGTGGATCCGTTCCTTGCCGCTGCTCTTCCCACCGCCCTTCCCGCTGCCGTTCCCGCTGCCGTTCCCGCTCGCTTCGGCCTGCCTGTAGCAGACCTCGATCGCACCGTTGGCCTGGTCGAGCAGCGTCACCTCCGTATTCAGATGCAGCCGCACACCCTTGGCGGTCAGCGCCTCGGCCAACGCCAGCGCAATGTCTTCGTCGAAGTTTTCCAGCAGCCGCGACTCGCGCACCAGCATGTCGACCTTGACGCCGTAGCGCGACAGGATCGATGCCATCTCGACCGCGATGTAGCCGCCGCCGATCACCACCAGCGAGGCCGGCACGCCGTCCCACTGGAACACGTCGTCCGAGCTGCTGGCCAGCTCGCCGCCGGGCACCGGCAGCGGCGTCGGCCGTGAACCGGTGGCGATCAGGATGCGGCGTGCCTGCAGCGTTTCGCCGCCGACGCGCACCTCGCCCGGCGCGCTGATGGTCGCCTCGCCGCGCAGCAGCTGCACGCCGGCTTCCTGCAGCCGCTGCGTATAGCTGGCATGCAGCCGCGCCATCTCGGCCTTGACGCGCACGATGGCGTCGTTCCAGTCCTCGCGTCCGCCGGTATGCGACAGGCAGCCCGACAGGATCGCGGCCCAGGTCGCGCCGTAGCTCAGCATCTTCTTGGGGACGCAGCCGCGGTTGACGCAGGTGCCGCCGATCTGCTCGCGCTCGACCAGCACCACGCTGGCGCCGTGCGACGCGGCCCGCATCGCCGCGGCGACACCTGCCGAGCCGCCGCCGATCACGACGAAGTCGGCCTGGCGCGCGCGCCCGGCGCCGGCGCCCTTGCCGCGCGGCACGCGCTCCATCCGGGGTTCGGCCGATACCTTGCTTGCGCGCTTGCGTTCGTTGTCGTTGCCAGCCTGCCGCTTCGTCATCTATGCCTCCTGCCGCGGCGCGCCGGCCGCGAGAATTGCAAGAACCCGAAGGGAGCAGCCGCTGCGCCGCTCCCGCGCTACGACGCCGGCGCCAGGTCGGCTGGCGCCTCGGCCGTCCACTCGCGCAGGAAGGTTTCGCCATCGCGCCGGCCCAGGTCATAGGCCAGCGTCATGCCTTCCGGGCGCGTGTAGTCCCAACTGGAGATCGGTACCCGCCGCGACGGCTGCAGATACAGGCGCCGCTGGCCGTTCCACTCGACTACGAAACGGCGCGGGCGCGGATACAGCCGGGTCATCAGCACCAGCACGTCGCCCGGCGTCGGGTCGAGCGCGTCGACCGGTACGTTGTCGACCAGCCCGCCGTCGAGCACCGCGCGGCCATCGCGCCGCAGCACGGGCGTGAACGGCGGCGTGCAGGAGGACTGCAGCAAAAGGTCTGCCAGCTGCTCGGGCGTCGCGCAGTCCTGGGCCCGCACGAATTCGGGATGAAAGCCCAGCGTGCGGCCCAGCCGCGGATGCAGCGTCTTGAGCAGATGCTTGTCGATGTTGTAGGCCAGCAGCCCCGCCATTACCGCCAGCCGCGGTCCGCACCAGCGCGGGATATGGGCCACGCCGACGCGTATCTCCGGCGCGGCCTGCAGCCGCGCCAGGCGGCCGTCGCCGAGGATCGACAGCAGCGCCGCCCGGTAGATGCCGTAGTGCGGAAACACGCGCTGGTTGCCGAGCAGATTGCGCCAGTAGGCGTTGCGCTTGTTGCCGGCCAGCACGCCGCGGTAGTAATCCATCACCTGCCGCGACTCGTGCGTGTAAATCATGCAGGCGGTGGCAGCGCCGGCGGAGATGCCGGCGATCACGCGCGGGCGCAGCCCGAGTTCGGGCGCGACGGTGTCCCACCAGCCCGCCTGCCACCAGCAGCGATTGCCGCCGCCGGCGAATACCACCTGCTCGAACGGTCCGCCGTACTGGGGTGTGCGCGGCGCCGTGCGCGACGGCGCGGTGCGCGCGTCGGCCGCCATCTCCGGGCGGGTGGCAGACATCGTCACAGCAGCGCGTAGGTGGTGGTGGCCTGCACCGCCAGCTTGCCGTCGGGGCCGCGCAGCGCGATCTCGCCGAACACGACGGTCTTGCCCAGCCGCAGCACGGTCGCCTGCACCAGCATGTCGCCCTCGATCACGGGGCGCATGAAGTTGGTGGTCAGGCTGACGGTGGTCATCGGGCGGAAGCCGCCCAGCGCGCTGGAGATCGCGACGATCATCGCGGTATCGGCCGCGGACATCAGCACCTGGCCGCAGACCACGCCGCCGGCGTGGCGAAGGGAGGGATCGAAGGGCAGGCGCAGCGTCACGCTGTCCGCGTCGACGCGCTCGGCGCGCAGGTTCAGCTGGCGGACCCAGGGCGCCAGCACGCGCTCCAGGATGGCGTCGATGTCGGCGATGGCAAGCGTCGTCTCTGGCATGGCGGCCCGTCGGTGGTCCTCGGTTGTCCTGGCCGCCCGGCTACTCGGTCTCCTCCGGGGCGGCGCGATGTTTCAGCCAATGATACAGGGGGCCGGTACACAGCACCACGAAGGCCATCCGGATCACGTGGAAGGCCGTGACCAGCGGCACGCCGAGCTCGAGCACCTTGGCGGTGATGCACATCTCGGCGATGCCGCCCGGCGTGGTGCCCAGGATCACGGTGGCCGGATGCGCGCCCGACAGCGCCGCCAGCGCCCAGCCGAACAGCGCCGATATCACCAGCGCCACCAGCGTGTACAGCGCCACGCCGGCCAGGAAGCGCGGCGCGGTATGCAGGAACTCGCGCGAGAAACGCACGCCCAGCGAGACGCCGATCAACAGCTGGCCGGCATGGCTCATCGAGGTCGGGATCGCCGACAGCTCGATGCCGGAGGCGGTCAGCACGGCGGCGGCGATCAGCGTGCCGATGACGAAGGGGTTGGGCAGGTTCAGCCGTTGCATCAGCAGCGCGGCGGCCACCGTGATCGCGATCAGCGCGGCCAGCCCGAGCCCGTCGACGGTGCGCGGCCCCGGGATATAGGTATCGAGGCCATGAATACCGCCATATTGAAAGAGCGCCGGCACGATTACTACCACCAATAACACGCGCAGCGAATGCGCGGCCGCGACCTGGTCGATCCGTGCGCCGTTGCGCTCGGCCAGGTTGGCCATCTCGGAGGCGCCGCCGATCGCTGTGGAAAAGAAGGCGGTCTTGAACGCGACCCCGGTGGTCCGGCGCAGCAGCAGCGCGCCGGCGGTGCCGAGCACTAGCGCGAACAGCGAGCCGGCGATCACGTAAGGCGAGAACTCGATCAGCTTGGCGACCACGTCGGGCGTGAAGTAGAGCCCCAGCGAGGTGCCGATCGCCCATTGGCCGGCGTTGCGGGCCTGCGATGGCGCGCGCAGGTCGGCGCCCATCATGCGGGCCGCGGCCACGGCCAGCAGCGGGCCGATCATCCAGGGCAGCGGCGTGCGCAGCCATTCGCACAGCAGGGCGGCGCCCAGTCCAAGCAGCAGCGTCAACAGCGTCGGACGCCAACGGGAGAGTACGGATCGCATGACGGTGGCAGGCTGGCGCAGGGCGCCGCCGCTTCTTTCTTGTGGTCGGAGGAGAGCAGGCAAACGACAAGGCCCGGGAGCCCCGGGCCTTGTGGCGTCACGCGCATTGTCGCGCATTGTGGCGCACGACGTTGCGCCGGATGTCGTTCTTCAATTCTTCAGTTCGCCGCGTCGGCCACGCCCCGCATCGACGAGCGCCGCGACAGCCAGCGCAGCAGGCGCGGAACCACGACGACGGCCACGGTCAGCGCCAGGATCGACGCCGAGATCGGATGGCGCAGGAACATGGTCCAGTCGCCCTGGCTGATCGACAGCGCGTTGCGCAGCTGCTTCTCCGCCATCGGCCCGAGGATCATGCCGACGATCACCGGCGCGGTCGGGAAGTCGAAGCGGCGCATCGCCATGCCGAGCAGGCCGATCAGGAACAGCAGCAGCAGGTCGAAGGCCGACTGGCGGATGCCGTAGGCGCCCAGCCCCGCGAAGATCAGGATGCCGCCATAGAGCAGCGGCGTCGGGATGCGCAGCATGCGGACCCACAGCCCGATCGCGGGCAGGTTCAGCACCAGCAGCATCACGTTGCCGATATAGAGCGAGGCGAGCAGGCCCCACACCAGATCGCCCGAGGTCTGGAACAGCATCGGCCCGGGCTGCAGGTTGTAGTTCTGGAACGCCGCCAGCATGATCGCCGTGGTGTTCGAGGTCGGGATGCCCAGCGTCAGCAGCGGCGCCAGCGTGGCGGTCACCGCGGCGTTGTTGGCCGCTTCCGGTCCGGCCACGCCCTCGATCGCGCCCTTGCCGAATTCCTCGGGATGCTTGGTGAGCTTTTTCTCGCTGGCATACGACAGGAAGGTCGGAATCTCGGCGCCGCCCGCCGGGATCAGGCCGAACGGAAAGCCGATGAAGGTGCCGCGCAGCCACGCGGGGATCGAGCGCTTCCAGTCCGAGCGCGACATCATCACGCGGCCGACCTTGTTGAAGGTGCCCTCGCGCTGCGGGAAGAAGGCGTTGAACAGCGCCTCGCCCACCGCGAACAGGCCGACCGCGACCACGACGATGTCGATGCCGTCGTACAGCTCCTGGATGCCGAGCGTGTAGCGGGTCTGGCCCGACAGCGAATCCATGCCGACCAGGCCGATGCCCAGGCCCAGGAACAGGCTGGTCATGCCGCGCAGCAGCGAGGAACCCAGCACGGCCGACACCGTGGTGAAGGCCAGCAGCATGATCATGAAGTACTCGCCGGGGCCGAACTGCAGCGCGACGTCGGCCGCGACCGGCGCGAACAGCGACAGCAGCACGGTGGCGATGGTGCCGGCGACGAACGAGCCGATCGCGGCGGTGGCCAGCGCGGGGCCGGCCAGGCCGCGCTTGGCCATCAGGTTGCCCTCCATCGCGGTGATCATCGTCGACGATTCGCCCGGTGTGTTCATCAGGATCGAGGTGGTCGAGCCACCGTACATCGCGCCGTAGTAGATGCCGGCGAACATGATCAGCGCCGCGGTGGGCTCGACCTTGGCGGTCAGCGGCAGCAGCATCGCCACCGTCAGCGCCGGGCCGATGCCGGGCAGCACGCCGATCGCGGTGCCCAGGAAGCAGCCGACCAGCGCCCACATCAGATTCAGCGGCGTGATGGCGACGGCAAAGCCGTTGATCAGTTGATTGAGCGTATCCATGTTGTTTGTCTCCTGGCCTTGGCCTGCGGATTACAGGCCAGCGATCGGCAGCAGCGGCAGGTTGATGCCGAGCAGGAAATCGAACAGCAACCACATCGGCACCGTGATCGCCAGCCCGATCAGCGCGTCGCGGACCAGGCGGCGGCTGCCGTAGCCGCGCGCGACGCAGACCATCAGCAGCGTGGACGCCAGCACGAAGCCCAGCGTGCCGATCAGCGCCATGTTCAGCAGCAGGCCGGCGGCGACCCACAGCAGGCCGCGCGGGCTGTGCGGCTGCGAGGGCAGCTCGGCGTCCTCCTCGGGCATCGCGCGAAAGCCGCCGCGCACGCCCTGCCAGGTCAGCAGCGCGCCGCAGATGGCGAGGCCGACGCCGACCAGCGTCGGGACGAAACGCGGCGACAGGCCGGCATAGCCGGATTCGCCGGAGATGTCGCCGATGCCGGCAAGGAAGCAGGCCGACAGCAACAGCACGACGATGCCGATGGCGGTGTGGGAAGGTTTCACGATGGGCTCCGGATCGAGGCCGAATGCGGGCATCGCATCGGCGGGGGCGGAAACTGAACGGGCCGCGGTCCGGGAGGCCGCGGCGCCGGTGCCGCCGTCAGGTCGCGATCGACCCTGACGGCAAGGGGCCTGGAGCGTGTCCAGACCGGGGTTCGGCGGACTTACTTGGCCACGCCGAGTTCGCGCAGCATCGCGCCCAGCCGGGCCGATTCGGCGTCGACGAACTTGCCGAACTCGTCGCCGGTCAGCAGGAACGGCGTCCAGTCGTTCTTGGCCAGCGCCTGCTTCCACGACGGCGACTCGGTCGCCTTGACCACCGCGTCGGTCAGCGCCTTGCGCTGCTCGGGCGTGATGCCCGGCGCGCCATAGACGCCGCGCCAGTTGTAGATCTCGACGTTGATGCCCTGCTCCTTCAGCGTCGGGATATCGGCGACGCGATCCTTCGAGGTCACCGCCAGCGCGCGCATCTTGCCGCTCTTGATGAAGGGCAGGAACTCGGACACGCCGGCGACGCCGGCCGTCACGTGGCCGCCCAGCACCGAGGCCGAGGCCTCGCCGCCGCCCTGGAACGGCACGTAGTTGATGCGCTTCGGATCGACGCCGATGTCCTTGGCGATCAGCCCGGCCAGGATATGGTCGATCGAACCCTTGGAGCCGCCGCCCCAGCTGACGCTGCCCGGGTTGGCCTTGAGCTGCGCGGTCAGGTCCTTGATCGACTTGATCGGCGAGCTGGCCGGCACCGTGATCACCATCGTGTCGGTGAACAGCCGCGCGATCGGCGTGGCGTTCTTCAGCGTGACCGGGGGCTTGTTGGTCTCGATCGCGCCAACCATCACCGCGCCGGTGACCAGCAGCGCGTTGGGATTGCCCTTGTCGGTGTTGACGAACTGGGTCAGGCCGATGGTGCCGCCAGCGCCGCCGCGGTTGTCGTAGGAGGCGGACTTGGCCACGCCCGCCGACACCATCGCGGCGCCCAGCGTGCGGCCGGCCTGGTCCCAGCCGCCGCCGGGGTTGGCGCCGATCATGAACTTGGCGGTGTCGACGGCGAACGCCGGACCGGCCGCCACGGCGGCGCCGATCAAGGCAAATTGGAACAGGCGGGGAAGTCGAACGAGGTTGCGGCGCATGGCGTCTCCTGCTTGCGATATCGTGGTTTTATGGTTCCAGTGGCCGCTCGGACGGCCATGGCGGCGATTCTAGGAGCCGGAAACTGTCAATAAGCTGTCAAAACTTCAGCTTGTTGACTGGGGTTTACGCTGATCGGGTGGACTTGGGAGGAGATGCCGGCGGTGGTCGGCTGCAATCGGCGGCGATCGAAAGGGGCGGCCGGCGGTATGGCCGATTCACGCGCCGGCGGCCAGCGGCAGCCGCAACTCGGCCCGCAGCCCCTGCCCCTGGCGGGCCTCGTGCAGCGTCACGCTGCCGCCGAAGCGCGCCGCCATTTCGCGCGAGATCGCCAGGCCCAGGCCCGAGCCGGGCTCGTCGTGACCGACGCGGCGATAGAACCGCGCGAATACCTGCTCGCGTTCCTCGGCCGGGATGCCGGGCCCGTCGTCCTCGACCGCCAGGCAGGCGCTGCCCTGCTCGCGCGCGGCCGACAGCGTGATACGGCTGCCGCGCGGCGAGTACTGGATCGCGTTGTGGACCAGGTTGGCCAGCGCCTCGCGCAGCAGCGCGGCGTCGGCGCGCACCGGCAACGGCCGCCCGCCGCCGTCCTCCCAGCCGAAGTCCTGCTGCTTGGCGCGCGCCAGCGGCAGGTAGTCGAGCGCGACCTGGCCGGCCACCGCGGCGGCGTCGATCACCGTATCGGGCACCGCCGCTTCGCCGCCCGCCTCCGCGGTCTGCGCCTCGTGCTGGCGTACCCGCGCCAGCGCCAGCAGCTGGTTGGCCAGGCGCGAGGCCTGCTCCAGCTGCGAAACGATGCCATCGACCGCCTCGCGCGCGGGAGCCGGGTCGCCGCTGCCGTCGAGCTGGCGGCGCGCGAACTCCGCCTGCGTCTTCAGGATCGCCAGCGGCGTGCGCAGCTGGTGCGCGGCGTCGGCGATGAACTGCGCCTGGGCCTGCGCCATCGCGGCCGAGCGCGACACGTGCCGGTTGACCGCATCGACCAGCGGCCGAACCTCGGCCGGCACCGGGCCGACCGCGAGCGGCGTCAGGTCGTCCGGCGGGCGCGCCTCGACGTCGTCGCGCACGCGCTTGAGCGGGCGCAGCACGAAGGTCACGCCGCCGACCAGGATCAGCGCGCTGGCCACGATCAGCAGCGCGTCGCGCGCCAGCGTGTTGCGCCACACGGCGCCGACCAGCGCCGCGCGCGGCTCGGCCGATTCGGCGACCTGGATGATCACGCGCATGTGGGCGTCCGGCCGGTAGACCGGGCGCGCCATCGCGGCGATGCGCACCGGCGCGTCCCGATAGACCGCGTCGTAATAGCGCGGCACGTTGTTGGCCAGCGTGCCGCGCGGCAGCGGCAGGTCGTCGTAGCCGGTCACGGTCTCGACATCGCCCTCGCGTTCGAGCGCGACGCGATAGAACACGCGCGTCTGCGCGGCGGTCTCGAACATCTCCATGGCGGCGTCGGGGAGCGTCAGCTGCACGGTCTCGCCGGCCATGCCGATCGCGTTGTCGATCGCGCGCACCGAGCCGTACAGCGAGCGGTCGTAGGCGGTATTGGCGGCGTCGCGCAGCGTGCCGTAGGTCAGCCAGCTGTCGAGCGCCATCATCGCCGCCAGCGCGGGCAGCAGCAGCACCAGCAGCTGGCGGCGCAGGCTGCCGCGCAGCCAGCGCCGCAGTGGCCCGCCCGCGGGACGACCGGGCGGGCTCAAGCGGTGGCCTCCGCCTCGAGCAGATAGCCGAAGCCGCGCAGCGTGACGATGGTCACGCCGTGCCCGGACAGCTTCTTGCGCAGCCGGTAGATCAGCACCTCGATGGCGTCGGGATTGACGTCGGCGTCCAGCGAAAACACCTTGTCGAGCAGTTGCGCCTTGGTCAGCGGCTGGCCGCTGCGCGCCAGCAGCGCGCCCAGCAGCGTCGATTCGCGCGGGGTCAGCGCCAGCGGCGCGCCGCCGAGCGTGAAGCTGCGCGTCTCGCCATCGAACACCAGCGCGCCGCATTGCAGCCGTGGATGGGCGCGGCCGCGGCTGCGGCGGATCAGCGCCAGGATGCGCGCTTCCAGTTCGGCCAGCGCGAAGGGCTTGGGCAGGTAGTCGTCGGCACCGAGGTTCAGGCCGCGCACGCGCTCGTCCAGCGTGTCCTGCGCGGTCAGGATCAGCACCGGCGTGCGGTCGTCGCGCCCGCGCATCGCCTTGAGCACCGACAGGCCGTCCTTGCCGGGCAGGCGCAGGTCCAGCACCACGGCGTCGTATTCCTCGGCCTGCAGCCGCGTGTCGGCCAGCAGGCCGTCGGCCACGTGTTCGACTACGAAGCCGCCCTGCTCCAGCGCACGCGCCACCCAGTGCGCGAGTTCGGTTTCATCTTCGACCAGCAGAATGCGCATGCCGGCCTCCTGCCGGAGTTGGTACGCGGAATAAGGAACGCGGACAAGGAAATCGCAGCGGATCGGGATCAAGGCCAGCGCGTTCGGACGCGATGTCGCCGTGCGGGCGTGCCATGAGGGTGTGCCATGTGGGCGTGCCATGCGATCGTGACTGCTGGCCCGATCCGGGCGCCTATAATACCGCTCCACCGTCGCGCCGGTTCGCCGCTTCCGCGGGCGTTGACGCGAACCCTCCCGCCTTCCTCCGCGCCCTGCCGCTTGCCTGTCCTGCCGCCTGCCATGCCTGCCGAACCGACCGCGCCAGCCGATCGCGGCGACCCGCCCTCCGCGTTGCGCCGGCGGCTGCTGGCGGGCGCCGGGGCGCTGGCGTGGCAAGGCGCATTCGCGGCGCCGGGCGCCGCGCCGAGTCCGGTGAACCCGCCGCCCGGCTATCCGGCCGACTACCCGCAGATCATCGCGCGCGCCCAGCGCGAAGGCATGGTCACGGTCTATGCGTCGACCGACGAGGACGTCGCGCGGCCGCTGCTCAATGCCTTCGAGGCGCGCTTTCCCGGCGTCAAGGTCGCCTATCGCGACCTGAACACGATCGAGCTGAACCAGCGTTTCCTCGCCGAGTCCGCGCAGCCGGTCCGCGCCGATCACGCCGACGTGCTGTGGAGCACCGCGATGGACCTGCAGATCAAGCTGGTCAACGACGGCCACGCACTGCACTACGCCTCGCCCGAGCGCGCCGGGCTGCCCGGCTGGGCGAGCTGGCGCGAGGAGGCCTGGGGCACGACCTTCGAGCCGGCGGTGATCGTCTACAACCGCCGCCATTTCGACGGCATGCCGGTGCCGCGCAGCCGCAGCGCGCTGGCGCGGCTGCTGCAGGACAACGCAGCGCGCTGGCGCGGGCGCGTGGTCACCTACGACATCGAGCGCTCGGGCGTCGGCTATCTGCTGGCCCAGCAGGATGCGCGCATGGGCGGCGAGTTCTGGTATCTGGCGCAGGCGCTGGGACGCGCCGGCGTGCGGCTGTCGGCGTCGACCGCGGACATGGTCGAATCGGTCGCCAGCGGCGAACTGGTGCTGGCCTACAACCTGCTGGGCTCGTACGCGCTGTCGCTGATGGAGCGCGGCGCGGCGATCGGCGTGGTGGCGCCGAGCGACTACACGCTGGTGATGTCGCGCGTCGCCTTTATCGCGCGCCGGGCGCCGCATCCGTGGGCCGCGCGGCTATGGCTGGATTTCCTGCTGTCGCGCGAGGGGCAGGCGTTGCTGGCGCGTTCGGCGTCGCGGCTCTATACGATCCGCACCGATACGAAGAGCGGCCATACCGCGACGGCGCTGGCCGAGCGGCTGGGCTACGCGTTCAAGCCGATCAGCGTCGGGCCGGGGCTGCTGGCGGCGCAGGACACGCTGCGCAAGCAGGCCTTCCTCGCACGCTGGCGGGAGGCGATGAAGGGATGAAGTCGGAGCAAGGCGGTGGCGAGGCGACACGGACGAGGGTTGTTCAGCCGGTAGCCGCGCAGCGCATCAGCCGCCCGCGCATTGCTGCTGCTGGACCTTGAGCCGCAAGGCCGCCATCTCTTCGTCCAGCTTGGCCATCGGCCGCGGCACATAGTCCTTGCGCAGCGACGGGGCGAAGCGCAACGTGTCGACGAAGACGTCCGCAAGCCGTTCGGCGTCGGCATTCAGGTCGAAGTCGCCCGGTGCGAACAGCCAATGGGCCAGCACGCCGCCGATCGCGGCATGGAAGGCGTTGACCGCCAGGTCCAGATCGAGATCCGCCGACAACTGGCCCCGTTCGATCGCCAGGCGCAGGTGCTCGCGCATCTTCAGCAAGCCTTGCTCGTGCGATTGCCGCTGGCGCTCGAGGATGGCGCCGTTGTCGTCCACCATCTCGCACTTGTGGAATACGATCTCGAACACGCGCCGCCATTGCGGATTGACCACCGTCTCGCGGAACACCAGCGCAACGATGTCGCGGATGCCGCCGAGCGGGTCCTCCTGGCTCGCGATTCGCTCGGGTTCGCACAGCGCCTCGACCGGTAGATGCACGCGGTCGCACATGGCGGCAAACAGATCGCTCTTGTTCTTGAAATGCCAGTAGATCGCGCCCCGGGTCACGCCGGCGGCCTCGGCGATATCGGCCAGCGAGGGCCGCGCCACGCCACGCGCATGGAAAACGGCCTCGGCCGCGTCGAGGATGCGATGTCGCGTCTCGAGGGCTTCTTCCTTGGTACGTCTGGCCATAAGCGGTGTCTTCAGTGGGCGGTGGGGACGAATGGGACGGCTTCGCCGAGGATCGTGGCGACCGCCCCCGGTCGCCGGCCAGCCACGAAAGAAACGAATTCGTCACGAAATTGCGGTACCACTGGACTCCCTGCTCTGTTTTGCTGCGGTGCGACGGGCGGCATGCTAACCGATCCCGGTTGCCCCCGCATATGCGGCCGCAGCCCGGTGGGGCAAAGAGACTGGGCATCCTTGCGGTGCAATATTTCTCTTACATACATGCTTGAATGTATATATACTACGCGCTAGCCACAATTTGGACCAGCCCTGCGCATCTTTCTACCAAGAGATCCTGACCATTCGGGTCCTGCGGGCTGCAGTTAGTGACGCATACGCGACCATCTGTCGCAATCCATACGGCACCATTGCGGTTTGTGGCTAGTATTGTTCTTTTTCTCCACGACGGTCCGTCGTGGGGTTCTGCCGCACAGGACGTCCACGCCGGCCCCTTAGCTCTGGGCCGGCGTTTGGCGTATCCGGCCGATCTCAAATTGCCATCACGGGGTTATCGATGAGGAAGTCCCAACGTTCGAGTTTGCTTGCCGTTACCGCTGCGCTGACGGTACTCACGCTGTCCGCCTGCGGCAACGACGCCCCGCAGGGCGGCGCGATGCCGCCGCCCGAGGTGGGCGTGGTGACGGTGACGCCGACGGCGGTGCCGGTCGTCAACGAGCTGCCGGGCCGTCTCGAGGGCGTGCGCACCGCCGAAGTGCGGGCGCGCGTCGAAGGTATCGTGCTGTCGCGCAACTACCGTGAGGGCGGCGAGGTCAAGGCCGGCCAGGTGATGTTCAAGATCGACCCGGCGCCGTACCAGGCCCAATTGGCGTCGGCCAAGGCCAGTCTGGCCCGGGCCGAGGCCAATGCGGTCGCCGCGCGGCAGAAGGCCGAGCGCTACAAGCCGCTCGTGGCCGTCAACGCGGTCAGCAAGCAGGAATATGACGAGGCTGTCGCGGCTGCCGGCCAGGCCGCCGCCGAGATCGCTTCGGCCAAGGCCGCCGTCACCACGGCCCAGATCAACCTGGGCTATACCACGGTCACGGCGCCGATTTCGGGCCGTGCCGGCCGTGCGCTGGTGACCGAGGGCGCGCTGGTCGGCAACGGCCAGGCGACCCAGCTGGCGCTGGTCGAGCAGGTCGATCCGATCTGGGTGACCTTCACCCAGCCCGCCACCGAGGTGATGCGGCTGCGCCGTGCCATCGAGTCGGGCGCCATCAAGGGCGTCGACGGCGGTGCCAAGGTGCGCCTGTTCCTCGAGGACGGCACCGAGTACAGCGAGACCGGCAAGCTGCTGTTCTCGGACATGACGGTCGATCCGAGCACCGGCGCGATCACGCTGCGCGCGCAGTTCCCGAATCCGCGCCGTGATCTGCTGTCGGGCACCTATGTGCGCGTGCGGGTCGAGCAGGGTGTCGACGAGAACGCGCTGACCGTGCCGCAACGCGGCCTGATCCGCAGCGGCCAGGGCGCCTCGGTGCTGGTGGTCGGCGCGGACGGCAACGTCGCCGCGGTGCCGGTCAAGGTGGGACCGGCGATCGGCGATCGCTGGGTGGTCACCGAAGGCCTGAAGGGCGGCGAGAAGGTGATCGTCGAGGGCCTGCAGAAGGTCAAGCCGGGTGCGCCGGCCAAGGCAGTGCCGTTCCAGGCGCAGGCCCCGGCCGGTGGCGCGAGCGGCGCGGCCGCGGCGGGTGGCCAGGGCGGTGCCTCGGCACCGGCGGCCGCTTCGGCGGCTGCGGCCAAGCAGGGCTGAGCACCGCGCCTAGCGGTAAGCGCAAGCAGATAGCGGAATACACAGGGAGCCAGCCTCATGGCCAAGTTTTTCATCGACCGGCCGGTGTTCGCGTGGGTGATCGCGCTGATCATCGTGCTGGGCGGGATATTGTCGATCACGCAGCTGCCGATCGCTCAATATCCCAATATCGCGCCGCCGACCATTTCCGTCACGGCGACTTACCCCGGCGCCTCCGCCAAGACGCTCGAAGACTCGGTCACTTCGGTGATCGAGCAGGAGCTCAATGGCGCGCCCGGGCTGATGTACTACCAGTCGACCAGCGAGTCGACCGGTCTGGCGACGATCACCATCGCCTTCCAGCCGGGTACCAACGTCGACCTGAACTCGGTCGAGGTGCAGAACCGCCTGAAGCGCGTCGAGGCGCGCCTGCCGGCGGAAGTGCGCCAGCAGGGCGTGCGCGTCGAGAAGGCCGGGAACAACTACATGATGTTCCTGACCGTGACGTCCAAGTCCGGTAGCGCCAGCGCGATCGAGCTGGGCAACTACGTGTCGGCCAGCGTGCTGGACTCGATCCGCCGTGTGCCCGGCGTCGGCCAGGCCGACCTGTTCGGCACCGAGTACGCGATGCGCGTGTGGCTCGATCCGGCCAAGCTGACCGGCTACAACCTGACCCCGCTGGACGTCACCGCGGCGATCTCCGAGCAGAACATCCAGGTCGCCGTCGGTGAACTGGGCGGTACGCCCTCGCCGCGCGGTACCGAGCTGAACGCCACGGTGACCACGCAGAGCCGGCTGTCGACGCCCGAGGAATTCGCCAACATCCTGTTGCGCGTGAATCCGGACGGCTCGCAGGTGCGCATCCGCGACGTCGGCCGCGTGGAGCTCGGCGGCGCCGACTATTCGACCGTCGCCCGTACCAACGGCAAGCAGTCGGCCGCGATCGCCATCAAGCTGGCGCCGACCGCCAACGCGCTGGCCACGGCCACCGCGGTGCGCGCGAAGATGGAGGAGTTGTCGAAGTTCTTCCCGGCGGACTACGAGTACACCGTGCCGTACGACACCTCGGCCTTCGTCAAGATCTCGATCGAGGAAGTGGTCAAGACCCTGCTCGAAGCGATCGTGCTGGTGTTCCTGGTGATGTACCTGTTCCTGCAGAACTTCCGCGCCACGATCATCCCGACGCTGGTGGTGCCGGTCGCGCTGCTCGGTACGTTCGGCATGCTGCTGGCGTTCGGCTTCTCGATCAACGTGCTGACGATGTTCGGCATGGTGCTGGCCATCGGTATCCTGGTGGACGACGCGATCGTGGTGGTCGAGAACGTCGAGCGGATCATGAGCGAGGAAGGGCTGTCCCCCCGCGAGGCGACCCGCAAGGCGATGGGCCAGATCACCGGCGCGATCGTCGGCATCACGCTGGTGCTGACCGCGGTGTTCATCCCGATGGCGTTCTTCGCCGGTTCGGTCGGCAACATCTATCGCCAGTTCTCGCTGTCGCTGATCGCCTCGATGGCATTCTCGGCGCTGATGGCGCTGACGCTGACCCCGGCACTGTGCGCCACGCTGCTCAAGCCGGTCGAGGCGGGCCATCACCACGAGAAGAAGGGCTTCTTCGGCTGGTTCAACCGCACGTTCGCGCGGGCGGCCACCGGCTACCAGAGCATGGTGGCGAAGATCCTGGGCCGCACCGGCCGCTACCTGATCCTGTACGGGCTGATCGTCGCCGCGGTCGTGCTGCTGTTCCAGCGCCTGCCGTCTTCGTTCCTGCCCGACGAGGACCAGGGCTACACCATCACCGTGGTGCAGCTGCCCAACGGCGCGACGCAGGAGCGTACCCTCGGCGTGCTCAAGCAGATCGAGGACTACTACCTGCAGAAGGAAAGCAAGATCGTCGACCAGATGATCACGGTGGCGGGCTTCTCGTTCTTCGGTCGCGGCCAGAACGGCGGTATCGCGTTCGTGCGCCTGAAGGACTGGAAGGAGCGCACCGGCTCGGACGAGACCGCGCAGGCCCTGGTGGGCCGGGCCTTCGGCGCGCTGTCGTTCATCAAGGACGCGATCATCTTCCCGCTGAACCCGCCGGCGATTCCGGAACTGGGCAACTCGTCGGGCTTCGACTTCCGCCTGCAGGACCGCTCGGGCCAGGGTCACGCCAAGCTGATGGAAGCGCGCAACATGATGCTCGGCATGGCCGCGCAGAATCCGGTGCTCGCCGGCGTGCGTCCGGAAGGCCAGGAAGACGCGCCGCAGCTGCAGATCGACATCGACCGCGAGAAGGCGCGCGCGCTGGGCGTGTCGATCGCCGACATCAACTCGACGCTGTCGATCGCGTTCGGCTCCTCGTACGTCAATGACTTCATCTACGAGGGCCGCGTGCGCCGCGTGATCGCCCAGGCCGAAGGCGCGGACCGCCGCCTGCCGGACGACCTGACCAAGCTGCGCGTGCGCAACAGCAACGGCGACATGGTGGCCTTCGCGGCGTTCGCGACGTCGAAGTGGATCATGGGCTCGCCGCGCCTGGAACGCTACAACGGCCTGCCGGCGGTCAAGCTGGCCGGCCAGGCCGCGCCGGGCCGCAGTACCGGCGAGGCGATGGCCGCGATGGAAGAGATGTTCGCCAAGCTGCCGCCGGGCTTCGGCTTCGAGTGGTCGGGTCAGTCGTTCGAAGAGCGGCTGGCCGGCGCGCAGGAACCGATGCTGTACACGCTGTCGCTGATCATCGTGTTCCTGTGCCTGGCCGCGCTGTACGAAAGCTGGTCGATTCCGGCCGCGGTGCTGCTGGTGGTGCCGCTGGGCGTGCTCGGCGCGCTGCTCGGCGTGACACTGCGCGGCATGCCCAACGACGTCTACTTCAAGGTGGGCCTGATCGCCACCATCGGCCTGTCGGCGAAGAACGCGATCCTGATCGTGGAATTCGCCAAGGACCTGCAGGCGCAGGGACGCAGCCTGATCGACGCGACGCTGGAGGCGGTGCACTTGCGCTTCCGGCCGATCCTGATGACGTCGTTCGCGTTCATCCTCGGCGTGCTGCCGCTGGCGATCTCGACCGGCGCCGGCTCGGGCAGCCAGCGCGCGATCGGTACCGGCGTGATGGGGGGCATGATCACCGCCACCGTGCTGGCGATCTTCCTGGTGCCCGTGTTCTTCGTGGTGATCCGCAAACGCTTCAAGGGCAGCGAGCGTCAGCGCATGCTGGACCAGAAGTGGCTGGACCCGAAGGAGGAAATCTGACATGACCAAGACACTGACCGCGCTGCTGCTGGTGGCCGGCGTGCTGTCCGGCTGCACGCTGGCGCCGCGCTATGAGCGGCCGGCCGCGCCGGTGGCGGCCGAATTCCCGACCGCTACCGAAGGCTACGGCCAGTCCGAGGTGAAGACCGGCGAAAGCCGCCGCGCCGCCGACATCGGCTGGCGCGAGTTCTTCCGCGATGCGCGCCTGCAGGCGATGATCGAGACCGCGCTGGACAACAACCGCGATCTGCGCACCGCCGCGCTGCGCATCGAGGAAGCGCGCGCGCTGTACCAGGTGCAGCGGGCCGACCTGCTGCCGACCGTCAACGCGACAGGCGGCTATACGCGCCAGCAGGTCTCGGGCGCGGCCTCACCCTCGGGCCAGGGCTATACCGCCGGGTACTGGCAGGCCGGCGGCGCGATCACCTCGTACGAGCTCGATTTCTTCGGCCGCGTGCGCAGCCTGTCCAACGCCGCGCTGGCGCAGTACTTCGCCACCGAGGAAGCGCGCCGCGCCGCGCAGATCTCGCTGGTGTCGGAAGTCGCCAAGGCCTATCTGGCCGAGCGCGCCTACGACGAGCAGTACCAGATCGCGCAGAACACGCTGAAGACCCGCGAGGAAACCTTCCGCCTGGCGCAACAGCGTTTCGAGGCGGGCGCCACCTCGGCGCTGGACCTGCGCGACAACGAGTCGCTGGTGGCCCAGGCCCGCGTGTCGGCCGCCGAGCTGGCGCGCCAGCGCGCGCAGGCGCGCAACGCGCTCGAGGTGCTGGTCGGCACCCCGCTCGGCGCGATTCCGAACCTGCCGCCGCCGCGCACGCTGTCGGACGAACGCTTCGTCACCGACATCCCGCCGGGGCTGCCGTCGGACCTGCTCGAGCAGCGTCCCGATATCCGCCAGGCGGAACAGCAACTGCTGTCGGCCAACGCGAATATCGGTGCCGCCCGCGCCGCGTTCTTCCCGCGCATCTCGCTGACCACCCAGCTGGGCAGCATGAGCCGCGACTTCTCCGGGCTGTTCGAGGCTGGCACCAAGGCGTGGTCGTTCGCGCCGCAGCTGGTGCTGCCGATCTTCGACTTCGGCCGCAACATGTCCAACCTGGACCTGGCCAACGTGCGCAAGAACATCCAGGTGGCGAACTACGAGAAGACCATCCAGGTGGCCTTCCGCGAGGTCGCCGACGCGCTGGTCGCACGCGGCACGCTGGAAGAGCAGGTCACCAGCCAGGAACAGGTGCGCAACGCCGAGGCGGCGCGCTTCGAACTGGCCAACCTGCGCTTCCGCAGCGGCATCACGGGGCAGCTCGAAACACTGGACGCGCAGCGGCAATTGTTCACCGCCGAGCAGGCGCTGATCCAGGCACGGCAGCTGCGGCTGAACAATGCGATCGACCTGTATCGGGCGCTGGGCGGCGGGCTGTCGGAAACCGGCCCGGTGGCATCCGCACCGACGCCGCAGAACGGCACGGCCCGCTGATCGCAGCGGTCCGGCACCACAAGGAAAGCGCCTTCGGGCGCTTTCTTTCTTTGACTGCAGGTATCCGGTTTGCTGTTGCCCCGGACCCGGACCGATGCTAGATTGCGCTGCATCCAGCCCTTGGCAGTAAGCCGTTGCAATCATCCAGCAGCGCGCCGACCCCCTGGGCTTTTTGCGTTTTGACGTAGAAATGGGGGCCACAGGAGTCAGCATGCCGACAGCGATCCTCATCGACGGGGCCTTCTTCATCAAGCGCTTTCGGGCAATCGAGCCGCAGAATGCCCATGACGCACGCCGGGCGGCGGAGTGCGCTCATAGGTGGGCATGCGCCCATCTTTCGCCACGTCGAAACGGCACTGGGAGCGATGCATCTCCGGAGCGCCAGCGACGGCCACAGGATCGTCGCGAGTTGTATCGGATCTTCTTTTACGACTGCCCTCCGTTGACCAAGAAGATGCACAATCCGATCAACAAGAGAATTGTCGACTTCGCCAAATCGGCAGAGGCGGCTTTCCGGCTTCAGCTACACGAGCATCTACGGGGCATGCGCAAGGTCGCACTCCGGCTCGGGCATCTTTCCAGCTACAGCCAGTGGACCATCAAGGCTTCCAAGGTGGCCGAGCTGTTAGCCGGAAGGATTCAGATGCCGGAGCTGACGCCGGACGACGTGATGGTCGATATCCGGCAAAAAGGTGTCGACATGCGAATCGGCGTCGATGTGTCCTCGCTGGCGTTCAAAAAGCAGGTTGACCAGATCGTGCTGATAGCGGGCGACGCTGACTTCGTACCGGCGGCAAAGCAGGCCCGGCGTGAGGGAATCGACTTCATCCTTGACCCGATGTGGCAGCGCATCCCACCAAATCTGAACGAGCACATAGACGGCCTGCGGTCGACTTGTCCACGGTACGCGGGCCTGGAGCCTTACGAAGACGCTTCGCGACCGTAGGCTGGTTTTGCAATCGGTGTACCAGCCGCCTCGGCGCCGATACGTCGATGAAGGTTTGGATTTGACCTCCGTGGCTTGCCAGCCGTTACAGCGTTCCAAGTTTTTCAAAAGAACCGGCCAACCGACCCACCTACGATCGCGTTTGTCGGTTCGCCCGTCAGCGATTTGCGGGAGCCAGCTACCAACCCCAGCTCCTCGTTGGGTCGCACGTCATCCTTCCTTTGGTAGTTGGCTTTTTTTCCTTCCCCCGCTTTTCTCCTCCCGCGCCCTCCCCTCGCTCGTTCGCTCCCGCGCCGTTGCGACTCCGGTTTGCTTGCGCGTTTCCGCCGTTGCCGGCATTAGCATTAGTTTTCGCGCCAAATTCACTAAAAAGCGTCGCCCGATCGGCGCCGGCTGTACATGCGCGGCTGCGGAAAGCGATACCTTGCGTCTTCACCTCGTTCTTCAACGCTGGAGACCATGGGATGTCGACCCTGACAGAGAATGCCAATGCCGACAGCGCCGACCGGCGCTATTACCAGACCGATGACTCGCTGACGCGCATCACCTGCCGCGTGCTCGACGGCAAGCTGTGGATGACGCTGGACAATATCGCGAGGCTGTACCGGACCTCCGAGCAGGATGTCGCCAGGCAGCTGAAGGCGGCCTTCTGCGGCCGCAGGCTCGGTTCGGCGTCGATCCGCAAGGAGGCCCAGCGCGACGATGGCGTCGTACCGGGCCCGACCTGCTACGCGCTCGACGCGGTGCTGCTGGTTGGCGTACGGCTGGGCTCGACGCGCGGCGAAGCGTTTGCGCATTGGGCGGCCGAGGTGCTCGCCAACGAGCCGGCGGGGCCGACGGACGAGCCGGCGGCGCGGCGAACCGGGCCGGCGCCAGGCACGGTAAAGTAGCCCACCGAACAACCGACCACAGGCAAGGACGTGCAGATGAAGCTGGTTGAAACCGAGCGTTTGCAACAGGTGCTGAACGACTTCATTCGCGCCCGCGACTGGGCGCGGTACCACTCGCCGAAGAACCTGTCGATGGCGCTCAGCGTCGAGGTGGCCGAGCTGGTGGAAATCTTTCAGTGGAAGACGGAGCAGCAGTCTCTCACCGTGATGGCGACGGACGAGCGCGAGCATGTGCGGCAGGAGCTGGCCGACTGGTCGAGCTGGCCTGTGTGCTGGAAGTCGATCTCGACGCCGCGGTGCGCGACAAGATCGCGCTCAATGCCGCCAAGTACCCCGCGATCACGCCATCGCAAGTCAATCGCTAAATCGAAGGAGGATCGTCATGGCAGCGAATGCATCGACTCAGGCCGGTGTGATCCGCGTCGGCATTGGCGGCTGGACCTATGCCCCCTGGCGCGGCACGTTCTATCCGGAGAAACTGACGCAGGCGCGCGAGCTCGAGTTCGCCAGCAGCCGGCTGACGGCGATCGAGATCAACAGCACCTACCACGGCACGCAGAAACGCGCGTCGTTCATCAAGTGGAAGGAGCAGACGCCCGACGATTTCGTTTTCTCGGTCAAGGCGTCGCGTTTTGCGACCAACCGCCGGGTACTGGCCGAAGGCGGGGAGTCGGTCGAGCGCTTTCTCGACAGCGGCATTACCGAACTGGGTGCCAAGCTCGGGCCGATCGTCTGGCAGTTCGCGCCAAGCAAGGCGTTCGAGCCCGAGGACTTCGAGGCGTTTCTTGCGCTGCTGCCACGGGAAGTCGATGGCATCCGGCTGCGCCATGTACTGGAAGTACGCCACGCCAGCTTTGCCTGCGCGGAATTCCTGGCGTTGGCTCGCCAATACAAGGCGGCGACGGTGTTCACCGACGCCGAGAAATTCCCCTCGTTCGCCGATGTGACCGGAGATTTCGTCTACGCACGGCTGATGCGCAGCAACGCCAAGCTGAAGTATGGCTACGCGCCAAAGGCGCTCGACGCGTGGGCCGAGCATGCGCGGGCGTGGGCGCGGGGCGAGGCGCCGGAAGCTCTTCCGCGCGTCGAAAACAACGACGTCCCGGCGGGCCGCCGGGACGTCTTCGTGTTCTTCATCAACGGCGACAAGGAACGCGCGCCGGCCGCCGCGACCGCCCTGCTCTCGCGCCTGGATCCGGACTACGAGGCGCGCGTGCGGGTTTCCGGCAGGAACACGGCCAGCACGCCGAGCAGCGGCAAGTAGGCGCACCAGCGGTAGACCGTCTCGATGCCGTGCGCGTCGGCGATGCCGCCGAGCACCGCGGCACCGATGCCACCCATGCCGAAGGCCAGGCCGAAGAACAGGCCCGACACCATGCCGACCTTGCCCGGAATCAGTTCCTGCGCGAACACCAGGATCGCGGAGAACGCCGAGGCCAGGATGAAGCCGATCACCAGCGACAGCGCGGCGGTCCAGAACAGGTCGGCATGGGGCAGCATCAGCGTGAACGGGGCAACGCCGAGGATCGAGAACCAGATCACCCGCTTGCGGCCGATGCGGTCGCCGATCGGGCCGCCGAGGATGGTGCCGACCGCCACCGCGAACAGGAAGGCGAACAGATACAGCTGGGCCGAGCGCTGCGGCACGCCAAAGCGCTCCATCAAATAGAACGTGTAATAGGTGCCCAGCGACGCCATATAGAAGTACTTCGAGAACAGCAGCACCATCAGCACCGCCATGGCGCGCGCCACGGTACGGGCCGGCAGGCGCGGCGCGCTTGCCATCGCCTTGCGCGCCGCGCGGGCATGCTCGGCCAGCCGCTGGCCATACCAGCCGCCGACGCGCCACAGCACCGCGATCGCCAGCAGGGCCGCCAGCGACAGCCAGGCGATGCTGCCCTGCGTGTGCACCACCACGGCCGCCAGCAGCGGGCCCGCCGCGCTTCCCACATTGCCGCCGACCTGGAAGATCGACTGCGCCAGCCCGTGGCGCCCGCCCGAAGCCATCCGAGCCACGCGCGACGATTCCGGATGGAAGATCGAGGAGCCGGTGCCGACCAGCGCCGCGGCGACCAGCAGTACGCCATAGCTGGGCGCGATCGACAACAGCAGCAGTCCCGCCAGCGTGAAACCCATGCCGACCGCCAGCGAATGCGGCTTCGGATGCTTGTCGGTGTACAGGCCGACCAGCGGCTGCAGCAGCGAGGCGGTGATCTGGTAGGTCAGCGTCAGCAGCCCGATCTGCACGAAGCTCAGATTGAAGCCGCCCTTGAGCATCGGGTAGATCGCCAGGATCAACGACTGGATCATGTCGTTGAGCATGTGGGCGAAGCTGATCGCGGACAGCACGCGGAAGCCGGTACGCTCGCCGGCGGCGGCGGCGCCGTGCGCGGCCGGTGCGGCAGGCCCGGCCGGTGTCACGGCGGCATCGGGCACATTGCCCAGTTCGGCAGACAGGGAATCGATTCGCGAAGCCATGGCAAGGTCTCTGTTTGGACTTGTTCTGGGAGCGTTCGGGCGCAGTCGGGAAGACGCGGGAGCAACACGGCAGCATGGCCGCACGCGCGCGAACACGGTGATGCTATTCCTTGTGTTGGCGCCTGTCCTGCGAGATTGAGACTACAACCATCTCGAAACGGACAGATAATGGCCCTATCCGGCGCATGAAACGCGCCCCAAACGCCACATCTTCGCCCCATTTGCGATATCGACCCAATGGCCGACGCTGCTTCCCCACCCGGCGCCCTGCTCTCCCGCCCGCGCTACATGGCGTACGACCGTGGTCCGATGCCGGTGGCCGCGATGGCCGCCGACTATCAGCCCGGCCACATGACGACGCGCCACCGGCATCCGCACGCGCAATTGCTGCATGCCGTGCACGGCGTGATGGTCGTGGGCACCGACGAGGGCCAATGGATCGTGCCGCCGACGCGGGCGATCTGGGTGCCCGGCGGCACCGATCACTGGATCCGCATGGTCGGCCACGTGCGCATGCGGACCGCCTATATTCGCCCGGACGCGGCCGACGGCTTGCCGACGCGTTGCACCGTGCTCGGGGTCTCGCCGCTGCTGCGCGAATTGATCCTGGCGGCGATCGATATCGTGCCGCCCTATGTTGCCGATTCCCGCGACGGCCGCGTGATGCGGCTGCTGCTCGACGAGGTGGTGCTGCTGCCGGCGTTGCCGCTCCATCTTCCGCATCCCGCGGACCCGGCGCTGCGGCGCATCTGTGCCGCGATTCTGGAAATGCCCGATACGCCGATGACGCTGGCCGACTGGGCGCGGCGATTGGGCATCGATGGCAGGACCGTGCAGCGGCGCTTTGCGCGCGAGACCGGCATGACCTTCGGACAGTGGCGTCAGCAGGCGCGGCTGCTCGCCGCGCTGGAGCGGCTGGCGGCCGGCGTCAAGGTCGTCGAGGTCGCGCTCGAACTGGGCTACCAGAGCCCGAGCGCGTTCGCGGCGATGTTCCGGCGGCAGTTCGGCGTGCCGCCCAGCGCGTTCTTTCGCTGAGCGGGTTTGCCGTCGGCGTCCGCAGGCAGACGCCGGTCAGGCAGCGAGGTAGCGCTCGACCAGCCGGGTCCAGTACGCCGCGCCCACCGTCAGGTTGTCGTCGTTGAAGTCGTAGGCGGGATTGTGCAGCAGCGGACGGCCCGCGCCGTTGCCCAGGCGCACGAAGCAACCGGGACGCTGTTGCAGGAAATAGGCGAAGTCCTCGCTGCCGGCGATCAGCGGGATCTGGCCCACGACCTTGTCCGGGCCGACCAGCTCCTCGGCGACCTGGCGCGCGAATTCGGTTTCCGCTTCGCTGTTGACCACCACCGGATAGCCGGGGCGGTAGTCGATGTCGACCGCGGCGCCATAGCCCTCGACGTGCGAGCTCACCAGCTGGCGGATGCGCGTTTCCAGCGTGGTACGCACCTCGGGACTGAACGAGCGGACGCTCAGTTCAAGCTTGGCGCTTTCCGGAATCACGTTGGGCGCATGGCCCGCATGCAGCGAGCCGATCGTCACCACCGCGGTCTCGTTCGGATCCACATTGCGCGACACGATGGTCTGCAGCGCCATCACCAGGCTGCCGGCGACCAGGATCGGATCGATCGACTGATGCGGCCGCGCGGCATGGCCGCCCTTGCCGCGAATCGTAATCGTTACGGTATCGCAGGCCGCCATCATCGGGCCGGCGCGGAACATGAAGGTGCCCACCGGCACGCCCGGATGGTTGTGCAGGCCGAAGATCGCATCGCAGGGAAAGCGTTCGAACAGCCCGTCGGCGAGCATCCGCTGCGCGCCGCTGGCGCCGGCGCCGATTTCCTCGGCGGGCTGGAAGATCAGATTGACGGTGCCGTCGAAGTTGCGGGTCCGCGCCAGCTGGCGCGCGGCGCCAAGCAGGATCGCGGTATGGCCGTCGTGGCCGCACGCGTGCATCTTGCCGCAATGGACGCTGGCGTACGGCAGGCCGGTCGATTCCAGGATCGGCAGCGCGTCCATGTCGGCGCGGATGCCGACGCTGCGCCCGCTGTCGCCGTTGCGCAGCGTGCCGACCACGCCCGTGCCGCCGACCCCGCGCGTCACCGCATAGCCCCAACGCTCGAGCCGCTGCGCCACCAATTCGGCGGTGCGGTGCTCTTCGAATCCGAGTTCGGGGTATTGGTGGATGGTGCGGCGAATCGCCTCGAGTTCGGGGCGGCTATCCAGGGTATCGGACAACTCGCAATAGGCCGGAGTGAGATCGGCTCCGAGGCGGGACACGAGAATGGGGGGATCAACTTCAGACATGAGGCACTCGTATTGGCTAGTCCATGAAGGACAGTATTCCACTTAGGATCACGAGTGCCTATGCGATTTGACCTTTGCGACGCATTTGTTTTCAGAACTGTTGCTAACGGGGTACGGTCCACCCTGACGCGCGCAGGGTCGGGGGAACTCGATCGCCTTCAAGGGATCAGAGCCCCCCTCATGTTTCATTGTGTTACGACGCGGACGAAGCCATCACGCCGAGCGCGTGTAGGGCAGCACCTGCTGCATCTGCTCGCCCAGTCCCTCGATGCCGAGCCGCATCGTGTCGCCGGCCCGCAAAAAGCGCGGCGGCTTCAAGCCCATGCCGACGCCCGGCGGCGTGCCCGTGCAGATCAGATCGCCGGGATGCAGCGTCATGAAGCGGCTGACGTAGCTGACCAGCGTCGCGACGTCGAACACCATCGTCGCGGTGGTGCCGCTTTGCATCCGTTCGCCATTGACGTCCAGCCATAGCGACAACGCCTGCGGATCGGGCACCTCGTCGCGCGTGACCAGCCACGGACCGACCGGGCAAAAGGTGTCGCAACCCTTGCCCTTGTCCCAGGTGCCGCCGCGCTCGATCTGGAATTCGCGCTCGGAGACATCGTTGACCACGCAGTAGCCCGCCACGTGATCGAGCGCGGCGGCCGGCGACACGTCCTGCGCGCGCGTGCCGATCACCACGCCGAGTTCGACCTCCCAGTCGCTCTTGACCGAATCGCGCGGCAACATCACGGGATCGTTCGGGCCGTTCAGCGAGCTGGTCGCTTTCAGGAACACGATCGGCTCCGACGGGATCGGCATGTTTGCCTCGGCCGCGTGGTCCGCGTAGTTCAACCCGATGGCGACGATCTTGCCGATTCCGGTCCATGGCGTGCCGAAACGCTCGGATTCGGCGAGCGGCAGGGTGGCGGGATCCAGCGCCGCCAGCTCGGCCAGGACGCTCGGCGACAGCGCGCGCGCGTCGATATCGCCGATCACGGCGGACAAGTCGCGCACGCGGCCCTGTGCATCGATCAGTCCCGGCCGCTCGGCGCCGGCGCTGCCAATTCGTACCAGCTTCATCGTTCTCCTCGTCTTGCTTGTTGGTGTGATTGGTTGGTGTGATGCGGTGATTTACCGAATCAATTTGCCGCCGCCGGTTTCGCCTGCGGCGGTGCGGCCAGCAGTTGCTCGATGCGCGAGACCAGTTGCCGGTCCGACGGCTTCACCGAGCTCTGGTAGCTGGCGACGACGCGTCCGTCGCGGTCGATCAGGTACTTGTGGAAGTTCCATTTGGGCGCCGTGCCGCTTTCCCTGGCCAGCCGCGCATACATCGGATTGGCCTGGTCGCCGCGCACATGGGTCTTGGCCAGCATCGGGAACTTGACGCCGTAGGTGTTGAAGCAGAAGTCGGCGATCTCCTTTTCCGAGCCCGGTTCCTGCGAAAAGTCGTTCGAAGGGAAGCCCAGCACCACCAGGCCGCGCTCGCGGTATTTGGCGTAGAGCGCCTCCAGGCCCTCGTACTGCGGCGTGAAGCCGCAATAGCTGGCGGTATTGACGACCAGCACGACCTTGCCCGCGTACTGGCAAAGGTTCTGTTCGGCCTCGTCCTGCAGCCGCGGGAAGCGGAAGTTCAGCGTGGCGGGACAGTTCGCGGCGGCGGGGCGCGCGGCGGACGATGCCTGAGAGATTGTCGCGGCCGCGCCGGCAGGGCGGTTCGCGCCTTGTTCACCGGCGGCATGCACGGCGGGCGCGCACAGCGCCAGCGCGACGGCCAAGGGCAGGGCGGCGCGGCGGCGCCGCGGCGGCTGGCTCGAAGGGGAGGGGAAGCGGGTCATGGCGTCGATCTCCTGCAAACGGTGACCCGTAGTCTACGCCGGCGCCCGCGGCCCCGTTATTCCATCGCCAGCGGCTTGACGTGATCCGGGACGGCGCCGCGCAGCTCGACGTCGGGGGTACGCCGGACCAGGCCCAGCGCGAGCAGCGCGGCCGCGGCGCCGGCCGCGAAGATCCAGTGGAAGCCGGCCTCGACGCCGCCCGCCAGCAGGTGCTGCACCTGCGGCGTCAGTTGCGCGAACGCTTCGCTGCCGTGGCGCAGGGCACCGAGGTCCAGCGGCGCGCTCGCGCGGTCGTGCCCGGCCGCGTGCAGCGCGTCGCGGAAGGCCAGGGTCAGCAGCGTGCCGGCCATCGCGCCACCGAGCGCGCTGCCCAGCGAGCGCAGCACCAGCAGCGCGCCGGTGCCGGCGCCGGTGTCGCGGCGTTCGAGCGCGTTCTGCACGTTCATCAACGTGCCGACCATGCAAATGCCCAGTCCCACGCCAGTCACGATCATCGCGGCCAGCAGCAACAACAGCGAGGTGGCCGGCGTCGCGGTCGACAGCGCCGCCAGGCCGAGGGCCGCGGCGGCAAAGCCGATCGTCAGCAGACCGCGCAGCCGGCCGAGCCGGGGCGCCAATATCGCGACCACGAAGTTGCCGGCGACGGTGGACAGCAGGAAGGGCACCACCAGCATGCCGGACATCGCCGCGTCGGCGCCGCGCACCAGCTGGAAATGCAGCGGCAGCGCGAAGACGCAGAGGAACAGCGCGGAAGCCGCCAGTGCAGAGGCACCGACGCCCAGCACATAACTGCGGTTGGCGAACAGGCGCGGCGGCAGCAGCGGATCGCTGGCGCGCCGTTCCTGCCAGACCAGCGCCAGCACGCTGAGGCCGGTCAGCGCCGCCAGTCCGGCCATCGGCGCGGACAGCCAGTCGTATCGCTCGCCGCCCCAGCTCATCGCCAGCAGGAAGGACACGATCGCCACGGTCAGCAGCAGCGCACCGCCCCAATCGACGCGCGCCTTGCGGGCCGGAGCGGGTAGGGCGCGCAGGCCGCGATGGCACAACCACATCGCCAGCAGCCCAAGCGGAAGATTGATCCAGAACAGCCAGCGCCACGACAGATGGTCGGACACCCAGCCGCCGACCAGCGGTCCAGCCACCGACGCCACCGCCCATACCGCCGCCAGGTAGCCTTGATAGCGGCCGCGCTGGCGCGGTGACACCACGTCGGCGATGGCCGCCTGCGCCAGCGACATCAGGCCACCGCCGCCGATGCCTTGCAGCGCGCGAAACAGGATCAGCTGCTGCAGCGAACCCGCTATGGCGCAGGCCAGCGAGGCCAGCACGAACAGCGCGATCGCGACCATCAGCAGTCGCCGCCGGCCGAACGAGTCCGACAGCTTGCCGTAGAGCGGCGTGGTCACGGTCGAGGTAATCAGATAGGCCGTGACGATCCAGGACAGATGGCCGAAGCCGTCCAGATCCTGCGCGATCGCCGGTACGGCCGGTATCACCACGGTCTGATCGAGCGCGGCAAGCAGAATGCACAGCACGATGCCGCCGATCACGCGCATGATCGCGCGGTGCTCCGCGGCGGCGGCTATGGGCTGCGCCGGCACGGGGAGCGCGGTGTCCGACGGGGCAATCGAAGAAGAGGCGGTAGCGGAAGCGGGGGTAGGGCGGTCGGATACGGCGGGGCGGGACATCGGAGCAGCGGCCGCGGGCGGCCGGAGAGAGCGGCCGGGTGGGCGGCCGAAGCCAGCCCTGCTGGACCGGCTTCATCTGTTATTCACTAAACGCAAAATTATATGCGTTTACCGAATATGCCGCCGCCGGGGGCGCTGCCCTCCGTACGTCAGCGGCTGCCTGCGATGTACTGCTCCAGCTGCTCGATGATGAAGCGTTGTTCGGAGATGATGTCCTTGACCAGGTCGCCGATCGACAGCATGCCGATCAGCTCGTCCCCTTCCATCACCGGCAGGTGGCGCAAGCGGTGTTGCGTCATCAGCGCCATGCATTCGTCGGTGGTCTGGTCGGCCCGGACATAGACCACCGCGGTGGTCATGATGTCCCGCACGAAGGTTTCGCGGGACGTTCGCTGCATCAGGATGACCTTGCGTGCGTAGTCGCGTTCGCTCAGGATGCCGACGATCTTGCCGTGCTCCATCACCAGCAGCGCGCCGATGCTCTTTTCCGCCATCAACTGGAGCGCGGCATACACCGTCGCGCCCGGCTGGATGCTGTAGATGGCTTGCGTCGGCTTGGACGCAAGGACCTGTCGTGCAGTTTTCATCATCCACTCCTGGTCGAGTCGGGAAGGACTGCGGCTCCCACCGGCATCCGCGGTGGCGGGCGGTCCGCCGGTCAGGTCGGCGGTACGCCATTCCAGATTAGCAAAGGATCGCGACGCGTCACAGGGTGACGGGGAAGAATCTTACTGATATGCCCTTATCGCCATATCGGCTCGCTTGCCCCAGACGCGCGCCGGCTTGCGCGGCGCGTTCGCCACTTCGGCTCCGGCCTGGTGGCGTTCCGCGGTCAACGCTTGCGCGCCCGCGACGATGGTTCGCAGCTCGATCCGACTCGCGCGGTCGCCGTTGGGAAGGGCAGCAATGTCGGCCATCGATTGCAGCATCGGGGCCGCCGCCGGTGGTGACAGGACCGGCAGGACGGCGGCGAGATCCTTCAGGTGCCGGCTGATCAGCTGGAAGCCATTGACGGTGTTTGCATCCGCTCCTGGAAGTGGCTCGGTCTTTCGGGCCATCGCACAGGGGTTGACCGCGGCGGCAAGGCCATCTGCCAGCCGCGTAGCGCCGTTTTCCAGCCACTGCCGGAATGCCGGACCGACGGGCAGCCGGCCGGTCAGTTGCACGATTCGCCTGCCCGTCGCCATGTCGAAGTCGTGTGTCTTGGCAAACAGGTCGCAAAGCAATGCCACCATGTCGTCGCGCCGGACTCGCGCCGGCGTGTCGGGGGGCACGGCGAGCGAGCAAAGCGGCTCGAGGATCAGTTCGAGCCGATCGCGTGGCAGCGTCTCGGGCAGGGCGCGCAGTTGCTCCTCCACCAGCTTCAGGTCGTCGTCGGACACGACCGCATCGCGGAAATCGAGGCTGGCGGGCAGATCGATGTTGGCGTCCACAGAGGCGTGAAATCGCCGACAGAGTTGATACAACCAGCCGAGCCGCTGGTCGCGGGGCAGAAAGCCCTGCTCGGGAATGAGTTGAACTCGCCCTTCCGCCTGCGTGAAATGCCCGACGGTATGCCGGATGCGGGCGTTCCTGACGGACCCGCACGGCAGCAGCCGGCACAAAGTCCGCACGATGGCGAGCCATTGCTGCCGCCATGTCATGTGGCGGAACGGCACTTCCACCAGTGTGCCTTCCCATCGTCCAGATGGGCATTTGCTCAGCTGGAAGCGATAGCGGTTCGCGCCTAGCTGAACGATGTGATGGGTGCCGTCGCCATGCAGTTGCTGCAAAAGGTCGCCGGGACGGCGCTGTACGGCCAGCCGGATGTCCTGAATGCTGGCGAACTGGTGGATGGTCAGGGGAGCGCGCATGATCGAAGGCAGGCCGACGACGGGCAGGAACGCATGGCCGGGCACCGCCGTACAGGCCGTCGTGCCGTTGCCATGCAACGAACGCATGGCGCGAGTGTGACGAACTCGTCAAAAAAGAACTTTCGGCAATCTGCAGATTCCGCTTGAAGCGGCACGCCGCCACTTGTCGAATTGCCGTGCCGGGACTTGCATCGGCACTCACCACGCACTATCGCGCACCGTCGCGCACCGTCGGCCACCATGGCGCCCATCAGCAGAGGTGGGATTTGCGGCATCATGGCGGCGTTGCCGTTTCCATCGCGGGGCGTTTGCCGCCCCGCCTGCCGCCGTGTCCGCCCACGAAGCCCCGTCCCGCTCCCGCGATGCATCGCCCGCGCCCGGCGTACCCGATGCCTGCGCCCACTGTCTCGCGCTGGCCGCCGACATGCGCCGCCGCGAACCGCACGAACGCCTGGCGTTGAAACACACGGCGCCGCTGGTCAGCCAGAGCGCGGCCGGTGTGCCGTTCAGCATGTTGACCTTCGAGTGCCGTGAGTGCGGCACCGTCTGGCGCCTGTACGATCGGGCCAACGAGTTGTTCGTCTCCTGGGTGCCCCATTGGCGGCCGGGAGCGTTGGGCTAAGATAGCGCCCGTCGCCGGCCTGGCAGCGAACTGCCCGCCTTCTGCCTGCCTTGCGCATGCGTCATGCCGGCTTCTACCGTCAACTCACGGCCATCACTTCCTACCCATCTCTGCTGCCTGCGCCATGTCTCTTGCCTTCCGCCTGCCCGGACTCTCCGCCCTTGCCGCCGCCACGTCGTTTGCCGTCGTCGCCAGCGCGCCGGCGTTCGCCGCCGACAACTATCCGTCGCGCCCGATCCGACTGATCGTTGCCTATCCGACCGGCGGGATCAGCGATACGGTCGCGCGCGCGCTCGCCGAGCGCCTCTCCGATCAGATGGGGACCTCGGTGGTGGTCGAGAACAAGGCGGGCGCCGGCGGCAGCATCGGCATGGATGCGGTGGCCAAGGCCGCGCCCGACGGATACACGATCGGCTTTTCGTCGACGAGCCCGCTGACCTTGAACCCCCACGTCGGCAAGGTCCACTACGACCCGCAGCGCGATATCGCCCCGGTGATGAGCGTGATGTATTCGCCGGTGATCGTGGTCGCCACCTCGAGCTTTGCCGGCAAGACCTTCCAGGATCTGGTCGCGCAGGCCAAAGCCAAGCCGGGTTCGGTCCGGTGGGCGACCTCGGGCCTCGGCACGGTCGGCCACGTCGTGCTCGAGCAGGTCAAGGCCAAATCGCGAGCGGACCTGACGCTGATTCCGTACAAGGGCGCCGGCCAGCAGATGAACGACGCGCTAGGCGGCCAGTTCGAAGTGATGAGCACCAATGCCAGCCCGGCGCTGACGCAGCAGATGCAGGCCGGACGGCTGCGTGCACTGGCGGTCGGCGCGCCGAAGCGCATCGACGCGCTGGCCGAGGTGCCAACCTTTGCCGAACTCGGTTATCCGAAGGCCAATCTGACGTCGACCTTCGGCGTGTTCGCGCCGGGCAAGACGCCGGCCGCGATCGTCACGCGTCTGAATGCCGAACTGAACAAGGCGCTGGCCGCGCCGGAAGTCCGCGAACGCCTGCTCAAGGGCGGTGAGGTGCCGACCGGCGGCAGCGCGGCGCAGTTTGCCGCCGCTATCCGTGCCGAGTACGACGACAACGGTCGCATCGTCAAGGAAGCCGGCATCAAGGCGGACTGAGCCGGCGCAAGACCGGGCTTCCGCAGTCATCCGCACCGCCACCGCGCACGCCGCTCACGCGGGCGGGGGGGGATCGCAGCCGGGGTCGGCCGCGTCGGCAGCGGCCCAGTGGGCCAGCGCCGTCAGCTCGTCAGGCTCGGTCAGCAAGCCATCCTCGTCGAGCAGGCAGAACGCGACCAGCCCGCCCATCAGTCCGCCCGCCGCGGGCGCCAGCCAGAACAGCCAAAGCTGCGCGATCGCCCAGCCCTGAACGAACAGCGCCTGGCCGGTGGCGCGCGCAGGGTTGAGCGCGGCGTGGGTCACCGGCAAGGCAAGCAGGTGGGCCATCGTCAGCGCGAGCCCAAGTACCACGGGACCCGCCGCGATCAGGCGGCAACGGCGCGTGACGCTGGCGGTCACCAGCGCCAGCATCGCGGTCGCCGCGAATTCGATCGCCAATGCGCTCGGCATGTCGTAGCCCGACGGCGAATGCAGACCGTAGCCGTTCGCGGCGAAGCGCTCGGACGACAGGGCGAAATCCGGGCGGCCCTGCGCCGCCAGCATCAGCAAGGTCGCCGCGGCCACCGCACCAAGCAGCTGCGCGATGCCGTAGGGAATCACCTCTCGCCAGGGAAAGCGCCGTGCCGCCGCCAGGGCCAGGCTGATGGCGGGATTCAGATGCGCACCGGAGATCGGTCCGACCGCCCGCCCCATTGCATAGGCCGCGAGCCCGAAGGCCAGCGCGATGCACAGCAGGTCCGCGGCGGTATCCGGCTTGCAACCGGCCAGCACCACCACGCCGCAACCGGCAAAGATCAATCCGAAGGTGCCGACCGCTTCCGCGAGCAGTCTTCTGGCGAGGGAGGCCATGGTTCGCTCCTTAGATGGGGTCGACCACATCGAGGCGGCAGCCGGCCGAATACACCGTCGTCAGCCGCACGCCGTTGTGCGGCCACAGGGCCAGCTTGGTCCGCACGCGTGACAGATGGCTGTCAAGCGTGCGCGAACCGGCCGGCAGCGCGCGATGCCAGACCTCGTCGATCATGGTCTGGCGCAACACCAGCTGGCCGAGATGACGGAACAGCAGAATGGCCAGATCGAACTCCTTCGGCGAGAGCATGACCGGCGTGCCGGTCAGATACGCGCGCCGGTCAGTGGTCGAAAAACGATAGGCACCGACCGACAGATCGAAGCAGCCCTCGCCCGTATCGAGCATGCGCCGCGCCAGTGCGTGAATGCGGGCGGCCAGTTCCGCTCGCCGCACCGGTTTGGTGATGAACGCATCCGCGCCCTGCGCGAGGCCGTGGCACAGCTGGCACTCCTCGGCGGCATCGCCGAGCAGCATCACGGGCAAGCGGCTGCCTATAGTACGGCGCACCCACAGCAGCACGTCCTGGGCGGCGATGCCCGGCACTTCCCAATCCAACAGCAGCATGTCGAATGCTTCCTGGCGCAACGCCATCATCAGGGTCCGTCCTTCCCGGAAGCGAATGCATCGATGGCCTTGCAGGCTGAGCGTTTGCTCGAGCACCACGGCTTGCGTGGGATCGTCTTGCAGCGCAGCGATTCTCATGGCGTCTGCTCTCCTCGCGTGTCGATTTCGATTGCGCGGGGGGGGGGGGGTGGGTGTCCCGACGCGCGACAAGGGAGTGCGCCGGCGGGGCTGTCACCGGCCGCGGATCGTGAGAGCGTTGGCATGGGCCTTCGCGTCGATCGCCGCTGGCATTGGCGCGGCAATGTCGATCCGCGCAGGCATCGTACGTTCAGACATCGGCATGCCGAAAGTGAGAATTTGTTGAAACCTCAAATTGAGGCAATTCCTATTTGTAAACGGTCACGCGCAGGCTTAAATGCGGGATGGTTCGATGCTCGATGGCAAGGGGCCGGTCGCAGGCAGACCGGAGTTCGATCGCTCACCACCGTGAACGGAGTTGCGCATGAAGATCGCATCGCTCGAAGACGAACCCGCGCAAGCTGCGTGGATCCAGCAAATCGTGACCGAGGCCGGCCACTGCTGCGTCAGCTTCGGACAGAGCCGGCAGTTGCTGCTGCGCTTGCGCAATGAGAGTTTCGATCTGTTGCTGCTCGACTGGCAGATGCCGGACATGAGCGGCAAGGAAGTTCTGCACTGGACTCGTACCAACCTGGATCGGCGCGTGCCGGTGATGTTCCTGACCTGCCGCGGCGCCGAGGAAGATGTGGTCAGCGGCCTGTGCGCGGGGGCCGACGACTACATGGTCAAGCCGATCCGGCCGGGCGAGCTGACCGCGCGCATCCAGTCCCTGCTGCGCCGTACCGACAGCCGCCGCGGCGGTACCGACGCGCGCGTCAGCCTGGGCGGCTACGTGTTCGACAGCGCCGCCCGTACCGTCACGCTGAACGGCTGCCCGGTCGAGCTGACGCCGAAGGAATTCGACCTGGCCCTGCTGCTGTTTCGCAACGAGGGCCGCATCGTCGCGCGCAACTATATCGTCGCCGCGGTCTGGGGCAGGGAGATCTCGCCGCTGTCGCGCACCATCGATACGCATATGTCCCGCGTACGCAGCAAGCTGGGCCTGCGCGCGGAACGCGGTTTCCGGCTGATTCCCGTCTATACCCACGGTTATCGGCTCGAGGTGGTGAGCCTGCCATGAGTTTTCTCGTCAGCATGAGGGATCGATTTGCCCGTCTGGCGGCATGGCGCCGCCGCTGGGCCCGCAGCGCGGCGCGGCGCGGCGATCCGGTATGGCGCGCGGTGGTCCATGGCTTGGCGCATGACCTGCGCGTTCCGCCCACCGACATGCTGGCGCTGGCCGGCCTGTATCGCGCCGGTGCACTGGCGGGGCCTGCGTTTACGGCGCGGGTCGTCGCGCACGCGCGCGAGGCGCTGAACCGGGTCGACGAACTGGGCAGCCTGATCGAAGAAGCCGCTCATTCGTATCGCCGCGAGCCGGTCGATCTGGCTGCATTGGTCGCCGGATGCGTCGATGCGGCATGGAGCGCGGCCGACGAGACGGGCGTGATCCTGCACTGCCAGGCCCTGCCGGCCGTCGCATGGGTGGAGGGCGATGTCCGCATGCTCGAGATGGCGGTCACCCGCCTGCTGGCCCGTGCGATTCTGGATGCCTCGCCCGGTGCGGCCGTGCACCTGCGGATCGGCATCTCGCGCCGGGTTTGCTGCGTGGAGATAGCGACCGCGGCCGCGTCGCCACATGAGGTCGTCGCGGCGCTGTCACGCAGTGCGCCGGCCGGAATGTTCCTGCGCCGCGTGATGCGATGCCACCGCGGCAAGCTGACATTGGGCAACGAGCATGGCGTGGCGATCTGGCGCCTGGTACTGCCCCAAAGCAAGAAAGCACCCGAAGGTGCTTTCTTGCCTGCAGATCGGTAAGAAACGATGCCGATCAGAAGATGTGGCGGATACCCACGGCCACGCCGGTCTGGTTGCTCTTGCCCGGCAGTTCGGTGCGAGCACCGTCCTTGACCTTGTTGTAGTCGACCGTACCGTAGACCTGGGTACGCTTGGACAGCGCGTACTCGGCCAGCAGCACGCCGGTGTAGCGCTTGCCATCGTTGCCGGCAACACCGTCCTTGTTGTCGATGTCGTCGTAGTAGAACGCGCCGGTCAGGGCCAGGGCCGGGGTCAGCTGGTAGCTGGCGCCCACATAGCCGATCTTGTCCTTGCGCGGATTGGCAGCGTGGTTGCCGCCCGCAGGGATCGGGTTGCCAGTGGTGGCTTGATCCGGATTCAGGAAGCCGTTGTCGATGACGCCGGTGTGATCCTTGCCGCCGATGTAACCGACGAACAGCTTGGCCGCGCCGATGGTGTACTTACCGGCCACGCCCCACATCTGCTGCTTGTTCTCGTTGATGTCGCGGATTTCCTGGTACACGCCGCCGATGCCGAACGGGCCGAAGGCGTACGACGCACGGGCACCCCAGTACTGGTTGGTACGCACGCTGCCGGCTTGCTCGCCGAAGCCATAGCTGGCGCCGACGTTCAGGCCGCCGAACTTGCCGTCATAGCTGATGACGTTGTCGCGGCGCAGTTGGGTCAGGAAGAACGGCCAGGCGTTGTTGTTGTAGTTGCCGATCGTCAGCGGATCGTAGTCACCGAACAGGTTGAAGCCCTCGGTGTATTGACGGCCCAGCTTGATCGTGCCGAAGTCGCCCGACAGACCCACGTAAGCCTGACGGCCGAACAGCGTGCCGGTGGCCTGGTTGCCGCGGCCGGTGTCCGGATCGAAGCCGTTTTCCAGTTGGAAGATGGCCTTCAGGTTGTTGCCCAGGGCTTCGCTGCCCTTGATGCCCCAGCGGCTGTTGGTGATGGCGCCGTTGGTCAGTTCGACCAGGCCGTCATCGTTGGCGTTGGCGTTGGTGGTGTAGCGAATGCTCTGGTCGACGATGCCGTACAGCGTGACGGAGGATTGCGCGTAGGCGCTGCCGGCGAACAGGGCGCCGAGTGCGAGAGTCAAGGCCGATTTCTTCATGGTGCTCCTTTTCTGTCTTGTGGTTCTGTCGCCGGATCGCGGCGGCATTTATTGGCTCTACGTTGTCGGTAGACGCCGCGAAAATTTATCAAAACGTAACCCGTTCCGACACCAATCCTTGCCGGAGCGGCGCGGAATGGACGCCGCTGGTGCAAATTCGTTGTCCGGCCGCGACAGTTGGCCGCAATGGTGCATTGCGGCGTGCAAAGTCGGGCCCGCGAAGGCGTGCGGAAACAGAAAAGGGGAAGGGCGGGGCGGGCGAGGGCGTCCGCGTAGGGACACCCCGCCAAAGGGGGGGGCGGCCGGACCGGGCGGCCGGCCGGTGACGATCAGCTCTGCGGGATCTCGATCTTGACCTCGAGCACCTCGAGGTTGTCCTGGCGCTCAAGACTGACCCGCAGGTCCTGATCGCCGATCTTCACGTATTTCGAGATCACGGCAACCAGCTCGCGCTGCAGTGCCGGCAGATAATCGGCCGGCGCGGAATGGCCGGTGCGTTCATGGGCGAGGATGATCTGCAGCCGCTCCTTGGCGACCGACGCGGATTTCTTTTTCTCCCCGAGCAGGAAGGACAGGATCGACATGGGGATGAGCCCTCCTTACTTGTTGCCGAACAGGCGCGACAGCAGGCCCGGCTTCTGATAATCGACGAAGCGCATCGGCTTTTCCTTGCCGAGGAAGCGGTCCACCACGTCGCCGTAGGCGTCGGCCACGTCCGTGCCCTCCAGATGGATGGCCGGCGTGCCCTGGTTCGAGGCGTGCAGCACCGCCTCGGATTCGGGAATCACGCCGATCAGCTTGATACGCAGGATTTCCTGGATGTCGGTCAGCGACAGCATCTCGCCGCCGTGCACGCGCTTCGGGTTGTAGCGCGTGATCAGCAGATGTTCCTTGATCGGCTCGCCTTCGCTGGCGCGCTTGGTCTTGGACGACAGGATGCCGAGGATGCGGTCCGAGTCGCGCACCGACGAGACTTCCGGATTGGTGACGATCAACGCCTCGTCGGCAAAATACATCGCCATCAGCGCGCCGGTTTCGATGCCGGCCGGCGAATCGCAGACGATGTATTCGAAGTCCATGGCGATCAGGTCCTTGATCACCTTTTCGACGCCTTCATGCGTCAGCGCTTCCTTGTCGCGGGTCTGCGAGGCCGGCAGGATGAACAGGTTCTCGCACTTCTTGTCCTTGATCAGCGCCTGGTGCAGATTGGCCTCGCCCTGCACCACATTGATCAGGTCGTAGACCACCCGGCGCTCGCAACCCATGATCAGGTCGAGATTGCGCAGGCCGACGTCGAAGTCGATCACGGCGGTCTTGTGGCCGCGCAGGGCCAGCCCGGCGGCGAAGCTCGCGCTGGTGGTGGTCTTGCCGACGCCTCCCTTGCCGGAGGTCACAACGATGATTTTTGCCATGGCTCTTGGTCCAGTAATAGGGTTGAAGCTTGCGCTGCGATGTTGCGGGACTCGGCCGGACTCACTTCATGCGAAGCGGCTCGAGAATCAGGGTTTCGTCGGCGAGCCGGACCTGCGCGGGTTTGCCCAGCACGTCGGGCGGCAGGGTCTGTTCGGCGGTCCGGTAGATGCCGGCGATCGAAATCAGTTCGGGTTCCAGGCAGGTGCAGAAGATGCGCGCGTCCGGATTGCCCTTGACGCCCGCCAGCGCACGGCCGCGCAGCGGGGCGTAAATATGGATATTGCCTTCGGCGATGACTTCCGCACCGAAGCTGACCACGTCCATGATCACCACGTCGCCGTGCGCGTAGATCTGCTGTCCCGAGCGTAGCGGCCTGTCGATCAGCATCGTCGTGGCGGCGCGCGGCGGTTCGGGTGCCGGAGCCGCGGCGGGGGCAGGAGCAGCAGCGGGCGCAGGGGCTTCGCTGGCCGCAGCGGCCGCCTCGGCGTCGCGCGCGGCGCCGGCGCGCCCGTTGCCGCGGCGGCTCTGGCTGTCCAGCATCGGCAGCCCGCAGGCCTGGGCCCAGTCGTGCTGCTCCTGGCGCGCCACCACGCCGATCGCGCGGGCCTTCAGCGTGGACAGCGTGTCGATCACGGCGCCCAGTTCCGGCCGCTGGCCGTCTTCCAGCGAGCGCAGGTCCAGCGCGATGACGTCGTTCGAGAAGAAATCGGGGGTTGCTTCGAAGCGCGACAGCAGATCGTCTCGCAGCGCCGAGGTATCCGCGGTATGGAGCGCAAGAAGGAGGGCGTCGACGTTGCCACTACGCAGCTCGAAGTGTGGCGATTTCTTCTGGGACATAGCCGGGTAAGCGTGGAAATATCGCATTCTAACTGCCTCTTCCCGGCGAACTGTAACAATTGTCGTTCAGGTGACCTGCACGGCGCGACGGTTCGCAGCGAGGGTGCGAGCCTCGGCGGGGCTGGCCGCGATATCGACCTTCGCTCTCCACCGCACCGCCGCTTGTTACGATTGCGCATCCTGACCGAGGAGCGTTCATGGGTGCGATCGTCAATTGCGTGGCCTACCGCGGCGGCAAGCGGCTTGGCGAGGTCCCGTTGGAGGACATCAGCGAGATACTGAAGACGCCGGGCACATTCGTCTGGCTGGGCCTGTACGAACCGGACCTGGCGCTGCTGCGGCAGGCGCAGCTCGAATTCGGCCTGCACGATCTGGCAGTCGAGGACGCCCTGAACGCCCATCAGCGTCCCAAGCTGGAGGCCTATGGCGACAGCGTCTTCATCGTGCTCAATACCGCGCAGCTGGTGGGCGACAGCGTCGAGATCGGCGAGACCCATCTGTTCGTCGGCCCCAATTACGTGGTGTCGGTACGCCATGGGGCCAGCAGCACGTACGCCCCCGTGCGCGAGCGCTGCGAGCACGAGCCGCACGCGCTGGCCAATGGGCCTGGTTACGTGCTGTACGCGCTGATGGATTTCGTGGTCGATCACTACATGCCGATCGTCAACCGGCTCGAGGACGCCTTCGAGGAACTGGAGCAGGGACTGTTCCGCGACCAGTTCGACCGCACCGCGATCGAACGGCTGTACCACATCAAGCGTCAGGTGCTGCGCCTGCGCAATGCGGTCTATCCGATCGAGGAGATGTGCGGGCAGCTGATCCGATTGCACGAGGAACTGGTGCCCAGGGACCTGCGGGCCTATTTCCGCGACGTCGAGGACCACGCCAGCCGGCTGCTGCGAACGCTCGACGTCGTGCGCGAAATGCTGACGACCGCGGTGCAGGTCAATCTGGCGCTGGTGACGGTGGGCCAGAACGAGGTGGTCAAGCGGCTGGCAGGCTGGGGCGCCATTCTGGCGATCCCGACCGTGGTGTTCAGCCTGTACGGCATGAACTTCGAATATATGCCGGAGCTGAAGCTGCCCTTCGCCTATCCGGCCGTGATCGCCGGCACCGCGCTGGCGTGCACGGCGCTCTGGCGCAAGCTGCATCGGGCGGGGTGGGTTTGAGGGCCCCAAAAAAACCGGCCACCACCTCCGGTGCCGGGGCGCGACATTGCGATGGTGGTGGCCGGGTCCGCGCAAGCTGCCCGTGTGGTGTACAACGCAGGGCATGTTAGGAGCGCCGCGCTCCAACGTTTCCGGGAACGGGCCGGGGCTTTTGCATTTGACTCGTGGCGGCTCAGGGCCGGGCTCAGGGGCCCCAGGGGCCACGCAAAAACTGCGCGCTTTGCACAATCGCGATGGCAGGGTGCGGGGGCGGAGCAGCGAACGGCAGGGGAGCGCGCGGCGTCCCGCGTCGGAATGCAACTTGCATCGTCGTCCGGAATCTTTTTTTCGGAGGGGCGACGATGAACGATCCGCACGATATGCCCGCGGTTTCGACCGCTTCGGCGACGGAAATCGCCGAGCGGCAGGATGCCGTGACGCACCGGACGCTGGACCTCGACGGCATGCGCATCTTCTACCGCGAAGCCGGTCGGCGGGACGCGCCCGCAGTGCTGCTGCCGCACGGCTACCCCTGCTCGTCCTACCAGTACCGCCGTTTGCTGCCCGCGCTGGCCGATCGCTGGCACGCCGTGGCGCCGGATTTTCCAGGATTCGGCTACAGCGATACGCCGGACTTCGGCGCATTCGGCTACGACTTCGATGCCTATGCGGCCTTTCTCGAGCGATTCGCCGACGCCCTCGGGCTGCGGCGGTATGCGCTGTATCTGCATGACTACGGTTCGCAGATTGGTCTGCGCCTCGCCATCCGGGCGCCCGAGCGGATCGCCGCGCTGATCGTCCAGAACGGCGACATCTACGAGGACCAGTTGGGCCCCAAGTACGAGACCATCCAGCGGTATTGGGCCGACCCGTCCCCGCCCAACCGCGCGCCGCTGGAGGCCGCGGCCAGCGAACACGGCTTTCGCGACGAGTTCATCGGCGAAATTCGCCCGGAACACGTGCCGCGCCTGTCGCCCGATCTATGGACACTGCACTGGCGCCTGATGGACACGCCGGTTCGGCGCGAGCTCGCCGTGCGGCTGATGGAAGGGCTGAAGGCGAATCTCGACTGGTTCCCGCGCTATCAGGCCTATCTGCGCGAACACCAGCCGCCCACGCTGATCCTGTGGGGCCCCCATGACGGCTATATGCCGGAGGCCGCCGGCCGTGCCTATCTGCGCGATCTGCCGCGGGCGGAACTGCATATGACCGACGGCGGCCACTGGCTGCTGGAGACGCATTTCGCGCAGGTATGCCCGCTGATCCGGGACTTTCTCGGCCGCGTGTGGACGGGCGCGTAGTCGCCTGCGTAGTCGCCTGCGTAGTCGCCCCCATTGCGACAGGCGGCTCCCTCTCCCGCCCGTGGGAGAGGGATGGGGAGAGGGGACACTGCGGCCTCGCTATTCCTCCTGGAACGCCTCCTCGCGCTTGGCCTTGACCGCCGGCAGCGCGACCACCGCCACCAGCGCGGCGGCCGCGACCAGCAGCCCCAACGACAGCGGCCGCTCGATGAACACATGGAAGTCGCCGCGCGACAGCAGCAGCGTGCGGCGGAAGTTCTCCTCCATCATCGGCCCCAGCACGAAGCCGAGCAGCAGCGGCGCGGGCTCGCAGCGCAGCTTCATGAAGATATAGCCGATCATCCCGCAGGCCGCCGCGACGAACACGTCGAACACGGTGTTGTTGACCGAATAGACGCCGATGCAGCAGAACGTCAGGATCGCCGGGTACAGGAAGCGGTACGGCACCTTCAGCAGCTTGACCCAGATCCCGATCAGCGGCAGGTTCAGGATCACCAGCGTCAGATTGCCGATCCACATCGAAGCGATCAGCCCCCAGAACAGCGAGGGGTTGCTGGTCATCACCTGCGGACCGGGCTGGATATTGTGGATCGTCATCGCGCCGACCATCAGCGCCATTACCGCGTTGGACGGGATGCCAAGCGTCAGCAGCGGAATGAACGAGGTCTGCGCCGCGGCGTTGTTGGCCGACTCGGGTCCGGCCACGCCTTCGATCGCGCCCTTGCCGAATTCGTGCGGATGCTTCGACGTCTTCTTTTCCAGCGAGTAGGCCGCGAACGACGACAGCGACGCGCCGCCGCCCGGCAGCACCCCGAGCGCCGAGCCGAGCGCGGTACCGCGCAGCACGGCCGGGATCATGCGCTTGAAGTCCTCCTTCGTCGGGAACAGGTTGGTCACGCGATCGGTGAAGGTCTCGCGCGATTCCCTCTGCTCCAGATTGACGATGATCTCGGCAAAGCCGAACAGGCCCATCGCCAGCCCGGTGATATTGATGCCGTCGGTCAGCTCCGGCACGTCGAACGAGAAGCGCGCCACGCCCGAATTGACGTCGGTGCCGATCAGGCCGATCAGCAGGCCCAGCACGATCATCGCGACGGCCTTGACCAGCGAGCCGGATGCCAGCACTACGGCGCCGATCAGGCCCAGCACCATCAACGAGAAATACTCGGCCGGCCCGAACTTGAATGCCAGTTCCGACAGCGGCGTCGCGAACGCGGCCAGGATCAGCGTGGCGACGCTGCCGGCAAAGAACGAGCCCAGGCCGGCCGTCGCCAGCGCGACCCCCGCGCGGCCCTTGCGGGCCATCTGGTAGCCGTCCAGCGTGGTCACCACCGACGACGATTCGCCGGGCAGATTGACGAGAATTGCGGTGGTCGAGCCGCCGTACTGCGCGCCGTAATAGATGCCTGCCAGCATGATCAGCGCCGCGACCGGAGGCAGCGTGTAGGTGATCGGCAGCAGCATCGCGATGGTCGCCAGCGGTCCCAGGCCGGGCAGCACGCCGATCAGCGTCCCCAGCACGCAGCCGAGCAGCGCATAGGCCAGGTTCTGCAGCGACAGCGCGGTCGAGAATCCCAGCGCCAGATGGTTGAGCAATTCCATTGCGTGGCCCTCCTCAAGCCGACAGGAAAGCCGGCCACACCGGCATTTGCAGATTGATGCCGTAGACGAAGGCAACCAGGCTGATGACCACCAGCACCGCGGCATTGAGCAGCGCGCCGCGCCAGGTGAATTCGTGGCTCGCCATCGACGCGATCAGCACCAGCAGGATCACCGACAGCACCATGCCGAGCGGCTTCAGCACCAGGCCGAACAGCACCACCGATCCGAGCACCCACAGCACGGTGCGCAGGTCCCAGCGTGCGAGCCGGTCGGATTCGCCAGTCGGCGACATCGCGCCGATCGCCACCACCGCGCCAAGCAGCGCCAGCACGATGCCGAGCCAGAACGGAAAGTAGCCGGGTCCCATGCGTGCCGCGGTGCCCATGGTGTAGCCGCGCGCAACCAGCGAAAAGCCGAGGCCGACGGCGATGAACATCAGTCCGGAAAAGAAATCGGTTTGTTTGCGTATTCGCATGATGGCGCCCGCAGGATTCGAAACGGTGAACGGAACAGCCATCCCCGCCTGTCTGGGCGCAGGCTTGTCGGGATGGCACTCGGGAATGTCGCGGCGCACGGGCATGCAATGCCGGCACGGCGACGGCAGGCGACCCTCGTCCTGGCAAGGGCGGCTGCTGGTCGGGGCTGGCGGACGTCCGGATGACAGACCGGGACCAGCGCCCTCGCGACGGTGCGGAACCGTCGATGGCTACGAACAATACATCATGGCATGATGTATTGGAACGCAAACAAGGGTAATTCCCGAGAAATTCACCGTGCTGGTGCGGTGCCGTGCATGCGGGTTTGGCCGGGGTCTGGCCAGGTTGGGTAGACTGGGGTTTGGCCCGATTGCATCGGGCCCTGGCGGCGGCGCGCCTTTTGCGATCGCTGCTTCAGGAGGCCGGCGTATCGCCGATCGTGAAGTCGGCCATGTGCTCCAGCGCACGGACCAGCCCGGAGTGGTCCCAGCCCTCGCCCCCTAGCGCTTCGCAGACATTGAACAACTGCTGGCACGACGCGGTGCCGGGCAGGCTCAGGCCAAGCGTGCGGGCCGTGGACAGCGCCAGGTTCAGGTCCTTCTGATGCAGCGCGATCCGAAAGCCTGGGTCGAAGGTGCGGCGGATCATCCGTTCGCCGTGCACTTCGAGAATGCGCGAGCTGGCAAAGCCGCCCATCAGCGCCTGCCGCACGCGGGCCGGGTCGGCGCCCGCCTTCGCGGCCAGTACCAGCGCTTCGCCCACCGCCTCGATCGTCAGCGCGACGATGACCTGGTTCGCGACCTTGGCGATCTGCCCGTCACCGACGCCGCCGACCAGCGTGATGTTCTTGCCCATCAGCTGCAGCAGCGGCAGTACGCGATCGAACGCGGCCTGCTTGCCGCCCGCCATGATCGACAGCGTGCCGGCCTTGGCGCCAACCTCGCCGCCCGATACCGGCGCATCGACATAGTCGCAGCCGAGCGCTTCGATGCGGCCGGCAAACTCGCGCGTGTCGATCGGCGAGATCGAGCTCATGTCGACCACGACCTTGCCGCTGGTCAGCCCCGCCGCGACGCCGTTGTCGCCGAACAGCACGCGCTCGACGTCGGGCGTGTCGGGCAGCATCAGGATGATGACGTCCGCCTGCCGCGCCACCTCGGCCGCGTTCGCGCACGATTGCGCACCGGCATCGCGCAGTCCCTGCGGCGCGCCGCTGCGGCTATGGACGTACAGCGTGTGTCCGCCTTCGAGTAGATGCCGTGCCATCGGGGCGCCCATCACGCCCAGGCCGATGAATCCGATATTGCTCATCTGTCTGCCTCTTCGATCGAGTCGGGAACCGCCGGGCACGTCGCCCATTGCGCGCTCGTGCGGGCGCCAGCGTCAACTGAACAAGCCGGGCGCGGCGTGTCGGGCCGGATGGCCAAGGACGGGCGTTGGGCGATCCGGGCTCAGTTGTCCGGGATCAGCCGCTTGCCGAGGCTGACGGTGGCATCGATGGTATAGCCCAGTTCGCGATAGAAGGCGAGCACGCCTTCGTTGTCCGTGCGGACCAGCAAGTTCAATTTCGGACAGCCGCGTTCGCGCAGCAGTCTTTCGGCCTCGGCCATCAACTGACGGCCATGGCCGCGCCCCTGGAAATCGCCATGGACGGCGAGGTAATAGATCCAGCCGCGATGGCCGTCATAGCCGACCATGGCGGTGGCCATCAGTCTGCGGTCGACCTCGCCGACGAGGAACAGCTCCGGCTGTTCGGCGAGCTTGCGCGCGATGTCGCGGTGCGGATCGTTCCAGGGACGCGTCAGCCCACAGTGCTTCCACAGGGATACCACGTCGGTTTCATCGGACTCGCGGAAGGTGCGTATCTGCATGGGCGCGCATCGGTCGTGGAGAAGCGCTCAGTGTAGCGCTGGCGCTTCACCGACGACCTTCTATCGCGCCTTGATCACCAGGCTCTGTTGCGCCACGCCGATCGCACCGGCCTCGTCGTACAGCGTCGAGGCAGTCAGCCCGATGCCGCTGGGCTGGGCCACCGTGACGGCGTCCACGCCGACCCATTCGCCGCGCGGCTGGCGGTGCAGCGAGACCGTCAGGTCCGCGTTCGCGAACACGAAGCGATCGAGCGGCAGCGCCCAGCTGATGCCGTTGCCGAAGTCGGCGGCCGCGACCGCGCGGGCGCTCGCCGGCGTGGGCCAGCCGTCGATCAGCGGCACCGCCAGGCGGAACCACGCGGCCGCGGGGCCGGGCTCGGCGACGCTGCCGGCCGCGACGCGGCTCTCCATCGCCGTGTAGTGAAACGAGGTCTGCTCGGCCATGCCCGGAATGCGGATCGGTTCGCTGCATTGGTCCGGCAGCGGCAGCGGGCACGCGCCAGCGGGGGGAAGCAGGTCCACCGCCCGCTCGCGCATGAACACCGCGACGCCGCGCACGACCGGCTTGTCCTGATGCATCAGGCTCAAGGCCACGCGCCGCACCGAGCCGCCCGGCTGGATCTCGTGCGTGACCTGCAGCGGTGCGATCGGTACCGGCCGCAGCAATTCCAGCGTCAGCCGCACCATCGACCATCCCGGCTCGCCGGCCATCGCCCGTTCGGCGATCGCGGCCAGCAGCCCGGCCGGTGCGCCGCCGTGCTGTGCATCGGGGCTCCACGGCCCGCGGGCCAGCGTCGACGGCAGGATGCTGTTGCCGACGTAGGCGAATACGCAGTGCGGGTCCTGATCATTCTGCGACGCCACAGGCCACCTCCCGGATCGGCATGGTTTCGACGGCAAACTGGCGCGCCCACTCGCGGAATTTCATTACCGGCCCATCGCCGCGCGCGAGGCTGGGACGAGGGCGGTGTGCCTTGTGGTTCCAGATCGGCACGTCCTGGCTGACCTGCCGGATCGCCTCGTTGACCAGCTCCAGGCTCATGTCCGGCGCCTCGATCCCCGACAGCCGGGCCATCAGGCTGAAGCGCAATTCCACCTCGTTGGCCTCGCGCGGCGTGATCGCGTCGACGAACAGGATCTCGGCCAGATCGCCGATCCGAAAGCGCACCGTGGCCAGATAAGGCCCATACAGCGTGGTCTGGATGTAGCCCCGTTGCACGCCGCGCGGCGTCTTGAACTGGTGGACGATATTGACGTCCAGCACCGGACCACGTGGTTCGAAGCGGTCGACCACCGCCAGGCTTTCCACCCCGTGCAGATAGTGGAAGTGCGTGCTGTCGACGATGTTCTCCTGGATCTCCTGCCAGACGGTTTGCACCTGCCAGGCATGGCGGTGATAGCGTGACCATTCGCCGTGGCCGTATTCCGGCAGCCGCGGGAATTCGTAGCTCGGCGGCCGGTCCTGCGGATGCCACCAGGCCAGGATCAGGCCATTGCATTCGACGGTCGGCCAGCGGCGCATGCCGCGCGATTGCAGCGAGGCGTCCGGGCTGTATGGAATGCGCGTGCATTCGCCCTGTCCGTCGTAGCGCCAGCCGTGGAACGGGCACTGGATCTCGTTGCCGACGACGCGGCCGCCATGGCCGAGATGCGCGCCGAGGTGGCGGCAGTAGGCGTCCATCAGGTGTGCCGTGCCATCGTGATCGCGCCACAGCACGAATTCCTGCCCGAAGGCCCGCACCGGACGCACATCGCCGCGCTTGAGCGCATCGCCGTACTCGACCTGGAACCAACCGAACGCATAGGGGCGAAGTGGCAGCCGATCCATTGCGCGTCTCCTTTCCGTCGAATTTTTTCCGAGTCTACAACCAGAAACTCAACCTTGCACGAAGAAATGAAAGCATAGATACTTCTTTCATGCCCTACCGTCGAACCCCCAAAGTCGAAGCTCGCCTGGCGGAAACCCGCGAGCGGATCATCAAGGCCGCGCTCAAGCTCGTGGCATGTGGCGGCTACGCCGCCGCCAACATTCCCGCGATCGCCGCCGAAGTCGAGATCTCGGCCGGCCTGATCTACCGCTACTTCGCCACCAAGGCCGATCTGTTCAACGAGGTGTTCAAGCGCGCGGCGCAGACCGAGATCGACGCCTGCGCCGCCGCGTTCGACACCGACGGCACCGTGCGGGAGCGGCTGGCCCGGGTGGTCGAGACGTTCGCGCGGCGAGCGCTGCGCGGGCGCCAGCTGGCCTGGGCGCTGCTGGCCGAGCCGGTCGATCCGCCGATCGATGTGGCGCGGATGCAGTTTCGCGAGCCCTATCGGGCAATCTTCGCCAGGCTGGTCCAGCAGGGCATCGAGGCGGGCGAGATTGCGCCGCAGCACCCCCATCTGGTCGGCACCGCGATCGTCGGCGCCATCGCCGAAACGCTGGTTGGACCGCTCAGCGCGCCGCATCCGGACGAAGAGGACGCCGATCTGGTGGCCAGCCTGGTCGCGTTCTGCGTGCATTCCCTTGGACCGCAGCCGAGCGCTGCCAACCCGTCAAGGAGAAGACGGCAATGAGTGACTTCCATCAGGCCCCGCCGAAACCCGGCAATCGCTTTCGTACCGATCCGACGCTGCGGCTGACGCTCGAGCGGCTGCTCCCGGCGGAGGTGTTCGCCGAGGCCAGCCCCTCGCTCGACCGCCTCGGCGAGCGCGCGGTCGCCGAACTGCTGCCGCTTGCCGATCAGGCCGAACGCAATCCGCCGCAGCATGTGCCCTACGACCCCTGGGGCCGGCGTGTCGACGAACTGCGTGTCGATCCGGCCTGGCTGCGGCTGGTGCAGATCGGCCAGGAGGAAGGCCTGGTGGCGCTGCCCTACGAAACGCCCTACGGGGAACATTCGCGCGTGGTGCAGGCCGGGCTGGTCAATCTGTACGACCCCGCCTGCGCGGTGGCCGACTGCCCGCTGGTGATGACCGACGGCGCCGCGCGGTTGCTGCTGCAGCACGATCCGAAGCTGGCGCAGCGCTATGTGCCGAAGCTGACCGCCCGGCACAACGCGTGGACGTCGGGACAATGGATGACGGAGAAGGAGGGCGGCTCGGACGTGGGCCGCAGTTCGACCACGGCGCGCCGATCGAGCGACGGCACGTGGTTGCTGAACGGCACCAAGTGGTTCACGTCCGCCACCACCGGGCAGATGGCGCTGGCGCTGGCGCGGCCCGAGGGCGCGCAGCCCGGCAGCCGTGGCCTGTCGCTGTTCCTGATCGAGTTGCGCCGTCCGGACGGCAGCTGGAACGGTATCGAGGTCCGGCGGCTGAAGGACAAGCTGGGCACGCGCGCGCTGCCGACCGCCGAGCTGGACCTGAAGGACGCCATCGCGGTACCGGTCGGCGAGATCGGGCAGGGCGTCGGCAAGATGGCGGGCCTGCTCAATATCGCGCGGCTGTGGGCCTCGTGGGGCGGCCCGGCCGGTGTCGGCCACCTGCTGGATCTCGCTCGCGACTATGCAGGCAAGCGCGAAGTCTTCGGCAAGCCGCTGGCGCAGCAGCCGATGCATCGCGCGTGGCTGGCGCGCATCGCCGCCGAGTACGAGGCGATGCTTGCGCTCAATTTCCAGACCGCGGCGCTGATCGGTGCGGCCGAACACGGCGCCGACGGCACGCTGTCGCGCCTGATGGCGCCGCTGACCAAGCTGGCCTGCGCGCGCCAGGCGGTCTGGGCCGGCAGCGAGCTGCTCGAGAGCTTCGGCGGCGCCGGCTACATCGAGGACACCGGTCTGCCGCGGCTCTTCCGCAACCTGCATGTGCATTGCATCTGGGAAGGCACGACTTCTGTACTGGCGCACGACGTGTTGCGCGCGCTGCGCGCTTCCGAACATGGCGAGGCCTGGATCGAGGACGTGGTGCGGCGGCTGCGCGGGCTGTCGCTCGACGCGACGCGCGGTCTGCGCCAGCGGATCGAGAACGCGCTCGACACGCTGATTCCGATGATCAACGCTCCGGACGAAGAGCAAGGCAGGCGCCTGGCATGGGGCATGGCGCGCACCTACCAGGCCGTGCTGCTGGCCGAGGCGGCGCAATGGCGTCTGCGCGTCAAGCGCGATGCGTCTGGGCTAGCCGCAGCCGAGCTGTTCTGCGCCGATGGACTGGTGCCGGCGATGGTACCGATGATGGCCTCGACGGCCGCCGGCATCGACATCGCCGCCGCAGCCGATGCGCTGGCGATGGGAAGCGCGCCTCCGAACGCATGATCGCGTCGGGCCGAATGGATTCCCCGGGGAGGAACTGGCAAGGCATGCAGTAGACGACGACAGGCAAACGGCCAACCAAAAAACCGGCCAAGGAGGAGACACCATGTGGACGATCAATGAGGCGCTCGACAGCGTCGCCCGGCAGCGCAGCTCGGATATCGCCATCGTCGATGGCGCGCAGCGTATCCGCTACGACGAGCTGCGACGTCGCGTCAAATACACCGCCGCGTGGCTGCAGGCGCAAGGCATCGGCAAGGGCGACAAGGTCGCGCTGCAGGGACGCAATTCGGCCGCATGGGTGATCGCCTACTATGCGATCCTCGATATCGGTGGCGTCGCCGTACCGGTCAATCACAAGCTCGCCGCGCCCGAGACCGCCTATATCCTCGCGCACAGCGAAAGCCGGCTGTGGCTGGTCGACGCGGACCTGCATCGCCAGCTCGATGGCGCGCCGCCGGCGTTTGCGTTGTCCGCCGTCGGCAACGAGCAGGCGGGACTCCCGCCGATCGCCCCGGAGGGAGAGCAGCATGACTATCGGCCGGTCGATGTCGACGACGACGATCTGGCCGAGCTGCTGTACACGTCCGGCACGACCGGCAAGCCCAAGGGCTGCATGCACTCGCATGCGAACGTGATTCTCGCCGGCACCGGCTCGAGCCTGGTCTACGGCCTTGGGCCGTCCGATCGCGTGCTGCTGGCAATGCCGATCTGGCACAGCTTTCCACTGAACAATCTGCTGGTCGGCAGCCTGTTTGTCGGCGCCACCGCGGTGCTGCTGCCGGAATATCACCCCGTGAGGTTTCTCGAGACCGTGCAGCAGGAACGCTGCACGCTGTTCTTCGGCGCGCCGATCGCCTACCTGATGGCGATGAAGATGGCGCCGGATTTTGCCAGTTACGATCTGTCGAGCGTGCGCGCGTGGCTGTACGGTGGCGGCCCGATCGATTCGGGCACCGCGCGCATGCTGGCCGAACGCTACCGCTCCGAGCGCTTCTATCAGGTGTTCGGCATGACCGAGACCGGTCCCACCGGAACCGCACTGCTGCCCGAGGAGCAGGTGGTCAAGGCCGGTTCGATCGGTCGCCATGCGGTCAGCGGCTGCACCGTCAAGGTCATGCGCGACGATCGGCACGAAGCCGGTCCCGGCGAGGTTGGCGAAATCTGGATGCGTTGCCAGTCGATGATGCTGGGCTACTACCGCGATCCCGCCGCGACTGCCGCGGCGTTTCACGAGGGCTGGTATCGCACCGGCGATCTGGTGCGGATCGACGAGGACGGCTATCTGTTCATCGTCGACCGCGTCAAGGACATGATCGTCACCGGCGGCGAGAACGTCTATTCCAAGGAGGTGGAAGACGTGCTGGCCGGCCATCCGGCGATCTCGGAAGTGGCGGTGGTCGGCATGCCGCATCCCGAGTGGGGCGAGAGCGTGGCGGCCGTGGTGGTGGCCAGGGCCGATGCCAGCGTCGACGTCGAGGACATCCAGGCCTTCTGTGCCGAGCGGCTGGCGAAGTACAAGGTGCCGCGACAGGTGCGCGTCGTCGAAGCGATGCCGCGCACGCCGACGGGCAAGGTGATGAAGTACCAGTTGCGCGAGCGGCTGCGGGCGCTTTGATCAGCGGTTTCAGGGGGAGCGGGTGAAGGCGGGCGGTCTGTCGGTGGTCGCTGGCGTTGCTTGCGGTGAGGCGCGGCACGGGCGCTGCGGACCGTCCCGGTCTTCAATCGGTTTATCCTTGTGCCTTTCCTTGACTCGACGGATGACCGCAATGACCCGACTCCCGCTGCTCGCTTCCCTTGCTTCGCTGGTTTCCATCGGCGCGCTGGCGCTTTCCGCCCATGCCGCCGAACCGGCCCAGACCCTGCCGTCGGGCGTCTCGATCCAGCACCTGACCAAGGGCAACGGCGCATCGCCCAAGGCTACCGATACCGTCAAGGTGCACTACCGCGGCACGCTGACCGACGGCACCGAGTTCGACAGCTCGTACAAGCGCGGACAGCCGATCTCGTTCCCGCTCAATCGCGTGATCCCGTGCTGGACCGAGGGCGTGCAGAAGATGCAGGTCGGCGGCAAGGCCAAGCTGGTTTGCCCGGGCAGCACCGCGTATGGATCGCGCGGCGTGCCGGGGACGATTCCGCCGAATGCGACGCTGAACTTCGAGGTGGAACTGCTCGGCATTGGAGGCTGAACGCACAGGAGGCTATGCTGTCCTGATCGATCGCCGTGCGGCGTCGCATTCCTCGCAGCCGGTCTCGGGCGGATGCAGGAAGATCAGCGGATCGCGAGCCAATTGCTGTAGCACGATATCGACGACGTCCCGCGCCCGCATCAGGCGGGCGCTGGCATTGCCGACGGGGCCTTCACGCTGAAGGCCTTTTTCCTTGAGCCATCCATCCGCCAGATCGAAGCGCTCGCAGCAGTGATCGTTCTCGAGATAGTCGATCCGGACCGGCTGGCCGTCCCGCAGCACCGTGCAGTGATGCGGCACGCCGTAAGGCACGCCGCCCATCAGTTCGGCCAGATGAATCGTGGTGTTGGCGTCGTGGCCCACGCCGAGCAGCAGCACCTGTCCATCGAGCTCGTGCACACGGCCGGCCGGACTGGCTGCGATGTGGGGCGGCAACGGCAAGGCATCCGCGGTGATTCGGCGCGCCTGTGGTCCCGCCGCTGCGAAGGCGAACGGATGCTCGCTGCGGATGACACCCGGCTGGCGCCAGAAGGTGTCGGCGACGATGCCGAGGTCTCGCGAGGCCGGTGTCGTCGCCGGATCGAACGGGACATCGTCGTCCTCGGTCCAGGAAGGCATCACCAGCGTGCCAGTGGAGCCGATCGCGGCGCGCAGTGCTTCGATCAGGCCTGGCGGTCCGCCTTCGACCGGCCGGACATGACGAAACGAACAATGGACCAGCAGCGCCGCGCCCGGCGCGATACCAAGCGTGCGCAATTGCTGAACCATCTCGGCCCGGGTCCATTCGCGTTGTCCGGCCATCGCATCCTCTTTCGGTCAGAGCGTTTCCGCTTCGGCGAGCGGGTCGCTACCGTTGCGCTGGCGTTGCCAGCCGCATATGGAGTAGCGGGAACGGCCGGCCCTGTCCATCGAGCGGCGACCGGTCGAAGACGCTGAAACCCATTCGCCGATAGAAACCGGTCGCGGCTGGATTCTGCTCGTTGACGTCCACCAGCGTGGCTCCCATTCTCGTCACGGCGTATTGCAGCAGCGCCTTGCCGATGCCGTGCCCTTGCCACTGGGGCGCGACGAACAGCATCTCGATCTTTCCGTGTGCAACGCCGACAAAGCCTTGTATTTCGCCGTTGTCGCCGCTGTATACCCTTGAATCGACCAATGCAAGATATTCGTTGAGAACGAGCGGCCGCAATTCATCGATATCGGCGCCGGTGAGGAAATGATGGGTCGCCCGCACTGAAGCTTCCCACACATCGGTCATGGCCCCGAATTCCGATCGGGATGGCGTCCTGATGGTCACGTTGATTTCCCGCTGTTTTTTTCTCTGGCCGCCGCGTATTTCTGCCCCCACTCGGCCACCGGCCCCAGGGCGCGATTCAATTCCCGACCGGCCGGCGTCAGCGAGTATTCCACACGCGGCGGCACCTCGTGAAACACCTCGCGGCGCACGATGCCATCTGCCTCCATCTCGCGTAATTGCTGGATCAGCATCTTCTCGGTGATGCCATCGAGCAGCCGGCGAAGTTCGCCGGTCCGCAACGGTTTGGCATGCAGCTCATACAGGATCAGCGCCTTCCACTTGCCGCCGATCACTTCGAAGGCGGGCCCGATGCCGCAGTTATAGGGTTGGCTGCGTTTCATGGATTCGATGTTCCTTGCCGCGGCGAATCGCTGTTACTTACCAGAAGGATAGTACCTGTCATTTTGGTGCGTACTTGACCATATAAACCGTACGTTCCCATACTGGCTGCACCTTGTCATCTGCGGGAGCAAACATGAAAACGGTAGCGGTAATCGGTCTGGGACAAATGGGAACGACGTTGGCCCGGCTGTTCATCGAGGCAGGCATGCAGGTGCGCGTGTGGAACCGCACGCGATCGAAAGCCGAACCACTGGCGAGCCGTGGCGCCATCGTCGCCGCCACCGCCGCGGCGGCGATGGCCGACGCCGAGGCTGTCGTCATCTGCGTGCACGACTATCGCGCGACCCGTGACATCCTGTCGGACGTCGCGGTGAAGTCTGCACTCAAAGGCAAGCTGCTGCTGCAATTGACCACCGGCAGCCCGCAGGACGCACGCGACATGGCCGCGTTGGCCGCCCGGATCGGCGCCGGCTATCTCGACGGCGCGCTTCAGGTCGCCCCCGAGCAAATGGGACAGCCGGACACCACCGTGCTGGTGTCGGGCAGCGGCGAGGACCATGCGCTGGCGCGCGAACTGCTCGCCGTGCTGGGCGGCAATGTGGTCTATCTCGGCGAGGACGTGGCCGCCGCGGCCACCATGGACCTGGCGACGCTGTCGTACGTCTATGGCGCGTCGATGGGCTTCTTTCAGGGCGCCGCGCTGGCGCAGGCCGAAGGGCTGGATGTCGGCGTGTACGGCGGCATTGTCGAAGCGATGTCGCCCTCGTTCGGCGCATTCCTGCGTCATGAGGGCAATGTCATCGACAGCGGCGATTACGCCGTGTCGCAAAGCCCGCTGTCGATCTCGATCGATGCCACCGGCCGCATCGAGCAGGCGATGCGGCAGAAGGGGCTGCGGAGCGAACTGCCCTCACTGATCGCCCGGCTGCTGCGGGACGCGGAAGAGGCGGGATACGGCAACGAGGAGTTCGCGGCCGTCGCAAAAATACTGAGGGGCGCCGCGGAACCGGCGCCGGTTCGCTAAGCCGCCGGCGTTGCGAGGGTGGCCGCCACCGATCTACCGACCGACCGCGCGATGGATCGCCAGTGCCGCCGCGACCATGGCTTCGGATGACTCGAGCACGCGTGCCGGATCGTCGCGCTTGCGCAGGCCCGCGGCGCTGGTCGCGCGCGCAGCGCCATCCGGGCTGGCAGAAAACTTCACCACCGTCAGCCCTTTGGCCGGATTGATATAGATCTTCTGCCCAAAACGACCGCTGGCCTCGACGCTGCCGTCGCCGTCGTTGCGCTGAAACCAGTAGTGGCGATAGCCATACCCGTCGCGGCCGGGCGTAATGTTGCCGCGTGCGAAGCGCGCCTGATTGGTGGCCGGCTTCAGCGCAATCCGGACTGCCGCCGGTGAAATGCCAGCCGATCCATCGCCCGCCGCCGCGCGGCGTACCGCCTCGGCAAAGCGGGCGGCGTCGCGCAGCGTCGAGTTCATGCCGCCGCTGGCCATTTCCGTAGTCAGGCGGTCGACCTGTACATAGGCATCGTCGTCGGCAAAGCGCGACCAGATCATCTCGCTGACCAGCTGCGACCAGCTCTTGCCGGTAATCCGGCGCAGCGCCCATGCCACCGCTTCCGGCGAACCGTTCTGGTAGTACCAGACGCCGCCATCCGCACTGCTGTCGGGACGGCCAGTCGCATGCACGACCTTGAGGAAGTCGTAGATGGTATCGGGCGCATCGGGCTTGCGCGGCACGATGCCGACCGCGCCGAACAGCCCCAGGTCCGGCGGCAGCCCTTCGGGGTAGCCAACCGGCACCTCCATGTCGAGGTTCTGCTGCACCGTCGCCTCGCCGAACGGATTGCCGGCGAGCTCCGGTACGTACTGCGCGAGCCGGGCCTGCGGATCGAGCTTGCCCTGTTCGATCAGCATGGCCGCCAGCAGCCCCGTCACCGATTTCGTCATCGACGCCCAGATGTGCGGCTGGTACGGACCGAAGCCGGCAAGGTAGCGCTCGTAGACGATCCTGCCCTGGTGCAGAACGATAAAGCCGTCGGTATGCGTGTCGCGCAGGTAGTCGGCAAGCGAGATGGTCTTGTCTCCCACCGTGAACGTGGCGCCGTCCAGCTCGGCGCCCGGCTGGCCATCCAGCGCCAGCGGTCGATCGGCATGGCGAATGCCGGCGGTCGCCGACATTTCTCGCGCATGCCGAAACGCCCAGCGCATATACGGCGGGCGCAGACCGCTGCCGCGGCTGAGCTGCCGCTCCGCAGAAGGCGGGAAGCCCTGCATGACTTCATGCTCGGCAACCGGGGAAGTCGGGCGATCGTCCCGCACCTGGGATACGGCTGGCGACGCCACGATCAGCGCGACGGCAAAGCAAGGCCAATGGCGTCGAATGGCGGTCGCGAGCGTTGGCGATCGAGTTGGCATGCTGTCTCCGTTCTTCTGATGCGGCGCGGTGAGGTGGCAGCGCCGCCGTGTGTGCATGGTGCGAGCGGCGCGATACCGCTCGGCGGCTTATCTTGCGTGGGCTGCGGCAGGACAACAATGATGTGCCGGGAATATGGGCATAACCCGTCGGAATGGCGCTCGATGCAGCGCCGGCGAAGACCCGTTGGCAGCGGGCGGCACGTGGGGATACCATGGCCTGCGGCACTCCGCTGTGGCGCGCCGTTCAACACGCGAACCGGGCCGCATCGCCGTTGCCGGACAGAAGGGGTCAACGTGATCGACCACATCGTCATCGTCGGCTTTGGCTGTATCGGCCAGGCCGTGCTGCCGCTGCTGCAGCGAACCTGGCCACGGGCCGCCATCACCGTAGTGGATCGCTCGTTCGACGATTGCCGTCGTCATCTCGTGGCGGCGCACGGCCTGCAGGCGGTGGAGGCTGGCATCACCGCGGACACGTTCGCGTCGGTCCTTGCTCCGCTGTTGCGTGACGGGACCTTTCTGCTTGGCGTGGCGCCGTCCGTCTGCAGCCGCGATCTGATCGCCCTGGCCCAGTCCCACGGTGCCTTCTATATCGATGCCGGCATCGAGCCCTGGGACTATGCCGGCGATGCGAACGCCGCGCAACTGAGCAACTACGCGCTTCGCGAACAAATGCTGGCGTTCGCTCGCGGCCGCGAGACGATGCCCACGGCGCTGGTCGCGCATGGCGCCAATCCGGGCATGGTCTCGGTGCTGGCCAAGGCCGCGTTGATCGAGCTGGCCCGCCATGCCGGCCTCCAGCAGGCCGGGCCGCAGCATCGCGGGGACTGGGCGGCGCTGGCACGCCGCCTCGATCTACGCGTGATCCAGATCAGCGAATACGACAGCCAGCAAGCGCCCGGCTTCCCGCGCGAAGGCGAGTTCGCCAACACCTGGTCCGCCGAGGGCTTCATCACCGAATGCCTGCAGGATGCCGAACTCGGCTGGGGCACGCACGAACCGGCGCTGCCTCCCGGCGGCTACCGCCATAGCGATGGTTGCGGTGCCGCGATCGCGATCCATCGGCCCGGACATCGGACACGGGTGCGCTCATGGTCGCCGTCGCACGGACCGTTCGACGCCTACCTGATCACGCACAACGAAGCGATCTCGATCGCCGCCTATCTCACCGACGATGCCGACGAACCTGCCGGCCTGCCGCCGTATCGTCCCACCGTCTACTACGCCTATCGCCCGACAGACGCCACGCTGGCCTCGATGCAATGGCTCGACGAGCGCGCCGCGCCGCGCGTACGCGGCGAACGCATCCTGCGCGACGAGATCGTCGGCGGGGAGGACGAGCTCGGCGTGCTGCTGCTCAGCGGCCGGCACGGTGGCATCTGGTACGGGTCGCACTTGAGCATCGAGCGGGCGCGCTCGCTGGCGCCGTACAACTCGGCGACCAGCCTGCAGGTCGCATCCAGCCTGGTGGCCGGGATGCGATGGGTACTGTCGAATCCGCGGCGCGGCGTGGTGGAATCGGATGCGGTGGACTACGGCCCGGTGCTGGCCGATGCCGCGCCGTGGTGGGCGCCGCTGGGCGGCCATTTCACCGATTGGCGGCCGAAGCGCGGAGCGACGTCCTTGGCGATTGGCGAATTCCTGCTCGACGCGCCAGCCGCCTGATAGCGCCGGCGGACTGGATTTTCCATCTCTTCCACCACAATCCATTTGGCGCCGCTGGAAAAAGATCCTTCGCCAAACCATGGGAAATTCAGCGGCATTTGGCGTTAATCACCCCGTGCATTACCTGGTGTATATTTCGCCGATTCCCGAACCATCGCCAATTTGCCGGGTTGTTTTTGCATTTTCGACCCGTATCGAATGCGATTGCCGCGACGGCTGCGTATCGGCATGCAAGGTAATACCGTTGCCATTCGGGAGCGCGCCGTAAATCAACGGAACTGGAACCGGGAAAAATGACAACACTCTTTCGCCATGCCGCAATTCGCCCGCGGCGCCAACTGCAGCGGCCGGGCCAATGGTTGTTGCTGCTGATGTGCCTGTGCTTGCTGTCACTGCTATCCGCGTGCGGCGGCGACGATGACGGCGACAAGCAGGCGCCCTCGCCAACCCCGACGCTGCAGGCGCCGGCAGGCCTCAGTTACGGCATGTCGTCGGTGGTCTACGAACTCGGCAAGCCTATCGTGCCAAATCGTCCCAGCGCGAGCGGGGGTGCGGTGGAGCGCTACAGCATCGCACCGGCATTGCCCGCGGGCCTGTTGCTCGATGCGGTCACCGGCGTCATTTCGGGGACGCCCACGACGGTAGTCCCGTCGACGGTCCATGTCGTCACGGCGGAAAACGGCGCCGGCAGCGCGACCACCCGCGTGCAGATTGAAGTGCGCAACGCGGCAGTGGCCCCAAGCCAATTGGCTTACCGCGAGTCCGCGGTCGTCTATACCGTGGGCGAGCCGATTGTCGCGAACGGCCCCGGCAACGGTGGCGGACCGATCGATGCGTACACCATTACGCCGGCGCTGCCGGCCGGCCTCGCATTCGATACGCAGACGGGCGTGATCAGCGGCACGCCAACTGTTGCCGCGGCCGAAGCCACCTATACCGTGACGGGCCGCAATGCGGCGGGGCAGACAACAACCACGCTGCGCATCGCGGTGGAAGCCGCGGTGGTGGCGCCCACTGGGCTGGCCTACGTCCAGCCTTCCGTGCTGTACGTCGCGGGCGAAGCGATCGTTCCGAACACACCGGTCGTGACCGGCGGCGCCGCGGCCAGCTTTTCGGTGAGCCCCGCGCTGCCCGCAGGCCTGAGCCTGAACATCCAGACCGGCGTGATCGCGGGAACGCCCACGGCGATTCAACTGCAGAAGGTCTACACGGTTACCGCTACGAACAAGGCAGGCAGTACGTCGGCCCAGGTCCGCATTGCGGTGACCGGACGCGGCAGCTGGGCGCAGGTCGCCTCGCTGCCCGGCCCGATGCATTACATGACGGGAACCACGTTGAACAGCGGCAAGGTTCTGGTGGCAGGCGGTTATCTGGCATCGGCACCGAGCGCGTCTGCTTTTCTCTACGATCCGGCCACGAACGCCTGGGCGGCCACGGCAAGCATGGCGACTTCCCGGGTCGAAGCCACGGCGACTCGTCTCAATGACGGCAAGGTCTTGGTTGCCGGAGGCGGCAGCGCTACCGCGGAGGTCTACGATCCTGCCACCGGTACCTGGCAGGCAACCGGCAGCATGTCGGAGGCCCGCTCCAGGCACACGGCAACGCTGCTGCCTGACGGCAAGGTTCTGGTCATCGGCGGCAACCTCGCTAGCGGCCGCAGTTCGACGGCCGAGCGGTACGATCCGGCTACCAACGCCTGGACGCCGATGACGACGGCCCTAGGCTCTCCCCGCGGTCAGCATGCCGCGACGCTGCTCCCCGGGGGCGCCGCAATCCTGCTGGTCGGTGGCATTGGCACGATGGGTTTCAACGTGACCGCCGAGCTCTTTCCGGTAGACGATAGTGGGACGATCACGCCGGTGCCGTACCCGGGCGGGGGCAGTAACGTCGCGCAATCCGAGTTACTGGGCAACGGCAAGGTGCTCGTGACCGGCATGGGTAACACGGGCTGGCTTTACGACCCTGTTGCCTCGACCTGGACATCGAGCGTCATGAATGCGGCGCGGACACTGCCTGCGATGGCACTCCTGCCTGATGGCCGCGTCCTGGTGGCCGGTGGATCGAACACGGGGACGCTGGCGAGCGCGGAGATCTATAACCCGGACACCAACGTCTGGACCGTGGCGGCGTCGATGTCGGTGGCGCGCCGCGCCCCGGTGGCGACGGTGCTTTCCGATGGGACCGTGTTGGCCATTGGCGGGGCGAATTCGTCCAACGTCGACGCGGTGGAGCGGTTTTCGCCATAGTCGAACGGCCGGGGAGCCCGGCCGTCGAACTGGCACGCGACCTCAACCCACGGGAATCGGCGTGGCCGCGATGCTCTCGTTGAAGCCATTGACGAAGGCATGCTCGCCCGCGCCGGGGTTGTCGCGCAACGGGCGTGCCGCTTCGACCAGCACTTCCTCGGCATCGGTGGCCAGCGCTGCCATGGTTTGTTCGATGAAGGCGTCCAGCGGCATCGCGCGCGGGTCGTCGCTCTTGTGGATCAGGTCGGTGTTGACCCAGGGCGGGGCGATTTCCTGCACGCGTACCGAGGTGTGGCGCAACATGAAACGCTGCGACAGCGCGTACGAATGCAGCGCCGCCTTGGTGGCCGAGTAGACCGCGGTGTTGGCGAGCGGCACATAGGCCAGCACCGACGTGTTGTGGATCACCACCGAGCGCGGCTGGCGCTTCAGGTGTTCGATCAGCGCCGAGGTCATGCGGATCGGGCCGAGCAGGTTGGTGGTCACGGTGGCCTGCATCGTCGCTTCGTCGATCGCCGCGTCGGCCTGATCGAAGGGCATGATGCCGGCATTGTTGATCAGCACATTTAGTCTCGGAAAGCGCGCGGTCAGTTCGGCTGCCGCCTTCGCGACACTGCCCGCGTCGGCGATATCGAGCTCGATCGCGGCCATGCCCGGGTTTGCCTGGGTCACCTCGTCGAGAAGAGGCTTGCGGCGGCCGCCGATGATGACCTGGTTGCCGAGCCTGTGAAACGCCTCGGCAAGGCCGCGGCCGATGCCCGAGGTACCGCCGGTGATGAAGATCGTGTTGTCGGTGAGTTGCATACGAGGTCCTGTTTCGTCATGGATGAGCAGCAGGCTCGCGCTGGATTCCCGTGAGCTTGCGGTGCCGTCGGCGTGTCGAGTGCGATGCCGTCAGGAGCCATTCTGGGCGAAGCCCGTGGTGGCTCAAATGACCAAAAACCCACGATAAGGGACATCTGGAAGATGGGCGGAGGGCCGACGAAAGGCGGGCCGGCCGCTACAATGGCCGGCATCGAATCGGCAGAACCCTCCAAAGAGGACATCATGAGCGCACGCATTGCCCTGGTCGTCTATCCCGGCTTCCAGATCCTCGACATGGCGGCGCTGACGGTCTTCGAGCTGGCGAACGAGCTGTCGCCGCAACCGCGCTACGAGATTGCGGTGGTATCCGCAGACGGCGGCATGGTGGCCGGATCGTCGCGCGTCAAGATCGAGACGCAAGCGATTGGCAGGCGGCGCTACGACACCTTGCTGGTTGCCGGTACCACGACGCAGGCGCCCACCGAGCCCGCACTGATCGCGCAGTTGCGGCGAGCGGCGCCGCGCGCCAGGCGCATCGCCAGCATCTGCACCGGCGCCTTCATCGTGGCCGAAGCGGGCCTGCTCGACGGACGCCGGGCGACGACGCACTGGGCCCTCGCGCGCGAGCTGCAGCAGCGCTTTCCCGCGGTACAAGTGGATGAGGACAAGATCTTCGTCAACGACGGACCGGTCTGGACCTCGGCGGGCATGACGGCCTGCATCGATCTGGCGTTGGCCCTGGTGATGGCCGACCTCGGCGATGCGCTGGCCAAATCGATCTCGCGGATGATGGTGGTCCACTACCGCCGCACGGGCGGGCAGTCGCAGTTCTCCACGCTGTCCGCGCTCGAACCGAAGTCGGACCGCGTCCGGCTTGCCCTCGACTTCGCGCGCGAGCATCTGCACGAGCCGCTATCTGTCGAACAGCTGGCCGAGCACGTGCACTGGAGCAAGCGGCATTTCAGCCGGGCATTCCAGGCGCAGACGGGCATGTCGCCCGCCAAGGCGATCGAGAAGCTGCGGCTCGAGGCGGCCCATGCGCTGATCGAGGCAGGCGAAACGTCGATCGGGAGAGTCGCATCGCAAACGGGATTCGGCGATGAGGAGCGGATGCGGCGCGCCTTCCTGCGCTCGCTCGGCAGGCCGCCGCAGGCGCTGGTACGGGAAGCGCGGGCGCGGCACCTTGGCGAACGGACTTCGCGGACAATACAGTCCCGACACATGGAGGCAATTCAATGATCACCGCACACGTCTTCATCGCCACCAGCCTCGATGGCTTTATCGCGCGCCGCGATGGGGACATCGACTGGCTTCTGCAGCGCGACGATCCGAGGGAGGACCATGGCTATACGGATTTCATCGCGGACAAGGATTGGATCGTGATGGGACGCGGCAGCTATGAAAAGGTGCAGACCTTCGACCCGTGGCCCTACGACCGGCCGGTGCTGGTGCTGTCGAAACAGCTGGCCGGTACGCCGGTGCCCGAGGCGCTGAAGGGCAAGGTCCGCTTCGCCGATCAAACGCCGAAGGAAGCGATGGCGGCACTGGCGCGCGAGAACGTGCGCCGCGTCTATGTCGACGGCGGTCAGCTGGTGCAGTCGTTCCTGCGCGAGGGCCTGATCGCGGACATGGTGATCACCACGGTGCCGGTGCTGATCGGCGCGGGAAGGCCGTTGTTTGGCGAACTGCCGCACGACATCGATCTTGCGCTGGTATCGAGCCGCAGCTTTCCTTCGGGGCTGGTGCAGTCGACGTATCGGGTGGTGTCTTGAATTGATCGAACGAGCATAAAAAACGCCCGGCCGCAGAGCGGTCGGGCGTCTCGCCTCGTTGGAGCGGGCTGCCGTGCTACGGCGCCGCGCGATCAAACATCGATATTGCGCGCCACCAGTGCATTCGACTCGATGAAGTTGCGGCGCGGCTCGACCTCGTCGCCCATCAGCGTCGTGAAGATCTGGTCGGCGGCGATCGCGTCCTCGATCTGCACCTTCAGCAGGCGGCGCTGCGTGACATCCAGCGTCGTTTCGAACAGCTGCTCGGGGTTCATCTCGCCCAGACCCTTGTAGCGCTGACGGGACACGCCGCGTTCGGCTTCCGACAGCAGCCACTGCATCGCGCCGTGGAAGTCGTTGACGGTCTGCTCGCGCAGCTTTTCGCCCTCGCCACGGCGGACCTTGGTGCCGACCGGGATCAGGCCCTGGAAGGTCTTGGCGGCGAGTGCCAGCGCGGCGTAGTCGGCGCCGTGGACGAAGTCGGAATCGATGTGCGACAGCCGCACGTTGCCGTGATGGCGGCGGGCCACCATCAGGCGGTGCTTCTCGTTCTTCTCGTCGAACTGCGCGTAGACGTCGGCGGTGCCATCGTCATTGACCGCGGCGCCATTCAGGCGCTTGGCATGCATTTCCGACAGCTTGGCCTTCAGCGCGCGGGCCGAGGCTTCGGCGGCTTCGGCCGAGTCGAGGTTCAGTTCGACGCCGTCGGCGATCGCGCGCAGCGCGTCGCTGTCGACCACGCGCGACAGGCGGCCGATCACCGCCTCGGCGAGCTGGTACTGGCGCGCCAGTTCGGTCAGCGCGTCGCCGGCGATCTCGCTGCCATCGGGGCGCAGCAGGCTGGCCTTCTCCATCGCCAGGCGCAGCATGTACGCGTTCAGCTCGTTGTCGTCCTTGATATAGCGCTCGTCCTTGCCGTGCTTGACCTTGTACAGCGGCGGCTGCGCGATATAGACATAGCCGCGCTCGATGATGTCGGGCATCTGCCGGTAGAAGAACGTCAGCAGCAGCGTGCGGATGTGCGAGCCGTCGACGTCCGCATCGGTCATGATGATGATGCGGTGGTAACGCAGCTTCTCGAGGTTGTAGTCGTCCTTGCCGATGCCGGTGCCCAGCGCGGTGATCAGCGTCAGCACTTCCTGGCTCGACAGCATCTTGTCGAAGCGCGCGCGCTCGACGTTCAGGATCTTGCCCTTGAGCGGCAGGATCGCCTGGAACTTGCGGTCGCGGCCCTGCTTGGCGGAGCCGCCTGCGGAGTCGCCCTCGACCAGGAACAGTTCGGACAGCGCCGGATCGCGTTCCTGGCAGTCGGCGAGCTTGCCGGGCAGGCCCATGCCGTCGAACGCGCCCTTGCGGCGCGTCATTTCACGGGCCTTGCGCGCGGCTTCACGCGCGCGGGCGGCGTCGACGATCTTGCCGCAGATGATCTTGGCGTCGTTCGGCGTTTCCAGCAGGAAGTCGCCCAGCGCCTTCGATACCAGTTCCTCGACCGGCAGCCGCACTTCCGACGACACCAGCTTGTCCTTGGTCTGCGAGCTGAACTTGGGCTCGGGCACCTTGACCGACAGCACGCAGGACAGGCCCTCGCGCATGTCGTCGCCGGTGGTCTCGACCTTGGCCTTCTTGGCGATCTCGTTTTCTTCGATGTACTTGTTGATGACGCGCGTCATCGCCGCGCGCAGGCCGGTCAGGTGGGTACCGCCATCGCGCTGCGGAATATTGTTGGTGAAGCAGAGCACCTGCTCGTTGAAGCCGTCATTCCACTGCATCGCCACTTCGACGGTAATGCCTTCCTTCTCCGCATTGGCGTAGAAGATATTCGGATGCAGCACCGACTTGGCGCGATTGATGTATTCGACGAAACCCTTGACGCCGCCGGAGAAGGCGAAATCCTCTTCCTTGCCGGTGCGCTGGTCGGTCAGGCGAATATGCACGCCGTTATTGAGGAACGACAGTTCGCGGATGCGCTTGGACAGGATCTCGTAATGGAATTCGACGTTCGTGAAGATTTCCTCGTCGGCGAGGAAGTGGACTTCGGTACCGCGCTTGTCGGTCGGACCGAGCACCTTCATCGGCGAGACTTCGACCGGCTGTCCGTCCGGGCCGTTGACCGTCTCCAGGATGCGGTTCTGCACCGCGCCCTGGGCGAACTCGATGAAATGCGCCTGGCCGTCGCGGCGCACCGTCAGGCGCAGCCATTTGGACAGCGCGTTGACGCAGGACACGCCGACGCCGTGCAGGCCGCCCGAGACCTTGTAGCTGTTCTGGTTGAACTTGCCGCCGGCGTGCAGCTCGGTCATCGCGATTTCCGCGGCGCTGCGCCGGGGCTCGTGCTTGTCGTCGAACTTGATGCCGTGCGGAATGCCACGGCCGTTGTCGATGATCGAGATCGAGTTGTCGGTGTGGATCGTGACCTGGATTTCCGTGCAGTAGCCGGCCAGCGCCTCGTCGATGGAGTTGTCCAGCACCTCGAACACGAGGTGATGCAGGCCGGTGCCATCCGAGGTGTCGCCGATATACATGCCCGGCCGCTTGCGTACCGCCTCCAGGCCTTCCAGGATCTGGATCGAGGAGGCGCCGTAGCTGTTTTCCTGTTGCGGGTTCTGCTGTTGGGTCATGTTTTCCTACTCACGGCAAATGCGGGGAGCGCGGCGCGCCGGGTCACGACGCGGCCATCGGCCCTCCGCATGGCGGTTACATAAAAACGGCAAAGGGGCGGATCGCCATGATCCTGCCCCTGCTACTGCGGGTCGGTCGCGCCGGTTGTTTGCCCGTTGCGAGCGCCGTAGCCTGCCGTTCGATGCTCCGGATTCTGCGTATCTTGCGATCCTTTACCGGAACATCAGATGCGCATCGGCATGACGACGTACTTGAAGTTGTCGTCTTCCGGCACGGTGATCAGCGCGCTCGAATTCGAGTCGCCGAGGCTGACCTGGACCTGCTCGCTCTTGAGGTTGCCCAGCACGTCGAGCAGATAGGTCACGTTGAAGCCGATATCGAGCGCATCGCCCGAATAGTCGAGTTCGAGCTCTTCCTGCGCCTCTTCCTGGTCGGCGTTGGTCGAGCTGATTTTCAGGGTGTGCGTATCGAGAATGCAGCGCACGCCCTTGAACTTGTCGGTGGTCAGGATCGCGGTGCGTTGCAGCGCCTGCTGCAGCTTGATGCGATCGATCGCGAAGGCGTTCTTGTAGCCCTTCGGAATCACGCGCTGGAAATCGGGGAACTTGCCTTCGACCAGCTTTGAGATCAGCTCGACATTGGCGAAGGTGAACTTGATCTGGTTCGCGGCCAGTTGCACCTGCACCGGATCGTCGTTGTCCTCGAGCAGGCGTTGCAGTTCCAGGATGGTCTTGCGCGGGATGATGACTTCCTGGCGGGCGCCGGCGCCCGCGGCTTCCTGTTCGAGCTCGACCGCGCAGTAGGCGAGGCGGTGGCCGTCGGTGGCGACCGCCATCAGCTTCTTGCCGTCGACCACCAGCAGCATGCCGTTCAGGTAGTAGCGGATGTCCTGCTGGGCCATCGCGAAATGCACCATCGCCAGCAGATGCTTGAAGGTCTTCTGCGGCAGCGTGACGCTGGCGTTGAATTCGGTGGCCTCGGCGACCGTCGGGAATTCCTCGGCGGCCAGCGTCTGCAGCGCGAAACGGCTCTTGCCCGATTGCACCGTCATCCGCTTGTCCGACAGCGACAGCGCGACATCGCCGTCCGGCATCGCCCGCAGGATGTCGAGCAGCTTGCGCGCGGCCACGGTGGTGGCCACGTCGTCGCTGCCGACGCCGCATTCGGCGTGCGTGGTGATCTGGATTTCGATATCGGTGGACAGGAAGGAGACGTTGGCGCCGGACTTGCGGATCAGCAGGTTGGCCAGGATCGGGAGGGTGTGGCGGCGCTCCACGATGCCGCTCACGATTTGCAGCGGACGCAGCAGATTGTCTCGCGAGGTTTTGACCAATTGCATTGAATATGTCCTTCGTCGTTTATAGTCAGCGTCCGCCGGGTGTTCTGGACAACTCCAAAATCACTTAGGAATCAAGGAGTTAATGTCGCATTTTACCTCGAAACGGGCGGCTCGGCAAAGCCGGACGATGTGTGGCTCGTCTGCATATTGTGCATGAAAAGCCACGATCCCCCAATATGTGACGGCGGCCCGGAAACCCTTGTCCCGCGCGGGTTTGCGGGTCCCCGCCGGCCTTTCGTTGGCCCCCCGGCAACGCGCGGCGCGCAGACCACAGTATGCCAGCCCGCCGGGCCCGTCCCGCAAAATCCCCGGCGCCGGGTTTTCAACCCTTCAGGGTCTGTTCCAGAACGTGCAGTTCGTGATTGAGCTGGGCGTCCTTGCTGCGCTCGTCGGCGATCTTGCGTACGGCGTGCAGCACGGTGGTGTGGTCGCGTCCGCCGAACAACTCGCCGATCTCGGGCAGGCTCTTCTGCGTCAATTCCTTGGCCAGATACATCGCGATCTGCCGCGGCCGCGCGATATTGGCAGGCCGCTTTTTGGAATACATATCGGCGACCTTGATGTTGTAGAAGTCGGCGCAGGTTTTCTGAATGTTTTCTACCGAAATCTGCCGGTTCTGTACGGTCAGCAGGTCCTTCAGCGCTTCGCGCGTGACCTCGATCGTGATGTCCTTGCCGTGGAAGTTAGAGAACGCCAGGATCTTGCGCAGCGCGCCTTCCAGCTCGCGGACGTTCGAGCGCAGGTGCTTGGCGACGAAGAAGGCCACTTCCTCGGGCACCGAAACGTTCTCCGCGGCGGCTTTCTTCATCAGGATCGCGACGCGCATCTCCAGCTCGGGCGGCTCGATGGCAACGGTCAGGCCGGAGTCGAAGCGCGAGATCAGCCGGTCGTCGATGCCGGTGATTTCCTTCGGATAGGTATCGCTGGTGATGATGACCTGGGCGCGATTGGCGATCAGCGCCTCGAACGCATAGAAGAATTCTTCCTGCGTGCGGTTCTTGCCCGAGAAGAACTGAATGTCGTCGATCAGCAACAGATCGAGCGAGTGGTAGTAGCGCTTGAACTCGTCGAACGCCTTGCGCTGATACGCCTTGACCACATCGGACACGTACTGCTCGGCGTGGATATAGCGGATCCGCGCGCGCGGGTTCTCCATCAGCATGAAGTTGCCGATCGCGTGGATCAGGTGGGTCTTGCCGAGGCCGACGCCGCCATACAGGTACAGCGGGTTGTATGACTTCCCCGGATTGTTGGCGACCTGGATCGCCGCCGCGCGCGCGAGCTGGTTCGCCTTGCCGGTGACGAAATTGTCGAAGGTCAGGATCGGGTTGAGCCGCGAGCGCTCATGGACCGTGTCCGCCGGCTGCTGGCCCGGCATCGGCTGCTGCGCGACGCGATACGAGCGGGCCGCGGCCTCGGCCGGGTCCAGTTGCGGCACGTCGACATCGACCACGTCGGCGCCGATCGCGTGGCCGCCGCCGGGGTAGGGGGCCGCTTGCGGGTTGCCCGTGCCGGCGCCAATGCCGCCGTGGATGGCGCCATACCCCGCCGGCGCGGCAACGCCGGCACCGGGTTGCTCCGGCGCGCCATACATCAGTGCGCCCGGACCGGGCGCCTGCCCGCCGTGCGCTGGCGGCTGGCCCATTGGCTGGCCGGCGCCATAGGCCGGCGCCAGATGGGCGGCCGGACCCACAGCGCCCGGGGCGGCCGGATCCTGGGCGGCACCGTACGCGCCGCCCGGATTGCCGGCGGCCGGATAGCCGTTCGCTGCCGCACGCCCCGACGCGGTAGGGTCGAGGACGAAGTGGACACTCACCTGCGCTTCCCAGTACTCGCAGGCGAGCGCGGTGATGCGCCCCGAGAACTGGCTCTTGACCCAGTCGAGCTTGAAGCGGTTGGGCGCGGCGATGCGCAGCGACAGGGCGTTCTCGTCGAACGCCACCGGCGCCAGCGGCTTGATCCAGGTTTTGAACTGTTGAGGCGTCAGTTCGCGCTCGAGTTGCGCGGCTGCCGCCTGCCAGAAATCTTGCATCGGTTGTTGTTGGGTAGTGCCACGGCCGCGTGTCGTCACGTCAGCAGTCTTCCGAGTCCCAATAAAAAAGGGCGCCGCTGTCTCCCGAGTGCCGGCATGACCGCTACCGCAGCTGGCTTGCCGGGTCCCCCGCCCGCCAAGCCGCCTAACCGTCATGTCCAGCACACCTCGGGTTGTGCGTGCGCCACGCAGGCCGTGTTGTGTTTGGACCGGGATTGTACCCCCCGGCCCAAGTTATCCACAAAGGATAAGTCTGTGGACAACTTGTGAAAATTCGGTGGATGACTGTGCACAACCTGCAACCTTGCAGCGCCGCATCGGGCACTTATAGAGGGCAATCGCTTGATTTGAAAGGGGATTTCCCTTCGCATCACGCGCAAAAAGCGTTGTTTAGGCCACTCGAAAATGTGCTTCGCACCACTGTGGACAAGAAATCGGCCGCGATTGCCTGTGCGTGCACCCGCACCGCGGCATCCTCCCACAGCCGCCTTGACAGGCGCGCGGAAAATCCGTTAAATGGCGGGTTCTGCGATGCGGCAGGGGATCTCGTATGCGCATCGCCGGGTCTGACCCGCTTCATAAGCGGCGGCGGACCTGAGCACGGGTCGCCCGCGCCAGCCGCGCGGTCATCCCGCCCAGCCTGCGTCGCGAAACCTGTATCGCGACACCCTAGGCCGGCGTCAGGTCAGCTTCAGGACAATCACAAGCGTCGGCAGTACCGCATCCGCGGCGGCCCCATGCGAACCATACGCCGCAGCCACGGCCCTTTCGCGGCCGGGCGTGCCCAGATCAACCAGAGAGTGCAACATGAAACGTACCTACCAACCTTCCGTTACCCGCCGCAAGCGTACCCATGGCTTCCGCGTGCGCATGAAGACCCGTGGCGGCCGCGCCGTGATCAACGCGCGCCGCGCCAAGGGCCGCAAGCGCCTGGCAGTCTAAGGGCCGGGTGACGGGACGGCGGCCCGCCTCGATGCAGCCGGCAAATGCCGGCGCATGATGGCGGTGCCCGGCGCGGTCGAGTCCCGGCCGACGCCCTTCGCCGTTGTCCCCTGTGCCTTGCCCCCAGGACGGCCCGGCAACGCGTGCCAGCCCAGTCTGACCAGCGTGCCGACCCATGCCTTCCCCAAAGCCGCGAGGCTCACAAAGACGGATGAGTTTTCATCCGTTTTTGCTTTGCGCCCGCGGCGCCGCAGCGCCCATTTCGTGCTTTATGTCCGCGCCAACGGCCAGCCGCAGGGGCGGCTGGGCATCGTGGTCGGCAAGAAGTTTGCGCCGCGCGCCGCCGAGCGTAATCTGGTGAAGCGCATGGTGCGGGAACTGTTCCGCCAGCGGCAGGACCAATTGGTCGGCCGCGACGTGTTGCTGCGATTGCAGGCCAAGTTCCCGCGCACCGAATTTCCCAGCCGCCGTGCAGTCCGGCTGGCCTGCCAGGCCGAACTGGCCGAGCTGATGGAAGTCGCCGCCCGGCCCCTGCCGTCCGCTCCGCCCGCTGCGCTCACCTCGCCTTCCGGCGCCTGATCGAGGGCACCGACATGAAGCCTATCCTGCTTGCCCTGCTGCGCTTCTACAAGATCGCGCTGAGTCCGTACCTGGGCTCGCAGTGCCGCTTCCTGCCGACCTGTTCCGACTACGCCCGCGAAGCCATCCTCGGTCATGGCGCCGCGCGCGGCAGCTGGCTGGCCGCCCGCCGGCTGTGCCGTTGTCATCCCTTCGCGCAAGGCGGGTATGATCCGGTGCCGCCTTCGCGCGACGCCGCCCGCCCGCCGGTCAGCGTCCGGCTGCCCAGACCCTGAATTCCCAGATACAGCGAGACATGGATATCAAACGCACCATCCTCTGGGTCATCTTCTCGATGTCCCTCGTGCTGCTCTACGACAATTGGCAGCGCGCCAACGGCCACGCCTCGATGTTCTTCCCGAGCGCCTCGCAACCCGCGGCCACCGGCACGCCGGCGAGCGCGCCGCAGGCCCGCAGCGACGTGCCGAAGGCGGTTGGCGGCGCGTCGCCGACCGGCGCCCCGGCGGCCGCGCCGCAGGCGCCGGCACCGGCCGGCGAGAAGATCGTCATCACGACCGACGTGGTCCGTGCGGAGATCGATACCGCAGGCGGCATCCTGTCTCGTCTCGAACTGCTGCGCCACAAGGACGAGGCCGGCAATCCGGTCGTGCTGTTCCAGCGCAGCGCCGCGCATACCTATATGGCGCGCTCGGGCCTGATCAACGGCGACCTGCCGAACCACACGACGGTGTTCACCGCCGCGCCGGGTGCGCGCGACCTGGGCAATGCCGGTTCGCTCGACGTCGTGCTGACCGCCGAGAAGGACGGCGTGCGCTTCGCCAAGACGTACCGCTTCCAGAAGGGCAGCTATGTCGTCGCGACGCGCTTCGACGTGACCAACAACCGTGCGCAGCCGGTGTCGCCGACGCTGTACATGGAACTGGCGCGCGACGGCAGCCATGTCGAGCAGTCGCAGTTCTACAGCACGTTCACCGGCCCGGCCGTCTACACGGACGCGGACAAGTACCACAAGATCAGCTTCGAAGACATCGCCAAGGGCAAGGTCACGATGCCCGGCCCGTCGGACAACGGCTGGGTTGCGATGGTGCAGCACTACTTCGCCTCGGCCTGGCTGCCGCAGACCGGCAAGCAGCACAGCTTCTACGTCGAGCAGATCGACCCGAACCTGTATCGCGTCGGCGTGCAGCAGCCGCTGGGCGAGATCGCGCCGGGTGCGACGGTATCGACCGACGCGCGCCTGTTCGCCGGTCCGCAGGAAGAGCACATGCTCGAGCAGATCGCCCCGGGCCTGGAGCTGGTCAAGGACTATGGCTGGCTGACGATCCTGGCCAAGCCGCTGTTCTGGCTGCTGGAGAAGCTGCACGGCATCCTGGGCAACTGGGGCTGGTCGATCATCGCGCTGACCGTGCTGATCAAGCTGGTGTTCTTCCCGCTGTCCGCGGCGAGCTACAAGTCGATGGGCAAGATGAAGGACCTGCAGCCGCGCATGACGTCGATCCGCGAGCGTTACAAGAACGACCCGCAGAAGATGAACCAGGAGATGATGGCGCTGTACCGCACCGAGAAGGTCAATCCGCTCGGCGGCTGCCTGCCGATCCTGATCCAGATTCCGGTGTTCATCGCGCTGTACTGGGTGCTGCTGTCGTCGGTCGAGATGCGCGGCGCGCCGTGGCTGGGCTGGATCAAGGACCTGTCGGTACCCGACCCGTTCTACATCCTGCCGATCGTGATGGCCGTATCGATGTTCGTGCAGACCAAGCTGAACCCGACGCCGCCGGACCCGATCCAGGCCAAGGTCATGATGATCATGCCGCTGGTGTTCTCGGTGATGTTCTTCTTCTTCCCGGCCGGCCTGGTGCTGTACTGGGTGGTCAACAACATCCTGTCGATCGCGCAGCAATGGCAGATCAACCGGATGCTGGGCAAGGGCAAGACTGCGGCGCCGGCCAAGGGCTGAGCCCGACCGGCACCGCGCCACGACAAGGCCCGACGCGAAAGCGTCGGGCTTTTTCTTTGGGCGGCTCCTGGACCCAAAGACGACCATGCGCCGCTTCAAGCGAGGCCGTTTCCTACACTGTAGCCAGGCGAATTGACAGCGGGCCGGCGCGAGTCACCGGCTCCAAATTGCCGACATGGGCACTCTGACACTGAAACGCCGGATGCGCGCGCTCGACGCCTTTGCCGCGCTGGCCGCCGCCGACCTGCAGCGGATCGCCAGCGCGCTGCGCGCGCTGGACCGGCGCGACCGCCCCGACGACCTGCATGCCCTGCGCGTGGCGGTCCGCCACCTGCGCGCGGTGCGCTGGGTCTTCGCGCCCGCGCTGCCGGGAACGGTGGCGGCGCGCTGGCGCATCGTGCTGCGCGACCTGATGCGCGCCACCGGCCCGGTGCGCGATTGGGATGTCTTTATCGCCGACACGCTGCAGCCCGCGCTGTCGCGCCAGCCGGGCGATCCGGTGCTGCTGGCGCTGCTCGACAGCGCACAGTCCAGGCGGGAGGCCGCGCGCGCGACGCTGATGGCGGTTCTGCACGCCCAGCGCAGCCAGACCTTGCCGGTGCTCGACGACGACCTGGCCGCACTGCGCCATCGCGCCGTCGACGGCATCCCGGGCAAGGCGAACGCGCCGCTGGGCCGGCTGGCGCGCCGACGCGTGCGCAAGGCGCGGCGCAGCGTCCGGGCGCTGAAGGCGCGCTGGCGCGAGCTCGGCACCGAGGCTGACATCACGCTTGCGCCTGCCGGCGACTTTCTGCATGCGCTGCGCGTCGCCGGCAAGCGGCTGCGCTACGCGATCGAGGCCGTCGGCCCGTTGCTGCCGGCGCGCTACACCGGCCGCGTCCATCGCAAGCTGGTCGCGCGCCAGGCCAGGCTCGGCGCGCAGACCGATGCCGCCAGCGCCCGTAGCCTGCTGTCCGCGCTGCTGTCCGGCCCCGGCGAGGAGCATCCGTTCCAATCTGCGGGGACGGCGGGGACGCCAATCGCCGCGGCAACGACTGCCACGACCGCGATGTCGCCGCCCCTGTCCTCATCGAAGACTGCCCAACTGGTGACGCCGGCGCCGCGTTGATCTGCGACAATACCGCCCATGACCGTCCAGCCCAGCATCGACACGATCGCCGCCATCGCCACCGCGCCCGGACGGGGCGGCATCGGCGTGGTCCGCGTGTCCGGACCCGAAGCCGGCACGATCGCGCGCGCGGTCTGCGGCCAGCCGCTGACGCCGCGCCGCGCCACCTATCTGCCCTTCCTCGACGGCAAGGGCGAGGTGATCGACCACGGCATCGCGCTGTTCTTCCCCGGCCCGCATTCGTATACCGGCGAGGACGTGCTCGAGCTGCAGGGCCACGGCGGCCCGGTCGTGATGCAGATGCTGCTGACGCGCTGCCTGCAGGCGGGCCGCGAAGTCGGGCTGCGCTTGGCCGAACCCGGCGAATTCACGCGCCGCGCCTTCCTCAACGACAAGCTCGATCTGGCGCAGGCCGAGGCCGTGGCCGACCTGATCGAGGCCAGCACCGAGGCCGCCGCGCGCTCGGCGGCGCGCTCGATGGAAGGCGCGTTCTCGCAGGCGATCCGCGCGCTGGTCGAGCAGGTGATTCATCTGCGCATGCTGGTCGAGGCCACGCTGGACTTCCCGGAGGAGGAGATCGACTTCCTCGAGGCCTCCGATGCGCGCGGCCAGCTCGATACGATCCGTACCGCGCTGGGCGGCGTGCTGGCGCAGGCGCGGCAGGGTTCGCTGTTGCGCGAAGGCCTGTCGGTGGTGCTGGCGGGCCAGCCGAACGTCGGCAAGTCGTCGCTGCTGAACGCGCTGGCCGGCGCCGAGCTGGCCATCGTCACGCCGATCGCCGGCACCACACGCGACCGCGTGCGCGAGACGATCCAGATCGAAGGCATCCCGCTGCATATCATCGACACCGCGGGCCTGCGCGAGGACGCGGTCGACGAGGTCGAGCGCATCGGCATCGAACGCACCTGGGAAGCGATCGGCCGCGCCGACGTGGTGCTGCATCTGATCGACGCCACCGACTATCTGCAGCATGGCCTGTCCGAGATCGACGATGCGATCGACGATCGCCTGTCCGGCCATTTGCCGCCGGGGGCGCCGATCCTGCGCGTGGTCAACAAGATCGACCTGGCGCCCGCGGTCGGCGCCATCACGTTCGGCGGCAACCGTCCGCACGTGGTGGTGGCCAACGGCCCGAACCCGACCGAGATCTGGATCTCGGCGCGCACCGGCGCCGGCATCGACCTGCTGCGCCGGGAACTGCTGCGCGTGATCGGCTGGCAGGCCGGCAACGAGGGCGCCTTCCTCGCGCGCGAGCGCCACCTGAACGCGCTGCGCAGCGCCCAATCGCATCTGGACCTCGCCGCCGAACGCGCCGATCAGCAGGACAAGGCGCTGGACCTGTTCGCCGAGGAACTTCGGCTGGCGCAGGAGCACCTGAACAGCATCACCGGCGAATTCACCAGCGACGACCTGCTCGGAACGATCTTCACGCGGTTCTGCATCGGCAAGTAAGGCCGGCCCTGGAGCCGCCTTTGGGCTGCCGTTGGGCCGCCGCTGGGCGCCGTCGGGCCGAATATCAGCCCGGCGCCGAGCCGCGCTTCGACCCGCGCGCCGCCACCATCAAAATTGCCCCCGCAATCAAATTCGCCGCCACCGCCGCCAGGATCGGCAGCGTATAACTGCGGCTCGCATCGAACGCATAGCCGGCCGCGCTCGGTCCGATCAGCGTCCCGAAGGCCACGCTGGTGTACAGCACGCCGATGATGCCGCCGACGTTGCGGCCGCCGAACAGGTCCATCACCACCGCCGGCAGCACCGCGACCCAGCCGCCGTAGCAGGCGCCGAAGAGGAAGGCGAACAGCGCCAGCATCCAGAAGCCGCTGGCGACGGCCCAGATCACCAGCGTGAACGCCAGCGCGATCACCGTGCACAGCAGGAAGCGCTGGCGGCCCATGCGGTCGGCCAGGCTGCCCAGGAAGAAGCGTCCCACCGTGCTGCCGACACCGATCACGCCCAGCAGCAGCACGGCCGTGCCCTGCGCAATGCCGAGGTCCTGTGCGTGCGGCACCAGGTGGACGAAGGGCACGAACACGCCGAACGAGGCGATCAGGCACGCGGCATAGAGGCTGATGAACTGGCGCGTCCGTACGGCGTCGCCGACCGACAGGTCGGCCGACGGCGCGGCGGTGTGGGCATGGACAGGCAACGGCTCGCCGTCCGCTGCCAGGCCGCGCTCGCGCGGATCGTTCTCCAGCAGCAGCGACGCGCCCACGCCAAGCACCGCGGCCAGCACGCCCAGCGTCAGATAGGCGTCTCGCCAGCCCGCGCCGTCGATCAGCAGCGCCGCCAGCGGCGGCATCGCCAGCGTGCCGACGCCGATGCCGCTGACCGCAAGCCCCGAGGCGAGACCGCGCCGCTTGACGAACCAGCGCTGCACCGCGCCCACCGCCGGCACATAGGCCAGGCCGACGCCCAGGCCCACGCCGAGCCCGTAGGCCGCGTAGACCTCGACGATATTGCGCGCGACGCTCGCCAGCGCGAGCCCCGCGCCGACCAGCAGCATGCCGGCGATGCACAGGCGGCGCGCGCCCCAGCGATCGGCCAGCGGCCCGCTGACGATGCCCAGCGCGAAATACAGGAAGCCGGCCAGCGAGAACACCAGCGAGACCGCCCCGCGCGACGCGCCGAACTCGTGCTGCAACGGCTCGATGAACGCGCTGAAGGTATAGGCGCTGCCGAAGCCGACGAAGGTCACGGCGAACGCCGCGGCGACGACCCACCAGCCGTAGAAGATGCGCTGCTTGACCACCAGTGTCGTCATGTCAGTTCACCGGATGTTGTCGATGCCAATCGGTGGCGCCCTGGAAGGCGGCGCCCGCGCGCACCAGCATCGCTTCGCCCAGATGCGGGGCGACGAGTTGAAAGCCGATCGGCAGCCCTAGCCGCGACAAACCGCCTGGCAGCGTGATGGTCGGATGGCCGGTCAGGTTGAAGGGACAAGTGTACCGTTGCAGGCCGGCGATCAGCGCGGGCTGTTCGCCGAGCGTGCGAACAGCGGCCAGCGACAGCGGCGCATACGGATGCACCGGCGTCAGCAGCAGGTCGATGGTTTGCAGCAGGCCGACCATGCGGCCACGCAAGTCGGCACGGCGCAGCAATATCCGCTGATAGTCGATGCCGGACAGCGCGCGTCCCGCTTCGATGACCGAGGCCAGCACCGGCCCATATTCGTCGCGGCGGGCGGGATAGCTGGCGGCATGGGCGACGGCCGCCTCGACCGCGCAGTTGGCGGCCCAGTCGTCGGTCAGCGCGCTGCCCGCACGCATTGCCTCCGGAACGCGGACGTCGACCACGGTCGCGCCGAGCGCCCGCAAGACCTCCGCGGCCGCGCAGACAACGGCCTGGACTTCGGCATCGATGCCGTCGCCATTCCAGTCCGCGTCGATGCCGATGCGGACGCCGCGCAGGTCCGTCGCCATCGCGCCAAGGTAGTCGGGCACCGGCTCGCGCAGGGCGGTCGGGTCCTGCGTGTCGGCGCCCCCGATGACCTGCAGCAGCAGGCCGGCATCCGCCGCGCTGCGCGCCATGGTGCCGACATGGTCCAGCGACGGCGCCAGCGGGAACACCCCATGCCGGCTGACGCGGCCCCACGTCGGCTTCAGCCCGGTCACGCCATTGGCCGCCGCCGGCCACCGGATCGAGCCGCCGGTATCCGACGCGATGGCGCCATGGCAGAGCCCGGCCACCGTCGCCACGCCGGCGCCGCTCGACGAGATGCCCGGCCAGTAGTCCGCATGCCACGGGTTCAGCGGCGCAGTGACCGAGGGGTGATGGTCGGAATAGGCACCTTCGGTCAGTTGCAGCTTGCCCAGCAGCACCGCGCCCGCCTGCTTGAGCCGCTGGACGACGGTGGCGTCCCGGTCCGGCCGGAAATCCCGATGGATCGCCATGCCGGCAGCGGTCGGCACTCCCTCGGTCCAGCACAGGTCCTTGACGCCGATCGGCACGCCATGCAGCGGGCCGCGATATCGGCCAGCGGCAATCTCGGCCTCGGCGGCTTCCGCCTGGGCCATCGCCATATCCGCCATCACCAGCGCGTAGCTGTGCAGCACGCCGTCCAGCGCGGCGATGCGATCCAGCTGGGCGCGCACCACGGTCGTAGGCGAAATCTCCCGGCGCCGGATTCTTGCGGCCAGTTCGGTGATGGAGAGGAAATGCCAATCGGAGGCCATCGTTTACTCGTACGGAAAGAAGGTTAAGTAGAATTGAAGCGGCCTTGCGCCGGAGCGTACCCAACGCTGCGCTGACATGGCCAGACGGCGTCCCAAAACTACCTTTTGTCCCGTCGCCCGCGCAAACCAGATTTCATGGGCCTTTCGCCTTAGAAAAACTAATGTCAAACCACAAGCTGCCACCGCTCAATGCCTTGCGGGCCTTCGAGGCCGCGGCCCGGCATCTGTCGGTCAAGCACGCCGCCGAGGAGCTGTGCGTGACGGCCGGCGCGGTCAGCCAGATGGTCAAGGCATTGGAGTCGCATCTGGGCGTCAAGCTGTTCCAGCGGGTGAACCGCGGCATCTACCTGACCGAAGCCGGGCGCGCCTATCTGCCGCCGGTGCGCAACGCGTTCCGGCAGATCAAGGACGCGACCGGCCGCATCGCGGCGCCGGCAGACACCGGCCTGTTGAACGTCAGCGTCACGCCGTTCTTCGCGGCCGCGTGGCTGGTGCCGCGCCTGCAGTCGTTCCAGCAAACCCATCCCGACATCGATCTGCACGTGATCACGACCACCGCGCTGGCCGACTTCACGCGCGACGGCGTGCATGTCGCGGTCCGGCACGGCCTGGGCCAATATCCGGGCCTGCACAGCGAGCGCATCATCGCGGTGGAGATCGTGCCGGTGGCTGCGCCGTCGCTGGTAGCCAGGCTCGGCATGCCGGCCACGTCCGCCGATCTGCTGCGCTGGCCGCAGGTGCACGACACCGAGCGCAAGGGCTGGCATCTGTGGTTCGCGTCACAGGGCATCGACGAGATCGAGCGCCCGCGTGGACCGTCGTTCGACGATTCGAGCCTGTTGTGGAAGGCCGTGATGACGGGTCAGGGCGCAGGGCTGCTGCCGGCGGCGATGGTGGCCCGCGAACTGGCCGACGGCTCGCTGGTCCGTCTTGCCGACGTCACGCTGCTGGATGCGTTCGCGTACTACCTGGTCTACCCCGAGGAAAGCCACGCGCGCGCGAAGATCGCCTCGTTTCGGGAGTGGATCCTGGAAGAGGCAGCACGTGCCGGCAGCGCGTAGCCGGCGCATCGAGTCTTGCAATCGGTCCTGAATCGGGACCTCGGAACCGGTGCGCACCGCGATCGCGCGATCGCCCTGCGCAGAGCGTCGCATCGCGACAGGAGCCCGTATGGAAGCCTTCCACAACGTCAATCTCGCCTCGCTGCTGGACACGCTTGTCAGCCTGAGCGCCGCCTTCATGTTCGGTGGCGCGATCGGATTCGAGCGGCAGTACCGGCAGCGCACCGCGGGGCTGCGCACCAATGTGCTGGTCGCGGTCGGCGCCGCGGTATTTGTCGACGTCGCCAACCGGCTGCATGGGCACGATGGCGCGGTGCATGTGATGGCCTACGTCGTGTCGGGCGTCGGCTTTCTCGGCGCGGGCGTGATCATGCGGGAGGAGGGCAACGTGCGCGGGCTCAATACCGCGGCGACGCTGTGGGGCTCCGCCGGCGTTGGCGCGGCGGCCGGTGCCGACCTGATTCTCGAGGCGATGATGGCGACGGTGTTCGTGCTCGCGGCCAACACGCTGCTGCGGCCGATCGTCGATGCGATCAATCGCAAGCCGCTCGATGTCGAATCGGTCGAGGTTACCGGCACGGTCCACGTGATCGCGGAGCGGGGTCAGCAGAAGGCGGTCATGGCGCAGCTCGAAGAGGCGCTGGAGCGTGGCGGTTATCCGGTGCACGATCTCGACATCCAGCCGTTCGGACAGGACGAGGTCGAGATCGAGGCGACGCTGGTGGCAAGTTCCTTCGATGGCGATGCGCTGGACCGCCTGGTGCAGCGGCTGGCCGCACTGCCCGCGGTGCGCCAGGCGTTCTGGAGCCCCAGCACGACGACCTGACCGCGGCCGGCGTTGTGCGCGCCTGCGCGTTGGTTTCGGGTTTGTAGGACTACACCCACATGGCTTTCGGCGCTCACTTGATAAGGACGCGCCGCCCCTCTGTGTATCGTTCAGTCAAACGGTTGGCATTGACTTGTCACTCCGTACGAACAACTGCAGAGGTAAGCAAACATGGCTTCGGCCCTCGTCAGCATGCCTGTGGAGCATGCCCGGGCGCTTGCCCGGATTCTGTCCGTGACCCGCGCCGCCTGGCGCTTGAATGAAAACGTCGAAACCGGCAACACCGCGCCATCGCGCACTGCTTCGCGGCGCCGCCGTACCGCCCATCTTGCGGACCTCGCGGCCCGCGCGTTCGAAGCGCAGGTGATGGCGCTGCGCTGCCGCCAGGCCTTCGTTGGCTGACGCCGATCCGGTTTGCGAACACGCAGAGGCCATTGACGCCAACCAGCAGCGAATTCCGCAGTACCTTGTAGTGCTTGTTCCGTTTTGCGCGCGACGTTTATGCGCGTTTGTGTGTCTCCTTGGTTCTTGGCCAGCCTACGGGCTGGCTTTTTTTCGCCGGCTTTGGCCTGCCCGCGCGCCTTACCTGGGGAACGTCGATTCCAGCTGCCGCACCACCTCCAGCAGGCGCGGCCGCACTTCGTTGAGCAGGAATTCGGGCGACAGGCTGTACGACGGTCCGCCGACATTGAGCGCCATCCTCGCCATGCCGTTGCCCGGATCGAAGCCGCGGCCGATGCCGTTGACGTCCTTTTGCCAGTCGCCGAACGAGCATGCGACGCCCAGCGCGCCATGGTCCTGCAGTCCTTGTTCGATGCCCTTGCGGATGCGCGGCCAGGCGACGTCGTCGAGTTCGCGTATCTGCTCGAGCAGCGCCTCCCGTTCTCCATCGGGCGCGACCGCGAGCCACGCCCGCCCGATCGCCGACGTCGACACCGGAATGCGAGAGCCGATGTCGAGCGTCAGCGAGATCGCCGCCGAGCTACGGCAGTGCTCGACGTAGATCATCGACAGCCGGTCTCGCGCGCCGAGCGATACGGTGCCACCGGAGAAGTCGGCCAGGTCCTGCATCAGCGGCCGCGCGACCTTGCGGATGTCCAGCCGCGACAGCATCGCGCTGCCCAGTCCCAGGCAGGCCGTGCCGAGCGCGTACTTGGTGGTGCCTTCGTATTGCGTCAGGTAGCCGAGCCGGGTCAGCGTCGCGGTCAGGCGCGACACCGTGGATTTCGGCAGACGGCAGCGCTGCGCGATCTCCTGATTGCCGAGCGCACGGTCGCTCGAGCGGAAGCACGCCAGCACTTCGAGTCCACGCGCGAGCGCCGTGACGAAATGCCGGTCTTCCTTCGATGCGGCCTTCGATGTGGCCGTCGATGTGGCCGTCGATGCGGCCCCGTTCGTGGGCGAGCTGTCGCGCATGGGAATGGACTTCTGCTGGCCGCTCATCCGACCCGGATACCGGTCTGCTGCACCAGCGACTGCCACACCTTCTGGTCGCGCTTGAGCAGCGCCGCGAACTCGTCGGCGCTGGTGCCGCGCGGCAGCATGCCGGCCTCGGTCAGCATCCGCGATCCATCGGCCGAGCGGACGATGCGTGCGATTTCGGTCGACAGCCGGTCGATTACCGGGCGAGCGCAGCCATGCGGGGCCAGCATGCCGATCCAGCCGATCGCCTCGAAGCCCTGATACCCGGATTCCGCGAAGGTCGGCACGTCGGGCATCGACGGTACGCGGCTGGTCCCCAGCGTCGCCAGCACCTTGATGCGGCCCGCCTCGCCATAGGTGCGCGCCACCACCGTGGAGACGAAGCCGGCCGGCAGCTGCTTGGCCAGCAGGTCGGCGATCGCCGGGGCATCGCCCTTGTAGGCCACGTGCACCGTCTCGATGCCTGCGCGCTGCTTGAACAGCTCGCCGTACAGATGCCCGGTCGACCCGACGCCGAGACTGCCGTACCCCGAACCCGGATGCGCCTTGGCATAGGCCGCGTAGTCGCGCAGCGACTTGACCGGCAGATCGGCGTTGGCGACGAACACCTGCGCGGCGTCGGCGACCAGCGACAGCGGATCGAAGTCCGTCATCGGGTCGTACAGCGGCTTGGGCTGGATCAGCGGGCTCTGGATCAGCGCGGTATTGGTAAACAGCAGCGTACGGCCGTCGGCGGGCGACTTGGCTACCTGCGCGGCGCCGATCATGCCGGCCGCGCCGGGGCGGTTCTCGACGATCACGGTCTGCTTGACCGCCGCGCCCAGCCGGTCGGCGATGAAGCGCGTGATCGCATCGGTCGATCCGCCGGGCGGGTAGGGCAGCACGATGCGGATCGGGCCGTCGATGGTGGCGGCGCCGGACGACTGCGCGCCGGCAAGGCGGGGCAATGCGAGGCTGCCGGCGAGGGCGGCCGAGGTCTGCAGCAGCTTGCGACGGGACGGGTTCATGGTTTGTCTCCTGGTGTCATCGGGCACTCTTGCGGCGCCCTTCCGATCGATGTGCGACCGCGGCTTTGCACGGCTTCGGTCGCGCCTGCTCAATGCGTTCTCAATGCGTTCTCAATGCGTCCTCAATGCGTCCTCAATGCGCGCGCATTGCGATGCTCACTGCGACTGCTCCGCCTCCAGCTGCGCCTGCAGCTCGACCTTGCGCACCTTGCCGGTCGCGGTCAGCGGCAGTTCGTCGACGATGCGGATCTCCGGCACCTTGTAGACCGCCATCTGTTCGCGGCACCAGGCGTGCAGCGATTCGGCGTTGACCGTGGCGGCGTGTTCGGGCCGCAGCCGGATGAAGGCCACCGGCATCTGTCCCTTGTCGCGGTCGGGCCGGCCGACCACGGCCGAACCGAGTACCGCGGGATGGCGCGACAGCAGCACCTCGAGCTCCGACGGGAACACGCTCATGCCGCGCACCTTCAGCATTTCCTTGCGGCGGCCCAGGAAATGCAGATAGCCGTCCTCGTCGTAGGCGCCGATATCGCCGGTGCGGAACCAGCCGCCGCGGAATACTTCGGCGTCGACGTCCGGCCGTCCCCAGTAGCCCTTGAACAGCGACGGCGTGCTGACGACGATCTCGCCTTCGGCGCCGATCGGCAGCAACGCACCGGTGTCGAAGTCGCAGATCTTGATGCGCGTGCCGGGCACCGGCAGGCCGACAAACACGGGCCGCCCGCGCAGGTCCATGTCGTCGTGCTGCATGCCGGTGGTGAAGGTGTCGCTGGTATGCGTCTCGGTCATGCCCCAGGCGCCTTCGGCCAGCACGCTGCCGGTCAGCTCGAACCAGCGCCGGCGGATGTCGGGCGTGATCTTGCGGATGAACGAGGCCGCGCGCGTATGCCGCAACGAGCGCAGGTCGTAGCGTGGCAGCTCGGGGTGGTTCATCAGCTCGACCGCGTTGTCGACCACGACGAAGGTGCGGTTGACACGGTAGCGGTCGATGGCCGCCATCACGGCCACCGGATCCCAGCGCGCGAGCACCACCACGGTGGCGCCGCTGAAGATCGGATAGATCAGTCCCAGGTTCTCGCCGGCGATCCAGAACATCGGCAGGAAGTTCAGCATCACGTCGTCGGAACCCTCCGCCATGCGCGCCGCGTCGACACCGCCGGTCAGCGCGTACGAGGCGGCGGCCGTGTAGACCATGTCGCGCTGCGTGTGCATGCAGCCCTTGGGCATGCCGGTGGTGCCGCCGGTGTAGTTCAGCGCGGCGAGCGCGTCGAGATCGACGGGCGGCAGCGTGATCGGCGACGTCGCGCGGATCGCCGGCATCAGGTCGGTCGCACCGTCGATTCGCAGCGGCGCCGCGTCGAGTCCCGCGGGCAGCGGCACGGTCGGCCGCGCCGGCAGCATCTCGCCCTGGCTGGTAGTGAAGACCGTGCGGATGTGGGTCTGGCTCTTGACCGCCATCAGCATGCCTGCCAGCTGGTCCAGCACGATGATCGCGGTCGCGCCCGAGTCGTTCAGCTCGTAGCGCAGCTCCTCTTCCTTGAACAGCGGATTGACCGGCACGTAGACCGCGCCGAGCTTCAGGATGCCGTAGAACACCACATGGAACTGCGGGCAGTTGCCGATCATCACCGCGACGCGGTCGCCCGCGCCGATGCCGTGCGAGGCCAGCAGCGCGGCGCAGCGCTCGCTGAGGTCGTCGAGCTCGGCATAGCCGACTTCGGTGCCGTAGTAGATCAGCGCCGGATGCGTCGGGCGACGGCGCGCCCACGCGCGCAGGTAGTCGCCGAGCGCGACCTCGCCGTGCGGGTACACCGGCGCGGTCGGCAGGCCGGCGGGCCAGATCCGGCGGTGGCGCGCTTCCAGATCGTCGAAGAACTGCGCCTCGGACGTGGCGTCATGCGATGCCGGTGGGTTCGACTGCTCGCGGTCCATCTGCTGTCTCCTGTTGCATTCTTGTTGGGGTCGATGGCAAGGCGGGGGACGTCTGCGGCGGTGCTGGCGCGGGTTCTCCTTACCAGGCGTCGACGTAGGGCCGCAGCGGCCGGTCCCGATGCGATGCGCCCGCGTCGAGTCCGGTCACCAGCCACTGCCGCGTCGCCGCCGGGTCGATCACCGCATCGAGCTCGAGTGCGGCGGCGGCGTTGATCGCGTGGCCGCGCTCGTACATCTGCGCGACCAGCTTCTGGTACAGCGCATCGCGTTCGGGCCCCTCGGGCAGCGCCTCGAGCTCCTTGCGAAAGCCGAGCCGCACCGCTCCCTCGAGGCCCATGCCGCCGAACTCGCCGGTCGGCCACGACAGCGTGAAGGTCGGCGCGCGAAAGCCGCCCGCCGCCATCGCCATCGCGCCGAGGCCGTAGCCCTTGCGCAGCACCACCGCGAGAAAGGGCACGCGCAGCTTGGCGCCGATCACGAACATCCGCGAGACGTGGCGCACCTGCGCGCGCGCCTCGACCTCCGGGCCGACCATGAAGCCCGGCGTGTCGATCAGCGAGACGATCGGCAGGCCGTGCGCATTGCAGATCTGCATGAAGCGGGCGGCCTTGTCGGCGGCGTCCGCGTCGATGGCGCCGCCGAGGTGGCGCGGGTTGTTGGCCAGGATGCCGACCGGGCGGCCCTCGATGCGGGCCAGCGCGGTATGGATGCCGGTGCCGAAGCCGCTGCGCAGCTCCAGCACGCTGCCGGCGTCGGCGATGCCGGCGATCGCCGCGCGCGTGTCGTAGACGCGCAGCCGGTTCTCCGGCACCACGCGCCGCAGCGCCAGCGGATCGGGCGCCTGCCAGTGGGCGACGGAACCCTGGAACATCGACAGATAGTGCTTGGCCGCGGCCACCGCGGCGGCCTCGTCGTCGACCAGCAGATCGACCACGCCGTTGTGATGCTGCACGGCGGCTGGGCCGATGTCCTCGGGCCGGAACACGCCCAGTCCGCCGCCCTCGATCATCGCCGGTCCGGCCATGCCGATATTGGCGTTGCGCGTGGCGACGATCAGGTCGCAGCAGCCCAGCAGCGCCGCATTGCCGGCAAAGCAGCGCCCGGAGGCGATGCCGATCACCGGCACCTCGCCGCTGAGCGCGGCAAAGGCCGCGAAGGACGGCTGGTAAAGCCCCGCCACGGTCGGAAAGTCGACGTCACCGGGCCGGCCGCCGCCGCCTTCGGCAAAGATCACGGTCGGCAGCCGGTTCTGCAGCGCGACCTGCAGGATGCGGTCGGTCTTGATGTGGTTGCGCTTGCCCTGCGTGCCGGCCAGCACGGTGGCGTCGTAGGCCAGCACCGCGCAGCGCGAGCGCTCGGCCGGGAACAGCGCACCGTTGACGCCGCCGATGCCGGTGATCAGGCCGTCGGCCGGCGTATTGGCAATCAGGTCCGCCTCGCTGCGCCGGCTGGCCTGCGCGGCCACCGCGAGCGCACCGTATTCGACGAAGGTGCCGGCGTCGCACAGGTCGGCGACGTTCTCGCGCGCGGTGCGCTGCCCGCGGGCATGGCGCTTGGCGACGGCGTCGGGCCGCGCCTCGTCGTACAGGAAGGCATGGCGCTCGAGTACGCGCTGCAGGTCCGCGCGGATCGCGTTTGGATCGGCCTGCTCGGCATCGCCGCCGGTGTGCGCGCCGGCCTCGGCCGGTTCCAGCACCAGCAGCACCTGCCCTTCGGCGGCCTGCTCGCCGGCCTCGGCGCGCAGGTCGATCACGCGGCCCGGCTGTTCGGCGACGATCGCGTGTTCCATCTTCATCGCGTCGAGCACGGCGACGGTCTGGCCGGCCTGCACCAGCTGGTCCACCGCGACGCTGACCTCGACCAGCCGGCCGGCCATCGGCGCGCGCACTGCGCGCAGGCCCTCGCCGAGCTGCTCGTCGAAACTGCTGGCGCCGACCGGTGTGGCCGCGACGCTCGCCATGGCGCCGCCGGTGCCGTCCTGCACCGCCTGCTGCGCGCGGCGCTGCGCATCGAGCTGCGCGGCGCGGCTCAGCAGTTCGGGCAGCACCGCCTCGACGTGCCGGGTATGGATCTGCTGGCTGGCGAAGTCTTCGCGCTCGGCCAGCGCGCGCAGCAACTCGAGATTGGTCGCGATGCCGCGGATGGTGAATTCGCCCAGCGCGCGCTGCAGCCGTCGTACCGCGTCGGCGAAGCGTCCGCTGCCGGACGTCACGATCAGCTTGGCCAGCAGCGTGTCGTACTGCGGCGAGGGCGCGTAGCCGGTATAGCCGTGCGTGTCGACGCGAACGTCGGGGCCGGTGGGTGGATCGAAGCGTTCCAGCCGTCCCTGCGCCGGGCGGCCGAGCCCTTGCGCATCGATCGATTCGGCGTTGATCCGGGCCTGGATCGCATAGCCGCGTGGCGCGGGCGGCCGCTGCGGATCGAGGCCCAGTTCGCGCAAGGTCCGGCCCTGCGCGAGCCCCAGTTGCAGCGCCACCAGGTCGACGCCGGTGACCTGCTCGGTGATCGTGTGCTCGACCTGCAGGCGCGGGTTGGCCTCGATGAAGACGAAGGACGGGTTTGCGCCATCGCGGACGGCCCCGTGGCCCGGTTCGGCTTCCTCCACCAAAAATTCGAACGTGCCCAGGCTCCGGTAGCCGGTTCGGCGCGCGAGCGTACGGGCCGCCTCGACGATGCGTTCGCGCAGCGCCGGGTCCAGCGCCGGGCTGGGCGCGATCTCGACCAGCTTCTGGAAGCGCCGCTGCAGCGTGCAGTCGCGCTCGCCCAGCGAGATCACGTCGGTCCCATCGCCGGCGATCTGCACTTCGATATGGCGCGCCCGCACAACCAGCCGTTCGGCATAGACCGCGTCGATGCCGAACGCCGAGCGCGCCTCCGAACGGCAGCGCGCATAGGCCTCGGCCAGCGCGTCGCGTTCGCGCACCACGCGCATGCCCCGGCCGCCGCCCCCGCCGACCGCCTTCAGCACGATGCCGGCGCCTTGCTGCTCGTCGAAGAAGGCCGTCACTGCCTCCAGCGTCGCGCTGCCTTCGGTGGCTGGCATCACCGGCACGCCGCACTCGCGCGCCAGCGCCAGCGCGCGGCCCTTGTCGCCGAACAGTGCGAGCTGGCCGACCGTCGGGCCGACGAAGATCAGGTCGGCCTCGGCGCAGGCCTGTGCGAAGTCGGCGCGTTCGCTGAGAAATCCGTAGCCGGGATGGACCGCGTCGCAACCGGTGCGGCGCGCGGCGGTGAGGATGGCGGGGATGTCGAGGTAGGCGGTGGGGCCTTCGCCGTCGAGCGCGACCGCTTCGTCGGCCAGCAGGCGGTGGCGGCTATTGGCATCGTCGCGTGCATGGACGGCGACGGTCGCGATGCCTAGATCGCGGGCCGCGCGTTGCACGCGCAGCGCGATCTCGCCGCGATTGGCGATCAACAGCTTCTTCACAAGTGTCCCCTGTCGATGTCGCCGCCGCCGGCAGCGGGGCGCATTGTTTTTTGTGGCATGTGATTCTGCAAAGCAGAATCTACATGCCGGGGGATGCGGGGGACAAGGGCGTTTGCCGCGGTGGGACAAAGACGTTGGCGATAATCGGCCAGGCAAAAATTCCGCTGTGCAGAATCACGGTTCAAAATCGGGCGCCACTGCCGTCGATACCGCATCGGATCTCGCATCGGTTGCCGAGCGAATCGCCCCTACAGATCCCGCGGCTAGTCGCCGTTAACCGGCAGAGACCCCGCCATGCGTGCGCTGCGATGCTGGCGGGAGAAGCCCTGCCACCGCGCCATCGCACCAACCGGACCCCGAGGGGAACCGCCATGACTTCCGCCCTGCCACGCCGCGGCCGCGCCGCGTTTGCCGTTTCGTCCGCCCGTGCGGGCCTGCCGAGGATGTCCGCGCTGACGGCGTTGACCGTGCTGACCGCGCTGACGGTGCTGACCGCGGGCTGCGCCACCTATCAGTCCGTCAGCCCCGCCGAAGCGGCGCCGCCGGCCGATCCGATCGCGGCAATGGTCCGCATCGATCCGGACCTCGGGGCCTCGTTCTGCGTGATCGATAGCCCCGCCGGACGCGCACCGTTCGCGGCGACGCTGCTGCAATCGCTGCAGCGCCGCGGCTTCGAAGCGAGGCTGCTGCCGCCCGGATCGTCGGTGGCGGCCTGTACGTTGACGGCGACCTATGCGGCCACCTCGCAGTCGTACTGGCGCACCTTCCTCGCGACGGCCGACATCACCGTCTATCGCCGCGGCGAACGCGTCGGCAAGGCGGTCTACGACGCGCGGCGCAGCCAGGGCGGCGTCAACCTGAGCCACCTGATCGAGCCGCAGCAGAAGATCGACGAACTGGTCGACCAGCTGTTCCCGGGCCGCCTTCCGCATCCGGAGGCGCGGGACCGCAACGCCCCGCCGTCCGATCCGAACGGCGGGGCGGGTCCGAACGCCAACTCCGGCGCTACCGCTACGCCAGCCTGAACGCCTGCACCGCCTCGCGCAGCTGCTGGGCGCGCTGATCGAGGCTTTCGGCGGCGGCCGCCGCCTCTTCGACCAGCGCGGCGTTCTGCTGCGTGACGCCGTCCATCTCGGCCAGCGCGTCGCTGACCTGGGCGATGCCCTGCGACTGCTCGCGCGACGCCGCGCTGATTTCCGCCATGCGCGTGGCGATGCCTTCCACCTGGCGCACGATGTCTTCCATTGCGCTGCCGGCCTGCTGCACCGCTGCGTGGCCGTCGCGCAGGTCGGACACGGTGCGTTCGATCAGCGCCTTGATTTCGCCCGCCGCGGTGGCGCTGCGCTGCGCGAGGCTGCGCACCTCGCCGGCCACGACCGCGAAGCCGCGGCCGTGTTCGCCCGCGCGCGCCGCTTCGACGGCCGCGTTCAGCGCCAGGATGTTGGTCTGGAACGCGATGCCATCGATCATGCCGATGATGTCGACGACTTGCTGCGCGTTGCGATGCACGCCGTCCATCGTCTGCACCACGCGCTCGACCGTGCCGCCGCCGTGCCGGGCCGCATCGGCGGCGCTGCGCACGGTGGCGTCGGCATCCACCGCGGCATCGGCGTTCTGCCGCACCGTCGCGCTCAGCTGCTCGATGCTCGCGGCGGTGCGCTCCAGGCTGCTGGCCTGGCTCGCGGTGCGCGCCGACAGATCGGCGTTGCCGGTCGCGATCTCGCCAGTGCTCGCGACGATCGCATCGGCGCTGGCCCGCACGGTGCCGACGATGCCGGACAGGCCCTGGCCGACGCCGTCGATTGCGCGCATCAGCTCGCCGATCTCGTCGCGGCGCGGGCTGTCCAGGCGCGCGGTCAGGTCGCCGGCGGCGAGACTGCGCGCGGCCGTCGCCGCATCGGCCAGCGGCACGCTGACCATCCGGCGCAGCATCCACCAGAATCCCGCCGACACCAGCAGCGCAAGCGCAAGGCCCGCGCCCAGGAAGCGATTGCGGTTGGCGATCAGTTCGGCGCGCAGGCTGTCGACCGGCACCGAGCCGACGATCAGCCATTGCCATTCGGGATAGGTCTCGAACGCGGTCAGGCGCAACGCCGGGGCGCCGCCGTCGAAGGCGATCCGATGCGTCAGGCTGCCCTGGCGCGCGGCCATCATCTCGCGCAGCCAGGTCTTGCCGTCTTCGTCGCGCGCGTCGAGCTGGACCGTGCCCTCCTGGCGGCGGCCGACCAGCAGCTTGCCCTGGTCGGGACCGGGTTTGGCGTCGACCACCACGAAATGGCCGTCCGTGCCGATCGACTTGCGGCGGATGCGGTTTTTCAGCATCGCGAGCTCGGCACTGACGTCGACGCCGACATAGAGGGCGCCGGCGACCTTGCCGGCGGCGTCCCGCACGGGCTCGTACTTGCTCATGTACGGCTTGCCGAACAGCCAGGTCAACGCGCGATACGAGCGGCCGGCCTGCACCGCGGCATAGGCAGGCCCGGCGCGGTCGAGCAGCGTACCGACCGCGCGCTCGCCGTTCTGCTTCTTCAGCGAAGTCGTCACGCGCACGAAGTCGTCGCCGCGGCGCGCGAACACCGTGGCGATCGTGCCGCCGGTGGTCGCGAAGAAGCGGTCCGGCAGCTCGAAGTTGTTGTTCAGCACGATCTCGCCGCTGGTGAACTGCGGCGTCGGCTGCCCGGCGACCTCGATGGTCTGCGCGGGATCGACCGCATACGGGCCGGGCACCACCGCGGCGAAGCTCAGCAGGAAGCGGTCAGCCTCCTGCAGCATGGTGTCGTCGAACTGGCCGAGCAGGTCGCGCAGCGTTTCGTTCTGCGCGCTCATCGCCGCGCGCTGCTGCGCCTCGAGCTGGCGCATGCTGCTGTCGGACAGCACCCAGGCGAACAGGCCGAACACCAGCACCTGTACGGCCAGCACGATCAGCGCGAGCCGCGTACCGATCCGCGCGGGGCCAGGGCGCCAGCGGCGTGAAGGCCGGCTGGTGGACGAAGTGTCGGCGGGGGAAGGGGAGTAGGCGCCGGCAAAGCCGGCAGCCGAGGAAGCAAGGGGGGCGGGGGCAAGGGGGCGCACGTCCGTTTCCTGCGAAAAGGAAGTTGCCGGCACCACATGGCGCACGGCGGACGCATGATCTCCGTCACGTCGTCATGCAGAGGTTTACGGCCGAGGACGCGCTGCGCTTGATGAGGGTGTTCACCGATTTCCATAGCCATTGACTCGGTTCGGTCCCCATGACGCAACAAATCAGTAACTCATAGCGCGGCAACTATTAAGAAAGCTTCATAGCGGTTGAGTCGGCATGCTGGCGGTCTCGGCGCGATGCGCCCCCACGCATGATCGGCACGATGGCCAAGCACGACGACGTCTCTTACAAGTTTCTGTACACCTGTCCCGAATTCGTCAGGGACCTGCTGAAGACCTTTGTGCCGAGGCAATGGTGGCGCAAGGTGGATTTCTCCACCCTGGAGCGCATGCCGTGCAGCTACGTCACCGATGACTTCCGCCAGCGCGCCGACGATGTGGTTTGGCGCGTGCGAACGGGACAGCAGTGGATGTACCTGTACATCCTGATCGAGTTCCAGAGTACCGTCGACGCGTTCATGGCCGTGCGCGTGCTGAGTTACCTGATGCTTCTGTATCAGGACCTGATCCGCAGGAAGGAATGTTCACCGGACCGCCTGCTGCCGCCCGTGTTGCCCATCGTGCTGTACAACGGCGAAACGAAATGGAAGGCGCCGGTGGATGTCGAAAGCCTGATCGCTCACGATGCGGACTTCCCGGTGCCGCGGTTTCGCTATCACCTGATCGACGAAAGCCGGTACTCGGAAGCACAACTTGCTCGGCGGCGCAATCTCGTGGCGGCGGTGATGCGTTTCAACCGATTGAAGAACGAGCGGAGTCTGATCCGCGTAATTCGTGAGGTCCGTTGCTGGATCGACGGACGCAAGGAGCTCAAGCGGACTTTGGCGATGTGGATGCGTGGCGTATTGTTGAGGCAGCGCAAGGGCAAGCTCGCGCTGCCGCGGGTTCGAGATCTGGAGGATTTGGAAATGTCACTGGCACAACGGATGGACGAGTGGGCCGCCCGACACGAAGAGAAGGGCGAAAAGCGGGGAGAGAGGCGGGGCGAGAAGAAGGGGGTCGCAAAGGGAATCACGAAGGGCCGGCGGGAAGGTGCGGCCCGGGTCCTGCAGCAACTGCTGGCGCGCCGGTTCGGGCCGCTGCCACCGGATATCGTTGCCAGGCTGAATGCGGCGCAGGCGGCCGACATCAGGCGGTGGAGCGGGCGGCTGCTGGACGCGCAATCGCTGGACGCCGTCTTCAAGACACGCTGAGGGCCGCGGCGATGCTCTTGGTGGGCATCTTTGCCGCGGAGGATCAAGGCTGCAGCTGTCCCAGCCGCACTACCGTCACGCCCGGGCGCAGCTGGCGCAGCGACGGCATCACCAGCACGCAGTCCGGATACGGCGTCATCACCGGCACGTCGTCGTTCCAGCCGATCACGGTGCCGGCCTCGGCGAAGGTCTCCAGGCCGGTATAAGGACCGGCGAAGCGGAAGTTCATGCTGGTGGCGACCACGGGCTCGGTCACGCGCACCACGCGCTGCGGTGCGGCCTGTGCCGACAGCCAGCCGGCGGGCAGGTCGCCGCTGTCGACGATGCCGGCGGCGAGCAGGAAGCGCGCGGTGCTGTCGCGCGCCACCGCCACCGACGATGCCTCCCAGTGCTGGCCGCACTCGATCAGCAGCGCATTCTTCGGACTGGCCGGATCGCCGAAGCCGGCGTAGTCGCGCATGCGGCGGCCTTCCGGATGGCCTTCGTCGACGATCACATGCGCCGGAGCGCCGAGTGTGCGCGCCAGCGCCACGCCCTTGTCCAGCGGGCCCGACACGATCAGCGGCAGGCTCTTCTCGTGCATCGAATGCAGGTCCAGCAGCAGATCGACGCGATCGATCAGCGGGCGCATCTCGCGCGCGCGCCGCAGCTCCGACGAGTCGCGCGACGCATCGTCGAGCACCGCGGCGGTCCAGACGCGGTTGAAGTCCTGGTCGACGAAGCGCGAGGCGTCCGGCCTGGCCGGATCGAAGCGGTGATACGCGTCGACGTTGGCGAACGCCAGCGTCAGCTGTCCGCGGCGCGGCTTGAGCCCCAGGTCCAGCAGCTCCTTGACGACGATCGCGCCGCAGACCTCGTTGCCGTGGGTCAGCGCGTTGATCATCACGTGCGGACCCGGCACGCCGCTGTCGAAGTGGTGGACGTAGGCGACGCCGGTATTGCCGTCGGCGTACGGCCGGATATCGGGAAATGCGACTTCGACCGGGTAAGCGTCGAGCGTGGTCATCGTGTTCATGGGGTTCCCGTTATTGCTGGATGCCGGCCGCCTGCACGATGGTGCGGTACTTGGCGGTCTCGCGCTTGACGAAGGCGGCGAACTGGGCCGGATTGGCGGGCGCGACCTCGACGCCGGCCTCGGCCAGCTTCTTGCGGACCTCCGGCATCGCCAGCACGGCCTGCATCTCGTTGTTGAGACGATCCACCACCGCGCGCGGCGTGGCCTTCGGCGCCATCAGGCCGAACCAGACGCCCATGTCGACGCCCTTCAGCGCAGGCGTCTCCGCCAGCGCCGGCACGTCGGGCGCCACCGCGGCGCGCTTGGCCTCGGTCACGCCGTAGGCCTTGACCCGTCCGGCCTGGATATGCGGCAGCGCGGACGACAGCACCATCACCGCCAGATCGATCTGGCCGCCGAGCAGGTCGGTTGCCATGGCCGACGCGCCCTTGTACGGCACGTGCGTGATGCCGACCTTGCCCTGCTGCTTGATCAGCTCGCCGGCGAGGTTCAGCGGCGTGCCGACGCCCGACGACGCGTAGGCGAGCTTGTCCGGCTGCGCCTTGGCCAGCGCGATCAGTTCGCCGGCATTGCGCGCCGGCAGCGTGGGCTTGCCGACCAGCACCATCGGCTGCGTGCCGACGAAGGTGATCGGGGCCAGGTCCTTCTCGCCGTCGTAGCGGACCGCCGGATTGGTCAGGCGGGCGATCGACACCTCGCTGCCCGAACCCATCAGCAGCGTGTAGCCATCGGCCTCGGCCTTGACCACGCGCGACGCGCCGATGGTGCCGCCGGCACCGCCGAGGTTTTCGATCACCACGCTCTGGCCGAGCCGCTTGCCCAGTTCGGGCGCGACGGTGCGGGCCACCAGGTCGACGCTGCCGCCGGCCGTGTAGCCGACCACCAGCGTGATCGGCTTGGCGGGCCATTCGCTGGCGCGCGCGTCGGCCGGAGCCAGCGACATGGCCGAGATGGCGGAGAACAGCAAGGTGGCGGCGGTGGCAGTCCGCAGCGAGATCTTCATGGCAACGCTCCCGTGTCTATCTGTTATCGATGTGGTATGGCGCGATGTTAGGGAGCGGCGCCGTGTCGTCGCATGCGGGTTTGGCAATGGCGATTGCCGGATCGGCAAGCGGGAAGGCGGAGCACCGCCTGCGCGCCCGGCCGCCCGGCGGTATTACGCCGTCGCGGCGCCCCAGAACGCCTCGGCGAGCGGGCGCATCGCCGCGCGCGGACGATAGAGCCGGATCTGCAGCACCAGATCGCGATTGCCGCCCTGTTGGCCGCCAAACTGGCCGCCCTCCGTCCCGGCGTCCGCGACGTTGCCGATATCGGCGCGCACCAGCCGGCCGGCATGCAGATCGTCGGCGATCAGCCGTGCCGGCAGCCAGGCCAGGCCCATGCGCTGGCGCACCATCTCGTGCACCGATTCCGCGAAATCGCAGACCGCCACCACGTCGAGGCGGCCGGCCAGTTTGCGCCGGGCGATTTCCTGATTGACCATGCGGCCCATCGTCAGCGTTTCGGCATAGGCAATGATCGGGACCTGCGCGCCGCTCTTGCCGCCGGTGCCGCGCGCCGGCAGGCGAAAGCACGGGCCACCCGCGGCGTCGGCGGCGGCGACGCAGACCAGCCGTTCGATCCCGACCGGGTGGAACTGGTAGCGGGCCTCGTCCAGCCGCACCGGCAGGTCGGGCGGGCTGTAGCACAGCAGAAAATCGGCATCGCCCTCGGTAAACATCGCCATCGCATCGTGCATGGCGAAGGTCGACAGCCGCGTACGAAAGCCCGCGGCCACCGGATCGTGCCGCAGCGCCTGGCGCAGCCCGGCCAGCCACGCCGGCACCAGCGAGCGCGACAGCGTCTTGCCGGTGGCGATCACCACGGTGCTGGCATCGACACGGTGGGCCGCCCGCAGCGCCAGCCGCGTTTCCTCCAGCGTATGCAGCGCCGACTGCGCCGCCTCCAGGAACTGCCGGCCCTCGGCGGTCAGCCGGACTGGGAACACGCTGCGATCGATCAGCGGCGCGCCGGCCCACACTTCGACCGCCTGCATGCGGCGGCCGAACGCCGGTGGGGTGACGTTGCGCAGTTCGGCGGCGCGGGCGAGGCTGCCGGCCTCGGCCAGACAGACAAAGTCTTCGAGCCAACGGATATGCATGGGGACGAAACGATCGGTTCGTGTCGGGGAAGGGCGGGAAGGGCCGCATGGTCCTTGCGCGGCCGCGTCACTCTAGAGCGTACGCAGCGGCCTGCACGCGCGCGGCGTCGTCGCGGCCAAGCGCCAAGGCGAAACGGCAATCATGTGATCGATGAATGGAGCGGGCGAAAAAATTCCGCTTGTTATTTGTCCTCGTAATGAACCGGTGCAAGCTATCACCGCCTTCCATCGGCTCCTACACTGGCTGGAAAGCCCGATCCCACTGGGAGTCCGCCATGCCGTCCCTGCGCCGCCTCGCCTGCCATGCCGCCTGCACGCTGATCCTGCTGGGCGGGTGGCAGACCGCGATGGCGGCACCCCGGCCGCCGCAGCCCGCGGAGACGCTGACGCGCCAGGCGGTGGCTGCCTACGAGGCGGGCGCTTTCGAGTCCGCGCTGCGCGACTTCGCCGACGCGGCGCGCCAGGGCAACCGGCTGGCGCAGTTCAACTACGCGATGATGCTGCTGCGCGGCGATGGCACCGCGTCGAAGCCGCAGGAGGCGCTGGTCTGGCTGAAGAAGGCGGCCGATAACGAGATGACGCATGCGCAGTTCACCTGGGGCGAACTGCACGAGCGCGGCGAACTGGTGCCGAAGTCGCTGGAGGAGGCCAACCGCTGGTATCAGCGCGCCAGCCAGGGCGGGCATATCCAGGCGCAGGTCGCGCTGGCGACCAATTACTTCATCGGCCGCGGCGTGCCGCGCGATTACGCCAAGGCCTTCGAGTGGTACACGCGGGCGGCGACCGCCGGGGACGGCGGGGCGCAGTACATCGTCGCCAGCTTCTACGAGCGCGGCGAGCCGGGCGTGGTCGAGCGCGATATCGAGCAGGCCAAGATCTGGTACGCCCGCGCCGCGGCGCGCGGCGACCCTGGCGCGCTGGCCAAGTTGCGGTCGCTGCTGGAGCAGACGGTGAGATCGCGCGCGCCGACGATGTAGCGGACGCCTTTCCCTCTGCCCTGCGCCTCTCCCGCAAGCGGGAGAGAGATGAGGTGTGCAAGAGATCGCGCGGTGTTCCGGCGGTTCTCATCTCTGCTGGGGCGCGAAAGGGAATCGCTGCGCCAGGACTCGCGCGGAATCTCCCCTCTCCCCTCTCCCGCTCGCGGGAAAGGGGAGCGAGCAAGCGCGCGCCAGCGCGCCAGTGCGCCCTCAAGTCTGGATCAGCCGCTTCTGCCGCGAGATGTTCATCAGGATGCCGATCCCCATGCCAAGCGTGACCAGCGCGGTGCCGCCGTAGCTGATCAGCGGCAGCGGCACGCCCACGATCGGCAGGATGCCGCTGACCATGCCCATGTTGACGAAGGCATAGGTAAAGAAGATCAGCGTGACGGCGCCCGCCAGCAGCCGCGAGAAGTGTGTCGGCGCGTTCGCGGCGATATAGAGCCCGCGGAAGATCAGCAGCAGGTACAGCACCAGCAGCACGGCATTGCCGATCAGGCCGAATTCCTCCGAGTAGACCGCGAAGATGAAGTCGGTGTGCTTCTCGGGAATGAACTCGAGGTGGGTCTGCGTCCCCTTGAGCCAGCCCTTGCCCATCAGGCCTCCGGAGCCGATCGCGATGATCGACTGGATCGTGTGGAAGCCCTTGCCGAGCGGATCGGTGGTCGGATCGAGCAGCGTGCAGACCCGGTGCTGCTGGTAGTCGTGCAGCACCGGCCAGTTGACGCCGGGCGCGCACATGTCGTGCTCGAAGAACAGCAGCCCGGAGATCAGCGTCACCAGGATCGCCAGCGCCGGCAGGATCAGCTTCCACGACAGGCCGGCGAAGTAGATCACGTACATGCCGGCCGCCAGTACCAGCAGCGCGGTGCCCAGGTCCGGCTGCTTGGCGATCAGACCCACCGGAACCGCCAGCAGCACGCCGGCGACGATGAAGTCGAACCAGCGCAGCCCGCTCTCGCGCTTCTGGAAGTACCAGGCCAGCATCAGCGGCATCGCGATCTTCATCAGCTCCGAGGGCTGGATCACGATGCCGACATTGAGCCAGCGGCGCGCGCCCTTGCGGATCAGCCCGAACATCGCCACTGCGATCAGCAGCGCGACGCCGACCGTATAGAGCGGCACCGCGACCCGCATCAGCGTCTGCGTGGGCAGATAGGCGATCACCCACATCACCGCGTAGGACAGCAGGATATTGCGCAGCTGGTCTTCGACGCGGCCGGGCATGTCGACCGAGGCCGAGTACAGCGCGACGATGCCGGTGGCGAACAGCAGGAAGACGATCAGCGCGAGCGGCTTGTCGAAGCCGGTCAGCGCGGTCTTGATCAGGGACAGGGCGCGTCTGCGATCCATCTGCGCCTCCTTCAATGCGTGGCGTTGGCGCCCGGCGCCGCGGCGGCCTGCCGGGCGCGGGATGCGGGAGACGGAGCGGGGCCCGGCGCGGCGGGCGGCGTGCCCGGGCGTGTCTGGCGCGCGCCCGGTGCGGCGGGAGCGGGTGGCGCGGCGGCCGGCGCCGGCGGCGCGCCATCATGCGGCGGCCTGGTGTGGCCGAGCGCCTGGCGCATGCGCTCGCCCAGCGTCACCGGCGCCGAGGCCGGTGCGATCGCTTGCGGATCGATGTCCGGCGCCGCGGCGACCGCGCTGGCGCCGCCTTCGCGTGCCTCGCCTCCGCCCGCCTTGTCGTGCTGATCCTTGCCGCCCGGCTTGCCTTCCCCTTCCTCGCTGGCCAGCGTGTTGCCCATCGCGCTGGCGCTGGCGATGCTGGCGGTATGGCCGGTGGTGAACACGCTGGGCGTATCGACCGGCGGCAGGCCGTGCGCCCGTTCGGCGGCGGGCGGCGCGATCTCGGCCAGTTCGGCGGGCCATTTGCCGAGCAGGTAGTAATCCATCACCTTGCGCGCGATCGGTGCCGCGTGCGCCGCGCCGAAGCCCGCGTTCTCGACGATCAGCGCCAGCGCGATCTTCGGTTTGTCGGCGGGCGCGAACGCGGTGTACAGCGCGTGGTCGCGCTTGTGCTCGGCCAGTGCGTGATGGTTGTACTTCTCCCCCTTGGCCAGCGAGTAGGTCTGCGCGGTGCCGGTCTTGCCGGCCGACTCGTAGGCGGCGCCGGCGAACACGCGCGCCGCGGTGCCCGAATGCGTGACGCCGACCATCGCGCGCTTGATCACGTCGATATCGGACTGCTTGAACGGCAGCCGGTAGCTTTCCTTCGGCACCGTCAGGCGGCGCTGGCGCGTGACCGCGTCCTCGATCGCCTTGACCAGGTGGGGCTTCATCACCACGCCGTTGTTGACCAGGATCGAGGTCGCATGCGCCAGCTGCAGGATCGTAAAGCTGTTGTAGCCCTGGCCGATGCCCAGCGAGATGGTCTCGCCGTCATACCACTTTTGCTGCTCCGGCTTGCGGTAGGCGCGGCGCTTCCAGTCGGTCGACGGCAGGATGCCGCGGTTCTCGCCCTCGATGTCGATGCCGGTCAGCTGGCCGAAGCCGAGCGGCTTCATGAAGTCGTGGATCGCGTTGACGCCCATGTCGCGCGCGAGCGCGTAGTAATAGGTGTCGCACGACGCGACGATCGAGCTATGCATGTCGACCCAGCCGTGGCCGCCCGGCTTGTCGTCGCGGAAGGTGTGGTTGCCCAGCGTGAAGAAGCCGGGGTCGTGCATGCCCCAGCCCGCGGTGCGCTTGCCGGTCGCCAGCGCCGCCAGCGCCATGAACGGCTTGTAGGTCGAGCCGGGCGGGTAGGTGCCGCGCAGCGGGCGGTTCAGCAGCGGCTTGTTCGGCGAATTGTTCAGCTCGTTCCAGGTGGCGGTGTCGATGCCCTCGACGAACAGGTTCGGGTCGAAGGTCGGCTTGGAGACGAAGGCGAGGATGTCGCCGGTGGCCGGCTCGATCGCCACCAGCGCGCCGCGGCGGTCGCCGAACAGCGCCTCGGCCAGCTGCTGCAGCCGGATGTCGAGCGACAGGATCAGGTTGTTGCCCGGCGTCGCCGGCGCGGTCGACAGCGTGCGGATCGGCCGCCCGCCGGCGCTGACCTCGACCTCCTCGATCCCCGTCAGCCCGTGCAGCTCGGTCTCGTAGCTTTGCTCGATGCCGATCTTGCCGATGTAGTTGGTGCCCTTGTAGTTGTCGGCGTCCTTGCGCGGATCGTACCTGGCCGGATTGGCGTCGTTGGCCTCGTCCATCGCCTCGATGCGCTGCTGGTCGCGCTGCGAGATGCGGCCGATATAGCCGACCACGTGCGAGGCCGATTCGCCCATCGGGTACTGGCGGAACAGCCGCGCCCGCACGTCGACGCCGGGAAAGCGGAAGCGCTGCGCGGAGAAGCGCGCGACCTCCTCGTCGCTCAGCTGGCTGCGGATCGGCAGGCTCTCGAAGCTGCGCGACTCCTCCATCAGCCGGCGGAAGCGCCGGCGGTCGCGCGGCTGGATCTCGATCAGCTCGGACAGTTCGTCGATGGTGTCGTCCAGCGACTGCGTCAGCTTGGACGGCGTGATCTCCAGCGTGTAGGCGGAATAGTTGCGCGCCAGCACGATGCCGTTGCGGTCCATGATGATGCCGCGGTTCGGCTCGATCGGCGCCACCGAGATGCGGTTGTCCTCGGCCTTGGCCGAATACTGGTCGTGCTTGTACCACTGCAGCCAGAAGAAGCGCAGGAACAGCAGGCCGAACAGGATCACGGCGAACAGCGCCGCGGCCGCCACGCGAAGGCGGAAGCGGCCGAGCTCGAGTTCGACGTTGCGGATTTCGGTCATGGTGCTGCGTGGACGGGCGGTCGGGGCACGGAGGGGAACAGCGAACGGAGTGCCATGCCGTCAGATCGGCCGGGTTTCGTCGACGTCGATCGAACGGCGCTGCGGCGCCAGCAGCAGGCCGGTGGCCAGCGGCCACAGCAGCGCCTCGATGCCGGGCGCGACCAGCAGCGGCCAGCCGGGCAGCGGCGCGCCCATCAGCAGCCGGATCACCACCGGCACCGCATGCGCGATGAACAGCAGCGGCAGCACGTGCAGCGCCTGCGTATAGACGCTGAACCACAGCACGCGGCGGTGGATCGTGATGGCGAAGTACGCCAGCAGCGTGTAGGCCATCGCGTGCTCGCCGAGCAGGCGGGCATCGTGCACGTCCATCAGCAGGCCCAGCACGAAGGCCACGCCCATGCCGACCTTGCGCGGCTGGTGGATGTTCCAGAACACCAGCACCAGCGCCACCATGTCGGGCACCCACAGGATGTCGCCCCACGGCAGCAGGTTGAACAGGAACGCCAGCACGAAGGTCAGCGCGATGAAGGCCGGGTTGACCGGCCGCAGCAGGTATTGGGGATGGGTCACCGCTTCTGCTCCTGGCCGGGCGCGGTCGAAGGCGCGGCCGCGGTGGCGACCGTGGCCGCGGCATCCGCCTTCGGCGCCTTCTCCGCTTTCTCGGGCTTATCGGCCTGATCGGCCTTATCCGTCTTGCCGGCCTTGTCCGTCTTGCTGGCCTTGCCGCCGGCGTTCTTGCCGTCGGCCCCGGCCGGCAGGTCGCGCGAGGGCTTCTCGGCCTCGTAGCGCACCACCAGCAGTTGCCGATGCGAACGCACGCCCGCGACCGGCTCGCAGTAGACGCGCGAGAACGCGGTATCGGCCTTGCGTTCGATCTGCACGATGCGCGCGACCGGCAGCCCGGCCGGATAGACGCCGTCCAGGCCGGAGGTCACCAGCAGGTCGCCCTGCTGCAGATCGGCGGACGCCGCCATGAAGCGCAGATCCAGCATGCCCGCCTTGCCGCCGCCGAAGGCGATGCTGCGCAGGCCGTTGCGTACCACCTGCACCGGGATCGCCTGGTCCTTGTCGGTCAGCAGCGTGACTTCGGACTGGAACGGCGTCACGCGCGTGACCTGGCCGACCACGCCGCGATCGTCGATCACCGGGTAGCCGGCCCGCACGTCGTGCTGGCTGCCGCGGTCGATCACGATGCGCTGGCTGTACGGATCGCGCGCGTCGTACAGCACCTCGGCCGCGGTGACCGGCGTGGCCGATTGCTCCTTCAGGTCAAGCAGCTTGCGCAGCTGGCGGTTCTCGGCCTCGAGCTGGGCCTGGCGCAGCGCGTCATCGGCCTGGGCCACCGCGCGCCGGCGCAGCTCGCGGTTCTCGCTGGCCAGCGCGGCGGACGACTGCAGATAGTCGAACGCGGTGCGCGCCATGTCGCGCGGCACCAGCACCGCGCGCTCGACCGGCATCAGCACGGTGGCGGCGACCTGCCGGACCGTGGACAGCGCATCGAAGCGGGCGTCGACGACGAGCAGCACCAGCGCCATCGTGACGAAGATGACCAGGCGCGCGAACGCGGACGTGCCCTGCTTGAATAGCGGTGGCGGCGTGTAATCCATTTAGCCGTACGCAGGCGGTGGCGGTCCGCGTCGCCGGCACGCCGCGCGCGGGCGTCCGGGGGCGGACCGGAATTGGCAAAGTCGCGCGGCCCGCCGGTGGGCGGCGGCCGGCTTGGCCAGGGTGGCGCGGCGGCGGACCTGCCCGTGGCCGGCGTCGGCCAGCGGTGCGGGCAGGGCGCGCTTCGCCACGGGAACGATCCTTTGCCGGACCGGCTTACTCGTAGGCGAAGATGCTGCCCAGCTTGTCCATGCGCTCCAGGGCCATGCCCGAGCCGCGCACCACGCAGGTCAACGGATCCTCGGCGACCAGCACCGGCAGGCCGGTTTCCTCGGCCAGCAGGCGATCCAGGTCGCGCAGCAGCGCGCCGCCGCCGGTCAGCGTGATGCCACGCTCGGCGATGTCCGCGCCCAGTTCGGGCGGGGTCTGCTCCAGGCCGATCTTGACGGTGGAGACGATCTGGTTCAGCGGATCGGTCAGCGCTTCGAGGATCTCGTTGGACGAGACCGTGAACGCGCGCGGGATGCCCTCGGACAGGTTGCGGCCCTTGACCTCCATCTCGCGCACTTCCGAACCCGGGAAGGCGGAGCCGATTTCCTTCTTGATCGCTTCGGCGGTCTGCTCGCCGATCAGCATGCCGTAGTTGCGGCGGATGTAATTGACGATGGCCTCGTCGAACTTGTCGCCGCCGACGCGCACCGAGCCCTTGTAGACCATGCCGCCCAGCGAGATGATGCCGACTTCGGTGGTGCCGCCGCCGATATCGACGACCATCGAGCCCGACGGCTCGGACACCGGCAGGCCGGCGCCGATCGCGGCGGCCATCGGTTCCTCGATCAGGTAGACCTGCGAGGCGCCGGCGCCCAGCGCCGACTCGCGGATCGCGCGGCGCTCGACCTGGGTCGAACCGCACGGCACGCAGATGATGATGCGCGGCGACGGACGCAGCAGCTTGCTGTCGTGCACCATCTTGATGAACTGCTTGAGCATCTGCTCGGTGACGGTGAAGTCGGCGATCACGCCGTCCTTCATCGGGCGGATCGCCTCGATGTTGCCCGGCACCTTGCCCAGCATCTGCTTGGCTTCCTTGCCGACTGCCTGAATGGTCTTCTTGGCGTTCGGGCCGCCGCCCAGGTGGATCGCGACCACCGACGGTTCGTCCAGCACGATGCCCTTGTCACGCATGTAGATCAGCGTGTTGGCGGTGCCGAGGTCGATCGCGAGATCGTTGGAGAAGTAGCTGCGGAGAAATCCGAACATCAGGAGTCCTGTTTTCTGGTGGGTTCGCAGGTATGCGAAGCGGCCGGCGCCAGTCGTTGGCGCCGGCCGCGAAATTCATATGTCGTCGATGGAAACGGCGCGCGTCGTCCGCGCATCCACGGTCCCGCCCATGCCGTTGCGGTGCGCCAGGCGAACCGCGACAGTGCTGGGGGAATGGGCCCGCCGAGCCGGCGGAACGCACTCCCACGGGAACCTTTGATTAGACGGCGCCAGAAAGTTCGCCAAACTTCATTTGGCGGATGGCCGGACGGTGGTCCGGGCGCCACAGACCCGGCACCTAAGATGGGGCAGCAGCGAGTCGGTCTAATCGGAGGATCCTGGTCCGGGCCCCGCGGGCAGTCGGGTCCGGCATCCTTCAGCGGCCGGGTCCTGGGTCCCAAGCGGCGAAGGCGCCGCCAGGGGCGGCGGCAAAACGGAATGATACCTTATAATTCCGCGTGTTTCGGCGGCAAATTGCCCTGAAAAAACCTGTAATTCTGACGATTGTGGGGCGCCGCGCGCGGCACATTCTCCGGGCTGACGCCGGGCCGACAAGGGCCCCGACAGGGCGCTGCCCGAGGCGCGCCGGCCCGGCCCGGTTCAGCGCCTCCCGACTTTCTCCGTACGGTCGCCACGGTCGTCATTCTCCCGGTCCGTCCCGGCCTGTCGCCGGACTGCCGGGCCCTCTGGAATTCCTCGCACCCACGCCATGGCACTCGAGCTATCCGACGTCAAGCGCATCGCCCATCTTGCCCGCATCGACATCAGCGATGACGAAGCTGGCCAGACGCTCGGGCAATTGAATCAATTCTTCTCGCTGGTCGAGCAGATGCAGGCGGTCGACACCAGCGGCGTCGCACCGCTGGCGCATCCGCTGTCGGCGGTACGCGAAATGCAGCAGCGGCTGCGCGACGACGTCGTCACCGAGCCCAACCGGCGCGACGACTACCAGCGTCCGGCCCCGGCCACCGAGGCCGGCCTGTATCTGGTGCCGAAGGTGATCGAATAACGGTCCCACGCCCGGCTCGCCGACGTCGTCCGGCCTTTCCGTATCGGCGTACCGGTACGCACGGCGGCGTCTCCTGAATCGATCCGGCCCGCAGCGATGCGCCGCGGGCCGTTCTCCGAAGCTCTTCCGACACTCCATGTCTTCCTCCGCTTCCTCCTTCCCGGTCGGTTCGACCGTGACCTCGCTGCGCCAGATCGCCGATGCGCTCGCCGCCGGCGCGGTGTCGGCCGAAGAACTGGCGCGTGACTATCTGGCCCGCATCGAGCAGGCCAGTGCGCTGAACGCCTACATCCATGTCGACGCCGAACTGACGCTGGCGCAGGCCCGCGAGGCCGACGCGCGCCGCGCGCGCGGCGAGGCCGGTCCGCTGACCGGCGTGCCGATCGCCCACAAGGACGTGTTCGTCACGCGCGGCTGGCGCTCGACCGCCGGCTCGCGCATGCTGGCCGACTACGAGAGCCCGTTCGATGCCACCGTGGTCCAGCGGCTCGCCGCCGCCGGCATGGTGACGCTGGGCAAGACCAATATGGACGAGTTCGCAATGGGTTCGTCCAACGAGAACTCGCATTTCGGCCCGGTGCGCAACCCGTGGGACGCGTCGCGCGTGCCCGGCGGCTCCTCAGGCGGCTCGGCCGCGGCCGTGGCGGCCGGCCTGGCGCCGGCCGCGACCGGTACCGATACCGGCGGCTCGATCCGCCAGCCGGCCGCGTTCTCGGGCATCACCGGCATCAAGCCGACCTACGGCCGCGTGTCGCGCTTCGGCATGATCGCGTTCGCCTCGTCGCTGGACCAGGCCGGCCCGATGGCGCGCAGCGCCGAGGATTGCGCGCTGCTGCTCAATGCGATGGCCGGTTTCGACGAGCGCGATTCGACCTCGCTGACGCCGGCCCAGGGCGGCGTGGACGAAGACTTCACGCGGCTGCTGGGCCAGCCACGCGGTGGCGCCAGCGCGAACCAGCCGCTGGCCGGCCTGCGCATCGGCCTGCCGCGCGAGTACTTCGGCGCCGGCCTGTCGGCCGATGTCGAGGCCGCGGTGCGCGCCGCGCTGCGCGAATACGAGAAGCTGGGCGCGACGCTGGTCGAGGTGTCGCTGCCCAAGACCGAGCTGTCGATTCCGGTCTACTACGTGATCGCGCCGGCCGAGGCCTCGTCCAACCTGTCGCGCTTCGATGGCGCGCGCTATGGCCACCGCGCGGCCGAGTACCGCGACCTGCTCGACATGTACAAGAAGACCCGTGCCGAGGGCTTCGGCTGGGAGGTCAAGCGCCGCATCCTGGTCGGCACCTATGTGCTGTCGCACGGCTACTACGACGCCTACTACCTGCAGGCGCAGAAGATCCGCCGCATCATCGCCGACGACTTCCAGCGCGCCTTCGGCGAGTGCGACGTGATCATGGGGCCGGTCGCGCCGACGGTGGCGTGGAAGCTCGGCGAGAAGAGCGCCGACCCGGTGCAGATGTACCTGGCCGACGTCTTCACGCTGTCGACCAGCCTGGCCGGCCTGCCCGGCATGAGCGTGCCCTGCGGCTTCGGCGAGGGCGGCATGCCGGTTGGCCTGCAGATGATCGGCAACTACTTCGGCGAGGCGCAGCTGCTGCAGACCGCGCACGCCTTCCAGCAGGCCACCGACTGGCATCTGCGCCAGCCCTCGCAGGGATGATCATGAACGCGCTGCTTTCGATCCGCCCGTCCCGCCTCTCTGCCGGCCGCCTGGCATTGACGGCCGTACTGCTGGCCGCGCTGGCCGGCTGCATTCCGCTGCCGCGCATCGGCGGTCCCACGCCGATCGCCGATCGCGACATCGACCTGGCCGGCGACTGCCGCCGCACGGAGGAAGACGGCTTCCGCGAGGACGCGCAGCTGCGCGTGGCGGACAACAACGTGCAGCAGCTGTCGTGGAAGCTGTGGGTCGGCAAGCGCGGCTCGTGCAGCTTCGACCTGGCCGAGTTCCGCCAGACCCGCCGCAAGCCGCATATCGAACTGGCCGCGCGCGACGGCAGCGCGTGCAAGCTGCTGGTCTGGCAGGACCCGCGCCGCGTCACGCTGGCGCACGCCAATTGCCAGAGCCGCTGCACGCCGGGCATCTATGAAGAGGCGTGGCCGGTCATGTTCGAACCGGGCACCGGTACCTGCGCGCGCACGCAATAACGCCGCCGCACGCACGGCCACAGAGCACAACGCAGAACGCAACGCAGAACGCGAAAGCACACGGCGGCGCGGCCCAGGCCGGCGCCGCCGCAAGGAACCAACAGGAATACCGCCATGCAATGGGAAGTGGTGATCGGTCTCGAAACGCATACGCAGCTTTCGACGGCCTCGAAGATTTTTTCCGGCGCCTCCACCGCGTTCGGCGCGGCGCCCAATACCCAGGCCAGCCCGGTCGATCTGGCGCTGCCCGGCACGCTGCCGGTGCTGAACAAGGCCGCGGTCGAGCGCGCGATCCAGTTCGGCCTGGCGATCGGCGCCCATGTCGCGCCGCATAGCGTGTTCGCGCGCAAGAATTACTTCTACCCCGATCTGCCCAAGGGCTACCAGATCAGCCAGTACGAGATCCCGGTGGTGCAGGGCGGCAGCCTGACCTTCCAGGTCGAGGGCCGCAAGGGCGAGTTCTACGAGAAGACCGTGCAGCTGACCCGTGCCCACCTCGAGGAGGACGCCGGCAAGTCGCTGCACGAGGACTTCGCCGGCATGACCGGCATCGACCTGAACCGCGCCGGCACCCCGCTGCTGGAGATCGTCACCGAGCCCGACATGCGCAGCGCCGCCGAGGCGGTCGCGTATGCGCGCGCGCTGCATACGCTGGTGGTGTGGCTGGGCATCTGCGACGGCAACATGCAGGAAGGGAGCTTCCGTTGCGACGCCAACGTGTCGGTGCGGCCGGTCGGCAGCGACAAGCTGGGCACGCGCCGCGAAATCAAGAACCTGAACTCGTTCCGCTTCCTGCAGCAGGCGATCGAGTACGAGGTGCGCTGGCAGATCGCCGAGATCGAGGATGGCCGCGAAATCCAGCAGGCCACCGTGCTGTTCGATCCGGACACCGGTGAGACGCGCGCGATGCGGACCAAGGAAGACGCGCACGACTATCGCTACTTCCCCGATCCGGACCTGCTGCCGCTGGAGATCGAGCCGGCCTGGGTCGAACGTGTGCGCGCCGCGATGCCGGAGCTGCCGGCCGCGATGCAGGCGCGCTTCGTCTCGCAATACGGCCTGCCGGCCTACGATGCCAGCGTGCTGACCTCGTCGAAGGCGCTGGCCAACTGGTTCGAGCAGGTCGTCGCCGAGGCGGGCGCGGCCAACGCCAAGCCGGCGGCCAACTGGCTGATGGGCGACGTCGCCTCGCAGCTGAACCGCGAGGGCATCGAGATCGATGCCGCGCCGATTCGCCCGGCACAACTGGCGCTGCTGCTCAAGCGCATTGCCGACGGCACGGTGTCGAACAACACCGCCAAGAAGGACGTGTTCCCGGCGATGTGGGCCGGCGAGTGCGACGGCGACGCCGACGCGATCATCGCCGCCAAGGGCCTGAAGCAGATGTCGGACACCGGCGCGCTCGAGGCCATCATCGACGAGGTGCTCGCCGCCAACGCCAAGTCGGTCGAGGAGTTCCGCGCCGGCAAGGAGAAGGCGTTCAACGCGCTGGTCGGCCAGGCGATGAAGGCGACCAAGGGCAAGGCCAATCCGGCCCAGGTCAACGAGCTACTGCGCAAGAAGCTGGGCTGATCGGCTCGGCGCAGTCAGATCGGGAACCCGCGCCCTGGCGCGGGTTTTTTGATGGCGTGACGGGATTGGGCGATATGGGTCGATCGATCGCCCCGCCCTCTCCCCGGCCCTCTACCGCAAGCGGGAGAGGGAGAACACCGTGCGGGATGGCCGACCGCTTCCGTTTTCGCCCCTCCCCCGCTTGCGGAAGAGCGGCCGGGGGAGAAGGCAGCCGGCCCACCCCGAACAGCGTTTGCTACACTCCAGCGCAAATCGTTCGATGACCCGCCAATGAATCCGCAAGACGTCGCCGCCTATCTGCAAAGTCATCCCCAGTTCTTCGAGGACCACGCCGAGCTGCTGGCCTCCGTGCAGCTGACGAGCCCGCACAGCCATCGCGCGGTCTCGCTGCAGCAGCGCCAGATGGAAATCCTGCGCGAGAAGAACAAGGGCCTCGAACTGAAGCTGGCCAATCTGATGCGCCACGGCCACGACAACGACCGCACGCAGAACCGCATGCACGCGTGGCAGCTGCGGCTACTCGGCGAGGCCGATGCGCTGGCGCTGCCGATGGCGGTCAGCCAGGGCCTGCAGCAGGTCTTCGATGTGCCGGCCGTCGCGCTGCGGCTGTGGCAGCTGGCCGAAACGCACGCCCCGCTCGATCTGCTGCGCGGCGAACAGGCCACCGCCAGCGAAGCCGCGCGCCGCTTTGCCGAGGGCCTGCAGACGCCGTATTGCGGCGCCAATCCGTGGGCCATCGCGCCAGCCGTCGCCGAAGAGGGCGCCCAGCCTGTGCCGGCGGCAGTGCCCGACACGCTTGGTGAAGGCGGCAAGCAGGCGGTCGACTGGCTCGAGCGCGATGACATCGCGTCGCTCGCGATCGTCGCGCTGCGCGCCCCCGCCGGCCAGGACGCCGAAACGGGTCCGACCTTCGGCCTGCTGGTGCTCGGCTCGCCCGATGCGCGCCGCTTCCACGAAGGCATGGGTACGGCCTACCTGAGCCGTATCGGCGAACTGGCCGGCGCGGCGCTGGCGCGCCTGCGCGGCTGATCGAAGGACTCGGGCGGCAACGGATGGCCCGCGCCAGCGAACCGGCGTCCGCGGAGAACGCGACGGACGCGCCCCCACCGGCCCTCGATCCGCTGCTGCTCCGCTATCTGGACTGGCTGGCCAGCAGCCGCAAGCTGGCCGAGCACACGCTGGTCGGCTACCGGCGCGACCTGTCGGTATTGCAGGCGCAGGCCGCCAGGTTCGCCCCCGGTACCGCGCTGACCGCGCTGCGCACCGACCAGATCCGCAGCTTCGCCGCGCGGCTGCGCGGCAGCGGTCTCGCTTCGACCAGCATTGCCAGGGCGTTGTCGGCCTGGCGCGGCTTCTACCTGTGGGCCGCGCGGCACGGCCACGGCGTCGAGGCCAATCCCGTCGACGGTGTGCGTGCCCCCAAGGCCGGACGGCCGCTGCCCAAGGCGCTATCGGTCGAGCACGCGGTGGCGCTGGTCGGCCAGCCGGCCGGGGAGGGCGCCGAGGGGCTGCGCGACCAGGCCGTGTTCGAGCTCGGCTATTCGAGCGGCTTGCGCGTGTCGGAGCTGGTGCAGCTCGATTTGCGTTACGTGGAAGAGGACGGCTACCGCTCGTCGGGCTGGATCGACCTGGCCGCGGGCGAAGTCACGGTGCTCGGCAAGGGTTCGCGCCGCCGCAGCGTGCCGGTCGGCAGCAAGGCGGTGCAGGCGCTGCGCGCGTGGCTGGCGGTGCGCGACGACTGGGTCAAGGCTTCGGCCGTCGCCGACCATCGGCACGCGCTATTCCTGTCGCGGCGCGGCGAGCGGCTGTCGGACCGGACCGTGCGCGCCCGCATCAAGCAGCAGGCGATCCGCGCCGGCGTGCCGGCCGACGTGCATCCGCACATGCTGCGGCACTCGTTCGCCAGCCACGTGCTGCAGTCGTCGGGCGACCTGCGCGCGGTGCAGGAGATGCTGGGCCACGCCAGCGTGGCGACGACGCAGATCTACACCGCGCTCGATTTCCAGCATCTGGCCAAGGTCTACGACCAGGCCCATCCCCGCGCACGGTTGGCCGAGCGCGACACGCCCGCCGCGCCTGCTGCGACATCGAAGCCGGACGACGAGCCCGCCTGAGGCCCCGCCAGCCCGCCTGAGGCCCCGCCAGCCCGCCGTCCCTGCCTACGCCCACTGCGACAGGATCTGCCGGAACGCCGCGATCTCGGGCAGCAGCCAGTTGCGGAAGGCCTGCACCTTCGGCGTCTCGAGCATCGCGGGCGTGCAGACGAAGTACAGCAACCACGGACACGGGATGCTGACGTCGAACAGCCGCACCACCCGCCCGGACAACAGATCGTTGTAGGCCAGCGACGAGCGGATCAGCGCGATGCCCTGGCCCTCCGCCGCGGCCTGCAGCAGCAGCGACGAATCCTCGAACATCAGGCCCTTGCGCGGCTCGGGCCAGTCGAGTCCCGCCGCCTCGAACCATGGCCGCCACGGATCGCCTTCGCCGCGCAGCAGCGTCAGCCCCTGCATCTGCTCGGGGCGCTGCGGCAGCTTGCCGCCCAGCAAGGTCGGGCTGCAGACCGGGAAGAACACGTCGTCGAGCAGCCGCTCGACATAGAGCCCCGGATAGTCGCCGCTGCCCATGCGCAGCGCCACGTCGACCTCGTCGCGCGCGAAATCGACCAGCGTGTTCGACGACATCAGCTCGACGTCCAGCTCGGGATGCCGTTCGATAAAGCTGCCGATGCGCGGCGTCAGCCAGCGGGCGGCAAACGACGGCATCGTGCTGATGGTCAGCCGCTTGTCGCGCGTGCCTGACTGCAGCGCGCGCGTCGCTTCGGCGATCTGCAGCAGCGCGTCGCGCACGCGCTCGGCGTAGACGCGGCCGGCCGGCGTCAGGCTGACCCGCTTGCCGTTGCGGGCGAACAACGGCTGGCCCAGTTCTTCCTCTAAGGCACGGACCTGATGGCTGACGGCCCCATGGGTGACGAACAGCTCGGTGGCCGCGCGCGAGAAGCTCTCATGCCGCGCGGCGGCTTCGAACGCGCGCAGCGCGGTCAGCGCCGGCAGCCGTGGCAGCTCGCGATGCCAGGCGCGCGGCAGTTCGACGGGATTACGCTTCAGGGTCATCGCAACAGCGTCGCTATGTGAGATTCGCTAACAAGGGAAATCAATATATATCGTTTTGGAGGTGGTCGGGCAATCACTAGAATGCAATGCATCGGGACCGCAACAGCGAGCGCGCCAGGCCAACCCAGGCCAGACACGGTAAAGCGCGACGCCAGCCGCGCGAAACTCGCGTGCCGGACGGTACCGTCACCTTAGTGAAGGAAGTCCAAAATGGAAACCCTGCTCACAACGACCGTCTTCAGCCTGAACCCGGGCGAGGTCGCGCCGCTGTCGGTACACACCGCGCAACGGCTCTATGTGGAAGATGCCGCCGGCCTGAACCTGTGGGTCACCCGCGACGGCGACTCGGAAGATTACTGGCTGCGCTGCGGCGCCAGCCTGCAGCTGAACCGCGGTGACGAAGTGGTGCTCAGCGTCGATCCGCGTGCCGAGCGCCCGGTACGGCTGGCGCTGATCGCCGAAGCCCGCCGCCCGGCCGCCACCAAGCTGCCGCATCTGGTGAACCGCGTCGTGCGGCGACTGGTTCGAGGCACGCAATGGTCGCCTAACCAGGACATCGTCGCGGCGTCCTGAGCCGAAAGCCGATGCGCCGAGCCGGCGCCATCTGCGGCTGGTCTACTGCCGGCCGCCGGCGCGCCCGGTGTCCGGCGAAGATCGTCCCAATCCAGACCACACCAGCGGACAACCCTGACGGCGCCAGGGTGACAGCCGCCAGCGAAGCAGGGGCCGGTGCGAACCGGCCCTTTTCGCTACACTCTCGGCATGCAAGCAATCGAAGTCATCGAGCGGGGCCGGGAGGACTACGCGCCCTGTTTCGACGCGATGCGCGCCTACACCGCCGCGCGCACCGCCGAATCCCCCGACCAGATCTGGCTCGTCGAGCATCCGCCGGTCTACACGCTGGGCCAGGCGGGCGATCCCTCGCATCTGCTGTCGCCCGATCCGGCGATCCCGCTGGTGCGGATCGATCGTGGCGGACAGATCACCTATCACGGTCCCGGCCAGGTCGTCGCCTACCTGCTGCTGGACCTGCGCCGCCGCGGCCTGATGGTGCGCGAGCTGGTCCATGCGATCGAGCAGGCGGTGCTGGACACGCTCGCGGCGTATAATCTGCCCGCCGAACGCAAGCCTGGCGCCCCCGGCATCTATCTGTCCGACGGTCCGCACCGCGGCGCCAAGATCGCCGCGCTGGGCCTGAAGATCCGCAACGGCTGCAGCTACCACGGCGTCAGCCTGAATGTGCGGATGGATCTGAACCCGTTCCTGCGTATCAATCCGTGCGGTTATGCCGGCCTCGAGACGGTCGACATGGCCCGCGCCGGCGCGACGGTACCGGCGAGCGATGCAGACGGCGGCGTGCGCCGGGAACCGGTCGACGCCCGGCACCAGCCGGAGATCGCGCGACGCCTGGCGGCGGCATTGTGCGACGTGCTGGCGGCGGCGCAGCTGCGCGCCGCGGCCGGCGAACCGGCCGCGAACGAGCAAGCAAACCAGCAAGCAAACCAGCAAGCGAACCGGCAAGCGAACGAACAAGCGAACGAACCAGCCGCCACGGCCCCTGGCCACCTGACACCCCTGACTACGGCCTAGCCGACCTATGCGCGCGGGGAGCGCGCGGAGAACACCATGAGCGACGCCCTGATCGCCACCTCGAATCCCCAAGGCGATGCCGCCCAAGGCGCGGCCTACGACCCGACCCGCAAGCAGAAGTCGGCCGACAAGACCGCCCGCATTCCGATCAAGATCGTCCCCGCCGAAAAGCTGAAGAAGCCGGACTGGATCCGCGTGAAGGCGGCGACCGGCAATTCGCGCTTCTACGAGATCAAGGACATCCTGCGCGCCAACAACCTGGTGACGGTGTGCGAGGAAGCGAGCTGCCCGAACATCGGCGAATGCTTCGGCAAGGGAACCGCGACGTTCATGATCATGGGCGACAAGTGCACGCGCCGCTGCCCGTTCTGCGACGTCGGCCACGGCCGCCCGGACCCACTCGACGTCAACGAGCCGCTGAACCTGGCCAAGACCATCGCCCAGCTGAAGCTGAACTATGTGGTGATCACCAGCGTCGACCGCGACGACCTGCGCGACGGCGGCGCCCAGCACTATGTGGACTGCATCAGCAAGACCCGCGAGCTGTCGCCGATCACCCGCATCGAGGTGCTGGTGCCCGACTTCCGCGGCCGTCTCGACAAGGCGCTGGACATCCTCCAGGCCTGCCCGCCGGACGTGATGAACCACAACCTGGAAACGGTGCCCCGCCTGTACAAGCAGGCCCGTCCCGGCGCCGACTACGCGCACTCGCTGAAGCTGCTGCAGGAGTTCAAGCGCCGCAATCCGGACGTGCCGACCAAGTCGGGCCTGATGGTGGGCCTGGGCGAGACCGACGAGGAAATCCTCGAAGTCATGCGCGACATGCGCGCGCACGACATCGACATGCTGACCATCGGCCAGTATCTCGCTCCGTCGAACCACCATCTGCCGGTGCTGCGCTACGTCCATCCCGACACCTTCAAGATGTTCGAGGAAGAGGCCTACAAGATGGGCTTCACCCACGCCGCGGTCGGTGCCATGGTGCGCAGTTCCTACCATGCCGACCAGCAGGCGCACCAGGCCGGCTTCGCCTGATCCCGCCCGGCGCCCGTTCGCGGCGCCGGATGTTGCCTTGCCTTCTTCCGATCCCGTGGCAGACGACGCAGGCGCCAGCCGCCTGCGCGCGCCGCGCGATATCACCGATCTGCTCAATTTCCGTCTCGCGGCGCTGGTTGGCGCCAGCGGCGCGGCGGTGATCCGCCTGTGCGAAGGCCAGTACGGGGTGTCGCGCCGCGAGTGGGCGCTGCTCGGGCTGCTGGCCATGCGCGGCGCGCAGGCGCCGTCGGAGATCGCCGACCAATGCCATCTGGACCGCACGCGCGTATCGCGGGCGATCACGCGCCTGACCGCCAAGGGTTTGATCCGGCGGCAGACGCTCGACGGCGACCGCCGCCGCGCCAGCGTCGCGCTGACGCCGGCGGGGCAGGCGCTCTACCGGCAGCTGTTCGACGAGGTGGCGGCGATCAATCGGCGCCTGGTCGAGACGCTATCGAATGAAGAACTGGCGACGCTGGACACGCTGTTGACCGCGCTGACCGAGCAGGCCGTCCGCGTCAAGCGGCAGGTCGCCACCACGGTCAGCACCAACCGCTGGCGTGGCGGCGGCGCGCGGCGTCAATGGACCGCGCCGGAAGACCAAGCCGAGGCTGAGTCGGAGATGGACCCCGCCTCGGACGAAGACAGCGCCGCCCGCTAGCGCAGCGCCTCGCGCGCGCCGCGCCATTTCTCGTGCAGCAGCTCCTCCGGCAGCTCGCTCTCGTCCCAGAATCCCAGCAGGATGCCCTTGCGCACCGATGCGCCGCGCATCGCGGCGATGCGTTCATCGCTGATCGCGGTTCGCTGCGACTGCCGTAGTCCCCATTGCGCGAGCGCGAGATACATGCGCTCGCATTGCGCCTGGTGGGCGGGATCGGCGCCGAGGTCGTGCAGCTCGTGCGGGTCTTCGGCCAGATCGAACAGCATCGGCCGGAAGCCGGGCGCGTGAATGTACTTCCAGCGTGCGTCGACGACCATGAACAGCCGCGCATCGAGCGGCGCGACGCCCAGCGATACCGCGGCACCGGTCGCCGAATAGTCGTATTCGCTGATCGCGTAGCGGCGCCAGTTCGCCGGCGCCTGTCCGTGCAGCCAGGGCTGCAGCGCACGTCCCTCGAGCCGGTGCGGTTGCGGCGCGCCGCCGCAGGCCTCGACGAAGGTCGGCACCAGGTCGATCGCCTCGACCAGCGCATCGCAGACCGAGCCGCGCGTCGCGTCGGCCGCCGGCGAGGGGTCGACGACGATCAGCGGCAGCCGCACCGACGGCTCGTGGAACAGGTCCTTCTCGCCCATCCAGTGGTCGCCCAGGTAGTCGCCATGATCTGACGTGAACACGATCATCGTGTCGTCGAGCAGCCCCTTGTTCTCGAGGAAGCGCGTCAGCACGCCGATCTGGTCGTCGATCTGCGTGATCAGGCCCATATAGGCGGGAATCACCGCCTCGCGCACCTCGTCGCGCGAAAACGCCCGGCTGACGCGCGAGTTCAGGAAGGCCTGATAGATCGGATGCGGCTGCGCGCGCTCGGCCTCGTTGCGCACCGGCGGCGGCACGTCGGCGGCCCCGTACATCGCGTGATAGGGCGCCGGCGCGATGCAGGGCCAGTGCGGCTTGATATAGGAAAGATGCAGGCACCACGGCGCGTCGCCGGCCTGGTCGATGAATTCCATCGCGCGCCGCGTCATGTACGGCGTTTCGGAATGCTCCTCGGCCACGCGCGCGGGCCGGCTCGAATTGCGCAGCAGCCAGCCCGACAGCAGATTGCCGTTCTCGTCCTCGCCGGCGTTGGCCCAGTCGTCCCAGCCGTCGTCGCCGGCATAGCCGAGCTCGCGCAGATAGTCGTTGTAGCGCACCGGCTTCGGATCGTAGCGGCCGGCCGGGCCGCTGCCGTGCAGGCCGTCGTCGCGCTCGTACGGATCGAAGCCGCACTCGGCCACGCGCGTGCCGATCAGCGAGGTCGGATCGATGCCGAGCCGCGCCATGCCCTCGGTGTCGGCCGCCATATGGGTCTTGCCGACCAGCACGGTCTGCCGGCCGAGCGGGCGCAGATAGTCGCCCAGCGTCATCTCGCCGACCTTCAGCGGGAAGTTGTTCCAGGCGGCGCCGTGCGAATCGACATAGCGGCCGGTGTAAAAGCTCATCCGCGACGAGCCGCAGATCGTCGATTGCGCATAGGCGCGCGAGAAGCGTACGCCGCGCGCTGCCAGTGCGTCGATGTTGGGCGTGCGGATGGTCGGATGCCCGGTGCAGGACAGGTAGTCCCACCGCAGCTGGTCGCACATGATGAAGAGAATATTGCGGGCCATCGCCGTCACTCCTTGCTGTTGCGTCCGGCCGGACCTTATTGCTGGAAGCCGCTGCGCTTGACCACCGGCTGCCACTGGGCCTTGTAGGCCTTCAGCATGTCCGCGGTCTGCTGCTGCGTGCTGGCCACCGGCTGCATGTTGGCGGCGACGAAGCGCTGCTGTACCGCCGGGTCGGACATCACGCTGTGGATCGCCGCCGACAGCGCCTTGACCTTGTCCGCCGGCATCGACTTGGGCGCGAAGAACGCGTTCCAGCCGTCGGCGGCCAGATCGATGCCGGTCTCCTTCAGCGTGGGGATGTCCTTGGCGAACGACGAGCGCGTCTTGCCCGAGACCGCGAGGATCTTCAGCTTGCCGCTCTGATGCAGCGACAGCACGGCGTCGAGCGTGTCGACGCCGACCGGCACCTGGCCGCCCAGCATGTCGGTGGCCAGCGGCGCCGAGCCCTTGTAGCCGACCACGTCGCCCTTGACGCCGGCGCGCTCGGCCAGCATCAGCGCGAAGAAGTGGGGCAGGCTGCCGGTGGCCGGCACGCCGAAGAACGCCTTGCCGGGATTGGCCTTGAGCCACGCCACCAGGTGCGACATCTCGCGCACCGGCACCTGCGGGCCGGTGATCACGGCGAAGTCGTAGGTCGAGACCTGCGACACCGGCACGAAATCCGCGTCGGGATCGTAGCTGGTGTCCTTGAACACCAGCGGGGCGACCGTCATCACCGCGGGATTGCCAAGCATCAGCACGTTGTCGGCGGAAGCGGCGTGCTTTAGCTGCTGCGCGGCGAGCCGGCCGCCGGCGCCGGCCTTGTTCTCGACCACCACGGTGACGCCGTACTTCGCCTGCAGCGCCTGGCCGACGATGCGCGCGGCACGGTCCGAGGCGCCGCCCGGCGCATACCCGACGACAAAGCGCAGCGGCCCGTCGATCTTGTCGATTTTCTGTGCCAGCGCGGCGGGCGCGGCCGCGCTCAGCAGCGCGACGGCCAGCGCCGCGCGGCGGGCCTTGCGGGCCAAGGTTGCGAATGTCATGGCGTCTCCGTGAGGGTCCTTTCTGCGAGGATGCGGGCAAATTTAAGCGGGACATCGACGATTGATCTAATCAACTATCGTCGCGCGCCGCTATGGAAAACCCTAGGCGCCGGCATGGCGACACAGGTTTCGCAAAACTCACTTTCTCGATAAATTGCCGATAAGACGCATCGGGCGCTCCGCCGCGCATATTGGAGGTGCATTCCGGAGCTGCATTCCGGAGCTGCATTCCCCAACTACATTCCCTGACCCCGCGCGCCTCCTGAATTCCGGACCGACCACCATCATGGCTAGTTGCACGATCCACCGCCTTGCCGAGCGCGCGCTGCTGTGCAGCGTGCCGCCACCCGCGTCGCTCGACGTGCAGCGCCGTTTCTGGGCGATGGCCGATGCCGCCGGCGCCTGGCCCGGCGTCGTCGATGCCTATCCCGGCATGAACAGCCTGACGGTGCTGTTCGATGAGGGCGCCGACCCGCTCGCGCTCGAAGCGCGGCTGGCGCAGGCGTGGGAGCGCCCCGACAGGGAAGGCGACGGCAGCAACGCCAGCAGCCATGTCGGCGGCCGCGTCGTCGAGATCCCGGTCCGCTACGGCGGCGACGATGGTCCCGACCTGGCCGACGTGGCCGCGCATACCGGCCTGACGCCCGAGGAGGTGGTGCGGCGGCACAGCGCGGGCAGCTATACCGTCTACTTCCTCGGCTTTCAGCCCGGCTTCGCCTATCTGGGCGGGCTCGACCCGGCGCTGGCCACGCCGCGGCGCACCGAGCCGCGGCTGGCGGTGCCGGCCGGTGCGGTCGGCATCGGCGGCGAGCAGACCGGCGTCTATCCCGCAGCCGCGCCCGGCGGCTGGCAATTGATCGGACGTACCGAGTTGCCGCTGTTCCTGCCCGAGCGCGATCCGCCCTCGCTGCTGACGCCGGGCGATACCGTGCGCTTCGTTGTCGCATCGGTTGCCGAGCCACTCGCCAAATCGGTGCGCCCATGATCGAGATCCTTCGCCCCGGCGCGCTGGCGTCGATCCAGGACCTGGGCCGCAACGGCATGCGGCGGTTCGGCGTCGGCGGGGCCGGCGCGCTCGACACCGTCGCGCTGCGGGTCGGCAATCTGCTGCTGGGCAATGACGCCGGCGCGGCGGCCATCGAATTGACGCTGGGCCGCGCCACGGTCCGCTTCCACGCTGACCTGCGGATCGCGCTGACCGGCGCCGAATGCCGTGCCGACCTCGACGGCGAGCCGGTCTGGTGCTGGCATGCGTTCGACGTGCGCGCTGGCAGCACGCTGACGCTGCCGGCGCCTCGCGGCGGCACCCGTACCTATCTGTGCGTGGCGGGCGGCATCGACGTGCCGCTGGCGATGGGCTCGCGCAGCACCGATCTGAAGGCCGGCTTCGGCGGATACCAGGGCCGCGCGCTGCGGCGGGGCGATCGGCTCGCGGCGCTGCGGCCCGGCCCGGGTCCGGCGCCATTGCCGCGGATCGGCGTGCTGGCGCCCCCGTGGGCGTTGCCTTCGCCGTCGTCAGCAGCATCCAACGCAGCATCCGCTGACGGCCGCGCGCTGCCGATCCGCATGCTGGCGGGGCTGGAGTACGATCAGTTCGAGACCGAGGCCCAGCACGCGCTGTGGCAGGCCGACTGGACCGTCACGCCGAACAGCAACCGCATGGGGTTCCGGCTCGAAGGGCCGGCGCTGGCCCGGCGGCGCGGCGCACCGGAACTGCTGTCCCATGGCGTGGTGCCGGGCGTCATGCAGGTGCCGCCCGGGGGCCAGCCGATCGTGCTGATGGCCGATGCGCAGACCACCGGCGGCTATCCGAAGATCGGCGTCGTCATCGAGGCCGATCTGTGGCGCCTGGCGCAGGCGCCGCTCGGCGCGGCGGTGCGCTTTCACCGCGTCGGCTTCGAGGAGGCAGAGGCCGCGCGCATGCAGGTGCAGACCTATCTGCGCCAGGTCGCGCAGGCGGTGGCATGGCAATCCGAGGCGCGGACCGGGGCGCAGGCGCCGGCCGCGCGGCGGCGCGCGATGACGCGCCGGCTGTCACCGGCCGGTGCCACGCTGCCGTGACGCGAGAGCGCCAACGTACGCAGCGAACCAGAAGAACGCAACGAAACGACCGAACCCATCCTGGAGGCCCGTCATGCAGATCGATCTGAACGCCGACCTCGGCGAAGGCTGCGGCAGCGACGAAGCGCTGCTGGCATTGATCAGTTCGGCCAATATCGCCTGCGGCTGGCATGCAGGCGACGCGGCCACCATGCTGCAGACCGTGCAGTGGGCACTGGCCAAGGGCGTCGCCATTGGCGCGCACCCCAGCTATCCCGACCGCGAGAATTTCGGCCGCACCGAGATGCGGCGCGACCCGCGCGACATCTATGCCGACGTGCTGTACCAGATCGGCGCGCTCGCGGCGATCGTCAAGGCCCAGGGCGGCCGCCTTGCCCACGTCAAGGCGCATGGCGCGCTCTACAACCAGGCCGCGCGCAACCGCGCGCAGGCGCAGGCAATCGTCGACGCGGTACGCGATTTCGACCCTGAGCTGGTTTTCTTCGGCCTGGCGGGCAGCGTGATGATCGAGGTCGCGCGCGAGGCGGGCCTGGCGGTCAAGGAAGAGGTCTTCGCCGATCGCGGCTACAACCCCGACGGCTCGCTGGTCCGCCGCGGCACGCCCGGTGCGCTGCTCGACGACGACGAGGCCGTGCTGGCGCAAACGCTGTCGATGGTCCGCGAGCGCAAGGTGCGCGCGATCGACGGCCAATGGATCCCGATCCAGGCCGATACCGTCTGCCTGCACGGCGACGGGCCGCATGCGCTGGCCTTCGCCCAACGGATCCGCGATCGTCTGCGGGAAGAGGGGATTGCCGTGCGGGCTTAGGCAGGCGATATTCTTGCTCGAATTGCCCTGGACTTGCGCGGCGGGTCGAACGGCTGTTGCCTGTGCCGATTTGCCACTTAAACTTCGTACGTTGCAGACAAGCGCGGACGATTGTAGAGGTCGTCAGTATGACGGCAGCCTCGACAGGTGGGCTCCTCGAGTCCGGGGTCTGCAACACTTCCTCCAACGCCCCCGATACAAGCACGATTTGAAGGGCGATCTCTGCTCAGTGCTGCGATGACGCGCCGACATTCGCGTTGGCTGCCGAAACAGTCGCAGGCTGCCGCCGTCTTCCGGTTCTGGAATATGTGAAAACGGTGACGTCGCAGGAAGGGCAATGGGGGACAGCGCTACGTCGTCTAGCCGTCTGCCCGCGGCGCCCCGCGCCGCCTCCGCCGCTCCCTTCGCCGCGTGAGCCCGAACTGCTCGACGCGCCAGGCCAGATAGCAGAAGGCCAGAAACGGCCACAGCCATCCGAGCCATTGGGCCAGGCCGTTGAAATGGACGAAGCGGCCGAGCCGCCAGCCCTGTTCGGAGACCCAGGCATAGGGATTGGGCGGCAGCACGTTGGTCAGGATCACCAGCGTCAGCAGCGCGCTCATCGCCAGGATGCCGCGCAGCGGGCGTGGCAGGCGCACCAGCAGCACCAGCGCCAGCGTGCCGGTCACCAGTGCGTAGCGGCCGCCTTCGGACAGCCAGTTGAAGGCGTTGTCGGCGGGAAACTGCAGTTCGGCGGCGAGCCCCTTGAGCAGCAGCGTGGCGGCCAGCAGGCCGGCGAGGATGCGCAGCGTCGGGGCCTGCCGGCGCATTGCCACCGAGGCGAACAGGCCGGTGCCGACCCACGCGCAGCCGGTCACCAGCGATTCGAGCAGCTGGTGCTGCTGCATGTCGTCGGGGCGCAGGCCGATGTCCTCCTGCAGCCGCAGGAAGCCCGGAAACACCCACTGCACCAGCTGCATCGGCCACGACTCGGGATTGGTCAGCCATTGCCGCACCAGCCCGCCCATGCCGAACAGATGCTCCTGCGGAAAGATCTGCGCGAACGGCCACAGCAGGATCAGGATGATCGCGAAGCTGGCGTGCGACTCGAACCAGGCGATGCGCAGGCGCCGCAGCGTGCCGCGATCGATCATCGCGCTGGCGAACGGCGCCATCATCGTGCCGCCGAGCAGCGCGCCCAGCGCATTGGTCATCAGATCGATATTCGATGGAATGCGGTTCGGCAGCCAGGTCTGCAGCGCCTCCATCGCGCCGGACAGCACGATGCCGGCAGCGAACGCCAGCAGCGCGGCGCGCGCGCCCGTCACGCGCGGATGCAGCGACAGCACCACCAGCGCGCCGAACGGGCAATAGCCCAGCACATTGGTCAGCAGATCGAAGTCGGTGATGTAGCGTGGCTTGGGCGCGTTGAGGAAGGCCCACGGCGAGATGCCGTTGTCGGTCCAGCCGGTGAACGGATACAGGCTGGCGTAGATCATCAGCAGCGTCAGGCACAGCAGGCCGAAGCGCGCCAGCGGCGAATGGCGCAGCATGGCCGCGTTCTCCGGCGGCGCCGCGCCGAGGCGCGGGTCCGGAGGAACGGGAGACGGTGGCAGGTCGTGCTGTTTCATGATGCTGCTTGCGGGCGTACCGGCCCGGCGTACCGGCTGGCGTACCCGCTGATGTATCGGCTCATCGTACCGGCAGCGTCGCCACCCAGTCGATGATCGCCGCGATCACGGCATCGGTGCTGCCGGCCAGCGCGCGCACGCCGCCGGCGCCGTCGGCGCTGGGGGCGGGCTGCTCGGCGGTGAAGGTCTTCTGGCCGACCATGCCGTTGCGCAACACGGTGGCGCGCACCTGCACCACGCCCCGGCTGCTGTCGGCGCTGTCGAAGACCTGCTCGAAGTCGACGATATCGACCTTCAGCGCGGGCGCCTGCGTATCCCCGGCCCAGGTCAGTTCGCCGCGTGCCGACACCGCTTCGCGCAGCCGTTCGTCGAACAGCCGCACCGGCGACATGATCCAGCGCTGCGTCGCATAGGGCTGCAGGCGCTCGGCCTGCGCATAGCGCAGCCGGTAGTGGATCGCGTTGCCGTCCAGCCAGGACGGGCCATCGGTGGACAGCACGCGCAGCCGCGGCAGCGTCTTGCCCTGTGCCGGCGAGGCGGCCGGCGGGCCGAGATCGTAGGTCGTGCTGTGCGGCGTGGCCGGCAGCAGAGAGCAGCCGGCCAGCAGCGAGGCGGCCAGCATCGCGCCGGCGCCCGGACGCAGCAGCGCGGAAAGGTTGGCGAGGCGGGACAGGACGGCGTCGGTCATGGGCATCGGTTCCCGGTGCAGGATTGGATTCACGGTGCGGTCCCCGCCGAGGGCGCGCTGAAGCCGTCCTCGCCGGGACCCGGCGGGGTCGCCGAGCCGCCGAACAGCACGCTCTGCGGCCGCTCGTTGAACTGGCCGGCGGCGCGGTCCAGGCTGCGCACCGTCTGCCGCGCGTCGCGCGCGAGGCCGTTGAGCTGCGGCAAGGTCTGGTCGTTCAGATTGTTGGCCGCGTGCTCGACCGAGCCGGCCGCGGCGCGCAACTGCTGGCCGACGCCGTCGACCGTGCGCATCAGCGTGCCGTCGGGGCTGCCGAGCTCGCGGGTCAGCTGTTGGGTCGACTTCAGCGTCGCATTCAGGTTCGCGGTTACCTGCGGCAACTGCCGCGCGGCCGGTTCGATCGCACGGGCCACGCGCGCATAGTCGTCAACGCCCTCCTTGATCGAGCGGATCGTCGTCATCAGCTCGCGCCGGTTCTCGCCCTGGAACATGTCGTTGAGCGAGGCCATCAGCGATTCGACCTGCGTCAGCAGCGAGTCGCCGCGCCGCTCCAGTTCCTCGAAGAAGCCCGGCCGCATCTGGATGCGGGCGACCGCGCGCGGCGAGGTCTCCAGCGGCGGCGACGGCGCGGTGCTGCCTTCCTGCGCGGCGGTATCGTCCAGCTGCACGTAGGCGATGCCGGTCACGCCCTGCAGGCCCAGCGTGGCATAGGTGGTGCGCGTGATCGGCGCCTCCTTGTCGACGCTGATGCGCACGATGATCTGCCCCGGCACCGACGCATCGAAGCGGATCGACTCGACCCGGCCCACCGTCAGGCCGCGGTACTTGACGTCCGCCTGTGGCCCGAGCCCCGTCACGGTCGAGCGCGTGACCAGGTCGTAGGGCACGCGTTCGGTGTGGTCGGTGCCGAACCAGAACAGCGCGAACAGCACCAGCACGGCCAGGCCGATGGTGAACACGCCGGCGAGAAAGGCGTTCGACTTGTTTTCCATCACGACTCTCCAGCGTGGCCGGACACGGCCGCCACGTCCGATGCAGGGTGGGCGCCGCCGGGCAGCGCGCTGAGCGCACGCTGGCCGCGTTCGCCGAGAAAATATTCGCGGATGAAGGGATGGTCGATCTTCACCAGCTGCGGGATCGGCAGCGCCGCCAGCACCTTGCGGTCCGCCAGCACCGCGACGCGGTCGGACAGCGCGACCAGCGTGTCCAGATCGTGCGTGACCATCACCACCGTCAGCTTCAGCTCGCGCCGCAGTTCGCGGATCAGCGCGACATAGTCGTCCGATGCCATCGGGTCCAGGCCCGCGGTGGGCTCGTCCAGGAACACCAGTTCCGGCTCGAGGGACAGCGCGCGCGCCAGCGCCACGCGCTTGATCATGCCGCCGGACAGATCGGCCGGCATCTTGTCGGCGTCGCGCGCCGACAGGCCGACCAGTTCGAGCTTGAGCAGCGACGCCTCGCAGATCAGATTGTCGGGAAGGCAGCGAAGTTCACGCAGCGGCAGCGCGATATTGTCGATCACCGACAGCGACGAGAACAGCGCGCCGCGCTGGAACTGCATGCCCCAGCGGTTGCGCATCCATTGCAGCCGCGCGGGGTCGAGGCCGGCGAGGTCTTCGCCGAACAGCCGGATGGTGCCGGCGGTGGGGCGCTCCAGGCCGACGATCTGGCGCAGCAGCACGGTCTTGCCGGTGCCCGAGCCGCCGACGATCGACAGCACCTCGTCGCGATAGACCTCCAGATCCAGGCCGTCGTGCACGACGGTATCGCCGAAGCGCTTGACCAAGCCCCGTACCTCGATGATCGGCGTGCGACCCCGTTGCACCGTGTCGCGGCCGGTATCGACGATCGCCGTCATATGCCGACATCCTTGAACAGGATCGCGAAGATCGCATCGGCCACGATCACCACGGTGATGGCGGTGACCACCGACGCGGTCGTGCCTTCGCCCAGGCTCTGCGTATTGGGCTTGATGCGCAGGCCGAAGTGGCACGCGGTCAGCGCGATCAGCATGCCGAAGGCCACGCCCTTGCCCAGGCCAAGCCACAGGTTGGCGACCGGCACCGCGTTGGGCAGCTCGCGCAGGAAGAACACCGGGCTCAGGCCCAGCTGCATGTTCGAGGCCACCATGCCGCCGATCAGCGCCAGCAGCGCGGTCCAGGCGACCAGCAGCGGCATCGCCACCGCCAGTGCGATCGCGCGCGGCATGATCAGCCGGAAGCTGTGCGAGATCCCCATCACCCGCATCGCGTCGAGTTCCTCGGTCACGCGCATCACGCCGATCTGCGCGGTGATTGCGGAGCCCGAACGGCCGGCCACCAGGATCGCGGCCAGCACGGGCCCGAGCTCGCGGATCACCGACAGGCCGAGGATATTGACGATGAAGACACTGGCGCCGTAGGTGCGCAGCTGGTTCGCCAGCAGATAGGCCAGCACCACGCCGATCAGGAAGCCCACCAGCGCGGTGATGCCCAGCGCCTTGTAGCCGATGCTGTAGACGTTGGCCGAGATCTCGCGCCACGGGCCGCGCCGCGGCGCGGCGGCGAAGCGCAGCAGGTCCAGCGACAGCTGGCCGAGCATCGCGACGCCGTTGCCGAGCTGCGAGAACAGCGACAGCATCGACGCGCCGAGCAGCGTGACCGGGTTGAAGCGGTCGACCATCCGTTTTTTCCAGCCGTGCCGCCGCACCGCGGCGATCCGCTCGAACGCGCGGCGCTGGCCGTCGGTGGCCTCGAGATGGGCCGGAAAGCGCTCGCCCCAGGCCTGCCACAACAACTGCGCGCCGATATGGTCGAGCCGGCCGATGCCGCCCAGCTGCCAGCGCGCCGTGCCGGGAACGAGGGCCTGCAGCTGCCGGCGCAGGTCATGGGCGCAGCGCTCCTGCGCCAGCGACAGCGCGGTCCAGTCTCCCTGCAACTGCACGGCGGCGGTGCCGTCCTGTTGCGTGACAGCGATGTCCGGCTTCGTATAGCGTTCCAATGGCTGACCGATGTAAGGTGCGAAAGCCGATTTTAAGCCACGCGCCGGCGGGCGCCAAAGTGGACGCGGCTACAATGCGCATGGCCCGATATCGTCGGCCGCCGCCGATTTGCTGCCTCCTCCGCCCGCATGACCGCCGCCCCCACCGATTTCCCGGCCGATTCCTCCGCCGATTCCTCCGCCGATTCCTCGGCCGATTCCCCCGCGCCTTCGTCCTCCTTGCCGCCTGCCTGGCGCATCGATCCGGTACGCCTGCGGGCCGCGCTGGTCGAGGACGCGGCGCGGTGGCAGCTCGAGATCGTCGACGAGACCGGCTCGACCAACGCCGATCTGGTCCAGGCCTGCCGGCGCACGCCGTGGGCCGACGGCGACATGCTGCCGGCCGCCATGCTGCGGCTCGCCTACCGGCAGACCGCCGGACGCGGACGCCAGGGGCGGCCCTGGCAGGGCCAGGCCGGCATGACGTTCTCGGTCGCGCTGCCGCTGGCGCTGCCGCCGGCGCGGCTGGCCGGGCTGAGCCTCGCGGTCGGGCTGGCGCTGGCCGAGGCGCTGAACGACGTCGACGCGCGGCTGGGCAAGGCGGTCGGCCTCAAATGGCCGAACGATCTGCAGATCGACGGCCGCAAGCTGTCGGGCATCCTGATCGAGTCGGTGCCCGCGGGCCCGCAGCGGGTATGGGCCGTGGTCGGCATCGGCCTGAACCTGGTGCGCGATGCCGCGATGGAGGCCGCGCTCGGACGGTCTCTGGCAGGCGTCACCGAATGCATGGACAGATTCGATCCGAAGCATGGGCCGACCGATCTGCTGGCCGCGGTGCTGAACCGGCTGGCCGCGATGCGGATCGCGTTCCTTGCCGACGGCTTCGCGCCGATGGCGCGGCGCTGGTCGGCGCGCGACGCCTATCGCGACCAGCCGGTGCGGCTGCTGCACGACGGCGCGGTGCAGGCCGAGGGCATGGCGCGCGGCGTCGATGGCGAAGGTCATCTGCTGCTGGAGACGGCAAGCGGGTTGCAGCGGATCGCCTCTGGCGAACTGTCATTGCGGCCTGCCGGCGAGGGGACGCGATGAGCGCGAACCACGATGCGCAAGCCAGGGCGAGCGGCACCGTGTTGCTGATCGATATCGGCAATACGCGCCTGAAGTGGGCCTGGTGCAGGGCGGCTCCGCTCGATGCCTCGCCCACCGGCGCGCTGCCGGTGCCGTGGCGCGCGGGCGGCGCCTGCGTCCATGAAGCGCTGCCCACGCTGGCGGCGGACTTGCGCCAGCTGGCCGATGCCGAAGGCGCACCGCGCGGTGTCTGGATCAGCAACGTGGCCGGCCCGGTCATTGCGGCCGAGGTCGACGCCTTGCTGGCCGATGTCTTCGGCACTCCGCCGGCGGTGCACTGGGCCCGCGCCACCGCGTCGCACGGCACGCTGGACAACGGCTATCGCGAACCGAGCCAGCTGGGCGTCGACCGCTGGATCGGCGCCATCGGCGCGCGCCACCATCTGCGCGACGGCCATCTGCTGATCGTCACGGCCGGCACCGCGACGACGATCGACGTGGTGCTGGCTTCGGATGGCAGTGGCAGTGGCAGTGGCAGCGGCGAAGGCACGCCAGCGCGCTCGCGCTTCGCCGGCGGCATGATCCTGCCGGGCCTGGCGCTGATGATGGGATCGCTGGCGCGCAATACCGCGCAGCTGCCCGCGGTCGAGATTTCCGAGGCCCAAGCCGCCGCGGCGTGGGCGGACAACACCCGCGACGCGATCGCCGCGGGCTGCCTGGCGGCGCAGGCCGGCGCGATCGAACGGGCCTGGAGCGCGCTGACGCGGCGCGGTCCGGCCCGCTGCCTGCTGTCGGGCGGCGCGCGCGAGGCGCTGGCGGGCGCGCTGACGCTGCCGTTCGAGCGGCACGAGAACCTGGTGTTGCTGGGTTTGTCGGTGATGGCCGCGCAGCAGCGCGCGATTTGAAGGCCCACGCCGCTCGATGGGCGTGAGACCGGCAGCGGGCGGCCTCAGCCGCCTCGCCGGACCTTGTGCAGCAGCTTGGTGGTCGAGCGGTCGTGCAGGAAGGGGATCGCGTGGGCCTGGCCGCCCCAGCCGCGCACCAGCCGGGTCTCTTCGAGCGTATCGATGTCGTAGTCGCCGCCCTTGACGTAGATGTCGGGGCGTACCAGCCGGATCAGCTCGACCGGCGTCTTCTCGCCGAACATCAGCACCAGGTCGACCGATTCGAGCGCGGCCAGCAGCGCCATGCGGTCGGCCTCGCCATTGAGCGGGCGGTCGTCGCCCTTGCCCAGCATCCGCACCGAGGCATCGCTGTTGACGCCGACCACCAGGCAGGCGCCAAGCTGGCGCGCCTGGGCCAGATAGGTGGCATGGCCGCGATGCAGGATGTCGAACACGCCGTTGGTAAACACCATCGGGCGCGGCAAGGCCGCCAGGCGCCGTTGCAGCGCCTGGGGATCGTCGGTCGAGGCGAGCTTGGCCTCGAAGGCCGGAGGGGACAGCGTCATCGCAAGGACGGCGCCGGCGTCAGGCTTCGGCGGCGGTGGTGCCGCCATTGGCCTGCAGCCGCGCGTTCAGTTCCTTGCGATAGCGGTTCAGGTCCTGCACGGTCTCGAAGGTGCGCTCGAACAGCAGCGACATGTTGTGCAGGATGCGTTCGATGACCTTCTTCTCCCAGCCTTCGTCGAAGCGGATCTGCTTGTCCAGCCAGTGCTCGAGCCAGTCCGGGTCGGGCAGGCGCGACTGCACGGTGTCGTTCGGGAACAGCGCCTTGTTGACGTGCAGGTTGGTCGGGTGCAGCGGCTTCTCGGTGCGGCGCGCCGACGCCATCAGCACGCCGATCTTGGCGAAGGCCGAGCGCGCGTTGTCGCCGAACTGGTTCAGGTACTTCTTCATGTAGCGCAGGTAGGCGCCGCCATGGCGCGCCTCGTCCTGCGACAGCGTGCGGTAGATATGCTTGATCACCGGCTCGGTGTGCCATTCGGCGGCACGGCGATACCAGTGGTTCAGGCGGATTTCGCCGCAAAAATGCAGCATCAGCGTTTCGAGCGGCGGCGCCGGATCGAATTCGAAGCGCACGGCGTGCAGTTCTTCCTCGGTCGGAACCAGATCCGGGCGGAAGCGGCGCAGGTACTCCATCAGCACCAGCGAATGCTTCTGCTCCTCAAAGAACCACACGCTCATGAACGCCGAAAAGTCGGAGTCGTGGCGGTTGTCGCGCAGGAACATTTCGGTGGCCGGCAGGGCGGACCACTCGGTGATCGCATTCATGCGGATGGTTTTCGCCTGATCGTCCGTCAGCAGGCTGGCATCGAAGGAATCCCAGGGGATGTCCTTGTCCATATGCCATCGGACCGCTTCCAGCGATTTGAACAGTTCGGGGTAGAGCATGGTAAGCCTTTGAAATTACGGGCAGATTCTACCAGATGCGAATCATTCCTATAGACCTTTTGCTGGCCGTTCGCAAGTTGCCGTGCGACCGGTTCGATGCCGCCTCCCAATGGCGGACCGGGCAGCAGCCTGCCGAAGTCAGCTGTCGCCACTGTGAAAACCGCGAAAACGGCGTCAGGCCAGCGCCGAGGCGGGCGGGGAGCCTGCCTCGCTGATCGCCGGCGCGCTGCTCGCGGCCGGCGTGCCGGGGATCACGCCATAGAGGAAAGCGGCCAGTTCGTCGCCCTGCGCCTGCGCATCGCGCTCGCCGAGTGCGATCAGCGCCTGCGTGAACTCGGGCTCGAACAGCAGGTAGCTAGCAAATGCCGCGCCTTTCGCCTCGGTGCCGCCCAGCGGGGCCAGCAGCGCGCGCACGGTGCGGGGCAGCCGCTTGACGTGTTCGATCGCCAGCGCCTCGATCGGCTCGCTCGGCGCGATCGTCATCACCTGCACCGGCCGCCACCCTTCGCGATCGTTGGCGATCTCGGGCATGCGCGAGAGCAGCGTGTTGATGTGCTGCAGCCGCTCGAGGTCGGTCGACAGGCCGTCCAGGAAGATGCTGGCCAGCGCCTGGCCGCCGACCTGCGCCAGCGACGGATAGCCGCCCGCCGGCACGGTGTCGTACCAGCCGGCGCGCGGCGCCGAGGCCGCGCCGATGGCCAGGATGCGCGAGGCGCCGAGGTGGATCGCCGGGGACAGCGGCGACATCTGCCGCATGGTGCCATCGCCGAACCACTCATGATGGCCGTCCAGCTCCAGCGGCGTGGCGGGAAACAGGAAGGGGATCGACGACGAGGCCAGCAGATGGTCGACGCCGATGCGCGCCTCCACCGCCAGTCGCTGGCTGCGGCGCCAGGGCTGGATGCGGCGGTGCGACTGGTAGAAGGTCACGTGCCGGCCGGTCGAATACGACAGCGCGGTGATCGCCAGTGCCTGCAGGTGGCCGGCGTCGAGGCTGGCCTGCACGCGCTCGGGATCGAACAGTTCGCTGAGGAGGCTGTCCAGCGGCTTGTTGTCGAACAGCGCGCGCGGCGCGTGCTGCAGCGCCCAGCCGACCGCCAGCGCCGACAGCCAGCGTGCGCCCGAGATGCCGACGCGCAGCACGTCGGTGCGGTAGACGTCCTCGGCATGGATGCTGGACCACAGCGCGGCCAGCGTTTCGGTGGCGCGATCGAAGTCGCCGGCATCGATCGCCAGGCCCGCGCCGTTGATCGCGCCGGCCGAGGTGCCGCAGACCACGTCGAAGGGATTGCGCGTCCCCACGCCATGGCGGGCGGCGATGCGTGCGATGCCGCGCAGCACGCCGGCCTGGTAGGCGGCGCGCGCGCCGCCGCCCATCAGGATCACCGCGGTGGTCTTGCTCGCTGCCAAGGCGCCTCCGGGTGTCAGTGTCCGTTGTTGGCCTTGCCACGGCGCGCGGGCTTCGCGCTCTTGCCGGCCGGCGCCGCGCCATTCGAGGGGCCATTCGAGGGGCCATTGGTGGCGCCGTTGGTGGCGGCATTGGTGGCGCCATTCGTGCCGGCATTCGCGCCGGCCTTCGCACCGCGGCCTGTCCCGCCCGTGGTGCCGTCGTTTGCCGCGCGGGTCGCCCTGCTGCCCGCGGCCTTCGCCGCCGTCCTGGTGCGGCCCTTGGCCGTCGGCTTCGCGGAGCCCGTGCCGGACTGCGCCGGCTGTTCCGGTTCGCTCGCGCCCGCGGTACCCGCCTGGCCGCTGCCCTGGGCCGCCGCGCCGGTGCCCGGCTGGCCGGCGCCGAAGGCGCCCAGATTGTTCAGCGACGCGAGGCTCGCGGCGGCGGCGCTGCTGGCGATCTGGTTGAACTGCTGCTGCAGCATGTCCCACCACAGATTGGCCTGCGGCGGGGGCGAGGCATTGGCGGACTGCGATGCCCTGGCTCGTTGCGCGCCGGGTTCAGGCGGCGCTTCGTGGTCCGGCGCAGCCTGGTCGCCATCCTCGTCCTGATCCGGCGTCGCTTCCATCTCCGCCATGTCCGCCAGATCGCTCGGATCGATGCCCTCCGCGCCCGCCGCCGGCTGGGCGGGGGGCGCTGAAGCCGGACGCCGCGGCGGCGCCGCGCTCGGCGCGTTGGCCGCGCGCGCGACGTTTTCCATCGCGCTTTGCAGCGCCTCGGGCGACAGCGCCTCGCCGACCGTCTTCAGCGCGACCAGCGTCGCGCGCTGGACCTCGAGCCCCTGGATCGTCGTCCGCAGCAGGTTCGCGTTCAGCTGCAGCCAGCTTTCGACCGCCTTCAGGTCATGGATGCGCTTGTCGACCTCGTCCAGATCCATCGGCGGCGTCATCGCCTGCAGGCCCGGCATCAGCCCGGTCGGCATGCCCGCCGCGTTGCCCCACATCTTGCGCAGAAATTCGAAGCCGTCGTTGAAATCGGGTATCTGTCCAAACATGGTCTGTGCTCCGCGGTGGGGCCATCGTCATTGGGTGGCGCGCTGACTGTCCGGCTGCACGCTCCGGCTTACGCGCCGAAGCGCGGCGGCCGTTTCTCGCGCAGGCTGGCCACGCCTTCGCGGACATCGGGTCCGGCGAAGCCCATGAACTCGAGCGCCAGCGAGGTATCGAAGGCGGGCCCGGCCATGCGCAGCCAGTTGTTCAGCGCGTACTTGGTCCAGCGGATCGCGCTCTGCGATCCTTCGGCGAGCCGGTTGGCGATCTCGAAGGCCTTGGCCACCAGCTCGCTCTCGTCGACCGCCAGCGAGACCAGGCCGATGCGCTCGGCTTCCTCGCCGCTGACCGACTCGCACAGCATCAGATAGTACTTGGCCTTCGCCATGCCGCACAGCAACGGCCAGACGATCGCGGCGTGGTCGCCCGCGGCAACGCCCAGCCGCGTATGGCCGTCGACGATGCGCGCGGTGCGCGCCGCGATCGAGATATCGGCCAGCAGGCCGGCGACCAAACCCGCGCCGACCGCGGGACCGTGCATCGCCGAGACCACCGGCTTGTCGCAATTGATCACGTTGTAGACGAGGTCGCGCGCCTCGTGCCAGACGCGCGAGCGGGTCTCGAAATCGTTGGCCATGTCCTCGACCAGCGCCAGGTCGCCGCCGGCCGAGAAGCCCTTGCCCTCGCCGCGGATCAGCGCGACCCGGATCTCGGGATCGGCCGACACATCGCGCCAGATCTCGGCCAGCTCGCGATGCATGTTGGCGTCGGCGGTGGCCAGCTTGCGGTTGGCCGATTGCTGCGCGCCCATCACGATTTCGAGAATGGGGCCGTGCTGGCGCAGCGTCAGCGCCTGATAGCGGTCGTAGCGCGAGGAAGGGGCGGTGCCGGTAGTGGCTGGATCAGTGGCTGGATCGGCGGCTGGGGTGGCGGCTGGGGTGGTGGACATCGCGGGTGGGCTCCTGGCGGGTGGAGGAAGGCGCGGCAAGCCGCCGCGCGCACCCGGCAGGGAGAAAATCGGCGCCCGCTGAAGGCCTGCGCGAATTCCCCAACCGGGCGGTCGGGGAATTATAGGCTGATCGCCGCGGCGATCGGCCGCCAGCCGAGCCCGCGCTCAGGCCGGCGCCGCCACCACCTGGTCGATCGCGCCAAAGATCGAGCGGCCCTGGGCGTCGAACATCTCGATCTTGACCGCGTCGCCGTACTGCATGAAGGGCGTCACCGGCGCGCCGCTCTCGATCGTTTCCAGCGTGCGCTTCTCGGCGATGCAGCAGTAGCCCTTGCTGCGGTCGACGTTGGAGATCGTGCCCGAGCCGACGATACTGCCGGCCCGCACATTGCGCGTCTTGCAGATGTGGGCGATCAGCTGGCCGAAATCGAACACCATATCGGTGCCGCAGTCGGGCCAGCCGACCTTCCTGCTGTTCCACCAGACCGTCAGCGGCAGATGGACCTTGCGTTCGCGCCAGGCGTCGCCCAACTCGTCGGGCGTCACCGCGACTGGCGAGAACGCGGTGGCCGGCTTGCTCTGGAAGAAGCCGAAGCCCTTGGCCAGTTCGGCCGGGATCAGGTTGCGCAGCGACACGTCGTTGGCCAGCACCAGCAGCCGGATGCCCTCGGCCGCCTGCTCGGGCGTGGCGCCCATGCGTACGTCGCCGGTGATCACCGCGACCTCGGCCTCGAAGTCGATGCCCCAGGCCTCGCTGGCGCAGACGATGTCGTCGCAGGGGCCGAGCAGATCGTCGGCGCCGCCCTGGTACATCAGCGGGTCGGTCCAGAACTCCGGCGGCATCTCGGCGCCGCGCGCGCGGCGCACCAGCTCGACGTGATTGACGTAGGCGGAGCCGTCGGCCCACTGGTAGGCGCGCGGCAGCGGTGCCATGCATTGGCGCGGATCGAATGCGAATGGATGCCGGGCGCGGCCGGCGTTCAGCGCGTCGTACAGATCCTGCAGCTGCGGCGCGAGGAAGTGCCAGTCGTCCAGTGCGGTCTGCAGCTTGCCGGCGATGTCGGTGGCATAGTGCGCGGTCTTCAGGTCGCGCGACACGACCACGAGCTGTCCGTCGCGCGAGCCGTCCTTCAGGGTGGCCAGTTTCATCGGGATTCCTGCATCAAGAACGACGCCGGCATGGCGCCGGCGTCCGGATGGGGGATGGCGCCGGCTGTGCCGGCCGCCGCGAGGCCGTCAGTCTACCGTGATGCCCTTGGCCTTGATCAATTTGCCCCAGCGCTCGGCCTCGCCGCGCGCATACTGCGCGAACTCGTCGGGCGTGCTGGAGACCGGCTCGACGCCGATGCCCTCGAAGCGCTTCTGGACCTCGGGCTGCTTCAGCGCCTTGACGAGCTCGGCGTTCAGCCGGCTGACCACCGGCTGCGGCGTGCCGGCCGGCGCGACCACGCCCTGCCAGGCATAGGCCTCGAAGCCGGCGACACCGCCCTCGGCCACCGTCGGCACCTGCGGCAGCGCGGCCAGGCGCTTCGGCGTCGCGCTGCCGAGCGCGCGCAGCTTGCCGCCGAGCACGTTCTGCTGGCCGGCCGCCAGATCGAGGAACATCAGGTCCACCTGGCCGGCCAGCAGATCCTGCACGGCGGGCGCCGCGCCCTTGTACGGCACGTGGGTCATGCGGATGCCGGTCTGCTCCATGAACAGCTCCATCGCCAGGTGGTGCGGGCTGCCGGCGCCCGGCGAGGCGAAATTGACCTTGTCCGGGTTCTTGCGCGCGTAGTCGACCGCCTCCTTCAGCGTGCGCGCCGGGAAGTTCGGATTGGCGACCAGGATCAGCGGGAATCGGGCGATCATGCCGACATGGACGAAGTCCCTGGCGGGGTCGTACGGCAGCTTGCGGTACAGCGACGGATTGGCGGCCAGCGTCGCGGTGTCGGCGGTCAGGATCGTGTAGCCGTCCGGCTTGCTGTGCGCGACGGTGTCGGCGCCGACGATCGTGGCCGCGCCCGGCCGGTTGTCGATCACCACCTGCTTGCCCAGCGCGGGCGAGACCGCCTGGGCCAGCGTGCGCGCCACCACGTCGGTGCCGCCGCCGGCCGGATAGGGCACGACCCAGCGCACCGGCTGGCTCGGCCAGGCAGGCTGCGCCGCGGCTGGGCGAGGCAGGGCGGCGGCGATGGCCGCCAGCGCGCCGGCGCTCAACACGGCGGCGTTCAGCAGGCGACGCAGGATCGGCAGGGAAAGGCGCGCGGTGGGCGCAGCGGCGAGCGGGGCTGGCATGCGGGTCTCCGGGATGTAGTTGTACGGGCATGGTGCCGGTTCGGGCGTGGTCGGGCACGCCTTGCGCAGTCTAGCGACGGATTAAAAACTGGTAAATCGATTTCGCTATAGTAAATTTACGGATCGAGGCGTAGCGCGACGTGACGGAATCGAACTATATTGCCGCGCTTGCCTGCCGCTCGTTTGGCAAGGCGCCGCATGCCGGCGCGGCAAACGCGCCCTGACTCCCGTCCATCCCGCCCGTCCCGATTCGACGCATGACCGACCTAGAAGAAGACGACGCCAAGCTGCGCACCGGCATCCAGTCCATCGAAGTGGGCTTCCAGCTGCTCAAGGCGCTGGCCGCGTCGCCGCGCGCGATGATGCTGCGCGACCTGGCCGCCGCGGCCGACATGAATCCGGCCAAGGCGCATCGCTATCTGGTCAGCTTCCAGCGTCTGGGCATGGTCGCGCAGGACCCGGTCAGCGGCCGCTACGACCTTGGCCCCTTCGCGCTGCAGCTGGGGTTGGCCGGTCTGAACCGGCTCGATCCGGTCAAGAAGGCGCGGCCGATCCTGTCCCAGCTGCGCGACGACATCGACCAGACCGTCGGCATCGCGGTCTGGGGCAACCACGGGCCGACCGTGGTGCACTGGGAGGAGTCGAGCCATCCGGTCACCGTCAGCCTGCGCCTGGGCGACGTGATGCCGATGCTCAATTCGGCCACCGGACGGCTGTTCGGCGCCTATCTGCCGCGCCAGCAGACGCTGCCGCTGATCGAGCGTGAACTGAACGAGCGCCGCGACGACAATCTGCCGGACCTGCCGCGCTCGCTGGCAGACTACGACGCGGTGTGCGCCGACGTGCGGGCGCACGGCGCGGCGCGCACGCTGGGCGGCGTGCTGCCCGGCATCAACGCGATCTCGTTTCCGGTATTCGATGCCAGCGGCCATGTCTCGATGGCGCTGATCGTGTTGGGCGCGCAGACGGTATTCGATGCAGAATGGGGCGGAGCGATCGACCGCCAGGTGCGCGGGATCGCACACCGGATCTCGACGGAGCTTGGATATCTTGGCGGGACCCCGCCGACCGGAACCGCCGGTCACGCCTGACGCAAAACGCGCGCGCCGCCTGCGCTGGGCGGTCGCGCTGGCCGTCGTGCTGATCGCCCATGCGGTGGTGCTGATCGGACTGGTGCGGATGCCCGGCCCGCTGATTCCGCTGGACGCGGTCGACACGCCGGCCCTCGAGGCGATCCTGCTGCCGCCCAAGCCCGTTGCCGTGGCACCGACCCCGCCGCCGCGTCCCCGTCGTTCCCCTCCCAAACCCGCTCCCGCGCCGGCTGCCACGCCGGAACCTGAACCCGCTGCCGAACCGGCGCCTGGTCCGCCGGCGCCCACCGAAGCGCCGCCGCTGGCGACCTCGCCTGGCGGTGCGGGCAGCGTCGCGGCCGGAGGCGGCGCGGGCGGCGCGGGCGGCGCGGGCGGCACGGGTATGGGTCCGGGTTCGGCCCCGGCGCCGGCCCCGGCCGATGCGCTGCGCTACGCCGCGCCTCCGTCGGCGACGCTGCGCTACGCCAGCTTCGTCAACGGCGTCGAGAACCCCGACGGCACCATCCGCTGGCAGCACGGCGGTGGGCGCTACCAGCTGTCGGTCGAAACCCGCATGCTGTGGTTCCGCTTCGCTTTCCACAGCACCGGCGCGCTGGGCGAGCAAGGGCTGGCGCCCGAGCGCTACGTCGAGGAGCGCCGCAAACGCAGCCAGGTGACGCGCTTCGACCGCGCCGCCAACGCGATCGTGTTCGAGTCGCGCGGCGGCCAGGCGCCGCTGCCCGACGGCGCGCAGGACCGCTTCAGCGTGTTCCTGCAGCTGGTCGGCCTGGTGCGCGGCAATCCACAGCGCTATGCCGCGCCGGTTGTCACCGAGACGTTCCAGGTCGCCGACACCAGCGATGTCGAGCCGATGCGGGTCCAGTATGTCGGCGAGGAGGACATCGAGACCGGCGCGGGGTTCGTGCGCGCCAAGCACTTCATCCGCCTGCCGCGGCGCGCGGACGACCGCCGCCGCGTCGAGGTCTGGCTGGCGGAATCGGTCGGCTGGATGCCGGTCAAACTGCGGCAGACGGAGCCCGACGGCACGCAGATCGATCTGGTACTGCGCGGCGCCGAGCCCTAGTCTGGAAGGATCGGAGCCGACCGGCGTGCCTGCCGCGACGCTCCCGCGCGATGCGTCGCCGCCGACCCACCCCGACAGGAGGACACCGATGACCGACACCTTGCCGCCCACCACCACGCCTGACGCGGCTGCGGGATCAAGCCCGGGATCAAGCCGGGAATCAAGCGCAGGCTCCAGCTCCGCCGCCCACCCGCCGGCCTCCGAAACCCATCGCGTGATCGCCGGCGACGTGACGCTGCACGCCCGCATCGACGGCACCGAAGGCCCGTGGGTCGTGCTGTGCCACGGCCTGGCCTGCGATCACACGCTGTGGGATGCCACCGCGGCCCATCTGGCACCGCGCTATCGGGTGTTGCGCTACGACCTGCGCGGCCACGGCCGCAGCGACGCGCCGGTCGGGCCCTATTCGATGCTGCGCATGGCCGACGACGTGGCCGCGCTGATGGACGGACTGGACGTGCCGCAGGCGCATTTCGTCGGCATTTCGCTGGGCGGCATGATCGGCCAGACGCTGGCCGTCCGCTATCCGGAGCGGCTGCACTCGCTGACGCTGGTGGACACGGTCTGCCGCACCCCGCGCCAGGCCCATCCGATGTGGCACGAGCGCATCGGCCACGTCGAGGCACACGGGATGGCCGGAGTGCTCGATGCGACGCTCCAACGCTGGCTGACCGCCCCGTACCGGGCCGCGCACCCCAATCAGGTCGAGCGGATCCGGCAGATGGTGCTCGCCACGCCGGTCCGCGGCTATGTCGGCGCCTGCCTGGCGATTCTTGGCTTCGACCAGGCCGATGCGCTCGCCCGCATCCATTGCCCGACGCTGGTGGTGGTCGGCGACAAGGACCAGGGCTGTCCCGTGGCCGACTCCAGGGCCATTGCCGATGGCATCCCGGCCGCCCAGTTCGAGGTGTTGCCGGACGCCGCCCATTTGTCGCCGATCGAGCAAGCGGAGCGGTTTCATGCCGTTCTCGACGCTTTTCTGTGCAAGGCGGCATGCGGGGCACAGTGCGACACGCCGTGAGCGTCGCCGGACCTGTCGAGCGGTCGTTCCGGCGGCCTTCGTAGGCGTCGAGTACACGCTTCGTAGGACAAACCCTCTTTTCGGCAGAGGAAACGAACTTGCCGCCTCGGGGACGGCTCCAACCTGATGAGCGGGCGCAACGGCAACGGGCACCACGCCAGCGCCCAGCGAGGCATGCGCTTGAAAAGCGTCTTCATGCCCTCAGCTTGGAGGTGAAATCGCGGAAGGAAGCCGGCGCTCCCACCGGCTGCCGCAAGAATCAACAAACCTTCCGCCCGTCCCATAGCCCGGAGGTGCGCCATGCAAATGATCTATAACAGCGACAACTACTGCATCGTGGAGTTTGGTGCCGACGTCGAGCATGCCCCCCTTGCCTCCGGCGGTTACGAGATCGTCGACAAGAACATGAAGCGCGAGATCTTCCTTGGCGGCCAGTTGGCCGAGCATTTCCGCGCCGATGTGCAACGTCTGATCGAGAGCGAACCGTCCGTGGAAGAGGTCGACGAATTTCTTGGCAAGTTCGATACGGTAATGACGCACTCGCTGGCGATGCACTGACGACGCACCGCTGCTGCAAAAAACCCGCGCCACGGCGCGGGTTTTTTTATCGGGGTTGCGCATGCGGGCGGGTCAGCACGCCGCCACCCCGCCGGGCCAGTCTCTCAGTACTGCTCCCACGGCAGCCCTTCGAAGCGCCAGCCGTTGACCGTATTGCGGTGCCGCTGCGCGTCCAGATCGCCCTCGAAGCCGTGCAGCACGTTATAGACGGTGGTGAAGCCGGCGCCTTCGAGCGCCTGCGCCGCGGCCGTCGAGCGGTTGCCGCTGCGGCAGATCAGCAGCACCGGCCGCGCCGACGCCTGTCCGGCCAGCTTCTTGACCGCCTGCACGAAGTGCGGATTGACCTCCCAGTCCGGACCGTCGTTCCACGGCACGTTCAAGGCGCCGGTCGGATGGCCGACGAACAGGTATTCCATCTCGCTGCGGCAGTCGATGAACAGGGCGTCGGGGTGTTCGGCCAGCAGGGCCTGGGCCTCTTGCGGGGCAAGGTGTTGCATGTGGTGTCCGGCGGTGTCGGTCGGTGGGTCGATCTGCCCGAGTGTAGGCGCGGGCAAGGAAGCCCGGCAAGGGCCGGCAAGGTGCCGTAACTGATAAAATCGACCACTTTTCCAGCATCACCGAGGCCAGTGAAGCCATGAGCGCTGCAACCATTGAATCGTCCGGCATGGCATCCGCCAATGCATCGGGCTCGCAGGCAGGCCCGCAGGCCGGTCCCCCGGCGCGGCCGTACACCCGCGCCGCGCAACTGCCGCGGCTGCTGCGCGAGCGCATCCTGATCCTGGACGGCGCGATGGGCACCATGATCCAGCGCTACAAGCTCGGCGAGGCCGAATACCGCGGCGAGCGTTTCGCCGCGCATCCGGTCGACGTCAAGGGCAACAACGAGCTGCTGCTGCTGACCCGCCCGGCGGTGATCCGCGAAATCCACGAGCAGTACCTGGCCGCCGGCGCCGACATCATCGAGACCAATACCTTCGGCGCGACGCGCGTCGCGCAGGAGGACTACAAGATGGCGGACCTGGCCTACGAGATGAACGTGGCCGCGGCCCGGCTCGCGCGCGAGGCCTGCGATCGCTACAGTACGCCCGACAAGCCGCGCTTCGTCGCCGGCGCCTTCGGCCCGACGCCGAAGACCGCCAGCATCTCGCCGGACGTCAACGACCCGGGCGCGCGCAACGTCAGCTTCGAGGAGCTGCGCGATTCGTACTACGAGCAGGGCAAGGGTTTGCTCGAAGGCGGCGCCGACGTGTTCCTGGTCGAGACCATCTTCGACACGCTGAACGCGAAGGCCGCGCTGTTCGCGATCGACCAGCTGTTCGAGGACACCGGCGAACGGCTGCCGGTGATGATTTCGGGCACCGTCACCGACGCCTCGGGCCGCATCCTGTCGGGCCAGACCGTCGAGGCCTTCTGGAACAGCCTGCGCCACGCGCGCCCGATCACGTTCGGCCTGAATTGCGCGCTGGGCGCGACGCTGATGCGGCCGTACATCGCCGAGCTGGCCAAGCTGTGCGATACCGCGATCTCGTGCTACCCGAACGCGGGCCTGCCGAACCCGATGAGCGATACCGGCTTCGACGAGACGCCGGACGTCACCTCGTCGCTGGTCGACGAGTTTGCCGCCTCGGGGCTCGTCAACCTGGTCGGCGGCTGCTGCGGCACCACGCCCGAGCATATCGCCGCGATCGCACAGCGCGTCGCCAACCGCAAGCCGCGCGCCTGGCCCGGCCAGTACCGCGACGAAGCGGCCGCGGCCTGACCGGCATCCCGGTCGTCCCGCCGCCCACGCCTTACCGGCGCGCCGCCGAACGCAACCGTTGCCGGCGCGCCGCGCATCCGATCCCGAACCTGAGTCCGCCATGTCTACCGATACCCGTCCCGCTCGTCCGATGCGCCTGTCCGGCCTGGAGCCGTTCACGCTTGGCGAGGGCAGCCTGTTCGTCAACGTCGGGGAACGCACCAACGTCACCGGCTCCAAGGCCTTCGCCCGGATGATCCTGAACGGCCAGTTCGACGAGGCGCTGGCGGTCGCGCGCCAGCAGGTCGAGAACGGCGCGCAGATCATCGACGTCAACATGGACGAGGCGATGCTCGACTCCAGGGCCGCGATGGTGCGCTTCCTGAATCTGATCGCGTCCGAGCCCGATATCGCGCGCGTGCCGATCATGATCGATTCGTCCAAGTGGGAGGTGATCGAGGCCGGCCTGCAATGCGTGCAGGGCAAGGCCGTGGTCAACTCGATCTCGCTGAAGGAAGGCGAGGAGCAATTCCGTCACCACGCCACGCTGATCCGCCGCTACGGCGCGGCCACCGTGGTGATGGCCTTCGACGAGCAGGGCCAGGCCGATACGTTCGCGCGCAAGACCGAGATCTGCAAGCGCAGCTACGACATCCTGGTCAATGAGGTCGGCTTCCCGCCCGAGGACATCATCTTCGACCCGAACATCTTCGCGGTCGCGACCGGCATCGAGGAACACAACAACTACGCGGTCGACTTCATCGAGGCGACCCGCTGGATCAAGCAGAACCTGCCGTACGCCAAGGTCAGCGGCGGCGTGTCGAACGTCTCGTTCTCGTTCCGCGGCAACGACGTCGTGCGCGAGGCGATCCACACGGTGTTCCTCTATCACGCGATCGCGGCCGGCATGGACATGGGCATCGTCAACGCCGGCCAGCTCGGCGTCTACGACCAGCTCGACGCCGAGCTGCGCGAGCGCGTCGAGGACGTGGTGCTGAACCGCCGTGCCGACGCGACCGACCGCCTGCTCGAGATCGCGGACCGCTACAAGGGCGGCGGCGCGAAGCGCGAGGAGAACCTCGAATGGCGCGGCACGCCGGAGAAGCCGGTGCCGGTGGCCGACCGCCTCGCGCATGCGCTGGTGCACGGCATCACCACCTTCATCGTCGAGGACACCGAGGAGGCGCGCCAGCAGATCGCCGCGCGCGGCGGCCGCCCGATCGAGGTGATCGAGGGCCCGCTGATGGACGGCATGAACATCGTCGGCGACCTGTTCGGCGCCGGCAAGATGTTCCTGCCGCAGGTGGTCAAGAGCGCGCGCGTGATGAAGCAGGCGGTGGCGCATCTGCTGCCCTTCATCGAAGAGGAGAAGCGCCTGCTGGCCGAGGCCGGCGGCGACGTGCGCGCGCGCGGCAAGATCGTGATCGCCACGGTCAAGGGCGACGTGCACGACATCGGCAAGAACATCGTGTCGGTGGTGCTCCAGTGCAACAACTTCGAGGTCGTCAACATGGGCGTGATGGTCCCGTGCAACGAGATCCTCGCCAAGGCCAAGGTCGAGGGCGCCGACATCATCGGCCTGTCCGGACTGATCACGCCGTCGCTCGAGGAAATGGCCTACGTCGCCTCCGAGATGCAGCGCGACGACTATTTCCGCGTCAAGAAGATTCCGCTGCTGATCGGCGGCGCGACCACCTCGCGCGTGCACACCGCGGTCAAGATCGCGCCGAACTACGAAGGGCCGGTGGTCTACGTGCCCGATGCCTCGCGCTCGGTCAGCGTGGCCTCGAGCCTGCTGTCCGACGAGGGCGCGACGCGCTATCTGGACGAGCTGCGCGCCGACTACGAGCGCATCCGCACGCAGCACGCGAACAAGAAGGCCGTGCCGATGGTGACGCTGGCCGAGGCGCGCAAGAACAAGACGCCGGTCGACTGGAGCGGCTACGTGCCGCCGAAACCGAAATTCATCGGCCGCCGCGTGTTCCGCAACTACGACCTGGCGGAACTGGCCAACTACATCGACTGGGCGCCGTTCTTCCAGACCTGGGACCTGGCCGGCAAATTCCCGGCGATCCTGAACGACGAGATCGTCGGCGAATCGGCGCGCCGGGTGTTCTCCGACGGCAAGGCGATGCTGGCGCGGCTGATCCAGGGCCGCTGGCTGACCGCCAACGGCGTGATCGCGCTGCTGCCGGCCAATACCGTCAACGACGACGACATCGAAATCTACACCGACGAGAGCCGCAGCCAGGTCGCGCTGACCTGGCACAACCTGCGCCAGCAGAGCGAGCGGCCGGTGGTCGACGGCGTGCGCCGGCCGAACCGGTGCCTGGCCGACTTCGTCGCGCCGAAGGACAGCGGCATCGCCGACTATGTCGGTCTGTTCGCGGTGACCGCCGGCATCGGCGTCGACAAGAAGGAAGCCCAGTTCGAGGCCGACCATGACGACTACAGCGCGATCATGCTGAAGGCGCTCGCCGATCGTCTCGCCGAGGCCTTCGCCGAATGCCTGCACGCGCGCGTTCGCCGCGACCTGTGGGGCTACGCCGCCGATGAATCGCTCGACAACGAACAGCTGATCGCGGAAGCCTATCGCGGCATCCGGCCCGCGCCCGGTTATCCCGCCTGCCCGGAGCACACGGTCAAGGGCCCGATGTTCCAGGTCCTCGATGCCGGCGAGATCGGCATGGGCTTGACCGACGCGCTGGCGATGACGCCGGCGGCCTCGGTCAGCGGCTTCTATCTGGCACATCCCGAAGCGACCTACTTCTCGGTCGGCAAGATCGGGCAGGACCAGCTGGAAGACATGGTGGCGCGCCGGCACGAAGACCGGACCGCGCTCGAGCGCGCGCTCGCGCCGAACCTGTAACGGTGTGCGAAGCCGCGCGGCCACGGCAGGCGCCGTCGGCGCGCGGCGCCACGCCGCAAGTCGTTGACGGGACTGGCGAAAGCCGCCATCGCGAGCGTGCCGCGGCCGGTGTGCCCGCTCACGACTCCTTACAGCGCATTACATCTCCTCACAGCATCGCGGTGGGGTGCTCCCTAGACTGAGGTCTCGCTCTCCAGGCGACAACCCGCGGCGAAAGCCTCGCCGCACAGTCATTCGAAAGGAGTACTCCATGAAGAAACTGCTGATCTCGCTGTCCGCCCTGTCGATCGCCGCCGCCTCGTCGCTGGCCATGGCGCAAGGTACGCAAGCCGGTGCGACCGGCGGCGCCGCCGGCTCGCTGACCGCGCCGACGGCAACGGCTCCGTCGGCCGGCGCCAACGCCGGCGTGAACGCGGGCGCTGAAGTCGCAGGAAGCCGCGCGAACATGGATACCGGCGTCAAGGCGGGCCTGAACGACAAGGCCGGCGAAATCGACGACACCCGCAAGAGCGCCAAGGACCGTGCGGCCACCGCCGGCAGCAAGGCCAAGTCGAAGGCCCACGACGCGCACGGCAAGACCAAGAGCAAGGCCAAGGACACGGTCGGCGCGGTGGAAGGCACCGCCGACAAGACGGTCGGCGCCGTTGGCGATACGGTCAGCGGCACCGCCGGCAAGGTGGGCGGCCTGGTCGGTGGCGCGACTGGCGGCACCTCGGCCACGGTCGGCGCGGGCGCGTCGGCCAAGGTTCAGTAAGTTCGCTGGATCCAGTAGATTCAGTAGAGGGATCGCCCGCGAGCAAGCGGGCCAGCGCGGCGTCGAATCGCCGCGCTGCCGGGGGGCGGAGGATCGAGGATCTCCGCCCTTTTTTATTGTTGCCTTGCGCGTGCCAACACGTTGCGCAGATGAGGGCGCCACTTCGATGGCCACACGGTATCGAAGACCTCCATTTCGCGCGTGTTGTCGGTCTGTTTCAAGGACAAGTCGAGCAGCATGTGCGTGGACAGCTCGTCGGTACATCTGTCCGAAAGCAGCCGCTCGATGTAGTTGCGGCGCACGGAGGCCATGGACGCGTCGATGCGGATGGCCGCATTGCCCAACGCCGCCGCATAGCGCCTCAGCGCAAACGGGCCATCATTGCTGGTGCCCAGGAATGCGTCGGAAGACAGCCGGGCCAGCACGGCGGCAACACACCACAGGAAATGCGATTGGCATGCCGGGTCCTCGCGATGGGACGGCATGGTGTCGAGCAGCGCCTCCAGATGGGCGGGGGTCGGTTGGACATCCTTTCCCTCGCCGATCAGCACCTCGTTGGAACGATACGCCAGCGCCTGCTGGTGTTCATGATCGACAAGCCGTCGGACGGCGTGGTTGTCCGCGATTGCCGACCGGAAATCGGTCAGGTATTCACTGCCAAATGGCAGGACGGCAAGAAGCCCGTCATGCCATTGGTGCGACCGATTAGCTCCGGCGTAGGCGTTGTGCAGCAATGGGCAGGCGGCCAGATCCTTCCCGATGTCCGCAACGCCGCCAACGTCATAGCGTTGCGCGCCGGTGTTCCCCGGCTCGGCAACCGCGGTCAGCCGGAGCATCGATTGCCAGGTCGGGGGCAGCGCCCCCTGACTTGACGACACGCCACTCTGCTCGAGCGACTCGCCGCGAATCAGGCAACCATAATATTCCGGCGCCACCAGCAGCGCATATTGGCCTGCATCGCCGACGATCGGGAAGAACGTTTCGCCCTCGTCTTTCTCGAGCCGGGCCACCGTATCGGCGAGGGCGGGCGGCAATGTCGCGCGGTACGCGTCCATCAGCGCGGTCTTTCGTTGCGCCACCGATGCCGGCGCATCGGGCCGCGCGGCGAGAAAGACGAGCTGCATCACCAGCCCCGCGTGCTTGCGCGCCCAGGCAGCCCGGTTGCCCTCGCCCAGCGAGCCGATGGCGTCGTGCATCAATCCCGGCAGCAATGGGGCCGTTTCCGGCCACGCCAGCGGGCGGGAGTCGGCCGATCGTTCGGCTTCCCAATAGAGGCGCCGCAGGACCTGCCGCGCCGCCTCGGCTTCGTACTGCGGATGCTCCAGCAGCCAGTTGCGCAACGCGGCGCAACGCCGCACGTCGTCCCGGCAGCCGCAGGCGAGTTGGAACAGATACTCCGAGATCGTACGCCGGGCGCGCGGAGACGGCGGCAGATCCCGCAACGGCGCGCCTGTTGTCAATTGCGCCAACGCTTCGTCGACGTCGCGGATCCGAATGGAAAAGTCGCTGCTCGCCTGCAGCGACAGTGTCAGCAGACACTTGCCATCGCCGACGTCGACGCGACTGAATCGTGCCCCCTCGACGGCGGCCCCGCCGAAGTCGGCGCCGCCAAGACCGGCTTCATTGAAGTGCGCATTGTGCAAGGTGGCGTGGTGAAAGGTCGTGCCCGCGAGGTCGACATTGTCGAAGCGCGCATCCGGCAGACAGGCGTAGCCGAACTCCGCGTTGGTCACCTTGGCACGGACGAAAATCGGCGTGGTGCCGTAGCAGGCCGTCAGCGCCGCGCCATCCATCTGCGCCCCCGCAAAAAGCGCGAACGACACGATAGCCCTCGACAGATTGGCGTGTTCGAGCCGTGCCTCGCGCAGCGTCGTGCCGATCAGACTGGCTTCGGTCATGTTCGCCTGCGACAGGTCCGCCCCGGGCAGCGCGGCCCTGGACAGGCGTGCCTTCGCCAGATTGGCGTGGCGCAGGTTGGCGCGGGCCATGCGCGCATCCTCCAGATCGGCGTTCGCCAGATTGGCGCCGGACAGGTCGGCGGACGCGAGCGTGGCACCGCCTAGCAGCGCGCCCTCCAGGTCGGCGTCAGCCAGGAGCGCGCCGCTCAGATCCAGTTTCGTCAGGTCGGCGCGGGCCAGTTTTGCGCCTCGCAGATCGGGGACCGTGCTAGGCGCGACACGCCTGGCGACTTCGGTCGCCCGCAGCGCGGCCTCGACCCGCGCACGGCCGGCGGCCGGAGACGGCGAGTCGGCCGATGCGCCGTCGCCCGCATGGCAGGTGCGCAACGCGCGCGTCAGCAGCTGTTCGATCGTTCGAACCGGCGGCGGCGACGAATTGCGAAACAGGTTGCGCAGCGCCTGCAGCAGCCGCGCCAGCGGCGTCGTCGGCTGCCCGATCGGCACCAGGCTTGCGGTGGCGTCGGCCATGCCCCGTTTGCCGGGCTCCACGTGCACGTAGTAGTCCTGGCCGTGATAGCGCAGCTTCGCCCCGTCCTTGCATTTCGCCAGGAACTCCTTGAACGGCAGCATGTTCAGATCGCGGCTGATGGCGAAGGCGCGGCACAGTTCGACCAGATGGCGATCGCTGGTGAAGCGGTGCACGCGGTCCGCCAGTTGCGCGTGGCGATTGGCCAGCCGCGTCGCCAGCATGGCGGCTTGGGCCTGCCGGCTCGCTTCCGCTGCCGGGGTCATGGCGCGCTCGCCGCTCCCCGATCGCGCCAGCGCCTGCACGACGTAGCGCGGCTTGTCCGCTGCGTTGTCCAGTCGGACGCTGAAGGCCTGCTTGCCTATCATCAGGTTTCCACCGAGGCGCAGCGCGCTCATCGTCGTCGCATCGAGATGGCTGACGTCGCGCACACTCTTGCAGCGCAGGGTCGCGGCGGTGGGCGCGAGGCGGGGCGAAGGCGCGGCAGGTGCCGGCGGGTGGGCGGGCACTGCCATGGAAGTGGTCTGGGCGGGCATGTGGTAAAGGAGTGGGATTGCCGGGGAGGGATGGCGGGAGCAGGGATTGGAGCGCGCTCCCCGGGAGGCTGCGAGATTGCCATCGGAAAACGCGGCACCGATATCAAAAAAATCCCCGGTTTGAACACCTGCTGACTCTGTTCCGCGAGATATGCCGGGCCAGTCATGCCGCCCGCCGCGATATGTCGTTTGGAAAGAAACGCCGTCGTGCCGGGCGCCATTGGCACGCCACATTGTCAGCCTGACACCGACATTCCCGGTGCTTTGTAATGACTACAATGCAACAGGCCAAACACAGCCTGGCCCCGGCGTCCGGGCAATACCATCGCAGGGGGGAAACTTCATGATTCGCGTCCTGATCGCCGACGATCACCAGATCGTCCGTGCCGGTCTGCGCCAGTTCATTTCCGACGAACCGGATATTCGCGTCGAAGGCGAGGCGGCCAGCGGCGACGAAGTGATGGCGCGGCTGCGCGAAACCGAGTTCGACGTGGTGGTGCTCGACATCTCGATGCCCGACCGCAACGGCATCGACGTGCTCAAGCTGATCCGCCAGCGGCATCCCGACCTGCCGGTGCTGATCCTGTCGACCTATCCCGAGGACCAGTACGCGATCAATCTGATCCGCGCCGGCGCGTCCGGCTATCTGACCAAGGAAAGCGCGCCCGACGATCTGGTCAAGGCGATCCGCACCGTCGCGCAGGGCCGGCGCTATGTCAGCCCGACCGTGGCCGAACTGCTGATCGGCGGGCTGGAGAAGCCGACCGACCAGCCGCTGCACCAGACCTTGTCGAAACGGGAATTCCAGATCTTCTGCAAGCTCTCGCGCGGGCAGTCCGTTTCGGTGATCGCCGACGAGCTGTTCCTCAGCGTCAAGACGGTCAGCACCTACCGCTCGCGCATCCTGGAAAAGATGGGCATGAAGACCAATGCCGATCTGACCTATTACGCGATCAAGAACGGCCTGGTCGAATAGACGGCAAGCCGTTCGTCCCGCAACAAAGGGGCCGGCGGCGGTGCTGTAGGACGGACCCGGATACCTGGCCCCTGGCCCCATTGCTACCATCGAACCATGTTGGATCAAGCCGCGGCAACTCCCTACCGTACGCTGCGGGTCTTACTGATCGAGGACTCGGCGGTCCTGCGGAGCATGTTGCTGGAGTACTTGAACGCATTCTCCTTCGTCGAGACCGTCGATTGGGCGGATACCGAAAGCACTGCCATCCGCCTGTTCGAAAGCGGCAGGTATGAGGTCGTCATCGTCGACCTGCAATTGCGACAGGGCAACGGTATCAACGTGCTGCGGGCGATCCAGAAGGCGCAGGCGCCGGGCATCCGGATCGTCTACACCAATCATGCGCAGGTGCCTACCTACCGGCGTCAGTGCGCCGAAGCGGGGGCCGACTATTTTTTCGACAAGTCGCTCGAGCTCGAACAGGTATTCCGCGTGATCGAGGAATACGCGCAGGCACCGTCCTGAGTTCGGCCGAATGGCTTGAGGCTGGCGGCCGGCGACGACGACTCGTGCTGAGCTCCATGGACCGATCCTTGAGCAGCAAATTTTTTTTCCGTCGCGGCAACGCGCCGCACCCCTCGCCAAGCAAAGGAGATCGTCATGAAAAAGCTGATCGCGCTGTTCGCACTTGCCGGTGTCACGCTGATTACGGGTTGCAACACCATCGCCGGTGCCGGCAAGGACATCGAAAGGGGCGGCGAGAAGATGCAGGGCTCGGCGGAGGAAACCAAACGCAAGATGTAATGCGTCCCGGCGCAGCCATCGAAAAGGAGCCTTTCCAGGCTCCTTTTTTCATGCGCCGTGGCCGTGCTGCGGCGCTCCGGTGGGGCGGGCCGGCGACGGCTCGGTGCCGGGGGCGGCCGGCCGCGGCGGCGTCGCTTCCGCCTGCGCCGGCGCCGCCATCGGCAGTTCGTGCGGCAGCGGCGCGTCGTCCTCGTCCAGCGACGGCGGCGGGGCCACCACGGCGTCGGTCAGCGGCACCTCGACACGGATCGTGACGCCTGCCCCGGGCGTCGAATCGATCTGCAGGGTGCCGCCCAGCGCGATCACGCGCTGCTCCATGCCGAGCAGGCCATGGTGGCCCGAGGTGCGGCGCGTCTCGATATCGGCCGGCAGGCCGCGGCCGTTGTCGCTGACCTTCAGCAGCAGATGATCGTCGGTGCGGGTCAGCGCGACCGACACGCGGCTCGCTTCCGCGTACTTGGTCGCGTTGGTCAGCGACTCCTGCACGATGCGGTACAGCGCGATAGCGGCGGCATCGCGCAGCGGCGGCACCGACGGATCGAGTTCGACCTCGGTCTGCCAGTGGTTGCGCGTGCCGACTTCCTCGACCAGCTGGGCGATCGCTTCCTTCAGGCCGAGGTTCAGCAGCACGGTGGGGCGCAGGTCCTCGATCAGCCGGCGCTTGATCTGGATGCCCTGGTCCACATGCAGCATCACGCGCGTGATCTTTTCCTGGATCTCGGGATAGTCGTTCTGCAGGCGCCGGCGGATCCAGTGCATGTCGAGCTTGGTGGCGGTCAGGATCGCGCCGAGTTCGTCGTGCAGCTCGCGCGCCAGCCGCGTCTTCTCATCCTCGGTGACGCGCTGCAGGTGCGAGGCCAGCGCCGACAACTGGCGCGTGCGCGCGCGCACCATGCGGTCCAGCCGCGCGCTTTCCTCCTCGAGCTCGCTGCGCGCGGCCTCCGACACCGCCAGCCGGCGCGAATGCTGGAAGCCGACGATGACCAGCAGCACGATGTTGATCGCGGTCAGCAGGCCGATGCCGTAGCGCGACAGGTTGATGTCGCGGTCGGCGTTCTCGAGATTGCGCGACACCGACGCGGCGGAGCGCGCGCGCAGCGTCTCCAGGCCGAGCCGCGCCTTCTCCATCGTCTGCTTGCCGAAGTCGGTGCGGATCAGATCGAGCGCGACCTCGACATCGCGCTTGCCGTAGATCAGCGTCAGCTCCATTTCCGTCAGCTTGCGGCTGATCAGCAGCGACGCCTCGCCGAACTGCTTCAACGCCTCGGGGTCGTCGGCGAAGCGGTTGCGGATGTCGTTCATCAGCGTGTTGATGCGCGGGATCGCGCGATGGTACGGCTCCAGATAGCTTTCCTTGCCGGTCAGCAGGTAGCCGCGCTGGCCCGCCTCGGCGTTGACCAGTTCGGCCAGCAGCGCGCTGATGTCGCTCTGCACGTTCTGCGAGCGGATGACTTGCGAATACCCCTGGCGCAGCCGGATATTGCCGGCCTCCGAGGCGATCAGCACGACCACCGTGAGCAGGATGCCACCCGCGAGCAGCACGGTGGACCGCAACGACGATAGCTTCAACATGATGGAATTTCCTGGATTGCGCGCTCGCGGTCGCGCGCGGTGACTGCGCCGATGGAATCACAACGGTTGCGCCCGGTCAACCGATCCACGGACCCGCCCGGAGGCTTCGCAAGGCGGTGCTTCGCACGAGACCTGGCGCCGCGCCGGAGCTGTAGGAAACCGCTGACAGGGGAATCGGTGCAAGGTCGGTGCCTCGCCGAAGTGGCGATTCCTACCATGCTTGCATGGCCTGGCGCACCGAAGCACCGAGCCGCGAGAACAGGAGAAACACCATGCTGAAATGGGCGCTGATCTTTGCCGTGATTTCCATCGTCGCGGGACTGCTCGGTTTCACCGGCATCGCGGCGGGCGCGGCGGGCATCGCCAAGGTCCTGTTCTTCCTGTTCCTGATTCTGTTCGTGCTGTTCCTGGTGCTTGGGGTAACGATCTTCAAGTCGGTCAAATGACGGCCTACCCGACGATCCACCGCTCGCGTTTTCACGCGCCGTTGTGCTGAGGCAGTTCGATCCATCTAGGGGAGTTTCACCATGCTTTACTACGCACTGGTCTTTTTCATCATCGCCCTGGTCGCCGCCGTGTTCGGCTTTGGCGGCATCGCTGCCGGCGCGGTCGAGATCGCGAAGATCCTGTTCTTCATCTTCCTGGTAGTGGCGCTGGTGACCTTCGTCATGAGCCTGGTCCGCAAAGGCCGATGAACGGTCGATGAGCGGCCGATGAACGGGCCGACGATGGCCCGTCGATCGTCGGCCGGCCCTGCGCCAGGTCGCCTGCATTGCGTCGGCCAAGCGCGGCGCGTCGCGCCGCGCGTTGGCCGACGCGCGTCTTAAGGAGAGTCCCATGCTGACCCACAATCCGAAGGTGAAGAAGGAAGTCCGCCATCTTGCCGATTGCGCCAGCGATACGGTGCGCCAGCTGCGCCATGCCGCCCGCGATACCAGCGGCGCCGCGCGCGAGGCCGCCACGCCGGTGGTGGATGAGGTGAGGGGACTGATCTCGGCACTGGAACACACGATCGAGGTGCTGGCGCGCGAAGGCTCGTCCGAGGCCGCGCAGGCCAGCCGCCGGCTGCAGACGCGGGCGCGCATGCTGGCCGACCAGGCACGCGAGGCCACGATGCAGAGCGCGGGACGTGCGCGCGAGCGCGTCGACCAGGCCGTCGTCGGCGTGCAGCATCGCGTCGCCGAGTCTCCGTTCCGCGCCATCGCGATCGCCGCGGCTGTCGGTGCGATCGCCGCGCTGCTGCTGGTGGGCGGCAGCAGCCGCCGCCGCAGCGAGGACGGCCACTACGACGGCAACTGAGGGCCAACCCGGCGACGCAAGCCGAGCCGCGGCAACCAGCGACGGCAACGGAGGCAACGCACCTCCGGCCCGAACCCCACAAAGCAACCTGACAGGAGAACCGCACACATGGACACCCAGACCACGGGCGCCGCCTCTTCCCGCACCGATGCCTCCTCCGCCGGCAAGGGGCCGACCCAGGGCTTTCTGTCGGATGTCGCCACCATCCGCGCACGTGCCCGCAAACATATCGAGGACGGCGCGGTCACCGAAAACTACGACGCGGACCGTGCGACCGTGCTCAAGCTGCTGAACGAGGCGCTGGCCACCGAGCTGGTCTGCGTGCTGCGCTATCGGCGCCACCACTTCATGGCCAAGGGCATCCACGCCGAGCCGATCGCGGCCGAGTTCAAGGTCCATGCCGATGAAGAGCAGGCGCACGCCGACCGCATCGCCGCGCGCATCGTGCAGCTGGGCGGCGAGCCGGATTTTTCGCCCGACGGTCTGTCGGCGCGCAGCCATTCGGAATATGTCGCGCCCAACGGGCTGACCGACATGATCCGCGAGAACCTGATCGCCGAACGGATCGCGATCGAGAGCTATCGCGAGATGATCCAGTACATGGGCGAGCGCGACCCGACCACGCGGCGCATCCTCGAGGAGATCCTCGCGGTCGAGGAGGAGCACGCCGACGAACTGGCCGACATGCTGAGCAAGGAATAGCGGTCGCGCTCAGAGGTGGCGCATGCCGCCATCAAGAATGTCGCCGGCGCTGCCGATGTCGCCATCGGCGGCGCCGGACAAGGAATTGCGGTGCCTCCCCCGACGCCGCAATATCGCAGTACCCCCCTTCGGATCCCCCCTGGTCCGGTGCCCGGTCCGCCCCCAGCGGCCGGGCTGTTTTTTTGGAGGGGGAACGCCTGACTTGCGTCAGACGCCCCACAACACGTCGCAGCCCTCGCGCTGCGAGGCCCGCAGCATGTCCAGGAAGGGATAGGCGCGCTGTCCCAGGTGCAGCGGCTCTTCTTCGTCGTCGTAGTCGTCGCCCTTGCCGCGCTGTTCCTCGGGCAGCTGGCTCTGCGCCGGGGACTGCTTTGCCTGCATCACCGCGGCCTCGAGCCGGTGGATCGCGCGCGGCAGCTCTTCCTTGGTGATCACCCCGCGCTCGCCGACGTGCTTGCCGATGATGCCGAGCAACGTGACGGCGAGATCGTTCATCATGATCAGGTCTTGCGCCGCGTGGGATTTGAAGGTGATCAGCATGGTGGTTCCTTGTCAGCCATGTTGGGATGGTAGCCGTCCTGCTCCGGCGTGCCGGAGCCGGCCGACTGGCTCCTGCGGATGATGTCAGCATAGCACCTGATAAAATCCGCGTTCTGCAATCGATTGCCCGTGCCGCGCTGCGGCATCGTCACGCTGCCGGTGACGGCACCGCCACTATGGCCGAAGCCATCGCGGTCCTGCGTGGCGCGCGGGCCCAGACATTCATGCTGCCTGTTCAGACCTCCAAACTTGCCGCCGCGTTCACCGATGCGGTACGCGCGCTGGCGCCGGCCGATGCCGTGCTGCCCGCTGTCGCCTTCGAACGGCCCAAGGTGGCCGCCCACGGCGATCTCGCCTGCAATCTGGCGATGCAGGTGGCCCGCACGCTCAAGCGCAATCCGCGCGAGCTGGCGCAGCAGATCGTCGACGCGGTGAAGGCCGATGCGCGTACCGCCTCGCTGGTGGCAAGCCTGGAGATCGCCGGCCCCGGCTTCATCAACCTGCGGCTGACCCCGGCGGCCAAGGCCGAGACGCTGCGCGCGGTGCTGCAGCAGGGCGATGGCTATGGCGCCCAGCAGCAGGGCGCGCGCGGCCAGGTACTGGTCGAGTTCGTGTCGGCCAACCCGACCGGCCCGCTGCACGTCGGCCACGGCCGCCAGGCCGCGCTGGGCGACGCGCTCGCCAACCTGCTGTCGTGGCAGGGCTACGCCGTGCACCGCGAGTTCTACTACAACGACGCCGGCGTGCAGATCCAGAACCTCGCGATCTCGGTGCAGGCGCGCGCCCGCGGCCTGAAGCCGGGCGAGGCCGGCTGGCCAGAGGCCGCCTACAACGGCGACTACATCGCCGACATCGCCGCCGATTTCCTCGCCGGCAAGACCGTGCGCGCCTCCGACGGCGAGCCGGTGACCGCCTCCGGCGACGTCGAGGATCTGGACTCGATCCGCAAGTTCGCCGTCACCTACCTGCGCAACGAGCAGGACATCGATCTGCAGGCGTTCGGCGTCAAGTTCGACCGCTACTACCTGGAGTCGTCGCTGTACACCGACGGCAAGGTCGAGGAGGCCGTGCGCACGCTGATCGCCAAGGGCAAGACCTACGAGAGCGAAGGCGCGCTGTGGCTGCGCACCACCGAAGACGGCGACGACAAGGACCGGGTGATGCGCAAGGGCGATGGCAGCTATACCTACTTCGTGCCGGACGTCGCCTATCACACCACCAAGTGGCAGCGCGGCTTCCACAAGGTCATCAACGTGCAGGGCAGCGACCACCACGGCACCATTGCGCGCGTGCGGGCCGGCCTGCAGGGGCTGGAAATCGGCATCCCGGCCGGCTATCCCGACTACGTGCTGCACAAGATGGTCACCGTGATGAAGAACGGCGAGGAGGTCAAGATCTCCAAGCGCGCCGGTTCGTATGTCACGGTGCGCGACCTGATCGAATGGAGCAATGGCGGCGACGAGACCATCCGCGGCTGCCTGGAGACGGGCGTGGCCGACTGGCCGGCCCACTTCACGCGCGGCCGCGACGCGGTCCGATTTTTCCTGCTGTCGCGCAAGGCCGATACCGAGTTCGTCTTCGACGTCGACCTGGCGCTCAAGCAGAACGACGAGAACCCGGTGTACTACGTCCAGTACGCGCACGCCCGCATCTGCTCGATCTTCGAGTCGTGGGGCGGCGAGGGGTGGCAGCAGCGCCTGGCCGAGCTGGCGGGGGCCGACCTGGAGCCGGTGACCGGCGCCGCGGCGAGCCCGCAGGCGCTGGCGCTGGGACAGCGGCTGGCCGAATTCCCCGAGATGCTGGCCCAGGCCGCCAACGAGCTGGCGCCGCATGCGGTCGCCTTCTATCTGCGCGACCTGGCCGGCGACTTCCATGCCTTCTACAACGCCGACCGCGTGCTGGTCGACGACGAGCCGGTCAAGCTGGCGCGGCTCGCGCTGCTGGCGGCGACCCGCCAGGTGCTGCGCAACGGCCTCGCGGTGATCGGCGTGTCCGCGCCGCAGCGCATGTAAGGGGGGCAGCGCGGCCTGCCGGTGTCCTCACCGTCTGCGGGCCGCGGTGACCGGGCCGCCCGGCCGGGCACTGGCTCTATAATCTTCCGGCAATATCCAAGAGGACTCCATGCAACAGCAACGCAAGCGTGCCCCGCGCAAGGCCAGCCGCGCCCAGCAGCGCGGGGGTACGTTTCTCGGCCTGGTGCTCGGCCTGATCATCGGCCTGGCCATCGCGGTGGTGGTGGCGCTGTATATCACCAAGGCGCCGACGCCGTTCCAGCGCAAGGGCACGCCCAAGCCGGCCGAATCCGGCAACGTGGTCGGGACGCTGCCGTCGCCGGTGCAGGAGGCGCCGTCGGACCCGAACAAGCCGCTGTGGAGCAAGACCCCGCCCAAGCCGGTCGGCCCGCCCGCGGAGCCGGCGCATCGGGAGCCCGCCGCGCCGCCGGCGGCCAGGCCCGCGCCGACGCCGGAGGAAGCCGTCAAGCCCGCGCCGAAGACCGCGGAGAAGCCCGCCGAGAAGCCGGCCGAAAAGCCCGCCGAGCGTGCCGTGGCCGATCCGATCGCCGAGATTGCCCAGGCCGACGCCAACAAGGTCGGCTATCTGCTGCAGGTCGGCGCCTTCCGCTCGCAGGACGACGCCAACCGGCAGAAGGCCAACCTGGCGATGCAGGGCTTCGAGGCCAGGGTCACCGACCGCGAGGTCAATGGCGTCAAGCTGTACCGCGTACGGCTCGGCCCGTACAACAAGATCGAAGACATGAACCGCGCGCGCGACCGCCTGCAATCGGCCGGTTTCGAGGCGTCGGTGATCCGCTTCACCAAGCAGTAAGCCAGGAGGCGGCGGCGCCGGGGCGGGCTGAACCCGCGCGGCGCATCGCTGTCATACGCACACCGTTTCACTTTTCTCTCGCGCCATGAAGAAAATCGCCGCCTTGTTCGCCACGCTCGCCGCCGCCGCGGGACTGATGATGGCATCGCCCGCCCAGGCCGCGCCGGCCGAAGGCAAGGAATACCAGGTCTTGAAGGCGGCCCAGCCCGTCACCGCGGGCAAGATCGAAGTCACCGAGTTCTTCTGGTACGGCTGCCCGCACTGCTACGACTTTGAGCCCGAGATCGAAGGCTGGGTCAAGAAGCAGGGCAAGGACGTGGTCTTCAAGCGCGTGCCGGTGGCCTTCCGCGACGACCTGCTGCCGCATACCCGCATCTATTACGCGCTCGAATCGATGGGCAAGCTCGAGGCCATGCACGGCAAGGTCTTCAGCGCGATCCACGCCGAGCGCAAGCGCCTGCTGGACCCGAACGAGATCGCCGATCTGATGGCCAGGAACGGCATCGACCGCAAGGCCTTCCTGGAGGCCTACAACTCGTTCTCGGTGTCGACCAACACCACGCGCGCCAACAAGATCGCCGACGCCTACAAGATCGACGGCGTGCCGACCATCGTGATCCAGGGCAAGTACGTGACCTCGCCGTCCATCGCGGGCAGCAAGGGCGCCGCGCTGCAGACGATGGACTACCTGGTGACCCAGGTCCGCGACAAGAAGCTGTGATGACGTTGCGCGCCGCCGTTGCCGCCGCAGAACGGCCGGCCAACGGCTGAGCGCGCATTGCTTCCGCTTCGTCCTTCTCCTTCCCCCGCCGCCCGATGCGACCCGTCAAAGTCTTTCTCACCGGCGCATCGAGCGGAATCGGCCAGGCCCTGGCGCGCGAATACGCCCGGCAGGGCGCGATTCTCGGCCTGGTCGGCCGCCGCGACGATGCCTTGCGCGCGTTCGTTGCCACCCTGCCCAATCCCAATGCCGCCCGCGTCTATGCGGCCGACGTGCGCGATGCCGACGCGATGCTCGGCGCCGCGCAGGACTTCCTCGACCACTTCGGCTGTCCCGATATCGTGATCGCCAACGCCGGCGTGTCGGTCGGCACGGTGGCCAGCGAACGCGAAGACCTTGAAGCCTTTCGCGCGGTGATGGACACCAACTGGTTCGGCGTGCTGACCACCTTCCAGCCGTTCCTGGCGCCGATGCAGGCGAGAGACGTGGGGCCGCGCGAGTGGCGCGGCACGCTGGTCGGCATCGCCAGCGTGGCGGGCGTGCGCGGGCTGCCGGGCGCCGGCGCCTACAGCGCATCGAAGTCGGCCGTGATCAAGCTGCTCGAGAGCCTGCGGCTGGAACAGCGGCCGCACCGGATCCGCGTGGTCACCATCGCGCCGGGCTATATCCGCACGCCGATGACCGCGCGCAATCCGTATCCGATGCCGTTCCTGATGGACGCCGACGCGTTCGCGCGCAAGGCGGTGCGGGCGATCGCCGCGGGCCGGCGCTTTGCCGTGGTGCCGTGGCAGATGGGCGTGGTGGCCTCGGTGCTGCACGTGCTGCCGCGCTGGCTCTACGACGCGCTGTTCACGCGCGCGCCACGCAAGCCCCGCCAGCCGGAACGGCCGGACGCTCCCGCAGACCCCGCCGCCGACGGCAACGGGAGCCCGTGATGTGGCGCGACGCGCTGGGCCAGCCACACCCGTGCGCCGCTGCTGAGGCGCGGATCGCCTCGCTGGTGCCGTCGGTCACCGAATTGCTGTTTGCGCTGGGACTCGGCGATCGGCTGGTGGCGCGGACCGGCTTCTGCATCCATCCCGAACCGCAGGTGCGCACCGTCGCCAAGGTCGGCGGCACCAAGGACGTGCAGCTGGACAAGCTGCGCGCGCTGGCGCCGACCCATGTGGTCGTCAATATCGACGAGAACCGGCGCGAGACCGTGGACGAGATCCGCGGCTTCGTGCCGAACGTGATCGTGACCCATCCGTGCGCGCCGCGCGACAACCTCGAGCTGTACCGGCTGCTGGGCGGCATCTTCGATCGCGAGGCGCAGGCGCAGGCGCTATGCGCGCGGCTGGAGCAGGGGCTGGCGCGGCTCGAGGCGCGCACCTGGCCGACTCGCAGCGTGCTGTACGCGATCTGGCAGGACCCATGGATGACGGTGTCGCGCGACACCTATATCAGCCGCATGCTGGCGCTGATCGGCTGGCAGACCTGGCCCGGCGATGCCGGCCAGGCGCTGCAGGCCTGCAGCGGCGGCGATTGCGCGCGGCCCAATGCGCCGGGCCAGCGCTATCCGACCTTCCGCTGGAGCGAGGCGCTGGTGCGCGAGCTCGACCTGGTGCTGCTGTCGAGCGAGCCCTATCGCTTCACCGAGGACCACGCCGATGCGCTGGAGCGCCAGCTCGGCCTGCCGGTGCTGCTGGTCGATGGGGAGATGGTGTCGTGGTACGGCAGCCGCGCGATCGATGGGCTGGCGTACCTGGAGACGCTGGCGCGCCAGGCTTGAGGCCGCCGTCGCGATGGCGACGGCGAGATCAGCGCTCGAACCCGTAGGCCCGCTCGACCTTGCTGACGCGCAGCTGGAAGCCCTGATACCAGCGCTCGCGTCCCAGGCGCTGCGCGACCCGGTGTTCGGCATGCGCCTGCCAGGCGGCGATGTCCTCGAGCGAGCGCCAGTACGACACCGTGATGCCGGGCGCGCCGGGCGTGCTGCCGTCGCGCACCGACTCGACACCGAGAAAGCCCGGCATGGTCGCGGCCAGCTCCACCATCCGCTGCGCCATCGCGCCGTAGTCGGCTTCGTGGTTGTCCCCACCCGCCTCGGCGCCGGTGCGCGTGGACGTGAAGATCACCGCGTAATAGGGCGGCGGCGGGGTCTGGGCAAACGGGCTGTCTGGTGCGTGATCGGCGGCGGACATGGGGATCGGATTCAGGCGTGGGCTCGGAACCGGATGATGCCATCGTCGCCGATGGCGCGCTGCAGCTCGCCGGCATGCCACAGCACGTGCAGGTGGGCCAGCGCCTCGCCCATCGCGAAGGTCATCTGGTGGATGTCGAACTGGCGGCGGAAGATCACGTTGACGATATCGCGCGCGCTGCAAGGCTTTTCCGCGCAGGCGGCGCGGGTCTCGGCCAGGCGCTCGACATGGTGCTCGCGCAGCTGCCCGATGCGCGTCTGCAGGTTGCGGAACGGCCGGCCGTGCGAGGGCAGCACCAGCGTGTCCTCGGGCAGGTCCTGGTAGCGGTCGAGCGAGCGCAGATAGAGCGCAAGCGGGTTGGCCTCGGGCTCCATGTCGAACACGCTGACGTTGGTCGAGATCCGCGGCAGCACCATGTCGCCGGAGATCAGTACCTTGAGCTCGGCGTTGTACAGCGCGACGTGTTCGGGCGCGTGGCCGTAGCCGGTGATCACGCGCCAGCTCGCGGCCGCCGGATCGGCGCCCATCGTCACCGTGTCGCCTTCCATCAGCCGGCGGTACTGCGTCGGCAGGTCGGGCACCAGCGTCGCGTAGTAGCTCTTGCGGGCGCGCAGCTTTTCCAGGCTGTCGGGATCGGCCAGGCCGTGCCGCGCGAAGTGGCTGGCGGCGAAGTCGCCGCCGGCGTTCGAGCCGACGCCATTGCCGCCGCTCATCACGCGCGCGCTCATATAGTCGCCCAGGCTCATCCACAGCCGCGCGTCCCAGCGCTGGCACAGCCAGTGCGCCAGGCCCACGTGGTCGGGATGGCAATGCGTAACCAGCACGCGCAGTGCCGGCAGGCCTTCGAGCTCGTTGGCGAAGATCGTCTCCCAGTGCGCCTTGATGGTGTCGTTGGTGATGCCGCAATCGATCACGGTCCAGCCGTCGCGCCCGTCCACGCGATCGCGCACCAGCCACAGATTGATATGGTCCAGCGCGAACGGCAGCGGCATGCGCAGCCAGTAGACGCCGGGGGCCACCTGCTGGCGCGCGCCGGGCTCGGGCATGGTCTCGCCGAACGGGTATTGGAGTTGGTGTTCGAGTGCGTTCATCGGGGAGTCTCTCGGTTGCGAAGCCCTGCGGTGGGCTTTCTCGTCGTGGATCCGGATGCCGGACGCCGGGGGCATGCAATGCGCCGGCACGGCGGGGTGGCCGGGACGGCGTCGGGCGGTTGCCAGGCGCGCTGCTTGACGCTAACGTAAACGTCAATTCGGACGGCCTGTTGCCATCTTAAGCGAAAACGCCCACGCGTATCGAACGTTCGTTCTCTTTTACAGGCGCCCATGCCCAGCTCCGCCACCCAGCCTCCCACGCCGATCGGCCAGCCTGCCAACGCTACCGCCGGCACCACCTACACCATCACCGAACTGGCGCGCGAGTTCGACATCACGCCGCGCGCCATCCGCTTCTACGAGGACCAGGGCCTGCTGTCGCCCGATCGCGTCGGCGCCGGGGGCAGGCAGCGGCTCTACAGCGGCCGCGAGCGCACCCGGCTGAAGCTGACGCTGCGCGGCAAGCGGCTCGGCCTGACGCTGAACGAGATCCGCGAGATCCTGGACCTGTACGAGTCGCCGCGCGATACGGTGCCCCAGCTCGAGCGCTTCCTGGCCTCGCTGGCGCAGCACCGCCAGGCGCTGGAGCGGCAGATGGAGGACCTGCAGGCGCAGTTGGCCGAGATCGACCAGCACGAGCGGCAATGCCGCACGTTGCTGGCGGCGGCCGCACCCGAGCACGAAGGCGCTGCCGGCGCCTGAATGTGGCCGATGCCACCTTCGTCATCCTGCTCACCGACAAATTTAATTGACGTTTACGTAAACGTAAATAAAATAAGCCGACAGCCCACCGCAGCGAGCGGTGCCGGCGCCGACAGGAAGCTGCCATGCCGAATTCCGCCACGGATCTTGCTACAGATGCCGCTGCCGACGTTGCTGCCGACGTTGCCCCAGACCTCGCCGCGGACGTTTCCGCACGCGCCGCCGCGGACGTTTCCGCACGCGCCGCCGCGGACTTGCCGCCGGGCCGCGCCGAGGCGATCGCCGCCAGTTTCGCCCGGCAGGGCCTGATGGCGACGTTCGGCGCCGAGCTGGTCCGCGTCGAGCGCGGCGAGGTCGAACTGGCGATGCCGTGGTCCGAAGGCGTGACGCAGCAGCACGGCTTTTTCCACGGCGGCGTGGTCGGCGCGCTGGCCGACAGCGCCTGCGGCTATGCCGCGCTGTCGATGGTCGGCGAAGGCGAGGCGGGACTGACCGCCGAGTACAAGATCAATCTGCTGTCGCCCGCCAAAGGCGAGCGGCTGATCGCCGTGGGACGGGTGCTGAAGCCCTGCCGCACGCTGATCGTCGCCCAGGGCGACGTATTTACCGAGACCGGCGGCACCCGCAAGGCGGTGGCGACGATGCTGATGACGCTGTGTGTGGTGCGCACGCTCGATCACGTCTGAATTCCCGCGTCCGCCCAGCATCGACCCATTCCGTATCGAATCCGGATTCCACGAGGAAATAGGAGACAAACCATGACCGCGACCCTGCCAGGCCTGAAGTTCGACCTGGGTGAAGACATCGAGATGCTGCGCGAGTCCGTGCAGTCCTGGGCCCAGGCCGAGCTGGCACCGCGCGCGGCCGAGATCGACCGCACCGACCAGTTTCCGATGGACTGCTGGAAGAAGATGGGCGATCTCGGCGTGCTGGGCATCACCGTCGCCGAGGAGTACGGCGGCGCCGACATGGGCTATCTGGCCCACATGATCGCGATGGAGGAGATCAGCCGCGCCTCCGCCTCGGTCGGCCTGTCTTACGGCGCGCACTCGAACCTGTGCGTCAACCAGATCCATCGCAACGGCACGCCGGCGCAGAAGGCGAAATACCTGCCCAAGCTGGTGTCCGGCGACTGGATCGGGGCGCTGGCGATGAGCGAACCCAATGCCGGCTCGGACGTGGTCAGCATGAAGCTGCGCGCCGACCGCAAAGGCGATCGCTATGTGCTGAACGGCACCAAGATGTGGATCACCAACGGTCCGGACTGCGACGTGCTGGTGGTCTACGCCAAGACCGAACCGGAGCTCGGCGCGCGCGGCATGACGGCCTTCATCGTCGAGAAGGGCATGAAGGGCTTCTCGGTGGCGCAGAAGCTGGACAAGCTCGGCATGCGCGGCTCGCATACCGGCGAGCTGGTGTTCCAGGACGTCGAGGTGCCGGCCGAGAACATCCTTGGCGCCGAGAACGGCGGCGCCAGGGTGCTGATGAGCGGCCTGGACTACGAACGCGCGGTGCTGTCCGGCGGCCCGGTCGGCATCATGCAGGCGTGCATGGACGTGGTCACGCCGTACATCCACGACCGCAAGCAGTTCGGCCAGAGCATCGGCGAATTCCAGCTGATCCAGGGCAAGGTCGCCGACATGTACACCACGCTGCAGGCCGCGCGCAGCTATCTGTATACCGTCGGCAAGAACCTGGACGCGCTAGGCAGCGAGCACGTGCGCCAGGTGCGCAAGGACTGCGCCGCGGTGATCCTCTATACGGCCGAGAAGGCCACGTGGATGGCCGGCGAATCGGTGCAGATCCTGGGCGGCAACGGCTATATCAACGAATATCCGGTTGGCCGCCTGTGGCGCGACGCCAAGCTGTACGAGATCGGCGCCGGCACCTCGGAGATCCGCCGCATGCTGATCGGCCGGGAGCTGTTCGCGGAAACGATGTAATGACGAGGCGATGACGAGGTAAAGAGAAGGAAACCGGGGTGTACGGTGCGCCGCTCCACGGTGGGCGGCGCCACCGATGCCACGCGCGAAGCGCTTACAATCACCCCTGATATCCGGTCTCGCCCGCGGCGAGCGCCGCATGCAGGTTTCCCGCCGATGTCCCGCCGGATCCGCGTCCCGATTCTGACCCGCCCAGGTAGTCCGCTCAGCCATGTCCCACTTCCCGAAACTGCTGTCGTCGCAGATCGCCTACGATGTGGCGCGCACCATGCTGGACGGGTTCGACAAGCACTACCGGCTGTTTCGCGAGGTCAGCATCGAGGCCAAGGTCCGGTTCGAAGCCGGCGACTGGGCCGGGCTGCAGCAGCTGCAGCGCGACCGCATCGCGTTCTACAACGAACGCGTGCGCGAGACCACGGTGATCCTCGAGGACGAGTACGACGCCGAGCGGATCGAGGACGAGATCTGGCAGCAGATCAAGCTGCATTACATCGGGCTGCTCACCAACCACCATCAGCCGGAGCTCGCCGAGACCTTCTTCAATTCGGTCTTCACCCGCATCCTGCACCGCTCGTACTTCAACAACGATTTCATCTTCGTGCGTCCGGCGATCTCGACCGAATACATCGAGAACGAGGAGTCGCCGACCAGGCCGACCTTCCGCGCCTACTATCCAGGCAGCCGCGAGGGCATGGCCGACTGCTTCGAACGGATCGTGCACAACTTCCAGCTCGAGCGGCCGTACGAGGACCTGAAGCGCGATATCGGCTATGTGGTGCGCGCGGTCACCGAGCACCTGGGCGACTTCCGCATCGCGCCCAATTTCCAGATCCACGTGCTGTCGTCGCTGTTCTTCCGCAACAAGTCGGCCTTCATCATCGGCCGCCTGCTGAACGGCGACCGTACCTACCCGCTGGCGATTCCGATCGTGCACGGGCCGTCGGGCAAGCTCGCGCTGGACACGGTGCTGCTGCGCAAGGAACAGCTGCTGATCCTGTTCTCGTTCACGCATTCGTACTTCATGGTCGACATGGAAATCCCGTCGGCCTACGTGACCTTCCTGCGCGACATCATGCCGCGCAAGCCGCGCGCGGAAATCTATACGTCGCTGGGTTTGCAGAAGCAGGGCAAGAACCTGTTCTACCGCGACTTCCTGCACCACCTGCAGCATTCGTCGGACAAGTTCATCATCGCCCCCGGCATCCGCGGGCTGGTGATGCTGGTGTTCACGCTGCCGTCCTATCCCTATGTGTTCAAGGTGATCAAGGACTTCTATCCGGCGCCGAAGGAAACCACGCGCGAGCTGATCAAGTCGAAGTACCAGCTGGTCAAGCAGCACGACCGCGTCGGCCGCATGGCGGACACGCTGGAATATTCGGACGTCGCCTTTCCGCTGTCGCGCTTCGACGATGCGCTGGTGCGCGAGCTGCACGAGCATGCGCCGTCGATGATCGAATACCAGCGCGCCAAGGACGGCACCGAGGAAATCGTGGTGCGCCATCTCTATATCGAGCGCCGCATGACGCCGCTGAACATCTACCTGCAGGAAGGCACCGACGAGCAGGTCGAGCACGGCATCATCGAGTACGGCAATGCGATCAAGGAGCTGATGGCGGCCAATATCTTCCCGGGCGACATGCTGTACAAGAATTTCGGCGTCACGCGCCATGGGCGCGTGGTGTTCTACGACTACGACGAGATCGAATACCTGACCGACTGCAATATCCGCCACGTACCGGCCCCGCGCAACGAGGAAGAGGAGATGTCGGGCGAGGTCTGGTACAGCGTCGGCCGCCACGACATCTTTCCCGAAACCTTCCGCACCTTCCTGCTGGGAGACCCGCGCGTGCGCGCGGCCTTCCTGCGGCACCATGCGGACTTTTTCGAACCTGCCCTGTGGCAGGGACACAAGGACCGGCTGCTGGCCGGACACGTTCATGACTTTTACGCCTACCATGCATCGGAACGCTTCATCCATCGATATGGCCCAACCGAAACCGGCGACGAGCCGGCAAGGAGGGCAGCATGACTGACGCCATCGCCCAGCTGTTTCGCAACAACCGCGAATGGGTCGACCGCGTCAACGCGGAAGATCCAAACTTCTTCACCAGCCTGGCCAACCAGCAGGCGCCCGAATACCTGTGGATCGGCTGCTCGGACTCGCGCGTGCCGGCCAACCAGATCCTCGGCCTGGCCCCCGGCGAGGTGTTCGTCCATCGCAATATCGCCAACGTCATTGCGCACAGCGACCTGAACGCGCTGTCGGTGATCCAGTTCGCGGTCGAGGTGCTGAAGGTGCGCCATATCACCGTGGTCGGCCACTACGGCTGCGGCGGCGTCAAGGTCGCGCTCAAGCGCGAGCGCGTGGGCCTGGTCGACAACTGGCTGCGCCATGTGCGGGACGTGGCGGACAAGCACGACGCCTACCTCGGCACCATCGTGCGCGAGGACGACGCCCACAGCCGCCTGTGCGAGCTCAATGTGATCGAGCAGGTCAACAACGTCTGCCAGACCACGGTGATCCAGGACGCCTGGGCCCGCGGCCAGCAGGTCACGGTGCACGGCTGGATCTACGGCGTGTCCGACGGCCTGCTGCGCGATCTCGGCATGGCGGCCAGCAGCAACGAGGAACTGCGCACGCAACTGCAGGCGGCCTACCGGCAGTACGGGGACCCGCCGCATATTCCGGTGCGGTGAGGAAGGATTGAGTGGCGAGGCGTCAAGCGCGCCGATGACACGCTCCCCTGCCCCGCTTGCGGGGGAGGGGCTGGGGGAGAGGGAGGGGCGCTGGCAAGCGCTGAAGGCGTCGGCAGAACGACCGCTTTCCCTCTCCCCCGACCCCTCTCCCGCAAGCGGGAGAGGGGAGTAACCAAAACCGCAGGACAGCAAGCAAGGAGACCACCATGCAAGACCCGATCGTCATCGTATCCGCGGCCCGCACCCCGATGGCCGCATTCCAGGGTGAGTTCGCCAGCGTCACGGCGCCGCAGCTTGGGGCCGTCGCGATCCGCGCGGCGATCGAGCGCGCCGGCATCCAGCCGGAGCAGGTCCAGGAGGTGGTGTTCGGCTGCGTGCTGCCGGCCGGCCAGGGCCAGGCACCCGCGCGCCAGGCCGCGCTGGGCGCTGGGCTGCCGCTGTCGGTCGCCTGTACCACCGTCAACAAGATGTGCGGCTCCGGCATGCGCGCCGCGATGACGGTCTACGACAGCCTGGTGGCGGGCTCGTACGAGATCGCGGTGGCCGGCGGCATGGAGAGCATGACCAACGCCCCGTACCTGATTCCGAAGGGCCGCGGCGGCTACCGGATCGGTCACGGCATGATCTATGACCACATGATGCTCGACGGTCTGGAGGATGCCTACGAGAAGGGCCGCGCGATGGGCACTTTCGGCGAGGATTGCGCGGCCAAGTACGGCTTCACGCGCGAGGCGCAGGACGCGTTCGCGATGGAGAGCGTGCGGCGCGCGCAGCAGGCCACCGAACGCGGCGATTTCCGCTGGGAGATCGCGCCGGTCACGGTGGCGGCCAAGGGCGGCGACGTGGTGATCGACACCGACGAAGGTCCGCGCCGCATCAAGGTCGACAAGATCCCGTCGCTCAAGCCCGCGTTCGCCAAGGACGGCACCATCACCGCCGCCTCGTCGTCGTCGATCAACGACGGCGCCGCCGCGCTGGTGATGATGCGCGAGTCGACCGCCAAGGCGCTCGGCCTGCAGCCGCTGGCGCGCATGCTCGGCCATAGCAGCCATGCGCAGGCGCCGGGCTGGTTCACCACCGCGCCGGTCGAGGCGATCGCCAAGCTGTATCGCAAGCTCGACTGGAACAGCGACAGCGTCGACCTGTTCGAGATCAACGAGGCCTTCGCCGTGGTGCCGATGGCGGCGATGCACGAACTGAAGATTCCGCGCGACAAGGTCAATATCCACGGCGGCGCCTGTGCGCTGGGCCATCCGATCGGCGCCTCCGGCGCGCGCATCATGACCACGCTGATCGGCGCGCTGCGCAAGACCGGCGGCAAGCGCGGCGTGGCCAGCCTGTGCATCGGCGGCGGCGAGGCCACGGCGGTCGGCATCGAGCTGGTCTGAGCCGCCTTCAACGCCGATCCCTGAACGACCCGACAGGAGGCTAGCTTGCCAACCGCACTGATACTGGGCGCCTCGCGCGGCATCGGCCTGGAGTTCGTCCGCCAGTACCGCGCCGACGGCTGGCGCGTGATCGCCACCGCCCGCAGCGACGACGGGCTGGCCGCACTGAAATCGCTGGGCGCGGAGGCGCACCGCGTCGACCTGGCCGAGGCCGATCAGGTCGCGGGCCTGGGCTGGACGCTCGACGGCGAATCGCTCGACGTGGCGGTCTACAACGCCGGCGTGATCGGCCCGCGCACCGAGGGCGCGCAGCCGGTCTCGGCCGAGGAGTTCGACGACGTGATGCATGCCAATGTGCTGGGGCCGATGATGGCGCTGCCGCTGGTGCTGCCCTTCGTCGAGACCGGCCGCGGCGGCAAGGGCGGCGTGCTGGCGGTGCTGTCCTCGCGCATGGGCAGCATCGGCGCGATGGAGAGCAACCGCAGCTGGCTGTATCGCGTCAGCAAGGCGGCGGTCAACGCGGCGCTCAAGTCGGTGTCGCTCGACGCGCGCCATGCGGTCTGCCTGGCGCTGCATCCGGGCTGGGTCCGTACCGACATGGGCGGCGCGGGCGCCGACCTGACGCCGCAGCAGAGCGTGTCCGGCCTGCGCCGCGTGCTGGCCGGCGCCACCGCGCAGGACAACGGCGGTTTTCGCAACTACGACGGCAGCGTGCTGCCCTGGTGAGGTCCCGATGCTGCTCAGTCCCGAACAGGAAATGATCCGCGACGCGGTGCGGCAGTTCGCGCAGGAGGTCATCGCGCCGCAGGCCGCCGCGTGGGATCGCGACAAGACGTTCCCGAAGGAAGTCCACCGCGAACTCGCGGCGATGGGCACCTATGGCGTCGCCGTGCCCGAGGCCTACGGCGGCGCGGGCCTCGACTACCTGTCGCTGGCGCTGATCCTCGAAGAGATCGCCGCCGGCGACGGCGGCACCTCGACGGTGATCAGCGTCAACAACTGCCCGGTCTGCAGCATGCTGATGGCGTTCGCCGACGAGGCGCAGAAGCAGCAGTGGCTGGTGCCGCTGGCCAAAGGCGAGATGCTGGGCGCGTTCTGCCTGACCGAGCCCCATGTCGGCTCGGACGCCGCGGCGCTGCGCACCACCGCGACGCGCGACGGCGATCATTACGTGCTGAACGGCGTCAAGCAGTTCATCACCAGCGGCAAGCACGCCGACGTGGCGATCGTGATGGCGGTCACCGACAAGGCCGCCGGCAAGCGCGGCATCAGCGCCTTCCTGGTGCCGACCGATACGCCGGGCTATGTCGTCGCGCGGCTGGAAGACAAGCTCGGCCAGCATTCGTCGGACACCGCGCAGATCGTGTTCGAGGATTGCCGCGTGCCGGCCGCCAATCTGCTGGGCGAGGAGGGCGCGGGCTACAGGATGGCGCTGTCCGGCCTCGAGGGCGGGCGCATCGGCATCGCCGCGCAGAGCGTCGGCATGGCGCGCGCGGCGTTCGAGGCGGCGCTGGCCTATTCAAAGGAACGTGAGAGCTTCGGCCAGCCGCTGTTCGCGCATCAGGCGGTGCAGTTCCGCCTGGCCGAGATGGCCACGCGCATCGAGGTCGCGCGCCAGATGATCTGGCATGCCGCCTCTCTGAAGGACGCCGGCCGGCCCTGCCTGAAGGAGGCCGCGATGGCCAAGCTCAATGCCAGCGAGATGGCCGAGGCGGTCTGCTCGGATGCGATCCAGGTGTTTGGCGGCTATGGCTATGTCAGCGACTTCCCGGTCGAGCGGATCTACCGCGATGTGCGGGTCTGCCAGATCTACGAGGGCACCAGCGACATCCAGAAGATGCTGATCGCGCGGGCGCTGGCGTGAGCCGCGCCCACGCGAGGCATTTGCCGCCCCTGCTGTTTCGTGCCGTTCCTGCCGTTCCGTTCGCCGTTTCCCTTGCCGAGGACCTGACATGACCGCTGCCCCGATCGACTTCTATTTCGATTTCTCGTCGCCCTACGGCTACTTCGCCAGCACGCGCATCGACGACCTCGCGCGCCAGTACGGCCGCAGCGTGGCGTGGCATCCGATCCTGCTCGGCGTGGTGTTCAAGACCACCGGCATGGCGCCGCTGCCGCAGATTCCGCTCAAGGGCGACTACAGCTGGCGCGATTTCGAACGCACCGCGCGCCACCACGGCATTGCCTACCGCCGGCCGTCGAACTTCCCGCTGCCGACCACGCAGGCCGCGCGCGCGATGCTGTGGCTGCAGAACCATCATGCCGCCGACGTGGCGGTGCGCTTCGCCAAGGCGGTGTACCACGCCTACTTCGTCGACGACATCAACATCGCCGAGCCGGCCGAACTGGTGAAGATCGCCGCGGCGCTGGAGATCGACGCCACCGCGATGGACGCCGGCGCCAGCAGCCAGCCGATCAAGGACCAGCTGAAGGCCGAGATGGAGGTGGCGATGGCCAAGGGCGTGTTCGGCTCGCCCTTCGTCATCGTCGATGGCGAACCCTATTGGGGCTTCGACCGCTTCGACCAGATCGAGGCCCTGCTCAAGAGCGGCACGCCCACCGAGTTGCGGGCCGTGCCGTCCCCCGATTTCAAGGAAAAGAAACCCGCATGACCCTCAGTGCTTCCCCCTCCCGCCGCTTCGACTGCGTGATCTTCGATTGCGACGGCGTGCTGGTCGACAGCGAACCGATCGTCAACCGCGTGCTGAACCAGATGCTGAACGAACTGGGCATCGCGATCTCGCTGGAGGACTCGACCGCGCTGTTCCTCGGCCGCGCCGTGCGCGAGGAGCTCGACACCATCGAGCGGATGCGCGGCGCGCCGCTGCCGGAGAACTGGCTGTCGCACTGGCTGGCCCGGCGCAACGAAGTGCTGGAGGCCGAGGTCGAGGCCGTGCCCCATGTGCGCGACGCCATCGCCGCGATCGCGGCAACCGGCATGCCGTTGTGCGTCGCCTCTGGCGCCGACCGCGTCAAGGTCAAGCTGCAACTGAAGCGCACCGGCCTGCTGGAGCTGTTCCAGCACGACGCCGACGGCCAGCCGCGCGAGCACGTGTTCTCGGCCACCGAGGTCGAGCGCAGCAAGCCCGCGCCCGACGTCTATCTGCTGGCGGCGCGCACGATGGGCGTGGAGCCGTCGCGCTGCGCGGTGGTGGAGGACAGCCCGGCCGGCATCACCGCCGGCGTGGCGGCCGGCATGACGGTGTTCGGTTATGCCGCGCGCAACGATGCCGCGATGCTGCGCGAGGCCGGTGCCCAGACCATCTTCACCGATATGCGGCAACTGCCGGAGCTGGTGGCATGAAGCGGGCGGCGGCGCCTTCGCGCGAAGGCGCCTGCCCGTGCGGCGGCGCCAGCTACGCCGGCTGCTGCGGGCGCTTCCATCGCGGCGAGGCGCTGCCGGACACCGCCGAGCAGCTGATGCGCTCGCGCTACAGCGCCTACGTGCTGAACGACGCGCGGTGGCTGCGCCAGAGCTGGCATCCGTCGACCTGCCCGGCGGCGCTGGAGCAGGACATGGCGCAGGACATGGCGCAGGACATGGCGCAGGAAGCGGCGCAGGACCAGCGCGGCCCGCGTACCCAGTGGCTGGGCCTGACCATCGTCGCGCACCAGCAGCAGGACGACACGCACGCCGAGGTCGAGTTCGTCGCCCGCTACAAGGTCGGCGGTCGCGCGTCGCGGCTGCACGAACGCAGCCGCTTCGTGCGCGAGCCGCGCGCGAGCGGCGAAGCGCCGCGCTGGCTGTACCTCGATGGGGACATCCGCGGGGAAGCGCGATGAGCGCCGCGGCCGCCGCCGTGCGCTGAATTACCGCACCGCGTATCGCCATCCAAAGCGACCATCCAAAGCGACCATCCAACGCAACGCATCCAACGCAACGCATCACAAGATCAGGAAGAGACAGACCCGATGCCCACGCTCGAATCCAAACTCAATGCCCGTTCCGAGGCCTTCAAGGCCAATGCCGAGGCGATGCAGGCCCTGGTTGCCGACCTGAAGGCGAAGATCGCCCAGGTCGCGCAGGGCGGTGGCGAAGACGCGCGCAACAAGCATCTGTCGCGCGGCAAGATGCTGCCGCGCGAGCGCGTGCAGCAGCTGCTCGATCCGGGCACGCCGTTCCTGGAGCTGTCGCAGCTGGCGGCGTACGACATGTACGACAATGCCGCGCCCGGCGCCGGCATCATCACCGGCATCGGCCGCGTGGCCGGGCAGGAATGCGTGATCGTGTGCAACGACGCCACGGTCAAGGGCGGCACCTACTACCCGATGACCGTCAAGAAGCATCTGCGCGCGCAGGAGATCGCCGAGCAGAACCACCTGCCGTGCATCTACCTGGTCGACTCGGGCGGCGCCAACCTGCCGAACCAGGACGACGTGTTCCCCGACCGCGATCACTTCGGCCGCATCTTCTACAACCAGGCCAATCTGTCGAAGATGGGCATCCCGCAGATCGCCGTGGTGATGGGCTCGTGCACCGCCGGCGGCGCCTATGTGCCGGCGATGAGCGACGAGTCCATCATCGTCCGCAACCAGGGCACGATCTTTCTGGGCGGCCCGCCGCTGGTCAAGGCGGCCACCGGCGAGGAAGTCAGCGCCGAGGACCTGGGCGGCGCCGACGTGCATACGCGGCTGTCGGGCGTGGCCGACTACTTCGCGCAGAACGACGCGCATGCGCTGGGGCTGGCCCGCAATATCGTGCAGCACCTGAACCGCCGCAAACCGGACCAGATCCGGCTGCACGCGCCGGTCGAGCCGCGCTACCCGGTCGAGGAGCTGTACGGCGTGATCCCGACCGATACGCGCAAGCCCTACGACGTGCGCGAGGTGATCGCCCGCATTGTCGACGACTCGGACTTCGACGAGTTCAAGGCGCGCTACGGCACCACGCTGGTGTGCGGCTTCGCGCGGATCTGGGGCTATCCGGTCGGCATCGTGGCCAACAACGGCATCCTGTTCTCGGAATCGGCGCTCAAGGGCGCGCACTTCATCGAGCTGTGCTGCCAGCGCAAGATCCCGCTGGTGTTCCTGCAGAACATCACCGGCTTCATGGTGGGCCGCAAGTACGAAAACGAGGGCATCGCGCGCAACGGCGCCAAGATGGTGACCGCGGTGGCGACCGCCCAGGTGCCGAAGTTCACCGTGATCATCGGCGGCTCGTTCGGCGCCGGCAACTACGGCATGTGCGGCCGCGCGTATTCGCCGCGCTTCCTGTGGATGTGGCCGAACGCGCGGATCTCGGTGATGGGCGGCGAGCAGGCCGCCAGCGTGCTGGCCACGGTGCGGCGCGACGGCATCGAGGGCCGCGGCGGCAGCTGGAGCGCCGACGAGGAGGAGGCCTTCAAGCGGCCGATCCGCGAACAGTACGAACACCAGGGCCATCCGTACTACGCCAGCGCCAGGCTGTGGGACGACGGCGTGATCGACCCCGCGCAGACCCGCACGGTGCTGGGCCTGGGCCTGTCGGCGAGCCTCAATGCCCCGATCGACGAGATGAAGTTCGGCGTGTTCCGGATGTAAGCGATGCTGCGTCGTTGCCGCGCGCGCGGTGCCCGTGATGTCGTGCAGTTCGTGCGGGTCGTGCCGATTGCCCGGCTGGCGCTGTGCCTGCTGGCCTGGAGCGCCGGGATCGCGGGCTTCGCATTGCCGGCCGGCGCCGCGCCGCTCGAGGAGACCTGGTCGGTGCCGGTCACGGTCACCGATGCGCACGGCCGGCAGGTCGCGCAGCGTATCGTCGTCTCGGCGTTCCGCGAGCCGGGCCATCCGCGCTATCCGCTGCTGGTGCTCAACCATGGCCGCGCGCCCGATCCCTATGCGCGCGCCCGGCTCGGGCGCGTGCGGCTGGCCGAGCAGGCCGCGTATTTCGCCTCGCTCGGGTTCCAGGTGCTGGTGCCGACGCGGATCGGCTATGGCGCCAGCGGCGGCGACGACATCGAGAACACCGGCAGCTGCACGCGCAAGAACTATCGGCCGGGCTTCGAGGTGGCCGCGCAGCAGGTGCTGCAGGTCATCGAGATGGCACGCTCGCGCCCGGAGATCGACGTGTCGCGCGTCGTGCTGGTCGGCCAGTCGTTCGGCGGCGCGGCGGTGATCGCGCTGGCGGCGAAGAACCCGCCGGGCGTCCGGCTGGTGCTGAACTTCGCCGGCGGTGGCGGCGGCGATCCGCGGCTGCATCCGCGCGAGCCGTGCGCGCCCGAGCAGCAAGCCGCGCTGTTCGCCGAGTATGGCCGCAGCGCGCGCGTGCCGACGCACTGGATCTACACGACCAACGACCGCTACATGGGACCGTATCCGGCGCAATGGTTCGAGGCCTTCCGCGGCGCCGGCGGCGTCGGCAAGTACCACGCGCTGCCGGCCTTCGGCCAGGACGGCCATCAGCTGTTCGCGCGGGGGCTGGCGCGCTGGAAGCCGCTGGCCGAGCAGGCGCTGCGCGAGGCGGGCTTCGAGCCGCGGCCGTTGAACCAGCCCGCCACACCGAAGGATGCGCGCCGATAGCCGGACACACCAATCCAAGCCAGAACTGCAAGGAGACCACGATGGAATTCACCACGCTGACCGTGACTGTCGAGCGCCATGTCGCCACGGTGACGCTGAACCGCCCCGATGTGCGCAACGCCTTCAACGAGACCGTGATCGCCGAACTGAGCGGCGCCTTCCGCGCGCTGGGCGATACGCCGGAGGTCCGCGCGATCGTGCTGGCCGGGCAGGGGCCCGCGTTCTGCGCAGGCGCCGACCTGAACTGGATGAAGAAGATGGCCGGCTACTCGCACGACGAGAACCGCGCCGACGCGCTGCAGCTCGCGCAGATGCTCCATACGATCTGGGCCTGTCCGAAGCCGGTGATCGCGCGCATCCACGGCGACACCTATGCCGGCGGCGTCGGCCTGGTGGCCGCCTGCGATATCGCGATCGCGGCCGACCACGCGCACTTCTGCCTGTCGGAGGCGCGCCTGGGACTGCTGCCGGCGACGATCAGCCCGTACGTGATCCGCGCGATGGGCGAGCAGGCGGCGCGCCGCTACTTCATCACCGCCGAACGCTTCGATGCGGCCGAGGCGCTGCGGCTGGGCTTCGTGCATGCGGCGGTGCCGGCCGACGCGCTCGACGCCAAGGTGGCCGAGCTGACCGCCGCGCTGGTCGCCAACAGCCCGAACGCCGTGCGCGAAAGCAAGCGGCTGGTGCAGGACATCGCCGGCCGGGCCATTGGCGACGACCTGCTGGCCGATACCGCCGAGCGCATCGCGGCGATCCGCGCCTCGGACGAGGGCCGCGAGGGCGTGCGCTCCTTCCTCGAGAAGCGCAGCCCGTCGTGGCGGCCGGCCTGATGTCGTCGCGGTCCGTCCTGTCCCCGATGCCGCCGGCGACGATGTGCGCAGATGCGCGCGCGCCGGTGCGCGATCGCGGTTTCATCGCCCAAATGCCACGAATCTGACGACAACACGCCCTAACGCGCAAATTCACCACCGTTTGCCAAGCCCGCAAGGACCTTCCTACCATGCGTTCTCCCAATCCAGCCGCGTTCCTCGCACCGTCCGGGCCTACCCGGGCCGGCGCCCGCACGGCTGGCCAACCATGGAGGACTCCCTTGGATACCCAGTCCTTGCAACCTGCCCGTTCCGCTCCGCCCGCCGCGCCCGCGCGGCAGCACGGCGGCGGGCTCGCCGCGCGCAGCCAGCGCGCGGTATGGCATCCCTGCACGCGCCTGCGTCCCGGCGGCGATCGGCCGCCGCTGGCCGTGGTCCGCGGCGAAGGCCCGTGGCTCTACGATGACGAAGGCCGCCGCCTGTTCGACGCGACCAGCTCGTGGTGGGTCAATCTGTTCGGCCATGCGAACCCCGCGATCAACGCCGCGCTGAAGGACCAGCTCGACACGCTCGAACACGTGATGCTGGCCGGCTGCACGCACGCGCCGGCGGTCGAGCTCGCCGAATGGCTGTCGGCGCTGACCGGCGGCGCGCTCGGCCATGCGTTCTACGCATCGGACGGCGCCTCGGCGGTCGAGATCGCGCTGAAGATGAGCTTTCACTTCTGGCGCAACGCCGGCCTGCCGGGCAAGCGCGAGTTCGTCTGCCTGCGCCACGGCTACCACGGCGAGACGGTCGGCGCGCTGGCGGTCACCGATGTCGCGGTGTTCCGCGATGCCTACGATCCGCTGCTGATGCGCGCCCATGTGGCGATGTCCCCGGATGCGCGCCAGGCCGGGCCCGGCGAATCGCCGCGCGAGGTCGCGCAGCGCGCGCTCGACGAGCTCGAGGCGCTGCTGCAGCAGCGCGCCGCCAGCATCGCCGCGCTGATCGTCGAGCCGCTGGTGCAATGCGCGGCCGGCATGGCGATGCACGATCCTGCCTATCTGGACGGCGTGCGCGCGCTGTGCGACCGCTACCGCGTCCACCTGATCGCCGACGAGATCGCGGTCGGCTGCGGGCGCACCGGCACCTTCTTCGCGTGGGAGCAGTCGCGCGGCGGGGCCGCGCTCGGCGCGCAGCAGTGGCCCGATTTCCTGTGCCTGTCCAAGGGCATCAGCGGCGGCTATCTGCCGCTGTCGCTGGTGCTGACGCGCGACGCGATCCAGCAGGCCTTCGTCGCCGACGAGCTGTCGCGCAGTTTCCTGCATTCGCACTCGTACACCGGCAATCCGCTCGCCTGCCGCGCCGCGGTAGCGACGCTGGACCTGTTCGCGCAGCACGACGTGCTGGCGATGAACCGGCAGCGCGCGCAGTGGCTGGCCGACGGGCTGGCCGGCCTGGCCGCCGATGCGCGGTTGCGCCACGTGCGCCAGCGCGGCCTGATCTGGGCCGCCGATCTGCGCGAGCCCTTTGCCTCCGAGACCTTCGCCGCCGACTTCCATCGCGCCGCGCTGGAGCACGGCGTGCTGGTCCGGCCGATCGGCAACACGCTGTACGTGATGCCGCCCTACGTCTTCGACGCGCCGCTGGCGAACTGGCTCGGCGAGCGTCTGCTGGCCGCGCTCGACGAGGTGATCAAGCCGGCCGGGCCTGGCAGGGAGGCGCGCGATGCTGCTTGAGCGACTGACACAAGCCGCCGCCGAACGCGAACGCCAGGCGCTGACGCGGACTCGCCGGATCGCGCATACGCCGTGCGCGCCCCGGCAGACCATCGGCGCCCTGCTGCCGGACGGCAGCGAGGCCGACCCGCGCTCGCTGCTCGGCTTCAGCAGCAACGACTATCTGGGCCTGGCCAACCATCCGGCCATCGTCGAGGCCTTTGCCGACGGCGCGCGGCGCTGGGGCGCCGGCAGCGGCGCCTCGCATCTGGTCACGGGCCACGGCCTCGCGCATCACCGGCTCGAGACCGAACTGGCGCGCTGGTACGCCGAATCGATTCCGGACGCGGCCGCGCTGACCTTCTGCACCGGCTACATGGCCAATCTGGCGGTGCTGACCGCGCTCGGCGGCGCCGATGCCACGCTGTTCTGCGAGGCGCTGAACCATGCGTCGCTGATCGACGGCGCGCGGCTGACGCGTGCCAACGTGCAACGCTATCCGCATGGCGATGCCGCCGCGCTCGATGCGCTGCTGGCCGCCAGCACGTCGCCGCTGAAGCTGATCGTCACCGACGGCGTCTTCAGCATGGATGGCGACGTCGCGCCGCTGGCCGAACTGCTGGCGCTGGCCGAGCGGCACGACGCCTGGCTGGTCGTCGACGATGCCCACGGCTTCGGCGTGCTGGGCGAGCGCGGCCACGGCGTGCTCGAGCAACTCGGCCTGACATCGGAGCGGCTGATCTATATCGGCACGCTGGGCAAGGCGGCCGGAGTAGCCGGGGCCTTCGTCGCCGCGCATCGGCTGATCGTCGAGCATCTGGTCAATACCGCGCGCACGTATATCTTCACCACGGCGGCGCCGCCGGCGGCCGCCCATGCGCTGCTGACCAGCCTCGCGCTGATCGAGGGCGACGAGGGCGCGCAGCGGCGCGCCGCGCTGCGGCAGCGCATCGCCGAGCTGCGCCGCGGTCTGGCGCCGATCGCCGCGCCGGCGGGCTGGCAACTGGCCGACAGCGCGACCGCGATCCAGCCGCTGATCGTTGGCGACAACGCCGCGGCGCTGTCGCTGTCGGCGGGACTCGAGCACGCAGGCATCCGCGTCGGCGCGATCCGTCCGCCGACCGTGCCCGCGGGCACCGCGCGGCTGCGCATCACGTTGTCGGCGGCGCATCGGCAAGAGGATGTCGCGGCGTTGCTGTCGGCGCTGGGTGCATTGGCGGCGCAGACCGATTCTTCTTGCAGGGAGGCAGCATGAACCCGCTCCCCGCATTCGCCTGCTTCGTCACCGGCACCGATACCGGGGTCGGCAAGACCCACGCCAGCGCGGCGTTGCTGCACGCGCTGGCCGCGCAGGGCCGCACGACGGTCGGCATGAAGCCGGTTGCCAGCGGCTGCGAGCTGCGCGACGGCCAGTGGCATAACGACGATGTCGCGCAACTGCGCGCGGCCAGCAGCGTGGACGTGCCGCTGGCGCAGACCTGCCCGTGGCTGCTGCGCACGCCATGCTCGCCGCATCTCGCGGCGCAGGCCGATGGCGTCCGCATCGACGCCGAGCCGATCCTGTCCGCGTTTGCGTCGCTGCGCGCGCAGGCCGACACGGTCGTGGTCGAGGGCGTCGGCGGCTTCCGCGTGCCGCTGGCCGCCGGCCCCGACGGCTGGGACACCGCCGACCTGGCGGTCCGGCTCGGCCTGCCGGTGATCCTGGTGGTCGGCATCCGGCTGGGCTGCCTGAGCCATGCGCTGCTGACCGCCGAGGCGGTACGCGCGCGCGGGCTGCGCCTGGCCGGCTGGATCGCCAACCGGATCGATCCCGACATGCTGCTCGCCGACGACAACATCGCCACGCTGCGCGACGCGTTCGACGCAACCGGCACGCCGTGGCTGGGCACGCTGCCGTGGCAACTGCCTGCCGGGCAAGCCGCGCGCTGCCTCGATCTCGCCCCGCTGCTCGACCCCACCCGACATCCCGGCGATGCGCCCTTCGAGCGCGCCGCCTGACAACAGATTCCGACCCGACATGACTACCATCGCCACCATTTCCGCCGATTCGCTGCGCCAGAGCGCACGCCAGCAAGCGCCGCAGACCAATGCCAGGGACAACGGCGACGCCGCCTGGACCGTCGACGCGGTCGCCGCCCTGTTCGCGCTGCCGTTCAACGATCTGCTGTTCCGCGCGCAGCAGGTCCACCGCGAGCATTTCGACGCCAATACCGTGCAGCTGTCGACGCTGCTGTCGATCAAGACCGGCGGCTGCGAAGAGGATTGCGGCTATTGCCCGCAGAGCGCGCACCACGATGCCGGCGTCAAGGCCGGCAAGCTGATGGCGCTCGACGAGGTGCTCGACGCCGCGCGCACGGCCAAGGCCAACGGCGCCACGCGCTTCTGCATGGGCGCCGCCTGGCGCAGCCCGAAGGACCGCCATCTCGAACCGGTGATCGACATGGTCCGCGAGGTCAAGGCCATGGGCCTGGAGACCTGCGTCACGCTCGGCATGCTGCGCGCCGAGCAGGCGCAGCGGCTCAAGGACGCGGGCCTCGACTACTACAACCACAATCTGGATACCTCGCCGGAGTTCTATGGCGAGATCATCAGCACGCGTACCTATCAGGATCGCCTGGACACCATCGGCCATGTGCGCGACGCCGGCATCAATGTCTGCTGCGGCGGCATCGTCGGCATGGGCGAGACGCGCGAGGCGCGGGGCGGGTTGATCGCGCAGCTGGCCAATATGGACCCGTATCCGGAGTCGGTGCCCATCAACAATCTGGTCCAGGTCGAGGGCACGCCGCTGGCGGGCACCGCGCCGCTGGACCCGTTCGAGTTCGTCCGCACGATCGCGGTCGCGCGCATCACGATGCCGCGCGCGATGGTGCGCCTGTCCGCCGGCCGCGAGGCCATGGACGAAGCGTTGCAGGCGCTGTGCTTCCTGGCCGGCGCCAATTCGATTTTCTACGGCGACAAGCTGCTGACCACCGGCAACCCGCAGGCGGAGCGCGATCGCGCGCTGCTGGGCCGGCTCGGCATCCGCGCGGAAGGACACGCGGGATGACGAGGGTGTCCGCGCCTGCCGTTCTCCCGTCGCCCCCGCAAAAGCGGGGGCCCGGCGACTTGCGTAAGCCGCTGGGTCCCCGCCTCCGCGGGGACGACGGGGGGCCGCGCCCGGCGCGGACACCGACAGCCAGCCGGTCGCCGTTCCCCATCAACAAGGAGGAGCCATGTTCACCAAGATCCTGATCGCCAACCGCGGCGAAATCGCCTGCCGTGTCGCCGCCACCTGCCGGCGCCTGGGCATCCGCACCGTCGCGGTCTATTCCGACGCGGACGCGCAGGCGCGCCATGTCGCCTATTGCGACGAGGCCGTGCATATCGGCGGGGCCGCGGCGCGCGACAGCTATCTGCGCGGCGACCACATCATCGAGATGGCGCGCGCGACCGGCGCGCAGGCGATCCACCCGGGCTACGGCTTCCTGTCGGAGAACGAGGGCTTTGCCGAGGCGTGCGCCGCGGCCGGGTTGGTCTTCATCGGGCCGCCGGCATCGGCGATCCGCGCGATGGGCAGCAAGAGCGCGGCCAAGCAGCTGATGGAACGCGCCGCGGTGCCGCTGGTGCCCGGCTATCACGGCGAGGACCAGGATCCGGCGCTGCTGCGCCGCGAGGCGGACCGCATCGGCTATCCGGTGCTGCTCAAGGCCAGCGCGGGCGGCGGCGGCAAGGGCATGCGCGTGGTCGAGGACGCCGCCGGCTTCGAGGCGGCGCTCGCCTCGGTCAAGCGCGAGGCCAGCGCCAGCTTCGGCGACGACAAGGTGCTGGTCGAGAAGTACCTGACGCGGCCGCGCCATATCGAGATCCAGGTGTTCGCCGACACGCAGGGCAACTGCGTCTACCTGTTCGAGCGCGACTGCTCGGTGCAGCGGCGCCATCAGAAGGTGCTGGAGGAAGCCCCGGCGCCCGGCATGACCGAGGAGCGCCGCCGCGCGATGGGCGAGGCGGCGGTCGCCGCGGCCAAGGCGGTCGGCTATGTCGGCGCCGGCACGGTGGAGTTCATCGCAAACCAGGATGGCTCGTTCTACTTCATGGAGATGAACACGCGGCTGCAGGTCGAACACCCGGTGACCGAGATGATCACGGGCCAGGACCTGGTCGAATGGCAATTGCGCGTGGCCGCCGGCGAGCCGCTGCCGCTGTCGCAGGACCAGCTGCGCATCGACGGCCATGCGCTCGAGGCGCGGGTCTACGCCGAGAATCCCGACAAGCAGTTCCTGCCCTCGACCGGCACGCTGCGCTATCTGCGCACGCCGCCCGCGGTGCAGTTCACGCGGGGCGAAGACGTGCATGGCCCCGCCGGCGTGCGCATCGATTCGGGCGTACGCGAGGGCGATGCGATCAGCCCGTATTACGACCCGATGATCGCCAAGCTGATCGTCTGGGGCAAGGACCGCGACGAGGCGCTGGCGCGCATGCGGCAGGCGCTGGCCGCGTATCACGTGGTCGGGCTGTCGACCAATATCGCGTTCCTGCAGCGGCTGGTGGCCTCCGAGCCGTTTGCCAAGGCCGACCTCGATACCGGCCTGATCGCGCGCCACGAAGCCACGCTGTTCGCGCCGCCGGCGCCGGTCGGCATGGAACTGATCGCGCTGGCCGTGGCCGCGCTGCTCGATGCCGAGGCGCGCGAGCGCCGCATCGATGCGGCGGACCCGAATTCGCCGTGGACCCATGCCGGGCCGTGGCGGCTGAACGCGGGCGCCCAGCGGGTGCTGCGCTTCACGCATGGCGCCGACACGCTGGAAGTCACGCTGCAGGCCGACGCGCAGGGCAGCACGCTGTTCTATGCCGACCAGGCGGCACCGTTCCGCACGCACTGCGTGGCCGACGACGTGCAGGTCGACCTCGGCACGCGCCGCGCGCATGGGCAGGTGCATCGCGATGGCGACGTCTTCCATGTGTTCGCCGGCGGGCGGCATGTGTCGCTGGAATGGCAGGATCCGCTGGCGCATGCCGGCGATGCCGAAGGCGAGGGCGGCAAGCTGACCGCACCGATGCCGGGCAAGGTGATTGCCGTGATGGTCGAAGCGGGCGCCACCGTCACGCGTGGGACGCCGCTGCTGGTGATGGAGGCGATGAAGATGGAGCACACCATCAGCGCGCCGGCCGATGGCGTCGTCGGCGAAGTGCTGTATGGGGTCGGCGACCAGGTGGGCGAGGGCGAGCAATTGCTTGGTTTCGAAGCGAAGGCGGGCTGAACCTTCGGGGGAAGGTGGCATGCGGCACTCGCGTTGCGAAATGCAAGAACCGCATGCCTTCCCGAAAGCCGGGCTCCGACCTCGCGTTGACAATTCCGCGATGCCTTGTCTCCGCGAGGCCGGTTCCCGGGGGCCCCGCCTGGCATCGAAGCAACGGCATTGGCGCCGGCCCGAATCCCTCGGGCAGACGCCATCGGCCCGTCGGCACCGCACCGCATCGCTTCGCGGCACGAGGAAGTTCTCAATCGCACGTCTTGAGTTTCCCATGCCCCGATACACGCTCGACCCCTGCGCGCCGCCGCCATCCAACGTGGCCGCCGCCAGCGCGGCCAACGCCACGGCTGCACCATCCCCTCGACACGATTTCGGCGTGTTCCGCTTCGACGGCTATGCCGTGTCCATCAGCATGGACCACCACGGCATGCGAGCCGAGCGGCTGGTCAAGACCACGTCGTCCAGCCCCCTGCATGCGCTGCTGTACTGGTTGAGGACGCTGTTCAAGGCGGAGGGCGGCGCGGCGTGGTATCTGAGCGAGCGCGACGGCAACGAGGTGATCGGGCAGCGCTGGGCCGACGACCGGCAACGGCATCTGCGATCGTTCACGACGCCTGCGCCGCCTCCGCCGTCTCCGCCGCGACCGCCGGCCCTCGAGCTGCCGGCGATTGCCTGGGCCGAGGCGGCCTGGACAGTCGTGCTGGGCTGCCTGCCCAGCCGCGATCGAGCCGCGCTCGGACTGGCCTCGTGGGGGATGCAGCAGGCGATGCAGGGGGAGCTCGCGCTGCATGCGGCACTGGCCCGCACGCGTGGCGTGCGCACGCTGGCGGGCCTGCAGAAGGTCGCGGCGGACTACGGCCTCGGCACCGGCCAGCAGGCCGGCCAGCAGGCGACCCCCGCGCGACCGGACAGGCTGGCGCCAAGACAAAAGGAGGCGCTCGTTGTGGCGCTTGCCGAGCGCATCCCGATGCTGGAAGGCGCTCAGCGCGCCGCCGCACTGGACTGTCTGTGCCGACAGGCCGCGGGCCTGGAGGGCCGCAACGGGATGCGGGTACGCGCCGCGCTGCTGATGTCGCTGCCCAAGGCGCAGCGGGAACAGGCGGCCGCCGTGCTGATGCCTGACAAGGCGGCTTACGCGGCGCTGATCCGGTCGCAGACGCCGCAGGAACAAAAAGAGCGGCTTGTCGGCATCACCGAGGCCTTTCTGCACCAGCCCGGCACGGCAGAAGAGGCGGTCAGCCGCTGGGACCAATTGCTTGCCGATGCCGCGGGCGACCTGCTTGCCCGGCCGGCCCTGGCGCAGCGGCAACTGTCCGCGCTGGCCGCATGCCTGAAGAAGATCGGCAGGCCCGGCGGGAGCGGCGATCGCGAGCTGCCCGCGGTTGCGCTCGATCGCTGGCACGCGCTGCGTCAGCAGTTGCCGGCCTTGCCCGCCACGGAAGCCGTCGAGCTCGCGTACGCGCTGTCCAGGAGCCTCGTTCGTCTCGACGTCGACGGTATCGATCGCGCAAAGGCGGTGGCGTCGGTCGATGCCTGGCAGGCCGGCGTGAAGCTGACCTGCGAACAGCAGGTCAGGCTTCTCGCGCGGCTGGCGCACCTCGAACCGACCGAGGGGCCGGCCGAACGCTGGTCGGCGGTGTGGGACCGTATCGAATCCGAGCAGCTTGGCCACCTGGGCCCCCAGGCGGCGCGCGAGCTGGCATGGGTGCCGGCGCAACAGGGCTGGCAACGCGTGGTGGACTTCTGCATCGACCGCCGCAACGCATCGGCGGATCAGCGTGCCGAGATGCTGCTCGCGCTGGTCCACCTCGTCGATATGCGCCGGTTCTTCTACCGCCAGCTCGACGTCAAGGCATTGAAGCCGAAGCTTCACGAGGCCGCGCAGGATCTGATGAAAAGCGGTGGGCCCGTTTTCCCGCTGCTGCGATGCCAGTGGCGGCCGAAGGCCGAAATCGCCGCGGCCATCCGGCAGCATCTTGACTGGCCCCGCCATTGCCAGGCGCTGGTGCAATGGCTCGAGTACCGCGGCAACCAGGACGCGTCGCCGCATTGGAGCCTGCCCGACCTGCTCGCGCTGCAACCGGACCTGGCCTGGCTTGCCCGGCACATCGGCCAGGATGGCGACGGCGCGGCGCGCGAGGCCGGCCAGCGCGTGGCGATGGCGGTGGCCTCATGGGCCGATACGCAGCTCGCCAGCGACGGCAGTCAGCTGGAGCCGGGGCTGGCGCTGGCCGAAGCGTTGCTGCCACTGGTACAGGCCACGCACTGCGATGACCCCGGCGGCGGCGCGCTGGCGCGGTTGGTGCAGCTGGTCAACACCATCATGCTGGCGGCGAACGAGCAGCCCGGCATCGCGCGCGCCGCTCGCATCGACGCCCTGTTCGACGCGACGTGGGCACGTGTGGATGCGCTCGCGCCGGCCGACCGCCGCGCCACGCTGCAAGCGCTGATCACGCTGAAGGAGCCGCTGCCGCCGAACGAGATACGCCGCACGCCGCAATTCTGGGCTGGCACGACGCTGCTTCGCGCCGCGCAGGCCATATCGGACGACATGCCGGGCAGGGGCGTCCTGCTGGTGGGGCTGGCGAAGGCCGAATACATGCTCGATGGCAAGAACAACCTTGGCGCTCACTTCGGCGGTGCGCGGATGCAGATCCACGCCAGGACCGTCGCGTTGCCGGACAGGGATTTTGCGGTGGCCGCGGAACGCCTCGCGCTATGGTTCTCCAGCCGGCCAGCCGACCGTGCCGAGGCGCACGCCTGGGAAAAGGCGAAGTCCGCCTTCGTCGCCCGCGTGCAAGGCCTGTCAGCCGAACACGTGGCGGCGCGCCAGCGTATCGATTACTGGATGCAACCGGACTGACAGGCGGATCCGGCGATTCGGCCCTGCTCGGCCCTGCTCGGCCCGGCTCTGCCGGCGCCGGTTCCGGAATGACGGAGTCTGAGACAATACGCCGGGACAAGACCAAAGACGTGGAGAAGCAATGAAGCTGCAGTTGTACGTGCCCGACGGCCGCTATGCGCCGTGGATCGAGGGGTTTGCGCAGGCCCTGCCCGAGGCGCAGTGCGTCACCTGGGAAGAGAGCCAAGGACAGCCGGTCGACTATGCGGTGGTCTGGCGCCCGCCGCTCGAGATGCTGAAGGGACGCCAGGACCTGAAGGCCGTGTTCAATCTGGGCGCCGGCGTCGACGGCATCCTGCGGCTGCGCGACACCGATCCCGAAGCGCTGCCGGCCGGCGTGCCGATCGTGCGGCTCGACGACGCCGGCATGGGCGCGCAGATGGCCGAGTACGTGACCCACGCGGTGCTGCGCTATTTCCGCCGGCTCGACGACTACGCGGCGCAGCAGCAGGCGGGCACCTGGAAATTCCTCAAGCCGAATCGGCGCGCCGATTTCACCATCGGCGTGATGGGCGTCGGCACGCTGGGCGCGCATATCGCCCGCACGCTGGCCTCGTTCGGCTTCCCGGTGCGTGGCTGGAGCCGATCGCCGAAGACGGTCGATGGCGTGCAGTGCCATGCCGGCGAGGCCGGGCAGGCCACCTTCCTCGACGGGCTGCGCGTGCTGGTCAACGTGCTGCCGCTGACGCCCGAAACCGAGAACATCATCGACGCGGCGCTGCTGAACCGGCTGGCCAAGGGCGCCTATCTGATCAACGTCGCGCGCGGGCCGCACCTGGTCGAAGAGGACCTGCTGGCCGCGGTGCAGCAGGGCCAGATCGCCGGCGCGACGCTCGACGTGTTCCGCACCGAGCCGCTGCCGCCCGAACATCCGTTCTGGCGCGAGCCGCGCATCACCATCACGCCGCATATCTCGGCGCTGACGCTGCGCGAGGACAGCATCGCGCAGATCGCCGACAAGATCCGCGCGCTGCGGGCCGGCCAGCCGATCGCCGGCGTGGTCGACCTGCAGCGCGGCTACTGAGCGGCGCGCCACATAAAACCGGACCGCCGCCGCGAGCGGCGGCCACCACCAGACGAGGAGCAGCGATGAACCAACCCAACTACGTGAAGATCGTCGAGGTCGGGCCGCGCGATGGCCTGCAGAACGAGAAGGCGATGGTGCCGGCCGACACCAAGGTCGCGCTGATCGACCGCCTGACCGAGGCCGGCTTCGTCAATATCGAGGCGGCTTCGTTCGTGTCGCCCAAATGGGTGCCGCAAATGGCCGACGGCGCCGAGGTGATGGCACGCATCCAGCGCCGGCCCGGCACACTGTATTCGGTGCTGACGCCGAACATGAAAGGGTTCGAGGGCGCGGTCGCCGCGGGCGCGGACGAAGTGGTGATCTTCGGCGCCGCCAGCGAGGCCTTCTCGCAGAAGAACATCAATTGCTCGATCGCGGAATCGATCGCACGCTTCGAGCCGGTGGCGGCTGCCGCCAAGGAAAAGGGCATCCGCCTGCGCGGCAGCATCTCCTGCTCGCTGGGCTGCCCGTACCAGGGCGAGGTGCCGGTGGCGGCGGTGGTCGACGTGGTCCGTCGCATGCGGGACCTCGGCTGCGACGAGATCGACATTGCCGACACCATCGGCGTCGGCACGCCGGCCCGCGTGCAGCAAGTGATGCGCGCCGCCGCCGCCGAGTTTGCGCTGGACCGCCTGTCCGGCCATTTCCACGACACCTATGGCCAGGCGCTGTCGAACATCCTCGCCAGCCTCGACGTCGGCATCCAGATCTTCCACGCCTCGGTAGCGGGCCTCGGCGGTTGCCCCTATGCGAAGGGCGCGACCGGCAATGTCGCGACCGAGGACGTGCTGTACATGCTGCATGGCATGGGCGTGCGCACCGGCATCGACCTGGAGCAGGTGGTGCGCGCCGGCGATTTCATCTCGCAGGCGATCGGCCGCGCCAACAACTCGCGGGTCGGCCGCGCGCTGCTGACCAAGTGGGCGGCCGACAAGGCCGAAGGCAATGCCGCGGCCTGCGTCTGAAGGCGTCTGAAGCCAGTCAGATCCAGACAAGAAACCACAACGCGCGGAGACCGAAGCCCGATGCAGAACCTCGCCCGACCCTTGTCGTTGTCCGAAGGCACCGCCGCCGAGGCGGCCTTGCCCGAATCCGCCCAGCGCGTGGCGCGCCTGCTCGCCGAGCTGGGCCATGACAAGCCGATCGTGATGCTGCCGTCGACCGGCAAGACCTCGGCCGAGGCCGCTGCCGGGCTGGGGTGCTCCGTTGCCGAGATCGCCAAGTCGATTGTCTTTCGGCGGCTCGACGACGACGCGCCGGTGGTGGTGATCGCCAGCGGCAGCAATCGTGTCGACGAGGCCAAGGTCGCCGCGCGCGTCGGCGCGCTAGGCAAGGCCGATGCCCGCTTCGTTCGCGAGAAGACCGGCTATGCGATCGGCGGCGTCTGCCCGATCGGCCATGCGGTCGCGCCGGTGATGCTGCTCGATCGCGACCTGTTCCGCCATGACAGCCTGTGGGCCGCCGCCGGCCATCCGCACGCGGTGTTCAATCTGACCCCGCAGCAACTGCAGGCCATCACCGGCGCGGAAGTGGCCGACGTGGCGCAGGAGGGTTCGGCATGAGCCCCGATCTGAAACCCGGCCTGGCGTTCACCTGGCGCTATACGGTGCCGCCCAAGGCCACGGTGCCAAATCTCTACGACGACGTCCCCGGCTGTCCCGAGATGCCCGACGTGCTGGCGACCGGCTATATGGTCGGCATCATGGAGTGCGCGTGCCTGCAGATGCTGCGTGAATACCTGGACTGGCCACGCGAGCAATCGCTCGGCACGCTGGTCAGCTTCACGCATCTGGCGCCGACGCCGGCCGGCATGACAGTCACGGTCAAGGGCGTGTTGACGGCGATCGAGGGGCGCAAGCTGCGTTTCGAGCTGTCCGCCTGGGATGGCGAGGACAAGATTTCCGAAGGGGTGCATGAGCGCCATCTGATCGACGCGGCGCGCTTCAACGACAAGGTCGCCGCCAAGCGCGAACGGGCGGCCGCCGCGCCCAGGTAGATCGGTCGCCCCAAACGCTTGGGTTTGCCGCCGTTTTGGCAAGCAGCCATGTTCGGCATGGGAACAATACCGTGCAGGTCCGCAGGGTGCGCCTTCGCCCTGCGGGCACCCCGATACGGGGCGGTCTTGATTCACTCCATGTCCGAACGCCATGCCCGACTCGTACAAGTACGTCTACCACGGCTTGCCGCCGCGACAATTCGAAGACATCGAACACCTGCGCCCCGTCTTCGAGCGCGCCTACAGCGTCAGGATCGTATGGCTGCACGACAAGCCCGTGCGCGCCGAACGCGATCCGCCGGCCCGGTTCGGTTCGCCATGGTCGAGACTGATCTACTGGCTGCGCAGCCTGCTGCGTCTGGAAGGCGGCCGCAGTTGGGCCATCGGCCGGCGCGACGCCCGTACCATCATCGAGCAACGAAGCGGGATCGAGCAGGCGTGGTGGTCGGCCCGCGGGGCCAGCGAGGATAAGCAGGCCAACGGCAATGACAAGGCCGGCACGCCGACGCGCCACATCGCTGCGACACCGGCACCCGCACCGGAACCTGCGCCTGCACCCGCATGCATCCATCCGCTCTTCTGGCGCCAGGTCTGCCGATTCCTCGAGCCGGACCAGGTACTGGCCGTGGCGGCGGTCAGCAAGGACGCAAGGCGTTCCACCGCCAGCCAGGCGCTGGTCGCGCGCGCCATGCGCGGCGCGGCGGAAGCCACGACGTTGTCGGCGATGCTGGCCGTGCTCGACGACATGGCCGGCTGGCAGCGGCGCCAGGATCCCGAGTGGCCCGTGCCGATGGCCAGCCATGGCAGTCTGGTGTCGGCGCTCGCGGCACGCGTCCATGTTCTGCTGCCCGCGCAGCGGCAGCCGGCATGCGAGGTACTGCTCGACACCGCCGAGCGCCTTCATGTGGCCGGCCTGCGCGCCCGTGCGTTCGCCGCGATCGCCCGCTCCCTCGATTCGGTACGCGACTCCGACCGCGACGCGACCGAAAGCCGCCTCGGCCGGTTGATCGACGCACTGCCGGCCGAACATCGATATCCGGCGTTGGCCGCCGTGCTGGCGAGCCACCGCACGCGGGAAGCGCGGCGGGCGTTCACCGCGCTGGGTTGCACCGCCGAGAACTGGTTCGCCGTCGTCGGCCGGCTTCCGGCATCCGAATGGGCCCGGGCGACATGGATCGTCTGCGAGGCGCTGCTGCAGGGGTTTCCCGACCAGTGGTCCGCGCAGCCGCCGCGCGCCGAGGCGTGGGACGCGATGCTCGGCGCCATCGACAGGACCGGCACGGCCTGCAACGAGCCGGATCGCGATCGGCGCAAGGCATTCGCACTGGAGGCCATGTGCAAGACCTGGATCGTCGGCGGCAATCCCGAGGAGGACGAGGCACGGTGGCGAGCATTGTTCGAACGGACGAGCGCGCTGCCGCCCGCGCTGATCGCGCCGCCGATGCGTCGGCTGCGCGCCCGTCTGAGCGATCTGCCCGATGCCGCCGGCCGGGCGTGTGCGTCGGCATTTCGCGGCTGGCTGCAAACGGCCGCGCTGCCGGCCGCGCAGCGGATCGAACTCGGTGCGCCACTGATCTCCTGTCTGCCCGAAGAGGAGCGAGGCGCCTACTGGGAGGCAAGGTGGGCCGACTGGTGCAGCGGTGTCGACGACGATGATGCGCGGCGCATCGGCCTGGCACGCGGATTGATCGGCATGCTTTGGAGCGTGCCGTCGCTGGCGAACTGGCCGGCTCCGCTCGGGGGGCACGGCGGTAGCGCGCCGCTGGCGCCTGGGTCGCACGCCAGGCTGCTGTCGATGTTGCCGGCGGAGGCCATGCGCGATGCGCCCGGCAGCATGGCGCAGGTGCTGGCCGAGTCGATGCGTCTGGCGCAGCAGTACGACAGCCCCTTTGCCGCCTTGTGGTGGTACGCGGCAGGTGCGTTGTCGCAAGCGCAGCAGCGCAGCGTGGAATCGATACTGCAACGCATGGACCCGGTCAGCCGGTTCGGTCTGCTGTACGAATTGCTGCAGGACGAGCGCCGCCCGCCTTGCGCGGCGGCGCTGGCGATGGACTGGCTGCGGCAGCCGACGGCGGGCATCGAGGAAGGCCCGGTGCGGGCCCGGCTCGCCTCGTTGCTGGCCAGGCTGTGCGAAGAGGAGACGCGCGCGGGTCTCGCGTTGTCCAAGGTGCTGGACCGCATCGAGACGCTGGCCGGCGAGCTCGAAGCGAGTCCGCCGGTGCAGGCCCAACTCCAGTTCGCCACCGACATGGTGATGCTTGGCAACACCGCCGCCATGGCGGCGAGCCTGCGCCAGCCACCGCCGCGCGAGGTTGTCGAGGCGATCATGCTGCTGGATCGGATCTGGCGCTGGGTCGCACGCGCGCCAGCGTCGATGCGGGCGGAAGTCGTCCAGGCACTGTTGCTGCGCAATCCGGGTTCCGGACGCAATACCGAGAACGCGAACGTCTACCACTACCTGTCCAGGCCCAGCCTGCACCATGTGCTCGAATTGGTCAGAAGCAGCGTGTCAAGCGTGCCGGCCGGGCGCCGTGGCGACATTCTGCTTGCGCTCGCGGTGGCGCGTATCGACAGCGCCAGAGCGGCTGGTTTCGGCGCCATGCACCTCGCCATGTGGGACCTGCTGCGCGATGCGATGCCCGACCGGAACCGGCTTCCCATCCTGTTCGCGGTCGGACGCTGGCTGATCGATTCGCCGATGGACGATGTCATGCGTTTGCGCTGGCGACATTGCATGGCCGAATACGCGGCGCTGTGCGACGGCCTGGCCGAAGTCGACCGCAACTGCGTCCTTCCATGGCGGCTTGCCGTGCAACAGGCGCTGTCGTTCGCGGCCGCCGCGCCCGGTCCGGCGCCGATCCATGGACTCGCGGCGAACGCGTGAGCCTGCCGCGCCCTGAAGACGGACGACGGACCATGCCTGATTCTCCGAAGTACCTCTACGATCCGACCCACGCCGACAGCATTGCCGCGCTGTCCCGTCTCGGACGGGCGCCATCGAGCGGCGCGCAAACCATCGGCGTGTTCCGCTTCCGCGGCGGCGAGCCGGTCCGGATCGCGCGTCTGGACGACAACACCTGGATGGCGACCCGCCTCGATGCGGCGGGCCGGCCGCGCCGCCTGCTCGACCGGCTGCTCGAGCTCGTGCGGTCGCTGTTCCGGCTGGAAGGCGGGCGGCGATGGAAGCTGACCGGGCGCGACCGCCGCGAGATGGAATCCTGGATGTTCGCGATGTCCGCGCGCGCGCTGCAACAGCAGATGCGATGCCAGCGCGAGCAGGCCGCGGTGCGCGATCGGCGCGACGCCAGCACGCTGTCCCGGTTGGAAGCGTTGCCGCTGCCGTTGCTGCACGCGATCGGCGTGAGGCTCAGTCTGCAGGACTGCCATGCGTTGCGGCAGGTCTGCTCCCGGTTCGCCAAGCCGACGGCGCACTGCGTGCCCTTGCTGCAGGCGGCCTTGTGGACCACGCTGCCGGGGCTGCGCCGCGCGCTCGCGCATATGCTGCCGCAAACGGAGAGCCGGCCGTTCGCCGTCGAGCCGGACCGGCCGACGCGCGTAAAGGCATTGCAGGTGGCGGCCGACCGCGTGTCGGAGCTGCCCGCCAGCCAGCGCTGCGCGGGCCTGCGCAGTGTGCTCGATGCGATCCAGCTGGCGTTTCCCGACGGCGACGGCGCCGCGGTACCGCTGCGCGTGCTCGCCACCGAGCTGGCGCGGCAGCCATGTCTTGCCGTGGAAGAGAGCCGCCAGGTCCAGCGTCTCGCGGTCGAACTTTGCCGCGCGCTCGAGCGCCTGCCACTGGCCGAACGGATCGGCGCGGCATTGGCGCTGCACAGGAACCCGACGCTGTCGATCACTGACCGCGTACGCGCGCTGCTGGTGCCGGAGTCCTGCTGGCTGCTGGCCGTGCGCGTGGTCCCAGCGGTGCAGCGGCGCCGCGTCGTCGACGATCTTGCCAGCCTTGTTGCCGAGCCTTCCCGTTTGCCGCCGTCGAAGGCCGTGCCGTTGGCCCTGCAGGCGCTGGAGCTGGCCGAACTCGATCCGGGCGCCAGCGCGCAGGCGCTCGCGGCACTGTTCCGGATCTCGGCGCTGGTCATGCTGGTGCAAGACTGTCCGCCCGTTCCGCCCGATCCGCGCGGTGGCCACGCGGCGTTCCGTGCCGGGATGGCGGTATGGGAGCGCCTGTTGGCAACGGCGTCCGCATGGCCGACGCAGGCAGCCGTCATTCTGATGAAGGCGCTGTTGCAGGCGCTGGCCGCGCTGTCGGACCAGCGCGTCAAGAACAAGGCCCGCCTCGCCGCAGGCAGATGGCTGCAGAATGCCGGCGAGCTGCCGGGCAACGATCGCCATATGATCGAGGCGCTGCTGTTCGCGCTATTGGCCGAACCCGCCCGTCTCGCTGCCTGGAACGCGATGTGGGACGCCTTGCCGCCGCCGGCATCGCAGCACGACGACGCCGCCGAGGCGGACATCCGGCAGATCGCGCGATGCCTGACCTACCTCGCCGATGCCACGCAATGGGAATCGATGCTGCTGCCGCGGCTGACGCCGTTGCCGCCGCAGCAGCAGGCGGCATTGCTGTCAAACCTGCCGGCCTTCCTGTACAGGGGCCCGCATACGATGGAACTGTTCGAGCGGGTGTTGAACCTGGCGGTCCATCATCGACTGATGAAACCGCTGACGCTCTGGTATCGCGCGCGCACGCTGGCGGACTACGGCCAATACGGCGATGCGCTGGACAGCGCGCTGGTCTGCCAGCCGACGGTCCAGCAGGCCCAGTGGATCGTGGCGCTTTCGCGCAATCGGGTGGTGCCCCAGCTATGGATCGATGTGGGACTGGCCGCGATGGAGCCGCCGTTGCCGAATGCGGCGCTGCAGGCCTCGCTGATCGGTGCAGTGGCGGTGCAGTGCCACGGCTGCGGCATCGCGCTCGACGCCGGCTGGCAAGCGCGGCTCGTCCGGCTGACCGAAGCCCTGGTGCAGCTGGAGGACACGGCCGCGCGCCTGGATACCGCGGCGCTCTCGGCGCTGATCGGCATTGGGGATGTCATGCTGCAGCTGCACGACGGCGCGGCGAGATCGGCCAGGCGGGCCTGGGCCGAGGACGCGATCCCCGCCTTCGTCGACGCGGTATGGAGATGGGTCCGCGCTTTGCCGTTTGACAGCATGCTCGGCATGCTGGCCGCCCTGTGCACGGTGCGCGCGCCCTTCGCTCCGTCGTACGAGCGGCACTTTCATCTGGCCACCGTACGGCATGCGTTGGGGTTATTGCCTGCGTTGTCGCCTGAGCAGCAAAGCGACCTGCTGCCGCTGCTGGTCGACATGGAATCCGGGCCCAAGGGCGCGAGGCCGATCGATTGGCGCGGTTTCGACCGCTGCCGCCAGACGCTGTGGCAGGCCATCGTGGAGCTGCCGGCCCGGGAGCGGGCGCGCGCCCGCCTGCTCGACAAGGTGTCGTACTGGTTTGCCCGTGCCCCGGCGGACGCGGCCAGTCGCCGGGCGTGGCGCGACGCCCGCCGCGAGTACCTCGCCATGGTCGATGGCGTGCGGTCCGACCATCGTCCGGTACTGGCCTGGCGCTGAAGGTGGCGGCAGCCCTCGACCCGCCGCGCTGTGCCGTCCGCTCAATGGCGCTACACTGCGTCGATCAGCCTCCGGCCCTTCGTCCCCATGCCAGCCGACGCCAAATTGATCGCCGATCTGCGCCGCCGTGCGCTTTCCGCCCAGTATGCGAGGCCGGTGGCCTCGCCTTGCCGGGATGTCTGCCGCATGGGCCAGCACGGCTACTGCGAAGGGTGCTTCCGCACCATCGACGAGATTGCCGGCTGGGCCAATCGCAGCGACGAAGACAAGCGCGCGATCTGGCAGACGCTGCCGCAACGCGCCGCCACGGCGGACACCGCCGCTACCACCGATACCTCCAATACCGGCGACACGGTGCAGTCGGGGCGCCCATGAGCGAATCCACAGCAAACCAGCCGGACGCATTCGCCGACCGGTTGCCCGCCGGCATCCGCGTGTTCGAACGCGGCTGGCTGTCGGCCAACAACGTGCTGCTGATCGACGGCGACGATACCGTGCTGGTCGATACCGGCTATGTCAGCCATGCACAGCAGACCGTCGCGCTGGTCGAGGCCGCGCTGGACGGCAAGCCGTTGAAGCGCCTGATCAATACCCATCTGCATTCCGACCACTGCGGCGGCAATGCGCTGCTGCAGCGGCGCTGGCAACCTCGCACTTGGATTCCCGCGGCCGAGGCCCGCGCGGTGGCGCAATGGGACGTCGATGCGCTGAGCTATCGCGCCACCGGCCAGCAGTGCGATCGCTTCGCCTTCGACGCGCTGCTCGAGGACGGCCAATCGATGCGGATGGGAGGCCTGGACTGGCAGGTCATCGCCGCACCCGGGCACGACCCGCACGCGGTGATGCTGTTCGCGCCGGCGGAACGCATGCTGATCTCCGGCGATGCGCTGTGGCAGCACGGCTTCGGGGTGATCTTTCCCGAGCTCGACGGCGACAGCGGCTTCGCCGAGCAGGACGCGGTGCTGCGGCGGATCGCCGAGCTGGACGTCCGGCTGGTGATTCCGGGCCATGGCAGCCCGTTTACCGATGTCGGCGCGGCGCTGGAGCGCGCTCGTGGCCGGCTCGACTATCTGCGCGCCGATCCGCGCCGCAACGCCGCGCACGCGCTGAAGGTGCTGGTCAAGTTCAAGCTGCTGGAGCAGCGCCAGATGACGCGCGACGCGCTGCTGCGGTGGATGGCGCAGGCACCGCTGCTCGAGCGCGTGCGGCTGCGCTATCTGGACGGTGCGCCGTTGCCCGGCGTGCTCGAGCAGGTGCTGGCCGGCCTGGTCAAGGCGGGTGCGGCCACGGTCGACGGCGAGTTGATCCGCAATTCGGATTGAGCGCGATGAGCACGGTGCCGATCCTGCGGGGCGACGGGTTCTCGCTGCGTCCGTTTCGACAGGCCGACGCGGAGCAGTTCGCCGCCGCGGTGCAGGAGTCGATGGCGAGCCTCGCGCCGTGGATGCCATGGGCCCATCTGCGCTACAGCGTGCGCGACGCGCAGCTGTGGATCGATACCTGCGCGGAGAATCTTGCGGCCGGACTGTCGTACGACATCGGCGTCTACTCGCAGGACGGCCGCGTGCTGTGCGGCGGCGTCGCGCTGAACCAGATCTCGACCGAGAACCGCATCGCCAACCTGGGCTACTGGATCCGCAAGAGCCGGCAGGGCGAGGGGCTTGCCACCCGCGCCGCCTGGATGATGGCCTGCTTCGGCTTTCACCGGCTGCATCTGACCCGCATCGAGATCGTCGCCGCCGAGCAGAATCTGGCGAGCCGCCGCGTTGCCGAGAAGACCGGCGCGCTGCTCGAATGCATCGCGCGCAACCGGCTGGTGCTGCACGGCGTGCCGTGCCGCGCGGCGATCTACTCGCTGGTGCCGGAGTCGGTGATGCCGACTGTCCCTGCGCCTCCGGCCCCACCGCAATGAGGGATCAGCGCGTGATGCTGAACGCGTAGGTGCGTTCGTCCTGGCGCGGAATCACGGTCAGGCCCTTCTTCGCCGCCCACACATTGATCTGGTAGTACAGCGGGATCACGCCGTAGTCCTTGATGCCGATCTCGGTGGCCTCCTGCAGCAGCTTCTCGCGCGCGCGGTCGTCGATCGTCGTCAGCGCGGCGCTGAGCTTGGCGTCCAGCGCCGGGTTGCTGTAGCGCCCGCGGTTCGAGGCGCCCCAGCCCTTGCCGGGGTCGTAGGTCGCCAGCAGCGACTTCAGCGACGAGCCTGCCTCGCCGGTGTCGGCGCCCCAGCCCGCCAGCATGAACGAGAAGTCGAGCTTGTTGGCGCGCGTGAAGAAGCTCGCCGACGGCATCGCCTCGACGCGCGTCTGGATGCCGATGCGCGTCAGCATCGACGCGATCGCCTGCGCCACCTGTTCGTCGTTGACATAGCGGTTGTTCGGCGTATGCAGCGTCAGCTGGAAGCCGTCCGGATAGCCGGCCTCGGCGAGCAGGCGTTTGGCCGCTGCCGCATCGGCCGTATCGGGCTTCAGGCCCGGCACGTGGCCGAACAGCGAGCTGTTGACCAGCTGGCCGGTCGGCTCGGCCGCGCCTTCCATCACGCGGTCGACGATCGCCTGGCGCGAGATCGCCTTCGAGATCGCCTGGCGCACGCGCGCGTCTTTCAGCGGATTGCGGGGCAGCGGCTTGCCTGCCTTGTCGGCGACGAAGGGCGAGACCTCGCGGTCGCTGTCCATATGCAGGTACATCATGCGGAAGGTCGGCACCTTGAATACCGACACGCCGGGATCGGACGACAGCTTGCGGATGTCCGAGGTCGGCACGTTCTCGATCACCTGCACGTCGCCGGCCAGCAGCGCCGCCACGCGCGGCGCATCGTTGGTCAGGATGCGCAGCGACACCGTGTCCCATTGCGGCTTGTTGCCCCAATAGGCGTCGTTGCGGGTCAGCTCGACGCGGTCGCCCTTGCGGAAGCTGACGAACTTGTACGGCCCGGTGCCGACCATCGCCTTGCCGCTGTTGAAGTCGTCGCTCGAGGCATTTTCGGCGACCTTCTTCGACACCATGTAGATCGTCGACAGATCGTTCGGCACCAGCGGGTAGGGACCGTTGGTGGTGATGCGCACGGTCAGCTTGTCGACCGCGACCACGTCCTTGAAGCCCTTGGTGTAGATCGTGTACGGCGACGGGCTGTTCTTGACGTTGGCCGGCCGTGCCAGCGAGAACACGACGTCCTGCGCGGTGAATTCGCTGCCGTCGTGGAACTTGACGCCCGGCCGCAGCTTGACCTCCCAGGTGGTCTCGTCGACCGCGCGCCAGCTTTGCGCCAGCGCCGGCTTGAAGCGCATCTTCTCGTCCTTGGCGATCAGCGTTTCGAACATGTGCTCGGCGACGTTCGCGTTGGGCGTGACGTTGTGATAGTGCGGATCGAGCGAGGTGATATCGCCGGACAGGCCGATGGTCAGGCCGGCCGCGTGTGCGGGCAGGGCGGCGGCGCCGAGGGCCAGGCTTGTGGCCAGCACCGCGGCGCGCAAGGTACGACGAACGAATGGCATCGGGCACTCCCGTCGGTTGTGGTGTGGCGCATTGTCGGGACCGCGCTCTTGCAGTGTCAAGACGGACAGACCCGCGGCACGGCATTGCACCGGCGGCAGGCAGACCGGGGCGCCGTTAGCCCGCTGGCGCCCCGCAGGGGTGCCTGCTGCACCGCGATGAAACGTCGCGCCGGTAGTCGACAGACCGAGGCGATCGACCCACGCAAGAATGCCCCTCCGGCGCGAAGGCCCCCTGCGCCCTGACCCGACCCTTCGAGGAATCCGATGCCCATCCACGACCTCGGCCGCGCGAGCGCGGCCATGCCCATTGGGCCCGATCCGACCGATTCGGACCCGACCGGTTCCAATCCGACCGGTTCCAATCCGACCCGGCCAAATCGCCTGACCGGCGAAGCGCCCGCGCCAACCGGCACGCTGCATCTGCTGGCGCCGGCGCGGCCGTCCAGCGTTGCGCTGGTCGTCGCGGCTGCCGACGCGGCGCCCGGCCCGTGCTGGTCGCTGTTGGCGGACCCGATGAAGCGCATCGCCGGTTATCTGTCGTTGCGCGACCGCATCGCGCTGTCGCGCGCCAGCCATGCCGTGCGCGACGCGATGGGACAGCTCGCTGCCACGACGCTGGAGCGCGCACGCCAGGTGTCGACCCTGTCCGCCTTGTCCGGCATGCTGGATCGCATCGACGCGATCGCGGACGTGGGCGATCGCATGTTGGTCTTGCGGGCATTGGCGCGGCGCACGAGCTGCCTGGCGCGTGCCCACCGTGTGCGCGCATGGCGGCTGGTGCTGCGCGCGAGCGATGCGCTGCCTGTGGCGGCACGCGGCGCCGTGCTCGTTGAACTGGCGTCCGTGCCAGGCGTGGCGCGGACGCCGGAGCCGTTGCGGCATGACAGCGTGCGCGAAGTCCATGTTCCCGATTGCCTGGCGATGCTCGATCAGCGCCTGAACGGCCTGCCCGGGCCCGGCCGGGCGGCGTTGACCTTTGCCTTGCTTGAAGTACGCGCACCGCAGCGGGGCGGCGGGGTGTACCTGAAGCCGCCCCCGCGGCTGCCATTCGACCTGGCGGGCCATCTTGCGCTGGCGGCCCTGTTGCCGGTGGGCCGGCACCGCGATGCCGCGCGGCTCGCTGTCGAATACCACCTGCGTTCCCCCGGCACGCCAGCGGAACTCTGGCGCGACGGCTTTGGCGCCGCCTGTGCGGCTGGTCATCGGACGATATCCGCATGGACGCTAATGGCGCTGCTGGAAGCCAGGACCGTCGAAGGACCGCCGCTGCTCAGTGCGCTGGAAGCGCCCCAGCTGGCGTGGCAGCAGGCATTCGCCCAGGCCGGACGCTGCACCGGGGAGGCTGCCGCGGAGTTGGCGGTCGGTCTGATGCGATGCTTGCGCGCCGGCTGGGCTGCCGACCCGTTCCGCAGGCAGGGCATCGACGCGCTGTGGCAGCTCGGCGTCGATCTGCGCTTCGATATCGATCAACGCGCCAGGCTGTTTGCGCGATGGGGCGGCTGGCTGTCTGCGCAGCAGTGGGAAGCACTGTGCGACGAGCTGATGGAGCGGTGCGCCACCGAAGGCACAACGCGTTCCCGACGTGACTGGCTGAATCGATTGTTCGACACCGCGCCGCCGGGCGCGCGTTCGATGCCACGGCAACGGGCATTCACGGACACGCAGCGGAAAACATCGGATGCCGCGGCGCCGCTGGAGCGTGCGGCATCGCTCGCACAACGGCTCGAGGCGGCTCCGGGCGAGCCGCCCCCCACCGAGATGCAAAGCTTCCTGGACGCCTTGATGGCGGCCATGCCATTGGCCGACGATGGCCGCGCGGTGCTCGCGCAGGCGATGCAGCGGCTATGCGACACGTCCGAGCCGTTTTCCGCGAAGATGGTCGCGCTCGCCGCCGATTTGCCGTCCTGGAGCGGCGAGATGGAAATGGCCGCGCAACCGGCACTGGCGTTGGAGTTTGCGCGTCTTGCCATCGTGGTGCAGTGGCAGTCGGAACAAGGCCGCGATCACATCCACAGTGCCGACGCGATGGTTCTGCGCAACTTCGTCGATGTCCTGACCCGGTCGGTCAGGCGTTTGCCGATCGAGGTTCGGCAGACGGTGCTGCTCGACCTCGGGCAAGGGCCGACCGAGCAGTACGAGGGCCTGTCCAGTATCAACGCGAGTACCGATTGGATCCTGTCCGTCGCGGCGTCCTTGCCGCCGGCGTTTCGCGTCGACGTGCTGCGCCAGTGGGCCGAGGCCGATACGCGGCGCAACGCTGTGGCCACGATGTGGCACCAAGCGAGCGGCGGCGAATATGGCTGGGCGCCCAGGCGCGCGGTATGGCGCGCCATCATGCAGATCCCGCCCGAGTATCAGGCGTCGCTGCTGTGCGCGACCACGGACTGGTTCCACAGCGTCGTCTCTTCGACGCCGAGCGCGGCGTCACGGAAGGACGACGATTTCGTGGCAGCCGGCGCGCAATGGCTGGAAGCGCTGCAGCGTTTGCCGCCCGACGATCGTCTCGAGCCGCAATCCCTCGTGATGCCGCAGGTGGCAGTGATGATGGAGGATGCGGTAGCGAGGCTGATCTGCAGGTTCGACCGCGCATGAAGCACGGCGCCGGAACAGGGGCCGACGCCATGCAGCCGGGACGGCCGGCGGCGCATCCTTCGCGCCGCTGGCCAGCGCTGCGCTAGAACGTCGTGCGCAGGCCCACGCGCACGCTGCGGCCGGCCATCGGCGCGATGTCGCGCAGGATCGAGGTGGAATTGCGCGCCTCCTCGTTGGTCAGGTTGTCGCCGCGCAGGTAAAGCAGGGTTTGCGTGCGCCCGCTCTTGATCTTGTAGGTCAGCGCGACGCCCAGCATCGTGTAGGCGTCGGTCGGCGTGTCGTTGACGGGCACGCGGGTCTGCTTCGCGGCCCAGGTCAGGTCCAGGCGCGCGCCGAAGGGGCCGGCGCCGTAGACGAGCGCGCCGCCAAGACGCAGCGGCGCCAGCCGCGGCAGCGGCTCGCCGGTCTCGCGGTTCTCGCCGCGCACGTAGTCCGCCCGCGCCTCGAAGTCCAGCGTATCGCTGCCGGTCAGCAGCTTGCGGGCCAGCCGGGTCTTGCCCTCGGCCTCGAAGCCGTACAGCGTCGCCGGAATGCCGAGATAGCGCAGTTCGGGCAGGGCGTCCGCGCTGCCGGGGGCCACCAGCTCGCCTTCCTCGTTGCGCGCGTTGCCGGTCGCGGACAGCGCCAGATAGTTCGAGAAGCGGCTGTAGAAGCCGGACACGCCGGCGCTGTGATCGCCCTGCTTGAAGCGCAGGCCGAGATCGACCGAAGTCGCGCGTTCCTTGTTGGCGTTCGGGTCGCCCTGCTCCCAGGCACCGGTGGCAACGTGCGGGCCGTTGGCGTACAGCTCGTAGAACGTCGGCGCGCGCTCGGTGTAGGCGACGTTGGAGGTCAGCGACCAGGCCGGACCCAGCTTGTAAAGCAGGCCGGCCGAGGCGCTGCCCGCGTTGAAGCTGCGTTTCGCGTCGGCAAAGCGTTCGTTGCCGCCGGCGGTGGCCTTGATGCTGGTATGGTCGATGCGCCCGCCTAGGTTCAGCTTCAGGTTGCCGGCCGAATCCAGCGGCATTTCCTCGAACACGAACAGCGCGGCGTTGTCGGTATCGCTGCTGGGCACGAAGGCCTCCTCGCCCAGCGCGGAGAAGCGGGTCGCGCCGAACTGCGCGCCGATCACGCCGCGCATGCGGCCGATATTGCCGTGCTGCGCCTCGATGCGGGCGTCCCAACCCTTGTTCTTGAACACCGTGCCGGTTTCGCCGCCTTCGATTTCCTTGTGCTCGTAGTCGGTATAGCCGAACTTGCCCTTGACCGATTCGAACCAGCCGCCGGTGGTCCCCGACAGGTTGCGCGCTTCGCCTTCCAGCGCGAAGCGGTCCTGCTTCATGTTCAGCCGCACCTCGTCTTCGGCGGGCGTGCCGTAGTCGTTGCGATAGGCGCTGTAGCTGGCGCCGACGAAGCCGTCGGCCCAGGTGTAGGAGCCGCCCAGCGCGCCGCCGTGCTGCTCGGCGTTCGTGTTGGGCAGGCGGTTGCGGACCTCGCTCTCGCCTTCCTCCAGCGGCTGGCTGTTGCGCAACCGCTCGCTGCGGGCGTAGCCGGGGATGCGCAGGTCGCTGGTCTTGCGGGCGAATGCGTCGGCATGGATGGCGAACTTGCCGTTGCCGGCCTCAATCAGGCCGCTGGCGTTGCGGGCCGCGTCGCCGTCGATCGTCGCGCTCAGGTCGGTGGCGCCGGTCACGCCTTCGATCGGCGCCTTGGGAATGCGGTTGTCGATCACGTTGACCACGCCGCCGATCGCGTTGCCGCCATACATCAGCGCCGCGGGGCCGCGCACGACCTCGATGCGCTCGGCCACCAGCGGGTCGAGCGGCACCGCGTGGTCGTAGGACAGCGTGGCGGCATCGATGCTGCTGCCGCCGTTCTGCAGCACCTTGATGCGGTCGCCATCGAGCCCGCGAATCACCGGCCGGCTCGAGTTCGGCCCGAAGTAGGTCGAGGACACGCCGGGCAGGCTGTTCAGCGTTTCGCCGAGCGTGCTGTTCTGGCGCACGGCCAGGTTGTCGCCCTGCAGCGTGGAGACGGCGGGCACCAGCGAGTTCAGGTCGCTGCCGAGCGGATTGGCGGTGACAACGACTTCGCCGAGGGTGGGGGCGGCGGCCGGGGCGACCGCGGTGGCCTGGCCCCAGGCGGCCGGCGCGGCGAGGCACAGCGCGACGGCGGCCAGCGGAGTCAGGCGGGCGCCGGGCCGAGGCGATCGTTGTGTCAGGTGTTGTGCCGGGCTGGCCGAAGCGTCGGCGGAGCGGCGTGCGGTGGTGCGTTGCAGGGTCGGATTCATGGCTCGCGATGCGAAGAACATCGTGGCGATCGGTCGCGCTCGGTGACTCGCTGCGGATTGGTGCGGCAAGGCGCGGCAAGGCAAGGCCCGCGGCGATGGCGCGGCAGTGCCGGGCCGTCGCAGGGGGAATGCCGGTCAGCGTGGTCGAACGTCGGGATCGCCGGGTCGTCAACAAGCGGCCGCAAGAGCGGCCGCGCTCAGGCGAAGGCGAGCGAAGAAGGTGGGGCGCGCGTCAGGAAGCTGCGCTGCGGCGGCAGGTGGGGCCAGCGCCAGGTGATGCCGGGCGGCACCAGCGGCTTGCCATGCGACAGCAGCGGTATCGGCGGCGTACCGCAGGCACCGAGCGCCTGCGTGGCGGCGTCGAACAGCACGCACGAATGGATCGGCGCGCGCGCGCTGTCCGGTGCATGGCTGTCGATACGGGTATCGCTACCGGCGGAGGCGAGCGAAGTGCCGACCAGGTTCGGCGAAGCCGGATTGGCAGACATTGGCACGGCCGGCGAGCCGCCGTGCTGGATGCGGTGAACCAGGCCGGCGTGCTGCGCCAGCAGCAGGCACAGCACCAGCCACGCTGCCCACAGCGCGCCGCTCAGACGATCCGTGCCCCGGCGCCGCAGCGCGCGCAGCAGCTCAGTGCGCATGTCCGCCATGGTGCCCGCAGTCGCACGGGGCCCCGTCGTGATCGTGATGATCGTGATCGTGATCGTGGTCGCGATGGTCGTGGTCGCCCTCGTTGTCGAAGGCGTCTTCCCAACTGGGGAATGGATCGTCGTAGGCAATCCAGGCCTCGGGACCGGCGGCCATCTCGGCGTCGCTCAGCAGGCAGGCGTCGAGCGCCGCCTCCAGCGCGGCGCGGTCCATGTTCTGCCCGATCAGCACCAGCTCCTGGCGCCGGTCGCCGAACGGCGCCGGCGCACCGTCGACCTGCGAGTCGGCGCGGATCGCGGCCAGCGTCTCGTCGTCCTGCGGCCAGTCGGCCGGGGCGATCGACGCCCACCAGGCACCGGCACCGCCGTGGCGGCACACGCCGCCGGCCTGGCTCCAGCTGCCGGCCACGTCCATGCGGCTGGCCAGCCAGAAGAAGCCCTTGGAGCGCAGCACCTTGCCGTGCTCGCGCAGCCATTCGGTGTGGATCAGGTCGGCGAAGCGGCGCGGATGGAACGGGCGCCGACGCCGGTAAACGAAGCTGCCGATGCCGTAGGCGTCGCTCTCCGGCACATGCTCGCCGCGCAGCTCGGCCTGCCAGCCCGGCGCGGCCGCGGCCGCCTCGAAGTCGAAGCGCCCGGTGTCGAGCACCTTGTCGAGCGGCACCTGGCCGAAGCGCGCGGGCACGATCTCGGCGCGCGGGTTCAGCGCGTGCAGCAGCGCCATCAGCCGTTCGCGTTCGGCGTCGTCGACCAGATCGATCTTGTTCAGCACGATCACGTCGCAGAACTCGACCTGTTCGATCAGCAGATCGACCACGGTGCGGTCGTCCTCGTCGTCGCGCGCCTGGCCGCGGTTGCGCAGATAGTCGGCCTCGTCGAAGTCCTGCGTGAAATGCGCGGCGTCGACCACGGTGACGATGGTGTCGAGCCGGGCCAGGCTGTCCAGCGCGCGGCCGTGTTCGTCTTCGAACGTGAATGTTTCGGCGATGGGCAGCGGTTCTGCCACGCCGGTCGATTCGACCAGCAGATAGTCGAAGCGCCCCTCGCGTGCCAGCGCGGCGATCTCGACCAGCAGGTCCTCGCGCAGCGTGCAGCAGATGCAGCCGTTGGACAGCTCGACCAGCCGCTCGCCGGCCTGCGCCAGCACGCCTTCGCCGACCAGGCGCGCATCGATGTTGACGTCGGCCAGGTCGTTGACGATGACCGCCACGCGCTTGCCTTCGCGGTTGGCCAGCACGTGCTGCAGCAGCGTGGTCTTGCCGGCGCCGAGGAAGCCGGCCAATACGGTGACGGGAAGACGGTCGGCCATGGCGATCTGGAGGATGGAGGGCGAGGGCCGCGCCGCGGTGCGCAGCGCGAAATGCCCAGCTTATTGCAACAAGGTTGCGACTGTAGCAGAAATGCGCGGTCGCGGCACCCTTGCTGTAGCCGCGCGGCGACGCCGTCGTGGTGCGCCGCATAAAAAAGCAAAACGGCCCGGAGTTCCGGGCCGTTGGCAGTGCGGATGAAGGCGCGCAGCCCTCAATCGCCGAACAGTTTCTGACGCAGTTCGCGGCGTTGCTGGGCTTCCAGCGACAGCGTCGCGGTCGGGCGGGCCAGCAGACGCGGCACGCCGATCGGCTCGCCGGTTTCCTCGCACCAGCCGTAGTCGCCGGACTCGATGCGGGCCAGCGACTGTTCGACCTTCTTCAGCAGCTTGCGCTCGCGGTCGCGCGTGCGCAGCTCCAGGGCATGTTCTTCTTCGATCGTGGCGCGGTCCGCCGGATCCGGCACGATGACCGTTTCGCGCAGATGCTCGGTGGTCTGGTCGGCGTTCTTCAGGATTTCGTCGCGCAGCTGTTCAAGGCGGTTCTTGAAAAAGGCCAGTTGGGCCTCGTTCATGTAGTCCTTGTCGTCCATCTTCAGGATTTCAGCTTCAGTCAGAAGTTTATTGCTGCTCATGGTTGCTGCTGATTCTCTTGTTGATGCGACCGGCGGCGTCGTGTTCCGCGCGGATGCAGTGTCGGTCCGCTTGCGCGGTTCGACCGTTTCACTCTGGCTGGCTGCAGTCTTGCTGCTTCGCGTGCCTCCCTTTGCCGCTCCGGTACCGGCCGGCGCCGAGCCGTTCCGGGGGGTAGGCGCAGCTTGCTGTCCCTGCGCCTTTGTCGTAGCGGCCGCAGCACCAGCGGTCTTGCTGCGGCTTTCTTTGGTTTTTGCTGCGGCTACCATGGGATCCCTTTCTCGGCGTCGGTCGACATCGGTCGGCGTCGTTGCCCCAGCGGCAACGCCCTGAAACGTTGCGGCCCGAGATCCCGCGCGTTCGACGGCCATCGCACGAGCACAGCGGCCGCACCGCAGGACGGCCGTCTGATGCTGACGACAACCGCCGCCCTGCATACGACGCGGGCGGCGGCGACATCGCGCTGCCCGCATCACATCCGGCTTATTGTACTTGAACAAATTACCAGGAGATACGGTGGAAAACCGGACCGGATATTCGGTGTTTCACCGAGCGGCGCGTGCCGCGTATATCCGTGCGCAGCGCCGGCGTTTCACCCGGACGGGTGCGGCGTTGCGGCAAGCAGGGCGGCAAAGCTGGCGCGGCCGAGGCGCGGTGGCCCCGGCGAGCGGCCGCCGATCAGGCGAGGCAGTTGGCCAGGCCCTTGAGGATCGCGTCCTTCGGCAGGTCGACGCCGATGAACACCATTTTGGTGCCTGGGGTTTCGTCTTCCCATTTGCCGCCGATGTCGCTGCCCATCAGCTGGTGCACGCCCTGGAACACCACCTTGCGGTCGACGCCTTCCATATAGAGCACGCCCTTGTAGCGCAGCAGCTTCTCGCCGTAGACGGTCAGGATCCCCGACAGGAATTCCTCGAGCTTGCCGTAGTGGAACGGCTTGTCGCTGCGAAAGACAAACGAGCCGATGCGGTCGGTGTGGTGATGGTGGTGATGATGGTTGTGGCCGTGACCGTGGTGGTGTTCGTGGTCATGGTCATGGCCGCAGTCGGCGCCGCAGTGCTCGCCATGCTCGTGGTCATGGTCGTGATCGTGATCGTGATCTTCGGCGCGCAGGAAGTCGGGGTCGATCTCCAGCTTGGCGTTCAGGTTGAAGCCGCGCAGGTCGAAGATCGAGTCGATCGGCGCCTCGCCGAAATGCGCGGTGCCGATCGGCGCGCGCGGATTCATCTGCAGCACGCGATGGCGCAGGTCGGCCAGCTCGTCGGCCGATACCAGGTCGGCCTTGGTGATGAAGATCGCATCGGCGAAGCCGACCTGGCGCTGCGCCTCCTCCTGCTTGTCCAGCTGCTGGTTGCCGTGCTTGGCGTCGACCAGCGTGACCACGGCGTCGAGCAGATAGCGCGAGGCGATCTCGTCGTCCATGAAAAAGGTCTGCGCCACCGGGCCGGGGTTGGCCACGCCGGTGGTCTCGATGACGACCCGTTCGAAATCGATCTCGCCGGCGTCGCGGCGGCCGATCAGGTCCGACAGCGCCTGCACCAGGTCGCCGCGGATCGTGCAGCAGATGCAGCCGTTGCTCATCTGCACGATCTGTTCGCGGCCGTCCTGCACCAGGATCTCGTTGTCGATGTTCTCCTCGCCGAACTCGTTTTCGATCACGGCGATCTTCATGCCATGCTGTTCGTTGAGGATGCGCTTGAGCAGCGTGGTTTTGCCGCTGCCGAGAAAGCCCGTCAGGATCGTGACCGGGATCAGTTTGGACATGTTGGTTCTCCGGGATTGGGGGAAGCCTCAACGGCACCTTCAGTGGCACCCGCGGCCGGCGCGTCGGCCACGGTGCGCGCGCCACATTCGGCGCAGATGCCGTTGACGGTCAATTCGACGTGTTCGACCGCGAAGCCGCTCGGCACACGCGGCGCGGCCTGCCGCGGCGGCGCGCTGTCGGCCTCGAGGCAGAAGGTGCGGTCGCACCGGCTGCAATGGAAATGGCTGTGCCGCCGATGGACTTCCGCGCGCGCCGCCTCGTGCTCGATCAGGCTGAAGCGGAACACGCGGTCGTTGCCGGCGCGCTTTTGCGCCAGCCCCTGCTCGACCAGCCAGTCGAGCACCCGATAGACGGTGACGCGGTCGATCGCCTCGGCGCCGCCCGGAAGACGGTCGATCACGGCCTGATGGGTCAGCGGGATGTCGCTGCCGATCAGGCACGCCAGGATGCAGACGCGCGGTTGCGTGACGCGCGCACCCAGCGCCCGGAGGCGCTCCTGTGCCGCATCGACGGCGGCCGGCAGGCTGGGAGTGGGCGAAGACATGGGGGCGATTTAACCATAGTGCCCCCGGAGATGCAATTCAGTTGCGAGAACGGGTGATCGGCGGCCCCTGTAGTTTTGACAACGCTGCCGGAGATCCGGCGGCAAATATGGGAAGCGCCGGCCTGCGCGCCATGGCCGGCGCCCGGGCATGCGCCGTGCTCCGCACCATCCGTTTCCACACGGGAGTGCCGCGCGCCATGTCCAACTACACCGTCAGCGAAGGCTTGCCGTTTCCCCTGGGCGCCACCTGGGACGGCGACGGCGTCAACTTCGCGCTGTTCAGCGCCCATGCCACCAAGGTCGAGCTGTGCCTGTTCGACCAGAACGGCGAACGAGAGGTCGAGCGCATCGCGCTGCCCGAGTACACCGACGAGGTCTGGCACGTCCGCGTGCAGGGGCTGGCACCGGGCGCCGTCTATGGCTACCGCGTGCACGGGCCCTATGACCCTGCCAACGGCCATCGCTTCAATCCCAACAAGCTGCTGCTCGACCCCTATGCCAAGGCCTATGTCGGCGAACTGCGCTGGGACCCCGCGGTGTTCGGCTATCGGATGGGCGAGGACGACCTGAGCTTCAGCGACAGCGACAGCGCGCCGTTCATGCCGAAATGCCAGGTCGTGGACCAGGCCTTCACCTGGGAGCACCCGCTGAGCGTGCGCGTGCCGTGGGAGCGGACGATCTTCTACGAGACTCATGTGCGTGGCTATACCAAACGCCATCCGGCGGTACCGGAGGCAATGCGCGGCACCTTCGAGGGGCTGGGCCAGCGCGCGGTGATCGACCATATCAAGGCGCTGGGCGTGACCTCGGTCGAGCTGCTGCCGATCCACGTCTTCCTGAACGACAGCCATCTGCTGGACAAGGGGCTGACCAACTACTGGGGCTACAACACGATCGGCTTCTTCGCGCCGGATCCCCGCTTCTTCGCGCGCGGGCCGGGCGCGGTGGCGGAACTGAAGCAGATGATCGACCGCTTTCACGAGGCCGGGCTCGAGATCATTCTCGACGTGGTCTACAACCATACCGCCGAGGGCAGCGAGCTGGGCGCGACGCTGTCGTTCCGCGGCATCGACAACCTGTCCTACTACCGGCTGATGCCGGACGAGAAGCGCTATTACATCAACGACACCGGCACCGGCAACACGCTGAACCTGTCGCATCCGCGTGTGCTGCAGATGGTGATGGACAGCCTGCGCTACTGGGTCACCGAGATGCAGGTCGACGGTTTCCGTTTCGACCTGGCCACGATCCTCGGGCGCGAGCCCGGCGGCTTCGACTATGGCAGCGGCTTCCTGAAGGCCTGCCGGCAGGATCCGATCCTGTCCAGCGTCAAGCTGATCGCCGAGCCGTGGGACTGCGGCCCGGGCGGCTATCAGGTCGGCGGCTTCCCGGCCGGATGGGCCGAGTGGAACGACAAGTTCCGCGACACGGTGCGCGACTTCTGGCGCGGCGAGGAGGGCGTCGCGCCGGAACTGGCGGCGCGCGTCACCGCTTCCGGCGACAAGTTCAACCACAGCGGGCGCCGGCCTTGGGCCAGCGTCAACTTCATCACCGCGCACGATGGCTTCACGCTGCACGATCTGGTCTCGTACAACGACAAGCACAACGATGCCAACGGCGAGGACAACAACGACGGCACCAGCGACAACCGCTCGTGGAACTGCGGCGCGGAAGGGCCGACCGATGACCCCGACATCGTCGAGCTGCGCGAGCGCCAGAAGCGCAATCTGCTTGCCACGCTGCTGTTCTCGCAGGGCACGCCGATGATGGTGGCCGGCGACGAGTTCGGCCGCACCCAGCAGGGCAACAACAACGCCTACTGCCAGGACAACGAGATCAGCTGGGTCGACTGGGAGATCGACGAGCGCGGCCGCGCGTTGATCGACTTCGTGCGCAAGCTGACGACGTTGCGGCGCGCGCTGCCGGTGCTGCGGCGGGGGCGTTTCCTGACCGGCGAGGTCGACGAGGAACTGGGCGTGGCCGACGTCAAGTGGATCAGCGCTGCCGGCGACGAGCTGACGCCGGAACACTGGGACGACGCCTCCATGCGCTGCTTCGGCCTGGTCATCGACGGCCGCGCGCGCGCCACCGGCATCCGCCGTCTGGCTTCGGACGCGACGCTGCTGCTGGTGTTCAACGCCTATCACGACGTGGTCGAGTTCACGTTGCCGCAGATTCCCGGCAGCGACCAGTGGACCTGCCTGATCGACACCAACATGCCGGTGCGCGAGGAACTGCCGGAGTTCTCGTCCGGCGACGTCTACCAGGTCACCGGCCGCTCGGTGCTGCTGTTCGCGCTCGAGGCGCGCGGCTCGACGCGGCGCGTGTTCGAACGGCTGGAGGGCGTGCTGACGGAGGAGGCCGAACCGGGTCCCGACCGCCAATGACATCGAGCGGGGGCCGCATTGGCGAGTGACGTGCGGCCCGCTTCTGCCCGGGTATTTCCTGATATTTCAGGCAAGTCGCCGTTGATAGCATGGCGGCTCCAAGCCGCGACCTCCGGTGAGGCGGCCCACGCCGCCACGGTGGCCGGGCGGCATGGCAGTCTGCACGACGGGAAGTCGGGGAAATCAGGAGAAATAATGAAACACGTTGCAAAAACCGTGGCCGCCGCCCTTGCGGCCGCCGCACTGGCTCTGCCTGGCGTGGTACAGGCGCAGGACTATCCGGGCAGCCGGCCGGTCTCGGCCGTGGTGCCGTTCGCCGCGGGCGGTCCGACCGACAAGGTGGCGCGCGAGCTGGCGCAGGTCATGTCCAAGCATCTGGGCGCGACCATCGTGATCGAGAACCTCGGCGGCGCCGGCGGCACGATCGGCGCGAAGAAGGTGGCCCAGTCGAAGAACGACGGCCACACCGTGCTGATCCACCATATCGGCATGTCGACCGCGCCGGCGCTGTACCGCAACCTCGGCTTCGATCCGCTGAAGGATTTCGAGTACATCGGCGAAATCGCCGACGTGCCGATGGTGCTGGTCGGCAACAAGAACCTGCCGCCGAACACGCTGAAGGACCTGCTGCCGTACATCAAGGCCAACGCCAGCAAGCTGTCGCTCGCCAACGCCGGCATCGGCTCGGCCTCGCACCTGTGCGGCCTGCTGTTCCAGAGCGCGATCCAGACCGAGCTGACCACGGTCCCGTACAAGGGCACCGCGCCGGCGCTAACCGATATCCTGGGCGGCCAGGTCAACCTGATGTGCGACCAGACCACCAATATCGCCGGCCAGCTGAAGGCCAATGCGCTCAAGCCCTATGCCGCGATGCAGCCGCGCCGCGTCGAGGCGTTCAAGGACATCCCGACCGCGGCCGAGCAGGGCCTGTCGAACATCGAGGTCAAGATCTGGCACGCGATGTACGCACCGAAGGGCACGCCGCAGCCGGTGATCGAGAAGCTGTCGGCGGCGCTGCAGAAGTCGGTGACCGACCCGGGCTTCCGCGCCAAGATGGCCGAGCTGGGCGCCGAAGCGGTGCCGGCCCAGCGCGCCACGCCGGATTCGCTGAAGACCTTCCTCGGCAACGAAATCAACAAGTGGACCCCGGTGATTCGCAAGGCCGGCGTCTATGCCGACTGAGTCGATGCGACACTGACCGACTGACCCACTGGCCGCTTCGCCGCCGCTGCTTCCGGCGCGGCGCAGCGGACCGGAGCGGTACCCGAGGCCACGCGTAGACGCGTGGCCTTTTTGTCTTTGCATGGTGGAAAGCGGACTTCGGCGGCGCAATGACTGGAGCAGGGGCCGGTGCGGCCGTCCAGCCCGTCTATATTGGGAGGCCTATATTGGGAGACGCGGGCGGCGCGAGGGCGAATATGGGGCGAACAAGCCGCGTCGGCGGTGGCTGCGCCCGCTCTTGAATTCCGTCAGGCCGTCGCCAAGTAGCTGCCTGAACCCAACTCAGAAGCCACCATGGAACAGTATCACGGCACTACCATCGTCAGCGTCCGGCGCGGCAACCAGGTTGCCCTGGGCGGTGACGGCCAGGTCACTCTCGGCAATATCGTGATGAAGGGCACCGCGCGCAAGGTGCGCCGCATCTACAACGGCAAGGTCCTGGTGGGCTTCGCCGGCAGCACCGCCGATGCGTTTTCGCTGCTGGACCGCTTCGAGGCCAAGCTGGAGAAGTACCAGGGCAACCTGACGCGCGCCGCGGTCGATCTGGCCAAGGACTGGCGTTCCGACCGCGCGCTGCGCCGGCTCGAGGCGATGCTGATCACGGCCGACCGCGACACTACGCTGGTGATCACCGGCAACGGCGACGTGCTCGATCCCGAAGGCGGCATCGCGGCAATCGGCTCGGGCGGCGCCTATGCGCAGTCGGCCGCCAAGGCGCTGATGGAGAACACCGAGCTGTCGCCCCGGGACGTGGTCGAAAAATCGCTGGGCATCGCCGGCGAACTGTGCATCTACACCAATACCAATTTCGTTATCGAGACGCTCGAGTGAGCGTCCTCCTCACGCTTTCCCGCACGTGACGCCCGCCGGGCGCACCACCGCGCCGCAGGGCGCCGTGGCGGCGCCCTGACCGGCCCTCATTGAACGGATACCCGGATACCGAGACCCATGTCCCACACCATGACTCCGTCGGAAATCGTTTCCGAACTCGACAAGCACATCATTGGCCAGAACAAGGCCAAGAAGGCCGTCGCGGTGGCGCTGCGCAACCGCTGGCGTCGCCAGCAGGTGGCCGACCCGCTGCGCCAGGAAATCACGCCGAAGAACATCCTGATGATCGGCCCGACCGGCGTCGGCAAGACCGAGATCGCGCGGCGCCTGGCCAAGCTGGCCGATGCGCCCTTCATCAAGATCGAGGCCACCAAGTTCACCGAGGTCGGCTATGTCGGCCGCGACGTCGACACCATCGTACGCGATCTGGTCGAAATGGCGATCAAGCAGACGCGCGAGTCCGAGATGAAGAAGGTGCGCACCAAGGCCGAGGATGCCGCCGAGGACCGCCTGCTCGACGTGCTGCTGCCGCCGCCGCGCGACATCGGCTTCTCCCAGCCCGAGGAAAAGGATTCCAACACCCGCCAGGTCTTTCGCAAGAAGCTGCGCGAGGGGCAGCTGGACGACAAGGAGGTCGAGCTCGAACTGGCGGCCGCGGTGCCGAGCCTGGACATCATGGGCCCGCCGGGCATGGAGGACATGACCGAGCAGCTGCGCAGCATGTTCGCCGGCCTCGGCCAGGGCAAGAAGCTGCGCCGCAAGATGAAGGTCAAGGAAGCGTTCAAGCAGCTGATCGACGAGGAAGCGGCCAAGCTCGTCAATGACGACGACCTGAAGCAGAAGGCGCTGGCCAATGTCGAGCAGAACGGCATCGTGTTCCTCGACGAGATCGACAAGATCGCCAGCCGCAGCGAACTGGGCGGCGGCGAGGTATCGCGCCAGGGCGTGCAGCGCGACCTGCTGCCGCTGGTCGAGGGCACCACGGTCAGCACCAAGTACGGCATGGTGCGGACCGACCATATCCTGTTCATCGCCTCCGGCGCGTTCCACCTGTCCAAGCCGAGCGACCTGATCCCCGAACTGCAGGGCCGCTTTCCGATCCGCGTCGAGCTCGAATCGCTGTCGGTGGCCGACTTCGAGGCGATCCTGACGCAGACCGACGCCAGCCTGACCAAGCAATACCAGGCGCTGCTGGCCACCGAGCAGGTCGAGCTGGTGTTCGCGCCGGACGGCATCCGCCGCCTGGCCGAGATCGCCCACTCGGTCAACGAGAAGGTCGAGAACATCGGCGCGCGCCGGCTGTACACGGTGATGGAGCGCCTGCTCGAGGACCTGTCGTTCCACGCCACTCGTTCGAGCGGCGAGACCGTGACGATCGACGCCGCCTATGTCGACGAACGGCTCGGCGATCTGTCGGCCAACGAGGACCTGTCGCGCTACGTGCTGTAAGCCGCAGCGATTGTCCCGGCGCCTGTGTCCGAAGTGCGCCTTCCCAGCGATGGGAAGGCGCATTTTTTTTGGTCCCCGGGACACCCGCCAGTGAAGTGTGGTTCTCATGTGGGAATCGTCTTACTCCCCTTTCGGAAGCCCCCGTCTGCTTGCAAAAGCGCACCGCACATAACCTTCATATACGACGAGACAGCAAGGCGGACGCCAACGTCGCCCTTGCAAACTCGAACCGTTCGACAACGACAGGAGCGCGACATGATGAAGAAATGGCTGTCTGCTGCAGTGTGTTCGATGATGGTTGCCGCACCGGCCGGCTTTGCGCTGGCGCAGAGCGCGCCGTCCGGCGCCCGTGCCGACTATGACGCCGCCGTCTCGCGGGCCGACGCCGACTACAAGAACGCCAAGACCCGTTGTGACGCCATGAAGGACAACGCCGAAGACGTCTGCGAGGCCGAGGCCAAGCGCGATCGCGACGTGGCCAAGGCCGAGGCCGAAGCGCGCCGCGATGGCACCGAAGCGGCCCGCGCCAAGGTCCTGAAGGTCAAGGCCGACCGCGAGTACGAAGTCGCGAAGGAACGCTGCGACGACAAGAAGGGCAACGACAAGGACGTTTGCGTGAAGGAAGCCAAGACCGCGCATGAGAAGGCGCTGGGCGAGGCCAAGACGACCCGCGCGGCTGCCGGCGGCGGTACGCGCACCGATGTGGCCGAAGCGCGCCGCGAGGCTCGCAAGGACACCAGCGACGCGGCCTACAAGGCGGACAAGGAGAAGTGCGACGCGATGTCGGGCGACGCCAAGGACCGCTGCGAAGCCGACGTCAAGGCCAAGTACAACCGCTGATCCATCAGCAATCCATCAGCAAGCGATCAGCAAGCATTAGCAAGCATTAGCAAGCATCAGCAATGGGCCGGCCGCGGCTGACGCGGCTGGTCCGTCCCGACGCAGCGAGCGAAGTCGCCAACGCATCAATCGACATTGAGGAGCGGATCATGAACTGGGACCAGATCGAAGGGAAGTGGGAGCAGGCCAAGGGCAAGGTCAAGGAGAAATGGGGCCAGCTCACCGATGACGATCTCACGCAGATCAACGGCAAGCGCGATCAGCTGGCCGGCAAGATCCAGGAGCGCTATGGCTACACCAAGGAGCGCGCCGAGGAGGAAATGCGCGAGTGGGAGCGCGACACGCGCTGGTGACATCGGCCCGTGACATCCGTTGACGGCCGGTAAGCCAGGTAAGCGTTGGTAAGCACGCTGGCACGGCCGCCGCGACGATGAGAAGCTTGCGCCTCGTTGGGCTGCAGTATGGCCGTAAGCAGGAGGTCCAAAATGAAGCATATCGGTTTGATGTCGGCAGGCGTGTTGGCGGGGCTGGCCGGGGCCACGGCGTTCCTGTGCGCCGTGCCGGATAGCAGCGAAGCCACGCGCATCGATGCCGCGGTGGGCGACGGCAGGGTCAAGGTCTCGCATGCCTTGTTCGTCAGCGGGTCCGCCGAATACGGCGCACGCTCGAACCGGCATGCGTTCGATGCATTGCGGGTGGGTACCGGCGGCATGACCGGCGCGACCGGCACGACGGACATGGCCGATCGTGCAGCCCACGGCGGCGACGACCTCGGCTGGGACTACGTGCAACTGCGGCTGTGAAGCGGCGCGCGGCGATGGCCGTGATGCGATACGGCAAGGGCCTGCGAATGCAGGCCCTTTTTACGTTTGCTCGGCGCGCTAGCGCGACACCGGCCGCTTGGCGAGCTTGCGCTGCAGCGTGCGCCGATGCATGTTCAGCGCCCGCGCTGTTGCCGAGATGTTGCCGCCGTGTTCGGCCAGCACGCGCTGGATATGCTCCCACTCCAGCCGCGGCACCGACAGCGGCAGCGGATCCTCGAGCGCGGCCTCGGCGACCACTTCCGAGATGCCGGATTTCAGCGCGGCGAGGATCGAATCGACATTGGCCGGCTTGGCCAGATATTCGTCGGCGCCCTGTTTGACCGCCGCCACGGCGGTGGCGATGCTGGCGTAGCCGGTCAGCACCAGGATGCGCGCGCGCGGCAGCATCGCCCGCAGTGGCGCCACCAGCTGCAGCCCGGAGTCGGCGGGCGCGGTTACGCCGGCCGCGGGGCCGGCGGCCAGATGCAGGTCCAGCGTGACATAGCGGAACGCGGTCTTCTCGGCGAGCGCCAGCGCCTGGTGGCGGTTGTGCGCGATCTCGACCGCAAAGCCGCGCCGCGACAGCGCGCGTGCGAGCGTGTCCGAGAACACCGGATCGTCATCGATCACCAGGAAGGGTGCGCCGGCGTCGCCGTTGCCGGCGGCAGCGGCAGAGGAAAGGGAAGCGGTCGACGTCAAGTTCATGCCGCGTGCTCCAATGAGTCGCTGATCGCCGGCAGCCGCAGCTCGGCCACGGTGCCGCCTTCGGGACGGTCCTGCCACAGCAGCCGCCCCCCCATCTGGCGCGCCACGCTCTGCGCCAGATAGGCGCCGATGCCCTGGCCGCCGTGCGTGCTCGCCACGGGCGCTTCGCCCAGCCGCGCGCGCAGCGCCGCCGGCATGCCGGTGCCATCGTCGATCACGCGCAGCACCAGTTCGCTCGGTCCGCTCCGACGATCGAGCGCGATCGACAACCGCAGCGGCAAGTCGCCGCGTCCGGCGGCCTGCTGGCTGCGGGCCGCGTTGTCGAGCAGGATCGTCAGCATCTGTCCGGTCCGTGCCGGCTCGATCGGCACGTCGGCGGCATCCGGCGCCATCGTGGTGTCGACCCGCGCCTGCGGATGGCGCAACTGCCAGCCGTCGGCGAAGGCGGGCAGCCAATGTCCGACCGGCTGCAGCGCGCTGGCGCGGTTCGCCTCGCGCAATCGCGCCAGGATGCCGCGGCATAGCGCCAACTGCTGCTCGACGGTATCCAGGTCCGGCAGGTAGTCGCGTATCGCGGTACCGCCGCGGGCCGCGTCCGCCGCGTCGGCGCGCAGCTCGCCGGCGATCACGGCGAGCGTCGACAGCGGCGTGCCGATCTCGTGGGCGACCGTCGCCGCCTGCGCGTTCAGCGACTCGACCCGCGCCTCGCGCAGCAGCCGTTCGCGCGCATCGGCCAGTTGCGCCTCGCGTTCGCGCAGCACGCCCGACAGCCGCGCGACGAACAGCGCGATCATCACGGCGCTGGCCACGAAGTTCAGCCACATGCCGACCAGGTGGTAGACCACCGCGTTGTCGGGGTTGTGCAGGTGCAAGGGCACGTATTCGAACAGCATCAGCGAATAGCAGGCCAGCGCGTACAGCGCCAGCGCGACCACCTGGCGCCACGGCACGATGGCCGCCGCCAGCGCCAGTCCCGGCAGATAGAACGAGACGAAGGGATTGGTGGCGCCGCCGGTGAAGAACAGGATCGCCGACAGCGCGGTCAGGTCGACCAGCAGCTGTCCCATCAGCTCGGCATCGCCCGGCACCGAGCCGGCGCGCGCATGCTGGCGCAGCCGCCAGGCGGTCAGCAGATTGAACAGCGCCTGCAGCACGAAGATCGTCAGCAGCGGGCGATAGGGCAGTTGCAGCGCGGCCAGCGTCTCGGCCCAGACCAGCAGCAGCCCCTGTCCGCCGAGGATGGCCCAGCGCAGCCAGTACACGCGGCGCAGGCTCAGCAGGCTGTCTGCGCCGAGGCCTTGCGCGCGAAGGGATTCGCCTGCGGGTGGGGCGGCGTGGGCGGTCATCGTCATGCCGCGAGTGTAGCAATGGCGCCGCCACCGGCCGGCTCGTGCGACACCATGCCGCATTGGTCACGCGGCGAGGCACTGCCAGACTGGCGGATTGCATCGCGTGGGTCTCCATGGCGTGTTCGTGCCCGCCCTGACCCTGCAGCGGTTCATGGTCTAATCGCGCTGTTACGGGGCCATTTACCCGACCATTTACCCGACCATTTACACGACCGGTCACACGACTGTTTGCACGACCATTCACGCGGACTTCCCGCCTCCGCCAAACCGCCTCGATTGAACGAATTGCACCGAGAAAGGATAGAGATGCAAGCCAAGCTGTTCGCCGCCGCCGCTGCATGCTGCGCGCTGTTTTCCACCGCTGCCTCCGCGCAGATCGACATCCGCAACGCATGGGCGCGCGGCACCGTGCCGGCGCAGACCGCCACCGGCGTCTTCATGACGCTGCACGCCCACCAGAACGCGCGCCTGGTCGGCGTCTCGACGCCGGCGGCCGCGACCGCCGAGGTGCACGAGATGAAGATGGAAGGCAACGTGATGCGGATGCGCGCGCTGGACGCGCTGCCGTTGCCGAAGATGGAAGACGTCGAGCTCAAGCCCGGCGGCTACCATGTGATGCTGCTGGGTTTGAAGGCGCCGCTGAACGTCGGCGACAAGGTGCCGGTGACGCTGAAGTTCGAACAGGGCGGCAAGCTGATCGAGCAGCGCGTCGAAGCCGAAGTGCGCGGGCTGACGGCGCCGGCTCACGGCGGCGGCGCCGCGGCCAATCACAAGCACTGACGTCACGCTTCGCCGCAACGCCAGCGGATCGCACCGGCGCGAAGCCGGCCGGTCCGCGGTCGAACCGCCGGGTATCAACCGCGCAGGCTGATCGCCTCGTCCAGCCCCTGGCCCGCGCCGACCGCCAGCAGCCGTTCGCGCAGCCACGCATGCCCCGGATCGGCATCGTTGCGCTCGTGCCAGATCGCGCTGAAGGTGAAGCCCGGAAACGCGAACGGCGGCTCGAACACCGCGAAGCGCGGATCGTCTTCCAGCGCCGCCAGGCTGCGGCGCGCCGTGGTCAGGACCAGGTTGGTGCCGGCGATCAGCGCCGGCGCGACGCTCCAGTGCGGCACCACGCAGGCGATCTTGCGGCGCCCGCCGTGCTTGGCGATCGCGGCATCGATCGGATCGACCTTTGCGCTGTGGGCGGCCACCAGCACGTGCGAGCGCGCCAGGTAGGCAACCTGGTCCAGCCGCCCGTGGTCGCGCACCGTCGCCGCATCGACCGCGCAGCCGTACTCCTCCTCGAACAGCGCCGCCATCCTGACGCCCTCGGGCTGATAGACGAACACGCCCAGCGCCAGATCGATCTCGCCATCGGCGACCTGCGCCGACATCGCTTCGCGGCTGCCCTGCGTCACCACCAGCTCGATGCCGGGCGCGGCCTTGCGGACGGCGCGCAGCAGATTGGGCAGCACCACCATCGCGCCGTAGTCCGACATCGCCAGACGGAAGGTGCGCCGGGCCGTGGCGGGCTGGAAGCCAGACGGACCGAGCAGGATGCGCACCTGTGCCAGCGCCTCGGCCAGCGGACCGGACAGTTCGTGCGCCCGCGCGGTCAGCACCAGCCCGCCCTGGCCGCGCACCAGCAAGGGGTCGTCCAGCAGCTGGCGCAGCCGGGCCAGCGCGTGGCTGACCGCCGGCTGGCTCAGATGCAGCCGCAAGGCGGCGCGGGAAATATGACGCTCGGCCAGCAGGGCCTCGAGCACGACCAGCAGGTTCAGGTCGACGTTGCGCAGATTATTCATGCGGCGAATATTAAACGTTCGAAACGAGAATTGGAAATCCATCCGGCGTAGGGGCAGACTGGCGCGGTCTCGTTTTCGCAAGCATCGAGGAGGTCGCATGTTATCTTCGTCCCATCCCGCCGCCCCGGCCCTTGCGGCCGCCGTGCCGGTGCTGATCGCCGCGCTGGCCGGCGCCATGATCCCGCTGCAGGCGGGCGCCAATGCCGCACTGGGCCGCGCGCTCGGGCATCCGCTGTGGGCGACGCTGGTGTCGCTGCTGGTCAGCCTGGCGGTCGTGGTGGTGCTGATGCTGGCGCTGCGTGTCGGTCCGCCGGGCGCCGGCTGGGCGGGCGGGCCCGCGTGGATGTGGATCGGCGGCGCGGTCGGCGTGTTCTATCTGACCGCCGCGCTGATGCTGGCGCCGCGGCTCGGCGCCAGCGGCTTCATCGCGGCGGTGGTGGCCGGCCAGATGCTGGCGTCGCTGTGGATGGACCATGCCGGCCTGGCCGGCTTCGCGGTGCGCGAACTGACGGCGCCGCGGCTCGGCGGCGCGCTGCTGATCGTGCTGGGTGTGGTGGCGATGCAGTGGAGCGGACCGGCGCGCGTGGGCGCGGCGCTGGATTGAAACGGCGGGACCGATGGGAAAGCCAAGCCGCTGACCGGCTCCCTGTCCGTGTTCACTGTCCCGCTTGAGCCTGCCGCGCGCGCAGGCAGTCCGGACACAGGCAGTGCTGCCCCGGCACGATCAGCCGGGCCGGCAGCAGCGGCATCGTCGCGCACCAGCAATGCGGCAGGCCGGCGGCATGGCCGCAGACGAAGCGCGCGCCGCAGGCCGAGCACCGCTCGACCGGCCGCAACTGGCCGGTCAGCACGGCAGCGGGGCCGTTGCTCGCGTCGGGGCTTTTCGCAGCGCCTTCTGCTGACATCGCGGTGGCTTCCGTTGGCGTAGTTGTTGCATGAAAAGAACGGCCGATGGGCCCCCGGACGCACCGTTGGCGCCCCGCGCAGGGTCCGGTCGGCCCTGTCGCTAGCGTGGCACCCCGTTTCTTGTAAAATTCGGGCGCCTGCCGCGGGGCGCCGGATGCGCCGCGTTGCCATGATACCTGTCGATTTTCACGGATTGCCATGACCTCCGATACCTCCGGGCCCACCGCAACCGCAGTGGCCGCCATCGCCCCCGCCCTCAAGGCCGAGATCCTCGCCGAGGCGCTGCCCTATATCCGCAAGTTCCATGGCAAGACCATCGTGGTCAAGTACGGCGGCAATGCGATGACCGAAGAGAAGCTCAAGCATGGCTTCGCGCGCGACGTGATCCTGCTGAAGCTGGTCGGCATGAATCCGGTGGTCGTGCACGGCGGCGGTCCGCAGATCGACGAGGCGCTGAAGAAGGTCGGCAAGGTTGGCACCTTCATCCAGGGCATGCGCGTCACCGACGAAGAGACCATGGAAGTGGTCGAGTGGGTGCTCGGCGGCGAGGTCCAGCAGGACATCGTGATGCTGATCAACCAGTACGGCGGCCAGGCGGTCGGCCTGACCGGCAAGGACGGCGGCCTGATCCGCGCCAAGCGGCTGAAGATGCCGGACCGCGAGAATCCCGGCGCGTTCATCGACATCGGCTATGTCGGTGACATCGAGGCGATCAATCCGGCGGTGGTCAAGGCGCTGCAGGACGATGCCTTCATCCCGGTGATCTCGCCGATCGGCTTCTCCGACGACGGCCAGGCCTACAACATCAACGCCGACGTGGTGGCCGGCAAGATGGCCGAGATCCTGAAGGCCGAAAAGTTGGTGATGATGACCAATATCCCCGGCGTGATGGACAAGAAGGGCAATCTGCTGACCGACCTGTCCGCGCGCGAGATCGAGGAGCTGTTCGCCGACGGCACCATCTCGGGCGGCATGCTGCCGAAGATCTCGTCGGCGCTGGACGCCGCCAAGAGCGGCGTGAACTCGGTGCACATCATCGATGGCCGCATCGAACATTCGCTGCTGCTTGAGATCCTGACCGAGCAGGCGTTCGGCACCATGATCCGTTCGCACTGACGTACCGCCACCAGGCGCCCGCCGTCGCCGCGGCGGCGCGGCGCCTTCCCCTCGTGCCTTCCCACGCCTCCCGCCGCTCCCCCCACCGCCTGCGGCATCGCCCGGCCGGCAACAACGCCGGCGACACGGTCTGGCTGTTCGATCTCGACAACACGCTGCACGATGCCTCGCACGCGATCTTCCCGGCGATCAATGCCGCGATGACCGCGTACGTCGCGCGCGTGCTCGGCTGCGACGAGGCCACCGCCAGCCGCGTGCGCGTCGACTACTGGAAGCGCTATGGCGCGACGCTGCTCGGCATGATCCGCCATCACGGCGTGGACCCGGCCGACTTCCTGCGCGCCGCGCATGAATTCCCCGACATCGCGCGGATGGTGCGCGTGCGCCGCGGCCTTGCGAAGCAGCTGCGCAGCCTGCCCGGCCGCAAGGTGCTGCTGACCAACGCGCCGCAGGACTACGCGCGCGCGGTGCTGCGCGTGGCCGGCATCGAGCATTGCTTCGAGCGCGTGATCGCCATCGAGCAGATGTGGGTTCATGGCGATCTGCGTCCCAAGCCCGATCGGCGCATGCTGCGGCGTCTGCTGGCACGGCTGCGGATCGCGCCGGGCCGCGCCGTGCTGGTCGAGGACACCGTCTCGCATCTGAAGCGCTATGCTGGCCTGGGGATACGCACCGCGTGGATCACCGGCTATCTGCGCTCGATCGCGCCGAGCCGGCCGCATGACGTACCGGCGGGCGCGGCGCGCGATGCCGCGCAGCAGGCGGCGCTGCGCGCCGAGGCCCAGCGCCATCCGCACGACCGCGACGCCGATCGCGCGGCCAGGCAGGAGGCGGTGACGCTGGTCGCCGCGGAGAACCAGGCGGCCCGCGCACCGCGGCTGTCGCCCGAGGCGCAGCAGGCCGATCGCAACGCGGCCCACACCACGGTACGCACGCGGGCCCGCATGGTGCACCGGCCGGGCTATGTGGACATAAAAGTACAATCGGTGCATCAACTCCATCGACGAATGCGGAGAAACGGGTCATGACGCAGAGCAACGAGGCAGCCGCGCCGGCCGCGAACGCGGACGAGCGCAGCCGGCAGGGCGAGGGCGGCGGCGCTGCCGAGGCCGTGGTCGCGCGCAAGCGGCCGCGCCCCGGCGAGCGGCGCGTGCAGATCCTGCAGACGCTGGCCGGCATGCTCGAGCACCCGCGCTCCGAACGCATCACCACCGCCGCGCTGGCCGCCCGGCTCGGCGTCTCCGAGGCCGCGCTGTACCGGCATTTCGCCAGCAAGGCGCAGATGTTCGAGGGCCTGATCGCCTTTATCGAGCAGACCGTGTTCGGCCTGATCAACCAGATCACCGCGCAGGAGGAGCACGGGCTGCGCCAGGTGCAGGCGATCGTGCGGATGCTGCTGTCGTTCGCCGAGAAGAATCCGGGCATGACGCGCGTGCTGACCGGCGAGGCGCTGGTCGGCGAGCATGAGCGGCTGCAGGAACGCATCAATCAGCTGGTGGACCGGATCGAGGCGTCGATCCGCCAATGCCTGAAGGTCGCCGCGACGCAGGGCGCGTTTCCGGCCGACGCCGACGTATCGGCACGGGCCGCGCTGATTGTCGCCACGGTGCAGGGGCACTGGCATCGCTATGCCAAGAGCGGCTTTCGCAAGCTGCCGGCCGGGCAGATCGACGCGCAGCTGCGCGTGCTGCTGGGCTGATCCCCGTAGCCGGACTGCGGCCGTCGATATTCATCTCCGCGCGCCCCTTCTGCCGACTTCAGCTGATGTCTATCGCTTTGCTCTATAATCTGCCGGTCGCGCCGATTTGATGACTGGCTTGCGGGCGCGCGGCGGGGAAATTTCCCGCCACTATAAATGCGGCTAAAGAGGTTGGTCGGCGCCCCCTCTCCGATTCGCGATTCGACAGGAACGCATTTCAGGGACAACGCCACCGCGCGGCGGACAGCGAAGCATCCGGTGCGAAACAACCCGACTTGGCTGCGTGATTCCAGACGCAAGACCGGTCGGGTTTTTTTATGCCTGCTTCGCGCAGGCCCGCCTACATGACTGACGTTGCCTCGCCATCCGCGCACGCGGACCCGGTGGAACCGGCCGCTTCCGGCACTGCTTCGGACGCCGCTGCCGCCGCCGCGCTGCACCTGCCCCTGCCGCCCGACTCGGTCGGCATCGTGACGCCGCAGCGCATGCATTTCGCCGAGCCGCTGCCGCTGCGCAACGGCTCTTCGCTGGCCGGCTACGACCTGATGGTCGAAACCTACGGCACGCTCAATGCCACGCGGACCAATGCCGTGCTGGTGTGCCACGCACTGAACGCCTCGCATCATGTGGCCGGCGTCTACGCGCACGATCCGCGCGACGTCGGCTGGTGGGACAACATGGTCGGCCCCGGCAAGCCGCTCGACACCGACCGCTTCTTCGTGATCGGCATCAACAATCTCGGCTCGTGCTTCGGCTCGACCGGTCCGATGAGCCTGAACCCGGCCACCGGCCAACCGTTCGGCGCCGCCTTCCCGGTGGTCACGGTCGAGGACTGGGTCAATGCGCAGGCGCGTGTGGCCGATGCCTTCGGCATCGAGCAGTTCGCCGCGGTGATGGGCGGCAGCCTCGGCGGCATGCAGGCGCTGGCCTGGAGCCTGATGTATCCGGAGCGGCTGCGCCATTGCATCGTGGTGGCCTCGACGCCGAAGCTGTCGGCGCAGAACATCGCCTTCAACGAGGTCGCGCGCAGCGCGATCCTGTCCGATCCCGACTTCCACGGCGGCAACTACTACGCGCATGGCGTCAAGCCCAAGCGCGGGCTGCGCGTGGCCCGGATGATCGGCCATATCACCTACCTGTCCGACGAGGACATGGCGGCGAAATTCGGCCGCGAGCTCAAGGCCGAGGACATCCGCTTCTCGTTCGACGTCGAGTTCCAGGTCGAGAGCTATCTGCGCTACCAGGGCGACAAGTTCGCCGAGTACTTCGACGCCAATACCTATCTGCTGATCACGCGCGCGCTCGACTACTTCGATCCCGCGCTGACCTTCGGCGGCGACCTGACCCGTGCGGTTGCGCATACCCGGGCCAGCTTCCTCGTTGCCAGCTTCACCACCGACTGGCGCTTTGCGCCAAGCCGCAGCCGCGAGCTGGTCAAGGCGCTGCTCGACAACAAGCGGCCGGTCAGCTACGCCGAGATCGACGCCCCGCACGGCCACGATGCCTTCCTGCTCGACGATCCGCGTTACCACAACCTGATGCGCGCCTATTACGAACGCATTGCCCGGGAGATCGGCGCATGAATGCCAAGTCCATCACCGAAGCGGCCAACGGCGTGCTGGCACGGCGGCCGGACTTCCGCGCGATCGCGCGCTGGATCGAACCGAATGCGACCGTGCTCGACCTGGGCTGCGGCGACGGCAGCCTGCTGCGCGTGCTGCAGGACGAGCTCGACGTGCAGGCCTACGGCATCGAGATCCGCGACGAGGGCGTGCTGGCGTGCGCGCAGAAGGGCGTGCATGTCATCCAGCAGAACCTGGAGGGCGGGCTGGCGCTGTTCGAGGACAAGAGCTTCGACACCGTGATCCTGTCGCAGACGCTGCAGACCATCCACAACACCGCGCAGGTGCTGCGCGACACGCTGCGCGTCGGCCGCGAATGCATCGTGTCGTTCCCGAACTTCGGCTACTGGCCGCACCGGCTGTCGGTGTTTCGCGGCCGCATGCCGGTGTCCGAGTCGCTGCCCTACCAGTGGTACGACACGCCGAACGTGCGCGTGCTGACCATCAGCGACTTCGAGGCGCTGGCGCCCAAGGTCGGGCTGCGCATCCTCGATCGCGTGGTGATGCACGAGGGCATCACGGTCAACTGGGGCGTCAACTGGCGCGGCAGCCTGGCGGTCTATCGGGTCTGCTCCGCCTGATCGGTTCGGCCCGATCGGTTCGGTCCGAGGATGGCCTCGAACGGAGTGGCCGGCACTTGACGTGCGGCCACTCGGGCGACTACCGTACGGAAATTCCGAACGATCGTTCGCTTTTTCGGCGAGGCCCCATGTCCGCGACATCCGAGCTGCATCCCTTCGACGACGCGATTGCGTTGACCCCCGCCGGCGAGCACCGCTTCGCCGGCCGCACCACCGAGTCGTACTGGAACATGATCGGGCCGTACGGCGGCATCACCGCGGCGACGCTGCTGCAGGCGGCGCTACAGCATCCGCAGCGGCTCGGCGATCCGATCGCGCTGACCGTCAATTTCGCCGGACCGATCGCCGAGGGCCCGTTCACGATCGAGGCGCGGCCCTCGCGCACCAACCGCTCGACGCAGCACTGGTCGCTGGAACTGGTACAGAACGGCGAGGTGGCGACTACCGCCAGCGCGGTGTTCGCGGTGCGGCGCGATACCTGGGGCTGCGGCGAGGCCATCTTTCCCGACGTGCCGCCGGCCGACGCCATCGCGCCGCTGCCGAGCGGCTTCGCGCCGGTGCGCTGGCTCAAGTCCTACGAGATGCGCCCCGTGCGCGGCGCCAAGCCTGCAACCGCCGAACCGGGCACCGAGCATCCCGACAGCCTGACGCAGTTCTGGCTGCGCGACCATCCGGCGCGCACGCCCGACTATGCGTCGATCGCTGCCTGGTGCGACAGCTTCTATCCGCGCATCTTCCTCAAGCGCGCCGGCTTCGTGCCGGCCGGCACGGTCTCGCTGACGACTTACTTCCACGCGGATGCCGCCACGCTGGGGGCGCTGGGCGATCGCCACGCGCTGGGCAGCGCGCGGGCGCAGGTGTTCCGGCAGGGCTTCTTCGACCAGAGCGCGCAGCTGTGGAGCCCGGACGGCGAGCTGCTGGCGAGCTCGCATCAGATCGTTTACTACAAGCAGTAGGCGGGGCCGCTAATCCTCTCCTCACCCTCTCCCCAGCCCTCTCCCGCAAGCGGGAGAGGGAGCCAACCGGTAGTCCGCTCAGGGATACCGCTTCGGCTCGGCTCCTCTGCCGCGGTCGCTCGCATTCGGCTCCCCGCTCCGCTCGCGGGAGAGGGGTGAGGGAGAGGGCAGCGGCGCCCGCTGACCCACTACTGCGTCAGCTCTCGCGAACGCCCTTGCCGTCTCGCCGGCCCTCTCCCGCAAGCGGGAGAGGGGGAACACCCGCAGCCTCGACGGACGCCGTGCGCGTCTGGCTTTCATAGCGCTCGACCGTGCCGCGCATCGCACGCAGCAGCAGCAGCCCCGGCAGCGCGACCAGCACCGTGCCGAGATAGAAGGGCGCCCACCCGTACGATTCGACCAGATAGCCCGAGGTCGGGCCGACATAGACGCGTCCGACCGAGGCCAGCGCCGACAGCAGCGCGTACTGCGTCGCCGAAAACGAGCGGTTGCACAGCGCCATCAGCAGCGCGACGAACGCCGCGGTGCCCATGCCCCCGCACAGGTTCTCGACCGCGATGGTCGCGCCCATCGACCACAGATGGGCGGGCGTCACCGCCAGCAACCAGTAACCGAAGTTCGACACGGCCTGCAGCACGCCGAACAGCATCAGCGAGCGGTACAGGCCGAGCCTGACCATCAGCGTGCCGCCGAACAGCGCGCCGATGATGGTCGCGGCCAGGCCCAGCGTCTTGTTGACCAGCCCCACCTCGCCGGCGGAAAAGCCCACGCCGCGGATCAGGAAGGTCGTCGACAGGCTGCCGGCGAAGGCGTCGCCGAGCTTGTACAGCACGATCAGCCCCAGCAGCCACCAGGCGCCGGTGCGGCCGAAGAAGTCGCGCAGCGGGCCGACCACCGCCTCCTCCAGCGAGCGTGGCGCGCGCGGCGGCGATTCCGCGCGCGGCGCCCACGGCAGCGTCAGCAGGCCGACCGCCATCAGCGCCGCCATCAGCAGGTACATCTGCTGCCAGCCCAGCACGCGGTCGGCCAGCCACAGCGCCAGGCCGCCCGAGACCAGCATCGCCAGCCGGTAGCCCAGCACCTTGACCGCCGCGCCGGCGCCGCGCTCGGCGGGCCGCAGCACGTCGGTGCTGTAGGCGTCGAACACGATGTCCTGCGAGGCCGACAGGAAGGCCACCAGCGTGGCCAGCCCCGCCAGCAGCCACAGCGCCTCGCGCGGCGGGCAGAACGCCATGCCGGCGATGCCGAGCACCAGGCCGACCTGCGTCAGCAGCAGCCAGCCGCGCCGCCGGTCCAGCAACGGCGGCGTGTAGCGGTCCATCAGCGGCGCCCACAGGAACTTGAAGATGTAGGCCTGGCCGACCAGCGAGAAGAAGCCGATGGTCTTGATGTCCAGCCCTTCGACCGTCATCCAGGCCTGCAGCGTGCCCGAGGTCAGCGCCAGCGGCAGCCCCGAGGCAAAGCCCAGTGTCAGCATCGCGCCGATGCGGCGGTTGCGGAAAATATCGAGATAGTCTTGGAAGGTCATGAAGGCGGGAGCAGGGGCCGGGCGGAACAGGCGGTGGAAGTGCCTGGAGGGCCCTGGGTGGCGATCGGGCGCCGTGTATTATTGCATCAGCCTTCGTGATGTCTGTCGCATTCTCGTTGAAACGATGCCCCTTCGCTTGCGTCTGGCCATGTCCGCTCCCTCCGTTGCCGTTCCCCGCATTGCCGTTCCTTCCTCGCGTTCGCTCGGGCTCGCGGCGCCGCTGCGCCGGCTGACGCTGGCCATGCTCGGCGCCGTCGCGCTGCTGGGCGCGCCCGCCGCGCTGGCGCAGTCGGACGGCGTCAATGTGCAGCGCGGCGGTGGCGCGGTCAGCCAGCTGGTGCCGGCCGAGGCGATCGAACAGCAGGCCGCGCAGGAATACGAGCAGATCAAGCAGGAGGCACGCGCCAAGGGCGCGCTGGCGCCGTCCAACGATCCGCGGCTGGCGCGCCTGCGCACGATCTCCGAACGCATCCTGCCGCACGCCGGGCGCTGGAACGACCGCGCCCGTGGCTGGAAGTGGGAGGTCAACCTGATCAAGGCCAAGCAGGTCAATGCGTTCTGCATGCCCGGCGGCAAGATCGCGGTCTATACCGGCTTTCTGGACCAGATCAAGCCGACCGACGACGAGCTGGCGATGGTGATCGGCCACGAGATCGCCCACGCGCTGCAGGAGCATGCGCGCGAGCGCGCCGCCAAGGCCGAGATCACCAACCTCGGCGCCAACGTCATTTCGCAGCTGTTCGGCTTCGGCAACCTGGGCAATCTGGCGCTGGGCACCGGCGCGCATCTGCTGACGCTGAAGTTCTCGCGCTCGGACGAGACCGAGGCCGATCTGGTCGGCATGGATATCGCGGCGCGCGCGGGCTACGATCCGCGCGCCGCGGTGACGCTGTGGCAGAAGATGGGCAAGGTGTCGCAGTCGTCGGCGGCCGGCGCCAGCATGGACTTCCTGTCCACGCACCCGTCCGGCCAGTCGCGCATCGCCGAGCTGCAGCGGCATATGCCCGAGGTGCTGCCGCTGTATGCGCGGGCGATCGGCACCACCGTCGACCGGCTGCCGGCCTACCGGACCAATATGGGCGGCCTCGCCAACGCGCCGGTGGACCGCGGCGACGAGGACAAGCAGCAGCCGCTGAAGCGGTAGCACAGGCCTCGTTCCCGCGCAGGCGGTACCCAGCGTCTTGTGAAGTCACTGGGTCCCCGCATTCGCGGGGACGACAAGCTTGCCGACAAAAGCAAACGGCCCCTGATTCAGGGGCCGTTTGCTTCGGTCAGGCAGGAAAGCGTCAGGCGGTCAGCCCGGTCGCCTCGTCCGCGCCGATATGCACGTTCATGCATTGCACCGCGGCGCCGGCCGCGCCCTTGCCGAGGTTGTCCAGCCGCGCGATCAGCACGATGCGGTCCGCCGAGCCGAACACGAACAGGTCGACGCGGTTGGTGTCGTTGTTGGCCTGCACGTCGAAGAAGCCGTTGTCCAGATGCTCGTCGCTGGCCGCGGGCATCACGCGCACGAACTGCTCGCCCTCGTAGTGCTTGCGGTAGATCTCGGCGACTTGCTCCGGCGTGACCTTGCGCGCCAACCGATCCGGGAACACCGGCACCGTGACGGCCAGGCCCTTGTAGAACTTGCCGACGATCGGGCTGAAGATCGGCGCCTGCGCCAGGCCGGTCTGCACCCGCATCTCGGGCAGATGCTTGTGCTCCAGCCCCAGCGCGTAGGCGCGCGGGCTGTCGAGCTTCGGATTGCCGCCCGCCTCGAAGTCCGCAATCATCTTCTTGCCGCCGCCGCTGTAGCCGGTCAGCGAGAACGCGGTGACGGGGTAGTCGGGCTGCATCACGCCGGCATCGACCAGCGGGCGCACGGCCAGCACGAAGGCGCTGGCGTGGCAGCCGGGCACCGCGATGCGCTTGCTGGCGCGGATCTTCTCGCGCTGGCCGCGCACCAGCTCGGGCAGGCCGTAGGCCCAGTTATCGGCGGTGCGGAACGCCGTGCTGGCGTCGATCACGCAGGTGTCCGGATTGGTCACCAGCGACACCGCCTCGCGCGAGGCCACGTCCGGCAGGCACAGGAAGGCCACGTCGGCGGCGTTCAGGAAGCGTGCTCGCTCGGCCGGATCCTTGCGCTTGTCTTCCGCGATGCGCAGCAGTTCGACATCGGAACGGCCGGACAGATAATCGAGCAGCCGAAGGCCGGTGGTGCCTTCCTGGCCGTCGACGAACACTTTGAATGCCATGGTGGACTCGCTTGGGTATTACGGGTAAGAGGTGCATTGTAGCGAGGATGCCCCGGCATCGCAGCGGCAATCCGCCCCGGCGGCCGGGCGGCCCCGTTACAGCGGGAAGTCGTAGTCGATCGACAGCGGCGCGTGGTCGCTGAACTTCTCGTCCTTGTAGATCGAGCAGGCCTTTGCGGTGTCGGCGATCTTCGGCGTCGCCAGGTGGTAGTCGATGCGCCAGCCGACGTTCTTCGCGTAGGCCTGGCCGCGGTTGCTCCACCAGGTGTACTGCTCGGGCCGCGGGTCGAGCTTGCGGAACACGTCGACATAGCCGTGCACGTCGAACAGCTCGCCGATCCAGGCGCGCTCCTCGGGCAGGAAGCCGGAGTTCTTCAGATTGCCCTTCCAGTTCTTGATGTCGATTTCCTTGTGCGCGATGTTGACGTCGCCGCACAGCACGATCTCGCGCCCGCTGGCCTTGAGCTGCAGCAGATGGGGCAGGAAGGCCTCCATGAAACGGTACTTGGCCAGTTGCCGTTCCTCGGAACTGGAGCCCGACGGCACGTAGACCGAGATCACCGCCAGATGCGGATACTGCACTTCAACGTAGCGCCCCTCGCTGTCGAACTCGGCATTGCCGAAGCCGGTGATCACGCGTTCGGGCTTGTGGCGCGTGTACAGGCCGACGCCGCTGTAGCCCTTCTTCTCGGCGTAGTGGAAGTAGCCGTGATAGCCGTGCGGGGCCAGGAAGGCCTCGGTCATGTCGGCGGCCTGCGCCTTGAGCTCCTGCACACAGACCATGTCGGCGTCCTGCTTGCCCATCCAGTCGAAGAAGCCTTTCTTGCTGGCGGAGCGGATGCCGTTGAGGTTGGCACTGATAATCCGTAACATCTCGGGAAATTTTTGGAACAGAGAGAAAAGATGACGCAGCAAACCACGTCGGCGGCGGACGACCTCAGCCAGACCTTCATCCGCTTCGCGCTGGACGCGGGCGTGCTGTCCTTCGGCGAGTTCGTCACCAAGGCGGGACGCAAGTCGCCGTATTTCTTCAACGCGGGGCTGTTCAACGAGGGCGCCACGCTGGGCCAGGTGGCGCAATTCTATGCGAAAACCCTGCTGGCCTCGGGTGTCGCATTCGACATGCTGTTCGGGCCGGCCTACAAGGGCATCACGCTGGCGTCCGCCACCGCGGTGGCGCTGGCCGGCATGGGCCGCAATGTCGGCTTCGCCTACAACCGCAAGGAAGCCAAGGACCACGGCGAGGGCGGTACGCTGGTCGGCGCAAAGCTGCAGGGCAAGGTGGTGATCGTCGACGACGTGATTTCGGCCGGCACCTCGGTGCGCGAATCGGTGCAGCTGATCCGTGCCGCCGGCGCGGAGCCGGCCGCGGTGCTGATCGCGCTGGACCGGATGGAGAGAAGCGGCACCGCGGAGCAGATCGGCGCCCATTCGGCGGTGCAGGACGTGCAGCGCGAATTCGGCGTGCCGGTGATCGCGATCGCCTCGCTGGCCGATCTGCTGGCATACCTGGACGCCGCGCAGGACCCCGCGCTGGGTGCGTCGCGCGACGCGGTGGCCGCCTACCGCCAGCGCTACGGCGTCTGATCAGTCGACCTTCAGCTGGTCCAGTCCCGGCGCCGACGGCGGATAGGCCGGCTTGAGCCGCGCGAAGGTCTCGCGCAGGATCTCCGCGATCATCAGATTGCGGTGCGTCTTCGAATCGGCGGGAATCACATGCCAGGGCGCGTCCGGCGTCGCCGTCGCGGCGATCGCGTCCTGGTAGGCGTCCATATAGGCGTCCCAGTGCCGGCGCTCGGCCAGGTCATTGGGATCGAACTTCCAGTGCTTGTGCGGATCGGCGAGCCGCGCCTCCAGGCGCGCCTTCTGCTCGTCCTTCGAAATATGCAGGAAGCACTTGACCAGCGTGGTGCCGGTCTCGGCCAGCAGGCTTTCGAAGTGGCGGATCTGCCGATAGCGGCGCTCGCACTCGGCCGCGTCGATCCAGCCATGCACGCGCGTGATCAGCACGTCCTCGTAGTGGCTGCGGTTGAACACCGCGATCTCGCCGGCGCGCGGCACCTGAGCGTGGATGCGCCACAGGTAATCGCGCGCCTTCTCCTCCGCGGTCGGGGCCTTGAAGCCGACCACGCGCACGCCGAGCGGATCGAAGCTGCGGAACACGCCGCGCACGGTGCCGTCCTTGCCGCTGGTGTCCATCCCCTGCAGGATCACCAGCAGCTTGCGTGACTGCTCGGCGTAGAAGATGTCCTGCTGCTCGTCCAGATGCGTCGACAGCTCGGTCAGGCGAGCCCGGTCGCTGGTCTTGTCGCCGCTGGAGAAGGGCCTGGCGCCCGCGTCGAAGCGGTCCAGGCGAAATCCCTTCCCACTGGCGATGCGGTAGGGGTCGAGCGGGGTGTCTGGCATGGGCGCTTCTCCGCGTGGGCGCCGGGCTTCCGGCAGGGTCGCTGGGGCGGGGCGCCGCTGGGGCATGCCCCGCAAGGTCGCTGAATCAGCCGCGCGGCTGCAGCGCGTCCAGATCGATCGAACCTTCGAACACCGTGGTGGCCGGGCCCGTCATCCGCACCGGCGTGCCGTCGCCATCCCAGGCGATGGTCAGGTCGCCGCCGTGCGTATGCACCTTGACCGGCGAGTCGAGCAGGCCGCGCCGGATGCCGGCGACCACCGCCGCGCAGGCGCCGGTGCCGCAGGCCAGCGTCTCGCCGGAGCCGCGCTCGAACACGCGCAGCCGGATCGTGTTGCGGTCGACCACCTGCATGAAGCCGGCATTGACGCGCTTCGGGAAGGCCGCATGGTGCTCGATCACCGGACCGTCCTCGCGCACCGGGAAGCGCTCGGTGTCGTCGACCACCTGCACCGCATGCGGATTGCCCATCGACACCGCGGAAATCCACACGGTGCGGCCATTGGTCTCGATGCCGTACAGCGTGTCGCCGCCCTCGGTCCGCGTCGGCAGCCCCTCTGGCAGGAACGGGATGCGCGCGGGCTCGAACTCGGGCGCGCCCATGTCGACCGTGACCTGGCCGTCGTCCTGCAGCGTCAGCGTGATGACGCCGTTCATGACCTCGACCCGCACCGAGCGCTTGTCGGTCAGGCCGTGGTCGGTGACGAAACGGACGAAGCAGCGCGCGCCGTTGCCGCAGTGCTCGACCTCGCCGCCGTCGGCATTGAAGATCCGGTAGCGGAAGTCGACGTCGGGGCGGGTCGGCTTCTCGACGATCAGGATCTGGTCCGCGCCCACGCCGAAATGGCGGCTTGCCAGCGCGCGCCACTGCTCGGTGCTCAGGTTCAGGGTCTGGTGGATGCCGTCCAGCACGACAAAGTCGTTGCCGGCGCCGTGCATCTTGGTGAACTGGATTTTCATGGCGGGGAGGGCGGGGCGGTCTTGGTTCGATAGGTGGGCCGCGGCGGGCGGTTCAACAATGCCTGGGACCGGCGTACCGGTCCCTCATCAGCGTCAATATATCCCGGGCTCGCCGGGCGGGCGATTCTTGAACCGCTTGTGGACCCAGTAGTACTCGGGAATCCTCGGCCGGATGCAGTCCTCGAAGAACGCGTTCATGCGGCGCGTGTCCTCTGTCACGTTCTCGCCCGGATAGTTGTCCCACGCGGGGAGGATCCGCAGCACGTAGCCGCGATAGTCGGGCAGCTGCTCGGTATAGATCGGCACGACCTTGGCGCCGGTCAGCCGCGCCAGCCGCGACACCGAGGTCAGCGTCAGCGCCTGGGCGCCGAAGAAGGGCACGAATTCCGAGTCGCGCTCGCCGAAGTCCATGTCGGAGATCAACTGCAGCGCCTCGCCCTTCTTCAGGCAGCGGATGATGTCCCGCACGCTGTCGTTGCGCGCGATCATGTGCGCGCCGAAGCGGCCGCGCGCCTGCTTCAGGAAGCCGTCGAACAGCGCGTTCTTCTGCTTGGTGTACAGCGAGGCGCCGGAGCGGCCCACGTGGTCGCGCAGATAGATGGTCAGCCGGATCGCGCCGGCCTCGACGCCCGACAGGTGCAGCGTGACCAGGATGTGCGGCTCGCCGTCGAGCGCGACCAGGTTGGCCTGGTCGTCGATCTGCACCCAGCGGCGCATCTGCGCCTCGCTGCCGGTCCAGAAGATGCCGCGCTCGGCGAAGCTGCGGAACACCGAGCGGAACGACTGGCGCGACAGCTCGGCGATCTCGGCCTCGGACTTGTCGGGAAAGGCGAGCCGCAGGTTGGCGCGGACCACCTCGCGGCGGCCGCTGGGAAACAGATACAGCAGACTGCCCAGCCCTTCGCCGAAGCGGGCGACCAGGGGGTAGGGCAGCTTGCCGAGCACGGTCAGCAGACCGATGCCCAGCCAGGTGAAAAGACGGCTCATGGATGGGAAGTGGACGAAGTCGATTCCGTGGCGCCCGCGTCGGCGGCCTTGAGCGGTGCCGGCGGCGTGGTGGACGGCGCGGCGGACGGCGTGGGCAGCGATGGGGCTTCGGCATCGGCGGGCCACGCGGGCGGCAGTTCCGCGCCGGCCGGGTGCTTGTAGCGGTTGTAGCCCCACAGGTACTGGGTCGGCGCCAGCCGTACCAGTTCCTCGACCACGCCGTTGATCACGGCGGCGGCCGCGGCCGGATCTTCCGGCAGCGGCTCCTCGATGACACGCACAAAGGCGCGATAGCCGCTGCCGCGCGGCAGCCGTACCGAAGCGACGATCGCCAGCGGCGCGCCGCTCCATTGCTGCAGCCGCTGCACCAGCGTCATCGTGTAGGCCGGGCGGCCGAAGAACGGCGCCCACGTGCCCTCGCCGCCGATCGGCACCTGGTCGGGCAGGATGCCGATGGCTTCCTTGCGCTTGAGCGCCTTGACGAGCATCCGCACGCCGCGCGGATTGGCCGGCGCGCTGGTCATGTTCGGGCGGTTGCGCATGCGTTCGACCCAGTCGCGCAGCCAGGGCTGGTGCGGCGGCTTGAACAGCACCGTGACGGGCCGGCGCATCGCGTACGACTGCGGCAGCACCTCGAAGCAGCCCAGGTGCGGCGTCAGCACGATCACGCCGCGCCCCTGGTCCTGCAGCCGGTCCAGCGTCGGCCAGACCACCTCGTTGAAGTCGACCAGCTTTGCCTTGATGGTGTGCCGGGTCCAGAAGTACGGCATTTCCAGGATCATGCGCCCCATCGAGCGAGCCGCCTCATCGATCATGTCGTCGGTGGCGTCCGGAAAGGCGTGGCGGAAATTCTCGGTCAGGCGGGTGCCATAGCGGCCGGGCATCCTGGCGGCCAGCAGGCCGAGCGCGCCACCGATGGCGTGCAACCAGGCCAGCGGCAGACGGGAGATCAGCCAGAACAGGAAAGTCATGGAAGTCGGTCACGCAGCCCGGGGCGGAAGCTCCGCACCGGCCGGGTGCTTGTAGCGGTTGTAGCCCCACAGGTATTGGGTCGGCGCCTCGGCCACCAGCGACTCCGCGGTGCGGTTCAGCAGGGCCGCGGCGTCGGCGGGGTTGTCCGGCAGCATGTCTTCCAGCACCCGCATATGGGCGACATAGGTCGCGCCGCGGGCGGTGCGCTCGGCGAAGACCATGGCGATCGGCGCGCCCGTCAGCTGCTGCAGACGCTGGACCAGCGTCATCGTGTACGCGGGTTTGCCGAAGAACGGCGCCCATACCCCATCGCCGCCGGTGGGTACCTGGTCGGGCAGGATGCCGATCGATTCGCCGCGCTTCAAGGCCTTGAGCAGCGTGCGCACGCCCCGCGGCGTGGCAGGCGCCATCACCAGGTTCGGGCGAGTGCGCATGCGTTCGATCCAGTCGCGCAGCCAGGGCTGGTGCGGGGGCTTGTACAGCGCGGTCACCTTGCGGCGCATCGCGTACGCCTGTGGCAGTACCTCGAAGCAGCCCAGATGCGGCACCAGCATGATCAGCCCGTTGCCCTTGCCGAGCAGCCGGTCCAGTTCCGGCCAGGTGTGCTCGGAAAACCGGGCGAGCCGCTTGCTCAGCGTCTTGCGGCCCCAGAAATACGGCATCTCCATCATCATCCGACCGGTGGAGCGGGCGGCCTCGGCCAGCATCTCGTCGGTGGCGTCGGGATAGGCGTGGCGGAAGTTTTCGGTCAGCCGCCTGCCGTAGCGGCCGGGCAGGCGCGCGGCCAGCAGGCCGAGCGCGCCGCCAATGGCTTGCAGCCATGCCAGCGGCAAGCGCGCAATCAGCCAGAACAGGAAGGTCATGGAGTCCCAACAATGGCCGGCAGCAGGGCCGGCGAGTTCATTTTTCCGCGGATATTGTTTCCCCGGCAGTGGTTTCCCGGCGGCGGCCGATAACCCCGACAGCAGCGATGGCATCGGCATCCTGCCGCGGGATGCGTGTGCCGCGCCGCGCAGGCGCGTATAATACCGCGCATCGCCGAGTTAACTGACAACTTGCGGGGCGATGCGGACCGAATCCCGATGGGAATCCGGCCCGGCTGAAATACCGCTAAAGCGTCGCCCTCCAGGTTTGAGCATGGTTGGCACGCAATAGCCAACGATAGCCAACAAGTTTCGAACAGCGCCATCCCGGCGCCGTAGCCAACCTGGAGAATAGTTCGTGGCAAACGACTTCCTGTTTACTTCGGAATCCGTCTCCGAAGGCCATCCCGACAAGGTCGCCGACCAGATTTCCGACGCCGTCCTGGATGCCATCCTGGCCCAGGACAAGTACGCGCGCGTCGCCGCGGAAACCCTGTGCAATACCGGGCTGGTGGTACTGGCCGGGGAAATCACCACCACGGCCAACGTCGACTATATCCAGGTCGCGCGCGAAACCATCAAGCGCATCGGCTACGACAACACCGACTACGGCATCGATTACAAGGGCTGCGCGGTGCTGGTCGCCTACGACAAGCAATCGCCCGATATTGCCCAGGGCGTCGACCGCGCCTCGGACGATTATCTGAACCAGGGCGCCGGCGACCAGGGCCTGATGTTCGGCTATGCCTGCGACGAGACCCCGGAACTGATGCCGTTCCCGATCTACTACTCGCACCGCCTGGTCGAGCGCCAGTCGCAACTGCGCCGCGACGGCCGCCTGCCCTGGCTGCGTCCGGACGCCAAGTCGCAGGTCACGGTGCGCTATGTCGACGGCCGTCCGCACAGCGTCGACACCGTGGTGCTGTCGACCCAGCACGCGCCGGACATCACGCAGGCGCAGATCCGCGAGGCGGTGATCGAGGAGATCATCAAGCCGGTGCTGCCGCCCGAGATGCTGAAGGACACCAAGTACCTGGTGAACCCGACCGGCCGCTTCGTCATCGGCGGCCCGCAGGGCGACTGCGGCCTGACCGGCCGCAAGATCATCGTCGACACCTATGGCGGCGCGGCGCCGCACGGCGGCGGCGCGTTCTCGGGCAAGGATCCGTCCAAGGTCGACCGCTCGGCGGCCTACGCGGCCCGCTATGTGGCCAAGAACGTGGTGGCCGCGGGCCTGGCGCGCCAGTGCCAGGTGCAGGTCAGCTACGCGATCGGCGTGGCGCGCCCGATCAACGTGACGGTCTACACCGAAGGCACCGGCAAGATCTCCGACGAGGCGATCGCCAAGCTGGTGATGGAGCACTTCGACCTGCGGCCCAAGGGCATCGTGCAGATGCTGGACCTGCTGCGCCCGATCTACGAAAAGACCGCCGCCTACGGCCACTTCGGCCGCGAGGAGCCGGAATTCTCGTGGGAAGCCACCGACAAGGCCGCGGCGCTGCGCGCGGCAGCCGGGCTGTAATTCGCGGGCGCCGGGTCCACTCGGCCAGCGCGAGGGAGCCGGGGGCGGGAAAGACCACCCCCTCTCCCCAACCCTCTCCCCCTGAGGGGGCGAGGGAGAAAGACCTGCCCTCTCCCCCGCGGGAGAGACGGAGAAACACCTCCCCTCTCCCGCTTGCGGGAGAGGGGCCGGGGGAGAGGGCAGCGGCGCGGACCGCCGCCACCGCCGCCTTTTCCCCCACCTCCACTTACCCCACCTTCACTTCGATCCGCCGCGGCTGCGCTTCGGCCTGCTTCGGAATCCGCAGATTCAGCACGCCGTCCTTGAGCACCGCCGAGATCGCGCTGCTGTCCAGCTCGCGGCTCAGCGTGAACACGCGCTTGTAGCGCGCGATCTGGACCTCGGCATAGACCGGCTCCAGCCCTTCGGGCATCTCCTGGCGAATCTCGCCCTCGATGGTCAGGCTGTCGCGGTCGGCGCGCACCTGCAGCGTGTCGCGCGACACGCCCGGCAGGTCGGCCAGCAGCGTGATGCCGGTCGCATCCTCGGTCACGTCCACGCGCGGCAACAGCGTCGCGCTGGTGCCGGCATTGCCGTTGCCGTTGGTGTTCCCGCTGACGTTCACGTTCCGGTCCTGCTCGGCCCGGGTAACGGCTTGATCGTTCATGTCGAACCTCCTGCTCGGTGCAATCATCAGGTCAGTGATCGGGTCAGTTCACGGTGATCCGGCGCGGCTGGGCCGCTTCCTGGCGAGCGATCGAGATCCGCAGCAGCCCGTCGCGATAGGTGGCCTCGATCCTGGCGGTATCGACGTCCTCCGGCAGCGAAATCACGCGCCGGAAGCTGCCGTCGAAGCGCTCGCGCACATAGACGTTGGTGTCGTCGCGCAAGCTCGACGCGCCCGGGGCCGGCTGGCCCTGCTGGCCGGCTTGCGGATTGGCCGACGGGTCGCTCTGCCCAGTTTGTTGCCCGGTGCCCTCGACCCGCGCGCTGCGCCGCCCGGCAATGGTCAGCAGGCCGCGGTCGACGCTGACGTCGAGCGTGGACGGATCGATACCCGGCGCGAACGCATAGACCTCGACGCTGGACGGCGTCATGCCGATATTGACCGCCGGAAAGGCGCCGCGCGCCACCGCGCGGATGCTGCTCGGCGCCGAGAAGGCCTGCTGCAGTTCGCGCTGCAGCCGGTCGAACTCGGCAAACAGGCTGCCCGGAGAACTCAGCAACGATGCATACATGGCATTCCCTCCTTGCTCCTTGCTACTGCTGGCTGTCGTGCATTCGGACCGGCGCGGCCGGTCCCCCGCGTGCCGGACCTGGCCGGCGCGCTTCGACACGAATGTAGTGTCGGACCGCGTCGCTTCAAGAGTCGCATGCGTGGCCGCGGGCGCGCGCGAAGCGTTCCGCGGCGCGGCGGTAGAATCGCGCCATCAGGCGTGGCACACGCCAGCATGCCGAGGAATCCCATGTCCGTTCAAACCGCTGTCCCTCCCGCCGCGCCTGCCAGCGGCGCCGCACCGTCCGCTGCGTCCGCCGCTGCCGGCGGGCTGGACCTGATCCGCCCGCAGCCCTATACCGACTGGGCGCCGCAGCTGCGCGCCGAAACGGCCGCCGGCCTGCGCCGCGAGCTCGAGCAGGGCGCCGTGCTGTATTTCCCCGATCTGCATTTCCGCTTCGAGCCGGGCGAGGAACGCTTCCTCGACAGCCGCTGGTCCGATGGCAAGTCCAAGAACATCAACCTGCGCGCCAACGACACCGCGGTGCGCGGCGCCGTCGGCAGCCCGCAGGACCTCGCCGACCTGTATGCGCTGATCCGGCGCTACGCGGAATACAGCGAGCGTCTGGTGCTGTCGCTGTTCCCCGAATACGGTCCGCATCTGGAGCGCGCCGGCACCTCGCTGCGGCCCAGCGAGATCGCCGGGCGTCCGGTCAGCTGGCGCAAGGACGACACCCGGCTGCACGTCGATTCGTTCCCGTCCAATCCGCTGCTCGGCAAGCGCCTGCTGCGCGTGTTCCACAACATCGATCCGCAGGCGCCGCGGGTGTGGCGCGTCGGCGAGCCGTTCGCCGATTTCGCCAAACGTTTCGTGCCGCGTACCAAGGGCATGTGGCCGGGACAGGCCTGGCTGATGAAGCAGCTGCATATCACCAAGCGCGAGCGTTCGGAATACGACCACCGCATGCTGCAGCTGCACGACATGGCCAAGGCCGACCTCGACTACCAGGCCAGGGTGCCGCAGCAGGAATTCCACTTCCCGCCGGGTTCGACCTGGATCGTCTTCAGCGACCAGGTGCTGCACGCCGCGATGCGCGGGCGCGCGATGATGGAGCAGACCTATTACCTCGATCCGCGCGCGATCTCGGACCACACCCATTCGCCGGAAGCGGTGCTATCGCGGATGCTGGGCAAGCCGATGCTGAAGTCCTGATACGCGCTGCAAGGGCAGGGCGCGTGGGCGCGCGTCCTGCCTTGTTTCCACCCCTGTTCCCCTCCTTTCGCCGGGCTTGTCCGGCCCCTCGCTTTCCCCCGCCGCCCCTCCACAAAGCGCCTACACTGGGCAGCATAGACCGCGTTCGCGCCCCGTCCGCCAGCCTTCGGTGGCGGCCCGACGCGCGAGCGAGCGGCGCGCCGACTTGCCATCGTGCGAGGGGACAAATGGACACCAGTTTCGATTACATCGTGATCGGGGGCGGCGCGGCGGCATGCGCGCTGGCCGGCAGGCTCGCCGACAGCGGCAGCGAATCGATCGCACTGCTCGAGGCCGCCTGGCCCGACGATGACGCGCCGGACTGGGGCCCCTATCTGCGCGGCGCGCCATCCGACTACGACGGCTGGGCCGAGGCCGGTTGCGACGGCTGGTCCTGGGACGACGTACTGCCGTGCTTTCGCCGCGCCGAATGCAATACCCGCGTGATGGGGCGCGACGACGATCCCTGGCATGGCGGCAACGGCCCGCTGCATGTCGGCGATCCGCCGGCGCCTTCGCCGCTGGCCCGCTACTTCGTCGAGTCGGCCGCGCACGCCGGCCATCCCCGCAACGACGACTTCAACGGCCCCGAGCAGGAGGGTGTCGGCTGGTTCCAGAGCGCGCGCCATCGCGGCGAGCCGTGGAGCGCCGCGCGGGCCTATCTGCATCGCGGCGTCGGCGGCAATCTGCAGGTTCTGCACGGCATGCAGGCGCAGCGCATCGTCTTCGAAGGACGGCGTGCGGTCGGCGTGCAGGCGCTGCGCCATGGCAGGCAAATCGCGTTGCGCGCGCGGCGCGAGGTGGTGCTCGCAGCCGGCGCGATCGGCTCGCCGCAATTGCTGATGGTTTCCGGCATCGGCCCCGCCGATCATCTGCAGGAGCACGGCATCGGCGTGGTGCAGCATCTGCCGGGCGTGGGGCTGAACCTGCAGCAACCGGTCGGCATGCTGCTGCACAAGCGCGGCCCGACGCCGCCGTCGCTGCGGCAATCGTTCGGACCGCGCTGGTTCGGCGTCCAATCGGCGATCGGCATGTCGGTCGGCAGGACGTTCGCCGCGGCATGGCACTGGTTGCGGCATGGCGCCGGACTGGGCGGGCGGCGCAGCACGCTGGCGCAGGCCGAGCCGATCAGCGCCGGCGCACTGCTGAAGAGCCAGCCCGAATTGCCGGAACCCGATCTGCAACTGCGCTTCGTCGTCGGTCCAGGTCATGCGCGCGGCGACGGCGGCGGGCACGGCCAGAGCTACGGATGCCGCGTGCTGCTGCTGCGTCCGCGCAGCCGCGGAAGGTTGCGGCTGGCCGGCAGCGATCCGCAGCGGCGCCCGCTGGTCGAGGCCGGGCTGCTTGGCGATCCGCAGGACGTGCGCGACCTGATCGCGGGCGTGGCGCTGGTGCGGCGCATTCTCGCCCAGCCCCCGCTGGCCGCGTTCGGCGGCAAGGCGCTGTATTGCGGCGGGGTGCGCGCCGATCCCGGTGACGAGGCGGCCATCGATGCGCTGGTCCGCGCCCATGCCGAGGCCGCGGAGCGGCCGGCCGGCACCTGCCGGATGGGCATCGATGCGCTGTCGGTGGTCGATCCGCAATTGCGCGTGCGCGGCGTCGAGGCGCTGCGCGTCGCCGATGCGTCGATCATGCCGACGCTGGCCGGCGGCGATGCCGATGCGCCGGCGATCATGATCGGCGAGCGCGCACACGACCTGATACGGCACGGTCCGCGGGTGAGGCTGCGCGCGCTGGAGACCTTGCTGGCACGCGCCTGAGCGCCACGCTCGCCCCGCGGGCGCCGGTTTCCCCTGCTTTCGCCGCATTTTTTCCCACTTTCGGTACGCCGATACTCGGGCAGCAGCCTGTGCGGCGGCGAACAGCCTTATGCTGTGAGCCCACCATGGAAAGGAGAGTCACCGTGCAAAGCACAGGGACCCCCAGGGCCGCCGCGGCCTGGCATGCCGGCCGGCCCCCCGCGGATGCGCGCCATCGTCAGCCGCCCGGCGCCGCCAACGCCAACGCTCCGCTGTCGTCCCATCGGATCGACTGGATCGAAACCGAGGGCGACAACGCCCGCGATCCTGGCGCCGACGGATTGCGGCGTGCCTGGATCGCCCTCGGGGCCTTGACGCGCCATCATCGCGCGCTGGCGACCGTGGTCATGGCTACGGCGATGTCGCTGCCGATCGGCCTGGCCGGCGCCGTTGTGGTGGTCCGCGGCGACCCGCAAGCGCTCCACCCTGGCGTGGCAATGATCATCGCAGCCACGGGCCTGTGGTGCGGCACCTGCTGCCTGTTCTATCTGGATCAATGTCGGCGCCTGCTGCGCGACGGCGAGTCCAACGAGTAGACCTGACCGCAATTGCCGCGATCAAACCGGCCAGGCCCGCTCGATCAGCTTGCCCAGCTGTGCCGCGCTGCCGTCGAGCGTGCCGAACACGCGCCCATGCTGCCGCTCGAGCCGGCTGGCGACGAAGCGCTCGGCGCTATCGGCATCGGCGTGCGCCAGCATCAGCGCCGCCTGCGCGGTCAGCACCAGACCCTGCGCGAAGCGGCGCGCGCAGGTTTCCAGTTCTTCCGGCGCGGCGCGCAGCATCGCCTGCAGCGAAGCGAGTTCGGCGCGCACCGCGGCATGCCCGCCGGCGCGCTGGCCGAGATCCTGCAGCAAGCGCAGCGCATCGTCGGGACTGCGCTGGATCGCGCGCAGCACGTCCAGGCACATGATGTTGCCGGACCCTTCCCAGATCGAATTGACCGGTGCCTCGCGGTAGAGCCGCGCCATCGGCCCTTCCTCGACGTAGCCGTTGCCGCCCCAGACCTCCATCGCCTCGCCGGTCGCCTCGATCGCGCGTTTGCAGATCCAGAACTTGGCGGCGGGCGTCACGATGCGCTTCCACGCGCCGGCCAGCGGATCGGTGGCTGCGTGTTCGAACGCATGGGCGAGCTCCATCATCAGCAGCGTCGCGGCCTCGCTCTCGAGCGCGAGATCGGCCAGCACATTGCGCATCAGCGGCTGGTCGGCGAGCCGCTTGCCGAACGCCGTGCGATGGCGCGCATGGTGGATCGACTGGACCAGCGCGGTCCGCAGCAGCGCGGCGCTGCCGATCACGCAATCGAGCCGGGTATTGGTGGCCATCTCGATGATGGTCGGAATGCCGCGCCCTTCCTCGCCGATCAGGATGCCGCTGGCGCCGCGGAATTCGACCTCGCTGCTGGCGTTGGAGCGGTTGCCGAGCTTGTCCTTGAGCCGCTGGATCTGGATCGCGTTGCGGCTGCCGTCGTCGCGAAAGCGCGGCACGAAGAAGCAGGACAGCGGCCCGTCCTCGGCGCCCATGCGGGCGACCACCAGGTGCGCGTCGCACATCGGCGCGGAGAAAAACCACTTGTGTCCGGTCAGCGCGTACTCGGCGCCGCGGCCCTCGCCCCGCACCGGCCGCGCCACCGTGGTGTTGGCGCGCACGTCCGAGCCGCCCTGCTTCTCGGTCATGCCCATGCCGATCATCACCGCGCGCTTGTCGCGCCAGGGGAGGTCCTCGGGATCGTGCGCGGTCGCATAGAGCCGCGGGGCCAGCTCGCTGAACAGCGCGGCTTCCTTCTGCAGTACCGGGATGCTGGCGAAGGTCATCGTCGCCGGGCACAGCGAGCCCGATTCGAGCTGCGCCTGCAGGAAATAGCCGGCGGTGCGCGCGGCCCAGGCGCCGGGGCGCGGCTGCGCGAACGGCAACGCCTGCAGCTGGCGGCTGCGCAGCAGCGACAGCAGCGCATGCCAGCTCGGATCGAAGCGGACCTGGTCGATCCGTTCGCCGGTGCGGCTGTGGGTGTGCAGCTCGGGCGGATGGCGATTGGCCTGATCGGCCCAGGCCTGGACCTCGGGCTGGCCCAGCGTCGCGCCGAACTCGCGCAGCTCGCCGGCATGCCAGCCGCCGCCAAGGCGTTCGAGCGCGGCGCCGAGCGCGGTGTCGATCGCGAACAGGTTGTGGTGCGCCAGATCGGGGACCTGGTTGAAGACGCGATGGGTGGCGGCGTCGCTGGTGCTCATGGTGTCTCCTGTGGCGGGCTTTCCTGGCTCTGTCCACGCCGTTGCCGTTGCGATTGCCGTTGCGATTGCCGCTGCAATCGCCGCCGGCGCGCTGTGCATGCGCGGACACGCTTTCTGCATGGTAGAGCACCGCCGGCGCTCGTGGCCGGCGCCGACGCAGGCGGCCCAGGCGTCACGCCGAAAGGCCGATCCGATACCGCAGTGCACCACAGTGCGAATGAAACAAGGCTGGCGCAGCCAGTTTCCTTGTGCTTAAATTGGCCCCGTTGGATGAAACAGGGGTGCCGTGCGGATTGGCCGCGCGGCTGAGAGAGTCCCTTCGAACCCGATCCGGTTAGTACCGGCGTGGGAAGTTTCACTGAAGACCCGCAGTTCCCGCCGGCGCGCATTCCAGCCGCGCCAGCATGGTCCCCGAGGGACATGCTCACAGGACTCCTGGTTTCGTCCATCCCCCAAAGAGAGAGGACGATATCCATGGCCCGCAACAACGCCGCCCCCGCCGCATCCTTCGAGTCGCTCGCCAGCGATCTCGACCAGAAGTTCGCCTACCCCGCGTCGAACAAGACCTACCTGACCGGCAGCCGCCCGGACATCCGCGTGCCGATGCGCACCATCCTGCAGACCGCGACGCGCACCGAGCACGGCGAGATGCCGAACCCGCCGATTCCGGTCTACGACACCTCGGGCCCGTACAGCGACCCCGACGTGCGCATCGACCTGAAGGCCGGTCTGCCGCCGGTGCGGGCCAAATGGATCGAGGAACGCGGCGATACCGAGGTGCTGCCGGGCCTGTCGTCCGAGTACGGCCAGGCGCGCGCCAACGATCCGGCCACCGCGCACCTGCGCTTCGCGCAGCTGACCAATCCGCGCCGCGCCAAGGCCGGCGCCAATGTCACGCAGATGCACTACGCGCGCCGCGGCATCGTGACGCCGGAGATGGAATACGTGGCGCTGCGCGAATCGCTGAACCTGCAGGCGCTGTACGACAAGCCCGAATACAAGGCGCTGCTGCGCCAGCATCCCGGCAATGCGCTGGGTGCCGGCCTGCCGCTGCGGCCGGAGGACATCACGCCCGAGTTCGTGCGCCAGGAAGTGGCCGCGGGCCGCGCGATCATCCCCGCGAACATCAACCACACGGAGCTCGAGCCGATGATCATCGGCCGCAATTTCCGCGTGAAGATCAACGGCAACCTGGGCAATTCGGCGGTGACCTCGTCGCTGGCCGAGGAAGTCGAGAAGATGGTCTGGTCGATCCGCTGGGGCGCCGACACGATCATGGACCTGTCCACGGGCAAGCATATCCATGAGACGCGCGAATGGATCCTGCGCAATTCGCCGGTGCCGATCGGCACGGTGCCGATCTACCAGGCGCTGGACAAGACCGGCGGCATCGCCGAAGACCTGACCTGGGAGATGTTCCGCGACACGCTGATCGAGCAGGCCGAGCAGGGCGTGGACTACTTCACGATCCACGCCGGCGTGCTGCTGCGCTATGTGCCGCTGACCGCGGACCGCGTGACCGGCATCGTGTCGCGCGGCGGCTCGATCATGGCGAAATGGTGCCTGGCCCACCACAAGGAAAACTTCCTGTACACGCACTTCGACGAGATCTGCGAAATCATGAAGGCCTATGACGTGTCGTTCAGCCTCGGCGACGGCCTGCGTCCGGGCTGCATCGCCGACTCGAACGACGAAGCGCAGTTCGGCGAGCTGCGCACGCTGGGCGAGCTGACCGCCAAGGCGTGGAAGCACGACGTGCAGGTGATGATCGAAGGCCCGGGCCACGTGCCGCTGCAGCGCATCCAGGCCAATATGGACGAGGAACTGAAGCACTGCTACGAGGCCCCGTTCTATACGCTCGGACCGCTGGTCACCGACATCGCCCCCGGCTACGACCACATCACCAGCGGCATCGGCGCGGCCAATATCGGCTGGATGGGCACGGCGATGCTGTGCTACGTCACGCCGAAGGAGCACCTGGGCCTGCCGGACAAGGAAGACGTGCGCGAGGGCATCATCACCTACAAGATCGCCGCGCATGCCGCCGATCTGGCCAAGGGCTGGCCCGGCGCGCAGCTGCGCGACAACGCGCTGTCGAAGGCGCGCTTCGAGTTTCGCTGGGAGGACCAGTTCAACCTGGGCCTCGATCCGGAACGCGCGCGCTCCTTCCACGATGCGACGCTGCCCGCCGAGGGCGCCAAGATCGCGCACTTCTGCTCGATGTGCGGTCCGAAGTTCTGCTCGATGAAGATCACGCAGGACGTGCGCGACTACGCCGCCTCGCTGAAGTCCGACGAGGCCGCGCAAGCCGAACGCGGCATGCAGGAAAAGTCGATCGAGTTCGTCAGCAAGGGCGCCAAGATCTACTCGTAAACACCGGCGTGTCGTTCCCGCGAGCGCGGGAACCCAGCGGCTTTTCCCCGCCGCAACAGGCGAAGTCGCTGGGCCCCCGCCTTCGCGGGGGCGACGCAGTGGCTTGCTGGCGAATTCGATGTTCCCGGGCCGCCCGCGGCCGGGCTGGCACAATACACCCCATGAAACAGCAGTTTGACGTCGCCATTCTCGGCGCCGGCCTGGCCGGGCGCCTGGCCGCCTGGCGCCTGGTCCGGGCCGGGCTGCGCGTGGCCCTGGTGGAACGCGCCGGTCCCGACGGCGCGGGCGCGGCCGCCCATGTCGCCGCCGCGATGCTCGCGCCGCTGGCCGAATCGGCCATCAGCGAGCGCCGCATCGTCGAGCTCGGCATCGCCAGCGTGGACCTGTGGCGCGCATGGGTGGCCGAGCTCAATGCCGAACAGGCCGCCGAACAGGCGGACGGGCCCACCGCGGTCGAACCCGTCTTCTTCCAGCAGGACGGCACGCTGGTGGTCTGGCACGCCCACGACCGCGGCGAGATGCCGCTGTTCACCAGCCGCATCCGCGCCGTGTCGCCGCCCGAGCTGGTCGCCGAGCGTCTGCACCGGGTCGACGGTGCGGGCATCGCGGCGCTCGAGCCCGCGCTGGCCGGCCGCTTCCAGCAAGGGCTGCTGCTCGAGGGCGAGGGCCAGCTGGACAACCGCGGCACCCTGCGCGCGCTGCTGGCCTGCGCGGTCTCCGCCGGCGTGCATTGCGTCTGGGAAGCGGGCGAGATCGACGAGCGCGACCTGCCGCGGCTGGGCATCGACGCGCGCGTCGTGCTCGATTGCCGCGGCCTGGGCGCCCGTGCCGCGTGGCCCGCCGAGGGCGCCATCAGCGGCGGGGGCGGGATGCCGGGCCTGCGCGGGCTGCGCGGCGAGGTGGTGCGGGTATTCGCGCCCGAGGTTTCGCTGCACAGGCCGGTGCGGCTGCTGCATCCGCGCTATCCGATCTATATCGCGCCCAAGCCCAATCATCTGTACGTGATCGGCGCCACCGAACTGGAAAGCGAGGACGACTCGCCGATGAGCGTGCGCTCGGCGCTGGAGCTGCTGTCGGCCGCGTATTCGCTGCATCCGGCCTTCGGCGAGGCGCGCGTGCTCGAGCTGAACGTGCAGCGCCGGCCCACGCGTCCCGATCATCTGCCCGCGGTGCGGGTCGACGAAGAGTCGCGCGTGGTGCGCCTGAACGGCCTGTACCGGCATGGGTTCCTGATCGCGCCGGCGGTGGTCGAGGCGGCCTGCGAAGTCGTGCGCGCGCTCGCCGACGGCGATCCCGCCGCGCATGCGGTGCCCGCGTCGGCGCGCTGGCCGGGCATGATCGCGCCCGTGCATGGCCAGGCGGTGCTGCATTGATGCGGCATCGAGACAACCGTGCGCTGCTGAACCCCATGCAATCGCGCCCCACCGTCGATCCTCGATCGCCGGACGGCGCGGTTCATCTCAACCGACGACCTACGCGCTGAACATGGAAATCCTGCTCAATGGCAAGCCGCTGGCGCTGAATGCGCCGGCCACGCTGGCCGACGCGGTGGCCGCGGCGCAGATCCCGCCACCGTTCGCCGCCGCGCTCAACGGCCGCTTCGTGCCGCGCGCCGCGCATGCGGATACGCCGCTGTCGGCCGGCGACCGCATCGATCTCGTGCAACCCGTTACCGGAGGCTGATCCCATGACCTTCCCGACCCAGGATGCCGTGCGCGATCCCTTCGTGCTCTACGGCGAATCGTTTTCCTCGCGCCTGCTGCTCGGCACGGCGCGCTATCCGTCTCCGGCGACGCTGCAATCCGCGGTCGAAGCCTCGAAGCCGGCCATGCTGACCGTGGCGCTGCGCCGCCAGGGCGCGGTCGGCGACGGCGAGGGCGGCCACGCCTTCTGGCAGATGCTCAAGTCGATGCAGGTGCCGGTGCTGCCCAATACCGCTGGCTGCATGGCGGCGCAGGAGGCGATCACCACGGCGATGATGGCGCGCGAGGTGTTCGAGACCGACTGGATCAAGCTGGAGCTGGTCGGCGACGACTACACGCTGCAGCCCGACACGCTGAACCTGCCGGCGGTGGCCGAGACGCTGATCAAGGAAGGCTTCAAGGTGCTGCCGTATTGCACCGAGGATCTGGTGCTGTGCCGCCGCCTGCTCGACGCCGGCTGCGAGGCGCTGATGCCGTGGGCCGCGCCGATCGGCACCGGCAAGGGCGCGGTCAATCCGCATGCGATGCGCGTGCTGCGCGATCGCCTGCCCGACACCCCGCTGATCGTCGACGCGGGCCTGGGCCTGCCGTCGCATGCGGCGCAGGTGCTCGAGTGGGGCTACGACGGCGTGCTGCTGAACACCGCGGTGGCGCAGGCCGCCTATCCGATCGAGATGGCCCGTGCCTTTGCGCGTGCGGTCGAAGCGGGACGCCTCGCCTATCTGGCCGGACCGATGCCCGAGCGCGAGATCGCGCAGGCCAGCACGCCGGTGGTCGGCATGCCGTTCTGGCACGCACAGGAGCACGCATGACGCGCCAACCGACGCCGATGCCGGTCGATGCGGCGCTGCAATCCGCACTGGTCGCGCGCCATGGCGAAACCTTCGGCGTGGCCGACCGCGACTGGCGCGCCTTGCGGCTGCAGGACACGCTGACTGCCGATTCCGCCGAGACGCTGGGCCAGACGGACCTGTTGCTGGCCGACGGCGAGGTCGATGCCGCGACGCTCGAACGCGTCGCCGCACGCGGCGCGATGCTGGTCCAGACCGAGCGCGAGGGCGGCCAGTGGATCGACACGGTGCGCTCGCCGATGGGGACCTGGGTGTTCGCCACGCCGGCCGACGCCAGCGACGATGCCGCGCAGCCGCCGGCCTTCGTCGCGACGCTGCTGGCCACGCTGGCGCTGCATTTCCCGGCGCACGATGCGCTGTGCCTGGCACGCGCTTGGCAGCCCGGCACGCTGGACTGGCCGGCCGAGTTCGCACGGTTCCCGCGCGTTCGGCACGCCGCGCTGGTCGCGCCGGAGCAGTCCGCCGAACCGTTCGTGCCATGCCCGGCGCGCCTGGGCCTCTACGCCGTAGTGCCGACCGCCGACTGGATCGAACGGCTGGTACCGCTCGGCGTGCCAACCGTGCAGCTGCGCTTCAAGTCCGACGACGCGGCCGCGGTACGCGAGCAGATCGCGCGCTCGGCGGTGGCCGCGCGCGGCAGCCGCAGCCGACTGTTCATCAACGACCATTGGCGCGCCGCGCTGGACTACCACGCCGCGCACGGCAACGACAGCGCGGCCAGCGGCATCTATGGCATCCACCTGGGCCAGGAAGACCTGGATGAGGCGGACCTCGACGCACTGCGCGCCTCCGGCCTGCGGCTCGGCGTTTCCACCCACGGCTACGCCGAGATGCTGCGCGTCGCGCCGCTGCGTCCCAGCTACCTGGCGCTCGGCGCCATCTTCCCGACCACCACCAAGGTGATGCCCACGCAGCCGCAAGGGCTCGGACGCTTTTACGCCTACGCGCGCCTGATGCGCGAGCAGGTCCCGGCACTGGTCGGCATCGGCGGCGTCGACGCGGGCAATCTGCCGCAGGTTCTCGAGGCCGGCGTCGGCAGCGCCGCCGTGGTCCGCGCGATCACCGAGGCGGCCGACGTGCCGGCGGCGGTGGCGCGGCTGATGGCGGCGTTCGGGCAGGCTGATTGAAGCGCCGGGCGGCACCATGCTGCCCGGCACGCTCATAGGGTAGTGCTTCGTGCACCGCCCTTTGATTAGATTTTTTGCGGCAGAAATAAATCAAGGCGCTATTTGTTCTGCCCACGCTAATCGATTCTGCCGCAAGTGTTTAGATCTAGTGCTATTCTTCAACGATGGTTGAAGTTTCGCGCTACCAGATAATCAAACGCCTGCAGACCGGTCTGCACCGGGGGGCGCCGTTCAGCCTTGCGACATTGCGGGAATTTGGCGTGTCGCCACAACTCGCCGCGCGCTATGCCGATGGCGGCTGGCTGGTTCGCCTTGCCCAAGGCGTCTATGCCTTCCCGAACGATGACTTCGGCATCGATGGCTCGCTACGTTTCCTGCAGCGGCAAGTGCCCGGCTTTCACGTAGGCGGCAAGACGGCTCTGGCCTGGCAAGGCATGCGACACAACCTGGGGTCCCGCGAAGCCATCGTCGTTTGGGGCGATGCCCGCTTTTCGCTTCCGGAGTGGATCACCGCGCGACATCCTGCTCGCTATGTGCACGCGCGCCTGTTCGATTGGCCGGATCGCGCATTGGCCGATCGAACGCTGATGACTCCGCCCGGCATGTCGAACGGCGTCAGCGTGTCGGCTCCCGAACGTGCCGCACTTGAGATGCTTTACGAGGTGGGTGTTAAGCAAAGCCTTGAGGAGGCGCGTAACGTCTTCGACGTCTTACGCTCCCCTCGCAAGGACCTGCTCGGACAATTGCTATCGTGCTGTACCAGCGTCAAGGCCGTTCGGCTTTTTCTGACGTGGGCTCGAGAGACCGATCTGGTCGACGTCGATGCCCTGCTGGCCCAGTATCCGGTGCGCTCAGGCAGCAACAAGCGATGGATCAGCCGTCTCGACGACGGTACGTTGCTCTGCCTGAAGCCCCATGGATAACGCCTACGCCAATACTGTCCGTCTCCTGCTTGCCGTTGCTCCCACGGTTTTCGCCAGCGACCTGTTCGCCATGAAGGGGGGCACTGCCATCAATCTGTTCGTCCGCGATATGCCTCGCCTCTCCGTGGACATCGACGTGGTCTACCTTCCGCACGACGTACGCAGAGAGGACGCGATGCTTGCCATCCATCGCGAACTGACTGCTATCGCGCAACGCGCGGCAGCGCTTGGCTTGCGCACGAGGATGATCGGCGCACGCGATCAGCGCGAAACCAAGCTCATCGTCGACAACGACATCAGCCAGGTGAAGGTCGAGGTCAACCTGGTATTTCGTGGCACTGTGCTGCCGGTCGAGCGACGGACGTTGAGCAAAAGGTCCGCTGATCTTTTCGGTGTCGAGTTTGACGTGCCGATTCTCGCCACCGATGAGCTCTACGCCGGCAAACTGGTCGCTGCGCTTGACAGGCAGCATCCCCGCGATCTCTTCGACGTATGGCGACTGTACGAATCGGGCGGGATCACGGACGGCATGGTGGAGTGCTTCGTGACCTATGTCGCCGGCCACAATCGGCCCATTCATGAGGTGCTGTTCGGCAACGACAAGGAAATCACTGGCGAGTATCACCGCGCCTTTGTCGGCATGACGGAGGTCGACTGCTCCCTGAAGACACTGATCGATACCCGGATACGGCTGAAGGAAGAACTGCCAAGGCGGCTCAGCGAGCGGCACAAGCAGTTCCTGACGGGGCTATCCCGAGCCACGCCGGACTGGTCGCTGCTCCAATGCAGGCATGTCGCGGAACTGCCGGCATTGCGATGGAAAGTCGGCAATCTGGAAACGTTTCGCCAGCGGCGCCCCGCGGAGTTTGCAAGGCAAGTGGAGTTGCTCGAAGCGGCGTTCGTCGCGCAAGGGCATTGAATTGTCGCGGCGCCACGGCAAGGGTCACCGTGGCCCGCTATCGATTCGCTCCATCACCCGCCCCGCGCCAGCAACGTGTACAAATGCGAGCGCGAAATCCCCAGCGCCTGTGCGGCGCGCTTCTTGTTGCCGCCATGGTCGGCGATGGCCTTCAGTGCGGCTTCGTAGGCAAGTTCCCGCAGCGCGGCGGGGCGGGAAGGCGGCGTGGTCGCAATGGCCGTCGGTGTCTCGCCGCGCGGCTCGTCTTCCCCCTCGTGTTCGGCATAGCTTTGCGCCAGCGGGTGCGGCGCGGCGTCGGCCGCCAGGGCCGCCGTCGCGCTTTCGTCGCCGCGGGCGAAGTCGGCCACGCGCAGGCGGCCGCCGTCGCAGAACACCAGCGCTTCCTCGATCTTCTGCCGTAGCTGGCGGATATTGCCGGGCCACGGCCGTTCGGCCAGATGGCGGGGGACCGCGCTGTCGATGGCGGGCACCGGCACGTTGTTGCGCTGGCAGAAGGCCTGCACGAAGTGGTGCAGCAGCGCGGGGATGTCCTCGCGGCGCTGGCGCAGCGCGGGGATGCGCAGCACGACGCCGCTCAGTCGGTAGTAGAGATCCAGCCGAAAGCGGCCGGCGTCGATCAGCGCCTGGATGTCGCGGTTGGTCGCCGCCACCAGCCGGAAGTCGATGCGGCGCGCCTGCCGGCTGCCGATGCGCTCGACTAGATGGTCTTCCAGCACGCGCAGCAGCTTGACCTGCATCTCCATCGGAATGTCGGCGACTTCGTCGAGAAACAGCGTGCCGCCGGCCGCCTGTTCCAGCTTGCCGGCCTGGCCCTGGCGGCGGCTGCCGGTGAAGGCGCCGGCGGCGTGGCCGAACAGTTCCGACTCGATCAGCGTGGCCGGCAACGCCGCCAGGTTCAGGCTGACCAGCGGCTTGCCGTCGCGCGTGTCGCCGCCGTCGCGCTGGCTGGCCTCGTGGATCGCGCGTGCGACGAGCTCCTTGCCGGTGCCGCTCTCGCCCAGGATCAGCACCGGCACGTCGAGCCGCGCGACCGTTTCGATCTCGCGCCGCAGCCGCTGCATCGGCGCGCTGTCGCCGATCAGCCGGCCGGGGCCGCCGCGCAGGTCGTCCAGCGCGCGCCGGTAGTGCGCGACCTGCGAGCGCAATTCGCTGACCTCCTTGTGCATCCGCGCGATCGCTTCGGGTTCCTTGAACAGGACCTGCCCGATCGCGCCGACCACCTCGCCGTGCTGGACGATCGGGATGCGGTTGACCACGCGCGTGACACCGTTCATTCGCTGCAGCTGCCCGATCTCGGCCTTGCCGGTGGCCGCGACCTGCGGCAACCGCGAATTCGGAATCACGCGCTCGGCGGGCTGGCCGATGCCCTCGCCGGTGCGCAGCCCCAGGAAGCGCTCGTGCACCGGGCTGATATAGCGCATGCGGCCGTCGCGGTCCGCCACGGTGATTGCCTGGTACGGGTTGGTGATGAAGTGTTCGAGGATGGCGCCGGCAAACGGCACGGCGCCAAGGAAATCGAACAGCGCGGTGGCGCTGCCCGGACGGTGCAGCAGCACCAGCGTCGTGGTGCCGTCGTCCAGCGCCAGCGCGATATGGCGCGTTGCCTCGGCGCCGGGCGCGGCTACCTCGAACAGATACGGACGAGTGCCGGCAACTTCATCGGTGGAGGGGCGGCCGGCCCGGGCGGTGTCGAAATCGGTGGCCTGTGCCAGCGCGGCCAGCGCGGCGCCGGCCAGTGTGTCGTCGCGCGCGATGCCGGTTGCCGCGGCGACCCGCCCGTCGCGGTCGATCACCAGCGCGCCCAAGGCGTCCGGAACGGCAGCCGATGTCCCGATAGGTGTCTTCAATGACGACAAGAACTGTCTCCGTGGCGGACACCGCAGTGTCCTGATATGTCGTTATCGCGGACACCGTAACAGCCGTCGCTCTCGTCCGCAAGGTTTTTTGCAAGCAGATCAACGACTTGCAGCGGTTACGCCGCCTGGCACGGTTGCTGCGCTTGTGTTGTCCACAGCAACGAGCAACAGGAGACAACGCGTGTCGTGGCAACCCGAAATCGATGAACTGGCCTACCGCCGGCAACTGGCGGCCCAACTGGGCGGGCCGGACAAGGTCCAGCGGCACAAGGACGCCGGCAAGCTGACGGTGCGCGAGCGCATCGATGCGCTGGCCGACCCCGGCTCCTTCCATGAGGTCGGCAGCCTGACCGGCAGCGGCCAGTACGACAGCAACGGTCGGCTGGTCGGCTTCACGCCGGCCAATCTGGTGATGGGACGCGCCCGCGTCGACGGCCGCCCCGTCGTGCTGGTCGGCGACGACTTCACCGTGCGCGGCGGCGCCAACGATGGGGCGGTCGGTGACAAGCTGGTCCACGCCGAGAAGATGGCGCGCGACCTGCGGCTGCCAATGGTGCGGCTGGTCGACGGTACCGGTGGCGGCGGGTCGGTGCGCAATATCGAGACCAAGGGCCATACGCTGATTCCGACCATGAAGGTGTGGCAGCACGTGGTCGAGAACATGTCGCTGGTGCCGGTCGTGTCGCTGGCGCTGGGCTCGGTGGCCGGCATGGGCGCGGCGCGCGTCGCGGCCAGCCACTACTCGCTGATGGTCAAGGAGACCTCGCAGCTGTTCAACGCCGGCCCGCCGGTGGTCGCACGCATCGGCCAGCATCTGACCAAGAACGAGCTCGGGGGCAGCCATATCCACACGCGCAACGGCGTGGTCGACGACGAGGTCGCCAGCGAAGAAGAAGCGTTCGCGCGCGCCCGCCAGTTCCTGTCGTATCTGCCGACCTCGGTGTTCGAGTTGCCGCCGCGCGCCGAGCCGGCCGACGATCCGGCGCGCCGCGACGAATGGCTGCTGTCGGCGATTCCGCGCGATGGCCGCGCGGTCTACAAGATCCGCCCGATCGTGCAGACGCTGGTCGACTCCGGCTCCTTCTTCGAGATCGGCCGGCATTGGGGCCGCGCCATCGTCACGGGGCTGGCGCGCGTCGACGGCTGGCCGGTCGCGGTGGTGGCCAGCGACCCGTACTACTACGGCGGCGGTTGGGACAGCGCCACCGCGGAGAAATTCACGCGCTTCGTCGACATGGCCGAGGCCTTCCATCTGCCTGTGATCAATCTGGTCGACATCGCCGGCTTCCAGATCGGACTCGAGGCCGAGAAGGCCGGGACCATGCGCTACGGCGTGCGTGCGCTGTCGGCGGTCTATCAGGCCACGGTGCCGTGGTGCTCGGTGATCCTGCGGCGCGCCTACGGCGTCGCCGCCGCGGCGCACCAGCATATGGGCCGCTTCAACTTCCGCTATGCCTGGCCGTCGGGCAACTGGGGCTCGCTGCCGATCGAGGGCGGGCTCGAGGTCGCCTACAAGGCCGAGATCGAGGGCGCCGACGATCCGGTGCAGAAGCGCGCCGAGATCGAGCAGCGCGTGCGCAGCCTGACCTCCCCGTTCCGCAGCGCGGAGGCCTTCGTCATCGAGGACATCATCGATCCGCGCGATACGCGGGCGCTGCTGTGCGAGTTCGCCAACCTGGCCGCGCCGCTGCGCGAGGCCGGCGTGCGCAAGTTCGGCATCCGGCCATGAGGCGGGGCTGTGGCACGCCGGCGGCAACGACAACGCCGCGCACAAAGACAACGACAACAACGACAGCCAACATCAAGGAGACCATCATGAATCGAACCCACCGGCCCATGCGCCGAACCACGCTGGCGCTGACCGTCCTCGGTGCCATGGCCGCCGTATCGGCCATCATGCCGAGCACCGCCGCCGCGCAGGAGAACTGGCCGTCCAAGCCGGTCACCATCATCGTGCCGTTCCCGGCCGGCGGCATGACCGACGTGCTGGCGCGCCGCATCGCCAAGGACATCGCCGTCGACCTGAAGCAGCCTGTCGTGGTCGAGAACCGCGCCGGCGCCAGCGGGCAGATCGGCACCGAGATGGTCGCGCGCGCCAAGCCCGACGGCTACACGCTGCTGGTCTCGGCGACGCACCACGTGATCAACCCCGCGGTGCGCGGCACGCTGCCGTACGACGCGGCGAAGGACTTCACGCCGATCGCGCTGCTCGCGACCACGCCCAACGTGCTGGTTGTCAACAACAACATCCCCGCCTCGACGTTGCCCGAATTCCTGGCCTACGCGAAGAAGCAGAAGGAGGGGCTGTCGTTCGGCTCGTCGAGCATCGGCGGCGCGACGCACATGTCGGGCGAGCTGCTGAAGCTGATGACCAAGGCGCCGATGGTCCATATCCCGTACAAGGGTGCGACGCCCGCGATGGCGGACCTGCTCGGCGGGCAGATCCCGGCGCTGTTCCACGATGCGATGACGATGGCGCCGTACGTCAAGGACGGCAAGGTCAAGGCGATCGGCATGACCTCGGCCAGGCGCAGCGATGCGCTGCCGAATGTGCCGACCATCGCCGAGCAGGGCGTGGCGGGCTACGAGGCCACCACGTGGATCGGCTTCTACGGGCCGGCCAATCTGCCCAAGCCGATCGTCGACCGGCTCAACCGCGAGGCGGTCAAGAGCATGAACGCGCCGGATTCGAAGGCCAGCCTCGCGCAATCCGCGACCACGCCGGGCACGATGTCGGCCGAGCAGTTCGGCGGCTTCGTGCAGGCCGAGCTGGCCAAGTGGAAGCGCGTGGCGAGCGAAGCCAAGGTCAAGGTGGAATGACGCGATGACCGATCTCCATGCCAATCCGATCGCGCCGGCGGACGACGGCCGCGCGCTGCTGTCGCTGCTGTCCCCGCGCTCGGTCGCCGTGCTCGGCGCCTCCGACAGCACGATCAAGGCCGGCGGCCGGCCGATCGACTACATGCGGCGGCACGGCTTTGCCGGCGCGATCTATCCGGTCAATCCGAATCGGGCGACGATCCAGGGGGTGACCGCCTATCCGTCGCTCGACGCGTTGCCGGCCGCGCCCGACCTGGTCGTCATCAGCGTGCCCGGATCGGAAGTCGAGCAGGCGATCGATCAGTGCCTGGCGATCGGCGCGCGCGGTGCCGTCATCTACTCGTCGGGCTTCGCCGAACTCGGCGAGGCCGGCGCGGCGCAGCAGCGGCGGCTGGTCGAGCGTGCGCGTGCCGGCGGCCTGCGGCTGTTCGGCCCGAACACGCAGGGCCTGGCGAATTTCGCCAGCGGCGCGATCGCGCACTTCTCGACGATGATCAATGAGGAGGCGGGCCAGGACGGGCCCGTCGCCATCGTCAGCCAGAGCGGCGCCGGCTCGGCCATTGTCTATGGCGGACTGCGCCGCAACGGCATCGGCGTGCGCTATATGGTCGCCACCGGCAACGAGGCCGACGTCAGCGCCGCCGAAGTCGTGCGCGCGGTGCTGCACGACGAGCAGGTGCGCGTGGTGCTGCTCTATATCGAGTCGCTGCGCGACCCGCAGGTGCTGGCGCAGGCCGCGCGGCTGGCGCACGAGCGCGATGTGCCGATTCTGGCCGTCAAGGCCGGCCGCACGCGCGCCGGCCAGCTGACGGCGAGCTCGCACACCGGCGCGCTGGCGGGCGAGGACGCGCTCGCCGATGCCTTCCTGCGCCGGCATGGCATCGTCCGCGTGGCCGACTTCCGCGAGCTGGCCGAATACTGCCAGGTCTTCGCCGGCGGCCAGCGGCCGCGCGGCGACGGCGTGGTGGCGATCAGCAATTCGGGTGCGACGTGTGTGCTCGCGGCCGATGCCGCCGAGGACGAGGGCCTGCGCCTGGTCGAGTTCGACGCGGCCGGCACCGAGGCGCTGCGCGCCGTGCTACCCGGCTACGTCAGCGCGCGCAATCCGATCGACATGACGACCGCGCTGCTGGGCCAGCCGCAGATCTTCGGCCGCACGCTCGACGCTGTGGCCGAGCGCGGCGCCGCCGACATGATCCACGTCGGCTTTCCGATCGGCGGCGAGGGCTACGATTTCGACGACTTCTCCCAGCAGACCGGCCGCTTCGCCTCGGCCAGCGGCGTGCCGGTCGTGGTCAGCGCCAATCAGCAATGGGTGGCGCAGGCCTTCCGCCGGCATGGCGTGCCGGTGTTCGACAGCGAGCGCGCGGCGATGCGCGCGCTGGGGCTGCTGTCGCGCTATGTGCGGGGGCGTGCCGCGGCGCTGGCGGCACCACCGGCGGCACCGGCGGTGTCCGGTTCAGCGAGCCAGCCCACCGCATCGTCAACCACCACGCTCGATGAAGTGCAAAGCCTGGCGCAACTGGCCGCGGCCGGCCTGCCGGCGGTCGCCCATCGGCTGTGCCGCGACCGCGAGCAGGTTCGGCACGCCGTGGCCGAGCTGGGTTTGCCGGTGGTCGCCAAGGGCGTGTCGGCGTCGATCACGCACAAGTCCGAGTACGGGCTGGTGCGCCTGGGCCTGGACAGCGAAGCGCGCGCGCTGGCCGCCTTCGACGAGCTCGATGCCAGGCTCGCCGCGCTGGCCGCCGAGCAGGGCGTCGAGCATGGCGGCGTGCTGATCGCGCGCCAGCACAAGGGAGCGTTCGAACTCGCGGTCGGCGCGCATCGCGATCCGGTCTACGGGCCGGTGGTGATGATCGGGCAGGGCGGCGTGCTGGTCGAGGCGCTGGACGACGTGCAGTTCCTGCCCGCGCCGTTCTCGGCCGCGCAGGCGCGCGAGGCCATCGCACGCCTGCATGTCGCGCGCGCGTTCGGCGCGGTGCGCGGCATGCCGGCGGTCGACGTCGACCGGCTCGCGGCGATGCTGGTGGCGCTGGGCGATTGGTTCGCCGGCAGCGCCGCCGGACGCGCTTGCGCGTCGGTCGATGCCAATCCGGTGATCGTGCCGCGTGGCGACGCCGCCCCGGTCATCGTGGACGCCGTGGTGGTCCGCAACGCCGCCAGCGAGGAGACCAATCGATGACGCCAAAATTGCAGGTCCGTCCGTTGCGCCGCGTGCTGGTCGCCAACCGCGGCACGGTGGCCGCCCGTATCCTGCGCGCGCTGAACGCGCAGGGCATCGAGTCGATCGCGGTCTATTCCGACGCCGATGCCGAATTGCCGTACCTGCAGCAGGCTACGGTGCGCGTGCGGCTGGGCGAGGCCGCGCCGCTGCAGAGCTATCTGAACCAGGACGCGCTGCTGCAGATCGCGCGCGAGCATGCGGCCGACGGCGTCCATCCGGGCTACGGCTTCCTGTCGGAGAACGCCGGCTTTGCCGAGCGCGTCGAGGCGGCGGGACTGTGTTTCATCGGCCCGTCGTCGCGCTGGATCCGCAGGCTCGGCCACAAGACCGAGGCGCGCGCGCTGATGGCGACCCATGGCATGCCGATGACGCCCAGCAGCGCCGTGCTGCCCGACGATCCGGAGGTCGTCGCCAGGGCGGCGGCGCGCATCGGCTATCCGGTGCTGATCAAGCCGGCCGGCGGCGGCGGTGGCATCGGCATGCTGCCGGCCCACGACGACAGCGAGCTGGCCGCGGCGTGGCAGCGCGCCCGCTCGGTCGCGCAGCGCAGCTTCGGCCAGGCCGAGCTGTATCTGGAAAAGCTGATCGAGCGGCCCCGCCATATCGAATTCCAGGTGCTGGCCGACCGCTACGGTGGCGTGCGGGTGCTGGGCGAGCGCGATTGCTCGGTGCAGCGGCGCCATCAGAAGGTCATCGAGGAGGCGCGCGCGCCGAACGTGCCGGCCGACGAGATCGACGCGATGGCCAGGCGCCTGGCGTCGCTGCTGGCGGCGCTGGGCTACGACGTGATCGGCACCGTCGAGATGCTGTACACGCCGGCGACCGGCTTCGTCTTTCTCGAGCTCAATACGCGCTTGCAGGTCGAGCATGCGGTCACCGAGCAGGTCACCGGCATCGATATCGTCGCGGCGCAGCTGCGGCTGGCCCGCGGCGAGCCGATCGAGGCGGTGCTGCCGACGCCGGTTCGCTTGCGCGGCCATGCGATCGAGGCGCGCGTCTATGCCGAGGATCCGGTGCGGTTCCTGCCGTCGCCCGGTCCGCTGACCGTGTATCGGCCGCCGGCGGGCGAGGGCGTGCGGGTGGAGACCGGCTATGCGCAGGGCGGCCGTGTCACCTCCTACTACGACCCGATGCTCGCCAAGGTGATCGCCACCGGCGCCGATCGCGCCCAGGCGATCGCGCGGCTGCGCGCGGCGCTGGACGCCTTCGCCATCGAGGGCGTCAAGACCAATCTCCCCTTTATCCAGCGGGTGCTGGACGACGACGATTTCGTCGCCGGCCGCATCGATACCGGCCTCGCGCAGCGCGTGCTGGCCGGCGGCACGAAGTCCGCCGCCGCGGCGCAGGCGGCCGCATCCACCCTGACATCCTGATCCCGGAGTCCCCCATGAAGCAAATCGAAGCGGCCGTCGCCGGCCATGTCTGCGCCGTCGACGTGCAAGTTGGCGCTACCATTGCGGCCGGCGATGCCGTGATGACCATCGAGTCGATGAAGATGGAAATCCCGCTCGAGTCCGAGCAGGCCGGCGTCGTCAAGGCCATCCTGGTGCAACCCGGCGATGCGGTCGCCGAGGGCCAGGTCGTGATCGAACTCGAGTAAGGAAGTGGTTTTGGAAAGCAGTACGCAAATCGTCCCGCAGATCGTCCCTGAGATCGTTCCGGTCGCGCCGGGCACGGCCGAGAAGCCCTATTTCGGCATTGACGTCCCGCTGATGCGGCATCTGGGCCTGCAGCCGGTCCATATCGAGGAGGGGCTGTGCCAGACACGGCTGCCCGCGCATCCGGCCCTGGTCAACAGCCGTGGCGACGTGCATGGCGGCACGCTGATGGCGGTGCTGGACTTCACGCTCAGCGGCGCCGCGCGCTCGCATGCGCCGCTGGAGACCGGCGTGATCACGATCGACATGTCGACCCACTTCCTGGCCGCCGCGCGCGGCGAGTTGACCTTCGAAGCCCGCTGCATGCGGCGCGGCGCGCGCATCGCGTTCTGCGACGGCGAGGTCAAGGATGCCGCCGGCAACGTCGTGTGCGTGGCGCGGGCGGCGTTCAAGCTGGTGCCGTTGGCGGCCGGGGGGAATTGAGGGCAGAGGTTGGCCGCATTGGCTGGCCGGGCGCCCTTTGCCCTCTCCCCCACCCCTCTCCCGCAAGCGGGAGAGGGGAGTGAGGTTTCCGTGAGGGCGTCGGCCTTGCTGACGCTATCGCCGGTGATCTCCCTCCGACCGCCCGCCGGAGAAGGGATGAGGTTTTCGAGAGGGCGTCGGCCTTGCTGACGTTATCGCCGGTTTGCTCCCCTCGCCCGACTGCGGGAGAGCGGAATGAGGTTTTCGAGAGGGCGTCGGCCTTGCTGACGTTATCGCCGGTTTGCTCCCCTCGCCCGCTTGCGGGAGAGGGGCCGGGGGAGAGGGCAATCCAGCGTCCGCAAAACCGCCATCACCCCAACACCCGCGGCGCGAAGCCGTGGTTCAGCGGGCCGTTGCCGGCGCCGAGCCGCAGGTCCGCGCCGGCCGCGATGGCCTGGGCGACGAAGTCCAGCGCGGTGCCGACCGCCTGCTCCAGCGCGTCGCCGCGCGCCAGTTGCGAGGCGATCGCGGCGGCCAGCGTGCAGCCGGTGCCGTGCAGGTTGCGGGTATCGATGCGCGGATGGCTGAACACGCGCACGCTGCCGTCGGCGCTCATCAGCAGGTCGTCCAGGCTGTCCTGGCCGGCTTCGGCCAGATGTCCGCCCTTGAGCAGCACCGCCTGGCAGCCCAGTTCGATCAGTTCCCGCGCGGCGCGCTCCATGTCGGCGCGGCGCGTGACCGGCCGGCCCAGCAGATACGAGGCCTCGGGCAGATTCGGCGTGACCAGCAGCGCGCGCGGGAACAGCAGCCGCACCATCGCCTGCGCGGTGGCGTCGTCCGACAGCGTCGCGCCGGACGTGGCCACCATCACCGGATCGACCACCAGCTTGCGCACGCCGTGGCGGTCCACCGCGGCGGCCACCGCCTCGACAATCGCCGCCGTGCCCAGCATGCCGGTCTTCGCGGCGTCGATGCCGATATCGCCGGCCACTGCGTCGATCTGCGCCGTCACCATCTCCGCCGGGATCGCATGCACGCCGGTCACGCCGAGCGTGTTCTGCGCGGTAATCGCGGTGATCGCGCTCATGCCGTAGCAGCCAAGGGCGGCGAAGGTCTTCAGGTCGGCCTGGATGCCGGCGCCGCCGCCGGAGTCGGAACCGGCGATGGTCAGGGTACGCGGGGGAAAGGCGGTCATAACGAGTCGAAAGACGAGGTCCGGGACGGCCGGCGGAGGGACGCCGGCCGAGTCCTGACCTGCCAGAAAAGAATTCGGAGAGCGGCACACCGTCGCCGCGCAGGGCAGGTACAATACCGCCACTCCGAGGAGCGTTGCAACGGACGGCGCGCGGGCCCAACCCCGCATTCTGCCATCCGCCAGGCTCGGAATGTCTTCAACGGCGCTCGCTGAACCGTGGTTCGCACGGTGGCGAGTCGACCTATCCGCACGCTGCACCCCCCGATGGGCACGCAGCCGTCCCGGATCCCGTCCCCCTTTCGTCACCGGCGTCCCACTCTTCGACGGAGTGAAACATGAACGCTGTGACCGATCTCAAGAACGATTTCGTGGTGGCCGACATCGGCCTGGCCGGCTGGGGCCGCAAGGAAATCGCCATCGCGGAAACCGAAATGCCGGGGCTGATGGCAATCCGCGAGGAATTCGCCGCCAGCCAGCCGCTCAAGGGCGCCCGCATCGCCGGCTCCCTGCACATGACGATCCAGACCGCGGTGCTGATCGAGACGCTGAAGGCGCTCGGCGCCGACGTGCGCTGGGCCTCGTGCAACATCTTCTCGACCCAGGACCACGCCGCCGCCGCGATCGCCGCCTCGGGCACGCCGGTGTTCGCCTTCAAGGGCGAGTCGCTGAAGGAATACTGGGACTTTACCCACCGCATCTTCGACTGGGCCGACGGCGGCACGCCGAATATGATCCTGGACGACGGCGGCGATGCCACGCTGCTGCTGCACCTGGGCGCGCGCGCCGAGCGCGATCCGTCGGTGATCGCCAGCCCCGGCAGCGAGGAAGAGACCTTCCTGTTCGCCGCGATCAAGGAAAAGCTGGCCAAGGATCCGGGCTGGTACAGCCGCAACCTCGAAGCGATCCGCGGCGTCACCGAAGAAACCACCACCGGCGTGCACCGCCTGTACCAGATGGCGCAGAAGGGCGAACTGCGCTTCCCGGCGATCAACGTCAACGACTCGGTCACCAAGAGCAAGTTCGACAACCTGTACGGCTGCCGCGAATCGCTGGTCGACGGCATCAAGCGCGCCACCGACGTGATGATCGCCGGCAAGGTCGCGGTGGTGTGCGGCTACGGCGATGTGGGCAAGGGCAGCGCGCAGGCGCTGCGCGCGCTGTCGGCGCAGGTGTGGGTCACCGAGGTCGACCCGATCTGCGCGCTGCAGGCGGCGATGGAAGGCTATCGCGTGGTGACGATGGAATATGCGGCCGACAAGGCGGACATCTTCGTGACCTGCACCGGCAACTACCATGTGATCACGCACGACCACATGGCGCAGATGAAGGACCAGGCGATCGTCTGCAACATCGGCCACTTCGACAACGAGATCGATATCGCCTCGCTGGAGAAATACCAGTGGGACGAGATCAAGCCGCAGGTGGACCACGTGATCTTCCCCGACGGCAAGAAGCTGATCATCCTGGCCAAGGGCCGCCTGGTGAACCTCGGCTGCGCGACCGGCCACCCGTCGTACGTGATGAGCAGCTCGTTCGCCAACCAGACGCTGGCGCAGATCGAGCTGTGGCAGCAGCGCGATAGCGGCAAGTACCCGGTCGGCGTCTACACGCTGCCCAAGCACCTGGACGAGAAGGTCGCGCGCCTGCAGCTCAAGAAGCTCAACGCGCAGCTGACCGAGCTGACCGACCAGCAGGCCGCGTATATCGGCGTGTCGAAGGAAGGCCCGTACAAGGCGGATCACTACCGGTATTGATTGCAGACCCATTGCCCGGATGGTGCTCCCCTTTCCCGCTTGCGGGAGAGGGGTTGGGGGAGAGGGAACGAGCGGTGGTCATGCCGCCGTCGCAAGCCACTGCGAATGCCCTTGCCCTCTCCCCAACCCTCTCCCGCAAGCGGAGAGGGAGTACGCCAAAGGCAATCGGCGCGTTTTCGCTTTGCCTTTTTCCACCGACAAGGAGTTGCCATGAGATTGCTGGCGGTATGGATCATCAACGCGCTGACGCTGTTCGCGATCAGCGCGGTGGTCGACGGCATCGAAGTGCGGGGCTTTGGCTCGGCGATGATCGCGGCGGCGGTGCTGGCCATCATCAATACGCTGATCCGGCCGATCCTGGTGCTGCTGACGCTGCCGGTCACGCTGCTGACGCTGGGCCTGTTCATCTTCGTGATCAACGCGCTGTTGTTCCTGTTCGTCGGCAATCTGCTGTCGGGCTTCACCGTGTCGGGCTTCTGGACCGCGCTGCTCGGTTCGCTGCTGTACAGCGTGATTTCGACCCTGCTGGCCGGCCTGCTGCTGCGCGACCGCGAAGCAGCCTGACGCCGGGCGCTCCCTTCCCAGCGCCGCCTCGGCGGCGGCGCCACCCATCATGCAAGACCGCTACTACAGCTTCGAGTTTTTCCCGCCCAAGACGCCCGAGGGCCGGGAAAAGCTGCGCAATACCCGCGCACAGCTGGCCCCGCTGGGGCCCAAATACATCTCGGTGACCTTCGGCGCCGGCGGCACCACGCAGCAGGGCACGCTCGACGCCGTGCTGGAAATCCAGCGCGACGGCATCGACGCCGCCCCGCACCTGTCCTGCGTGGGCTCGACGCGCGACGGCATCCGCGAGATCCTGCGCACCTACCGCGACAACGGCATCCGCCATATCGTCGCGCTGCGCGGCGACATGCCGTCGGGCATGGGCGAGATCGGCGAATTCCGCTACGCCAACGAGCTGGTGGAGTTCATCCGCGCCGAGACCGGCGACTGGTTCCAGATCGAGGTGGCCGCCTATCCGGAGTACCACCCGCAGGCGCGCTCGCCGCGGCACGACCTCGAGAACTTCGTGCGCAAGGTCAAGGCCGGCGCCGACTCGGCGATCACGCAGTACTTCTTCAACGCCGACGCCTACTTCCGCTTCGTCGACGACGTGCGCGCGCTCGGCGTCGACGTGCCGATCGTGCCGGGCATCATGCCGATCACCAACTACTCGCAGCTGATGCGCTTCTCGGAGATGTGCGGCGCCGAGGTGCCCCGCTGGGTCGCCAAGCGTCTGGAGAGCTTTGGCGACGACCGCGAGGCGATCCGCGCCTTCGGCCTGGACGTCGTCACCGCGCTGTGCGAGCGGCTGCTGGCCGGCGGCGTGCCGGGCCTGCATTTCTACACGCTGAACGCGGCCGGCGCGACCAAGGCGATCTGGCAGCGGCTGAAGCTGTAAGTCGGTAAGGCTGCAGGGCTGCAAGGCGGCCCGCCGCGATGGTGGCGATGCGGTGCCCGGTGCCGATGGCATACTGTGCCGCATGGTTACCGCCACGTTCCGCTTCTACGAGGAGCTGAACGATTTCCTCCCCCCGGCGATGCGCGGACGGGACTGGTCCTGTCCGTGCGCCCGCGCGGCCACGGTCAAGCACATGATCGAGGCGCTCGGGGTGCCGCACACCGAGGTCGAACTGATCCTGGTGAACGGACAGTCGTGCGGCTTCGACCGCGTGCTGGCCGACGGCGACCGGGTCTCGGTCTACCCCACTTTCGAGGCGCTGGACGTCACGCCGCTGCTGCGGGTACGGCCGGCGCCGCTGCGGGTCACCCGTTTCGTCGCCGACGCCCACCTCGGCGGGCTCGCCGCGCTGCTGCGCCTGACCGGCTACGACACCCTCTACGACAACCACTTCGACGATCGCGAGATCGAAGCGATCGCGGCGCGCGAGGGCCGCATCGTGCTGACGCGCGACCGCGAGCTGCTCAAGCGCAGCAGCATCACGCATGGCTGCTATGTGCGCGCGCTCAAGCCCCAGGCGCAGCTGCGCGAGATCTTCGGCCGGCTGGACCTGCGCCGGCAGGCGCGGCCGTTCTCGCTGTGCCTGAGCTGCAATGTGCCGCTGCGCGCCGCCTCGAGCGACGAAGTGGCCGGCCGCGTGCCGCCCGCGGTGCTCGAGCGGCACGAGCGCTTCTCCACCTGCGAGGCCTGCCGGCGGGTGTTCTGGGAGGGGTCGCACTGGCGCCGGATGCGGGCGCTGGTCGATTCGCTGATGCTGCCGGAAGGGACGGCCGACGCGCCCGACGCGGCGGCGGACTGCTGACGACGTCCCGATTGCCGCCATGTCGTTCCCGCGAAGGCGGGAACCCAGCGTCTTCAGCAGTCGCCGGGTCCGCGCATGCGCGGGGACGACGCAGGCGTCAGAACCGCCCGGCCTCGGTCACCATCCAGTCCATCGGGATATCGTGCGCGGCTGGCGCCAGCGCGATCCGGCAGTCTTCGTAGCCGATGCCGATCGCCACCGGCTTGCCCGGCAGCGCCGCCAGCGTGCGGTCGTAGAAGCCGCCGCCGTAGCCGAGGCGGAACTTCTGCGCACTGAAACCGACACAGGGAATCAGCAGCGCGTCGGGCGTCACCGCGGCGGTGCCGTCGGGCACCGGGATGCCGTAGCGGCCCTCGCGCATCGGTGTGTCGGGCGTCCAGCGATGGAAGTCCAGCGGCACGCCGGGCCGGCTGACGGCCGGCAGCGCGGCGTCGCGCCCCGGTGCGGCCGCGAGCCAGCGCGCCACCAGGCCGCGCGCGTCGAATTCCTGCTGGATCGGCCAGTAGAACCCCAGGCAACGCACCGGCAACCAGTCGAGCAGCGCGGCCAGCTCGGCCTCGATGCGCGCGTCCAGCCGCTGCCGCTGCGGCAGGCTGGCGCGGCGTGCCAGCAGAGCAGCCCGCAGCGCCCGGCGTTCGGTCACCGGATCAGCGGCGGGATCGCCGGACGGCGAAGACGGTTGCGCGGACGAGGGCGAGGGATCGAGCGGACCGGTCGGTGCGTTGGCCATGAGCGGGAGAAATACGTGCCGAAGCGGGGCGTTAGTCCCGGATCGGCCGGTGAGAAGTGCGTGTGATAATGTCCGCGGACTATTGGTTTTCAAGCGGTTCGGCAGCCACATCCAGCGCCGGCCGGGCCGCCACAACAAGGAAAGACAGGATGCGCAACGGAGTATATCGGCAGCGTGCGGGACAGTTCGCATTGACCGCGATCGCCACCGCCTTGAGCTTGACGCTGCTGGCAACACCGGCCGCCGCGCAGAAGCGCACGGTATCGTCGAACGGACAGGGCGCCGCATCGACGATGATCCCGGGCAATCCGGACGACGCCTTCCGGGCGCTGCGCGAAGCCGCCCGCAAGAACGACGTGGCGCGCGCCTATGCGATCTCGGCCACGCTGGTCGACTACCCGGTGCCCTCCTACGTCGAATACTTCCGCATCAAGCCGCAGCTGTTCGATGCCAGCGGCCTGGCGCGCATCGACGCGCCCGACGACGAGGTGCGCGCCTTCCTGCAGCGCTACCAGGGCGAGGCGATCGCCGACCGCATGCGCAACGACTGGCTGCTGGTGCTCGGCAAGCGGCGCGACTGGGCCAACTTCGACGCGCAGTATCCGCAGTTCGTGCTGAAGGACGATACCCAGGTCGAGTGCTATGCGTTGCTGTCGCGCGCGCTGAAGGGGCAGAACGTCGCCGCCGAGGCGCGCGCGCTGCTGACCGAGCCGAAGAACTATGGCGAGGGCTGCGTCGACCTGATCGGCTATCTTTACCAGAGCCGCCAGATCACGCGCGCGGACGTCGCCTTCCAGGCCCGCACCGCGCTGGAGCAGAACTACACCACGCTGGCCGGACGCATCGCCGCCACCGTGCCGGACGCCCCCGTCGACGGCGATACGCTGGCCATGGTGGTCAAGATGGCGCGCAGCGATCCGGCGCAGGCCGCCGCCTACCTGACCGCCAGCTCGGGCAGCCTGTCGCGCGACGAGCAGGGCGCGGGCTGGGGCGTGGTCGGCCAGTTCGCCGCCAAGAAGCTGCTGCCCGATGCGGCCGGCTACTTCCGCCGCCAGGTCGAACTGGGCGGCAACCAGTGGCTGTCGACCGAGACGCAGGAGTGGCGCGTGCGCGCGGCGCTGCGCCAGGGCGACTGGAAGCTGGTGCGGCTGGCGATCGAATCGATGCGCCCCGAATTGCGCACCAAGGATCCGGCCTGGACCTACTGGCTCGGCCGCGCGCTGGCCGAAGCGGGCCGCAACGACGAGGCCCGCCAGCAGTACCAGTCGATCGCCAGCGGCTTCAATTTCTACGGGCAGCTCGCCAGCGAGGAACTGGGCCAGCGCATCACGCTGCCGGCGCGTACCCAGGTCAGCGATGCCGAGGCGATGGCGATGCGCACGCGCCCCGGCTTCCAGCGCGCCAAGGCGTTCTACGACATGGACCTGCGCTTCGAGGGCAACCGCGAATGGAACTGGGAGCTGCGCGGCATGAGCGACCGCGAGCTGCTGGCCGCGGCGGAGTACGCGCGCCGCATCTCGCTGCTGGACCGCACCGTCAACACGGCCGACCGCACCCAGGCGCAGCATGACTTCTCGTTGCGCTTCCTGATGCCGTTCCGCGACATCATGCAGCGCGCCACCGACCAGGCGGGCCTCGACATGGCGTGGGCCTACGGCATCATCCGGCAGGAGTCGCGCTTCATCATGAACGCGCGCTCGTCCGCCGGCGCCCACGGCCTGATGCAGGTGATGCCGGCCACCGCGAAGTACGTGGCCCGCAAGATCGGCATGACGGACTTCACGCCGTCGATGATGAGCGATCCGAATGTCAACATCCTGCTCGGCACCAGCTACATGAGCATGGTGCTGACCGACCTGGACAGCTCGCAGACGCTGGCGTCGGCCGCGTACAACGCCGGCCCGGGCCGGCCCAAGAGCTGGCGCACCAGCCTGTCGCGGCCGGTCGAGGGGGCGATCTTCGCCGAGACCATTCCGTTCACGGAGACGCGAACCTACGTCAAGAATGTGCTCTCCAACGCCACGTACTATGCTGCATTGATGCACGGACATCCGCAGTCGCTGAAGGCGCGGCTGGGCACGGTGGTGCCGTCGCAGGTCACCACCACCAGCCTGCCCTGACGGGGCCGTGACGGCGCCCCGCGGGTGCGCCGACGGGGTGCCCCCGGGGCGAGATGTCCGCCGCTGCTTGACGCAGCATCGAACGCGCAGCATCGAACGCGCAGCATCGAACGCTGGGTCGAAACCCGCCGCGGCAGCCGTGCCGCGGCCACCGTGCCACGGAGGACATCATGCTGACGAGCAATGTGCTGGTGATCGGCGGTTCGGGCTTTATCGGCAGTCATCTGGTCGCGCGCCTGTCGGGCGTGGCAAACCGCAGCAACGCGCCGCTCGAACACGCGACGGTGGTCATTCCGCCGATGGATCCCGAACGGATCGTGGTGGTCACGCGCAACGAGGACAATGCGCGCGACCTGCTGGCGCTGCCGCGGGTCGAGATCGCGGTGCTCGATGTCGCCGACGAGGCGGCGCTCGACAGCGCGATCGGATCGCTGGGCATCGAGGGCATCGTCGTCAATCTGGTCGGCGTGCTCCACGGCGGGCGCGGCGACCCTTACGGGGCAGGGTTTGCCGCCGCCCATGTCGAACTGCCACGCCGGCTGATCGAATCGATGCGGCGCACCGGCGTTCGCCGGCTGCTGCATATGAGCGCGCTCGGCGCCGACAGCGCGGGCCCGTCGATGTATCTGCGCAGCAAGGGCGACGGCGAGCGCGCGGTGCGCGAGAGCGGTCTGGACTGGACGATCTTCCGCCCCTCGGTGGTGTTCGGCCCCGACGATCATTTCCTCAACCTGTTCGCCAGCATGCAGCGGCTCGCGCCCGTGGTGCCGCTGGCCTGCGCGCAGGCGCGGTTTCAGCCGGTGTTCGTGCAGGACGTCGCGCAGGCGATGGTCAATGCGATGGCGACCCCGGCCACGATCGGCCGCTGCTACGAACTCGGCGGCCCGCAGGTCTATACGCTGGAGGAACTGGTGCGCTTTGCCGGCGAGGCCTCCGGCCATCCGCGCCCGGTACTGCCGCTGCCCGACGCGCTGGCACGCCTGCAGGCGGCCGTGCTCGAACATATGCCGGGCGGCCCGGTGATGTCGCGCGACAACCTCGATTCGATGCGGCTGGACAATGTGCTGAGCGGCCCGATGGCGCCCGAGCTCGGCGTGCATCCGACCAGCCTGGAGGCGGTGATGACCGAGGCGCTGTCCGGTGGCAGGGAGACGCGGCTGGAGGCGTTGCGCTCGAGCGTGCATCGGCGGTGAAGGTGGGGTGGGAGCTGCCCTCTCCCCGGCCCTCTCCCGCAAGCGGGAGAGGGAGAAAACCGGCAGGCGGTTCCCACTAACGCTTGCGGGAGAGGAAGAGAAACCAACCGAGGGTTTCTCACCCCCCTTGCAGGCGGACGGCTCCCCTCTCCCGCTTGCGGGAGAGGGGCTGGGGGAGAGGGCAGCGGACCCGATGCGCTCGTATGTGACCCAGATTGACACTCCTTGCGAGCCCAATTCGTTTGGCCCGGCCCCGAGCCGCTGGCTACAATGTTCGGCCTGAAGCGCAGCGTGGTCAGCCATACCGCTTTCCTGTCTTTCCGGTCTTTTCCGCATGCCACCGATCGCGCTCGCCTCGCTCTCTCCCTCTCCAAGGACTCCCAAATGAAGCTCGTCATCGGCAACAAGAACTATTCCTCCTGGTCGTTGCGTCCCTGGCTGGTGATGGCGCACGCCGGCATTCCATTCGAGGAAGTGCCAGTGCGCCTGTTCACGCCGAGCTTCGCCGAGGAGATCGGCCGTTATGCGCCGGCCAACAAGGTGCCGGCGCTGATCGACGGCGATATCGTGGTCTGGGACTCGCTGGCGGTCGTCGAATACCTGGCCGAGCGATTCCCCGACAAGCAGCTGTGGCCGCAGGACTCGGCCGCGCGGGCCTTCGCGCGCTCGATCTGCGCCGAGATGCACGCCGGCTTCGGCAATCTGCGCAGCCAGCTGCCGATGAACCTGAGCGCGATGCTGCCCGGCATGGGCTGGAACGTCGCGGTGCAGCGCGATATCGACCGCATCGTGCAGCTGTGGCAGCAGGCGCGCGAGCGCTTCGGCAACGGCGGCCCGTTCCTGTTCGGCGCGTTCTCGATCGCCGATGCCTACTTTGCGCCGGTGGTCTGTCGCTTCGCGACCTATGGCATCCACCTGCCCGAGCACGCCAAGGCCTATGCCGATCTGGTGCTGGAACTGCCGGCGCTGCAGCGCTGGATCGCGGCGGCCCGCGAGGAGCGCGATTTCCTCGCGCCGGACGAGCCGTATCGCGCCGCGCCGGACCGCGACGACGCGATCGTGATCCAGCACTGAAGCGTCGGACCGAGGAAGCAGCTCCATGCAGATCTATGCCGTCGGCGGCGCCATCCGCGACCAGTTGCTGGGCACCCCCAGCCAGGACCGCGACTACGTGGTCGTCGGCGCGACCCCGGCGGAGATGGAAGCGGCCGGCTTCAAGCCAGTCGGCAAGGACTTCCCGGTCTTCCTGCATCCGCGCACCCGCGAGGAATACGCGCTCGCGCGCACCGAGCGCAAGACCGCCGCCGGCTACAAGGGCTTCGCCTTCTATTGCTCGCCCGATGTCACGCTGGAGGACGACCTGATCCGGCGCGACCTGACCATCAACGCGATGGCGCAGGCGGTCGACGAGCAGGGCGACCTGGCCGGGCCGGTGATCGATCCGCACGGCGGCCAGCGTGATCTGGCCGCCAAGGTATTCCGCCACGTGTCGCCGGCCTTCGCCGAGGACCCGGTGCGCATCCTGCGCCTGGCGCGCTTCGCCGCCCGCTTGCCCGAATTCACCGTCGCGCCGGAGACGCTGGCGTTGATGCGGTCGATGGTGGACAGCGGCGAGGTCGACGCGCTGGTGGCCGAGCGCGTCTGGCAGGAGCTCGCGCGCGGGCTGATGGAGGCGCGCCCGTCGCGGATGTTCGAGGTGCTGCGCGAGTGCGGTGCGCTGGCGCGGCTGATGCCGGAGCTGGACCGGCTGTGGGGCGTGCCGCAGCGCGCCGAGTATCACCCCGAGGTCGATACCGGTGTCCACGTGATGATGGTGGTCGATACCGCCGCCGCGATGCGGGCACCGCTGACGGTGCGCTTCGCGGCGCTGGTCCATGACCTGGGCAAGGGCACCACGCCCGCCGACGTGCTGCCGCGCCATATCGGCCACGAACAGCGCAGCGTCGCGCTGCTCGAAGCGGTCTGCAAGCGGCTGCGCGTGCCGACCGATTGCCGCGATCTCGCCGTGCTGGTCGCGCGTGAGCACGGCAATATCCATCGTTCCACCGAATTCGGCGCCGCCGCGGTGACGCGGCTGCTCGAGCGCTGCGACGCGCTGCGCAAGCCGGAGCGCTTCGCCGAGGCGCTGCAGGCCTGCGAGGCGGACGCGCGCGGCCGGCTCGGCTTCGAGCAGCGTGACTATCCGCAGCCGGCCCGGCTGCTGGCCGCACGCGAGGCCGCCGCCAGCGTGGATGCGGGCGCCATCGCGCGGGAGTGCGCGGGACAAGTCGAACTGATCCGCGAGCGCGTGCACCAGGCGCGGGTCGCCGCGGTGGCGCGCGCACTGGGGCAGCCGGGCGAGTAGCGCGGCGGGCGACGAGACAAGTCACCGCGGCAAGTCACCGCTGCAAGCCACCGACACAAATCGATAGCAACGGTCAGGAGCGGACAACAGAATGGCGCCTCGCTCGAATGCGGGGCGCCTGCCGGCCTGTCCCTGCATTCGAGCGGCTAGTCGCCGACGCCTGCACCGACGCGCATCGTCTCTTCCTCGCCATGGTGCCGATCCGGCACGGCAGCCCAGCGTCGGCGTTGTCCTGTCCAAAGGTCCAACGCCATGCCCAATCCCATCGCTCCGTATCTCCCCGCCTGTCCGATGCCGCCGGCATCGAACGATTCCACCGCCGCGATCCCGTACGTCCCAATCGAAGCCGAAAACAAGGCCGACACCAACCTCGACACCAACCTCGACACCAACCTCGACACCAACCCCGACACCAACCCCGACACCAACCCCGACACCAACCCCGATACCGATATCGAACCCGACACGGGTTGGCATCGGCTGCCCGCCGAGCTGGTCGTCCATATCGGAGGTTTCCTGCCATGGCAGGCGCTCGACGCGCTGGGTCGAACCCATCACCGGTCGCGCCAGGCGCTCGCCGCTTGCATCGTTCACTCGCGCATCGGCTGGCGCATTGCCTGCGTTTCGAGCCTGTCGCTGCTCGGGCGCACGGTAGGCGAGTTGCGCAGCCCCCAGCTGTCCGGCCTGCAACGCGCTCGGGCGCTTGGCGCGCTCGCGGGCCGCCTGCCGAGCCTGGATGGCGGCATGGTCTGCGCGGCACGACATGTCCTGCTGGACGAGATTGCGCGGCTGCCGCGCCCGCTGCGGGCAGAGCCGCTTGTCGGCGTGATGCATGGGCTCGCGCGCTGCTCGCCATCGCCGGTGCACAAGGGCGGTGCCTGGCCGCTGCTGATAGCGGCGCATGCCGTGGCGCCCGCGCGGCGCGGCGAGGCGCTGATTGCGTGCCTGCGCATTCCGTCGTTGACGCGAAACGCCATGCCCAACGTCACGCATTGGATCGACGAGGCGCTGTCGCTGCCGGCGCCCGACCGTGGCGCCTTGCTGGCACAGGTCGTGCGGCGCTTCTCGTTTGGCAGTCCGATGCGCACGGATGCGCGCTTGCAGCAGTTCATGCGCGCCTGCCAGGCGCTGCGGACGCCCAATGGAGAGCCCGCGGGGGCCGAGCAGGCCGTCGTGCTGATCGCATTGGCCGATGCGCTGGACCATCATCTGGCGCGGAAAGACGGGGAAGACGAGGCCGCGCACGACGTGTGGCGCGACCTGCTGGCCGCGGCGCAGGCCTTGCGGCCCGACTGCGCACTCGACGTGATGGCGGCACTGGCGGGCCCAGGGGCCCTGAGGGGCGCCGCGAGCGGCCCGCTGCGCTGGGCCATGCTGTGGCAGGCGGGCCGGCGTTTCGGCGCGGAATCCTCGCAATACGCGCGCTGGCTGGCGGCGCTGTCCCTGCATCACGGCTGGGTGCAGCCAGAGGGAACATGGCAGTGCCTGTTCGATGCGGCCGCCACGCTGCCGCCACGCGAAACAGGGCCGGTGGTCGCCATGCTGGCGCGCGGCGCCGCGGCCGCGGCCGATCGGGCCGATCGCCATGCCCGCTGGCTCGCGCTGTACCAGATGACCCTCGCGATGCCACTGCCCGAAGCGCGTACCGCGCCGCTGGTGGGACTGGCCGAGGCCTTGCTGACCGAGGATGCCGCGATCCAGGACGAGCGCTGGCGGCTGCTGGTCGACGCGATGCCTGCGCTGCCGACGGCCGCGCAATTCAGGGCGCTGCTCGCCTGCATTGACTTCGGCACCGCCGAGCCGTTCTGGGCGCCGTGCCGCCGCATCATCCTGCGCTTGCCGGCGGCCCAGCGCGGCGCGGCGTTGTCCCAGCTTGCCGACCGCATCGTCCAGCTGCAGGCGGACGCGCATCGTGTACGGGCATGGCGGGATATCGCCCATGCGGTGAACGACTTGCCGGCGGAGTATCGGCAGGCACCGTGGCAGATGCTGCTGCGGCGGATGAATCGGGTGTTCGAGCGCGATCCGGTCGGACACGGACGCGCGCGCGACACGCTCGCCGATCTGCTGGCCGGACAGCCGGCCATCGCGCGGCAGCAATGCCTGCTGAGCGCGACCTGGCGAGCCGATCCCAGGCGCTGCGAATGGATCGTGGCGCAGGCACGCGACCTGCCCCCGGCGCTGCAGGCCGAGGTGCTGGCGAGGGTAGCGCGGGCGGCACGGCTTGCCGGCACGGGCCATCGCGTTGAATGGGGCACCGATCAACGCATCGCGGTGTGGGTCGATCTGGTCGGCGCGGTCAAGGAGTTGCCGACCCACTATCGCGGCGCGCCGCTGCAGCAACTGGCGCAACTGCTTGCCAAGTTGCCGCCGGACATGCGGCGCACGGCCCGCCGGTATTTCGTCGCGCTGCTGCGCGGCGTACCGCCCGCCGACATGCCGGCCGGCTTCGCCGCGGCCGATCCCTTTGCGGAATCCGCGATGGTACGCCGTGTATTGAAGCGGCCGCGGTACCCGCTCGCCATGCAGGCCGTCGCGCCGAAGCGCGCGCGGATCGACGAGACCTGGCCTTGAACTGTTTCACGGAGCCACCATGCCGCTGCAAATCGATACCCGATGCATGACCAACCCGGCGTTCGTGCCGGCCGGGGAAACCGGGGAGGCAGGGGCGGCCGCACAAGCCGGACATCCCCGCGCCACGTGGCACGATCTGACGACCGATCTGCTGTGGCATATCGCCGGCTATCTCGACGATCGGCCGCTTTGCGCGATCGCGCGCACGGAGCGCCGCAGCCGCGCGACGCTGGCGTCGGCGGTGCGCCTGGCCCGGATCGGCTGGCGCATTGCGCGCGCGTCGAGCCTGTCGACGCTGCGCGACGCGTTGCGGGAGATCGATGCGGCCGGACTGCCGGCAACCACGCGTGGCGATCGTCTGGCGGCGCTGGCGCAGCGGCTGCCGCTGCTGCATCTCGACATGGGTCCTGAAGCGTGCGATGTCCTGCTCCAGGCCATCGCCGCGCTGCCGGCCGGCGCACGCCAGGCGGCGCTGTGCGAATGGCTGCGCGGCTTCGGCTGGGTGCATGGCAGAAGCGCGCGGGCGCGCGATCCATGGCTGCAAGCCCGATTGCTGCGCCTGGTGCTCGAACTGCCCGCCCGGCAGCAGGCCGCGGCATGCCAGGCATTCTTTGACAACATGCCTTGGCTGGCCCCCTCGCTGCTTGCCGAGCTGCCCGCGCGCCTGCTGTGGGCACTCGCCTTGCCGGAGGCGGATCGTGGTCCCCTGGTCGTGGCCATGCTGCAGTCCGTTCGCACGGTCGAACACGCGCGGCAGTTCGATCTGCTCGGCGTGTTGCAGTCGGTGTACGCGCAATTGGTGCGGCCGGATGGGCAGCCGGCGGTTCCTGAGCGCACCGCGTTGCTGTGCGCGGCGGCGGGCGAGGTCGGCGCGGTCCGGCAACTGCCGGATGACGAGACCAGGACCGTGGGGTTGCGACGGTGGCTGATCGGCATGGCGCAATCGCTGCCCGGCGATAGCCTGTTGCCGGTGCTGATGCGGGTGGCCGCGTGGCCGACGGTGTCCCTGTCGCTCCATGCCGATGGCGACGGGCCGCAACGGCTGTGGGCCATCGGTGTGCGAGCGTGCGGCGATGCATTCGCATTGGGGCGGTGGCTCGCGGCGATGCACCGTCATCCGGTGCAGGACCTGTCGGAGGTGTGGGCCACGGTATGGGCGGACGCGATGACAATGGCGCCACCTCGGCGTGCCGATGCGATCGCGTCCCTCGCGGCGTCACTGACGGTGATGCCAGGCTATCCGCAGCGGGTCAACTCGTGGCTGACGCTGTTTCAGCATACCGTCGAGGCATTGCCGCTGGCGTATCGTGCCGCTCCGTTGCAGGCGCTGGTGACAGCCTTGCCCGAACTGGGCCTGATGATCTGGGACCCGCGGGGCGATATGGTGGTCGATGCCGCGGCTTGCCTTCCTCCGGCGCAGCAGGTGGCGGTGCTGCACGAATGCTGTGCCGATTCCGGCGCGCTGCTCGAGCGCCATTGGGACCGTTATCTCGAACAGATCAGGCAGCTGCCTGCCGCGGCGCTGGCGGTCGAACTGGAGCGGATGGCCTGGCAGCTACGCAGAATGCGTCCCGCCCTGGCGGCATCGGCATGGCCCGAGCTCGTCGCGCTGCTGCACCGCGTACCGGCCGAACAGCGCTTGCGGCCATGGCTGGCGCTTTGGCGGGTGGTCGGCGTTACGTTCGGCCAGGCGAACCGGGCGGCGGCATGCGAGGGTTTGCTGCAGGCACTGACGCGGCAGCCGCCGGCCGCGCAGGAGCAATGGCTGGTGGCCGCCGCGGCGATCGACCATCCGGACGCGGCGTTGCTGCTGCTCGAGCGGGTGGCCGGCCTGCCGGCGGCGCGCCGCGCCAGCGTGCTGACGGTACTGGCGCGCGGCTCCGTGATGATCCGCTCCCGGGCGGAATGCATGGCGATATGGCATGCGCTGCTCGACGCGGTGGGTGGCCTGCCGCCGGCCTACCGCGGCTCGCCGCTGCACGCGCTGGCCGATCTGCGGCGCCGGCTGGCGTGGGGATATGGCGAGCCCTCGTTGGAGCCTCTGCTCGCGTTGTGCGACGGCGTGCCGGCAATGGACCTGCCCGCGGATCTTGTCTCACCGGATCTCCCGCCGGACTTCTCGCCTGACCTCCCGCTATAGCAGCCGGCCAACCACCAGCGCGATCAGCGACAGCAATACCGTCGACGCGAACGGCAGCACCCACTCGCGGCCGAACAGGCGGAAGCGCACGTCGCCCGGCAGGCGGCCCAGCCCGATCTTTTGCAGCCACGGCAGCGCGGACGACAGGATGATCACGGAAAGGAAGATGGTCAGTGTCCAGCGCAGCATGGGGGCCTTCCGTGGCTACAGGGTGTGGCTGCGGTCGCCCGCGGCAAAGCCGATCGGCACGCTGTCGCCCAGACCGCGCGTCAGCGCGATGGCCTTGAACAGCTCGCCCATTTCGGCTTCGGACAGCAGCTTCTGCACCGCGTTGGCGGCCGGCAGGAAGCTGCGCGCATCGTTTGGGTCCAGCGACATCAGCAGTTCCGTGATGCCGGCGTTCATCAGCAGGCGCGCCTGCGAGGCAAAGCCCGCGACCTCGAGCCCGGCGTCGACCGCGGCCTGCGCGATGCCGCTGAAGTTGACGTGGGCAGTGATGTCCTGCAGCCCCGGATAGAGAAACGGATCGGGATGGGCGTGATGGCGGTAGTGGCACATCAGCGTGCCGCCGGTGCGCTGCGGATGGTAGTACTCGCTGGCCGGGAAGCCGTAGTCGATCAGCAGCGCCGCGCCGCGCGTCAGCATCGCGCCGAGCGAGCGGACGAAGCCCTCGCCCTCGGCATGGGTCTCGGTGACGACGTCGTGGTCGCCGGGAATCGCCGCGACGGCGGCGGGCACGTCGGCCGCGCCCAGTGGCCGGTCGGCGAAGCGGAAGCGCGCCTCGTTGCCATGCTCGCCGCCATCGTTGCGCGCGACCCCGCGCTCATGCCAGACACCGCCCACCCGCGCGTAGAGCCGCACCGGCATCGCATCGAGGACCTCGTTGCCGATCGCCACGCCCTCGAAGCGCGCCGGCAGCGCGTCGAGCCACTGCACGCGGGCGGCCAGATGCGGGGCGCGCGCGGCCAGCGTGGCCTGCTGGCGGGCGCGCAGTTCGCCGGACAGCTCGACGATCCAGTAGCGCGAGGGCAGTTGGCCTTCGTCTTCGAGCGCCAGCAGCAGATCCGCCGCCAGCCGGCCGGTGCCGGCGCCGAATTCCATCACCTCGCCCAGGCCGAGTTGGAGCCATTGGGCCAGCTGGCGCGCCAGCGTGCGGGCGAAGAACGGGGTTAGCTCGGGGGCGGTGATGAAGTCGCTGCCGTCGCGCACGTCGCGGCCGAACTTCGCCGCACCGCCGCTGTAGTACCCGAGCCCGGGCGTGTAGAGCGCCATCGCCATATAGCGGTCGAAGCCGAGCCAGCCTTGCGCGGCGTCGATCGCCTCGCCGATGCGCGTGGCCAATGCCGTGGAGGCATCGAGCGCGTCCGCGGAGGGAAGGGGTAAACTACCGGTTTTCTGCATCCCGCGATTGTAGCAATGCCAGATTTCACTTCTTCCGGCGCCGCGCCCGCTTCGTCCGCGGCTTCGTCGACGCAGGCGGCCGCGCCCGGCAATGGCCGCGGCATTGCGCTGGTGACCGGCGGCGCCCGCCGCATCGGCCGCGCCATTGCGCTGGAGCTGGCGGCGCGAGGCTGGGATATCGCCGTGCACTGCCATCGCTCGCGCGACGAGGCCGAAGAGGTCGCCGGCCAGATCCGCGCGCTGGGCCGCCGCGCCGCGGTGCTGCAGGCGGACCTCGCCGACGAGGCCGCGACTGGCGGGCTGATCGCCGCCTGCACCGCCGCCATCGGCACGCCGACCTGCCTGGTCAACAACGCCTCGCTGTTCCAGTACGACGTCGCCACCAGCTTCTCCTACGGCTCGCTCGACACGCATATGCGTACCAATGTCGCGGCGCCGCTGCTGCTGTCGCGCGAGTTGCACCGGGCGCTGCCGGACGATGCGCGCGGCGTCGTGATCAATCTGCTGGACCAGAAGCTCGACAACCTGAACCCGGACTTCCTGTCGTACACGCTGTCAAAGGCCGCGCTGCAGACCGCAACGATGCAGCTGGCCCAGGCGCTGGCGCCGCGGCTGCGTGTGGTCGGCGTGGCGCCGGGCATCACGCTGGTGTCCGGCGACCAGTCCGGCGGCGGCTTCAAGCGCGCGCACCGGATGACGCCGCTGGGCCAGTCGTCGACGCCCGACGATATCGCCCAGGCCGTCGCCTACCTCGCCGAGGCGCGCGCGGTGACCGGCACCACGCTGTATGTGGACGGCGGCCAGCACCTGATGCCGCTGGCGCGCGACGTGATGTTCCTGACCGAATGACTTCCCCGGAGCCGGCGCCGCCTGTACCATCGGCGGCCTTTGCCGGTTCCCGGCCTCTCTTCCCTCTGCCCTTTCTCTCCCACGCCGCCATGTCCGCCGCTCTTTCCCATCCCAGCCTGCAAGACTGCCGCCGCATGTTCCTGCGCAACTACGAAGTGCAGATCAACATCGGCGTGCACGAGTTCGAGAAAAAGGGCGAACAGCGCGTGCTGATCAATATCGACCTGTACGTGCCGCTGGCGGAAAGCACGCCGCACGACGACAAGCTGCACGAGGTCGTCGACTACGACTTCATGCGCAATACCGTTGCCGAACGCATGGCGCTGGGCCATGTCCATCTGCAGGAAACGCTGTGCGACGACGTCGCCCGGGCGATGCTGCGCCACCCCAAGGTGCGCGCGGTGCGCGTATCGACCGAGAAGCCGGACGTGTACCCGGACTGCGATTCGGTCGGCGTCGAGGTGTTTCATATCAAGAGCTAGGCCCGCACTTGCCAGGCCGGTCCCCGTCGTGACGCGGCCGGCACTTGATGCGGCCGCTGGGGCGCTCCGCTAAAATACCCGGTTCGATTGCGCCAGAACGGCGCCCCGCCCGTTGCCTTTCCTCCCGCCATGACCGAAACCACCCATTCCAAGAACTTCTACCGCCTCGAGACCTATCTGCAATCGCAGACGGGCCGCGCGATCGGCGACTTCAAGATGATCGAGGACGGCGATACGGTGCTGGTCTGCCTGTCGGGCGGCAAGGACTCGTACACGATGCTGTCGGTGCTGATGGCGCTGCAGAAGCGGGCGCCGATCGACTTCAAGCTGATCGCGATGAACCTCGATCAGAAGCAGCCGGGCTTCCCAGAGGACGTGTTGCCGCGCTACCTCGATGGCATCGGCGTGCAGTACGTGATCGTCGAGGCCGACACCTATTCGATCGTCAAGGAGAAGGTGCCCGAGGGCAAGACCACCTGCTCGCTTTGTTCGCGGCTGCGCCGGGGCGTGATCTACCGGACCGCGAAGGAACTGGGCGCCAACAAGATCGCGCTGGGCCACCACCGCGACGACATCGTCCAGACCTTTTTCCTGAACATGTTCTTCGGCGGCAAGATGAAGGCGATGCCGCCGAAGCTGGCCACCGACGACGGCCAGCACATCGTGATCCGCCCGCTGGCCTATTGCTCGGAGAAGGACATCGCCGCCTATGCGCGCGCGATGGAATTCCCGATCATCCCGTGCAACCTGTGCGGCTCGCAGGAGAACCTGCAGCGCAAGAAGGTCAAGGAGATGCTGCTCGAGTGGGAACGGCAGAACCCGGGCCGCATCGACAACATCTTCTCGGCGCTGAAAAACGTGGTGCCGTCGCATCTGGCCGATACCGAGCTGTTCGACTTCAACGGCCTGGCGACCGGCCTGGCCAAGGTCGACGAGGCCTCGCTGTTCGGCGACTCGACCTTCTCGCAGCAGCCGCTGGTGTTCGCCGGCGGCAGCGCCGAGAACCGGATGGAATTCGTCCGCTTCGAGAGGCCGGGGGGGCGGGACACGAAGCCCGAAGGCGCGGCGGCGGGGACCGCCACTGCGGCGGCCGCGTCGGCGGCCGAATAAGGCATCGGCGCCCTGGCGCCGGTTCATTCAGCGCTCCTCCGGCTCTTCTCCAGCCCGCCTTCCGCGCTCTTCGGCTTTTCCTTGCCCGCCGTCTCAGTTCGCGGCGCGCGACGGCGCGATGGCCGGTTGCCGCGGCTCCTCGCGCATCAGCGACCGCGTATCCTCGATCCACTTCTGGAAGCGCTCGACCGCGTGGCGCTTCTGCTCCGGCGTGGTCATGTTGGCGATCTGCGCCGCCACCGTCAGTCCGGCCTCGGTATTGGCCTCGTAGCTGACGCGGCGTTCGCGCGTCGGCGGCGCCTGCCACTGGTCGCCGAAGCGCTGCAGCAGCGCGATCACGCGCGCCTTGGGCGGATGTTCGGCCTGAACCTGCCGAACCAGCGCCAGCCAGGCCTGCTGGCGCTTGACCCGTTCGCCGAAGCGCGACTCGGCGTTGTCGACCACCGGGCGAAGCGCGGCACGGATCGCGTCCTGCTGCTCGCGCGAGAAGCGGCCGTAGATCAGCGTGGCCCACTCCATCACCTTGTCGTAGCGCGCCTCGAGCCGGTCTTCGGGGCTGCCGCGCAGGAATTTCTTGCGGTACTTTTCGTTGCCGTCGGCGAACTTGCGTTCCATCCGCTTGATCTGGTCCGGCGTCAGCGTCAACAGCAGATCGGCGACATCCGGAATCGCATGGTCGAAGGCGACGCGCGCCATGCGCTGCGTGTCGTCGCGCACGCGCTGCAGCTGCGCCTCGGTGACCGGCCCCTGGACCTCGCTCCTGGCGCGCTGCAGCAAGGCGGCGATCTCCGGCAACTGCTCGCGTCGGTGCCAGGCGAAGAAACGGGCGATCGCGTCGCGCGTCTGCGGTTCCTGGTCGTCGGAGACGTCGACATAGTTGTCGATCCACCAGTAGGCGAGGTGGTCGCCCTGCTGGTAGCCGAGTTTCATCGCATTGCAGGCGGTCAGCAACACCAGCATCCCCGCCGCGATCAGTTCGCGCCACCGCACATTGTGAATTTGCGCAACAGCCGTCAAGCGGCGGATACCCCCCATGCTAGAATCGCCGGACGCGCCGACGGCAGCTCGCCGTCGCCCGCCAGGCAAGGTGTGGCAACGGTTTGCGGGCGATGGCGGGGTGCCGGCGACGGCCTCCGCATCCGCCCGTCCAGGACGAAACGCAGCCGATAAACGGCCAGGCGTCCGCCAGTTGCGCCAATGCCCGGCTGTCACGTCGGGGCTGGTCGCGCGTCTTTCCGATCCGGATCTCAATTCGGGCGCACTCACTTAGGAACCTCCTCGTGAACATCGTCATTCTCGCCGCCGGCATGGGCAAACGGATGCATTCCGATTTGCCGAAGGTGCTGCATCCGCTGGCCGGCCGGCCGCTGCTTGCTCATGTGATCGATACCGCGCGTACGCTGTCGCCGACGCGGCTGGTGGTGGTCGTGGGCCATGGCGCCGAGCGGGTCCAGGCCGCGGTCGCCGCCCCCGATGTCGCCTTCGCGCTGCAGGCTCAGCAACTGGGCACCGGCCACGCGGTGATGCAGGCGCTGCCGCTGCTCGATCCGGCCCAGCCGACGCTGGTGCTGTACGGCGACGTGCCGCTGACCCGGGCCGATACGCTGGCCCGTTTGGTGGAAGCCGCCGGCAAGGACCGTTTCGGCATCCTGACCGTCGAGATGGACGATCCGACCGGCTACGGCCGCATCGTGCGGGACGCCGCCGGCAGCATCGCCCGCATCGTCGAGCAGAAGGACGCCAGCGAGGCCGAGCGCGCGATCCGCGAAATCAACACCGGCATCGTGGTCTGCCCGACCGCGAAGCTCACCGAGTGGCTGGCCACGCTGCGCAACGATAACGCGCAAGGTGAGTACTACCTCACCGATACCGTCGAGCGCGCCGTCGCCGATGGCGTCGAGGTCGTGTCCGCCCAGCCCGGCGCGCTGTGGGAGACGCTGGGCGTCAACAGCAAGGTGCAACTGGCCGAACTCGAGCGCCTGCATCAGCGCAATCAGGCGATGCGGCTGCTGGAAGCCGGCGTGACCGTGCTCGACCCGGCCCGGATCGATATCCGGGGCGAACTGACATGTGGCCGAGACGTCACGATCGACGTGGGGTGCGTGTTCGAAGGACAAGTTCACCTGGAAGACGGCGTGCAGATCGGTCCTCACTGTGTGATCCGCGATAGCCGCATCGGTTCCGGGGCACGGGTGCTGGCGTTCTGCCATCTGGAGCAGGCGCAGGTCGGCGCCGACGGCCGGATCGGGCCCTATGCCCGTCTGCGCCCAGGCACCGAACTGGGCGAGGACGTCCATATCGGCAACTTCGTCGAGGTCAAGAACAGCCAGATCGCCGCGCACAGCAAGGCCAACCATCTGGCCTACGTCGGCGACGCCACGGTCGGCTCGCGCGTCAACATCGGGGCGGGCACGATCACCTGCAACTACGACGGCGTCAACAAGCACCGCACGGTCATCGAGGACGACGTCTTCATCGGCTCGGACTCGCAGCTGGTCGCGCCGGTCACGGTGCGGCGCGGCGCCACGCTGGGCGCCGGCACCACGCTGACCAAGGAAGCGCCGGCGGACCAGCTGACGCTGTCGCGGGCCAAGCAGATGACCGTCCCCGGCTGGCAGCGGCCGGTCAAGCAGCCCAGGCAGGGCACGAAGTAAGATAGGCGCACCGCGCTGGCCGGCGCGCCAGCGCCGGGGGCGGGCGGCATAAGCGCCCAGCCATCCGGAACATCGAACAAAGCATCAACGCAGGCGGTCACGAGCCGCGGCACCCAGGGAGAGCAACATGTGTGGCATCGTCGGCGCGGTTTCGACGCGCAATATCGTTCCGGTTCTGATCGAAGGCCTGCGCCGCCTGGAATACCGCGGCTATGACTCCTGCGGCGTGGCGGTGGTCCGCGAAGACACGCTCGAACGCGCCCGCACCGTATCGCGGGTGGCGGACCTGGACGAGCAGACGCGCGGCTCCGGCCTGTCCGGCACGATCGGCGTCGCGCACACGCGCTGGGCCACGCACGGCAAGCCCGACACCATCAACGCGCACCCGCACTTCTCGGGCGAGACCATTGCGCTGGTGCACAACGGCATCATCGAGAACTACGAGCCGCTGCGCGACGAACTGCGCGCCGCTGGCTACGGCTTCGATTCGCAGACCGATACCGAAGTGGTCGCGCATCTGGTGCACCAGGCCTACACCTATCCCAGCAGCGCCACGCGCGGCGACCTGTTCGCCTCGGTGCGCGCGATCACCAAGCGCCTGCATGGCGCCTATGCGATTGCCGTGGTCGCCAAGGACCAGCCGGACGTCGTGGTTGGTGCGCGCGCCGGCTCGCCGCTGGTCGCGGCGCTGGGCGAGGGCGAAGCCTTCCTCGCCTCGGACGCGCTGGCCGTCGCCGGCACCGCCAACCGCGTGATCTATCTGGAAGAGGGCGACGTGGTCGAGGTGCGGCGCGACGCGATCACGATCCACGACCTCAACGACGAGCCCGTCGAGCGCGAAGTGCGCGTGGTGGAAGCCCATGCGGCGGCCGTCGATCTGGGCCCGTACCGGCATTTCATGCAGAAGGAAATCTTCGAGCAGCCGCGCGCGCTGGCCGACACGCTCGAAGGCATCGAGAGCATCGAGCCGAGCCAGTTCGGCGAGCGCGCCGCGCAGGTGTTCGCCAATATCGACAGCGTGCTGATCCTGGCCTGCGGCACCAGCTACTACTCGGGCTGCACCGCCAAGTACTGGCTCGAGGCGATCGCCCGCATCCCGACCCAGGTCGAGGTCGCCAGCGAATACCGCTACCGCGAAACGGTGCCGAATCCACGCCAGCTGGTGGTCGTGATCTCGCAATCGGGCGAGACCGCCGACACGCTGGCCGCGCTGCGCCATGCCAAGGGACTGGGCCACGAGCACACGCTGTGCATCTGCAACGTCGCCAGCAGCGCGATGGTCCGCGAAACCGAGCTGCGCTTCATCACCCGCGCGGGCACCGAGATCGGCGTCGCCTCGACCAAGGCCTTCACCACGCAGCTGGCCGCGCTGTACATGCTGACGCTGGCGCTGGCCAAGCTGCGCGGCACGCTGTCGGAGGAAAGCCAGGGCAGGGCGCTGGCGAACCTGCGCCACCTGCCCGCCGCGCTGCACGGCGTGCTGGCGCTGGAGCCGCAGATCATCGCCTGGTCCGAAGACTTCGCCCGCCGCGAAAACGCACTGTTCCTCGGGCGCGGCCTGCACTATCCGATCGCGCTGGAAGGCGCGCTGAAGCTGAAGGAAATCTCGTATATCCACGCCGAGGCCTATCCGGCGGGCGAGCTCAAGCATGGGCCGCTCGCGCTGGTCACGGAAGCGATGCCGGTGGTCACGGTGGCGCCGAACGACGCGCTGCTGGAGAAGCTGAAGTCGAACATCCAGGAAGTGCGCGCCCGCGGCGGCCGGCTCTACGTGTTCGCCGACGCGGACACGCACATCACGTCGACCGACGGCATCCAGGTGATCCGCCTGCCCGAGCACTACGGCGACCTGTCGCCGATCCTGCATGTCGTGCCGCTGCAATTGCTGGCGTATCACACGGCCTGCGCGCGCGGCACCGACGTCGACAAGCCGCGCAATCTGGCGAAGTCGGTGACGGTGGAGTAAGGGGCGAACCGACGAGGGGATCGCTCCCCCCGAAGGGCGCTGCGGCGAGGTATCGGCCGCAGCGCCTTTTTCTTTGGGCAGTCCGCCCTTCAGCCCTGCCGCTTCGGAAACCGCAAGCCGAACCGCGTCTTCCCCCGCTCCGACCGCACCGCGATATCCCCGCCATGCGCCAGCATGATGGCCTTGGTGATCGACAGCCCCAACCCCACGCTGTCCGATTCGGGCCTGGTGCGCGATTTATCCCCGCGAGAGAAGCGGTCGAAGATCGAAGGCAGCAGGGCGGGGTCGATCTCGGTGCCATCGTTTTCCACCGCGACCTCGACGTGTTCGCCGGCGTCGGCCACCGCGACGACGATGCGGCCGCCGGGCGGCGTATAGCGCAGCGCGTTGGAAATCAGGTTGCTCAGCGCCCGCCGCAGCATCAGCCGGTCGCCCTGGATGCGGCCGTCGCCCTGCAGGTCCAGCCGCACCGCCTTGTCCTCGGCCAGCGCCTCGTAGAAGTCGAACAGCGCGCGCACCTCGTCGGCGATGCGGATCGCCTCGGTATTCGGCAGGTCGAGCCCGTGTTCCATCTTGGCCAGATACAGCATGTCCGACACCATGCGGGCGAGGCGCTGCAGTTCCTCGGCGTTCGACGCCAGGATGTCGCGGTAATTGCCGGCATCGCGGGGCTGCGACAGCGCGACCTGGGTCTGCGTCATCAGATTGGTAATCGGCGTGCGCAGCTCGTGCGCCAGGTCCGAGGAGAACTCGGACAGGCGGCGGAAATCGTCCTGCAGCCGAGCCAGCATCGCGTTCAGGTTGGCCGCCAGATCGGCCATCTCGACCGGCACCGCTTCGACCGGCATCCGTTCGGACAGCTTGCTGCCGGTCACGGTCTGCGCGCGCGAGGCCATGGTGCGCAGCGGCGACAGTCCGCGGCGCGCGGCCCACCAGCCCAGCACGCCGCTGGCCAGCGCGGCAAGCGCGATATAGAACACCAGCGACTGGCGGAATGCGTGAATGAAGTGATCGTGGATCTCGGTGTCCATGCCGACCAGCATGCGCAGCGGTTCGCCCGTGCCCGATCCGCGAAGGGTGCGAACCATGCCGCGATACAGCTGGCCGTTCTGCCGCCATTCGAGCGCATCGCCGTCCGCACCGGGCCGCATCGCCGCATCCAGCGCCGCACCGAAATCGAAGCCGGGGCTCGCAAACAGCGGCGCGCTTCGATCGCCCTGCACATGGATCAGCAGGCCGCCGTGGTGCTTCTGCGCGTCGGCCAGCCGCGCGGCGATGCCGTCGGACGGGCCCGTCGTCACGATCCGCTCGACCATCCGCAGATTGTCCCCGAGCAGCGCGTAGTCCTGATCGGCAAAGTGCCGGTCCATCGCCGAGAAGATCAGCCACCCGAGACCCAACAGCACGCAGGCGGAGGTCAGCGAGAACAGCGCGGTCAGCCGGGCCGTCAGCGAGAGGCGCGGCATCAGTCGGCGTCCTCCGGATTTTCGAGCACGTAGCCCATGCCGCGCACGGTCTGGATCAGCTTGATGTCGAAGTCGTCGTCGATCTTGGCGCGCAGGCGGCGGATCGCGACGTCGATCACGTTGCTGTCGCTGTCGAAGTTCATGTCCCAGACCTGCGAGGCGATCAGCGAGCGCGGCAGCACCTCGCCGCGCCGGCGCGCCAGCAGCTCCAGCAGCGAGAATTCCTTGTTGGTCAGCACGATGCGCCGCCCGGCACGGGTGGCGCGGCGGCGGGCCAGGTCGAGCACCAGGTCGGCGATCTGGATGCGGTCCATCGCCACCTGCGTGGCGCCGCGGCGCAACAGCGTGCGGACGCGGGCCAGCAGCTCGGCAAAGGCAAACGGTTTGACCAGATAGTCGTCGGCGCCGAGCTCCAGCCCCTTGACGCGATCGGCGACGCTGTCGCGTGCCGTCAGGAACAGCACCGGCACGCGGTTGCCGGCGGCGCGCAGCGTCTGCACGATGCGCCAGCCGTCGACGTCGGGCAGCATCACGTCGAGCACGATCAGATCGTACGGTTCGGTCATGGCCAGATGCTGGCCGTCCAGGCCGTTGGCGGCCAGGTCCACCACGAACCCCGCCTCGGTCAGGCCCTGCCGCAGGTATTCCCCGGTCTTGGCCTCGTCTTCGACTACCAGCAATTTCATCGGCGCTTTCCTGCTTTCCCGCTTCCCGCTTTCCCGCTTCCCGGTCGCTTCCGCTTTTGCTCCGGCCCGCCATCGGCGTCCGGCGCGACTGTCGCGATAGTGTAGGGCCACGCTCCCAACATGACGCCAACCTTACCGGAATGTAATGTCGGGGTAATTGGGCGGTTACTGCCGTGTCCTTATGCTGGCGACGCGATAGATCACGATAGACAACGATAGAAAACGAGGACCGCTTCCATGCCACGCATTGCCCCGACCACCCTGGCCCTGCCGCCCCATCTGTCCCGCCGGCGTTTCGTGCAGGGACTGGTGGCGGGGGGCGTGCTCGGTGCACTGTCCGGCGTGTCCGGCGCAGGCTGGGCCCAGCAAGCGGACCGTCCGCGGCGCGCGGGCAGCGGCAGCGCGCCGGTGCTCTCCGGCACCGAGTTCGACCTGGTCATCGAGGAGGCGGTGGTCAACTTCACCGGCAAGCCGGCCATCGCCCACACGATCAACGGCATGCTGCCGGGGCCGACGCTGCGCTGGCGCAAGGGTGATACGGTGACGATTCGCGTGACCAACCGGCTGCGCGAGCCGACCTCGATCCACTGGCACGGCATCATCCTGCCGTTCGAGATGGACGGCGTGCCCGGCATCAGCTTTCCCGGCATCGCCCCGGGCGAGAGCTTCACCTACCGCTTCAAGGTCGTGCAGAGCGGCAGCTACTGGTACCACTCGCACTCCGGCTTCCAGGAGATGACCGGCGTCTACGGCGGCCTGATCATCGACGGCGACGACGACCCGATCCGGGCGGACCGCGACCATACCGTGCTGCTGTCCGACTGGACCGACGAGGACGGCATGCGCGTGCTGTCCAAGCTGAAGACGCAGAGCGACTACTACAACTACAACCAGCCCACCGTCGTCGACTTCTTCCGCGATATCGCCAACGACGGCGTCAAGGCCGCTGTCGACAAGCGCCGCATGTGGAACCAGATGCGGATGAGCCCGACCGATCTGGCCGACCTGTCCTCGCATACGCTGACCTATCTGACCAACGGCGTGACGCCGGCGGGCAACTGGACCGGCCTGTTCAAGCCGCGCGACAAGGTGCGGTTGCGCTTCATCAATGGCAGCGGCAATACCTTCTACGACGTGCGCATTCCCGGGCTGAAGCTCAGGGTCGTGCAGGTCGACGGCCAGAGCATTGAGCCGGTGACGGTCGACGAATTCCGCTTCGGCCCCGGAGAGACCTGCGATGTCATCGTCGAGCCGCGCGACGAGGTCTACACGATCTTTTCGCAGTCGATGGACCGCACCGGCTATGCGCGCGGCACGCTGGCGACGCGCGAAGGGCTGCAGGCCGCCGTGCCCGCGCTGGACAAGGCCGAATGGCTGACCATGACCGACATGATGGGCGACATGGGGGCAATGGCCCACGGAAGCCATGGCGGCGCTCACGATCACGGCGCCATGCACGGCGCGCACGGGATGCATGGCATGCATGGCACGCAACATGGCGGCATGGTGATGGACCACAGCCAGCATGCGATGGCCGCGATGCCGGCCGACGGTTCGCTGAAGGTTCCCAGCAAGACCGCGCGTCATGCGCGCACCGAATACGGCCCGAGCACCGATATGCGGGTCGACATGGCGCGCACCAATCTGGACGACCCCGGCATCGGCCTGCGCAACAACGGACGCCGCGTGCTGACGCTGGCCGACATGCGCACCGTCGGCGGCCCAATGGACCCGCGCGACGCGGGCCGCGAGGTCGAGCTGCACCTGACCGGCAATATGGAGCGCTACACCTGGTCGTTCGATGGCCTGGAGTTCGGCAAGTCGACACCGGTGTATTTCCACCACGGCGAGCGGCTTCGCGTGATCCTGCACAACGACACGATGATGACCCACCCGATGCATCTGCACGGCATGTGGAGCGAGCTGGAGGCGCCGGACGGCTCGTTCCAGGCGCGGCGGCACACGATTCCGGTGCAGCCGGCCCAGCGCATCAGCTTCCTTGTCACGGCCGATGCGCTCGGACGCTGGGCGTGGCATTGCCATCTGATGATGCATATGGACGCCGGCATGTTCCGCGAAGTGCTGGTGGCCTGACGGGCCCGAGCTTTCATCCGAATTCCAAGACGCACGGAGCCCGAGCCATGCCTTCGAAAACACTTGCAGCCTTCCTGCTGGCGTCCGCCGGCGCCAGCGCCGCATTGGCACAGCAGCCGCACCAGCACGATCACGGTGATCATCACCAGCACCACCACCAGCACCACCACCAGCACCAGCAGCAGCACCAGCAGCAGCATCATCAGCAGCACCAGCACCAGCACCAGCACCAGCACGGGCAGCATCAGCAGCATCAGCAGCATCAGCAGCATCAGCAGCAGCACGGGCGCAACGACCACCACGGGCATCACCATCAACCGGCCGCGGCACAGCCTGCGGCCAGCAAGCCCGCCGAAGCCGCTGCCGCGCCCGCCGACAAGCCGGGCGCGGACCATGGCGCGATGCACGACATGGACCACGGCACTGCGCAGCCGATGGACCACGGCGTCCACGGCAACGGACAAGCCATGCCGCCCGCCAGCGCCCCGCAACCGGCGATGGACCACGGCGACATGAAGATGCAGGGCGGCAGCGCTCCGCCCGACGCGCGCGATCCGCACGCCTACTCCGGCGGCCATCGTCTCGGCGTCGGGCAGTACGCGCTCGGTCCCCATCGCCAACTGCATATGGCCGACGAGCACCTGTTCGGCTCGGTGCTGGTGGACCGCCTCGAATGGGCCCGCGGCAGCGACACCAACGCCGCCGCGTACGAGGCACAGGCGTGGATCGGCAATACCTACGACCGGCTGGTGATCAAGGCCGAGGGCGAGGTCGAACGCGGCAAGGTTCACGAGGCCCGCACCGAACTGCTGTGGGGCCACGCGATCGCGAGCTACTGGGACACCCAGCTCGGTATCCGCAACGACGCCGGCCACGGCCGTCCCGCGCGCAACTGGCTCGCGTTCGGCGTACAGGGGCTGGCGCCCTACTGGTTCGAGGTCGACGCCACCGGCTACCTCGGCACCGAAGGGCGGACGGCGCTGCGGCTGTCCGCCGAGTACGAGTTGCTGATCACGCAGCGCCTGATCCTGCAGCCGCGCATCGAGGCCAATGTCTACGGCAAGAACGACCGCGAGGTCGGCGTCGGCAGCGGCCTGTCCAACGGCGCGGTTGGCGTGCGGCTACGCTATGAGTTCAGCCGCCAGTTCGCGCCGTATATCGGCGTCGAGCGCTACCAGACGTTCGGCAATACGGCGGACATGGTCCGCGCGTCCGGCGGCCGCAGCGGCGAGACGCGCTTTGTCGCCGGCGTGCGCGTGTGGTTCTGAGCCGGGTTTTCGTGATTGCAAGACTTTCTGGAGGGCTGCCATGCGCGCTATCCGCAAGACCATCCAACTGCTGTCGCTCGGTGCGGCCCTGCTGATCGGCCAGACCGCGTTCGCGCATCCGAAGCTGTTGTCCTCGACGCCGGCCGATCACGCGCAGGTGTCGGCGCCGGAGCGGATCGAGCTGCGGTTCTCGGAAGCTCTGGTCAAGCAGTTTTCCGGCGCCAATCTGCTGATGATCGGCATGCCCGGCATGGCCGACCATGGTCCGATGAAGATCGCGGCCACCGTGGCGCCGGGCGACGACCCCAGGACGCTGGTTGTCACGCCCGCAAAGCCGCTGTCGCCGGGCAGCTACCGTCTGGAATGGCGTGCCGTCGCGTCCGACACGCACCCGGTCACCGGCAGGATCTCGTTCCAGGTGAAGTGAGCCGATGCCGCCGGACTGGCCGACCGTCCTGCTGCGGTTTGCGCTGTACCTGGACCTGATGCTGGTGTTCGGGCTGCCGTTTTTTGTCGTGCACGGGCTGCCCGGAGACGAGCGGCAATCGCGCTTCGCCACATCGGTGCGGTACGCGGCAGTCGGTGGCGCGATCGCGGGCCTGCTTCTGTCCGTCGGCAATTTGCTGCTGATGGCCAAGGCGCTGTCGGGCGTCGCGCAATACGCACTGCTGGACCGGGAAACCGTCGGCATGGTGCTGACCGCGACCGACTTCGGCTTGGCCTGGAGCGTGCGGATGGCGACGCTGCTCGCCGTGTTGCTTGCCTTTTCCATCCGTGGCCTGCCACACGCGCTTCGTCTCGGCAGTGCAACCGTCGCGGCGGCCGTGGCGCTCGCCACGCTGGCGTGGTCCGGCCACGGCGCCATGGACGAGGGAGCCCGCCGCTACGTGCATCTGGGCGCCGACATCGCGCATCTGCTTGCGGCCGGTACCTGGGTCGGCGCGCTGCTCGCCTTCGTCTGCATGGCCGCCGGTGTGCGCCGCGCCACCGCGGCCGAGGTGGCGATGCTCGCTCGCGCCGCCAGCGGGTTTGCACGCGTCGGCACGCTGGTCGTCGCCACGCTGGTGCTGACCGGCGCCATCAACTACTGGCTGATCGTCGGCCCGTCGCTGGCCGGCATCGCCTCCACCGGTTACGGTCAGCTGCTGCTGGCGAAGCTCGCGCTGTTCGGCGCGATGCTGGGGTTTGCCGCGCTCAACCGCTTTCGCTTCAGCCCGCGCCTGGCGGCGGCGCTGGCTTCAGGCGAAGCGCGCTCGGCGGCAGCGGCGCTGCGCCGCAGCCTGTGGCTGGAGACCGGCTGCGCCACGGCCATCCTGGCGCTGGTGGCTTGGCTCGGCACGCTGTCGCCGGAGGCGCTGCAAGGGGGGTAGCCGCGGTGGGCCAAGGCTCGTTTGCAGCATTGACAATACCTCGTGCAGATTCTGCGACACCGACTGCCTTAGCGACTGCCTTGCCGAAGCGCATGGCGCCTGCGCTGCGGACGATAGGTCTCCTCACGTCGGTATCACGCCCGATCTGTCCGCTGGCACGCTCGATGCATCCATTCGGGTCCGGACGTCATGTCCGCACATCCGGAGACCATCATGACTCAGCAACAGCAAGGCCAAGGCCAAAAGAGCGGCAGCAAGCAGCAGCAACAACAGCAACAAAGCAAGGGCGGCCAGCAGCAGCAAGGCGGCCAACAGCGCGAGCGCAAGCAGCAGCAACAGAAGTAAGGCAGTGCGGGAGTATGCGGCGGCGAATGCCCGGAGGGATTCGCCGCTGTTTTTTTTTGCGTTACAAGAAGACGGCTGGCCGTGAGCTTTACGCCCCCAGTTGCTCGGCCAGGAATCCCTTCATCGCCGCCCATGAGCGCCTGTCGGCCCTGGGGTCATAAACGATCCCCCGTTCCGGGAAGTTCGCGCCGGCGAAGGTGAAGGCATGGCGGGCGTGCCCATAGGCGTGCAACTGCCAGTCCGCCCCGGCGTCGGTCAGTTCCCTGGCGATGGCCAGCACATCGGCCGGCGGCGCGACGGGGTCCTCCCACCCGTGCAACAGCAGCACGCTTGCGGAAATCGGCCCTTGCCGGTCGATCCGTGGCGGCTGTAGCACGCCATGAATGCTGATCGCGGCGACCAGATTCGGCGGCGCCGCGCGCGCCAGGTCGAGCGCGCACAGGCCGCCGAAGCAGTAGCCGACCGCGGCGATGCGGCCCGGATCGACGCCGGGGAGCGCCATGGTGGCATCGAGCCCCGCCAGCAGCCGTTGCCTCAGCAGGGCACGGTTGGCGAGCATCGGATTCATCAGGCGCGAGTTGTCGCCCATCGGGTCGCCGCGGACCCCCTTGCCGTAGACGTCGGCGGCGAAGCAGACGTAGCCCAATGCGGCCAGCCGGTCCGCGCTGCGCTTGATGGGATCGCTCAGCCCGCTCCACTCGTGGGCCAGCAGCACGCACGGCGCGGATGGCCCGAGGCCGGCGGGCCGGGCCACGTAACCCTCGAAGGTCGTCTCGCCATCGGTGTAGTCGACCAGCGATCGTTCCAGCGCAATTTCATCAACGTCCATCCGTACCTCCTGTCGTGTGCCACCGGCAGGATGCCGCCGCGCGGACGCGCCGTATTGAACGTTTGGGACGCCGGACGCCGCGCCGTCAGAGGTAGAAGGCCGGGCCGTCAGTCGATTGCGCGCCGAAGTGTTCGGCAAGCGGCGATGGTCCGGCGCGGGCGTAGCCGCCTGGGGTCTGGGCCAGCCGTCGCCGCCAGTTGCGGATCTGGTGGGCCTGGTCGCTGTAGCCGGACAGCGCGTCCCCATCGCCGCGTTGCACGGCCTGGATGCTCGACTGCAGCCGCTCCAGGTCCATCAACTGCTTGGGGCCGAGGCCGAGATGCCGCTCGAACCATCGGTGCAGTTGGCGGCGATCGACGGCGGTCAGCCGGGCGATGTCCTGCACCTGCCGGCCTTGCCGCAACAGCGCGTGGGCTGCCGCGAGGGTTGGCAGTTCCATTGGCGCCCGGATGGCATCGAGGCGCCGCAGCAGCCAGTCGTCCAGTTGGCGGGCGATCCGGCCCGGCGACCACGCCGCGCTGAGGTCTGCCTCGAGCGCGCAGGCCGCCCCGTCGCCCAGATAGCCCGCGAGGTCCATCAGGCGATCCTTGCAGTCCGCGCCAATGCCGGGAAACAGCCGCGCCAATCCCACGGCGCCGAGCATCGCCATGACGAAATACGTGTCCGACCACGAGCGCCAACGGCGGCTGGCCGACTGGAAACCCAGCAGCGAGACCTTGGGCACGGTGGGGCCGTCCTCCATCGCATTGGGACGGCCGAAGTTGACCGACAGCACCGCGCCCGGGTAAGGGCAGGTCACGATCGGCTGCCCTTCATACATGCCCTCCAGGTCCTGGACGAACCAGTAGCCGTTGACGTAGGGCGCCAACGCGGGGCAAGGGGCGATCACCTGGAACATGGCGGACTCCTCCGGGCTCATCCGGGGCAGTGGGGAAGCGTCGAACGCTGTCAGGCGCAAGACGCGACGCTCAACATACCAGAAGCCGGTTCTGGCACGCCGCCCGTGTTCGCTGATCGCATCGGCGCGGAAGGCGGGGAGCGCTATCGCACGGCGACGCTGGTGCCCTGCAGATACGGCAGGATCACGGCCTTCCAGCGCGCATAGCCTGCGCCGTTCAGATGCACGCCGTCATAGGTGTACGCGCGGTCCAGGTTGCCGTCGCGGTCCGCCAGCGCGCGGCCGACGTCGATCCACTCGACGCGATCGTCCCTGGCCGCCAGTCCGGCCAGCAGCGCGTTGAGCTGCGCGACACGGCCATTGTCGCGGCCGGTGTCGCGGATCTCGCGGTTGACCGGCAGCGTGCTCTGCAGATAGATCCGCGTGCCGGGCGACACGCGCTTGACCGTGTCGACGATCTGCCGATAGCGGTCGAACACCTCGCGTTCGTCGAAGGCGCCCAGGTCGTTGATGCCGGCCATCAGGAACAGCTTGGACGGCCGCGTACCGGCGACGGATTCGATGCGGTCGAGAATCCGCGCGGTCGAATCGCCGCCGATGCCGCGATTGACCACATCGCCGTGACCGAGAAACTCCGACCATTCCCCGGCTTCGGTGATCGAGTCTCCGACGAACACGATCTTGCCGGCGGGCAGCGCGGCATCGAGCGAGCGCAGATGCTGCAGCCGCCCGGCGCTGTAGCCCGAGCCATCGTCGCGGTGCTTGAGCTTGAAGGCGAGATAGCTGATGCCGCCAAGGCGGTGAATCGCCATCACGGTGGCGCTGACGAATGCGAGGTTCAGCAGCAGCGACGCCACCAACAGCAGTCTGATCGGACGCATGGCCGACTCTCCCGGGTAGGCGGAGGTTGGGCGGCCGATCTCCCTTCGATGCCGGGCGGCCGCGGCCAGGGAAAGCTCCGCGAGCCGATCTTCGGACGCTCGGGCTGCTGCGTCAGTGCGACAGCAAACGCTTCTCATTTCAAAGGCAAGTTAGGGTTGGCGAGCACGAACGCGCCGGAGCGCACAACCATATACATCTAATTCATATAGATGAGTTGGTTGACCTTTATGTTTTGAGCACCTATGATCCGATGCACGCACCAACCCACAGAGGAGACACAACGATGATTCACGTCGTATTGCACGACGCCAAGGACACGGTGGCCGTGGCCGTGGTGGAAGGGATCGAGGCGGGCACCGAGCTGAACGCCTGGATCATGGATGAGGACCGCACCATCACGGTGACCGCGCGCCAGCCGATCCCGATCGGCCACAAGGTCGCGCTGCGCGACATGGCGCCGAACGACACGGTCTACAAGTACGGCGTCGACATCGGCAAGGTGGTCGCGCCGATCAAGGCCGGCGAGCACGCCCACGTGCACAACATCAAGACCAAGCGCTGGTAAGGCATCGCCGCCCGGCGATCCGCGCGGGACAGTGCATCGATCCCCCGCGCAGCCATTCACGCCCGACCAGGCGATTCAGTCATCCGAGAACCGAATACCAAGCCATGTCCATCATCGACCAAAACACCACCTTCTGGGGCTACCGCCGCGACAACGGCCGCGTCGGCGTCCGCAACCACGTGATCATCCTGCCGCTGGACGACCTGTCCAACGCGGCCGCCGAGGCCGTCGCGCATGCGATCAAGGGCACGATGGCGATCCCCCATCCCTATGGCCGCCTGCAGTTCGGCCCGGACCTGGAGCTGCATTTCCGCACGCTGATCGGCGCCGGCAGCAATCCGAACGTCGCCGCCGTGGTGGTGATCGGCATCGAGGACGGCTGGACCAAGCGCGTGGTCGACGGCATCGCGAAGACCGGCAAGCCGGTGGTCGGCTTCGGCATCGAGGGCCATGGCGACCACGAGACCATCAAGCGTGCATCGAAGGCCGCCAAGGAATTCGTGCAGTACGCCACGGCGCTGCATCGCGTCGAATGCCCGATCGCCGACCTGTGGGTGTCGACCAAGTGCGGCGAGTCGGATACCACGTCCGGCTGCGGCGCCAACCCGACCGTCGGCAATGCCTTCGACAAGCTGCATCCCCTTGGCACCACGCTGGTGTTCGGCGAGACCTCCGAGCTGACCGGCGGCGAGCATATCGTCGCGGCACGCTGCGCCAACGACGAGGTCCGCCATCAGTTCATGGCGATGTTCGAGCGCTACCAGGGCATGATCGACCGCTGGAAGACCACCGATCTGTCGGAGTCGCAGCCGACCAAGGGCAATATCGCCGGCGGCCTGACGACGATCGAGGAGAAGGCGCTGGGCAACATCCAGAAGATCGGCAAGAAGTGCACCGTCGACGGCGTGCTCGACAAGGCCGAGGAGCCGACGCATCCGGGCCTGTGGTTCATGGATTCGTCGTCGGCCGCGGCCGAGATGGTGACGCTGTGCGCGGCCTCCGGCTTCGTCGTGCATTTCTTCCCGACCGGGCAGGGCAACGTGATCGGCAACCCGATCGTGCCGGTGATCAAGCTGTGTGCGAATCCACGCACTGTGCGGCTGATGAGCGAGCACATGGACGTCGATTGCTCCGGGCTGCTGCAGCGCGAGCTGAACCTCGACCAGACCGGCGACAAGCTGCTCGAGTGCATGCTGGCCACCGCCAACGGCCGCTGGACCGCGGCCGAGGCGCTGGGCCACCGCGAGTTCGTGCTGACCCGCATCCACGAGTCGGCCTGATGAAGCGGATCTGCATCAGCGAGTTCATGGACCCGGACGCGGTGGCGGCGCTGACGCCCGGGTTCGAACTGCGCTACGAGCCCGACTGGGTCGACCGCCGCGCCGAACTGCTGGCGGCGCTGCCTTCGGCCAACGCGCTGATCGTGCGCAACCGCACGCAGGTCGATGCGGCGCTGCTCGACAGCGCGCCGCGCCTGCGCGTGGTGGGGCGGCTCGGCGTCGGCCTGGACAATATCGACGTCGAATCGTGCAAGGCGCGCGGCATCCGCGTGATTCCGGCCACCGGCGCCAATGCGCGCTCGGTCGCCGAGTACGTCGTCACCACGGCGGCGATGCTGCTGCGCGGCGCCTATCAGAGCAGCGGCGAGGTGGTGCAGGGCAAGTGGCCGCGCGCGCGTTTGTCGGAGGGCCGCGAGACGCTGGGCAAGACGCTGGGCCTGATCGGCTTCGGCGACATCGGCCGGCAGACCGCCGCGCTGGCGCAGGCCTTCGGTATGCGCGTGGTCGCGCACGATCCGATGCTGCGCGACGACGATCCGGTCTGGCAACGCAGCGGCGTCGCGCCGCGCGGTCTCGATGCGCTGCTCGCCGAGGCCGATGCGGTCAGCCTGCACGTGCCGCTGGTGCCGGCGACCCGGCATCTGCTCGATGCGCGTCGCCTCGCCGCGATGCGCCCGGGCGCGGTGCTGATCAATACCGCGCGCGGCGGCGTGGTCGACGAGTCCGCGTTGGCGGCGGCGCTGCGCCAGGGGCATCTGGCCGGCGCCGCGCTCGACGTGTTCGAGCGCGAGCCGCTGCCCGCGGGCTCGCCGCTGGACGGTGTGCCCCATCTGGTGCTGACGCCGCATATCGGCGGCGTCACGCGCGAGGCCAATGCGCGCGTGTCGATGCGGATCGCGCAGCAGGTGCGGCAGGCGCTGGACGAGGTATCGACATGAGCGCCCCCGACATCAAGGCCGTCGATGCCGCACGCCTGACGCGGCTGGCCGAGGCCGCGCTGCGCCGCGCCGGTGCCAGCGCGCTGCAGGCCCAGGCCACCGCGGCGGCGCTGGTGCGCGCCGATGCGGCGGGGCTCGCCTCGCACGGCGTGTCGCGGGTGCCGATGTATGTCGCGCACCTGCGGCGCGATCGCGTCGATGGCGCGGCGGTGCCCGTGCTGCAGACGCGCAACGACGAAAGGCGTGCCGCGCTGTTGGTCGACGCCCGCTGCGGCTTCGCCTTCCCGGCCTGCGCGATGGCGATCGAACAGGCGATCGTGCGCGCGCGCGAGCTCGGTGTCAGCGTGGCCGCGGTCGCCAACAGCCATCACTTCGGCGCCGCCGCCTCGCATCTGGAGCCCGTCGCTGCCGCCGGCATGATCGGCATCGCGCTGGGCAACTCGCCGGCCGCGATGCCGGCCTGGGGCGGGCGCAAGCCGCTGTTCGGCACCAATCCGATCGCCGCGGTGTTTCCGCGCCGCGGCGCCGTGCCGGTGGTGATCGACCTGTCGCTGTCGGAGGTCGCGCGCGGCAAGATCATGGTCGCCGCCAAGGCGGGCCAGCCGATTCCGCTGGGCTGGGCGCTCGACGAAGCCGGCGAGCCGACCACCGACGCGGCGGCCGCGCTGCGCGGCTCGATGCTGCCCGCCGGCGGCGTCAAGGGCGCGATGCTGGCGCTGCTGGTCGAGCTGCTGGTGGTGTCGCTGGCCGGCGCGCAGTTCGGCGCGGAGGCCGATTCCTTCTTCGAAGACGCCGGCGGGCGGCCGCGCATCGGCCAGGTCTTCCTGGTGCTGGATCCGGCCGCGTTCAGCGGCGAGCAGGTCTATCACGATCGCGTCGAGGCGCTGCTGGCGGCGATGTTGGCCGACCCGGGCACGCGCCTGCCCGGCGCGCGCCGCGAGGCATCGCAACAACGCGCCAGCCGCGAGGGCATTGCCGTGCCCGCCGCGCTGCTGGCCGAACTGGAGGCGCTGGCCGGGGAGGGTAGTCCGGCCTAGCAAGCGTCAGCTCGGGCCGGCCTCCGCGCCGGCCCCCCAATACGCCGAGGTCCGCAAAGTACGGATGGCGGCAAACAAAGGAGACAAACCATGCATCGCCCGTTGATTCGCACCATGCTGCGGCATGTGGCCGCGTTGTCCGTTGCCTTGTCCGCCGTGACCGCCATTACCGCCGTTACCGTGGCCGCCCCCGCGGCGGCCCAGGGGCCCGCCGACTATCCGAGCAAGCCGATCCGCTACGTGGTGCCGTTTGCGCCCGGCGGCCTGACCGACATCATGGCGCGCATGGTCGGCCATCAGCTGTCGGAGGAGTGGGGTAAGCCGATCGTCATCGACAACAAGCCGGGCGGCAACGCCAATATTGGCGCCGACCAGGTGGCCAAGGCGCCGGCCGACGGTTACACCTGGCTCGCTGTCACGCTGACGCACGCGTCCAACGTCACGCTGTTTCCGAAGCTGCCCTTCAACATGCAGAAAGACCTGGTGCCGGTGGCGCGGATCGCCTCGTCGCCGATGACCGTGGTGGTGCCGGCCAACTCGCCGATCCAGTCGATGAAGGACCTGGTCGAGGCGGCGCGCAAGGGCAAGCTCAATGCCGGTTCCAGCGGCAACGGCACGCCGCCGCATCTGACGCTTGCCCTGTTCGAGAGCCTGACCGGCACCAAATTGACGCACGTGCCGTACAAGGGTGGTGCACCGTCGATGACGGACCTGATCGGCGGGCAGATCGACGTGGTGTTCTCCAACTTCCCCGAGTCGCTGGCCTACGTCAAGGGCGGCAAGCTGCGCGCGCTGGCGGTGACCACGCGCGAACGCCATCCGCTGCTGCCCGATGTGCCGACGGTTGGCGAAGTCGGCTTCCCGGACCTGCTGGTCGAGAACTGGACCGGCCTGATGATGCCGGCCGGCACGCCGAAGCCGGTGATCGACAAGGTCGGCACCGCGGTGGCGAAGATGGTCGAGGTCAAGTCGGTGCGTGACCGCATCGTGGCGGCGGGCTTCTCGCCCGCTCCCCAGGCGAGCGCGCCCTTTACCGACTACTTCCAGGGCGAGGTCGCGCGCTGGGCGAGGCTGATCGACCAGAAGGGCATCCGCGCCGAGTAGATCGCAGCGCGCGGGGCGGGGCGCGAAGCCCAGGGTTCGAGACGATCTTCGACACGGCGGGCGCGGGCGGCGGCAGTCATCCATGTTATATAGACGTTCCGTTCCGACGCCGGGCAGCCGGCGGCGGTCCGGAACCGGCATCGTGCCAATCCATCCGTCAGGGAGATCGTTGAAGGTGGGCGCAGAATTCGAAGCAGGCGCGGCAATCGGCGGCGTGCTGTACAAGGACGTCAAGCGGGCGATCCTGGCGGCGCTGGCCGCCGGCGAGTGGAAGCCGGGCGAGGCGATTCCGGCCGAACGCAAGCTGGTGGAGCGCTTCGGCGTGTCGATCGGCACGCTGCGCAAGGCGATCGACGAACTGGTGGCGGAGAACATCATGATCCGCCATCAGGGGCGCGGCACCTTCGTCGCGACCCACCGCCAGGAGGATCACTTCTTCCGCTTCTTCCGCGTGGTGCGCGAGGACGGGCATCGCGCGTTTCCCAGCGTGCGGCTGGCGAAATTCCGGCGCGGCAAGGCCAGCAAGGAAGAGGCACTGGCGCTCGGCATCGCGCCGGGCGAGCGGGTCTTCCATTTCATCAACGTGCTGTCGCTGGACGGCAGGCCGGTGATGACCGATGCGATCACGGTGCCCGAGGCGCTGTTCGACGGGCTGACCGAGACGATGCTGCGCGAGCGGCCCAACACGCTGTACAACTTCTATCAGGACGCCTTCGGCATCAACGTGATCCGCACCGAGGAGCGCCTGCGCGCGGTGCTGGCCGACGAGGACGACCATCGGCTGCTGCCGGTGCCGGTGGGCGGTCCGCTGCTGCAGATCACGCGGATCGCCTCGTCCTATCACGACCGGCGCGTCGAGCGCCGCGTCTCGCGGCTCGACACCACCGCGCACGAGTTCGCGATCTCGCAGCCGTAACTCCGTCGCCGCTCGCGTCGTCATTCCCGCGCATGCGGGAACCCAGCGACTTTGAATGCCACTGGGTCCCCGCGTTCGCGGGGACGACGACATCCCTTCGTATCAGCTTGCCCGCCGTTTCCCCGCCTTCTTCGTCGCGCATTCGATGCAGCGGCCGCGCAGCGTCAGCTCGTGCTGCTCGACGACGAAGCCCGGCGGCGTGATCTCTTCCAGGTGCCCGGGGCACCCTTCCAGCGGAAACACGCGGTCGCAGCTCAGGCACTGGAAGTAGTGCTTGTGCACGACCGCGTCAGGTTCGTCCGCGACCTCGTAGCGGTCCGCCTGTCCCGGCAGCGGCACCGCCACCAGGCCACCTTCCTGCAGCATGGCGCGGATATTGCGGTAGACCGTCGCGAGTCCAAGCGTCGGCACCGTGCGCTGCGCGGCGGCCAGGATCTCGGCAGGGCTCAGCGGCCGGGCGGCCTCGCGCAGCGCGCCCAGCACGGCCTCGCGTTGACGGGTCATGCGTTCCATAGCTAGAATGATAATGAAAATTCGTTCTCAATAAGGCGCGCCGTCGCTCGGCAGCGTCGCCGCAGCCCGTATTGTCGCCGCTATTGTCGTTGCCTGCGGCTTCCATTGCCGGCCCGCACACGCGGTACGGCATGACGGTGGCGGTGATCGCCTGTCTTCGCTCACTCTTCGTCCACATGTCCACGCCGATTTCATCGCCCGCGCGGGTACCCGCGCGCCGCGCTGCGCGACCCTTGCGCGCGGTTCATCCGCTGTCGCCGCTTGCCGCCGCGCTGTTCGCCGCTGCCGCGCTCGCCGAACCCACCGAGGCCGCGGAGCGGGAGGAGGCCGTGCTGCCCGAGGTCGCGGTGGTGACGTCCGGCGCCGCATCGTACAACCCGGATGAAGCCAGCGGCGCGACGCGCACCGACACGCCGCTGCGCGAAGTCCCGCAGGCGGTGCGCGTGGTGCCGCGCGCGATGATCGACGATATCGGCGCGACCCGGCTCGAGCAGACCTTCGACTATGTCAGCGGCATCGCGCGCCAGGACAGCTTCGGCGGCCTGTGGGACAACTTCGCGGTGCGCGGCTTCGCCGGCAACGAAAACACCGGCACCGGCTACCTGGTCAACGGCTTCGTCGCCAACCGCGGCTTCACCGCGCCGCGCGACGCCGCCACCATCGAGCGCGTCGAGGTGCTCAAGGGTCCCACCTCGTCGCTGTACGGCAGCGGCGAGCCGGGCGGCACGCTGAACCTGGCCACGAAGCAGCCGCAGTTCAAGCCGGCGCAGAACTACGAGCTGGAAGTCGGCAATCGCGACCGTTATCGTGTCGCCGCGGATGTCACCGGGCCGCTGGGCGAGAACGTCGCCGGCCGCCTGATCGCGGTGGGCGACCATCAGGGCAGCCAGCGTTCGTTCGTCGACAGCCAGCGCTATCTGCTGGCGCCCTCGCTGACGTGGACGCTCGGCGCCGATACGGTGATCCAGTACGCCGGCGAATGGCAGCGCTTCTCGACGCCGCTGGACCGCGGCATCGTCGCGGTCGACGGCCGACTCGACGCGATGGGCCGCAAGACGTTCCTCGGCGAGCCGGCCGACGGCGATATCCGCCTGGACAGCCAGTCGCACCAGCTCGGCGTCGAGCATCAGTTCTCCCCCGCGTGGAAGGGCCGGCTGTCGCTGGCCTATCGCGGCGGCTCGCTGGAAGGATATTCGACCGAGCCCTTCGCGCTGGCCGCCGACGACCGCACGCTGCGGCGCCAGCGGCGATACCGCGACTACCAGTCAGACGACACCGCGCTGCAGGCTGACCTGACCGGCCGCTTCGACACCGGCGCGCTGTCGCACACGCTGCTGGTGGGCCTGGACGCCTATCGCTTCAGCAGCAGCCAGGTGCAGCTGCGCGGCAATCCCACCGCCGCGACGCCATATCCGATCGACATCTACGAGCCGGTCTACGGATCGACGCCGCCGCCGCTGCTGCCGAACACCGATACGCACGAGCGACAGACCAATCTCGGCCTGTACGCGCAGGACCAGATCGCCTTTGGCGAGCGCTGGCGCCTGCTGGGCGGGCTGCGCGTCGACTCGTATCGGCAGACGCTGGACAACCGCCTGCGCGGCACGCGCGTCGAGCAGGACCAGACCGCGGTGTCGCCGCGCGTGGGACTGGCCTATCTGGCCAGCAACAACGTGACGCTGTTCGCCAATGCCAGCCGCTCTTTCCGCCCCAACCCGGGCAGCAACGCCGCCGGCGAGCCCTTCACGCCCGAGCGCGGCCGCGCGGTCGAGGCGGGCCTGAAGTTCGAGACCGACGATCGCCGCCTCGGCGCGACGCTGAGCGCGTTCACGATCCACAAGCGCAATGTGCTGACCGCCGATCCGGCCGATCCCTCGTTCTCGACCACCGCAGGCGAGGCGCGCAGCCGCGGCCTCGAACTCGATGTGGCGGGCCGCCTCGGCCAGCATTGGCGCGTGTCGGGCAGCGTCGCGCTGACCGATGCCGAGATCACCGCCGATACCCGGCTGCCGGCCGGCACGCCGCTGCGCAATATTCCGCGCACCAGCGCCAGCGCGCTGGCGGTCTACGAGGATGCGGCGCCGGTCGGGCAACGCTATGGGCTCGGCGCCGGCGTGCGCTACGTCGGCAAGCGCTCGGGGGACGCAGCCGACAGCTTCACGCTGCCGTCGTACACGCTGGTCGATCTGCTCGCCTACTGGCAGCTCAGCAAGCAGGCCCGGCTGACGCTGAACGTGCACAACCTGTTCGACCGGGACTACTACGCCAGTTCCTACAGCGCGCTGTGGATCGCGCCGGGAGCGGGGCGCACGGTGCGCCTCGGGCTGCGGCTCAGCTATTGACGCGATGAAACCGTCCGCTGCCATGCCCCCGCCTGCATCGATGCCAGCCGATTCACCGGATTCACCGCGGTCGCCACGCCGCCGGCGCCTGCTGGGAGCCGGCGCCGCCGCGCTGCTGTCGCCGGCGCTGGCGCAAGGCAAGGGGACGGACACGGACGCGGACAAGAGAGCCGCAGCCGACCGCACCGTGCGCGTGATCGGCCCGTGGGAGCTGTCGAGCCTGGATCCGCTGCGCGGGGGCTATCTGTTCGCGCGCATGCAGGTCGCCGAGACGCTGGTCGACTATGACGCGCAGGCGCGACCGGTTGCCGGGCTGGCGTCGCGCTGGCAGGTGTCCGGCGACGGGCTGGTTTGGCGCTTTGCGTTGCGCCAGGGCGCGCGCTTTCATGACGGCTCGCCGGTGCGCGCGGCCGACGTCGTGCAGGCGCTGCGGCGTGCGCTGCATCCGGCCGGCGTGCTCGGCCAGGCGCCGATCGCCGCGATTGATGTCGCGACCGATGCCGCGACCGATGCCGCGATCGACACCGCGCCTGGCGCGGTCGTCCGGATCCGTTTGCACCAACCGTTTCCCGCGCTGCCGGCGCTGCTGTCGCACAGCAGCACGCAGATCCTCGCGCCCGCGTCCTTTGGCGCCGATGGCGCGGTCCGCGCGATCGTCGGCTCGGGCCCGTACCGCATCGTCACGCTGGAGCCGCCGCAGCGCTTCTCGGTGGCGGCTTTCGATGGCTGGCAGGGGCCAGTCCCGGCGGTGCGCCGGGCCAGCTATCTGGCGGTCGGACGCGCCGAGATGCGCGCGCTGATGGCCGAGGCGGGCCAGGCCGAACTGGCCTACGGGCTCGATCCCGGCAGCGTCGCGCGGCTGCGGCGCGGCGACGCGGTCCGCGTGCTGCAGCAGCCGATCCCGCGCACCACCGCGCTGAAGCTCAATGCCCGCCATCCGCTGCTCGCCGATCCGCGCGCGCGGCAGGCGCTGTCGCTGGCACTGGACCGGCGCGGCATCGCGCAGGCGGTGCTGCGAGAGCCGTCGCTGGCCGCGACGCAGCTGTTCCCGCCCGCGCTGGCCGGCTGGCACCGCGCCGAGCTGCCGGGACTCGCGCACGACCCCGTACGCGCCCGAGCGCTGCTCGCCGAACTGGGCTGGCGGCCCGGCACCGACGGCGTGCTGGCACGCGGCGGCGAGCGTTTCGCGCTGACGCTGCAGACCTTTCCCGATCGCCCCGAACTGCCGGTGATCGCCGCCGCGATCCAGGAGCAGCTGCGCCTGATCGGCATGCAGGTCCGCGTGGCGATTGGCAATTCCAGCGAGATCCCGCTGGGCCATCGCGACGGCACGCTGCAGATGGCGCTGATTGCGCGCAACTATGGCGCGGTGCCCGATGCCTTGGGCACGATCGCGCAGGACTTCGGCACGGCCGATGGCAACGGCGGCGATTGGGGCGCGATGGGCTGGTCGTCGGCGACGCTGACGCGCGCGCTGGCGGCGATGTCGTCGACCACGGACGCGGCCCGTACGCAGGCGCTGCGCGGGCAGATCGCCGGCGCGCTGCACGAGGGCCTGCCACTGGTGCCCGTGCTCTGGTATCACCAGACGCTCGCGGCCAGCCCGCATCTGGCCGGCGTGTCGATCGACCCGTTCGAACGCAGCTACCGGCTCACCGAATTGCAATGGACCCGATGACGCCACCGAATCCTCAGGCCACAGCGCTGGCCGCCACACCGGCCGCGGCAAGCGTCGCCGAATCCGCATCGGCATCGCACGATGCCTTGCGCCGGCGGCGCGCCACACCGGCCGCCCGGCTGATCGCTCGCGTGCTGCTGCAGCGCGGGGTGCAGGCCGCGGTCGTCGCCGCGCTGGTCGGCAGCCTCAGCTTCCTGATGATGCGGCTGCTGCCGGGCGACATGGCGTTCCGCATCGCCGCCGGCCGCTATGGCTACGACATGGTGACCGCGCAGGCCGCCGACGCGGTGCGGGCCGAACTGGCGCTTGACCAGCCGTGGTTCGACGGCCTGCTGGCGTGGTGGTCGCGGTTGCTGCATCTGGATCTGGGCACCTCGACGGTGACCGGGGCACCGGTGGCGGCCGAGATCGCGCATCAGCTCGGCCATACGCTGTGGCTGGCGCTGGCCGCGCTGGCCGTCTCGACGTTGATCGCGCTGCCGCTGGGCTTTGCCGCGGGCAGGCACGCCGGTGGCCAGACCGATCGCCTCACGCTGGCGCTGTCGGTGCTGCTGCGCGCGCTGCCGCCGTTCGTGCTCGGCATGCTGCTGGTGCTCGCGTTCGCGGTCGAACTCGACTGGCTGCCGGCCGGCGGCCACGGCGAGCACGGCAGCTGGATCGCGCCGGCGCTGACGCTGGGGCTGGGCCTGGCCGCCACCGCGATGCGCGTCGCGCGCGATGCGATGGCCGGCGTGGTCGCGGCGCCGTACTGGCTGTTCGCGCGGACCAAGGGGCTGACGGACCGGGTCGCGATGGCGCGGCACGGCGTGCGCAATGCCGCGGTGCCGGTGGTCGCCTATCTCGGCGTGCAGCTGGTCTATCTGCTCGAGGGCGTGGTGGTGGTCGAGATGCTGTTCGCGTGGCCCGGCATCGGCCATGCGCTGGTGCATGCGATCTTCGGCCGCGATGTGCCGATGATCCAGGGCACCGCGTTGACGATGGGACTGCTGTTCGTGGTGTTGAACGCCGCGGTCGACCTCGCCTGCATGGCGATCGATCCGAGGCTGCGAGCGAGGGTGGCACGATGAGCGGAATGGCAAGCCTGAGCTTGAATGGCGTATCGGCGGCTGCCACGCCGCGGCGGCGAATCGCCTTGCTGCTGATCGTGCTGCTGGCCCTGTTCGCCGTGGTCGGCCCGTGGGCCACGCCACGCGAACCGTTCGAACAGGATCTGTACCGCGTACTGCAGGCGCCGACGATGGCCGAGCCGCTCGGCACCGATCATCTGGGCCGCAGCGTGCTGGCCCGCACCGCGCACGCCACGCGGCTGTCGCTGGGGCTCGCGCTGCTGTGCGTGCTGTCGGCCGCGCTGCCGGGCACGTTGCTTGGGCTGCTTGCCGCGTGGCGCGGCGGCTGGGTCGATCGCGTGGCGGGCGCACTGGCCGACGCGGTGCTGTCGCTGCCGGGACTGCTGCTGGTGCTGCTGCTGTCCGCGCTGGCGCCGGGCGCGATGTGGCCGTTGTATCTGGGGCTGTCGCTGGTGCTGTGGGTCGAGTATTTCCGCGTCGCGCGCGCCAGCGCGCAGATCGTGCTGCAGAGCCACCATGTCGAGGCCGCGCGCCTGCTCGGCTTCGGACCGCTGCATATCGTGCGCCGGCACCTGCTGCCCGAGCTGGCACCGGTGCTCGGCACGTTGAGCAGCTTCGGGCTTGGCGCGGCGGTGCTGGCGCTGGCCGCGATGGGCTTCGTCGGCATGGGCGTGCAGCCGCCGATGGCCGAGCTCGGCCTGATGATGACCGAGTTGCTGCCCTATGCGGCCGAGGCGCCGTGGGCCATCGCCAGCCCGATCGCGGTGCTGGCATTGGCGATTCTGGCGTTGGCACTGCTCAACGACCGCACGCGTGCCGGGGTGTCGTCATGAACGCGCGGAACGACATCCTCATCGAGGACTTGCACGGCGACCGCGCCGGACGCCTGCTCGGCGTGACGGACCTGTCGGTCGCGAGTGCCGGCGGCGTGCTGCTGCAGCCGGTGTCGTTCGAACTGCAGGCCGGCCGCGCGCTGACGCTGCTGGGCGAGACCGGTTCCGGCAAGAGCCTGCTGGCCCATGCCGTGATGGGCTCGCTGCCCTCCGGCCTGCGCGCGAGCGGGCGCCTCGCCGGCGATGGCTGGCATTGCGAGGCCGGCGATAGGCGGGCGCGGCGGCCGCTATGGGGCCGCGAGCTGGCGCTGCTGCCGCAGGAGCCGTGGTTTGCGCTGGACCCGCTGATGCGCGTCGATGCGCAACTGGCGGAGACCTATCGCTGGGTCGCCGGGCAGTCGCGACAGCGCGCCGCGCACCACGCCGCGCAGGCGCTGCGCGCGGTCGGGCTCGGGCATGCGGCGCGCGCCTGGCCGACCGCCTTGTCGGGCGGCATGGCGCAACGCGCGGCGTTCGCGATCACCCGCGCCGGCGATGCGCCGATCCTGATCGTCGATGAACCGACCAAGGGCCTGGACCGGATCTGGCGCGACGATCTGGTGGCGCGCCTGCGCGCGGCGCTGGAACAGGGCTGCGCGGTGCTGACCATCACCCACGACATCGGCGTGGCGCGCGCCCTCGGCGGCGACACGATGGTGATGCTCGATGGCCGCGTCGTCGAGCGCGGCCAGACCCACGCGGTGCTGGGCGCGCCGTCGCACGACTACACGCGCGCGCTGATCGCAGCAGAGCCCGCGGCGTGGCCGCGGCGGCCGATGCCCGATATCGGCGGCGAGGTGTTGCGCGCCAGCGGCCTGAGCAAGCGTTTTGGCGACCATCTGCTGTTCGACGGCCTCGACCTGGCGCTGCACGCGGGCGAGCGCGTGGCCGTCACCGGACCCAGCGGCAGCGGCAAATCGACCTTGGGCAATGTGCTGCTCGGTCTCGCCCGGGCCGATCGCGGCAGCGTGCGCCGCGCCGACGGCATTGCGCGGGTTCGTTTCCAGAAGCTCTATCAGGACCCGGCCGGCGCCTTCGCGCCGCATGTCTCGCTGGGCCGCGCGCTGCAAGACCTGATCGCGCTGCACCGGCTCGAACGCGCGCCGCTGCGGCCGTGGATGGAGCGGCTCGGCTTGTCGGCCGATCTGCTCGAACGGCTGCCGGGCGCGGTATCCGGCGGCGAACTTCAGCGCTTCGCCTTGCTGCGCGCGCTGCTGCTGCGGCCGGCCTTCCTGTTCGCCGACGAGCCGACCTCGCGGCTGGACCCGGTGACACAGCGCAATACCATCGACCTGATCGTCGAGGCGGCGGAACAATCGGACTGCGCGCTGATGCTGGTCACGCACGATCCGGATCTTGCCGCCAACGTGGCGGCCCGCACGCTGGCGTTCTGATGAACATGGCGCCGGCTGATGTCGTTCCCGCGAAAGCGGGAATCCAGCGTCTTTGAAAGACACTGGGTCCCCGCCTTCGCGGGGACGACCGGCATGCTCAGCAGGGATGGCCGAGCGTCAATCGAAGATCTCGTGCCAGATGCTCTTCTTGCGATAGTGCTTCTGCTCGCGATAGCGGTCGTCGTCGCGATAGCCGCGCTCGTAGCCGCGGTCATAGCCGCGCGGATCGGCCGGGCGTTGCGGCGCAGCGGCCGGGGCCGCCTGGGCGAGCGGCGCCTGTTCGGCGGACGCGCGTTCCAGGATCTTGTCGAGCTCGCCGCGATCGAGCCACACGCCGCGGCATTTGGGGCAGTAGTCGATCTCGACGCCCTGGCGTTCGGCCATCACCAGCGTGGTCTCGGTACACACGGGACATTGCATCGCAGCTCTCCTTGATTGCGTGTTCAACGGCTGTCAGACCGTCGGCGGCCGGCTTGGTTCGGCACCGCGGATGCCGGCTTGCGCTTGATGCGCCACATCTGGTGGAACGGAATCTTCAAGTTGCACTTGTCGATCGGATCAAAAGTTCTTGTTTCCATCAGGCCTGGCCGATCGGCGATAGTTGCGCCACTTGACGATCACATACAGGAGCGTGCCATGTCAGCCGAATCGAAGTTCCAGATCCCCTACCTCGACGGACAGCCCGCCTCGGCGGCGGACCTTGCCCCGATCGCCTTCGCCGGCTATGCCCACTTCACCGCGATGCAGGTCAGGGATGGCCGCATTCGTGGCCTGGACCTGCATCTGTCGCGGCTGCGCTCGGCATCGTCGGCGCTGTTCGGCACCGCGCTGCCGGATGAACAGGTGCGGCAGCAATTGCGGACCGCCTTGCAGGCGGGGCCCGGCGACCTCTCGTTGACGGCGACGGTGTACTCGCCCGAAGGCGAATTCACGGCGCGCGGCACTGGAACGCCCCGGTTGCTGATCCGGACCGGTCCGCCTTCGTCGGGCCCCGACGGTCCTCTGTCCCTGCAGACCGTCGAGCACGAGCGCGTCCTTCCCGCAATCAAGCACGTCGGCGAAATCGCCAAGACCTGGTACCTGCGCCAGGCCGTGGAACAAGGCTTCGACGATGCGGCCTTCGTTGACCGTCATGGGCGGCTCAGCGAGGCCAGCATCTGGAACCTGGCGTTCTGGGACGGGGAGGCGGTGGTATGGCCGGTAGCGGAGATGTTGACCGGCACCACGATGGGCATCGTGCGGCGTCAGCTGGACCGGCTTGGCATTGCGCAGCGCTCGCGCGAGATCAGGCTTGCCGATGTGCCTTCGCTCGCCGGCGCCGTGGTGATGAACTCGTGGACGCCCGGCGTGCCGGTGCGGCGCGTCGGTTCGGTGCCCATCCCCGATGCGCCGCAGTTTGTCGCGCTGCTGCGGCGCGCCTATCAAGCGGAGCCCGCGGTGGCGCCGTGACGCGCTTCACCGCCTGCGCTCATTGCCTGCGCTCATTGCCTGCGCTCACCGCCTGCGCTCATAGCTTCGGCTCATTGCTTGGGCTCATTGCTTCGGAATCCCCGCCAGCGTGGCCGCCGCCGACCACCGCTTGATCTCGTCGAGCTGGAACTTGCGCAGCACGTCGGCGCCGCCGGCGAAGATCTGGCCATTGGTGCGGCCGATGAATTCGGCGGCCTCCTTGCTGTTGAAGATCTCGACCGCGGCCTGGCTCAGCTTGTCGACGATCGGCTTGGGCGTATTGGCGGGCGCGAACAGCGAGACCCAGTTGATCATGTAGTAGTCCTTGAAGCCCAGTTCCTGCAGCGTCGGCACATTGGGCTGCACGTCCAGCCGCTTGTCGCCGGTGACCGCCAGGATCCGCGTCTTGCCGGTCTGCGCCAGCGCCGCCGCGGCGGTGTAGTCCGACAGCGCGAAGTCCACCTGGCCACCGGCCAGGTCCGCGACGGCCGGCGCCGCGCCCTTGTACGGGATCGCGACCGCCTTGACGCCGGCCTGCTTCAGGAACAGCTCGGTGGCGATCTGGTACGAGGCCGAGCCGGAGCCGTAGCTCAGCTTGCCGGGCCGTGCCTTGCCGTCGCGGATCAGGTCCTGCACGGTGCGATACGGTGAGCTCGCGGGCACCGACAGCACCATCGCGCCGTAATAGAGCCGCGCCACCGGCGCGAAGTCCTTGACCGGGTCGTAGGGCAGCGACTTGAACTGCACCGCGTTGGTGGCCATCGGCGAGTTGCTGGCGACGAACAATGTGTAGCCGTCGGGCTCCGCACGCGCCACCGCCTGCGCCGCGATGAAGCTGTTGGCGCCGGGCCGGTTCTCGACCACGAAGGGTTGGCCGAAGCGTGCCTCCAGCTTCTGCGCGAGGAAGCGCGCGGTGCTGTCCGAGCCGGTGCCCGGCGGGAACGACACCACGATCTTGACCGGCTTGCCCGGATAGCCGGCGGCATCGGCAGCCGCATTGCCGGCGACCGCTGGCGACGGCGACATCATCGCCAGCGCGATCGCCGATCCGGCGGCAAGCGAAGCCAGCCGCGCAACGTTGCCCATGTCCATCCACTGATAACGCATCGTTCTGTCTCCTTGCGGACGGTGTGAATCCCATCCTGTCGAACCAGGCCACAGGCTAAGCGCCCACCGGCGGCCGGGCAATTGTCGCGAGGGCATATCGCTTATGCGCATGCCGCATGACGCGCTCCCCTCTCCCGCGAGCGGTAGAGGGGGGAGAGGGCAAACGGCGGTCGTCATGTCGCCGGCGTCTGATAACCACCTCCTCTCCCCAACCCTCTCCCCCTGAGGGGGCGAGGACAGCTACCGCAGAGCCGGACGCCATGCGGCTCGAGCTGGACGCCATGCGGTTCTGCTGTCCCAACCCCAGACAACCGGATTTTTGTTATGCCGCCGACGCGATGGGCGGCCGCCCTCGCCGTCGCTAAGCTGGCCGGCACATCGACTGTGGACGTACGCAGTGGACCAACGACAGGAGGGGGAGTGGACACAGCCAGCCAAATCGTGATTCGACCGGCGCAGCCCGATGGCGATCTCGCGCCATTGCGAGCGCAAGTACGCGCCTTTCTCGCCGAGACCGTCGGCGACCGCCTGCCGCAGAAGCGGGCGCAAAGCTGGTCCGGCTTCGACCCCGAATTCAGTCTCGCGCTCGGCGCCAAGGGCTGGATCGGCATGACATGGCCGAAGGCCTTCGGCGGACAGGAGCGCTCGATGCTGGAGCGCTATGTCGTGCTGGAGGAACTGCTGGCCGCAGGGGCGCCCGTGGGCGGCCATTGGGTCGCCGAGCGGCAGAGCGGTCCGCTGCTGATGCGCTATGCGGACCCGGAAGTCGCCCGCGAGATCGTGCCCCGCATCACGCGCGGCGAGCTGCGCTTCTGCATCGGCATGAGCGAGCCCGATTCGGGCTCGGACCTGGCGTCGATCCGCACCCGCGGCGATCGCGTCGACGGCGGCTGGGTCGTCAACGGCACCAAGCTGTGGACCTCGAACGCGCATCGCTCGCACTACATGATCGCGCTGGTGCGCACCGACCGCAGCGCCGACGACAAGCACAAGGGCCTGTCGCAGCTGCTGATCGACATGCGCTCCGAAGGACTGCAGGTGCGGCCGATCCGCAATCTGGCCGGCGAAGAACACTTCAACGAGGTGGTGTTCGACAACGTGTTCGTGCCCGACCGGATGGTGATCGGCGAGCCGGGGCAGGGCTGGGCCCAGGTCACCGCCGAGCTGACCTTCGAGCGCAGCGGCCCCGAGCGCTATCTGAGCAGCTACGCGCTGCTGGCCGAGATGGTCGACCACGCCGATGCCGACGACGCGCGGCACGCGGTCGAACTCGGCTATCTGGTGGCCGAACTCGGCAATCTGCGGCAGATGTCGCGCGGCATCGCGGCGATGCTTCATCGCGGCGAGAACCCGCAACTGGCGGCGGCCAACGTCAAGGACCTGGGCGCGCTGTTCGAGCAGCGCATCCCCGAGATCGCGCACCAGCTGTTCGGCCATGAACTGCGCCCGGACGGCTCGCCCTTCGTCGCCACGCACTGCCACCTGACGCAAACCGTGCCCTCGTTCTCCCTGCGGGGCGGCACGCGCGAAATCCTGCGGGGAATCATTGCCAGAGGGCTGGGGGTCCGATGAACCAAAGGGAACAAAGCGAACAATGCGAACGCGAACTGGCGCTTGAACTCGAGCTCGAGCAGATGCTGGCCGACAGCGCGCAACGGCTGTTCGGCAACGAAGTCACCATCGCGCAGCTGGAAGCGGCCGAGCGCGGCGAATGGCAGTCGGCGCTGTGGCAAACGGTGGAGGACAGCGGCCTGACGCGGCTGTTCGCCGGCGAAGACGACGGCGGCGCCGCGGCCGGCTGGCAGCAGGGCCTGCCCGCGCTGCTGGCGGCGAGCCGCACGCTGGCGCCGATTCCGTTCATCGACACCGCGGTGTGCGGATGGGTGCTGGCGCAGCTGGGCATCGCGATGCCCGATGGGCCGATGGCATTGGCCGCGCACGTTGGCGATGCCGAAGCGGAGCGGCCGGTCGCACGCTCGAGCGCCGAAGGCTGGCGCCTCGACGGCACGGTGGACGTGCCGTGGGGCCGGCACCTGCGCCACGTCGTGGTGCGGGCGGCCGAACGCCAGCCGTTCGGGCGCGGGGTGTGGCTGCTGGCGCCGACCGCCGCGTGCCGCGTCGAAACGAGCGCCAACCTGGCCGGCGAGCCGCGTGACCGGCTGCGCTTCGACGACACGCTGTCGGCCGCCGCGGTGGTGGTGGAGAACCCGGCCGACGAGGCGATGCTGGGCCCCGTCGCCGGATCGTCGCAACCGTCGCAACCGTCGCAACCGTCGCCGCTCGGCGCGCTGATGCGCGCCATACAGATCGCCGGCGTGCTCGAGCGCGTGCTGAACCAGACCGTGCAATACGCGACCGAGCGCATCCAGTTCGGCCGGCCGATCGCGAAGTTCCAGGCGATCCAGCAGCAGCTGGCGATGCTGGCCAACGAGGTGGTGGCCGCGCGCATGGCGGTGGCCAGCGCCTGCGCGGCGATGCGCGCGCCCGGCTGGGACAGCCAGGCGATGGTGGCGAAAGTGATCTGCGGCAACGCCGCCGGACGCGCGGCCGCGATCGCGCACCAGGTCCATGGCGCGATCGGCTTCACGCACGAGCACTCGTTGCACTGGTCGACCCGCCGGCTATGGAGCTGGCGCGCCGAGTACGGCAGCGAGGCGCACTGGGCGCGCGAGATCGGCGCGCAGGCGATCCGCGCCGGCGGCGCCGCGCTGTGGCCGCGCGTCACCGCGCCGCAGGCGGCCTGAGCCGCGGCGCCACGCGCAACCGCCAAGCGCAACGGATCGCCCCACCGCAAACAACACAGGGACAAACCAGCCCACTTCAGGAGACATCGATGCGAGTACCGGGTTTGCTTCGGGCGCTGCTGCTGGCCAGCGTCGCCTTTGCCAGTGCCGCCGCCAGCGGCATCGCCGCCGCGGAATCGGCGAGCGAATTTCCTTCGCGGCCGTTGCGCATCATCGTGCCGTTCACCTCGGGCAGCGGCTCGGATTCGTCGGCCCGCTTCTACGGCGAAGCGCTGGGCCGCGTGCTGGGACAGCCGGTGGTGGTCGAGAACCGCCCCGGCGCCAACGGCGTGATCGGCATCCAGGCGCTGAAGAGCGCGCCGGCCGACGGCTACACGATCCTGCTGGCAAGCAATTCGCCGCTGTCGGTCAATCCGATCGTGCTGAAGAACCTGCCCTACGACCCGCTTGCCGATCTGCGCCCGGTGGCGGGCCTGAGCCGGAACATGAACGTGTTCCTGGTGCCGGTCGATTCCCCGTGGAAGACGCTGGCCGATGTGGTGGCCGCGGGCAAGGCCAAGCCGCTGAGCGTCGGCACCTATTCGGCGGGATATCGGCTGGCGGCAGCATGGTTCGGCAATCTGGCCGGCATCAAGCTGGTCAATATTCCGTACAAGGGCCAGGCGCAGATCATGACCGACATCATCGGCAGGCAGCTCGATCTCGCGGTGGTCGACACCAGCGGCGCGCTGACGCTGATCCGGCAGGGCAAGGTGCGGGCTCTGGCGGTGTCGGGCGAGAAGCGCCATCACGAGTTGCCCGAGGTACCGTCGGTGCGCGAGCTCGGCTATCCCGACTACGTGCAGTACAGCTGGGTCTCGTTCTACGTGCGGGCGCAGACGCCGGACGACATTGCCGACAAGCTGGCGGGCGCGATGCAGTCGATCCTGAAGACGCCCGAGTCGATCGCGTTCCTGGCCACCAAGGGCAGCGACCTGATGCCCTATGCCCCGCAGGCGATGCGCGCCTTCCATCAGGCCGAGATCGCGCGTTTCCGGCGGGTCGCGCAGGCCGCGGGCATCCAGCCGGAATGACGCAATGACCGAATAACGACTACACCGGCAGGCCGCGGGCGACCTCGGTCAGCATCGTGCGCAGCAGGGAGACGAAAGGATGGGTATGGACGTTGTTGTGCCAGCACAGGTGCACCGGGATGGCCAGTGCCGGGTCGTCGATCGCAATGAAGCGCACGCCCGGATGCCGGCACAGCACCGGCGCCAGATAGCCCGGCACCATCGCGTACATGTCGGTGCCGGTGATCGCGTCGGCGACGGCCAGGTAGCTGGTCATCGTGCAGGCGATATGGCGCTGCTGCCCGTGACTGGCGAAGTAGCGGTCGACCATGCGGGTGACCACACCGAACTGCGAGATGTCGAGGCACGGCAGCGGCGCGAGCTCGGCGGCGCCCGGCGTGCTGCCGAGATGGGCGTTGCCGGCATCGCACAGGCAGCCGAACGGCGCGTTGAACAGCAGCTCCGAACGCAGCGCCTCCGATTCGACCGGGTAGAACGCCACCATCACGTCGATCGCGCCGCTGGTCATCGCGCTCAGTCCGCTGGGCATCGGCACCGGATGCATGCGCACCCGCGCGCGCGGCGCCACCTGGCGCAGCCTGGCGAGGAAGGCCGGCGCGATCAGCGCCTGCAGCGAGTCGTTGATGCCGATCGCGTAGGAGCCGGTCTCCTGCGCGGGGTCGTAACGATCGGTCTGCGTGTAGATGCTTTCGATCGTGCGCAGCGCGGTGTCCAGCGCCTGCTGCAGTTCCTGCGCGCGGCGCGTCGGCAGCATGCGGGCCGCGCTCTTGATCAGCAGCGGGTCGCCGAATTCCTCGCGCAGGCGCTCGAGCATGCGGCTGGTCGATGGCTGGCTGCTGTCGAGCCGCCGCGCCGCCTCGCTGACGCTGCGGCTTTCCAGCAGCGCGGCCAGCACGACCAGCAGGTTCAGGTCCTTGTGCCGCAGTTCGGCCAGCGGCAGGCGCCGGTGGTCGCTGGCGGGCGTCGGCTCGCCCTGTCGATGGTCTCCGCTAGGCATCGTTCGATTCGCGTTGCGCTCCTGGTGAGCGGGTCCGGCAAGCCGCAGCCTGCGCCCGCTTTCGATTGGCTGGCCCGGATCGATCCGTCCGGACGGGTGCCGACATTATCCCGGACCTGCGCCGCGCGGCCCATCGGCAATTTCCCAAGCCGCTTTCACCGTCACCGTCACTGTCACCGACTCCCCTTGCCACCGACTTCCCTGGCCACCGACTTCCTTGCCACCGGCTTCCTTCTCACCGACTTCCTTGCCACCGACTTCCTTGTCATAGCCCACTGCCATGGACAACACTTCTTCCGTCTCGCTGCGCCGGCTGCCGCAGGACCACGTCGCGCACGTGGTGCTGCAGCGCCCGCCCCATAACCATGTCGATGTCGACTGCATGGCGGCACTGGCCGACGCCTTCGAGCAGATCGACGGCGACGACGACTGCCGCGCCATCGTGCTGGCCGCCGATGGCAAGTCGTTCTGCGCCGGCGCCGACTTCGGCACGCCGGACCCCTCGGTCCGGCGCGACCCGAGCCCGTTCTACCGGCAGGCGATGCGGCTGTTCCGCACGCGCAAGCCGATCGTCGCCGCGGTGCATGGCGCGGCGATCGGCGCCGGCGTGGGGCTCGCGCTGGTCGCCGATTTCCGCGTGACCTGCCGCGAGGCGCGCTTCAGCGTCAATTTCAACCGGCTGGGCTTTCATCCGGGCTTCGGCCTGAGCCTGACGTTGCCGCGCTTGATCGGCGAGCAGCGCGCCGCGCTGCTGTTCTACACCGGCCGCCGCATCGACGGTGCGACCGCGGTCGAGATGGGCTTGGCCGACGAGCTTGTCGAGCAGGCCGACGTGCTGGCGCGCGCCCACGCGCTCGCCTGCGAGATCGCGGTCTCCGCGCCGCTGGCCGTCGAAAGCACGCGCGCCACGCTGCGTGCCGGCCTGGCCGATCGCATCGCGCAGATCAACCGGCACGAACTGGAAGTCCAGTTGACCCAGTTCCCGACCGAGGACTTCCGCGAAGGCGTGGCCGCGATGGCGGAACGACGCCTGCCCAATTTTCAGCGCCGCTGATGCGGCATCACAGGAGTGCGTCAGTGAACGAATACAACGGAGGCGGCCGGGCCGCCGTGGCCGGGCCGCTGGACGGCGTGCGGGTACTGGACCTGTCGTCGGTGGTGCTGGGGCCGATGGGCACGCAGGTGCTGGCCGACATGGGCGCCGACGTGATCAAGATCGAAGCGCCGGAGGGCGACCTGATGCGCGCCAACGGCGTGGTCGAGCATGCGGGCATGAGTTCGATCTTCCTTGCGCTCAATCGCAACAAGCGCTCGGTGGTGCTGGACCTGAAGGACGAGCAGGGCGCCGCCGCGCTGCGCGCGCTGATCCCGACGGTCGACGTGCTGGTCCACAACATGCGGATCGGCGCGATCGAGCGGCTCGGCTTCGGCTACGAGGCGGTCGCGCGCCTGCGCCCCGACATTGTCTATTGCGCCGCGCCGGGCTTCGGCCAGGACGGTCCCCACCGCGACAAGCCGGCGTTCGACGACATCATCCAGGCGGCCTGCGGCTTCGTCGGCGCGGCCAGCGCGGCCGGCGCGGAGCCAGACTACCTGCCCAGCCTGATCGCCGACAAGACCACCGGACTGGCGGTCGCCAACGCGGTGCTGGCCGCGCTGTTCCGGCGCGAGCGGCATGGCGAGGGCCAGTACGTCGAGGTGCCGATGCTCGAGACGATGGCCGCCTTCGTGCTGACCGAGCATATGGGCGGCATGATGTTCCCGTCGTCGACCGCCAAGGCCGGCTATGCGCGCCTGCTCGAAGGCGGCCGCAAGCCGGTGCGCACCGCCGATGGCTGGATCAGCATGCTGCCCTACACGGAGCGGCACTGGAAGGCGTTCTTCCATGACCTCGGACGCGACGATCTGGCCGAGCGCTATCGGATCGCCAGCCGCCGCGAGCGCAACGCCAACATCAAGGCGCTGTACGGCCATCTGGCCGAGCTGGCGCCGCTGCGCACCACCGCGCAATGGATGGCGCTGTGCGAGCGGCTCGATATTCCCGCCACGCCGATCTATCGGCTCGAGGACCTGCCGCAGCATCCGCACCTGTCGGCGGTGGGACTGTTCGAGGAGTCCGTGCATCCGGCGGTCGGTCCGATCCGGCAGGTGCGGCCGACCACGCGCTTTGCCCGCACGCCCACCGCGATCCGGCGGCCCGCGCCATCGCTGGGCGAGCATACCGAGGAGGTGTTGCGCGAGGCCGGCGTCGCGCCGGAGCGCATCGCGGCGTTGGCGGGGGCGGCGGGGCGCTGAACATCACCTCCTCTCCCCGGCCCTCTCCCCCCTGAGGGGAGAGGGAGGATCCCGTCGGCGGGGACCCATGCCGCGAGCGAAGCCTGGTATCGCGCCGGTCTTCTCCCGCGCCGGTCTTCTCCCGCGCTGGTCTTCTCCCGCGCTGGTCTTCTCCCCTCTCCCGCTTGCGGGAGAGGGGCAGGGGGAGAGGGCAACCGCGCCACCCAGACCGACATGGTCCCCGCACGCGAAAACCCCCATCCACCCATTCCGCCAAAAACCCGTTAAATCCATCGAGATTATCCATTTCTCTCCGATCAATCTCCTTCCTAGACTTGGCGCCAACGCTCCGTCAGTGGGCGTGAAGACAAGCGACCCGAAGAAGAACCACCAGGGCAGGAGAAGACATGGAGATCAGGCACGCTCGCCGCGTCGGTACGGCGCGGGCGATGGGATGGGTATTGGCCGCGGCGGCCGCGGCGTCCGTATTGGCCGGCTGCGGCAGCGACGATGATGGCCCGCCGGCCGGTGGGCCGCCCGGCGGCGGACAGCGTCTGACGCCTGCGATCACGCTGACGATCTCCGCGCGCGAGGACTTTCCCGGCAGCTTCGGCAGCGTTGGCGCCTACGAGAAGCTGACCGGCTCGCTGCACGGCGAGGTCGATCCGAAGGACCCGCGCAACGCGGTGATCCAGGACCTGGAGCTGGGGCCGGTCAATGCGCGCGGCATGGTCGAGTACACCACCGAGTTCGTGATGCTCAAGCCGAAGGACATCGGCAAGGCCGGCGGCGTGCTGCGCTACGACGCGCCCAATCGCGGCAATATCCTGACGATGCCGAACCCCGCCGCGGTACCGGGCGACGCGGTCTATTTCGAACGCGGCTATGTGTTCCTGTACGCGGCCTGGCAGGGCGACGTGCCCAAGAGCTCGCCGGCGCGGCTGACGCTGAGCGTGCCGGTGGCGCGCAACAAGGACGGCAGCAGCATCACCGGTCCGTACGCGGCCGAGCTGGTGCCGAACGTCGCGACCTCGACGATGAGCCTGCCCGGCGGCGTCTTCAACGGCTCGATGATTCCGTACGCACCGGCGAGCCTGGACAACACGCAGCCGGGCTACACGCTGACACGCCGCGTCAACGAGACCGATCCGCGCGTGCCGATCGCACCGTCGGAATGGAAGTTCGCCGATTGCAGCGCCAGCGGCGCGCCGTTTCCCGGCAAGCCCGACGGCAGCAAGGTCTGCCTGAAGGACGGCTTCCAGCCGGGCTATCTGTACGAGATCACCTACGTAGCCAAGGACCCGAAGGTGATGGGCGTGGGCCTCGCGGCGCTGCGCGACACCGTGACCTTCTTCCGCCATCGCAGCGCCGACGCCGCCGGCACGCCCAATCCGATCGCCGGCGCGATCCGCTACGCGATCGGGCAGGGCACCTCGCAGTCGGGCAATGCGATGAAGACCTTCCTGCATCTGGGCTTCAACGCGGCGCTGGACGGCGGCAAGGTGTTCGACGGCATCTTCGCGCATGTCGCCGCGCGCCAGACCAATATCAACACGCGTTTCGCGGTGCCCGGCGGCGGCGGTGGCCTGCGCACCGACCATCGGGCGTTCGGCCAGACCGCGCCGCGCGGCCTGGCGGCCGACTACGAGGACGCCGTCGCGGGCCGCACCGGTGGCGTGATGAAGCGCTGCAGCGAGACACAGACCTGCCCCCGCTTCTTCCTCGGCCTGTCGGGCACCGAGTTCTGGCAGCTGCAGGGCTCGCCGGTGCTGACCGACGCCTACGGCTTCACCGACCAGACGCAGCCGGACAACGCGCGCATCTACTACTACGCCAGCACGCAGCACGGCGGCCGCTCGGCGCAGATCAACTACAACCCCGCGCAGACCGTCTATCCGGCCGGCTCGATGATCGACTTCGCCGATACCTTCCGCGCGCTGTTCATTGCGCTGGAGGACTGGGTCGCGCGCGACATCGCGCCGCCGGACAGCCAGGTGCCGCGCATCGCCGACGGTACGCTGGTGCGTCCGGACCAGCTGCAGGTGCCGGTGATCAAGGGCGTCAGCTTCACCGGCCCGAGTGGAACGGTGCCGATCCCGGACTTCCAGTACCTCGGCCGCTACAACGGCTTCCCGCTGCTGGACTACGGGCCGCAGTACCGGCCGCAGGACGAGTCTGGCATCGCCACCGTGCTGCCGCCCGCCTATCTGGGCCGCGACTACGCGATCCTGGTGCCGCAGCTCGATCCCTCGACCGGACTGGCGAGGGCCGGCATCCGCTCGCTGGACGTACAGGTGCCGGTCGGCACCAGCCTCGAGTTCAACTACGTCGCCACGCCCGGCATCGTCGATCTGGTCAATCTGGGCGGCAGCTATCTCCCGTTCCACAAGACCGAGGCCGCGCGCACGGCGGCCGGCGACCAGCGGCCTTCGCTGGAGGCGCTGTACGGCGACCAGGCGGGCTATCTGGCGAAGCTGCGGTCGGCGGCCGATGCGCTGGTGGCGCAGCGTTTCCTGCTGCCCGCCGATGCGCAGCGCGCGATCGCGCGGGCCCAGGCCAACCCGGTGCTGCCTTGATGCGTTGCCGAACGAACGGAGGAGACGAGATGGACAAACCAGTCCCATGGCGCGCGCCGGCGATGGCCGCGCTCGCCGCGATGACCCTGGCGGTGGCAGGCTGCGGCGGTGACGACGACGCGCCGTCCGCGCCGCCTCCGACCGCGAACCAGCCGCCGAAATCCTGCGCGCAGATGGCTGCCGCCGCGCTTGACGGCGCCACGGTGCAGGCGGCCACCGAGATTGCCGCCGGCAGCTTCTCGCCCAGCACCGGCACCACGGTGACGGTGCCCGCGTTCTGCCGCGTGCAGGCGGTGGCGCGGCCCAGCAGCGATTCGGAGATCCGCTTCGAGGTATGGATTCCGGCGGCCGCGCAATGGAACGGCAAGCTGCTGGTGACCGGCAATGGCGGTTACAGCCCGGCGCTGGGCTACCGGGCGATGGCGATGGGGCTCGCGCGCGGTTATGCCACGGTCGGCGGCGATACCGGTCACCAGTCCGCCAATCCGAACGACATGCTGTTCGGCGTCAACCATCCGGAGAAGATCGTCGACTGGGGCACGCGCTCGATCCATGCGATCACGGTGCCGGGCAAGCGGCTGGTCGCGGGCATGCACGCCCGCGAGATCGAGCGCGCGTACTTCTACGGCTGCTCGACCGGCGGCCATCAGGGCTATGCCGAGGCGCAGCGCTACCCCGACGATTTCGACGGCATCATCGCCGGCGCGCCCGGCAACAACCGGGTGCGGCTCAACGCGGGCTTTCTGTGGCAGTTCCTGGCCAATCACCGGCCCAACGACAATCTGTCGCCGATCATCCCGGCCGCCAAGCTGCCGATGGTCACGCGCGCCGCGGTGGCGGCCTGCGATGCGGACGATGGCGTCACCGACGGCGTGGTCGACGACCCGCGTCAATGCGGCTTCGATCCGGCCACGCTGCAATGCACCGGGGCCGACGCCGACACTTGCCTGACCGCCGAGCAGGTGTCGGCCCTGAAGGCCATGTACGCCGGCGCGCGCAATCCCCGCACTGGCGAGCAGGTGTACCCGGGATGGCCGAAGACCAGCGAGGCGCTGTTCACGGCCGGCGGTTCGCCGGTGGGCTGGAACAGCTACTGGGGCACGACCGAGCCGACGCGCGCGGACTTCTGGCGCTACTGGGTGTTCGACAACCCGCAGTGGAACTGGTGGACCTTCGACTTCGATCGCGACCTGGCCTATGCCGATGCCAAGGTCGGCGCGATGGTCGACCAGAACAACCCCGATCTGTCGGCGTTCAAGGCCAGCGGCGGCAAGCTGCTGGTCTACAACGGCTGGCAGGACCCGGTAGTCAACGCGGTCGACACCATCGCCTACTACGATCGCGTCAAGGCCGCGCAGGGCTCTCAGGCGGAGGTCGACACGTTCTTCCGGCTGTTCATGGTGCCCGGCATGGGGCACTGCTCGGGCGGACCGGGGACGACGCAGTTCGGCAATGGCGATACGCCGGCGCCGGTGGTGGACGCGGACCACGACATCCTCGAGGCGCTCGATGCGTGGGTCACGCGCGGCACCGCGCCGGACCGGATCGTCGCCTCCGCTGTCAGCGGCGGGGCGGTGGCGCGCACGCGGCCGCTGTGCCCGTATCCGCGCAAGGCCGTCTACCAGGGCAGCGGCAGTACCGACGATGCGGCCAGTTTCTCGTGCCGGTAGCGCGGGCCATCCGGTGCACGGCCGGCAGAAGTTGCAAGGCATGTAAGAGCGATCGGCGCGGTGCCGCAAGGCGCGGTGCCGGCGGGCGGCGCTGACGAAGCGCCGTCGTCGTGGTCCGCGCCTTGCTCGGTCGGGTATGGCGCCAATCCGGCGTCGACCGAGCGAGGAGCGATGCCATGCCTCACGAGCAATATCAAGCCTGTATCGATGCCTGCACGCGCTGCGCGCAGGCCTGCCGTCACTGCGCGGCTTCCTGCCTGCAGGAACACGACGTGCAGAAGATGACCGAGTGCATCCGGCTGGACCTGGACTGCGCCGGCATTTGCGAACTGTCGGTGGCCTATATGTCGCGCGGCAGCAAGCAATCGCGCGAGTTATGTGCGCTGTGCGCGCAGATCTGCGAACGCTGCGCCGAGGAGTGTGCGCGCCATCAGGCCCAGCATTGCCAGCAGTGCGCACAGGCCTGCCGCGACTGCGCACAGGCGTGCCGGCAGATGGCGGCGGCCTGAAGCAGCCGGGCGGGTGGTTTGCCGGGGGTGACGAGCCGCAAGGATCGACCCCCGCAAGCCGCTGGGTCCCCGCGTTCGCGGGGACGACAGGCTTTCAAGGGCAGGCCGGCAAGATCGCCGGCCCATTGCCCATTCTCAGTCGTCGTGATGCAGGTACTTCGCCTGGCGCGGCAGCCGCATGCTGACGAAGAAGGCCAGCACCATCATCGCGGTCACGTACCAGTAGAAGGCCGACTCGTGGCCGACCGCCTTCAGGTTCAGCGCGACGTATTCGGCCGAGCCGCCGAACACGGCATTGGCGATCGCATAGGCCAGGCCCACGCCGAGCGCCCGCACTTCCGGCGGGAACATCTCGGCCTTGACGATGCCGCTGATCGACGTATAGAGGCTGACCACCGCCATCGCGAGCGTGATCAGCACGAAGGCGACCGCCGGATTGGTGATCGTATGCAGCGCGGTCAGCACCGGCACCGTGATCAGCGCACCGAGCGCGCCGAACAGCATCATGTTGGTACGCCGGCCGATGCGGTCCGACAGCGCGCCGAACACCGGCTGCATGCACATGTAGACGAACAGCGCGCCGGTCATCACGTAGCTGGCGGTCTTGATCGGCATGCCGGCGGTGTTCACCAGATACTTCTGCATGTAGGTGGTGAACGTATAGAAGATCAGCGAGCCGCCGGCCGTGTAGCCGAGCACCGTGAAGAAGGCCGCCTTGTGGTCGCGCAGCAGCGTGACGACGCTGCCGGCGCCCTTGGTATTGCGCGACGCGGCGCTCGACGTCTCCTTCAGCGTCCGGCGCAGCAGCAGCGCCACCACCGCGGTGATCGCGCCGATCACGAACGGAATGCGCCAGGCCCAGGCGCGCAGCTCCTGCTCGGTGTACAGCTGCTGCAGCACGACCACCACCAGCACCGCCAGCAACTGGCCGCCGATCAGCGTCACGTACTGGAACGACGAGAAGAAGCCACGCCGGCCCTTGAGCGCGACCTCGCTCATGTAGGTTGCGGTGGTGCCGTACTCTCCGCCGACCGACAGGCCTTGCAGCAGGCGCGCCAGCAACAGCAGCGCGGGGGCCCAGGCGCCGATGCTGTCGTAGGTCGGCAGGCAGGCGATCATCAGCGAGCCCGTGCACATCATCACCACCGAGATCAGCAGCGAATGCTTGCGGCCGTGGCGGTCGGCGATGCGGCCGAACACCCAGCCGCCGATCGGCCGCATCAGGAAGCCCGCGGCGAACACGCCGGCGGTATTGAGCAGCTGCACGGTGGGATCGGACTGCGGAAAGAACGAGTGCGCGAAATAGATCGCGCAGAAGGCGTAGATATAGAAGTCGAACCATTCGACGAGATTGCCGGACGAGGCCGCGACGATCGCGAAGACGCGGCGGCGGCTGTCGTGGTCGCGGTCCGCCCGGCCGGCCGGAATGGTGGTGCTGGTCAGTTCTGTCATGGGAGATCGCTGAGTAGGACGCCGGCGATCATGCGCGAGCATGCGTGCGCCGGAGTCGGGCGAAGCGCGGCGGGGGCACCGCTGCTGCAACAGACGCCGCCCGCGAAGGCCAGGGGTCTGGCGGGCGGGCGGCAGGACGGTGTAAGGGTAACCCCTAGGGCGTGATCCTGCACGGCACGGCGGTGCGGCGTGCGGGGCGGGGCGATGCCGAGCCCAGACAGGGCGCGGGATGGCGCGCGATTGTTCGCGATCGCGAACACAGTGTCTCGTGCAGCGTTCGCGGAATGGCGAGCGCTGTTGCCCTCTCCCCCGCCCCTCTCCCGCAAGCGGGCGAGGGGAGGACCCACCTGGTGGTTCGAGCGGCGATGGTAGGGGCTCCCCTCTCCCGCGAGCCGGAGAGGGGTTGGGGGAGAGGGCAACGGCGCCCGCTACCGCGCTACCCCGCTACCGCGCTACCCCGCTACCCCGCTACCCCGCTACCCCGCTACGACCCGACCATCACCCGGCTCTGTCCGCCCGACAGCCTGCGCACCTCGATGCGCGTGCCGATGCGTTCGGTCATCTCGTGCACGTGCGAGATCACGCCGACCTTGCGGCCCTGGGCCTGCAGGCTGTCGAGCGCGTCCATCGCGACGCGCAGCGTGTCGCCGTCGAGGCTCCCGAAGCCCTCGTCGATGAACAGCGATTCGACCCGCACGCGATGCGAGGACAGCGATGCCAGCCCGAGTGCCAGCGCCAGCGACACCAGGAACGACTCGCCGCCGGACAGCGAATGCACCGAGCGGGCCTCGTCGGCCATGTCCTGGTCGATCACCAGCAGCGCCAGGCTCTGTCGCACGCGCTCGAGCCGGTAGCGGCGCGACAGCGTGGCCAGATGCCGGTTGGCGTAGCCGAGCAGGATGTCCAGCGTCATCTGCTGGGCATGGTTGCGGAATTTCTTGCCGTCGGCCGAGCCGATCAATTCGTTCAGCACCTGCCAGGTGTGCGCCGTGGCCTGCTGCCGCTCGATGCGCGTGACGAGGTCGCTGGCCTGCGCGCGCCGCTCGTCGTCGCGGCGCAGCGTGAAATCGGCCTCGGCCAGCGCCTGCTTGGCGCGCTCCAGTTCGGCACGGGCCGCCGCCAGTGCGGCTTGCACGGTGGCGGCGTCGTCCTGCCCGGGCCGCCGCGCCAGATGGCGTTCGCGTTCGGCGCGGCGCGTCTGCACCGCGCCGTGCGCCGCATCGACTTCGCGTTGCAGCGCGTGCAGCGCCTCTTCCTCGCGCGCCAGCCAATCGGCATCGAGCGCCAGCAGCGCGCGCAGGCCGGCTTCGTCGAGCGGCGCGGCCGCTGCCGAACCCTCGCGCCGGGCGTGCCAGTCCTGCAGCCAGGCCTTGAGCCGCGCCGCCGCTTCGCGTGCCTGCCGGTCCAGCACCTCGCTTTGGGACTGCGCCTGTTCGGCGCGCGTGCCCTGCCGCGCCAGTTGTTCGTTGGCCGCCTGGCTCGCGCGCTGCGCCGCGTCGACGCGCGCCGTGGCGTCGGCACCGGCCTGCGCGAGACGGGCCGCGATCGTATCGACCGTCAGGCCCGCGTCGGGCGTGCCGGCAAACAGCGCCTCGCGATCGGCGCGCCGTTCGGACAGGCGCGTGTCGGCGAACGCCAGCGCCTCGGCGGCCTTGCGATGCGCGTCGAGCGCGTGCTCGTGCGACTGCGTGGCGGCCGCCAGCGCGCCATCGAGCTGCACGATGCGCTGGCGCTGCGCGTCGCGTTCGTCGCGATGCCGTGTCCATTGGCCGGCATCGTCCGCGCAGCGCGTACGGAATCCCGCGGGATCATCGTGCCACTGGCCGCGCCAGCCGGCGCCCGCGGCCCGCGCCAGCGCGCCTTCGTCCAGTTCCCGCAGGGCCTGGTCGCGCTGCGCTGCCGTTGCCGCGGCCGACTCGTTGGCCGCGCCATGACGCAACGCGAGTTCGGCGGCCAGCGCCTGCGCGCGTTGCAGCGCGCTGTCGGCCGCGGTTTGCTCGGCCTGGCCCGCGTCGAGACGCAGGCGTGCGGCCTGCAATTGCTTGTCGAGCACGCGCAGCTGGGTGTCGAGTTCGGCCGCGCTGCGCTGCTGTGCGTCGGCGTCGGCCAATTGCCGCGCAAACCAGTCGGCGCGTTGGTCGGCATCGATCATTTCGGCCTGTGCGGCCACCGCGTCGGCTTGCCATTCGCACGCCGCCAGGTCGCGCTGCTGCGTCGCCGCGGCAAGGCGCGTGTCCAGCTGCGCCAGCGCTTCGCCGTGGCTGTGCGCCAATGCGGCGGCGCTGCGCTCGTCCGCATCGATCCGCGCCAGCGCCTGCTGGCAGCGGCGGTACTCGTTCTCCAGCGCGCCGAGCGTGGCCTGCAGCGCCGCGCGCAGCGGCGAGTCGCCATGCGCGTAGGGGTGCTCGCTGGCGCCGCAGACCGGGCAGGGCTCGCCGGGCTCCAGCGTCTCGCGCAACTGCTCGACGCTTTGCTGGCAGGCGGCCAGCGCGCGTTGCCAGCAGCGTTCCGCCTGCGCCGCCGCTTGCTCGGCGGCGGGCCGTGCGGCGCGGGCCGCGTCGATGCCTTGCTGGCACTGCTGCCATTGCGCCTGCAGCGTGTCGCGCTGCTGGACCAGCTCGGCCATGCGCGCTTCAGCGGCGAGCCGTTCCCGCCAGCGCGCCGCTGCCTGCTGCAGCGCGTCGCGTTGCCGCTGCAATTCGGCGGCTCGCGCGGCGATGGCATCGCGGTCGTGACCGGCCAGCGCCTGCTGCGCGACCGCGTATTGCTGCTGCGCCTCTTGCAGCGACGCGGCGGCGGCCGCAAGCCGCCCCTGAGCATCGGTCTGGTCCTGTTGTGCCTTGGCGAGCTGCGCTGCCAGTCGCGCGGCCTCTTGGGTGGCGGCGGCGTGCCGGATGTGCCAATCGTCGGCCTGCGCAAACAGCGCGTCCCAGCGCGGCCATTGCGTGGCCAGGGCTTCGAGCCGGGCATGCCGGACGAGCCAGTCCTCGGCCGCGGCCAGCGCCGAGCCGGCGGATTCGCGCTCGGTCCGCAGCCGCGCCTGATCGCGGCGCGTTTCTTCGAGCGCCTGCTCGGCTTGCCGATGCGCAAGCGCCACGCGCTCGCGGTCCGGGCTCAACGCAGCGATCACGGCATCGAGTTGGCGCGCCTGCGCCAGGCGCGGCGCCATCGCGGCCTCGGCGTGGCGCGCCGCCTCGAGCGCGGCGGCGGCGCGCTGCCGTTCTGCCTGGGCGTCCTGCGCCGCACGCTCGGCCGCGGCCAGCGCTTCGGCCGCGCGCGCCAGCTGCTGGCGCTGCGCCTCGCGCTGTGCGGCGAGCCGGTCGATCTCGGCCACCAGCGCCCGCGCGGGCTGGGCCGCGTGCGCGTCGGCCAGCCGGGTTCGCCGTGGCGCGGCGGCATCGTGGGCGGCGATGGCGGCCCGATGCCGGTCGATCGCCTGCTGTTCCAGCCTGGCGAGGTCGGCCGCATCGGCGTGCCAGCGCAACTGCGCCTCGTGTTGCCGCAGCCGTTCGTCGAGCGCCGTCACCGCGTCCTGCTGCTGCCGCCGTTGCTGCTCGCACTGCGCGCGCGTGTCGGCGTCCAGCGGCTGGTGCTGGGCGGCCTGCTCGCGCAGCTGGCGCAGCGCCTCCTGCTCGGCCTTGTTGCGTTCGAAGGCGCGCCGGGAGATCGCCTCGAAGCGGCCGGTGCCGGTCAGCGCCTGCAGCAGCGCCGCGCGTTCATCGTCGCCTGCCTTCAGGAAGGCGAAGAACTCGTTCTGCGCCAGCAGCACCGCGCGGGTGAATTGCTCGAAGGTCAGTCCGACGCGCTCGACGATCGCGGCCTGCACTTCGGTCTTCAGCCCTCCGCCGACCGGCTCTTCCCCGGGCAGCCGCGCCAGCGACATCTGGGTCTGCTGCAGCTTGCCGCCGGCCTTGCCGCGCGCGCGGCGCACGCTCCAGCGGGCGCGGTAGGCTTGGCCGTCGCCGCCGACGAAGTCGACCTCGGCGTGCCCCTCGGCGGCGCCGCGGCGCAGCAGCGTGCGCGTGTCGTGCGCGCCGATGGTTTCGCCCGCGACGTCGGGCAGCACCGTGGCGCGGCCGCCGACCCGGGCGACGCGCGGAGTTTCGTCATACAGCGCCAGGCACAGCGCATCGAGCAGTGTGCTCTTGCCCGCGCCGGTGGGGCCGCAGATCGCGAACAGGCCGGCCGAGGCCAGCGGTTCGGCGGTGAAGTCGATCGCAAACTCGCCGGACAGCGAGGCCAGGTTGCGGCCGCGAATGGCGAGGATCCTCATGGCGCGGCGACCTCGTCCGGGGCGTGCAGCAGTTCGGCGAGCGCGGCCGCCAGCGTGGCCGGCGCCTCGGCGCCATGCCGCTCGCGATACAGCGAGGCGAACACCGCGGCCGGGTCGAGCCGGTTCAGGTCGTCGAGCGACAGCATCGGCGCGGGCTCCTCGCCGGGCGCGCCGGCGGCGCTGACCTCGATGCGCGCGAGGCGCACCGGCTTGCCGTCGAGCGCGGCTTCGACCTTCGCGCGCAGTGCCGGCTCGGGACCGTCCAGCGTGACGCGGACCTGCAGATAGGGCTGCAGCGAGTCCGGCAATGGCGGCAGCTCGAGCGCGCGCAGCGCGTCGAGCACCAGTTCCAGCGGCCGAGGCGTCGGCGGCACGCGCATCAGCTCGACCGGCCTGGGCACCGGGATCGCGTGCCACTCGGCCAGCGCTTCGCCGTCCAGTCTGGCGCTGACGACCTGGTGCGGGTAGTGGATCTCGGAGAACGACATCGGCAGCGGACTGCCGCTGTAGCGGATGTGCTCGTGGCGGCCGACCTTCTGCGGCCGATGCAGGTGGCCCAGCGCGACATAGGCGATGGCGGGGTCGAAGATGCCGGCGGGCAGCGCCTCGGCGCCACCGATCACGATGCGCCGCTCGGAGTCCTCCGACACCTCGCCGTCGCGCATATGGCAATGGCCGAGCGCGACGATGGGCTGACCGGGTTGCCGGCGGGCGAGCGCCAGTTCGAGCGCGCCGCGATAGAGCGCGGCAACGCCGGCCTGGTAGGGGTCGGCATCGGCGTCGGCATCGTCATCGGCATGGTCGCTGGAGCCGTCGACGCGCGGCACATCGCCGGGCCGCAGGAAGGGGATGGCCAGGCACCACGCCGCGATCCGGCCCTGCGCATCGCGCACCGGCACCACCAGCCTTTCCATGTCGATCGTGCCGTCGGGCAGCCGGTGGACCTGGCCGACGCAGGCCGCGCCGAACCAGTCGAGGAAGGGCGCGGGCGCCTCCAGCCGCGCCGGCGAATCATGATTGCCGGCGATCATCGCGATCGCCAGATGCGGACGCCGGCGCCTCGCCTCGGTCAGGAAGCGGTACAGCTGCCGCTGCGCGGCGGCCGACGGGTTGGCGGTATCGAAGATATCGCCGGCGACCAGCAGCAGGTCGGTGGCCTCGGCGTCCAGCGTATCGAGCAGCCAGTCGAGGAAGTGCTGGTGTTCGTGGGTGCGGTCGTAGTGATGCAGGGTCTGGCCCAGATGCCAGTCCGAGGTGTGCAGCAGTCGCATGCGGAAAGGGCCTTTCAACGATGGCCGAGACGATAGCAGAGTTCGCTGTGGGGTCCGGTGTGGTCCGATGGAGCGCTCGCCTGCACGATCGGGAGAATCGGGCTACACTTCGGCCCGCGCTGTTTCGCAGCGCACCGCTTCAGAACAGCGGCGGGGTGGCAGAGTGGCATGCCACGGCCTGCAAAGCCGTGTACGACGGTTCGATTCCGTTCCCCCGCCTCCAGTCTTCCTGCCCGCGCCAGCGCGCGGGTGCGAGCCGGTCAGCAGCCTCGGTCAGCCGGCCTTGATCATCGCGCCATCGTCGCAGCGCGCGATTTCCACCGTCACATGCGCCAGTTCCTCGTGCACGCCGAGGGCGGTACGCACGCGCGCCGGCGTCAGCGTCGGGTCGTGCGTGACCAGCGCGACGATGCAGGCGAACTTGTCCTTGCCGACGCGCCAGACATGCAGGTCGGTAATGCGGGTGCCCTCGCGCCCGTGATCGAACCCGGCCAGCACCTCGCGCACCTCGTCGACCACCGGGTGGTCCATCTCGCGATCGAGCAGCACGGCCGAGGTCTGGCGGATCAGGCCGAGCGCCCAGTGTCCGACCAGCACCGCGCCGACGATGCCCATCACCGGGTCGAGCCAGTTCCAGCCGAGCCACCAGCCGCCCGCCAGCGCCAGCAGCGCCAGCACCGAGGTGGCGGCGTCGGCCAGCACGTGCAGATAGGCCGAGCGCAGGTTCAGGTCGTGGCCATGCGCGTGGCCGTGCGTGTGACCGTGATGGTGGTCGTGGCCGTCGTGATGATCGTGGTGATGGTGAGCGTGATCGTGATCGTGGTCGTTCCCGTGCCCGTGGTGGTGGTGATGGTGGGCGCCGCCCAGCAGCCAGGCGCTGGCCAGATTGACCAGCAGGCCCAGGCAGGTGACCGCCATCGCCTCCGGATAGCGGATCGCCGCCGGCGCGAACAGCCGCTCGATCGACGCGAAGCCCATCAGCGCGGCCACGCCCATCAGGAAGATCGCGCTGGCGAAGCCGGCCAGCACCTCGATCTTCCAGGTGCCGAAGGCGAAGCGGCGGTCGTTGGCGAAGCGTCGGGCCGCTGCATACGCGAATACAGACAGGCCGATCGCCAGCGCGTGCGAACTCATGTGCCAGCCGTCGGCCAGCAGCGCCATCGAGCCGAACCACCAGCCGGCGCCGATCTCCGCGACCATCGCCGCGGCCGTCAGCAGCAGCACCAGGCGCGTCCCGCGCTCGCCGGCGGCGTTGCCGCGGTCGAACACATGCGAGTGGGTCCAGGGGGAGAGATCGTGGGTATGCATGGCGTGCCTCTTTTCGATGGCCGCAAGGGTAGCAGCATGCGCGTGCCGGCAGGCGCAAATCCCTGTTGGCGGTGCGCCGGCTGGCGCGGCGCGGCTCAAGTTTTCTGGTGGCGGATCGTTTACCCCCAGACGCGAAATGGATTTATCGGCTCATAACATACATTCATGAATGCATGTATCATCCGGGTCACGAATTTGCGTAACTTCGCTCTTTGCTTGCCAAAAGTACGATGACTTATCGATTTATTGCCGGTTGCATGGCGGCGTGGCTGGGCATGTGCGCCACCGCCGGATGGCTGATCGAACGGCTCTGGGCCTAGCCTGGGCCGGTTCGCGCGGCGCCGATGCGTGTGGCGTGTTGTGCCTGGCACGGACTGTGCCAGTGCCTTCGCCGGCATCTTTCAACTCTCTCCCCTCGACCATGACACAACAACAAGAACGGACGGCGCGTTCGCTGCGCCGCTCGGCCGCCCTTTGCTGCGCTGCCGCAGCGCTGATCGTGGCGGCGCCGGCCCAGGCCGATCCCGCCGTCCATGTCGCCTACGGCCGCGACCCCGGCCACGGCCTGAACAAGTACGAGATCGGCCTGAACTGGGATTCGGGATTCGCCTACGGCAATCCACAGGGCTGGCTGGCCAAGCTGCAGTGGGAAGTCGAACTGGCCCGCTGGAACGCGCGCACCGGCAACAATCGCCGCGACGTGACCGAGATCGGCTTCTCGCCGATCCTGCGCGTCGAAAAGCATGGCTGGAGCGTGGTGCCGTTTGCCGAGCTGTCGGTCGGCCTGCGGCTGATGAGCGCCACTTCGACGTCGGACTCGCACGACTACAGCACCGCGTTCCAGTTCTCGGACATGGTCGGCGTGGGCGTGGCCTTCGGCCCGCAGAAGCGCGCCGAGGCGGGTTTCCGCTTCCAGCACATCTCGAACGCCAGCATCAAGCGGCCGAATCCGGGTACCAACTTCTACACCGGCTACGTGCGCTACCGCTTCTGAGCGGGTCGTTGGCGCCGGTCGTTGGCGTAGCCAGAGGCGTGCGCGGCTAGCCGCCGCCGCGCACGCCGTCGAAGAATTCCCACAGCGCCGGCGCATCGCTGGTCGCGATATTGAAGCGGATCCACGGCGAATCGGTCTCGTCCGGCGCGAAATAGCTGCCGGGTGCCAGCCACACGCCGTGCGACAGCGCGCGCGTCGCCAGTTGTCCGCCGGACAGCCCGTGCGCGGCGGCGGCCGCGCCGTCGGGCGCCCCTCGCACGCGCGCCCAGGCAAACATGCCGCCTTCCGGGCGCAGCAGCACTTCGAGGCCGTGCGCCTCCATCTTCTCGGTGACCCGGTCCTGCTGCGCGCGCAGCCGGGCCGCCAGCGCGTCGACATGGCGCGCGTAGTGGCCGCCGGTCAGCACCGCATAGACCAGCCGCTCGGTCACCTCCGACGAGGTCAGCCCGACCGCCATCTTGGTGCGGGCGAAGGCCTTGGCCAGTTCCGGGCTGGCCGCCAGATAGCCGACCCGCAGCGACGGCGTGATGGTCTTCGAGAACCCGTTGACATAGACCACGTGCGACAGCCCGTCCATCGCCGCGAGCATCGGCGCGCCGGCCGGCGCCAGCTCCCGGTAGATATCGTCCTCGACCACCAGCAGCCGGTGCTGCTCGGCCAGTTGCAGCACGCGGTGCGCGTTCATGCTGGTCAGCGTGCCGCCGGTCGGGTTCTGCAGCACCGTGTTGACGAACAGTGCGCGCGGCCCGTGCCGGCGGATCGCCGCGTCGAGCGCGTCGGTATCGAGCCCCGCCGCGCCGCGCGGCACGCCGACGACCTTCAGCCCGGCGAGCCGGAGGATCTGCAGCAGATTGCAGTAGCACGGGTCCTCGACCAGCACGGTATCGCCGGCGCGCAGCAGCGTGCGCACGACCAGGTCCAGCGCCTGGGTCGCGCCCTGCGTCAGCACCACCTGCTGGGCCTGCATCGGCATGCCGTACTGCGCCAGCCGCGTGGCGATGTGCTCGCGCAGCGCGGCGAAGCCATAGGGATGGCCGTAGCCCGACACCTGCCCGGCCGGCACGCGCGCGGCGGCGCGGATCGCCTGGTGCAGCCCTTCCTCGTTGAGCCAGTCGCCCGGCAGCCAGCCGGCGCCGGCCTTGATCGGCACCGAGTGGTCGGCGAACACGTCCGACAGCAGCCAGGCGGCGTTCAGCGCCGGGGTTTCCCAGCGGGGGTGGTGCGCCTGTTCGGTGCTGGGCTGGCGATGCGCCACCGTGTAGCCCGAGCCGGCGCGCGCCGCCAGGTAGCCGAGCGCGGTCAGCCGGCCGTAGGCCTCGGCCACCGTGAACGTGCTGACGCCATGCTGCGCGGCGAAGCGCCGCACCGAGGGCACGGCGATGCCGGGGCGCAGCGCGCGCCGGTCCACCAGCGCGGCGATGCCGGCGACGATCTGTTCGGTCAGCGTGTCGCCGCCACGGCGGCTGCGGGTCAATTCGAGCTGGATCATGCGACCGCATTGTGGGGGCGATGCCTGTACAGTTCAAGCGGGGCGAAGCGCGCCGCCGGACCGCTCGGTCATGCCACGATGGCGCGGATTGTCGGCCAATACCGCGGCATCGCGATGATGGCACTGGGTTGGGGCGCTCCTGTACCTGTACGGTTTGAGGCGAAAAAACAGTACGGTAAGGCGAGCATTTCACAACCGTATATTTTTAGCTGAAGCAGCGCTCGCTACAGTGGCCGGATCGCTATCCCGCACCATCGGGCGCTTCGGCGCGGTGGCGCGGACCCCGAACGACACCCGGAACGACATCCGGACGAACCAAGGAGGAAGTAATGGACGCCGCCAAGACCGTGATTCCCGATCTCGATGCGCTGTGGATGCCGTTCACCGCGAACCGCCAGTACAAGGCGGCGCCGCGGCTGCTGGCTTCGGCCAGCGGCATGTACTACACGACCCACGACGGCCGCAAGATCCTCGACGGCTGCGCCGGCCTGTGGTGCGTGGCCGCCGGGCACTGCCGCAAGGAGATCGCCGACGCGATCGCGCACCAGGTGCAGACGCTGGACTATGCGCCGCCGTTCCAGATGGGGCATCCGCTGTCGTTCGAGGCGGCCAGCAAGGTGGCGGCGATCATGCCGTCGGGCCTGGACCGCATCTTCTTCACCAACTCGGGCTCCGAGTCCGTCGATACCGCGCTGAAGATCGCGCTGTCCTACCACCGCGCCCGCGGCGAGGGGCAGCGCACCCGCTTCATCGGCCGCGAGCGCGGCTATCACGGCGTCGGCTTCGGCGGCATGGCGGTCGGCGGCATCGGCCCGAACCGCAAGGCCTTCTCGGCCAACCTGATGCCCGGTACCGACCATCTGCCGGCCACGCTCAATATCGCCGAGGCGGCCTTCTCCAAGGGGCAGCCGACCTGGGGCGCGCATCTGGCCGACGACCTCGAGCGGATCATCGCGCTGCACGACCCGTCCAATGTCGCCGCCGTGATCGTCGAGCCGCTGGCGGGCTCGGCCGGCGTGCTGGTGCCGCCAGTCGGCTATCTCGAGCGGCTGCGCGAGATCACCAGCAAGCACGGCATCCTGCTGATCTTCGACGAGGTGATCACTGCCTTCGGCCGCCTGGGCGCGGCCACCGCGGCCGAGCGCTTCCAGGTCACGCCGGACCTGATCACGATGGCCAAGGCGATCAACAACGCGGCCGTGCCGATGGGCGCGGTGGCGGTCCGGCGCGAGGTCCACGACACGGTGATCGACGCCGCCGCCGCGGGCGCGATCGAGCTGCCGCACGGCTACACCTATTCGGGCCACCCGCTGGCGGCCGCCGCGGCGATCGTCACGCTGGACCTGTACCGCAGCGACGACCTGTTCGGCCGCGCCGCGAAGCTCGCGCCGCTGTTCGAGGAGGCCGCGCACGGCGTGCGTGGCGCCCCGCACGTCAAGGACATCCGCAACCTGGGCCTGGTGGCCGGCATCGAGCTCGAACCGCGGCCGGGACAGCCGGGCGCGCGCGGCTACGAGGTCTTCCTGAAGTGCCTGGAGCGCGGCGTGCTGGTTCGCTACACCGGCGACATCCTGGCCTTCTCGCCGCCGCTGATCGTCACCGAGGCGCAGATCGCCGAGCTGTTCGACACGGTGCGGCAGGTGCTGAAGGACGTGCAGTAAGGCGTCGCGCGCGCGCCGCACCGCGGCTTGATTTTCCCCTCTCCCGCCTGCGGGAGAGGGGCAGGGGAGAGGGCAGCGGGCGGTCGTTCTGCCATCGCGGATCGAAACCACCCCTTTCCCCAACCCTCTCCCCCCTGATGGGGAGAGGGAGAACACCCGCCGGCGTGGATTCCTTCTCTCGCCGATAAGCCGCCCGCCTTCCCCGGATTCTCCTGCCCCGAACCCCGAAGCCCGCCTCCATAAGTGACGGCTTGGCCGGCACGGTTCGCTAAACTAGGCGCCTTTTTTGCCCCGGCCGGCACACCTTGCCGGCCCGCGGGCTGCCCGCGCGTCCGCCCAGGCGGTGGCGCGCGCGGGCATTGGCGACCGGTCATCCACAGGCCGGCCAACTCGATCCTGGCGACACCGCGTGACCGACCCCGGGGCGGATGCCGCCAATGCAGGAGATCCCTTCATGAGCTTGTTCCGCACCAAGGACATCGAAACGATGCTCGCCGCGAGCCGCGACGATGGCTTGAAAAAGGTGCTCGGCCCGGTCGACCTGGTGATGATGGGCATCGGCGCCATCATCGGCACCGGCATCTTCGTGCTGACCGGTACCGGCGCGCTGACCGCCGGTCCGGCGCTGACGCTGTCCTTCGTGATCGCCGCGCTTGCCTGCGGTTTCGCCGCGCTGTGCTACGCCGAGTTCGCGACCGCGATCCCGGTGTCCGGCTCGATCTATACCTACAGCTACGCCACGCTGGGCGAGATCGTCGCCTGGATGATCGGCTGGGACCTGCTGCTCGAATACGGGCTGGCAACCTCGGCGGTGTCGGTGGGCTGGTCCGGCTACTTCCAGTCGCTGCTGTCGGGCTTCGGCCTGCAGTTGCCGGCCGCGCTGACCGCGGCACCGGGCGCGGTGCCCGGCGTGCAGACGGTACTGAACCTGCCCGCGGTGCTGATCATGCTGGCGATCACCTGGGTGGTGTCGTACGGCGTGCGCGAGTCGGCGCGCGTCAACAACATCATGGTGGCGATCAAGGTCGCGGTGGTGCTGCTGTTCATCGTGGTCGGCGTCTGGCACGTCAAGCCGGCCAACTGGCAGCCCTATGCGCCGTTTGGCTTCGCCGGCATCGTCAATGCGGCGGCGCTGGTGTTCTTCGCCTTCATCGGCTTCGACGCGGTGACCTCGGCGGCGGAGGAGGTGCGCAACCCGCGCCGCGACCTGCCGATCGGCATCATCGGCTCGCTGGCGGTCTGCGCGCTGCTGTATGTCGCGGTGGCCGCGATCATGACCGGCATCGTGCCGTTCCCGAAGTTCGAGGGCATCGACCATCCGGTCTCGCTGGCGCTGCAGTACGCCGGCGAAAACTGGGTCGCCGGCTTCGTCGACCTGGGCGCGATCCTCGGCATGACCACGGTGATCCTGGTGATGACCTACGGCCAGACCCGCATCCTGTTCGCGATGTCGCGCGACGGGCTGCTGCCGGCCAGGCTGTCGCAGGTGCATCCGGTGCACGCGACGCCGTTTCACGCGACCTGGACGGTCGGCATCGTGTTCTCGTCGATCGCCGGCCTGGTGCCGTTGAACGTGCTGGCCGAGCTGATCAATATCGGCACGCTGTCGGCCTTCGCGCTGATCTCGATCGCGGTGCTGGTGCTGCGCCGGACCCGGCCCGACCTGCCGCGTACCTTCCGCTGCCCCGGCGTGCCGGTGGTGCCGCTGCTGTCGGTAGGCTTCTGCCTGTTCCTGATGGCGCATCTGCAGCCGTTCACCTGGATCGCCTTCCTGCTGTGGCTGGCGCTGGGCCTGGTGATCTATTTCGGCTACGCGCGGCGCAACGCCGTGCTGCACCGCTAGCCGACGGCCGAACTGTCAGAAAAAACGCCGGAACAGTACCTGGGAAACTGTCTGGAACTGTCACTGGGATGGCCGCGCCGGCCGTCCATAATGAAATCGTGCATCGAAGCACGTCGTGGCGCCGCCGTCCGTGCGGTCGCCCACAGTGGCAGCAGGCCTGGCGCAGCGGGCAACAACCGTCGCGGAATACCGAAAGGCTTTCCGACCATCGCCGTCCACCATGCCCGCCTGGGCAATGGCCGGCCCGCGTGCGGCGCGGCCGGCGGGCGGCGGTTGGACGGGCCGGCTCCGTTCGATGCCCATCGACAGGAGCAGCACCATGCAGGAACTCAGGGACTTCGAGCTGGACCAGGCCGGTACGCCGGTCAGCTGGCGCGCGCGGCCGGGCCAGCGCATCGTCGCGCGCGAGGGCAATATCTGGCTGACGGTGGAAGGGCAGCGCGGCGACGTCTGGCTGGCGCCGGGCCAGTCGTTCGACCTGCCCGACGGCGCGTGGGTATGGATTTCGGCCGACGCGCCGGGGGCGCGCTTCACGGTGGCGCAGCAGTCCGCGCCGCTGTCATGGCGCGCTCTGGCCGCGCTGCTGCGACCGCGGCCGCGGCCGGACCCGATCCGGCTCCCGGAGCCGTCCGCCGGCTGGTGGCCGGCGCGGCATCTGTCGCGCTAGGCGGCGGCGCTCAGCGCGCCGGCGTCGCGGTCGACAGCGTGGCGGCGACCGCCTGCCACAACGGTTCCAGCCGCTGCCGCTCGTTGTCGGCGGCCTGCGGCGGCAGCGACGGCGTGCGGCACAGCAGCACCGCGGTCTGGCCGGCCTCCGGCAGCGGCACCCACCAGACGCGGCCGTACTGCAGACGGCCGCCGTCGCTGGCGATGGAGAAACTGGCCCAATTGGCGCGGTGATTGGCCAGCCGGACCGTGCCCTGGGCGATCACCTTGGCGCCGGCGCCGGTCAGCGCCTTCAGTTCCTCGGTGGCGCGCGCGGCGGCCGCCGCGCTTGCAGCGTCCTTCCCCGCTTCCTTGGCCCCGTCCTTGGCCCCGTCCTTCGCGCCATCCTTCGGCAGCGGCCGCGCCAGCAGATCGATCGTCGACAGGCCGTTGCCGCCCTGGCTGGTGAAGGCAAAGATGGCGTTGTCCGGCAGCAGCTTTTCGCGGGCCGGATCGCGCTCCCACGACAGCGGCATGCGCAGCATCAGGTCGATCGCGCCGGCCTGCCGGATGCCCTTGGTGGTGTAGCTGCGGGCCATCGGCGAGGCCAGTTCGGCGGCGGGTTTGTCCTCGTAGACCGCGGCCAGCAGCAGCTGCAGCGAGGCCTTCTCCATGTCCCCCTGGGCGCTTTCGCGCACGCGCTGCAGATAGGCCTGCATCGCGGGCTCCGAGGCCAGCGCCGACTGCATCGCCTCGCGGTCCATTTCCAGCACCTTGGTCGCCAGCCGGGCGCGATCGGCGGCGGGCAGCGGAATGTCCTGGAACAGCCGGGTCACCGTCGCCAGCGCATCGGGATACTGGCGGTCGAACGCATTGCGCACCTGCTGGATGTCGTTGCGCAGCGACGGGTATTTGGCCGCGGCGCGCTCCAGCGTGGCGTTCTGGTTGGTCAGATAGCCGTACAGGCTGGTCAGACCCGAGATGGCCGCAGGCGTGTAGTCCCACGCGATGGCACTGGCAGGCAGGCCGATCAGACCCGCCACCAGCGCAAGGCGCGGCAGCCACGGCACGCAATGCCGCATAGGAATCTCCCTTCAGTAGGTCGACACGGCCGGCGGTGCGTGTCCTTTGTTGTGCCGACCGGAGGTCCGAGTCCCGGCGGATGTTCTGGATTGTAGCCGAAGGCAGAGGGCGTCACGTGCCGTTTGCTGCCCGCTGGTCAGGCCCGACGGGATGGGCCTACAATCGACTGGCCCGCCGGCGGCTGCGCCGTGCGGGCGACCCCAGACAATATGGCCAGCAATGGCCGCACAACGCGATGGCCGGTGCTTCGGCGGCGCAGTCTGTCCGCCGGTCCCGGCCTCACCGGGTGGAGACCATGACCGATCTGTCAGACCTGCGCAAGGCAGGCGCCGAAGCCGAGGCCGCTACCGTGGCGCCGGCACCCGCGCCCGCCGGCCCGCCGACCCACAAGGTCCGCTTCGTTACGGCCGCATCCTTGTTCGACGGCCACGATGCTTCGATCAACATCATGCGCCGCATCCTGCAGGCGCAAGGCTGCGAGGTGATCCACCTCGGCCACAACCGCTCGGTCGAGGAAGTCGTCGCGGCCGCGCTGCAGGAGGACGTCCAGGGCATCGCCGTGTCCAGCTACCAGGGCGGCCACGTCGAATACTTCAAGTACATGGTCGACCTGCTGCGCGAGCGCGGCGGCGCCCATATCCAGGTGTTCGGCGGCGGCGGCGGGGTGATCGTGCCGGCGGAGATCCGCGAGCTGCAGGACTACGGCGTCGCGCGCATCTACAGCCCCGAGGACGGCCAGCGCATGGGCCTGGTCGGCATGATCGCCGACATGGTGCGGCGCTGCGACTTCGACCTGTCGCGCCATGCCCCCGCGACGCTCGATTCGTTGCGTGCCGGCGATCGCCGGGCGCTCGCCCAATGGATCACCGTGCTGGAGAACGGCAAGGCCGATCCCGCGCTTGCCGCGGCGCTGCATGCCGACGCCGCCGGCATCGCGACCCCGGTGCTGGGCGTGACCGGCACCGGCGGCGCCGGCAAATCGTCGCTGACCGACGAGCTGATCCGCCGCTTCCGGCTCGACCAGCAGGACGGCCTGCGCATCGCCGTGATCTCGATCGACCCGTCGCGCCGGCGTACCGGCGGCGCGCTGCTGGGCGACCGGATCCGCATGAACGCGATCCACCATCCCCGGATCTACATGCGCTCGCTGGCCACGCGCGACGCCGCCAGCGAGGTGTCGCGGGCACTGCCGGACGCGCTGGCGGCCTGCAAGGTCGCCGGCTTCGACCTGATCGTCGTCGAGACTTCGGGCATCGGCCAGGGCGACGCGGCGATCGTGCCCCATGTCGACCTGTCGCTGTACGTGATGACGCCCGAGTTCGGCGCGGCCAGCCAGCTCGAGAAGATCGACATGCTGGACTTCGCCGACTTCGTCGCGATCAACAAGTTCGACCGCAAGGGCGCGCAGGACGCGTGGCGCGACGTTGCCAAGCAGATGCAGCGCAACCGCGAGCAATGGCATGCGCGCGCCGAGGACATGCCGGTCTACGGCACGCAGGCCTCGCGCTTCAACGACGACGGCGTGACGATGCTGTACCTGGGCCTGCGCGAGGCGCTGGCCGCGCGCGGCCTGGTGCTGCGCGACGGCACGCTGCCGCGGCTGGCGGGACGGCAGAGCACCGGCCGCAACGCGATCGTGCCGCCGGCGCGCAGCCGCTATCTGGCCGAGCTGGCCGACACCGTGCGCGGCTATCACAAGCGCGTGGCCGCGCAGAGCCGGATCGCGCGCGAGCGGCAGCAGCTGCGCGAGGCACGGCGCATGCTGGCGGAGGCGTCGCCTTCCGCCGGGGCCGGCGCGGTGGAGGCATTGCAGGCGCTCGAGGCCGAGCGCGACGGCGCGCTGGGCGAGACCGAGCGCGCGCTGCTGTCGGGCTGGCCCGCGCTGCGCGAGGCCTACAGCGGCGAAGAGCATGTGGTCACGATCCGCGGCAAGGAGCTGCGCACCGGCCTCGTCACCACCACGCTGTCGGGCACACGCCTGCGCAAGGTGGCGCTGCCGCGCTTCACCGACGAGGGCGAGCTGCTGCGCTGGCTGATGCGCGAGAACCTGCCGGGCTATTTCCCGTACACCGCGGGCGTCTTTCCGTTCAAGCGCGAGAACGAGGATCCGACCCGGATGTTCGCCGGCGAGGGCGATGCCTTCCGCACCAATCGCCGCTTCAAGCTGGTCTCCGAAGGCATGCCGGCCAAGCGGCTGTCGACGGCATTCGATTCGGTGACGCTGTACGGCGAGGATCCGGACCTGCGTCCCGACATCTACGGCAAGGTCGGCAATTCGGGCGTCTCGATCGCGACGCTCGACGACATGAAGGTGCTGTACGACGGCTTCGACCTGATCGATCCGCAGACCTCGGTGTCGATGACGATCAACGGCCCGGCGCCGGCGATCCTCGCGATGTTCATGAATACCGCGATCGACCAGCAGCTCGAGCGCTTTCGCCGCGAGCAGGGCCGCGAGCCCGATGCCGGCGAGGCCGCGAAGATCCGCGCGATGGTGCTGCAGAACGTGCGCGGCACCGTGCAGGCCGACATCCTGAAGGAGGACCAGGGCCAGAACACCTGCATCTTCTCGACCGAGTTCTCGCTGAAGGTGATGGGCGACATCCAGCAGTACTTCGTCGATCATCAGGTGCGCAACTTCTACTCGGTGTCGATCTCCGGCTATCACATCGCCGAGGCCGGTGCGAATCCGATCTCGCAGCTGGCCTTCACGCTGGCCAACGGCTTCACCTATGTCGAGGCCTATCTGGCGCGCGGCATGCATATCGACGACTTCGCTCCCAACCTGTCGTTCTTCTTCTCGAACGGCATGGATCCGGAGTACAGCGTGCTGGGCCGCGTCGCGCGCCGCATCTGGGCCGTCACGCTGCGCGACAAGTACGGCGCCAACGAGCGCAGCCAGAAGCTGAAGTACCACATCCAGACCTCGGGCCGCTCGCTGCACGCGCAGGAGATCGACTTCAACGACATCCGCACCACGCTGCAGGCGCTGATCGCGATCTACGACAACTGCAATTCGCTGCATACCAACGCCTACGACGAGGCCATCACCACGCCGACGGCGGAATCGGTGCGGCGTGCGCTGGCGATCCAGCTGATCATCAATCGCGAATGGGGCGTCGCCAAGTGCGAGAACCCCAACCAGGGCAGCTTCCTGATCGAGGAGCTGACCGACCTGGTGGAGGAGGCGGTGCTGCAGGAGTTCGAGCGGATCGCCGAGCGCGGCGGCGTGCTCGGCGCGATGGAGACCGGCTACCAGCGCGCCAGGATCCAGGAAGAGTCGATGTATTACGAGCAGCGCAAGCACGACGGCTCGCTGCCGATCATCGGCGTCAACACCTTCCGCAATCCCGACGGCGATCCGACCCAGGCCACCTTGGAGCTGGCACGCTCCAGCGAGGACGAGAAGCAGAGCCAGTTGCAACGGCTGCAGGACTTCCACGCCCGCCATGCCGACCAGGCACCGGCGATGCTGGCGCGGCTGCGCCAGGCGGTGATCGACGACGAGAACGTGTTCGCGGTGCTGATGGACGCGGTGCGGGTCTGCTCGCTCGGGCAGATCACGCATGCGCTGTTCGAGGTCGGCGGACAGTATCGACGCAACATGTAGCGCTTGCCGAACGGCACGACAGCGCCGGGCCGCCGTGCCCGGCGCTGTCGTTTTCCGCGGCCATCGTCGCGCGCCGCAATTTCGCACGACCGTGCGTTAAACTCGCAGGCGGCGCCGCATTGCCGCCGCCACGCATTCCCGAACCGGAGCTCACGGTGTACGACCCGAACAATATCTTTGCCCGAATCCTGCGAGGCGAGCTGCCTTGCCACAAGGTCTACGAGGACGCCGACACGCTGGCCTTCATGGACATCATGCCGCAGTCCGACGGCCACGTGCTGGTGCTGCCCAAGGAGGCCGCCGCCGAGCTGTTCGAGCTGTCGGAAGGCGCCGCGCAGGCCGCGATCCGCACGACCCAGCGCATCGCGCGCGCGGTGCGGGACGCGTTCGAACCGGACGGCCTGTCGATCGGCCAGTTCAACGGCGCCGCCGCCGGCCAGACCGTGCCGCACGTGCATTTCCATATCGTGCCGCGCTACGCCGACCGCCCGCTGCGCGGCCACGCGAGCGAGCCGCAGGATCCGGCCGTGCTGCAGCAGCACGCGGCGCGCATCATCGCGGCGCTGGGCTGACGCCCGCGCGCGGCCCGACTGCACCTCCATCCCCGATCCATTCCTATTCCATTCGCAAGCAGGGAGACAGCATGACAATCCACACCGTCGGCATCATCGGCGCAGGCACCATGGGCAACGGCATCGCGCAGGCATGCGCGGTGGTCGGGCTCGATGTCGTGATGGTCGATATCAGCCAGGGCGCGGTCGACAAGGGCATCGCCACGATCGCCGGCAGCCTGGACCGGCTGATCAAGAAGGACAAGATCACCGAGGCCGACAAGAACGCCGCGCTCGCGCGCGTGCGCGGCTCGACCGCGTACGAGGACCTGAAGGCCGCGCAGATCGTGATCGAGGCCGCCACCGAGAACTACGAGCTCAAGCTCAAGATCCTGAAGCAGATCGATGCGCTGGTCGGCGACGACACCATCGTCGCGTCCAATACCTCGTCGATCTCGATCACCAAGCTGGCCGCGGCGATCAACCGGCCCGAGCGCTTCATCGGCATGCATTTCTTCAACCCGGTGCCGATGATGGCGCTGGTCGAGCTGATCCGCGGCCTGCAGACCAGCGACGCCACGCACGCGGCGGTCGAGCAGCTGTCGAAGCAGCTCGGCAAGTATCCGATCACGGTGAAGAACAGCCCGGGCTTCGTCGTCAACCGCATCCTCTGCCCGATGATCAACGAGGCCTTCTGCGTGCTCGGCGAGGGCCTGGCCTCGCCCGAAGAGATCGACGAGGGCATGAAGCTCGGATGCAATCATCCGATCGGCCCGCTGGCGCTGGCCGACATGATCGGGCTCGACACGATGCTCGCCGTGATGGAGGTGCTGTATGCCGAGTTCGCCGATCCGAAGTACCGGCCGGCGATGCTGATGCGTGAGATGGTGGCCGCCGGCTACCTCGGCCGCAAGACGGGACGCGGCGTCTACGTCTACAGCCAGAGCCGCTGAAGTACCGGCCGCTGAAGTAGCGGCCGCTGAAGTACGGCCGCTGAAGTACGGCCGCTGAAGTACGGCCGATAACCCACCGATCGGCCGCTCCGCGGACCGGCCCGCGTGCCGGTTCGCGTCTTTCCCTGTGCCCGTCCGCCTCGTCTTCCCGAACTTCCTCTCGCTTCGTTTCCCCTGTCCTCTCCACCATCCGCGTCCTGCACGAGCACGAGTACGCGCGAATGACGCTTCGCGCTCCGTGCCCGCCGCGTGGTGCCATTTCCATCGACAAAGAATCGGTCGCTTTCCGAAAAGTGGCCTCGTCGCGATCCGTACGATGACCGCCTCCACTCACCCTATGAGGATCGAAAGTCATGGCGACGTTTATCGGACAGGTGAAAAAGACGACGTACGATCAGTACTACCAGCACGTGCGAAGCAATCCAGGCGACTTCGTGGCGCGCGTCCTCGGACAGAAGGCCAGTGGGCCGGAGCCGAGCGGCCGATTCCAGATCGGCGAGGAGATCTTCACGCTGAAGCTGGTTACCAAGGGAAAGACACGGCGGCTATGCATCGAGCGCCAGTTCGAGAACGGCGAATCGTTGGTGCAGACGCGGATCCGGCAGCTGATGGACTATCTGTTCTTCCGCAGCAGCACGCGCAGGATGGAGCGGGCGCTGCGCAGCGGATCCACCATCACGGCGGGCCTGGTCAAGGGCCTGCGCGGGCATGCCGATCGCGTTGTCGAAGAGCTGTGGCCGGGCTTCGAGGCACCGCTCGCCGAAGCCGGCGCGGCCGAACGGCGCGGCCAGGCGGCGTCGAACCGGCGCCCGATCTCCGAGCGCGCGCTGGGGACGCTGGTATCGCTGAACCCGGGAGAAATCGACGCATGGATCCGCTGTCCCGAAGAAGGTCCGGTGAGCCTGGAACAGATCGATCGCGGCAAGTCCAGGATCGAGGACGACATCCTGGTGCTGTCGTTCAAGAGCGGAGGCGATGCCATCGAGTTCCGGCTGCACGCCCGGGGTAGCGGCTCGCCCGAGCGCAAGCAGCGCGCCCGCCGCGACATGGAGCGCTTGCTGTCGATCGCCAGGGGTGACCGAGAGGATTGCGGTTACCGGAACATGGCCGAACTGATGGGCCGTTTCATGGTCGCGACGATCGAGGACGAAGCCCCGCGGCTGCTGGAACAGTGGGCGCGCGGCATCCTGTCGGATAACGAGAATCACGAAGTCAGGCCGCTGCTGATCTGCACGGTCAAGAAGGATGGCAGCCCGGAGTCGACGCGGGCGACGCGGCGGGCCCTGGCCCGCGCCGTCGACGAAGCCATGGCGTCGTGCCGGGCTTGCGCGGCACAGCGCTTCCAGGCGATCCTCAATGGGGTGTGCCGCGACAAGGCCGATCGGATTGTATCCGCGGTGCTCGATGCACGCGCGAGCCTGATCGAGGCGATCCAGCAGAAGGCCAAGCCCTTTGTCGCCGGACAGCGGCTCGCCGCGTTCGTGCGCCAGGTCGTGCAGGAACGGGGTGTGTCGGCCGCCGCGGCGCAGGCGCTGCACGACGACCGCCCGGCTGGCGCGGCCTTGCCCGAGGGCGTGCGACTGGCGCGCTTCACCCGCAAGCCGGGGCTGCTCGATTGGATCTCGGGCGAGCGGACTCACGAGGAGGTGCTGGCGGTCGCATCGCGCAAGGATGGCGAGGCGTTGCGCTTCGTGCCGCAGGGACGGCCGAGCCTGGCGAAGTGGGCATGGAAGACCATCCGCCTGGCCGAGGTGCCCAAACATATCGAAGGCGATGCCAAGGCATTGCATCAGACGGTATTCGACGTTTCGCTGGGCCAGTTCTACCAGAGGGAGATCGTTCCGCTGCTCCACGACAGCGTGCGCCGGCTACAGAGCCAATTTGCCTTCGAGTGGAAAGCCGAAGAAGACGTGCCGACCGAGCTGTTGCTCAGGCTGACGTCCAGTCTGCGAATCGGCAATACGACCTGCGGCTACCTCCATCGCTGGGCGGGCGAAGCGGCCGGGGCAGGCGGTGCCGGGGGACCGTCCGCGGAGCGCGTCGTCGTGGCCGACGAGATCGAGGTGGTTTCCGGTCCGATCGCCGAGCAGCCGATCTCGCCGCAACAGGCCGCGGCGTACGTGCTGAGGCAGGAACTGAAGTCCGTGGTCCCCCCGGTCGCCACGGTGGCGGAGACGGACTGCGAAAAGCCCGTCACGGTCTACACCGACGGCAAGTTCGAGTCCTTGCATCAGTTTGACCTGGACGCGCCGCGCAAGCCGAACGATCGCCCGCAGCGGCATCCGGTGGACAAGGGCAAATCGCCGAACCCTCAGCAGCCAGCCGCATCGCCTTCCTCCACGTCTTCCACGTCTTCCACGTCCTCCACGGCTTCCACGTCCTCCACGGCTTCCACACCTGCCACATCTTCCACGCCTGCCACGGTGCCGCCGTCCGCGCCGCCGCTGCCCGAACGGGTGCCAGCCGGGCAAACGGCGCCGGTCTGAATCCGATGCCTCACTCGCCGTACTGGCGCAATCCTTCGAGATCGAGCACCTCGATCTCGCCATAGTCGACCCGAACCAGGCCTTGCTGCTCCAATACCTTCAGGGCCTGGTTCGCCCGCTGCCGCGAAATGCCGGCCAGCAGTCCGATCTCTTCCTGCGAAATTTCCAGCTTGGTGCCGATGCCCGGATACAGGTGCTCGTTGAACAGCGACGACACCGCCCGCGCGACGCGCGAGTCGATATCGAGCAGCCGCTCGTATTCGACCGCGGCGATGAACTGGCCGAGCCGCTCGTTGAGCTGCGTCAGCAGGAAGCGCGTGAACGGCAGGCTGGTATCGAGCAGCCATTGGAAGGTCTCGCGCGGCAGGAAGGCGATGCGCGAATGGCGCAGCGCCATCACGTCGTACTTGCGGATCTCCTGCTTGAGGGCGGCCCCTTCGCCGAACCAGCCGCCGGTCGGCACGCCGGTGAAGGTTACCGACTTGCCCGATGGCGACACCGTCGTGATCTTGACGATCCCCTCCAGCACGCCGAGCCAGTGCTCGGCCATCTCGCCCTTGTGGCAGACGTAGTCGCCGGGGTTGTATTCGCGCACGAACATGGCCTGCCGCACCCGCTGGCGCTGTTCGTCGCTGAGGTCGGCGGCCCAGATGCACCGGTCCAGAAAGTCGTTGAGCATGCCTGCTAGGCTCCGGTCGGGAGTCCGGCGAGGACTCCGCTAGGGATTAACCCGGAATTGTCACCGACGTGACAACCGGGGGGAGGGGCATCGGCTATCTTACGTTCACCACGGACCGACCCGCGCGCAAAGGCGCGGCCACGATATCCCTGGCGCGCCGCGGCCGTCTGGCCGGCGGGCGACCAGCGGCAAGTATAACGATCGGCACCGGCGCTTGGCACCGGCGGGAACCCACCCGCCGGAGGGACAGGAGACAGCGATGCAGGACAGGTCGGCAACGACCTTCCCGCGACTGCTGCTGGCGCATGCGCAGCAGCGGCCGGATCATCCGGCCTATCGCGAGAAGGATCTCGGTATCTGGCAGACGAGCAGCTGGTCGCAGGCGGCGCAAGAGGTACGCGCACTGGCCTGCGGGCTGGCGGCGCTCGGCTTCGGCCGCGGCATGAACCTGGCGGTGGTCGGCGACAACCGTCCGCGGCTGTACTGGGCCATGACCGCCGCCCAGGCGCTGGGCGGCGTGCCGGTGCCGCTGTATCAGGACGCGATCGCCAGCGAAATGGTCTACGTGCTGCGCGACGCCGAAATCGCGTTCGCGGTGGTCGAGGACCAGGAGCAGGTCGACAAGCTGCTCGAGGTCGAGCAGGACCTGGCCGCGCAGGGCGGTGCGGTGCGCCACCTGATCTATGAAGACCCGCGCGGGCTGCGCGACTACGACCATCCGTCGCTGATGTCGTATGAGCGCCTGCAGGAGATCGGCCGCGAATACGACCGCGCGCATCCGGGCTTCTTCGACCAGGCCGTGGCGGCCGGCGATCCGGACGATACGGCGATCATCCTGTACACCTCGGGCACCACCGGCAAGCCCAAGGGCGTCTGCCATTCGCACCGCGGCCTGATCGGCGCGGCGATGCATGGCTGCGAATTCGACCGGCTCGGCCCCGACGACGATGTGCTGTCGTACCTGCCGATGGCCTGGGTCGGCGACAACCTGTTCTCGTACGCGCAGGCGCTGGCCGCGGGCTTTACCGTCAACTGCCCCGAGTCGCGCGAGACCGTGATGACCGATCTGCGCGAGATCGGTCCGACCTATTACTTCGCGCCGCCGCGCATCTACGAAAGCCTGCTGACGCAGGTGATGATCCGCATGGAGGATGCCGGCTGGCTCAAGCGCAAGCTGTTCGACCGGGCCATGGCCGTGGCGCGCCGCTGCGGCGCGGACATCCTCGATCGCCGTCCGGTGCCGCTGCTCGAGCGGATGCGCTACGCGCTCGGCGAATGGCTGGTCTACGGCCCGCTGCGCAATGTGCTCGGCATGAGCCGCATCCGCGTGGCCTATACCGCGGGCGAGGCGATCGGCCCGGACCTGTTCCGCTTCTATCGCTCGATCGGCATCAACCTGAAGCAGTTCTACGGCCAGACCGAGACCTGCGCCTATGTCTGCCTGCAGCCCGACGGCCAGGTCAAGTTCGACTCGGTCGGCCCGGCCGCGCCCGGCATGGAGATCCGCATCGCCGACAACGGCGAGGTGCTGGTGCGCGGCGTGGGTCTGCTCAAGGCGTACTACAAGCGCGACGATGCGACGCGCGAGGCGATCAACGACGACGGCTACTTCATGACCGGCGACGCCGGCGTGATCGACGCCGACGGCCATCTGAAGATCATCGATCGCGCCAAGGACGTCGGCAAGCTGGCCGACGGTTCGATGTTCGCGCCCAAGTACATCGAGAACAAGCTCAAGTTCTTCCCCTACATCAAGGAGGCGGTGGCGTTCGGCACCGGCCGCGACCGCGTCTGCGCCTTCGTCAACATCGACTTCGAGGCGGTCGGCAACTGGGCCGAACGGCGCCATCTGCCGTACGCGGGCTATATCGACCTGGCCGCGCAGCCGCAGGTGATCGAGCTGATCACCGGATGCGTGGAGCAGGTCAATGCCGACCTGGCCAAGGATCCGGCGCTGTCCGGCTCGCAGATCGCGCGCTTCCTGATCCTGCACAAGGAGCTCGATCCGGACGACGACGAACTGACCCGCACGCGCAAGGTGCGCCGCGGCTTCATCGCGGAGAAGTACGCGGTGCTGATCGACGCGCTGTATGCCGGCCGCGCGGAGCAGTTCATCGAGACGCGCGTCAAGTTCGAGGACGGGCGCGAAGGCAGCGTCAGCGCGACGCTGAAACTGGTGGATGCCCGGCGCTTCCCGCCGGCGGCAGCGGCGCAGGCCGCGACGGCAACGCAGGCCGGCGCCGCGACGCCCGCCGAGCAAGCGGCATAGCAGGGGCAGGAGGATGACGCAGATGGCGTGGCAAGGCGTGGAGCGGCGGGCCGACGGCTCGCCTGAATGGTCCGGCGCAGGGGCAGGGCCCGGGACACAGCAAGCCGGCGAGCCGCTGGCCGAAGGCGGCGTGGCGATCGAGGCGGAGTCGAAGTCGAACCAGCGTGCGACAGGGGCGACAGCGACGCGGCATGGCGAGGTGATCCTCGATCTGCAGCATATCTCGCTGTCGTTCGGTGGCGTCAAGGCGCTGACCGACATCTCGTTCGACGTCCGGGAGCACGAGATCCGCGCGATCATCGGCCCGAACGGCGCCGGCAAGAGTTCGATGCTGAACGTGATCAACGGCGTCTATCACCCGCAGCAGGGACGCATCGTGTTCCGCGGCGAGGAGCGGCGCAAGATGCATCCGACCGCCGCCGCGCGCCAGGGCATCGCCCGCACGTTCCAGAACATCGCGCTGTTCAAGGGCATGACCGTGCTCGACAACATCATGACCGGGCGCAACACGCGCTTTCGCTCCGGGCTGCTGGCCAACGCGCTGTGGTGGGGACCGGCCCGCAACGAGGAGATCGCGCACCGGCGCAAGGTCGAGGAGGTGATCGACTTCCTCGAGATCCAGTCGATCCGCAAGACGCCGGTGGGGCGCCTGCCCTACGGCCTGCAGAAGCGCGTCGAACTGGCGCGCGCGCTGGCGGCGGAGCCCTCGCTGCTGCTGCTGGACGAACCGATGGCGGGCATGAACGTCGAGGAGAAGCAGGACATGTGCCGCTTCATCCTGGACGTCAACCAGCAGTTCGGCACCACCATCGTGCTGATCGAGCACGACATGGGCGTGGTGATGGACATCTCCGACCGCGTGGTGGTGCTCGACTACGGCAAGAAGATCGGCGACGGCACGCCCGAGCAGGTCAAGTCCAACCCCGAGGTGATCCGCGCCTACCTGGGCGCGTCGCACTGAACGGCATCGCCCACTTGCGCAACGCTGACTCCCGTCCTTCACCGAGGCCACGCCGATGACCTTCTTCTTCGAAATCCTGCTCGGCGGACTGCTGTCCGGGCTGATGTACTCGCTGGTGGCGCTCGGCTTCGTGCTGATCTACAAGGCCTCCGGCGTGTTCAATTTCGCGCAGGGCGCGATGGTCTACTTCGCCGCGCTGGCCGTGGTCGGGCTGATGGACAAGGGCATGCCGATGTGGGCGGCCGTGATCGGCGCCTTCTTCGTGATGACGCTGGTCGGCATCGGCACCGAACGCTTCGTGCTGCGCAAGCTGGTCAACCAGCCGCCGATCACGCTCTTCATGGCGACCATCGGCCTGTCGTTCTTCCTCGAGGGGCTGGGGCCGCTGCTGTTCGGCAACGAGGTGCGGCCGATCCAGCTGGGCATCGTCGACGAGCCGATCGAGGCGATCCTGACCCGCTTCAATATCGTGATCTCGAAGTTCGACCTGGCCGCGGCGGCGATCGCCGGCGTGCTGGTCGCCACGCTGGCGCTGTTCTTCCAGTACACCAAGGTCGGCCGCGCGCTGCGCGCGGTGGCCGACGACCACCAGGCCGCGCTGTCGCTGGGCATTCCGCTGCAGAACATCTGGGCCATCGTCTGGGGCGTGGCCGGCTTCGTCGCGCTGGTCGCCGGCATGCTGTGGGGCTCGCGCAATGGCGTGCAGTTCGCGCTGACGCTGACCGCGCTGAAGGCGCTGCCGGTGCTGATCCTCGGCGGCTTCACCTCGGTGCCGGGCGCGATCGTCGGCGGGCTGATCATCGGCGCCTCGGAGAAGCTGGCCGAGATCTATATTCCGCCGGTGTTCCAGTCGATGTTCGGCGGCAACTTCGGCGGCATCGAGGGCTGGTTCCCCTATGTGTTCGCGCTGCTGTTCCTGCTGGTGCGGCCCGAGGGGCTGTTCGGCGAAAAGCATATCGACCGCGTGTGACGGTCCCCAACGATCCAGCGGCACGACGCCAGGGAGTCGCCCATGTTCTATCGTGAAGCCGGCCAGTTCAAGACCGACTATGTCGCCGACAGCCAGATCTTTCCGATCCGGCAGGACCGCATCGGCTTCGCCGTGCTGCTCGCGCTCGCCTTCGTCGGCGTGCCGCTGATCGGCAGCGAGTACTGGTTCTCGGCGATCCTGATCCCCTTCCTGATCTTCTCGCTGGCCGCGCTGGGGCTGAACATCCTGACCGGCTATGCGGGCCAGCTGTCGCTGGGCACCGCGGCCTTCATGGCGGTCGGCGCCTACGCGGCCTACAACTTCCAGCTGCGCATCGAGGGACTGCCGGTGCTGCTGACGTTCGTGCTGGCCGGGCTGTCGGCCGCGCTGGTCGGCGTGGCCTTCGGCCTGCCCTCGCTGCGGATCAAGGGCTTCTATCTGGCGGTGGCGACGCTGGCCGCGCAGTTCTTCGTGGTGTGGGCGCTGACCAAGTTCCCCTGGTTCTCGAACAACAGCTCGTCGGGCGTGATCACCGCGCAGCAGCTGGACCTGTTCGGCCTGCCGATCGACACGCCGATGCGCAAGTACCTGTTCGTGCTGGCGATCGTCACGGTGCTGGCGCTGATCGCCAAGAACCTGGTGCGCTCGTCGACCGGACGCGCATGGATGTCGGTGCGCGACATGGACGTGGCGGCCGAGGTCATCGGCATTCCGCTGATGCGCACCAAGCTGCTGGCCTTCGCCGTCAGCTCGTTCTACTGCGGCGTGGCCGGCGCGCTGTACGCGTTCTGCTACCTGGGCTCGGTCGAGCCGGACGGCTTCTCGCTGGACCTGTCGTTCCGCGTGCTGTTCATGATCATCATCGGCGGCGTCGGCAGCATCCTCGGTTCCTTCCTCGGCGCCGCGTTCATCCTGCTGCTGCCGATCCTGCTCGACAACATGCTGCCGCCGCTGGCCGCGCTGCTGCACCTGCCGTTCACCAATGCGACGGTGTCGCACATCCAGATGATGGTGTTCGGCGGCCTGATCATCTTCTTCCTGATCGTCGAGCCGCACGGCCTGGCTCGGCTGTGGCAGATCGGCAAGGAGAAGCTGCGGCTGTGGCCGTTCCCGCATTGACGCCGTGTCGACGGGGCACGCGTCGGTGTCATGCAAACGGGTCGTTGGACAACAACGCCATAACAATGCACCTGCCAAGGTGAAGGAGACAGTGATGAGCAACCTGATTCGCAATGCCCAGCGCGTCGCGCTGGCAGTCGGCGCGGCCGCCGCGCTGCTGGTGCCGGCGCTGCCGGCGCAGGCCCAGAGCGGCGAGCAGTTCATCGCGCTGCCGAGCTACCGGGTCGGGCCGTATGGCGCCAACGGGCAGTCCTGGTACGGCGGCTTTATCGACTATCTGAACTACGTCAACCTGAAGGAAGGCGGCGTCAACGGCGTCAAGCTCAGCTGGGAAGAGTGCGAGACCGAGTACAACAACGCCAAGGGCGTCGAATGCTATGAGCGCCTGAAGGGCAAGAACCCGACCACCAAGGGCACCGCCTACCATTCGATGTCGACCGGCATCTCGTACGCGCTGGTCGACAAGACGGCGGCCGACAAGGTGCCGCTGGTGATGATGGGCTATGGCCGCACCGACGCGGTGGACGGCTCGGTGTTCCCCTACGCCTTCCCGCTGGTCACGACCTACCAGATGCAGGTGTCGGCGATCGTCAAGTACCTGGCCGGCAAGAGCGGCGGTTCGCTGGCCGGCAAGAAGATCGTCTACCTGTACCACGACTCGGCCTATGGCAAGGAGCCGATCGTCGCGCTGCAGGCCGAGGCCAAGCTGGGCAAGTTCGACCTGATCGAGATCCCGGTCGCGCATCCGGGCAACGAGCAGGGCGCGCAATGGCTGCGCATCCGCCAGGAGCGGCCCGACTACGTGATCTTCTGGGGCTGGGGCGTGATGAACCAGACCGCGCTGAAGGCCGCGCAGAAGGTCGGCTATCCGCGCGACAAGATGATCGGCTCGTGGTGGGCCGGCTCAGAGGAAGACACCGTGCCCGCGGGCGACGCCGCCAAGGGCTACATGAGCGCGACCTGGAACGTGGCCGGCAAGGGCGTGCCGCTGATCGCCGATATCGAGAAGGTGGTCTACGGCGGCGGCAAGGGCAATATGCAGGACCGCAACAAGATCGGCTCGGTGCTGTACAACCGCGGCGTGTCGGCGGCGGTGGTCACGGTCGAGGCCATTCGCGTCGCGCAGAACAAGTTCGGCAAGGGCAAGCCGATGAGCGGCGAGCAGATGCGCTGGGCCTTCGAGAACCTGAACCTGACCAACGCGCGGCTGCAGCAGCTCGGCGCCACCGGCCTGCTGCCGGAGATCAAGACCAGCTGCGAAAACCACGAGGGTTCGGGCAAGGTCAAGATCCAGCAATGGGACGGCGCCAAGTGGACCGTGGTGTCGGACTGGATCGAGGGCAACAAGAGCCTGATCCACCCGCTGTTCAAGGCCAACGCGGCGCAGTACGCGAAGGAGAAGGGCATCACGCCGGCTTGCGCGAAGTCGTGATGGGCCGATCCCGCGCGTTCCGCTGAACAGGCGGGTGTTCCCCCTCTCCCCCTCAGGGGGAGAGGGCCGGGGAGAGGGAGGTGGTTTTCGGGCGCGCAGGCATGGCCATCGCCCTTGCCCTCGCCCCCGCCCCTCTCCCGCAAGCGGGAGAGGGGAGAAGACCCCAGGCATGCGTGCGCCCAGTCCGCCGACACCATCGCGCGCGATATCACTACCGAGGTCCACCATGACCCTGCTGTCCATCAACAACATCGAAGTGATCTACGACCACGTGATCCTGGTGCTCAAGGGCGTGTCGCTCGACGTGCCGGAGGGCAGCATCGTCGCGCTGCTGGGGGCCAACGGGGCGGGCAAGACCACCACGCTGAAGGCGATCTCGAACCTGTTGCGCGCCGAGCGCGGCGACGTGACCAAGGGGTCGATCGAATACCGCGGCGCGCGCGTCGACCAGCTGACGCCGAACGATCTGGTCAAGCGCGGCGTGATCCAGGTGATGGAAGGCCGGCACTGCTTCGCTCACCTGACCATCGAGGAGAACCTGCTGACCGGCGCCTATACGCGCGGGCTCTCGCGCGGCGAAACGCGCGACGAGCTCGACAAGATCTACACCTACTTCCCCCGCCTGAAGACCCGGCGCAAGTCGCAGGCCGGCTATACCTCGGGCGGCGAGCAGCAGATGTGCGCGATCGGCCGGGCCATGATGGCCAAGCCGAACATGGTGCTGCTCGACGAGCCGTCGATGGGGCTGGCGCCGCAGATCGTCGAGGAGATCTTCGAGATCGTGCGCGACCTGAACCAGCGCGAGCGCGTCAGCTTCCTGCTGGCCGAGCAGAACACGATGGTCGCGCTGCGCTATGCCGACTACGGCTACATCCTCGAGAACGGCCGCGTGGTGATGGATGGCGCCGCCGAGGCGCTGCGCACCAACGAGGACGTCAAGGAGTTCTACCTCGGCGTGGCCGCCAACGATGCCGACGGCGGCGGCCGCAAGTCGTTCCGCGACGTCAAGAGCTACCGCCGGCGCAAGCGCTGGCTCGCCTGAGCGGCAACCATCCTTACCGACATCCGTCACCCATGTCAGAACACTTCGACGCTCTCGAGACGCGCGACCCCGCCGCGCGCGAACAGTCCCTGCTGGCCGCGCTGTCGCGCCAGGTCGCGCATGCCAGGACGCACGCGCCGTACTTCGCCGAGGCGCTGCGCGATGTCGATCCGCAGGCGCTGACCTCGCGCGAGGCGCTGGCCGCGCTGCCGGTCACGCGCAAGGCGCAGCTCGGCGCGCTGCAGCAGGCCAGCGGTCCGCTGGGCGGGCTCAACGCGACGCCGCTGGGCGCGCTGCGCCATATCTACCAATCGCCCGGGCCGCTGCACGAACCCGACGGCCACGGGCCCGACTGGTGGCGCACCGCGCGTGCGATGTTCGCCGCAGGATTTCGCCGCGGCGAGCTGGTCTACAACACCTTCTCGTATCACTTCACGCCGGCCGGCATGATGATGGAAACCGGCGCGCACCGGCTGGGCTGCTGCGTGTTTCCGGCCGGCGTCGGCCAGACCGAATCGCAGGTGCAGGCGCTGTCGATGCTGCGGCCCGCGGCCTACGCCGGCACGCCGTCCTTCCTGAAGATCCTGCTCGAACGCGGCGCCGAGCTCGGCCAGCCATGCAGCCTGGCCAAGGCGCTGGTGTCGGGCGAGGCGCTGCCGCCTTCGCTGCGCGCCTGGTTCGTCGAGCGCGGCATCAAGGTGCACCAGATGTATGGCACCGCCGATGTCGGGCTGATCGCCTATGAAAGCGAGGGCGCCGACGGCTGGGTGGTCGACGAGGGCGTGCTGGTCGAGATCGTCGAACCGGGTGGCACGCGGCCGATGCCGGAGGGCGAGGTCGGCGAGGTGGTGGTCACGGTGCTGGGCAACGAGGACTATCCGCTGATCCGCTTCGGCACCGGCGACCTGTCCGCCGTCGTGCCGGGCTCGTCGATGACGCCGAGCCCGTGCGGGCGCACCAATATCCGGCTGCGCGGTTGGCTGGGCCGCGCAGACCAGACCACCAAGGTCAAGGGGATGTTCGTCCATCCGGGCCAGATCGGCGAGGTGATGCGCCGCCATCCCGAGCTGCGCGCCGTGCGGCTGGTGGTGACCGGCGCGCCGGGCGCGGACGTGATGACGTTGCATTGCGACGCCACGCGGGACGATCAAGGGCTGGCCGATGCGATCGCCGTGTCGATGCGCGACGTGATGCGGCTCAAGGGCGAGGTGAAGTTCGTGCCGGCCGGTTCGCTGCCGCAGGACGGCAAGGTCATCGAGGACGCGCGCAGCTACGACTGAGCGCCTCCAACGGGGCGCGCGTTCAGCGGCGCCGCGGCGGTTCCGGCTCGGCCGGCGGCGCGGCCGATGCGGGCCCATAGCCGCCGCGCGGCCGGGTCGGCAGGTACAGCAGATAGGCCGTCGCCACGACGCCGATCGCCAGCAGCGCGATCGAGAATGCCGGCCTGGCGCGCAGCAGCCAGGCCGTGGTTGGCAGCGAGATCCACATCATTCCGATCGCCAGGATCTTGGCGCGCAGCGGGATGCTGCGGTGGCGCTGCCAGTCGTGCACGATCGGCCCGAGCCGGGGATGGCTCATCAGCCAGTCGTGGAAGCGTTCTGAGCCGCGCGCGAAGCAGGCCGCGGCCAGCAGCACAAACGGCGTGGCGGGCAGCACCGGCAGGAAGATGCCGAGCACCGCCAGCACCATGCAGACGATGCCGAGCGTGGCCCAGGCCGCGCGCACCAGGCGTTCGCGGCGGCTGCGCCGGACCTCGGCAATGACGACAGGGGGTTTATCCAGCGGGGAATCTCCAGCGGTCTGCGGGGACGACCGCGTCCGCGGTGGCGGAGGCGGTCAGCAGGCGGCGCACAGGCGTGCCTTGGCCGCATCGTACTCGGCCTTCATCCGCGCGACAATCTCGCCGGCCGACTGGATCGCGTCGATCTGCCCGACGCCCTGGCCCGCGCCCCAGATGTCCTTCCACGCCTTGGCCTTCGAGCTGCCGCTGGAGAAGTCCATCTTGCTCTTGTCGGCCTGCGGCAGGTTTTCCGGATCGAGCCCCGAATTGAGGATGCTCTCGCGGATGTAGTTGCCGTGCACGCCGGTGAACAGGTTGGTGTAGACGATGTCGGCGGCGGCCGCATCGGTGATCGAGCGCTTGTAGGCCTCGCTGGCATGGGCTTCCTGCGAAGCGATGAAGCGCGTGCCGACATAGGCGAAGTCGGCGCCCATCGCCTGCGCCGCCAGCACCGCGTCCCCGGTGGCGATCGAGCCCGACAGCGCGATCGGGCCGTCGAAGATGCGCCGCACCTCGCCGACCAGCGCGAACGGCGACAGCGTGCCGGCATGCCCGCCGGCACCGGCCGCGACCAGGATCAGGCCGTCGACGCCGGCCTCGATCGCCTTCTCGGCATGGCGCAGGTTGATCACGTCGTGCAGCACGATGCCGCCATAGCTGTGCACCGCGTCGATCATCTCCTTGACCGGCGCGCGCAGCGAGGTGATGAAGATCGGCACCTTGTGCTCGACGCAGACGCGCACGTCCTGCTCCAGCCGGGCATTCGACGCATGCACGATCTGGTTGACCGCAATGGGCCCGACCGTGGCGTCGGGGTTGGCCGCGCGGAACGCCGCCAGTTCCTGCTGCATCTGCGTCAGCCATTCGTCGAGCAGCTCGGCCGGGCGCGCGTTCAGCGCCGGAAACGAACCGACGATGCCGGCCTTGCATTGCGCCAGCACCAGTTCCGGATAGCTGACGATGAACATCGGCGACGCGATCACGGGCAGCGTCAGGTTCTGCAGGGCGGCGGGAATCTGTTTGGCGGCGGGCATGGTGTCTCCTGGACCTCGGAAGCGATGCGTGGCATCGGCTTTTTTTGAACGATCGTTCGATTATAGGAAAGCTGCGCGAGGCGACGGTAGCGCAACGGTAGAGGCCCCAGTCTAGCGCCCGGTAATCGGCGACGAACCAAAAAAAAGCCCCGCGTCCGGGGCGGGGCAATTACCACGAAGACTGATACATCGACGGCGGGCACCTGCCAATGCCGGAACCGTCAACGGCATGGTAGAGCGGCAATATGACGATCCGGGGACGACCCGGTGACGTCTCGATGAAGCGGCAAGCCGCCGATGCAACGCGGTGCGCCGATCCGCGGCTACACGCGCTGCAGCAGCAGCCCCTTCAGATATTCGCCCTCGGGGAAGGCCGCCAGCATCGGATGGTCGGTGCCGGCCGACAGCCGCCGCAGGATGCGCGCGTCGACGCGCGCGTCGGTGGCGGCGCCGGCCACGATCTTGTGGAACAGCTCCATGCCGATCGCGCCCGAGCACGAGTAGGTGAACAGCAGCCCGCCCGGGCGCAGCAGCTGCATGCCGACCAGGTTGATCTCCTTGTAGGCGCGCGCGGCGCGGTCGATATGCTGGGCCGACGGCGCGAACTTCGGCGGGTCCAGCACGATCAGGTCGAACTGCCGGCCCTCGGCGCGGAACTGCCGCAGCGACTTGAACACGTCCGCGTCGAGCCACGTCGCGCGGCCCGCATCGAAGCCGTTCAGCGCGACATTGCCCTCGGCGATCTTCAGCGCCTCGCCCGACGAATCGATCGACACCACCGACGCCGCGCCGCCGCGCAGCGCGGCCAGCGAGAAGCCGCCGGTGTAGCAGAAGCAGTTCAGCACCTCGCGCCCTTCGGCGAGGTCGCCGACCAGCTTGCGGTTGTCGCGCTGGTCGACATAGAAGCCGGTCTTGTGGCCGTTGCGGACATCGACGTAGTAGCGCACGCCATGCTCGGTCACCGACAGCTCCGGGTCGGGGTCGGCACCGGCCAGCACGCCGGTCACCAGCTCCAGCCCTTCGCGCTCGCGCACCGCGGCGTCGGAGCGCTCGTAGACGTTGGGGCAACCGGTCTCCCTGACCAGCGCCTGCACGATCGCGTCCTTCCACTGCTCGACGCCGGCGGCATTGAACTGGCAGACCAGTTGCGCCTGCTCGGCGCCGCGCCCGGCGCCGTAGTAGTCGACCACCAGGCCGGGCAGACGGTCGGCCTCGCCGAACACCAGCCGCACCGCGTCGCTGTCGCTGACCCACTGGCGGCGATGCGCGACCGCCGCGGCGACGCGGCGCTTGATCAGCGCATGGTCGACCGGCTCGTTCTCGTCGAAGGTCCAGACGCGTGCGCGGATCTGCGAGTGCGGACTGTAGGCGGCCTTGGCGAGAAAGCGGCCGTCGGCGGCGCGTACGGTGATGGTGGCGCCTGGCTCGGCGCGGCCCTCGACGCGGTCGACGCCGGTCGCATAGATCCAGGGATGGCGGCGCAGCAGGGACTTCTCCTTGCCGGGCTTCAGGGTCAGGGTATTCATGATTCAGGGAAGAGGGACCGCGCATCGGCGGCCTCGAGATTCACCGCGCGGGTGGCTCCCCTCTCCCGCCTGCGGGAGAGGGGCCGGGGGAGAGGGCGGCAGCAGTGGCCAAGGCCGAAGGCGTTACAGCACCACCTTGACCATCGGATGCGCGGTCAGCGCGCGATACAGGTCGTCGAGCTGCTCGCGGCTGGTGACCCAGACCGTCACGGTCAGGCCAAGATAGTTGCCGTTGCGCGACGGGCGCATCTCCATCTTGCCGGCGTGGAAGCCCGGATCGAATTCCTGCACCAGCGTGACGATGGCCTCGGCGAAGCCATCCTGCATCGCGCCCATCACCTTGATGGGGAAATCGCTCGGGTACTCGATCAGCGAAGGCCGGTCGGACCCGTTGTCGGTGTTGTCGGCGCTCATGGCGGCGGCCTCCTTGTTGCTTGTTACTTGCGCTTGAACCACAGGCGGATGGTGTCCCAGATGCGGCCGAAGAAGCCGGCCTCCGGCACCTCCTCCAGCGCGACCACCGGGAATTCCGCCACCTTGGTGGTGCCGTCCATCAGCTTGACGGTGCCGACCTGCTGGCCGGCCGAGATCGGCGCCACCAGCAGCTCCTGCCGCTCCAGCACCGGCTTCAGACGGCCCGCGGTGCCCTTGGGCACGGTGACGTAGGTCTCGTCGCGGACGCCGATCTTGATGGTGTCGTTGCTGCCCTTGTAGATGTCCGGCGTGGCCAGTACCTGGCCCTTGTCGTAGAGGCGCAGCGTGTCGAAGAACTGGAAGCCGTAGTTCAGCACCTTCAGGCTTTCCTGGGTGCGGACCTGTTCGCTGGTGGTGCCGATCACGATCGAGATCAGGCGGCGCGAGCCGTTCGGCACGTTGGCCAGCGGGCGCTTGGCCGAGGAAATCAGGCAGTAGCCCGCCGAGCGGGTGTGGCCGGTCTTGACGCCGTCCACGGTCGAATCGATGTACAGCAGGCGGTTGCGGTTGGGCTGCTTGATCTTGTTATAGGTGAACTCCTTTTGCGAGTACATGCCGTAGTACTCGGGGAAGTCCTGGATCAGGCGCGTCGTCAGGATCGCCAGATCGGCCGCGGTGGTGTAGTGGTTCGGGTCGGGAATGCCGTCGGTATTCGTGAAGTGCGTGCTCTTCATGCCCATGCGCTGGGCCTCGCGGTTCATCATCGCGACGAAGCCTTCCTCGGAGCCGCCAACGGCCTCGGCCAGCGCCAGCGCGGCGTCGTTGCCCGACTGCACGATCAGGCCCATCAGCAGGTCCTGCACCGTGACCGGCTTGTTCGGCTCGATGAACATGCGCGACTCGTCGCTCTTGACCTTCAGCACGACATTGGTCGGCACCACGGCCTGGTCCAGCGTCAGCCGCTTTTCCTTCAGCGCCTGGAAGGCCAGGTAGGCGGTCATGATCTTGGTCAGCGAAGCCGGCTCGATGCGGGCGTCGGCATTCTGCGAGCCGAGCGCCTGCCCGCTGGTGACGTCGTAGAGCATCCACGCCTTGGCTGCCACCTGCGGCATCGGCACGGCCTGCGCGCGCACCGTCAGCGGTGCGCTGGCGAGCGCGAGCACGGCGGCGCTGGCCAGCAGGGTATGGGCGATGCGGTGGGAGAACAGCGGCGAAGCTTGATTGAACATGTTTTCAGGTTCCGACAAGAGAGAAAGGGCAGCGTCGCGCCGCCACGCGGACGTGGCGGCGGGGCATGGAGCGGCGGCCACGGATCGCCGTGGCCGCCCGCTCAATGCCCGGGCTCAGCGCTGCCACGCATTGACGACGAGCTGCTTGATCAGATGCAGCTTGCGATGGAAGAAATGGTCGGCGCCGGGAATCACCGTGACCGGCAGCTCCTGCGGCCGCGCCCAGTCGAGCACGCTGGCGAGCGGCACGGTCTCGTCCTGCTCGCCGTGGATCACGATGGTGTCGGCGGGAACGTCGGCGACCTGCCAGCGCGAGGCCGCGGTGCCGACCATCGCCAGCCGCTCGGCGGGCGTGCCGGCCTCGGCGAGGCGCCGCGCCACATGGCTGACGACGAAGCTGCCGAACGAGAAGCCGGCCAGCGCCAGCGGCAGCGTGGCCGCGTCGGCGGACCAGTCGCGCTGCTGGCGCATCCAGTCGATCACCGCCAGCAGATCGTCCTGCTCGCCCTGGCCGTTGTCGTGCTCGCCGGCGGTGCCGCCGACGCCGCGGAAGTTCGGCCGCACGGTGGCGTAGCCCAGCTGCACGAAGGCACGGGCCAGCGTCTGCGCGACCTTGTTGTCCTTGGTGCCGCCGAACAGCGGATGCGGGTGGCCGACCAGCGCAAGGCCGCGCACCGGGGCGGCCTGCGGCAGGTCGACCGACACGTCGATCGCGCCGGCGGGACCGGCAACGGTGAGTACCTGGGTATGCGCGTTCATGGCAGGAAGGGCGGAAATCCGGGAACGAAAGGGAGCGTGGGCGGCGGCTGGCAGCGGGATGGCGACGGATGCGGTCCGAGCGCGGCGCTCAGCGATCCACCATCAGGCGTTCGACCGGCTTGCCGTGGATCAGATGGCTGTCGATGATTTCGTCGATGTCCTGCTCGTCGACGAATGTGTACCAAACGGCCTCCGGGTAGACCACCAGTACCGGACCGAGTTCACAGCGGTTCAGGCAGCCCGCCTTGTTGATCCGCACGCGGCCCTCGCCGCCGGCGATGCCCAGCTCCTTGCAACGCTTCTTGGCGTATTCCTGCATCGCCTTGGCGTTGTGGTTGGCGCAGCAGTTTTCGCCCGGCTCGCGCTGATTCAGGCAGAAGAAGACGTGGTGCTGGTAGTAGCTGCTCATGCGTGGGAGGGCGCGGCACGCTCGGCTGGGCCGCGCGGGCGGCTGGGCGCCGGTCGGAACGGTGGGAAGCTCGGAATTATACGGCGAGCCGGGGGCCGTTTCGACCGCATGGCGGCGTCTGCAGGGCGGCGCCGTGGCGGGAGTTAGCTATGGCGCACAACAAGCGCCGGTCCGACGCCCTCGTCGAAGGCCCGGGGTAACGGGTGTACGCAGGCTGCGCCCCCAGTACGGCCCCTACGGCCGGCTCATCGCCACATATTGCGCATCCGCGCGGCCAGGTCGACCGCCGGCAGCGACGCGCGCTGGGGCGCCGCGTCGACCGGCGGAGGCGGCGGCCACGCGCGGCTGTGGAAATGCGGCATCACGCGATTGGGCAGGAAGCGCGTGCGCGACGCATACACGTGGCGGTCGCCCATGCCGGGCTGCTGATGCACGTAGAAGCGCTGCGGCACCACGATATCGAGATGGTCGCGTGCGCGCGTCATCGCGACATAGAGCAGCCGGCGCTCTTCCTCGATCTCCTCGGTGGTGCCGGTGGCGAGATCCGACGGCAGGCAGCCGTCGACCGCGTTCAGCACGTAGACCGCCTTCCACTCCTGGCCCTTGGCCGAATGGATCGTCGACAGGATCAGATAGTCCTCGTCGCGCAGCGGCACGCCCGATTCGTCGCTGGAGGCATCGGGCGGGTCCAGCGTCAGCTCGGTCAGGAAGCGTTCGCGCGAGCCGTAGGTCGCGGCGATGCGCGCCAGCTGCTGCAGGTCGGCGGCGCGCGCGGCGGCATCGTCGTGCAACCGTTCCAGATGCGGCTCGTACCAGCGCAGCACGCGTTCGAAGTCGACCGGCCATGCCGCCGCGGGGGCCATCGCCTCGCGCGCCAGCGCGACCAGTTCGGTCCATGCCTCGGCGGCCGCCGGCGGCGCTTCGAACGATTCCAGCGCGAACAGCGGATCGCTGGCGAGCTCCAGCCCGTCGAGCACACGTGCCGCGGTCTTGGGCCCGACGCCCGGCATCAGCTGCAGCGTGCGAAAGCCCGCCATGCGGTCGCGCGGATTCTCGAGCCAGCGCAGCGCCGCCAGCATGTCCTTGACGTGGGTCGACTCGAGGAATTTGAGTCCGCCGAACTTGACGAACGGAATGTTGCGGCGGACCAGCTCCAGTTCGAGCTGCGCGCTGTGGTCGGCGGCACGGAACAGCACCGCCTGCGCCATCAGCGCCAGCCCTTCCTCGCGCCGCGCCAGGATGCGCTCGACCACGAAGCGCGCCTGCTCGGTCTCGTCGTTGACCACCACCACGCCGGGCTTCTCGGCGCTGGCGCGGTCCGACCACAGGTCCTTGGTGAAGCGCTCGGCCGCCAGCCCGATCACCGCGTTGGCGGCGGCCAGGATCGGCTGCGTCGAGCGGTAGTTGCGCGACAGCGTGACCTGTCCCGCCGCTGGCGAGAAGCGGTGCGGGAAGTCGAGGATGTTGCGTACGGTGGCGCCGCGGAACGCGTAGATCGATTGCGCATCGTCGCCGACCACGGTCAGGCCGCGGCCGTCGGGCTTGAGCGACAGCAGGATCGCCGCCTGCAGCGCATTGGTGTCCTGGTATTCGTCGACCAGCACGTGGTCGAAGCGCTCGCCCATGTCGCGCGCCAGCGCCGGCTCGGCCAGCGCCTGTGCCCAGTACAGCAGCAGGTCGTCGTAGTCGAGCACCTGCTGCTTCTGCTTGGCCTCGACATAGCCGGCGAACAGCGTGCGCAGCGCGTCGACCCACATCGCGTAGCGCGGGAACTGGCGCTGCAGCACCTCTTCGAGCGGCAACTGCGTGTTGACCACGCGCGAATAGATCGCCAGGCAGGTTTCCTTGCGCGGAAAGCGGGCGTTCTGCGCCGACAGGCCGAGGTCGTGCCGCACCACGTTGATCAGGTCGGCCGAATCGCCGCGGTCGCTGATCGTGAACGAGGGCGACAGGCCCAGCGTCTCCGCGTATTCGCGCAGCAGCCGCGCGCCGATCGCGTGGAAGGTGCCGGCCCATTGCAGCGCCGCGCGGCCGGGATTGGCCGACGACGTGGCGCCGTTGCGGGCGGCGAAGGCTTGGTCAACGATGCGCTCGACGCGCCGGCCCATCTCGACCGCGGCGCGCCGCGAGAACGTCAGCAGCAGGATGCGCCGCGGATCGGCGCCGCCCAGCAGCAGGTGCGCGACGCGGTGCGCCAGCGTATTGGTCTTGCCCGAGCCCGCGCCGGCGATGATCAGCAGCGGCTGGTCGGTCGGGTGCTCGACCGCTTCACGCTGCTCGGGATTGAGCGCGGCGAGATAGTCGACCGGATCGGCCGGGTCGGCCGGGGCGGCGGCGGGTGCAGGAGCGAGAGCGACGGACACAGTGGCGAGCGAGGGCGAAAACCGGAAATGTTCGCCGCAGACTGTATATCCATACAGATGTGTTGGGCAAGCGGGGGATGGTTGAAGGGGCGAGAGGGGCGCTTTTGGCGTGGTAGCGCCGGGGTTGCCCTCTCCCCCGGCCCCTCTCGCGAGCGGGCGAGAGGAGCAAGCCGGCAGCCTTGTCGAACGCCTGCGGCCAGCTATCTCGCCCGCCTTCGCGAGAGCCTTGCCGAATGCCTACTGGGTTCTCCCTCTCCCGTTTGCGGGAGAGGGTTGGGGAGAGGGCAAGCGGCGCCGGCATACCGCGGCCGCCCCTTCCCTGTCAGCGCATCAAACCGCCTTGCCCAGTGCCTCGTCCAGCAGCTTGTGCAGGCTGTCCCATTCCGGCTCGCCGACATAGCGCTTCAGGATGCGCCCGTCCTTGTCCACCACGAAGGTGGTCGGCGTCAGCTGCACGTCGCCGAAGGCCTTGGCCGCGGAGCCGTCCGAATCGAGCGCGACCTTGAACGGCAGCTTGCGCGTCTCGGTGAAATTGGTCACGTACATCGGCGGGTCATAGCTCATCGCCACGGCGACGAACTCGAGGCCCTTGTCCTTGAACTGCTGATAGGTGCGCACCATGTCCGGCATCTCCTTGACGCAGGTGGTGCAGCTGGTGGCCCAGAAGTTGACCATATAGACCTTGCCCTGCAGCTGCGCGGTGCTGACGCGCTCGCCGGACAGCAGCACGAAGGTCGCTTGCGGCGCGTGCCGGGCCGGGGTCAACGCGCGGTAGCCAAACCAGCCGAGCAGGACCAGTACCAGCAGGCCCGCGACCAGCGGCCAGCGCTTGCGGGCAGAGGCGGGACGTTCCGGTTGGGAGGCGGACGAAGTCATGATGGGCCGACCGAAGGAGGGAGAAACCGCCATTCTAGCGCCGAGGCCGCGGCGGTGACGGGAGTCAGCGCCCGCCGGCCGTCGCCGCCATCGCGGCGCGCGCGGTGTCGAGCGACTGTTCCAGATAGGCGCCGTAGAAGTCGGGCTGCATGCCGCGCAGCGGCGGCGCGGCCGGGCGGCCGCGGCCGTCGAGGAACAGCACCGTCGGCGCGAAGCGGATGCCGTGGTCGCGCGCCCAGGCGCGTGCGGTGGTGGCACGGCCGTCGGCATCGCGGATCGGCGTCGCCGCGCTCATGTCGAGCTCGCGCGCCACAACCTCTCCGCTGGCGACCTGCGGGCCCAGATAGTTGCGCCGCACCGCTTCGCAATAGCCGCAGTCCGGCAGCGTCACCAGCACCACCAGCGGTTCGCCGCGCCGGCTGGCCGCGCGGGTTTCCGCCGCCAGGTCGCTGACCGCCGGCAGATGCGTGGCGCTCGCCGCCCGTGCCGGCGGCGGCGCCACGGCGAGCGCCAGGGCGATCGCGGGGATGGCCAGCATGCCGGCCAGCCGCGCCGGGATGGCGCCCCGATGCGATGCCGGACCGGTGCGGCGACCTGCGAAGTCGAAAACCATAATGAAATATCGAGAAGAGAAAGACACTGCGCCAGTGCCTGATCCCCGATAATAGCGGCTTGGCCGCGCCGCTGCCGGGGCGGCGCGTGGCCCGCTTTTTTCTGCCGTCTTCCGTTCACCGCCCGATCACGCTTTCGATGTCTCGCCTTTCGTTCCTCCGCCGGCCGGCCCGGTGTTGCGCCGCCCTGGCGGTCGCCGCGCTGCTGGCCTGCTCGCCGCGCTACGACTGGCGGACGATCCAGTCCAACGAGGGCGGGTACGCCGCGCTCTATCCCGGCAAGCCGACCAGCGCCGCGCGCGATGTCGCGATCGCGGGCCGCAAGCTGCCGATGACGATGGAGGCGGCGCGCGTCGACGAGACGCTGTTCGCCGTCGGCGTGGTCACGCTGCCCGGCGACGACGCGGCGCTGCGCGCCGAGGCGCTGTCGGCGATGCAGTCCGGCCTGCTGGCCAATCTCGGCAACGCGCCGACCGAACCGGTACAGACGCGCGCGGTCACGGTGATGTCGTCCGCGCAGCCGCCGGTGGCGCTGCAGGGCATCGAGATCCGCGTGGCCGGGGTGTCGCCACAGGACAAGGCGCCGCGCCGGCTGACCGCGCGGCTGGTCGCCAAGGGGACGAAGGTCTACCAGGCCGTCGTGCTCGAGGCCGGCGATGCCGCGCGCGACCAGCGCCAGGCCGAGCAGGTCGAGCAGTTCCTGGCCGGCTTCCACCCGTTCTGATGCGTTCCCGTACTACCCGTACCAGTCCACGCAGCACCCGCCTCGGCCTGACGATGCGCCCATCCGCGCTGCTGCGCCGGGGCGAGGGCGCGCTGGTGTTCGCCTGCTTCGCGGCCGCCTATGTGCTGTCGTACGCGCTGCGCACGATCAACGCGGTGATCGCGCCCGAGCTGATCGCCGACCTGCGGCTGTCGAACGCCGACCTCGGCCTGCTGTCGTCGGCCTATTTCCTCGCCTTCGCCGCGATGCAACTGCCCGTCGGCCAGTGGCTGGACCGGCGCGGCGTGCGCCGCGTCGAGACCGTGCTGCTGCTGATCGCCGCAGCCGGCGCGCTGGTCTTTGCGCTGGCCGGCTCGGCGGCGACCCTGTGGCTGGGCCGGGCGCTGATCGGCGCCGGCGTGTCGGCCTGCCTGATGGCTTCCTATACGGCGTATCGCCGCTGGTTTCCGACCGCGCGCCAGAGCCAGCTGTCGGTCTGGATGCTGGTGGCCGGCAGCGGCGGCGCGCTGATGACGACACTGCCGGTGCAGGCGGTGCTGCCGTGGCTGGGCTGGCGCGGCGTGTTCCTGGTGATGGCGGGCCTGCTGCTGGCGTCGGCGCTGGCGCTGTATCGGGGGCTGGCGCGGGTCGAGCGGCGCAGTGCACGGCTGGCGCGCCCGGCGCAGCCGGATAGCGCATCGGCCGAGTCCGCCAATTTCGCGGCCGACATCGGAAGCGCCGGCGGTAACGTCGCGGCGCAGGCGCCGACGGCGATGGCCGGCGGCTATCGCGCGCTGCTGCGCCACCCGGCCTTCGTCCGCGTGATGCCGTTCGGGCTGCTGAACCAGGCCGGCTTCATGGCGGTGCAGACCCTGTGGGTCGGCCCGTGGCTGGTCGACGTGCTCGGCTTCGGGCCGGACCGCACCGCGCAGATCCTGTTCCTGTTCAATATCGCGCTGCTGGCCGGGTATCTGCTGCTGGGGTGGCTGGCGCCGCGGCGCGCGCGCGACCCGGTCGAGTCCGCGCGGCTGGTGATGATCGGCGCCGGCCTGACGCTGGTGCTGCAGGCGGCGATCGTCGCCTGGACCGCGCCGGCGGCGTGGCTGCTGTGGCCGCTGCTGGCGATGTGCGCGAGCACGCTGTCGCTGATCCTCAGCACGCTGAGCCTGGCGTTTCCCGCCGAGGTGGCGGGGCGCGCCAACACCACCTACAACCTGCTGGTGTTCGGCGGCAGCTTCCTGATCCAGTGGGGGCTGGGTGTCGCGATCGATCTGTTCCGCGACGCCGGGCTGCCGCAGGCCGACGCCTTCCGCGCGGCATTGGGCGGTCTGCTGGCGCTGCAGCTCGCCGGCTACCTCTGGTATGCGCTGGTGCCGCGGCTGTGGAAGCGGGCGGCGGGCTGAACGCCGCCGGCGCTTGAAGCGATCCGGGGATTCGAAAGGGTCCAGGGGTTGGAAAAGGCCGGAGTTTGGCAAAGTCCGGGGCTTGCAAAAGCCCGGGGCTTGGAAAAGGCCGGGGTTTGGGGAAAAGCTCGGGGTTTGGAAAGGCCCGCGAGGTTCGAAAAGGTTCGAGCTTAGGCAAAGACAAGAAGGAGCAAATCATGCGTTGGGAAATCTGGCTCGCCTATTTCGCGGCCTGCTGGGCGATCGCGGTCTCGCCGGGCTCGGGCGCCGTGCTGTCGATGAGCCACGGACTGTCCTATGGGCTGCGCAGGACCACCACGACGATCCTCGGCCTGCAAGTGGGGCTGCTGATCGTGCTGCTGGTCGCCGGCGGTGGGCTGGGCGCGCTGCTGCTCGCGTCCGAGCACGCGTTTGCCGCGGTCAAGACCGTCGGCGCGCTGTACCTGATCTATCTGGGCGTGCAGCAGTGGCGCGCGCGCGTCGAGCAGGAGCCGGCCGATGCGCGCGGCGACGGCCGGTCACCGGGCGGCATCCGCGTGGCCGCGATGAGTCCGCGCCGGCGTTTCGCCACCGGGCTGCTGACCAATGTCACCAATCCGAAGGGGATCGTCTTCATGGTCGCGGTGCTGCCGCAGTTCATCGATGCGGCGCGGCCACTGGCGCCGCAATTGGCGATCCTGGCCGTGACGATGTGCGCGGTCGACCTGGTCGTGATGCACGGCTACGCGCTGCTGGCCTCGCGCATGCAGGGCCTGTTCCGCGATGCCCGCGCGATGCGCTGGCAGAACCGCGTGTTCGGCAGCGTGCTGATGGCGGTCGGGGCCGCGCTGTTCTTCGTGCGGCGCCAGCCGGGCTGAGCGCTGTCGGACCGCGCCGGCTGGCGATCCCCCGGCCGGTTTGCTTCAATGGTGGTTACCCCGCTCCTGGAGCCGACCGATGTCGTGCCGCGCCGACCATACCGTTCCCCCGATAGAAGACCCGCCGCCGCCCGGCGTGCCTCCCGATCATCCGCCGATCGAGGAAGAGCCGGAACCGCCGGGCGAGCCTCCCGAAGCTCGCCTTCTGGCTTGATGTACCGCAATGCGCCGCCACCGCGCCGGTTCGCTCCCCTCTCCCACTTGTGGGAGAGGGGCGGAGGAGAGGGCAAGGGCGATTGAATGACCGGCGGCGTCGATAGGGCGACCGCCCGTTCCCTCTCCCCCGACCCTCTCCCGCCAGCGGGAGAGGGGAGATTGACAGCAACGCGCCGCCACCGCGCTGGTTTGCACCCCTCTCCCACTTGTGGGAGAGGGGTGGGGGGAGAGGGCAGGGCGATTGAATGACCGGCGGCGTCGATAGGGCGACCGCCCGTTCCCTCTCCCCCGACCCCTCTCCCGCCAGCGGGAGAGGGGAGCCGATCGCAGGCGGGTCGGCTAGGCGGGACGCAATACCCGCCGATACTGCACCGCCTCCGCCGCGTGTGCCGCGCCGACGATGTCGGCGCCGGCCAGGTCCGCGATGGTCCGCGCGACCTTCAGCACGCGAAAGTACGACCGCGCCGACCAGCCGAGCCGGGCCATCGCCGCCCGCAGCAGCCCCTGCGCCTGCTCGTCGAGCGGGCAGTGCCGCTCGATCTCCTGTCCCGCGAGTTCCCCGTTGGGTTTGCCCTGCCGTTCCAGTTGCCGCGCCCGGGCGGCCAGCACGCGCGCGCGGATCGACGCGCTGTCCTCGCCGGTCGGGCCGTCCAGCGTCTCCTGCTGGCTTTGCGCCGGCACCTCGATCTGCAGATCGATCCGGTCCAGCAGCGGCCCGGACAGCCGCGACTGGTAGCGCAGCACCTGGTCCGGCGTGCAGCGGCAGGCCCGGGCCGGATGGCCCTGGTAGCCGCAGGGGCAGGGGTTCATCGCCGCCACGAACTGGAAGCGCGCCGGGAAGTCGGCCTGCCGGCCCGCACGCGAGATCGTGATGCGGCCCGACTCCAGCGGCTCGCGCAGGACCTCCAGCACGCGCCGCTCGAACTCGGGCAACTCGTCGAGGAACAGCACGCCGTGATGCGCCAGCGAAATCTCGCCGGGGCGCGGATCGCCGCCACCGCCGACCATCGCGGCCGCCGAGGCGGTATGGTGGGGCGAGCGGAACGGCCGGCGGCCCCAGCGCTCGGCCTGGAAGCCGGCGCCGGTCAGGCTCAGCACCGCGGCCGATTCGAGCGCCTCCTGCAGCGTCATCGGCGGCAGCAGCCCGGGAAAGCGCTGCGCCAGCATCGACTTGCCGGTGCCCGGCGGGCCGATCAGCAGCGCCGAGTGCTGGCCCGCCGCGGCGACCTCCATCGCGCGGCGCGCCTGCCCCTGGCCGCGGACGTCGCGCATGTCCGGCATGCCGGCGGGCGGACCGGCCAAGGGTGCCGTCGCCCCGGGCCTGGCCCGCGCCAGTGGCGGGCCGGTGCGGGCCAGGTGCGCGCAGACCTCGGGCAGCGAGGCGGCCGCCAGCACGGTGACCGACTCGACCAGCGCGGCCTCGGCGCCGTTGCCGGCCGCGACCACGAAGGCGCGGCCGGCGGCGCCGGCGCTGGCATTGGACCCTGCCCCTGCTCTTGCTGCTTCTCCGGCTCCGGCTCCGGCTCCGGCTCCGGCTCCGGCTCCGGCTCCGGCTCCGGCTCCGGCTCCGGCTCCGGCTCCGGCTCCGACTCCGACTCCGACTCCGACTCCGACTCCGACTCCGACTCCGACTCCGACTCCGACTGCGGCTCCGACTGCGGCTCCGGCCGCCTGCTCGCGCGCCAGCCCCATCGCCATCGCCAGCGCGCCGCGCACCGGCCGCAGCGCGCCCGACAGCGACAGCTCCGCGGCGAACTCGTAGCCGTCCAGTGCCGGTGCCGGGATCTGCCCGCTGGCCGCGAGGATGCCGAGCGCGATCGCCAGGTCGAAGCGGCCCGATTCCTTCGGCAGATCGGCGGGCGCGAGATTGACGGTGATGCGCCGGTTCGGGAATTCGAAGCCGCAGTTCAGGATCGCCGCGCGCACGCGCTCGCGGCTCTCGCGCACCTCGGTCTCCGCCAGCCCGACGATGGCGAAGGCCGGCAGGCCATTGGCCAGGTGGATTTCGACCGAGACCGGCGGCGCGTCGATGCCGGTCAGCGCGCGGCTGCGCAGGACGGCGAGGTGCATGGGGACGACCAAGGGAAAGAGGAAGAGGTGGAGGAAGGGTGGGCGAGGGTGGTGGGCTAGGGTGACGGGCGAAGGCGTAGGGCGCGAGCGGTGGACGAAGGCGGTGAAAGGGCGATCCGGCACGTCACCGATTTATTAACGCCGCCGTAAACGCAGAAGGCCGCCGGTTGCCCGGCGGCCTTCGCATGACGTGAGGTCTGGCGCGTTCAGCCGGCCAGCCCCGGGTTCGTCGGCCCGGTGCCCGGCTCGGGCGTGGTCGAGCCCGGTACCGAGGTGGCCGAGGCCGTGGTGCCGGCGCCGGCGGTGCCGACCGTGGCCGGTCCCACGCCCGCCGCCCCGGCCATGCCGGCGCGGCGTTCCAGGTCCGCGACACGCATCTCCAGTTCCTCCAGCCGCGCACGCGTGCGGGCCAGCACCTGCGACTGCACGTCGAATTCCTCGCGGGTGACCAGATCGAGCTTGGCGAAGCCCTGGGTCATCATGCTGCGGACATTCTTCTCGATGTCCTTGGCGGGCGAATTGCGCAGTACCTCGCTGACCTTGCTCTGCAGGTCGTTGAAGAGATCGGTCGGTTTCATCGGTTTCTCCTTCTGCACCGTCGGGGTGCATCGATCGGGGGCGGCGGGGGCGGCCGGATGGGCGCATCTGCACGTTATCGGTGCAGTGCGCGCCCATGGTCGCGGCCGGCACCAGCCGGTGGCATGGGCCGATTATGGCCCGTGAAGCGCGCCGGGGAAAGCGGCCCGGTCCCATCGGACACAGCATTTAACCCGGCGCCGCCCGCCGGGCCCCATGTTGCGGGCTTTCCGAAGGCAGAAGGAAACGCCTTTTCATTCTCCGTCCCCCGCGCGCTTGCAACGCGACCCACGCGCGCCCGCGCGCCGGCGGACCCTGGCATGGCAGTTGCAGTATCGGCCTGACAGAGAAGTCCCGAGCCCAAGGAAAAGGAGAAGAAATCCATGAAGACGCTGGCCCTCGCCATCGGCGCGCTGACGCTGTGCGGTTCCGCCACCACCGCACTGGCGCAGAGCGCGCCCGCGACCGCCGAAGCGGCCTCGCCGCATACGTTCACGGCGAACGTGACGCTGGCCTCCGAATACCGCTACCGCGGCATCATGCAGACCAACCGCCGGCCGGCGATCCAGGGCGGCTTCGACTACAGCCATGCGAGCGGCTTCTACGCGGGCAACTGGAACTCGAGCATCAGCTGGCTGAACGACAGCAACGACGAGGTGTCGGCGCCGATCGAGATGGACTTCTACGCCGGCTTCAAGAACACCTTCGGCGACGGCAAGTGGAACTACGACGTCGGCGTGCTGCAGTACTACTACCCCGGCGACTATCCGGCCAATTTCACGCGGCCGTACACCACTGAAATCTACGCAGGCATCGGCTACGGCCCGGTGTTCCTGAAGTACTCGTACGCGCCGACCAACCTGTTCGGCTTCTACGACAGCAAGAACAGCTGGTACGTCGACCTGGCGGCCAACGTGCCGCTCGAGTTCTGGGGTCTGACGCTGAACGCGCACGTCGGCTACCAGAAAGTGCAGAACGTGGCGGACGCCTCGTACACCGACTGGAAGCTCGGCCTGACCAAGGACCTGGGCAACGGCTTCTCGGCGGCGGTCGCGTACATCGACACCAATGCCAAGCGCGGCGTCTACACCAACACCTCGGGCCGCTACATGGGCAAGGCCACGGTGGTCGCCACGCTCACCAAGACTTTCTAAACACGGTCAGCACGAGCGGGCCCCGCCGGCAAACGGGGCCGCGCTCTCAGGAGAACACGGATGAAACTGATCATCGCCGTCATCAAGCCGTTCAAGCTCGACGAAGTGCGTGAAGCGCTGTCGGACGTGGGCGTGTCCGGCATCACCGTCACCGAGGTCAAGGGTTTCGGCCGGCAGAAGGGCCATACCGAGCTGTACCGCGGCGCCGAATACATCGTCGACTTCCTGCCCAAGGTCAAGATCGAGGTTGCGGTGCCCGACGATGTGGTCGACCGCGCGATCGAGGCGATCGAGAAGTCGGCCCGCACCGGCAAGATCGGCGACGGCAAGATCTTCGTCGCGCCGATCGAGCAGGTCATCCGGATCCGTACCGGGGAGACCGGCGGCGACGCGCTGTAACGCCACGCCGACGCCAACAAACGAGCCATACAAGAGCGACAAGAGGTATTCAGATGACTAGCTGGTTCAAACGATTCCTGACGGCCGGCGCCATGGCGCTGGCGCTGGGCACGGCGGGCGTGGCCCTGTCGGGCCCGGCCGCGGCGCAGGACAAGCCCGCCGCGGAGGCTTCGGCCGCCGTCACGGCGCCGGCCGCCCCGGCCGCCGCACCCGCCGCTGCCGCCGCTGCTGCGCCTGCCGCGGAAGCCGCCGCGCCGGCCGCCGCCGCGCCGACCCCGAACAAGGGCGACGTGGCCTGGCTGCTGATGTGCACGGCCTTCGTGATCTTGATGACGCTGCCGGGCCTCGCGCTGTTCTACGGCGGCCTGGTCCGCTCGAAGAACATGCTGTCGGTGCTGATGCAGTGCCTGGTGATCTTCTCGCTGGTCGCGCTGCTGTGGGCCATCTACGGCTACAGCTTCGCCTTCACCGAGGGCAACGCCTTCTTCGGCGGCACCGATCGGCTCTTCATGAAGGGCCTGACGCCGGAAGCGGTCACCGCGACCTTCAGCAAGGGCGTGGTGATTCCGGAGCTGGGCTTCTTCGCCTTCCAGTGCGCGTTCGCCGCGATCACCTGCAGCCTGATCATCGGCGCCTTCGCCGAGCGGGCCCGCTTCTCGGCGGTGCTGGTGTTCATCGTGCTGTGGTTCACCTTCGCCTATATCCCGATGGCGCATATGGTCTGGTTCTGGCCGGGCCCGGACGCGTACACCGATGCGGCGGCGGCCGAAGCGGCCACGGCCAAGGCCGGCTGGCTGTTCCAGAAGGGCGCGCTCGACTACGCCGGCGGTACCGTCGTCCACATCAACGCCGCGGTGGCGGGCCTGGTCGGTGCCTACATGTTCGGCAAGCGGATCGGCTTCGGCCGCGAGGCGCTGCGCCCGCACAGCCTGACCTTCACCATGGTCGGCGCCTCGCTGCTGTGGTTCGGCTGGTTCGGCTTCAACGCCGGCTCGGGCCTGGAAGCGAGCGGCGGCGCCGCGCTGGCCTTCGTCAACACGCTGCTGGCGACCTGCGCCGCGGTGCTGGCGTGGACCTTCGGCGAGTGGATCACCAAGGGCAAGCCGTCGATGCTGGGCGGCGCGTCCGGCGCGGTCGCCGGCCTGGTGGCTATCACCCCGGCCGCGGGCTTCGTCGGCCCGATGGGCTCGATCGTGATGGGCCTGGTGGCCGGCCTGCTGTGCCTGTGGGGCGTGACGGGCCTGAAGCGGATGCTTGGCGCGGACGACTCGCTGGACGTGTTCGGCGTGCATGGCGTCGGCGGCATCGCCGGGGCGATCCTGACCGGCGTGTTCGCGGCGCCGAGCCTGGGCGGCGTGGGCATCTACGACTACGTGGCCAACAAGGTATCGGACAACTATTCGATCGCGAGCCAGGTCTGGGTGCAGACCGAGGGCGTGCTGACCACCGTGGTGTGGTCGGCGGTGGTGGCCTTCGTCGCCTTCAAGCTGGTGGACCTGCTGATCGGCCTGCGCGTGCCCGAGGACGAGGAGCGCGAAGGCCTGGACATCACCTCGCACGGCGAGACCGCCTACGAGGGCTGACCCGAACGAACGCGCGATGCGGGGTCCCACGGCCTGCCGCCCCCGCATCGCCCACGGTGTTGTGCTGGAGAGCTGATTGGGAATCTTCTCTCAGGAGTTTTGCCCGGCCGCGTGCCGGGCTTTTTTATCGGCGAGCAGCCGGCAAAGCCAGTGCTGGCGCGGCCTGCCGGGCAGGTAGGCAAGCACTGTTCGCCATCCGCTTAAATCGGAATTCAAAATCCTTCATTTGTGTAAAGGACAGCACCCGCATAGAGTGCAGGTGAGGCAGTTTCCTCCACCTGCAGAACGCTCCCCGTATCTGTCAGGCCACTTGAAACGCGGCGAAGCCGCGTTTTTTTTTGTCCTCGCGACGGCGCTCCCCGCGCTCTTTGAATTCGGCGGCCTATCCCCATATTGTTAGCCCAAGGCGGAAACGATCGGACATTTCCCCGTTCCGCCGGCATTGGCATGCCATCTGCATGCAATTGGCCGTTCCTCTACAATCGGGGCGGACGATAAAGACGATCAATAGGATGGATATGGTCCCGCACCTCATCACCGCGCTGAACGGCCCGCTGCTCGAACTGGAAAAGAAGATACTGGACGCGACCCCGTCCATCGAGCGGTGGTTCCGTCTGGAATGGCAGGAGCATACCCCTCCGTTCTACTGTTCGGTCGATCTGCGCAACGCCGGCTTCAAGCTGGCCCCGGTCGATACCAATCTGTTCCCCGGCGGTTTCAACAATCTGGCCCCCGAGATGCTGCCGCTGGCGGTGCAGGCCGCGATGGCGGCGATCGAGAAGATCTGTCCGGATGCCAAGAACCTGCTGCTGATCCCGGAGCGCCATACCCGCAACATGTTCTACCTGCAGAACGTGGCGCGGCTGTCGCTGATCATGCGCCAGGCGGGACTCAATGTCCGGCTCGGCTCGCTGTCCGAGGACATCACCGAACCGACCCCGATCGAGCTGCCCGACGGCCAGACGCTGGTGGTCGAGCCGCTGACCCGGCTGGGCACCAAGGACCGCCGGCTGGGGCTCAAGGACTTTGATCCCTGTTCGATCCTGCTGAACAACGACCTGTCGGCCGGCGTGCCGCCGATTCTCGAGAACATCAACGAGCAGTACGTGCTGCCGCCGCTGCACGCAGGCTGGTCGACGCGGCGCAAGTCCTCCCACTTCTCGGCCTACGACGAGGTCGCCAAGAAGTTCGCCAAGCTGATCGACATCGACCAGTGGATGATCAACCCGTACTTCGCCAAGGTCGGCGGCATCGACTTCCATGAGCGGGTCGGCGAGGAAGCGCTGGCCGACGCGGTCGAGGGCGTGCTCAAGAAGATCGCCAAGAAGTACCGCGAGTACGGCATCAAGGAAACGCCGTACGTCGTGGTCAAGGCCGATGCCGGCACCTACGGCATGGGCGTGATGACGGTGCGCGATCCGGCCGAGGTCAAGGGCCTGAACCGCAAGGAACGCAACAAGATGAGCGTCGTCAAGGAAGGCCTCGAGGTCAACGACGTGATCATCCAGGAAGGCGTGCATACCTTCGAGAAGGTCAACGAGGCGGTGGCCGAGCCGGTGGTCTACATGATCGACCGCTACGTCGTTGGCGGCTTCTACCGGGTCCATACCGGCCGCGGCGTCGACGAGAACCTGAACGCGCCGGGCATGCATTTCGTGCCGCTGGCGTTCGCGCCCAACAGCATCCCGGACACGCATGCCAAGCCGGGCGCGGCGGTGCCGAACCGGTTCTACATGTATGGCGTGGTGGCGCGGCTGGCGCTGCTGGCGGCCTCGCTGGAACTGGAAAAGACCGACCCCAATCCGATCCTCTGATCTTCCGACCGGCACGACCACGGGCTACCAACCGGACACGCCAGCATGCGCATTCTGTTCATTACCGATCCGCTCGAGACCTTCAAGACCTACAAGGACTCCACCTACGCGATGATGGTCGAGGCCGCCTCGCGCGGCCACGAGCTGTTCTTCTGCCTGCAGTCGCAGCTGTCGCTGGTCGGCGGCGCGGTCGAGGCGGTCGCGCAGCGGCTGCATCTGCTCGATGCCGGCGAGGATCAGGACCACGGCCATGGCCACGCCGCCTGGTTTCGCCTCGATGCGCCGGCCGCGATGCCGGTGCCGGCCTTCGACGCGGTGCTGATGCGCAAGGACCCGCCGTTCGACATGGAATACGTGACCAGCACCTGGCTGCTGGAGCTGGCCGAGTCGCAGGGCGCCAACGTCTTCAACAAGCCGCAGGCGATCCGCGACCATTCCGAGAAGGTTGCGATCGCGCAGTTTCCGCAGTTCATCACGCCGACGCTGGTCACGCGCGACGCGGCCCGCATCCGCGCCTTCCACGCCGAGCACCGCGACATCATCGTCAAGCCGCTGGACGGCATGGGCGGCATGGGCGTGTTCCGCGTCGGCGCCGATGGCATGAACCTGGGCGCGATCATCGAAACGCTCGGTGCCAACGGCGTGCGCACGCTGATGGCGCAGCGCTATATCCCAGAGATCAAGGACGGCGACAAGCGCATCCTGCTGATCGGCGGCGAGCCGGTGCCGTACTCGCTGGCGCGTGTGCCGATGGCCGGCGAGGTACGCGGCAATCTGGCGGCGGGCGGCACCGGCCGCGCGCAGCCGCTGTCGGAGCGCGACCGCGAGATCGCGCAGACGCTGGCGCCGGTGCTGTGGCAGCGCGGCCTGCTGCTGGTCGGACTCGACGCGATCGGCGACTACCTGACCGAGGTCAACGTGACCAGCCCGACCTGCTTCCAGGAGATCATGCAGCAGACCGGTTTCCCGGTGGCCGGCATGTTCATCGACGCGCTGGAACGGGCGGTCGCGCACCGCGCGGCCGCGAAGGGTGGCTGACGGCGGCTGAGCGCGAGCGCCGGAGCGCCGCTGCGCGCGACGGCGCCGTTACCCCGCCTGCTACAATCGCGGCAATCCACAGGATTCACCATCATGGCAGGCATTCTGATCATCGCGCACGCGCCGCTCGCTTCGGCGCTGCGGGACTGCGCCGCGCATGTCTATTGCGGCGAGCCCAAGCGGGTCGAGGCGATCGACGTCGCTCCGGATGCGGAGCCGGCGGCCGTGCTGGCCGAGGCGCGCCGCTGCCTGGCCGCGGTGATCGAAGACAATGGGGCGCTGGTGCTGACCGACATCTTCGGCGCCACCCCCGCCAATATCGCCGCCCGTCTCGCCGAGCCGGGCCGGATCAAGGTGCTCGCCGGCGTCAATCTGCCGATGCTCGTGCGGGCGATCTGCTACCGCTCCGAAAAGCTGGACCAGCTCGCCACCAAGGCGCTCGCCGGCGGCTCGCAGGGCGTGCTGCAGATCGGCTCGACCACCGTACAGAACCAGATCGCCAACCACCCCGACAAGTATGCTGCAGAGGGACGTCACCATCATCAATAAGCTCGGGCTGCATGCCCGCGCCTCCGCCAAGCTCACGCAACTGGCGGGCAGTTTTGTCAGTCAGGTCAGGATGTCGCGCAACGGGCGCCAGGTCGACGCCAAGAGCATCATGGGTGTGATGATGCTGGCCGCGGGCATCGGCTCGACGGTCACCATCGAAACCGAGGGACCCGACGAGCAGGAGGCGATGGACGCGCTGACCGCGCTGATCGCCAACCGCTTCGGCGAGGGAGAGTGAGGGCGCAGGCCCTGTCCGGATTTCATCAACGTTCCTGAACGGAGCGGTTCATGCCATTCGCCCTGCACGGCATCCCAGTCTCGCGCGGCGTTGCGATCGGGCGCGCCCACCTGCTGGCGCCGGCCGCGCTCGACGTGTCCCATTACCTGGTCGACGAAGACCGGCTCGAGGACGAGGTGCTGCGGCTGCGCAACGCGCGGACCGCGGTGCGGGCCGAACTGGCGGCGCTCAAGCGCGACCTGCCGCGCGATGCGCCGGAGGAGATGGGCGCCTTCCTCGACGTGCACGCGATGATCCTCGACGACGAGATGCTGTCGCGCGAAGCCGAGAGGCTGATCCGCGAGCGCCGCTACAACGCCGAATGGGCGCTGACGACGCGGCTCGAGGATCTGATGCGCCAGTTCGACGAGATCGAGGACGAATACCTGCGCGAGCGCAAGGCCGATATCGAGCAGGTGGTCGAGCGGATCCTGAAGGTGCTGGCCGGCGCGCCGGTGCTGACGCCGGCGCCGGTGCCCGCGGTCGCGGCCGATGGCCAGCCGGCGCCCGGGGTGGTCGTGGTCGCCCACGACATCTCGCCGGCCGACATGCTGCAGTTCCGCCATACCGTGTTCCACGGCTTCGTCACCGACCTGGGCGGGCGCACCTCGCATACCGCGATCGTCGCGCGCAGCCTCGACATCCCGGCCGCGGTCGGCGTGCAGAACGCCAGCGAGCTGATCCGCCAGGACGACTGGATCATCATCGACGGCGATGCGGGGCTGGTGATCGTCGATCCCACGCCGATCATCCTCGAGGAATACCGCCACCGGCAGAGCGAACGGGCGCTGGAGAACAAGCGGCTGCAGCGGCTGCGGCATACGCCCGCGGTGACGCTGGACGGCATCGAGATCGATCTGGAGGCCAATATCGAGATGGCCGAGGACGCCTCCGCCGCGCTGGCGGCCGGCGCGGTCGGCGTCGGCCTGTTCCGCTCCGAGTTCCTGTTCATGAACCGGCGCGGCGAACTGCCCGGCGAGGACGAACAGTTCGAGGCCTACCGCGCCGCGGTCGAGGCGATGCGCGGGCTGCCGGTCACCATCCGCACGATCGACATCGGCGCCGACAAGCCGCTGCTCGATTTTCGCGACGGGCGCGACGGCCGCGCCGAGGAATACGAGACGGCGCTGAACCCCGCGCTGGGCTTGCGCGCGATCCGCTGGTCGCTGTCGGAGCCGGCGATGTTCCTGACGCAGCTGCGCGCGCTGCTGCGCGCGTCGGCCTTCGGGCCGGTGCGGCTGCTGTTCCCGATGCTGGCGCATGCCCGCGAGATCGACCAGACGCTGGAGCTGGTGGCGCGCGCCAAGCATGAGCTGGATCAGCGCGGGGTCGCCTACGACCCGTACCTGAAGGTCGGCGCGATGATCGAGATCCCGGCCGCAGTGCTGCTGCTGCCGCTGTTCCTGCGGCGCATGGACTTCCTGTCGATCGGCACCAACGACCTGATCCAGTACACGCTGGCGATCGATCGTGCCGACAACGCCGTCGCGCATCTGTACGACCCGCTGCACCCGGCCGTGCTGCAGCTGATCGCGCGCACGATCCGCGATGCCAACCACGCTGGCGTGCCGGTCGCCGTCTGCGGCGAGATGGCCGGCGACCCCGCGATGACGCGGCTGCTGCTCGGCATGGGCCTGCGCGAGTTCTCGATGCATCCGGCCCAGCTGCTGCGCGTCAAGCAGGAGATCCTGCATGCCGACTGCGGGCGGCTCGAAGGGCTGGTCGAGCAGGTGCTGTGCGCCTACGAGCCGGAAGAGGCCGCGGCGGCGCTGGCGCGACTGTCACAACCCTGAAACCCTCGGGGTTATAGCGGCCAGCTCAACGCCCGTGAAGTGCTGCCTGTACCGCTTGCCGGGCGCCTACGTGACGTTCCAAGCCCTTGATTTGTAAGTAAAGTGATGCAGATTCCCTGGCGTGTTTCTGTTTCTTAATGGGAATTGTTATCATTCTTTATCTCTGTTATGCTGCCTTCAACAGTCAGGACATGCCGGTGTCCGCGCTGCCCCAAGGAGGCTTTGTGTACGTCTGCATCTGCAACCAGGTAACCGATCGCGAGATTCATGGCGCCGTCCAGCTGGGCGTGTCCACGCTCGACGAGCTGGCCGAAACGCTCGGCGTCGGCACTTGCTGCGGCCGCTGCCGCGATTGCGCGCAGCAGGTTCTCGCCGAAGGCGTTGCAGCATCCTGCCACAGTGCCTCCGCCACCGTGACGGCCCAGACCGTTCACGTCGTCCAGTTTTCCTCCTGTTCCTCGTCGGTACCGCGTGCCATAATGGACACACGGGACCCGGCAGTCGCGAACGACCAGCAAACCGAGCTGGTTGCCTGAACACGCTTGCCGATCGCAGAGCGGCGATCGGCGCGTGTCTTCGTCGTTTTCCTCTGACTGCACGCGGCGCAACCAGCGCCGCGTCGTGTTTTTGCGGGCCCGTAGCAACAGGAGCCCCCGATGAAAGGTGACAAGAAGGTCATCCAGTATCTGAATGCGCAGCTCACCAACGAGCTGACCGCGGTCAACCAGTATTTCCTGCACGCCCGTATGTATCGCCACTGGGGCCTGAAGAAGCTCGGCGACGTGGAGTACAAGGAATCGATCGGCGAGATGAAGCATGCCGACCGGCTGATCGACCGCATTCTGATGCTCGATGGACTGCCCAACCTGCAGGACCTGCACAAGCTGCTGATCGGCGAAGACACACCCGAGATGCTCAAGTGCGACCTGAAGCTGGAGCAGACCGCTCACGTGACGGTCAAGGAAGGCATCGCCTACTGCGAATCGGTCGGCGACTATGTCAGCCGCGAGATTCTGGTCGACATCCTGACCGATACCGAAGAGCACATCGAGTATCTGGAAACGCAGCTGGACCTGATCGACAAGGTCGGCCTGCAGAACTATCTGCAATCGCAGATGGAGCCGGGCGAGCAGTAAAGCCCGGCCGCGGCAGGACCCGCAAGGCCCCGTAACACCAGTTCCAGGGCCAGGCGGTCGTCAGCGGCGCCTCATCGAGCCGCCCGCCGCCGCGCGCTTCGCAGCTTGAATCCCTCTCATTCCCATTCGGTTTCTCATCTCGGTTCCATTCGCCGGTCCCGATCCCCCTCTCCCGCGCTGCCGCCCCCTCCGCGGTCCGATTTTTCCAGCGAGGACACTCCCATGCCGGAACCCATTCGATTGACGCAATACAGCCACGGCGCTGGCTGTGGCTGCAAGATTTCGCCGCAGGTGCTCGACGTGATCCTGGCCGGCAGCGGGCCGCAGCATCTGGACCCGCGCCTGTGGGTCGGCAACGCCTCGCGCGACGACGCCGCGGTCTATGCGATCGACGGCAGCGACGACGGCCGCGCCGTGGTGTCGACCACGGACTTCTTCATGCCGGTGGTCGACGATCCCTTCGATTTCGGCCGCATCGCGGCCACCAATGCCATCAGTGACGTCTACGCGATGGGCGGCGACCCGCTGCTGGCCATCGCGATCCTCGGCTGGCCCGTCAACGTGCTGCCGCCCGAGGTCGCGCGCGAAGTGGTCGCCGGCGGTCGCCGTGCCTGCGACGAGGCGGGCATCGCGCTGGCCGGCGGACATTCGATCGATGCGCCCGAGCCGATCTTCGGCCTGGCGGTGACCGGCATCGTCGAGCGCGCGCATCTGAAGCGCAACGACACCGCACGCGCCGGTTGCCGGCTGTACCTGACCAAGCCGCTCGGCATCGGCGTGCTGACCACCGCCGGCAAGCAGGGCAAGTTGCGCGACGAACATAGCCGCCTGGCGACCGAGTGGATGTGCCGCCTGAATCGTCCCGGCAGCCGCTTCGGCCGGCTGGAGGCGGTGCGGGCGATGACCGATGTGACCGGCTTCGGCCTGCTCGGCCATCTGATCGAAATGGCCGAGGGCAGCGGCCTGAGCGCCCGGCTGGACCGCGCCGCGGTGCCGCTGCTGCCCGGCGTGCGCGAGTACGTCGCCGCCGGCTGCGTGCCGGGCGGCACCCAGCGCAACTTCGCCAGCTACGGACATCGGATCGGCTGTGCCCACGGTGAACTGGATGCCGAATGGCGCGCGGTGCTGTGCGATCCGCAGACCAGCGGGGGGCTGCTGGTCGCGGTCGAGCCCGCTGGCGAGCAGGAATTCCTGGCGGTGGCAGCCGAATGCGGCCTCGCGCTCGAATGCATCGGCGAGATGACCGAGCGCGCCGCCCACGCCGCCCACACCGATCACGCGGTGGTGGTGCGCTGATGGACCGCATGCCCGCGCCATCGGCGGCGGCCTCGGCAAGGCCGGACAGCGCCGACTATCGGGCGCTGCTGCTGTCCGGCGTGCCGATGCTGGACGTGCGCGCGCCGGCCGAGTTTGCGCGCGGCGCTTTTCCGGGCGCGGTCAATCTGCCGCTGATGGACGACGACGAGCGCCACCGGGTCGGCTGCCGCTACAAGGAGGAAGGACAACAGGCGGCGATCGCGCTCGGCCATGCGCTGGTCAGCGGCGAGCGCAAGGCAATGAGGGTGGCCGCCTGGGCCGAGTTCGCGCGCCGCCATCCGCAAGGCTATCTGTACTGCTTCCGCGGCGGCCTGCGCTCGCAGATCTCGCAGCAGTGGCTGCGCGAGGCCGGCATCGACTATCCGCGCGTCATCGGCGGCTACAAGGCGATGCGGACCTTCCTGATCGAAACGCTGGACGCGGCCGTCGGCGAATGCGACTGGCTGGTGCTCGGCGGCCTGACCGGGAGCGGCAAGACCGCGCTGCTGGCCGAGCTCGACAGCGGCATCGATCTCGAGGCCCACGCCGCGCATCGGGGCTCCAGCTTCGGCCGGCGCGCGCGTCCGCAACCGACACAGATCGACTTCGAGAACGGGCTGGCCATCGACCTGTTGCGGCGGCGCGCGGCCGGCGCCGGCACGCTGGTGGTCGAGGACGAGGGCCGTTTCATCGGCAGCCGGGACGTGCCGCCGCGTCTGTATGCCCGCATGCAGGCCAGTCCGCTGGTCTGGATCGACGAACCGTTCGAGGCGCGCGTGGAACGCGTGCTGCAGGACTATGTGGTCGATCTGGCCGCGGAATACGTCGCCGCGCATGGGCCGGACAAGGGCTTCGCCGCCTTCTCGGAACGGATGCGCGACGCGCTGGCCGGCATCGCGCGCCGGCTCGGCGGCCAGCGCTACGAGCGCGTGGCCGCGCTGCTCGCGCACGCGCTGCAACGCCAGGCGCACAGCGGCGAGGTCGACGAGCATCGCGTCTGGATCGCGGTGCTGCTGCGCCATTATTACGATCCGATGTACGACTACCAGCGCGAGGCGAGGGAGAGCCGCATCGTGTTTCGCGGCGATCGCACAGCGGTACGTGAATATCTGCGGGAGCGAACGGCGCCTGCTTCCCCTCTCCCGCTTGCGGGAGAGGGGGAGGGGAGAGGGAAAGGCTCTCGCTGAGCCGACGCGGTCAGTCGTGACGACCGCTCTTGCCCTCTCCCCCCGCCCCTTTCCCGCAAGCGGGAGAGGGGAGCAACACCATGGCTTCAATGCCCGCCGCAAACCTCGCAGTCGGGCGTGCGCGCCAGCGCCATCGTCGTCCATTCCATGCGGAACGCATCGACCATCAGCAGCCGTCCGGCCAGCGTGTTGCCCACGCCGGCGATCAGCTTCAGGGCCTCGGCCGCCTGCACGGTACCGACCATGCCGACCAGGGGCGCGAACACGCCCATGGTTGCGCAGGCGGCCTCCGGCGCGTTCTCCGACGGCGGGAACAGGCAGGCGTAGCACGGCGCATCGTCGCGCCGGCGATCGAATACGCTGATCTGACCATCGAAGCGCAGCGCGGCCCCCGAGACCAGCGGCACGCGATGCGCGACGCAGGCGCGGTTGACCGCATGGCGCGTGGCGAAGTTGTCGCAGCAGTCCAGCACCACGTCGGCGTCGCGCACCAGCACATCCAGTTCGCTGTCGCCGACGCGCGCCGGCACCAGCCGCACGTCGATCTCGGGATTGATCCGCAGCATGCCCTCGCGCGCCGACTCGACCTTGGGCCGGCCGACGTTGGCGGTGGTGTGCAGGATCTGGCGTTGCAGATTGGTCAGGTCGACATCGTCGTTGTCGACCACGACGATGGTGCCGACCCCGGCCGAGGCCAGGTAGGGCAGCGCGGCGGCGCCCAGGCCGCCGGCGCCGATCACCAGCGCGCGGCCGGCCAGCAGCCGGCTCTGGCCTTCGATGCCCAGCTCATCGAGCAGGATGTGCCGCGAGTAGCGCAGCAGTTGGTCGTCGTTCATCGGGCGGGCGGCGGGACCGGGGTCCCGCCGCGATGCTTCCGTCTAGGCGTTCAAGCTTCGTTCAGAGCCCCGTTCAGGGCGCCTTGCCGGTCGGCGTGCCGAGCGGCTTGCCCATCGGCGCGCTCGCGGGCGGCTTGCTGTCGGGCTTGCCTTCCGGCGCGGCGGGCTTGGCGTCCGGCGCAGGCGCCCGCTTGGACGGATCGGCCTTGACCGGGCCCTTCGGCACCTTGCTGTCGGACACCGGCGTCGCCTCGAGCTTGGAGCGCGAGCGCTTGATCGGCTCGCCCTTGAGCTGGTGGATCGCCTGCTGCAGCATGAAGTCGTCGTTGGTGCCGAACTCGATCGGCTTCTTGCGCCGTTCCTTCTCGCGCTCCTCCGGCGACTTCTTCGCGTTCTCTTCCTCGAGCCGGCGCAGTTCCTCGACACGGCGCTGTTCGCGCTCGGTCATCTCGGCTTCCTCGGATTCCTGCTTGTTGTGCAGATGGCGCTCGGTATCGATTTCGCGCGTGATCAGCGCGTCGTCCGGATCGCCTTCCGGGTTCTGGTCGACCGGGATGTCAGGACGGATGCCCTTGGCCTGGATCGACTTGCCCGACGGCGTGTAGTAGTACGCGATCGTCAGCTTGATGCCGGTGTCGTTCGTCAACGGCCGCACGGTCTGCACCGAGCCCTTGCCGAACGTGGTCTTGCCCATGATCACCGCGCGCTTGTGGTCCTGCAGCGCGCCGGCGACGATCTCCGAGGCCGACGCCGAATAGGCGTTGGTCAGCACCACCATCGGGATCTTCTTGAACAGCGGCGGCAGATCCTTCAGCGGATCGTCCTCGACCGACGACAGCCGGTAATTGTTGAAGTTGGTCTTGTAGACCCGCTTGGCGTCGGGCACCTGGCCATTGGTCGAGACCACGGTCACGTCCTCTGGCAGGAAGGCCGCCGACACGCCGACCGCGCCCTGCAGCACGCCGCCGCCGTTGTTGCGCAGGTCCAGCACCAGGCCCTTCATGTTCGGATTCTTCTGCGCCAGCTCGGCCAGGCGCCGGCCCAGATCGGCCACGGTGCGCTCCTGGAAGCTGGTCAGGCGGACCCAGCCGATGGCCGGATCGACCATCTTGGCCTTGACCGACTGCACGCGGATCTCGGCGCGCGTGATCGACACCGGGAAGGTGCGCTCCTCGCTCTTGCGGTAGATCGTCAGCGTGACCTTGGTGCCGGGCTCGCCGCGCATGCGCTTGACCGCCTGTTCGAGCGGCAGGCCGCGCACCGGCTTGTCGTCGATGCGGGTGATCAGGTCGCCGGGCTGGATGCCGGCGCGGAAGGCGGGCGTGTCCTCGATCGGGTTGATGACCTTGACCAGGCCCTCTTCCTGCGAGATCTCGATGCCCAGGCCGGCAAAACGGCCGCGCGTGCCTTCCTGCAGTTCCTTGAAATCCTTGGCGTCCAGATACGACGAATGCGGGTCGAGGCTGGCCACCATGCCCTTGATGGCTTCGGTCAGCAGCTTCTTGTCGTCGACCGGCTCGACGTACTCGCGCTTGATCTGCCCGAATATGTCCGCCATCAGCCGCAACTGCTCCAGGGGCAGCGGCCCCGAGGAGTTCTGCGCGGTCGCGGACAGTTGCAGCGTGGCGAGCACGCCGGCAACGAGTCCCGCGGAGACAAGGCTGATGTTCTTGAGCGTCTTACGCATGTGGGCTGCCTGAACGTTGAATGGCGCCGGGCAGGGCGCCGTGGATTGCGCCGGTTGCGGCGTGGCGCAAGGGGCGCTGCCGGTCCGGTCTGACCGACAGTATAAGAGCGGGCGGAAAAAAAGGCCGCGCCGCGATGCGGCGCGGGCCTTGATGCGCCAAGGCCGGCGCGTCCGGCTCAGCGCGCCTTGCCCTGGCTGGCGACAGCGGCCAGCGAGGCGGCGATCGCTTCCTGGTCGCCCAGGTAGTAATGCCGGATCGGCCGCAGCTCGGCGTCGAGTTCGTACACGAGCGGCGTGCCGTTCGGGATATTGAGGCCCACGATATCGTCATCGGAAATCTGGTCGAGGTACTTCACCAGCGCGCGGATGCTGTTGCCATGGGCCGCGATGACCACGCGCTTTCCGGCTTTGATGTCCGGGGCGATCGATTCGTTCCAGAGCGGCAGCACGCGGGCCACCGTGTCCTTCAGGCATTCGGTCAGCGGAATCAGTTCGCGCGGCACGCCGGCATAGCGCGGGTCGTCGTACGAGGCGCGCGGGTCGGTCGGCTCCAGCGCGGGCGGCGGCGTGTCGTAGCTGCGGCGCCAGACCAGCACCTGTTCGTCGCCGAACCTGGCGGCGGTCTCGGCCTTGTTCAGGCCCGCCAGCGCGCCGTAGTGGCGCTCGTTCAGGCGCCATTCGTTGCGCACCGGGATCCACATCAGGTCCATCTCGTCCTGCACATGCCACAGCGTGCGGATTGCGCGCTTGAGCACCGAGGTATAGGCGACGTCGAAGGCGAAGCCCGCGTCCTTCAGCAGTTGGCCGGCCTGGCGGGCCTGCTGCGCGCCGGTCTCGGTCAGGTCCACGTCGACCCAGCCGGTGAAGCGGTTTTCCAGATTCCAGGTCGATTCGCCGTGGCGGATGAGAACGAGTTTGTACATGCTGCTTCCAAAGAGTGAGAATGCTGCGCGCGCCGCTCGCGAGCCACTTGCCGGCCGCGGGAAGCGGCCCCGTCGACATGGGCCTGGGCGCGAAACCGGCTATTTTATAATGCCGCCGACACAACCCACCGGAAACCCAACGTGAATTTCTTCGCCGACTACAACAACCTTGCCCTGATCGCCCTCGCGGTGGTGTCGGGCGGCCTGCTGGCCTGGCCGACCATTTCGCGCGGCGCGGGCGGCAAGACGGTCAATGCGACCACGGCGACGCAGCTGATCAACAAGCGCGGCGCCGTCGTCGTCGATATCCGCGAACCGGCCGAATACGCCAAGGGCCACCTGCCGCAGGCCAGGAGCGCGCCGCTGGCCGAACTGGCCAATCGCGCGGCCAGCCTTGCGAAGGACAAGTCCGCCCCCATCATCGTCGTATGCCAGACCGGCCAGCGTTCGTCCAAGGCGCACGCGGCGCTCAAGCAGGCCGGCTTCGGCGAGGTCTATTCGCTTGAAGGTGGTGTGGCCGCCTGGCAGCAGGCCGGTCTGCCGCTGGTCAAGTAAGGCTGCCGCAGCCCGATGCCTCGCCCGGGCGGGCCGTCAGCAGGCCCGCCCCGACGCTGGTAAAGTCCAGAAGTCGACCGGCCGCCGCAGCGATTGCCGCGGCGGGTCCGGTCTGAACCGCAAGATGCAAGGAGATAAGCGCATGGCCCGCGTCGTCATGTACAGCACGATGGTGTGTCCGTATTGCCAGATGGCCGAGCGCCTGCTGCGCTCGAAGGGGGTCGAGACGATCGAGAAGATCATGATCGACCGCGAGCCCGGCAAGCGCGAGGAAATGATGAGCCGCACCGGTCGCCGCACCGTGCCGCAGATCTATATCGACGACCGTCACGTCGGGGGCTTCGACGATCTGTCCGCGCTCGATCGCCAAGGGGGCCTGGCACCGCTGCTGGCTGCCTGATTCCCGCCCCGTGCGCGGATGAATTCGTCATCCGCGTCATGTACCATATGCGTTTTCCAACCGGACCATGCGGTTGGCCGCCGCCCGGCGCGCGGCCGCCCGCAGCCCGTCCCCTTCCCGCCACGTTTCATTCCCGCCATTCGGGCACCCATCCATGAGCGACCAGCAAACCAATCAGCCGCAGGACGATCAACCGTACTTCAATATCCAGCGCGTCTACCTGAAGGACATGTCGCTGGAGCAGCCGAATTCGCCGCAGATCTTCCTCGAGACCGAAGCGCCTTCCGTGGAAGTGCAGGTCAATGTGGGCGCCTCGCAGCTGACGGACGGCATCTTCGAGGTCGTCGTGACCGGCACGGTCACCACCAAGGTCCAGGACAAGGTCGCCTTCCTGGTCGAGGCTCATCAAGCCGGCATCTTCGATATCCGCAACGTGCCGGACGAACAGCTCGATCCGCTGCTGGGCATCGCCTGCCCGACGATCCTGTATCCGTACCTGCGCAGCAATATCGCCGACGTGATCACGCGCGCGGGCTTCCAGGCCATCCATCTGTCCGAGATCAACTTCCAGGCACTGTACGAGCAGCGTCTGCAGGCGGCGATGGAACAGGCACAGGCCGAGGGCGGCGGCTCCGGCATCGTGATGCCTGATGGCACGCAGGCACGTCACTGATCGTCGCCATATCCGCAGGCGGAACGGGGCTGCGGCCCCGTTCCGCCTTTTTGCGTCTATAGCTTCAAAAGCGTCAATAGCTTCAAAGTCAATGGCGCCAACGGCTGCGCCGGCCCGGATCGCTGCGATCGCCGTCATCGTCGGGCGTGCAGCGGCCTGATCCATCGTCCAACGCCATTGAGCTACGCCATTGACCCTACGCCATTGACCAACGCCTCGACCACGCATCGATCATGAACCTCGCCTTTCTCGGAGCCGGCGCCTGGGGCACCGCGCTGGCCAGCCATGCCGCCGCCGCGCACCAGGTCGTGCTGTGGGGCCGGGACGCCGGGCAGCTCGCCGCGATGGCGGCCTCCGGCGTCAATGCGGACTATCTGCCTGGCGTGCCGCTGTCCGAGCGGCTCGGCTTCGAAGCCGATTTCGCCCGCGCCGCCGCGCACGCGCTATGCGCGCCTGACGGGCTGGTGATCGTCGCCACGCCGGTGTCGGGCCTGCGGGAGATGACGCGGCGCCTGGCCACCGAGGCGGCCACGCATGGCGTGCCGCTGCGGATGCTGTGGCTGTGCAAGGGCTTCGAGGCCGGCACCCATGCAATGCCGCACCAGATGGTGGCCGAGGAACTGGCGGCCGCCGGCGCGTCGGTGCCGGTCGAGTACGGCGTGCTGACCGGGCCGAGCTTCGCGCGCGAGGTCGCGCTGGGACTGCCGTGCGCGCTGACCGTCGCGGGCAATGCGCCGGCCATCGCCGAACTGTCGCAGCGCGCCTTCCATCATCGTGCGATGCGAATCTACGGCAGCGACGATCTGGTCGGCGTCGAGGTCGGCGGCGCGGTCAAGAACGTGCTGGCGATCGCCACCGGTGCCAGCGATGGGCTGGGTCTCGGCCTCAATGCCCGCGCCGCGCTGGTCACCCGGGGCCTGGCCGAGATGACGCGGCTGGGTCTGGCGCTGGGCGGGCGCGCCGAGACCTTCATGGGCCTGGCCGGGATGGGCGACCTGATCCTGACCGCGACCGGCGATCTGTCGCGCAACCGCAAGGTCGGCCAACAGCTGGCCGGCGGCAGGACGCTGGAACAGGTGCTCGCCGACCTGGGCCATGTCGCCGAAGGCGTGCGCTGCGCGCAGGCGGTGGCGGCGCTGGCGGACCAGCACGGCGTCGAGATGCCGATCACGCGGGCCGTCTGCGCGGTGTTGTTCGAAGGCTTGGCGGTGGCCGACGCGGTCGCGCAGCTGCTGCAACGCGACGCGCGCGACGAATGACGGCGGCGGATCGCATCAAGCGGCGGCGCCGCTGGCTCGGCGCACTGGCGGCCTGCGGCGGTGCGCTGGCGCTGCCGCGCTCGCTGCTGGCGGCCGACAAGGACTGGCCCGCGCGGCCGATCCGCATGGTGGTGCCGTTCCCGCCAGGGTCGTCTCCGGACCTGATCGCGCGACTGGTATCCGAACCGCTGGCGCAGGCGCTGGGCCAGCCGGTGATCATCGAGAATCGCCCGGGCGCCGGCGGCAATATCGGCACCGGACAGGTCGCCCGCGCCGCGCCGGACGGCTATACGCTGCTGTTCACGATCAACGGTCCGCTGGTCACGGCGCCGACACTGTCGCGCCATCTGCCCTACGATCCGGTGCGCCAGCTGGCGCCGGTGACGCTGGTGGCGACCTCGCCCAATGTGCTGGTGGTCGACCCGCGCACCGGCGTGCGCGATCTGCGCGAATTCGTCGCGCTGGCACGTGCCAGACCCGGTGCGCTGAACTACGGCTCGGTCGGCAACGGCAGCGCCGCGCATCTGGCGATGGAGCAGTTGAAGGCGCGCGCCGGCATCTCGCTCGAACATATCCCGTATCCCGGCTTCCCGCAGATCGCGGCGGCGATGATCGCCGGACAGATCCAGGCCGCGTTCATGGTGCCGGCGATCGCGATGCCGCAGGTCAATGCGGGCCGGCTGCGCGTGCTCGCGGTGACGACCAGCGGCCGCACCAGCCTGTTGCCGTCGGTGCCGACCGTGGCCGAGTCCGGCTATCCGGGCTTCGAGGCGATCTCGTGGCAGGCGGTGCTGGCGCCGGCCGGCACGCCGGCGCCGATCGTCGACCGGCTCTATCGCGAGCTGGTCAAGATCATCGGCAGCGACGCCGTGCGCGCGCAGATGCGGGCGCAGTACTTCATGCCTGCCGGCACCGCGCCGGCCTCGCTGCGCCAGACCATGGCCAGCGAGAAGGCGCGCTGGGACCAGGTGATTCGCGCGGCCGGCGTGCAGCCGGAATAGCCCTCCAGGAAAGCGCCGGCTTCGCCTCAGGCGCCGCCGGCGAAGCCCTGCTGGCGCCAGGCCTCGAACACCACCACGGCGACGGTGTTCGACAGATTCAGGCTGCGGTTATTGGGCCGCATCGGCAGGCGGATGCGCTGCGACGGCGCGAACCATTCCCGGCGCTCCGGCGCCAGCCCACGCGTTTCCGAACCGAACACGAACCAGTCGCCGGGGGCGAAGGCCACCTGCCCGAACGGCGTCGAGCCGTGCGTGGTCAGCGCGAACATCCGTGCCGGGTCCGGGCGTTCGCCGGCGAGGAAGGCGTCCCAGTCCTCGTGCACCTTCATGCTGGCGTACTCGTGGTAATCGAGGCCGGCGCGGCGCATGCGCGCGTCGTCCAGCGGAAAGCCGAGCGGCTTGACGAGGTGGAGTTGGGCGCCGGTGTTGGCGCACAGGCGGATCACGTTACCGGTGTTCGGCGGGATCTCGGGTTCGACTAGGACGACGTGGAACATGGCGGGCGCAGCTTACCGTGCCGAGGCGGCGCTGTCATCTGGGCAACATGGCGGCCATCACGGCGGGGCCGGCGTGCGCAGCGCCACCAGCGCGGTGACGCGCGCCGCGCCGCAGCGCTTGAGCACGGCGGCCGCCTCGGCCAGCGTGGCGCCAGTGGTCATCACGTCGTCGACCAGGGCGACATGTCGTCCATGCAGGGCGCCGGGGGTGGCATCGCGCGCCAGCGCGAAGGCGCCGGCGACGTTCGGATGCCGCAGGTCGGCCGCCAATGCGGCCTGCGGCGCGGTGCTGCGCGAGCGCACCAGCAGATCGGCGCTGGCCGCGGCGCCGACGCGAGGCGCGAGCCTGCGGGCGATTTCCCACGATTGGTTGAAGCCGCGCTCGGCCAGCCGGTCCGGCGCCAATGGAATCGGCACGACCAGGCAGGGCGCGCGAGCGGCATTGTCGAGCGGCGATGACGGCCGTGCGATCCACGCCGACGCCAGTTCGCGCGCGAGCCAGCCCGCCAGCGGCAGCACGCCGCCGAACTTCAGCGCCAGCACCAGCGCTTCGCGCGGCGGCGCATAGTCGCCGAGCACGATGGTGGCATCGAAGGCGGGCGGCGCACAGCGGCACATCGCGCAGAGGCTGGCGGTCCGCTGCGGCAAGGCGCAGCGCGGACAGCGCGGTATCGGCGCCAGCAGGTCCCCCGCACAGCCGGCGCAGACCACGTCGGACTGCACCTGGCCGCACAGCACGCAGGCACAGGGCAGCCACCACTGCGCCAGCCGCTCGCGCACGCCGCCGGCAAGCGCGGTGAGGCGCGCGTATACTGTCGGCCCGGCGCCGCCGCGCGGCCCCGCAGTGCTTTCGCGCCGCCCGCGTCCGGTCCTGCCGTGCCGATCCTCGTCCTTGCCGCCGCTTCCGTGTCCACGTCTCACGCCGACTCCCCCGATACCTATCTGCCGCCCGCGCGGCTGACCCGGCTCGCCTTCGACCGGCGCAGCCCCGGCTTCGCCCAGCTGGATTTTCTGCTCGGCGAGATCGGCCGGCGCATGCAGGAGCGCATGCAACTGATCCGCATCCAGCCCGAGCGGGCGCTCGATATCGGCTGCGGCCAGGGGCAGGGGCTGGCCGCGCTGCGCGCACAGTATCCCGACGCGCAGATCGCCGGCCTCGATATCTCGGGCGCGATGCTGGCGCATGCCGCACAACGCGATCCGCAGCGGCAGCCCGGCTGGCTTGGCCGCCTGCTCGGCAAGCGGCCGACCTTCGATCTGGTGCAGGGCGATCTTGCCACGCTTCCCTTTGCGGAAGGCGCCTTCGACCTGCTGTGGTCAAACTTGGCGCTGCACTGGCATCCCGAACCGCATCGCGTGTTTCCCGAATGGCATCGCGTGACGCGGACCGACGGCCTGGCGCTGTTCTCGCTGTTCGGTCCCGATACCGTGCGCGAGCTGCGCGATGCGTTCGCCGAGGTCGATGGCGAGCCGCACACGCTGCGCTTCGTCGACATGCACGATATCGGCGACATGCTGGTCCACAGCGGCTGGTCGACGCCAGTGATGGACATGGAAACGCTGACGGTCACCTACGAGACGCCCGAGCGGCTGCTGCGCGACGTGCATGCGTTCGGCGGTTTGCGCCGGCCCGCGGGCGACGATGCGCATGGCATGCGCGGACTGAAGGGCCGGCACTGGCACCAGAAACTGCTGGCCGCGCTCGAGCGCCGCCGCAATCGCGACGGCGTGATCGCGCTGACGTTCGAAATCGTCTACGGCCATGCGTGGAAGCTGCCGCCCAAGGGCGGCCAGGCCCGCGACGAACTGGGCCGTGCCGTGGTGCCGATCGACCGCATCGGCCGCGGCCGCCCGCGCGGCTGAGCCGCCGCGCAGCGCGTCGCTGCACTGCCGCTGTGCATCGGCGCGCTGTGGCGCGGGCGCCGTGCCGCGCCGGACTTGGCTTGTTACGGTTGACGAAGCGCCCTATAATGCGCCAGTTTGTCGCAGTGGTCCCCTGGCACAGAAGATCGGCGTTTTAGCACCGAAGCAGTGCAGCAGTGCGGTGAAGCCGGCAGAATTCCAGGCGTGCAACCGATGCAGCGATGCAGAGTGGTTGGCGATGCAGGAACTCGGTATCGCACTCCAGACGGCGCGTGACGGGCCCGGTGATTGTCCTAACGGAGCCCATGCCGTGCCGAACAACGACTGGCTGATGAAGCGGAATTGTTCGCTGTCTCCACGCCAGGTCGGCTGGTTTTACCTCTCCATCGTCAGTATTTCCCTTGCCATCGCCGTGTTCTTCGCGTGGCGAGGAGCCTGGCTCGTGCTGCCCTTTGCGGGGCTCGAGCTGGCCGGGCTCGGCGTGGCGCTGCTCGCCTACGCACAGCACGCGACAGACTACGAGCGCGTCACGCTCAGCGAGGGCAGGTTGGTGGTCGAAAAGGCCAGCGCCGGTGAGGTGACCCGCGAGGAATTCAACCCGCACTGGGTGCGGGTCGAACTGGGCGAATCGTTCCCGGCGCTGGTGGTGGTGCGCTGTGGCACGCACGCTGTGCAGGTGGGGTGTTTTCTGGACCCGTACAAGCGACGAAAGTTCGCGCAGGAACTCGTTTCAGCCTTGCACGCCCTGTAAAAAGAGGCGGCACCGCTGGGAGCGAGGGGCAGATTCGAATCTGTAATTTGGGTAGAGACAACAAATGAAAATGTGGAAGAAGGCATCCGCAGCGTGTCTGGCAGGCGCGTCCCTGCTCGCCAGCCAGGCAGCCCTCGCTGTCGAAGACATGCCGGGCGGTCCCGCCGTGCGCCAGCTGAACCTGACCGAGCCGGTCACCAAGATCGCCGAGCAGATTCACTGGCTGAACTGGATGATGCTGATCATCTGCACGGTGATCTTCATCGCGGTGTTCAGCGTGATGTTCTATTCCATCTTCACGCACCGCAAGGCCAAGGGCTCCAAGCCCGCCTCCTTCCACGAAAGCATCACGGTCGAAGTCGTCTGGACCATCATCCCGTTCCTGATCGTGATCGGCATGGCGCTGCCGGCGACCAAGACCGTGGTCGCGATGAAGGACACCACCAACTCCGACATCACCATCAAGGCCACCGGCTACCAGTGGAAGTGGGGCTACGACTACCTGAAGGGCGAGGGCGAAGGCATCTCCTTCGTGTCGACGCTGACCACCCCGCGCGAGCAGATCAATAACGAGGCGCCCAAGTCGAACACCTACCTGATGGAGGTGGACAACGAGATGGTGGTGCCGGTCAACAAGAAGATCCGCATCGTCACGACCGCCAACGACGTGATCCACGCCTGGATGATCCCGGCCTTCGGCGTCAAGCAGGACGCGATTCCCGGCTTCGTGCGCGACACCTGGTTCCGCGCCGAGAAGACCGGCGTCTACCGCGGCCAGTGCGCCGAGCTGTGCGGCAAGGAACACGCCTTCATGCCGATCGTGGTGCGCGTGGTGACCGACGCCGAATACACCAAGTGGGTCGACGAGAAGAAGAAGGCGATGGCCGCCGCGGCCGACGATCCCAACAAGACCTGGACCCTGGACGAGCTGAAGGTCCGCGGCGAAAAGGTCTACGCCGCCAACTGCGCGGTCTGCCACCAGCCCAACGGCAAGGGCGCCGGCGCCTTCCCGGCGCTGGACGGCTCCAAGGTGGTCAACGGCCCGCAGGCCGACCAGATGCACATCCTGCTCGAGGGCAAGGGCGGCATGCCGTCGTGGAAGCAGCTGTCCGACACCGAGCTTGCCGCGGTGATGACCTACACCCGCAACGTCTGGAGCAACAAGACCGGCGAGGTCATCCAGCCGGCCGACTTCGTCAATGCACGCGCGGGCAAGTTCCCCGAGGGCGGCGGCGCCAAGTCGGCGCAGGGCGCACCGGCGGACGCCAAGCCCGCCGCCGAGCAAGCCAGCGCGGGCGCCCAGGGCGCCGCGAGCTGAACGCGTGGACGTTAGAACAGGATTTCAGGAGTTTTCGCGATGAGTACTGCTACCCCGGACGCACTCGCCCATCCGCACGACCACGCGCATGACGAACATCACGATCATCCGCATGGCTGGCGCCGCTGGCTGTTTGCCACCAACCACAAGGACATCGGCACGCTGTACCTGCTGTTCTCCTTCACGATGCTGATCTCGGGCGGCGTGCTGGCGCTGCTGATCCGGCTGGAGCTGTTCGAGCCGGGCCTGCAGTTTTTCCGCCCCGAGCTGTTCAACCAGTTCACCACGATGCACGGCCTGGTGATGGTGTTCGGCGCGATCATGCCGGCCTTCGTGGGCTTCGCGAACTGGATGATCCCGCTGCAGATCGGCGCCTCCGACATGGCGTTCGCGCGGATGAACAACTTCAGCTTCTGGCTGATGCCGCCCGCCGCGCTGCTGCTGGCGCTGTCGTTCTTCGTGCCGGGCGGCGCCACCGCCGCGGGCTGGACGCTGTACGCGCCGCTGTCGGTGCAGATGGGCCCGGGCATGGACATGGCGATCTTCGCGATGCACATCATGGGCGCGTCGTCGATCATGGGCTCGATCAACATCATCGTCACGATCCTGAACATGCGCGCGCCGGGCATGACGCTGATGAAGATGCCGATGTTCTGCTGGACCTGGCTGATCACCGCCTACCTGCTGATCGCCGTGATGCCGGTGCTGGCGGGCGCGATCACGATGGTCCTGACCGACCGCCACTTCGGCACCAGCTTCTTCTCGGCGGCCGGCGGCGGCGACCCGGTGATGTACCAGCATATCTTCTGGTTCTTCGGCCACCCCGAGGTCTACATCATGATCCTGCCGGCATTCGGGATCATCTCGCAGGTGGTGCCGGCCTTCTCGCGCAAGCGCCTGTTCGGCTACAGCTCGATGGTCTACGCGACCGCCTCGATCGCGATCCTGTCGTTCATCGTCTGGGCGCACCACATGTTCACCACCGGCATGCCGGTGACCGGCCAGCTGTTCTTCATGTACGCGACGATGCTGATCGCGGTGCCGACGGCCGTGAAGATCTTCAACTGGATCGCCACCATGTGGAAGGGCTCGATGACCTTCGAGACCCCGATGCTGTTCGCGATCGGCTTCATCTTCGTGTTCACCATCGGCGGCTTCACCGGCCTGATCCCGGCGGTGGCACCGATCGACATCCAGATCCAGGACACCTACTTCATCGTGGCGCACTTCCACTATGTGCTGGTGGCGGGCTCGCTTTTCGCGCTGTTCGCGGGCTTCTACTACTGGGGTCCGAAGTGGAGCGGGTTCATGTACAACGAGACCCGCGGCAAGGTGCACTTCTGGGGTTCGATCATCTTCTTCAACATCGCCTTCTTCCCGATGCACTTCCTCGGGCTGGCGGGCATGCCGCGCCGCTATGCGGACTACGCGATCCAGTTCGCGGACTTCAACGCGATCTCGTCGCTGGGCGCGCTGGGCTTCGGCCTGATGCAGGTGTATTTCTTCTTCTTCGTGGTGCTGCCGTCGTACCGCGGAGGCGAAGTGGCCGCCGACAAGCCCTGGGAAGGCGCCGAAGGCCTGGAGTGGACCGTGCCCTCGCCGGCGCCGTTCCACACCTTCGAGGTGCCGCCGCAGGTCCGGTAACGGCATCCGGCAAGGCGGGGCGGCGGGCCGCAGGGTCCGCGCTCCGCCCGCCCTGCCGCCCCGGCCCACGACGGCCACCCCCTAATCCGAGAATTCGATGCAGCATCCAAACGAAAGCCCATCGCAGACCGACCGCAAGGCCGCCAATCGCCGTCTCGGCCTGATCCTGCTGTCGATCGTGCTGGTCTTCTTTTTGGGTTTCTTCGCCAAGATGACCTGGCTTGGCTGAATTGGCTGAGTCCCGCTGCAAGGTACAGAGATGAGCACGAAGCAGCCGGTTTCGACCGGCGACGTCGAGGACAAGCGCTACAACCGCGGCATGATGCTGCGGCTTCTGGTGATCGTCGCCGTGATGTTCGCCTTCGGCTATGCGCTGGTGCCGCTGTACAAGAAGATCTGCGAGATCACCGGCATCAACGTCGTCACCACGCGAGAGCTCTACGGCGCCAGCGCCGGCAAGGTCAGCCAGAACACGCAGGTCGACACCAGCCGCACGATCACGGTCGAGTTCGATTCCAACGCTCGCGGCCCGTTCGCGTTCCGCCCGGTCAAGACCAGCATGCAGGTCCACCCGGGCGAGATGGCGACGATCGTCTACGAGGTCGCCAACGGCCAGACCCGGGATATCTCGGCGCAGGCGATTCCGAGCTACGCGCCGAAGCAGGCCACCCAGTATTTCAAGAAGCTCGAGTGCTTCTGCTTCCAGCAGCAGACGCTGAAGGCCAAGGAATCGCGCGAGATGCCGGTGGTGTTCGTGATCGACCCGGATCTGCCCAAGGACGTCGAGAACATCACCTTGTCGTACACATTCTTCGAGATCGGCACGCCGCTGGCGCCGGCGCCGCAGGGCCATCTCGACCAGCCGCCGGCCAGCGCCGGCAGCTGACGCAGTAAAGGAGGAGGGCTGCCATGGACGAACTGAAGGACGCGGTCAAACGCAAGATGTCGTTCTGGCAGACGTTGCGCGCGGTGTTCTGGTCGTTCATCGGCTTGCGCAAGGGCGCGGAACACGATCGCGACATGGCCAACCTGAACCCCATCCATGTGATCGTCGCCGGCCTGCTCGGCGCCGTGATCCTGGTGGTGGTGCTGATCGGCATCGTCCGCCTGGTGGTCGGCGGATAGCCGGGCAAGCGGGCAGCCGGATAGCCGGCGGAACAGGCAACAAGAAGACAGAGCGTCGTCCGCCCTCGGGCAGCCGGCGTATAACGATGAATCAGAGATCTGAGCTGGAGAAAACAGAATGAGTGCGAATCGCGCAAACGCTCCGTACTACTTCGTACCGGGCCCGTCGCGCCATCCGATCACGGCAAGCCTGGGCCTGCTGCTGACCGCCGCCGGCGCGGCAGGGTGGGTCAACGGCCAGCCGTGGGCGCCCTATGTCTGCGTGCTGGGCATCCTGTGGTTCCTGTTCGTGCTCAAGAGCTGGTTCGGCGACGCGATCGGCGAGTCGGAAGGGGGCATGTATGGCCGCCGCATCGACATCTCGTACCGCTGGTCGATGGGCTGGTTCATCTTCTCCGAGGTGATGTTCTTCGGCGCCTTCTTCGGCGCGCTGTTTTACGCCCGCGTCTACACGATGCCGTGGCTGGGCGACCTGAACAACAAGATCCTGTGGCCCGATTTTGCCGCGGTCTGGCCGAACGCCGGTCCGGCCGGCACGGTCGAGCCGTACGAGGCGATGGGGCCGTGGCCGATCCCGACCATCAACACGGCGCTGCTGCTGATGTCCGGCGTCACGCTGACCTGGGCGCACCATGCGCTGCTGGCCGGCAAGCGCAGCCAGGTGGTGCAGGGCCTGGTACTGACGATCCTGCTGGGCGCGGTCTTCATGGGCTTCCAGGTCTATGAATACATGCACGCCTACGCGGACCTGAACCTGAAGCTGACCTCGGGCATCTACGGCTCGACCTTCTTCCTGCTGACGGGCTTCCACGGCTTCCACGTGACGATGGGCGCCATCATGCTGACGGTGGTGCTGATCCGCGTGCTGAAGGGCCATTTCACGCCCGATCATCACTTCGCCTTCGAAGGCGCCGCCTGGTACTGGCACTTCGTCGACGTGGTCTGGCTGTTCCTCTACGTCGTGGTGTACTGGCTGTAATGCTGTCGTCCCCGCGAAGGCGGGGACCCAGGGGCTTTCAAAGACGCTGGATTCCCGCTTTCGCGGGAACGACGCGATGATCGAGGGGACGCAATGCGTCCCCTTTTCATTGGCATCATGGCGTCGTCAGGCCGCGCCGGCCCGCACTGCAGCCCCACCACCGATCACCGGCGTGCGCCGCACGTCGGCGAAGTAGATCAGGATCAGCGACACCCAGACGATGCCGTAGAGCAGCATGAAGCAGCTCGAGCGCACCCGCGTCAGGTCCAGCAGCGCACCGAACAGGATCGGCAGCAGGAAGCCGCCGACCCCGCCGGCCAGCCCGACGATGCCGGTGACCACGCCCATGTTCGACGCGAAATCGTCGGCGACATACTTGAACGTCGACGCCATGCCGAAGGCGAACACCGCGCCCAGCATGAAGGTCAGCACGACGAAGGCCGCCATCGGCGTATGCAGCGCGATCGTCCACGGACCATCGATGGTGTGGATCGTGAAATCGGTCGGCGGATACGACAGCAGGAACAGGCAGATCCACGCGACCCACAGTCCCCACCACGTGACGCTGTGCGCGCCGAGCCGATCGGCCAGCAGCCCGCCGACCGCCCGCAGCACCGAGCCCGGCAGCGAGAAGCCGGCGGCGAAGGCGGCCGCCGCCACCAGCGTCATGCCGTACTGGCCCTGCAGATACTGCGGGATCCACAGCGACAGCGCGGTGAAGCCGCCGAAGGTGATCGAGTAGTACTGGCACAGCCGCCAGACCCTGGGCTCGCGCAGCACCTTGAACGACTCGGTCCAGGAGCCGCCCTGCTTGCCCGCGCCGGGGTCCCGTGCCGAGGCCAGCCAGAACAGCACCGCGGTGACCAGCAGCGCGACCGCATAGACGCGCGGCACCGCGCGCCAGCCGTAGGCCTGCTGCAGCGCCGGCGTGACGAACAGATTCACCGCCGCGCCGACCGTGCCGGCGCCGAAGAAGCCCATCGCGAAGCCGCGCTTCTCGGCCGGGAAGAAGCGCGCGACATAGGGCGTGCCCACCGCGAACGATGCGCCGACGCAGCCCAGGAACAGCCCGATCAGCAGGAACTGCCACAGCGCGGTGGCGTAGCTGACCGCGAACACCGGCAGCGCGCAAACCGCCAGCAGCACCGTCATCACGATGCGGCCGCCGAAGCGGTCGGTCCATGCGCCCAGCGGCAGGCGCATCAGCGCGCCGGTCAGAACCGGCGTCGAGGTCAGCAGGCCGAACTGCGTGCTGTTCAGGCCCAGCTCGTCGCGCAGCGGCACGCCGATGACCCCGAACATCATCCACACCACGAAGCAGACCATGAAGGCCGCCGTGCTGGCGATCAGCACCGACCACGCCTGCGCCGTGACCCTGGTGGCGCCGCCACCGACCGCCGCCACATTCGCCGTCGAACTCATGTCATTCTCCTCGCTCAGGGTCGATGGGCCGCGACACTACTGCACCAGCGGGCCGTTCGCCTCGCCGAGCGCCACGCCGACGATGCTGGCCTGCGCGGCCAGGATTGCGATGTACTGCTGGATCGCCTTGTGCCGCACGCGCTCGCCGAGGAAGCGCGCGATCTCGGCCCGGGCTTCGTCGAAGGGCACCGCCTCGCCGGGCACGCGACGTTCGACCCGCACGATATGGAAGCCGAAGCGGGTCCTGACCAATCCCGGCAGCAAGCCGATCGCCTCACCGTCGAATACGGCCTGCTCGAACTCCGGCACGCTGTCGCCGCGCAGCAGCTGGCCGAGGCTGCCGCCGACGCCGGCCGACGGACAGTTCGACATCTCGCGCGCGGTCGCCTCGAAAGCCTCCGGCTCGGCCAACAGACGGCGCAAGGTCTGCTCGGCCTGATGCCGGACCACCGCGAGCGCGCCGCCACCGGTGACCGCGAACAGGATATGGCTCGCGTAGACGATCTCGTTGCGCCGGAAGCGCGCCGGATGGCCGTCGTAATAGCGCCGGCAATCGGACTCGGTCGGCACCGGCACGCTGACCTCGCGCCCGATCAGCGCATCGACCACGGCATCGTCGAGTTCGGTCCCGGCATCGGCGATGCCCAGCGCCACGGCGCGCTGGCGCAGCAGTTCGCGGATCGCCAGCGCGCGCCTGGCGCTGGCGATCGCATCGGCATCGTCGCGGTACAGCAGGCTCTCCTCGCGGATCGCCTCGGCGCCGATCGCGACGCCATTGACGCTGGCCGGGGCGATGGCCGCCATGGTGGTGTCGTTCATCACGATGTCTCCATCAGCGCTGCGTCAGCGCCGGCGCACCAGCTGGAACGGCCGCACCAGATAGGCGACCGTGCCCATGCCGCTCCAGATATGGATCATCCGCGTGAACGGCGACACCAGGAACAGCGTGAAGCCGAGCAGGATATGCAGCTGGTAGGTCAGCGGCACGCCGCGCAGCATGTCGGCGGCCGCCGGCTCGAAGGTCACGATGCCCTTGACGTAGCTGGTCAGCGATTCGAACAGCACGCCGTCCATATGCCGCATCGACAGCACCACGGTCCACAGTCCGAGAGCGAGCTGCACCCACAGCATCAGCACGATCACGATGTCCGAGACGCGGCTGTTGCGGCGAATCCGCGCATCGAACAGGCGCCGCCAGATCAGGATCGACAGGCCGATGATGGCGACCACACCGGCCGCGCCGCCGCCGACCATGGCCAGCAGCTGATGGCCCGACGCCGACAGGAACGGCGACACCAGCCAGTGCGGCGCCAGAAAGCCGACGAAATGGCCGATCACGACCACCAGGATGCCCCAGTGGAACAGATTGCTGCCGATCTGCAGCGAGCGATGCCGCAGCAGCTGCGAGGTGTCGCTCTTCCACGTGTACTGCTCGCGGTCGAAGCGGATCAGGCTGCCGAGCAGCAGCACCACCAGGCAGATATAGGGATAGATGCCAAACAGGAACGTATGCAGGTAATGCGTCATGACGGCCCTCCGTTCGCAAGCGGTGTGGTAGTCGGGGATCAGCGCTGAGGGCGCTTGTCGTAGAAGCGGACCGGCTCGGCCGCGGGCTGGCCCGCGCCGACGAAACGGACCGGCTCGTCGGCGTAGGCCGCGTCCAGCTCGCGATAGTCGGCCGCGCTCGGCACGCGCGCCGCGTCGTCCGCGTCGGTCGCCGAGGGCTCGGGCAGCGTCAGCGCGGGCGGGCGCTGCCCGATGATCCGCAGCAGCGCGCCCAGCGGCAGCGCGTAGTGGCTGCGCCGCTGGGCGAGCTGGGCCGCGATCGATTGCAGGATTTCGCCGGTCTCGGCCAGCAGCGCCACCGCGTCGGATGCCGGCAGCCGCGACAGGTACTCCAGAAAGACCGGCAGGTAGTCGGGCAGATGGCCGGGCTGCAGCCGCAGTCCGTGGCGCTCGTACATCTGCAGCAGGTCGACCATCGCCTGGCCCCGGTCGCGCGATTCGCCATGCACGTGTTCGAACAGATGCAGCGAGGTCGCGCGCCCGCGATCGAACAGCGCGACATAGTTCTCCTGCAGCGTCAGCGGCTCGCGCGCGGCCAGGTAGCCGAGGAAACGTTCGAGGTCGGCGCGGCTGTCGCGCGGCAGCGAGCGGTCCTCGGCGACGCGCCGGCGTGCCTCCGGCACGGCGTCGAGCAGCGCGGCCTCGGGATAGTCGAGCAGGGCCGACAGCAGCGAGAAGGTGGCCGGCGAAGGCGCGGCGGCACGCGAAAAGACGTCGGTCAGCATGTCCTAGAACTCCTGGCGGATCGGGATCTTGCGATTGCCCTTCTTCGTGCTGAACAGGCTGGTTTCCGAGCGTCCGTCCGAGCAGCCGTTGCCGAACGAGAAGCCGCACGAGGACCGCAGGTCGAAGGCATCCTCGGCGTACTCGCGGTGCGAGGTCGGGATGACGAAGCGGTCCTCGTAGTTGGCGATCGCCAGGTAGCGGTACATCTCTTCGACCTGTGCGGCGTTCAGCCCGGCCTGCGCCAGCACGCCGGGCGCGTCGGCGCCGTCGACATGGCGGGCGCGCATATAGGCGCGCATCGCCAGCAGCCGCTCCAGCGCCAGCTTGACCGGCGCCTCGTCGCCGGCGGTCAGCAGGTTGGCCAGGTAGCGCAGCGGAATGCGCAGCGAGCCGACGTCCGGCAGGTAGCCGTTGATGCCGAGCTCGCCGCTGTTGGCTGCGGCATTGATCGGCGACAGCGGCGGCACGTACCAGACCATCGGCAGCGTGCGGTATTCCGGATGCAGCGGAAAGGCGATCTTCCAGTCGATCGCCATCTTGTAGACCGGTGACTTGCGCGCGCCGTCGATCCAGCCGGCCGGCACGCCGTCGCGCTCGGCCTGCGCGATCACCGCGGGATCGTTCGGGTCGAGGAACAGCGACAGCTGCGCCTCGTACAGGTCCTGCTCGGACTCGACGCTGGCCGCCTGCTCGATGCGGTCGGCGTCGTACAGCAGCACGCCCAGATAGCGGATGCGGCCGACGCAGGTCTCCGAGCAGACGGTCGGCTCGCCGGCCTCGATGCGCGGATAGCAGAAGATGCATTTCTCCGCCTTGCCGCTGTGCCAGTTGAAGTAGATCTTCTTGTAGGGGCAGCCCGACACGCACATGCGCCAGCCGCGGCACTTGTCCTGGTCGACCAGCACGATGCCGTCCTCCTCGCGCTTGTAGATCGAGCCAGACGGACACGCCGCCACGCACGCCGGATTCAGGCAGTGCTCGCACAGGCGCGGCAGGTACATCATGAAGGTGTTCTCGAACTGCCCGTAGATGTCCTTCTGCACCTGCTCGAAGTTGTAGTCCTGCGAGCGCTTCTCGAATTCGCCGCCGAGGATCTCCTCCCAGTTCGGCCCCCATTCGATCTTCTCCAGCCGCTCGCCGCTGATCAGCGAGCGTGGCCGCGCCACCGGCATCGCGCGGCTGTCGCCGGCGTCCTGCAGATGCGCGTAGTCGAAGGTGAACGGCTCGTAGTAGTCGTCGATCTCCGGCAGGCGCGGATTGGCGAAGATCTGCGCCAGGATCCGCCACTTGCTGCCCAGGCGCGGCTCGAGCCGGCCGTTGGCCTTGCGGGTCCAGCCGCCGCGCCAGCGCTGCTGGTTCTCCCAGTCCTTGGGGTAGCCGATGCCGGGCTTGGTCTCGACGTTGTTGAACCAGGCGTACTCCATGCCCTCGCGGCTGGTCCAGACATTCTTGCAGGTCACCGAGCAGGTATGGCAGCCGATGCATTTGTCCAGGTTCAGCACCATCGCGATCTGCGCGCGCACTTTCATCGGGCCTCTCCTTCGCGGATCCTGTGTTCGGTGGCCGGGTTGACCGGATCGGGCGGCGCATCGTCGAGCCAGTCCACGCGCCGCATCTTGCGCACGATCAGGAATTCGTCGCGGTTGGCGCCGACCGTGCCGTAGTAGTTGAAGCCGTACGACAGCTGTGCGTAGCCGCCGATCATGTGGGTGGGCTTGAGCGAGACCCGCGTCACCGAGTTGTGGATGCCGCCGCGCCCGCCGGTGATCTCCGACCCCGGCGTGTTCACGATCTTCTCCTGCGCGTGATACATCATCACCATGCCGCGCGGCACCCGCTGGCTGACCACGGCGCGCGCGCACAGCGCGCCGTTGGCGTTGTAGCACTCGATCCAGTCGTTATCGACGATGCCGGCCTGCCTGGCGTCGTCCTCGGCGATCCACACGATCGGGCCGCCGCGCGACAGCGTCAGCATCAGCAGGTTGTCGGTGTAGGTACTGTGGATGCCCCACTTCTGGTGCGGCGTGATGAAGTTCAGCACGATCTCGGGATTGCCGTTCGAGCGCGTGCCGACCATGCCCGCGTAGCTGCCGGTATCGATCGGCGGCTTGTAGACGCACAGCGATTCGCCGAACGCGCGCATCCACGCATGGTCCTGGTACAGCTGCTGGCGCCCGGTCAGCGTGCGCCATGGGATCAGCTCGTGCACATTGGTGTAGCAGGCGTTGTACGACACGTGCTCGGACTCGATGCCGCTCCAGGTCGGCGACGAGATGATCTTGCGCGGCTGTGCCTGGATGTCGCGAAAGCGAATGCGCTCGTCGGCGCGCGACCGCGCCAGATGGGTGTGGTCGATGCCGGTCAGCGCCGACAGCGCCTGCCACGCCTTGACCGCGACCGCGCCATTGGTCTCGGGCGCCAGCGACAGGATCACCTCGGCGGCGTCGATCGCCGAATCGATGCGCGGCCTCTGTCCGGCGTGACCGGCGTGACCGGCGTGGCCGGCCTCGTCGGAGTCGGACGTGCGCTGGTTCAGCTCGCCCAGCCACCGGACCTCGTCCTCGGTATTCCAGCCGATGCCCTTGCCGCCATTGCCCAGCTTGTCCATCAGCGGCCCCAACGAGGTGAAGCGGCGATAGGTGGCCGGATAGTCGCGCTCGACCACGGTCACCGACGGCATCGTCCGCCCCGGCTGCGGCTCGCATTCGCCGCGCTTCCAGTCGCGCACGTCGAAGGGCTGGGCCAACTCGGCCGGCGTGTCCTTGCCGATCGGCGACAGCACCACGTCGCGCTCGATGCCGAGATGACCTTCAGCCAGCTCGGAGAAACGCTTCGCAATACCCTTGAAGATTTCCCAGTCGCTCTTCGATTGCCAGGCCGGATCGACCGCCGCCGACAGCGGATGGATGAACGGATGCATGTCCGACGTGTTCATGTCGTCCTTCTCGTACCAGGTCGCGGTCGGCAGCACGACGTCGGAGTACATGCAGGTGGTCGACATGCGGAAGTCCAGCGTCACCAGCAGGTCCAGCTTGCCTTCCGGTGCGTTCTCGTGCCACGCCACCTCCTCGGGCCGCGGTACCTCGCCATGGCGTCCTTCGCCGATCTGCTCGCCCTGCACGCCATGCGTGGTGCCCAGCAGATGCTTGAGGAAGTATTCGTGCCCCTTGCCGGACGAGCCGAGCAGGTTGGAGCGCCAGACGAACAGGTTGCGCGGGAAGGCGCGCGGATCGTCGGGGTCCTCGCAGGCCAGGCGCAGCGCGCCGGACTTCAGGCCGTCGGCGACGACGCTGCCGGCCTGCGACGCATCGGTCAGCTTGCGGCCGAGCGCCAGCGGGTTCTGCAGCAGCTGCGGCGCCGACGGCAGCCATCCCATCCGTTCGGCGCGCACGTTGTAGTCGATCGGCGCGCCGTGGAACTGCGACTTGTCGGCCAGCGGCGACAGCAGCGCGCCCGGGTCCATCGGGTCGTAGCGCCACTGGTCGGTATGCGCGTAGAAGAACGAGGTCGCGTTCATCTGGCGGGGCGGCCGATACCAGTCCAGGCCGAACGACAGCGGCGTCCAGCCGGTCTGCGGCCGCAGTTTTTCCTGGCCGACATAGTGGGACCAGCCGCCGCCCGACTTGCCGACGCAGCCGCACATGATCAGCAGGTTGATGATCGCGCGGTAGGACATGTCCATATGGAACCAGTGGTTCAGCCCCGCGCCGAGGATCACCATCGACTTGCCCTCGGTCTTGTGCGCGTTCTCGGCGAACTGCCGCGCGACCGTGATCACGTCGGCGCGCCTGACGCCGGTGATCGCTTCCTGCCAGGCCGGCGTGTACGGAATGTCGTCGTCGTAGGAGGCGGCGACATCGTGGCCGCCCAGCCCCTGGTCCAGCCCGTAATTGGCGATGAACAGGTCGTAGACCGTGGCGACCAGCATGTCGCCGTTGCGCGTGGCAATGCGGCGCGCGCCGATCCGGCGCGACAGCACCGAGCCGTGGCCGGTATTGGGAAAGTGCGGATGCGGGACGTTGCCGAAGTAGGGGAATTGCACGTCGACCGCTTCGTCATGTGCCTGGGCCAGCGACAGCCGCGGCACGAGCGGCGTGCCGTCGGCGCTCTCCATCCGCAGGTTCCACTTGCCCGCGTCGTCGCCGGGCTTGCCGTCCTGCTGCTGGCCCCAGCGAAAGCCCGCCGAACCGGGCGGCACGACGACGCGGTCGGTGGTCTCGTCGATCATCACGGTCTTCCACTCGGGCCGATTGGCCTGCCCGAGCGCGTCATCGAAATCGGCGGCCCGCACCAGCCGCTCCGGCACATAGCCGTCGCCATGCGGCACCAGCCGGACGAGACACGGCATGTCGGTATAGCGGCGGCAGTAATCGAGGAAGTAGGCGCTGCGGCCCGGCGCCAGGTGGAATTCCTTCAGCACCACGTGGCCCATCGCCAGCGCCAGGGCCGCGTCGGTGCCCTGCTTCGGATGCAGCCAGATGTCGCCGAACTTCGCGCCTTCCGAATAATCGGGAAAGATCGACACCACCTTGGTGCCCCGATAGCGGACCTCGGTCATGAAATGCGCGTCGGGCGTGCGCGTCTGCGGCACGTTCGAGCCCCACATCACGATGAAGGTCGAGTTGTACCAGTCGGCCGATTCGGGCACGTCGGTCTGCTCGCCCCAGGTCTGCGGCGACGCGGGCGGCAGGTCGCAATACCAGTCGTAGAAGCTCAGGCAGACGCCGCCCAGCAGCGACAGGTAGCGCGCGCCGGCGGCGTAGGACACCATCGACATCGCCGGGATCGGGGAGAAACCGACCACGCGATCGGGCCCGTGCCGCGCGATGGTATGGACGTTGGCGGCGGCGACGATCTCGTTGACCTCGTCCCAGCTCGAACGGACGAAGCCGCCGAGGCCGCGGCGAGCCTGATAGCTGCGCCGCGCCTGCGGGTCGTCGACGATCGAGGCCCAGGCCTCGACCGGCCCCATCGACTGGCGCCGCTCGCGCCACAGCCTGACCAATGCGCTGCGCACCAGCGGGTATTTGAGCCGGTTGGCGCTGTAGAGGTACCAGGAATAGGAGGCGCCGCGGGAACAGCCGCGCGGCTCGTGATTGGGAAGATCGGGACGGGTACGCGGATAGTCGGTCTGCTGGGTTTCCCATGTCACGATGCCGCCCTTGACATAGATTTTCCAGGAACAGGATCCGGTGCAATTGACGCCATGCGTGGAGCGCACGATTTTGTCATGCTGCCAGCGCTGGCGATAACCGTCCTCCCATTTCCGGTCTTCGTCGGTGACGGCGCCGTGGCCATTGGAAAATGCGATGCGCTCGGTCGAGAAGTAACGCAAGCGGTCGAGAAAATGGCTCATGACGGCTCCGGTCGATTCCGCCTGTCGGCCATGCGGAAAACGGCGGCAACAGCCATCCCCCGCGTGCAGGCGCACGCGTTCCGACAAGGCATTTCATGGGGCGGCTTTGATATTAGTGGTCGAACGCGAAATTGCAAATTCGCGTGCGAACCACATTAACATGCCATATCGATCGGTAAAAACGGAACGAAAAGTTTCTTTGACCTGAATCAAAATCGGCGAATGACGGCACCGCCGGCGTGCTATTCGCATGAATTACAAATCGCGTTTCAGTTATGTACCGAAATGCCGGTGATCGCCGCGACACGGCGGGACACGGCGGCGACACAGCCGATTACGGCTGCAATACGCAGGGCACACGGATTCAAGGGCGCGGCGCGGCGTGTCGATCCTTTAGAATGCGGGATTGCCGTGCATTCCCTGCCAGCACAAACAGCAAGCGCCGCAGGAGTCCACCTCTGCGGCGCTTGCTGTTTGTCGGCTGTCTGGAAGGTGCCCGGTGCTACGGCCCCGTGCGGATGCCCGTGCTTTCGATCCATCCCATCCAGTACGAGAACAGGATGAACAGGAACAGCGCGATCGACAGGCCGACACGTACCGTCAGCGAACGGACCATATGCGCGCTCGACTTGCCGCGGTCGCGCATCATGAAGAACAGGGCCGAGGCCAGGCTGGAGACGATCAGGATGAAGGCAATGACGATGACGATGCGCATGGCGGCGGTCGGGGCGATGGTGTGCCATTATCGCACCGCGTCCCCCCGGCAGTTTCGACGGCATTTGTCGCTGTGCCCCCGATGAAGCTGCTGCGCGCCCTGAGCCCGGTGCCGACGGTCGCGGCGCTGATCGTCATCGCGGTGACCTGCGCGCTGGGCAACTGGCAGCTCGGCCGTGCCCACGACAAGATCGCCCGCGCCGAGCGGCTGCGCGCGCTGGCCGAGGCGCCGCCGCTGCGGATCGGCACGGCGCCGCCGCCGCTGCCCGCGGCCGGGCTGGTGTCGCGCCAGGTGGTCGTGCGCGGCAAGTTCGACCCGGCCCACACCGTGCTGCTGGAAAACCGTCCGCACGGCAACGGGCAGGACAGCCGCTCGGGCTTCCTGGTGCTGACGCCGCTGCGGCCCGACGAGTCCGCCAGTGCGAGCGCCAGCGCCGACGCCGGTGCGCCCCGCGCCGTGCTGGTGCTGCGCGGCTGGTTGCCGCGTGATCCACAGGATCGCACCCGCATCGCGCCGTTTCCGACGCCCGCAGGCACGGTGACGCTGCAGGGCGTGGCACTGGCCGACGTGCCCAAGGTCTATCAGCTCGGTGGCGCCGATGCCCAGCGCGGCGCGCCGATCCGGCAGAACCTGGACCTCGACGACTTTGCCGCCGAACTGGGTATGCCGCTGCAGCCGTTCGTGCTGCAGCAGCGCAGCGACAGCGGCGATGGCCTGGCGCGCGACTGGGCGAGCGCCGACCTCGGCGTCGAGCGCCACTACGGCTATGCCTTTCAGTGGTATGGTCTGGCCGCGCTGACGCTGGTATTGCTGGTGGTGCTGACCTGGCGGCGTGCCCGGCGGCTCGCCAACCCGGCCGATGCCGGCCGCGCCGCCGGCACGGCCCCCGCGGGCGCCGCCCGCAACGACGATTAATCACTCCAACGACGATCCATGCCTTCCGATCCCGCCACGGCCAAGCCGGCCGCGCCGCAAGACTCCCGCAGCGATCCGCGCATCGATGCCCGCACGCGCCGCGGCCGGATCCAGATGCTGTTGCTGCTGCTGGTCTGCGCGTCGCCGGTCATCGCCTCGTATCTGACCTACTACGTGTTCCGGCCGGCCGGCGGGCAGACCAACTACGGCACGCTGATCGAGCCGCAGCGCCCGGCGCCGGCCGTGCAGGTGACGGACGAGCGCGGCCAGCCGGTGCCGCTGCAGGACTTCAAGGGCAAATGGCTGCTGGTGTCGACCGACAGCGCCGCCTGCGACGAGGCGTGCGCGAAGCGGCTGTTCACGATCCGGCAGATCCGCGCCGGCCAGGGCAAGGAGCGCGAGCGCATCGTGCCGGTCTGGCTGGTGAGCGACGACGGGCCGATCGACCCGCGCCTGACCGCCGCCTACAACGAGCCCTATGCCGGCGTGCGCTTCCTGCGCATGCCCCGCGAGCAGATCCGCGGCTGGCTGCCGCCCGCCGACGGCGAGGCGGTCGAGGCCACGCTGTATCTGGTCGATCCGCTCGGCAACCTGATGATGCGGTTCCCGAAGGACCCGGACCCGAAGAAGGTGCATTCGGACCTCAGCCGCCTGCTCAAGTACAACCGCATCGGCTGATGGAGGGCCCATGCTGACTCAACTCGCCCTGATCGGCCTGCTGCTGGCGCTGCTGCCGCTCAGCTATGTGCTGGCCCGCGGCAGCCGCGACAAATACCGCAAGCTGGTCTGGATCACCGCGTTCCTGACGCTGGACCTGATCATGTTCGGCAGCTTTACCCGGCTGACGGACTCGGGCCTGGGCTGCCCCGACTGGCCAGGCTGCTATGGCCATTCGAACCCCTATGCGGCCGTCGAGCACATTCGTGCGGCCGAAACGGCACTGCCGAGCGGCCCGGTGACCTGGGCCAAGGCCTGGATCGAGATGCTGCACCGGTACTTCGCGATGGCGGTCGGGGTCTTGATCATCGCGCTGGTGGTGCTGGCCTGGAGCAAGCGCCGCGAGCTGAAGCAATCGCCGTGGTTCGCCACCGGCGTGCTGCTGCTGGTCTGCGTGCAGGGCGCGTTCGGCGCCTTCACGGTCACGCTGAAGCTGCAGCCGATCATCGTGGTGACCCATCTGCTGCTGGGCATGGCGCTGCTGGCGGCGCTGATCTGGCTGGGCTCGCGCAGCGACCCGCCGCGCACGATCGCGCCGGCGGCAGCCGGCCTGCGCTGGCCGGGACGGATCGCGCTGGCGCTGCTGACGATCCAGATCTTCCTGGGCGGCTGGGTCAGCACCAACTACGCGGTGCTGGCCTGCACCGATTTCCCGCTGTGCAACGGGCAATGGATTCCCGAGATGGACTTCCGCCATGGCTTCACGCTGTGGCGGCAGCTGGGCATGACGGCGGACGGCGACTACATCCCGCATTCGGCGCTGGTGGCCATCCACTGGGTGCACCGCGGCTTCGCCGTGGTGGTGCTCGGCTATCTGGCCTGGTTCGCGCTGCGTACGCGCCGTTTTGCGCCGCTGGCGCGGGCGTCGCACTGGCTGTTGGCGACGCTGGTGCTGCAGTTGGCAACCGGTTTGTCGAATATCGTGCTCGATTGGCCGCTTTTGCCGGCAGTCGCCCACAATGGCGGCGCGGCGGTGCTGCTGATGCTGTTGGTCAGGCTCAATTACAATATAGGGCTCGCGACCCGCGCCGCCACCGCCGCGGCCCCCGGTTCCTTCGATCGCGCCCCCGCTGCCGCTCAAGACGCCCCGGCTCCCGAAGCCGCCGGCGCAAATCGCCCGGCCGACACGGCGCGCGCCTCATGAAAGACAAGACTGCTCCCGTGGCCACCACCGCTACCCAGACCCAGCAACCGCCCAGCCGGCTGCGCCACCTCGCCCGCCAGTACGCCGCGCTGACCAAGCCGCGCGTGACGCAGCTGGCGGTCTTCTGCGCCATCATCGGCATGTTCCTGGCCACGCCCGGCATGGTGCCGTGGCGCGTGCTGATCGGCGGTGCCGCCGGCATCTGGCTGCTGGCCGCCGGCGCCTTCGCGATCAACTGCCTGGTCGAGCAGAAGGTCGACGCGCTGATGCGCCGCACCGCGTGGCGTCCGTCGGCCACCGGCGAGATCGGCACGAGCCAGATCCTGGTGTTCTCGCTGGTGCTGGGCGGCGCCGGCATGTGGCTGCTGCACGTGTTTACCAATGACCTGACGATGTGGCTGACCTTCGCCACCTTCGTCGGCTACGCGGTGGTCTACACGATCCTGCTCAAGCCCGCCACGCCGCAGAACATCGTGATCGGCGGCCTGTCGGGCGCGATGCCGCCGGCGCTGGGCTGGGCCGCGGTGGCCGGCGACGTGCCGGCCGAGGCCTGGTTCCTGGTGCTGATCATCTTCACCTGGACCCCGCCGCACTTCTGGGCGCTGGCGCTGTACCGCCGCGCCGACTATGCCAAGTCGGGCCTGCCGATGCTGCCGATCACGCACGGCGAACGCTTCACGCTGCTGCACATCCTGCTGTACACGCTGGTGATGATCGCGGCGACGCTGCTGCCCTTTGTCTACGGCATGAGCGGCTACATCTACCTGGCGGCGGCGCTGGTGCTGGGCGGCATCTTCCTGGCCTATGCGTGGAAGCTGTACCGGCAATACTCGGACGCGCTGGCGCAGCGCACCTTCCGCTTCTCGATCCTCTATCTGTCGCTGCTGTTCGCCGCGCTGCTGATCGACCACTACTTCAAGTTCGTGCCGCAGGCATGACGGCGCCCGGCCGCGACACGATGTAGCGGCCAGCGCCCGGTGTGCCGCGATCGGCGATACTAGCCGCTGCCGCCGGCGCGCCTGCCGCGCCACTCCTCCCGCCGGCACACGCAGACAAGCCCAAACCGAACCGACACCATGCGCACCGCCTCGTTTCCCTCGTCCGTATTCCCGTCCCTGGCCAATCTGCGCCGCTTCCTGCTGGTCGCGCTGCTGGCGCTCGGCCTGGCCGCCTGCGGCCAGCAGAAGCCGACCTTCCAGAACATCGACGTGACCGGCGGCAGCGAATTCGGCAAGGACTTCAAGCTGACCGACCACACCGGCAAGGAACGCACGCTGGCCGACTTCAAGGGCAAGGCCGTGGTGATGTTCTTCGGCTACACCCATTGCCCCGACGTGTGCCCGACCACGATGGTCGAGTGGAAGACCGTGATGGAGCAGCTCGGCCCGGACGCCGACCGCGTCCAGGTGCTGTTCATCACCGTCGATCCGGAGCGCGACACGCAGGCGCTGCTGGCCCAGTACGTGCCGGCCTTCGACCCGCGCTTCCTCGGCATGCGGCCCGCCGACGAAGCGGCACTGCGCCAGCTGACCAAGGACTTCAAGGTGTTCTACGCCAAGGTGCCCGGCAGCGCGCCGGGCAATTACACGGTCGACCATTCGGCCGGCAGCTATGTGTTCGATCCGGAAGGGCGCCTGCGGCTGTTCATCCGCCACGGCCAGGGCACCGAGCCGATCGTCAAGGACATGAAGCAGCTGCTGTCCTGACCTGTCCGGACGGCAGGCCGCCGGGGCTCAGCCCTTGTTGAAGATGCTGTAGAAGTCCGGCGCGCCGACCTCGGTCACGGTCAGGTCCAGCGACCCTTCGATGTGCTCGAGGTGCTCGCGCATCCGCGCGCGGGCCGCGGCTTCGTCGCGCTTCTCGATCGCCGCGATCAGGTCGCGGTGTTCGTGCTCCGGGCAGGCCGGCGCACCCGGCCGGTCATACAGCGTGATGATCAGGCAGGTCAGCGAGACCATCTCGCGGATGACCTTCTCCAGGATGGCGTTGCCGGCCATTTCCGCCAGCAGGATATGAAACTCCCCCGATAGCCGGATCACCGCGGCGCGGTCGCCGCGTGCGCGCGCCGCGTCCTCTTCCTGCACGTGCCGCTGCAGGCTGCGGACCTTGGCCGGCGTCGCGTGGCGCGCCAGCGTGGCGGCCAGCTCGGGCTCGATGACCTGGCGCGTCTGGAACACCTGGTGCGCCTCCTCGACCGACGGGCTGGCGATGAAGGCGCCGCGGTTCGGCACCAGCGTGACCAGCTTTTCGTGCGCCAGCCGGGCGAACACCTGGCGGATGCGCGCGCGGCTGGCGCCGGTGACCTCGCACAGCCGCTCCTCGACCAGTTTGGTGCCGGCCAGCAGCCGGTGTTCCATGATCGCGGACAGCAGGCTCAGATAGATCGCCTCGGTGGCCGAGGCTTCGGCGCTGCCGCTGTCCGCGCTCTCGGCGGCGTTGGCGGCGGTGTTGGCGGCGGCATTGGTGACTGCGTTTGCAGCGGCGGCGCTCATGGTCTGTGCGTCCTCAGCCGGCGCAACGGTGCTGCGGGACGTGGCCTTGCGGGCGGCGGGTTTGCCGGTGGCGGTCTTGCGCGTGGCCGCCGTGGGCGCCGATGCGGCGGCGGTCTTGCCGCCGGCCGGCTTGCGAAGTGATGACATTGTGACGATGCGCGGTGGACTTTGTCACCGCGATTGGCGACGAACGATCCGCATATCGTACACAAAGCGGGCGGCGCCGGCCCGAAACGCCGGTGCGCGCAGGCCGCCGTCCAGCCATCCGAGGCGTTCCTTCAGAGCGCCAGCGACAGATCGCCTTGCACCGCCGCCCTTGGCTCGCGCGCCGATTCGGCATGGGGATGCGTCTCGATCCAGTGCCGCGCGATATCGATGCGGCGCGCGATCCAGACCTTGTCGTGCGACTGCACGTAGTCCAGAAAACGCTGCAGCGCGCGGAAGCGGCCCGGGCGTCCGAGCAGCCGGCAATGCATACCGATCGACAGCATCTTCGGCTGGTTCAGCCCTTGCGGATCGCCCTCGGCGTACAGCACGTCGAAGGCGTCCTTCAGGTACTGGAAGAACTGCTCGCCGGTGTTGAAGCCCTGCGGCGTGGCAAAGCGCATGTCGTTCGAATCGAGCGTGTACGGCACCACCAGATGCGGCTTCGTTTCGCCGTTGCTCGTCCGCACCTCGGTCCAGAACGGCAGGTCGTCGCCGTAGTAGTCCGAGTCGTAGACGAAGCCGCCGTGCTCGACCACCAGGCGGCGCGTGTTCGGGCTGTCGCGGCCGGTGTACCAGCCCAGCGGCGCGCTTCCGGTCAGCTCGCGGATGATCTGCATCGCGATGCGCATGTGCTCGCGCTCGGTGGCCTCGTCGATGTTCTGGTAGTGGATCCAGCGCCAGCCATGGCAGGCGATCTCGTGGCCCAGCTCGACGAAGGCGCGGGTCAGCTCGGGGTGGCGCTGCAGCGCCATCGACACGCCGAAGATCGTCAGCGGCAGGCCGCGCTGCTCGAACTCGCGCAGGATGCGCCAGACACCGGCGCGCGACCCGTATTCGTAGATGCCCTCCATGCTCATGTGGCGGTCGGGGTAGGCCGCCGCGCCGACGATCTCGGACAGGAACTGCTCGGAGGCCGCGTCGCCGTGCAGCACGCAGTTCTCGCCGCCTTCCTCGTAATTGAGCACGAACTGCAGCGCAACGCGGGCGCCGCCGGGCCATCGGGCGTGCGGCGGCTGGCTGCCATAGCCGACCAGGTCGCGCGGATACGGTTGGCCGGCATCGGCGCCGGACTGCGGGCGGGAAGGGGAGAGCGGAGAGGACATGATCTGCGGCAAGCGGAAATCGTTGGACGTGGCGAGGGGACGGCGGCGCCTCAGTTGATCGCGAACGGTGCCAGCATGCCGGCGTAGGCCTTCGGCAAGGGCCTGGCCCAATCGCCGCGCTTGCTGGTGCGCAGCCGGATCGCGACCAGCGACTCGACCATCTTGACCGCCGACACCACGCCGTCGATCACCGGCGCGCCGATCGCGTCGGCGATCTCCTCGCACAGGTCGGTCATGCCGGCGCAGCCGAGCACGATGCAGTCGCTGCGGTCCTGCGCCAGCGCCTGGCGGCACGATTCGGTGATGATGCGGCGCGCGTCCGAGCCCGGCCGCTCCAGTTCGAGCACCGGCAGATCGCAGGCGTGCACGTTGCGGCAGAAGCGTTCCATGCCGTAGCGCTCGGCCAGATGCCAGGCGATATTGCAGGTCCGCGCCAGCGTGGTGACGACGCTGAAGCTGGTGCCGATCAGGCTGGCCATGTGCATGGCGGCCTCGGCGATGCCGATCACCGGCCCGCGCGCCATCTCGCGCGCCGCGTACAGCCCCGGATCGCCGAAGCAGGCGATCACGTAGCCCTCGACACCCTCGGCCTCGCCCAGGCGGATCTCCTCGAGGATGCCCGGCACCGACAGCGCCTCGTCATAGTGGCTCTCGATGGAAGCCGGACCCATGCGAGGGCTGACGGCGACGATGCGCGTGTCGGGCGAGGCCACGGTGCGGGCGCACTGGCCGATCTTGTCGGTCATGCTTTGCGTGGTGTTGGGGTTGATGATCTTGAGCTTCATGGCAAACGTCGTGGTCGGGTCAGGTCGTCGGTCGTCGGGTCGTCGGGTCGTCGGGTTCAGGCCGCGTGTCAGGCGGCGGCGAAGAAATGCGGCATCATGCGGCGCGCCAGCACGCGGTACAGCACCAGCGCGATGCCCATGCCGATGAACCAGCTGTAGTTGGCCAGGCCCTGCCAGGCCGGCACCACCACGCACAGGATCGGAATGATCGCGGCCGGGATCATCGTGGCGATCGCCACCGGGTTGTAGCCACGGGTGTACCAGTATTTGCCCTGCGGACGCATCGTGTACAGGTCGTCGACGTCGACCTGCTGGCGGCGCACCAGGTAGTAGTCGGAGATCAGGATGCCGAACAGCGGCCCGATGAAGGCGCCCAGCACGTCCAGCGTGTAGTGGATGACCTGCGGGTTGTTGTACAGATTCCAGGGCGTGATGAAGATCGAACCGACCGCGGCGATCATGCCGCCGGTGCGCCAGCTGATGTGCTTGGGCGACACGTTGGAGAAGTCGAACGCCGGCGACACGAAGTTCGCGACGATGTTGATGCCGATGGTGGCGGTCATGAAGGTCAGCGCGCCCAGCACCATCGCGAAGGTGCTGTCGATATGGCTGACGGTCTCCACCGGATCGGTGATCAGCTTGCCGAACACCGGCAGCGTGGCCGAGGTCGTGATCACGGTCAGCAGCGAGAAGCCAAGGAAGTTGATCGGCAGCCCCCAGAAGTTGCCCTTGCGGACCGCGCCGAAGTTCTTCGCGTAGCGCGAGAAGTCGCCGAAGTTCAGCATCGGACCGGAGAAGTACGACACCACCAGCGCGATCGCGGTCAGCATCACCGGCACCGCTTCCCAGCCGCTGTACTTGACGAAGCTCAGCGTGAAGCTGACGTTGCTCCAGCCGGCCTTGTTCACCAGCCAGATCGCCAGCAGGATCATCACCACATAGACAGCGGGGCCGGCCCAGTCGATAAACTTGCGAATGGTTTCCATGCCGGTCCAGAACACCAGCGCCTGCAGTACCCACAGCGTCATGAAGGCCGCCCAGCCCAGCGTCGACAGCCCGGCGAAGCCATGCAGCTTGACGTCGGCATAGGGCGCCAGCGACGGGAAGAAATGCAGCGCCAGCACCAGGAAGGCCGACGAGGCCAGATAGGTCTGGATGCCGTACCACGCCACCGCGATCAGGCCGCGGATCACCGCCGGAATATTGGCGCCGAGCACGCCAAACGAGGCCCGGCAGATCACCGGATACGGGGTGCCGGTGACCTGGCTCGGCTTGGCCACCAGATTGCAGAAGAACTGCACGATGACGATGCCGACCAGCAGCGCGACCAGCACCTGCCAGCTGGTCAGGCCCAGCGCGAACAGGCTGCCGGCGGTGATGTAGCCGCCGACGCTGTGCACGTCCGACATCCAGAACGCGAAGATGTTGTAGGTGCTCCAGGTCTGCTTCTTCAGCGGCGCCAGGTCTTCGTTGGTCAGCCGTTCGTCATACGATGGCTTGATCAGCGCGTTGCCATGGTGGACGGACGCGCTGTCCTGCAGCTCGGCGGCGGCAGGCGCGGTGGTGTGCATCATGCTTGTCTCCTCAAGGCGATGCCATGCGGTGGTAGGCGCGCGGAAGGCGCCGGATGGGCGGTGTGGATCGAAGGATCGGGAATCCGCTCTCAGGATTTATTTTGTAGACAGAATTGTCTACAAAATCTGTTGTAGTTGTGTACGGATTTGTAGATCACGGCCGCGTGATTGTCAACATCACGGCCGCGGGATGCGGGCAAACCCCGAGTCGGAGGGGGCACGCCCAGGTGCGGTGCGGCGCCGAAGCGGCAAAACAAAAGGGCCGGGTCCTTGCGGAACCCGGCCCTTGTCGCCGCCGTCACCCCCGCGCATGCGGGGAGCCAGCGGCTGGCTTGTGGCTTGCCGTTTATGGCCTGCGGGCGGCGCCCATCAGGCGAAGGCCTGCAGCGCGCCCTTCATCTTCTTCATCGCGGCGGACTCGATCTGGCGGATGCGCTCGGCCGACACGCCGAACTCGTCGGCCAGTTCGTGCAGCGTGGCGCCGCCCGAGCCGTCGTCGTTGACCTGCAGCCAGCGCGCCTCGATGATGCGGCGGCTGCGCGGATCGAGCTTGGTCAGCGCCTGTTCCAGGCCCTCGACCTGCATCCGGTCCTGGCGCTTGGCCTCGAGCACGCGCGTCGGCTCGTTGTGGTTGTCGGCCAGATAGGCGATCGGCGCGAACTCCTCCTCGCCGTCGTCGACCTGGCCTTCCAGCGCCAGATCGCCGCCCGACAGCCGGGTTTCCATTTCCATCACTTCCTCGGGCTTGACGTTCAGCTCGCGGGCGACCGCGTCGATCTCGTCCGGCGTGAAGGTATGGGCGCCTTGCTTGTGGCTGCGCAGGTTGAAGAACAGCTTGCGCTGGGCCTTGGTCGTCGCGACCTTGACCATGCGCCAGTTGCGCAGCACGTACTCGTGGATCTCCGCCTTGATCCAGTGGATCGCGTACGACACCAGGCGCACGCCCTGGTCCGGGTCGAAGCGCTTGACGGCCTTCATCAAGCCGATATTGCCTTCCTGGATCAGGTCCGCGTGCGGCAGGCCATAGCCCAGATACTGGCGGGCGATCGACACGACCAGACGCAGGTGCGACATCACCAGGCGGCGGGCCGCCTCGACCGAGTCGTGATCGCGCAGCTCGCGCGCGAGCCGCTGCTCCTCCTCGGCGGTGAGCATCGGAATACGGTGGACAGCCTGGATATAGCTGTCGAGATTGCCCAGCCCGGAGGGCAGGGTCAGGGCCATGCTGTTGGCGCGCTGCGGCACCATCGGCAGGGTGTTGTTCATGGTGATCGAATCGGCAGACAGGACTGCGTTCACTCAGGGCTCCTTTCGCATCCGGCGGGCGGCGTGCCCGCGTGTCGGAAGCATCGACGGCGTCGTGGCCGGCGCTTCCCACACTGCAATGCAACGCATATTAGCACTCCAGCCGGGTGAGTGCTAATTGGAGTCCGGTCCGCTACGATAGTTCCAGAATATCGGAGGAAAAATTCCATAGCGCTCCAGGTTGCTGGGAAGTCGCCCGGAAATCGCTGCGAAGACGGACACAAGTTCATTAGAGGGCCGGCGCCCGTGCCGGTTCTGCTGCAGGGACCATGCCATCGGGCCGCAAAGGCTACACTTGCCAGCATTGCGTCGATCCGCCACGCCCTTGGAGTGTCTGCCATGTCCGCCATTGAACATTTGTTGAAACCGCATGTAAGAGATATCGGCGACTTCTCGGTGCGGCGGGTGCTGCCCTCCGCCGCCGCACAAACCGTTGGGCCGTTCATCTTCTTCGACCACATGGGTCCGGTTCAACTGGAGCCCGGCAAGGGCATGGATGTGCGCCCTCATCCCCATATTGGGCTGGCCACCGTCACCTATCTGTTCGAAGGCGAAATCGTCCATCGCGACAGCGTCGGCAGCGAACAGACCATCCGGCCCGGCGACGTCAACTGGATGACCGCGGGCAGCGGCATCGTCCATTCGGAGCGCTCGCCGCAGGCCGCCCGCGACGCCGGCCCGCGGCTGCACGGCATCCAGACCTGGGTCGCGCTGCCGCGCGAGCACGAGACGGTCTCGCCGTCGTTCTTCCACCATCCGGCCGACACGCTGCCGCGGCTGGTCCACGGCGGCGCGCGCATCACCGTGATCGCCGGCGACGCCTTCGGCGCACGCTCGCCGGTGCAGGTGTTCAGCCGCACGCTGTACGCCGCGCTGGAGCTCGACGCCGGCGCCAGCCTGGCGATTCCGCCCGAGCACGAGCAGCGCGGCCTCTATCTGGTCGATGGCGCCGCCGCGATCGACGGCATCGCGCTGCCGGCCGAGCACCTGGCGGTGCTGACGCCCGGCGCCGAGGCGACCGTCACGGCGCTGGAGCCGTCCCGGCTGATGCTGCTCGGCGGAGAACCGGTCGACGGCCGGCGGCATATCTTCTGGAATTTTGTCGCCAGCACCCGCGAGGCGATCGAAGAGGCGGCGCGGCGCTGGGAGAACGACGAGTTCCCGCACGTACCGGGCGAGACCGAGCGGATTCCGCTGCCGCCGCGGCGGGTCTGACAGAGCCAATGACATGAGGGCACTCCTGGCCCACGCTTGACGGCTCTCCTCTCCCGCTTGCGGGAGAGGGGCTGGGGGAGAGGGAAGGGCAGTCGCTATGCCGCCCGCCGCTCGCCATGGTGACGCCTTTGCTCGCTCCCCGGCCCCCTCTCCCGCGGACGGGAGAGGGGAGCAAGGATCGAGTGGTGCGTACCCAAGTCGCTACAGCGGACTGACCCAGCTGACCCGCGCGCTGTCGCGCAGGCAACCGCGGATCGTCTCGATCTGCGTCGCGATCGGGGCGGGCACCGGCACGGCCCCCGCCAGCACCTGGCGGATCCACGCGGCTGTCAGCGCCACGTCGGTGCCCGGCGGCAGCGCCGGCACGTCGGCGACCGAGCCCGACATCGGGTCCACCAGCGTGCGCTGATGGCCGTCGTGCAGCCAGTCGATGCGGCTGCCGCGGCGGGCGTCGGCCACGACCTCGCCCTCGGTGCCGCGCGCCAGCAGCACGTTGGCCGGCTCGTGCGAGAAGTAATCGGTCAGCGTCTCGCGGTATTCGGGGTGCGTGTAGCTGTACAGCCGCAGCGCCTCGGCAGGCGTGTGCGCGCCGACCGGCTGCAGCATCTTGACGATCGTGTGCGAGGAATTGCGCAGCCCGATCAGGGTGCGCTTGTCGAGCAGCGCCGACAGGGCCGGCGACAGCACGTCGATCGGCAGCACCGCCAGCGGGCCTGGATCGGTATCGCCGCCGCCCGGCTGCGCGAGCCGCCGCGCGGCTTCGTCGACCGTCGCGCACGGCGCGATCCCCAGGGCCTCGAACAGCATGATGCTGGTGACGCGCTGATTGAACTCGCGCGTTCCGTGCACCAGCACCGGGATGCCCTCCCGCGCGAGCAGCAGCGCCAGCAGCGGTACCAGATTGGGCTGCTTGCGCGCGCCGTTGTAGCTCGGGATGACCACCACCTGACGCTCCGGCGCCGGCAGCGGCAGGCAGTGCGCATGCGCGGCCTCCAGCATGCCGGCCAGCTCGTGCGGCGCCTCGCCCTTGATCCGGTACGCCATCAGCACGGCGCCGAGTTCGAGGTCGGAGACGCGTCCGGACAGCATCGCGTCGAACAGCAGGCGCGCATCGTCGCGCGGCAGCGCACGGGCGCCGGCGACGCCGCGGCCGATTTCCTTGATATAGGGGGCCGCAGAGAAGGCGGGCGGAGTGTCGAGGCGGTCAGCGGACATGGCGGTGCGGTGATGCTGTACGGTGAGAGCGGGGCAGCGGGGGTGCAGCAGGGGGTACGTATCGGTCGATGATAGCGCGATACGCCAGGCGGCCCGCGCGGCGGCCGGCCACCGCCATTCAGGCCTTGATCGCGAAGCCGTCGGCATAAGCCTTCGGGTCGCGCGTGGCGTCCCAGATCACGCCGTCCATCAGCCTCGCCGTGCGGAATTCGCTGGCCGGCAGCGGTACCTGCGCGGCCGTGGCGGCCTGCCGGTAGATGTCGAGCCGATTGACCTGGCGGGCCACCGCCAGATAGTCAGGATGTTCCTTCAGCAATCCCCAACGCTTGTGCTGCGTCAGGAACCACATGCCGTCCGACAGGTAGGGATAGTTCGCCTCGCCGTCCCGATGGAAATGCATCGCATCGGGGTCGTCCCAGGTCCTGCCCAGCCCGTTGGCATAGCGGCCCAGCATGCGGTCGAGGATCAGCTCCATGTCGGTGTCGACACAGGATGGCGCGGCGATGGTCTCGGCCGTCCTGCGGCGATTCGACGCCGACGCGTCGATGAAGCGCGATGCCTCCAGCACCGCGGCCACCATCGCGCGCGCCGTGTTCGGATACATCTGCACGAATTCGGCCGTGGTGCCCAGCGTCTTCTCGGGATGGTCGCGCCAGATGCCCTGCGTGGTCTCGGCGGTGAAGCCGGTGCCGTCGGCGATCGCCCGCGCGTGCCACGGTTCGCCGGCGCAGAAGCCGTCCATCTGGCCGAGCCGCATATTGGCCACCATTTGCGGCGGCGGCACGGTGATCGCGCGCGCCTCCCGCATCGGATCGATGCCGTGGGCCGCCAGCCAGTAGTACAGCCACATCGCATGCGTGCCGGTGGGGAAGGTCTGCGCGAAGGTGTATTCGCGCTTTTCCCGCGTCATGTAGGCGCGCAGGCTGGCGCCGTCCCGGACGCCCTTGTCGGCCAGCTTCGTCGACAGCGAGATCGCCTGGCCGTTGTGGTTCAGGTTCATCAGCACCGCCATGTCCTTCCTCGGTCCACCGATGCCCAGCTGCACGCCGTAGACGAGCCCGTACAGCACGTGCGCGGCGTCGAGCTCGCCGTTGACCAGCTTGTCGCGCACGCCGGCCCACGAGGCCTCCCTGGCCGGCGTGATGCGGATGCCGTGCTTGCGGTCCAGCCCCAGCGCGGCGGCCATCACGATCGAGGCGCAGTCGGTCAGCGGGATGAAGCCGATCCGGACCTCGGTCTTCTCCGGCGCGTCCGAGCCTGCCGCCCAGGCGCCCGCGCGCACCATCGGATCGACCAGCGTCATCAAGGCGGATCCGGTCAGGTTCGCCCGCGCGCGGCCGCGACCGTGGCTGGCGGGCGGCGCGTCGGCGCTGCACCCGAATGCATCGGCAACGACGGCCGGGCGCCGGATTTTGGCGGGACTGGGGCGAGGGGGCATGCAAGACTCCAAAAAAAAGCGCGACGGTCCTAGCCCATCACGTCGATCACGCGCTGGGCGGCCTCGACCAGCTTGATGCCGCGCTCCATCGCCATGGTGCGCAGCCGCTTGTAGGCCTCGTCCTCGCTGAGGCCGCGCGCCTGCATCAGCAGGCCCTTGGCGCGTTCGACCACCTTGCGCTCGGTCAGCTTCAGCCGGGTCGCGTCGAGCTCCGCGCGCAGCGCCTGGTCCAGCTGGAAGCGCGCGTAGGCGACATCGAGCACGGTCTTGACCCGCTCGGCGCGCAGGCCGTCGACGATATAGGCCGTGATGCCGGCCGTCAGCGCGGCCTTGATGCGTTCGGCGTCGTCGTTGTCGGTGAACAGAACGATCGGGCGCGGCGCATGCTGGGTCGAGACGCAGACGTGCTCGACCGTATCGCGCGCCGCCGACTCCGAGGCAATGATGATCAGGTCCGGCTGGCGCGCGGCGATGACGTCCGGCAACGCGAGGTCGGCGTCGACCGTCTCGACCTCGCTGAAGCCGGCGGCCGCCAGGCCGGCGCGGATCGTGTCGACGTTCAGCGGATCGGCGTCGAGCGGATCGCGCACCAGCAGGATCCGCAGCGGCCGCCCGCCCGAAGCCGGGGCGGCGGGCGTGGCGGCCGAGGGCGCGGAACGCGTCGTGGAGGGCGGGGACGGGCGGCGATTCATGGGTTTGGTCAGGCGGTGGCCGACGGTCGGGTGGCCGGCTCGCTTGTTGGCTCGCTAGTTGGCTTGTGGCCGGCTTTCCATGGCCGCCTCGGCGGCCGATGTCTGCTGCCTGCTTCATGCAAGAATCACGCCGGGTTTTGGGGCGCCGCTTGCCCCGCGATGGGGCGGCCGGTGTATGCTGATGCCCTGCCGCGAGGGGTCGGGCACCGCCGATGCCCTCGCCGCGCCGGTCCCGCCCGGCGCTCGCGGCGCCATCCGGACCGCGCTCCGATATCCATTCCAGAAGCCATCCAGTGGAGAGATGCATGACCGAGGAGTTCGTATTCCAACCCCCCGCGCCCACCGGCGTGCCGGTGCGCGGCAGCAGCGCGCGTTTTCCGGTGCGGCGGGTCTACTGCGTCGGGCGCAATTACGCCGCCCACGCACGCGAGATGGGATCGGACCCGGACCGCGAACCGCCGTTCTTCTTCTGCAAGCCGAGCGACGCGGTCAGCCCGGTGGCCGACGGCGCCGAGGGCACGTTCCCGTATCCGCCGGGCTCGAACAACGTGCACTACGAAGTCGAGCTGGTGGTCGCGATCGGCAAGGGCGGCCGTGACATCCCGGTCGAGCAGGCCGCCGCACATGTGTTCGGCTATGCCGTCGGTCTGGACATGACCCGCCGCGACCTGCAGAACGAATCGAAGAAGACCGGACGTCCGTGGGAGACCGGCAAGGCCTTCGACCAATCGGCGCCGATCGGCCCGATCGTGCCGGTGCAGGCGATCGGCCATCCCGAGCGCGGCGCGGTGACGCTGGCCGTCAATGGCGCCGAGAAGCAGCGTGGCGACCTGTCCGACCTGATCTGGTCGGTGCCCGAGATGGTGTCGTACCTGTCGAAGCTGTTCGAGCTGCAGCCGGGCGATCTGATCTACAGCGGCACGCCCGAGGGCGTGGGCCCGGTGGTCAAGGGCGATCGCATGCAGTGCGCGATCGAAGGCGTGGGCGAACTGACGGTCAAGGTGGTCTGAAGCGATGCTCAAGCTCTACAGCTATTTCCGTAGTTCGGCGGCGTTCCGCGTGCGCATCGCGCTGGCGCTCAAGGGCCTGCCCTTCGAATACGTGCCGGTGCATCTGCTCAAGGATGGCGGCCAGCAACTGAGCGAGCAATACCGCGCGCTGAACGCCAACGCGCTGGTGCCGACGCTGCTGGACGACGACCATGCGCTGTCGCAGTCGATGGCGATCGTCGAATACCTGGACGAGACCCATCCCGAGCCGGCGCTGCTGCCCGGCACGGCGCTGGACCGCGCCTACGTGCGCGCGGTGGCGCAGTCGATCGCCTGCGAGATCCATCCGCTGAACAACCTGCGCGTGCTCAAGTACCTGAAGCACACGCTCGGCGTCAGCGAGGAAGCCAAGGACGCCTGGTATCGGCACTGGATCGAGGTCGGCTTTGCCGGACTCGAAGCCACGTTGACGCGCGAGGGCAAGGCCGGCCGCTTCTGCCTGGGCGATACGCCGACGCTGGCCGACATCTGCCTGGTGCCGCAGGTCTTCAACGCGCAGCGCTTCCAGGTCGATCTGGACCCGTATCCGACCATCGTGCGGATCTTCGACGCGTGCATGGAGCTGCCGGCGTTCCAGCAGGCCGCACCGAAGGCCCAGCCCGACGCGGAGTAAGTGAAAGGCCGTCAATGAAAACGGGCGCCGCTGGAAACAGCGGCGCCCGTTTTCTTGCTGTCGTGTCCGAGAACGCCTGCTCAGTCGCCCAGCAGCGCCCGCGCGAATTCGTCGGCCTTGAACGGCTGCAGGTCCTCGACCTTCTCGCCCACGCCGATGAAGTAGACCGGCACCGGACGCTGGCGCGCGATCGCGGCCAGGATGCCGCCCTTGGCAGTGCCGTCGAGCTTCGTCACGATCAGGCCGGTCAACTGCAGCGCATCGTCGAAGGCCTTGACCTGCGCCAGCGCGTTCTGCCCGGTATTGGCGTCGATCACCAGCAGCGCCTCGTGCGGCGCGGAGGGCATCGCCTTGCCGATCACGCGCTTGACCTTCTTCAGCTCTTCCATCAGATGCAGCTGCGTCGGCAGGCGGCCGGCGGTGTCGGCCATCACGATATCGACGCCGCGCGCACGGGCCGCGTTGACCGCGTCGAAGATCACCGCGGCCGGATCGCCGCTCTCCTGCGAGACCACGGTGACGTTGTTGCGCTCGCCCCAGATCGTCAGCTGCTCGCGCGCGGCGGCGCGGAAGGTATCGCCCGCGGCCAGCAGCACCGATTGGCCGTAGTGCTGGAAGTGCTTGCACAGCTTGCCGATGCTGGTGGTCTTGCCGGCGCCGTTGACGCCCGCGATCATCATCACCATCGGCTGCTCGCGGCCGAGCTCCATGGTCTTCTCGAGCGGACGCAGCAGCTCGGTCAGCAGATCGCGCAGCGCCAGGCGTACGCCCTCGGCGGTGTCGATGCGCTCGCTCCTGACGCGGCGGCGCAGCTCGCCGAGCAGATATTCGGTGGCCTCGACGCCGGCGTCGGCCATCAGCAGCGCGGTCTCCAGCTCCTCGAACAACGCCTCGTCGACCTTGACGCCGACGAACAGCGTGCTGATGCCGCGGCTGGTCTTGGACAGGCCGGTGCGCAGCCGCTGCATCCAGCCGCGCTTGGCCTCCTCGCTCGGCGGCGGCACCGGGACCAGCACCATTTCGTCGTCATCGCCGTCGCCGGTGGCGGCGGGCGCGGGCGGGGACGGCGGCGCGGGCTGCGCGGCGGGGGCCGGCTGCGGTGCCGCTTGCGGTTGGGGGAGCGGTTCGGGCAGCGGTTCGGGTTGGGGTTCCGTTCGCGGCTCGGGCTCGCGTTGTGGCTCGCGTTGTGTCTCCGGCTCGTGCTGCGGCTCTGCCTGTGGCAACACCTGCGGAGCGGCTTCCGCCGCGGGTTGCGAGGATCGCGTGAACCACGACAGCGGCGACAGTCGGGACGGTGCGGGTTTGGCTTCGGCGGCCGGAGCGGGGGCTTCGATCGGCGCGGGCGGCGCCACCGTTTCCGGCTGCGCCGGTGCGGCGCTGACCGACGGCGCTGTGGCGATCGGTGCCTGCGCTGCCGGGGCCGAGGTTGCCTGCGTCGACGCCTCGGCGGGCGCGTCGGTCGGCTCGGCCTTGCGCTTCTTCCAGAAACTAAACATTGGGAAAGGGGTCCATACCCCGGTAGAATCAATCGCCAAAATTCTAGCAGACGGGGTCGCATGAACCATCGCGCAGGGTCGACCGCGGCGTCGACGTGGCAGGGCGCAACGCCCGCCCATCAGCATGTCTCGAACGGTGCCGACCGGCGCCGGCATTCCCCTTCGCCATCATGGCGGCCCTCTCGCTTGGCCTCGCTCGCGCTGCTCGCTGCCACCGCGTGGCTGCCGCTGGCGCATGCGCAGGGCGTCGCGGTCGACGCGCCGCCGGCCCCCGGGGCGGCGGTACAGGCCGCGGTCCCCGACGGCGGCACCACCGAGTTCAAGCTCGCCAACGGCATGCGCGTGATCGTCAAGGAAGACCATCGCGCGCCCACGGTCGCCCATCAGGTCTGGTATCGCGTCGGCGGTATCGACGAGGTCAGCGGCACCACCGGCGTGGCCCATATGCTCGAACACATGATGTTCAAGGGCACGCCCAAGGTCGGGCCGGGCGAGTTCTCGCGGCAGATCGCCGCGCTCGGCGGCCGCGAGAACGCGATGACCAATCGCGATTTCACGATGTACTTCCAGCAGATCGCCAAGCAGCATCTGCCGCGGATGATGGAGCTCGAAGCGGACCGCATGGCCAACCTGGTGATCCGCGCCGAGGACTTCGAGCGTGAGATGAAGGTCGTGATGGAAGAGCGCCGGCTGCGCACCGACGACTCGCCGCGCGGCACCGTCTACGAACAGCTGCTGGCCACCGTCTATACCAGCGCCGGCTATCGCCATCCGGTGATCGGCTGGATGAACGACCTGGTCAATATGCGCGTCGACGACGTCAGCGCCTGGTATCGCGAGTGGTACGTGCCGAACAACGCGATCCTGGTCGTGGCCGGCGACGTCAATCCCGCCGAGGTCCGGGCGCTGGCCGAACGCACCTACGGCAAGCTCAAGCCGCGTGCGCTGCCGGTGCGCAAGCCGCAGATCGAGCCGCCGCAGAAGGGCGTCAAGCGGATCTGGGTCAAGGCGCCCGCCGAGAATCCCTATCTGGTGCTGGCCTACAAGGTGCCGCGGCTGCGCGACGTCGAGAAGGACATCGATCCGTATGCGCTCGAGGTGCTGGCCGCCGTGCTCAACGGCTACGACAATGCACGGCTGACGCGCGACCTGGTTCGTACGCAGCGGCTGGCCGACGACGTCAACGTCGGCTACGACGGCATCAATCGCGGCGAGTCGCTGTTCGTGCTCGACGGCACGCCGGCCAACGGCCATACCACCGACGAGATCGAGCGCGCGTTGCGCCAGCAGATCGAACGGATCGCGCGCGAAGGCGTGTCCGACGAGGAGCTGCGGCGGGTCAAGGCGCAGGTCGTGGCAGGGCAGATCTACAAGCGCGACTCGGTGTTCGGTCAGGGCATGGAGATCGGCGTGGCGGAAATCGCCGGCATCTCGTGGCAGCAGCTCGACCGCATCCTCGAGCGGATCAAGCAGGTCACGCCGGATCAGGTCAAGACGGTGGCGGGCAAATACTTCAGCGAGGACAACCTGACCGTGGCGACGCTGCTGCCGCAGCCGATCGATCCCAACCAGCCCAAGCCCCAGGCCCCGTCCGGCCTGCGCCACTGAGGACCGCCGATGTTCGCCATCGATTCGCTTCCGTTTTCCCGTCCCGCGGCGCGCGTGCGCCAGGCGCTGACGATCGCCGCCGGCCTGCTGGCGGGCCTTGGCGCCGCTACCGCGCAAGCGGCCATCCCGATCGAACACTGGACCGCGTCGACCGGCGCCCGCGTCTATTTCGTGCGCAGCCCGTCGATTCCGATGCTCGACATCAACGTCGATTTCGATGCCGGCAGCCGCTATGACCCCGCCGGCAAGGCGGGGCTGGCAACGCTGACGGCGGCGCTGCTCGACAAGGGCACGGGCGCCGTGGACGGTCAGCCGGCGCGCGACGAAGCGCAGATCGCCGACGCCTTCGCCGATACCGGCGCCAGCTTCGGCGGCGCTGCCGGCGGCGACCGTGGCGGCATCGGCCTGCGCACGCTGACCTCCAATCCGGAGCTGACGCAGTCGGTCGCGCTGGCCGCGCAGCTGATCAAGGCACCGACCTTCCCCGAGGCCGTGGTCGCACGCGAGAAGGAACGGATGATCGCGGCGATCCGCGAGGGCGATACGCGCCCTGGCGTGATCGCCGACAAGCTGCTGTCCAAGGCCATCTACCCGAACCATCCGTACGGCATGTCGGCCACCGCCGAGTCGGTGGCGTCGGTCACGCGCGCCGACCTGGAGCGCTTCTGGCGCGCCAACTACGCGGCCTCCCGCGCGGTCGTCACGCTGATCGGCGCGATCGATCGCCGCCAGGCCGAACAGATCGCCGAGCTGCTGACGCGCGGGCTGCCCAACGGCGCCGCGCCGCCGGAGATGCCGGCGGTCAAGATGGACATCGGCGCCAGCGTGCAGCGCGTCCCGCATCCCGCGCAGCAGGCCACGGTCGTGCTGGGCCAGCCGGCCATCGCGCGCGGCGACCCCGACTATTTCGCGCTGCTGGTCGGCAACTATGTGCTCGGCGGCGGCGGCTTCAGTTCGCGTCTGACCGAGGAGGTCCGCGAGAAGCGCGGCCTGACCTACGGCGTCGACAGCTATTTCGCGCCGTCCAAGCAGCCGGGACCGTTCGGCATCGGCCTGCAGACCAGCAAGGCGCAGACCGACGAGGCGCTCGCGCTGGTGCGGCAGGTGCTCAAGCGCTTCGTCGAGGAAGGGCCGACGCAGGCCGAGCTGAAGGCGGCCAAGGACAATCTGATCAACGGCTTCCCGCTGCGGATCGACAGCAACCGCAAGCTGCTGACCAACGTCGCGAATATCGGCTGGTACGGCCTGCCGCTGGACTATCTCGATACCTGGACCGCGCAGATCGCCAAGGTCGATCGCCAGCATGTCAGGCAGGCCTTCCAGCGGCATATCCGCCCTGACGCGATGGCCACCGTGATCGTCGGCGGGCCTACCGGCGGCCCCGCCGGCGCGCCGACCGCGGCCGCTCGATGAGCCTGGCGGCGCCGGCCCGCGCCGCCGCTCCGGCGCCCGCCGAGGCTCGCCGCTCAGTGCGCTCCCGCGCATAGCGACCCGACGTGGCCTGCGCGCCGGCGCCAGGCAACGACGCGGCAGGCTCTACAATCACGGAATGAGTCCGCGTTCCCCCTCTCCGCAGCCCGCCGCCGGCGGGCGCTCCCAGACCGCGCCCCGTGGGCGCGTCCCCTCGTTCTCCCCCCGCCAGGCTCCCGCGCAGGTGCGCATCATCGGGGGCCGCTGGAAGCGCACGCCGCTGCCGGTGCTCGATGCCGAGGGGCTGCGGCCCACGCCGGACCGCGTGCGGGAAACGCTGTTCAACTGGCTCGGCCAGGACCTGACCGGCCAGCGCTGCCTGGACCTGTTCGCCGGCTCCGGCGCGCTCGGCTTCGAGGCCGCCTCGCGCGGCGCCGCCCATGTGACGATGGTCGAGGCCAATCCGCGCGTGGCTCGGCAACTGCGCGACAACCAGAGCCGCCTCGGCGCCGAGCAGATCCAGATCGTCCAGGGTGATGCCTTCGCCATCGCGGCACAAATGCCGGCCGCCAGCTTCGACGTGGTCTTTCTCGACCCGCCGTTCGCCGAGGACTGGATCGGCCCGGCGCTGGCCCATGCCGAGCGGCTGACCCACGCGGCGGGCCTGGTCTATGTCGAGTCGGAAAGCCCCTTGAACGGCGCCGATGCGCCGGTGCCCGCCTCGCTGGAAATCGTGCGCCACGCGCGTGCCGGAGCCGTGCATTTCCACCTGCTGCGCCATCGCGGCGCGGCCGACTGAATCGGGCGCTGGCGCTTCGCGCGCCAGTGCGCGATGATCGCCCAAGGCGCTCCCGCCCGCTCGGCTCGGCGGCTTTCAAGCCGCGCATTTAGGGGTACACTACGCCGCTGTCGCCAACGCTCGCCTGGCGGCATCGGCGCAAGCCGGCTGCAAAGCCGGTGCCGGTGCGGCTTGCCGGTTCACGGCAGCGGGCAGAACAAGGAGGAAGCATGGTCGTCGCGGTCTATCCCGGCACGTTCGATCCATTGACCCGGGGACACGAGGATCTGGTGCGCAGGGCGTCCAATATCTTCGATGAGCTGGTGGTCGGAGTCGCCCATAGCCCCAACAAGCGCCCCTTCTTTTCGCTGGAGGAGCGCATCGGCATCGCCAAGGAAGTGCTGGGCCACTATCCGAATGTGCGCGTCGACGGCTTTTCCGGCCTGCTGAAGGATTTCGTGCGCAAGAACAATGCGCGCGTCATCGTGCGTGGCCTGCGCGCCGTGTCGGACTTCGAGTACGAGTTCCAGATGGCCGGCATGAACCGCTATCTGCTGCCGGACGTCGAAACGATGTTCCTGACCCCGTCCGATCAATACCAGTTCATCTCCGGCACCTTCGTGCGCGAGATCGCGGTGCTGGGAGGCGACGTCAGCAAGTTCGTGTTCCCTTCGGTCGAGCGCTGGCTCAAGGAAAAGATCGGCAAGGGCGACTGAGTCCTCGATCGGCTGCCGCTACAAGCCGCGGCCGGCCCGGCGGGCCGGCCCGAAAACGCCTAGAATACGGGGTTCGGAACCGTCAGGACGCGGCCAGTCGGGCGCGGGCGGCTCCAGCGGCGCACCGCGCACAGTTGGCGCGGCGATGGCCGGACTGCAGAAGGAAATATCATGGCGCTGATGATCACCGACGATTGCATCAATTGCGACGTTTGTGAGCCCGAGTGCCCGAACGAAGCAATTTCGATGGGGCCCGAGATCTACGAAATCGACCCCAACAAATGCACCGAGTGCGTCGGCCATTTTGACGAGCCGCAATGCCAGCAGGTGTGCCCCGTCGCTTGCATCCCCCGCGATCCGAACCGGGTCGAGACACAGGAAGTGCTGATGCAGCGCTACCGCCTGCTGACAGCCGCCAAGCACGCCGCCTGACACAGCGTGCGCGACTAGGCCAGGCGCCGGCTGCATACCGGGCGCCGCAATGGAAACCCCGCCAAAGACCATGGCGGGGTTTTTTTACGCCGGTCCGTTATCGACCGCGCACAATGCAACACCGCCGGGACCGAATGCAACCAAAAGTCGTCAGATCCCGCGCATTTGTTAAGCGGCAGCCATCGCCAACATGCGACTGTGCACGGCATTCCTACAGCTCGGGAGAGCGCCATGCCGCAAATCTGCACCGAGGGTTATCCAAGCCCGGCGTTGCCGGGTACCAGCACCTATGAAATGACGTCGTTCGGCCGGTCCGAGGGCCGACTTGGCGTGGATGGGTCGACAATTGCCTTGCGCAACAATCCGCAAGGCGTGATCGCAGGCATAGCCAAGGTTTTTTCCCGAACGGAGGCTCCGCGGCGCACCCCGGAAGCGGAGAACAAACACATCGCCGCTTTGCCGAAGGTGGCAACCGACAAGATTCTCGCTTACCTCGCCGACCCCTTTGAACGGGCAACGCTCGCCATGACATGCCGGCTCCTTTATCGGCAGCTCAAACCTTATTGGCCAGAATTCCAGTTGTTTCGCGATTTGATTGCGTCGAAAAAGAGCCTGGATTTTAGGTCGCAGTCGTCATGCATGAAGGATGTATCGCTATTGCTTAATTTCTTCACCGGGTACCGATGGAACCGCTGGCGTGCAAGGACGATATTCGAGGAGACGCTCAAGCGGCTCGGCAAAATGTACCCTCGTATCCCGGAACGAGTATTCCACGAGGTTTGGCCGTTGTTCCACAAGCTGACGGAAAGCACCAAGCTCGAGGTTCTGCACAGCGTATTCCAACACGCCTTGGCGCGTTCCCCATATTGGGCCATCACCGTGCTGACCGAGTTTGCGCGCCGCGGAGCATATGCAGGAGTTGGGGCCGACTTCCTCGACGCGCTGTTTCATTACGCAACGCCGCTTTTTCTTAACGCGGACACTGCGAAGGAAGCCGAGCCGCTGCTCGGCGCCATCGCACAGGCACAGAGGCTGGGTGGTGACAATTCCAGGGGACGGGATGAGGTGAGATGGAAGCGGATTCTCGAATTGATTCCACCATCCACGTCCATCAAATCCGCCGCTGTACTTGGATTGGCCAATACTGCCGTCGTTATTCAACGGCGCTGGGAAAAGCACGGCAAAGATCCAAAGTATGGTTTCCCGGCTGTAGAAATCATGCGGAATCGGTTTAATGGATTTCCCCCGTCCACGGCGATCAGCGAATCCACAATTCCTATATATCCCTCCGAGGAGAGAGAGATAGATAACCGGCGCCTATTGCGGTACATGGCTACTCCGCGATATGCGGTAGATCGGGCCCGGAGGGATCGCCGGCACCAGGAAATCGTTGCCGCCATGTATGCGCGTCCCGAGGTTCCGTGGTGCGAAACCGCCGGTGGCGGTGGCTCTTGACATAAACAAGGCATCCCAACGGCGATGTGGCTTAACAGATGCCGGATAGTAGTTTGGGTCCGACAGAATGTTCGTCGTACCAAGCAGACTTAGGAGGAGACGATCCATGGGAAGCGTGCGCGGCCATGTTACCTATGTGAGCTGGCTTGCCGACCGGCGTGGAGATTTGCCGGGAGAGCGGCGGGTGGCTTGTGCCAATACGGGTTTGTATTACGGCTGGAGCAGCATCGCTCTGTATAGAGTTGGCGCGTTCATAGATTCGGTCACAGCCTTCTTCCGCGCAAATCCATCGTCGACGCTTCTTACCACCCGATTCGCCGCGGAGGGCACCAGGCATACCGTTTCCCAAGCTGGAATCGCGCTTGGAAGCGTGGCATCGTTCGCCGAGATGATCATAACTTCCGTTGTGTTTGCGAGGCACGCTGACAGGCATCACCGCACCGGTCGGCAGGTCGACGACAACGGGGAGGGGCATGAGGCGTTTGCAAATTACATCCGGAGCCAGAAAGCCGACGTCCAGAAGGCGAAGCTAAGGGCTGGAACTGCAGGCGAAACTCTAGCGCCAGATACCGAGGTGCTCCATGCATATTCTGCCGACGGCGGCATTTTGGTCGTACAGCCTTCGAAAGGCGATCGGCTGAAGGGAAAGCCGACGCAGGAATTGGCGGTAAATTACCTGGAATATGAAACGGCGCAAATAGACCGTCGCGAGGCTGCCAATACTCTGAAGCACTCCTCCGTCATGTTCACGCGTGATGGCATCCTGCAAGGCGGTGGCGTCGGCTGCAATTTGGCGTTGCTTTGGGATAGCTTCAAGATTAGCGAGCTATTACACCTTGCGACGGTGCCGATCAACGCCACAGCGACTGCCATCTGCGGCTTTGCATTCAGCCTCGGGTGTGGCGCCCTCCATATCGTCGCGGGAGCGTTGCGATGGCATGACGGCCTGAAGAAGCTGTCCGCGGCGACCGGGGCGCTGAAGGCAATCAACGACGCCAAAGAGCGACTCAAGGATGCGAAGGAGCGCCAGCAAGCCCAGTTGGCGGAGGCGGGTCGGCTGGCAGAGTCTCTGCTCACGCATGCCGAACGCAACGAAGCTCGCGCTCAGGACGACGCCAACAACCAAATCCGCGTGGGCAAATGGCGGATCACCTATGGCGCCACCGCGATGGCCGTCGGCGCGATTTCTTTGGCCTTGTTCCTGGTGGTAGGCGGAGTCTCGACCGGCGGTATTCTGTTCGGCATCATCGGCGGCCTGGCATTGGCCGGTTGGACCCTCTATGCCGGAATTCGGAATCGCAATTCCGCGAAATCCATCCAGGCGGCGATTGATAAGGGCAACAATAACGCTGTTGCATCGGGAGAGGGCGGGCCGAAGGACAACGAGCTGCCATCGCTTGACGATGTCATCGACCAGGCGGTCCGAATGCTAGACAAGGACGGCGGGCACGATGCCAACGCGCGACGGCTGATCAAGCACACCTTGAAACAGATCGGTTTGACCCGGGAGGATCTTTGGCCACTGCGGTTTTGCTCTTTCGATCCGAGTGTCAAAGGCCCCATCGTCGAGGAACTGAAGATCAAAATCCGCAATCTCGTGGATGGCGATGGTATCCGGTGCGCTGTTGAAAAAGCGTTGCGGCGTCGCCCTGAATCGAAGCTCGCCGCGGAAGCCGAACCGGTCGCCTTAGTCGTTTGAACCGCTCGACGGCCGGGGCGTCGGCCCGCCACGGGTATCGGGCGGCAGGGTCGACCATGCAGCTATTATTTTGCCGAATGCAACTGCATCATCGCGCGTTCGGCTTCGCCTTTTGCCAGCAGCGACAGCGGCGCCACGCTGCGGTCGATGGCCTCGTCGATGGCCTGTTGCTCTTCCCGGCGCGGGGGCTTGAGCACGAAGTTGACGACCTCTTCCCGATCACCGGCGCCGCCGGCATTGCGGGGATGGCCCACGCCGATGCGCAGCCGCCAATATTCCGGCGTCGACAGATGCGCGGAGATGTCCTTCAAACCGTTGTGTCCGCCGGAGCCACCGCCGCGCTTTAGCTTGACCGCGCCGGCCGGCAGGTCCATCTCGTCATGCGCTACCAGAATCTCGTCGGGCAGGATCTTGTAGAAGCGGGCCAGCGACACCACGGCCAATCCCGAGCGGTTCATGAAGGTCGATGGCTTCAGCAGCCAGATATCCTGGTCCCACAGGCGCGCGCGCGCCGCCAGCCCATGGAAGCGGCCTTCCACGCGCGGCGTGGCGCTGGCCATGCGGGCCAGCTGGTCGATCAGCCAGAAGCCGGCATTGTGCCGGGTGGCTTCGTATTCCGCCCCGGGATTGCCGAGGCCGACGATGAGCTTGATCATGGTGCTAACGGGTTCGGTGGCAGGCATGCACGGCGGCGGGCCGCGGCGCAGCAGGGAAGCATACGCGAAAAAAAAAACCGCCGGACGAACCGGCGGTCTTTCTGGCGATACCTGTCGATAACGACAGGGCCGCCGGGTCAGCCGAGGGCTGGCGCCGATCAGGCGGCCGGCGTCTCGCCTTCGCCTTCGCTGGCGGCTTCCGACACACCACCGGCCGGCAGGGCGACGGTCGCCACGGCGGGGTTGTCGTCGCCGTGCGTGATCGGGGTCACGCCCTGCGGCAGCTTCAGGTCCGACAGGTGAACGGTCTGGCCCAGTTCGACGGCGCCCATGTCCACCTCGATGAATTCCGGCAGGTCGCCCGGCAGGCACGACACTTCCAGTTCATTCAGGATGTGGTTGATGATGCCGTGGCCGAGCTTCACGCCAGGAGCGGTTTCCTGGTTCATGAAGTGCAGCGGCACCTTGACGTGGATCTTCTCGGTGGCCGACACGCGCTGGAAATCGACGTGCAGCACCAGCGGCTTGAACGGGTGCATCTGGAAGGCGCGCAGCAGTGCCTTCTCGGTCGTGCCGCCCACTTCCAGGTCGAGGATCGACGAGTGGAAGGCTTCCTTCTTCAGCGCGTGGAACAGCGCGTTGTGATCGAGCTCGATCATCTTCGGTTCGGCGGTGCCGCCGTAGATGATGCCGGGGGTCTTGCCGGCATTGCGCAGGCGGCGGCTCGCACCCGTACCCTGTACGCTACGCTCGAAAGCGATGACTTTCATGGTGGACTCCAAAAAGTAAGAGGGCTGCCCGCGACCAGACAGCCCGATGAATCGGCGCCAGGTACGGTGACCGGGCGCCTCTGCGCCGCATCGCCGCTTGCGAACAAGCCGGCGGACGCGACAAAGCCTTGAATTCTAACAGGAAGTTCAGGAATCGGCGAACAGCGACATGATCGAGTCGCCCTTGACGATCCGGGTGAACGTCTCGGCCAGCAGCGAGGCGGTCGACAGCTGGCGGATCTTGCCGGTCTGGCGTGCGTCGTCGCGCAGCGGAATGGTGTCGCAGACGACCACTTCGTCCAGCGCCGAGTCGGCGATGCGGGCGGCCGCGCCGCCGGACAGCACCGGGTGGGTACAGTAGGCGAACACCTTCTGCGCGCCGCGTTCCTTCAGCACCTGGGCCGCCTTGCACAGCGTACCGCCGGTGTCGATCATGTCGTCCATGATCACGCAGTTGCGGCCGTCGACTTCACCGATGATGTTCATCACCTCGGCCACATTGGCCTTGGGACGGCGCTTGTCGATGATGGCCAGGTCGCAGTTCAGCTGCTTGGCCAGCGCGCGGGCGCGCACCACGCCGCCCACGTCGGGCGAGACGACCAGCAGATCGCCGTAGTTCTTTTCGCGCAGATCGCCCAGCAGTACCGGCGAGGCGTAGATGTTGTCGACCGGGATATCGAAGAAGCCCTGGATCTGGTCGGCGTGCAGGTCCATCGTCAGCACGCGATCGACACCGGCGACTTCCAGCATGTTGGCAACCACCTTGGCCGAGATCGCGACGCGCGCCGAGCGCGGGCGGCGGTCCTGGCGGGCATAGCCGAAGTAGGGCATGGCGGCGGTGATGCTGCGTGCCGAGGCGCGCTTGAGCGCGTCGACCATCACCATCAGTTCCATCAGGTTGTCATTGGTCGGCTGGCAGGTGGACTGCAGCACGATGACGTGCTTGCCGCGGACATTTTCCTGAATTTCGACCTGGACTTCGCCATCGGAGAATCGGCCCACCAGTGCCTTGCCCAGCGGGATGCCGAGGTGCTGCACGACAGCCTCCGCGAGTTTGGGGTTGGCGTTGCCGGTGAATACCATCAAGCCGTCGCTACTCATGAGGGGCACCTGTCTTGCTGCTGGGGGATGGTCGCCGGCGCTGCCGGCGACAGATTCTGCAGATCTGCGAGGAATGTAATGGCAGGGGAGGAAGGATTCGAACCCTCGAATGCCGGAATCAAAATCCGGTGCCTTAACCGACTTGGCGACTCCCCTACACAACCGGGACCGTTCTTCGTTGCGCCGACAGCCACAACGCCGAACGAAAACTTGCTATGCGAAAGCTGTGAGCGGATGGCGCGACATACTTCTCACGCATCTGCCATCCCATTCGGATGGCAACCGATCGAGTACCTGTTGCGCAGTTTGCGCGTCAGTATAGCGTGCAAACACACAGGCACCGGAACCGGTCATCCTTGCCTCGGGGCTGAACTGTCTCAGCCAGACAAGGGCTCGGGCAACTTCGCCGAACTTCGCTGTCGCTATCGCTTCCAGGTCGTTGCGACCGAAACCGAATTTGTTTGTGCAAGCAGCGAAGTCCGCAATTATGGAGATGGGCGTATCCCTTGTCAAGCGTTCATCGGAAAAAATTGCTGCGGTCGGCACATGCTGGCGTGGATGGATGACCACGAACCAGCTGTCCGGCAGATCGACCGCGGTCAACTCCTCGCCGATTCCCTCGGCGAAGGCGTTCTGGCCGAACACGAAGAAGGGCACGTCGGCGCCCAGGCTCAGACCGATCCGCATCAACTGTTCGCGCCGCAAGCCCAGGCCCCACAGCCGGTTCAGCGCCAGCAGCGTGGTGGCGGCGTCGGAGGAGCCGCCACCGATGCCGCCGCCCATCGGCAGCGACTTGTCGAGCGCGATCTCGACGCCGTAGCGGGTTCCCGTGGCCGCCTGCAGCGCCTTCGCCGCGCGCACCACCAGATCACCGTCCGCCGGCACGCCGGGGACGTCCGTCACACGAACGACCGCGCCGTCGTCGCGGCGTTCGAAATGCAGCGTGTCGCTCCAGTCGATCAGCTGGAACACGGTCTGCAGCATGTGATAGCCGTCTGGACGGCGGCCGGTCACATGCAGGAACAGGTTCAGCTTGGCCGGCGCGGGACAGTCGCGCAGTTGCGCGGGAGGCAGGGAGGCTGACATCGGACTGGGATGGAGCGGAGCGAGGATCGAGCGACGGGTACGTGCAGCGTGCGATCGGAGCGCGATCAGTGCGAAGCAGGGGCGTCGATCACCAGCTTGACCGACATCGGTCCACCGGCGCCATCGCGCGCCAGGTCGATCCGGCGCGGCAGCGTTTGCGCGCCATCCGGCGCGGCCTGCCAGGCAGCGTAGCGCACGGTCCAGCCGTTCTGCGACAGCGACTCGAGCCGGCCCTGGGCGTCGCGCGTGGCGCTGGCCGGGGCGCCGGGCGCGGGGCGGGCACGCAGCCAGTCGCGCATGCCGGCCACCGGCAGTGCGAAGCCCAGGCTCTGCTCGAGCAGTGCATCGACCTGCGGCGCGTTGCGCGGCGGTTCGTTGGGCAGGTCGAGCGTCGCGCCCGACGGCGTCGCGGTGACCACGGCGAGGGTCTGGCCGAGCGGCGAGATCAGGTCCAGCCGCACGTTGTCGCCCTGCTCGCGCCAATGGAAGCTGCCTTGCACGCCCTCGTCACGCCCATAGCGGACGTAATTGGCGGCGAAGCGCCCGGTCAGTTCGCTGGCGCGGGCACCGGCGGCGGCATCGAACTGGCGCGACGGCGTGACGCTGGCGCAGGCGGCGAGGCACAGCGGCGCGGACAGGCAAAGCAGGGTCAGGGTACGGCGGGATCGGTCCATGCGTAGAACGGAGATCGATGCCGGGTCACGGCGCGCGGTCGCGCGGCCGTGCCGGCGGCGGATGTCGATGGTTGGGCGATGAATGGCGACGGAGGCCGGCGGCCGCGCAACGCGCAAAAGCCGTCGACGCTATGGCACGCTACTGCGCCAGCCGCACGTTATAGCGCCGCAGCGTCTCGACCAGCGTCTCGTTGTTCGGGTCGAGCTTGACGCCTTCCTCCCAGGTCTTGCGCGCCTCGTCGCGCTCGCCGAGCTGCCACAGCACCTCGCCCAGATGCGCGGCGATCTCGGCCTCGGGCGCCTTCGCATAAGCGTCGCGCAGCAGCTTGGCCGCGGGCTGCAGCTGCCCCAGGCGGAATTTGACCCAGCCCAGGCTATCCATGATGTACGGATCGTCGGGCCCCAGTTCGGTGGCCTTCTCCAGCAGCTTCAGCGCTTCCTGCAGCCGGATGTTGCGATCGGCGAGCGAATAGCCCAGCGCGTTGTAGCCCTGCTTCTGGTCCGGCTGCAACGCGATGAACTGGCGCAGCCGGCGTTCCATGCTGTCGTAGCGCTTCTCGCGCTCGTCCAGCATTGCCAGCTCGTACAGCCATTCGGCGTTGTTGGGCTCGGCCTTGATGCGTTCGTCCAGCACCTTGCGCGCGCGGTCGTAGGCCTTGACTTCCATCAGCATGCCGACCTCGGCCTGGCGCACCGCCATCATCCGCTGCGCACGCTGATCGGGATCGGCGATGTCTTCGGCGTCGGCCAGCATGTCGCCGAAGATCGCCTGCGCATCGTCGAACCGGCCCATGCGGCCCAGCATCTGTGCGCGCTTGACCGATGCCGCGCCGACCATGCGCTGGTCCTCGATCCGGTCCAGCCACTGCACCGCGCCCGCGTAGTCCTTGCGCTCCTCGGCGATCTGCGCCAGATACTGGTACGCGACGTCGGGATTGGAACTCGGTGCCTTTTCGGCCAGCCGCAGGTATTCGTGCAGATAGCGCTCTGCCTCGTCGTAGCGCCGCGCCTGCAGTCCGGTCAGGCCAAGCGCCAGCGGCACGCGTGGATCGTCGGGCGCGACCTTGCGCAGCGCCTCGAATTCGCGCCGCGCGGCGTCCATCTCGTTGCGCTGCAGGTAGACCCGCGCCAGCGTGATGCGGCCGTTTACCGAAGCCGGGGCCTTGTCGAGAAAGCGCTTGAGGCCCGCGATGGCCTGCTCGGGGGCATTGTCGGCGCGCAGCTCGGCCGCCATCAGCGCCGCCGCTTCGTAGTCGGGACGCAGGCGCTGCGCTTCGTCGAGCTCGGCCAGCGCGCCCGGCACATCGCCGGCGGTCTCCTTGGCCCGCGCCAGTGCCAGCCGCGTCTCGGCCGACTGCATGTCGTTGGCGACCAGCCGCTGCAGCAATGCGGCGGCTCCCGCCGGATCGCTGGTGCGCGACAGTTGCTGCTGCAATTGCAGGATGGCCTCGGGCCGATGGCTCGGCGGCACGCCGTTCAGCTGCAGCGAAAGCAGCGGCTCGGCCTCCTCCCAGCGCGCGTTCAGCACCAGCAGGGTCGACAGAACTTGACGCGCGGCCGGCGAGGTCGGCGCCAGATCGGTCCACAGACGGGCGCCATCGAGGGCCTGCTGCGGGACGCGTGCATTGAAGGCGATTTCGGTGGCGCGCTGCGCGAAACGCGGATCGCGGGTCGAGCGGGCCAGTTCCACGTAGGTGCGATAGGCCGGGCCGGTCAGGCCCCGCTGCATCGAGATCTCGGCGGCCAGCACGCGATACATGATGTCGGCCGTCAGCGGCAGCTCGGGCAGCGGCATCTTGGGCGGCAGCGGCGTGGCCGGGGTCGGCTCGAGCTCGCCGTCGCTGCTCAACGTGAACATCGGCCGGTCGGGCTCGGCGCCGTCGGACTTTGCCTCCGCGCGTGCCGGATCGGCCTGGGCCGACCGGGCATCGCGCGCACTGGCGCAGCCGGTCAGCGCACTGGCGCCGACCACGGCCGCGACCAGCAATGGCAGCAGACGCCGGCCTGGCGCTGCGCCGCGCGCGCCGGTCGGCGCAGGCGGCTCGTCAAGCGGTACGTGGGGAGAGAGCAGAGCGAGGATGCGGTCCAGGCGGTCCGGCATGGGTGGGACTCCGGCACGCGTCGTGCCATATGACAAGTTAGGGCCATTGTAACGTGCCGCTACAATGCCCGGCTGCGGGCACCATGGCGGACATGGGGTCTGCCGCTTGGAGTCGTGCGCAAAGGAGAGGTTCGATGCCGGAATTGCCCGAGGTCGAGGTGACCCGACGGGGACTGCTGCCGCATCTGGAGGGCAGCCGTATCGCCGGGGTGGCGGTGCGCCATCGCGGCCTGCGCTGGCCGGTGCCCGAAGAGCTGGAGGCCTGCCTGCCCGGGCGGTTGATCCGGCGTGTCGAGCGGCGCGGCAAATATCTGCTGCTCGAATGCGTGCGTGAGGGGGACGCGACAGCTGGCGGCGTGGCCGGTGGCGTGGCTGGTGGTGAAGACGCCGGCTGGCTGCTGATCCACCTCGGCATGACCGGCACGCTGCGCGTATGGCAGGAGCCGCCCGCGCCAGGCACGCACGACCATGTCGATCTGCTGCTGCACGACGCAGCCGGCCGGCCACTGACGCTGCGTTTCCGCGACCCGCGCCGTTTTGGTGCGGTGCTGTGGACCACGCTGCCGGAGGCGCTGCTGCCTACCCATCCGCTGCTGCGCAATCTGGGCATCGAGCCATTCGACGCTGCCTTCGACGGCGACTGGCTGTACCGCCATACGCGCGGGCGCAGCGCCGCGATCAAGACGGTGCTGCTGTCGGGCGATATCGTGGTCGGCGTCGGCAACATCTACTGCTCGGAGAGCCTGTTCCGCGCCGGCATCCGGCCGACTACCGCCGCAGGCCGTCTGTCGCGGGCGCGCTGCGAGAGGCTCGCCGCGGCGGTGCGCGAGACGCTTGCGCTGGCGATCGAGCGCGGCGGCAGCACGCTGCGCGATTTCGTCGGCAGCGACGGGGCCAGCGGCTATTTCCAGCTCGACTGCCTCGTCTACGATCGTGCCGGCAAGCCTTGCCGGCACTGCGCCACGCCGGTCCGGCAGATCGTGCAGGGCCAGCGCTCTACCTTCTATTGCCCGCAATGCCAGCGTTGAGCGCAACGACGCGCCACCGCTGACCAGAAAAGACTGACGCCCCCCTCGCGACTCATCGATGCCTCGCCGTTCCACCACTCGAGCCACCACGCACTCCGCTGCCGCCCCTGATTCCGCCGCCAGCGCGGTGCCGTCCGATTTCGGCGCCCGCGTCGTGCAATGGCAGCGCCGGCACGGGCGCCACGATCTGCCCTGGCAGAACACCCGCGATCCGTACCGGATCTGGCTGTCGGAGATCATGCTGCAGCAGACCCAGGTCAGCGCGGTGATCGACTACTACCAGCGCTTTCTGGCGCGGCTGCCGACCGTGCAGGCGCTCGCCGACGCGCCGGCCGACGAGGTGATGGCGCTGTGGGCCGGGCTCGGCTACTACTCGCGGGCGCGCAATCTGCACCGCTGCGCAAAGCTGGTGGTCGAGCAGTACGGCGGCCATTTCCCGAGCGATCCGGCCCTGCTCGCCGAGCTGCCCGGCATCGGCCGCTCGACCGCGGCGGCGATCGCCGCGTTCAGCGCCGGCGTGCGCGCGCCGATTCTCGACGGCAACGTCAAACGGGTCTTCGCGCGCTGCTTCGGCGTGCACGGCCATCCTGGCGAAAAGGCGATCGAGAACCGGATGTGGGCAATGGCCGAGGCCGCGCTGCCCGCGCCGGGCCCGCGCCAGTCCGATGACATGGTGGCGTACACGCAGGGGCTGATGGATCTTGGCGCGACCGTCTGCTCGCGCGGCAAGCCGGCCTGCCTGGACGATGCGGCGCGCTGTCCGCTGTCGGACCTGTGCGTGGCCCGCCGCGAGGGCCTGACGGCGGTGCTGCCGACGCCGAAGACGCGCGCGCCGGTGCCGGAGCGCAGTACGGTGATGGTGGTGGTGCGGCATGGCCGCGAGGTGCTGCTGCGGCTGCGCGCGGACAGCGGCATCTGGGGCGGGTTGTGGAGCCTGCCGGAACTGCCCGTGCCGGCGCTTCCGTTCGACGCCGAACAGGCCGAGGACGACGCGCTTGCATTCGGACGGGCGTTCGGCACCCCGGCCCGCGCCGCGATGGTCGCCGAGATGACGCATGTCTTCACCCATTTCCGGCTGCTGATCCGCGCGGTGCGCGTCGACATGGCTGCCTTGGCGTTGCGCGATGTGGGTGAGGCAGGGGCAGCAGTGGACGCAGCGCAAGAGCAGTGGCGCTGGCTGTCGCTGGATCGGCTCGACGAACTCGGCATGCCGGCGCCGGTGCGCAAGCTGCTGGCCGGCGAGGTGGCGCCGCAATTGTTCTGAAGGTGTGATTCGCCCGCTGGAACCGGCCGCGGCGATGTGGCCACGCGCTACAGCCGCTACAACATGTGGTGCTGGCGCATGAAGCGATGAACGATCTCGATCCGCATGCCGGCGTCGGGCAGCGCCATCAGCATCTGCTTGGCCTTCATCGGCACCGGCAGCAGTTCGCATAGCCGATTGGCGACCCAGCTCGGATCCTCCCACTGCATCGGCTCGGCGAACGGCAGCTTGTGCGGCGGCGCGTGCAGCGAGGCGACGATCCGGCGCAGCGCCGCCAGGCATTCGCCCAGCAGTTCCAGCTTGCAGTCGATCACGTCGTCGGGCAGCAGCTCGGCGCGCGCGACCAGCAGGCCGTCGTCGCGGGTATGGTGTTCGAGGATGCGGAAGCGTTGCCTGCCGCGTGTCTCGATCAGCAGCACGCCAAGCTGCTCCATATTGCAGTCGACGATTTCGGCGAGACAGCCGACGGCTTCCGGCACGGTGGCGGCCCCTTCCTGCGCGACCTCGGTGCCGCTGGCGATCAGGCAGACGCCGAATGCCGCGTTGTCGCGCAGGCAATTGCGCACCATGTCGACGTAGCGGGACTCGAATACGCGCAGCGGCAGCCGGCCGCCGGGAAACAGCACGGTGTGGAGCGGAAACAGCGGCAGGCTGTCGACTTCGACGTGGAGCGGTGCCGCGTGATTGGACGCTGCGGAACTGGAAGACATGCGATCCCGAGAAGACTTTCGCTCACAGGGCGGGGGCAAGCACATTGCGCCGCCGCCGGGATCCACCGCCTGGGTCGGCCGGATCAGCTTACCGGCACCAGCTCGCGGTGTCTGACCAGCACATTACCATGCGCGCGGAAGTAGTTGGCAAGTCTTTCCGCGATATAGACCGAGCGGTGCTGGCCGCCGGTGCAACCGATAGCCACCGTCAGATAGCTGCGGTTGTCGGCGACGAAGCTCGGCAGCCATTTCTCGACATAGGCGCGGATGTCCTCTGCCATCGCGAGCACCATCGGCTGACTCTGCAGGAAGTCGATCACCGGCGCATCGCGTCCGGTCAGCGGCCGCAGCTGCAGGTCGTAATACGGATTGGGCAGCGAGCGCACGTCGAACACCATGTCGGCATCGCTGGGCACGCCGTGCTTGAAGCCGAACGAAGTGAACAGCAGCGTCAGCTGCAGATTGTCGTCGCGGATGAAGTCCTTGATCCAGGCGCGCAGCGTATTGGTGCGCACATTGCTGGTGTCGATGCGGTGCGCCGATTCGGCCAGCGGACTCAGCAGTTCGCGTTCCATCTCGATCGCTTCGACCAGCGGGGTCTCGGTCGGTGCGGGCGCACCGCTCGCCCCGCCCGCCGCGAGCCGCACGGACAGCGGATGGCGCCGCCGCGTTTCCGAATAGCGCTGCACCAGCGAATCGGTATTGGCGGTCAGGAAGACCACGCGGACCTCGTGCTCGGCCGACAGGCTGCGCAGTGTCTCGGGCAGCCGCGCCAGCGATTCGCGGCTGCGGATATCGGTGGCGATGCCCAGATGCGTGTAGCCCTCGGCCGCAAGATAGCGGGCGAGTTCCGGGATGAACTGCGCTGGCAGGTTGTCGACGCAGTAGTAGCCTGCGTCTTCAAGCACGTTCAATGCAACCGATTTGCCGGAGCCGGAAATGCCGGTGATGAGGACGATGCGCATAACGCTTGAAGGATAGCATCGCGTGATGATTGCGTCATGACGGTCCGATGAAATCCGTGGTCCGGGATGGCGCGGCAAGCGGGAAAAGCGGCGAAAGCGTGCGAAAGCCGCGCAATGCACGCGCAGAGCGGCGAGAACGGCCGAAACGGCGCAATAGCAAAGAAAAAAGCGAACCGCCGGGTGCCGTGCGATTCGCCTTCATTGGCCTTGATGGGCCTGCTTGATCGGCCGTCTGCCCGCTCCGGGCACAGCGGCCGACCGGTATGCCGTCACGCGGACAGGCACTCCTTCATGAACGCCTTGCGTTCGTCGCCCTTCTTGCCGCTCGCCTGCGCATTGCAGGCCTTCATCTTTTGCTGCTGCGAGTTGCCGGCGGTAGCGGGCTTGGCGGACAGGCATTCCTTCATGAAGGCCTTGCGCTCGTCACCGGTCTTGCCGGCGGCCTGCGCATTGCACGTCTTCATCTTGCTCTGCTGACTGTTGCCGGAGGCGGTCTGGGCAAAGGCGCCCGTGGCGACCAGCGGGCACAGCAGCACGCAGGTTGCGATCAGTGTCTTCATGCTGGAATCTCCTGACTGAGGATCGGGTCGCCAAGCGCAGGATGCGCAACGGCGCAGGCTGGGCGTGATGCCCATTACAGCACAAAACGCTGAAAACCCCAATCAGGTTGACGCTGCCGGCGTGTCGGGCACGCCGATGCGTCAATGCATGCTCGAGCAGACGCTCAGTGGGCGCTCCGGTCCAACGCTCAGAGCAGACGGCCCTGGCCGCGCGAGGCCGCGTCGGCCTGCATCGCGGCGCGCTGGCGATCCATGAAATCGCGCAGCGTGTCGATGCCGCGCAGCCGCAGGATGGTGTTGCGCACGGCGGCCTCGACCAGCACCGCGAGGTTGCGGCCGGCCGCAACCTGGATCTTCACCATGTGGATGGGCAGGCCGAGCACGTCGAGATATTGCGAATCGAGCGGCAGCCGTTCGAATTCGCCGTCGTTGCGGCGGACCAGCTGGACCACCAGCTTGAGCTTCATCTTCCGGCGCACCGCGGTTTCGCCGAAGATCGTCTTGATATCGAGCAGGCCCAGGCCGCGCACTTCCAGCAGGTTCTGCAGCAGCGGCGGGCAGCGACCCTCGACGAAATCGGGGCCAAGACGCACGAAATCGACCGCATCGTCGGCGACCAGGCCATGTCCGCGGGAGATCAGTTCCAGGCCGAGTTCGCTCTTGCCCAGGCCGGATTCGCCCATGATCAGCACGCCCATGCCGAGGATGTCGAGAAACACGCCGTGCATCGTGACCCGCGGCGCGGAAATGCGCGACAGATACAACCGCAGATGGTCGATTACCGCGGCCGACGACACCGGGGTCGTGAACAGCGGCGTCGACGAGCGGGTGCATCGCAGTTCGAGGTCGGGCGGCGGCTCCATGCCGTCGGCGACGACGAGGAAGGGTGGCTCAAGCAGGATCAGCTCACCCATCTGCCGCTTGCGCGTTTCGTCGTCGAGCCGCTGGTAGTAGGTGATCTCCGGCTTGCCCAGCACCTGGATCCGGTTCGGGTGGATCAGGTTCAAGTGGCCGACCAGGTCGGCCGCCGAGGTCGCCTCGCGTGCGAAGTCGAGGTCGAAGGCGCGATCGGCGCCCTCCAGCCCGGCCACCCAGGACAGTTTGAGGTCGGCTGCGTTGTCGTCGAAGATCGACTGGGAGGTGACGCCGGTGAGTTCCATGCGGGATGAGGCGGGGCGCTAAGGCGGTGGTATATGCGGTTGGCGCGGCTGTGCGCGCTTATGCCGGGAGGGTCAAGGATGCCATTGCACCAGCAACTGGTGAACCGCATCGGGCGTCGGCAAAGCGGCGAGGCCATCACGCATGTCGCGATCGGACAATAGCTGAGCGATTTCCGACAGGATTTCCAGATGTTGCTGCGTGGCCTGTTCCGGCACCAGCAGGAAGATCAGCAGCGAAACCGGCTTGCCGTCGGGCGATTCGAACGGGATCGGCTCGGCAAGCCGCATGAAGGCAGCCAGCGGCTGTTTCAGGCCCTTGATGCGGCCATGCGGGATTGCCACGCCGGCACCAAGCCCGGTCGAGCCAAGCGATTCGCGGGCAAACAGATTGTCGGTCACCGTGGCGCGCGCCACGCCATGGTTGTTTTCGAACAGCAAGCCGGCCTGTTCGAACACGCGTTTCTTGCTGGTGACGCTGACGTCGAGCGAGATATTGCCGGGCGGCAGCAGTTTGGCCAAACGGTTCATTTGAAATGCGCGGAATTCCTGAAACTGGCGCCGCCATGCGGTCCTTGCCGGCGTGGGCCGGTCTGCCGTTGCTGGGCGGTGCGTTCGTTGCCGCCGCTTCCCGACTATCAGCGTGCGGCACATTATAGTGCAGGGGGGCTCCCTGCCGTCCGATGCCGATCGCCCCGAGCGGCATTGCACAAGGAAGCGGGGCGGGCATTCTCTATATGTATTGCACAGCATACACCGGGAAGCCTGCCAGACGGAACCCCATTCCGGTTTCATCCTATAGGCTGCGAAGGTCCCGTGCCGCGACGGGCGCAAAAAAGCCGTGCTCCTGGCACGGCTTCTTTCCTCACTTCAAGGCCGGCCGGCGTTGTGGCCGCGCCGAATCTTCAAGCTACTGCTGGGCCTGGTTCGCCACCAGGCTGCTGTGATACTTCAGCGATTCGCGGTCGTGGCTCTGCACCTTGTCCTTGTAGCGGATCACTTGCCGGTCCAGCTTGTCGACCAGCATGTCGATCGCCGCATAGAGATCTTCGTGGTGCGCCTCGACAAAGATGTCCTTGCCCTTCAGATGCACATTGATTTCCGCGCGTTGCCGGCGATCCTTTTCCTTTTGATTGTCGACCGATAGCAGCACGCTGACGTCAATAACCTGATCGAAATGCCTGAGGATTCGCTCCAGTTTCGTTTCCACGTACTCACGCAGCGACGGCGTGATGTCCAAGTGGTGTCCACTGATCTTGAAGTTCATAGCGCTTCTCCTTCTGAAAGAGCCGCACCAGGCAGGCGATGCGACTCGGCTACAAAGACTTGCGAAGGTTCACGGCCGGGATCTTCAAGGCTTCACGATATTTGGCGACGGTACGTCGCGCCACGACGAAGCCTTGTTCCCCCAGCAGTTCGGCAATCCGGCTGTCGGACAACGGGTTTCTGGGGTCTTCGGCTCCTATCAGCTGCTTGATCAGCGCACGGATTGCGGTGGAAGACGCGGCACCGCCGGTCTCGGTCGATACATGACTGCCGAAGAAATATTTCAGCTCGAATGTCCCCATCGGGGTGGCCATGTACTTATTGGTCGTCACACGAGAAATAGTCGACTCGTGTAGACCCAGTGTATCGGCTATCTCCCGCAAAACCAAGGGGCGCATCGCAATTTCGCCGTGCGTAAAGAAATTCTTTTGCCGCTCCACGATGGCTTGTGCGACGCGCAAAATGGTGTCGAAACGCTGCTGGATATTCTTGATGAGCCAGCGCGCCTCCTGCAGTTTCTGCTGCAATCCCGCGGCGCCGGTATCGCCTTTCGCGCCGCGCAAGATTTGCGCATACATATCGTTGATGCGTAGCCGTGGCATCACATCGGGATTGAGCTGCGCGATCCAGTTGTGGCCGCTCTTGCGCACGAATACATCGGGCACCACGAAGTCCGCTTCCGGCCGGCTGTAGGCGTGGCCAGGATACGGCGCGAGTGAGCGGATCAGCTCGTGCGCGGCCTTCAACTGCATGTCGTCGACCTGCAGGGCCTTCTTCAGCCGCGTGTAGTCGCGCGCGGCCAGCAGTTCGAGGTGATGGCGGACGATGGTCATCGCCAGGTCGCGCTGCGGATGTTCGATGCGGCGCAGTTGCAGCGACAGGCATTCTGCTGCGTTGCGTGCGCCGACCCCGGGCGGATCGAAGCTTTGCAGCAGCGTCAGCATCGCATGCACTTCGTCCAGTTCGAATTCGAGCTCTTCCGGCAATTCGGACAGGATTTCCTCGAGCGACGCGCTCAGATAACCGTCGTCGTCGAGCGATTCGATCAGGAAAATCGCCAGGCCCTTGTCGCGCGTCGAGATTTTCAGCGGAGCCAATTGCTCCATCAGATATTCGCGCAGCGTGGGCTCGGCGTCGCGCAATTGCAGCGGCGTTTTTTCGTCCTCATCGCTTTGCGGACGGCGGGCGAAGTCGTCCAGGCTCCAGTCGCCGCCATAATCTTCGCCCGCGCCGTCGGCATAGCCATCGTCGGCCGCGGCGGCACCGTCCGCGCGCGAGTCCGCGGGCGCCGCCGGTTCGGCGGGCGGCGTCGTGGTGGCGGTCTGCACATTGACCGACCCGTCGGCAGCGACGCGCAGCGGGCTTTCGATCCAGTCGTTTTCGCGTTCGAGCAGCGGATTCTCGGTCAGCGCCTGCTCGACTTCCTGTTGCAGTTCCAGCGTGGACAACTGCAACAGCCGGATCGACTGCTGCAGCTGCGGCGTCAGGGCCAGATGCTGGGAGAGGCGTAGCTGTAGCGACGGTTTCATGCGGCCTATTTTATGCGCAACTTCGGCCGCGATGGAACGGAATTTGCTATCGGAAGTTTCGATTGCGTGGGCAGAAGCGATTGCCTGGTGGATCACCAGAGCATGATCGTGGCATCGCTTGCCGGCGTACGAAGCCGCTGCCTCGCAGGGCGGGGCAGCCGCGTGTCGTGCCGCCCCGGGTCAAGCAATTACATGCGGAAGTTTTCGCCCAGGTAAACGCGCCGCACCGATTCGTTGGCGATGATTTCCTTGGGCTCGCCTGCCGCCAGCACCGCGCCCTCGCTGATGATGTAGGCGTGGTCGCAGATGCCCAGCGTCTCGCGCACGTTGTGGTCGGTGATCAGCACGCCGATATTGCGCGCCTTCAGGAAGCTGACGATGCGCTGGATCTCGCCGACGGCGATCGGATCGACGCCGGCGAACGGTTCGTCCAGCAGGATGAAGCGCGGCGCCGAGGCCAGCGCCCGTGCGATCTCGACGCGCCGGCGCTCGCCGCCGGACAGCGACAGCGCAGGATTGTTGCGCAGGTGGGCGATCTGCAGATCGTCGAGCAGGCTGTCGAGCCGGCGCTCGATCTCGGCCGCGGACAGCGCCTTGCCGTTGTCGCGCTGCAGTTCCAGCACCGCGCGGATGTTCTGCTCGACATTGAGCTTGCGGAACACCGACGCTTCCTGCGGCAGGTACGACAGGCCCATGCGCGCGCGCTCGTGGATCGGCAGGCCGCTGATATGCTGGCCATCGAGCACGATGTCGCCTTCGTCGAGCGCGACCAGGCCCACGATCATGTAGAACGACGTGGTCTTGCCCGCGCCGTTGGGGCCGAGCAGGCCGACCACCTCGCCGCTCTTGACGTCGAGCGACACGTCCTTGACCACGGTGCGCGAGCCGTAGCGCTTCTTCAGATGGCGCACCACCAGATTGCTGGTGACGGGCATCGTGCCGGCGCCAGCGCCGGCTGCGGTGTTGGCGTTGGCGGCGGGAGCGGTGGCGGTAGCGGTGTCGGCAACGGACATGTGGGCAATCCTTTGATACTGCTTAATGCGAACGTGCTGCGAAGGTGCGGCGAAGCGTGCTGGGCGGCACGGGGTCAGGCACCGAGGCAGGCCGGGGTCAGGGTTTGGCCGTCGGCGAGCCCTTCAGGTCCACGCCGGCACCGCTGCCGCCGGTCCCCTGGCTCTGGCGCGGCGACAGCACCGCGCGCACGCGGCCGGACGGGTTCGCCGGCGCCGCGTTGCCGCTGCCGCCGGCCGCGGTGTAGAACTCGTTGCGGCTGTCGTAGGTCAGCACCGCGCCGCGAATCTCGTCGACGATCTTGGCGCCGGCCAGGCGCGCCATGCGCGCATTGCCGATCAGCTTGGCCACTTCCTGCTTGCCGTCGTATTCGATGCGGTCGCCCCAGCCGTCGATGTACTCGTCGACGTTGTCACGCTTCTGCCGAATGTAGGCCTGCTTGCCGCCCTTCGAGGTCGCCACCGCGTACTGGTAGCCCTCGGGGTCGGTGCGGACCTCGGCGGCATCGGACTTCAGCACCATGGTTCCCTTGGTCAGCACCACGTTGCCGGTCAGCGTATAGATCTGCTTGACGTCGTCGTAGCTGGCGTTGTCGGCCTCGAGCACCAGCGGCTTGTCGCGGTCGGCGCGTTCGGCGAGCGCCGGCAGGGCCAGCGTCATGCCGGCGGCGAAGGCGAGCAGCACGGCGGTGGCGCGGCGGCGGGTCCAGGTCGTCAGGGTCAGGGTCATGTTGGCCACGATGGCGTTGATTGGCGTTGTCCGGGAGGGAACGTTCGAGGGGTGCGCCCCTGGCGCGCGGGCGCGATGCGTCATGGTTTCGCGCTGCCGCCGCCGCGCGGCGCCATCACGATGGTGCCGCGCACATTGCCGAGCAGATTGACCTCGCGCGTGACATTGTTGAAGACCAGGCCGTTGGCGGTCATCACCGACGGGCCGCGCGTCAGCTTGACCGGCTTGTCGGTCTTGACGATGTCGTCGTTGATCAGGATCTGGAAGTAGCTCGACGTCGCGCTCATCTGCGGGTCCTGCGACGGATCGGCGCCCTGCACGCGAACGATATGGGCATTGCCGAACAGGTCGATCACGCTCGCGTCGGCGTTCATCTTGCCGAGGTCGGCGGTGCCGGTCACCGGCGGCCGATCCGGCTCGTAGGCTCGCATCGCCGGCCGCGTGACCTCGTAGGTCTGGTCGTCCTCGTAATGGATCATCCGCTCGCCGGTGAAGCGCATCTTGGTGCTGCCGTCCTCGGCCAGTTCGGTGGCGGTGAAGCGCTCCATCCAGTAGTCGGGCACGTGGCGCTTCTGGCGTTCGGTATCGCTGACCTCGCGCGGCGTATTGACCTGCACCAGCCAGAAGGTACTGCCGGCAACCAGCGCCATCAGCAGCAGCGGCATCAGCCGCAGCGCGAGGCGGGACAGGGAAGGAAACAGATCCCGCATGGCGTGCGTCAGATGACCTTGGCCCGGGTCAGGTCATGGATATGCAGCGCGCCGACCAGGCGCTGGTCGGCGTCGACCACCAGCAGCTGGTTGATGCGGTTCGCTTCCATGATCTGCACCGCCTCGACCGCGAGCTGGTCCGGTCCGACCGTGAACGGGTTGGCATGCATCACCTCGCCGATCGGCACCGTCTTCCAGTCGCGCGGCGTTTCCAGCAGCCGGCGCAGGTCGCCGTCGGTGAAGACGCCGATCGCGCGGCCGTCGGCGTCGACGATCGCGGTCATGGCCATGCCCTTGCGGGTGATTTCCATCAGCGCCTGCGCCAGCGGCGTGCTTTCGCGGACTTCGGGCACCGCATTGCCGGTGCGCATCACGTCCCGCACATGGGTCAGCAGCTTGCGTCCCAGGGCACCGCCGGGGTGCGAGCGCGCGAAATCCTCTTCACCGAAGCCGCGCGCATCGAGCACCGCTACCGCCAGCGCATCGCCCAGCGCCAGCGCCGCCGTGGTGCTGGCGGTCGGGGCCAGGTTCAGCGGGCAGGCTTCCTTGTCGACGCGGGCGTCCAGATGGGCGTCGGCCAGTTGCGCCAGGTTCGACTCGATATTGCCGGTCACCGAGATCAGCTTGGCGCCGATGCGCTTGACGATCGGCACGATCGACAGCAGTTCGGAGGTCTCGCCGGAGTTGGAGAAGGCGATCAGCACGTCGTCGCGCGTGATCATGCCGAGGTCGCCGTGCGAAGCCTCGGCAGGATGGACGAAGAAGGCGGGCGTCCCGGTCGAGGCCAGCGTGGCGGCGACCTTGCGGCCGATATGGCCGGACTTGCCGATGCCGGAAACGACCACGCGGCCCGAGCACTCCAGCACCAGCCGCACCGCCCGCGCGAAGTCCGGCGTCAGCCGCGACGACAACGCGGCGACCGCATCGGCTTCGATTTGCAGGGTATGGCGTGCGAGCTCGAGTGCTCTTTCCGCATTGAAATTGGCTATCATGGCGACGAAGTATACCAATGAATGCGATGGCGCCCGGGCCGGTGGCAGCGCGTCCGGCGCGGCGTCGGCCTTCGCGTTCGGGTCCCGTCTCCGCCGGCCGGCCGCCCCCTGACGAAACACTGCCGGGCCGGGCAGGTCCGTTCCTGGTCCACCGCTTGCATTACTGCCCGCAACCGCTGCACTGCCGCACCGCAATCCGCACCACCGCCCGCACCATCGCTCGCACCCACACCGGCCCGCCCGAATGCATTCTCCGCTGGACTTGACCCTTGTGCTGCTGGCCGCCGCCGTGCTTGGCGTGGTCGCCTTCCGCATGCTGCAGCTGCCGCCGATGCTCGGCTATCTGGCGGTCGGCATCCTGATCGGGCCCCACGCGCTCGGTTTGGCCAGCGATTCCGGCCAGACCAAGTACCTTGCCGAGTTCGGCGTGGTCTTTTTGATGTTCTCGATCGGGTTGGAGTTCAATCTGGCCAAGCTGCGCTCGATGCGCCGGCTGGTGTTCGGCCTCGGCGGCAGCCAGGTGGTGCTGACCATGCTGGCGGTGGCGCCGGTCGGCTGGCTGTTCAGCGCGGTGTTCGACCTGACCTGGCAGGCGTCGATCGCGCTGGGCGGCGCGCTGGCGATGTCGTCGACCGCGATCGTCTCCAAGATGCTGTCCGAACGGCTGGAGCTCGAGACCGAGCACGGCCGCAATATCTTCAGCGTGCTGCTGTTCCAGGATCTGGCGGTGGTGCCGCTGCTGATTGTGATCCCCGCGCTGTCGCGCGACCCGGGCGAACTGCCGATGGCGCTGGCGCTGGCCATCGTCAAGATCGTGGTGGCGCTGACGCTGATCTTCGTGCTGGGCAAGCGCGTGGTCAGCCGCTGGTTCCACGTGGTGGCCGCGCGCCGCTCGCAGGAACTGTTCATGCTGAACCTGCTGCTGGTCACGCTGGGCATGGCGGCCCTGACCGAGCGGCTGGGCCTGTCGATGGCGCTCGGCGCCTTCATGGCCGGCATGCTGATCGCGGAAACGCCATACCGGCATCAGGTCGAGGAAGACATCAAGCCGTTCCGCGACGTGCTGCTCGGGCTGTTCTTCGTCACCATCGGCATGCTGCTCAATGTGCGCGTGGTGATCGACAACCTGTGGCTGGTACTGACGCTGCTGATCGTGCCGGTGCTGTTCAAGTTCGTGCTGATCGCCGGGCTGGCGCGGCTGTTCGGCTCGCGTCCCGGCGTGGCGATCCGCACCGGCCTGGGGCTGGCACAGGCCGGCGAGTTCGGCTTCGTGCTGCTGAACCAGATCGACGGGCTGGGCCTGGTCGATCCGGTGCTGACGCAGGTGATCCTGGCGTCGATGCTGCTGTCGATGCTGGTGGCGCCGTTCCTGATCCAGTACAGCGATGCGATCGCAATGCGCTTTGCCGCCAACGAATGGCTGCTGCAGTCGCTGAACATGACCCGCATCGCCGCGCAGAGCCTGCAGACCGAGAAGCACGCGATCATCTGCGGCTACGGCCGCAGCGGGCAGAACCTGGCGCGCATGCTCGAGCGCGAGGGCATCGGCTATGTCGCGCTGGACCTGGATCCGGACCGCGTGCGCGAGGCCGCGGCGGCCGGCGATACGGTGGTCTACGGCGACGCGGGGCGGCGCGAGGCGCTGATCGCCGCCGGCATCCATCGCGCCGCGGCGGTGATCATCACCTATGCCAACACGCCGTCGGCGCTGAAGGTGCTGCACCATGTGCACGAGCTCGAGCCGGCATTGCCGGTGATCGTGCGCACGGTCGACGATTCCGAGCTGGAAGCGCTGCAGCGCGCCGGCGCGACCGAGGTCGTGCCCGAGATCATCGAGGGCAGCCTGATGCTGGCCTCGCATGCGCTGGTGCTGCTGGGCGTGCCGATGCGGCGCGTGGTGCGCGGCGTGCAGCAGGCGCGCGATGCGCGCTACAGCCTGCTGCGCGGCTACTTTCACGGCCGCGACGACGAGGAGGACATGATCGAGCGCGACTCGGTGCGGCTGCATTCGCTGTCGCTGGGCCCGGACGCGACCGCGGTCGGCCGCCGCCTCGGCACGCTGGGGCTCGAGCATATCGGCGTCGAGGTCACCGCCGTGCGGCGGCGCGGCATTCGTGCCTTCGATCCGCAGCCCGATACCGTGCTCGAACCCGGCGACATCCTGGTGCTGCGCGGCACGCCCGAGGCGCTCGAGGCGGCCGAGCAGCGGATCACCGAGCGCTGACGCAGCCGCTATCCTAGATGACTGGCGCTTCAGCCAACCCCTTCATCCGTTGTTTCCGACCATGCCCGCTCCCACCATCCAGTCCCCGCCGCTAGGCGACGTGACCACCTATCTGCGCGACCGCATCCGCACGGTGCCCGACTGGCCGCAGCCCGGCGTGATGTTTCGCGACATCACGCCGCTGCTGCAGGACCCGAAGACGCTGCGCGTGCTGATCGACGTATTCGTGCACCGCTACATGGACGCCGGCCTCGACATGGTGGCCGGCATCGATGCGCGCGGCTTCATCCTTGGCGCGATCGTCGCCTACGAGTTGAACCTGGGCTTCGTGCCGATCCGCAAGAAGGGCAAGCTGCCGTTCCAGACCGTGGCCGAGGAATACGAGCTCGAATACGGCAGCGCCACCGTCGAGATCCACGCCGATGCCTGCAAGCCCGGCGACCGCGTGCTGCTGATCGACGACCTGATCGCCACCGGCGGCACCATGATGGCTGGACGCCGGCTGCTCGAGCGGCTCGGCGCCACCGTGGTGGAAGGCGCGGCGATCGTCGACCTGCCCGAGCTCGGCGGCTCGCGCCATCTGCTCGACAGCGGCCTGCCGCTCTTTACCGTGTGCCGATTCGAGGGCCACTGAACGTCCTTCGCGCAAAAACCGCAACGCCGCCCAGCGTTGCGAAGCGCACCATCGCCGGCGCCCCGCGTTGCCCTCGTCCGCAGCGCGGGCGCATAATGGCCGTTCATTCACAACAAGGGCCGGGCGGCCCCTGCCTCTGACCGCCGCACCGGCCGCAATGGGTGCCACACCATGGGCGTTCTGCTTCATCTGCTCTCCGGGGTCGCGCTGCTGGTCTGGGGCACGAATATCGTCAAGGTCGGTATTCTGCGCGTCTACGGCGCGAACCTGCGCCACGTGCTCTCCGCCAGCGTTGCCAATCGCTTCACCGCCTTCGCCGCCGGCCTCGGCGTGACCGGCCTGGTGCAAAGCAGCAATGCGACCGCCGTCATCGTCAGCTCCTTCGTCAGCCAGGGCCTGATCGCGGTCGCGCCCGCGCTGGCCATCATGCTCGGCGCCAATGTCGGCACCGCGATGATGGTGCAGGTGTTCTCGCTGGACCTGTCGTGGCTGTCGCCGCTGCTGATCTTCATCGGCGTGATCGCGCATCTGAGCTGGAAGGGCAGCAGGCCGGGCCACGTCGGCCGCGTGCTGATCGGCCTGGGGCTGATCACGCTGGCGCTGGAGCTGATCTCCAATGCGACCCGTCCGGTAGTCGAGGCCGCCGGCGTCAAGGTGCTGTTCGCCAGCCTGACCGGCGACACCGCGCTCGACATGCTGGTCGGCGCCTTCCTGACCGTGCTGTCCTATTCCAGCCTGGCGGTGGTGCTGTTCTGCGGCGCGCTGGCCTCGGCGGGCGTGGTGTCCATCCCCGTCGCGCTGGCGCTGGTGCTCGGGGCCAACCTCGGTTCCGGCATTTCGGCGTTCCTGACGACCTCAGGCAACAACCAGCCCGGCAAACGGGTGACGCTGGGCAATCTGCTGTCGCGCCTGCTCGGCTGCGTGGTGGCGCTGCCGCTGCTGGACGAGGCGCAGACGCTGCTGCGCGCGCTCGATGCGGACCCGCAGCGGCTGATCGTCAATTTCCACCTGCTGTTCAACGTGGTGCTGGCGGTCGCGCTGATCGGGCTGACCGCGCCGCTGGCGCGGCTGTGCGAAGCGATATTGCCGGGCCGCAACACCGGCGAGAGCCAGGTCACGCCGCGCCACCTCGATCCGGCCGCGCTGTCCACGCCGACGCTGGCGCTGGCCAACGCCGCGCGCGAGGTGCTGCGCATCGGCGACCGCGTCGAGCAGATGCTCGACAACATGCTGCGCGTGCTGCGGACCAACGACGCCAAGCTGGCCGCCGCCACCTGCCGCATCGACGACGAGATCGACGATCTCTATACCGCGATCAAGCTGTACTTGACGCGCATCAGCGTCGAGGCGCTCGACGAGCGCGACGGCCGCCGCTGGACCGAGATCATCTCGCTCAATATCAATCTGGAGCATGCGGCCGACATCATCGAGCGGATCCTGCTCGATGCGCGCGACAAGAAGATCGCCCACAACCTGGTGTTCTCGGAAGCCGGCATGCAGGAGATCACCGAGATGCATGCGCGGCTGATCAGCAATCTGCGGCTGGGGCTGTCGGTGTTCCTGAACGGCGACCTGAAGAGCGCGCGGCAGCTGATGCGCGAGAAGGCGACCTTCCGCGAACTGGAGCGCAAGTATTCGCATACCCACCTGCGCCGCGTCGCCACGCAGACCATCGAGAGCATCGACACCAGCTCGCTGCACCTGGACGTGATCAGCGACCTGAAGCGGCTGAACTCGCTGTTCTGCGCGACCGCCTATCCGGTGCTGGAAGAGGCCGGGGCGCTCGATCGCAGCCGCCTGCGCGAAGACGACGGCCAGCAGGACGAGGGCGCCGCTGCGCCCGCGGCCCCCGGTGGCACACCTGCCCAGGCGCGCGCCGCGCGGGTGCACGCCGACGAGGGCAGGGCGCCTCCGCGCGTCAGCGGCGCCTGACCCGCGCCCGGGCCTGCGCCGGGGCCTGTTCCACCGGGGCCTGTTCCACCGGGCGCTTCAGCAACGGCGCCAGATACTTGCCGGTGAAGCTTGCCTTGCTGGCGGCGATGTCCTCCGGCGTGCCGCGCGCGATGATCTGCCCGCCGCCGGCCCCGCCCTCGGGGCCCAGGTCCAGCACCCAGTCCGCGGTCTTGATCACATCGAGGTTGTGTTCGATGATGACCACGGTATTGCCCTGGTCACGCAGCTTGTGGATGACCTTGAGCAGCAGCGCGATATCGTGGAAGTGCAGGCCGGTGGTCGGCTCGTCGAGGATGTACAGCGTGCGGCCGGTATCGCGCTTGGACAGCTCCAGCGACAGCTTGACCCGCTGCGCCTCGCCGCCCGACAGCGTGGTCGCGGCCTGGCCCAGCCGGATATAGCCCAGCCCCACATCGAGCAGCGTCTGCAGCTTGCGCCGCACCACCGGCACCGCGCTGAAGAACTCGTGCGCCTGCTCGACCGTCAGCTCCAGCACCTCCGAGATGTTCCTGCCCTTGTACAGCACCTCCAGCGTCTCGCGGTTGTAGCGCTTGCCGTGGCAGACGTCGCAGGGCACGTAGACATCGGGCAGGAAGTGCATCTCGACCTTGAGCACGCCGTCGCCCTGGCAGGCCTCGCAGCGTCCGCCCTTGACGTTGAACGAGAAGCGGCCCGGATCGTAGCCGCGCTCCTTCGCCGACGGCACGCCGGCGAACAGCTCGCGGATCGGCGTGAACAGGCCCGTATAGGTGGCCGGATTCGATCGCGGCGTGCGGCCGATCGGGCTCTGGTCGACGTTGATGACCTTGTCGAAGTGCTCGAGTCCGTCGATGCGGTCGTGCGGCGCCGGTTCCGGCGTCGAGCCGTACAGATGGCGCGCCACCGCCGGATACAGCGTGTCGTTGATCAGCGTCGACTTGCCCGAGCCCGAGACGCCGGTCACGCAGGTCAGCAGGCCGACCGGAATCTCGGCGTTGACCTGCTTCAGGTTGTTGCCGCTGGCGTTCAGGATCCGCAGCATCCGTTCCGGATCGGGCGGCGTGCGCGTAGCCGGCACCTCGATGCTGAGTTCGCCCGACAGGTACTGGCCGGTCAGCGAGGCCGGCGAGGCCTCGATCTGCGGCGGCGTGCCCTCGGCGACGATCTGGCCGCCATGCACGCCCGCGCCCGGGCCGATGTCGACCACATAGTCGCTGGCGCGGATCATGTCCTCGTCGTGCTCGACCACCAGCACCGAATTGCCGATGTCGCGCAGATGCTTGAGCGTGCCGATCAGCCGGTCGTTGTCGCGCTGGTGCAGGCCGATCGACGGCTCGTCGAGCACGTACATCACGCCGGTCAGCCCCGAGCCGATCTGCGAGGCCAGGCGGATGCGCTGCGCCTCGCCGCCCGACAGCGTGTCCGCGCTGCGCTCCAGCGACAGATAGTCGAGACCGACGTTGTTCAGGAAGTTCAGCCGCGCCGAGATCTCGCGCACGATCTTGTCGGCGATCTCGCGCTTGGCGCCCTGCAGCTGCAGCGTCAGGAACCAGGTCAGCGCGTCGCGCAGCGGCCAGCCGCTGATCTCGAAGATCGCGCGCGCCTGTTCGCCGTCGCCGACCTTGACGTGGCGGGCCTCGGTGCGCAGGCGCGTGCCGTGGCAGGCGGGGCAGGGCTGGTTGTTCTGGTACTTGGCCAGTTCCTCGCGCACCGCGACCGAGTCGGTCTCGCGGTAGCGGCGCTCCAGATTGGGGATGATCCCTTCGAACACGTGCGAGCGCGTGGTGGTGCGGCCACGCTCGTTCATGTAGGTGAACGGGATCTCGGTCTCGCCCGAGCCGTGCAGCACCACCTGCTGCACCTCGGCCGGCAGGTCCTCGAAGGCGGCGTCCAGGTCGAAGTCGTAGAACGCCGCCAGGCTCTGCAGCATCTGGAAATAGAACTGGTTGCGGCGGTCCCAGCCCTTGATCGCGCCCGAGGCCAGCGACAGGTTGGGGAAGGCCACCACGCGCTTCGGATCGAAGAACGTGATCTGGCCCAGGCCGTCGCAGCTCGGGCAGGCGCCCATCGGGTTGTTGAACGAGAACAGCCGCGGCTCGAGCTCGGGCAACGAGTACGAGCAGATCGGGCAGGCGAACTTCGAGCTGAACAGATGCTCGGCGCCGCTGTCCAGCTCGAGCGCGATCGCGCGGCCGTCGGCCAGCCGCAGCGCGGTCTCGAACGATTCGGCCAGCCGCTGCTTGATGTCCGGCCGCACCTTGACGCGGTCGACCACCACTTCGATGCTGTGCTTCTCGGTCTTCTTCAGCTTGGGCAGCGCATCGACCTCGTAGACCTTGGCCTGCGCCTCGTGCGCGGCGCCGCCGCCCGAGCGGATGCGGAAACGGACGAAGCCCTGCGCCTGCATCGTGTCGAACAGGTCGGTGTGCTCGCCCTTGCGGTCGGCCACCACCGGCGCCAGGATCATCAGCTTGGTGTCCTCGGGCAGCGCCAGCACCGCGTCGACCATCTGCGACACGCTCTGGGCCTGCAGCGGCAGGTCGTGGTTCGGGCAGTACGGCGTGCCGGCGCGCGCGTACAGCAGGCGCAGGTAGTCGTGGATCTCGGTGACGGTGCCGACCGTCGAGCGCGGGTTGTGGCTGGTTGCCTTCTGCTCGATCGAGATCGCCGGCGACAGGCCTTCGATCAGGTCGACGTCCGGCTTCTCCATCAGCTGCAGGAACTGGCGCGCGTAGGCCGACAGCGATTCGACGTAGCGGCGCTGGCCTTCTGCGTACAGCGTGTCGAAGGCGAGCGAGGACTTGCCCGATCCCGACAGGCCGGTGATCACGATCAGCTTGTTGCGCGGCAGATCGAGATTGATGTTCTTCAAATTGTGGGTACGGGCCCCACGGATTCTGATTTCTTCCATATACCGTTTGTCTTCGCCAGGCGGGGCCGCCAGTCGGGGTCGACAGGCCGGTCTCACGGAGCGCCCGCGCCATGGCCGGCTGCGGGCGTACGCTCAAGCAGGAAGCAGGCCGGGGCCTTGGCGCGGGCCGGCGGGGAGGGGGTAGGGCGGCGGTCTTGCCGCCATCCGGACGCCGCTGTCGCCGCCATCGGGCGCCGCGCGCCGCCACCTTCGTGCCGCCGGCCGCTTGCCTCGCCAGCCGGGCCGCTTCCCGCCGATCCGGCGCCGGGCGCCGGGAGCAAACCTGCTAATATACCGAACTTCGGTTTCCGGGGTTGCCCCTGCCTCTGCCTGCCGGCGAGAGGGCGCGGCTCCGGCGCCCGGCACGGTGGCCACGGTGGCGGTTTGGATGGCGCCCCGGCATGGCCGCGTACCGCGGCGCGGGGCCCGGCGCACGGCCGGCCACCCGTCACACCCGAGTCCCCACGAGCGCAATGCCGTCGACCCAGACTTCTTCCCCAGCCGCGGCCGATGGTGCCGAACGCGCAGCCGGTGCGGCCTCCGCACGGATGACCCGTGTCGAGCTGCGCGCCAGCGTGTCGCTGGCGAGCATCTTCGCGCTGCGCATGCTGGGCTTGTTCCTGATCCTGCCTGTCTTCGCCGAATACGCGCGCACGCTGCCCGACGGGCACGACGCCCAGCGCATCGGCCTGGCGATGGGCATCTACGGCCTGATGCAGGCCTTCCTTCATATTCCGCTCGGCTGGCTGTCCGACCGCATCGGCCGCAAGCCGGTGATGATCGGCGGCCTGCTGCTGTTCGTCGCCGGCGGGCTGGTGGCGGCGTTCTCCGACACGCTGACCGGCATCATCGCGGGCCGCGCGCTGCAGGGCACGGGCGCGATCTCGGCCGCGATCACCGCCTGCATCGCGGACCTGACCAGCGAGCGCCATCGGACCAAGGCGATGGCAATGGTCGGCGGCAGCATCGGTCTGACCTTCGCGCTGTCGCTGGTGATTGCCTCGCCGCTGCTGCGCACCATCGGCATGCCGGGAATCTTCACGCTGATGTCGGTGCTGGGCCTGCTGGCGATCGCCGTCACGCTGTTCCTGGTACCGACCCCGCCGCCGCCCCATCCGGACCAGCTGCCGCTGCACCGGGTCTTGCCGAAGGTGCTGTTGAATCCTGACCTCGCGCGCATGAACGTCGGGGTGCTGGCGCTGCATGCCTCCCAGGTCGCAATGTTCATGGTGGTGCCGGGCATGCTGGCCGATGCCGGCATGCCGGTCGATTCGCACTGGAAGGTCTATCTGCCGGTCGTGCTGGTGTCGTTCCTGCTGATGCTGGCGCCGATGATGGCGGCCGAGCGCTATGGCCGCATCCGCCCGGTGCTGCTCGGCGCGGTCGCGCTGATGACCGCGGTGCAGCTGCTGTTCGCCGCGGTGCACGGCCTGTGGCCGATCGTCGGGGTGCTGCTGCTGTTTTTCGTGGCATTCAACGTGCTGGAGGCGATGCAGCCCTCGCTGGTGTCGCGCTATGCGGCGGCATCGCGCGGCGCCGCGCTCGGCGTCTACAACACGACCCAGGCGATCGGGCTGTTCCTCGGCGGCGCCGTCGGCGGCTGGCTGCTGCAGCACGCCGGCCGCAGCGCGGTCTTCCACGGCTGCGCGGCCGTGCTGGTCCTCTGGCTTATAATCGCCTGGGGCATGAAGCCGCCGCCCGCCAGGGTCCGCCACGGCGGCCCGGACAGCGAGCCGCAGCCGGCGCACTGAGCGGCGGCCTGCCGGGCACGATGTAACCGCGGCGGTCACGGCGACGGCCGCATCACGCGGACACGCTTTGCGGCGCCGGGCCGCACTACCATCGGCGCGCCCGGCGCGAATCAGTCGAAAGAGTCAAACCAGTCAGCACATTGCCGCGCCGCCCATCGGGGCGCGGTTCTCGGAGAACACCTCATGGCATCCGTCAACAAAGTCATCCTCGTCGGCAATCTCGGCGCGGACCCCGAAACGCGCTATATGCCCAGTGGCGATGCCGTGACCAATATCCGGCTGGCCACCACCGACCGCTACAAGGACAAGCAGAGCGGCGACATGAAGGAGCTGACCGAATGGCACCGCGTGGCCTTCTTCGGCAAGCTCGCCGAGATCGCCGGCCAGTACCTGCGCAAGGGCTCCCAGGTCTATATCGAAGGCCGCATCCGCACCCGCAAGTGGCAGGACCAGTCGGGCCAGGACAAGTACAGCACCGAAATCGTCGCTGAACAGATGCAGATGCTGGGCTCGCGCCAGGGCGGTGGTGGCGGCGGCGACGAAGGCGGCGGCTACGCCCGCGAATCGTCGGGCGGCGGCTATGGCGGTGGTGGCGGCGGCCGCGGTGCGCAAGGTGGTGGCGGCGGCCAGGGCGGTGGCGCACGCCGGCCGCAGCAGTCGCCGTCGAATGGCTTCGAGGATATGGACGACGATATTCCGTTCTGAGTTTCGCCTCCGCTTCACTGCCTCACCGGCAGCCGATCGAGCCCGCTTCATGCGGGCTCTTTTCATTGGGGCGGCCGATGTTGCGCGCGGGTTTGCGTCTCTGCGCCTATCCAAAGAACAGCCGCGCGGATATCGATATCCCCTTTCCTTCGTTCCGCTTCAGGCGCAGCGTCCCTATCCTCGTAGCCTGTTGATCCGGCCAGGAGGACCTGCCAATGAATGCCCCGTTGGACTTCGACGCGCGCCGCGCCCTGCGTGCCGCGCTGGAGTCGTTGCCCGAGCTGGCGCAGAAGATCGGTACCGATGCGGCCGCGCGCGAGGCGCGGCGTCTGCTGCCCTACGAGGGCTTTGCGCTGTTCCGGCAGTCCGGCCTGGGGCTGTTGCGGATTCCGGCGGAGCGGGGCGGGCTGGGCGGCTCGCTGGCCGACCTGTTCGAGGTCATCGCCACCATTGCGGCGCAAGAGTCCAACGTCGCGCATGCGCTGCGCATCCATTTCGATCAGACCGAGTCGTTGCGGCTGTCGCCGCGCTCGGCCTTCAACGACCTGCAGGTGCAGCGCATCGTCGGCGGCGCCATCTTCGGCGGGGCATCGACCGAGGTCGGCACCGCCCGGCCCGGCGAGATCACCACGGCGCTGCGCCGCGACGGCGATCATTACCGGCTGTCCGGCCGCAAGTACTACTCGACCGGCACCGCCTTCGCCGACTACGCACGCATCAACGTCAAGGATGCCGACGGTGCCGATGCGTCGATCATCATCCCGACCGACCGCCCCGGCTTCAGCGTGGTCGACGACTGGGACGGCATGGGCCAGCGCATGACGGCCAGCGGCAGCCTGGTGCTGGATGACGTGCAGGTGTTTGCCGACGAGGTGACCCGGCGCGGCAACAGCACGCTGGTCGGCCGCCATTGCGGCGCGCTGCGCCAGCTGCATCTGGTCGCGGTGGCGGCCGGCATCGTGCGCAACGCGTGGGCCGATGCGCGGCGCCATGTGCAGGACCATGGCCGTCCCGCGCTGCACAGTCCGGCGCCGTCCGCGCGCGAGGACCATTTCATCCAGCAGGTGATCGGCGATCTGGCCGCGCACAGCCACGCGATCGACGCGCTGGTCCGCGACAACGCGCGCGTGCTGGACCGCTCGGCCGACGCGCTGCTGGCCGGTGCCGACGATGCCGAGGCGCTGGTGCTGCAGGGCGCGCTGGCCACGGCGCAGACACAGCTGGTGGTCAGCAAGCTGGCGCTGCACGTGGGCGAGCGGATGTTCGAGGCGGGCGGGGCGTCGTTCACGGCGAAGCGCTACAACTTCGACCGCCACTGGCGCAATCTGCGCACGATCTTCAGCCACAACCCGCTGCTGCACAAGACGCGCGTGGTCGGCGCCTATCACCTGAACGGCGAGACCACCCACCTGACCGAAGGCCGGGTGTTCTGAGCCATGTCCTGGGCAATCGGAGACCCGCGATGACATCGATCACACCGCCGCGCCAGCTGCATCTGAACATCAACGCCTTGCATTCCGGCTTCGTGCCGTCGGCCTGGCGCCTGCCCGCCAGCGATCCGTGCGCCTTCGTCGACGTGCAGCACTACGTGCGCGTGGCACGCATCGCGGAGGCCGCAAAGTTCGATGCGATCTTCCTTGCCGACAACGCGTCGATCGCCGACCAGATCCATTTCCGTCCGATCACCGCGCTGGAGCCGACGCTCCTGCTGGCGTGCGTCGCCGCCGCGACCAGGCATATCGGGCTGGTGGCCACCGTATCGACCAGCTACAACGAGCCCTACAACGTCGCGCGGCGTTTTGCGACGCTGGACCATGTCAGTGGCGGGCGCGCCGGATGGAATGTGGTGACGACCGCCGATGCGGGCTCGGCGCGCAATTTCGGCCGGGCCGCCCCGCCAGATCACGGCCAGCGCTACGCGCGCGCCGACGAATTCACGACGCTGGTCAAGGCGTTGTGGGACAGCTGGGAGGACGACGCCTTCATCGGTGACAAGACCCGCGGGCGCTTCGTCGATACCGCGATGCTGCAGCCGGTCGGCCATCATGGCGCGTTCTTCGACGTGCACGGTCCGCTGAACCTGCCACGGCCGCCGCAGGGCCATCCGGTGCTGTTCCAGGCCGGCGGTTCCGACGATGGCCGCGAGCTCGCCGCGCGCCATGCCGAGGCCGTGTTTTCGGCAGCGCAGTCGTTCGACGAGGCGCTGGCGTACAAGCGCGCCATCAATGCGCGCGCCGAAGCGCTGGGGCGCGGTGCGGATGCGGTCAAGGTGCTGCCGGGCCTGACCACCATCATCGGCGCCACCGAGGCGCAGGCGCGGCAGCGGCGCGATGCGCTGGTCGACCTGATTCCATGGGACTACAGCCTGAACCGTCTTGCCGGCACGCTCGGCATCGAGGCCGAGCGACTGCAGCTCGATGCGCCGTTGCCCGACGATCTGGCCGTGCCGGCCAATGGCAACCACACCTTCTTCCGCGCGACGCTGGCGGCGGCGAGACGGCGGAACCTGACGGTGCGCGCGCTGATCCGCGAGCTCGCTGGCGGCGGCGGCCACCGCGTGATCGTCGGCACGCCCGAGCAGATCGCCGACGACATCGAGCACTGGTTCCGTCACGGCGCCGCCGATGGCTTCAACCTGATGCCGGACGCGCTGCCCGACGGCCTGCAGGACTTCGTCGACGGCGTGGTGCCGATCCTGCAGCGGCGCGGCATCTTCCGTACCGAGTACGAAGGCGCGACGCTGCGCGAACATCTGCAGCTGGCCCGTCCGGCCGGCAGGGCACCGGCGCGCGCCGCTGCGTGACCGCTGCCTGATGGACGCCTGAGCGCCCCCTTTCATCGGCTTGCGCGGATGCCTTCAGGGACTTGGCGCAGGCCGCCCATTCCCACCGTGCTTTGCCTGACTTCCGCTCCGCCAAACCATGACACGACGCTCGCTGCTTGCCGCCATCGCTTCCCTTGCCATCGCACTGACCGTGCTCGTCCCACTGGTACCGCGCGCCGCCCTGGCGCAGTCCACCGATCGCCCGCTGAAGGTCGGCGTACGCGGCGGCGTCGACGAGGAGATCTGGGAAGTGGTCACGCGCGTGGCCGCGAAGCAGGGCCTGAAGGTGCAGACCATCGTCATCACCGGTACCGCCAGCCCCAACGAGGCGCTGAACAACGGCGATCTCGATGCCAATGCCTTCCAGCACATCCCCTTCCTGCGCGACCAGATCCGGCAACGGGGCTACAAGATCGTCGACGTCGGCAATACGCTGATCTCGCCAATCGCGTTCTACTCGCGCAAGGTCAAGTCGCTGGAGGCTCTGCCGACCGGCGCGCGCATCGGCATCCCCAACGATCCAAGCAACCAGACCCGTGCGCTGGTGATCCTGCGCGACCACGGACTGATCCAGCTCAAGCCTGGTTTTGATCCCTATACCGGGACGGCGTCGCTGTCGGACATCACGGCCAACCCCAGAAAGCTCGAGTTCATCGAGAGCGCCTCGGTGGTGCTGCCGCGCGCGCTGCCGGACGTCGACGCGGCGGCGATCGTCAACACCTTCGCTTACCAGGCCGGCCTGATCGCCACGCGCGACGGCATCGCGGTGGAGAAGAAGGAGCGCAACCCCTATGTCAACGTGATCGCGGTGCGCGAGAAGGATCGGCAGGCACCATGGGTGCCGCGGCTGGTCAAGGCCTACCAGTCGGACGAGGTGCGCCAGTTCATCCAGACCCGGTACCAGGGGGCGGTGATTCCCGCCTTCTGAAGAACCGGAGGAACGCCGCCATGCATGACGACCTGCCGTTGCGACGCGCCGAACCGCATATCGTGTTCGACGCGATCCGCAAGACCTACGCCGGCTCTGCGACACCGGCGCTGGCCGATATCTCGTTCACGATCGGGCGCGGCGAGCGCTTCGGCATCATCGGCCGCAGCGGCGCCGGCAAGTCGACGCTGCTGCGCACGATCAATATGCTCGAGCGCCCGGACGCCGGCAGCGTCGACATCGACGGCCGCGATATCGGCAAGCTCGACGAGAACGGCCTGGTGGCGCTGCGCCGCCGGGTCGGCATGATCTTCCAGCATTTCAACCTGCTGTCGGCCAAGACGGTGTTCGACAACGTCGCGCTGCCGTTGCGCGTGGCCGGTGTGCCGCGCCATGACATCGCCGCGCGGGTGATGGAACTGCTGGACCTGGTTGGACTGTCGGACAAGGCCCGCGCCTACCCGGCAATGCTGTCCGGCGGGCAGAAGCAGCGCGTCGGCATCGCCCGCGCGCTGGTGCACCGGCCCGACATCTTGCTGTGCGACGAGGCCACCTCGGCGCTGGACCCGGAGTCTACCGAGCAGATCCTGGCACTGCTGCGCGATATCAACGAACGCTTCGCGCTAACCGTGGTGCTGATCACGCATGACATGGCGGTGATTCACGAGGCGTGCGAGCGCGTACTGGTGCTCGACCACGGGCGCATCGTCGAACAGGGCCCGGTCTGGCAGGTCTTTGCCGAGCCGCGCGCCGAGGCCACTGTCGCACTGCTGCGCCCGCTGCGGCGGCGCATGCCGTCGCCGAATATCGACGAGGACGCGGCGCCGCGCAAGCCGATGCCACAAACCGCAGAGGAGACTGCATACGATGCTGCCGCCCATGGCTGACAAATACCTGAAGGCGCTTGGCGAGACGCTGCTGATGACGGCCAGCGCCTGCGCGGTGGTCTTCGTCGCGGGCATGGCGCTGGCCATCGTGCTGACCATCACCGCGCCCGCCGGGCTGGCGCCCAGGCCGCGGCTGCATCGCGTGCTGTCGGTGCTGGTCAACGTGTTTCGCTCGATCCCGTTCATCATCCTGCTGGTGGCGATGCTGCCGGTGACCCGCATGATCGTCGGCACCACGATGGGCACCTGGGCCGCGGTGGTGCCCCTCAGCGCCCACCTGATTCCGTTCTTCGCGCGCATCTCGCAAGTGGCGCTCAACGAGATCGACCGCGGCCTGGTCGAGGCGGCCAGGGCGATGGGATGCCGCCGCTGGCATATCGTCGTCCACGTGCTGCTGCCCGAGGCGATGCCCGCGCTGATCGGCGGCGCCACGGTGACCGTGATCGCGATGATCGGCTCTTCGGCGATGGCGGGGGCCGTGGGCGCCGGCGGTCTCGGCGACCTGGCGATCCGCTACGGCTACGAACGCTATGAAACCGCCGTGATGTTCCATGTGATCGCGATCCTGATCGCGCTCGTCACGCTGGTGCAGTTTGCCGGCGAACGGCTGGCACGGCGGTTCGATCATCGGCGATAGCAGGAAGGCCCGGCGAGGCTCGCATCATCGGGCCAAATATGCCGGCCCCAAGGTCGTTACACCGTCATGACACCGGATTCAGCCGGCCGGCATGGCGCGCGCCGCAATCCTTGTCATCCTGGCTCCTATTGACGCGGGAACCCGCCTCGGCCCTACACTGTGCCGTATCCGGTTCCCGCGGCCGTCCTGTTGGCGCGCCGCGCCCGTGGCTCCAACACGACGACGCTCACATGGAATGGCTGACTGACCCCACGATATGGATTGGCCTGGCGACGCTGATCGTGCTCGAGATCGTGCTGGGCATCGACAACCTGGTCTTCATCGCGATCCTGGCCGACAAGCTGCCGCCGGAGCAGCGCGACAAGGCGCGCATCATCGGCCTGTCGCTGGCGCTGTTCATGCGGCTGGGCCTGCTGTCGGTGATGTCGTGGCTGGTCACGCTGACGCGGCCCCTGTTCGCGCTCGGTCCGCTGGAATTTTCGGGTCGCGACCTGATCCTGCTGGCCGGGGGCATCTTCCTGCTGGTCAAGGCCACGCTGGAGCTGCACGAGCGGATCGAAGGCAAGCCCGAGCATGAGGTCGAGAAGCCCGCCTATGCGGGCTTCTGGCTGGTGGTCACGCAGATCGTCATTCTCGATGCGGTGTTCTCGCTGGACTCGGTCATCACCGCGGTCGGCATGGTCGAGCACCTGAGCGTGATGATGGTCGCGGTGGTGGTCGCGATCGCGGTGATGCTGTTCGCGTCCAAGCCGCTGACGCGCTTCGTCAATGCCCACCCTACCGTGGTCGTGCTGTGCCTGAGCTTCCTGCTGATGATCGGCCTGAGCCTGGTTGCCGATGGCTTCGGCTTCCATATCCCGAAGGGCTATCTGTACGCGGCGATCGGCTTCTCGGTCGGCATCGAGGCGCTGAACCAGCTGGCGCGCCGCAATCTGCTGCGCTACGAGGCGCGCCGGCCGATGCGGCAGCGCACCGCGGATGCGGTGCTGCGCCTGCTGGGTGCGCGCCGTGCGGCGCAAGGGCAGGCCGGCGAGCCGGTCAGGCCGGATACCGCCGCGCCGGCCGCGTTCGCGCCGGAGGAGCGCACCATGGTCAGCGGCGTGCTGTCGCTGGCCGAACGCTCGGTCCGCTCGATCATGACGCCGCGCTCGGAACTGTCGTGGATCGATATCGAGCAGGATGCCGACACGCTGCGCCGGCAGATCCTCGCCACGCCGCACAGCTTCTTTCCGGTCTGCCGCGGACAGCTGGACGAGATCCTCGGCGTCGCGCGCGGCAAGGACCTGATCGGCACGCTGGCCGAGCACGGCCGCATCGACGAGACAAGCCTGCGGCCGCCGATCGTGGTGCCGGAATCGATCCGCATCCTGCCGTTGATGGAGACGCTGCGCGCCTCGCGCGGCCAGCTGGTGCTGGTGACCGACGAATACGGCGCGGTGCTGGGGGTCGTCACGCCGGTCGACGTGCTCGAGGCGATCGCCGGAGAGTTCCCCGACGAGGATGAACATCCGACCATCGCGGCGGCGGGACAGGGGCGTTGGCTGATCGACGGCAGTGCCGATCTGCATGCGGTGGCCCATGTGCTGGAGCTGGGCGAACCGTGGACGCAATCGCAGGGGCGCTATGCGTCGCTGGGCGGCCTGCTGCTGGACCGCTTCGGCATCGTGCCGCCCGCGGGCAGTGCGATCGATCTGGACGGTTATCGCTTCACGGTGGTGGAGGCGACCGAACGGCGCATCGATCGCATCGAAGTGGTGCGGCTCGGCGCCGAATCGGTGCAGGCGGCCGCCGATGCCGGACAGCGGGAACGCTGAACGATCGACGATCCGCGCGTCGACCGTCCCGCCTTACACGCCGAACGACTGCAACCGCGAACGGGCGGGCCGGCTCGCGTCGCGCGACCGTACCGGGCGCAGCTCGCCTTGCCAGGGTGCGGCCAGCGCATCGAGCAGGTGGTCGCCGGCCAGCGTCTTGTCGTGCAACGCGTCGCGCAGCGCCTGGCCGATGGCCAGCCGGCACAGCGCCTCGCCGTCGCGCGTCAGCGTGCGCAGGTCCGCGCCCGCACCGGCGCGGATCGTAAAGGAGCGCCGGCCCACGCCGACGAAGCTGGTGAAGCGCACGCAATCGCATTCGCCGGAACCGGCGAAATTGACGCTGACATGGTAGGCAAGGCTGGTGCCGGCCCATGGCAACGTACAAAGGTAACTGACGGCTTCGCTCATGGCGGGCTCGCTTTGGCGCTTCAGGCCGTAGGCAGCGTTTCGGTCGGAACCAGGCCGTCGATGATGGCGCGGCCGTAGTCGACGGCGGCGCGCCTAGCGGTGCCGACGTTCTCGCACGATCCGCTGGTCAGGCGGTACAGCCGCGATTGCTCGTTGCCCGGCGGCTGGCCCTCGACGCAGATCATCACGGAGACATCGAAAGCAAGTTCGGGCTTGGTGCGCGGCCATGTCTGCACCGGCGCGCGCCGGTAGACCAGCGGATAGAGCTCGTAGCCCTTGTAGCTGGCGGTCGGAAAGGAGTCCATGTGTCGCTCCTGTTGAACAGCGTGGAGGCCGGCTCGTTGCCATCAGCAAAAAGCGCCGGCAATAAAAAACCCCGCGGATGCGGGGTTTTCGTCAGCGTCAGACCGCCTCGATCTTCGTGGCGGCCGGGCCCTTCTGGCCGACGCCGCGCACGTAGCGCACCTTCTGACCTTCCTGCAGCGACTTGAAGCCGCTGCCCTGGATCTCCGAAAAATGCGCGAACAGATCGTCGCCGCCGGCGTCCGGCGTAATGAAGCCGAAGCCCTTGGCGTCGTTGAACCACTTAACGGTACCGGTATCCATGTGTTTCTCCTGGTTTGTTCCCGTCGGACGAATGTCCCGAGGGGCATGACGATCAAGAAGAAACATGGAGAAGAAGTGGCGGAGCCGGAGGCGGCCAACTCGGTAATCGACGTGCTTGCTTGAAGATCCTGCGGTTCCCGTTATACAGGTCATGCTTCGGGCTGTCAAAACAATGCGGCAGATCCATTGACGGCAGCGGCCGCCGCATCTTTATACCTTCTTTACGGCCCGCCGCCGCCTTTCTACCCCGTTTTTAGCCGTCGCTCCCTAATCTGCAAGCCGGATTCACTCTCGGTATTTGCCATGGACGGGATCTTCCTGATCGTACTTTTCGGTTTCGCCGGACTCGGCGCCGTGCTGCTGCGGCTGTGCGTCGCGCTGGCGCCGCGCGCATCGGCCAATGCGGGCCAGCATGGCCCGGCGAACGACACGCCGCCGCGCGGCGCCACCCCGGGCAGGGGGCAATGATGGACTGGACCGATCTGCTGGCCGCGGCGATGGCCGCGGCCCTCTTCGTCTATCTGCTGATCGCGCTGCTGCGCCCGGAGAAATTCTGATGACCACGCAGTTCATGGGCCTGCTGGCCCTGTATCTCGCCGTGCTGATGGCGATCGCCCCGCTGCTTGGACGCTATCTGCGCCGGGCCGTCGAGGACGGCCAATACGCGTGGACCGCCTGGGGGCGGCCGCTCGAGCGCCTGCTCTATCGCGCCGCCGGCATACGCGCCGCTGCCGAGATGGGCTGGCAGCGGTATGCGATCGCCGTGCTGGCGTTCAACGTGCTGGGTGTGGTGGTGGTCTATGGCCTGCAGCGCTTGCAGGGCATGCTGCCGCTCAATCCGCAGGGCTTCGGCCCGGTGTCGCCCGATTCCGCGTTCAACACGGCGATCAGTTTCGTCGCGAACACCAACTGGCAGGGCTATGCCGGCGAATCGACGATGACCTATCTGACGCAGATGCTGGGCCTGACCGTGCAGAACTTCGTGTCCGCGGCCACCGGCATCGCCGTGGTGTTTGCGCTGATCCGCGGCTTCGCGCGGCAGAGCGCGGCGACCATCGGCAATTTCTGGGTCGACATGACCCGTACCACGCTGTACGTGCTGGTGCCGATCGCGACCGTCATCGCGCTGGCCCTGGTCAGCCAGGGCGTGATCCAGAACCTCGATGCCTACAAGCAGGTGTCGATGGTGTCGGCGGTCGAATACACGGTGCCGAAGACCGATGCCGCCGGGCAGCCGCTGCGGGAGGCCCAGGGCCAGCCCATCGTCGAGCCGGTCCGTACGGAACAGCAGACGCTGGCGATGGGTCCCGTCGCGTCGCAGGAAGCGATCAAGATGCTCGGCACCAATGGCGGCGGCTTCTTCAACGCCAACTCGGCCCATCCGTTCGAGAACCCGACCGCGCTGGCCAACCTGATCGAGATGCTGGCGATCTTGCTGATCCCGGCCGCACTGTGCTTCACGTTCGGCGAGATGGTCGGCGACCGCCGCCAGGGCCTGGCCGTGCTCGCGGCGATGACGGCGATCTTCGTCGCGATGGCGTGCGTCGCGGCGCTGGCCGAGCACCAGGCCAATCCGGCGCTGGCGGGATTGCCGGTGGACAGCGCCGCATCAGCCTGGCAGGACGGCGGCAATATGGAAGGCAAGGAAACGCGCTTCGGCCTGGCGGCATCGGCGCTGTTCGCCACGATCACCACCGCGGCATCGTGCGGCGCGGTCAATGCGATGCACGATTCGTTCACCGCGATCGGCGGGCTGGTGCCGATGCTGCTGATGCAGCTGGGCGAGGTCGTGTTCGGCGGCGTCGGCTCGGGCCTGTACGGCATGCTGGTCTATGCGGTGCTGGCGGTGTTCATCGCCGGCCTGATGATCGGCCGCACGCCCGAATACCTGGGCAAGAAGATCGAGGCCTGCGAGATCAAGATGGCGGCCGTCGTCATTCTCGTCACGCCGTTGCTGGTGCTGCTGGGCACCGCGGTGGCGGTGATGGCCGACGCCGGCCGCGCCGGCGTGCTGAACCCCGGCACGCATGGGTTCTCCGAGATCCTGTACGCGCTGTCGTCCGCGGCGAACAACAACGGCAGCGCGTTCGCCGGGCTGTCGGCCAACACGCCGTTCTACAACACGTTGCTGGCGGCCGCGATGTGGTTCGGCCGCTTCTGGGTGATCGTCCCGGTGCTGGCGATGGCCGGCACCCTCGCGGCAAAGAAGCGCGTGCCGGCGAGCGCCGGCACCATGCCGACGCACGGACCGCTGTTCGTGGTGCTGCTCGCCGGCACGGTGCTGCTGGTCGGTGCGCTGACCTATGTGCCGGCGCTCGCGCTTGGTCCAGTGGCCGAGCAACTGCAAGGCGCCGCGGTTCGATGAGCCAGGCGTTCTCTTTCTCTTGATGACACCGGACGCCACGCGCTGGCTTGCTGCGTCGACGTCCGTTCCTCCTCTCTAGCGCACTGCGGAGATCCCATGCAACAAGAATCGACGGCCAATGCGGCCGAGATCGGTGGCAATCCCGACGACATGTCGGCCGGCACGCCCTTGGCCGATCGCTCTCCCACTTCCGACCGTGCCGCGGCGCACGGCATGTTCGCACCGCAATTGCTCAAGCCCGCGCTAGCGTCGGCCTTCCGCAAGCTGTCGCCGCGCCAGCAGCTGCGCAATCCGGTGATGTTCGTCGTCTATGCCGGCAGCATCCTGACGACCATCCTGTTCCTGCGCGCCGCCTTCGCGCCCGCGGCGTCTGCTGGCGGCGAGAGCGCCGGTTTCATCCTGGCCGTCGCGGTCTGGCTCTGGTTCACGGTGCTGTTCGCCAACTTCGCCGAGGCGCTTGCCGAAGGGCGCAGCAAGCAACAGGCCGCGGCGCTGCGCGGGCTGCGCACCACGGTGACGGCGCGCGTGCTGAAGGACGGACGGCGCGGCGGCGCGACCGAGCCGCGCGCGGCCACGGCGCTGCGCCGCGGCGATGTGGTGCTGGTCGAGGCCGGCGACATGATCCCCGGCGATGGCGAGGTGATCGAAGGGGTCGCGTCGGTCGACGAGAGCGCGATCACCGGCGAATCGGCGCCGGTGATCCGCGAATCGGGCGGCGATTTCTCGTCGGTGACCGGCGGCACGCGCGTGCTGTCCGACTGGATCGTGGTGCGCATCACCGCCAATCCCGGCGAAACCTTCATCGACCGCATGATCGCGATGGTCGAAGGCGCCAAACGGCAGAAGACGCCGAACGAGCTGGCGCTGACCATCCTGCTGGTCGGCCTGACCATCGTGCTGCTGCTGGCCACCGCGACGCTGCAGCCGTTCTCGGTCTACAGCGTGCTGGTGGCCAGGGCCGGCGTGCCTGTGACCGTCACGGTGCTGGTGGCGCTGCTGGTCTGCCTGATTCCGACCACCATCGGCGGCCTGCTGTCGGCCATCGGCGTGGCAGGCATGAGCCGGATGATGGCGGCCAACGTGATCGCCACCTCGGGCCGCGCGGTCGAAGCGGCCGGCGACGTCGACGTGCTGCTGCTCGACAAGACCGGCACGATCACCCATGGCAACCGCCAGGCGTCGCGGTTCATTGCCGCGCCGGGCGTGGCGCCGGCGCAGCTGGCCGAGGCGGCGTGGCTGTCGTCGCTGGCCGACGACACGCCGGAAGGCCGCAGCATCGTCGCGCTGGCCCGCCAACAGGCGGACCTGCGCATCCCCGATGTGCCGCAGCGCAATGCCACGTTCGTGCCCTTCACCGCGCAGACGCGGATGAGCGGCGTGGACCTGCAGGGCAACGGCGGGCCGCGCCACGTGCGCAAGGGGGCGGCCGATGCGGTGCGCCGCTACGTGGCCGAGCGCGCCGGCAAGTTTTCCGATGCCGTCATGCAGGCCGTCGACGATGTCGCCCGCGCCGGCAGCACGCCGCTGGTGGTCGCCGACGAGCAGCACGGCCAGGTTCGCGTGCTGGGCGTGGTCGAGCTGAAGGACATCGTCAAGGCTGGCATCCGCGAGCGTTTCGGCGAGCTGCGCCGGATGGGCATCGAGACCGTGATGATCACCGGCGACAACCGGTTGACCGCGGCGTCGATCGCCGCGGAAGCGGGCGTCGACGACTACTTGGCCGAGGCCACGCCCGAGGCCAAGCTCAAGCTGATCCGCCAGTACCAGGCGCAGGGGCGGCTGGTGGCGATGACCGGCGACGGCACCAACGACGCGCCGGCGCTTGCGCAGGCCGATGTCGCGGTGGCGATGAACAGCGGCACGCAGGCGGCCAGAGAAGCCGGCAACATGGTCGACCTCGACAGCAATCCGACCAAGCTGATCGAGATCGTCGAGATCGGCAAGCAGATGCTGATGACGCGCGGGTCGCTGACCACGTTCAGCGTGGCCAACGACATCGCCAAGTACTTCGCCATCATTCCGGCGGCGTTCGCCACCACTTATCCGCAACTGGGGCTGCTGAACGTGATGGGGCTGTCCACGCCGGCGTCGGCCATCCTGTCCGCCGTCATCTTCAACGCGCTGATCATCGTCGTGCTGATTCCGCTCGCGCTGAAGGGCGTCGCCTACCGGCCGCTGGGCGCGGCGGTGCTGTTGCGGCGGAACCTGCTGGTCTACGGCCTCGGCGGCATCCTGGTGCCGTTCGCCGGCATCAAGCTGATCGACATGCTGCTGACCGTGCTGGGCTGGGCCTGAGCGCCGGATCACGCAGTCGCTGAATCATCGAATCGAAGGACACCATGATGAATCCCCACGCATCGCCGCAGGCCGCGCCCCTTGCCGCCGAACAGCCGGGCATGCTGCGCCCGCTGCTGACCGTCTTCGCCGCGCTGTCGGTGCTCACGGGCCTGCTGTATCCGGCCATCGTCACGGGACTGGCCAAAAGCGTGTTTCCGCACGAGGCGGCCGGCTCGCTGATCGTCAAGGACGGCAGGACGATCGGCTCGTCGCTGATCGGGCAGCCATTCTCCGAGCCGCGCTACTTCTGGGGCCGGCTGTCCGCCACCGCGCCGATGCCCTATAACGCGGCGGCCTCGGGCGGCTCGAATCTCGGCCCCAGCAATCCGGCGCTGGCGGACGCGGCGCGCGCACGCATCGAGGCGTTGCGCGCGGCCGACCCGGGCAACACGGCGCCGGTGCCGGTGGACCTCGTTACCGCCTCGGGCAGCGGCCTGGACCCGCATATCAGCCAGGCCGCGGCCGAGTATCAGGCGGCGCGGGTCGCGCGTGCGCGCGGCCTGACATTGCAGCAGGTACGCGAGCTGATCGCCGCCCACACCGACCGGCCCGCGCTGGCCGTGCTCGGCGATGCCGGCGTCAACGTGCTGCGGCTGAACCTGGCGCTGGACTCGCTCGGCGAGCCCGGTCCGAAGTAGTGCCGCGGGTGCCGTGGCAGAATGGCCTTTCTCTTGTTCTGCCTTAGCCCAGTCCGGTTCCATTGCCGATGACCGAAGCCGAATTGCGCGATACCGGTGCGCGCGCCGATCCCGATGCGCTGCTGCGGATGGTCCAGCAGCAGGGCGAGCGTGCCGCGCGCGGCAAGCTGCGCGTGTATTTCGGCGCCTCGGCTGGCGTCGGCAAGACCTTCGCGATGCTGGCCGCCGCCAGGGCGGCCCTGGCGCAGGGCACCGATGTGGCGATCGGCGTGGTGGAAACGCATGGCCGCGCCGAGACCGAGGCGCTGCTGGCCGGCCTGGAACGGCTGCCGATGCGCGACGTGCCCTATCGCGGCCGCGTGCTGCGCGAATTCGACCTCGACGGCGCGCTGGCGCGCCGACCCGCGCTGATCCTGGTCGACGAGCTGGCGCATTCGAATGCGCCGGGCAGCCGCCACCCCAAGCGCTGGCAGGACATCCAGGAGCTGCGCGCCGCCGGCATCGATGTCTGGACCACCGTCAACGTCCAGCACCTGGACAGCCTGAACGAGGCGGTCGGCGGCATCACCGGCATCCGGGTCTGGGAAACCGTGCCCGACGCGGTGTTCGATGGCGCCGACGAGGTCGTGCTGGTGGACCTGCCGGCCGACGAGCTGCTGCGGCGGCTCAAGGAGGGCAGGGTCTATCTGCCCGAGCAGGCGCGCCACGCCGCGCGCCATTTTTTCCGCAAGGGCAATCTGATCGCGCTGCGCGAGCTTGCGCTGCGCCGCACCGCCGAACGCGTCGATCACGACGTGCGCGCGTGGCGCCAGTCAGAACCGGTGCAGCCGGTATGGCGCACGCGCGAGGCGGTGCTCGCCTGCATCGGCAGCGGCGACGATGCCGCGCAGGTGGTCAAGAGCGCGCGGCGGCTGGCGGACCAGCTCGATTGCGACTGGCATGTGGTGACGGTCGCCACGCCACGGCTGGCGCCGCCGTCGGAGCGGGCCAGGGTCCGGCTCGAGCACGCGATGCGGATGGCCGAGCAACTGGGCGCGCGCACCGAGACGCTGGCCGGTGCGGACATGGTGCAGGCGGTGGCCGGCTACGTGCGGCGGCACAACCTGACCAAGGTGGTGATCGGACGCGCGCCGGGCGATTGGCGGCGCGGCGGCGACTCGCTGGCCGAGCGCGCGCGTTCGCTGCTGGCGCTGGCACTGTCGCCGCTGGTCGGCGTGCCGGCCGCATGGTTCGGGCGGCGCAGCTTCGCCGACGCGCTGGCGGTCGGCTGTCCCGAGATCGACATCGTGCGCGTGGCCGCCGATACCACGCGGACCGACCTGCGCCCGCCCCACGAGGACGCCCAGCAATCCGACGCACCGGCCGATGGGGCCCGGCGCCGCGACTACCTGTGGGCCGTGGTCTGGTGCGCCGGTGCCTCGGCGCTGTCGGCGCTGGCCACGCCATGGTTCGACGTCGTCAATATCGCGATGCTGTTTCTGGCCGCCGTGATGGGCGTCGCGCTGCGGCACGGGCGTGGCCCGGCGGCATTGGCGTCGGTGCTGTCGGTGGCCGCGTTCGATTTCTTCTTCGTGCCGCCGCGGCTGTCGTTCGCGGTCACCGACGTGCAGTACCTGCTGACCTTCGTCGTGCTGCTGTCGGTCGGCCTGGTGATCGGCCAGCTGACCGCCGGCCTGCGCGAGCAGGCGCAGGTCGCGGTGCAGCGCGAGACCGATGCGCGCACGCTGTACGAGCTGGCGCGCGAACTGTCGTCGGCGCTGACGCTGGACCAGATCGTGCCGATCGGCAGCCGATTCCTGCGCGCGGCGTTCGATGCCAATTCCGCGTTCTTTCTGACATCCTCTGACGGCAAGCTGCTGCCGCCGGTGACCGACCAGCAGCAGCGGGACACGGCCGCGCGCACCGATTCGATCGACCACGTGCTGGCGCAATGGGTGTTCGACCATGGCCAACCCGCGGGCACGGGCACGCATACGCTGCCCGGCAGCACCGTGCTCTATCTGCCGCTGAAGGCGCCGATGCGCACGCGCGGCGTGCTGGCGGTGGAGCCGGCCGCGTGGCGAGCCTTCGCGCAGCCGGCACTGCGGCGCCAGGTGGATGCGTTCTGCACGTTGATCGCGATCGCCATCGAGCGGCTGCACTATGTCGAGGTCGCGCAGCAGGCGCTGCTGTCGATGGAGTCGGAGCGGCTGCGCAGCTCGCTGCTGGCCGCGGTATCGCACGATTTGCGCACGCCGCTGACCGGACTGATCGGCATGGCGGAGACGCTGCGGCGCAGCGACCCGCCGCTGGCGCCGGCGGTGGCCGACACCGTTGCCACGATGCTGGAGCAGGCGCAACGGATGCGCACGATGGTCGTCAACCTGCTCGACATGGCGAAGCTGCAAGGCCGCGAGGTGCGGATCAGGCGGGAGTGGCAATCGGTCGAGGAGCTGGTCGGCTCGAGCCTGGCGGCGATGCGCGAGGCGCTGTCGCGGCACCGCGTCGCGGTGGCTGACCTGTCCCGCGTGCCGCTGGTCCAGTGCGATGCCGTGCTGATCGAGCGCGTGCTGTGCAATCTGCTGGAGAATGCGGCCAAGCACACGCCGGCGGGGACGGCGGTCCGCGTGTCCGCGGAAGCGGGCGACGATGAGGTCCGCATCCTTGTTGAGGACGATGGGCCTGGCGTGCCGGCCGGCAGCGAGCGCCAGATCTTCGAGAAATTCGTGCGCGGACAGCGCGAATCGGCGACCGCCGGCGTCGGCCTCGGGCTCGCCGTCTGCCAGGCGATCGTGCAGGCCCATGGCGGACGCATCTGGGCAGAGCCGGCGCGGCCGGCGCGGTCCGCGCAGCGGCAGGCCGGGCACGGACCTGGAGCCCGCTTCGTCGTCGCATTGCCACGCGGCAATCCACCGCCGCTGGAGGCCGAGCCCCAGGCCCCGCACGCTTGAGCCGATGCCGCCGAGCGCCCGCAACGAAATCCATTACCCGTCATGCCATTCGAATTCTCTCCCACGGTGCTGCTGGTCGAAGACGAACCGCATATCCGCCGCTTCGTACGCGCGACGCTCGAGGCCGAGGGCTGTACCGTGCATGAGGCCGAGACGTTGAAGCGGGGGCTGATCGACGCCGGCACGCGGCAGCCCGATCTGGTGATTCTCGATCTGGGCCTGCCCGACGGCGATGGCGTGCAGCTGATCCGCGAGATGCGGACCTGGACCCAGGTGCCGGTCCTGGTGCTGTCGGCGCGCAGCGACGAAGCGGACAAGATCGTCGCGCTCGACGGCGGTGCCGACGACTACCTGACCAAGCCGTTCGGCGTCGGCGAGATGGTGGCGCGCGTGCGGGTGCTGCTGCGCCGGCACGCCAGGGTCAATCCGCAGGGCAGCCACCTTATCGCCTTCGGCGACGTGCAGGTGGACCTGGCCAATCGCGTGATCACGCGCGCGGGGCAGCCGGTGCATCTGACGCCGATCGAGTATCGGCTGCTGTCGGTGCTGATCGCCCACCGCGGCAAGGTAATGACGCATCGCGAACTGCTGCGCGAGGTATGGGGGCCGTCGCAGTCGGAGAGCAGCCAGTATCTGCGCGTCTACATGGGCCATCTGCGCCACAAGCTCGAGCGCGATCCCGCACAGCCCGTTCATCTGTTGACCGAGACCGGCATTGGTTATCGCTTCGCGGGTTGATGACATGGGGGCTGGCGCGAGGCCTTTGCTTTTATGGCATTCGGATGCGCCGGCCCCGGCTTTTGACACCGTTTTTAGGCACCGGCGTCTATCGTGACGAAGGCCCCTTCGGGGGGAGATCAGGTCCCATCTTCTACTTCGTCACCATGCCTTTGACTCTACCGCGCCATCCCGCGGCCGCGCTGCTGGCCGCTTCCACGCTGACCGCCGCGATGCCCGCCGCCGCGCAGACCGCGGCCGCGCAAGCTGCCGAACACACGCTGACGGGCAATCTGTCGTTGGCCACCGAATACCGCTACCGCGGCATCATGCAGACCGACCGCCGGCCGGCGATCCAGGGCGGCTTCGACTACAGCCATGCGAGCGGCTTCTACGCGGGCAACTGGAACTCGAGCATCAGCTGGCTGAACGACAGCAACGACGAGGTGTCGGCGCCGATCGAGATGGACTTCTACGCCGGCTTCAAGAACACCTTCGGCGACGGCAAGTGGAACTACGACGTCGGCGTGCTGCAGTACTACTACCCCGGCGACTATCCGGCCAATTTCACGCGGCCGTACACCACTGAAATCTACGCGGGCATCGGCTACGGCCCGGTGTTCCTGAAGTACTCGTACGCGCCGACCAATCTGTTCGGCTTCCACGACAGCAAGAACAGCTGGTACGTCGACCTGGCGGCCAACGTGCCGCTCGAGTTCTGGGGCCTGACGCTGAACGCGCACGTCGGCTACCAGAAGGTGCAGAACGTGGCGGACGCCTCGTACACCGACTGGAAGCTCGGCCTGACCAAGGACCTGGGCAACGGTTTCGCGCTGGCCGTGGCCTATATCGATACCAATGCGAACCGGGCGGTGTACACCAATGCCAGAGGACGCCATATGGGCCGGGGCACGGCCTGGGCGTCGCTGACGAAGACGTTCTGAGCGTTTCCCAGGCTGCGCCCGGATCGCCGCCGCTACTGCGCGGCGACCTGCGCGTGCACGTCGTGCGCGAGTTCGAGCAGCCGCTGCCGGTCGATGCCGCCCGACACCGCGTAGCCGAACTTGCCGTCGATCCAGTAGAACACGTTGACGGACCCGTCCTGGTACAGCCGGAACGCGGTCACGTCGGCGGCGAGGTCGCGGTGCGAGATGCACAGCGTGATCCGTTCGCCGTTGGCGTCGTGGTACATGAACTGTGCGACCGGGCCGTGGTTGCTCGGCAGCAGGCGACCCCCCATCAGCGAGAAGCCGGTGCGCGTCAGGATCGGCGGACGGACATCGGCGCCCAGCCGGTTCGATACCCATTTGACCAGCTCCTGCTCGCGGTCGGCGCCGACTTCGACCGGCCGGCGCACTTCGGGGGCGTAGATCACGTGGGCGATCGCCGATTGGCGCGCGAACGACTCGCCGGTATCGAGACGCGCCGGCGCGCGCCGGGCCAGCTCGCCGCCGAAGGAGGGAAGCGCGCGGCGCCACGCATCGGCATTGGCGCCGATGCCGATGCCGACTACCAGCGCCGCGGCCATGCCGCCCAGCAGCCGCCAGTCCAGCCGGCGCAGCCAGGCGCCGCGCCGCGCGGGCTCGCCGCGCAGCCGCGACGGCAGCGGTTCGTTCAGCACGCGGTCGTAGCGGGCGTGCAGCATATGGTTCAGCGCGTAGTATTGGCTGATCCGCTGGGCCAGCTGCGGGTCGTGCTCGAGCCGCTGCTCGATCTCGGCGCGCCGCGCGTCGGGCAGCATGCCGTCGACGTAGGCGTGAATCTCTTCCTCGCTGATCGCGAATGCTTCGTTGCTCATCGCACCACCCTCAGTCGGGCTTCGGGTTTGACGCCGGCCATCAGGCTGCGCAGCCGCTCGCGTCCGCGCGACAGCCGCGACATCACGGTGCCGACGGGAATGCCGAGCGCCAGCGCCACTTCGGCATAGCTCATCGATTCGAGGCCGACCAGCAGCACCACCTCGCGCTGTTCGGCCGGAAGCCGCTGCAGCGCGTAGTCGAGGTCGCGCACCTCCAGCGAGCCGGCGGGATTCGCCGTGCTGTGCCAGTCGGCGCCCGGCAGGCCGTCGGACAGCGTGTCGTCGTCCATCGGCACATGCGCGGCGCGCATGCCGGCGCTGCGCATCTGGTTGACGAAGGCGTTATGCATGATCGTGAATAGCCAGGCCCGCAGATCGGTGCCGTCGTGGTATTGCCGCGCATGGCGCAGCGCGCGCTCGAGCGTGTCCTGTACCAGGTCGTCGGCCAGCTCGCGGTTGTGGACCAGCGCGCGCGCATAGCGGCGCAGCCGCGGCACGTGGTCGATCAGTTCTTCACGAACCCCCATCGCTGTTCCTTTGTCGGTCGGCGGGCCGTGCCGGGTCTGCCCGGCGTCTGCCCTTACAGCGTGAACACCATCGGCGCGATTTTATTCCCGCCCGCGCCGGCCGCCGATCGCGATTTTTTTCCGGCTGGGGGGAATAAGGGTGCCGGCACCGCTGTTCACCTGTTGATACGGACCTCGAGGAGGACAGCATGGCTCTGTGTTTTCGAAGGCGCCACCGCGGTCGCGGCGGCGCGCCGGCTGCATCGCCGATGTCGTGGGCGGCCGGCGCAGTCCTGGCGGTGTTCGCCGTGGCGGCGTCCGCTGATGCCGGCGATCACGCGGCCTTCCTGGCCGAAAACGATCGCGCGATGGAACGGATGATGAAGGACATGGCCATCGCGCCCAGCGGCGACGTCGACCGCGACTTCGTCCACATGATGGTGCCGCACCACCGCGGTGCGATCGAGATGGCGATGGCGCAACTGCGGCACGGCCGCAACCCTCAACTGCGCCGGATCGCGCAGGAGATCATCGCCACGCAGCAGCAGGAGATTGCCGCGATGTATCTCGCGATCGGGCAGGCGCCGCCGGTGGCGGATACGTTCGCCGATATGCCTGCCGATACGTCCGCCGATACTGCGGCGGTCGCCGGCAGCGCGGTCGCCGGCAGCGAGCCGGGCCACCGCGCCATCCACCATTCGCACAAGGAGCCACGATGAAGCTCACCCCGACCGCCGCCATCGCGGCCCTGGCCCTGTCGCTGGCCTTGCCGGCCGCCACGCGGGCTGGCCAGCCGCCGCGCGCCGCCACCGATCCCGACCGGCCGATCAGCCATCGCGACCGCGTCTACGCCGCGGAGCAGTTCTCCAACACGGTGTCCGTCACCGATCCGGCTTCCAACGAGGTGCTCGGCATGATCCGCCTGGGCGAGCCGACGCCGGCCAACTTCAGCCCCTTGTACAAGGGACAGCTGCTGGTGCACGGCCTTGGCTTCTCGCCGGACGGCCGCACGCTCGCGGTCGTGTCGATCGGCTCGAACTCGGTCTCCTTCATCGACACGCAGACCAATGCGGTCAGGCACGTGACCTATCTGGGCCGCTCGCCGCACGAGGCGTTCTACACGCCGGACGGCAAGGAGCTCTGGGTCACGGTGCGCGGCGAAGACTATGTCGCGGTGATCGACGCGGCGACCTATCGCGAGAAGACCCGGATCCCCGTGCCGGCCGGGCCCGGCATGCAGATCTTCTCGCCGGACGGCAAGTACGGCTATGTCTGTTCGTCGTTCCAGCCGCGCACCAGCGTGGTGTCCGTGGCCGAGCACAAGGTGATCGCGACCATCGAGCAGGCCAGCGCGTTCTGCCCGAACATCGCGGCGACGCCCGACGGCAAGCAGGTCTGGTTCACGCTGAAGGACATCGGCAAGGTGCAGGTGTTCGATGCGCGTCCGCCCTTTGCGCCGATCCGCACCATCGATACCGGGCCGATCACCAACCACGTCAATTTCGTGCGCAACCGCAACGGCCAGTTCGCCTACGTGACGGTGGGCGGGACCAACGAGGTCAAGGTGTTCCGCACCGACGATTTTTCGCAGGTCGCGACCATTCCGGTCGGCAAGCTGCCGCACGGCCTGTGGCCCTCGGGCGACGGCAGCCGCATTTATGTGGGACTGGAGAACGAGGACGCGCTGGCGGCGATCGACACGGTGAGCCAACGCGTGGTTGCGACGATCCCCGTCGGCCAGGCGCCGCAGGCGGTGGTCTATGTGCCGGACGCGGTCAGGCAGGGCGATGGCCGGCAGAACCTGCAGCCGGCCGGCACGATTGCCAGGGCCACGCAGCTGTCGCTGGTGCCGGTCGCCGCGGGCGGATCGGAGCAGTCCCAGCAGGCACAGCAGGCCCAACCTGCCCAACATGCCGAACAGGCGCCCACCAGCGTCGCGCTGTTCGATCAGGGACTGGTGCAGGTGCTGCAGGCCTCGGCGACCGGGCTGCAGCCAAAACAGGCCTATGTGCTGGGCCTGGCGGACAGGGCCGATGGTGGCGGCCGTATCGAACCACTGGCGCGCTTCATGGCCAATCCGGCGGGGTCGGCGATCGTCAATACGGTCGGTCCGATTCGTCAGGTCGTCGCCGGCGGTGGCGAGCGCCAGGATGCGCGCCGCTATCTGGTGATCGCGCCGGTGACGGACGCCGGCATCGGCGCGCCGGTGCAGCGGCAGGTGCCGTGATTGCCCCAGGGCCCGGCGGGACAGCCCCGCCTATGGCATCTCCGCGAAGCACTCGGCCAGCCAGTCGGCCACGGCACGAAAGCGCGGCTGGCGCCGGTACTCGGACGGATAGGCCAGCCAGACCTCGCGCCGCACGTCCGGACAGTCCTGCAGCAGATGCAGCGACGGCTGCGTCCGCGCGGCGAAGTGCGGCAGCAGCGCGGCTCCGGCGCCGGCCGCGGCTGCCATCAGCAGCGTATCGACGCTGTTGCTCGACAGCACGATGGCGTCGCGTGCGATCTGCTTGTCGACCCAGCGGATCTCGGGCAACGCGACGCCCGGCGCCAGCGACAACGCGAGCTGGCAGAACGGCAGCGCGGCGAGGCCCTCGTCGGTGTAGCGGCGGCGCATGGCCGCGTTGCCATAGACGCCGTAGTGGATCGTGCCGACGCGGCGCGCCACCACCTGTTCCTCGACCGGTCGATTGAGCCGGATCGCCAGATGCGCCTCGCGGCGTGCGAGGCTCGCGCGGCGCGCCTCGACGATCAGTTCCACCGTCAGTCCCGGATGGCGCTCTCGCAGCGCCGGCAGCCGCTCGGCGATGAACAGCGTCGCCACGCCCTCGGTGGCGGTCAGCTTGACCGTGCCGGACACGCTGCCGGGGCTGGCGCGGCGCGCTTCGAGCTCGCGGCCGATCCGCGCGGCATGCCGCTCCATCTGCTCGGCCGCGGCCAGCGCGATGCGCCCGGCCGGCGACAGCTCGATCCGGCCCTGCACCGATTCGGCCACCGGCGCGCCCAGCGCCGTCTCCAGGCGCCGCAGGCGTCGGATCACGGTGGCATGGGTCAGCCCCAATTCGCGCGCGCAGGCGGCGTAGCTGCCCGAGCGGGCCAGCACGGCCAGCGTCAGCAGATCGTCCCAATGGGTGGTTCCGGCTGTTCTTTTTTGCACAGTGCCTCGTCGGAATCTGGCATGGTGAATCGGCAAGCCGAACCCTATCATGGCGGCATCGCACGATGTCGTGCATTCGATGAAGGAGAGCCTTCCATGCCGCAAGCCAAGACCCTGATGGATTTCGCCGGCGCGACCCGCAAGCCGGCCGACTGGCAGCAAGCCAGCCTGGTGCTGATCGACCACCAGCGCGAGTACGTCGACGGCAGCCTGCCGCTGTCCGGCATGGCCGAGGCCGTGGCCGAGTGCCAGCGCCTGCTGGCGGCCGCCCGCAAGGCCGGCGCACCGGTGGTGCACATCCAGCACCACGGGCAGCCGGGCGGGGCGATCTTCGATCCGCAGGGCCCTTATGCCGAACTGATCGCCGAGCTCGCGCCGGCGCAGGGCGAGACCGTGATCGTCAAGCATCTGCCTAACGCCTTCGCCGGCACGGCGCTGGCCGACACGCTGGCCCGGACCGGCCGCAAGCAGCTGGTGATCGCCGGCTTCATGACCCATATGTGCGTCAGCGCGACCGCGCGCGCGGCGCTGGATCTCGGCTACACCACCACGGTGGTCGCAGCCGCCTGCGCGACGCGCGATCTGCCCGATCCGGTCAACGGCGAGGTGGTGCCCGCCGCGGTCGTGCATCGCACCGCGCTGACGGAATTGAATGATCTGGTGGCGCTGGTGGTGCCGGATGCGGGAGCGTTGGCGGGGTAAGGTGTACAATCGCCGGGTAAGCGCCTGGACCAAATCTTGACAGCGCTCTCGGTATACGACGGACGTCACGATCCAGGATGCAAAAGAGAAGAAAGGCCGCTTGATGCGGCCTTTCGACTTTCTACTCGCCAGTTCCTTCCTACGCCACCGCCCCGCGCACCACCCTTGGCCCGACCTCGTTGGCCGCCACCGCCGCGGTGCGCGCCAGCACCGGCACCAACGCCGCCCCGGTATGGCTGCCCGGCGTGCGTGCCAGCACGTCCGGCGGCGCGGCGGCGACGATGGTGCCGCCGCCGTCGCCGCCTTCCGGGCCGAGATCGATGACCCAGTCGGCTTCGGCGATCACGTCGAGGTCGTGCTCGATCACCACCACGCTGTGGCCGCCGTCGACCAGACGGTGCAGCACGCGGATCAGCTTGGCCACGTCGGCCATATGCAGGCCCACGGTCGGCTCGTCCAGCACGTACAGCGTGTGCGGCGGCTTCTGGCCGCGGCGCGTGACGTCGTCGCGCACCTTGGCCAGTTCGGTGACCAGCTTGATGCGCTGCGCCTCCCCGCCCGACAGCGTCGGCGACGGCTGGCCCAGCGTCAGATAGCCGAGCCCCACGTCCTTGAGCAGCTGCAGCGGATGCGCGATGTTCGACTGCGCGGCGAAGAACTCCACCGCCTCGTCGATCTCCATCGTCAGCACCTCGCCGATATTGCGGCCGCGCCAGCTGACCGCCAGCGTCTCCGCATTGAAGCGCTGGCCATGGCAGACGTCGCACAGCACCTTGACGTCCGGCAGGAAGCTCATGCCGATGGTGCGCACGCCCTGGCCCTCGCAGGCCGGGCAGCGGCCGTCGCCGGTGTTGAACGAGAAGCGGGACGCGGTGTAACCGCGGGCCTTCGCTTCCAGCGTCTCGGCGAACAGCCGGCGGATCGCGTCCCAGACGCCGATATAGGTGGCCGGACAGGAGCGCGGCGTCTTGCCGATCGGAGTCTGGTCGACCTCGAGCACGCGATCGATCGCCTCCCAGCCGGTCACCGCCTCGCAGCCCTGCCAGACATGCTGGACGTCGAGCTTCTTCACGCCCACGCCCTTGCTGGCGCCCGCGGCGGGCTCGGCCTGCGCCGACTTGCGCGCGCGGCGCGTGGCCGGCGACGACAGCACCGAACGGCCGACCGCATCGAGCAGATTGGTCATCAGCACATCGCGCGCCAGCGTGGACTTGCCCGAGCCGCTGACGCCGGTGATGGCCACCAGCCGCGACAGCGGCAGGCTGGCGGTGACATTGCGCAGGTTGTGGAGCGTCGCGCCATGCACGGTCAGCCAGCGCTCGGGCACCGCCGTGTCGGCGGCGCTCGCCTTGCCTCGCGCTGGTGCCGTGACCGGCCGGCGCGCCTGCAGCGGATGGACGATCGGCCGGGCCAGGAACTGCCCGGTCAGCGACGACGGCTGCGCCGCCAGATCGGCGACGCCGCCCTGCGCGACCACATGGCCGCCGCGCTTGCCGGCGCCAGGGCCGATGTCGATGATGTGGTCGGCGCGGCGGATCGTGTCCTCGTCGTGCTCGACCACCACCAGCGTGTTGCCCTTGTCGCCGAGCTTGCGCAGGGCGTCGAGCAGGATGCGGTTGTCGCGCGGATGCAGGCCGATGGTCGGTTCGTCCAGCACATAGCAGACGCCCTGCAGATTGCTGCCGAGCTGCGCCGCGAGCCGGATCCGCTGCGCCTCGCCGCCCGACAGGCTGGGTGCGGCGCGGTCCAGGCTCAGATAGCCCAGGCCGACCTCTTCGAGGAACTCGAGCCGGCTGCGGATTTCGCTGACCACGTCGCGCGCGATCTCGGCGTCGCGGCCGCGCAGCGTCAGCTGCTCGATCCACGCGCGGGTCTGCGACACGGTCCACTGCGCGATGTCGACGATCGAGCGGCCGGCGAAGCTGACCGCGCGCGCGGCCGGGTTCAGCCGCGTGCCGTGGCACGAGGGGCAGGCCGCGTGGCCGACGCCTTCTGGTTCGATCTCCTCCGACGGGAGTGTCTGCTCGCGGCCGCGTTCGTCGCCGCCGATCACGCTGTCGTCATAGGCGGCGCGCTGTTCGCGCGTCAGCGCCAGGCCGGTGCCGACGCAGCTTTCGCACCAGCCGTGCTTGCTGTTGTACGAGAACATGCGCGGATCGAGCTCGGGATAGCTGGTACCGCAGGTCGGGCAGGCGCGCTTGGTCGAGAACACCTTGGTCTGGCCGACGCCGTCGCCGTTGTGGCCGTTGCCGAACGCCTCGCGCAGCCCATCGAGCGGTGCCAGCAGGTGCATCACGCCCTTGCCGTGCTCGAGCGCCTGCTCCAGCAGCGTGCGCAGCTCACCCTCGTTGTCGGGCGAGATCACCAGGTCGCCGACCGGCAGCTCGATCGTGTGTTCGCGGAAGCGGTCCAGCCGCGGCCACGGATCGACCGGCAGGAAGGCGCCGTCGACACGCAGATGCGTATGGCCGCGCGCCTTCGCCCATTTGGCGAGATCGGTGTAGACGCCCTTGCGGTTGACCACCAGCGGCGCCAGCAGGCCGACATGCTGGCCGCGGTATTCGCGCAGCAGCTGCGCGACGATCGATTCGGGGCTCTGCGCGCTGACCGGCGTGCCGTCGTGCACGCAGTGCTGCAGGCCGAGCTTGACGTACAGCAGCCGCAGGAAGTGCCAGACCTCGGAGGTGGTCGCCACCGTGCTCTTGCGGCCGCCGCGCGACAGGCGCTGCTCGATCGCCACGGTCGGCGGAATGCCGAACACCGCGTCGACCTCGGGCCGGCCCGCCGGCTGCACGATCGAGCGCGCGTAGGCGTTCAGCGATTCGAGATAGCGGCGCTGCCCCTCGTGGAACAGGATGTCGAAGGCCAGCGTCGACTTGCCCGAGCCCGATACGCCGGTCACGACGTTGAACTTGTTGTGCGGGATGTCGACGTTCAGCGACTTCAGGTTGTGCTCGTGCGCGTTGACGATGCGCACCACGTTCTCGCCCTGGACCTCGGCCAGCGCGCGCCGCGCGCGGCGGGCCGCCGGCGAGCCGTGCGCCGACTGCAGCCGCAGCGCGTCGTGCTCGGCCTGCGCATCGCTGCGGCCGATCTGGCTTTCGTACTGCAGCAGCGCCGCGCCGGTATGCGACTGGGCGCAGCGCTTGACGTCGTCCGGCGTGCCGGCGCAGACGAGCTGGCCGCCGGCGTCGCCCCCTTCGGGGCCCAGGTCGATCAGCCAGTCGGCCGCGCGGATCACGTCCAGGTTGTGCTCGATCACGATCAGCGAATGCCCGCCATCGAGCAGCTTGCCGAAGGCGCGCATCAGCTTGGCGATGTCGTCGAAGTGCAGGCCGGTGGTCGGCTCGTCGAACATGAACAGCCGGCCTTCGCTGGCGTCCGGCGCGACGCGCTTGCGCGCCGCCTGCGCGGTCTCGGCGAGGAAGCCGGCCAGCTTCAGGCGCTGCGCCTCGCCGCCCGACAGCGTCGGCACCGGCTGGCCCAGCTTCACGTATTCGAGGCCGACGTCGACGATCGGCTGCAGCACGCGCAGCACCTCGGCATCGGCCGCGAACAGCGCCACCGCCTCGCTGACGGTCAGCTCCAGCACGTCGGCGATGCCCAGCGCCCGGCCGCCGCGTTCGATCTTCACTTCCAGGATTTCGGCGCGATAGCGGCTGCCGTCGCAATCCGGGCAGCGCAGGTAGACGTCGGACAGGAACTGCATCTCGACGTGCTCGAAGCCGGAGCCGCCGCAGGTCGGGCAGCGTCCGTCGCCCGAGTTGAAGCTGAAGGTGCCGGCGGTATAGCCGCGCTGCTTGGCCAGCGGCGCCTTGGCGAACAGCTTGCGGATCTCGTCGAAGGCGCCGACATAGCTGGCCGGATTGGAGCGCGCGGTCTTGCCGATCGGCGACTGGTCGACGAACACGGCATCGCCGATCTGCTCGGCGCCGACCAGCGCGCGGTGCGCGCCGGGGGCTTCGGTGGCGCGGCCGAAATGGCGGGCCAGCGCGGGGTGCAGCACGTCCTGGATCAGCGTCGACTTGCCCGAGCCCGATACGCCGGTCACGCAGACCAGGCGCTGCAGCGGGATCGACACGGTGACGTCCTGCAGATTGTGTTCGCTGGCGCCTTCGAGCACCAGCCGCGGCGTGGCCTCGTCGACCGGCCGGCGGACCCAGTCCGACGCATCGGCGACGCGGCGCTGGCCACCCAGGTATTGCCCGGTCAGCGTGCCGGCGTGGCGGATCTCGGCCGGCGTGCCGTCGTAGACGATCTCGCCGCCGCGCTCGCCCGGGCCCGGGCCCATGTCGATCAGGCGGTCGGCGGCCAGCATCACCGAGGGATCGTGCTCGACCACCACCAGCGTATTGCCGGCATCGCGCAGCCGCCGCATCGCCTCGACGATCCGGTTCAGGTCGCGCGGGTGCAGGCCGATGCTCGGCTCGTCGAGCACGAACAGCGTGTTGACCAGCGAGGTGCCGAGCGCGGTGGTCAGGTTGATCCGCTGCACCTCGCCGCCGGACAGCGTGCGGCTCTGGCGGTCCAGCGTCAGATAGCCGATGCCGACGTCGCACAGATACTTGAGCCGCGTGCGCACCTCGGTCAGCAGCAGCTTCAGCGCGTCGTCGAGCAGCACGCTGGGCAGCGTCAGCGTGTCGAAGAAACGGCGGATCCGTTCGATCGGCAGCAGCATCAGGTCGTGCACGGTCAGGCCGGGCAGGGCCTCCAGCTGCTCGCGCCGCCAGGCCACGCCGCGCGGCATCACGCGGCGGGCCGGGTCGAGCACCGCGTCCGCGTTCTCGCGCGAGCCCAGGCGCCACAGCATCGCCTCGGTCTTGAGGCGCGCGCCGCCGCAGGTGTCGCACAGCGTGTAGCTGCGGTACTTCGACAGCAGCACGCGGATATGCATCTTGTAGGCCTTCGACTCCAGGTAGTCGAAGAAGCGGCGCACGCCGTACCACTGGCTGTTCCACTTGCCGTTCCAGGCGGGGTCGCCGTCGATGACCCAGTCGCGCTGTTGCTGCGTCAGCTCGGCCCACGGCGTGTCGCGCGGAATGCCGGCGCGCGCGGCGTAGCGCATCAGGTCGTCCTGGCACTCCTTCCAGGCCGGTGTCTGCATCGGCTTGATCGCGCCCTGGCGCAGCGTCTTGCGGCCGTCGGGGATCACCAGGCCGAGATCGACGCCGATCACGCGGCCGAAGCCGCGGCAGGCCTCGCAGGCGCCGTAGGCGGAGTTGAACGAGAACAGCGCCGGCTGCGGATCGGCATAGCGCAGGTCGCTCTCGGGGCAGTGCAGGCCGGTGGAGAAGCGCCAGATGGTCGCTTCGGCGTCGCCGGCTTCCGTGGAGGCGGCGTCGCCCTCGGGCAGTACGTAGATGCTGACGCGGCCGGCGCCGCGCTTGAGCGACGATTCGATCGCCTCGACCACGCGGGCCTTGTCGGCACGCTGCAGGCGGAAGCGGTCGGCCACCACGTCGAGCATCTTGCGCGGGCCGGTTGGCGAGTTGACCACCCGCTGCGCCTGCACGCGGGTATAGCCGCTGACCGACAGCCATTGCGCGATCTCGTCCTCGCTCGCCGATTCCGGCAGTTCGACCGGGAAGGTGACCGCCAGGCGCGGGTCGCCGTCGCGGGTGCGCTCGAGCAGTTCGGCGTAGATCGTCTCGGGGGTGTCGTGGCGTACCGGCAGCGCCGTTTCGCGGTCGAACAGCTGGGCGGCGCGCGCGAACAGCAGCTTCAGGTGGTCGTTCAGCTCCGTCATGGTGCCGACCGTCGAGCGCGAGCTGCGCACCGGATTGGTCTGGTCGATCGCGATGGCCGGCGGCACGCCCTCGACGCGCTCGACCTGGGGCCGGTCCATCCGGTCGAGGAACTGGCGGGCGTACGCGCTGAAGGTCTCGACATAGCGCCGCTGCCCCTCGGCATAGAGGGTATCGAAGACGAGGCTCGATTTGCCGGAGCCGGACGGACCCGTGACCACCGTCATTTCGCCGGTGCGCAGGTCCAGATCGACTTGCTTGAGATTGTGCTGACGCGCGCCGCGGATGCGGATGACGCCGGAAGACATGGGGAGGAATCCTTTCGATGGCCGCACCGCGCCCAGGGCCGGGGCGGTGGAAAGTCGGGCGTAAACTTTAGCAAAAGTCCCGCGGACGCGTCCGGATGCCACGCCGGCGCCGCCCGGCGGCCCGCCACGGGTCACCGGACGTGGTCCGCCGCACCGACTGCCACCGGCCGCCGGCGCGCCCCTTTGCACAGATTCCGGGTGTTTTCAAGAAGACTCCGCTTGCCGCGCCCCATAGCATGGCCGCGCCGGCGGTGGGCGCGTCCGGTCGAGCGGCATACCGCTCCGCCTCCGGAACCCCGCAGGCAGCCCCGGCGGCCGCCGGCAACCACCAGCCATCGGCGCCCACCCGCGGCCACCCACAGCGACCCGCCAGCCCACCGCCGCCCCTCACGCCGCCAGCCCGTCGCCTCGGCACCCGGCTGGCAACCGGTGCCGCGACCCTCCGCGGCGCCCATCCCAAATGCCAGGAGAACACGCATGGTGCTACCAACCAGGAGTTTCATCGATGCCAAGCCTGCCGGTGCGCCGGGCGGCGCATCGACCGTGGAAGAGACGGCGGTCGCCGACCTGCACGTGGCCATCGCGCGTGGCGACGCGGCGGCGATCGACAAGCTGGCGGCCGCGCAACCGACGCTGCTGCGCCTGCCGGACCGCGATGGCAACAGCGCGCTGCACCTGGCGATGCTCGCCGGCGGCGAGCTGAAGACCGTCGAAGCGCTGCTGCGGCACGGCGCCGATCCGGCGCTGACCAACGCCAACGGCGATACCGCGCTGCATCTGGCGTTTCGGCTCCGGCCGTCAGCGCCGCAACTGGTGCGCACGTTGCTGCGCCAGCTGGAGGAGCAGGGCGCCCACGCCGCGAAGCTGGCGCTGTCGGCCCGCAATGCCGATCGTCGGCCGCCGGTGGCACTGGCACCGCTGACGGACGGCGATGCGATGGCAGGCGACGCGGCACTGTCGGCGACCATCGGCGAACTGGTGGCGGACTATCTCGGCTGGCTCGCAAGCAGCGGCACCGACGGACTGGCGCACGCCGCCGGCAACGGCGACATCGCGCAACTGACGCCGTGGCTGGCGCGGGCCGAATCGTTGTCGCTGCCGCTGTCGCCGCGGGGCCACGGAGCACTGGCCATCGCCGCGGGGCGCGGCCAGCTGGCGGCGATGCGCGAGCTGATCGCGGCGGCGCAGCCGCACGGCGCCTGGCTGGTCGATCTGGCCTCCTTCCCGGACGGCGAAACACCGCTGGCGCGCGCCGCCACCTTCGGCCAGCGCGAGGCCGTGGCGCTGCTGCTCGCGCATGGGGCGGCGGTCGACGGCCGCGACGCCGCGCGCCGCACGCCGCTGATGCGCGCCACGGTCTACGGCCATGCGGACGTCGCCGCCACGCTGCTGGCGGCCGGCGCCGATCCGCGCGCGCGCCAGGCCGAAGGCTGGACGCCGCTGCACTACGCCGCCGCAGCGCTGCATCCGGAGGTGGTGTCGATGCTGGTGATGCATGGCGCCGGCGATGGCATCCAGCAGCGCAACGCCGCGATGCGCACGCCGCTGCTGCTGGCGGTCGGCAGCGACGAGCTCGGGCGGTCCCCGGCCGTGCGTGCGCGCACGGTGGCCTTGCTGCTGCAGGCGGGCGCCAGCGTCGATGCGGCCGATCAGCGTGGCATGACGGCGCTGATGGTCGCCGCACGGTCCGGTGATGCCGGCGTGGTTGGACTGCTGCTCGATGCCGGCGCCAATGCGCAGTTGCGCAATGCGAAGGGGCACACCGCGCTGACGCTGGCGCAGTCCGCGGGACAGCGCGAAGTCGCCGCGCTGCTGGCGCCGCGGTCACCGGTCTGAGTGAAGGCCCGACGTGAGCGCCGGGCCGCGGATTCACCGCAAGGCCGTGGCTGCCGGGGCGGCGGCCCGGCCCTGCGGCGCTTCGCCGGTTTCCGCCTCGGCGTGCCACCAGCCGCCGCCCAGCGCCTGCAGCAGCGCGGCGGAATCCGCCAGACGGTCGGCGCTGGCGCGCGTCAGCGCCAGCGTGGTCTCGCGATGCTGGCGTTGCGCATCGATCAGCGCCAGCTGGCTGACGCCACCCAGCCGGTATTGCTCGGTGACGATGGCCAGCGTCGAGGCGGCGCGCTGGGCCGCTTCGGCCCGCGCGCGCAGCGTGGCGGCATCGCTGTGGACCGCCTGCAGCGCATCGGCGACCTCGCGCAGCCCCTGCAGCACCGCCTGCCGGTGCGCCGCCAGCGCCTGCCGATAGGCCGCCTGTGCGGCGCGTTGCCGCGCCCGCAGCGCGCCGCCGCGAAACACCGGCTGCACCAGTCCCGCGGCGACATTCCACACATTGAGGTGATCGAACAGATCGCCGCCCGTGCGCGACTGCGTGCCCGCGCTCGCCGACAGCGTCAGGCTCGGATACAGGTTGGCGGTGGCCACGCCGATATCGGCGCTGGCCCGATGCAGCAGCGCCTCGGCCGCGCGGATATCGGGACGCCGGCGCGCCAGCGCCGACGGCAGGCTGACCGGCAAGGCGTCGGGCAGCCGCAGTTCGGCAAGGCGAAATACCGGCACGGCGCCGGCTGTTGCGCTCGAGCCGGGTTCGCCCGGTTCGCCCGCGGCGTCCGGCGGCAATCCCAGATAGATCGCCAGCTGATGCCGCGTCGCCGCCAGCTGCCGCGACAGGCCGGGCAGCAGCGCCTCGGTCTGCGCCAGTTCGCCGCGCTGGCGCTCGGCCTCGACCGCGGCGGTCCCGCCGAGCGCGACGCCTTGCTCGACGATCGCCAGCTGCCGCCGCTGCGCGTCGATCAGCGCCTCGGTGTCGTCGATCTGCGCGCGCAGGCTGGCCTCGCGAATGGCCGCGGTGGCGACATTGGTGGCGAGCGACAGCCGCGCGGCCTCGAGTTCGTAGCGCTGGAAGTCGACCGCCGCGCGCAGGCCTTCGAGTTCGCGCCGCTGCGCGCCGAACAGGTCCAGCACATACGAGACGCGCACCGAGGCGCCATATAGCGTGAACGGCGGGGGGCTGGGGAAGGCGGTGATGCCCATCGATTCGATATTGACCTGCTGGCGGGCCGCGTCGAGCCGCGCATCGATGGCGGGCCACTGCGCGATGCCGGCCGCGGCCGCGTAGTCGTGCTGCGCCCGTTCAAGACTGGCCTGCGCCTGCGCCAGCGTCGGGCTGTTGGCCAGCGCGGTGCGGATCGCGCCGTCGAGCGCCGGGCTGCCGAACAGCGACCACCACTGCGCCGGCACGTCGGCGCCGTCGACCAGATGCTGCGCGTCGCCGTGCCGCGCGGGCGTCGTCGCCGAGGTCGTGGTCGGCGGCAGCGGCGCGGCGCCATAGCGCGCGCTGTCCGGGGCGGGCGGTGCGACGAAGTCCGGGCCGACCGCGCAGCCGGCCAGCAGCGCTGCGGCGGCAAGCGGCGCCAGCCGTTTGCATCGGAACGCGGACAGGGTCATGGCAATCTCCTTGCGGGCATCGACGTAGGGCGTGCGCATCGGCCGGGCCTCAATCGAGCGTACGGCGATAGAAGCGCACCGCGATCGCCATCACCACCGCGGTGAACAGCAGCAGCGGCCAGACATTGGGCCAGAGCTCGGCCCAGCCGCTGCCCTTGAGCAGGATGCCGCGGATCATCCGGTGGAAGTAGGTCATCGGCAGCAGGTTGCCGATCGCCTGCGCCCACTGCGGCATGCCCTGGAACGGGAACATGAAGCCCGACAGCAGGATGCCGGGCAGGAAATAGAAGAAGGTCAGCTGCATCGCCTGCAGCTGGTTCTGCGCCAGCGACGACAGCGTGATGCCGACCGTCAGGTTGGCAGCGATGAACAGCAGCGCCGCCAGGTAGACCGCGACCACCGAGCCGACGAAGGGCACGCCGAAGACCCAGCGCGCCGCCAGCAGGATGATGGTGCTCTGGATCAGGCCGATGAAGACATAGGGCACGATCTTGCCGGTCATCACTTCCAGCGGGCGCACCGGCGTGGCGAGCAGGTTTTCCATCGTGCCGCGCTCGCGTTCGCGCGTCATCGCCAGGCCGGTCATCATCACCATCGTCATCGACAGGATCACGCCCATCAGGCCCGGCACGATGTTGTACTGGGTCAACCCCTCGGGGTTGTAGAGCCGGTGCACCTGCACATCGAAGGCGGGCTTGCCGCTGGCGAGACGGGACAGCGGTCCCTTCAGGTCCTTGTCGGCGACCGCGACGGGCATCTGCGACAGCGCGGCCAGCGCGGCGCCGGTCGCCGAAGGGTCGGTGGCGTCGGCCTCGACCAGCACCGCGGGCCGTTCGCCGCGCAGCAGCCGGCGCGTGAAGTCAGGCGGAATGGTGACGACGAACTGCAGCTCGCCGCGCATCAGGGCCTCGCGTCCCGCCGCCTCGTCGGGCAGCGTGCCGACCACGCGGAAATAGCGCGAGGCCTGCATGCTGGCCACCAGCGAGCGGGTGAATTCGCTGTGGTCGGCGGCGATGACACCGGTGGGCAGCTGGCGCGGGTCGGTATTGATCGCGAAGCCGAACAGCAGCAGCTGCAGCACCGGCAGTCCGACGATCATGCCGAAGGTCACGCGGTCGCGGCGCAGCTGCAGGAACTCCTTCAGCACGATGCTCCACCAGCGCCGCAGCGAGAAGCCGAGGCGTTCGCCGTGTGCGCGCGCCTCGCCCCTCATTGCCGGGCACCCCCCGCTCGCGCAGGGGGCTCGCCCTCGGCGCGCATATTGTCGTCGGCCCGTTTCATCATGTGGATGAACACGTCCTCCAGGCTGGTGTCCACCGGCGCGATCCGATGCGAGCCTTCGGCGGCAAGCCGCCGCAACGTGGCTTCCAGCGCGGCTGCGTCGCGGCCGGTCACGTGCAGCGCGTTGCCGAACACCACGGTCTGCTCGACCGCCGGCTCGTCGGCGAGCCGGCGCGACAGCGCGTTCAGGTCGCCGCCCTCGACCGACCAGGTCGACAGGCCCTGCGCCGCCACCACCTGTTCGGCGGTGCCCTGGGCCAGCAGCTTGCCGTAGGCGATATAGGCGAGCTTGTGGCAGCGTTCGGCCTCGTCCATGTAGTGCGTGCTGACCAGCACCGAGATGCCGCGCGCGGCCAGCCGGTGCAACTGCTCCCAGAAGTCGCGGCGCGCCTTCGGATCGACGCCGGCGGTCGGCTCGTCGAGCAGCAGCAGTTCCGGTTCGTGCAGCAGGCACGCCGCCAGCGCCAGCCGCTGCTTCCAGCCGCCCGACAGCGCGCCGGCGAGCTGGCGCGCGCGGCTGGCCAGTCCCAGTCCGTCGAGCGCGTGCTCGACCGCCGCCTTGCGATCGGGCACGCCGTAGACGCGTGCGACGAAGTCGAGGTTCTCGCGGATCGACAGGTCTTCCCAGTACGAGAATTTTTGCGTCATATAGCCGACGCGGCGCTTGATCTGCGCGCTGTCGCGCAGGATATCGAAGCCCAGGCAGGTGCCGTGGCCCGCGTCGGGCGTCAGCAGCCCGCACATCATCCGGATCGACGTGGTCTTGCCGCTGCCGTTGGGGCCGAGGAAGCCGAAGATCTCGCCGCGGCGCACCTGCAGCGTCAGGCCGTCGACCACCTGCTTGTCGCCGAAGCGCTTGCCGAGGTCGTGCACGTCGATCGCCAGTTCGGGCGCGCCGCGCTCGGCCGCCGAAGTGCCGGCTGGCACGGTGCCGTTCATGGGCGTGCTCCGCTTGCCGCTGCTGCCGATGCGGGTGCGGTGCCACCCGCTGCGGCCGGCTCGACCTCCACCGGCTGGCCCGGATGCAGCCGCGCCGCGTCGGCAGGCGCCGGGCGCGCCTCGACCAGGAAGACCAGCTTGCGCCGCGTTTCGTTGCTGTAGATCACCGGCGGCGTGTATTCGGCCTGGCTCGAGACATAGCGGATGGTGGCGGGGATCGCGGCGCCGCAGCCGTCGCAGGTCAGCCGTACGGCTTGCCCGGGCCGCAGCGTGCCGATCGCCGCTTCGGGCACGAAGAAGCGGACCTTGACGTTGCCCGGCGGCAGCAGCCGCACCACCGGACTGCCCGCCGGCACCCATTCGCCCTGCCGGTAGAGCGTGTCGTAGACCAGGCTGGCCGCGGGCGCGGCGATCGCCTTGCGCGACAGCCGCCAGTCGGCCTGCGCCAGCGCGGCGCGCGCGGCCTCGACCTGGGCCTGCTGCGCCCCTCGGCGCGCCTCGCGGCCGGGCAGGCGCGCCACCGCCAGATCGCTGCGCAACTCGCGCACACGGGCGGCGTCGGCCTGCGCGGTGGCGCGGCTCTGCTCGAGCTGGGCCTGCGGAATCGCGCCGATGCGCAGCTGGGCCTCGTCGCGCACCAGCGCGGCGGCGCTGCGCTGGTGCGCGGCTTCGGCCTGCGCCAGTTGCGCGCGGATCGCGTCGATCTCGGGCGGCCGCCGCCCGGTCTGCAGATCGGCGAACTCGGCCTGGGCGGCTTCGAGTTGCGCCACCGCCTGGGCGCGCGCGGCCGATTCTTCCTCGGTCTCCAGCGCGAACAGCGGCGCGCCGGCGGCGACCCGCTGGCCGCGTTCGACGGTCAGCCGTTCCAGCCGTCCGGCGAACGGCGAGGCGAGATGGACGAACTCGCCTTCGACATAGCCCTGCCAGCGCGGCGGGGGCGCATCGCCGCACGCCGCCAGGCCCAGTGCCGCCGCCAGTGCGCAAGCCGGCAACAGCCTGGCGCGCCGGGCGCCATGCCGGTGACGCTGGCGCGGGTCGAGGGGTGAGGGGGTGGCGTCGGGCATGGCGGCTCGATGGTGCGGGTCAGCGGCGTTCGGCGGGGCGGCCCCGGCGGCCGCTTGTGCCGGGGTTGACTGAGCGGATGCCATGCGTCAGCAGCGCGCGCGCATGCGCGACCATGGCATCGACATCGACGGCATCGGCGCCGGGCAGGCGCCGCCAGATATGGCCGGTCGCCAGCGGCAGCAGCGCCAGCCCGATCACCGAGACCATCAGCAGCGGCGGCGCGAGCGCGGCATCGATGCGGCCGCGCTCGCGCGCGGCGCTCAGCGCGGCGACCACGACGCCCAGCCGCTGCAGGCCGAAGCGCTGCATCACGCGTTCGCGCAGCTGGCCCTCGCCGGTGACGATCTCGCGCACCCACAACGCCGGAAACCAAGGCGTCGCGACGGCCGCGCGGATCAGCCGCTCGGCAATGCCGGCCAGCAGCGCGGCGGGGTCGGCGGCCGTGTCGGCAGCTGCGTCGTCGGCATTGGCATTGGCACTGGCATTGGCTTCGTCCGGCCCGGCCGGCGCAAACACGCGGTCGACCAGCGGCCCCAGCCGTTCCTCGGCGACCGCGTCGAGCAGGCGGCCGCGGTCGCCGAAGTAATAGTGGACCAGCGCCGGCGTCACGCCGGCACGGGCCGCGATGGCCTTGACCTGGGTCGCCGCGATGCCGTGCTCGGCAAACAGCGTGACGGCGGCGTCGAGCAGGCGCTCGCGCTGGTCTTCGGCGGCAAGCGCGCGGCCCGGTCCGCGCGCCGGCGCGCTGCCGAGGCCCTTGACCGCTGCGGCGCTGCGCCCCGGACGCCCCGGGCGGCGCAGCGGGGCGCCTTCCTGCGGTGAAGCGGGCAGGGCGGCAGCGGAAGCGGCGGAGGAGCGGGAGCGGCGGGCGGTCATGGTCGGGATCTCGTTCGCTGGATATTAATTGGCACATTAATTAATTCAAGGCCTGTTACAAAGAAGCCGGCGTTGCGCTGTCGCGCGCACGCCGGCCTGGCCTTGCCTTGGGGGTTACTGCCGCGCGTTGCGCCGGTTATCGGGCCACGGCGTGTTGAAGTTGGTGCGGAACGGGTTGATGTCGAGGCCGCCGCGCCGCGTATAGCGCGCGTAGACCGCCAGCTTGACCGGCTTGCACTGGCGCAGCACGTCCACGAAGATGCGCTCGACGCACTGCTCGTGGAACTCGTTGTGGTTGCGGAAGGAGATCAGGTATTTCAGCAGCCCCTCCTGGTCGATCGGCGCGCCGACATAGCGGATCTGCACGCTGCCCCAGTCGGGCTGGCCGGTGACCAGGCAGTTCGACTTCAGCAGATGCGAGACCAGCGTCTCCTCGACCGGCGTCTCTTCCTGATCCGCGCGCAGCAGCTGCGGCGCCGGCTCGTAGATGTCGGTCTCGATATCGAGCCGGTCCAGCAGCAGGCCGTCGAGCTCGCCCATCTGCTGGCGGGCGAAGTCGGGTTCGGCGGTCAGCCGCACCTGCACCGCGCCGCCGGTCGCTTCGGACAGGTCCTGCCGCAGCAGCTGCTGCAGCGCCTCGGGGGATTCGAGCCGGGTCTGGTTGAAGCTGTTCAGGTACAGCTTGAACGATTTCGATTCGACGATGTTCGGCGTGTCGGCCGGAATGATGAAGCTGGCCAGCGCGACCTGGGGCTTGCCCTTCGGGTTGAGCCAGGACAGTTCGTAGGCATTCCAGATGTCCACGCCGAAGAACGGCACCGCGCGGCCTTCGGGCAGGCCGATCTCGGCGCGCTTGGGCGCGCGCGGGATCGGAAACAGCAGGCTGGCGTCGTACTCGGTCTTGTAGGCCGAGACTTTGCCCAGCGGCGAATGTTCGGGCACGGTCATGAGGACTCCTGTCGGGTTCCGCGATGCAAGGATTTGCGGTGGTTCGGGCGGTTCGGCGGCGCGGCGCAGGCCGTCACGCCAGGAACAGCTTGTAGACGGGGTTGTCGGTTTCTTCCCAGTGTAAGTAACCGAGCGTGGCAAGGAAGGCCTTGAATTCGCGCTTCTCGTTCTTCGGCACCTGGATGCCGACCAGGATGTTCGACGTGTCGGCGCCCTGGTTGCGGTAGTGGAACAGGCTGATGTTCCAGTTCGGGCTCATGCTCGACAGGAATTTCATCAGCGCGCCCGGGCGCTCCGGGAATTCGAAGCGGTACAGCAGCTCGTCCTGGGCCAGCGCGGAGTGCCCGCCGACCATATAGCGGATGTGCTGCTTGGCCAGCTCGTCGTTCGACAGGTCCAGCGCGGCAAAGCCGTGGCGGCGGAAGGCCGCGGCGATCTTGTCGCTTTCGGCGCGGCTGCCGATCTGCACGCCGACGAAGATGTGCGCGAGCTGGTTGTCGGCGATCCGGTAGTTGAACTCGGTCACGTTGCGCGTGCCCAGCTGTTCGCAGAAGCGGCGGAAGCTGCCGCGTTCCTCGGGGATGGTCACCGCGAACACCGCCTCGCGCGCCTCGCCGACCTCGGCCCGTTCGGCGACGAAGCGCAGGCGGTCGAAGTTCATGTTGGCGCCCGAGGCGATCGCCACCAGGTTCTTGCCCTTGAGCTTCTCGCGCTCGGCATACGCCTTCAGCCCGGCCACGGCCAGCGCGCCCGACGGCTCCAGGATGCTGCGGGTGTCCTGGAACACGTCCTTGACGCCGGCGCACAGCGCATCGGTATCGACCAGCACGATCTCGTCGACCAGCTCGCGCGCGATGCGGAAGGTCTCCTTGCCGGCCAGCTTGACCGCGGTGCCGTCCGAGAACAGGCCCACGTCCTTCAGTTCGACGCGCTTGCCGGCATCGATCGAGCGCTTCATCGCATCGGAATCGACCGTCTGCACGCCGATCACCTTGATCTCCGGCCGCACCGCCTTGATGTACGACGCCACGCCGGCGATCAGCCCGCCGCCGCCGATCGCGACGAACACCGCGTGGATCGGACCCGGATGCTGGCGCAGGATTTCCATCGCGACGGTCCCCTGGCCGGCGATCACCTCGGGATCGTCGAACGGATGGATGAAGGTGAGCTTGTGCTTGCGCTGCAGTTCGGCGGCGTGCTGGTAGGCGTCGCTGTACGACTCGCCGTGCAGCACCACCTGCACCCACTTGCCGCCGTGCTTGCGCACCGCGTCGATCTTGACCTGCGGCGTGGTCACCGGCATCGCGATGATGGCCTTGCACTCCATCCGCGCCGCGGCCAGCGCGACGCCCTGCGCGTGGTTGCCGGCCGAGGCGGCGATCACGCCGCGCTTCAGTTCGTCGGGCGTCAGCGAGGCCATCTTGTTGTAGGCGCCGCGCAGCTTGAACGAGAACACCGGCTGGGTGTCCTCGCGCTTGAACCAGACCCCGTTGCCGATTCGCGCCGACAGTTCGCGGGCGTAGGTCAGCTCGGTCTCCTGCGCCACGTCGTACACCTTGGCGGTCAGGATCTTCTTCAGGTAGTCGGGTTTGCTGGCTGTCTTGCGGGTCATGTCGACGACCGGCGCGGGGCCGGATTGGATGGACGGAAGAAGGCGGAGGGCCGGCGCTGGGGGCGGGGCGCAGGGGCGGCTCGGGGTCGCGGCGCGCTGTGCCGCTGCGTGGCTGCGCCGCCCCCGGCATCGGCCGTGGCATTCGGGAAACCGCTAATGATAAAGGATCGGGCGGCGCCGGGTCCGCATGGAGCACGGTGCCGCGCGACGGTGCACGCGGCTGAAGCGCGCCGCACCGCCGCAGTGCAGCGGCGGCCCGGCGGATGCCCTGGTGACGCATCCGCCTTGTAGGACGCCGTCCGGTGGACGCTCGTCAAGCTATCGTGATACGGTGTGCGGCGATGTCATCCCTTCCGCTGATCGATCCCGATAACGCGCTATTCCTCGACTTCGACGGCACGCTGGCCGACCTGGCGCCACGCCCGGAGCTCGTGCAGGTCGAGGCGGGACTGGTGGGAACGCTGCGCACGCTGCACCGGCAGCTGGGCGGCGCGGTGGCGATCGTATCGGGGCGCACCATCGCCGAACTCGACGTCTTTCTCGCGCCGCTGCAACTGCCCACCGCGGGCGTGCACGGTGCCGAGCTGCGCGACGCCGAGGGCCGGCGGCTCGAGGTCCCGGCCCCTGATCTGGACCGGCTGCACCGCCGGCTCGAGGATTTCGCGCAGGCCCATCCGGGGCTGCGGCTCGAGCGCAAGCCGATGGCGCTGGCGGTGCACTACCGCGCGGCGCCCGAGCTCGAGACGCTGGTGCGCGAGCAGGTCGCCCAGGCGCTGGGCGATGTCAGCGGACTGGAAATGCTCCACGGCAAGATGGTGGTCGAGGTCAAGCCGGCCGGCGTCACCAAGGGCAGCGCGGTCGAGCTGATCATGCGTTCGCCGCCCTTCGCGGGCCGCATGCCGATCTTCGCCGGCGACGACGTGACCGACGAGGACGGCTTTGCGATGGTCGCCCATCTGGGCGGAGTCGGCGTGCTGGTCGGCCAGCGGCAGAGCGCCGCCACCGTCAGCGTGCCGGCGCCCGCGGACCTGCGCGCGTGGCTGCACCGCAGCGCCAGGGCGCTCGATGGCAGTCCCGCCGGCGCGGCGCCGGCCGCGCATGCCGGCGAGAGCCCCGGCGATAGCGCCACCGATATGGCGACCGACACAGCGGCCGACACCACGTCCGACACCGCGCCCGGCACCACGCCCGTCCCTGCGGCCGCCGCAGGCCCGTCCGGCACCGGCGCCAGCCCATCCGCGTCCACCACCTCATCCTGACAAGGGGGAAGTTTGTGAGTCAGCCCGAATCCGGCGTAGCGCGCAACCGCGCCGACGAGATCAACAGCGACGGCACACAGCAGGGCGGGCGATATTGCCCGCCTTCGCTATCGCTGGGCATGATCGGCAATTGCGCGTTCTCCGCGCTGGTCGATTCGCGCGGCCGCATCGTCTGGTGCTGCCTGCCGCGCTTCGATGGCGATCCGGTCTTCAACGCGCTGCTCGACCCGAGCGAGAACGCGGGCCATTTCTCGATCGAGATCGAGGACTTCGCCGAATCGCGCCAGTGGTACGAGCCGAACACCGCGGTGCTGCGCACGCGGCTGACCGACCGCCACGGCAACTGTCTCGAGATCACCGATTTCGCGCCGCGCTTCTTCCGCCTGGGCCGCTATTTCCGTCCGTTGACGCTGGTGCGGCGGATCCGCCCGGTCAAGGGCGCGCCGCGCGTGCGCGTGTCGATCGCGCCGCGCTTCAACTGGGGCCGCACGAAGCCGCAGACCTCGCGCGGCAGCAGCCATGTCCGCTTCATCGGCGACGACATGACGCTGCGGATGACGACCGACGCGCCGCTGACCTATGTGATGGCCAACACGCCGTTCCTGGTCACGCAGGGCATGAACTTCATCCTCGGCCCCGACGAGACGCTGCAGCACGGCGTCGACGAGACCGCGCGCGACTTCGAGCAGGAGACCATCTCGTACTGGAAGCTGTGGACACGCCGGCTGGCGGTGCCGCGCGAATGGCAGGACGCGGTGATCCGCGCCGCCATCACGCTGAAGATGTCGCTGTACGAGGAGACCGGCGCGATCGTCGCCGCGATGACCACCAGCATCCCGGAAGCGCCGCACAGCGGCCGCAACTGGGACTATCGCTTCTGCTGGCTGCGCGATGCCTTCTTCGTGATCCGCGCGCTGAACAGCCTGTCCGAAGTCGGCACGATGGAGGACTACCTGCGCTGGATGTCCAATGTGGTGATGCAGTCCAAGGACGGCCATATCCAGCCGCTGTACGGCATCGGCCTCGAACGCGAGCTGCCCGAGAGCGTGCTCGACCATGTCGCCGGCTACCGCGGCATGGGGCCGGTGCGGGTCGGCAACCAGGCGCAGGAACACTTCCAGCACGACGTCTACGGCAATGTGGTGCTGGGCGCCGCGCAGGCCTTTCACGACCACCGGCTGCTGCATCGCGGCGGCCCCGCCGAATACCGCGTGCTGGAGCAGGTCGGCGAGCAGGCGGTGCGCGTGTTCGGCACGCCGGACGCCGGCATGTGGGAGCTGCGCACCCGCGCAAGGGTGCATACGTCATCGGCGCTGATGAGCTGGGCGGCCTGCGACCGGCTCGCCAAGATCGGCGACAAGCTGCAGCTGCCCTCGCGCGCGGCCTACTGGCGCAAGCATGCGGAGACGATGCGCGAGCGCATCCTGCGCGAGTCGTGGAGCGAGGAGCGCCAGGCCTTCGCCGAGAGCTTCGGCGGACGCGAGCTCGACGCCAGCGTGCTGTTGATGGCCGAGGTCGGCTTCATCGATCCGCGCGACGCGCGCTTCGTCGCGACGATCGAGCGGCTGGAAGAGGTGCTGTGCGACGGCCCGTACATGCGCCGCTACGAGGCGCCCGACGATTTCGGCAAGCCCGAGACCGCCTTCAATATCTGCACCTTCTGGCGGATCGATGCGCTGGCGCGTATCGGCCGCAAGGAACAGGCACGCGAAATCTTCGAGGCGATGCTGGCCGCGCGCAATCCGCTCGGCCTGCTGTCCGAAGATACGCATCCGGTCACCGGCGAGATGTGGGGCAATTTCCCGCAGACCTATTCGATGGTCGGCCTGATCAACGGCGCGATGCGCCTGTCGTCGCCATGGGACGCGGTGATCTGAGCCGGCCCCGATTCACCGGGCGGCGCGCGCCGGCGCGCCGCCTCACAGGAGGCCTATGTCAAGACTGGTAGCGGTATCCAACCGCGTCGCCGACCCCCGCAATGCCGCCGCCGGCGGACTCGCGGTGGCGCTCGGCGAAACGCTGAATGCCACCGGCGGACTATGGTTCGGCTGGAGCGGCCGGGTCGTCGAGACCGCGCAGGGTGGCACGCCCGGAGAAGGCGAACTGCATCTGCAGCATGCCGGCGACGTGACGCTGGCCACGGTCGACCTGAGCCGCGAGGATCACGACGCCTACTACCTGGGCTACAGCAATGGCGTGCTGTGGCCGGTGTTCCACTACCGCGTCGATCTGGCCGATTTCGACGCCGGCCATCTGAACGTCTACCGCCGCGTCAACCAGCTGTTCGCGCGCAAGCTGGCGCCGCTGCTGCGGCCGGACGACATGATCTGGATCCACGACTATCACCTGATTCCGCTGGCCGCGGAACTGCGGGCGATGGGATGCGGCCAGCGCATCGGATTCTTCCTGCATATCCCGCTGCCGCCGCCGCCGATCCTGACCACGATTCCGCAGCACGAATGGCTGATGCGCGCGCTGTTCGCCTACGACCTGATCGGCTTCCAGAGCCAGGCCGACCTCGAGCACTTCGCGCGCTACGCGCAGTCCGAGGCGGGCGCCGAGCCGATGGGCGACCATCGCTACCGCGCCTTCCATCGCACCGTGCGGGCGCAGGCGTTTCCGATCGGCATCGACGTCGACGAGTTCGTGTCGCTCGGCAAGGGGCACGAGGCGCAGGAAACCTACGAGATGATGATGGGCCAGTACGCGCGCCGGCGGCTGCTGCTGGGCGTGGACCGGATGGACTATTCGAAGGGGCTGCCGGAGCGGCTGAAGGCGTTCCAGGCGCTGCTGGCGCAGTATCCCGAGAACCGTTCGAGCGCCACGCTGATCCAGATCGCGGCGCCGTCGCGCGAATCGGTCGACGCCTATGCCGATCTGCGCCGCCAGCTGGAAGGGATGTCGGGGTCGATCAACGGCGAGTACGGCGAACTGGACTGGATGCCGATCCGCTATATCCACCGCACCACGTCGCGCCGGCGCCTGCCGGGGCTGTGCCGCGCGGCGCGCGTCGCGCTGGTGACGCCGCTGCGCGACGGCATGAACCTGGTCGCCAAGGAATATATCGCCGCGCAGGACCCGGACGATCCCGGCGTGCTGGTGCTGTCGCGCTTCGCCGGCGCGGCCGAGCAGCTGAAGGAAGCGCTGCTGGTCAATCCCTACGATATCCAGGGCACCGCGCAGGCGATCCAGCAGGCGCTGCACATGCCGCTGGCCGAGCGGCAGAGCCGGCATCAGAAGCTGCTCGAGAACATCCGCGCCCAGGACGTGCACTGGTGGAGCCGTGAATACCTCCGCAGTCTGGCGGAGAGCGATCAGGGGTGAGCGAGGGAAACCGCCTCCCTCTCCCCAGCCCTCTCCCCCTGAGGGGGAGAGGGAGGACCCAATAGGGATGTCGGGCCTTGCTCCCCTCTCCCGCTCGCGGGAGAGGGCAGGCGGCGCGCGTTCAGCCGCAGCCAGTCAATGCAGATCCTCTGGCGTATCGATATCCCGGAACGCGCCGTCGTGATCGGTCAGGATCCGTGTCACGGCGCGGCCCTGCAGCAGCGCCCGCGCCCCCTCGTCGCCGTCCAGCCGCAACAGCGCGTCGCGCCAGCCGGGGCCGAACGCCACCGGGTGGCCGCGCCGGCCGTCGCGCCATGGCGCGGCGATCGCTTCGCTGCTGGCCTCCGGTGTGACAATGCTCAGCGCCACCGCGCGCACCAGTTCGACCGTCAGCCACGGCATGTCGGCCAGCGCCACCAGCCATCCGCGCGCGTCGGCGCGGGCTTCGACCGCCGCCGCCAGCGCGGCGCCCATGCCGGCCTCGGCGCGCGCGCAGGCCAGCACCGTGCAGCCGCCCTCGCTCAGTTCCCGTTCCAGCTCCGGCTGTCCCGGCCGCACCACGGCGATCGCGCCGGGCAGCGCGGTGGCCAGCGTGCGGGCGCTGTGCCACGCCACGGTGCGTCCGTCCGGCAGCGCTTGCAGCAGCTTGTTGCGCGCGCCGCCTGGATCGAAGCGGCGGCCGTAGCCGGCCGCCAGCAGGATGCCGGCCGGCAGATCCGAATCGATCAGCGGCCCGGACTGCATGCGCTGGCCTCGTTGGCCGCCAGTTCGCGCGCGGCCTTGGCGCCCTCGACCTGCAGGATGTCGGGCAGCGAGACATGGTTCTTCGCTGCGACCACCTCGGCCAGGATCGAGATCGCGATCTCCGGCGGCGTGCGGCTGCCGATATAGATGCCGACCGGTCCGTGCAGCCGCGCCAGCTGCGCGTCGTTCAGATCGAATTCCTTCAAACGCTCGCGCCGCGCCTGGTTGTTGCGCCGCGACCCCAGCGCGCCGACATAGAAGGCGCGCGTGCGCAGCGCCTCCATCAGCGCGAGGTCGTCGAGCTTCGGATCGTGCGTCAGCGCGATCACCGCGCAGCGCTCGTCCAGCTTCATCTCGATCACGGTGTCGTCCGGCATCGTGCGCACCATGGTGACGCCGGGGATGTCCCAGGTTTCGGTGTATTCCTCGCGCGGATCGCAGACCGTGACCTGGAAGCCCAGGCCGACCGCGATCTGGCACAGGTATTTCGACAGCTGTCCGGCGCCGATCACCAGCATCCGGTAGCGCGGCCCGTGGATCGTCGCCAGTGTGCGGCCGTCGAAGCTCAGGCCGTCGGTGGCCTGCGCCGGGCCCAGCGTGGCCTTGCCGGTCGCCATGTCGAGCGTGCGGGTCACCAGCCTGCCGTTCTCGACCGCGTCCAGCAGCTCGGCCAGGCCGCTGTCGGCCGTCACCGGTTCGGCGACCAGCTCGATGGTGCCGCCGCACGGCAGGCCGAAGCGGTGCGCCTCCTCGGCGCTGATGCCGTACTTGATCGCCTCCGGCGTGCGGGCCGCGATGCCTTCGCGCCGGACCCGGTCGATGATGTCGTCCTCGATGCAGCCGCCCGACACCGAGCCGACCACCAGCCCGTCGTCGCGCACCGCCAGCATCGCGCCCTCGGGGCGGGGCGACGAGCCCCAGGTCCTGACCACCGTGACCAGCAGCGTGCGGTGGCCTTCGGCGGTCCACCGCACACTGCTTTTCAGGACTTCGAGATCCACGCTGTCCATGATCGCTTCCGTTTCGTTTGTTCGCCTTCGGCCGAATCGGCCGCAGAAGGTTCATCCGCCGGCGACGCGCCGCCGCTGACCGCCTCGCAGAAGCGCGTGAAGAAGGTGTCCGCCATCTTGCGGGCGGCACCATCGACCAGCCGCGAGCCGATCTGCGCGATCTTGCCGCCGACCTGCGCCTGCACCGTGTACGACAGCACGGTCTCGTCGCCGTCCGGGTCCAGCCGCACCTTCGCGGTGCCCTTGCCGAAGCCCGCCGCGCCGCCCTGGCCGTCGAACGCGATGGTATAGCTGTCCGGCGCCTGGATGTCCTGCAGCGCCATCCGGCCCTTGAACTTCGCCTTCACCGGCCCGACCGCGGCGGTCATGCTCAGCAGGTAGGCGTTGTCGCCATCGGGCTCGATACTCTCACATCCGGGAATGCAATGCTGGAGCAGGGCCGTGTCGTTCAACGCCTCCCAGGCGACCTGCTGCGGCACCGGCAGCCGGTGGGTTTGGGTCATTTCCATGGTGCGGGGTTCTCCTTGTCGTTGTTGGCGGACCGGCGCGCCGATGGCGCCGCGAGCAGCGATTCCAGCGCGAACAGGCTGGCCAGGTTGTGGGCGGGGCGCAGCGCGTCGACATGCGGCAGGATCGCCTGCACGCCGCGGGCCTGCGGCGTGAAGCCCGCGTAGCGCAGCAGCGGATTGAGCCAGACGATGCGATGGGCGAAGCGCCGCAGGCGCGCCATCTCGTCGCCCAGCAGGTCGATCCGCTCGTGATCGAGGCCGTCGGTGACCAGCAGCACGGTGGCGCGGCCGCCCAGCGTGCGGCGCGCCCACTGGCGGTTGAAGGTCGTCAGCGCGGCGCCGATGCGCGTGCCGCCGGCCCAGTCGCGCACCTGCTGTGCGATGGTCTCCACGGCATCGTCGGGATCCCGCTCGCGCAGCGCCCGGCTGACATTGGTCAGCCGCGTGCCGAACAGGAACACCGACAGCCGCTCGCGCGATTGCATCAACGCATGACAGAAGTACAGCACCGCGCGCGAATACTGGCTCATCGACCCCGAGATATCGAGCAGCAGCACCAGCGGCGGGCGTCGCTCGGCGTGGCGGCGGTATTTCCAGCGCATCCATTCGCCGTGCTGGCGCACCGCCAGCCGCGCGCTCGCGCGCAGGTCGGCGTGGGTGCCGTGGGCGGCGGCGCGCAGCCGGCGCGTGCGCTCGGTTGCCAGATGCGTGCGGCGCGCGCGGATCAGATGCTGCAGCGCGCGCCATTCGTCGGCCGACAGCGTATCGAAGTCGCGCTGCGCCAGCCGCTCCTGCGCGGAGAAGGTCAGCACCGCGCCGATGCGCTGCTCCGCCGGCGACGGGGCCGGTGCGGATGGCTCGGCGGGCGGCTTGCGCGCGGCCAGCGCGTCGGCGAGGCGGTTGCTGCGGCGAGGCGGCGGCGCGCCGGCGTCCACGCGCGGCAGCAGCAGCGCGCGCAGCTTGCCCTCCCAATCAGGGTCGCGCCAGAACAGGTCGAAGGCGGCGTCGAACAGTGGGCGTTGGTCGGGGCCGGACAGCATCAGCGCGGCCAGCGTCGCGCGCACCTCGTCGCGCCGGCCCAGGTCGACGTGCCGCAGCGCCTGCAGCGCGTCGACGGCCTGCGCCGGCGACAGCGGCAGGCCGGCGCCACGCAGCAGCCGCACGAAATGGGTGATATTGCGCGCCAGCACCGGCAGCTCGGGAACGGTACGTGCCGCGGCCTGGCCGTCCGGCGCCGTGGCGGCGCGTGGCATCGGTGAAGCCGCGTCGGCTGGCGGGCGCGGCGTCACTCAGCGCTCCCCGGCCGGCTCCGTCGGCGTGCCGGCCAGCAGTTCGGCCACGGTCGGCCCGTCGACGCGCGCGAGATCGTCCTGGTATTTGAGCAGTACGCCGAGGGTGTCGCGCACCGAATCGGGATCGAGTTCCGTCACGCCGAGCGCCGCCAGCGCGCGGCACCAGTCGATCGCCTCGGCGATGCCGGGCGCCTTGAACAGGTCGATGCCGCGCAGCCGGTGCACGAAGTCGATCGCCTGCGTCTGCAGCGCCGCCGCGGCCTCCGGCGCGCGGGCGGCGACGATGTCAAGCTCGCGCTGGCGCTCGGGATAGCCGATCCAGCGATAGAGGCAGCGGCGCTTGAGCGCGTCGTGAACCTCGCGCGTGCGGTTCGACGTGATCACGATCAGCGGCGGGCGCTGCGCGGCGATGCGGCCGATCTCGGGGATCGACACCTGGTATTCGGACAGCACCTCGAGCAGGAAGGCCTCGAACGGTTCGTCGGCGCGGTCGATCTCGTCGATCAGGAGCACGCGCGGCCCCGCGGGGGCGGCAGGGTCGGGCAGCAGCGCCTCCAGCAGCGGGCGCTTGAGCAGGAATTCGTCGCGGTACAGCGATTGCGCCTCGGGCCGTTCGCCGCGCGCCTCGGCCAGGCGCAGCGCCATGATCTGGCGCGGATAGTCCCATTCGTACAGCGCGCTGGCGGCGTCGAGTCCCTCGTAGCACTGCAGCCGCAACAGCCTGGTGCCGAGGCCAGCGGCGATCGCCTGCGCCAGCGCGGTCTTGCCGACGCCCGGTTCCCCTTCGAGAAACAGCGGGCGCTGCATCTTCAGCGCGAGGAACAGCACGGTCGCGGTCTCGCGGTCGGCGAAGTATTGCTCGCGCTGGAGCAGCGTCAGGGTCTGGTCGATCGAAGCGGGCAGCATGAAGGCGAGGTCGGACGACAGGACGGGTAGAGGCGGCGGCAGTGAACGAGGCCGGATCGCGGGAAGAACCGCGGCAAGCAGGCGGACCGGCAAGCCGGTCCGCTGCTGCGCTTCAGCACGATCAGGAAGGTTGCGAGGAACCCTGCCCCAGCGCCTGCTCGACCGCGCGCGCCGCCAGCACCGGAATCAGATGCGCCCGGTACTCGGCGGACCCGTGCAGGTCGTCGTTCAGGCCCTCGGTCGGGATCGTCACCGCCCGCGCGGCCGCCGCGCTGAAGTCCGCCGACAGCGCGCGCTCCAGCGGCTCGCAGCGGAACACCGCGTCGGCGGCACCGGTGACGGCCACGCGCACGTCTGCGCCGCTGCTGCTACTGCCATCTGCCCCGCCGACGCCCCTGGCCACCATCACGCCGACCAGCGCAAAGCGCGAGGCCGGGTTGCGGAACTTGACGTAGGCGGCCTGGCGCGGACAGGGGAAGCGCACCGCGGTGATCAGCTCGTCCGGCTCGAGCGCGGTCTCGTACATGCCGACGAAGAAATCGTCGGCGGCGATGCTGCGCCGGTCGGTCACCACGGTGGCGTTCAGGCCCAGCACCGCGGCCGGATAGCAGGCGGCCGGATCGTTGTTGGCGATCGAGCCGCCCAGCGTGCCGAGCGCCCGTACCTGGCGGTCGCCGATGCCACCGGCCAGCGCGGCCAGCGCCGGCAGCCGGCGCTTGACCTCGGGGTGCGCCTCGACATCGGCGTGCCGCGCGCCGGCGCCGATCACCAGCGTGTCGCCTTCGACACGGATGTCGCGAATGCCGGGAATGCGGTTGATGTCGACCAGCGTCGACGGCGCGGCCAGACGCAGCTTCATCGCCGCGATCAGGCTCTGCCCGCCCGCCACGATCTTCGCATCGGGGTCGCTGCGCAGCAGCGCGGCCGCCGCCTGGGCATCGGTCGCGCGTTGGAACTGGAATGCGTACATGGATGTCTCCTCGCGCGTCAGATGGTGCGTGCCGGGGTGGCACCGTTGCCGGCTGCCTGCCCGGCCGCGTGGATCGCCTGCCAGACCCGATGCGGGGTGGCCGGCATCTGCAGGTCGCGCACGCCGAGCGGCGACAGCGCGTCGATCAGCGCGTTGATGAAGGCCGGCGGCGAGCCGATCGCGCCGGCCTCGCCGCAGCCCTTGACGCCCAGCGGATTGTGCGTGCACGGCGTGCCCTGCGCGGTCTCGACGGTGAAGTCCGGCAGATCGGCCGCGCGCGGCATTGCGTAGTCCATGTAGGAGCCGGTCAGCAGCTGGCCGCTGTCGCCGTCGTAGACGCACTGCTCGAGCATCGCCTGTCCGAGCCCCTGGCCGATGCCGCCGTGGACCTGTCCCTCGACGATCATCGGATTGATGATGTTGCCGAAGTCGTCGACCGCGGTGAACTTGACCACCTGCGTCTCGCCGGTGTCCGGGTCGACCTCGACCTCGCAGACGTAGGCGCCGGACGGATAGGTGAAGTTGGTCGGGTCGTAGAACGCGTTCTCGTTCAGGCCCGGCTCCAGCCGCTCGAGCGGGTAGTTGTGCGGCACATAGGCCGACAGCGCGACCTCGCCGAAGGTCTTGCTGCGGTCGGTGCCGGCCACGCGGAACACGCCGTTGCTGAACTCGATGTCGTCGGCCGACGCCTCGAGCAGGTGCGCGGCGATCTGCCTGGCCTTGGCCTCGATCTTGTCGAGCGCCTTGACGATGGCCGAGCCGCCGACCGCCAGCGAACGCGAGCCGTAGGTGCCCATGCCGAACGGCACGCGGCCGGTGTCGCCGTGCACGACCTCCACCGCATCGAGCGGGATGCCGAGCCGGTCGGCCACCACCTGGGCGAAGGTGGTCTCGTGCCCCTGCCCGTGGCTGTGCGAGCCGGTGAAGACGGTTACGGTGCCGGTCGGATGCACGCGGATCTCGCCGACCTCGAACAGGCCGGCACGCGCGCCGAGCGCCCCGGCGATGTTCGACGGCGCCAGCCCGCATGCCTCGATGTAGCAGGAATAGCCGAGGCCGCGCAGCTTGCCGCGGCGCTGGGCCTCGTCGCGGCGCGCCGGGAAGCCGGCCACGTCGGCCAGCTCCTGCGCGCGCTGCAGGCAGGGCTCGTAGTCGCCGGTGTCGTAGGTCAGCCCGACCGGGGTCGCATACGGGAAGCTGCGGATGAAATTGCGCCGGCGCAGTTCGGCCGGATCGATGCCGAGTTCGCGCGCCGCGGTCTCGACCAGCCGCTCGACCACATAGGTGGCCTCGGGCCGGCCCGCGCCGCGATAGGCGTCGACCGGCGCGGTATTGGTGAACACCGCGGTGACCTCGGCGTAGATTGCCGGGGTCGCGTACTGGCCGGCCAGCAGCGTCGCGTACAGGATGGTCGGCACGCTGGAGGCGAAGGTCGACAGGTAGGCGCCCATGTTGGCGGTCGTGTGGACCCGCATCGCCAGGAACTTGCCGTCCCCATCGAGCGCCAGCTCGGCGCGCGTGACATGGTCGCGGCCGTGGGCGTCGGTCAGGAAGGACTCGGAACGCTCGGCGGTCCACTTGATCGGCCGCTTGACCTTCTTCGACGCCCAGGTTAGCGCGACGTCCTCCGGATACAGGAAGATCTTCGAGCCGAAGCCGCCGCCGACGTCGGGCGCGATCACGCGCAGCCGCGACTCGGGCAGCCCCAGCACGAAGGCGCCCATCAGCAGCCGCTCGACGTGCGGGTTCTGGCTGGCGACGTACAGCGTGTAGCTGTCGTCCTGCCGGTTGTAGCTGGCGTTGACCGCGCGCGGCTCGATCGCATTGGGTACCAGCCGGTTGTTGACGATCTCCAGCGTGGTCACGTGCGCCGCCTTGGCGAAGGCCGCATCGGTGGCCGCGCGGTCGCCGTGGCCCCAGACGTAGCAGGTGTTGGCCGGCACGTCGTCGTGCACCAGCGTGGTGGCGGAGGCCGCGTCGGCGGTGCGCACCACCGCCGGCAGTTCCTCGTAATCGACCTCGATCTTCTCGGCGGCGTCGCGCGCCTGCTGCAGCGTCTCGGCCACCACCAGCGCGACCTGGTCGCCGACATGGCGGACCTTGCCCTGCGCCAGCACCGGATGCGGAGGCTCTTTCATCGGCGAGCCGTCGATGCTGTGGATCAGCCAGCCGCAGGGCAGGCCGCCGACCTTGTCGGCCGCCATGTCCTCGCCGGTGAAGACGCCGATCACGCCGGGCGAGGCCATCGCCTGGCGTGTGTCGATCGAGCGGATGCGCGCGTGCGCGTAGGGCGAGCGGACGAAATAGCCGTAGCTCTGCTGCGGCTGCACGATGTCGTCGGTGTACTGGCCGATGCCGGTCAGGTAGCGGTAGTCTTCCTTGCGCTTGACGGAGGCGCCGACCAGCCGTGGGGTCTCGGGTGCGTTCATGGCGGTTCCTCCTTACTCGGCCGAGGCGGCGGATGCGGGCACGCCGGATGCAGCGGCGCTGGCCATCGCGGCCTGGCCCTGCTGCACCGCGCGCACGATGTTGTGATAGCCGGTGCAGCGGCACAGGTTGCCGTCCAGATGCGCGCGGATCGCCGCGGCGTCCGCGTTCGGGCGCTCCTGTACCAGCGCGGCCGCGCTCATCACCATGCCGGGCGTGCAGAAGCCGCATTGCAGTCCGTGGCAGTCGCGGAACGCGGCCTGCATCGGATGCAGTTCGCCATCGGGGGCCAGCCCTTCGATGGTGGTCACCTGGGCACCGTCCGCCTGCACCGCCAGCAGATTGCACGACTTCACCGCCCGGCCGTCCAGATGCACGGTGCAGGCGCCGCATTGCGCGGTGTCGCAGCCGACATGGGTGCCGGTCAGGCGCAGCTGTTCACGCAGGAATTGGACGAGAAGGGTGTGGGGTTCGACCTGGGCGTCGACGGTCTTGCCGTTGACGGTCAGGCGGATCGGAATCGCCATGCTGGTCTCCATGTGGGTGGACGCACATGGCCGGCTCCGGACATCCCGCGTGTATCCCGAAAATGCGCGATGACTGCCCGGAACAGGCTACGGCGCGGTGCTGCCGCTTGTTGGAACGCGGCTATTTCGTGATGGTGGTACAGCGAGTGTTACAGCTAACGATTGCGGCTAACGATTGCGGCTTACGATTGCGGCTTACGATTGCGGCTTACGATTGCGGCCAACGAATGCAGCGGTCAATCCCGCGACGGGCGATCCGTCGCGGCCCATCGGCCAGTGAACCATAGGCTGGCAAAGGCTCTAACAGTAAATCACAAATCCCCAGGCTGTGCCATGCGGGTTGGCCCGCTTGGCGCTTGCTAGAATGGCCGGCCGCGCGAGCGGGGCAGCTTCGGCATGGCCGTCGCGCCCGCCGCCGCTTCGCGTCCCGAACCCTCGACCGAACCACCGCATTCATTGATGGAAGGCCTGATCGACTGGCTGTTCGACACCGCCGCGCTGCCCAAGGTTGGGCTGAGCGCGATCTTCCTCGTCAGCCTGCTGTCGGCGACGCTGCTGCCGGTCGGATCCGAGCCCGCCGTGTTCGGCTATATCAAGCTCAATCCGGACATGTTCTGGCCCGCGTTGCTGGTGGCCACCGCCGGCAACACGGTCGGCGGCGCGATCGACTGGTGGCTCGGCTACGCGGCCAAGCTGGCGCTGGTGCGCTACCACCTGCGGCGCCAGCATCGCGAGCACGAGCGCGAGCACGCCGAACACCGCAAGCATCCGCGCAAGCCCCGCAAGCCGCCGCTGGACGCGCGCTATTTCCGCTGGATGCGGCGCCTCGGCCCGAAGACGCTGCTGCTGTCGTGGTTGCCGATGTTGGGTGATCCGTTGTGCACATTGGCCGGGTGGCTGCGCTTGCCGTTCTGGCCGAGCCTGGGCTATATGGCGGTCGGCAAGCTGCTGCGCTATCTGGCGATGACCAGCGCGCTGCTGTGGATTCCGGACAGTTTCTGGCGGGGGCTGGGCGACATGATGCGGGGGTGGTTCTGACCTCGTCGTCCCCGCGCAAGCGGGGACCCAGCGTCGTTGAAGCCTGGTCGCGGAGCGAAAGCCGCTGGGCCCCCGCTTTCGCGGGGGCGACAGCACCAGGCCCCGCCCGCCATGTCCCGAGCGGGGGTATGGGATTGTTGCGCTGCGGCAAAATCGGCCGTTGCAGTACAATCGCGCTTTAGTTGACGACAGGCGCACCGTCCCCGTGCGCCGCATGCCGCGCTCCCGCCCATGAATGCCCCACTCGTGCTCGACGCCAAGCTCGCCGCGCAGGACGCCCCTCCGCGCCTGCGCGAGATCCCCTATAACTACACCTCCTTTTCCGACCGCGAAATCGTGATCCGCCTGCTGGGCGAGGAGGCCTGGCGGATCCTGGACGAGCTGCGCGGCGAGCGCCGCACCGGCCGTTCGGCGCGGATGCTGTACGAGGTGCTGGGCGATATCTGGGTGGTCCGCCGCAATCCGTATCTGCAGGACGATCTGCTAGAGAACCCGAAGCGCCGCGAGATGCTGATCTCCGCGCTGCATCACCGCCTGGCCGAGATCGAGAAGCGCCGCGCCGCCGATCGCGCCGAGCATGCCGAGCCCGCCGCCGAGGACCGTTCGCACCGCGTCGAGCAGCTGGTCACCTTCGCCCGGCAGGCCATCGAGGAATTCAAGCGCGAGTTCACCGACGCCTACGAGCTGCGCAAGCGCGCGCTGCGCGTGCTGGGCCGTGTCACGCAGAAGGACAACATCAAGTTCGACGGGCTCTCGCGCGTGTCGCACGTGACCGACGCCACCGACTGGCGCGTCGAATACCCGTTCGTGGTGCTGACCCCCGATACCGAGGAAGAGATCGCCGGGCTGGTCAAGGGCTGCTTCGAACTGGGCCTGACCATCATTCCCCGCGGAGGCGGCACCGGCTATACCGGCGGCGCCGTGCCGCTGACGCCGCTGTCGGCGGTGATCAATACCGAGAAGCTGGAACAGCTCGGACCCGTCGAGCAGACCGACCTGCCGGGCGTGCCGGACAACGTCGCGACGATCTTCTCCGGCGCCGGCGTGGTGACGCGCCGCGTCGCCGACGCGGCCGACAAGGCGGGCCTGGTGTTCGCGGTCGACCCGACCTCGATCGACGCCTCGTGCATCGGCGGCAACGTCGCGATGAACGCCGGCGGCAAGAAGGCCGTGCTGTGGGGCACCGCGCTGGACAACCTGGCCTGGTGGCGCATGGTGGATCCGGAGGGCAACTGGCTCGAGGTCACGCGCCTGGACCACAACCTGGGCAAGATCCACGACGTGCCCGTCGCCACCTTCGAGCTGAAGTGGTTCGACGGCAATCGCGCGCCGGGCGAGAAGCTGCTGCGCAGCGAGACGCTGGCGATCGAGGGCCGCAAGTTCCGCAAGGAAGGGCTCGGCAAGGACGTCACCGACAAGTTCCTGGCCGGCCTGCCGGGCGTGCAGAAGGAAGGCTGCGACGGCATCATCACCAGCGCGCGCTGGATCCTGCATCGGATGCCGCGCCATATCCGCACGGTCTGCCTCGAGTTCTTCGGCCAGGCGCGCGACGCGATCCCGAGCATCGTCGAGATCAAGGACTTCCTCGATATCGAGTCGAAGACGCCGGGCGGCGCGATCCTCGCCGGCCTCGAGCATCTGGACGAGCGCTACCTGCGCGCGGTCGGTTACGCCACCAAGAGCAAGCGCAACGCCTTCCCGAAGATGGTGCTGATCGGCGATATCGTCGGCGACGACGAGAACGCGGTCGCGCGCGCCACCTCCGAAGTGATCCGCATGGCCAACGGCAAGAGCGGCGAGGGCTTCGTCGCGATCAGCCCCGAGGCGCGCAAGAAGTTCTGGCTCGACCGTTCGCGCACCGCCGCCATCGCGCGCCATACCAACGCCTTCAAGATCAACGAAGACGTGGTGATTCCGCTGAACCGGATGGGCGAATACACCGACGGCATCGAGCGCATCAATATCGAGCTGTCGATCAAGAACAAGCTCAAGCTCGCCGACGAGCTCGAGAGCTTCTTCGCGCGCGGCAACCTGCCGCTGGGCCGCAGCGACGACGCCAACGAGATCCCCAGCGCCGAGCTGCTGGAGGACCGCGTGCAGCAGGCGCTGACGCTGCTGCGCGACGTGCGCGCGCGCTGGATCTATCTGCGCGACAACCTCGACACGCCGCTGACGCAGGCGCGCGCCGCGCTGATCGGCCACGGCCTGGGCCTGCTGGGGCAGGCCTTCGAGGCGCGGCTGGTGCAGCAGCCCGATGCCGCCGTGTTCCATCTGCTGCAGGATCGTACGATCCGCGTGTCGTGGAAGAACGAGCTGCGCGCCGAGCTGCGCAAGATCTTCAACGGCGGCGAATTCAAGCCGATCCTCGACGAGGCGCAGAAGATTCACAAGCAGGTGCTGCGCGGCCGCGTCTTCGTCGCGCTGCACATGCACGCCGGCGACGGCAACGTGCACACCAACATCCCGGTCAACTCCGACGACTACGACATGCTGCAGGACGCCCACAAGGCGGTGGCCCGCATCATGGCGCTGGCGCGTTCGCTCGACGGCGTGATTTCGGGCGAGCACGGCATCGGCATCACCAAGCTGGAGTTCCTGACCGAGGAAGAGATCGGCGACTTCCGCCAGTACAAGCAGCGCGTCGATCCGCAGGGCCGCTTCAACAAGGGCAAGCTGCTGCCCGGCGCCGACCTGCGCAACGCCTATACGCCGTCGTTCGGGCTGATGGGGCACGAGTCGCTGATCATGCAGCAGAGCGACATCGGCGCGATCGCCGACAGCGTCAAGGACTGCCTGCGCTGCGGCAAGTGCAAGCCGGTGTGCGCGACCCACGTGCCGCGCGCCAACCTGCTGTACAGCCCGCGCAACAAGATCCTGGCCACCTCGCTGCTGATCGAGGCCTTCCTGTACGAGGAGCAGACGCGCCGCGGCGTGTCGATCAAGCACTGGGACGAGTTCTCGGACGTGGCCGACCACTGCACCGTCTGCCACAAGTGCGTGACGCCGTGCCCGGTCAAGATCGACTTCGGCGACGTGTCGATGAACATGCGCAACCTGCTGCGCAAGATGGGCCAGAAGAAGTTCAACCCCGGCACCGCGGCGGCGATGTTCTTCCTGAACGCGACCAATCCGCAGACCATCAACATGACCCGCAAGGTCATGATGGACTGGGGCTACAAGGCCCAGCGCGCCGGCAACGAGCTGATGAAGACGCTGGCGCGCAAGCAGACCGCGCATCCGCCCGCCACCGTCGGCAAGCCGCCGGTGCGCGAGCAGGTGATCCACTTCGTCAACAAGAAGATGCCGGGCAACCTGCCCAAGAAGACCGCGCGCGCGCTGCTCGATATCGAAGACAACGAGATCGTGCCGATCATCCGCAATCCGAAGGCGACCTCGGTCGAGAGCGAGGCGGTGTTCTACTTCCCGGGCTGCGGCTCGGAGCGGCTGTTCTCGCAGGTGGGGCTGGCCACGCAGGCGATGCTGTGGCACGTCGGCGTGCAGACCGTGCTGCCGCCGGGCTATCTGTGCTGCGGCTATCCGCAGCGCGGCACCGGCCAGTTCGACAAGGCCGAGAAGATCGTCACCGACAACCGCGTGCTGTTCCACCGGGTCGCCAACACGCTGAACTACCTCGACATCAAGACGGTGGTGGTCAGCTGCGGCACCTGCTACGACCAGCTCGCCGGCTACGAATTCGAGAAGATCTTCCCTGGCTGCCGCATCATCGATATCCACGAGTATCTGCTGGAGAAGGGCGTCAAGCTCGAGGGCGTGACCGGGGCGCGCTACATGTACCACGATCCCTGCCACACGCCGATCAAGACGATGGACCCGACCAAACTGGTCAACCAGCTGATGGGCGGTAACGGCGAGGCCGGCAACATCGAGAAGAACGAGCGCTGCTGCGGGGAGTCGGGCACGCTGGCGGTCACGCGTCCGGACGTGTCGACGCAGGTCCGCTTCCGCAAGGAAGAGGAAATGCGCAAGGGCGCCGGCAAGCTGCGCGCCGACGGCTTCGACGGCGACGTCAAGATCCTGACCAGCTGCCCGTCGTGCCTGCAGGGCCTGTCGCGCTACAACGAGGATGCCTCGGTGCAGGCCGACTACATCGTGGTCGAGATGGCGCGCCATCTGCTGGGCGAGAACTGGATGCCCGACTACGTCGCCGCGGCCAACGCCGGCGGCATCGAACGGGTGCTGGTGTGAGGGTCCGGCAATGAGCGCGGCGGAGCAGGGCGCGGCCCGCGTGGCGCGCGTGGCGGATTGCCCGCTGTGCGAGGGCGATGGCGGCGAGCTGGTCTGGCAGGACGCGGGCGGGCGCGCCCGCGTGATCCTGGTCGAGCACGAGCGCTTCCCCGGCTTCTGCCGCGTCGTCTGGCAAGACCACGTGGCCGAGCAGACCGACCTGTCCGAGGCCGAGCAGGCCTGGCTGATGCGGCTGGTCGCCCGCGTCGAACGCACCGTGCGCGACGTGATGGCGCCGGACAAGGTCAATCTGGCCGCCTTCGGCAACATGGTGCCGCACCTGCACTGGCATATCATCCCGCGCTATCGCTGGGACACGCATTTCCCCGAGGCCGTCTGGGCCGCGCCGCAGCGCGAAGCGGACGCCGGGCGCGTCGAGGCGCTGCAGCAGCGGCTGCCGGCGCTGCGGGCGGCGCTCGCCGCGCTGTCAGCCGAGTGAGCAGGCGACGCGTTCTACCTGCGTGGTGACTGCGCGCCGTGACTGCGCGCCGAATTGCGGCGAATGGTGCCGAATGCGCGCCGTTGCGCCGCGCGGAACCCGGGCGGTTTCCCCGCCGTCTGATGCCTGTTCGCCGTTCCGTGCTGGCCACCCGCGCCGGCGCGGCCGTTGTTCCTAACGCCTGCCGTCATTCATGTCCACGCCAACCACCGCCACCGTGCCCGGTCCGGCCGTCCCGGCCCGCGAGCTGCAGATCCAGAGCCGCCTGCGCTTTCGCGCGACCTGGGCGCTGATCAAGCCCTACTGGAAATCGGAGGACCGCAAGGCCGGGCTCGGACTGTTGCTGCTGCTGGTGGCGCTGAACCTCGGCATCGTCTACATCAACGTGCTGCTCAACGAGTGGAACCGCGTGTTCTACAACGCGCTGGAGCAGCGCGACTACGCCTCGTTCAAGGAGCTGCTGCTGCGCTTCAGCATGATCGCGGCCTGCTTCATCGTCGCCGCGATCTTCCGCCAGTACTACACGATGATGCTGCAGATGCGCTGGCGGACCTGGATGACCAACCAGTTCCTCGGCAAGTGGCTGGCCTGGCAGGCCTACTACCGCATCGAGCAGACCCACGCGACCGACAACCCCGACCAGCGCCTGGCCGACGACCTGCGGCTGTTTACCGACGGCGCGCTGTCGCTGTCGCTCGGCCTGCTCAATTCGGTCGTCACGCTGGTGTCCTTCGTCGGCATCCTGTGGGCGGTGTCCGGGCCGATCAGCTTCGCGCTGGGCGGCACCACGATGACGATCCCCGGCTATATGGTCTGGTTCGCCGGCGGCTACGCGGTGCTCGGCTCGCTGCTGACGCACTGGATCGGCCGCCCGCTGATTGGCCTGAAGTTCCAGCAGGAGCGGTACGAGGCGAACTTCCGTTTCTCGCTGGTGCGGCTGCGCGAGAACGCCGAGCCGGTCGCGCTCTATCGCGGCGAGCCGACCGAGCAGTCCGGGCTGCGCGCGCGCTTCGAGCAGATCCGCGTCAACTGGAACCAGCTGATGTTCTATACGCGGCGGCTGACCTTCATCAGCTCGGGCTACGGCCAGTTCGCCATCATCTTCCCGATCCTGGTCGCCGCGCCGCGCTACTTCGCCGGCAAGATGACGCTCGGCGGGCTGATGCAGATGTCGAGCGCCTTCACACAGGTGCAGGGCGCGCTGTCGTGGTTCGTCGACAACTATGCGACGCTGGTCGGCTGGAAGGCCGCGTCGAACCGCCTGATCGATTTCCAGCAGGCGATCCGCGAGGCCCAGCGGCAGGAACGGCTGCACGACGGCGAGCACGATATCCAGGTCACTGTCGGCGATGCCGGTGCCGGGGCGCGCGATCGCATCGAGATCGACGCGCTGGCGCTGGCGCTGCCCGTGCTGGGGGGCCCCGGCCTGCCGGTGGTCAAGCGGCCGCTGGTGTCGGCGTTCTCGCTGACGATCGCGCGCGGCGAACGGTGGCTGGTGACCGGCCCGTCGGGCTGCGGCAAGAGCGTGCTGTTCCGCGCGCTGGCCGGGATCTGGCCTTACGGCAGCGGTTCGGTGGCGATGCCGGCGGCGTCGCGCACGCTGTTCCTGCCGCAGCGCAGCTATCTGCCGGTCGGCACGCTGGCCGACGCGCTGGCCTATCCGCAGGCCGGCGACGCGCATCCGGCGCAGACGCTGCGCGACGCGCTGCGCCAGGCCCAGCTTGGCGCGCTGGCCAACCAGCTGGACGTGTTCGACAACTGGGCGCTGCGGCTGTCGCCCGGCGAGCAGCAGCGGCTGGCGTTTGCGCGCGCGCTGCTGTGCAAGCCCGATTTCCTGTTCCTCGACGAGGCGACCAGCGCGCTGGACGAGGAGACCGAACGCGCGATGTACCAGCTGATGGTCGATGCGCTGCCCGGCGCGGCGATCGTCAGCATCGCCCACCGCAGCACGGTCGCGGCCTTCCACGATCGCCGGCTGCGCTATCTGCCCGAGGGTGGGGCGCCGCAGGCCGATGCCGCGGCCACCGGGACGATCGAGGCCGGTGTGCCCCGTCCTGCGCTCGAAGATGGGCAAGGCGGGTCGCGTGCGGTAAGCTATCGGGTCGTACAAGAAGTAGAAGCGTGAATCCGGCAGGAGCTTTGGCCTCCGCCCGGGTCCGCGCCAACACGGCAAGCGCCGAGAATCATGGCAGGACTGGAAAAAGATACCCCGCATCCCACCGCGCTGACGGTCCACACGCAATCGCGCGTGCTGGAAATCGGCTTCGACAATGGCGAGAGCTTCCGGCTGCCGTTCGAATACCTGCGCGTCTATTCGCCGTCGGCCGAGGTGCAGGGCCATGGCCCGGGCCAGGAAGTGCTGCAGACGGGCAAGCGCGACGTCAACGTGACCGCGGTCGAGCCGGTCGGCAATTACGCGATCCTGATCCGCTTCTCCGACGGCCACGACAGCGGCATCTATTCGTGGGACCTGCTGTACCGCCTCGGCGCCGAGCAGGAATCGCTGTGGCAGGACTACCTGCGGCGGCTCGAGGCCGCCGGCGCCGACCGCGACACCCCGATGGCGCCCGCCGCGGCGCACGGCCACGGGTGCGGCCATCACTGAGCCGCCGGTCCCCACCGACTCCCCTGGATTTCTGGAGCCAGCGATGAGCGAAACCCACTTCGGGTTCGAGAAGGTCGACGAGACCGAGAAGGCCGGCAAGGTCGCCGGCGTGTTCCATTCGGTCGCGTCGAAGTACGACCTGATGAACGACCTGATGTCGGGCGGCATGCACCGGCTGTGGAAGCTGTTTACGATCGCCCAGGCCGGCGTGCGGCCGGGCCAGAAGGTGCTCGACATCGCCGGCGGCACCGGCGACCTGGCCAAGGCGTTCGCGCGCCAGGCGGGCCCGACCGGCGAGGTCTGGCTGACCGACATCAACGAATCGATGCTGCGCGTCGGCCGCGACCGGCTGCTGAACGACGGCATCGTGACGCCGACCTGCCTGTGCGACGCCGAGCGGATTCCGTTCCCGGACAACCACTTCGACCTGGTCACCGTGGCCTTCGGCCTGCGCAACATGACGCACAAGGACCGGGCACTGGCCGAGATGCGGCGGGTGACGAAGCCGGGCGGCAAGGTCATGGTGCTGGAGTTCTCCAAGGTCTGGAAGCCGCTGGAAAAGGCATACGACATCTATTCTTTCAAGGTGCTGCCGTGGCTGGGCCAGCGTGTTGCCGGCGACGCCCACAGCTACCGCTACCTGGCCGAGTCGATCCGCATGCACCCGGATCAGGATTCGCTTGTGCGGTTGATGGAACAAGCGGGGCTGGAGAACGTCGAATACTTCAACCTGACGGCAGGCGTGGTTGCCTTGCACGTCGGCCGTAAGTACTGAATCAGCGCCGATTGCGGCGCAATAAAAGGGGATAAGGAATCATGTCCAACATTCGCGGAAAATTCCTGGCGGGGTCGCTGGCCGGCATGCTGGCCTTCGGGATGGTGTTCGATGCGGAAGCCAAACGCATGGGCGGTTCGCGCAGCTTCGGCAAGCAGTCGTCCAACGTGACCCAGCAGCGCCAGCAGGCGCCGCAGCAGACGCCGGCGCAGCAGCAGGCTCAGCAACCGGCGCAGCAGGCCGCGCCGGCGACCGCCGGCGCCGGTGCCGCCACGGCCGCCGCGCCGCGCCGCAACTGGGGCGGCATCCTCGGCGGCATCGCCGCTGGCCTGGGCATCGGCTGGCTGCTGTCGCAGTTCGGCCTGGGGGGCGCCGCGCTGACCTTCCTGTCCAACCTGATCCTGATCGCGGCGCTCGCCTTTATCGCGATCTGGCTGATCCGCAAGTTCCGTGGCGGCGCCAAGCGCCCGCAGCCGGCCTATGCCGGCGCGGCCGGTGCCGGCGGTTCGCCGGGCGGCCGGACCGACCTGAACCGCGGCGCCTTCGACCGCGGCCAGGAGCCGATGATGCGCGAGCCCGTGCTGCAGCCCTCGGCCCAATCGGCCGGCCCGGCCGCGCTGCAACCGGCCGCGGGGGCCGCGGCGGCCGGGTCGCAGGTCGCGCAGCCCTGGGGCGTGCCGGCGGACTTCGATACCGAAGCCTTCCTGCGCAATGCCAAGGTCTACTTCGTGCGCCTGCAGGCCGCCTGGGATGCCGGCAATCTCGACGACATCCGCGAGTTCACCACGCCGGAAATGTTTGCCGAGATCAAGATGGACCTGGGCGATCGCGGGGCGCAGGGCAACCACACCGACGTGGTGACGCTGGACGCGACGCTGCTGGGCATCGAGTCGACCGACAACCAGCATGTGGCCAGCGTGCGCTTCAGCGGCATGATCCGCGAGAACGAAGGCGAGGCCGCGCAGCCGTTCGCCGAGGTGTGGAACCTGGCGAAGCCGGCCAGCGGCGCCGGCGGCTGGGTGCTGGCCGGGATTCAGCAGGAATCCTGAGCCCGCGGCCGAGTCGCTGCTTGAGCCAAGGCCCGGGTACGGCGTGATGTGCCCGGCGCTGGCTTAGAATGGAGGCCCACGCGCCAACGCGCGTGGGCCTTTTTCATTGGCGCCGGCCTGGCCGGCGTGGTCCGCACCATCACGCCATGAACACTCTTCCGTCCGCGCTGGCCGGCCCCATCGTCGCCGCGCTCAATCATCTGCTGGAACAGGAGCCGTGGGCGCGCAAGCTGCTGACGCCCTATGCCGGCCGCGTGATCGGCTTCGACGCTGCTGCCTTTGCGATGGCCTTGCGGATCGATGCGCAAGGCATGGTCGCGCTGGCCGCCGCCGACGCGCCGCCGCCGTCTGTGACGATCGCCGTGCCGCTGCAGCAATGGCCGCTGGTGGTGGCCGATGTCGCCGCCGGGGGGCAGGCCGCCGCGATGCGCCACGTGCGGCTGGAGGGCGATGCCGAGCTGGCCAATACCGTGTCGACGCTGGCGCGCAGCCTGCGCTGGGATGCCGCGGAGGATCTGGCCCGGGCCTTGCGTGCCGTGATGGGCGGCACCGTCGGCGACAGCGTCGCGCAGCGGCTGGTCGACGGCGCGCAGCAGGCCCACGCCGGCGCGCTGCGGGTCGGGCGGGCGCTGGTCGAGAACGTGACCGAATATCTGCTGGACGAACAGCCGACGCTGGTCCGCCATGCCGCGCTGGACGATTTCCGTGCCGATGTGGCCGCGTTGCGCGACGATCTGGCCCGGCTGGAGAAACGGCTGGAGCGGCTGGAGCGGCTGGAGCGCGGTGCGGGTGCTGGTCCCGGTGCCGGCCCCGGTGCCGGCGCCGCCCCGCTGCCGTCCGCGCATCGCTGAACCGGGCCAGCCGCGCCGAGCGCGGAACCGCTGACAAGAATCCCGCCCGCCGGCGGCAACGACGCGCAAAAGCGTGTCCCGATCCGGCCGGCTTACCAACAAGACCTGCATGACCCGTTTCCTGCGCCTCTGCAAGATCGCCTTTGTCATCTTCTACTACGGCCTGGACGAGCTGGTGCTGTCCGGTTTCCAGAACCGGCATATCCGCCTGCTGGTCAGGGTCATCACCATCGGACGCAAGCTCGATACCGTGCCGCGCGGCGTGCGGCTGCGGCTGGCGCTGACGCGGCTGGGGCCGATCTTCGTCAAGTTCGGCCAGGTGCTGTCGACCCGGCGCGACCTGCTGCCGGCCGACATCGCCGACGAACTGGCGCTGCTGCAGGACCAGGTGCCGCCGTTCGATCCGGCCGTCGCGGTCGCCATCATCGAGCGCTCGCTGGGCCGGCCGCTGACGCAGCTGTTCGAGACCTTCGAGCACCAGCCGGTCGCCAGCGCGTCGATCGCGCAGGTGCATTTCGCCACGCTGAAGGCCGGCCCGTATCGCGGCCGCGAGGTCGCGGTCAAGGTGCTGCGGCCCGGCATGCTGCCGGTGATCGACAGCGACCTGGCGCTGATGCGCGATGTCGCGGTCTGGATCGAGCGGGTGTCGGCCGACGGCAAGCGGCTCAAGCCGCGCGAGGTGGTCGCCGAGTTCGACAAGTACCTGCACGACGAGCTCGACCTGATGATCGAGGCGGCCAACGCCAGCCAGCTGCGCCGCAACTTCCAGGACACCGAGCTGCTGCTGGTGCCCGAAGTGTTCTGGGACTTCTGCAGCAGCGAGGTGTTCGTGATGGAGCGGATGCACGGCATCCCGATCTCGCGCACCGAATCGCTGAAGGCCGCCGGCGTCGACCTGCACCGGCTGGCGGAGGAGGGCGTCGAGATCTTCTTCACGCAGGTGTTCCGCGACGGCTTCTTCCACGCCGACATGCACCCGGGCAACATCCTGGTGTCGGTGCAGCCCGAGACCTTCGGCCGCTATATCGCGCTGGACTTCGGCATCGTCGGCGCGCTGTCCGAGTTCGACAAGAACTATCTGGCGCAGAATTTCATCGCGTTCTTCCGGCGCGATTACCACCGCGTCGCGCTGCTGCACGTCGAGTCGGGCTGGGTGCCGCCGCAGACCCGGGTCGAGGAGCTGGAAAGCGCGGTGCGCGCCTGCTGCGAGCCGTACTTCGACAAGCCGTTGAAGGAGATCTCGCTGGGCATGGTGCTGATGCGGCTGTTCCAGACCTCGCGCCGCTTCAACGTCGAGATCCAGCCGCAGCTGGTGCTGCTGCAGAAGACGCTGCTCAATATCGAAGGGCTGGGCCGCCAGCTGGACCCGGACCTGGACCTGTGGAAGACCGCCAAGCCCTATCTCGAGCGCTGGATGCACGAGCAGGTCGGCTGGCGCGGCGCCTGGGAGCGCATCCAGGTCGAGGCGCCGCAGTGGGCCAAGATGCTGCCGGACTTTCCTCGGCTGGCGCACCAGTTCCTGGAGCGCCGCGCGCTGGTCAACAACGGCCAGCAGGACCGCCTGCTGGCGGCGCTGGTGGTCGAGCAGCGCCGCACCAACCGGATGCTGGCGATCGGGCTGCTGCTGATCGGCGCCGTGGCGATCGCGGTTGTGGCCACGCAGCTGGTCGACTGGTTCGGTTGAGGGTTCGACCCAGCGTCGGCCTGCCGCCGTCGCCGATCCAGCCCGTGCCGACGGCCCGCGCCGCTGCCGATTTTTTTGGCAGGGCGCGCTTGTATCGCCGCTTGCATCGCTATAATCCGCGTTTTGATTCGGCTACGACCGCAGGCCAGTGCTCGTCCCAGGGCACCCGATCCGCCACCCACGCGGCCCCGACCGATGAATTGGACTGCGGGCGCGCGCACCTTGCCGCCGTCCGCCATTCGGTTTCTTGGCCCCTGGGCTCTTTGGGATAGGGCAGCAGCATGCTGATCTGGTTTGTCATCATCTACTGGGTAATCTCGGTCGGCATCGGCCTGTGGGCCGCGCTGCGCGTGCGCAACACGACCGACTTCGCCGTGGCGGGCCGCAGCCTGCCGTTCTACGTGGTCACCGCGACCGTGTTCGCGACCTGGTTCGGCTCGGAGACCGTGCTCGGCATTCCCGCGGTATTCCTGAAGGAAGGGCTGTCCGGCGTGGTGTCCGACCCGTTCGGCTCGTCGCTGTGCCTGATCCTGGTCGGCCTGTTCTTCGCCCGTCCGCTGTACCGGATGAACCTGCTGACGATCGGCGACTACTATCACAACCGCTACGGGCGGCTGGCCGAGATCCTCACCACGCTGTGCATCGTGGTGTCCTACCTGGGCTGGGTCGCCGCGCAGATCAAGGCGCTCGGGCTGGTCTTCTATACCGTCTCGGACGGCGCGCTGTCGCAGGACGCCGGCATGATGATCGGCGCCGCCAGCGTGCTGATCTACACGCTGTTCGGCGGCATGTGGTCGGTGGCGATCACCGACTTCATCCAGATGATCATCATCGTGATCGGCATGCTGTACATCGGCTACGAGGTCAGCGGCCAGGCCGGCGGCGTGTCGGCGGTGGTGTCGCACGCGGCCGCGGCGGGCAAGTTCGAATTCCTGCCCGAGCTGGACCTGATCCAGATCATCGGCTTTGCCGCCGCGCTGTTTACGATGATGCTCGGCTCGATCCCGCAGCAGGACGTGTTCCAGCGGGTCACCTCGTCGCGCACCGAAAACATCGCCGCGCGCGCCTCGGTGCTGGGCGGCGTGCTGTACTTCTGCTTCGCCTTCATCCCGATGTTCCTGGCCTATTCGGCCACGCTGATCGATCCGGCGATGGTGCAGCGCTTTATCGATACCGACTCGCAGCTGATCCTGCCGACGCTGATCCTCGATCACGCGCCGCTGTTCGCCCAGGTGATGTTCTTCGGCGCGCTGCTGTCGGCGATCAAGAGCTGCGCGTCGGCCACGCTGCTGGCGCCGTCGGTGACGTTCGCCGAGAACATCCTGCGGCCGTATTTCCGCCATCTGGACGACCGGCGCTTCCTGCGCGTGATGCAGGCCGTGGTGCTGGTCTTCACCGTGGCGGTCACGCTGTTCGCGCTGAACTCGCATCTGTCGATCTTCCATATGGTCGAGAATGCGTACAAGGTCACGCTGGTGTCGTCGTTCGTGCCGCTGGCGTTCGGCCTGTTCTGGAAGCGCGCCACCCGCCAGGGCGGACTGGCAGCGATCCTGCTGGGACTGAGCTCGTGGCTGGTCGCCGAGATCGCCTTCGCCGATGCCGCGGTGCCGCCGCAGATGGTCGGCCTGCTGTTCTCGCTGGGCGGCATGGTGTTCGGCTCGCTGCTGCCCCAGTGGATCGGCGACCGCCCGCCGGTCAAGGAAGTGCACATCGCCTGATTTGCCGGCGGAAAGGGCTGCCGCGCGGCCGATTTGCGCCCCGGCCGCCAATCGGCCGGTCTGCGCCCCAGGCCGGCCGCTTTTCCGGCGGCAATGGCGTCCAAACGGTTTATAATTCAAGGCTTTGCATGGCCGGACGGTGGCGGGCGACAGCCTGGTACGCCGCGCCGGCCGCGCGCGTTGATTTCCTTTGATTTTTTGTCGACCCCTTTGTCGATCCCCTGGTTGAGCCAATGGGGATCTCCCGGAGAACCACGATGCCGATCTATGCCTACCGTTGCGACGCCTGCGGCCATGGGCGCGATGTGCTGCAGAAAATGAGCGATGCCCCGCTCACCGACTGCCCATCCTGCAATACGGCGGGGGCCTTCAAGAAGCAGCTGACCGCGGCCGGGTTCCAGCTCAAGGGTTCGGGCTGGTATGTGACCGATTTCCGCGGGGGCAACAGCGGCGGCAGTGCCAGCACGGGCGCCAGCTCGGGCGCGAGCAGCACCGCCGACGCCGGCGCGGCCAAGCCGGCCGAGACGTCCGCGTCCGCCAGCGGGGCGAGCGCGGCCGGCGGCTGCGGCAGCGCCTGCGCCTGCCACTGAACCAGGACGGAACGTGGCAACCAACAAGAAGACTTCCGCACTGAAGACCTGGTTCCTGACCGGCCTGCTGGTGCTGGTGCCGCTGGGCATCACGCTGTGGGTGCTCAGCCTGATCATCGGCACGATGGACCAGAGCCTCGCGCTGCTGCCCGAGGCCTGGCAGTTCGACCGCCAGCTGTTCGGCATGCGCGTGCCCGGCCTGGGCGCGATCCTCACGCTGCTGTTCATCCTGCTGGTCGGCGTGCTGGCGCACAACTTCATCGGCCAGCGCCTGGTGCGCTGGTGGGAAGCGCTGCTGCACCATATCCCGGTGGTGGGGCCGATCTATTCCAGCGTCAAGCAGGTCTCCGACACGCTGCTGTCGTCGTCGGGCAACGCCTTCCGCAAGGCGCTGCTGGTGCAGTACCCGCGCGAGGGTTCGTGGACCATCGCCTTCCTGACCGGCCGGCCCGGCGGCGACGTGCAGAACCACCTGCAGGGCGAATACGTCAGCGTCTACGTGCCCACCACGCCGAATCCGACCTCGGGCTTCTTCCTGATGATGCCCAAGGCCGACACCATCGAGCTCGACATGACCGTCGATGCCGCCCTGAAATACATCGTGTCGATGGGTGTGGTCGCGCCGGCCGAGTTGCCGCGCAAGGCCGCGCCGAACCGCGCCGCCGGCGCCGCTGCCGGCACCGCGGCCAACGTGTCCGCCGCCGACCCATCGCACTCCAATTGACCGCGGGCCGCCCGAGCGCGGCCGCGCCTTACCGGGAATTTCTCCTATGTCCTCCATGCGAACTCACTACTGCGGTCTCGTGACCGAACAACTGACCGGCCAGGAAGTGGCCCTGACCGGCTGGGTGCAACGGCGCCGCGACCACGGCGGCGTGATCTTCATCGACCTGCGCGATCGCGAAGGGCTGGTGCAGGTCGTCTGCGATCCGGACCGCCCGGAGATGTTCAAGGTCGCCGAGGACATCCGCAACGAGTTCTGCATCCGCGTGACCGGCAAGGTGCGCGCGCGCCCGGCCGGCACCGAGAACGCCAACCTGACCTCGGGCAAGATCGAGGTGCTGTGCCACGAGCTGACCGTGCTGAACCCGTCGGTCACGCCCCCGTTCCAGCTCGACGACGACAACCTGTCGGAGACCACGCGCCTGACGCACCGCGTGCTGGACCTGCGCCGCCCGCAGATGCAGTACAACCTGCGCCTGCGCTACAAGGTCGCGATGGAAGTGCGCAAGTACCTGGACGAGCAGGGCTTCATCGACATCGAGACGCCGATGCTCGGCAAGAGCACGCCGGAAGGCGCGCGCGACTACCTGGTGCCGTCGCGCGTCAACCCGGGCCACTTCTTCGCGCTGCCGCAGTCGCCGCAGCTGTTCAAGCAGATGCTGATGGTGTCGGGGTTCGATCGCTACTACCAGATCACCAAGTGCTTCCGCGACGAGGACCTGCGCGCCGACCGCCAGCCCGAATTCACGCAGATCGACTGCGAGACCTCGTTCCTGACCGAGCAGGACATCCGCGACCTGTTCGAGAACATGATCCGCACGGTGTTCAAGAACACGATCGGCGTGGCGCTGGACGACCGCTTCCCGGTGATGGAATTCCGCGAGGCGATGGCCCGCTTCGGCTCGGACAAGCCGGACCTGCGCGTCAAGCTCGAATTCACCGAGCTGACCGAGGTCATGAAGGACGTCGACTTCAAGGTGTTCTCGGGTCCGGCCAACAGCGACAACGGCCGCGTGGTCGCGCTGCGCGTGCCCGGCGGCGGCCAGATCTCGCGCGGCGAGATCGATGCCTATACGCAGTTCGTCGCGATCTACGGCGCCAAGGGCCTGGCCTGGATCAAGGTCAACGAAGTGGCCAAGGGCCGCGATGGCCTGCAGTCGCCGATCGTCAAGAACCTGCATGACGCCGCCATCGCCGAGATCCTGAAGCGCTCGGGCGCGCAGGACGGCGACATCCTGTTCTTCGGCGCGGACAAGGCCAAGGTGGTCAACGACGCGATCGGCGCGCTGCGCCTGAAGATCGGCCACTCGGAATTCGGCAAGGCCAACGGCCTGTTCGAGGACGCGTGGAAGCCGCTGTGGGTCGTCGACTTCCCGATGTTCGAGTACGACGAGGAAGACGCCCGCTGGGTCGCGATGCACCACCCGTTCACCAGCCCCAAGGACGAGCATCTGGAATACCTGGCCACCGATCCGGGCAAGTGCATCGCCAAGGCCTACGACATGGTGCTCAACGGCTGGGAAATCGGCGGCGGCTCGGTGCGGATCTATCGCGAGGACGTGCAGAGCAAGGTGTTCCGCGCGCTGAAGATCAACGAGGAAGAGGCGCGCGCCAAGTTCGGCTATCTGCTGGACGCGCTGCAGTACGGCGCGCCTCCGCATGGCGGCATCGCCTTCGGCCTGGACCGCATCGTCACGATGATGGCCGGCGCCGATTCGATCCGCGACGTGATCGCGTTCCCGAAGACCCAGCGCGCGCAGGATCTGCTGACGCAGGCGCCGAGCTCGGTCGACGAGAAGCAGCTGCGCGAGCTGCATATCCGGCTGCGCACGCCCGAGCCGAAGGCTTCGGCGTGATGCCGCTGGCGAGCTAGCGAGAGACGACGGCCGTGCGCGAGCGCGGCCGTTTTTTGTTTGTGTAGGCTGGGGAGGGCGATCGAGGTTTCCAATTGTTTCCCGTGGGAACGATCGGCCACCTCGCTGGGTCATCCATCGGGCTGCCACCGGCAGCAGCGCCTGACAACGGAGAACAAAGGTGACACTGGATATCGAACTGATCCGCCAATTCCTGCTGCAGCATGCGGAGACGATCCTGACCTGGCTGGTCGCCGGGCTGGTGATGATGCTGCTGGCGCGCTTCGAGCTGCGCCGCGCGGTGCGCAGGTCCGCGCAGGCGATGTCGGAATCGGTGGCGACCACGGTGGCCGCCTGCGTTCCCGATATCGCGCATGCGGCGCAGGTCGGCAGCGCGGCGGCCGAGGGCGGCGCGGTGCAGATGCAGCGCGCCGAGGCGCTGCGGCGCGTGGCGCTGGACACCGTGGCGGCGGTGATGGCGCGCGGGCGCTGGCTCGAGGAGGTCGGCAACCTGCGCCTGCCGGAAGACGCGTTGCTGCCGGGCCGCCGCGGCAGCGGGGCCGATCCGCTGCTGGTGGTGGCGCCGCAGCCCGTGGTGCAGGCCTACCTGGCCGCGCAGCGCACCTTCGAGACGATGGCCGCGCAATTGCAGGCCCGCCGCCGCGACGCGCTGGCGCTGCAGGACGCGGCCCAGGCGCTGGTGGCCGAGGCCGCGCAGATCGAGCAGGAGACCGCCAGCATCGTGCTGCGCTTCGAACAGGTGAACGCCCAGGCCGCGCAGGCCCCGCAGGGCGAAGGCGGCGACTACCAGCGCTTCCTGATCCAGAAGTACCACGCGCTGGGCCAGCGCGAGAAGGAGGTCGCACAGGCCCGCACCGAGATGCAGGCGCGCGCCACCCAGGCCGCCGAGGCGCTGGCGACCGAGGCGCACGCGGCCGCGGCGCGCTACACCGAATCGCTGGCGCCGCTGATGCAGCAGTTGCGCGCCGCCTGGGGCCACGGCGACTCGCCCGACGTGTTCGACAGCTGGGTGCGCGAAGCTTCCGTCCGGGAAGAGCGCGCCTGAGCGCCAGGTTTTGTCGCTCTTGCTTGCCGGGAGAGTCAGTCCGATCCCAACGATTTTCTCCCTCTCCCGCTTGCGGGAGAGGGGCGGGGGAGAGGGCAGGGGGCGGTCGTTATGCCTTCGCGGTATGAAAACCACCCCTCTCCCCAACCCTCTCCCCCTGAGGGGAGAGGGAGGACACCGAGAGCAACCCTCCGTGCCCTCTTCATCACATCACCCCCACGCCTCCAGGGCTTGTCGGACTAACCCCGGTGGCGCCATCAGGCAACTGCGTTAAGCTTGTCAGCCTGTTCCCGTCCGATCCCATGCCCTACAAGATTCCCGAATCCGTGCTGGTCGTGATTCATACGACCGATCTGCAGGTCCTGCTGCTGGAGCGGGCCGACCGTCCCGGCTTCTGGCAATCGGTCACCGGCAGCCTCGATACCCCCGACGAACCCCTGGCATTGACCGCCGCCCGCGAGGTGGCCGAGGAGACCGGCATCGTCGCGAGCGAGCACCGGCTGCAGGACTGGGGCCACCACATCGAATACGAGATCTACCCCGAATGGCGCCATCGCTACGCGCCCGGGGTCACGCGCAACGTCGAGCACTGGTTCGGCCTGTGCGTCGACCGGCCGCTGCCGGTCACGCTGGCGCCGCGCGAGCATCTGCAGTCGGTCTGGCTGCCGTGGGAGCAGGCGGCCGCGCGCTGCTTCTCGTCGAGCAATGCCGAGGCGGTCCGCCAGCTGGCCTGGCGCGCCGCGGCCGGGGCGACCGCCTGTGCGACCGCCTGTGCGACGGACGCCGCCGGCCCCGCCGCCGTCGTGGGCGCCGGCCAGGCCGGAGGGACGCGATGAAGTTGCGCGTGGTCACCTACAACATTCACAAGGGACTGACCGGCTTCGCGCGCCGCCCGCGCATCCAGCACGTCCGCGACGGCCTGCAGACGGTCGACGCCGACATCGTGTTCCTGCAGGAAGTGCAGGACCGCAACGATCGCCTGGTGGCCGCCGCGCTGTTTGATTCCGACTACACGCAGCTGAACTACCTGGCGACCGACGCCTATCCGCATTCGGTCTACGGCCGCAACGCGGTCTACGACCACGGCCATCACGGCAACGCGATCCTGTCGCGCCATCCGATCCTGATGTCGGAGAACCTCGATATCTCGGACCATCGCTTCGAGCAGCGCGGGCTGCTGCATGCGGTGGCCGATGTCCACGGCATCGAGGCGCATCTGATCTGCGTGCATTTCGGCCTGTTCGCGCGCAGCCGGGCGCGCCAGGCCGAGGCGCTGGTCGAACGGGTGCGCAACGTGGTGCCGGCGGACGCGCCGCTGGTGATCGCCGGCGACTTCAACGACTGGAACCACCGGCTCGACGCGCTGATCTGCAATACGCTGGGCGCGCTGGAGGCCTCGCATGCGCGCGGTTCTCGGCTGCATACCTTTCCGAGCCATATGCCGTGGTGGCAGCTCGACCGGATCTATGTGCGCGGTTTCGAGATCGAGCGTGCCCGCGTGCTGACCGGACGCGACTGGGCGCAGCGCTCGGACCATGTGCCGCTGGTCGCCGAGCTTGCGCGGCCGCAGGTGCCCGAGGTCAATCCGCGGCACAGCGACGAGACGGCGGGCGCGGCCGGCTAGTCGCCCGGTTCGCTGGCCCGGCGGCGAAGCCGCGCTACAGCTTTCGCTTCAGCGACAGTCCGGCCTGCTCCCGCACGAAGGCCTCGATGGCGTCGATCCGGTTCAGGTCGAGCACCGGCAGCCGGGTCAGCGCGGCCACCTGCTCGGGGTCGTCCGTGGCGACGCCGACGATGCCGGGCACGTCGGGCCACAGCGGCGGCCGGCCATGGCCGGGACGATAGACCTCTAGCTTGGGCACGTCGCTGTGCTTGTATCCCTCGACCAGAACCAGGTCGGTATCGGCGGGCAGCACCGCCAGCGCGTCGGCCAGTTCGGGCGAGGGCGCGCCTTCGTCGTAGCGGCGCATCAGCGTCAGATGGCGCTCGCCGACGAGCACCACATTGGCGCAGCCGGCCTCGCGCATGCGCCACGAATCCTTGCCCGGGGTGTCCGGGTCGAATCCGTGATGGGTGTGTTTGATGCCGGCCACGCGCAGGCCGGCAGCGACGAAGCGGGGGATCAACTGGTCCAGCAAGGTGGTCTTGCCGCTGCCGGAAGTGCCGGCGATACCGAAAACCTTCACGATCGAATCAGCTCAGTGCGCGGGGGCGAGGGTGGGACGATGTCGTGGACGAGGCTGTCAACGCAGACGCCATCGCAGCCGCCAACGAAGTGGGGAACAAAATCGGGAACAAAGTCGGGAATAAAGCGCGACGATAGCAGAGTCGGGCCGTGCCCGTCCGTCCCGTTCCGCCTGCCCCGCGCCCGGACCCGATGCCTGGTCCGACATCCCGCGCCGCTGCGCGCCGGGTGGCGTTTCCGCCGCCAGGTGACCGATAATGCCGTCATGTCCTTGCCCGAGAGCCCAAGCGAATCCGTCCGCTCTTCCATGACCGCCGTCGCCCATGCGGTGGAAGGCACGACGGAGGCGGCCGCCGCCACGACCCTCGACGCGCGCCACGGCTCCCGCCTGCTGCGCGGCGGGCCCGGCCGGCCGGTCGGCGGCAATCGCGTCGAGCTGCTGCGCGGCGGTGCCGACTACTTTCCCGCGCTGATCGCGGCGATCGACCAGGCGGTGCTGTCGGTCTCGCTGGAGACCTATATCTATGCCGACGACGAGGTCGGCCAGGCGGTCGCCGACGCGCTGCTGCGCGCGGCCGAGCGCGGCGTGCGCGTGCACCTGCTGGTCGACGGCTTCGGCGCCGGCGACATGCCGGCGCCGCTGGTCGAGCGCCTGGAGCAGGGCGGCGTCAGGCTGCGCGTCTATCGGCCGCTGCGCGGCTTCCGGCTGGCGCGCCGGCATCTGCGCCGGCTGCACCGCAAGCTGGCGGTGATCGACCGGCGCATCGCCTTTGTCGGCGGCATCAACATCATCGACGACCACAATCACGGCCCCTTCGACGAGGCGCAGCTCGGTCCGCGCTACGACTTCGCGGTGCGGGTCACCGGTCCGCTGGCGAGCCAGATCGCGCTGAGCGCCGAGCGGCTGTGGTGGCGGCTCGCGCTGCGCGGCGAGATGCAGGGCGGCGGGCTGGCCGGCGGCCTGTCGGGCCTGGCCGGCGAGTTTCCGCTGCCGCAGGGCCCGCTGCCCGCGCCGGCCGACGGCGGCGGCGTGCGCGCCGCGCTGCTGCTGCGCGACAACCTGCGCAACCGCCGCACCATCGAGCGCGCCTATCTGCAGGCGCTGGGCGCGGCGCGGCACGACGTGATCATCGCCAACGCCTATTTCCTGCCCGGGGCCAAGATGCGGCGCGCGCTGCTGGCCTGCCGCCGCCGCGGCGTGCGGGTACGGTTGCTGCTGCAAGGCATGGTCGAATACAGGCTGCAGCACTACGCGACCCACGCGCTGTACGCGACGCTGCTCGAGGCCGGCGTCGAGATCCACGAATACGCCGAGAGCTTCCTGCACGCCAAGGTCGCGGTGGTCGACGACAGTTGGGCGACGGTCGGTTCCAGCAATATGGATCCGTTCAGCCTGCTGCTGGCGCGCGAGGCCAATGTCGCGGTCTACGACGAGGCCTTTGCCGCCGGACTGCGCCGCGAGCTGGAACGGGCGATCGCGCTGCGCAGCGCCCGGGTCGTGCCCGAGGATCATGCCCGCCGCGGACGCCTGCGGCGCTGCCTGGACTGGATGGCGTACATGCTGTTGCGCTTCGGCGTCATGGTGGCCGGGGCCGCTGGCCGCTACTGAGCGTGGCATGCCGGTGCTGCCTTGCGGCAAAATGCGGCGCGCACCGGCACGTCGGCCTCGCCACGATGCGGACCGCCGGATGTTGCACCGCAGTTCGGCCGGCGCGCGGTTTAGAAACGAAGGTCTAATTAAAAACTTGATAGCGGCAGGCGCGGCCAGAATAATCTGAACGACCGTTCTTTTTTGGCTTAGACTGCGTGCATTCGCCGCCCCGGCTCCGCTCTACCCGGCGGGCCGGCGGCGATCGACATCACCGGCCAGGGCCAAGCGCGGCATCGCGAACCGATGCCGCAAAAAGTACGGAGAAAAATCATGCGACACCAGTCAGCCCGTCTCGAATCCGCCGCCAACGCTTCTCCCACCCCGATGCGCAAGGGGGAGATGACGCGCGTGGCGATTCTCGACGCCGCACTGGAATTGTCGTCCCGCGACGGACTCGAAGGTTTGACGATCGGTCTGCTCGCGGAACGCATGCAAATGAGCAAGAGCGGCGTGTTCGCGCATTTCGGTTCGCGCGAAGACCTGCAGGTGGAGGTGGTGCGCGAGTATCACCGCCGGTTCGAGCAGGAGGTCTTCTATCCCTCGCTGAACGAGCCGCGCGGTCTGCCGCGGCTGTGGTCGATGGTGCGGCGCTGGATGGAAAAGCGGATCCAGGAAGTCACCACCGGCTGCATCTACATCAGCGGGGCGGTCGAATACGATGACCGCGCGGAAAGCCCGGTGCGCGACGAGCTGATCAAGAGCGTCACGATCTGGCGGGCCGCGCTGACACGCGCGATCGAACAGGCCAAGGAAGAAGGCCATCTGCGCGCGGACTGCGATCCGCGGCTGATGCTGTTCGAGATGTACAGCCTCGAGCTGGGACTGCATCACGACGCCCGCTTCCTGCGCCTGCCCGACAGCGCCGAGCTTGCCATGGTCGCGCTCAACAAGCTGATTCAGTCCTACCGTACCTGATGCCGCCGCGGGCATAACGTGCTGGAAGCACGAGCGGCGCGGCGGCTTCGCCAACTCCAAGGAGATCTTGATGGGCCAGTACACCGCTCCGCTGCGCGACATGCAATTCGTGCTGCACGAACTGCTCGGCGTCGAGGCCGAGCTCAAGGCGATGCCGCCGCACGCGGACATCGACGCGGACACCATCAACCAGGTCATCGAGGAAGCCGGCAAGTTCTGCTCGGAAGTCATTTTCCCGTTGAACCAGAGCGGCGACCGCGAGGGCTGCACCCACCACGGCGACGGCGTCGTGACCGCGCCGTCCGGCTTCAAGGAAGCCTACCGGCAGTACGTCGAGGCCGGCTGGCCGGCGCTGGCGTGCGATCCCGAATTCGGCGGCCAGGGCCTGCCGATCCTGGTCAACAACGCGCTCTACGAGATGCTGAACTCGGCGAACCAGGCCTGGACCATGTACCCCGGCCTGTCGCACGGGGCCTACGAGGCGCTGCACGCGCACGGCACCCCGGAGCTGCAGCAGCGCTATCTGCCCAAGCTGGTATCGGGCGAGTGGACCGGCACGATGTGCCTGACCGAGCCGCACTGCGGCACCGACCTGGGCATCCTGCGCACCAGGGCCGAACCGCTGGACGATGGCTCGTACAGCCTGACGGGCACCAAGATCTTCATCTCGGCGGGCGAGCACGACCTGTCGGCCAACATCATCCATCTGGTGCTGGCGCGCCTGCCTGACGCGCCGCAGGGCACCAAGGGCATCTCGCTGTTCGTGGTGCCGAAGTTCATTCCCGACGCCGATGGCAATCCGGGCGAGCGCAACGGCATCGTCTGCGGATCGATCGAGCACAAGATGGGCATCCACGGCAATGCCACCTGCGTGATGAACCTGGACGGCGCGCGCGGCTGGCTGGTCGGCGAGCCGAACAAGGGCCTGAACGCGATGTTCGTGATGATGAACGCCGCGCGGCTCGGCGTCGGCATGCAGGGCCTGGGGCTGACCGAGGTCGCCTACCAGAACTCGGTGGCCTACGCGAAGGAGCGGCTGCAGATGCGTTCGCTGACCGGGCCGAAGGCACCGGACAAGCCGGCCGATCCGATCATCGTGCACCCGGACGTGCGCCGCATGCTGCTGACGCAGAAGGCCTTCGCCGAAGGCGGCCGCGCGTTCAGCTACTGGACCGCGCTGCAGATCGACCGCGAGCTGTCGCACCCGGACGAGGCCGTGCGCAAGCAGGCCGGCGACCTGGTCGCGCTGCTGACGCCGGTGATCAAGGCCTTCCTGACCGACAACGCGTTCATCGCCACCAACGAAGGGATGCAGGTGTTCGGCGGCCACGGCTATATCTCCGAATGGGGCATGGAGCAGTACGTGCGCGATGCCCGCATCAACATGATCTACGAGGGCACCAACACGATCCAGGCGCTGGACCTGCTGGGCCGCAAGATCCTCGGCGACATGGGCGCGAAGATGAAGGCCTTCGGCAAGATCGTGCAGGAGTTCGTCGAGGCCGAGGGCACCAACGAGGCGATGCAGGAGTTCGTCAATCCGCTGGCGGACCTGGGCGACAAGGTGCAGAAGCTGACGATGGAGATCGGCATGAAGGCGATGGCCAATCCCGACGAGGTCGGCGCCGCCGCGGTGCCGTACCTGCGCGTGGTCGGCCACCTGGTGTTCGCCTATTTCTGGGCCCGCATGGCGAAGATCGCGCTGGAGAAGCAGGGGACGCAGGACGGCGGCGGCGACAAGTTCTACACCGCCAAGCTGGCCACCGCGCGCTTCTATTTCGCCAAGCTGCTGCCGGAGACCGCCGCGCAGATCCGCATGGCGCGCGCCGGCGCCGCGCCGCTGATGGCGCTGGACGCGGAATTGTTCTGATCGGTCGGAGAAAAGCCAGGTCGTTGCCCGCTCTACGGTTTTCCCCTCTCCCGCTTGCGGGGGAGGGGTAGGGGAGAGGGAAAGCGGCGGTCGATCCAGCGATATCGCGTGCTGGAGCGCCGATGCCCTCTCCCCCAGCCCCTCTCCCGCGAGGCGGGAGAGGGGAGAGGACCCGCCAAGGGAAATGGCAGCGACCGTACCATCCGACCCCCACCTGTTCAACCGCTCACTACCAGGAGCGCGCATGTCCAATTTCATCGTCAAGAAAGTCGCCGTGCTCGGTGCCGGCGTCATGGGCGCGCAGATCGCGGCCCACCTCGTCAATGCCCGCGTGCCGGTGGTGCTGTTCGACCTGCCGGCCAAGGAAGGCCCCAAGAACGGCATCGTGCTGCGGGCCATCGACAACCTGAAGAAGCTGTCCCCGGCGCCGCTCGGCCTGAAGGACGACGCCGGCCTGATCCGCGCCGCCAACTACGAGGACGACCTCGCGCTGCTGAAGGAATGCGACCTGGTGATCGAGGCGATCGCCGAGCGCATGGACTGGAAGCACGACCTGTACAGGAAGGTCGCGCCGCACCTGGGCGCCGACGCGATCTTCGCCACCAATACCTCGGGCCTGTCGATCACCGCGCTGTCCGACGGCTTCGATGCGGAGCTGAAGGCGCGCTTCTGCGGCGTGCACTTCTTCAATCCGCCGCGCTACATGCATCTGGTCGAGCTGATCCCGACCGAGGCCACGCAGCCGGCGATCCTGGATCGCCTGGAAGCCTTCCTGACCACCACGCTCGGCAAGGGCGTGGTGCGCGCCAAGGACACGCCGAACTTCATCGCCAACCGCGTCGGCATCTTCTCGATCCTGGCCGTGTTCGCCGAGGCCGAGAAATACGGCATTCCGTTCGACGTGGTCGACGATCTGACCGGCAGCAAGCTGGGCCGCGCCAAGTCCGCGACCTTCCGCACCGCCGACGTGGTGGGCCTGGACACGATGGCACACGTGATCAAGACCATGCAGGACAACCTGCAGGACGATCCGTTCGCGCCGGTCTACCAGACGCCCGCGGTGCTCAAGTCGCTGGTCGATGCCGGCGCGCTGGGCCAGAAGACCGGCGCCGGTTTCTACAGGAAGGAAGGCAAGCAGATCAAGGTGCTCGACGCGAAGACCGGCCAGTATGTCGACGCCGGCGGCAAGGCCGACGAGATCGTCGCCCGCATGCTGAAGAAGGAACCGGCCGAGCGCATCAAGCTGCTGCGCGAATCGGGCAACCCGCAGGCGCAGTTCCTGTGGGCGATCTTCCGCGACGTGTTCCACTACATCGCCGTCTATCTCGAGCAGATCGCCGGTTCGGCCGCCGACGTCGACCTGGCGATCCGCTGGGGCTTCGGCTGGAACTCGGGCCCGTTCGAGGACTGGCAAGCCGCCGGCTGGCAGCAGGTCGCGCAATGGGTCAAGGAAGACATCGAGGCCGGCAAGGCGCTGTCGAAGGCGCCGCTGCCCGACTGGGTCTTCGCCGGCCCGGTCGCCGACAACCAGGGCGTGCATTCGGCGCAGGGCTCGTGGTCGCCGGCCACGCAGTCGTTCGCCGGCCGCAGCGCGCTGCCGGTCTATCGCCGCCAGGCCTTCCGCGCCGCCCTGAAGGGCAGCGACGCGGTCGATCCGCGCAAGGCCGGCCGCACCGTCGAGCAGAACGACGCGGTCCGGATCTGGGTCTGCGAGGGCCAGGACGACGTGCTGGTGATCTCGTTCAACAGCAAGATGAACACGATCGGACCGGACACGATCGACGGGCTGATCCGCGCGATCGATCTGGCCGAGAGCGCCTACAAGGGCCTGGTGGTGTGGCAGCCGACCTCGCTGCAGCTGGGCGCGCCGGGCGGTCCGTTCTCGGCGGGCGCGAACCTGGAGGCTGCGATGCCGGCCTTCATGATGGGCGGCGCCAAGGGCGTCGAGCCCTTCGTCAGGAAGTTCCAGGACGGCATGATGCGCGTCAAGTACGCCGCGGTGCCGGTGGTGTCGGCGGCGTCGGGCATCGCGCTGGGCGGCGGCTGCGAGCTGATGCTGCATTCGGCCCGGCGCGTGGCCGCGCTGGAGACCTATGTGGGCCTGGTCGAGGTCGGCGTGGGGCTGGTGCCGGCCGGCGGCGGCCTGAAGGAAGCCGCGCTGGCGGCCGCGCGGGCGGCGCAGGCGGCGGGCAGCACCAACTATCTGCAGTTCCTGACGCAGCGCTTCCAGAACGCGGCGATGGCCAAGGTCTCGGGCTCGGCGCTGGAGGCGCGGCAGATGGGCTATCTGCAGCCCACCGATCCGATCGTCTTCAACGTGCACGAGCTGCTGCACGTCGCCTGCAGCGAGGTGCGCGCGCTGCACGAGGCCGGCTACCGTCCGCCCGCGCAGGGCGAACTGGTGCCGGTGGCGGGCCGCTCGGGCATCGCCACGATCAAGGCGTCGCTGGTCAACATGCGCGACGGCGGCTTCATCTCCGCGCACGACTTCCTGATCGCCTCGCGCATCGCCGAGGCGGTCTGCGGCGGCGACGTCGAGGCAGGGGCGCTGGTCAGCGAGGAATGGCTGCTGGCGCTGGAGCGCCGCGCCTTTATCGAACTGCTGGGCAACCCCAAGACGCAGGAACGCATCATGGGCATGCTGCAGACCGGCAAGCCGGTGCGCAACTAATCGGCACGCGAGGAAATCGATCATGAAACAACTGCAAGACGCCTATATCGTTGCCGCGACCCGCACGCCGATCGGCAAGGCGCCCAAGGGCGCGTTCAAGCACTACCGGCCCGACGATCTGCTGGCCACCACGCTGCGCGCCGCGCTGGCGCAGGTACCGAACCTGGACCCGGCGCTGATCGAGGACGCCATCGTCGGCTGTGCGATTCCCGAAGCGCAGCAGGGCCTGAACGTCGCGCGCATCGGCGCGCTGCTGTCGGGCCTGCCGACCTCGGTCGGCGGCATCACCGTGAACCGCTTCTGCGCGTCGGGCCTGAGCGCCGTCGCGATGGCGGCCGACCGCATCCGCGTCGGCGAGGCCGACGTGATGATCGCCGCCGGCGTCGAATCGATGAGCATGGTGCCGATGATGGGCAATACGCCATCGATGTCGCCGTCGATCTTCGCGCGCGACGAGAACGTCGGCATTGCCTACGGCATGGGTTTGACGGCCGAGCAGGTCGCGCGCCAATGGAAGGTCAGCCGCGAGGACCAGGACGCCTTCGCGCTGGCCTCGCACCAGAAGGCGCTGGCCGCGCAGCAGGCAGGCGAGTTCGCCGACGAGATCACGCCGGTCGAGATCGTCGAGAAGCTGCCGAACCTGGCCAGCGGCGAGGTCGAGCTCAAGACCCGCACGCTGTCGCTGGACGAGGGCCCGCGTCCCGATACCTCGCTCGAAGGGCTGGCGAAGCTGCGCCCGGTGTTCGCCAACAAAGGCAGCGTGACCGCCGGCAACAGCTCGCAGACGTCGGACGGCGCCGGCGCGCTGATCCTGGTCTCGGAGAAGATCCTGAAGGCCTGCAACCTGGTGCCGCTGGCGCGCTTCGTGTCGTTCGCGGTGCGCGGCGTGCCGCCGGAGATCATGGGCATCGGTCCGAAGGAAGCGATTCCCGCCGCGCTGAAGGCCGCCGGCATGACGCAGGACCAGCTCGACTGGATCGAGCTGAACGAGGCGTTCGCCGCGCAGGCGCTGGCGGTGATCCGCGACCTGGGGCTCGATCCGGCCAGGCTGAACCGGATGGGCGGCGCGATCGCGCTGGGCCACCCGCTCGGAGCGACCGGCGCGATCCGTTCGGCCACCGTGGTGCATGCGCTGCGCCGGCACAACCTGAAGTACGGCATGGTGACCATGTGCGTCGGCACGGGCATGGGCGCCGCTGGTATCTTCGAACGGGTTTGACGCAAGCAGCCACGGGAACCGCCTCGTTCGCGGGGCGGTTTCCGCCAGCGGCATCATCGACAAGAACACCGACCACCAAGGAGACACCATGAGCATCCTGACCCGCATCGAGCAAGGCGTGCTGACCATCGAGTTCGACCGCCTGGACAAGAAGAACGCGATCACCGCGGCGATGTACCAGCAGATGGCCGACGCACTGCGCGCGGCGGCGAGCGACGACGCCGTGCGGGCGATCGTGATCCGCGGCAAGGACGAGATCTTTACCGCCGGCAACGATCTCGAGGACTTCCTGAAGCGGCCGCCGAGCAGCGAGGAGGATGCCGCCAAGGCGCCGGTGTTCCAGTTCCTGCACGAGATCAGCCATGCGGCTAAGCCGCTGGTGGCGGCGGTCAGCGGGCCGGCGGTCGGCATCGGCACCACGCTGCTGCTGCATTGCGACCTGGTCTATGCGGCCGAGGGCGCGCGCTTCTCGCTGCCGTTCGTGCAGCTGGGGTTGTGCCCGGAGGCCGCGTCGAGCCTGCTGCTGCCGCGCCTGGCCGGCTACCAGCGCGCCGCCGAGAAGCTGCTGCTGGGCGAGCCGTTCGGCGCGCAGGAGGCCCAGCAGATCGGCCTCGTCACGCGCGTGGTCGCGGCTGGCGAGCTGCACGACTTCGCGCTGGCGCAGGCGCGCAAGCTGGCGGCGCTGCCGGCGTCGTCGCTGCGGGAGACCAAGCGGCTGATGAAGGGGGTTGAAACCGCGCAGATGGAAACGCAGATGGCGCAGGAAGGCGCGGTGTTCCGCCGGCTGCTGCAGTCACCGGAAGCGAAGGAGGCCTTCACGGCATTCTTCGAGAAACGCAAGCCGGATTTCTCGAAGTTCAATTGAACGGTTGGGGCGGGGGAAACCACCCCCTCTGCCCGGCCCTCTCCCCCTGAGGGGGAGAGGGCGAACCCGATCGGTAGAGCTTGACGCTGCGGTCGGTTTTCTCCCCTCTCCCGCTCGCGGGAGAGGGGCCGCCGGGGGAGAGGGCAAGGGCGCCCGCTATGCCGCCGCGAGCGACACCCTCAAACCTTCGGCAGCACCCGCGGCTGCCGTTCCTCGTCGGTCGCGACATAGGTCAACGTGGCCTCGGTGACCTTGACGATCTCGTTGCTATGGCGCATCCGCTGCGCATAGACCTCGACCTCGACGGTGATCGAGGTCCGCCCCGTCTTGACGATGTCGGCATAGAAGCTGACCAGGTCGCCGACGAACACCGGATGCTTGAACAGGAAGGAATTGACCGCGACCGTGGCGACGCGGCCCTGCGCGCGCTCGACCGCGGGAATCGAACCGGCGATGTCGACCTGCGCCATGATCCAGCCGCCGAACACGTCGCCGTGCACGTTGGCATCGGCGGGCATCGGCACCACGCGCAGCGCGGGGTTCTTGCCGGGAGGCAGGGACGACAGGGTTTCGGTCAGATTCATGGTGCATCCGGTTAGCGGCGAGGCGGGGCGCAGGGGAGGGCGAAGCGGGGTAAAAACCCCCCGAGCCGAACTCTGCGACAATCGCATATTGGCCCGAATTCTAACGTATGCGACGCTATTCCACGACGGACGAGCCGGCCCCCACGGCCCCGTCTTCGCCGCTGTTCTCCGGCGCGCGCGGCCAGCGCAGCGACTGGCAGACCGTGCGCAATCTGCTTCCCTATCTGTGGCATTACAAGTGGCGCGTGATGCTGGCGCTCACCTGCCTGGTGGCCGCCAAGGCGGCCAACCTCGGCGTGCCGGTGCTGATGAAGCGGCTGATCGATGCGATGAACATCGCGCCAGGCGATCCGCGCGCGCTGCTGGCAGTGCCGGCCGGCCTGATCGTCGCCTACGGCCTGCTGCGGCTGTCGACCACGCTGTTTACCGAACTGCGCGAGATCCTGTTCTCCAAGGTCACGCAGAGCGCGGTGCGCGAGATTGCGCTGCAGGTGTTCCGCCATCTGCACAGCCTGTCGCTGCGCTTTCATCTGGACCGCCAGACCGGCGGCATGAGCCGCGACATCGAACGGGGCACGCGCGGCATCCAGTCGCTGATCTCGTATTCGCTGTACAGCATCCTGCCGACGCTGGTCGAGATGGCGCTGGTGATGGGCTTCTTCCTGCTGCACTACGACATCTGGTTCGCGGCGATCACCGGCGGCGCGCTGCTCGCCTATATCGTCTTCACGGTGGTGGTGACCGAATGGCGCACGCACTTCCGCCGCAAGATGAACGAGCTGGATTCGCGTGCCAACCAGAAGGCGATCGACTCGCTGCTGAACTTCGAGACCGTCAAGTATTTCGGCAACGAGGCCTACGAGGCCGCGCGCTACGACGAAAACCTGCGCACCTACCGGACCGCCGCGATCCGCTCGCAGAACTCGCTGTCGCTGCTGAACTTCGGCCAGCAGGCGATCATCGCGATCGGCCTGATCCTGATTCTGTGGCGCGCCACCGTCGGCGTGGCGCAGGGCGTGCTGACGCTGGGCGACCTGGTGCTGGTCAACACGCTGATGATCCAGCTGTATATCCCGCTCAATTTCCTCGGCGTGATCTACCGCGAGATCAAGCAGGCCACCACCGACATGGACCGGATGTTCGTGCTGCTCGGCACCAACCGCGAAGTCGCGGACGCGCCCGATGCCAGGCCGCTGGCCGTGCGCGGTGCCGAAGTGCGCTTCAGCCATGTCGGCTTCGGCTACGACAGCAACCGGCGCATCCTCGACGATGTCGATTTCACGATCGCCGCGGGCACCACCACCGCGGTGGTCGGCCATAGCGGCTCGGGCAAATCGACGCTGGCGCGGCTGCTGTTCCGCTTCTACGACGTCGGCAGCGGCGCGGTGCTGGTCGACGGCCAGGACATCCGCACGGTGACGCAGGACAGCCTGCGGCGCGCGATCGGCATCGTGCCGCAGGACACGGTGCTGTTCAACGACAGCATCTACTACAACATCGCCTACGGCCGCCCGGGCGCGAGCCGCGAGGAGGTCATCGAGGCCGCGCGCGCCGCGCAGATCGACGCCTTCATCCGCGAACTGCCGCAGGGCTACGACACGCCGGTCGGCGAGCGCGGGCTGAAGCTGTCCGGCGGCGAGAAGCAGCGCGTGGCGATCGCTCGCACGCTGCTGAAGAACCCGCCGATCCTGATCTTCGACGAAGCGACCTCGGCGCTGGACTCGCGCACCGAGCAGGCGATCCAGGCGGAACTGATGCGGCTGGCGCAGAACCGCACCACGCTGCTGATCGCGCACCGGCTGTCCACCGTGGTGCATGCCGACCAGATCCTGGTGATGGACCGCGGCCGCATCGTCGAGCGCGGCACGCATGCGGAACTGATGCGCGCCGACGGCCGCTATGCCGAGATGTGGCGCATCCAGGCGCGCAGCGCCGCGCAGGGCGCCGCGGCCGCGGACGGCGGCGAGCTGGCCGGCATCGAAGGCGCCGCGGCGGTCGCGGCCGATCTCGGCGACGCGACGCAGGACGCCTGAGGCCACCGACGTCGCCTTCGCATTGTCGACAATGGCGGCGCGCAATCGCGCGCGGCCATGTCCGATGCACAAGTTTGGTTGGACAAGACGCCGCGGCCATGCCCCGCTTTGGGGCGGGTTCGATGCGGTTTTGGCTGGCATATCGCTTGCAGACACTGTTCGCGCAAAACAGGCACGAACAGGAGAGCAAACATGCCGCAAGACAAGCCGCACCACGGGTCGCATCACCAGCATACGCAGCAGGACACGCATCGCCACGCGCAGGCGCGACAGACCTGCGCCGGCACGGCGCCATCGACGCTGCGCCGCCGGATGCTGCGGCTCGGCACGATGCTGGGCACCGCGATGGTGCTGTCGACACAATGGGCCGCGCCGGCCCATGCACAGGCCGCGACCAAGGTCCGCTTCCAGCTCGACTGGCGCTTCGAGGGTCCTTCGGCGCTGTTCCTGCTCGGCGAGCAGAAGGGCTACTACAAGGCCGAGAAGCTCGATGTGTCGATCGACGCGGGCAACGGCTCGGGCAATGTGGTCAACCGGGTGGCCTCCGGCACCTATGACATGGGCTTCGCCGACCTGGCCTCGGTGATGGAGTTCTACGGCAACAACCCGGACGCGAAGAACAAGCCGGTGGCCGTGATGATGGTCTACAACAATACGCCGGCCGCGGTGCTGGCGCTGAAGAAGTCGGGCATCAAGGCGCCGAAGGACCTGGCCGGCAAGAAGCTCGGCGCCCCGGTGTTCGACGCGGGCCGCCGCGCCTTCCCGATCTTCGCCAGGGCCAACGGCCTGCAGGCATCGAGCTTCAACTGGCAGGCGATGGACCCGACGCTGCGCGAGACCATGCTGACGCGCGGCGATCTCGATGCGATCACCGGTTTCTCGTTCACCTCGATCCTGAACCTCAATGCGCGCGGCGTGAAGGACGAGGACATCGTGGTGCTGCCGTACCCGCAATACGGCGTCAAGCTGTACGGCAATGCGGTGATCGCGTCGGAGGACTTCCTGAAGAAGAACCCCGAGGCGGTCAAGGCCTTCCTGCGCGCGTTCGCGAAGTCGGCGCGCGACGTGATCGCGAGGCCCGAGGAAGGCATCAAGGCGGTCAAGGCGCGCGACGGCATCATCGACGAGAAGCTGGAGGTCCGGCGCCTGAAGCTGGCGCTCGATAGCGTGGTCAGGTCGCCCGATGCGAAGGCCGACGGCTTCGGCCGCGTCAACAAGCCGCGGCTGTCGCTGATGGCGTCGCAGGTCGCCGATGCGTTCGGCACCAAGGGCCGGATCAATCCGGATGCGCTGTGGACCGACGCCTATCTGCCGTCGGCGGCCGAACTGGACGTGCTGCGATGACGGTGGAAACTGCTCCGATCGCTGTTGCACCGGCCGCGCCGCCCGGCGCGGATGCCGAATCTCCCTTCGTCGACTTCAACCGCGTCTGGCTGGCCTACAACGACGAGCTCGCCCGCAAGGGCGAGTTCGCGGTCGAGGACATCTCGCTGCAGGTGCAGCCGGGCGAGTTCATCGCGATCGTCGGGCCGTCGGGCTGCGGCAAGTCGACCTTCATGAAGCTCGCCACCGGGCTGAAGCCGGCCACGCGCGGCGTGGTCAAGATCGCCGGCGAGAAGGTGACGGGCCCGCTGAAGATGGTCGGCATGGCCTTCCAGGCGCCGACGCTGCTGCCGTGGCGCACCACGCTGCAGAACGTGATGCTGCCGCTGGAGATCGTCGAGCCGTACCGCTCGACGCTGCGGGCCCGCCGCGACGAATACGTCGAGCGCGCCCGCACGCTGCTGCGCACCGTGGGCCTGGCCGGCTACGAGGACAAGTACCCGTGGCAGCTGTCGGGCGGCATGCAGCAGCGCGCGTCGATCTGCCGCGCGCTGATCCACGAGCCGCGCATGCTGCTGCTGGACGAACCGTTCGGCGCGCTCGACGCCTTCACGCGGGAAGAACTGTGGTGCGTGCTGCGCGACCTGTGGCAGGCCCAGCGCTTCAACGTGATCCTGGTCACCCACGATCTGCGCGAGGCGGTGTTCCTGGCCGACACGGTCTACGTGATGAGCCAGCGGCCGGGCCGCATCCTGATGCGCAAGCCGATCGCGCTGCCGCGTCCGCGCGATCTCGAACTGACCTATACCGAACCCTTCGCCGATCTGGTGCACACGCTGCGCGAGAAGATCGGCCATGTCCGCCAGCACTGAGATGACCACGTTGACCGATTCGACGCAGCGGCGCGTGGAGCGCGTCGCGCCCTGGCTGCTGCTGGCCGCCTGCCTGCTGCTGTGGCAGGGCGCCTGCATGATCTTCGAGGTGTCCGATTTCATCCTGCCGAGCCCGGCGGCCATCGTGGTGTCGCTGGTCGACTACTGGGACGTGATCGCGGCCCATGCCTGGCGCACCTTCTGGACCACGATGGTGGGCTTCGGCATCGCGATCGCGGTCGGCGTGGTGCTCGGCCTGCTGATGGGGTCGTCGCGGCTCGCGTATGCGGCCGGCTATCCGTTGATGACCGCGTTCAACGCGCTGCCGAAGGCGGCCTTCGTGCCGATCCTGGTGGTGTGGTTCGGCCTCGGTGCCGGTCCGGCGATCCTGACGGCGTTCCTGATCTCGTTCTTCCCGGTGATGGTCAATATCGCCACCGGGCTGGCGACGCTGGAGCCCGAGCTGGAGGACGTGCTGCGCGTGCTCGGCGCCCGGCGTACCGACGTGCTGTTCAAGGTCGGGCTGCCGCGCGCGATGCCGTATTTCTTCGCGTCGCTGAAGGTCGCGATCACGCTGGCCTTCGTCGGCACCACGGTGTCGGAGATGAACGCGGCCAACGAGGGCATCGGCTATCTGCTGGTATCGGCCGGCTCGGCGATGAAGATGCCACTGGCCTTCGCCGGCCTGGTGGTGATCGCGGTGATGGCGATGGCGATGTACGAGCTGTTCGCCGTGCTGGAGAAGCGGATGACCGGGTGGGCGCATCGGGGGTGAGGCTGCGCACGCGATCGTTCGTTTATGCCCTCTGTTTTCTCCCCTCTCCCACTTGTGGGAGAGGGGCGGGGGAGAGGGCAAGGGCGTTCGGCAGGGCGCGCACTTCCGCATAGCGATCGCCGGTTGCCCTCTCCCCCAACCCCTCTCCCGCAGGGGCGGGAGAGGGGAGCAAAAACATGGCGCCTCGCTCAGACGTACTCCAGCGGCAGCGCCGTCGTGTACTTGATCTGCTCCATCGCGAAGCTCGAGCTGACGTCGGCGAGCTCGGCGCCCTGGATCAGCCGCTTGTAGACGCGGTCGTAGGCGGCGATGTCGGGCACCACGACGCGCAGCAGGTAGTCGGTGTCGCCGGCCATCCGGTAGAACTCGGTGACCTCGGGGATCGATGCCACCAGCCCGTGAAAGGTCTTGAGCCACTTCGCGCTGTGCTGGCTGGTGCGGACCGACACGAAGACGGTGACGCCGACGTTCAGCTTGGCGGCATCGAGCAGCGCCACGCGCTTGCGGATCACGCCGGCCTCCTGCAGCTTCTGCACACGGCGCCAGCATGGCGTCGAGGTCAGGCCGACCCGTTCGGCCAGTTCGGCCACCGGCAGGTCGGCGTTCTGTTGCAGCTCGGCCAGGATCTGGCGGTCGTATCGGTCGAATCGGTCCATTGCGCTTGCTCCGTCGGTGTTGCGGGGGTTCGGTGGATCGCGAACCGGCGGGCGGCGCGCATCAGCGCGCCATCCTGCGCTAGCCGGCCGCCACCAGCAGATTGACGCCGGTGGCGATCTGCGCGGCCTCGACGCCGTACAGATGCAGCGAGATGGCGATGTCGTCCGCCGCGCCGTGGCCCTGTTCCATCGCGCGGCCCGGATGGCCGAGCGAATGGATATGCCCGAGCCCGGCCGGCACGCTGAACACCGCGCCGGATTCGCGCATCACGCCGCCGCTGGGCCGCGCCAGCTGCGCCGCCTCGTCCCAGCGGTAGTGCTGCTCATACAGCGTGCCTTGCAGCACGCGGTAGGCGCACCAGGTCCGGTGCCCGTGCACGGGGCTCGCCTGCCCCGGGCGCCAGACCAGCAGCATCGCCGAGAAGCGCGCCATCGGGTCGGCATAGACCAGATGGCGCGTATAGCCATCCGGACTGCCGGCACGCGCGGCCGCGGGCAACAGCGCCAGCAGCGCGTCGGCGTCGTCGCCGAGGCAGGCCTGGACCTGCGCCGCCACGGTCCGCGCGCTGTCGTCGAACACCCGCGCCAGCGCCGGCGACAGCGCGGACAGCGCGGCCTGCGGGCCGGCGGGCAGGGACGAGGACGGGCGCGGCTTCGGTTCGGCGTGCAGGCTGGGCATGGGGACTCCGCAGGGCAAGGGATAAGCGACAAGGGATCGGATGGGTCCGATCATAGCCAGCGGGGCCGAGCAAGCCGATCTAAAATGTGGTGCCGAAGCGATCCAATGGAGGATGATATTCCGTTTTTGCGGGCCGTCATGGAAGATTTTTGCGCAGGCGGCCGCCGGGAGATAATGCGCCATGGAAATCAAATGGCTTGAAGACTTCGTCAGCCTGGCCGAGACGCACAGTTTCTCGCGCTCGGCCGAGCTGCGGCACGTGACCCAGCCCGCCTTCTCGCGCCGCATCCAGTCGCTCGAGGCCTGGCTGGGCACCGAGCTGATCGACCGCTCCAGCTATCCGACCAACCTGACGCCGGCCGGCAAGGTGTTCTACGAGCAGGCGCTGGCGATGCTGGCCCAGGTCAGCGAGACCCGCGCGCTGATGCGCGGCCAGCGTTCGGCCAACGCGCAGATGCTGGAATTCGCGGTGCCCCACACGCTGTCGCTGACCTTCTTTCCCGAATGGCTGAAGGCGCTGGAGCGGCAGGTCGGCACGCTGGCCTGCCGGCTGCGCGCGCTGAACGTGCACGACGCGGTGCTGATGCTGGTCGAGGGCGGCTGCGACCTGGTGATGGTCTACCACCATCCGCGCCAGGCGATCCAGCTCGATCCCTCGCACTACGACATGCTGGTGCTCGGCGTCGAACGGATGTCGCCGTTCAGCGTGCCGGACGCCAGCGGCAAGCCGCTGTACCGGCTGCCGGGCACCGACCGCAAGCCGGTGTCCTTCCTCAGCTATACGCCGAACGCCTTCCTCGGCCGCATGGTCGAGATGCTGCTGTCGGACACCAGCGAATCGTTCAAGCTGGACAAATGCTACGAGACCGATATGGCCGAGGCGCTCAAGGTGATGGCGCTGGCCGGCCACGGCCTGGCCTTCCTGCCGGAGAGCGCGGTGCGCGAAGAGCTCGCGCAGGGCCGGCTGGTGCGCGCAGAGGGGCCGCGCGCCGCGCCGCTGTCGATCGAGATGGAAATCCGGCTGTACCGGGCGCGGCCCGGCGAGCATGGCAACGACCGGCGCGGCAGCCAGCTGCGCCGCAAGCGCGAGCTGGTCGACCGCATCTGGGCCAGCCTGTCGGCCGGCGCGGCGCCGATCGAGGGCAGGGCTGTCTGAGTCCCGGGGCGCGGCGGCGGCGAATCGCGCCACGCCCCCCCACTTTGGTGGGGTATCGGGGGCGGCGAGGACCCCTTCAAACGTTATGCATTTCCTGCATGACCGAATGACCAAACGGCATTGGATTTCCCCGGGGCGGCGCCCCTAAGCTTGTCGCCATTCCATTTCCGGATTTCCATGATGTCTTCCGAATCGCCGATCATCACCGCCTCCGCGCATTCCGTCCCCTCCTATCTGAACGCCGACAATCTCGGTCCCTGGGGCATCTACCTGCAACAGGTCGACCGCGTGACGCCCTACCTGGGCTCGCTGGCCCGCTGGGTCGAAACGCTGAAGCGCCCCAAGCGCGCGCTGGTGGTCGACGTGCCGATCGAGATGGATGACGGCACCATCGCCCACTTCGAGGGCTACCGCGTCCAGCACAACACCTCGCGCGGCCCGGGCAAGGGCGGCGTGCGCTTCCACCAGGACGTGACGCTGTCCGAGGTGATGGCGCTGTCGGCCTGGATGTCGATCAAGAACGCGGCCGTCAACGTGCCGTACGGCGGCGCCAAGGGCGGCATCCGCGTCGACCCGCGCAAGCTGTCGCGCGCCGAGCTCGAACGCGTGACGCGCCGCTATACCAGCGAAATCAACATCATCATCGGACCGAACAAGGACATCCCGGCGCCGGACGTCAACACCAACGAACAGGTGATGGCGTGGATGATGGACACCTATTCGATGAACGAGGGCAGCACGTCGACCGGCGTGGTCACCGGCAAGCCGATCTCGCTGGGCGGCTCGCTGGGCCGCCGCGAGGCGACCGGCCGCGGCGTGTTCGTGGTCGGCGTCGAGGCCGCGCGCAATCTGGGCCTGGAAATCAAGGGCGCGCGCATCGTCGTGCAGGGCTTCGGCAATGTCGGCAGCGTCGCCGCCAAGCTGTTCCACGAGGCCGGCGCCAAGGTCATCGCGGTGCAGGACCACAAGACCGCGCTGTTCGACCCGGCCGGCCTGAACGTGCCGGCGCTGATCGAGCACGTGTCGCACAACGGCACCATTGAGGGCTTCCGCGCCGAAACCATCAGCGCCGAGCAGTTCTGGCAGACCGAGAGCGAGATCCTGATCCCGGCCGCGCTGGAAGGCCAGATCACCGCCGCCAATGCGCCCCACATCAAGACCCGCATGGTCATCGAAGGCGCCAACGGCCCGACCACGCCGGAAGCGGACGACATCCTGCGCGAGCGCAATATCCTGGTGGCGCCGGACGTGATCGCCAACGCCGGCGGCGTCACGGTGTCGTACTTCGAATGGGTGCAGGACTTCTCCAGCTTCTTCTGGACCGAAGAAGAAATCAACCAGCGGCTGGTACGGATCATGCAAGAGGCGTTCCGCTCGATCTGGCAGGTCGCGCAGGAGAACAAGGTCACGCTGCGGACCGCGGCGTTCATCATTGCCTGTACCCGCATCCTGCAGGCGCGCGAAATGCGTGGCCTGTATCCCTGATCGATACGCGCGATATCGGGGCGATCGGACCCGGATCGGACCCGCGTTGGGGCAGGTGCAATGCTGCGATGCACCAAGGCGGGGTCCGGACCACAGCGAGGCGGCAGCCGGAGATATTCCGGCTGCCGCTTTTTTTATTACAGCCGCGTGGCGCAGCCGATTGCCGGACAGCGGCGGCTAGGGAAATACCCGTTGTATCCGAGCGTCGGCTTGCGCAATACTATTTCGTCGGCGGCACGTTTCTTGTTAGAGTCCCGCCTTTCTCTCATGGTCAAGGAGATGTTATGAAGGTTGCCAAACTGGCTGCGCTGATGATTGCGGCAGGCGTGCTGTGCGGTACCGCACAAGCGGCCGAGCAATTGACCGGCACGCTGAAGAAGATCAAAGACACGGGTGTCATTACGCTGGGCGTGCGGGAATCGTCGATTCCCTTCAGCTATAACCTCGGCGGCGTCCGCACCGTCGGCTATTCCTATGACATCAACGTCAAGATCGTCGAAGCGATCAAGGATCAGCTGAAGCTGCCGAATCTGCAGGTCAAGGAAATTCCGATTACCTCGCAGAACCGCATTTCGCTGCTGCAGAACGGCACCATCGATATCGAGTGCGGCTCGACCACCAATAATCTGGACCGCCAGAAACAGGTCGCCTTCAGCAACACCATCTTCATCATCGGCACCCGCTTCATGACCAAGAAGGACAGCGGGATCAAGGACTGGGCCGATCTGAAGGGCAAGAACGTCGTCACCACCGCCGGCACCACCTCCGAGCGCCTGCTGCGCACGATGAACGACCAGCAGAAGCTGGGCATGAACATCATCAGCACCAAGGACCACGGCCAGTCGTTCCTGACGCTGGAGTCGGGCCGCGCCGCCGCCTTCATGATGGACGACGCGCTGCTGTACGGCGAGCGCGCCAAGGCCCGCAATCCGGCCGACTGGGTCGTCACCGGCAAGCCGCAGTCGCGCGAATCGTACGGCTGCATGCTGCGCAAGGACGATGCGCCGTTCAAGAAGGTCGCCGACAACGTGATCGCCAACCTGATGAAGACCGGCGAGATCAACAACCTCTACGCCAAGTGGTTCACCCAGCCGGTGCCGCCGAAGGGCCTGAACCTGGACTTCCCGATGTCCGATGACATGAAGGCACTGATCAAGAACCCGAACGACAAGGCGCTCGACTGATTCGGCTCCAGTCACGCGTGTGAAACGGAAGGCGTGCGCGAAGGCATGTCCTTCCGTTTCTTTTTGAGGACGCATCATGAATTACAACTGGCATTGGGGTGTATTCCTCGAAGAAGCCGCGATGAACGAGACCTATCTCGACTGGATGATTTCCGGTCTGAAGGTCACCATCGCGCTCGGCCTGACTTCGTGGGTGATCGCCCTGATCATCGGCTCGATTCTCGGCGTACTGCGCACGGTTCCGAATAAATTCCTGTCGGGTATCGCGGCCACCTACGTCGAAATCTTCCGCAATATTCCGCTGCTGGTGCAGCTGTTCATCTGGTATTTCGTGGTTCCCGAATTGCTGCCGTTCGGCGAATCGATCAAGCAGATGAATCCGTTCACCCAGCAATTCCTGGCCGCGATGTTCTGCCTCGGCACGTTTACCGCCGCGCGGATCTGCGAACAGGTGCGCTCGGGCATCAACTCGCTGCCGCCGGGCCAGCGCAACGCCGGCCTGGCGATGGGCTTCACGCTGCCGCAGACCTATCGCTACGTGCTGCTGCCGATGTCGTTCCGCGTCATCGTGCCGCCGCTGACCTCCGAATTCCTGAACATCTTCAAGAACTCGGCGGTGGCGTCGACGATCGGCCTGCTGGAACTGGCGGCGCAGGGGCGCCAGCTGGTCGACTACACGGCGCGGCCGTACGAGTCCTTCATCGCGGTCACGCTGATGTACGCGCTGATCAATATCGTCGTCATGCTGGGAATGCGCTGGGTGGAAAAGCGCACGCGCGTGCCGGGCTTCATCGGCAGCAAGTAAGGGGAACGCGATGGCTTATTCATTCGATTTCACCTCGATCAACGCCGATACGCTGCACGTGCTCGGCGAGGGCATGATGGTGTCGCTGAAGATCACCGCCACCGCGGTGGTGGTCGGCATCGTCTGGGGCACCATCCTGGCGATGATGCGCCTGTCCTCGGTCAAGCCGCTGAACTGGTTCGCGCAGGGCTACGTCACCATCTTCCGCTCGATACCGCTGGTGATGGTGCTGCTCTGGTTCTTCCTGATCATTCCGCAGGTGCTGCAGTCGATCTTCAATCTGTCGCCGGCGACCGATCTGCGGATGACCTCCGCGCTGGTCGCCTTCGCGCTGTTCGAGGCGGCCTATTACTCGGAGATCATCCGCGCCGGCATCCAGAGCGTGTCGCGCGGGCAGATGTACGCGGCGCAGGCGCTCGGCATGACCTATGGGCAGACCATGCGGCTGGTGGTGCTGCCGCAGGCGTTCCGCAACATGGTGCCGCTGCTGCTGACGCAGGGCATCATCCTGTTCCAGGATACCTCGCTGGTCTACGTCAGCGCGCTGGCCGATTTCTTCGGGCAGGCGTATGGCATCGGCGAACGCGATGGCCGCATCGTCGAGATGCTGCTGTTTGCCGGTCTGGTCTATTTCGTGATCTGTTTTTCCGCATCGTTGCTGGTCAAGCGATACCAGAAAAAGGTGGCTGTATGATCGAAATCAATAACGTTTCCAAGTGGTACGGCTCCTTCCAGGTGCTGACCGATTGCACCACCCGCGTGGCCAAGGGCGAAGTGGTGGTGGTGTGCGGCCCGTCCGGTTCGGGCAAGTCCACGCTGATCAAGACCGTCAATGCGCTCGAGCCCTTCCAGAAGGGCGAGATCCTGGTCGACGGCACCTCGGTCGGCGGACCGAAGACCGACCTGCCGAAGCTGCGTTCGCGCGTCGGCATGGTGTTTCAGAACTTCGAACTGTTCCCGCACCTGTCGATCACCGAGAACCTGACCATCGCGCAGATCAAGGTGCTGGGCCGCTCGCGCGACGAGGCGATGGCCAAGGGCATGAAGTATCTGGAGCGCGTGGGCCTGAAGAACCAGGCCAACAAGTATCCGGGACAGCTGTCGGGCGGCCAGCAGCAGCGCGTGGCGATCGCGCGCGCGCTGTCGATGGATCCGATCTGCATGCTGTTCGACGAGCCGACCTCGGCGCTGGACCCGGAGATGGTCAACGAGGTGCTCGACGTGATGGTGCAGCTGGCCCATGAGGGCATGACGATGATGTGCGTGACCCACGAAATGGGCTTTGCCCGCAAGGTGGCGAACCGCGTGATCTTCATGGACCAGGGCCATATCGTTGAGGACACGCCGAAGGAGGAGTTCTTCGGCAATATCGAGGCGCGTTCGGAACGGGCCCGCCAGTTCCTGTCGAAGATCCTGCAGCACTGAGGTCTTCGCTGTCCCGGCAGTTCTCCCTCTCCCCCTCAGGGGGAGAGGGCCGGGGAGAGGGAGGTGGTTTTCAACAACCGCAGCAGCCATTGCGCCGCTGTTTTCCCTCTCCCCCAACCCCTCTCCCGCAAGCGGGAGAGGGGAGTCAAGGCTCCCTTCAGGTTTCCTCTCGCGTTTCCCGTCAAGTACAGGCCGAATTGGCCGCGTTGCGCGCCTGCACCTCGGGCGGAATCGGCACCGTCAGCGTCATCGTCGGCTGCCCGGCCTCGAACATCATCAGTTCGCCCGGCGCGAACGGCGTCCATACCTCGTCGTCGGTCAGCGGCGCGGTGGCGATCACCGCCACGCGATCTTCCGGCGTGGTCACCTGGGCGAAATCGATCGACAGGTCCGCATCGATCAGATGCGCGGTCGAGAACGGCCACTGCCGCACCAGGTAGTACAGCCGCGTCGAGCAGTGCGCGAACAGCGCCTGCCCATTGCTCAGCAGATAGTTGAAGACGCCGTACAGCGTGATTTCGCGCGTGATGTCGGCCAGCGCGTGGCACAGCTCGTTCAGCGGCGGCTGCGAGCCGGGGAAACGCTTGCGCAGCCCCTGCATCAGCGCGCAGAAGGCGAGCTCGCTGTCGGTGTCGCCGACCGGCTGATAGACGCCGGACAGGAACGGCGAGAAGCCCTTCAGGTCGCCGTTGTGGGCGAAGATCCAGTGGCGGCCCCACAGCTCGCGCATGAACGGATGGCAGTTCTCGAGCCGCACCGTGCCCTGGGTCGCCTTGCGGATATGAGAGATGACGTTCTTCGACTTGATCGGATAGTTCTTGATCAGGTCCGCCACCGGCGAGGTGCCGGCCGACTGGTTGTCGATGAACAGCCGGCAGGCCTTGTCCTCGAAGAACGCGACACCGAAGCCGTCGGCATGATGATCGGTGACGCCGCCGCGCGCGGCGAAGCCGGTGAAGGAGAACGTCACGTCGGTCGGCGTGGCGCAGTTCATGCCGAGCAGCTGGCACATGGCGTGGGACCGGGGCGGCGTGAGGGCCGGCCGATTGCAATAGAATTGCGACATTATCCCGCCGGGCCGGGCGTTCTGCCAAGCACGTCCACGGCTGCCGGCGCGGTCCGCCGGGACGGCCGAATCGCCCGTCGATCCGCTTCAATCCGCCTCCAACGAGCCCTTCCGCCATGAGCCAATACAAGATTGCCGTGATCCCTGGAGACGGGATCGGCACCGAAGTGATGCCCGAAGGCATCCGCGTGATGGACGCCGCCGCGCGCCGCTTCGGCATCGACCTGCAGTGGGACCACTTCGATTTTTCCAGCTGCGACTATTACGCCCGCCACGGCAAGATGCTGCCGGACGACTGGTTCGATACGCTCTCGCGCTATGACGCGATCTACTTCGGCGCGGTCGGCTGGCCGGCGACGGTGCCCGACCATGTGTCGCTGTGGGGCTCGCTGCTGCAGTTCCGGCGCGCGTTCGACCAGTACGTGAACCTGCGCCCGGTCCGGCTGATGCCGGGCATCCGCAGCCCGCTGGCCGACCGCAAGCCCGGCGACATCGATTTCTACGTGGTGCGCGAGAACACCGAGGGCGAATACTCGAGCATCGGCGGCCGGATGTTCCCGGGTACCGAGCGCGAGGTCGTGATCCAGGAAACGGTGATGAGCCGGATCGGTGTCGACCGCATCCTGAAGTTCGCGTTCGAGCTGGCCAGCAAGCGTCCGAAGAAGCATCTGACCTCGGCCACCAAGTCCAACGGCATCTCGATCACGATGCCGTACTGGGACGAGCGGGTCGAGGCGATGGCGGCAAACTATCCCGGCCTGAAGGTCGACAAGTACCACATCGACATCCTGACCGCGAACTTCGTGCTGCATCCGGACTGGTTCGACGTGGTGGTGGCCAGCAATCTGTTCGGCGACATCCTGTCGGACCTCGGGCCGGCGTGCACCGGCACCATCGGCGTCGCGCCGTCGGCCAATATCAATCCCGAGCGGACCTTTCCGAGCCTGTTCGAGCCGGTCCACGGCTCCGCGCCCGATATCGCCGGCCGCGGCATCGCCAATCCGATCGGGCAGATCTGGTGCGGGGCGATGATGCTCGAACACCTGGGCCATGCCGATGCCGGCGCGGCCGTGCTGGGCGCGATCGAATCGGTGCTGGCCGCCGGGCCCGCGCACGCGCCGTTGACGCGCGATATCGGCGGCAACGCCGGCACCGCGGACCTCGGCCGCGCGATCGCGGAAGCGCTGTGAGCGAGGCCGCCAAGCCGGGCATGGACCCGCGCGCGCTGCTGCGCGAGAGCTTCGATGCCGCGGTCGCGGCCGCCGATCCGCTGCGCATCGTGGCCGCGCACCTGCCGCCGCCGGACCACCGGGGCCGCACGCTGGTCGTCGGCGCCGGCAAGGCCGCGGCGTCGATGGCGCTGGCGGTCGAACGCGCCTATGCCGGCGCCGGCGTGGCGCTGGAAGGGCTGGTGGTCACGCGCTACGCGCACGGTCTGCCGACCGGGCACGTGCGGGTCATCGAGGCCGGCCATCCGGTGCCGGACGAGGCCGGCGAGCGCGCCGCCGCGGAGATCCTGTCGCGCGTGCAGGAGCTGGGCGCGGAGGATCGGCTGATCGTGCTGGTCTCCGGCGGCGGCTCGAGCCTGCTGTCGCTGCCGGCCGACGGCGTGTCGATGGCCGACCTGCGCGCGACCACGCAGGAGCTGCTGCGCTGCGGGGCGCCGATCACCGAGATGAACGTCGTGCGCAAGCATCTGTCGCGTATCCAGGGCGGCCGCCTGGCCCAGGCCAGCCGCGCGCCGGTGACCACGCTGATCGTCTCCGACGTCGCCGGCGACGATCCCAGCGCCATCGCTTCCGGCCCGACCGTTGCCGATCCCAGTACCTATGACGATGCGCTGGCGATCCTGCGCCGCTACGAGGCACGCGTGCCACCGGCTGTGCAGGCCTATCTCGAAGCCGGCGCGCGCGGCGAACATGCCGAGACGCCGAAGCCCGGCGATCCGCTGTTCGCGCGCGTCGACAACCGCATGATCGCCACCGCCCACGGCAGCCTGGCCGCCGCCGCCGGCGTGTTCCGCGCGCAGGGCGTGACGCCGGTGATCCTGGGCGACACCGTCACCGGCGAGGCACGCGAGGTGGCGCGCGTCTACGCGGCGCTGGTCCGGGAGATCCGCGCGTACAATGCGCCGTTTGCCGCGCCGGTGGCGCTGATTTCCGGCGGCGAATGCACGGTGACGCTGCCCAAGGACGGCGCCGGACGCGCCCGCGGCGGCCGCTGTTCCGAATTCCTGCTGTCGCTGGCGATCGAACTGGAAGGCGTGGCCGGCGTCCATGCGATCGCCGCCGATACCGATGGCATCGACGGCTCCGAGGACAATGCCGGCGCGCTGGCCGGTCCCGACACGCTGGCCCGTGCGGAGGCGGCCGGCATGCCGGCGCGCCGCCAGCTGGAGGCGCACGACGCCTGGGGCCTGTTCGATGCGATCGGCGACCTGGTCGTGACCGGCCCGACCCGTACCAATGTCAACGACTACCGCGCCATCCTGATCCTGTAATCGCCGATCGCCGTTCGTCCGCCGCCGCCCGCTCAATCCCCACGCTTTCGATTTGCCGAAGTCATGACCCAGACCCTGACCATCACCCGCCCCGACGACTGGCACCTGCATCTGCGCGACGGCGCGGCCCTGGCGGCGGTGCTGCCCGATACCGCGCGGCAGTTCGCGCGCGCCATCGTGATGCCGAACCTGAAGCCGCCGGTCACCACAGTGGCGCAGGCCGAGGCCTACCGCGCGCGCATCCTGGCCGCGCTGCCGGCCGGCCTGTCATTCGAACCGTTGATGACGCTCTACCTGACCGACAACACGCAAGCCGACGAGATCGTCGCCGCCAAGGCGAGCGGCTTCGTCCATGCGGTCAAGCTGTATCCGGCCGGCGCCACCACCAACAGCGATGCCGGCGTGACCGATATCCGCCGCTGCAGCGCGGCGCTGGAAGCGATGCAGCGCATCGGGCTGCCGCTGCTGGTGCACGGCGAGGTCACCGACAGCGAGATCGACCTGTTCGATCGCGAGGCAGTCTTCATCGAGCGCGTGATGACGCCGCTGCGGCGCGATTTCCCGGCGCTGAAGGTCGTGTTCGAACACATCACGACCAAGGACGCGGCCGACTACGTGCGCGAGGCCGACGGTCCGATCGGCGCGACCATCACCGCGCATCACCTGCTGTACAACCGCAATGCCATCTTCATCGGCGGCATCCGCCCACATTACTACTGCCTGCCCGTGCTCAAGCGCGAGACGCATCGCCAGGCGCTGGTCGCCGCGGCGGTATCGGGCAATCCGCGCTTCTTCCTGGGCACCGACAGCGCGCCGCACGCGCGCGGCCTGAAGGAACATGCCTGCGGCTGCGCCGGCTGCTATACCGCGCTGCATGCGATGGAGCTGTACGCCGAGGCCTTCGATGCGGCCGGCGCGCTCGACAAGCTGGAAGGCTTCGCCAGCTTCCATGGGGCCGACTTCTACGGCCTGCCGCGCAATACCGGTACGCTGACGCTGCGGCGCGAGCCGTGGCAGCTGCCCGAAGCGCTGCCGTACGGCGAGACCGAGCTGGTGCCGCTGCGCGGCGGCGAAACGCTGCAATGGAAGGCCTCGCTGGCCGCCTGAGCGGTGGGTGCGCGCGGCACTGAGCCGGCAGCCGAGCGTCCACGATCCACGGGGGACGTGGCGCTCCAGCTGGCCGGGATCGACTGGTCCCGGCCCTGGTTTGCGCCTTTCGCCGAGGCGGGCGCCGCGATCGCGGCCCACGTTTGCCAGGGCCGGCCGGTCCATGCGGCGCTCGACGCCGTCGCCACCGCGCGAGGGCTGGCCAATGCCGCCGGACTGCCTCTGCGCTTCGTCCCCCAGCAGGCGCTGCCGCCCGGCACCGCCTACGAGGCGCATATCCACGCGCATGGCGAGGTGCCGACGCGCGACAACCTGCACGATGTCTTCAACGGCCTGATCTGGCTGCATTTCCCGCGGGCAAAGGCGATGCTGAACCGGCTGCAGGCCGAGGCCATTGCCGCGGACGGCGTGCAGCCGACGCGCGGGCCGTTGCGCGACGCGGCCACGCTGTTCGACGAGAACGCGGTGCTGTTCGTCAGCGCGGAGCCGCTGCTGGAAGCGGCGCTGCGCGGATTCCGCTGGCGCGAGCTGTTCGTCGATGGCCGGGATGCGTGGCACGGCCGCTGCACCGTGGTGCCGTTCGGCCATGCCTTGCTGGAAAAGCTGGTCGCACCCTACAAGTCCATCACCGCGCACGCCTGGCCGATCGCCATGGCGCCCGCGGATCCGCGTCCAGGCGCGCTGGACGCGCCGCTGGCCCAGACGCTGGCGCGGGCCGAGCTGCGCGGCCGAAGCAGCTTCGCGCCGCTGCCGGTGCTCGGCATTCCGCACTGGTGGCCGGCCAATGCCGACGCCGGGTTCTACGACGACACCACGGTGTTTCGTCCTGGCCGCCGCGCGGGCGTCGGCGCATCGAGGAACGGCGGGACCCATGCAAAGGTGCTAGACTGCGGCCCGCGAAGCAGGACAGACAACCGCTGCTCGCCTGGCAACGGGCGAGGGGAGGAAAGTCCGGACTCCACAGGGCAGGGTGGTGGCTAACAGCCATCCACGGCAACGTGCGGAACAGGGCCACAGAGACGAGTCTTCGCGCCGGGTTCGCCCGGTGCGAAGGGTGAAACGCGGTAACCTCCACCCGGAGCAATCCCAAATAGGCAGACGATGAAGCGGCCCGCCGAGTCTGCGGGTAGGGAGCTGGAGCCGGCCGGTAACGGTCGGCCTAGAGGAATGGTTGTCACGCGCGCGCGGACCGCAAGGCCCGAGCGTCGCGCACAGAATCCGGCTTATCGGCCTGCTTCGCTTCGAATTCGCTTCCCGGTGCGCCGCACCGGAACGCTTCCACGGCGCCAAGGCGCCGGCATCAAGTTCCCGCTATTACACTTCGACCAGTTCGACGCTATGGCTGATCTCGGCCGTCTTGGCGAGCATGATCGACGCCGAGCAGTACTTGTCGTGCGACAACTGCACCGCGCGTTCGACGGTGGCCGGGTTCAGGTTGCGGCCGGTCACGGTGAACTTGAAGTGGATGCGGGTGAACACCTTTGGATCCTCGGCGGCCCGGTCGGCCTGCAGCGTGACCGAACAGCCGCGTACATCGTGGCGCCCGCGCTTCAGGATCAGCACCACGTCATAGGCGGTGCAGCCGCCGGTGCCGAGCAGCACCATCTCCATCGGCCGCGGCGCCAGATTGTGGCCGCCGCCCTCGGGGGCCCCGTCCATCGCGACGAGGTGACCGCTGCCGGTCTGCGCGACGAAGCTCATGCCGTCGTTGCCCATCCAGGTGACCTTGCATTCCATTTCGTTCGTTCCTGCTCTCAATGTTTCGTTTCGGGACTGCGACGCGTGTGCATCGTACCCCTTGCATTTTCCTCAAATTTTCCTTGCACCGTGTGGTGTCTTTGCCGCCTGAACGGCCGGAAAACCGAGGGAAACCTCTAAGATGTCAGTTTCGTGACATCCCTATGTGTGACTAAGTCGTTGAATTTTAAGTATTTCTGCGGAGCGGCGTCATCGTGACAATTTTTTGCATTACGAAATGCCGTTTCGCACTGCAAATTTTCTTGCGTCGCACAAGCTGTCATGTATAATTCGAACCATTGAACGACGGCGCGCCGATGGCCCGCCAGAGTGCGAAAGCGAAGGGTGGTCGAAGCGACCGAGACGGTCTCCCGACGCCGGTCCGCACCGCCGGCCCCGTCCCGTTGTTCTCCCAGTGTCTCCTCCACCCTCCTCCTTTGGTGGATTCAAACCCAAGCCTCAGCGGCTTGGGTTTTTTTTTCGTCCCTGCGCGGTTTTTGCCCCCGCAATGTGGCCTGCCAGGCGCGGCACGGCTCCATCCCTTGACGGCAAACGCAATGTTTGCTTGTGCCGAGCGGCGAACCGCAAGTATAATCGAGGGCTTTTCCGTCATGCCCGCGGAAGAAGAACTCAGGGAGAGCCTGCACACACAAGCAGGAAGGTCAGGTCCAAAGGGCCGGCCGACGACGCAAGTCATGTTACGGGCAGGTTCTACAAGTCTCAGGAAAGATCATGAAAACCTTTTCCGCCAAGCCTCATGAGGTAAAGCGCGACTGGTTCGTGATTGACGCGACGGACAAAGTCCTCGGCCGTGTCGCCAGCGAAGTGGCACGCCGTCTGCGCGGCAAGCACAAGCCGGAATTTACTCCGCACGTCGACACGGGCGATTACATCATCGTCGTCAACGCGGCCAAACTGCGTGTCACCGGCACGAAGGAAACCGACAAGAAGTACTACCGTCACTCGGGCTACCCGGGCGGTATCTACGAAACCACGTTTGGCAAGATGCAACAGCGCTTCCCGGGCCGTGCCCTGGAAAAGGCTGTCAAGGGCATGCTGCCGAAGGGTCCGCTGGGCTACGCGATGATCAAGAAGCTGAAGGTGTACGCCGAAGCCGAGCATCCGCACGAAGCGCAGCAGCCCAAGGCGCTGGAAATCTAAGGGGGCCATCCATGATCGGAAATTGGAACTACGGTACTGGCCGCCGCAAGAGCGCTGTGGCTCGTGTCTTCATCAAGTCGGGCAAGGGCGACATCGTCGTCAACGGCAAGCCCATCAACGAGTACTTCGCTCGCGAAACCTCGCTGATGATCGTGCGCCAGCCGCTCGAACTGACCGCCCACGCGCAGACCTTCGACATCAAGGTCAACGTGACCGGCGGCGGCGAAACCGGCCAGGCCGGTGCGGTGCGCCACGGCATCACCCGCGCGCTGATCGACTATGACGCCACGCTGAAGTCCGCGCTGTCGAAGGCCGGCTTCGTCACCCGCGATGCGCGTGAAGTCGAGCGTAAGAAGGTCGGTCTGCACAAGGCACGTCGTCGCAAGCAGTTCTCGAAGCGTTGATGCGCCGGGCGATCCGGGATCCTGTCCCGGATTGCGCAGCCAGCAAGAACCGCACGCCTGTCGTGCGGTTTTTGTTTTGTGGGCATCGTCGACCCGAGCGTCGCCGCCGACAGCGTTGTTGTGGCATCACGGTCGGACGGGCAGTTGGCCGCACAATGCATCGTCATGGATACAATGGCGCTTTCCCAAGTTCCCCAGTGAGGCCGCGATGCTGTTTTCGAAGAAGAAAGGGTTGACGATCGACACCCTGATCGGTCGCCAGACCGTCGTCGAAGGCGACCTGCACTTCTCGGGCGGCCTGCGGCTCGACGGCCGCGTGCGCGGCAATGTGCTGGCCGTGGCCGAGCAGCCGAGCATGCTGGTGGTCAGCGAGTCCGGCGTGGTCGAGGGGGAGGTCAAGGTCGGCCATCTGGTGCTGAACGGCACGGTGACCGGTCCCGTGCATGCCGCCGAGCTGCTCGAGTTGCAGCCACAGGCACGCGTGCAGGGCGAAGTGCATTACGCGGCTCTGGAAATGCACCAGGGCGCAATTGTCGAGGGCCGTCTGGTTCCGCTCGGGAACACCGAGCCCAAGGCGTTGCCCAACCTGAAACTGGCCGCAGGCAGCGAAGAAAGCGCCTGAGGCCGCGCGCTTGCAAATACGCGTGCACCATGCCCCTTGAATCGATGGGGGATCGGCACGATCTTTCCAGTGCGCTTAGAATACCGGCGTATCTAAATAGGAGAACCCCATGAACGCAGTCGCAGAGGCACCCATTACCGAGGACGTGCCGGCCCCGTTCGTCTTTACCGACAGCGCCGCCGACAAGGTTAAGCAGTTGATCGAGGAAGAGGGCAATGCCGATCTGAAACTGCGCGTCTTCGTGCAGGGCGGCGGTTGTTCCGGCTTCCAGTACGGCTTCACGTTCGACGAGGAAGTGAACGAGGACGACACCACGATGGTGAAGAACGGCGTCACGCTGCTGATCGATTCGATGAGCTACCAGTACCTGGTCGGCGCCGAAATCGACTACAAGGAAGACATCAACGGCGCCCAGTTCGTGATCAAGAACCCGAACGCCACGACCACCTGCGGTTGCGGCTCGTCGTTCTCGGTCTGACGCCAGTCCGCCTCAGCGAAAAGCGCACCTCGGTGCGCTTTTTTGTTGTCTCTTTCCGACCGGGTCCGCGCCTTACTGCGCCGCGCGCCAGACCACCGGAAACCAGTCTTCCCGCATTCGTTCGCCGGTGGCAAGCCCGATACCAGGGAAGGGCGGCGAAGTGCGGCCGGGACGCTCTACATAGCGGACGTCGTCACCGAGAAAACGCGCCGAGAACGCGCGCCGGCGTCCGCTTCCGGTATTGCCCGCTGCGCCATGCACGGTGCGGAAGTCGAACACCACCGCGTCGCCCGGCTCCAGTTCCGGCGTCAGGATTCGGTGCGAGCCGTCTTCGACGTCGGGCATCTCCATGAAGGCATCGTCGCCGGCATAGAAGTTGTCGTTGCTGGCCCAGCGCTTGGGCCGCACCAGCTTGGGCCAGCGATGCGAGCCGAGCACCACGCGCAGCGTGTTCGCCGTGGTGACCGGGTCCAGCGGAATCCAGTAGCTGGCAGTCTGCCAGCCGTCGACGCAGTAATAGGGCAGGTCCTGATGCCAGGGCGTCGGCTTGGCGGTGCCCGGTTCCTTGACCAGGATGTGCTCGTGAAAGACCTGCGCCGCTTGCGAGCGCATCAGTTGTCCGGCAATCGCGGCCGCCGGCGATTCGCGCATGAAGGCGGCAAAGGCGGGGATGCGCTGCCAGTTGCAGTAGTCCTCGAAGAACCGGCCGCTCTCGCCGGCGCGCACATTTTCGATGGCAAACGGCCCCGGTTCGGCCAGGTTCTGCTCGAAGCCTTCGCGCAAGCGCTCGACCCAGCCGCTGAAGGCACCGCGTAGCACCAGCGCGCCGTCGCGCTGGTAGGTCTCGATCTGTGTGGTGGTGATTTCCATCTGCTCCCCCGATTGATACTGGTCCGCCACGACAGTATCGAAGCGCCGCCAAAATAGGGAAAGCACATATTCTCTATGTTCCAATATAGCCATCTGCTATAGATGGGCCGCGACTGCGCCGAGCCGCCACCGATGATCGCCTTCTCCTTCCGCCAACTCGAATATTTCGTTGCCGTCGCCGAGCAGGGCAGCATCAGCGGTGCGGCGCGCGTGCGCCATGTTTCTCAGCCGTCGGTGTCGCTGGCGATTGGCCAGCTCGAGCAGATCCTTGGCACGCCCTTGTTTCGCCGGCAGGTCAGCCGCGGACTGGAGCTGACGCCGGCCGGCCAACGGCTGTTGGCGCGCGCCCGCGACATCCTGGCGCTGGCGGCCGGTATCGGCGCCGAAGAGAGCCAAGCGGCGACGCTGAGCGGCCAGCTGTCGCTGGTCTGCTTCCAGGACCTCGGCCCCTACCATGTGCCCGCGCTGCTGGCCGGGTTTCGGGCCCGCCATCCCGGCGTCGCGGTGACGCTGTTCGAAGCCGACCTGGCCACGGTTGCCCGCACGCTGCACGCCGGCAAGGCGGAGCTGGCGCTGACCTACGACCTCGGCTTCGACCACCGCGTGCTGCGCTGGCGTCTTGCCGAACTGGCGCCCTACGCGCTGCTGCCGGCCGACCATCGGCTGGCCGCGCAGCCGGACGTCAGCCTGGCCGAACTGGCCGGCGAGCGGCTGATCCTCGAGGACATCGCGCAGACACGCGAGTACTTCCTGTCGCTGTTCTGGGCGCACGGCCTGTATCCGCAGCTGCATCAGTACACGCAGACCTTCGAGATGCAGCGCGGGCTGGTCGCGCACGGCTATGGCGTGGCGCTGTCGTGCACCCGTCCTGCCGGCGACCGCAGCTATGACGGCACGCCGATCGCCTGCCGGCCATTGCGCGAGACCGTGACGCCGCAGCGCGTGGTGCTGGCGCGGGCCGAGTCGATCCGGCCCTCGCCGGTGGCGGAGGCCTTCATTCAGTGGGTAGAACAGGAGCGGGGCGCCGCGCCGTTGCGCGACGAGGCGCAAGGCAGCGCGGACCGCTAGGGGAGGCCGGCGCGGCGCCGGGGCAGATCAGCGCGGACAGTTCAGCGTGGACAGTTCCGCGTGGAGAGTTCAGCGCGGATAAATCGCGCCGAGTACGCGCGGGCCGGCGGCGCCGGTCACGGTCGGCATGTTCCCAGGCTGCCGCCGCAAGCATTGGCGCGCCAGCCAGGCAAACGCGAGCGCCTCGACCTGCGAAACCGGCACGCCGAAATCGTCGGTGGTCTGAACCGTCACGCGCGGCAGCGCGGCCGCCAGGCGCGCCATCACGAAGCCGTTGCAGGCACCGCCGCCGCAGACGATCAGGCGCCGCGCGTCGGGCGCATAGCGGCGGATATCCCGGGCAATCGCTTCGGCGGTGAGCGCCGCCAGCGTAGCCTGCACGTGCTGGGGGTCGCGTTCGGCGTCCTGTAGCCGTGCGTCCAGCCAGGCCGGATGGAACAGGTCGCGGCCGGTGCTCTTGGGTGGGGATTGCTTGAAATAGGGGTCGTCGAGCAGCCGCGCCAGCAGCGCCTCGTCGATGCGGCCGCCGGCCGCCCAGTCGCCGTTGGCGTCGAACGGCAGGCCGCGATGGCGGGCGATCCAGTGGTCCAGCAGCGCATTGCCGGGGCCGCAGTCGAAGCCGATCACCGGCCCGCCGTTGCCGGGCAGCACGCTGATATTGGAGATGCCGCCGATATTGCAGACCACGCGGGTTTCGCCGGCCAGGCCGAACAGCGCCTGATGCACGGCCGGCACCAGCGGCGCGCCCTGGCCGCCGGCGGCGATATCGCGGCTGCGGAAATCGGCGACCACGTCGATGCCGGTCAACTCGGCGAGCAGCGCCGGATGCTGGCTCTGGCGCGTATAGCCGATGCCGTCGTAGCGGCCCGGACGATGACGGATGGTCTGGCCGTGCGCACCGATCGCCGCGACGGCGTCGGCCGGCACCGCGGCGTCCCGCAACAGCGTGGCCACGCAGTCGGCGTAGACGCGCGCCAGCGCGTTGGCGGCCAGCGCCTCGCGATGGATCTCGTCGTCGCCGGGCTGCTGCAGCGCGCCGAAGGCGGCGCGTAGATCGTCGGGGAAGGGTTGGTGGCTGGCCGCAAGGACCCGCGGCTGCGCCGCGGCGAAGTCCACCAGCACGCCGTCGGCCCCATCCATGCTGGTGCCGGACATCAGGCCGATCAGGAGCTCGGGGCGCGTGGTGGACATCGCGGCGTGGGGCGTTGCGCTCGGTGCCGCGTCAGTTGCCGTTGGAGGCGACGTTGTAGGTGCGCAGCGCGTTGATCCGGCTCAGCATGTCGCTGGTGTAGCTCAGGAACTGCTGGCGCGCGCGCCCGGTCAGCGCCGGCGATTCCATCAGCGTGATCGTCAGCGGATTCTGCGGCACGTCGTTGTGGCGGAACTCGTAGTGCAGGTGCGGTCCGGTGGCCCAGCCGGTCGAGCCGACATAGCCGATCAGCTGCCCCTGCATCACGCGCTGGCCTTGCTGGATGCCGGCAAAGCGCGACAGGTGCGCGTAGTAGGTCGAGTAGCCGTTGTGGTGCTTGATGACGATGATGTTGCCGTAGCCGTTCTGCTGGCCGACGAAGTCGACTTCGCCGTCGCCGGTGGCGAACACCTTGGTGCCGGTCGGCGCCGCGAAGTCCACACCCTTGTGCTGCAGCCACTGGTGATGCAGCGGATGGTCCCGGCCGCCGAAGCCCGACGACATCCGCGAGAACTCGACCGGGGAGCGCAGGAACGGCCGCTTCATGCTGCGTCCGTCGAAGGTGTAGTAGGCGCCGTTCTTGCCGTCCGGCGCGTACCACAGCGCCTGGTGCAGCTGGTTGCGGTTGATCAGTTCGATCGCGACCACGCGGCCGTTGCGCACGAAGGCGCCGTCGCGATAGCCCGATTCGTAGACGATGCGGAAGCGGTCGCCCTTGACGATGTCGTGGTGGAAGTCGATCACGCCCGAAAAGATCGAGATCATCTGATCGACGACCTCGTCCGGCACGTTGGCCGCGTCCATTGCCTTGAAGAAGCCGCCCGTGCCGATCGTGCCCGAGCCCATCTCGTAGTGCAGCTCGTTCTTGACGACCTCGATGCGGGCCTTGTAGTCCGGATCGGCCAGGTCGCCGGCGCGCTCGATCACCAGCTGGCGCGAGATCGACACGTCGCCGCCCAGGTTGGCCTGCAGCGACACCAGCAGATTGCTCTGGTCGACTTCCGCCTGCACGATCTGGCCCGGTTCGAGCTTGAACAGGCCGCGCGCGGTCGGGTTCTTGTGAATGAAGGCCTGGGCGTCGGGGTCGTCCACGCCAAGCCGCTTCAGTAGCGTGGCGATGGTGTCGCCGCGCTGCATGCGCTCCTGGCGGACGAAGGTGGCGCTGGTATCGGTCAGGCGCTCGAGCTGGTCGCGCAGGTCGGGCAAGCGCATGCCCTGGACCACGCGCGGCGCATCGGGATCGTCGTAGGCGGTGCGGGGCGCCACGCCCATGGCGGCGGCCATGCCGAGCGTAAAGACGGTCGCGACCGACGCCGTCAATTGCTTGCGGCGGCGCGCATGCAGCGCATGGGTCGGATCGACGAGCACCACGAGCTCACGCGCGAAAACTTCGCGGAGTCTGGACCACATCACGTAAAATTCTGCCTTGGTTCGGGCTCCGCTGCCGCGACGATCTGTGCGTGTCTGCCTTCCTCCCCCGAGGTGCGGCGCGGGCTGTCTTTCGTTTGCCGCCTACAATGGCGGTTGGCCTGCGGGAGGGCTCCCGGCTGGCCGAATCGGCGGATTATACCAAAAACTTCCCCGGTGTCCGCCCGAATGTTCAAGTATTTCAACGACTTAAGTCATGACCGACGTATCCTCCGGCGCCGCGACCTCCTACCCTTTGACACCGTCCGTGATGCACGCGCTGGAAGTGTCCAGGCGCGGCTGCGACGAACTGCTGATCGAATCCGAATGGCTGCAGAAGCTGGCGCGCAGCGAAGCGACCGGCGTGCCGTTGCGGATCAAGCTGGGCCTGGACCCGACCGCGCCGGACATCCACATCGGGCACACGGTGGTGCTCAACAAGATGCGCCAGCTGCAGGACCTCGGCCATCACGTGATCTTCCTGATCGGCGACTTCACTTCGACCATCGGCGACCCGTCCGGCCGCAACAGCACCCGGCCGCCTCTGACGCGCGAACAGATCGAAGCCAACGCGCAGACCTATTACCGCCAGGCCAGCCTGGTGCTGGACCCGTCCAGGACCGAGATCCGCTACAACAGCGAGTGGTGCGACCCATTGGGCGCGCGCGGCATGATCCAGCTCGCCGCCAAGTACACCGTCGCCCGGATGATGGAGCGTGACGACTTCACCAAACGCTACCGGTCTGGGATTCCGATTTCGGTCCATGAGTTCCTCTACCCACTGATGCAGGGCTACGACTCAGTTGCATTGAAGTCCGATCTGGAGCTCGGCGGTACCGACCAGAAGTTCAATCTGCTGGTCGGCCGCGAGTTGCAGAAGGAGTACGGCCAGGAGCCGCAGTGCATCCTGACCATGCCGCTGCTGGTCGGCCTGGACGGCGTCGAGAAGATGTCCAAGTCCAAGGGCAACTACGTCGGCGTCACCGAGCCGCCCAGCGAGATGTTCGGCAAGCTGATGAGTATCTCGGACGACCTGATGTGGCGCTACTACGAATTGCTGTCGTTCCGCCCCATGTCCGAGATCGACCTGATGAAGCAGGAAGTGGCGCTCGGCCGCAATCCGCGCGACTGCAAGGTGATGCTGGCGCAGGAGATCGTCACGCGCTTCCACAGCGCAGCCGACGCCGACAAGGCGCTGGAGGACTTCAATCACCGTGCCCGCGGCGGCGTGCCCGACGATATCCCCGAGGTCAGCCTGTCCGGCGCGCCCATGGGCATCGCGCAGCTGCTCAAGCAGGCCAACCTGGCGCCGTCGACGTCGGAGGCCAACCGCAATGTCGAGCAGGGCGGGGTGCGCATCGACGGCACCCAGATCAGCGACAAGGCGCTGAAGGTCGAGGCCGGCACCTATGTGGTCCAGGTCGGCAAGCGCCGTTTCGCGCGCGTGACGCTGTCCTGAGGCCGGGCCGATGATCGCGTTGATCCAGCGCGTGGCGCGCGCCAGCGTCACGGTCGATGGCCGTGTCACCGGCGAGATCGGTGCCGGCCTGCTGGCGCTGGTCTGCGCCGAACGGGGCGACACCGAGGGCGAGGCCGAGCGGCTGCTGGCCAAGCTGCTCGGCTACCGTGTCTTTTCGGACGCGGCCGGCAAGATGAACCTGCCGGTGCGCGACATCGACGGCCAGGGCACGCCCGGCGGCCTGCTGGTGGTGTCGCAGTTCACGCTGGCCGCCGATACCAACAGCGGCACGCGGCCCAGCTTCACGCCGGCGGCTTCGCCGGAAGATGGCCGCCGCCTGTACGAGCATTTCGTCGCCCGCGCGCGCGCCGCCCACCCCGTGGTGCAGACCGGGGAGTTCGGCGCGATGATGCAGGTCAGCCTGGTCAACGACGGCCCGGTCACATTCTGGCTGCGCGTGCCGCCGCCGTCCGCCCCGTCATCCACGCCGCCGCGCGCGGCCAACCTCTGAGCGCAAGGAGACAAGCATGAGACTCTGGAGCAACGCCTTTGCCGACATGGCGCCGATTCCCGGCGAGTTCGCCTTTGCCGTGCCGGACGCCGCCAACCACATCACGCTGTCCAGCAACCGCAATCCCGATCTGCATTGGGACGGCGCGCCGTCCGGCACGCGCTCGTTCGTGCTGATCTGCCACGATCGCGACGTGCCCAGCCGCGGCGACGACGTCAACCAGCAGGGCCGCGAGGTGCCGGCCAGCCTGCCGCGCGTGGACTTCTTCCATTGGGTGCTGGTCGACATTCCGCCGGGACTGACGACGATCTCGGCCGGCTCGCACAGCGACGGCGTGATCGCGCGCGGCAAGCCCGGTCCGGAGGCGACCGGCGGTACCGCGGCCGCGGGCGGCCTGCGCCACGGCGTCAACGACTACACCAACTGGTTCGCCGGCGACAAGGACATGGCGGGCGACTACTACGGCTACGATGGCCCGTGCCCGCCGTGGAACGATGCGATCGTGCACCACTACGTGTTCACGATCTATGCGCTCGATCTGGACCGCCTGCCGCTCGAAGGACGTTTCACCGGCGCGCAGGTGCGCGAGGCGATCGCGGGCCACGTGCTCGACCAGGCCAGCCTGACCGGCACCTATACCCTGAATCCGAAACTGGCGGCGCAGCAGTCGGCCGGCTGACGCCGCCGCGGCCGCCACATCAAAAGCAAGCGCAAGAACAGCGCGCTCCCGGCGCGCGCGAAGGAAACGGCATGACGTTCACGCCCGGGCCGCAGTCGCTGCTGGCCATCACCCACCTGATCGTGATCCGACACGGCGAAACGGCCTGGAACCGCGAACGGCGGCTGCAGGGGCAGCTCGATATCCCGCTGAACGATACCGGCCAGGCGCAGGCACGCGCGCTGGCCGGCTCGCTGGCGGGCGAACCGATCGACGCGATCTACTCGAGCGACCTGTCGCGCGCGATGCAGACCGCGGCGCCGCTGTCGGAGGCCGTGGGCGTGCCGGTACAGCCGGAGCCGCGACTGCGCGAGCGCTGCTACGGCACGCTCGAGGGCATGACCTATGCGGAGGTCGCGCAGCACCGGCCGGAGGACTTCGCCCGCTGGCAGGCCCGCGTGCCGGACTACGCCCCGCCGCAGGGCGAGTCGCTGCGCGACTTCCACGAGCGCGCCGTCGAGGTCGTGCTGGCGCTGGTGCGCCGGCATCCGGGCGAGCGCATCGCGCTGGTGGCGCACGGCGGCGTGCTCGACTGCCTGTATCGCGAGGCCACGGGCATGACGCTGGAAGCGCCGCGCGAGCATGAGCTGCTCAATGCCAGCGTCAATCGTCTGCGCAGCGACAGCCACCGGCTGACCGTCGCGCAATGGGCGGACGTCAGCCACCTGGCGACGCTGACGCTGGACGAAGTCGACCGCCGCGTGCCCTGATCCTTTTCTTCTTGGCTGTCGTCCCCGCGACGGCGGGGACCCAGCGGCTGTGCGAGCGACGGCAACCGCGCAACCGCGCAACCACGCAACCGCGCTATACCCGCAACCGGAACGGCGTGAAATTGGTGTCGCGGTCGTACCAGTCCTCGTCCTCGGCACGCTTGAGGAAGCCGACCACGCGATAGGTGACCGGCGTCATCACGACCTCCCAGCCGGTCTTCAGCACGTACTGCGCGACCGCGACCTGCACCACCTTCTCCAGCGGCCAGATGCCGTAGAACGCGATCACGTAGAACAGCGACGAGTCGACCAGCTCGCCGGCCAGCGTCGAGCCGATCGTGCGGGTCCACAGCCAGCGGCCGCGCGTCCACAGCTTCATCTTCGCGAGCACGTAGCTGTTGGTGAAGCTGCCGCAGCAGAAGGCGATCAGCGAACCGAGCGCGATGCGCCAGGTATTGCCGAACACGTCCTCGAGGCTCTTCTGATAGTCGGCCATGAACGGCGCCACCGGCATCGACAGCACCACCAGGCTCATGAAGGTGGCGAAGGCCAGCGCCGCGAAGCCCGCCCACACCACGCGGCGGTCGCGGCCGTAGCCGTAGACCTCGGTCAGCACGTCGCCGAAGATGTACGAGACCGGGAAGAACAGCACGCCGGCGCCGAAGGTCACCGGTCCGATCCAGGGCAGCGTGACCTGCGCCGCCTTGGCCGCGCCGATCAGGTTCGAGCAAAGCAGCACGGTGACGAAGGCCACCATCACCAGATCGTAGTAGCGGTAGACGCGGCCGGTATGCGGCGCGGCGCGGGTTGTGGTCATGGTGTTCCCTGGTTTTTTGCTGGCGATTATGCCAGCAGCGGTCCGGGCGGGCGCGGCATGCAGGCGTGGAGGAGCAGGTGTATCGTTGCGCCATCCCTCGGCCGCTACGTCAAGCCACACGACACCACACCACACCACACGGAGCCAACCGCCATGACCTGGTCCTCCAATCAATACCTGCAATTCGAAGACGAGAGAACGCGTCCGGCGCGCGAGCTGCTTGCCGCGGTGCCGACGCAGACCGTCCGCAGCGCCATCGACCTGGGCTGCGGTCCCGGCAATTCGACCGAGGCGCTGGCCGCGCGTTATCCCGACGCGCAGGTCGTCGGCCTCGACAGCTCGCAGGACATGATCGACGCCGCCCGCAAGCGGCTGCCGCAGTTCCGCTTCGAGCTGGGCGATATCAGCGCCTGGGACGATCCGGGGCCGTACGATCTGGTGCTCGCCAACGCCGCGCTGCAATGGGTGCCCGACCACGAGGCGCTGTTCCCGTCGCTGGCGCAACGCCTGGCGCCGAACGGCAGCCTGGCCGTGCAGATGCCCGACAACCTCGACCAGCCGACCCACCGGCTGATGCGAGAAGTCGCGGCGGACGGACCCTGGGCGCAGGCGCTGTCTCAGGCGGCCGCCGCGCGCACCACGTTGCCGCCGGCGCGCTGGTACTACGATCTGCTGCGGCCGCACTGCGCGCGCGTCGACATCTGGCGCACGACCTATCACCACACGCTGGCAGGCGCGCCGGCGGTGGTCGAATGGCTGAAGGGAACGGGGCTGCGGCCTTTCCTCGAGCCGCTCGATGCCGAGCAGCGCGAGGCCTTCCTCGCGCGCTACACGGACGCAATCGCGCAGGCCTATCCGGCGCAGGCCGATGGGGTGGTGCTGCTGCCGTTTCCGCGGCTGTTCATCGTGGCGACGCGATGATGCCGCGGCGTCAGTCCTTCGCCTAGGAATCGGCGGAATCGTTGGTCGAGCGCTTGTTGGTCGAGTCGGCCGATGCGGCGCCGGCCAGCGCAGCCGCGCAGTAGGCGGCAATCGCATCGAGCACGCTGTCGGCCTCGCCGACCGCCGCCGCGCAGCGGATCGTGACGCCCGGCAGCCGCGCGCGGCAATCGTCCAGCAGCGCCGGCAGGTCGCGGCGAAGATGGCCGCCCTGGCCGAAAAACACCGGCACCACGAGGATGTCGCCGACGTTCTGCGCGGCCAGCTGCGTCAGCGTGCCCGGCAGGTCGGGCGTCATCAGTTCGAGAAAGGCCAGCCGCACCGCGCAATCGGGCAGCATCACGGTCAGCCGCGCGTGCAGCCGGTCGAACGGCTCGCGCCAGCGCGCATCGCGCGCGCCGTGGGCGAACAGCACCAGCGCCTGACGGGCCGGCTTGTCGCTGGGCTGGTCGGCGCGCGAGGCCATCGCTCAGTGCCGGTCGACCCAGCGCAGCGCCGTCAGCGCGACCAGCAGGTACAGCGTGCCCGGCAGCAGCGCCGACACGATCGGCGGCCAGGTATGCAGCAGGCCCACGTGCGAGAACAGCGTGTTGGACAGGTGGAACGACAGCCCCAGCATGATGCCGCCGAACACCTTGATGCCGACCGCGCCGGCGCGCGCGTGCAGATAGGCGAATGGCAGCGCCAGCGCCATCATCACGAACAGCGTCAGCGGATAGACCACCTTCTTCCAGAACGCGATCTCGTAGCGCTGGGTGTCCTGCTTGTTGTCGCGCAGGTGGCGGATATAGCGGAACAGGTCCAGCGTCGACATGCGCTCCGGCGTGACCAGCAGCACCGACAGGATCTGCGGGGTCAGCTCCGAGTGCATCGTCATGTCGGGAAAGCTCTTGCGCTCGGCGCGGAACGCCGGCGCCAGGCCGTCGCGCTGCGCGCCGGCCGGCGGCGGCGCTTCGGCAAAGCGCGTCTCGGTAACCTTCGACAGCTGCCACGACTGGTCGCCGTGGTAGCGTCCTTCCTCGGCGACGCGGATCACGCTGAGGCGGTAGTCGGCGTCGAATTCGTAGATCGTCACGCCGTTGATGGTCTGGTCGGGCTTCAGGCCCGCCACGTTGACGAAGCGGGTCAGCTCGCCCCCGGTGGCCGGATCCTTGCCGCGGTCCTTGACCCAGACGCCCGAGCGGAAGCCCGACGAAACCGTCGCGCCCAGCGAATCGAGCTTGACCTTCTGCGCGTACTGCTCGGTCTTCGGGCCGATGAACTCGCCGAACAGGAACGTCGCGATCGCCAGTGGAATCGCCAGCTTGAACAGCGAGAACAGCGCCTGCCGCGTGTTGAGGCCCGCCACGCGGAAGATCGTGTATTCGGACTGGCTGGCCAGCTGCGAGAACACATAGATCGCGCTGATCAGCGCCGCGATCGGCAGCACCTCGTAGATCCGCGTCGGCGCCTGCAGCACGACGTGGAAGAAGGCGACCAGCGAGGTGTAGCCCGCGGTCACGTTCTCCAGCTCGTTGAGCATGTCGAAGAACACGAACAGCGCCAGCACCGCGAACAGGATGAACGCGAAGACGCCGTAGATCAGCCGGCCGAAGTAGCGCTCGTAGACGTGCAGCACCCTCATGCCAGGTCTCCCTGCGGGGTGCGGCGGCGCAGCCCGAACACCGCGCGCCAGCCGCCAAGGCTGTAGCGCTGGCGATAGCGGAACAGCATCACCGCGCCGAGGAAGGCCAGCAGGTGGAACGGCCACCAGGCGAGCCCGAACGGCAGCGAGCCGGAACGGACCCAGGCCTGCGACAGGTTGATCAGGTTGCTGTAGGTCAGGTAGATCAGCACGGCGAACACCAGCGGCGTATAGCGGCCCAGACGCGGGTTCACATAGGCCAGCGGGATCGCGATCAGCACGAAGTTGAAGGCGAGGATCGGCAGCGACAGCCGCCAGATCAGCTCGCCCAGGTTCTCGTTGGTCGGGTTGCGCAGCAGTTCGATCGTGTCGCGGCTCTTGACCGGCAGGTTGGCGTCGCTCTCGGGCGGCTTGCTGTCGACCTTGACCGCATAGCGGTCGAACTCGACGATGCGGTAGTCCAGCTTGCCCGGGGTGCCGGCATAGCGGCGGCCGTCCTCCATCACCACCAGCCGGTCGCCGTTCGGCATGGTCTCGAACTGGCCCTGATGGGCCAGCGCGACGCCGACCTTGCCGGCCTCGGCGTTGGCGACGAAGACGTTGCGCGCATGGCGCATATCGCCGTCGATGCTCTCGATGAACAGCACGTAGTTGCCGTTGGCCGGTTCGATGAAGCGGCCCGCCGCGATCATCGACAGCACGCCGCGCTGCTGGAAGCGGTCCCGGAACAGCGCGCTCTGCTGGTTGGCCCAGGGCCAGGCGAAGGCGCCGAGGAACAGCGCCAGCAGCACGAAGGGCGCGGCGAACTGCAGCACGGGTTTGATGAAGTCGCGCAGCGACAGGCCGGCCGAGAACCAGACCACCATCTCGGAGTCCTTGTACCAGCGCGTCAGCACGATCAGCGTGGAGATGAACAACGTCGCGCACAGCAGGATCGCCAGGTAGCCGAGCGCGGCCAGGCCGATCAGCATCAGCACGTCGTTGGGGCTGGCGCGGCCGGTGGCGGCCATGCCGAGAATACGGATCACGAGCGAGGTCAGCATGAAGGTCAGCATGACCAGGAACACCGCGCCGGCGGTGTAGGCGAGCTCGCGTCGCAAGGCTTGTTGAAAAATCATGCGATGTCGGTCCCGGGCTGCCGGCCAGCGCGGCGGCGGCGCACGCCGGCGGCTGACGAAGGGTACGGCGTCAGCGCTGCAGGCCAGCGGCGGCCAGTCGCTGCGGAAGTGACTGCCAAAAGTTCGCGAAGCAAAATCGCGGATAATGGAGGCTTTCGTTCTAAACGAGCCCCTGGAAGGAAGCGCGATGGAATTTAGCACAAAAGCCCTTGATTTGAGCAAAGCGGGCCAGAATGGTTTCCTGGCGACCAAGACCGATTGCCTGGTGGTCGGCGTGTTCGAGGGCCAGAGCCTGGACGGCGTCGCCAAGGCGCTGGACGCCGCGACCAAGGGCCTGGTGGCTAGATTGATCAAGCTCGGCGACTTCGAGGGCAAGCGCAATTCGCAACTGGTGCTGCACGAGGTCGCCGGCATCGGCGCCGCCCGCGTGCTGCTGGTCGGCCTGGGCAAGGAGGCGGAGTTCGGCGACAAGGCCTTCGCCGATGCGGTACGGACCGCATTGCGTGCGTTGAGCGGCACGCGTGCCGCCAACGTGCTGTGGTGCCTCGCCCAGCCGGCTCCGCGCGCGGCAGGGCCCGGCGCCGAGGGCGCGACCCGCGATATCGGCTGGCGCGTGATCACCACCGTCACGCTGATCCGCGAGGCCGGCTACCGGCTGCTGGAGCGCCATCCCGAGCTCAAGCGCAACGGCGCCAAGAACAACGACAAGGCCCTCGGCCTGCGCAAGGTCGTGCTGGCCGTCGATGCGGCCGAAGCCAAGGCCGCCAACCAGGCCGTGGTGCGCGGCGTGGCGATCGCCAACGGCATGGAGCTGACCAAGGACCTGGGCAACCTGCCTTCCAATATCTGCACGCCGACCTATCTGGCCGACACCGCGCGTTCGATCGCACGCCGCTTCAAGCTGAAGGTCGAGGTGCTGGGCCGCAAGCAGATCGAGGCGTTGAAGATGGGCGCCTTCCTCGCGGTCACCAAGGGCACTGCCGAGCCGCCGCAATTCATCGTGCTGCGCTACGACGGCGGCGGCGCGCGCCAGGCGCCGGTGGTGCTGGTGGGCAAGGGCATCACCTTCGATACCGGCGGCATCTCGCTGAAGCCGGGCGAGGGCATGGACGAGATGAAGTACGACATGTGCGGCGCCGCCTCGGTGCTCGGCACGCTGCAGGCCGTGGCCGAGATGGGCCTGAAGCTGAACGTCATCGCCGTGGTGCCGACCTGCGAGAACATGCCGAGCGGCACCGCCACCAAGCCGGGCGATGTGGTGACCAGCATGTCCGGCCAGACCATCGAGATCCTGAACACCGATGCCGAGGGCCGGCTGATCCTGTGCGACGCGCTGACCTATGTCGAGCGCTTCAAGCCGGCTGCGGTGATCGACGTGGCCACGCTGACCGGCGCCTGCATCATCGCGCTCGGTCACGTCAACAGCGGCCTGTACGCGCGCAGCGACGCGCTGGCCGACCAGCTGGTGCAGGCCGGCCGCAAGGCGATGGACGGCGCCTGGCGGATGCCGCTGGACGACGACTACCAGGAGCAGCTCAAGTCCAACTTCGCCGACATGGCGAACATCGGCGGGCGTCCGGCCGGCAGCGTGACCGCGGCCTGCTTCCTGGCGCGCTTTGCCGACAAGTACGACTGGGCCCACCTCGATATCGCGGGCACCGCATGGAAGAGCGGCGCGGCCAAGGGCGCCACCGGCCGCCCGGTGCCGCTGCTGACGCAATTCCTGATGGACCGCGCCGGCTGATCCCCGACCCATGACGCGCATCGACTTCCACAGCAACGTGCCGGACAAGCTCGGCTATGTCTGCCGGCTGATCCGCAAGGCCTACGGGGCCGGGCAGAAGATCGTCGTGCATGCCGAGCCGGCGGTGCTGGCGCGGCTCGATGCGCAGCTGTGGACCTTCTCGGCGCTGGACTTCCTGCCGCACTGCGGGCTCGACAGCCCGCACGCGGCGGAAACGCCGATCGTGCTGGCGGCCGCGCTCGACGCGGTGCCGCACCACGAACTGCTGATCAACCTGGATACAAGGATCCCGCTGCAGTTCGCCAGCTTCGAACGGATGATCGAAGTGGTCGGCGGCGACGCCGACGATCGCGCGGCAGGCCGCGAGCGCTATCGCCAATATCGCGAGCGAGGCTATCCGCTGGCGCACCACGACATCGGCCAACGCCAGCAGGGCGGCGACGCCGGCGCGTAGCGTCGCCGCGGGCGCCGCGTCCGCGGCCAACTCGCGTCGCTCCAACGACCTCCTCCGATCGCCCTGATCAATCGCTTCCTATAGTCGACACCGCCAGTTAACTTCGCGGCATTTCAGGCAAGCACCGTAGCCAATAGGCTGGCAACTTACGACATCGGCTCTCGCCGTGTCCCGTTGTTCCTCCTTCAGCCTCTCAGGTGCTCTTGCCAAATGCTCGACTACTCCGCTCGCCAGCCGCGGCCGCGTGCGCCGCGCCACTCAGGCCGACATTCCGCCGACCGTCCCGTCGACCGCCATGCCGGGCATGCCGGCCGCTATCCACTGTACGGTCCCCTGCGCCATCCCACCGGCCATTCCCGCATTCCGTCCACGTATGACGGCCTCGATCGCAATCTGCCGTGGCGCTTGCCCGGGCCCACTTGCCTCGACGTATGCGAGCCAGGCGACGAGCCGAATGGCGACACGCTGCGTCCGCCGGCCCATCATCACGACGCCTCTTACAAGCTGCTGTTCGCTTTCCGCGAGGTCGTCCGCGACCTGATCCGCGACTTCATCTCGGATCCGTGGCTGCAGACAGCCGACTTCGACTCCATGGAAATGGTGCCGACCCACCACGTGTCGGACGGCCTGCGGGTGGGCATCAACGATGTGGTCTGGCGGCTGCGCGTGCCCGGACAGCAGCAGCCGGTCCATTTGCTGATCGAATTCCAGAGCAGTCACGATCCGCACATGGCCGCACGCATGCTGGCCTATGTCGGCATGTTCTATCGCGATGTCAGCCGGCGATGCCGCGGCAAGCAATGGCACCAATATCCGCTGGTGTTTCCGATCGTGTTCTACAACGGTACCGCGCGATGGCGGACGCCGACGGACATCGCGGAGATGATTCCGCCGGTACCAGGGCGCGTCGGCGCGCACCAGCCGAGGCTGCAGTACTGCCTGATCGACCGTACGACCTATACCGATTCGGAACTGGCGACGCAGCGCAATCTCGTCGCCGTGCTGATGCGGCTCGAACAGGCAAGGACGGTCGAAGCCGTGTTCGCGCCGTTGCGGCTGGCCAGGGAACTGGCGCAAGGCAATGCCGCGCTCGACACGGCGCTGAGCGCATGGGTCGCGGCGCGAGCCGCCAACTTCAGCGCCGCCGCGCTGGATCTCAACGAAGTTCGCAACCTGATGGAGCTGGATATGGAATTGTCGGCAGGCTATGGAAAGTGGGCGCGCCGCTTGGAGCGCGATATCAAGCGGAAGGTCACAGCTGAGGTCAATGCGGAACTCCGGGCCGAAATAGCAGCGGAGGTCAAGGCGGAAATTGAAGCGGAGGTAGCGGCTCGGGCCGAGGCCACGCTATTGATCACGCTGCTCGACCAACGCTTCGGCCCCTTGCCAGAGGACATCGTCGCCAAGGTTCTTGCGTCGTCGGTGGAACAGATTCAGGATTGGGCACGCCGCGTGCTATATGCGACGAGCCTTGGTGAGGTGTTTCTCTGCTAGCGTGCGGCCGCCCGCGCGAGATGCATCGGGGGCGTGCCTCCCGGACGAGGCGGCCCCGGGCTGTAACGCCTCACTGGCGTATCAGCGTCGATTTGCCGAACAGGCTCTCGAGGAAATCGACCATCAGCCGGGCGGTCTGGTTGCGGACGTCGCAGGCCGGATTGAGCTCGAGCACGTCCAGCGATCCGAGCCGGCCGGTGTCCGCGATCATCTCCATGCAGAGCTGCGTTTCGCGATAGGTCGGACCACCCATCACCGTCGTGCCGACGCCCGGCGCGATGCTGCAGTCGAGGAAGTCCACGTCGAAGCTGACGTGCAGGTGGGTGTTGTCGTCGATGCCGGCGAGCGCGTTCTGCATCGTATGCCGCATGCCGTTTTCGTCGATATAGCGCATGTCGAAGACGGCCAGGTTCAGCTCCCGCAGCCGCCGTTTCTCCTCGGCGTCGACGCTGCGGATGCCAACTTGCCGGATATGCTCGGGCTTGACGGCCGGCACCGTGCCGCTGAGCGAAATCAATGGCGCGGGACCATCGCCGCACAGGCATGCGACGGGCATACCGTGGATGTTGCCGGTGGGACTGGTCGAACCGGTATTGGCGTCGGCGTGCGCGTCCAGCCAAAGCACCAGCAGCTTCTTGCCGGTGTCGCGGCAATGGCGTGCGGCGGCGCTGATCGAGCCGATCGCCAGGCAATGGTCGCCGCCGAGCAGCAGCGGGAAGCGCCCGTCCTGCAGGCAGCCGTAGCAGGCATCGAACACGCCGCGATTCCACGCGACCACTTCGTCGAGATGCCGCATGCCATCGATCGGTTGATGCCAGGGATTGGCCGGGCCGGACAGGTTGCCGCCATCGACGACGTCAAGCCCATTGCGCAGCAGGGCGCCGGCGATATCGGCGACGCGCATCGCCTCCGGTCCCATCGACGCGCCCCGCGTGCTGGCGCCGACATCGGTAGGCGCGCCAATCAACATCACTGTCGTCATGATCCCTCCTTGCGGTTTCGAAGGCCGCCGGGGGCCGCGCATTGCTCGCGGCCGCCGATCACCGGGCCATGATACCGCCCGCCGGCGGAATCAGCCCGGCATCGCCTGCGGGTCGTATTGGGCCGCGAACTCGGGGGAGGGCGGAATCGGCTTGATGATGTCGATCAGCACGCCGTTGGGGTCGGCGGTGATGAAATGCCGTTGGCCGAAGGGCTCATCCCGAAGCGCCAGCCGGATCGGCAGGCCGGCCTGCTGGAGCTGGACGTACAACGTGTCGACGTCCTCGACCTCGAAGTTCAGGATCGTCCCGGCCACCGGCGCGCGGCTGCCCGCCGGGATGGTCTCGTGCCGGTAGTCGAGCACGGCCAGGTTGACGCCGGCATCGTCGGCCGACTGCAGATGCCAGTACCAGTCGCTGGAGAACAACGCCTTGAAACCGAAATGCGTCTGGTAGAAGGCGGCGGTGGCGGCCACATCGGCGGTCTGGATGACGGGGTAGAAGCTGGTGATCTTCATGACGGACTCCATTTCGGTGTGGCCGCGTCGGCAAATTGTCGGGTTGCGGCCGGATTGGATTAACATGCAGTCTGTATCTTTTCTGTCGTTATAACATACAGGCTGCATGTATGCAAAGAACAATGCCACGGACCAATCGTGAACGCACCGAGGCGACGCGGGGCGCCTTGCTGGCCGCCGCGCGCGCGCTGTTCATCGACAAGGGATATGCCGATACCTCGACCCCGGAGATCGTCGCCGCGGCCGGCATCACCCGCGGCGCGCTGTATCACCACTTCGACGACAAGCGCGCGCTGTTTCGCGCGGTGCTGGAAGAGGAGGCGAGGGCGGTGGCCGACGAGATCGAGCGCGCCGCGCCGGCCACGCGCTCGCCCCGCAAGGCGCTGATCGCCGGCAGCGAGGCCTATCTCGATGCGATGTCCGTGGCCGGACGCACGCGGCTGTTGCTGCTCGATGGTCCGGCGGTGCTGGGGGCCGGCGAGAGCCTGGCCCTGGATCAGGCCCACGCCGGCCGCACGTTGCGCGAGGGTCTGGCGGCGGCGCTGGGCCCGCGCATCGCGCCGCCGCTGACGGTGGACGCGCTGGCCACGCTGCTGTCGGCGGCCTTCGACCGTGCCGCGCTGGCGATCGACGCCGGGGACGACCCGGCCGCCATCCGCGCGGCGATGGTCAGGCTGATCGAGCGGACGGTATCCGGCGGCTGAAGCCTGCCGCTGCGCCGATCCTCGATGAATCAAAAAAAAGCCGCCCCGCAGGGCGGCCTTGCGGCGCGTCAGCTCCGGCTCAGTCGTCCAGCAGCGACAGGTCGCGCACCGCGCCCTTGTCGGCCGACATCACCAGCTTGGCATAAGCCTTCAGGGCCGCGGAGACCTTGCGGGGACGCGGCTTGGCCGGCTTCCAGCCCTTGGCGTCCTGCTCCTCGCGGCGGCGTGCCAGTTCCTCGTCCGACAGCAGCACGTCGATCCTGCGATTCGGGATGTCGATGCGGATCCGATCGCCGTCGCGCACCAGTCCGATCGCGCCGCCGGCCGCCGCCTCCGGCGAGCAGTGGCCGATCGACAGGCCCGAGGTGCCGCCCGAGAAGCGGCCGTCGGTCAGCAGCGCGCAGGCCTTGCCCAGGCCCTTGGACTTGATGTAGCTGGTCGGATACAGCATCTCCTGCATGCCAGGCCCGCCTTTCGGGCCCTCATAGCGGACGATGACCACGTCGCCGGCCTTGACCTTGTCGTTCAGGATGTTCTCGACCGCCTCGTCCTGCGATTCGGTGACGTGGGCCGTGCCTTCGAATACCAGGATGCTCTCGTCGACGCCGGCGGTCTTGACCACGCAGCCGTCGACCGCGATATTGCCGGTCAGCACCGCCAGCCCGCCTTCCTTCGAGAACGCATGCTCGTACGAGCGGATGCAGCCCTCGGCCCGGTCCAGATCGAGGCTCGGCCAGCGCGTGTTCTGGCTGAATGCCACCTGGGTCGGAATGCCGGCCGGTCCTGCCAGATAGAAGTTGCGGACCGCCTCGTCGCGGGTGCGGACGATATCCCATTGCTCGAGCGCGTCCTTCAGCGTCGGCGCATGCACGGTCGGCACGTCGGTATGCAGCTTGCCGGCGCGCTCGAGTTCGCCCAGGATGGCCATGATGCCGCCGGCGCGGTGCACATCCTCGATGTGGTACTTGTTGGTGTTGGGCGCGACCTTGCACAGCTGCGGCACGACCCGCGACAGACGGTCGATGTCGGCCATCGTGAAGTCGATCTCCGCTTCGCGCGCGATCGCCAGCAGATGCAGGATGGTGTTGGTCGAGCCGCCCATCGCGATGTCCAGCGTCATCGCGTTTTCGAAGGCCTTGAAGCCGACCGAGCGCGGCAGCACGCGCGCGTCGTCCTGCTCGTAGTACTGGCGGGCCAGTTCCACGATGCGGCGGCCGGCACGCTTGAACAGCTGCTCGCGGTCGGCATGGGTCGCCACCACCGTGCCATTGCCCGGCAGCGACAGGCCCAGCGCCTCGGTCAGGCAGTTCATCGAGTTGGCGGTGAACATGCCCGAGCAGGAGCCGCAGGTCGGGCAGGCCGAACGTTCGACCTCGGCCACGTCGGCGTCGGAGTAGGACGGGTCGGCCGCGATCACCATCGCATCGACCAGGTCCAGTTTCTTGAATTCGATGGCCTTGGTGACCGGGTTGGCCAGCCGCGTCTTGCCGGCCTCCATCGGACCGCCCGAGACGAAGATCACCGGGATGTTCAGCCGCATCGCGGCCATCAGCATGCCCGGGGTGATCTTGTCGCAGTTCGAGATGCAGACCATCGCGTCCGCGCAGTGCGCGTTGACCATGTACTCGACCGAGTCGGCGATGATGTCGCGGCTGGGCAGCGAGTACAGCATGCCGTCGTGGCCCATCGCGATGCCGTCATCGACCGCGATGGTGTTGAATTCCTTGGCGACGCCGCCCGCGGCCTCGATCTCGCGCGCGACCAGCTGGCCCAGGTCCTTCAGGTGCACGTGACCGGGCACGAATTGGGTGAACGAATTGACCACCGCGATGATCGGCTTGGAGAAGTCCTCGTCTTTCATGCCGGTCGCGCGCCACAGCGAGCGCGCGCCTGCCATGTTGCGGCCGGCGGTGGAGGTTTTGGAACGGTATGTGGGCATCGTGATGGCTGCGGTAATGAAATGGCGTGAAAACGCCGCGGCGCGAGCCGCAAAAAAGAAGCCCGCGGGCGCGCAGGCTTCGGATCGGATGGAATCGGACCGGTCGGGCCGATCAGGCGGGCCAGGCGGTGCTTGCCACCGCCCGCCGCCCGGGTTCAGTCGGTGACGGCCCCCTTGCTGGCCGTCGATGCCAGCCTGGAAAACTTGGCCAGCACGCCGCGCGTATAGCGCGGCGCCGGCTGCTTCCAGGCGGCGCGGCGGCGCGCCAGTTCGTCGTCGCTGACGTTCAGCTGCAGCAGCAGCCGGTGCGCATCGATCGTGATCGAGTCGCCTTCCTGGACCAGCGCGATGGTGCCGCCGACAAACGCTTCCGGTGCGACGTGGCCGACCACCATGCCCCAGGTACCGCCCGAGAAGCGGCCGTCGGTGATGAAGCCGACCGATTCGCCGAGCCCCTTGCCGATGATGGCGGAGGTCGGCGCCAGCATCTCCGGCATGCCGGGGCCGCCCTTCGGGCCCAGGTAGCGCAGCACCAGCACGTCTCCCGCCTGGATCCTGTCGGCCAGGATGGCATCCATCGCGCTCTGCTCGTCGTCGAACACGCGCGCCGGGCCGGTAATCACCGGGTTCTTCAGGCCGGTGATCTTGGCCACCGCGCCTTCCTCGGCGAGATTGCCCTTCAGGATGGCCAGATGGCCTTCCTTGTACAGCGCCTTGTCGATCGGCAGGATCACGTCCTGGTCGGCACGCGGCTGGTCGGGCACGTGCTCGAGTTCCTCGGCCAGCGTGCGGCCGGTGATCGTCAGGCAGTCGCCGTGCAGCAGGCCGGCGTTCAGCAGGATCTTCATCACCTGCGGAATGCCGCCGGCGCGATGCAGGTCGGTGGCGACATACTGGCCCGACGGCTTCAGATTGCAGATCACCGGCACCTTGCGGCGGATCCGCTCGAAATCGTCGATCGTCCATTCGACCTCGGCCGCATGCGCGATCGCCAGGTAGTGCAGCACCGCGTTGGTCGAGCCGCCGGTCGCCATGATCAGGCTGACCGCGTTCTCGATCGACTGGCGCGTGATGATGTCGCGCGGCTTGATGTCCTGCTTGATCGCCTCGACCAGCACGCGCGCCGATTCCGCGGCGCTGTCGACCTTCTCCTGGTCCGGGTTGGCCATCGTCGACGAATACAGCAGCGACATGCCCAGCGCCTCGAAGGACGAGCTCATCGTGTTGGCCGTATACATGCCGCCGCACGAGCCGGTTGACGGGCAGGCGTTCCTCTCGACGCCCTCGAAGTCCTCCTGGCTCATCCGGCCCGCGGTGAACTCGCCGACGGCCTCGAACGAGGACACGATGGTCAGGTCCTTGCCCTTCCAGTTGCCCGGCTTGATGGTGCCGCCGTAGACGTAGATGCCCGGCACATTGGTGCGCGCCAGCGCGATCATGCCGCCGGGCATGTTCTTGTCGCAGCCGCCGATGACGACCACGCCGTCCATCCACTGGCCCTGCGCCGCGGTCTCGATGCAGTCGGCGATGACCTCGCGCGAGATCAGCGAGTACTTCATGCCCTCGGTGCCCATCGACATGCCGTCGGAGATCGTCGGCGTGCCGAAGATCTGCGGGTTGGCCCCCGAGGCCTTGATCGCGTCGACCGCGGCGTCGGCCAGGCGCTGCAGGCCGGCGTTGCACGGCGTGATGGTCGAGTGGCCATTGGCGATGCCGACCATCGGCTTGTCGAAGTCTTCCTTCTGATAGCCCAGCGCGTAATACATCGAGCGGTTGGGCGAGCGCGCCACGCCTTGCGTGATGTTCTGCGAGCGTCGGTTGTAGGCCATGGGGATCTCCGGGGGATGGAATGCGTCGCGCCCGCGGGCGCTGCCTTTGTTGTGGCCGACAGCATGCCGCTTGCCTTTTTGTGTGTCAAATATATTATTCGTGCCTTATTGAGTCGTTTTACCTATCAAGCGCGGGTCGTCCCCGCGCCGGGAGTCCGCGTGGATTTGCGCCAGCTGCGCTATTTCGTTACCGTTGCCGAGGAATTGCACTTCGGCCGCGCCGCCGCGCGCCTGGCCATGACGCAGCCGCCGCTGTCGCAGCAGATCCAGGCGCTGGAGGAAGAGATCGGCGTGCAGCTGTTCGTACGGACGCGCCGCTCGGTCGCGCTGACGCCGGCCGGGCAGCAGTGGCTGCCCGAAGTGCGGCGGGTGCTGGCCGACGCGGCGGGCCTGCCGGCGCTGGCGCAGCGGCTGGCCCGCGGCGAGGTCGGCACGCTGTCGCTGGCCTTCGTCAGCACCGCGGACTACGGCATCCTGCCCGACCTGCTGCGGCGCTTTCGCGCGCGGCATCCCGAAGTCCAGCTGCAGCTGCGCGAGGCCACCAGCGATATCCAGCTCGATGCGCTGGCCGAAGGGCAGATCGATGCGGGGCTGGTGATCCGCCCGCAGATGCCGGCCTTGCCCCACGGCCTGTCGTATCTGCCGCTGGTGCGCGAGCCGCTGGTGCTGGCCGTGCCGCAGGACTGGCGGCCGCCGGGCAGGCGCGGCCGCCCCGCGCCGGCGGACGGCGCCCCCTCGGACGCCGTTGCGTTGGCCGATTTCGCGCACGAGCCGTTGATCCTGTTCCCCCGCCGAAGCGCGCCGGCATTTCATGACATCATTACCGGTTACTATGCGCGCGACGGCTTCGCGCCGGTGATCGCGCAGGAAGCGATCCAGATGCAGACGATCGTCAGCCTGGTGTCCGCCGGCATCGGCGTCGCGCTGGTGCCCGCCTCGCTATGCAACCTGCGGCGTACCGGCGTGTCCTATCTCGCATTGCGCGGCGCGGTGCCGCAGATCGAGACGGGCCTCGCCTGGCGCGACAACGGCGCGGCCGGGCCGAGTCCGGTGCTGCGCTCGTTCATCGAGATCGCGTCGGCGCTGGCGCCGGCCGCGCGGCCGGGCAGCGGCACGGCGAAGCGCCGCTTAGCGGGGCCGGACTCGAGTCCAAAGCCGAAGCCCGAGCCCAGGCCGAAGCCCAGGCTCTGATCCCGATTCCATCCATCCGACAACTCCGACAACGCCAAGCGATAGACCCGCATGCTGATTCATCCGAACTTCGATCCCATCGCCATCCATCTGGGCCCGCTGGCGATCCGCTGGTACGGGCTGATGTATCTGGCCGGCTTCATCATGTTCATGTGGTTCGGCCGGATCCGGCTGCGCCAGCCGCATGTGGCGGCGCAGGGCTGGAGCGCGCGCGATATCGACGACCTGCTGTTCTATGGCGTGCTCGGCGTGATTCTCGGCGGCCGCCTCGGCTACGTGCTGTTCTACAAGCCGTCGTTCTACCTGTCGCATCCGCTCGATATCTTCAAGGTGTGGGAGGGCGGCATGGCGTTCCACGGCGGCTTCCTCGGCGTCGTGATCGCGATGTGGGTGTTCTCGAAAGTGCGCGGCCGGCATTGGATGGAGGTGACCGACTTCATCGCGCCGATGATTCCGTGCGGGCTGGCCGCGGGCCGGCTCGGCAACTTCATCAATGGCGAGCTGTGGGGCCGTCCGACCGATCTGCCGTGGGGCATGATTTTTCCGCAGGCGGGCGACAACATCGCGCGCCATCCGTCGCAGCTGTACCAGTTCGCCGGCGAAGGCGTCGCGCTGTTCGTGATCCTGTGGCTGTTTGCCCGCCATCCGCGGCCGATGGGCGCGGTGTCCGGCGCCTTCCTGCTCGGCTACGGCGTGTTCCGCTTCCTGGCCGAATTCGCGCGCGAACCGGACAACTTCCTCGGCCTGCTCGCGCTGAACTTCTCGATGGGGCAGTGGCTCAGCCTGCCGATGATCGTCGCGGGCGCGGCGATGATGTGGTGGACGTATCGGCGTCAGCCACAGCTGTCGGCCTGATATCGGCGGAAATCGGCCTGACAGCGGTTCAGGGCGGCTCGGCGTCAGCCCGGTTTCCGGTCCCAGCGCACCCACCCTTTGGAGGGCGCCTTGGCGCGGCCGCCGCGACCGCTGCCGTTGCCCGGCAGCAGCGACGGGGCGAACCGCTCCAGATGCGATCGCATCCTCTGTTCGACGAGCCACTGCTGGCGCCCCTGCGCGTTCAGCCGCCGAATCAGCCGCCACGCGGGCTTGAGCAGATAGAGGCAGGCCTGTGGCGGCAGCAGCGGCAGCACCTTGTCGACACTGCCGACGGTCAGCAGATCGTCGTTCCGCACGGCCGCCTCCAGGCCCGTTTCGTTGTCGGCCGAACGGGCGCACATCAGCGAAGCGAGAAGCATCGGCGGCAGCGACGACAAGGCGGCGGCATACGCCGGCGGCGTATCGAAACGCCCATGCTTGAACGCGTGATACAGGGCCGAGGTGCCGTCGGGCATGGCCGCCACCAGCATGGCGTAGTGGTGGTCCGGCGGCAGCAGCGCCTGCAGCAGTTCGAGGAATGGCCGGAACATCTCGGTGCGCCCCGCCTTCACGGCGTAACCGAACGCCGTCGTGCCGCAATCCGCCCGCGATTGCAGCAGGTGGATCCGCTGCTCCAGCGGAAGGTCGGCGATCAGCTCTCCGAACAGCCTGGCCGACGATGGCAAGCCGAGCGACATGATGTCGTAGAACAGCTGGGTGGAGCGGTTGGTACTGAGCCGCTGGATGCGTTCCTGCTCAGGTAGCGCGCGCAGGGCGGGCGCCAGCTGACGGACCGCGTCATCGCAGCCATAACGCAGCAGGTACCACAACGCATCGGCCGTCAGAGGCGGCAACGCGCCGGACAATTGGCGCGGCTGCGCGGGCAGGGTCACGTCGATGTCGCGCAGCTGCCGCAGCGTCGCCATATCCAGCTCGATCATCAGCATGGCGTCCACCGTGTTCACGGGCTGGGATTTTGGCAGGAAGGCCGGGTAGTCGGGCGCGAACTCGGTGAAGCCTCGCGCCTCCAGCGCGCGTACCGCGTCCAGGTCGTCGAAGCGCGCTTCGAGATGCGTGGCCGTGTCGTTGGGATCGTAGAAGGCGACGACATGGAGCGTGCGATGCGGCTGACGCACGATGCGCAGTCCGACGGCCATCGCATGGTCCGGTGTCAGCACCAGCAGGGTCGTGGCCGTTTCGCCGCGGCGCTCCAGGTCGGCCAGCCGCGCGACGAACTCGTTGCCCCAGTCGCCGTTCATCACCACACGCAGCTTGCCGAGCTGCACCGCGTTCGGCACCACCCTGTAGTCGTAGTCCACGGGGACGTTGTCCCGCAGTGCCTGTGCGGTTGCCAGCCGGGAGTAGTCGGGGCCGTCGGGCCGGTCCTCGATGAAGAGTCCAAGCCAGAAGACGGCCAGATGGCGGCAGGCAATCGGCCCGGACGGGCGGCCACGCGCGAAGGCGACCCGGCCATTGAGCCGCACCCGCTGGTCGGTGCCTTTTTTCCAGTGGAAGCGGTCGTCGAACCGTTCGTGATACCTCTCGGTCAGCAGCGCGGCCAACGCCTGCCGTTGCGGCTTGGTGGCTGTCGCGCTGCGCACAACGATCTGCTGGTTTTCCCAACGGATCCGGAAGCGATCGCTTCCGCACTGCAGCCAACCCCCTTGAGCCAGCAATAGCCGCCGCACGTCACGAATGCGCAGCGCCTCGGGCACGGCGCAGCGCACCACCACGGGTTGCGATTTCGCGGGGGGAAAGGCAGTCAGCATGACGTTCTCCGGAAGAGGGCGGAGGAGCAGCATGCGTCCACGGCTTGGCATGGCTCAAGAGACATGTGTCACTTATCGCGAGTTGCTTGTTGTTTTATGAAAGCCTTTGCACATAACTTGCGCGATCCTGCGGCGCATCGGCGATTGCGTTGTCGCCTTCGCCTTCGCTCCTCTTCCCTCCGTTCCGCCCGCTTCCCGACCGATCATGCCGCCGCTGTCCGCTCCCGCCATCGCCACCTCCCTGTTTCCATCCCTGACTTCCGGCATCCGGGACCATGTCGGCGATCGAACCCGCCCGCCGTCTCCCGAGGCGCCGATCGACACGCTCGCGCAGGCGGAAGGCGCGATCGGCGACACGGTGACAGCGAACTGCGCACAGCATTTGCATCGACTGGAAAGAACGATCGACGCGCTGGCCATTCCGGCCAGCCAGAAGCAGCCGCTGAGAAGAACACTCGAAGAATGCGGCAAGGACCTGGAGGCGCTGCTGAGCGCGGCGCGCGACATCGTGCAGCTCGAGCATCGAGCCACCATGCCATGGGAGGCGGGCGCGCAGGCGCAGGAGCGGCACACCGCCGTGGTGATGGCACGCAACCTGAAGCTCGCGGCGCAATGCCAGGCGCTGATGCACAAGCTTCAGTCGCTGCAAGACGAGACCGCCCCTCACGTGCAAAAACGCAGCGTCGGCAAGGCCATCGCGCTGGCGGTGGGCGCGCTGCTCGGCATTGCCGGTGCCGTCACGCTGGCGGTGATCCTGTGGCCAGTGGCCGTGACCGGCGTTGCGCTGGGCGGGTCCTTCCTGCTGACCGCGGCCTGTGCGGCGGGAACGGGGGCATCGGCGGCCGTGGGCGTGATCGCGACCATCTTCGGCGCGGGGGAAGTGTTCGCCCGGCCCGAGGCCTATCGCCACTTTCCTGACCGGCAGCCGAATCTTGCCCGGCTGATAGACGAGCTGGGCAACCGGATGAGCCGTTGGCTCGAGGCCAATCCGGGCTTCTCGGCGCCGCTGCCGCTGGACGTGCTGACGGAACTCTGTGGCAGCGACATTGGCGCGTTCCACTTTTGCACGGCAGTGCGGGACAGCAAGCTGTGCGATGCGGCCAAGCGCCTGGTCGACCAAGGCAGCGAGCGGGCGCAGGCGCAGGGCGGTCTGGCGCGCACCGTATCGTCGCAGCTGATCTCCCCCGATCGGAGCGCAGACGACGCGCCTGACGACGTGGTGGACAATGACGACAGCGATTGGGACGAAGTCCTGGATCACGATCAGATGATCGAACAGCTTTGGCACCGCCTCGGCTTCGAGCGCAAGAATCCGTCGGGCACGGCGGAGCGCCCCGCGCACGCGACGCCGGTCGACACGTCGGTCGACGCGTCCGTCGACAATGGAAGCGATCCGGCCAGCGACCGCAGGTTGAGCCGAACCGTATCCACCTCGACCATTGGGTCGTACAACTCGGTCGACATGGAGGAGGGTCCGGACGGGCTGGGCGATCCGTCCGCCTATGGCCTCGGGATCGGCGACAGCGCCTCGCAGACGTTTCACGATACCGCCCACGATACCGCTCACGTCGTCGACGACGCGGGCGCACCAGGGACCTCGGCAGTGCAGTCAGTGCAAGCGGTGCAGGCGCCGCCGATTGACGTACGGCCACAGTGGGAGGCGAGCCGGGCCTGGGCGGAGAGCCGCATACGGACGGCGGCGAGATATGTGCAGCACCTTTCGACGGCGCTCGCGCAGCCCTATCCGAACCGGATCGAAGGGGCCGGGAACAAGGAGGACGTCATGGTCGAGGCTCTGTGCGCCTTCCAGCTGCTGGAAAAGGTACGCAGCGAGATGCTGGCGCTCGAGGAAATGGGCGGCCTGCATGCCGGCCGCTTTGCCACCGCCCGGGCAATGAACCAGCTGGCCGTCACGATGTCGATGGAACGCGGCTGGTTTCTTGGCAATCACGTGACCGGGCTACGCGCGCTGTTCGACGACGGCAACAGCCTGCGCTTCGATGATCTGCCGAGTCCCACGGAGCGGGCCGAGGCCAGCCAGGTCTGGAACGCGGCCATTGCCGAGGCCGGCGCGCTGGTCCGCCAACTGGACGACGTCTGCGCTTCCGTGTTCCAGCGAACCTTCCGGGGCCTGACGCTCGAGAGAGCGATGCGGTTCTTCGCCCGGCCTATCGCCTCGCGCGCGGCCATCATGGAGCGGGAATTGAGGCAGGATCCGCCGACGGCGCCGTCGCCGTCGCCTTCGCTGTAATCCGGCACTAGGCGCGCGCGGCCTTCAACGAGCCGCCTTCCGCGATCTTGGCGGCAACGATTTCGCGCAACGCCTCGGCCACCGCTTCGGCCGCGGCGGTCCGCGGCAGCGCACGCGGCCAGCAAAGCGACAGCGTGCGGCCGAGCTCGGGGAGAATCAGCCGTGTCGGCAGGGCAGCGTCGTCCGGCTCACGGCTCAGTGACGACGCGGGCAGGATCGTGCAGGCCAGCCCTTCGCGCGCCGTCTGCAGCAGGATCGGCAGCGAGTCCAGGTCCGCGACGACTTGCAGCCGAATGCCGGCGCCGCTGGCGTGCTGCTCCAGCACTTCGCGCAGCCCCTGCGCGCCGCTCGGCAGCACCAGCGGAATATCGGCCAGAGACTTCAACGCAATGGTCGCTTCCTTGCCCGATGCGGCGCGACGCCGCTTCGATTCCACGGCGATCGGCGGCGTGCCGACCAGATACAGGGCCTCGCTGGCCAGCGGCTCGAGCTCGACCGCGCGCGACGGCGTTTCGCGAAACAGGATCGCGAAATCGAGCCGGTTGTTGTTCAGCAGCTCCGCGATATAGCCGCTCATGCTCTCGAACAGCTGCAGGCGCACGCCCGGATAGCGTTCGCGTACCGCCCGCACCAGCGGCATGCCGAAGGCCGCGGCGGCGGTGGTCGGCAGGCCGATCGCCACGTTGCCGGCGATGTCCGCCCCCGCGACCTTGACGTCGGCCCGCGCCATGTCGACCTGTTTCAGGATCGAGCGCGCGTGCCGGTACAGCGTGCGGCCGGCCTCGGTGGGTTTGACGCCCTTGGCGCCGCGATGCACCAGCGCCACGCCCAGCTCGGCTTCGAGCGCGGCCAGCTGCTGGCTCAAGGCCGGCTGCGCGACGTGGGCCACCTCGGCGGCGCGGGTCAGGCTGCCATGCTCGACGATCGCGACGAAATAGCGCATGCCCCGGATATCCATGTCCCGCCCCAATGACCAGTGAAAGCCGAAGGTATTGATTGTACTTATGGCTGGCTCGCGATTCCGTATTTCCGCGCGGCGGCGATCGCGGCTAGATTGATGCCATCGGGCCAACCCGGCCGCCCATTCCTTCCTATCGTCCTCCGCCAGGCCACCGCCATGATCCGACCGCTTGAAGGCATCACCGTCGTTTCCCTCGAACAGGCCATCGCCGCGCCATTCTGCACGCGCCAGCTGGCGGATCTCGGCGCGCGCGTGATCAAGATCGAGCGTCCGGGTGCCGGCGATTTCGCCAGGGCCTACGACGATCGCGTGCGCGGCCTGTCCTCGCACTTCGTCTGGACCAATCGCGGCAAGGAGAGCCTGACGCTGGACGTCAAGCACGACGGCGCGGCGCCGGTGCTCGAGGCGCTTCTCTCGCGCGCCGACGTGCTGGTGCAGAACCTCGCCCCGGGTGCCGCGGCGCGGCTGGGGCTCGATCATGCCGCGCTGTCCGAGCGCTTTCCGCGGCTGATTGTCTGCGATATCTCGGGCTACGGCGCCGACGGTCCCTATCGCGACAAGAAGGCCTACGATCTGCTGGTGCAGAGCGAGTCGGGATTCGTCTCGGTGACCGGCACGCCGGAGGAGGGCGTCAAGGCCGGCGCATCGATCGCCGATATCGCCGCCGGCATGTACGCCTACTCGAATATCCTGGCCGCGCTGATCGAGCGCGGGCAGACCGGCCGCGGCAAGCGCATCGATATCTCGATGCTGGAATCGATGGTCGAGTGGATGAGTTTCCCGCTGTACTACGCGTTCGATGGCGCTTCCCCGCCGCCGCGCGCCGGCGCCTCGCATGCCACCATCTACCCGTACGGGCCGTTCCCGACCGGCGATGGCAAGACCGTGATGCTGGGCCTGCAGAACGAACGCGAATGGGCGGTGTTCTGCGAATTGGTGCTGCAGCAGCCCGAGCTCGCGACGCATGCCGACTACGCCAGCAACAGCCTGCGCAGCGCCAACCGCGGCGCGCTGCGCGAACGCATTGTCGCGGCGTTCTCGCAATGGAGTGCCGACGAGGTGGGCGCGCGGCTCGAAGCGGCGAAGATCGCCAACGCGCAGGTCAATACGATGGCCGACGTCTGGGCGCATCCGCAGCTGGCGGCGCGGCAGCGCTGGCGCCAGGTCGACACGCCGGCGGGCGCGATCCCCGCGCTGCTGCCGCCCGGCATGGCCGATGCGCGCATGGACCCGGTGCCGGCGCTGGGCGAGCATACCGACGCGATCCTGGCCGAGCTCGGCATCGGGGGCGAACGGGTTGCCGCGATGCGCGCGGCCGGCGCGGTATGAGGGCGCGGATCGGGATGGCGACGACGATGACGACTCCGGACACGCGGCTGCCGCGCAGCTACCTGTTCGTTCCGGCCAACCGCCCGGAGCGGATCGGCAAGGCGCTGGCCGCCGGAGCCGATGCGGTGATCGTCGATTTCGAGGATGCGGTGGCGCCGGCCGACAAGGCCGCCGCGCGCGATGGCCTGCGTGCGTCCTGGGCCGCGCTGGCGCAGCAGGCCGCCAATGCCGGCGTGCTGCTGCTGGTGCGCGTGAACGCCACCGGCACGCCGTACCACGATGACGATATCGCCTGGTGCCGGACGCTCGGTGTCGACAAGCTGGTGCTGCCGAAGGCCGATGCCGAAGCGATGCGGACGCTGCGGCAGGCGCTGCCGGCCGTGCAATGCCACGCGCTGCTCGAGACCGCGGCCGGCTTCACCCAACTCGCGCAACTGGCCGCGCAGCCCGGCGTGGTCCGGCTGCTGTTCGGCAGCATCGACCTGATGGGAGATCTTGGCGTCGGCGACGAGGGCGAGCCGCTGCATGCGTTCCGCAGCCTGCTGGTGCTGCATTCGCGCGCGGCCGGGTTGCCTGCGCCGGTGGACGGCGTCTGCACCGCGCTCGGCGATACCACGGTGCTGGCGGCCGAGACCGCGCGTGCGCGCGCCTTCGGCTTCGGCGCCAAGCTGCTGATCCACCCGGCCCAGGTGGCGCCGGTCCACGCCGGTCTCGCGCCGACCGAGGCGGAACTGGCCTGGGCCAGGCGCGTGGTCGAGGCCGCCGCGGCCGCAGACGGCGCCGCCGTCGCGGTGGACGGCAAGATGGTCGATCGCCCGGTGCTGGAGCGGGCGCGACGCATCCTGGCCGACGGTTGAAGCGACCGAAGCAACCGAGCGACTGAAGCATCCGAAACGACTGAAGCAACGGAAGCGACAGAACCCCTGAGCCGTCGCCCGTCAGTGCCGCTGCAAACGCGGCGCGGCGAGCATGACGCTGTGCAACATCGAAACGCCTTGCCATTCCCTCGCCGTTATTCATAATTATGAATTATTGCGAGGGCCTGCCTGGCTGGTGCGCCCATCGCAAAGTCCATGCATCGCACCGGGAGGCACCCATGCGCATCGTCCAGCAGGCGCTGTATCTCGAAGTTGCCGATCGCCTGCGCGCCATGATCGACGAGCACACGCTCGTGCCCGGCGCCTGGATCGACGAAGCGGCCCTGGCCACCACGCTCGGCATCTCGCGCACGCCGCTGCGCGAGGCGCTGAAGGTACTGGCCGCCGAAGGGCTGGTGCGGCTCGAGCCGCGCCGCGGCTGCTTCGTCAATGAGCTGTCCGAGCAGGATCTCGACGAGATCTTTCCGCTGATGGCGCTGCTCGAAGGCCGTTGCGCCTACGAGGCCGCCCGCAATGCCACCGCCGCCGACCTCGACGCGCTCGAGGACCTGCATCGCGATCTGGCGCGCTATGCCCGCGCCGGCCAGATCGACGCCTACTACGAAACCAATTACCAGATCCACGAGGCGATCCAGCGGCTTGCCGGCAATCGCTGGCTGTCCGGGTTGATCGGCGACCTGCGCAAGGTGCTGCGGCTGTCGCGGCACAAGAGCCTGCAGCTGCCGGGCCGCATTGACGAATCCTGCGCCGAGCACCTGTCGGTCTTCGCCGCGCTGAAGGCGCGCGATCCCGAAGGCGCCGAGGCGATGATGAAGACCCACCTGCTGCGCCAGCGCGCCGCGTTGAAGGCGCTGGACGCGGACGCGCAGGCCGCGGCGCCCGAACCCGAGGTCCCCGCGCGGCGGCGCCACAGCCGGCTGCGCCTCGCCGCCAAGGCCGCGTCGGACCACTGACCCGATGATCACCTGAACCACGCACACCATCCCGTTCCGAGTTCGCTCCATCCTTTGCCCAACAGGTAGTTCGATGACTTCTTTCGAGACCGGAGACAAGACCGTCAGCGCGCCGCTCGGTGCCAGCGAAACCCTGGGAGACGCCCGTCCCGACGCCGCCGGCGGCACGCTGCTGGCGCGCTTCGGACGCTGGTGGAACCGCAAGGGGACCCCGGCCGATGCGAGCGCGGCCAACGACGGCAAGGCCCGCGCCGCCGAGCCCGCCACGCTGAGCGCGCGCGTGCAGCGCCGCCAGCGCGAGGAGTTGCGGCTGTGCTTCGATGCCCGCCTGACCGATGGCGCCGCCAACGCGGCCGCGCAGGCCTGGCGCAACGAATACGAGGCCGCTGATGAGCCGACTCGCCAGGCGATGCTGACGCTGCTCGCCGAGGTCGCCGGCAACGGCGCGCAGGGCGGCGGCGATGGTGCCGCCGCGGCCGAGGGCGGCAAGGCCGGGCGCAACGGCTCGGGCCTGAGCCATGCGCTGTCGAGCGCCCGCATCCGCTTCTTCAAGCGGCTGGCCGGGCTGCACGGCCCGAGCGCGAAGTCGGTCTGCGGCCTGCATTTCATCATTCACCTGCGCGCGGACATGCTGCGCTGGTACAAGAAGATCCCCGGCCTGCGCGCGCTCGACGAAGACCTCGAGGGCCTGCTGTCGAATTGGTTCGACGTCGGCCTGCTCGAGCTGCAGCCGATCACCTGGGATTCGCCGGCGTCGCTGCTGGAAAAGCTGATCCGCTACGAGGCGGTGCACGAGATCGCCTCCTGGGCCGATCTGCGCAACCGGCTCGATTCGGATCGCCGCTGCTACGCGTTCTTCCATCCGCGCATTCCGCGCGAGCCGCTGATCTTCGTCGAAGTCGCCTTCGTGCCGGAGATGGCGGCCAACGTGCAAAGCCTGCTCGACGAAGCGGCGCCGCAGGAAGACCTGCGCCGCGTCAAATGGGCGATCTTCTATTCGATTTCGAATACACAGCCGGGCCTGCGCGGCGTCAGCTTCGGCAATTTCCTGCTCAAGCGCGTCATCGAGGAATTGCAGCGCGATTTTCCCAAGGTCAAGCAGTACGCCACGCTGTCGCCGATACCGGGTTTCGCCGACTGGCTGCGCAAGCAGGACGGCGATACCGTCGCCAAGGTGCTGGGCGGCAAGTGCATGCAGCGCTGGAGCGCCCGCGCGCCGGCCGCGGGCGAGACCACGCCGCCGGCGGTACCGGCCACCGGTGCCGAATGGCTTGCCGCGTTGGGTGCGGGCTCGGACGACGCGCTGGTGCGCGACAGCGGCCTGGCGCTGGCCGCGCACTTCCTGGTGCACGCGCGCAACGGTGCGCTGCCAGCCGACCCGGTGGCGCGTTTTCACCTCGGCAATGGCGCCTGCGTCGAGCGGCTGAACTGGGGTGCGGACCTGTCGAGCAAGGGGCGCGCGCAGTCGTGCGGCATGATGGTCAATTACCTGTACGTGCCGGAGGCGCTCGACGACAATCTGGCCAAGCTCGGCGAGGGCAATCCGCGCATCAGCCGGTCTGTCGCCAAGCTGCTGGCGCGTTCCTGAGCGGAGGGAGCCGGCGGGCATCGACGTGCCGGCTCGCATTGCGCGCCGCATCGCATCACCGCCTCATCCACATCATCCAGTTTCGGCAGTGCATTTTCGACGGGAAGTTCCAACGCGGTTGACACCAGCAGTTCACATCGCATTTTCATAAGACAAAGCGAGGAGACACACCATGGAACGTAGTCAGTTCAAGCGGACGGCAACGATGTTGGCAGTGGCCGGCGGCATCGCGATGATCGCGCTCGCCCCGGCGGCGGCGCAGGAACCGTGGCCGTCCAGGCCGGTCACGATCGTCGTGCCGTTCCCGGCCGGCGGCGGCACCGATGCCTTTGCCCGCCCGTTGGCGGCGCAATTGTCCAAGCAGCTCGGCAAGCAGTTCGTCATCGACAACCGCGGCGGCGCGGGCGGCACGGTCGGCGCCAGCCTCGCCTCGAAGGCCGCGCCCGATGGCTACACGATCTTCATCGGCGGCGCGCACCATGTGATCGCGCCCTCGTTCTACAAGAAGCTCGACTACGACATCGAAAAGGACTTCGTGCCGATCACCGTGATCGCGCAGCCGCCGCAGGTGGTGGTGGTCAACCCGACCAAGGTCCAGGCCAGGACGCTGCAGGAACTGATCGCCTACGCGCGCCAGAATCCCGGCAAGCTGAACTACGGCTCGGCCGGCAACGGGTCGTCGCACCATCTGGCCGGCGAGCTGTTCAAGATCCAGACCAAGACCTTCATCACGCATATCCCGTACAAGGGCGCGGGCCCGGCGCTGTCCGACCTGATCGCCGGCCAGGTCGACATGGTGTTTGACGGGCTGGGTTCGTCGGCCCAGCATATCCGCGGCGGCCGCATCCGCGCGCTGGCGGTGGCCGCGCCCAAGCGCTCGCCGGCGTTCCCCGACGTGCCGACCGCGGCCGAGGCGGGCGTGCCGAACTACGAGGTGTCGACCTGGTATGCGCTGTGGGTGCCGAAGAACACGCCCAAGGAGATCAGCGACAAGCTCTACGCCGAGGTCAACAAGGCCCTGAATACGCCGGAGCTCAAGCAAATCTGGCTGAACAACGGCTCGGAGACGCCGTCGTACACGCCGGACCAGTTCGCGCAGTTCCAGCGCGCCGAGATCAAGCGCTGGGCGCAGGTGGTGCAGCAGTCCGGCGCCAAGATGGATTGATGGCGATGATGTGCGCGACGACGTCGATGGCCACGCCCGACCCGCGGAGGGCCCTGTGAGCGGCGCGGTCAGCTTCGAGCGCGATGGCGACATCGCGCTGGTCACGCTGTCGAATCCGGGCAAGCTCAACGCGATCTCCGAGGCGATGTGGCGCGCGCTGGCCGATGGCTTTGCGGGCCTGTCGGCGGACCGCACGCTGCGCTGCGTGGTGCTGCGCGGCGCCGACGGCAACTTCGCCGCCGGCGCCGATATCGCCGAGTTTCCGCGGCTGCGCGGCGATCCGGCCTCGGTGCGGGCCTACCACGTCGACCTGCTGGCGCCGGCGCTGGCCGCGATCGCCGGCTGCCTGCATCCGACCGTGGCCTGCATCGAGGGCGTCTGCGTCGGCGGCGGGCTGGAGATCGCCTGCCATTGCGATCTGCGGATCGCGGCGACGGACAGCCGCTTCGGCGTGCCGATCAACAAGCTGGGTTTCCCGATGGCGCCGGGCGAGCTGCAGGGCTTGCTGGCGCTGGCGGGCCGCGCGGCGACGCTGGAGATCCTGCTCGAGGGCCGGGTGTTCGATGCGGCCGAGGCGCAGGCCAAGGGTTTGCTGACGCGCGTGGTACCGCGCGGCGACGTCGCCGCGGAGGCGATGGCCACCGCGCGCCGCATCGCCGCCGGCGCGCCGCTGGCCGCCCGCATCAACAAGGCCACCATCGCGCGGCTGTCGCCGCAACCGGCGCCGCTGTCGTACGCCGAGCTCGATGCCCATTTTTCGTACGCGGCCAGCCGCGACCATGCCGAGGGCGTCGCCGCCTTCCTGGCGCGCCGGCCGCCCCGTTTTGAAGGGCACTAGGGCGCCTGGCGCCGCCACTGCCGTTCCCCGTTTTTTATCCCCCCAAGCTTTTTATCCGCTGATCGCATGAACGCCAATCTGTTCGCCCTGTTCGAATCCCGCTTCCCCGCCAAGCGCGAGGCCTGCTGCATCGAGACGCACGACGGCCTGTACTACAGCTGGGACGATCTCGATCGCGCCACCGCCAAGCTGGCCAATCTGCTCGCCTCGCTCGATCTGCCCGAAGGCTCGCGCGTCGCGGTGCAGGTCGAGAAGTCGCCGGAGGCGCTGTTCCTGTACCTGGCCACGCTGCGCGCCGGCTACATCTATCTGCCGCTGAACACGGCGTATCAGGAAGCGGAGATCGACTATTTCATCGGCAATGCCGAGCCCGCGGTGGTGGTCTGCAGCAGCGCCAATTTCGGCTGGGTGTCGAAGCTGGCGTTCCGCCATGGCACCGGGCATGTATTCACGCTCGACGACGACCGCGGCGGCACGCTGCTCTCGCGCGCCGCCGCGCAGCCGGACCGCTTCGACACCGTGCAAAGCGGGCCCGACGATCTGGCGGCGATCCTCTATACCTCCGGCACCACGGGACGCAGCAAGGGCGCGATGCTGACGCATCGCAACCTGTCGTCGAATGCCGAGACGCTTCACAAGGCCTGGGGCTGGCGCAGCGACGACGTGCTGCTGCACATGCTGCCGATCTTCCACGTGCACGGGCTGTTCGTCGCCTCGCACGGCGCGCTGCTGGCAGGCGCCAAGATGATCTGGGCGCCGAAGTTCGACATGGAGCAGGTGTTGCGCTTCCTGCCGCGCTCGACCGTGATGATGGGCGTGCCGACCTATTACGTGCGGATGCTGCAGGATCAGCGCTTCGACGAGGATACGTGCCGCCGCATGCGGCTGTTCGTGTCGGGCTCGGCGCCGCTGCTGCTCGAGACCTTCGAGGCGTTCCGCGAGCGCACCGGCCATACGATTCTCGAGCGCTACGGCATGAGCGAGACGGTGATGCTGGTGTCGAATCCCTATGACGCCGGCGAGGGCGAACGGATCGGCGGCACCGTCGGCCGTCCGCTGCCGGGCGTGTCGGTGCGCGTGGTCGATGGCGACGGCAATCCTTGCGCGGCCGGCGACATCGGCGCGGTCGAGGTCAAGGGGCCCAATGTGTTCAAGGGCTACTGGCGCATGCCGGAGAAGACGCGGGAGGAGTTCACCGCGGACGGCTGGTTCAAGACCGGCGACATGGGCCGCTTCGGCGGCGCGATCGTCGGCATGTCGGGCGAGCGCAAGGTGCCGGACGACTATCTGACCATCGTCGGCCGCAGCAAGGACCTGATCATCTCCGGCGGCTACAACGTCTATCCGAAGGAGATCGAGAGCTTCCTCGACGAGATGCCCGGTGTGCAGGAGAGCGCGGTGATCGGCGTGCCCCATCCGGACTTCGGCGAAGCGGTGGTGGCGGTGGTGGTCGGCAAGCCGGGCGCCGAACTGAACGAGCAGGCGATGATCGGCACGCTGAAGCACCGGATCGCCAACTTCAAGGTGCCCAAGCGGATCCACCTGGTCAATGAATTGCCCCGCAATACGATGGGCAAGGTGCAGAAGAATCTGCTGCGGGAGCGGTTCAGCGGTTAGAGCCGCGTTCCGCTCGGTTGGCTCCCCTCTCCCGCCTGCGGGAGAGGGGCTGGGGGAGAGGGCAACGGCGCTGGTCATGCCTGCGCCGCTTGAAACCACCTCCCTCCCCAACCCTCTCCCCCTGAGAGGGAGAGGGAGAACACCATGGGGCGGTGTCCTGTCTTGGCGGCGCCTTACTTGAGCATCTGCACCGAACCATTGACCGTCACGGTGACCTGGGCCTTGCCGCCCTCCATCGGCACCGGCGCGGCCTCCGCGGCGGCCATCGCGGCCTTGGCGTACATGCGCGGCATCGGCGTCACGGCACCGGCCTCGCCGACCTGCACGCTGCGGATCGTATAGCTGCCATAGCCGAACAGCCGGGTCGTCGTCTGCGCCTTGTCGCGGAACGCGGCGACGGCCTGTTCGGTCAGCTTGCTCTCCGCCGCCAGGCGCGCCTCGCGCGACAGCGAGAAGCTGATGTTCTGCACCTGCATCTGGCTGGCCAGGTCGCCGGCGAGCTTCGAGGCCGCGGTGAAATCGCGCGACTGCAGGATGACCTCGGCGCGTCCGCGCCAGGTACTGATGCGGCCATTGCGGTCGGTGCTCGGATAGATCGTGAAGCCGCCCGATTCCGCCTGGATGCCCGATACGCGCTTGGCGCGCTCGATCACCTGCTGGGCCTTGGCCGACAGCGCCGACGAGATCGCGGACGGCTCGGCGCCTTCCTGCTCGGCGGCCAGCGTCACGCGCACCACGTCGGTCGGTACCTCGGCCGCGGCCTCCGCCGACAGCGACAGCACGCCCGCGGGGGGCTGCCAGCCTTCCGGCGGCATCGGTCCGCCCTGTGCGGAGGCGGCCAGTGCGGTGGTACCGAGCAGGGTAGCGGCGAGCAATTGCTTCATCGAGTTCTCCATGACAATGTGATGGTGATCAGACGGTCACTGGCAGCGCGGGGTTCCCTTGACCCGCGGGGCGCTTGTATCGGCGTCTTACCGAGCCAGCACCCGCATCGCGCCGCCGCCGGCTCGTTCAGAATGCCTGCCAGGCCTTCCACAGCATGTAGGCGGCCAGGCAGAACAGCATGCCGGCGAAGATCCGCTTGAGCTTGCGGACCTCCATCCGGTGCGCGGTGCGGGCGCCCAGCGGTGCGGTCAATACGCTGGCGATCGCGATTACCGCCAGCGCGGGCAGATAGACGTAGCCAAGCGAGCCGGCCGGCAGCCCGGTCATCTGGTAGCCGCTCCAGACATAGCCGATCACGCTGGCCGCGGCGATCGGAAAGCCCAGCGCGGCGGAGGTGGCGACCGCATGGTGGATCGGTACGTTGCACCAGGTCATGAACGGCACCGAGACGAAGCCGCCGCCCGCGCCGACCAGGCTGGACAGAAAGCCGATTGCCGAACCCGCGCCGAACATGCCGGGAAAGCCGGGCAGCTGCCGGCTCGGCGACGGCTTGCGGTTGCGCAGCATCTGCGAGGCCGAAAAGCCGACGAACAGCGCGAACAGCAGGGACAGCCAGCCGGTCTTCAGCGCGGCGAACACCTTGCCGCCGCCGATCATGCCGCCCAGCAGGATGCCGGGCGCCAGCGCCAATACGATCTTCCAGCGCACCGCGCCCTGCTTGTGGTGGGCGCGCACCGACGACAGCGAGGTGAACAGGATCGTGGACATCGAGGTGGCGATCGCCATATGGACGATCGCCTGTTCGGGAAAGGCCAGCCAGCTGAATGTCAGGGTCAGGAACGGCACCATCATCATGCCGCCGCCGACGCCGAGCAGCCCGGCGCAGAAGCCGGTGAACGCGCCGAGCAGCAGCAGCGCGGGAATCAGGGAGAGAGTCATGCGTGGATCGCTTCGTGATGTTTTTCGTTATGGTTATTGCGCGGGCGGCTCGTGTCTTGCCCGCGTGGATCGCACGCGGTTCAGCGGCGTCCCATCAGCCGCGTGGTGATGAACTGCCATTCCTGCGGCGTGACCGGCGTGATCGACAGCCGGTTGCCACGGCGCAGCACGACCATGTCGGCCAGCTCCGGATGCTCGCGCAATGCCGCCAGAGAGATCAGCTCGCACTTGTCGACGAACTTGACGTCGACCAGCTCCCAGCGCGGATGCTCGGGCCTGGACGCAGGGTCGTGATACTTGCTGTCGGGGTCGAACTGGGTGGGATCGGGGTAGGGCGTCGAGCAGACCTCGGCGAGCCCGGCGATGCCGGGCTGCGGGCATGACGAGTGGTAGAACAGCACGCCGTCGCCGATGCGCATCGCGTCGCGCATGAAATTGCGCGCCTGGTAGTTGCGCACGCCGGTCCAGGGCAGACGCCCCTGCTCGGCCAGCGTATCGATGCTCGCCTCGTCGGGCTCGGATTTCATCAGCCAGTATTGGCGCGCGCGGGACGCGCCGGCGGCCGGTTTGTCGGCGGCTTTGGTGGCCGCCTTCTTGTCGGAGGGACTCATGCTCGCACGTCTTGGATGGTCGGAACGGCATCGCGAGCACGCGGCAAGGGCTCGGCAGCGGCGGCGCGACGCGGCAAGCATACCGTGAAAGCGCCATCATCGTCCGCATTGGCATCGCAGGCAAAATCGCAGGCCACTGCGCGGGCAAAAAAAGAGGCGATGGTCCAAAGACCATCGCCTCTTGCATGGGGTCCCCGCCTCGGCCGTTGGGTCGGCATCCTGAACCCAAGTGAGGTTCAGTGTGGCTGCGGAAGCCGCATTTCGGGTACATCACCTATTCAGGGAGCCCAGGTTCGAGACCTGCGCTATGAACACTGTGACGCGCTCGCCCACACGGCATCATCCCGCACCATGCAATGCATATCGGTTCAAGGAGTTATGACCTTCGCGAACCAGGCAGGGAAACTGTCAAACGTCTGACTATCCGGTTTGACCCGGACTCGAAGTCCGGGGGAGGTCAGACGTTTGCCGTTTCTAACTAGGATGGGAGGAGAACGGCGGCCGGGCGCGATAACCCGACCATGCTTCTGCACCTTGGTACCCCGTGCAGTGGCTCCACTATACACCGGGGTTTCGCGCATACCAAGCGTGTCCTGGCTTGTCGTTACATTTTGCGCGGCAGGCGCGGCACGGTCTTCACATCCCTTGTATGGCCGTATATCGCCATGGTGAAGGCCCTTGCACAAGGACCCATATGCGGGTCCCTGGATGCAATTCAAGGGGTCACGATTGCGCCGGCGAAACAGTATGTCCGGCCGTATGGCCAGCGGTATGGCCACCGGTATTGGCCGCAATACCGCCGACCATGCTGGTGCCGACATGCGCGTACTGGCGCAGCGCCTCGTCGGCGCGCTCGTTCAGTTCGCGGATGCGGGCACGTACCGCGTCCACGGGGATCGCGCCGTCCTCCTGCTGCTTGCGCTTGAGCGCGAGCAGATCCGAGGCGATGCTGATCGCGGCCATCACCGCGACCCGTTCGACGCCCTTGGTGGAAGCGCCGGACTTGATCCGCGTCATCTGGTCGTCGACCAGGGCCACCGCTTCGAGCAGTGCGGCCTCGTTCTCGGGGGCGATCGCGAAGCGGTAGGGCTGCCCCGCGATATGGACTTCGACTTGCTTGTTGCCGCTCATGCGTGTTCTCCGGAAGGCTGGGCGCCGCGCGGTTCTCCCTGGATGCGCTCGGCGGGAAGCTCCCCTTCCTCGAGCAGGTCCAGCTGGCGCGCATCGGTGGCCGTGGGCAGCTTGTCCAGGATCGACTGGATGCGCAATTGCGCTTCCTCGATCTTGATGTTCAGCAGTTCGCGATCGGCAGCCATCGCTTCGCGATCGCTGCGCAGCTGCGCGGCCTCCGCCTGCAGGCGTTCGATCTCCTCGCGCAGCCGCTGGTTTTCCGCCGCCAGCGTATCCGCGTGGTGCAGCACGCGGCCGATCTTGGCGGCCAGTTGTTCGAGTTCGGTCAGCATGGGCCTGTCGTGTCTCAGGGTGTCAGGTAACGGGATTCTAGCCGATGCATGATCCGCGTCATCACTGCGGGAAGCGATTGTGACCGTGCATTCCCCTCGAAGTTGCATCGATCGTCGGTCATTGGCCGCAATGCGCGCCGCGCAGGGGCACGCGGCGGCGCAATGAGCCGCAGGCGCCGCCGATTTGACGGGGGCCGTCAAACTGCCTACACTCACGCGCGTTTTCAGGTGCTCGCGATCCGGTCCCCATCGGATTGCAGTTAAACGGGAAACAGGGAGTCCGCCACGCCGCCGCGCGATGCCGGTCCAACCTGTGCTGCCCCCGCAACGGTAAGCGATTGCGATCGCCGCCGCGCCCGAGCCGATCGGCACGATCGTCTCCACGCCCGCCGGCCTCGCCTCACCGTCCCACATGCCACTGGACCGATGGTTCCGGGAAGGCGGACGGTGCCGATCGCCAGCCCGGATACCGGCCTGGATGCGGGCATGCCGGCCGCCATCGCGCTCGCGCAGCCTCACCGCCAGACGGTCCGCGGGGGAACGGGCCAGGCTATCACTTCCGCTCGAGCACCATGCTTTCATCGTCTTCGAGGTCGCGTCGCCCGGCACTGCCGGCCCCGCGCCCGACCGCGCGCGCCCGCGCCCAAGCCATCGCCTCCGATATTGTCCGCGTCGCTGTCCGCGCGCCTGTCCGCTCCCCCGCGCAGGCCGCACTGCTGTCGGCCGCCACGCTGTGCGCGTGGCCCGCGCTGGCGCAGCAGTCCTCGCAGTCGCCGGACACCACGCTGGCCCCGGTCGTCATCAGCGCCACGCGCACCGCGCAGCCGCTGGACGAGGCGCTGCCCCATACCACCGTGATCACGCGGCAGGAGATCGCGAACAGCCAGGCGCCCGACCTGCGTTCGCTGCTGCGCACGCAGGCCGGCGTGGAACTGGCCGCCACCGGCGGCATGGGCGCCAACACCACGCTGTTCATGCGCGGCGCCAATTCCAACCAGACGCTGATCCTGATCGACGGCGTGCGCATTGCCTCGGCCAGCAGCGGCACCGCGCAACTGGCCAATATCCTGCCCGACGAGATCGACCGCATCGAGGTCGTGCGCGGCAACGTATCGGCGCTGTACGGCTCCGACGCGATCGGCGGCGTGGTGCAGATCTTCACCAGGAGCGGCGCCGGCAAGCCGCCCGCCGCCAACGCGCAGGTCGAATACGGCAGCGACAATACGCGCCGCGCGACGGTCGGCTACGGCGGCCAGGTCGGCGATACCTCGTTCAACCTGACCGGCTCGATCTTCAAGACCGATGGCTTCTCGGCGGTGAACACGCGCCTGCAGCCGCGCGCCAATCCGAACGACAACCCGTACGAGAACAAGAGCGTCTCCGGCCAGATCAAGCATCGCTTCGCGCCGGACTGGGAGGCGGGCGTCGCGGCCTACTACAGCAAGAGCAAGCTGTCCTACGACAGCACGTTCGGCCGGCCCACCGACGACTGGCGCAGCGACAGCGAGCTCTATACGCTGTCCGCCTTCGTCAACGGCAAGCTGGCACCGGACTGGACCACGCGCTTCAAGGTCGCGCAGAGCGAGGACGACAGCGACAACACGCTGAATGGCGTGTTCGACAGCCGCTTCAAGACCCGCACGCGCCAGTTCACCTGGCAGAACGAATACGCGCTCGCCAAGGGCCACCAGCTGATGTTCGGCACCGAGTACCTGCAGCAGCAGTTCGACTCGAACTCGTATGCCGCGCCCAGCCGCAACGTAGTGTCGGTGTTCGGCGGCTACGACGGCCGCATCGGCAAGCACCAGCTGCAGCTGAACCTGCGCAACGACCACTATTCGGATTTCGGCGACAAGGGCAGCTATTTCGCCGGCTACGGCTACTACGTGACCGAGCAGTTCAAGCTGCTCGCCAACGCCAGCAATGCGTTCCGCGCGCCGACCTTCAACGAGCTGTACTACCCGAACTATGGCCAGCCGAACCTGCAGCCGGAGCGGGCGCGTTCGGTCGAGATCGGCGCGCAGTACGACAGCAAGGGCGCGGGCCTGCTGCGCGTGACGGCCTTTCGCACGCAGTACGACAACCTGATCACGTCGGCGCTGCAGCCGAGCGGCCTGTTCCTCGCGCAGAACGTCAGCAGCGCCAAGGTCGAGGGCGTCGAGGCGTCGTGGCGCGCGCGGCTGCTCGGCACCGACGTGACCGCCAGCGTCACGATGCAGAACCCGGTCGACGAGCAGACCGGCACGCAGCTGTTGCGCCGCGCGCGCCGGCATGCGGCGCTCGACCTGGGCCGCGACGTCGGCAACTGGCGCTTCGGCGGCCAGTGGATCGTGTCGTCGTCGCGCCGGGACAGCGGCTCGCGCACGCTGGGCGGATACGGTATCGTCAACCTCAACGCGCGCTACAACATCGACAAGCAATGGTTCATCGCCGCCCGCGTCGAGAATCTGTTCGACAAGGACTACCAGCTGGCCTACCCCTACAACACGCAGGGCCGGGCCGGCTTCATCACGCTCGGCTGGCGCCAGCGATAGGCGGCATCGATGCGGACAGCGGCCCCGGCAACGGCGCGTACGACGGCAGGCAGACCGATGCGCGGCGCCGCTGAGATGCGGCGCGCGCTGGCCGTCTGCGCGCTGCTGGCCACTGCCGCGGTGGCGGTGTTCCTGCTGTCGCTGGCGGTCGGCAGCGTCGGCCTGTCGCTGTCGCAGGTCTGGCACGCGCTGTTCGGACTCGCCGGGCTGGCCGATGCATCGGGCGGGCATGGCGCGGCCGACCCCACCGCGGTCGCCATCGTGCGCGAGCTGCGGCTGCCGCGCGCCGCGGCGGCGTTCGCCTGCGGCGGCCTGCTGGCGCTGTCCGGCGCGCTGATGCAGGTGCTGCTGCGCAATCCGCTGGCCGAGCCCTATGTGCTGGGCGTGTCGGGCGGCGCGGCCACCGGCGCGTTGCTGGCGATGCTGACGCTGGCGCCGCTGTGGACCGTGCAGGCCGGCGCCGCCGGCGGCGCGCTGATGTCGATGGTGCTGGTCGCCACGCTGGCGCGGCGCGATCTGCTGCATCCGCAGGTCCAGGGCGGCCATCATGAAGCCGGATCGCGGCTGCTGCTGACCGGCGTGATCCTGGCCGCCGGCTGGGGTGCGGTGATCACGCTGATCCTGAGCATCGCGCCCGAGGCCCGGCTGCGCGGCATGCTGTTCTGGCTGACCGGCGATCTGGGCGGCACCGCCAGCTACGGGCTCGCGCTCGGCACGCTGGTGCTGGCGCTGCTGCTGACGCTGCCGATGGCGCGCGCGCTGAACGTGATGCTGCTCGGCGAGACCGTGGCCCGATCGCTGGGCGTGCGCGTCGGCCGGCTACGGCTGTCGGCCTACCTGGTCGCGTCGCTGGCGATTGCGGCGTCGATCACGACCGCCGGTTCGATCGGCTTCGTCGGCCTGGTGGTGCCGCATCTGGTGCGGCTGGCGTGGGGCAACGACCAGCGCCTGCTGCTGCCGGCGGCAGCGCTGCTGGGCGGCACGCTGCTGATGGCGGCGGACCTGATCGCGCGCACCGCGATCGCGCCGGCGCAATTGCCGGTCGGCGTGATCACCGCGTTGCTGGGCGTGCCGACCTTCCTGTTCCTGCTGCTGCGCCGGCCGCGATGAAGGATCCGCAATGACGACCGCTGCCGACTGGACCGTCCAGACCGTGCCCTGCCCACGGCTGTCGCTGCGCGGCCTGAGCCTGCGTGCCGGCGGCAAGACGCTGTTCGACGCGCTCGATCTGACCATGCGGCCCGGCGAGCTGTGGTGCGTGCTTGGCCCCAATGGCGTCGGCAAATCGACGCTGATGGCGGTGCTGGCCGGGCTGCGCGAAGCCGAGCGGGGCGACGTTCGGCTCGACGACGAGCCGCTCGCCACGCTGGCGCGCCGGCGGCCCGAGGTACTGGCCCGGCAGCGCGCCTATCTGCCGCAGGCCATCCACGACACCTTTTCGATGACCGTGCACGACGCGGTCGCCGTCGGCCGCCATCCGCATCTGTCGGGATGGGGCTGGAGCGGCCGCGACGACGACGCGGTGGTGGCGGATCTGCTGGAAGCCCTCGATCTGGCGGGCCTCGCCGGCCGCGATGTGCTGACGCTGTCCGGCGGCGAGCGCCAGCGCGTGTCGCTGGCCGCGGTGCTGGCGCAGCAGGCGCCGCTGCTGCTGCTCGACGAACCGCTGGCGCATCTGGACCTGCGCCATCAGATCCTGGTGCTGGACACGCTGGCGCGCCTGACGCAAGCCGGCCGCCATGCCGCGATGCTGATCCTGCACGACCTGAACCTGGCACGCCGCTATGCCACGCATGCGCTGCTGATGGCCGAGGACGGCCAATGCCTGCACGGCCCGGCGGACCAGATCCTGACGCCCGCGCACTGTTCGCGCGCGCTGCGCACACCGATCGTCGCCGTCGCGCAGGGCGCGCATACGGCGTTGATCGCCAATGGCCCGGCATGAGGCAGGGCCGGGCCGCTTACCTCTCACCGATACCGCTCCGCGCAATGACGAGCCATCACGACCCCGACCCGACCGACACCCACGACACCCACGACACCAACGACACCGAGGGCCGCGACGAACGCCACAAGGCCCGCATGGTCCGCAAGAAGGCGGTCGTCGATGCGAAGATCGCGGCCGCGCAGGACGAGCGCGGCGTGATCGTGATCACCACTGGCAACGGCAAGGGCAAGTCCAGCTCGGGCTTCGGCATGGTGATCCGCGCGCTGGGCCACGGCATGCAGGCCGGCGTGGTGCAGTTCATCAAGGGCGCGTTTCCCAGCGGCGAGGAAATGTTCCTGCGGCGCTTTCCCCAACAATGCGCGTTCCACGTGATGGGAGAGGGCTATACCTGGGAAACCCAGGACCGTGCGCGCGACGTGGCCAAGGCCGAGGCCGCGTGGCAGGTCGCGCGCCAGCTGCTGCGCGATCCGTCGATCGGCCTGGTGCTGCTCGACGAACTGAATATCGCGCTGAAGCTGCATTACCTGGACGTCGAGACCGTGATCGCCGATCTGCGCGCGCGTCCGCCGATGCAGCATGTGGTGATCACCGGCCGCGGCGCGCCGCAGGCGCTGATCGACGCGGCCGATACCGTCACCGAGATGACGCCGGTCAAGCATGCATTCCAGCAGGGCATCAAGGCCCAGCGCGGCATCGAGATGTAAGCCATGAACACTGGACCGAACCCCGCATCGAAGTTCACGTTGCCCGCGATCGCCCCGCTGGACGAAACGCTGCGTCCGACGCTGCAGGCCGCGATCGACGACAAGACCAAGCCGCTCGGCGCGCTGGGGCGACTGGAATCGCTGGCCCTGCAGATCGGGCTGATCCAGCGCACCGCGCAGCCGGTGTTGCGGCGGCCGGCGATGATCGTGTTCGCCGCCGACCATGGCGTCGCCGATGCCGGCGTCAGCGCCTATCCGGCCGACGTCACGGTGCAGATGGTCCGCAATTTCGCCGCCGGCGGCGCGGCCATCAATGTGTTCGCGCGCCAGCACGGCATGGCGCTCGAGGTCGTCGATGCCGGCGTTCGCGTGCCGCCGGGCGCGGCGCCGGGTCTGGTGGACTGCCGCATCGATGCGGGCACGCGCAACTTCCTCGACGAACCGGCGATGGGGCCGGAGCAGGCCGAGGCCGCGTTGGCGGCCGGCATCGCACGCGTGATGCACCATGCCGGGCAGGGGACCAATGTGATCGGCTTCGGCGAGATGGGCATCGGCAATACCTCGGCCGCCGCCTGCCTGGTCAGCCGGCTGGCGGGGTTGCCGATCGCGGCCTGCGTCGGGCGCGGCACCGGTCTGGACGATGCGGGACTCGCGCGCAAGCTGGCGCTGCTGGAACGGGCGCTGGCGCGGCATGCCGATGCGGTCGAACCGCTGGATGCGCTGGCCGCGCTGGGCGGCTTCGAGATCGCGATGATGGCGGGCGCGTTCCTCGCCGCGGCGTCGCAGCGGATGGTGATCCTGGTCGACGGTTTCATCGCGTCGGCGGCGCTGCTGGTCGCGAGCCGCCTCGATGCCGAGGTGCTGTCGTACTGCGTGTTCTCGCATTGCTCGCACGAGCAGGGCCACCGCGCGCTGCTGGAGCACTTCGGCGCGCGGCCGCTGCTGGCGCTGGACCTGCGGCTGGGCGAGGGCAGCGGCGCTGCGCTCGCGTATCCGCTGGTGGCATCGGCGGTGGCCTTCCTGCGCGAGATGGCGACCTTCGGGGCGGCGGGCGTCAGCACGGCCAGCGCGCTGCCGCAATAGACTCGCGTCGACCTGCCGCCATCCGCACCATGACGAACATGCCGACCGAGCCCACGCCCGAGCCGCTGCAGGATCGGCGAGACCAGCAAGCCGGCCAACCCCGGCGGCCGACCCATCCGCTGCTGCAGCGCGCCTGCGACGAACTGCGCTACCTGCTGACCGCGGTCGGCTACTTCACGCGCATACCGGTGCCGGCCTGGGTCGGTTTCGCCCCGCACTATCTGCATGCCGCCGCGCGCTGGTTTCCGCTGGTCGGCCTGATGGTCGGCGCCGTCGGCGCGCTGGCGACGCTGGCCGCGTGGCTGCTGTGGCCGCCCGCGGTCGCGGTGCTGATCGGCATCGGCGCGACGCTGCTGCTGACTGGCGCCTTTCATGAGGACGGCCTGGCCGATTGCGTCGATGCGTTTGGCGGCGGCTATCGGCGCGAGGACGTGCTGCGCATCATGCACGATTCGCGCATCGGTGCCTTCGGTGCGCTCGCGCTGGTGCTGGCCCTGCTGCTGAAATGGCAATTGCTGCTGGCGCTGGGCCAGCGCGGCGGGCTGCGCGAACTGCTGCTGGTGCTGGTGGCCGCGCATGCCGCCAGCCGCGCGATGGCGGTCAGCTATCTGGCGACGCTGGACTACGTACGTGCCGAGGGCAAGGCCAAGCCGGTCGCGCAACGGCTGTCGCCGCGCGGACTGGCGCTGGTGCTCGCCTGCGGCGCGCTGCCGTTGCTGGCGGTCGCGCCGGGCTTCGGCGTCGCCGCGATCGCCGCGCTGGCGCTGCTGCGGCTGTTGCTCGGCCGCTATTTCGTGCGCCGCATCGGCGGCTATACCGGCGACTGTCTCGGCATGGCCCAGCAGCTTGGCGAACTGTTGATCTATCTGCTGGCGGCGGCATGGATCTGGTCCTGATCCGGCACGCGCATCCCGCGGTCGACGACGGGGTTTGCTATGGCCGGCTCGACCTGCCGCTGGCCGAGCCGATGTCGCCGGCGGCCGATGCGATCGTCGACGCCGCGTCGGCGGCCGCATCGGCCAACGGCGTGCCGGCTCCCGCGCGGATCGTCTGCAGTCCCGCGCAGCGCGCCCATGTCACCGCGCAGCGGATCGTGCAGGCCTGCGCCGCGCAAGCCGGGCGAGAGGGCCTCGCGATCGACGTCGATCCGCGCCTTCGCGAACTCGATTTCGGTGCCTGGGAGGGCCAGCGCTGGGACGCGGTGCCGCGCGCCGAGCTGGACCAATGGGCGGCCGACCTGATGGATGCGTGCCCGCACGGCGGCGAATCGGCGCGCACCGCGTACGCGCGCGTTGCAGAATGGGCTGACTCGCTGCAGGCGCCTGCCGCCGCCGCCGAGCGCTGCCTGTGGGTGGTCGGCCACGCCGGCCCGATGCGGATGCTGGCCGCGCATTGGCTCGGTCTGCCGCTGTCCGTCACGCTGGGCTGGCAACTCGGCTGGGGCGCGAGCTGCGGCGTCCGGCTCGATCGGGGCGCCGCGCGGCCGGGACGTCTGTTGTGGTGGAACCGCACGGCGGGTTGAGGGCCAACGAGGGCCAACGAGGGCCGACGCACCGGGCTCCGCACTGCCCCCCGCACTGAAGGCCAGGCCCGCGCCGTGTTACTGCGCAGGCCGCCGGCTCCGTGCGACCTCCAGCTGCCGGCACACGATCTCCGCGGCATCGATCGCACGCGGTCCCGCGCGATTGATCAGGTCGCCGTCGATCGTGAACAGATTGCCCCGCGCCACCGCCGTCAGCTGCGGCCAGCGCTGCCATTGCGCGAAATCCGCCAGCGGCCGGTCCGCCGGCGTCGCGCCCATGCTGGCCGTGATCATCGCCTCGGGATTGCGGGCGATCACCGCTTCCACCGAAATGGTCGGCACCAGCGGCGTCTCGTCGGCGAATACATTGCGGCCGCCGCACAGCGCCAGCATGTCGCTGACCATATGCTGGCCATTGAGCGTCATCAGCGGCTGCTGCCAGACCTGATAGAACACCGACACCGGCGGCCGTGCAGCATGGGCCTTGCCGAGCGCGGCGATGCGCGCGCGCAGCCGCTCGGCCGCGGCATGCGCGGTCGGCCCGGTGCCGAGCAGCACGCCGAGCTTCTCGATATTGTCGGGCACCGCCGCCAGCCGCCGCGGCTCGCTGTGGAACAGCGGCAGGCCCAGCGCGCGCAGCCGCTCCGTCTGCTTCTGCGCGTTGCCATGCCGCCAGACCACGATCAGGTCGGGCTTGAGCGCGGCGATCCGTTCGAGATCGAGCGCCTTGTTGTCGCCGACCCGCGGAATCGCGCGCGCCTCGGGCGGATAGTCGCTGTAGTTGACGGTGCCGACGATGCGCTCGCCCCCGCCCGCCGCGAACAGCATCTCGGTGACATGCGGGGCCAGCGACACGATGCGGCGCGCCGGCTGCGCCAGCGTGATGGTCTGGCCGGCATCATCGACGACGGAGACCGCGGCGCGTGCGTCGGCGGGCAGGACGGCGGCGAGCGCCGCGGCAAGCGACACGATGGCGGCGAGGCGCGTGGCGGCGAGCGGCCAGCGCCGGCGGAACGGGAACGGCAAGACGGGCATGTCGGATCGGAACGTCAGAGCGGAACAGTGGTAGCGAGGGCGTCGGCAAGCCGCTGCCAGCAGGGCTCCCGGTCGGGCGGCAATCCGAAGCGCAGGCTCGGCAGGCCGGTGGAAGGCGGCGACGCCAGGGACGGCGCCGGTGCATCGAACAGCCGGGTCCAGACGCCCGCATGCGCCAGCGCCTGATGCAGCCGTGCGGCGTCCGCATGCGGCACCCAGGCGAACAGCGGCAGGGTGACCGGCGCCAGGCCATGCCGGCGCAGCAGCCCGTCCAGACGCGCGCTGGCCAGGCGCAGACGGGCCCGCGTGGCGGCCTGCCAATCGGTGTCGCACAGCGCCAGCCGCGCCACCGCGCGGGCCGGGCCCGACACGGCCCAATGGCCCAGGCGCTCGGCCAGTGCCTGCAGCAGTTCCGGCTGCGCCAGCACGAAGCCGCAGCGCACGCCGGCCAGTCCGTAGAACTTGCCCAGCGAGCGCAGCACGATCAGGCCGGCGCGGCCGCTGTCCGCCGCCAGCGAGGCACCGCCTTCATCGGTAACCGAGGCGTCGGCAAAGGCCTCGTCGACCAGCAGCGTGCCGCCGCGCGCCGCCAGCGCGGCATGCCAGCCCAGCAGGCGCTCGCGCGGCACGATGCGTCCGGTCGGATTGTTCGGATTGACGACCACAAGATGATCGAGGCCATGGGCCAGCGACGGGCGCGAGAAATCCGCCTCGTCCAGCGGCACCACGCGATGGCCGGCGGCGGCGAAGGCCGGCGCGTACTCGCTGTAGCCGAGCGCGGCGATGCCGACGCGCCCCGCCGGCAGCAGCGCGGGCAGCGTGCGGATCGCGGCCTGCGAGCCGGCGACCGGCAGCGCGCGCGGCGCACCGTAGGCGCGGGCAGCAATCTCCGCGAGACCATCGTCGTCCTGCGGCAGCCGTTGCCAGCAATCGGCCGGCAATGGCGGCACCGGATAGCCGTCGGGATTGATGCCGGTGGACAGGTCGAGCCAGTCGGCCGGGTCGCGGCCGTAGCGGCGGGCGGCGGCCAGCAGATTGCCGCCGTGGCGGATCGGAGGGGGAAGCGGATGCGGGTGATTCATCGCGACAGCGCCAGCAGTTGGTCGACGATGCCGTACGCGACGCAGAGCGCCAGCCACGACCATAGCGTTCGCCGCACCAGCCGCAGGCTGGCCAGCACGTCGGCGGCGCCGGGCGGCTCGCCCTCACCGAGCGGCGGGCGCGCTTCCCACTGGCCGTGGTAGCGGGCCGGGCCGCCGAGCGCGACACCGAGCGCACCGGCGCCCGCGGCCATCACCGGGCCGGCGTTCGGGCTGGACCAGGCCGGCGCCTGCATGCGCCAGCAGCGCAGCGCGCGCCCGGTCGAGCCCAGCAGCGCGTAGGACAGCGCGGTCAGCCGGGCCGGCACCAGGTTCAGCAGATCGTCGAGGCGGGCCGCGGCCCAGCCGAAGTGCAACAGGCGCTCGGTCCGGTAGCCCCACATCGCATCGAGCGTATTGGCCAGCCGATAGGCGATCGCCGCCGGGGCGCCGCCGATCAGGAACCAGAACAGCGCGCCGAAGATCGCGTCGTTGCCGTTCTCGAGCGCCGATTCGCAGGCGGCCCGGGCCAGCGCCGGCGCATCGGCGTCCGCGGTGTCGCGCGAGACGATGCGGGCGGTCAGCTGGCGCGCTTGCGGGAGGTCGTCCTTGGCCAGTGCACTGGCGATCGGTTCGATATGCTGGCACAGGCTGCGCGCGCCCAGCGCGGCGTACAGGCCCAGCGCATGCAGCAGCCAGCCCAGCCACGCACCGGCGAACTCGCTGGCGGCCGCGATCAGCAGCGCGGCCAGCGCCGCCGGCCCCAGCACCAGCGCGGACCAGGCCGCCAGGCCGATGCCGCGTTGGCGCCAGCGCGGTCCCGGCCGGTTCAGCGTGCGTTCGGCAGCATTGGCGAGCCGGCCGAAGCCAACCAGCGGATGCCAGCGGCGCGGCTCGCCGAGCCAGCGGTCGAGTCCCGCCCCGGCGAGGGCCGTCAGCGCAATGGCGGCTCCCGGCGCCAGCGGCGCCGCGGGCCACAGCGAGTTCACCATGCCGGGTCCGGTCCCTTGATCGCGACCGGCAGACCGGCGACCAGCAGCCGCACGCGGTCCGCCGCGGCGGCCAGCTTCTGGTTCAGGCGGCCGAGCTCGTCGACGTAGAAGCGCGTGATCGCGCCCATCGGCACCACGCCGAAGCCAATCTCGTTGGAGACCAGGATCACGTGGCCCGGCAGCGTCGGCAGCGCGGCGAGCAGCGCGTCCATTTCCTCGGTGAAGGCCGGCGGCGGCGTGATGACGCCGTGCTCGGGATACGGACGCTTGTCGAGAAAGATCAGGTTGTTGAGCCAGACCGTCATGCAGTCGACCAGGATGCAGCCGTCGCGGCGCGCATGCGCGTACAGCGCGTCGGCCAGGTGCAGCGGCTCCTCGACCAGGTTCCAGTCGGCGGGGCGCCGCGCGCGATGCAGCGCGATGCGCAGCTGCATCTCCTCGTCGGTGCCGTCGGGATCCTCGCGCGCGGTGGCGATATAGGTCACCGGCCCGCCGGTCGCCACCGCATGATCGGTCGCCAGCTGCTCGGCGTAGTGGCTCTTGCCGCTACGGGCGCCGCCCAGCACCAGCGTCAGTTCGCGCGGGCCGGGCCTGGGCAGGCCGACGGCCGCCTGGGTCGCCACCGCGATGGCCGCCTCGCCGGCGGGCAGCGCGACATCGGACGGCGTATCGGCTGGGCCGGTGCCGGCGGCGTGAGGAGGGGCCTTGGGTTCCATCCGGGTATTGTAGCGGCCGCATCGCGTGCCGACAGGGCGGATCCGCGCAGGGAACGGCGCGCATCGAGCCGGCGCCGGCAATGGCCGCTCGGGCCGATGCGATAATCGCCGCGATGCAAGCCCTTCCCCAATCCGCCACGCCGGCCAAGCCCGCCGACCCTGCCGGCCCTGCACCAGCCTGCGTGCCGTGGTCCGCGCTGCGCGGCACGCTGATGATCCAGGGCACCACCTCCGACGCCGGCAAGAGCACCGTCGTCGCGGGCCTGTGCCGGCTGCTGGCGCGCGCGGCCGTGCGGGTCGTGCCATTCAAGCCGCAGAACATGGCGCTGAACAGCGCCGTCACCGCCGACGGCGGCGAGATCGGCCGCGCGCAGGCGCTGCAGGCGCAGGCCGCCGGGCTGGCCCCGCACACCGACATGAATCCGGTGCTGCTCAAGCCCAGCAGCGACACCGGCGCGCAGATCATCATCCACGGCCGCGCGCGGCTGGACCTCGATGCGCGCGCCTATCACGAATACAAGCCGGTCGCGATGCAGGCCGTGCTGGCCTCGCACCGGCGCTTGCGCGAGGGCTACGACGTGGTGCTGGTCGAAGGCGCCGGCAGCCCGGCCGAGATCAATCTGCGCGAGCGCGACATCGCGAACATGGGCTTTGCCGAGGCCGTCGATTGTCCGGTGGTGCTGGTCGCCGATATCGATCGCGGCGGCGTGTTCGCGCATCTGGTCGGCACGCTCGATTGCCTGTCGCCGAGCGAGCGCGCGCGCGTCAAGGGCTTCATCATCAATCGCTTCCGCGGCGATCTGTCGTTGCTGGAACCGGGGCTGGACTGGCTGCGTGAACGCACCGGCAAGCCGGTGCTGGGCGTGCTGCCCTATCTGCACGGGCTGCATCTGGATGCCGAGGACGCGGTGGCGGCCACGCAGTCGGCCAAGGACGACGGCGCGCCGCGGCTGCGCGTGATCGTGCCGGTGCTGCCGCGCATTTCGAACCATACCGATTTCGACGCGCTGCGCGCCCATCCGCGCGTGGACCTGCGCTGGATCGGGCCAGGCACGCCGATCCCGCCGGCCGATCTGATCGTGCTGCCGGGCAGCAAGAGCGTGCGCGCCGACCTGGCCTTCCTGCGCGAACAGGGCTGGGAGCGGGCGCTGCTGCGACATCTGCGCTATGGCGGCAAGGTCGTCGGCATCTGCGGGGGCATGCAGATGCTGGGGCGCCGCATCGAAGACCCGGACGGACGCGAGGGCGCACCCGGCGGCAGCGACGGCCTTGGCCTGCTCGATTTCGCCACCGTGCTGGCGGCCGACAAGCAGCTGCGGCAGGCGCGCGGCACGCTGGCGCTGCCGGGCGCGAATGCCAGCGTGGCCGGCTACGAGATCCATCTGGGCGTCACCGAGGGCCCCGCGCTGGCGCGGCCCGCGCTGCGGCTCGACGACGGCCGCGCCGACGGCGCGCTGTCCGACGATGGCCAGGTGCTGGCCACCTATCTGCACGGCCTGTTCGACGATCCGGCGGGCTGCGCGGCGCTGCTGCGTTGGGCCGGCCTGGATGGCGCCGACGGGGTCGACCTGGCCGCGTTGCGCGAAGCGTCGCTCGAACGGCTGGCCGATACGATGGCCGAGCATCTGGACCTGGCGGCCCTGCTGGCGCCGCTGCGGCCGGCGGGCTGAGGCTCGAGGCGAAGGCCCCGGGTGACACGGTCCCGCAAGGACCGGCCTGCTACACTTGTCGGCTTTGTCAGCCCTCCAGCGCGGCGGTCATCGGCCGGCCGCGCCATCGTTCCCCACCATGGTTACCGGCCGCCTGCGCGTCCTGCTCGTCAAACTCCATCTGTATATCGGCCTGTGGCTCGGCTTGCTGTTCGTGCTGCTGGGCCTGACGGGCACCGTGCTGTCGTGGCGCCACGAGATCGACGCCGCGCTCAATCCCGAACTGCTGGTCGCCTCCGAATCGGTCACGCTGCCGCTGCGGGCGGACACCGTGCAGCAGGTGGTGGCGCGGCTGAAGGCCGATCCGCAGTACGGCAAGCCCAGGATGCTGATGCTGCCGGTGTCCGAACGCGACGTCTTCATCGCCTGGTACCACGTCAAGGAGCCCGGCACCGGCAGCGTGGTGCCGGGGCGCTCGCGGCAGGTGATGGTCGATCCGGCCACGCTGGCGATCAAGGGCGAGCGCGTCTGGGGCGAGCCCGGGCTGTCGCGTCCGCTGCTGATGCCCACGCTGTTCCATCTGCATCACTATCTGCTGGCCGGCGATACCGGCAAGACCGTGGCCGGCGTCGGCGGCATGCTGCTGCTGTTCACGGTGCTGGCCGGCATCGCGCTGTGGTGGCCGAAGCTGAAGGCGCGCGCGATCGTGCAGGCGTTCCGCATCACGCACGGCGGCTCATGGTGGCGGCTGAACTATTCGCTGCATCGCGCCGGCGGCATCCTGGCCGCGCCGGTGCTCGCGACCATCGCGTTTTCCGGCTGGTATCTGAATTTGCCGAAGTGGGTCACGCCGCTGGTCGGCAGCGTGATGACAGTCACCGCGCCCGCACGGCCGGCTTCCACGCCGCCCTACGAGGGCGCCATGCCGATGGGCGTGCAGCAGGCCGTGACGGCGGCCCAGGCGCTGTATCCGCAGGCGATCGTGTCGCGCGTGTCATTCCCGCGCCAGCCGACCGACGCCTACGAGATCCGGCTGCGCCAGCCGGGTGAGGTGCGCCAGGGCAGCGGCGCGACGCGGCTGTGGCTCGATGCCTATACCGGTGCCCGCCTCGGCGTGCGCGATCCGCTCGCCGCGCCGGCCGGCGACACCGTGCTGAACTGGATGTACCCGCTGCATACCGGCGAGGCGTTCGGCATGCCGGGGCGCATCTTCATTTCCGCGTTCGGGCTGGCGCCGCTGCTGTTCGCGCTGACCGGCGTGCTGATCTGGTGGAAGCGCCAGCGCGGCCACCGGCGCCATCTGAAGAAGACCGAGCAGCGGCAGGCGGCGCGCCGCTGATGCCGCTGCGCCCGTGCGAGCTCGCGCGGGCGATGCGGTCCGGCGGCTAGATTTCCAGATTGTCGATCAGCCGCGTGGCGCCGAGCTTGGCGGCGGCCAGCACCACCAGCGGTTCGCCGGCCGCGTATTCGTCGCGGCTCGGCGCCTGCAGGTTGCTGCGCTTGCGGATCGAAACGTAGTCGGGCTTCCAGCCGCGCGCCTTCAGCGCGTCCAGCGCCTGCGCCTCGACCGCGTTCAGCTCGGCGCCGCTGGCGGCGTTGGCCAGCACCTGGTCGCGCACCTGATGCAGCGTGCGGTACAGCGTCGGCGCCTCGGCCCGCTCGTCCGGCGTCAGGTAGCGGTTGCGCGACGACAGCGCCAGGCCGTCCTCGGCCCGCACCGTTTCGGCCGGCACGATGTCGATCGGCAGCGCGAACTGGTTGGCCATGCGCCGCACGATCATCAGCTGCTGGTAGTCCTTCTTGCCGAACACCGCGACGCGCGGCTGCGTGCACGAGAACAGCTTCATCACCACCGTGCAGACGCCGTTGAAGAAGCCCGGGCGGAACTCGCCCTCGAGGATGTCGCCCAGGTCGTGCGGCGGATCGACGCGGTATTCTTGCGGTTCCGGATACATGTCGCGCTCGGTCGGGGCGAACAGCACGTACACGCCTTCCTTCTGCAGCTTCTCGATGTCGTCCTGCAGCGTGCGCGGGTACTTGTCGAAATCCTCGTTCGGACCGAACTGCAGCCGATTGACGAAGATCGAGGCCACCACCGGATCGCCATGCTGGCGCGCCAGCCGCATCAGCGACAGATGGCCTTCGTGCAGATTGCCCATGGTCGGGACGAAGGCGATCCGGTTCTGGCCGCGCAACTGGTCGCGCAGCTCGTGAATGGAGGAAATGACTTTCATGGATGCGTGTACTGCTCGTCAGGAAAAGCGCGCGGCGGTGCCGGTGCTATGCGGGGGTATAGGCCAGGCGCACGTAGATCGGCGCATAGGGCTCGGCCTGGGTGATTTCGACCAGGGACTCGCGCGACAGCTCCAGCATCGCGATGAAATTGACCACCACCACCGGCACGCCCTTGCCCGAGCGGATCGCATCCTCGAACAGCTCGGTGAACTCCATGAAGCGGGCATGCTGCAGCCGGCGCAGGATCTGGCTCATGTGCTCGCGCACGGACAGTTCCTCGCGCGAGATCTTGTGGTGCTGGTTCAGCTTGGCGCGCTTGAGCACGTCGGCCCAGGCGGCCTGCAGATCGGTGGTGTCGACGTCGGGGAAGCGCGGCGCCAGGCTCTGCTCGATGAAGACCTGCGAGCGAAGGAAATCGCGGCCCAGCTGCGGCACCTGGTCGAGCTTCTGCGCGGCCAGCTTCATCTGCTCGTATTCGAGCAGCCGGCGCACCAGCTCGGCGCGCGGGTCCTCGGCGTCCTCGTCGCTGTCGGCCTTCTTGACCGGCAGCAGCATGCGCGACTTGATCTCGATCAGCATCGCGGCCATCAGCAGGTACTCGGCCGCCAGCTCCAGGTTGCTCTTGCGGATCTGCTCGACATACGCCAGGTACTGGTGCGTGACCTGCGACATCGGGATGTCGAGCACATTGAAGTTCTGCTTGCGAATCAGGTACAGCAGCAGGTCCAGCGGCCCTTCGAACGCCTCGAGGAAGATCTCGAGCGCGTCGGGCGGGATATACAGGTCCTGCGGCAGCTGGAACAGCGGCTCGCCGTACAGGCGCGCGAACGCCATGCCGTCGACCGTCTCCGGCGAGGTGCCATCGGGCGCCACGCTGGGCAGCTCGAGCGCGAGCGCGAGCTTGTCCTGTTCGCTATGGTTCATGAGTGGGGCGGATCTGCACGCATCGCGGTCGTCGGCAGGGACTGCGGCGCCGGGATGCGTGCCGGCATCAGTCCAGCGAGTAGACGTAGGGCTTCTGCGGGACCCGCGATGCCTCGGCGCGCTGGCGTTCCTCGAGGTCGATCGGGGCCTTGTCCCACAGCAGGGCGCGGCCTTGGCGCTGTTCCGCCTCCAGCGACGGGCGCTCCTGCTTGAGCGCCTTCAGGAACTGGGTGATGTCGGATTCGTACATGGCCATGGCAGGAAAGCTATACAGAATGCAAAAGGGGAATGGAAAACTGCCGCGATTCTACCGTATTGCCATGCCGCGGCGGGCTTTGCCGGCCCCGGGCGCTCGGGTTTGCGGATCGGGCGGCCGGGTGTGGTCAAATAACGACTTTGCCGGATCGCAACGACGGATGATATTGGACCTCGGGATCATGCGCCTCGGATTCCGCCGCCCCCGGGCCTGCGGCGCGGCGGCGCCCGCGCCCATCTCGGCGGCCTCGCCGGCCTCGCGGCGGCTGGCCCCGATACTGGCGTTCCCGCTGGCCCCGCTGCTGGCGCTGCTGTTCGCCATGCTGCCGGCGCCGGTCCAGGCGGCCTACCGGGTCCAGGTGGAGGCGCCCGAGCCGTTGAAGGACATCCTGGAAGAGCATCTGGACCTGATTCGCTATCGCGAGCGCGCCGACCTGGGCGAGGACCAGATTGCCTACATGATCGAGACGGTCGGCGACCAGGTCCGGGCCTTTGCCGCCACCGAGGGCTGGTTCGATCCGCAGACCACCACCCGCGTCGAGGGCAGCGGCGACAGCCGCGTGATCCACGTGACGGTCGACCCCGGCGCGCGCACGCTGATCCGCGCGGTCGATGTCGATGTGCGCGGGCCCGCCGCCACGCGCTCGCCCGAGCAGGTCGCGGCGATGCGCGAGAAGTGGGGCCTGCCGGTCGGCGAGCCGTTCCGCCAGTCGGACTGGGACAAGGCCAAGGAAGACGCGCTGGTCGAACTGCAGAGCAACGCCTACTACGGCGCCAGGCTGGCCGCCTCGCAGGCGCGCATCGAGCCCGAGGAACGCGCCGCCGATCTGAGCGCGACCTACGACAGCGGCCCGGCCTACCGCATGGGCGCGCTGACGGTGCGCGGCACCCGCCGCTATCCCGAGCAGATCGTCCACAACGTCAATCCGCTGTACGTCGGCGAACCCTATCGCGTCGAGCGGCTGCTGGAACTGCAGCGGGCGATCCAGAATCAGCCGTATTTCTCCAATGTGCAGGTCGAGCTCGGCGATCCGGTCGCCGACGCCGACGGCAATGGCGAGACGGTGACCGCGCCGGTCAATGTGCGGGTGCGCGAATATCCGACGCACCGCGTGGTCTCGGGCGTCGGCTACAACACCGATACCGGTGCGCAGGTCGAGGGGCGCTACGCCTACTACAACCTGTTCGACCGCGCCTGGATCTTCGATTCGCAGGCCCGCATCGAGCAGAAGCGCCAGTACGCGTTCGCCGAGATCGCGATGCCGCCGGACAGCAAGACCTATCGCAACAGCGTCTACGGCAGCTACGAGCGCACCACCGACATCGAGAACACCGATACCCGGAGCTGGCGCACCGGCGTGCGCCGGTCCCGCACGCGCGAGCGCTACGACACCGTGTTGTCGCTGGATTTCTACTACGACGACCTGCGGCCCTACGATCAGCCGCGGCAGCTGAGCAAGGCGCTGGTGCCGCAATATGCGTGGACGCGGCGCGATGTCGACAACCCGGTGTTCCCGCGCCGCGGCAACATCATCAACACGCAGGTCGGCGCGGCGGTCGAGGGCTTCCTGACCGACCAGACCTTCGTCCGCCTCTACGGCCGCATCCGTCAATACATCCCGGTGCGCACCCGCGACCTGATCGTGGCGCGTCTGGAGCTCGGCGCGGACCTGACCAGCGGCAGCGCCGACAAGATCCCGGCCACGCTGCGCTTCCGCGCCGGCGGCACCGATTCGATCCGCGGCTACGGTTACCAGTCGATCGGCACGCGGCGCGGCGCCAGCGTGCTGCCGGCCAAGTATCTGGCCACGACCAGCCTGGAGTACCAGTACTGGTTCAAGCCCGACTGGGGCGCGGCGATCTTCTGGGACGCCGGCACCGCCACCAACAACCTCGACGGCGTGCGCATCTACCACGGGGTCGGCATCGGCGCGCGCTGGCGCAGCCCGGTCGGCCCGGTCCAGCTCGACGTCGGCTACGGCATCCAGGAGCGGCAATTCCGCCCGCATATCTCGCTGGGAGTGGCATTCTGATGGCGATGCGTCCTTCGTGCCGGCCGGCACCGGTGCATCGGCCGATCGCCTGGATCGCTCCGCTCGCTACCGTCCCCGACGCTTTCCCGAGTCCTGGCGCATGAGCACGCCCGACCTGCCTTCCGTTCCTGCCCGCGGCAGCGAGTCGCCGCGCGCGCCGCAGCCGCGGCGCCGGCGCTGGCTGCGCGTGTTCGCCGGCGTGCTGCTCGCGCTGGTGGCCCTGCTCGTGCTGCTGGCGATCGCGCTCGGCGCGGCGCTGCGCACCGAGCGCGGCTCGCGCGAGCTGTGGTCGCTGGCGACCCGGATGTCCGCCGGCGTGCTGGCTGGCCAGTATCAGGGCGGCACCTTCGCGCACGGCCTGCAGCTGCGCGACGTGGTGTTCGCGCAGGGCGATACCCGCGTCAGCGTCGACCGTCTCGACGGCAGCTGGTCGCTGGCCTGGCATCTGGGCCCCGGCCGGCCGCGGCTGCATGTGGCCGCGCTGCGGCTGGGCAACGTCGACGTCCGGCTGCCGCCGTCCGCGGACGAGCCCGACAAGCCGCCGCCGACCTTACCCGACTCGCTGTCGCTGCCGCTGGCAATCGACGTCGATGCGCTGACGGTGGCGCGGCTGTCGGTGCTGCGCGGGCCCGAGGCGACCGCGTCGCCGCTGGTGTTTTCCGATCTGTCGGCCGCCTTGCATACGGACGGCAGCCGGCATCGGCTGACCGTCGATCGGCTGGTCACGCCCTACGGCAAGCTGTCGGCCAACGCGCAGGTCGCCGGCGAGGCGCCGTTCGCGCTGAACGGCGAGGCGCTGCTCGAAGGGGAATGGCAGAAGGAAGCCTACAACGTCAGCGCGCGCGCCGACGGCACGCTGGAGGCGCTGCGTGCCGATATCGAGGCGAGCGGCGACCGGCTGCGCGGCCGCGGCGAGGTCGAGCTGACGCCGTTCGGGCCGGTGCCGTTCACGCGCCTGCGGGTCGACGGCGAGCGCATCAACCCGAGGCTGTTCAATCCCTCCGCGCCGCAGGCCAATCTGTCGGTCCATGCGGAACTGCGGCCGGTGGACGGCAGCGGTGCGGCGCCATCGGCGCCGGCCAGTGTTCCCGCGGCGCCGGCCAGCGTTCCGGCCACGCCGGCCAGTGTTCCGGCGGCCTCGGCGCCGCAGGCTTCGGCCCCCGCCGCGTCCGGCGCCGCGCCGCTGACCGTGGCCGGCGAGGTGTCCATCCGCAATCACGAGGCCGGGCCGCTCGACGCCGAGCGGCTGCCGGTGCAGTCGGTGCGCGCGACGGTCGAGCTGAGCCAGGCGGCACAGCATGTCCGCGACCTGCACGTGGCGTTGGCGGGCAATGGCGAGATCGCCGGCAGCGGTTCGCTGCGCGACGGCCGCGGCGGCTTCGACCTGGACGTGCGCCGGCTCGACCCGCATGCGCTGCACGGCAAGCTGCGCAGCGCGCGGCTGTCCGGCCCGGTGATCGTGCGGCTCGAGCCCGGCCGCCAGAGCGTGGCGCTGGACCTGGGCGGCGGCGAGCTCAAGCTGTTCGCCGACGCGCGCATCGACGCCGATGCGGTCACGCTGGCCGCGCTGCGCCTGGGCGTCGCGCAGGGCAGCGTGCACGCCGAGGGCAGGCTCGGACTGAAGGAGCAGCAGCCGTTCAGCTTCAAGGGCCGGATCACCGATCTGGACCCGGCGCGGCTGGCCAGCGTCGCCAAGGGCCGCATCAACGCGAACTTCGACGCCTCCGGCACGCTGGCCGGCGAGCCGCGCGTGGCGGCGGATTTCTCGATCGGCGACAGCGAATACGCCGGGCTGCCGATGACCGGCGGCGGCAAGATCCGGCTGGCCGGCCAGCGGCTGCTGCCGAGCGAGGCGACGCTGTCGATGGCCGGCAACCGCGCCGACCTGCGCGGCAGCTTCGGCGCGCGCGGCGACCGCATGACGGTGGCCGTCGACGCGCCGCAGCTCGACCGCCTGAAGTTCGGCGTGGGCGGCACGCTCAAGCTCGATGGCCAGGTCAGCGGTACCTGGCAACGGCCCGAGGTCACCGCGACCTACGAGGCGCGCGCGCTGTCGATGGGCCCGCATCGGGTCGACAGCGCCAGCGGCAACGCCGATCTGCGCGGCGGCATCGACGGGCCGCTGCGACTTCGGCTCGATGCGCGCGGCTATCGCGGCCCGCAACTGACGATCGGCACGCTGCAGGCGAGCCTGGACGGCACGCAGGCCAGGCACAGCTTCAGCGTCCAGGGCGAGGGCCGCGTTCGGCGCCGGCCGCTGCAACTGCAGGCGGCGGGGCAGGGCAGCTGGAAGAACGGCACCTGGACCGGCACGGTCAGCACGCTCGAGGAGCGCAGCACCGTCGAACTGCGGCTGCTGACGCCGGTGGCCGTCAGCGCCGGCGCGCAGCGGCTGACGCTGGGCGCTACCCGGCTGCAGCTGGAGCGCTCGACCCTCGTGCTGGACAGCCTCGATTGGGACCGCGGCCGCATCCGCTCGAAGGGCCAGCTCAGCGGCCTGCACGTCGGCCATCTGCTGGAACTGGCCGAGGTCTTCACTGGCGACGCGCCGCCGCTGCGCTCGGACCTGGTGCTCGATGGCGAATGGAACCTGAATCTGGCGGAGACCGCGTCGGGCTTTGCGGAGCTGCGCCGCCGCAGCGGCGACCTGTCGGTCAATGCGGGCCGCGGCTACACCACGCTGGGACTGGGCCAGACCGTGCTGCGCGCCGACGCCGCCGGCAACCGCCTGCAGCTGCGCGGCAACGTGGTGTCGTCACGCCTGGGCAACGCCAAAGTGGACGCGTTCGCGGGGCTGATGCCGGAGCAGGGCGTGCTGACGGTGACGCCGGCCTCGGCGCTGGGCGGCCAGGTCGCCTTCGACGTGCCGCGGCTCAAGGCGCTGGAGGCGCTGACCGGTCCACAGTACGCGTTCGAGGGCCGGCTGGCGGCGGCGATGCAGCTGGCCGGCACGGTCGGTGCGCCGGTGCTGACCGGCACCGTCAACGGCGACGACCTGGGCGTCACGCTGTACGACCTGGGCATCCGGCTGACCGACGGCATCGTCCGCATCGTGCTCGACCGCAACGTGATCGAACTGCGGCAGGTGGTGTTCCGCGGCGGCGACGGCACGCTGACCGCCAGCGGCAACGTGCGGCTCGGCGAGGCGGACCCCACGCTGCGCGCGCGCATCGTGGCCGAGCGGCTCGAACTGTTCGCCAGCCCGGAGCGCACGCTGGTGGTGTCGGGCAATGCCGATATGGCCAACGAGAACCGGCAGTTCGTGATCCGTGGCAAGTTCCGCGTCGACCGCGGGCTGTTCGACCTGCCCAAGGCCGGCGCGCCTGTGCTCGGCGACGACGTGGTGATCGTGCGCAAGTCCGACCGGCGCGCCGAGCGCGACGTGCGTACCGCCGCCACGCCGGCGGTGCCGGAGTCGCAGCCGACCAGCCGCTTCGCCCCGGTGATCGACCTGTCGATCGACCTCGGCGACCGCTTCCGCTTCCGCGGCGCGGGTGCGGATTTGCTGCTGGCCGGCCGCCTGGGCGTCAACAGCGAGCCCTTGACGCCGCTGCGCGTCACCGGCACCGTGCGGGTGGTCGACGGCACCTACGAGGCCTTCGGCCGCCGGCTGCAGATCACGCGCGGCATCGTCAATTTCAACGGCCCGGTCGGCAATCCGAACCTGAATATCCGCGCGATGCGGCTGAACCAGGAAGTCGAGGCGGGGGTCGAGGTCACCGGCACGGTACGGTTGCCGCGGGTGCGGCTGGTCTCCGAGCCCAATGTTCCAGACGAGGACAAGCTGTCATGGCTGATGTTCGGTTACGGCGCCGAGAGCGCGGCGGCGGGGCAGCAACAGCAGTTGAGCGGCGGCGCGCTGGGTGGCGCGGCGCTCGGCATGCTCGGCTCGAAGGCGGGCAAGGGTATCGTGCAGCGATTCGGCATCGACGAGTTCTCGATCGGCCCGAGCACGGCGGGCCTCAGCGACCAGCAGGTGGTCAGCGTCGGCAAGGCCGTCAGCGAGAAGATCTCGGTCGGCTACGAGCAGAGCCTGACCTCGGCGGCCAACGTCGCCAAACTGACCTGGGCGTTCTCGCGGCGCTGGTCGCTGATCGCCCGCGGCGGCTCGATCAATGGCCTGTCGCTGCTGTTCAATCGCCGCTTCGACAGCTGGAGCCAGCTGTTTTCAGGATCGACAACACGGCGCGAGGGCGCCAGGAGAGAGCAGGATGCAAGCACCGGAAGCACCGGCGGGGACGCCGACAATCCGCCCACGCCACCCGCGCCACCGGCAGGGCCCACCGAGGCCATCAAGCGATGACGGCGGCAATGGTGCCGGCGGGGGGCGCCGGTCCGCGCGCGGGGTCGCGGCGATGGGGTTGATCGCTTCGGTGCTGGCGCTGTTCGGCTGCGACCAGCGCAAGGTCGATGAAGCGCTGAACAAGGCGGGCGACGCCGCGCGCTCGGCCTGGCAAACGATCCAGCCCGACAGCCAGCTGTTCAAGGGGATCGAGCCCGGCGTCTCCAGCGAGGACGACGTGCGCCGCCAGGCCGGCAAGCCCGAGATCGTGTGGGAAGAGGAGAACGGCGCGCGCCGCCTCGAGTATCCGCGCGGGCCCGAGGGCGCGACCACCTGGATGGTGACGATCGGCGCCGACGGCAAGGTCGGCGCGATCGAGCAGGTGCTGACCGCGGAAAATTTCCAGCGCGTGCGCGCCGGCATGAGCCAGGACAGCGTACGCCGCATGCTGGGCAAGCCGACGAAGATCGAGGCCTTCCGCCTGAAGCAGGAGACCGTGTGGGGCTACCGCTGGTGGGAGACCTCGCAGGACAAGGCCTTCTTCAACGTGCACTTCGGCACGGACGGGCTCGTCACGCATACGTCGCGCAGCGACGACCCGTCGAAGGTGCAGGGCGGCTGAACCAGGTCTGTCGCCCCCTCGCAGGCGGGGGCCCAGCGGCTTTCGACGAGCGCCTGGTCAGACACTGGGTCCCCCGCTGCGCGGGGACGGCAGCTCGATGCGCTGCTGCTCAGCGAATCCGCATGCCGGGCACCGCGCCCGCGTGCGGTTCGAGGATATAGAGGCCCGGCGCCGCCTTCTCGTCGGCCGCCGACGCGGCCAGCACCATGCCTTCGGACAGGCCGAACTTCATCTTGCGCGGCGCCAGGTTGGCGACCACCACGGTCAGCTTGCCGACCAGCTGTTCGGGCTGGTAGGCCGACTGGATGCCCGAGAACACGTTGCGGGTCTTGCCTTCGCCCAGGTCCAGCGTCAGCTGCAGCAGCTTGTTCGAGCCCTCGACCTTGCGGCATTCGACGATGCGCGCCACGCGCAGGTCGACCTTGGCGAAGTCGTCGATCGTGATGGTGTCGGCGATCGGCTCGATGCCTGCCGGCGCGGCATTGCCCGCCTGCGTTGCACCGGCACCGGCCGCGGGGGCGGCCTGCAGCGAGTCGCGGTTGGCCGCCAGCAGCGCCTCGATCTGCTTGCCGTCGACCCGGGTCATCAGGTGCGAGTACGGCTTGATCGGGCTGGCGCTGCTCAGCTGGCGGTCGATCGCGCGCCAGTCCAGCGGCTCGATATTGAGGAAGGCCTCGACGCCGGCCGCGACGTTCGGCACCACCGGCTTCAGGTAGACGGTCAGCAGCCGGAACGCTTCCAGCGATACCGAGCAGGCCGCGTGCAGGGCGGCCCGCTTGGCCTCGTCCTTGGCCAGCTCCCACGGCTTCTCGGCATCGACGAAGGCGTTGACCGCGTCGGTCAGCTCCATCACCAGGCGCAGCGCCTTGCTGTATTCGCGCCCCTCGTACAGCTGCGCGATCTGCGGCGCGGCCTGGCGCAGCTGCTCGAGCAGCGGATGGGACAGCGCGGCGTCGTCGACGCGGCCGTCGAAGCGCTTGACCAGGAAGCCCGCGGCCCGGCTGGCGATGTTGACGTACTTGCCGATCAGATCGCTGTTGACCCGCGAGACAAAGTCGTCCAGGTTCAGGTCCAGGTCTTCCATGCTGGCGTTCAGCTTGGCGGCGAAGTAGTAGCGCAGCCATTCCGGATTCATGCCGGTGTCGATATAGCTCTGCGCGGTGATGAAGGTGCCGCGCGACTTGCTCATCTTGGCGCCGTCGACGGTCAGGAAGCCGTGCGCGAACACATTGGTCGGCGTCCGGTAGCCCGAGAAGCGCAGCATCGCCGGCCAGAACAGCGTGTGGAAGTACAGGATGTCCTTGCCGATGAAGTGGTATTGCTCGGCGGTCGAATGCGGGCCGACCCAGGCGTCGAAGTCGATGCCCTTGCGTTCGCACAGGTTCTTGAAGCTGGCGTAATAACCGATCGGCGCGTCCAGCCAGACGTAGAAGAACTTGCCCGGCGCGCCCGGGATCTCGAAGCCGAAGTAGGGCGCGTCGCGCGAGATGTCCCAGTCCGACAGCGTGGAGGCCTCGCCGTCGCTGCCCAGCCACTCCTGCATCTTGTTGCTGGCCTCGGGCTGGGCCAGGTCGGCCACCCACTCGCGCAGGAAGCTCTCGCAGCGCGGATCGGACAGCTTGAAGAAGTAGTGGGTCGAGGACTTGCGCACCGGCGTCGCGCCCGACACCACCGAGTACGGGTTCTTCAGGTCGGTCGGCACATAGGTGGTGCCGCAGACCTCGCAGGAATCGCCGTACTGGTCCTTGGCGCCGCACTTCGGGCATTCGCCCTTGATGAAGCGGTCCGGCAGGAACATGTTCTTGACCGGGTCGTAGAACTGCTCGACCTCGCGCTCGGCGATCAGGTCTTCGGCCTTCAGCGCCAGGTAGATCTTCTCGCACAGCAGCCGGTTCTCCTCGGAGTCGGTGCTGTAGTAGTTGTCGAACGAGACCAGGAAGCTGTCGAAGTCGCGCTTGTGCTCGTTCCAGACGCGGTCGATCAGCTGCTTCGGCGTGATGCCTTCCTTCTCCGCGCGCAGCATCACCGGCGTGCCGTGCGTATCGTCGGCGCCCACGTAGTAGACCTCGTTGCCCATCATGCGCTGGAAGCGGACCCAGATATCGGTCTGGATGTATTCCACCAGGTGGCCGATATGGATCTGGCCGTTGGCGTAAGGCAGGGCAGATGTGACGAGGATGCGACGTGCTGTCATGGGGAATGCCGGTCGGGAAGCGGTTGAATTTCGGTGCTGCGCCGCGCGGGCGGCGCCGGCGCGGAAAACCGCCATTCTAGCAAGCGGGGCTGGAGGCCACCGGCGGCGGCGCCTGCCTGGTCCGCGCAGCCAAAAAAAAGCGCCGGTCAGAGCCGGCGCAGCTTTCCACAACGGAAAAGGAGGAGAAATCAGGTACCGCCCGGGAGGTCAGCCACCCATCGCGAGCCAGCAACGGTGGCAAGCGGTACCTGTTTCTATGACTCCATCATCCTTGAATTGGTTTCAAAAAAATTTCGACCCGGCGATTTTGGGCCCGGCCGGCCTCGGTGGCGTTGTCCGCAATGGGCTGGGACTGGCCCCGGCCCTCGGCGCTCAGGCGGTTGCGGGCGACGCCGCGGTCGCCGAGATAGCCGGCCACGCTCTGGGCGCGGCGCTGGGACAGCTGCATGTTGTAGGTCGGGTTGCCGGTGCTGTCGGTATGGCCGATCACCGTGGCGTTGACATCCTGATGCTGGCTCAGCGTCTGGGCGACCTGGTCCAGCACCGAGCGGAACGACGGCTTGATGGTGGCGCTGTCGGTATCGAAGGTCACCTGGCTCGGGATATTGACCTTCAGCGAGCCGTCCGGCTGCTCGGTGATCTGGGTGCCGGTGCCCGCGGTATCGCGGCTCAGCTTGCCCCGGATCGCATTCCAGTTGTAGCCCAGCGCACCGCCCGCGGCCGCGCCGACGGCGGCGCCGATCACGGTGCCCTTGGTATTGCCGCCGATCAGGTTGCCCAGGCCGGCGCCAACGGCGGCGCCCGCGCCGGTACCCACGGCGGTGTGCGTACCCTGTTCGGTCGCACAGCCGGCGGCCAGTGCGGCGACGATCGAAAGGCTGACGAGCTTGAGTTTCATGCTTTCTCCTTCTGTCGATTGTTGTGCTTCCACTGCGGCTGCCTGCGCCTCGGGTCGAGGCATTGTGACGCACTGGCCTAATTGCGCCAGCAGCCTCCAAAAAATGCAAGCACCAAGTGGCGTTGCAGGCAGCTTTGAGGCTCGGCCGAAGTCCCTGACCGGATCCCGGGCGAGCCGACGTATCGGCGCACTACAATAGGGAGATGCCGCCCCGTGCACAAGCGCGACGCTGTGAAAGTTGTAAGCGCGTGTAATCCCTTGTACATCGCAGGGGTAATCGAGGCCTTCCAGGCGATTGCCGGGCCGCGGGGCCACTCTTTGATACAGTACGCGCCTTCCCCCACATATCAAGTAGCGGAGATTGTCTTGAGCCTTACCGTTGACCAGGTTACCGAAGCCCTGCGTACCGTGATCGATCCCAACACGGGCAAGGATCTGGTGAGCACGCGCTCCGCCCGCAATATCCGTGTCGATGGCGGCGATGTCTCGCTCGACGTCGAACTCGGCTATCCGGCCAAGAGCCAGCTCGATCCGATCCGCAAGCTGGTGATCGCGGCGCTGCGCCTGCTGCCGGGCGTCACCAATGTCAGCGTGACGGTGACCATGCACATCGTCGCCCATGCGGTGCAGCGCGGCGTCAAGCTGCTGCCCGGCGTCAAGAACGTGATCGCGGTCGCCTCGGGCAAGGGCGGCGTCGGCAAGTCGACCACCGCCGTCAACCTGGCGCTGGCGCTGGCCGCCGAGGGCGCGCGGGTCGGCATGCTCGATGCCGACATCTACGGGCCGAGCCTGCCGATGATGCTGGGCATCGACGGCCGTCCCGAGTCCGCCGACGGCCAGACCATGGAGCCGCTCGAAGGCCACGGCCTGCAGGCCAACTCGATCGGCTTCCTGATCGAGCAGGACAACCCGATGGTCTGGCGCGGTCCGATGGTGACTTCGGCGCTGGAGCAGCTGTTGCGGCAGACCAACTGGCACGAGCTGGACTACCTGATCGTCGACATGCCGCCGGGCACCGGCGACATCCAGCTGACGCTGTCGCAGAAGGTGCCGGTCACCGGCGCGGTGATCGTCACCACGCCGCAGGACATCGCGCTGCTGGACGCGCGCAAGGGCCTGAAGATGTTCGAGAAGGTCGGCATCCCGATCCTTGGCATCGTCGAGAACATGGCGGTCTACTGCTGCCCGAACTGCGGCCACGTCGAGCACATCTTCGGCGAAGGCGGCGGCGAGCGGATGTGCGAGCAGTATGGCGTCGACCTGCTGGGCAGCCTGCCGCTGAACCTGTCGATCCGCCAGCAGGCCGATTCGGGCCGGCCCACCGTGGTGGCCGAGCCGGACAGCCCGATCGCCGAGCTCTATCGCGGCATCGCGCGCAAGGTGGCGATCAAGGTCGCCGACAAGGCGCGCGACATGACCAGCAAGTTCCCCAGCATCGTCGTGCAGAACACCTGACCATGGAACCGATGCAGTCCGAGGTCCCGGAGCCGGCCGGCAGCCGCCCCGCCGTCACGATGGCGGTGGTGATGCGCAAGGTCGCGCTGGCCAGCCGCTGGCAGCCCTGGAAATGGGAACTCGAAGCGGTGGTGCCCGACCTCGGCGCATTCGGCGCCGAGCCGCACTGCCTGCACGAGGACGACCAGGGCGCGCGCTGGCTCTATCCCGGCTATCCCGTCGAGCTGTTCCGCGACGAGGCCGAGGGCTACTATCTGAACCTGAGCTCCACGGCGCCGTGCTGGTTCGTGCTGTGGCGCATGGACGAGACCCAGCCCGAAGACGGGCGCCGGCCGCTGCCGGTGACCGTCTCGCTGTCGTACAACGAGGCCGGACGCTGGCTCGATGCCGGCGAGACCGTCGAGAACGTGCCGCTCGCGCCCGAACAGCTGGCCTGGCTGCAAGCCTATGTGGCCGAGCACTACCGGCCCGAGCCGAAGAAGCGCCGCCGGCCGGAGTCGTTCAAGTCGCCGCAGGACCGGGCGCGCTATTGAACACCCTGCTGAACGCGCTACTGAAATCCGCGGCGGGGATGCCGTTATCGGTATCCCCACCGCCTGACCCCGCATCATGAGCGATTCGACCGAAACGTCCTTCCTGTCCCGCTGGTCGCGCCGCAAGGCCGCCGTGCGCGAGGGCAAGGCCGTGCCGGCGGCGCCGGCGCAGCCGGTCGCCGTGCCGGTAGCGCCGGTCACCGATCCGGCGAAGGCCGACGCGCCGGCCGCTGCCGTCGCCCCCGCGGCCGAAGCGCCGCCCCTGCCGACCCTGGCCGACGTGGCGACGCTCAAGCCCGGCGACAGCGTCGCCCGCTTCGTCGCCCAGGGTGTCGACGAGACCGTCAAGCGCGCCGCGCTGAAGACGCTGTTCGCCGACCCGCACTTCAACGTGATGGACGGGCTCGACATCTATATCGACGACTACAGCAAGCCGGACCCGATTCCGCCCGACGTGCTGCGGCGCCTGCGCCAGTCCGAGACGCTGGGCCTGTTCGATCCGATCGAGCAAACGGAAGAGGCCGGCACCGCCGCCGCCGGCCAGCAGGCCGCGCCCGCCGACGCTCAAGACGCTCAAGACGCTCAAGCCCAGGCCGAATCGTCCGTTGATGTCCCGGAGGACGGCACCGCCGAGCCGGATGCCGCCGCGCAGGCCGCCACGGCCGAGAACACCCAAGCCACCGCCGCGGTGCCTGATACCGAACCAGCTACGGACAAACCTGCGTAGCCCCGGCCCGGCATCGGGCCCTACAATGTCACTCCCCCACAAATCGCCGGCGCGGACCCGCTCGACAGAAGCGGACCGACAAGCCGGCCAGCTGTACCGACCATGCCGACGCTGATCTGCAATTGCAACGACACCATGCCGCTTGACGGGGCGGCACTGTCGGATGCCTCCAACCAGCCGGGCGCCGCCCCGCTGAAAGTCCACCGCCTGCTGTGCCGCCGCGAGGTCGGCGCCTTCACCGCCGCGCTCGACGGCACCGAAGACGTGATCGTCGCCTGCACGCAGGAACGCCCGCTGTTCACCGAACTGGCCGCGAAGACGCAGGCCGGCGGCGTCGTCACCGCGCCGGTGCGCTTCGTCAATATCCGCGAGACCGGCGGCTGGTCGCGCGGCGCCCACAAGGATCCGCGCACCGCCAACGCCAAGATCGCGGCACTGCTCGCCGCCGCGGCGCTGCCCGATCCGGACCCGGTGCCGGTGGTCGAGTACCGCTCTGCCGGCAGCGTGCTGGTGATCGGCCCGGCCGCGCGGGCGCTGCCCTGGGCCGACCGCCTCGGTGAGGCGGGCCTCGAGGTGACGGTGCTGCTGAACGCGGCCAGTGCCAGCGCACTGGACGGCGCGACGCCTCCGGCGATGCGTGACTACCCGGTCCACAGCGGCCGCCTCGACAAGCTGACCGGCTGGCTCGGCGCCTTCGAGGCCAGCTGGGAAACCGGCGCCGGCCGCGCCAATCCGATCGACCTGGACCTGTGCACCCGCTGCAATGCCTGCATCGAGGCCTGCCCCGAAGGCGCGATCGACTTCAGCTACCAGATCGACCTGAGCCGCTGCACCGCGCACCGCGATTGCGTCAAGGCCTGCGGCGCGGCCGCGGCGATCGACTTTGACCGGCCCGCCGCCAACGTCAGCGAGCGCTTCGACCTGGTCTTCGACCTGAACGACAGCCCCTTCTTCGGCCGGCATGCGCCGCCGCAGGGCTATCTGCATGCCGGCGCCGAGCCGCTGCGGCAGCAGCAGATGGCGCTGACCGCGACGCAGATGGTCGGCGAGTTCGAGAAGCCCAAGTTCTTCCAGTACAAGGAATCGCTGTGCGCGCACGGCCGCAACCGGACCACCGGCTGCTCGGCGTGCATCGACGTCTGCTCGGCCGAGGCGATCGGCTCGCGCTGGCAGGACGGCAAGGGCCGCATCGAGGTCGCGCCGAACCTGTGCGTCGGCTGCGGGGCCTGCACCACGGTCTGCCCGACCGGCGCGATCAGTTATGCGTATCCGAAGCCCGACCATCAGGGCCGGCGCCTGCGCACGCTGCTGTCGACCTACCGGCAGGCCGGCGGGCGCGATGCCGTGCTGCTGCTGCATGGGCAGGAGCATGGCGACCCGCGCATCCTGGCGCTCGGCCGCGAGGCGCGCGCGGGCCGCCTCGGCGGCATCGCGCCGAACGTGATTCCGGTTGGCCTGTTCCATCCGGCCTCGGTCGGCCTGGAGCTGTGGCTCGCGGCAATCGCCTGGGGTGCGGACCGCGTCGCGGTGATGCTGACCGGCGACGAGGCACCGCAATATCGGACCGCGCTGGCCGAGCAGATGGCCGTGGCGCAGGCCATCCTCGCGGGCCTGGGCTATCGCGGCGAGTTCTTTACGCTGATCGACGCGCCCGATGCCGGCTCGCTCGATCGTGCGCTGGCGCGCCTGGCGCCGAATTTCTCGACAAGGAGCGCGCTGCCGCCGGCGGCCTTCCATGCCGCTGCGGCCAAGCGCGAGACGCTGGGCTTCGCGCTCGATCACCTGGCCGCGCATGCGCCGGTGCCGGCCGAGACCGTGCCGCTGCCGGCGGGTGCCCCGCTGGGCGCGGTGCAGGTCGACGCCGGCCGCTGCACCTTGTGCATGGCCTGCGTCGGCTCCTGTCCGTCGCAGGCGCTGCGCGACAACAGCGAGCGCCCGGTGCTGTCCTTCCTCGAGCGCAACTGCGTGCAGTGCGGCCTGTGCGAGCGGACCTGCCCCGAGGACGCCATCACGCTGGTGCCGCGCCTGCTGACCGGCGAGGGGGTGCGCCAGCCCGTCACGCTGCACGAGACCAGGCCCTTCCACTGCATCCGCTGCGCCAAGCCCTTCGGCACCGCGCAGATGGTCGAGGCGATGCTCGGACGCCTGGCCGGCCATCCGGCCTTCGCCGGCGCCGCCGCCGACCGCCTGAAGATGTGCAGCGACTGCCGGGTCGTCGACATGATCGAGAAAGACACCGGCGCCGCGACTGGCGCGACGCTGCAATAGTACGATCCGCCCGCGGCGCACCCTCTCCCCCGGCCCCTCTCCTCCGGCCCCTCTCCCGCGAGCGGGAGAGGGGAGCGAAAAGCAATCCGAGGGCGGCATGCCCTCTGCCCCCGCCCCTTTCCCGCGAGCGGGAGAGGCGAGTGAAAGACCATCCGACGGCGCATGCGGATGCATCCTCTCTCCCGCGGGCGGGAGAGGGGCAGGGGAGAGGGGCAGGGGAGAGGGCAGCTCCGCCGACGACACGCGCCAACGTTTCCAACACCGCCTACGATCCGACCCGCCGAACGATGAGCGATACCCGACCGATCCGCCTTACCGAATCCTCCGCCCCCGCGGACCAGGCCGAAGACACCGCCCGCGCCGACCTGTACGGCCTGCTGGCCACGCTGTTCTATCGCGCCCCCGACGCTGCGCTGCTGCACCATATCGCCGCCAATCGTGCGCATGCCGACGATGCCGGCAGCCCGCTGGGCCAGGCGTGGAATGCGTTGGGCGAAGCGGCGGCGGGCACCACCGAGGCGGAGGCGGCCGACGAATACCAGCAGCTGTTCGTCGGCATCGGCAAGCCCGACATCTTCCTGTACGGCTCGTACTACCAGACCGGCTTCCTGCATGAACGCCCGCTGGTGGCGGTGCGCGAGGACCTGGCACGCTACGGGCTCGAGCGTCATGAAGGCGTCAGCGAACCCGAGGACCATATCGCGACGCTATGCGAGGTGATGCGCTTCCTGATCGCGGGCGACGATCTCGCGGTGTCGAACCTCGGCGAGCAGCAACGCTTCTTTGCGCGCCATCTGCAGCCGTGGGTCGAGTCGCTGTGCGATGCGGTGATCGCGCATCCGGGCGCGCGCTTCTATGCGCGCGCGGCGGAGTTGCTGAAGTCGTTCGCGGCCGTCGAGGCGGTCGCGATGGAGATGCATTGATGGCGCGCGGCGCTAAAGCGAATGGCTCAGGGAGCCGATAAACGCGAGTTGGCGTGCAGATCGAGATGTCGCGACGCGGGTCGCGCGGCGTGCAACGACATGTCTCAAGACATTTGATGCACAGCGCCATGATTACGGAAAATCAGGATAAACCCGCGGTCAGCATGGTCATTGCGTGCATATCGATCTACAATACGCAAAACAATGCATAACTAGATTGGTAATCGGTAAATATTACCGAGGAGCCCCCCATGAAAGAGAAGGAAACCCGGGTCGCACGTCGCCATTTCCTCGCGGGCGCTGGCGTCGTCGCTGCCGCCGCGGGTGCCGCGGCCCTGACCGCGCGCACGCCTGCCGCCCCCGCCGGTGCGATTCCCGCGCCGGAACCCACAGCTGCCGACAGCAACGGTTACCGTGTCTCTGAACACGTACGGAAGTATTACCGGACGACGCTGGTATAAGCCGCGCGATATGCCGGTCCGCCGTGATGCCCGTCATCCCGGCGCGGCCGTATCTCGCAGTATCGCCTTTACCCGCTTCGTACCTTTCCCGAGGTGACACATGATTCTGACCCGCAAGCACGCGGCCCAGGGCGGCGCCCCTGCGCAGCGCGTTGATCGACTCGCGTCCGCTCAGCCGGCCGCCGCTTCGTCCGCACGCCTGTCGGCACGACTGGCCACGAGCCTCGCCGGCGCGATGCCGACGATGGACCGCCGCAGCTTCCTGAAGCGCTCCGGCATTGGCGTCGGCGCGGGCCTCGCAGCCTCGCAGCTGACGCTGATCCGCAAGGCCGATGCGGCCGACGGCAAGGCCGCCGGCGACGGCAAGGGCGACATCGTCGTGCGCCGCACCGTGTGCGGCCATTGCTCGGTCGGCTGCGCGGTCGATGCCGTCGTGCAGAACGGCGTGTGGGTCCGCCAGGAGCCGGTGTTCGATTCGCCGATCAACATGGGCGCCCACTGCGCCAAGGGTGCGGCGCTGCGCGAGCACGGCCACGGCGAGTACCGCCTCAAATACCCGATGAAGCTCGTCAACGGCAAGTACCAGCGCATCAGCTGGGACCAGGCGCTGGACGAGATCACCGCGAAGATGAAGCAGATCCGCCAGGAGACCGGCCCGGATTCGATGTTCTTCATCGGCTCGTCCAAGCACAGTAACGAGCAGTCGTATCTGCTGCGCAAGTGGGTGTCGTTCTTCGGCACCAACAACACCGACCACCAGGCGCGCATCTGCCACTCGACCACCGTCGCGGGCGTGGCCAATACCTGGGGCTACGGTGCGATGACCAATTCGTACAACGATATGCAGAACGCCAAGGCGGCGTTGTATATCGGCTCGAACGCGGCCGAGGCGCACCCGGTGTCGATGCTGCATCTGCTGCATGCCAAGGAGAACGGCTGCAAGGTGATCGTGGTCGATCCGCGCTACACCCGTACCGCCGCCAAGGCCGAGCAGTACGTCCGCATCCGCTCGGGCACCGACATTCCGTTCCTGTTCGGCGTGCTGTACCACATCTTCAACAACGGCTGGGAAGACAAGGAGTACATCCGTCAGCGCGTCTATGGCATGGACAAGGTGCGCGAGGAAGTGCTGGCCAAGTGGACGCCGGACAAGGTGGAAGAGGCCTGCGGCGTGCCCGAGGAACAGGTCTACAAGGTCGCCGAGACCATGGCCAAGAACCGGCCCAGCACGCTGGTCTGGTGCATGGGCCAGACCCAGCACACGATCGGCAACGCGATGGTGCGCGCCTCCTGCATCGTGCAGCTGGCGCTGGGCAACATCGGCGTGTCGGGCGGCGGCGCCAACATCTTCCGCGGCCACGACAACGTGCAGGGCGCGACCGACGTCGGCCCGAACCCGGACTCGCTGCCGGGCTACTACGGCCTGGCCACCGGCGCGTGGAAGCACTACGCCGCGGTCTGGGGCGTCGATTACGAGTGGATCAAGTCGCAGTTCCCCTCGCAGGCGATGATGGAGAAGTCCGGCACCACGGTGTCGCGCTGGATCGATATCGTCACCGAGAAGAGCGACCTGATCGACCAGGACAACAACGTCCGCGGCGTGTTCTTCTGGGGCCATGCGCCGAACTCGCAGACGCGCGGCCTGGAGATGAAGAAGGCGCTCGACAAGCTGGACCTGCTGGTGGTGATCGACCCGTATCCGTCGGCGACCGCGGCGATGGCCAACATGCCGCCGGCCGAGGGCGACAAGGTCAATCCGAACCGCGCCGTCTATCTGCTGCCGGCCGCCACGCAGTTCGAGACCTCGGGCTCGTGCACGGCGTCGAACCGCTCGCTGCAATGGCGCGAGAAGGTCATCGAGCCGCTGTTCGAATCGATGCCCGACCACACGATCATGCAGGCCTTCGCCGACAAGCTGGGCTTCGGCAAGGAGCTGTCGCGCAACTTCAAGCTGATCGAGGTCAAGCGCGCCGGCCGTACCTGGATGGAGCCGGAGCCCGAGTCGATCCTGCGCGAGATCAACAAGTCGAACTGGACCATCGGCTACACCGGCCAGTCGCCGGAACGGCTGAAGGCGCATATGAAGAATATGCAGATGTTCGACGTCAAGACGCTGCGCTGCAAGGGCGGCAAGGACGCGGCCACCGGCTATGACCTGACCGGCGACTACTTCGGCCTGCCGTGGCCGTGCTACGGCACGCCGGAACTGAAGCACCCGGGCTCGCCGAACCTGTACGACACCACCCGGCACGTGATGGACGGCGGCGGCAACTTCCGCGCCAACTTCGGCGTCGAGCGCGACGGCGTCAACCTGCTGGCCGAGGACGGCTCGCATTCGGTGGGCGCGGAGATCACCACCGGCTATCCCGAGTTCGACCACGTGCTGCTGAAGAAGCTGGGCTGGTGGGACGACCTGACCGATGCCGAGAAGCAGGCCGCCGAGGGCAAGAACTGGAAGACCGACCTGTCGGGCGGCATTCAGCGCGTCGTGCTGAAGGTGCACGGCTGCCATCCGTTCGGCAACGCCAAGGCGCGCGCCGTCGTGTGGAACTTCCCGGATCCGATTCCGCAGCACCGCGAACCGCTGTACTCGACCCGTCCGGACATGGTCGCCAAGTATCCGACCCACGACGACAAGATGGCGTTCTGGCGCCTGCCGACGCTGTACAAGACCGTGCAGCAGCGCAACATCGAGAACAAGGTCCACGAGAAGTTCCCGATCATCCTGACCTCCGGCCGTCTTGTCGAATACGAGGGCGGTGGCGAGGAAACGCGTTCGAACCCGTGGCTGGCCGAGCTGCAGCAGGAGAACTTCGTCGAGATCAATCCGCGCGCGGCCTCCGCCCGCGGCATCCGCAACGGCGACTACTGCTGGGTCAAGACGCCGACCGGCGCCACGCTGAAGGTGCGCGCGCTGGTCACCGAGCGGGTCGGCCCGGATACCGCCTTCATCCCGTTCCACTTCTCGGGCTGGTGGCAGGGCAAGGACATGCTGGACTACTACCCGGACGGTGCGCATCCGATCGTGCGGGGCGAGGCGGTCAACACGGCGACCACCTATGGCTACGACGCGGTGACGATGATGCAGGAAACCAAGACGACGGTCTGCCAGATCGAGCGCTTCGCGTAAGGGGAACACAATGGCACGCATGAAATTCATCTGTGACGCCGAGCGCTGCATCGAGTGCAACAGCTGCGTCACCGCTTGCAAGAACGAGCACGAGGTACCGTGGGGCGTCAACCGGCGCCGCGTGGTGACGGTCAACGACGGCGTGCAGGGCGCGGAGAAATCGATCTCGGTGGCCTGCATGCACTGCTCGGACGCGCCCTGCATGGCGGTCTGCCCGGTCGACTGCTTCTACCGCACCGACGACGGCGTGGTGCTGCACGACAAGGACGTCTGCATCGGCTGCGGCTACTGCTCGTACGCATGCCCGTTCGGCGCGCCGCAGTTTCCGTCGACCGGCACCTTCGGCGTGCGCGGCAAGATGGACAAGTGCACGTTCTGCGCGGGTGGCCCGGAAGCCAACGGCAGCGAGGCCGAGTTCGAGAAGTACGGCCGCAACCGCCTGTCCGAAGGCAAGCTGCCGCTGTGCGCGGAAATGTGCTCGACCAAGGCGCTGCTCGGCGGCGACGGCGACGTGATTGCCGACATCCTGCGCAACCGCGTGATCAAGCGCGGCACCGGCGGCGATGTGTTCGGCTGGGGCACCGCCTACGGCACCAACGGCCAGGCCGCCCAGCGCGCTCCGGCCGCGCCGGCCGGCACCCCGGCTCCGGCCCAGCAGACGCCGGCCGGTCCGTCCACTCCCGCGGGGCAGGCATCATGAACAAGAACAAGCTGATGTGGGTCGCGGCCGGCGCCGCGCTGATCGGGCTGGCGGGCTGCGGCGAGGAGCCGCAAACCGCCAGGCCAAGCCCGAAGAAGACCGACACCGCGGCCTGGAAGGGCGCGCCCGGCGATCCCTTCGTCGCCACTGGCTGGACGCAGGGCGACCAGACCAGCTGGCAGAAGCAGATTCGCCAGCGCAACCAGCTGCAGAACGAGTACACGCGCGTCCAATGAGCGAGGCGTGCATGGGCGGCCGCCGTTGCCGCCGACTTCAAGCCGATCCGAAGGAGGCCCTATGAGCGCCAAGCTGATTTCCGCGCTGGCCGGCAAGGCCCGTGCCGCCGCGGCAACGGCCGCGTGCGCGCTGGCGCTGGCCGTGCCGCTGCTGCACGGCGGCGCGGCGCAGGCGCAGACCACGCCGGCGCAGACGCCTGCACAGGCAGCCGCGCAGGGCCAAAGCCCCGCCGCGACGCCGGCGCCGGCGGAAGCCGACACCAACAATCCCGCGCTGCATCCGCAGCAGCCGTTCTCGGGCATCGCCTCGCAGAACATCTTCGACGTGCCCGAGCGTGACATTGCCGCCGAGGCGCGCGAGCAGCAGAGCCGCACGCGCACGCAGCCGGGCAACAACGCGCCGGTCTGGCGCGAGATCAATTCGGACCAGCGCCACTACAGCAGCCTGCCGGACAAGGAAGCCGGCGTGCTGATCCTGCGTACCGGCCAGGAATGGCGGCTGTTGCGCAACGGCGTGATCACGGTCTGGGGCGGCTGGCTGCTGGTACTGGTGCCGGCGGTGATCCTGGCCTTCTTCGTCTGGCGCGGCACCATTCCGCTGAAGTCGCAGCCGACCGGCCGCATGATCGAGCGCTTCACGCCGCTGGAGCGCATTGTCCACTGGACCATGGCGATCGCCTTCGTGGTGCTGGCGGTGTCGGGCATCGTGATGCTGTTCGGCAAGCATTTCCTGCTGCCGATCATGGGCCATACGCTGTTCGGCTGGCTGACCTATCTGCTGAAGAACGTGCACAACATCGTCGGCCCGGTTTTCACGCTGTCGCTGATCGTCGGCTTCGTGATCTTCGTGCGCGACAACCTGCCGTCGCGCGACGACATCCGCTGGCTGACCAGCCTGGGCGGCATCGCCAGCGGCAAGCACGTCCCGAGCGGCCGCTTCAACGCCGGAGAGAAGGGCTGGTTCTGGGTCGGGGTGTTCCTGCTCGGTCTGCTGATCTCGGCCTCGGGCTTCGTGCTCGACAAGATCGTGCCGGGGCTGGACTACTACCGCACCACGATGCAGCTGGCCCATATCGTCCACTCGATCGCCGCGATCGTGATGATGGCGATGGCGTTCGGCCATATCTACATGGGCACGATCGGCATGGAAGGCGCCTATCGCGCGATGCGCGACGGCTATGTCGACGAGGCCTGGGCGAAGGAGCACCACGAGCACTGGTACGACGACGTCAAGTCCGGCAAGATCCCGGCCCAGCGTTCCACGCCTTCGCGCCGCCAGCCGGAACGGCGCCCCGCGCCCGGCGAGGCGTAAGCACCGTCGTTCCGCTGCCGTACGGACCAGGCCGGGATGAGCGCTACAATGCATGCTCGACATCACCGTGACAGGAGGTTCGGCATGAAGCGTATTCTTTTCGGTCTGGTGGCAAGCGGCGCGCTGGCAGCGTGTTCGCAGACGGGACCCATCGGGAAGATGATGGGCGGCGGTGCGACGGCCGAGCGAGCCGTGGCGCCGCTGACCGCCAAGAGCGGCACCAATACCCAGGGCACCGTGACCTTCACCCAGCATGGCGATCATGTGATGGTGCTGGCCGACGTGACCGGCCTGCCGCCGAATTCGGTGCATGGCTTCCACGTCCACGAGAAGGGCGACTGCTCGGCCCCCGATGCGATGAGCGCCGGCGGCCATTTCAACCCGACCGGGAAGCCGCACGGTTCCGTCAATACGCCGGATCATCATGTCGGCGACATGCCGAACCTGACCGCCGACGCCAATGGCCGCGCGCGCGCCAGCTTCCAGCTGACCAGCATGACCGTCGCGCCCGGCGCGAACAGCGTGGTCGGCCGCGCGGTGGTCGTGCACAAGGACCCCGACGACTACAAGACCCAGCCCACCGGCAATTCGGGCGGCCGCATCGCCTGCGGCGTGGTGGTCAAGTCCTGACCGGCGCGGCCGGCGCCGTGGCTCCGCCCTGACCAACCAGGCGGGCTCGCCATCGCGCCGGCCTCGTCCCGATGTTCCAGATTTCCACGTAACCATGTCCCTGCGTCCCGAACTGAGCCAAGCCGCCGTCCCGCTGATCGAGGAGGTCGAGGTGGTCGACGAGCAGGGCCGCGTGCGCGCCGCCTTCCTGCCCGGCGAACGGCCGCTGACGGTCTATCTGGACAAGCGCGAGCTGGTCACGCTGATGACGCTGGGCGGCGCCCCGGAGGCGCTGGTGCTCGGCTACCTGCGCAACCAGCGGCTGGTCGAGTCGATCGAGGACATCGCCGCGATCCAGGTCGACTGGGAGACCGAGTCGGCCGCGGTGACCACGCGCGGCGGTGTCGACCGCATCGAGGAGCGCACCGCGCGCAAGATCGTCACCACCGGCTGCGGCCAGGGCACGGTGTTCGGCTCGCTGCTCGACGAAGTCGACCAGATCCGGCTGCCCGACGACGCGGTGCTGGACCAGCAGACGCTCTACAGCATCGTCGACACGATCCGGCTGCAGCAGTCGGTCTACAAGCAGGCGGGCTCCGTCCATGGCTGCGCGCTGTTCCAGGGCCGCGAGCTGCTGATGTTCATCGAGGACGTCGGCCGCCACAACGCGGTCGACGCGATCGCCGGACGGATGTGGCTGGAAGGAATGGACGGCGCCGACAAGGTGTTCTACACCACCGGCCGCCTGACCTCGGAGATGGTCATCAAGGGCGCGCAGATGGGCATCCCGTTCCTGCTGTCGCGCTCGGGCGTCACGCAGATGGGCTACCAGATGGCGAAGCGCGTCAACATGACGCTGTTCGCACGCTGCACCGGCAAGCATTTCCTGCTCTATACCGGCCGCCAGCGCTTCCGTCATAGCGAGCCGCAGGCCGCGGTGGCATAAGGCCGATCTCCACGCGGTCAAACTCCCGCGCTCCCCGAGCTCGCCCTTCCGCTGTCCTTCCGGCTTGCCCCTTGATATCCCCGGCCGAGCTTGCCGGGCCGGCCGCGCTTTGGTTGTACAATGCGGCCCATTGCGCGCCATGCCGCCCGTTGCGGCGTTCCACTTCGCGGCGCTTCTTCCGTTCACCGCTACCTTATGAGCATCAAATCCGACAAGTGGATCCGCCGCATGGCGGAGCAGCATGGCATGATCGAGCCGTTCGAGCCGGGCCAGGTCAGGGAAACGGATGGCCGCAAGATCGTCTCCTATGGCACCTCCAGCTACGGCTACGACATCCGCTGCGCCGACGAATTCAAGATCTTCACCAACATCAACAGCACCATCGTCGACCCGAAGAACTTCGACGAGAAGTCGTTCGTCGACTTCAAGGGCGATGTCTGCATCATCCCGCCGAACTCGTTCGCGCTGGCCCGCACGGTCGAATATTTCCGCATCCCGCGCAGCGTGCTGACGATCTGCCTGGGCAAGAGCACCTATGCGCGCTGCGGCATCATCGTCAACGTGACGCCGTTCGAGCCCGAGTGGGAGGGCTACGTGACGCTGGAATTCTCGAACACCACGCCGCTGCCCGCGAAGATCTATGCCGGCGAGGGCTGCGCCCAGGTGCTGTTCTTCGAGAGCGACGAGGTCTGCGAAACCTCGTACCGCGACCGCGGCGGCAAATACCAGGGCCAGCACGGTGTCACGCTGCCGAAAACCTGATTGCCCTACAATGCGGGCCAATGGCGCTTGACGCTGCAAGACCACCGCACCGACCGCCATCACGGAACACCCAGAACCGGCGCAGCGGCCTGACCGCTTCGCCATGAATATCCGAGCCACATGTCCCCGCGCGCCGAACGCGGGCCATGTGGCTCAAGTCCTTTTGCCTCTCTCTCCTTTCCGCGAGGACGCCCGATGAAATTCCGCTTCCCCGTCATCATCATCGATGAAGACTTCCGCTCCGAGAACATCTCCGGCTCGGGCATCCGTGCGCTGGCCCAGGCCATCGAGGCCGAGGGCATGGAGGTGATGGGCCTGACCAGCTATGGCGACCTGACCTCGTTCGCGCAGCAGTCCAGCCGCGCTTCGTCCTTCATCGTGTCGATCGACGACGACGAATTCGCCAGCGGCGCCGACGAGCCCGAAGCGGCGGCGATCGAGAAGCTGCGCGCCTTCGTCACCGAGGTGCGCCGGCGCAACGCCAACCTGCCGATCTTCCTGTACGGCGAGACCCGTACCTCGCGCCATATCCCGAACGACATCCTGCGCGAGCTGCACGGCTTCATCCACATGTTCGAGGACACGCCCGAGTTCGTGGCCCGGCATATCATCCGCGAAGCCAAGGTCTATCTCGAGTCGCTGGCGCCGCCGTTCTTCAAGGCGCTGATCGACTACGCACAGGACAGTTCGTACTCGTGGCACTGCCCGGGCCACTCGGGCGGCGTCGCCTTCCTGAAGAGCCCGGTCGGCCAGGTGTTCCACCAGTTCTTCGGCGAGAACATGCTGCGCGCCGACGTCTGCAATGCGGTCGACGAACTGGGCCAGCTGCTGGACCACACCGGGCCGGTCGCGGCCTCCGAGCGCAATGCCGCGCGGATCTTCAACTCCGACCACATGTTCTTCGTCACCAACGGCACGTCGACCTCGAACAAGATGGTCTGGCACGCCAACGTGGCGCCCGGCGACATCGTGGTGGTCGACCGCAACTGCCACAAGTCGATCCTGCACGCGATCATGATGACCGGCGCGATCCCGGTGTTCCTGATGCCGACGCGCAACCACTACGGCATCATCGGCCCGATCCCGAAGAGCGAGTTCGACCCGGAGACCATCCGCAGGAAGATCGCCGCGCATCCGTTCGCCAGCCAGGCGAAGAACCAGAAGCCGCGCATCCTGACGATCACGCAGGGCACCTACGACGGCGTGCTGTACAACGCCGAGCAGATCAAGGAGATGCTGGCCGCCGAGATCGACACGCTGCATTTCGACGAGGCCTGGCTGCCGCACGCAGCGTTCCACGACTTCTATCGCAACATGCACGCGATCGGGCGCGATCGTCCGCGCAGCAAGGACGCGCTGGTGTTCGCCACGCAGTCGACCCACAAGCTGCTGGCGGGGCTGTCGCAGGCCTCGCAGATCCTCGTGCAGGACTCCGAGACGCGCAAGCTGGACCGGTACCGCTTCAACGAGGCGTACCTGATGCATACGTCGACGAGCCCGCAGTATTCGATCATCGCCTCGTGCGACGTGGCCGCGGCGATGATGGAAGCGCCCGGCGGCACCGCGCTGGTCGAGGAGAGCATCCAGGAGGCGCTGGACTTCCGCCGCGCGATGCGCAAGGTCGAGGGGGACTACGACGCCGGCAACAACGGCGACTGGTGGTTCAAGGTCTGGGGCCCGGAAGACCTGAACGAGGACGGCATCGGCGACCGCGAGGACTGGATGCTGAAGGCCAACGACCGCTGGCACGGCTTCGGCGACCTGGCCGACGGCTTCAACCTGCTCGACCCGATCAAGGCCACGATCATCACGCCGGGGCTCGACGTCGACGGCGAGTTCAGCGAACGCGGCATTCCGGCGGCGATCGTCACCAAGTACCTGGCCGAGCACGGCATCATCATCGAGAAGACGGGCCTGTACTCGTTCTTCATCATGTTCACCATCGGCATCACCAAGGGCCGCTGGAACTCGCTGGTGACCGAGCTGCAGCAGTTCAAGGACGACTACGACCAGAACCAGCCGCTGTGGCGCGTGCTGCCGGAGTTCGTCGCGCGCTTCCCGCAGTACGAGCGGATGGGCCTGCGCGACCTGTGCGACGCGATCCACAGCGTCTACAAGGCCAACGACGTCGCGCGCGTGACCACCGAGATGTACCTGTCGGACATGGAACCGGCGATGAAGCCGTCGGATGCCTGGGCGATGATGGCGCACCGCGAGATCGAGCGGGTGCCGGTCGACGACCTCGAGGGCCGCGTCACCGCGATCCTGCTGACGCCGTACCCGCCGGGCATTCCGCTGCTGATCCCCGGCGAGCGCTTCAACCGGACCATCGTCCAGTACCTGAAGTTCGCGCGCGAGTTCAACCAGCTGTTCCCGGGCTTCGAGACCGATATCCACGGCCTGGTGGCCGAGGAGATCGACGGCAAGCGCGTGTACTTCGTCGATTGCGTGAAGCAGACGGCTTGACGGCGGCGGCACGGTAAAGCAAAACGGCCGGCATCAACGGATGCCGGCCGTTTTGCTTGATGCCGTCGTTCGAGCGTGGCCGGCTCGAACGATCCCGTCTCGAAACTACTTCTTCTCGAACTCGAACACCGGGGCCGATGGGCCGCTGTCGCTCGACTGGCCCGGCGCGCTCGGCGTCTCGAGCTGCGCGCCGCCCGGCAGCGTTGGCGCTTCCGGTGCCTCCGACGGTCCGGACGGCGCCGTGCCGCCTGGCGCCGGCTGCGTGGTGGTGCCGAAGTCGATGTCCAGGCTGCGCGTGATGCTGCGGTCCTGGGCCTTCGTCTTGTCGGTGGTCACCAGGCCCGGGAAGATGATGATCAGCGACACCATGATCAGCTGGATCACCACGAACGGCACCGAACCCCAGTAGATGTCCGAGGTCTTGACCGAGCGCGGCGCGACCGAGCGCAGGTAGAACAGCGAGAAGCCGAACGGCGGGTGCATGAACGAAGTCTGCATGTTGACCGCCAGCAGCACGCCGAACCAGATCAGGTCGATGCCCAGCTTGTCGGCGACCGGGCCGACCAGCGGCACCAGGATGAAGGCCAGCTCGAAGAAGTCCAGGAAGAAGGCCAGCAGGAAGAACAGCACGTTGACCGCGATCAGGAAGCCGGTCTGGCCGCCGGGCAGCGCCGTCAGCAGATGCTCGACCCACAGGTGGCCGTCGACGCCGTAGAAGGTCAGCGAGAACACCCGCGCGCCGATCAGGATGAAGATCACGAAGGCCGACAGCTTCAGCGTCGACTCCATCGCCTGCTTGGTTAGGCCCAGGTTCAGCCGGCCCTTGATCAGCGCCAGCACCAGCGCGCCGAGCGCGCCCATGCCACCGCCCTCGGTCGGCGTCGCCACGCCGATGAAGATCGTGCCCAGCACCAGGAAGATCAGCGCCAGCGGCGGGATCAGCACGAAGGTCACCTTCTCGGCCATCTGCGACAGCAGATTGAGCTTGAGCACGCGGTTGATCACGGCCAGCACGAAGGCGAACGAGATCGCCGCGCCGATCGACACCACCAGCCGCTCGTCCAGCGGACCGCCGGGGTTGTAGTTCAGGTCGACCACCACGCCGACCACTACGGCCAGCGCGGTCAGCACCAGCACCGAGGTCGAGCCGCTCTTGCCGCTGGGCTCGCGGAAGGTGCGCGCTTCCAGCGGCAGCGCCGGGGCGGCGGCGGGCTTGAACAGCGTGACCAGCAGCACATAGCCCATGTACAGGCCGGTCAGCACCATGCCGGGCACGAAGGCGCCCTTGTACATGTCGCCGACCGAGCGGCCCAGCTGGTCGGCCAGCACGATCAGCACCAGCGACGGCGGGATGATCTGCGCCAGCGTGCCCGACGCGGCAATCACGCCGGTGGCCAGCCGCTTGTCGTAGTTGTACTTGAGCATCAGCGGCAGCGAGATCAGCCCCATCGAGATCACCGAGGCCGCCACCACGCCGGTGGTCGCCGCCAGCAGCGCGCCGACGAAGATTACCGCGTAGGCGAGGCCCCCGCGGATCGGGCCGAACAGCTGGCCGATCGTATCGAGCAGATCCTCGGCCATGCCGGACCGCTCCAGTATCAGCCCCATGAAGGTGAAGAACGGAATCGCCAGCAGCGTGTCGTTCTCGATGATGCCGAACAGCCGGCTCGGTAGCGCCTGCAGCAGCTCCGGCGGAAGCAGGCCCAGCTCGATGCCGATGAAGGCGAACAGCAGGCCGTTGGCGGCCAGCGCGAAGGCGATCGGGAAGCCCGACAGCAGGAAGACCACCAGGGAGCCGAACATGATCGGCGCCATGTTGTCGATCAGGAATTGCGTCATCGCGGTCCTCGCTTACGGGGTTGCCGGGGGACCGCTACGGCCGCCATCGGTCAGCGCGGCGGCGTTTTCCGCGGGGCTGTGGCCGTGCTTGCGGAACGCCTCGAACGGCAGCTCGCCCCGCAGGTAGGCGAAGCGCTTGATCAGCTCGGACAGGCCCTGCAGGTTCAGCAGGAAGAAGCCGGCGACGATCAGGAACTTGGCCGGCCAGCGGATCAGTCCGCCGGCATTGCCGGACATCTCCTGCCCGGCATAGGACAGCCAGAAGTAGGGGATCGCCAGCCACAGGATGATCAGCGAGATCGGCAGCAGGAACAGCAGGATGCCCACGATATCGATCCAGACTTGCGTGCGCTCGGAGAAGCGTCCGGCGATCACGTCGATGCGGACATGCTCGTCCTTGCGCAGGGTGTACGGCGCACCGAGCAGGAACACGCCGGCGAACATGTACCACTGCAGTTCGAGCCAGGCGTTGGAGCTGATGCTGAAGGTGTAGCGAATGATGGCGTTGCCCGCGCAGACCAGTACGGCCAGCAGGATCAGCCATTTCGCCCACCTCCCGATGGCATCGTTCACGGCGTCGATAAGCCGTGAGATCCTCATGAGGAGAGACATGTGAACGTCCTAGGGATGGGGAAAAACCGGGGTGGCGCGTCAGTTTACGGTTGAACGCCACGGCAAATCGCTAGGGTTAATCCCCAATTCGTCACATTGTCTGCGTTGTCTGACCCGGAAGCGGGCCGGTGGAGGAGGGCGGCGGGAGGAGGGATTCCCCACCTTGGTGGGGAGCGTCCCCGTGGAGAACGGGGACGCTGCAAGGCGGATGGCCGATCGCCGGATCAGCCGATCGGGCCTTCGATCAGCCGGCCTTGCGCGCGGCCGCGATGGCGGCGCGGACCTGGTCAGGCGCGGTGCCGCCGACATGGTTGCGGGCGGCGACCGAGCCTTCGAGCGTCAGCACGCCGTGCACGTCGTCGCCGATCAGCGCCGCCTTGTCGCCCAGGCCGGTGGCATCGCGCAGCTCGGCCACGGTCAGATCGGCCAGGTCGCACTGGCGCGCGTCGCAGGCGCGCACGGCGTGGGCCACCGCCTCGTGCGCGTCACGGAACGGCAGCCCCTTCTTGACCAGGTAGTCGGCCAGGTCCGTCGCGGTCGCATAGCCCTGCAGCGCGGCGGCGCGCATTGCGTCGGGCTTGACCGTGATGCCAGGCACCATGTCCGCGAAGATGCGCAGCGTGTCGACCACGGTATCGACCGTATCGAACAGCGGCTCCTTGTCTTCCTGGTTGTCCTTGTTGTAGGCCAGCGGCTGGCCCTTCATCAGCGTCAGCAGGCCGATCAGGTGGCCATTGACGCGGCCGGTCTTGCCGCGCGCGAGCTCCGGCACGTCCGGGTTCTTCTTCTGCGGCATGATCGAGCTGCCGGTGCAGAAGCGGTCGGCGATATCGATGAAGCCGACGCGCGGGCTCATCCACAGCACCAGCTCTTCCGAGAAGCGCGACACGTGGGTCATCACCAGCGCCGACGCCGCGCAGAATTCGATGGCGAAATCCCGGTCGGACACCGCGTCCAGCGAGTTGCGGCAGACGCCGTCGAAGCCCAGCTGCTGCGCAACGAACTCCCGGTCGATCGGGTAGCTGGTGCCGGCCAGCGCGGCGGCGCCCAGCGGCAGCCGGTTGACGCGCTTGCGGGCGTCCTGCATGCGCTCGGCATCGCGCGTGAACATCTCGACGTAGGCCAGCAGGTGGTGGCCGAAGGTCACCGGCTGCGCGACCTGCAAATGGGTGAAGCCCGGCAGGATCGTGTCGGCGTGCTGCTCGGCCAGATCGAGCAGCGCGTTGCGCAGGTCGCCCAGCAGGCCGACGATGTTGTCGATCTCGCTGCGCAGCCACAGGCGGATATCGGTTGCCACCTGGTCGTTGCGCGAGCGGCCGGTATGCAGCCGCTTGCCGGCATCGCCGACCAGCGCGGTCAGCCGCGCCTCGATATTCAGGTGGACGTCTTCCAGGTCCAGCTTCCATTCAAAGTTGCCGGCCTCGATCTCGCCGCGGATCTGCGCCATGCCGCGCTCGATCTCGGCCCGGTCGGCGTCGCTGATGATGCCCTGCCGGGCCAGCATCGCCGCATGCGCCAGCGAGCCCTGGATATCGAACAGCGCGAGGCGCTTGTCGAAGAACACCGAAGCGGTGTAGCGCTTCACCAGGTCGGACATCGGTTCGGAGAAGCGGGCGGACCAGGCTTCGCCTTTCTTGGCAAGTTGGGAGGTCATGGCGGTAGGGAACTGGACAGTGCCCACGCACCGAGGCGTGCCGGGCAACGGAAAGGATAGGAAAAGCGGGAATTATATCGTTGCCGGCCGGCCTGGACTGCCGGAAACAATTCCGGGATAGGTGCGGGGCTACGCTTGAGCGTCGAATTGACCTCCCCAGACGTTCCCGCTCAGCCTCCCGTTATGGCGCTTACCGATCCCGCGTCCCCCTTGCCGCCGTCGCGCCCAGACTATGAAGCGGTCTGTACCGATGTGGTCCGTCTGGTCCAGGCCGCCCGCGAGGGCGCGGCCCGCAGCGTGAACGCCTGGATGACGGCGACCTATTGGTTGATCGGTCGCCGTATTGTCGAGTCAGACCAGGGTGGCAAGCGTCGCGCCGCGTACGGCTCGGGACTACTCAAACGCCTGTCGGAAGAGTTGTCGCGACGCTTCGGTCGCGGCTTCGGCATGGTCAATCTGCAGCAAATGCGCCAGTTCTACCTTGCGTGGCCCCCGAAACAGATTGATCAGACACTGTCTGATCAATTCAAGCGGCAAGGCGGCCCGCGTGAAACAGCCGCCGAACTGAGCGATCTGGCTCGGGCATTTCCTCTGCCATGGTCTGCGTATGTCAGGCTGCTCAGTGTCAGAAGCCAACGCGCCCGCCGCTTTTACGAGAGGGAGGCGTTGCGCTGCGGATGGTCGGTACGTCAGCTGGCGAGGCAGATCAACAGCCAGTTTTATGAGCGAGCGCTCCTTTCACGCAATAAGGCGGGCATGCTCAAAGGCGCGACGGTGGCCGAAACCGATGATCTTGTCACCGCCGAAGAGGCCATCAAGGATCCATTTGTCCTTGAGTTTCTTGGCCTGAAGGACGAGTACTCCGAATCCGAGCTGGAGGAGGCCTTGATTCAGCACCTTGCAGACTTCCTGCTGGAGCTCGGTGACGATTTTGCTTTTATCGGCCGGCAGCGGCGACTCCGGATCGACGACAACTGGTTTCGGGTCGACCTCGTGTTTTTTCACCGCCGGCTGAAGTGTCTGGTGATCATCGACCTGAAGATCGGCAGGTTCGGCTATGCAGATGCAGGGCAAATGCACCTCTATCTCAACTACGCCCGGGAACATTGGATGAAGCCGGGTGAAAACCCGCCCGTTGGCTTGATCCTGTGCGCAGCGAAGGGGGAGGCGGAGGCGCACTATGCGCTCAGTGGCTTGGGGAACACCGTCGTTGCCGCCGAGTATCGGACGGTGTTGCCGGAGGAGCGGCTGTTGGCAGACAAAATGGCACAGACCCAGCGGGAACTCGAGTTGATGCGGCGGCCCGCCTCGACCTCCGGCGAGTTTGACGCGGCAACTCGCGGCTGAGCCGCTCGGCACCGTGTCAGACGGCTCGACAACGTGGCTGGAGGCTGGACGACTGCCTCCAGCCACGTGCCCTCAACCGGTATTGCGCAGCCCCGCCGCAATCCCGTTGATCGTCAGATGGATGCCGCGCCGCACGCGCACGTCGTCGCCGTCCTTGCCGGCCCGGTAGCGCTTGAGCAGTTCGACCTGCAGGTGGTTCAGCGGGTCCAGGTAGGCGAAGCGGTTCTTGATCGAGCGCGCCAGCAGGGGGTTGTCGGCCAGGCGGTCGTGCTTGCCGGTGACCAGCCCCAGCATCTCGCCGGTCAGATGCCACTCGGTGCTGATGCGGTTGAACACGGCCTTGCGCAGCGCCGCGTCGTCGCACAGCTGGGCGTAGCGCGAGGCGACCGCCAGATCGGTCTTGGCCAGCACCATGTCCATGTTGGACAGCAGCGTCGAAAAGAAGGGCCACGTCTTGACCATGCGGCGCAGCGTCGCCACCAGCGCCTTGCGGGCCTTGTCGTCGCCGGCCTCATCGAGCAGCGCGCGCACGGCGCTGCCGAAGCCGAACCAGCCCGGCAGCAGCAGGCGGCACTGGCCCCACGAGAAGCCCCACGGAATCGCCCGCAGATCCTCGATGCGGCGGTTCTTCTTGTCCATCAGCTTGCGCGAGGCCGGGCGGGAGCCCAGGTTCAGATCGGCGATCTCGGTGATCGGCGTGGTGGCGAAGAAGTAGTCCTTGAAGCCCGGGGTGTCGTAGACCAGGTCGCGGTAGGCGACGAAGGCGCGGTCCGACAGCCGCTGCATGATGCTCTCGAACGTCGCCAGGTCCTTGGGCGCGTTCTGCGTCGGCAGCAGCGATGCCTCCAGCGTGGCGGCGATCACCGTCTCCAGGTTGCGGCGCCCGATCTCGGCGTTGGCGAACTTGCTGTTGATGATTTCGCCCTGCTCGGTCAGCCGGATCTGCCCGTTGACCGTGCCGGGCGGCTGCGACAGGATGGCCTGGTAGGTGGGGCCGCCGCCGCGTCCGACCGTGCCGCCACGGCCGTGGAACAGCCGCAGCTTGATCTTGCGCTGGGCGAACAGCTGCACCAGCGCGAGTTCGGCCTTGTATAGCTCCCAGTTCGAGGTCAGGAAGCCGCCGTCCTTGTTCGAATCCGAATAGCCGAGCATCACCTCCTGCTCGCCGCCCTGATTGGCCAGCACCGCGGCGAAGCCGGGCAGGTCGAGCAGCGCCTGCATGATGCCGCTGGCGTTGCGCAAGTCCTCGATGGTCTCGAACAGCGGAATCACCATCAGTTCCATGCGCGCCGGATCGTTCTTGCTGCCCAGCGTGCCGCGCAGCATGCCGGTCTCCTTCTGCAGCAGCATGACCTCGACCAGGTCCGACAGCGTCTCGGTGTGCGAGATGATGTAGTTGCGCGCGACGCGGGCGCCGTAGCGGGCCCGCAGTTCGCGCGCGGTCGTCAGCACGCGCAGCTCGCTTTGGGTTTGGTCGGAATAGGTATGCCAGGGCAGCGTCAGCAGTCGCGGCTGGCGCAGTTCGGCCAGCAGCAGCTCGAGCTTGCGCTCCTCGGACAGCGCGGCGTAGTCCGCCTCGACGCCGGCTGCGGCGAACAGCTCGGCGATCACAGCCTCGTGCACGTCGGACACCTGGCGCATGTCGATCGACGCCAGGTGGAAGCCGAACACCGCGATCGCGCGGTGCAGCGCATCGATGCGGGCGCGCGCCAGCGCCTCGCCGTGGTGCTCGCGCAGCGAGTCGATCACCACTTCGATGTCGGCGGCGAAGGACTCCGCACTGGCGTAGGGCTCGGCGTCGGCGACCGGATGGCGCGGCGCCGCGCGGCCGGTCAGCGCATGGCAGGTCGCGGCCAGCCGCGCGTAGATGCCGATCAGCGCGCGCCGGTACGGTTCGTCGGCGCGGTGCTCGGAGCGGTCCGGCGACGCGTCGGCCAGCGCCAGCAGCGCGGGGCTGGCCTCGACCATCAGCGTGGATATCGACAGTTCGGCCCCCAGCGCGTGCACCTCGTCCAGATACCACTCGAGGATCAGCAGCGCCTGCTGGCAGGCCGCGTGCTCCAGCGTGTCCGCCGTGACGTTGGGGTTGCCGTCGCGATCGCCGCCGATCCACGAGCCCATCTGGAAGAACGGCGGCAGCGGACCGGGTTCCGTCTTGGCGCGGCGCGAGGCCGGGAATACCGCGGCGATGTCCTCCTCCAGCTCGGTCATCAGCTGCGGGATGCCGCGCAGGAAGGTGGTGCGGTAGTACGACAGCGCGTTCTCGATCTCATCGACGACCATCAGCCGCGTATTGCGCAGCATCCGCGTCTGCCACAGCGTGGTCACCTTGGCTCGCAGCTGGGCGGTGTTGTGCGCCAGTTCGCGCGCCGTCATCGGCAGGTCGCGCTCGGCCAGCAGACGGGCGATCTCGCGCTCGGCGTCCAGGATGCTCTTGCGCTGGACCTCGGTCGGGTGCGCGGTCAGCACCGGCACGATCAGCGCCTCGTCGAAGAACTTGCGCAGCTGCTTGCCGGTGACGCCGGCGGCGTCGATCGCCTGCAGCGCGCGCGCCATGCTGCCCGGCTGGGGCGGCGAGCCGGCCAGCGCATGGACGCGCCGGCGGCGGTTGTGGTGCTGGTCCTCGGCGATATTGGCCAGATGCGAGAAGTAGCTGAAGGCGCGCACTACCTGGTTGGTCTGGTCGCGCGACAGCCGCTTGAGCAGCCGGTCCAGCTCGGCCGCGGCGGCGCGGTCGTTCTCGCGGCGAAAGCGCACCGCGGTCTGGCGGATCGTCTCGACGATCTGGAAGGCTGCCTCGCCTTCCTGCTCGCGCAGCACGTCGCCGAGCAGGCGACCCAGGAAGCGGATGTCCTCGCGCAGGGGCAGGTCCTTGTCGTTGGCCGCCTTGCGCGCCGGTGCTGCCGGTACCACTTCGAGGTGGGAGGCCGGTTTTGCGGCGGCGCGGCGGGTCGGGCGGGCGGTGGAAGGTGTCGGCTGGGCCGCTTCGACGGTCTGGGGCGAGGGGGCGGCTGTCCCTGGTCCGATCGATCCATTGGCGTCTTCGCGCCCGCCGATTCCGTTTGCGCCGTCGCCGGCGGTTTCCGATCGGCCTCGGACGGCGCGGATCCGGCGGCCGGCCGGGCGCGCTGCTGGCTGCGTCATGCAATCTCCTCTGCGTTTGGTTCTGATGCTGCTGTTGTTTCCGATCGTTCCGATCGCCTTCCAGACCCGGTGTTGCCCTGGCCGCTTTGCCCCGGCTCTTCGGCCTTCGGACGCCACGCCGCCAGCTTCCGGGACGGCGGCCGGACCGGCAGGGGGTGCGTGCTACCATTCGCGGCATGCAAGCTTCCGTCCCTTCCGCATCCTCATCCGCCGCGCCGGGCAGGCTGGTGATCGCGTCACGCGAAAGCCGGCTGGCCATGTGGCAGGCCGAACATGTGCGTGCTGCGTTGCAACAATACTATCCCGCGTGCGATGTGTCCATTCTGGGTATGACTACCCGGGGCGACCAGATTCTGGACCGCAGCCTCTCCAAGGTCGGCGGCAAGGGTCTGTTCGTCAAGGAGCTGGAAGTGGCGATGGCCGAGGGCCGGGCCGACCTGGCGGTGCACTCGCTGAAGGACGTGCCGATGGAGCTGCCCGAGGGGTTCGCGCTGGCCGCCGTGATGGAGCGTGAGGATCCGCGCGACGCGCTGGTGTCGACCCGCTTCGCCTCGCTCGACGAGATGCCTGCCGGCACCGTGGTCGGTACCTCGAGCCTGCGCCGCGAGGCCGCACTGCGCAGCCGCTATCCGCATCTGGTGGTGCAGCCGCTGCGCGGCAACCTCGATACGCGGCTGGCCAAGCTCGATCGCGGCGACTACGGCGCGATCATCCTCGCCGCGGCCGGCCTGAAGCGCCTGGGCCTGGCCGGTCGTATCCGCGCGCTGCTGGAGCCGGCGACCTCGCTGCCGGCCGCCGGGCAGGGCGCGTTGGGCATCGAGATCCGCTCCGATCGCCCCGAACTGGCCGCCTGGCTGGCGCCACTGAATCATCTTTCCACCGCGCTGGCGGTCGGCGCGGAGCGGGCGGTATCGCGCCGGCTCGGCGGCTCCTGCCAGGTGCCGCTGGCCGCTCACGCGCACTGGGATGGCATCCGCCTGCATCTGGACGCCTTCGTCGCCACGCCGGACGGCGCGCGCAGCGTGCACGCGCAGCGCGCGGTCGAAGTGGCCAGCGCCGCCGACGCGGAAGCGCTGGGCAACGCCGTCGCCGATGCGCTGCTGGCCCAGGGCGCCGACGCGCTGCTGGCCGTGGCGCTGCAGAACGACGGCGCGCCGGTGCGCCCCAGCGGCGACTGAGGGGAAACGATGCCCCGCCCGACCGTCGTCGTCACACGACCCGCCGGGCAGTCCCGGCAACTGACCGAGGCGCTGCAGGCCGCGGGTCTGGACGTATTGAGCTTTCCGCTGCTGGCGATCGGCCCGGCGGCCGATGACGGCCCGCTGCGCGCGGCGCTGGCGCGGCTGCCGGATTTTGCGCTGGTCGTCTTCGTCAGCCCCAACGCGATCGCCTACGCGCTCGATGCGCTCGCGCTGGCGCAGGGCGCCGCCGCGGTCTGGCCCGAATCGGTGCCCGTTGCGGTGGTCGGACCCGCCAGCGTGGCGGTCCTTGCCGAGCGCGGCATCGCCGCGCCGCGCCATCGCGTGATTTCGCCGGCGGGCGCCGATGGCACCGCCGCCGATATCGATCCCGCCGAGGCCCGCTTCGATTCCGAGGCGCTATGGGCCCAGCTCGACGTGCCGGCGCTGGCTGGCCGCGAGGTGCTGATCGTGCGCGGCAACGGCGGCCGCGACTGGCTCGGCGACAGGCTGCGCGAGGCCGGTGCAGCCGTGCTGGCGGTCGAAGCGTATCGACGCACGATGCCCGTGCCGGGATCGATGCAGTGGCAGGCGGTACGCGACGGCCTGAAGCCGGGCGCGGCACCGCAGGCCTGGCTGCTGACCAGTTCCGAAGCGGTGCGCAACCTCCACCAGCTGGCGCGCGACAACCTGTCGCCGGAAGAAGACGCCGCGCTGCGTGAAGTGCAGTGCATTGTCCCGCATGCGAGAATTGCCGAGCAGGCTGCGGCACTCGGCTTCACACGCGTGCAAATGGCCGCGCCGGGCGACGAGGGCTTGCTGGCGGCTTGCCTGCGCTGGGCCGAGCCGTATTTGAGCGAGTTGAAGGGGGCTTCGGAAACGGCCTCACGGACGGCTTCACAGGCGGCTTCACAGGCGGCTTCACAAACGGCTTCACCGACGGTTCTGCAACCGGTGGAGCCCTCGGTGCCGCCTTCGACATCGAATCCCGAGCCGGGCCCGACTGCCGCAACCGTTCCCGCGGCTGCTCCAAGTGCGGCCGCTTTGGCCGCGGCTTCGGCAGCGCAATCGCAGGCGCCATCCGCGGCCGCATCGGCTGACCCGGCTGCTCCGGCGGGCTCGCCCGCCGCTCCGCCCCCAATTCCGCCCACCGAATCACCGCAATCCACGTCAACGAAGGTCGATCGCGTGACGCAACAGCAAACCTCCACCGCTTCCTCCTCCGTTCCACCGGCCGGCATGCCGCCCGGTGCGGCGCCTTCCAGCGCCTCGCCCGGCGAGCGGCCGGCTTCGCGCAGCCCAGGCAGCGCGGGCGGCCGCGGCGCGCTGGCCTGGCTGCTGCTGGCCATCTTCGTGCTGGTCGCCGGCGGGGCGTTCTGGTGGCTGCAGCAACGGGTCGACCGGCTGACCGAGGAGCTCGCACGCCGCCAGCAGAACAACGACGCGCTGGTGCAGGAATCGCGCGTGCTGACCCGCGAGGCCCAGACTACCGTCAAGGAAATGCAGGCCAAGGTCGGCGCGCTCGAGGCCCAGGTCGGCGAGACCCGCGACAAGCAGGCCACGCTCGAACAGGTCTACCAGGACCTGATGCGCAATCGCGACGACTGGGAGATCGCCGAGATCCAGCAACTGCTGACCAACGCCGGCCAGCAGCTGCAGCTGACCGGCAACGTGCAGGTCGCGCTTTCCGCGTTGCAGAGCGCCGACGTTCGCCTGGCCCGCTCCGACAAGCCCGAATACAACCAGCTGCGCCGGGCGATCGCGCGCGACATCGGCCGTCTGAAGGCGATGCCCGACACCGACCTGACCGGCGCGGCGATCAAGCTGGACGAAGCCATCAACCAGATCGACGCGCTGCCGCTGCTGTCCAGCGAACGGATGCTCGAACGCAGCGAAGGCACGCCGCGCGGCGCGGCGGCCGCGTCGCAGCCCGGCGCGGCCTCGGCCGCTGCCGCGGGCGACGGCGATGGCCTCGGCAACCGCGTGACGCAATGGTTCGCCGGCGTCTGGGCGACCGTGCGCGACGAACTGATGCGCGTGATCCGCGTGCGCCGCGTCGACGATACCGAGGCGCTGCTGCTGACCGGCGATCAGGGCTGGTTCCTGCGCGAGAACGTCAAGCTGCGGCTGCTGAACGCCCGGCTGGCGCTGCTGTCGCGCAACGAGCAGGTGTTCCGCAACGATCTGGCCGCAGCCCACGGCATGATCGAGCGCTATTTCGATACGAAGAGCCGCCGCGTGCAGGCCGTGCAGACCCTGCTGAAGCAGGCGCAGGCCGGCGCCGTGGCCGTGCAGCTGCCGACCATGTCCGACAGCCTCGGCGCGCTGCGTTCCCTGAAGAAGGAGTAGCGCATGCGACTTCTATTCTGGGTGGCGATCCTGTTTGGCGGCGCCGTCGGGCTGGCGCTGTTCACGCAGTTCAATCAAAGCAATGTGGTGCTGTTCTACCCGCCGTATCGGGTCGAACTGTCGCTGAACCTGGCGCTGGCGCTGCTGTTGCTGCTGTTCTTCATTGCCTGGACCGTGCTGTCGGCGATCCGGCATCTGTCCGAGATGCCCCGGCGCGCCGCCGCCTACCGCGAGCGCAATCGCATGCTGAAGGCGCAGGCCGCGCTGCGCGAGGCGATCGAGAACCTGTTCGCCGGCCGCTTCGCCCGCGCCGAGCGGACCGCGCGCGAGGCCCAGGTCTGGCCGGAGCAGGCGCAGACCGCGGCGCTGATCGGCGCCCGCGCCGCGCATCAGATGCAGGAGGCCGAGCGGCGCGACGGCTGGCTGGCCCAAGTCACCGCGCCCGAGCGTGAGCAGGCCCGGCTGGTATCGCTGGCGGAAATGCTGGTCGACGCCCGCGATGCCGATGGCGCGCTGGAAACGATCGCCCAGCTGCAGGCGCAGGGCGGACGGCAGATCCATGTGCAACGGATCGCGCTGCGCGCGCACCAGCATCTGAAGAACTGGAGCGAGGTACTGCGGCTCGCGCGTTCGCTGGAGAAGCGCAACGCGCTGCATCCGGTGCTGGCGCTGCGCCTGAAGCAGCTGGCCTGCGAGGCGATGCTGGAAGAGCGCCGCCACGACGCCGACGCGTTGCAGGACTTCTGGCGTTCGCTGTCGAACGACGAGCGCCGCGCGGCCCGCATCGCCGAGCCGGCCGCGCGCTATTTCTCGGCGCTGGGCCGTCAGCAGGAAGCCCGCCGGATCGTCGAGGACGCGCTGAAGGTCAACTGGGACAGCCGGCTGGTGCTGCGCTACGCCGACTGCGCCGAGCCGGGCCAGGCGTTGCCGCAGATCCAGCAGGCCGAGAAATGGCTGGCGCAACATCCGAACGATGCCGAGCTGCATTTCACGCTGGGCGTGCTGTGCCTGGGCGAACAGCTATGGGGCAAGGCGCAGTCCAACTTCGAACGCGCGCTGAAGTACGCGACCAGCGAGGAACAGCGCCGCCTGCGCATACGGGCGCATCTGGCACTGGCGCGGCTGTTCGAGCAGACCGAACGTCCCGAGGACGCGCAGCGGCACTATCGCGAAAGCGCGCTGCTGGCAGCGTAGGCCCGCTGCTCTACAGGGGGCCTTCTCCCCTCTCCCGCATGCGGGAGAAGGGTTGGGGGAGCGGGCAAGGCGCCCGCTATGCCGATCCCGTCGCTGCCGCTGCCCCCACCTTCACCACCGCATACCGCTGCAGCGTTTCCTGCCGCGCCACGTCATGCTGCACGAGCGGACGCGGATAGTCCTTGCCCAGCGTGATGCCGGCCGCGGCCAGCACCGCCTCTGGCGCGGTCCACGGCGCGTGCAGATACCTGTCCGGCAGATCGGCCAGCTGCGGCAGGTAGTGCCGGATGAAGCGGCCCTCGGGATCGAACTTGCGGGACTGCGTGACGGGATTGAAGATCCGGAACCACGGCTGCGCGTCGCACCCGGTCGATGCGGCCCACTGCCAGCCGCCATTGTTGGCCGCGAAGTCGTAATCGTTGAGCAGGTCCGCGAACAACGCTTCGCCGCGGCGCCAGTCGATGCCCAGATCCTTGACCAGAAAGCTGGCGCTGACCATGCGCAGGCGGTTGTGCATATAGCCGCTCTGGCGCAGCTGAAGCATCGCGGCATCGACCAGCGGATAGCCGGTACGCGCCTCGCACCACGCGCCGAAATACTGCTCGGCGATGGGTCCGGTGCGCCAACGGATCGCGTCATAGGCGGCGTGGTACGAGCGGCCATCGGCCAGGTCCGGGCGATGGTGCAGCACCATGAAATAGAAGTCGCGCCAGATCAGTTCCGACAACCACGCCGCCGCGCCGCCGGCATCGGCACCGCCTTGCAGCATCGCCGCATGCGCGGCGCGCGCCAGCGTGCGGATCGAGATGGTGCCGAAACGCAGATGCACCGACAGATAACTGGGCCCGCGCACGGCAGGGAAATCGCGCCGGCGCGCATAGTCGCCCAGCCGGTCGAGGAAGGCATCGAACAGGGCATGCGCGCCGGGGCTGCCCGGAACGAGCGGCATCGCCTGCGGCTCGGGCGGCGTGAAGCCCAGCGCCTCCAGCGTGGGCAGCGGACGGTCGTGCGCCGCCGGCAGCGGCGCCAGCGCATGCAGATAGGGCGCGACCGGGTAGGGCCGCAGATCGAAGGGCTGCAGCGCCTTCAGCCAGGCGTTCTTGTATGGCGTGAATACCGAGAAGGGTTTGCCCTGGCCGTTCAGGATCTCGTCGCGCTCGAACACGACCTGATCCTTGAAGGTGAACCAGATGCGCGCATCGGCGGCCAGCGCGTCGGCCACGGCGCGGTCGCGCTCGATGGCCGCAGGCTCGTAGTCATGGTTGGCGAAGACGGCCTGTACGTCGAGCTCCCGGGCGAGCCGGGGGATCGCCGTACGCGCGGCGGCGTGCAGCACGATCAGGCCGCCGCCTGCCGCCCGCAACGCGGCGTCCAGCGGGGCCAGCGAGGCGAGGATGAAGGCCACGCGGCGATCGCTGGTCAAGCCGCGAGCCAACAAAGGGTCGACGATGTCCCGATCGAATACGAATACGCACCATACCCGGCGCGCATGCTTGAGGGCATAATGCAGCGCCGCGTGGTCGTCCACGCGCAGGTCGCGGCGAAACCAGACCAGTGCGCGGTCGAACGAACGGCCGACGCGGTACGGCTCGCGATGGGGGGATGGGTTCAAACTCGATCTCCGAGAAGGCTGCGCCGCCAGCCGCGCGACCGTTTACCGTAGCATGGCCCCCTGCGCCATTCCCCCTGCAACGCGCCGCTTTCCCTGATCGCCGATGAGCTCGAAGACCGCCAAACCGCCCAAGACCACGCCGCTGGACCGCATCCTGCAATCGCAGGGCTTCGGCACGCGCCGCTATTGCGGGGATCTGGTGGCGGCCGGCATGGTCGAGGTCGATGGCGAACTGTGCGAGGACCCGCGCGCGGAATTCGTGCTCGAAGGGCTGCGGCTGACCGTCGATGGCGAGGCGTGGGTCTGCCACGAGAAGGCCTACCTGATGCTGCACAAGCCGACGGGATACGAATGCTCGCAGCGGCCGCTGCATCATCCGAGCGTCTACACGCTGTTGCCGGTGCCGCTGCGCGAGCGCGGCGTGCAGGCGGTCGGCCGGCTCGACCAGGACACCACCGGGCTGCTGCTGCTCAGCGACGACGGCCAGTTCATCCACGCGCAGACCTCGCCCAAGCGCAAGGTGCCCAAGGTTTACGAGGTCACGACCGCGGAGCCGGCCACCGAGGCCCAGGCCGCGGCGCTGCGCGAAGGCGTCCAGCTCGAGGACGAACCCGCGCCGATCGCCGCGCTGGCCTGCGAGATCGTCGGCGAACGCGCGCTGCGGCTGACGCTGGCCGAAGGCAAGTATCATCAGGTCAAGCGGATGGTCGCCGCGGCGGGCAACCATGTCGCCGCGCTGCATCGCAGCCGCATCGGCGGACTGGCGCTGGATCCGGCGCTCGCGCCCGGCGAATGGCGCTGGCTGACGCCGGCGGATCTGGCCGAACTGGCGCGCAAGGATTGAGGCGGGGACTGGGCGGCAAGGCTCACCGCGGCCCCGATGCTGCGATGCAACGGCTGTGCGGCGGCGCGCACCATCCCAATCCCCGCGCGGGCCCGGACGAGGGAATCTTTTCCGGAACATTGGCGCTGATTTGATAAAATGCAACGCATGGCGACGTCCGCAGCCCCCATCAATCTGACGAATCAATTCCTGATCGCCATGCCCGGCATGGCGGATCCGACTTTTACCGGCGCCGTCGTCTACATCTGCGAACACAACGAGCGTGGCGCGCTCGGCCTGGTGATCAACCGGCCGATCGACATCGACATGGCCACATTGTTCGACAAGATCGATCTCAAGCTCGAAATCCAGCCCGTTGCGCAACAACCCGTCTATTTCGGCGGCCCGGTGCAGACCGAGCGCGGCTTCGTGCTGCACGACCCGGTCGGCGTCTATGTGTCGTCGCTGACGGTGCCCGGCGGCCTGGAGATGACCACCTCCAAGGACGTGCTCGAGGCGGTCGCCAACGGCAGCGGTCCGCACCGCTTCCTGCTGACGCTCGGCTACGCCGGCTGGGGCGCGGGCCAGTTGGAGGAAGAGCTCAGCCGCAACGGCTGGCTGACCGTGCAGGCCGATCCCGAGATCGTATTCAGCGTTCCGCCCGAGGAACGCTTCGCCGCCGCCATTCGCCTTTTGGGCATCGACATCACCATGCTCTCCGGCGAGGCGGGGCATGCCTAGCGCGGACGCGGCCACGCCGCTCCACAAGCCGGCGCCGCAAGGCGCGCCAGTGTCCGCCGTGCCCACCGATGGCACCGTATTGGGCTTCGATTACGGCGAGCGCAAGATCGGCGTGGCGCTGGGCAACTTCATCACGCGCGAGGCGCGGCCGCTGACCATCCTGCCGAACATCACCGTGGAAGGGCGCTTCCAGGCCGTCGCCGCGCTGATTGAAGAATGGGCGCCGGTGCATCTTGTGGTTGGACTGCCCCTGACGCCTGACGGCGGCGAACAGCCGGCGACCAAGCTCGCGCGACGCTTCGGCAATCAGCTCAACGGCCGCTTCAATCTGCCGGTGACCTGGGTCGACGAGCGCTATAGCTCCCTGGAGGCCCAGGCGTCCGGCGCCAGGCCCGGGGCGCTCGACCACGAGGCGGCCCGCATCATCCTGCAACAGTATTTCGACCAACTCCCGCTATGATTTCCAACGTCACTCTCGACGCCGAGGCGCTGTACCGCGCGCTGCGTGACCACGTGCAAGGGATGCTGTCCGCGCCCTCAGGCTCCGCTTCGGGCGGTGCGCCCTGGTCGATCGCCGGCATCTATTCGGGTGGCGCGTGGATCGCGGAGCGGCTGGCCGCCGATCTGCAGTTGCCGCATTACGGCGTGATCAACGTGGCCTTCCACCGCGACGATTACGCGAAGAAGGGCCTGCACAGCCAGGCGCAGCCGAGCACGCTGCCGTTTTCGGTGCAGGACAGCCAGGTGCTGCTGATCGACGATGTGCTGGCCACCGGCCGTACCATCCGCGCCGCGGTCAACGAGTTGTTCGACTACGGGCGGCCTGCGCGCGTTGCGCTGGCCACGCTGGTCGATCGCGGCGGTCGCGAGTTGCCGATCGCGGCGGACTTCGTCGGCGAGCGGATCACGCTGCCGCGCGGCACCAACCTGGTGTTGTCGCGCGAAGGCGAGGGCGCCGGCATCCGTTTTTCCTTCGCCACCGAAACGCTGAACGGCAACCACGATTCCGCCGCGGGCTGAACGGAAAGCAGACCAGCAGGCAGACCAGCAGTAGAACAAGCAGAGCCGCCCGAGCCAACGCAAGCACAGCACCCGCGCACCCGTACCGAGCCAAACCGCACCCGCCCACGCCTCACCCATGACCAAGACGTTCCGCAACCCGCAGCTCACCAGGAACGGCGAGCTCAAGCATCTGCTGTCCATCGAGGGGCTGTCGCGCGACATGATCACGCACATCCTCGACACCGCCAGCCAGTTCGTGTCGCTGTCGGACTCCGACCGCGACGTCAAGAAGGTGCCGCTGCTGCGCGGCAAGAGCGTGTTCAACCTGTTCTTCGAGAACTCGACGCGGACCCGCACCACGTTCGAGATCGCCGCCAAGCGGCTGTCCGCGGACGTGCTGAACCTGAACATCAATGCCTCGTCGACCAGCAAGGGCGAATCGCTGCTCGACACCATCAACAACCTGTCGGCGATGTCGGCCGACATGTTCGTGGTGCGGCATGCCAGCTCGGGCGCGCCCTATCTGATCGCCGAGCATGTCGCGCCGCACGTGCACGTGATCAACGCCGGCGATGGCCGCCATGCGCACCCGACGCAGGGCCTGCTGGACATGTACACGATCCGGCATTACAAGCAGGACTTCACCAAGCTGACCGTCGCGATCGTCGGCGACATCCTGCACTCGCGGGTGGCGCGCTCGGACATCCACGCGCTGACCACGCTGGGCGTGCCCGAGGTGCGTGCGATCGGTCCGCGCACGCTGCTGCCGTCGGGCCTCGAGCAGATGGGCGTGCGCGTCTTCCACAACATGGAAGAGGGGCTCAAGGGCGTCGACGTGATCATCATGCTGCGGCTGCAGAACGAGCGCATGAGCGGCGCGCTGCTGCCGTCGGCGCAGGAATACTTCAAGGCCTTCGGCCTGACGCCCGAACGTCTGGCCCTGGCCAAGCCCGACGCGATCGTGATGCACCCCGGGCCGATGAACCGCGGCGTCGAAATCGATTCGGCCGTGGCCGACGGTCCGCAGTCGGTGATCCTGAACCAGGTCACCTTCGGCATCGCGGTGCGGATGGCGGTGATGGGCATCGTCGCCGGCAACAACGACTGAATGACTGAAGCGCGATCCACCGGGCAATCGTCGGCCTCGTGACGGTCGCCAAGCACCAAAACAAGCCGCAATGGCAAGCGATAGCAAGCGACACGATATGAAGATCCACATCAAGGGTGGCCGCCTGATCGACCCGGCCGGCAATATCGATGCCCAGCAGGACCTGTTCCTGGCCGCCGGCAAGATCGTCGGCATCGGCAACGCGCCGGCCGACTTCCAGGCCAACAAGACCATCGACGCCAGCGGACTGATCGTCTGCCCGGGCCTGGTCGACCTGTCGGCCCGGCTGCGCGAGCCGGGCTACGAATACAAGGCCACACTCGAATCCGAAGTGGCCGCGGCCACCGCCGGCGGCGTCACCAGCCTGGTGTGCCCGCCCGATACCGACCCGGTGCTCGACGAGCCGGGCCTGGTCGAGATGCTGAAGTACCGCGCCCGCACGCTGAACCAGACCCATGTGTACCCGCTCGGTGCGCTGACGCTGGGGCTGAAGGGCGAGGTGCTGACCGAGATGTCGCAGCTGACCGAAGCCGGCTGCGTCGGCTTCTCGCAGGCCGAGGCGCCGATCCTCAACACCCAGGTGCTGCTGCGCGCGTTGCAGTACGCGCAGACCTTCGGCTTCACGGTCTGGCTGCGGCCCGAAGACCCGTACCTGGGCGGCGGCGTCGCGGCCAGCGGCGCGGTCGCGTCGCGGCTCGGGCTGTCGGGCGTCTCGGTGATCGCGGAGACCGTGCGGCTGCATACGATCTTCGAGCTGATGCGCTCCACCGGCGCGCGCGTCCACCTGTGCCGGCTGTCGTCGGCGGCGGGCCTGGAACTGGTGCGGCAGGCCAAGCGCGAGGGGCTGCCGGTCACCTGCGACGTCAACATCCACCACGTCGCGCTGACCGACATGGACATCGGCTACTTCAATTCGCAGATGCGCTTCTCGCCGCCGCTGCGCAGCGGGCGCGATCGCGACGCCATCGTCGCCGCCCTGGCCGACGGCACCATCGACGCGCTGTGCTCGGACCACACGCCGGTCGACGACGACGAGAAGTTGCTGCCATTCGCCGAAGCCACGCCGGGCGCGACCGGCCTCGAACTGCTGCTGCCGCTGACGCTGCGCTGGGCCGACGAACACAAGGTGCCGCTGGTCAAGGCGCTGGGTCGCATCACCAGCGAGCCGGCACGCGTGATCGGCCTGCCGGCCGGCCGGCTCGCGGTCGGCGGCGCGGCCGACGTCTGCCTGTTCGATCCGAATGCCGTGTGGAAGGTCGAGCGCCGCTCGCTGAAGAGCCAGGGCAAGAACTCGCCGTGGCTCGGCTACGAGATGCGAGGCCGGGTCACGGCCACGCTGGTCGGCGGCCAGCTGGTCTACGAGCTGGCGGATCAATCGCGCAACGGCGAGGCGGTGGCCGCCCGCTGACGGCCGCGGGCAGCGCTGTCTTTTCCCGACCAATGCTCCCCTCGCCCGCTTGCGGGAGAGGGGCCGGGGGAGAGGGCGACCGCCACTGGCAAACCATGCCCGCTTGCTCTTGCCACTTCTGCTCCATCCCATGATCGCCCTGCGCAAGCTCGCCCTCTGCCTGCACCTGCTGCGCGGCCTGCTGACCTGCGCGGTCCTGTTCCCTTGGCTCGGCAAGACATCGCGCCAATGGCATATCCGCCGCTGGTCGCGCCGGCTGCTGCGCATCTGCGGCGTCGACATCGAACTGATCGGTCCCGTTCCGGCGACCGGGCGCGGCGCCATGATCGTCGCCAACCATATCTCCTGGCTCGATATCTTCGTGATGCACAGCTGGGAGCCGTCCCGCTTCGTCGCCAAGTCGGAGATCCGCGACTGGCCGCTGATCGGCTGGCTGTGCGAGCAGACCGGCACGCTGTTCATCGAACGCGGCCGCAAGCGCGACGCGCACCGCGTGCTGCACGACATCACCGACTGCATGCTGCAGGGCGATCGCGTCTGCGTGTTCCCGGAAGGCACCACCACCGATGGCGCCGACGTGCTGCCGTTCCACGCCAACCTGATGCAGGCGCCAATCTCTGCGGGCCTGCCGGTGCTGCCGGTGGCGCTGCGTTATTGCGACGCCGCCACCGGCGAGCGTACCGTCGCGCCGGCCTATATCGGCGACTTGACGCTGCTGCAGACGCTCGACGCGATCCTGCACTCGCCGCCAATCATCGCGCAGATCGCGTTCGGCCAGCCGCTTCAGGCGGACGACGGCGGGCGCCGTGCGCTGGCTGAGCATGCGCGCGAAGGCGTGGTCGCGTTGTGCCGGCAACTAGAGGGCGAGACGGCGGTGCCCGCCGGCGGACCGTCCGCCACCGCGGCGGAAACCACGGCCACCGGCAATCCGGTCTGATCGTCGGTGCGCCTGCACACCGACATCCCGTCGAGGGGATGACAAAATCAGCCTAAAGGATCACAATATTGCGGGCAATCGACCTGGATGACCTCGCGGTCGGCCGGATCGGGCGCCAAGCGGGCTGCGGTCAGCCGGCCGCCCCAGACGCAGCCGGTATCCAGCGCCATCAGGTCGGGCCGCATCACCAGCCCCAACGTGGACCAGTGGCCGCAGACGATCGTGGTATCGCCGGTGCGGCGTGCCGGCACGTCGAACCAGGGCAGGAAGCCATCGGGCGCCTTGCCCAATCCCTCCTTGGTCTTGAAGTCCATCACCCCGTCGAGGGTACAGAAGCGCAACCGGGTCAGCGCATTGATCACGACGCGATGCCGCTCGATGCCGCGCAGCCCCTCGTGCCAGCGGTTCGCTGCATTACCAAAAACATCCGCGAGAAATGCTTTCCAGTCCGGTCCCTGTAGCTTCCGCTCGACTTCGCCGGCAAGCTCGAGCGTCTGCTCGACGGTCCATTGGGGCAGCACGCCGGCGTGGATCAGCAGGAAGCCGTTCTCATGGAGGGCCAGCGGCCGGTGGCGCAGCCAGTGCAGCAGTTCCTCCCGGTCCGGCGCCTGAAGGATGTCATCGAGCGTGTCAGACGAACCCGGATTGCGTACGCCGGCGGCGACGGCTAATAGATGGATATCGTGGTTGCCCAGCACCGACTCGGCTCGCTTACCCATTGCCCGGACTCTCCGCAAGGTATCCAGCGACGCCGGCCCGCGGTTTACCAGATCCCCGACGAAGCGAAGTGGCGCATCGTCGGGGATTTTGGTGACAAGTTGTTCCAGGGAGGGACAGCAACCTTGCAGGTCGCCGACGGCGTAGGGGTAAGGGGCTGGCACCGAGGAATGGGGCATAGAGGTAAAAAAGAGAGCCGGAGGCGGCTTTTTGTCGATTGTAAAGAGGGGGGGCGTGAGCCGTTACAACAGGCTACAAAAAGATGACTGGCCCGGGTAATCCCGGGGGGGCGCTCGGATAGAATACCGCCACTTCTGAGAACACTGATGATCCTGCCGTCCCCCAAACGGATCAAGGCGGGCGCCGGGCTATTGTCCCGTTTTCGAAACATATCGATAGTTAGGGAGAAAGGGGTTTGCCGCACATCCTCGTGACAGGGGGCGCCGGTTTCATTGGCGCCAATTTCGTCTTGAACTGGCTTGGCAATGCCGACGCCGACAGCGTCGTCAATGTCGACAAGCTCACGTACGCCGGCAACCTGAAGACGCTTGCCTCGCTTGAGGGCAATCCGCGTCACATTTTCTCGCGCACCGACATCTGCGATCGCGCCGCGCTGGACCGGCTGCTGGCCGAGTACCAGCCCCGCGCGGTCCTGCACTTCGCCGCCGAAAGCCACGTCGACCGCTCGATCCACGGCCCCGGCGAGTTTATCCAGACCAATATCGTCGGCACCTTCACGCTTCTCGAGGCCGTGCGCGCCTACTGGAGCGGCCTCGACGACGCTCGCAAGGGCTCCTTCCGCTTCCTGCACGTGTCGACCGACGAGGTGTTCGGCTCGCTCGGACCGAACGATCCGCCGTTCTCGGAGACGACGGCCTACGCGCCCAACAGCCCGTATTCGGCTTCGAAGGCAGGCTCCGACCATCTGGTCCGCGCCTACCACCACACCTACGGCCTGCCGGTCCTGACGACCAACTGCTCGAACAACTACGGCCCGTATCACTTCCCCGAAAAGCTGATCCCGCTGATGATCGCCAACGCGCTCGGCGGCAAGCCGCTGCCTGTCTACGGCGATGGCCTGAACGTACGCGACTGGCTGTATGTGGGCGACCACTGCGCCGCGATCCGCGAGGTGCTCGCGCGCGGCCGGCTCGGCGAAACGTACAACGTCGGCGGCTGGAACGAGAAGACCAACCTGGACGTGGTCCACACGCTGTGCGACCTGCTGGACGAACTGAAGCCAAAGGCCTCGGGCTCCTACCGGGACCAGATCACCTTCGTCAAGGACCGCCCTGGCCACGACCGGCGCTATGCGATCGACGCCCGCAAGCTCGAGCGCGAGCTCGGCTGGAAGCCGGCGGAGACTTTCGAGACCGGGCTGCGCAAGACGGTGCAGTGGTATCTGGACAACCAGGCCTGGGTGCAGGACGTGATGTCCGGGGAATATCGAAATTGGGTGGCGAAGCAGTATGCGGCGTGAAAGCTCCCGTGTCCCGACCCTTCTCGTCACTGGAAGCAATGGCCAGGTTGGTTTCGAGCTGCGCCGCAGCCTGGCACCGCTAGGCCGCGTCGTCGCGCTGGACCGCAATGCCTGCGATCTGGCCGACCCGGAGCAGCTTCGTCGCGTCGTGCGGGACGTCCGCCCGGACATCGTCGTCAATCCCGCCGCCTACACCGCGGTAGACAAGGCCGAGAGCGAGCCTGAGCTGGCTCACGCCATCAATGGCGTGGCCCCCGGCGTACTCGCCGAGGAGGTGCGGGAGCTCGGCGGCCTGCTGGTCCATTACTCGACCGATTACGTGTTCGACGGCCGCAAGACGAGCCCGTATGTCGAGACCGATCCGGTCGACCCCCAATCGGTCTACGGCAAGAGCAAGCTCGCAGGCGAGCAGGCCATCGCGGCAGCCGGTGCCGATGCACTGGTGCTGCGCACCTGCTGGGTGGCCGGCGCGCACGGTGCCAATTTCGCCAAGACGATGCTGCGGCTCGCGTCGGAGCGCGACGCGCTGCGTGTCATTGCCGACCAGTTCGGCGCTCCGACCACTGCGTCGCTGATCGCCGACGTGACGGCCCAGATTGTCGCGCGCCATTGGTTGCACGGCGATCGCGCGGGCTTCGCTGGAGGCGTCTATCACCTCGCCGCCGCGGGCGAAACGAGTTGGCATGGCTATGCGACGGCGGTGCTGCGCCACGCGGAAACCAAGGGCATTGCGCTGAAGGTCGGGTCCGACCGGGTGGCGGCGATCGCGTCCACCGAGTATCCGCTGCCGGCGCCAAGGCCGGCGAATTCGCGCCTGGATACCAGCAAGTTGCGCGATACGTTCGGCATTCATCTTCCGGACTGGCAGCAGGGCATCGCCCACCTGCTGGACCAGATCCTTTCCTGAGTGGTTCGCCATGCGCAAGGGCATCATCCTGGCCGGGGGCTCCGGCACTCGCCTTTATCCCATCACCCGCTCGGTGTCGAAGCAGCTGCTGCCTGTCTACGACAAGCCGATGATCTACTATCCCCTGTCGACGCTCATGTTGGCGGGGATTCGTGACATCCTCGTTATATCGACGCCGGAAGATACGCCGCGCTTCGCGGAAATGCTCGGCGATGGCAGCAAATGGGGACTGAATCTGCAATACGCGGTCCAGCCATCGCCAGATGGGCTGGCCCAGGCGTTCCTGATCGGCCGCGATTTCATCGGCAATGATCCTTCGACCCTGATCCTGGGGGACAACATCTTCCACGGCCATGACCTGGTCAGCCAGCTGACGCGAGCGTGCGCGAAGGAAGACGGCGCGACGGTGTTCGCCTATCACGTGCACGATCCCGAACGCTACGGCGTGGTCGAGTTCGACGAGAACTTCCGGGCGATGTCGCTGGAGGAAAAGCCGCTGAAGCCGCGCTCGAACTATGCGGTGACGGGACTCTATTTCTACGACAACCAGGTCTGCGATATCGCGGCCGAGATCAAGCCGTCCGCACGTGGCGAACTCGAGATCACCGACGTCAACAAGCGTTACCTCGCGATGGCGCAACTCGAGGTCGAGATCATGGGCCGCGGCTACGCCTGGCTGGACACCGGCACGCACGATTCGCTGCTGGAGGCTGCCAGCTTCATCGCGACGCTGCAGAGCCGGCAGGGATTGATGGTCGCGTGTCCCGAGGAAATTGCGTTCCGCAATAAATGGATCTCCGCCGATCAGGTTGCCGAACTGGCGCGCCCTCTGTCGAAGAACGGCTATGGCGCCTACCTGATGCAGATCCTGTCGGAGGCCATCAAATGAGCCTGAACGTCATTCGCACCGAAATCCCGGAGGTGTTGATCCTCGAGCCCAAGGTCTTTGGCGATCAACGCGGGTTTTTCTTCGAAAGCTTCAACGCCAGGCAGTTCGCCGAGGCGACGGGCTTGAACCGGGTCTTCGTGCAGGACAACCATTCGCGTTCGGCGCGTGGCGTGCTGCGCGGTCTTCACTATCAGATCCAGCATCCCCAGGGCAAGCTCGTCCGCGTGGTCGCGGGCGAGGTGTTCGATGTGGCGGTGGATATCCGCAAGGGTTCCCCCACCTTCGGCAAGGCGGTCGGCGTCACGCTCTCGGCGGAGAACAAGCGCCAGTTATGGGTGCCCGAAGGCTTTGCGCATGGATTCCTCGTGACGTCCGACCATGCCGAGTTCCTGTACAAGACTACCGATTATTGGTATCCCGAATACGAGCGTAGCTTGTTGTGGAGCGACCCGGCCCTGGGCATCGACTGGCCGACCGACGGGAACCCCATGCTGGCCGCGAAGGACGCCGCCGGCAAGCCGCTCGCCGAAGCGGACCTGTTCTCGATGGACGATCCATCGCTGCAGGTGCAGGGGCGCGGCTGACCCGATGCCGGATTCCGACGGGAGTGTGCCTTGCGGCCCAGATCCAACGTCGACATTTGAAACGCAACACCAAGCGCAACGATTGACGCGCATTGTGAGGAACATGTGAGTTTGGTACCCATCATCCTGTGCGGTGGCGCCGGTTCCCGGCTGTGGCCCGTGTCGCGTGAACTGCATCCGAAGCCGTTCATCCGTCTGTCGGATGGTCAGAGCCTGCTGCAGAAAGCATTCTTGCGCGCGGCAGCTCTGCCGGGCGTGGCGGAAATCCTCACGGTCACGAACCGGGAGCTGTTCTTCAAGACGGAGGACGAATTCCGTGCCGTCAATGAACAACATTGCGCTACCTCGTACATCCTCGAGCCGCTCGGCCGGAACACCGCCGCCGCGGTCGCGGCAGCGTCGCTGCGCGTCGCGCAGACCCATGGCGACGATGCCGTGATGCTGGTGCTCGCCGCCGATCATCTGATCGCCGATCAGGACGCGTTCCGCGACGCCGTTCAGCAGGCCGAGGCGCTGGCGCGCGAAGGCCGCATCGTGACCTTCGGTATCCATCCGGAGTCGCCCGAGACCGGCTATGGCTATATCGAGGCCGATGGCAATAAGGTACTGCGTTTCGTCGAAAAGCCATCGCTGGAAAAGGCGCGCGAGTATCTGGCATCGCAGCGGTTCCTGTGGAATTCCGGCATGTTCTGCTTTACCGCGGGCGCCATGCTGCGCGAGCTGAAGGAGCATGCGCCGGATATCCTGCAGGCTACCGAGGCCAGCCTCGCCAGATCGCGCGTCGCCACGGCGAAGGGCTGGGCCCAGGTCGAACTGGAGCAGGAGAGCTTCGCCGCGGTGCCGGAAGACTCGATCGACTACGCCGTGATGGAAAAATGCACGCGGGCCGCGGTGGTGCCGTGCTCCATCGGCTGGAGCGACATCGGCTCCTGGGCCGCGCTGAGCGAACTGTCGAAGGCCGACGACAAGGGCAACCGCGTCGAAGGCGAGGCGCTGTTGCATGACGTCAGCGACTGCTATCTGGTGAGCCGCGACCGGTTGATCGGCGCGGTCGGCGTGGAAGGCCTGATCGTGATCGACACCCCCGATGCACTGCTGATCGCCAACCGGGAACGGGCGCAGGACGTCAAGCACGTGTTCGCCAAGCTCAAGGCGCAAGGCCATGAGGCGCACCGCCTGCATCGGACCGTGCATCGGCCCTGGGGCACCTATACGGTGCTGGAAGAGGGCCCGCGCTTCAAGATCAAGCGTATCGAAGTCAAGCCCGGCGCCAGCCTGAGCCTGCAGATGCATCACCATCGCAGCGAACACTGGATCGTCGTCAGCGGCATGGCGAAGGTCGTCAACGGCGACAAGGAGTTCTTCGTCGCGATCAACGAATCGACCTATATCCCGGCGGGCCACAAGCACCGGCTCGAGAATCCGGGCGTGGTCGATCTGGTCATGATCGAAGTGCAGAGCGGCGAGTATCTCGGCGAGGACGATATCGTCCGCTTCGAGGACATTTACGGACGTGCATGACATGACGGAAACCGCAGCAGCTGAACACAGCTACGACACCGACGATATCACCCGGCATAGCCATAGCGACGACATGCTGGTGGGCATGCGTGCGTCCCGTATCTGGGGCACGCTGGGCTGGCATGACATCCGCCAGCGCTATCGGCGCTCGGTGATCGGGCCGTTCTGGTTCACGTTGAGCACGGCGATCATGGTGATCGTGCTGGGCGCGCTGTACTCGACGCTGCTGCAGCAGGAAATCTCGGACTATCTGCCGTATCTGGCGATCGGCCTGGTGGTCTGGCAATACCTGGCCTCCGTCGCCAACGAGGGCTGTACCGCGTTCATCGGCTCGGCCTATCTGATCAAGCAGATACGCATCCCGCTGACCGTACATGTATGCCGCATCGCGTGGCGGAATTTCGTCATCCTGCTGCACAGCCTGCCGGTGGTGATCATCCTGATGGTGGGCTTCGGTCACTGGCCGACATGGGAGTTCCTGCTCGTGCCGATTGGCCTCGCCATGCTGCTGTTGCACGGCATCTGGGTCGGCGTCTCACTGGGCGTGCTGTGCGCCCGCTTCCGCGATATTCCGCCGATTGTGACGAACCTGGTTCAGGTGATTTTCTTCTTCACGCCGGTGATGTGGATGCCGGAGATCCTGAAGGATCGTTCCTGGATTGCCCACATGAACCCGCTGTATCACCTCATTGAAACGATCCGCGCGCCGATAACCGGCAGGCCGATGCTTTGGGAATCGTGGGCCTGGTCGTTCGGGCTGCTGATTCTGGGATTCGCGTTTGCGCAGTATCTGATGAGCCGATACCGCAATCGCGTTCCATACTGGCTGTAACATCGTGACCTCATCCATCGTTGCAAAAGACATCTCCGTCGCCTTTCCGATCTACGAGAACTCGCACCGTTCTCTGAAGAAGGCCGTGCTGAACCTGACCACAGGTGGCCGGATCGGACAGGATGCCGGCAAGCACGCGATCGTGACTGCGCTCGATCGGCTCAGCTTTCGCTTCGCGGATGGTGAGCGGGTCGCACTCGTGGGCCACAACGGCTCCGGCAAGACCACGCTGTTGCGCACCCTGTCGGGCGTCTATGCGCCCGTCAGCGGCGAACTGCATACGCGTGGCAAGATCGCCTCGCTGCTCGACGTGTCGATGGGGCTGGACCCCGACGCGACCGGATTCGAGAACATCTATCTGCGCGGCATTCTTGACGGCCTGCGGCCTGCGCGCATTCGAAGCAAGATCGACGACATCGCCGAGTTCAGCGAACTTGGCGATTACCTGAACCTGCCCGTTCGCACGTACTCGAGCGGAATGATGCTGCGGCTGGCCTTCGCCATCTCGACCAGTGTCGAGGCCGACATCCTGATCATGGACGAATGGCTCAGCGTGGGCGACGCCGACTTCAGCCTGAAGGCTGCCAAGCGCCTGGACGAGCTGGTCGGCAATGCTTCGATCCTGGTGCTGGCGTCGCATGACCCGAAGCTGGTGGCGCGAGTCTGCAATCGGCAGATCAAGATGGAACACGGCCGGATCGTCTCGGACGAGCCAGTGGCCGCCGCAGCCCCGGCCAAGGAGGAGGCGGCGACAACGGAGGCTGCCGGCCTCGCGGCGAGCTCGGTCGGCTGAGGCGCGTCGGCGGATATCGATAACAAGGACGCCTGCGTACCGACAGGCGCCATGGAAAGCCCAACCCGACCATCGGCGACTTTCCCGAACACAGTGCGGTCAGCCCTATGAGCGACATGACATTTACTATGCGAGCTGATCATCCCCTGCTTCGTTATGGCGAACTCGTTTTTGCTCGCCAGCCGCTGCGCACGCTGAAGGGCGTGGTCGGCGGCTATATCGGCTATCCGATCGCCGAACGGCGGGAGCGCCGCAGCGTCACGCCGAAGGTGGCGGAGCTCCGCCGCTACTACGCCAAGCCGATTGCCGAACGGCGCCGTATCGCGCAAAAGCGGCTTGGAGACATCCTGGCCTTCGCCGGCACCCATGTGCCGTACTATCGCGACCTGTTCCGCCAGGTCGGCTTCGATCCACAGCGTGCGGCCGAGGATCCGCGTCGACTGGAGGTCCTGCCTTACCTGACCAAGGACATCATCCGCGAGCAAGGCGAACGCCTGCTCTCGCGCCCGCTGGCCGAACTGCGGCACCACGCGTGCAAGACGGGCGGCTCGACCGGGCTGTCCTGCACCATCTACTACGATCAGGAAGCGGCCGATTATTCGTCGGCCGTCACGCGCTATGCGCGCGAGCGCATCGGCAAGTCGGGCCATCGATCGGAACTGCATTTCGCCTGTCGCTTTCCCGATATGGCGGTCCCGCAGTGGCCGTCCCGTGAAGACTTCAAATGCTTCGTCAATAACCGAAGCAATATCTTCTTCGACCGCATCGACGATGTCGGCCTGGAAGAGATCTGGCGTACCCTGCAGCGCCGCCGGCCGTATCTGGTCCATGCGCATCCATCGACCATCTACGCGTTGGCCTGCTATGTGCAACGTCGGTACGGCGGCGGAAAGACCTTCGAAGTGTTCGAGTCCAGTGGTGAACTGCTCGAGCCTCACGCCAGGAAGACCATTGCGGCCGCCTTGCAGTGCCGGGTGGTCGACCGCTACGGTCTGGCCGAACTTGGCGTGATGGCCTACGAGCTCGACGGCGAACAGGGCGGCTTCCAGGTATTGGAGTCGGAGGGATGGCCGGAGTCGCGCACGGTCGAGAACAATGCGGACGGTGCGCACGAACTGGTGTTCACCGGTTTCCGCAACCGGCTGATGCCGCTGGTGCGCTATGCCACCGGCGACCTGGCTCGGGTCGAGGAACGTCCGACCGGCTTCTATCTGACCGATGTGGTCGGCCGCATCCACGACGTCGTGCCGATCAATGGCGTCGATCATCCGACCCACCATATCCAGGACATGCTGGACCACCGGGTCGGCGGGATCCAGGAATTCCAGATCGATCTGCGTACTTCGCCGCCGACGCTCCGTATCGTGCTCGAACCGTGGGCCAGTGCGGACGACACCATGGCCAAGCTCAAGGCGTTCTGGGGCGATGCCTTCACCGTGGCGTTTGTCGGCCATGACGACTTCGTGCGGGTTGGATCCCGTGCCAAGTTCCGGCATGTGGTGACTGGATGATCGGCGTCGCCTTTCCCTATTCCGCGCGGGCTGCCGGGCAACTGGTGCTCGCGGCCGTGCGCCGTTCGGTCAGCGCGTCGCAAGCGGCGGCGTTGTCGCGGGGCGCGCTGGCGTCGGTCTCGACGCTGGTAGCGGTCGATATGCCGGATGCCTGGACGGATGACCTGATCGCATGGCTCTCTCGGGGAAGGCGCAAGCTGATCGTGTTTGGCCGTATCTCCGACGTGCTGGCACGCCATCTGGGCTGGCAACCGTCCGCGCTGCCGGACGAGCTCGAGCCGGCCAGCCGCAGCGTGGCGGCACCGCGTTATGGCATGGCGGCGAGCCGTGCCGCGGTGCGCTATAACGGCGCTGCCGCGGCGCTGGGTTTGCCGGCATGGCACCGACCGTTCGAGCGCTTCGATTTTGCCGACGAGTGGAACAACCTCGGCTACGGTGCGATCCGCGCGGACGGTTCATGCTGGAGCATCGCGGTCGGCATGGATACCGGCGCCGACGAACTGGCCGCGATCGACGTCGATGGCCAGCGCCAGGGCAGCTATGCCGCGCTGGCACGGCGCGACGAAGCCAGCGTGCTGTGGTTCAACCGTGCCGCCGGCCCATGCGATTCCTGGGAATGGCGCATCGTCGAGCAGTTCCTGTCGGCGCACGGGGCGGAGACGCTTCCCTGCCATCCCGTGCTGTCCGAAGTGCCATGGGGCCATGACGCCGCCATTACGTCGCGGCTGGATTGCGACGAAGACGTCGAGTCTGCACGCCCTTTGTGGGACGCTTACCGCGAGGCCGGCGTGCCGTTTTCCCTGGCGGTTCACACCAGCACGCTGGAGGACGAGCGCCAGCACGGGCTGCTGCGCGAACTGGTCGCCCAGGGCGGTGCCGTGCTGTCGCATACCGCGACGCACGCCCCGCAATGGGGCGGCAGTTACGAAGCGGCGCTGCACGAAGGCTGGGCCTCGGCGCACCGTCTGCACGCGGTGACCGGCCGCGAGGTCCGCTATGCGGTCTCGCCGTTTCACCAGACTCCGCACTACGCCCTGCAGGCATTGGCCGATCTCGGCTATGCCGGCTGCATCGGCGGCATCATCCGCAACGACCCCGAATTCGTTCTTTCGCGCGGCGGCGAGCTGGCCGATCTGCCGGCGGGCTTTGTCGGCCACAGCCAGCAATGCATGCTGCACGGGGACTGCTTGCTGGCGGAAGGGGATCCGCTGGCCGTTTATCGTGAAGCCTTCGACCGTGCGCATGCAACCGGCACGCTGTTTGGCTATCTCGATCATCCCTTTTCCGCCCGCTATGCCTATGGCTGGGCCGATGAAGCGGCCCGCATCGACGCCCATCGACAATTGATCGCACATATCCGCGCGCGGGCACAGTCGCCGCTCTTCCTGCACGAGGAGGCGGCAATGGATTTTCTGCAATATCGCGCGCGGGCGTCGGTGCGCGAGCAAGAGGGCGCCTATCGTGTCGCCGTGCCGGTCGGCGCATCGAACGGACTGCAACTCGCGGTCGAGTATCACGGCCGCCGGATGTGCGCGACCGGATGGGAGGCATCGCGATGAAAGTCATGGTCGTGATGGGCACCCGTCCCGAGGTGATCAAGCTCGCGCCTGTCGTCGCGGCCCTGCGCGAAGCGGTCGACGTCACGGTCTGCAGCAGCGGTCAGCACCGCGAAATGCTCGAACAGGCGATGTCGTATTTCGCGCTGTCGCCGGATATCGGCCTCGATTGCATGCGACCAGGCCAATCGCTGAACGGTCTGGCATCGCGCCTGCTGGCGGAGCTGGACGAGGCAATCGCCGCTCAACGGCCCGACTGGGTGCTGGTGCAGGGCGATACCACCACGGCCTTTTGCGCGGGCCTCGCGGCGTTCCATCGCGGCGTACGCGTCGGGCACGTCGAGGCCGGCCTGCGCACTGGCGATCTGGCCAGTCCCTTTCCCGAGGAAGCCAACCGCAGCCTGCTGGGTCGCATCGCCGCGCGCAACTTTGCGCCGACCCGATCGGCCCGCGCCAACCTGCTGAACGAGGGCGTCCGCGCCGATACGATCGTCACGACCGGCAACACCGTCGTGGACGCCATCGAAATGGTGCGCGTCGGCTGGGCGGGCCATGCACCGGAGCTGCCCCCCGAACTGCGCCATGGCGGTCCGCAGGTCCTCGTCACGTGCCATCGGCGCGAAAACTTCGGCGACGTGATGCTCGGTATCTGCACCGCACTGCGCGAACTGTGCGGCCGCTATCCCCACCATCGCTGGATCTTCCCCGTGCACCTGAATCCGGCGGTGCGCGAGCCGGTGTTGCGTGAACTGGGCGGCGTTCCGAATCTGTCGCTGGTGGAGCCGGTCGACTATCCGACCAGTCTCTATCTGATCAGCCGCAGCGACCTGGTCGTCAGCGATTCGGGCGGCATCCAGGAAGAGGCGCCGACCTTCGGCGTGCCGGTGGTCGTGATGCGCAGCCATACCGAGCGGCGTGAAGGCGTCGATGCCGGCTTTGCGACGCTGGCGGGCCAGGATCCGCGGTCGATTTGCGCGGCGGTTGCGGACTGGCTCGATGCCCCGCAGCGTGTCGTCGCGTTGCGCGATCGCGCCAATCCGTATGGCGACGGTCGCGCGTCGGCGCGTGTGGTCGCGAGCCTGCTTGATCGGCCGATGGAGGACTTCGGTGGCTGAGGCGATCGACAGGCCCGAAACGGCGAGCGCCCGTCAATCCGCGCCCGCGATAACCGGCGCGGAAGCGGGCGATTGCGTGTTGTTCTCGACCGCCGATTGGGACGAGCCTTACTGGACCAACAAGCAGCATATGACCTGCGAGCTGGCCGGACTTGGCTGGCGGGTCTTGTATATCGAGAGCGTGGGCCTGCGCAGGCCCCGCATGGCGAGCGGACGAGACTGGAAGCGCCTGTGGCGACGGCTCTGGCGTGGCGTGCAGTCCGTGGTGATCGGTCCACCACGGCGCCGCGACAATATCTGGGTGCTGTCGCCGCTGATCGTGCCGGCGAAGCATCATTGGCCTGTCGTTCGCTGGATCAATCAGGCCCTGCTGCGACATGCCCTGGGGCGATTCCTGCGGGCCAGGCGTTTCGCGCAGCCGCTGGTGTGGACCTACCACCCATACATGCAGAACGCGATCGCCGACATGCCGCGCGGTCCACTGGTCTATCACTGTGTCGACGATCTGTCGGCGGTGCCGGGTGTCGACGTGGCGGCGTTCGATGCCGCCGAGCGCAGCTTGCTACAGGCATGCGACCTGGTCTTCGTCACCGCGCGCGCGCTCGAGGAGCGTTGCCGCCCGTTCAATCCGAACACGTATTTTCTGCCCAATGTCGCGGACGATCGCCACTTCGGCAAGGCGCTGGCCGCCGGACCGGTGCCCGACGATCTCGCTGCCATTCCGACGCCGCGTCTCGTTTATCACGGCGTGCTGTCCGACTTCAAGGTCGACTTCGCGCTGCTGCTGGAGGTCGCGCGTCGGCGTCCGGATTGGCACTGGGTGCTGATCGGCGAGCAGCGCGAGGGGCAACAGAGCCAGCTGGTGGATGCACTGGCGGCCTTGCCGAACGTGCATCTGCTCGGCTACCGCAGCTATGCGCAATTGCCCGACTACCTGCGCGGCATGCAGGTCGGCCTGCTGCCGACACTGATCAACGATTACACCAGATCGATGTTTCCAATGAAGTTCTTCGAATACCTGGGGGCCGGCTTGCCGGTAGTGTCGACCCCGCTGGCATTCGCCGAAAGCGGGCCGGCCGGCCTGGAAATCGGCGCCGATGCGGACGCGTTCGAGGCGGCGATCGAGCGTCAGCTGCGGCGCGGACGGTTGAGCGAAGAGGAGGCCCGGCGCTTCGTCGGCGACAACACTTGGCGGGCCCGCACCGCGCGCATGCTCGGACGCGTCCGTACGTTGGAGGCCAGACCATGAAGGTGATGTTCGCCACGTATCCGATGGCGTTCCATACGCCGGGCGGCGGGGAGATCCAGCTGCTGGCCTATCGCAAGCACCTGCCCGCGCATGGCGTCGACGTTTCGCTGTTCGACCAATGGGCGCCGCGTTTTCTCGAGCACGATGTGGTGCACTTCTTCTCGTGCATTGGCGGCTCGGTGCACTTCTGCCATTTCGTCAAGCAGTTGGGGTTGCCGCTGGTCGTGTCGACCAGCCTGTGGATCACCGAAGGGACCCGGCACCTGTACCCGGTGGACGAGATTCGTGCCCAGCTTGCGCTTGCGGACCGGGCCGTCACCAACTCGGATATCGAGAGCGACATGCTGGCCAGCGTGCTGGACCTGCCGCGCTCGAAGTTCGCCACCGTCTACAACGGCATCGACGAGTTCTTCCTGCAGAAGGTCGGCCCGGAAGGGTTTCGGCAACGCTTCGGTATCGACGGTCCATTCGTGTTGAACGTCGGCAATATCGAGCCGCGCAAGAACCAACTGGCGCTGGTGCGCGCGATGAAGCGGCTGCCGCAGTGCAGACTGGTCCTGATCGGTCATCAGCGCGATCCGGGATATGCGCGCCAGGTGCTGGAGGAGGGCGGCGCGCAGGTCAGTTACCTGGGACCGATGCCGCACGACGAAACGCTGCTGTCCGCGTACACCGCATGCGAACTGTTCGCGTTGCCCAGTACGTTGGAGACGCCCGGCCTTGCGGCGCTGGAGGCGGCGGCGCAGGGTGCGCCGCTGTTGCTGACGCGGGAGGGTTCGTGCCAGGAGTATTTTGGTGACCGTGCCGTGTACGTGGACCCGGCCTCGGTGGACGCAATCGCCGACGCCATCAGCGCGATGCTGTCGAACGGCGGGCGCGCGGGCGCGCGGGAACAGGCGGACGCCGCGGCGTCCTCGTTCCGGCCGGAGGCGTTCACCTGGTCGTCCACGACGGCGGCGCTGCGCGATGTCTACCGGCAGCTGATCTAGCCTCATGACGACCGACGCAGCAGATACGTCGCAGATGCGCCGCAGATACGCCGTAGAAACACAGAACGGCCATACCCCATTAGAACGATGATGAAACCCAGTTTCGCTTCCATCCCGCAGAGCAGCGCCAGGCCGCGCGTGCTGATGGTCACCCATGTGATGCCGTACCCGCCCGCGGCGGGCAACGAGATCCGCATCTACAAGATGCTGTCGTGGTTCCGGCACAAGGGATATGCGGTGACGCTCGTGCTGAAGCCGCTGGGCGACACCGAGGTCAGCAATCAATGCATCGTTGGCCTGCGTGAGGTCGTCGACGCGTTGCATGTGTTCGACAATCGGATCGTGCTGCCGCGGCCCGGAGGCACCATGGCCAAGCCGGTGCAGGTCGATACCGATTTTGCAGACGCCGAGCTGTCCCGCATCCAGGACGGCTTCTGCCCCGACTGGTTTGCCGCCGAAGTGGCGCCGATCGTGGCCGCGGTCCGTCCGGACGTGGTGATCGCCCAATACGTGTTCATGAGCCGTATTCTCGAACTGCCGGAATGCGGAGATGCGCTGAAGATCATCGACGCCCATGATCTGTTTTGCCGCAAGCAAAAGACGGTGGAACAGTACGGGATCAAGAACTACACCCTGAGCCTGACCGAGGCGCAGGAAAGCGCCTTGCTCCGCCGCGCCGACATCGTGCTGGCCATCCAGAAGGCCGAGCAGGACGAGCTCCGGCAACTGGTGCCGGAAGTCGAGGCGCTGCTGACGTCGTTCGATCTGGACATCCATCATGGCGATTCCGCCGCGGTGGTGGCGGACCAGGTGCTGATCGTTGCATCGAGCAACGAATTCAACGTCAAGGGAACGCAGGACTTCCTTGACTATACGTGGCCGCTGGTGCGTGCCGCGCGTCCCGGCGCGCGCCTGCGGGTGATCGGCAAGGTGTGCCAGTTCGTGCATTGCGACGATCCGACCGTATCGCTGCTTGGATTTGTCGAGAGTCTCGAAGCGGAATATGAGCAGGCTGCGGTCGTGGTGAATCCCTGCCGCGTCGGTACCGGCCTGAAGATCAAGACCATCGAGGCGCTGGCGTGGGGCAAGGCGCATGTCGCCTGGCCTTCCGCGGCGGACGGACTTCGTGAGCTCGGCGACGTGCCGGCGGTGATCGTCCACGACGCGGTGGCGTTCGCGCGCGAGATCGTGGCCCTGCTGGCGCGGGAGCCCGAGCGCATCGCGCTGCAGCAGTCCGCTCACGCCTTCATCGAACAACATTTCGGTTCCGAAAGCGTTTATTCGGCCCTGACCGGCCGGATCGACGCATGCCGCAACCACGACATCGAACAGGTGCCCGCTTGACCAGCAAGATCGCCATCGTCATTACCTTGCCCGAGGCTGCCCAGCCCGGGAAGCAGGCTATCGCCTGCCTGAGCGCGCTGGCCGCTGCGTCGCTGCGGCAGCTCGTCGGGCGCGTCCATGTCTTCGTGCCCGCCGGCGCGGCGCCGATCTCGGACGACCCGATCATCGATACGATCCCGGTGCGGGACGCCGGCGATTACATCGCACGGTTGAACCGCGTCGTGCATCCGCTGGCGGAAGCCGGCACGCCGGTGCTGTTCACCGCGCCAGAGTACGAGTTCGACGGGGAGGCGGTCGCGCAGCTGCTGGAGGCGCTGTCCGCGGATCCGCTGTATGGGTTTGCCGTGCCGCGCACCAATATCGGCGGTTCGGCGCCGGTTCCGCGCCAGGGCGGAGACGAGGCGCTGACCGGCCGCGAACCGCTCGCGCCGTTTCTGCAATCGTTGCCGTCGCGCTGGGGCGGGGGCATCGTCACGGGCGCGCCCGTGCTCGTGCGGGGCGACATGCTGTACCACTTCGGCCGGCTCGACGGCAAGGACCAGGGGCTGGGCGATGCGCTGGGGCGGCTGTTCATCCGTGCCAACCGCCGCGGCTACAGCGCCGTGGTCTGCAATCGCGCGTTGTTCTTTGCCGCCGAGTCCGGGCCCTATCCGGGCGCGGCGCAGCCGCCGTCGATCGAACGGGCGGCCGACTATGCGCGCGCCATTTCGCGCCGTGCGGAGTTTCCGGAGCAGCGCTGGGAGGCGCTGCTGTGGCAACGGCTCAAGCCGAAGGCAATGCGTACGGTCCTGTTCGACATCCGCAATCTCGCTCCCGGCTACAACGGCACCGCGCAACACATCCTTTCGCTGCTTGACCCGATCGTCAGGCTCGCCGACAGCGTGTCGGTGACTCCGCGTTTCTGGGTGCTTCCGGAGGCCGCGCAGTTCCATGGGCTCGACCGCACCATGCCGGACGCCCTGATCCACACGATGCCCGACGATGCCATGTTCGATGCGGCGATCCGTCTGTCGCAACCGTGGAGCTTCAGCGAACTGCGCGACCAGGCGCGTCGCTCGACCGTGAATCTGTATCTGATCATGGACGCCATCGCCTGGGACTGCCATTACATCCGCATGCCGCATATCGATGGCGTATGGCGCGCGGCCGCCAGCTATGCCGATGGCTTCGTCTTCAACAGCGGCTATACCCGCAATGCGTTCCACGAGCGCTTTCCGGCGTCGCGCGAAGTGCCGAGCGCCATCTCGTACTGCTCGCTGGATCCCGCTGAATACTACGCACCGCCAACGGTGGGAGACGGACCGGAAGGCGAGCCCTATGTGCTGGTGGTCGGCAACCAGTACTATCACAAGGGCCTGCACGAAGCGGTGCGCGTGCTCGCCGCTGGCTTTCCGGAGGCGCGGATCCGCGTTCTCGGCGAAGTGGGCGAGCAGTACCCCAACGTCGAGCAGCTGCCTTCTGGCATGTTGTCCAACGAAGCGGTCGATACGCTGTTCCGCGAATGCGCCTGCCTGGTGTTCCCGTCGTTCTATGAAGGGTTCGGTCTTCCCGTGCTGAAGGCGCTGTCGTTCGGCAAGCCGGTGATCGCGCGGCAAAGCCAGCTGATCGACGAGATCCGCTCGCGCGTCAGTCCGGTCGACGGCATCGTACCGTTCTCGCGGCGGACCGAATTGCTGCAGGCGGTCAGCGAGGTGCTGGAGCGCAAGGAACACTGGCGGAATTGCCAGACCCAAACGCAACGGCCCGCCCAGGTCTTCGGTTGGGAGGCGGCTGCGCGCGAAGTGCTGTCGCTGGTGGACGCATCGCTGCGCGACGCGGATGCCGGGCGCTGCCTGCAGCGGCTGGAGTTCTTCTATCGGATCGACCAATTCGACGTGGAGCGGGCGGGATGGGCCAACGCGGCGCAGAACAAGGTCATCTTCGAAGTGGAGATGGAAGAATGAAGCTGCTTACCTTGTTCGTCCGCTACGGCGATGCCGACTACCCGGGCGCATTCAAGCGCCTGTGCCAGCTTTACCAGCGCATCGAAGGGCTCGACTATGATGCCGTCCTGATCGACACGGCGCTGCCCACGGACCTGACGGTCAACCTTGGTCCGAACATCGTCATGATCGGCGGCGACAACTCGCGCCGCGAATTCAGCGGCTGGGACACCGCGCTGGCGCGCTTTCCCGCCTTGCTGGATGGTTACGACCTCGTCCATATCGTGACGTCCGCCTTCGAGAACGAGTACAACGGCTTCTATCCGTACATCAATCGGCAGATGTTCGACTATGCGGCAAGCCACGACGATGTCGTGCTCGCGCATATCGATGCCTATCCCGACGCGGTGCGGCAGTTCGGGCGCAGTTTCCAGACGTGGGGTTGTTCCAAGTTCCTGATCGCGGTCCCCGAGCGGATCCGGACGCTCGGCAGCTTCGTCGGCCGGTTTGGCTCGGAGGCGCTGTTCGCGCCTTCGTCCGACCGCCCCTTCCGCGAAGACGCGCCGTTGTCGGCAAACTACCAGTCCTATCTGCTGGAATGGCTGACCGGAGACGGCCTGCCGCACGGCAAGTGGCATTCGGTGTTCGAGCTATCGCCGCAGAACCTGCAGCGCTTCCAGGCCAAAGCAATCTCGATTCTCGACGAACATGCACTGTCGATGCGGCTGCGCGAAACCGGCGCTCGCATTGTCGACTACACGTGGCTGCATTCTCGCGGGCTCGAGCAGGATGTTGGCAGCATCCCGGATGAAATCCAGCAGGTGCAGGAACGCAACCGATATCTGTTCGACAATCCCATCGTCGACCGTGGCCTCGACCTTTCCGACCATCGGCATCATCGGAGCCTGTCGACGCTGTTCCAGCGCCGGCAGAAGAGCGAGACGCCGTTCGGTCGCACTCCGGTGCTCGAGGCGTTGTGGCTCGGCAACCGTGTGCTGCGATCCCAGTTCGATCTCGACGATCCGCTGCACTGCGCCGCCATCCATCTGAACCAGGGCGTCGCGATCGATGGCGAGCAGCGCGACTGGCTGGCGCGCCCCGATACCACGCTGCCGCAGGACTGCTGGCTGCCGCTGACGCGCGGCCTGCATGCCATCTATCTCGCCCGTGACGACCTGCGTGCTTCGTTCGATCTGGCCACCCGCGGCGGCAGGCACGGCCTGGTGTCATGGTGGCTGCTGGAAGGCCTGCGCGATGCGCGCTACGTCGGCTTCACGCGCGACGACATGTACGCGCGCGTCGATGAAACCGTGGTGCAGGACCAGCCATTGCCCATCACGTGCGGCTTGCACGCGATATGCGAGGCTCGCGACGATTTGCGTGAGCAGGCCGACCTGTCGACCGAGGCCGGGCGGCGTACGCTGCTTTCCTGGTGGATGCTCGAAGGCATTCACGATCCTTCGCTGCGGACATGCATGCCGGCGGCCCTGTACGCGGAAGTGTCCACGCAGGTCGACCAGGATGCCGCCATTCCGCTGACACGCGGTTTGCTGGCGCTCAGGGTGGCGCGGCAGGATTTGCGGGGCATGGATACCGCCACGCGCGAGGGGCGTGAGCGGCTGGCGTCGTGGTGGGTGCTGGACGGCCGCCACGAATCCCAGCCCGTCTGCATCGTGCGGCCTGAAGAGTATGCGGCGGTTGACCCGGCGATCGTGCAGGACGCATTGCTGCCCATCACCAAGGGTCTGCATGCCGTCTGCAAGGCGCGCACGGATCTGCGCGACCAGATCGATCTGGCCACGCCTGAAGGCAGGGGCAAGCTGGTCCAGTGGTGGATCCGCGAGGGCGCCGGAACGCCGGCGTTCGACGGCTTCCTGCCGATCGCCTTCTATCACGAGCTGGCTCGCGATATCGCACAGGATGCACCGCTGCCGATTACGCGCGGCATGCAGGCCCTGCACGCCGCCCGGGACGACTTGCGCGAATTCGCCGATCTGGCGAGCAGGGAAGGGCGCGCGGCTTTTGTCTCGTGGTGGATTCGCGAGGTGCCGGGCAATGCGTTCCTTGCCCAGTTGATCTCCCGCGACCAGTTGCAGCAGCCCGACACCGCGGTGACGCAGGACCAGCAGGTTCCCATTACGCGGGCGATGCGAGCCCTGTACACAGCTCTGGCCGGCGGGCCTGACACCGACAAGATCTTGTCGAAGGCAGAGGGCCGCGGTGAACTGGTGGCATGGTGGAGCGAGCTGTTGCTGCGCGGCGCGGTTCCCCGCGCGCTGCTGCCCACCGACGCAACACTGGGCATCTCCGACCCGACGCAGCCCGGCAACGAACGCGACGTGGTGCATCCGCTGGCCGCGGCCGCCTATGCCCAACGGTCCGATCTGCGTGATGCGTTCGACATGGGCACGGCCGAAGGCCGTCTGGCGCTGAACTTGTGGCTGTTCAACTTCGGCAAGTACGAACTGCGCCTGCATATCGAGGATGAAGAGTCGCAGACGCATGAAATTCGGCCTGCGCAGCAGGCCGCGGCAACCGGCAAGTTCCTGCGCGGCGGCGTCAATATCGTGGGCTTCGGGCGCGGCGAGCTGGGCATCGGCGAGGACGTCAGGATGGCATCGCTCGCGCTGCGCCATGTCGACATGGACCTGTGCGTCCCTGCTATCCCGCTCGCGATCGGGGCGCGCCAGCAGGATCTGTCGCTGCGTGCCTATGAGGTCGACGCGCCGCTGTACAACACCAATCTCGTGTTTCTGCCTCATTACGAGACGATCCGGCTGCTGGGCGCCACCGGCGAGAAAATGTTCGGCGACCGCTACAACATTGGCTGCTGGCAGTGGGAGTTGCCTGCCTACCCTCGCGGCATGGAGCTGGCGCTGGAACTCGTCGACGAAATCTGGTCGAGCACGCGCTTTACTGCCGAGGCAATGCGCGGCGCCACCGACAAGCCTGTGCTGGTGATGCCGATGGCGGTCGCGCTGCCGCCGTTGAGCCGCGCCTACACCAGGACGGAGTTCGGCCTGCCGGAAGACGCGTTCGTCTTCCTCAATATCCTGGACGGTAATTCCAGCGTCCATCGCAAGAATCCGCTGGCGGTCATCAAGGCGTTCCAGCGGGCGTTCCCCCCGGGTACGCCCGGTGTTCACCTGCTGTTCAAGACGATGAACATGGGGAATGCGCCGGGCCAATGGGCCGATGTGCTGGCGCTGTGCCGCGACGATCCGCGTGTCTCGATCATCTCCGAGGCCATTGCGCGCGAGGCGGTGATCGGGCTGCAATCGGTCTGCGACTGCTTCGTGTCGCTGCATCGTGCCGAAGGCTTTGGCCGCAATATCGCAGAGGCGATGCTGCTTGAGAAGCCGGTGATCGCATCGGCGTTCTCGGGCAATACGGACTTCACCAACGACACCACCGCGTTCATGGTCGGCGGCGAAGCCATTGCAGTTGGCGCCGGCGAGTATGCATTCGCGGAGGGGCAGCATTGGTGGGATGCCGACGTCGAATCGGCGGCGTCGCAGATGCGGCGCTGCGTCGAGGACGAGGGCGAGCGCCGGCAGCGTGCGCTGGCAGGCAAGCACTTCGTGCTGGCCCACTATTCGCCGGAAGCGGTGGGGCGCAACTATCTCGAACGGCTGCAGCAATTGAACGCGGCGGGCAAGGAGGGCGCATGACGCTATTCATCGCTGCACCGGACATCCACGTCGGGGACGCCGTGGGCAACCACTGCCTCGGTATCGCCCGCGCCGCCGAGCGGCTGGGCATACCGGCGCGCGCCTGCGCGAAACACTTCACGGGCGACGTGGAACCGCTGGATACGCTGTTCGAGCAAATCCAGCCGCAGGATACGCTGCTGGTCAGCTATTCGATCTACGATCCGATGCTCGAGCGGCTGCTCGCGCTGGGAAATCGCAAGCTGTGCTATTTCCATGGCGTGACCGAGCCGGAGCTGCTGCGCGAATTCGAGCCCGTCACCGCGGATCTGTGCGCACGCTCGCTGGAGCAGTATCCGCTGCTGCGCCAGTTCGATCTGGTAATGGCCAATTCCCGGCTGACCGCGGCATCGCTGTCACCGCATCTGCGGACCGACGAGATTCTGGTAATTCCGCCGGTATGGCCGGATATGCCGCTGTTCCGGCGTATCCCCGCCGGACAGGCCGACCCCACCGGCCCATTGACGCTGCTCGTGGTGGGACGGGTCGTTCCGCACAAGCGGGTCGAGGATGCCATCGAGATCCTCGCTCTGGTTCGAGAAGCCGGTGTCGACGCGAAGCTCGAAATCGTCGGCAGCGCGCCCAACGGCGTCTATCTCGCTTTCCTGCGCGAGCGCGCGGCGCAATGCGGCGTGGCCGAGCACGTCGACATCACCGGCATGATCGACGACGAAAGCCTGTTCGCGCGCTTCGACCGCGCCGGCGCCTTGCTGTCCGTCAGCCAGCACGAAGGGTTCTGCGTGCCCGTGCTCGAGGCCATGCACCTGGGCGTGCCGACCTTCGTGCGCTCCGGCACGGCCGCGAGCGAGGTCGGCGCCGATGCCACGGTCTCGTTCGACCGCCTGGACGACGCGCCCACGGCGATCCTGCAGATGCATCGCGATCCGGGGCGCCGTACCGCCATGATCGAAGCGGGCAAGCGGCGCGCGGCGGCGGTGCTGGCGCAGGCCGACGACAAGGCCCTCGCCGCGGTGCTGTCGGTGCCGCGCCAGGCCAACAACTTCTAGCTGGATATCATCTTGTCCGATCCCCGTGTATTGATCACCACCTACCACCAGGCGTTTCTGGTGCGTGGCGGCGGCGAGTACGAAATCTTCTCGGTGGCCGACAGCCTGAAGCAGCGCGGTCTGATCGTCGACATCTATGGCCCTTATTCCAGGGACATGGACAACTACGATGTCGTGCTGCATTTTTCGGTGCACGGAGGCGGTATCGAGTTGCTGCAGGAATTGAAGGCGACCGGCAAGCCGGTGGCACTGTGGCCCAACCTGTGGGTTCGAGACATCGGCAACGCGCCGGTCGATCTGGTCAATCGGCATGTCGATCTCGCCGACGCGGTGATCTTCAAGTCGGACGCAGAGCTTGCCCACTTCCGCGAGCGCTTCCGGCTGCCTGCCGAGAAGGAGCACCGCGTCACGGTCGGCGCCGACGCCGCCTACATCAAGCGGGCACCACAGGGCCTGTTCCGCAGCCTGTATGGTCTGGATCGCTACGCGATCTGGTTCGGCGTGATCGAGCCGAACAAGAACCAGCTGGCGGCGATTCGCGTGCTGCGCGAAAAGGGCATCCCGTTGGTGCTGGTTGGGCGTAGCCGCGAGGAAGCGTACTTTCGCCAATGCAGAGAGGCCGGCGGCGACAACGTGCTGTTCATCAAGGGGCTGCCGCAAAAATCCGAAATCGTCCGCAGCGCGCTGCAGGAAGCCCTGTTCTATATCGAGGTTTCGCATGAGCCGCCGGGGTTGTCCGCCATCGAGGCAGGCTTGTCCGGCTGCCGTCTGCTGTTGAGCGATTCTCCCTGGTCGCGCGAGCACTTCGGCGATCATGCGGTCTATGCCGATCCCGCCAGCGACGAGGCCATCGCCGCTGCCGTCGATCAGGTACTGGCGCTGCCCGCCGATACCACGTCGCTGGTCGATGACATGCGCCGCTTCTGCCTTCCCGGTGCGATCAATCCTCTGATCGACATCCTGCGGAGCATTGCCAGATGATGCTCTATCTGGTCCGCCATGGCCGTTCCGTGGCCAACGATGCCGGGCTGGTGACCGGCACCACTGCCGACGAGCTCGATGCCATCGGCCTCGCGCAAGTCGAGCGGATGGCGGCGTGGTTCTCGCGTGCCGGCATTGTCGCCGATCGCTACGTGACGAGCCAATGGCGCCGCGCCCAGCAGACCGCGCGCGGGCTCGTGCCCGGCGTGGAGTGGGAGGTCGACTCCCGGCTGGGCGAGACCGACGCCGGCGAGGTGGCCGACTGGCAGCTTGCCCGCTTTGTTGCGCAATGGCCGGACTTTTATGCCGATCCGGGCAATCGCTATCCGGGCGGCGAGTCGCATCTCGCGCTGAACCAGCGCGTGCTGGCCTGGCTCGATGAACAATTGGCGCGGCCGGTCGACGCCCTGATGGTGGTGGCCCATTCGGGCCCGATTTCTTGCATCCTGCAGCATATCCACGGCGTGGGGATGGAGCGCTTTCCGGCCTTCCTGCCGGCCCATGCCAGCCTGTCGGCGATCGAAATGGTGCGCGGCGACGATGCATGGCACGGCCGACTGCTCGGATTCGCGCTGGGCCCGCTGGAAAACCTGCCGGTCTCGATCCATGGGGCGCGGGGGAGGGCGGCATCGTGAAAGTCGTCGCCTTGCATCGCGAGTCGCATGTGGCACAAGGCGTGCCGTCGTTGTCCGTCGCGGCCCGGATCACCGAGGTGCTGGAGTACATGGAGTCGCGCGGCCAGCTGGTCTTCACGGCGATTTCCGAGAACGACGAAGCGGCGCGCAACGGCGTCAATTGGGCCGACGTGCTGATCCTGAGCAAGCACAGCTCTCAGCGCGCGCTGGACCTCGTCCGCCATGCCCGAGCCCGGGGCGTGCGCGTCATCTACGACATCGACGACTGGATCTTTTCCTTTCCGAGCTATAGCGGCGCCCAGGCGCATAACAGCAAGGTCGCCCTGATCCGCGACATTCTCGCCCTGTGCGACGTCGTGACGGTGGCGAACCCCGTCCTGCTCGACAAGGTCCGGCCCTATGTGCCGGAACCTGTGCTGGTGCCGAACGGCATGTGGGTGGAGAAATATGCAGCGGGCGTGGTGGAAGAAGCGATGCCGCCGCGCATCGTCTTCACCAACGCGGACTTCCTGAAGATGCAGAGCGCGAAAGACATGCTGCTGACGGCGCTTCAGGTCTTTTTCCTGCGTCACCCGGACTACGCGCTGGACTTCTATGGCGACCCCTTTCCGGAGATGTTCTCATTGCCGTTCCTGCATTTCACCAACCGGATGCCGTATGCCGACTATATGCGCGCGCTGGTTTCGGGCCGCTACCAGTTCGCGATCACCCCGCTGGGCGGCAGCGAGGACGTGGAGGCGGCCGAGTTCAATGCCTGCAAGAACCCCTTCAAGTATCTGAACTACGGTACCGCGCGCGTGCCGGGCATCTACTCGTCGGCACCGATTTACCAGGGTTGCGTGGTGCCGGAACGCACGGGGCTGCTGGTCGGCAACGACTTCCAGGAGTGGGTGGACGCCCTCGAGCGCCTTGCCGGCGACCGCGCGCTTCGGCACCGGATCCGCGATGCGGCGTTTGACGACGTGATGCGCAGCCACCACGTGGAGGCGAGCGCCGCCGCGCTCGCCGCGGTGCTATGAGGCCAGCGATGATGAGCGCCTCCATCCCGGCAAAGGGCGAGCGTCGACCGCTGCGGGTGCTGCACGTGTATCGGACCTATTTCCCGGACCCCCCGGGGGGGCTGCAGGAAGCCATCCGGCAGATCGCGCTCGGTTGCCAGGCGTACGGCGTCGAGAGCCGCGTCTTCACGCTCTCGCCGACCCCCACGCCATCGGAGATCGCTCTCCCCGAAGGGACGGTGCTGCGCAGCCGCTCCTGGGCGGCGCCGGCGTCTTGCGATCTCGGCGGGATCGGGTCCGTGCTGCGCTATCGGCGGGCCGCGGACTGGGCCGATGTGGTGAATTTTCACTTTCCCTGGCCGTTCGGGGACGTCCTTCATCTGCTCGGCGGCAGCAGCCGCCCCGCGGTGATGACGTACCACTCCGATATCGTGCGCCAACGCATGTTGGGCCAGGTTTACGGCCCGCTGATGCGCCGCACGTTGCGCGCGATGGATGCGGTGGTCGCGACATCGCCGGCCTATGCCCGGACCAGCGAGGTGCTGAAAGCCAATGTCGTACCGCAGCGGCTGCGCGTCATTCCACTCGGCATGGCCGATCTTGCCGAAACGGCGCCGACTGCCGGCGAGGCGGAATCGCTGCTGCAGCGTTTCGGCCTGGGCGGACGGCCGTTCCTGCTCGCGCTGGGCGTGCTGCGCTACTACAAGGGGCTGCATTCTCTGATCGAAGCGGCACCGGCCATCGCCGGCGATATCGTCGTTGCCGGGTCCGGTCCGGAGATGGAGCGGCTTCGCGCGCTGGCAGCGCAGAAGGGTGCCACCAACGTCCTCTTTGCCGGCCAGGTCTCCGATGCGGAAAAGGCCGCGCTGCTGCGTGGCTGCCGCGCGCTCGTGCTGGCTTCGCAATTGCGGTCGGAGGCATTCGGCATGGTACTGGTGGAGGCATCGATGTTCGCCAGGCCGATGGTCTCCTGCGAGATCGGCACCGGCACGTCCTATGTCAACGCCGATGGCGTGACGGGTTTCGTGGTGCCGCCGGAATCGCCTGCCGAACTCGCGGCGGCCGCTTCCCGCTTGCTCGATGACGGCGCGCTTGCCGATCGGATGGGCCGCGCCGCGCGCTCGCGCTATGAGCAGCTGTTCTCCGGCGCGGCACTGGGGCGAGCGTACAGCGATCTCTATCAAGAGGTCGTGGCGGCTTGCGCGGCGGGCCGGTCCACGCAACGGGCCTGACGGGCGTCTACGCAAGGACCGCAATCATGGAGGCGCGATGGACCATGTTCTGTTGACCGGCTCTGGCGGATTCGTCGGCGCGGCGTTGTTGCGTGCGCTGGAAGCCGTCCATGTGCAAAGGACCTGTGTGGTCCGCGGTGGCCCAGGGCGGCCGGCGGCGCAGCGGCACGAGCTCGTCGTCGCGGACGACTTCGCCGATATCGAGTCGGCATGGCCGGACTCGCTGCGGCCCGATTGCGTCATCCATCTGGCGGCACGGGTCCATGTCATGCGCGATCGCGCGCCCGATCCGCTTGCCGCCTTCCGCGCGACCAACGTCGAAGGCACGCTGCGTGTGGCCCGTGCCGCGGCGCGGGCGGGGGCGAGGCGCTTCATCTATGTCAGCAGCATCAAGGCGGTGGCCGAGATCGATCCCGGGCGTCCGCTGCGCGAGAGCGATACGCCGGCGCCGGCCGATCCCTATGGGATATCGAAGCGGGAAGCGGAGCAAGCGCTGGCCGAGCTGTGCCGGGATCACGGAATGGAATGGACCGTCGTGCGTCCGCCGCTGGTCTACGGCCCGGGGGTCAGCGCGAACTTCCGCAGCCTGCTTGGCGCGGTGGCGCGCGGCGTACCGCTCCCGCTGGCATACGCCAATGCGCCGCGCAGCCTGGTCGCCGTCGACAATCTGGCCGATGCGCTGCTGGCCTGTGCGCGTCACCCCGCCGCCGCCGGCAAGATCTTCCATGTGTCCGATGGCGAAGACGTCACGGTGGCGCAACTGGCGCGGCTGATGGGGGAGGCGCTGGACCGGCCCGCCCGCCTGGTGCCGGTGCCGTTGGCACTGTTGAAGCTGGCGGGGGCGCTGACGGGCCGGCGCGATGCCGTCGCCCGGCTGGTCGAGCCACTGAGGGTCGACAGCGCCAGGATCGTCGGCGAACTGGGCTGGCGCCCGCCACTGACGCTGCGCGAGGCACTGAAGCAGACGGCGGACTGGTATCGGCAACGAACCGGGGGCGAGATCGCGCATGCCGTTCGCTAGTCTCCTGCTGCCTCCCGCGGCGCTCGCCTTCGTCGCCAACGCGGCACTGCTCTATCTGTTGCTTCGTACCGGCCTTGCATGGCGGCTGGCCCTTGACGTGCCGAACGCGCGCTCGCTGCATCAGCGTCCGACGCCGCGGGTCGGGGGCGTCGGCGTGACGCTTGTCAGCGCGATATCGATCGCCGTGTTCGCGCCCGCGTTGAGCGCACTGGCGGGGCTCGCGCTGGCGCTCGGCATGCTGTCGCTGGCCGATGATCGATGGGGCATGCCGGCGCGCTACCGCTTCGCCGCGCATTTGGCCGCCGCCGCCGCCTTGCTGTGGCTGCTGCCGCTGCCGTCCGGGCTCTGGATGCTAGCGCCGGTGCTGGTGGTTGCCGTCGTGTGGGCGGTGAACCTGTACAACTTCATGGACGGAGCGGATGGCCTGGCCGGGGGCATGGCCGTCATCGGCTTTGGCGCCTACGCCGTTTGCGCCGGTCCCGCACATGCCGACCTGGCGGTCGCCTCGATCACCGTGGCCGCCGCCGCCGCAGGGTTTCTGGTCTTCAACTATCCGCCGGCGCGCATGTTTCTCGGCGACGCGGGCTCGGTGCCGCTGGGCTTCCTGGCCGCGGCGCTTGGTTACTGGGGCTGGCAGGAACAGGCCTGGCCGTTCTGGTTTCCCGCGTTCGTGTTCGGGCCGTTCGTGGCCGATGCGACCGTCACCTTGTTGCGGCGGCTGCTCAATGGAGAGCGCTTCTGGGAAGCCCATCGGACGCACTACTATCAACGGATGGTGCAGATGTCCGCTGGCCATCGCAGCGTGGTGCTGCGGTGGTATGTCCTGATGCTGGTCGGTACAATTCTGGCCGTCATGTCGGTCGACATGCCCGGCTGGAAAGCAGGTGCGGTGATGGTGACATGGGGATTGCTGCTGATCGGTCTTGGCCTGACGATCGATCGTCGCTGGCGTCAATTCAAGTCCGGTTAGATTTACCGAGAGATGTCCAAGATGCCGATTCTCAAAGCCTCACGCGTGGGTGCGCGCTGGTTGTCGCTGGCCGCATTCGCCTTCGATGTCGGATCCGTGGCCGTCGCGTGGCTTCTGTGCTACGTGATCCGTTTCAATGGCATGCCGCCGGACGATTTCCGCGAAAGCGGATTGTTGGCGATCGCGTGGGTCGTGCCGGTGTACGCGGTGATGTTCCGCGTATTCGGCCTGTATCTCGGCATGTGGGTGTTTGCCAGCCTGCCGGATCTGTTCCGCATCGCCAAGGCGATCATCGCCGGTGCCATTGTCGTGACAGTCGCTTCCACGATGCTGCAGCCGTCGCCGCCGATTCCGCGATCAGTGCTGCTGCTGATGCCGGTGATGCTGTTCTTCATCATGGGCGGAAGCCGGGCCGCGTATCGCGCCACCAAGGAGTTCTACCGTTACGGTGGCTTGATCGGCCAAGGCAAGCCGGTGTTGCTGCTGGGGGCCGGGGAGGCCGGCGCCAGCCTGGCCCGGGAGTTGCGCCGATCGCCGCAATGGCGGCTGGTCGGCCTGCTCGATGACGACGAGCGCAAGCTCGGGCGGGAGATCCATGGCTACAAGGTGCTCGGCCGCATCAGCGATCTGAAGGAAGTGTCGGAGCGCCACAAGATCGAACACGTGATCATCGCGATGCCGTCGGCCCCCGCTCCGATTCATCGGCGCGTGGCGCGCCTGTGCGTACGCGCCAACGTCCGTGCGCTGGTGCTGCCGGCGCTGACGCCGCTGACCCAGGGCCAGCCGTTCATGTCGCGCGTGCGGCAGATCGACCTGGAGGACCTGCTGGGCCGCGAAGAGGTGACCATCGACACGCCGCACATCGCGCAGTTGCTCGAGGGCAGGGCCGTCATGGTCACCGGCGCGGGAGGTTCGATCGGGTCGGAATTGTGCCGTCAGATTGCACGGTTCCATCCGGCTACCCTGATCGCCTACGAGATCTCCGAATTTGCCAGTTATCGGCTGGCCGAGGAGTTGCACGAGCACTTCCCGCGGCTCAATGTGATTTCGGTGGTCGGGGACGTCAAGGACACGCTTCTGCTGGAGCAGACGATGCGGCGCTTCGCGCCCTACATCGTCTATCACGCTGCCGCGTACAAGCATGTTCCGATGATGGAGGAGCTCAACACCTGGCAGGCGGTGCGAAACAACACGCTGGGCACCTACCGGGTGGCGCGCGCGGCCATCGATCACGGCGTACGGCGCTTTGTGCTGATTTCCACCGACAAGGCCGTCAATCCGACCAACGTGATGGGTGCCTCCAAGCGCCTTGCGGAAATGGTTTGCCAGGCCCTGCAGCAGACGACCGCGACCACCCAGCTGGAAACCGTTCGTTTCGGCAACGTGCTCGGCAGCGCCGGCAGCGTGATTCCGAAATTCCAGCAGCAAATTGCGCGCGGCGGTCCCGTTACCGTCACGCACCCGGAAATCATCCGTTATTTCATGACGATTCCGGAGGCGGCCCAGCTGGTGCTGCAGGCGTCCAGCATGGGCGAGGGCGGGGAGATCTTCCTGCTCGACATGGGGCAACCGGTCAAGATCGCCGATCTGGCCCGCGACCTCATTCGCTTGTATGGCTTCGACGAGAACCAGATCCGGATCGTCTATACGGGCCTGCGGCCCGGCGAGAAGCTGTACGAAGAGTTGCTGATGGATGACGAGACCACGCGGCCGACGCCGCACGACAAGCTGCGGATCGCCCGGGCGCGCGAGGTGCCGGAGCATCTTCTCAGCGAGGTGCTGCCATGGCTGATGCAACGGCGCATCCCGTCCGACGACGAGGTGCGGCGCGACCTGCGCCGCTGGATCGTCGAATACACGCCGAGTGTGCGGCCGACACTGCAGCCGGTGCCCGAGCGGGCCTGGTCACGGACGGGCTGAACGCGCTACCCGCCTCGCGTGCCAGCGCCCGCGGCACGCAGGCGGCGGTGGCGTTAGCCGATATGCCACCCCTGGCGCCAAGGGCCGGCATTGTTCAGCGGGTCGCTGGCGCCCGCGATTGCCACGCGAAACGCCGTGCCGTGCAGTGGCGGGAGCGCGATAGAGAAACCGGTATGGCTGCTGCCATAGCCTGCGGCAGCGACATCCGGACGCGGCTCGCCAGTCGTGCCGGCCGCTACCATCTCGTTCCCGCTCCACACTTCGATGGAAACCGGTCGATCGGGGCGCGTCAGGTTGATCGCCCATCCGCTGACACTGTTCTCCCGTACCGCATCGACGAAGCCCTCGTAGATGTCAGCGGGGGCGGCGATGGATTGCTGGCTATGCTGGATATAGTCGCGGATCGGGGCAAGGTCGAAACTCTGCGCGATCTCCCGCAGCTTGCCCAGATGCGCGTGGTCGTAGCCGAAGATCATCGACGCATGCTCGTGCGGGTTCTCGACCTGGTTCAGTTCGGCCTGCACGGTCCGGACCAGGGCCAATGCCTTGTCGAACAGCTCGCCGCCGGCGGTCTTGTCGCGGTCGTTCGACTCGCGGACATCCCGATACAGCGCGTAGTCCCACGCATTGTCCGCGAGGAATTTTTCGCGCGCCGACTCGCTGAGCTGTTGCTTGCGGCTGCCCGAGATGTTGGTCACGTTGGTCTCAGCGTAGAAGGGCAGGCCAAAGCCTGTCCTTCCGCACAATCTCAATAGAAACGCACTCATGTCCTCGCACAGTCCGGCGACCGGGATATGGTGCCGCAGGTTATATCGGGCCAGGTCGAGGCTGTGCTCGTTCAATGCCGGATCGCCGCTGAGCATATGAACGTACAGATTTTTGCCGGCGTACGATCCGGCCACCCATTCGTCGAGCGAAATCTCGCCGCGCCGGACCATGGCTTCTACCGTCGATACGCTGGCGCCGCGTTCGACCTCGCCGTTCTTGCCATTGAAGGCATACCAGTAGTGCGAAATCTGCCGCGCCAGCGGATCGCGCAGAATGGTGCAATAGGCCAGCGGCCTTTTCAGGAACCGGTGCATGCCAAAGGAGTGATGGCCTCCGCCTACTCCCGTTTCCACCAATCTGCCCAAGCTGGTACGCCATTCCGGATCGCGATCCCATTCGAAATGAACAAACTGGCGTTCACCTCGATTCAGCTCGAAGAAGGAAATGACGGTGGAACCGCCGCTCTTGGGCGGATGAATGAAAAAGATGGGTGATTGCATGGTGGGCATCCACGGATTCGCGAAGGATTTATCCGCGACCGGTATTGGCGAATCTCGGCAAATCGGCAACGCCTTTCGTCATCGGCAGGCGTGGACGGACATTGGCTAGCGGGAAAGACGGCCGTCCAGGAACGCGGCGAGCACTTCGACGCATTCCTCGACCTTTGTGGTGGTGGTGTCGACGGTCAAGTCCGGGGCGACCGGAGGCTCATACGGTGCGCTGATGCCGGTGAATTGGGCAATGCTGCCGCTAGCGACCTTGCGATAGAGACCCTTGGGGTCGCGTTGCCGGCAGCGCTCCAGATCCGCGTGAACGTACACTTCGGCAAATCGGTCGGCACCGACGATCTGCCGCGCCGCTTCACGATCGCGCGCGGCAGGCGAGATCAACGAGGCCAGAACCAGCACACCTTGATCGTTCAGCAGCTTCGCCATATGCGCAGCGCGCCGGACATTGGCATGGCGCTCTTCTGCGGAAAATCCAAGATCGCTGGTCAGTCCGGCGCGCAGTTCGTCGCCGTCCACGCGCAAGGCAGTGATGCCACGGTCGTAGAGCCGCCGCTGCAGATTGCGCGCAAGCGTCGTCTTGCCGGCCCCGCTCAGACCGGTCAACCAGAGCGTGATCGGGTAGGAACGCGCGGGCGGAGGAGCATCGACCGCCTCGAGAGCGGACGATGGGGGAGCTTCTTTCGTCATCGTTGTATTGGCGCTGGCTGACCGGGATAAAACGGGCGAACCTGAGCAATGCGGACTGAGCGGATCGTTCTGCCAGCCGGAAAGTCAGGAGGTCGGATAAAACGCGCCGGACGGCCGCTCCATATTGCCGTGTTAATTGATGTGCAATGCAGATTTAAACAACTGCGTTGCAGAGGGACTCGATGCTGCTTATTTTCTGGACTCGAATGTTAGCACGCGAATATCAGGATTGAGGATTGACTCCGCTTTGATGCGCGCCCGCCATTTCGGATTGTTCGAGCAGCGGAAGCCAGGCAGCTGCAATCCGGTTTGCCTCGTAATATTTGGCCCGCTCGATCCCGAGGTGCGCCATGCGGGCCGTCATGTCCGGATCGGCGATGGTCCGACAAATCGCGTGCCCCAGCGCATCGGCGTCGTCAACGGGGACCAGCGCCGCGTGCGCCGCCGCTCCGAGTACCTCTCTCGGTCCCGTCTCGCAATCGGTCGCCACGACGGGCAGGCCATGGGCCATCGCCTCGATCAGTACCAGGCCGAAGCCTTCATAGCGGGACGACAGGCAGAACAACGATGCGCCGCGATACAGGTCGGACAAATCTCGGCGCGCAGGCAGTAGCCGAACGCTTGCCGACAAGCCAAGCTCGTTCCGCAAGGTCATCAGCGCATCGTGCAACTCCCCGTCGCCAACGATATCCAGCCGCCAATCCGGATGCTCGCGCGCGACTATCTTCCAGGCGTGCAACAGCACATCGAATCCCTTGGCATGCGTCAACCGCCCAACGGCGAGCGCGATCTTCGACGTTCTGTCCGATCGCTTCTCGGGCATCGCGAACGGCAACGCATTCGGAATCGCGACCACATTGCGTGCCCCCAGCGCTTGTTCCCATTTGTCCCGATCCCGCTGCGTCAGCACCACGATATGCTCGCAAGTCCGAACCGCGAGTCGCCGAGCGACCCGCCGCGCGCCCCGTCCGAGGTCCTGGTCGAAATTGCAGTGCTCCCACGCAATGCGGCGTACGCCGAGGCCCGCGCATGCCGACAGCGTAAACAACGTCAGCATCGTATCGACCTCGATCAGCACATCGATTCGGTGCCGATTCAGATACCGTCGTATCCCTATAACGGTCGATACGAAGCGCTTCTTGAACGAAGGCCGCTGCGCAAACAGCGCCTCGTGCCGTACCCTGGGTTCGAGGTCGAAACAACTGGCGGCGTCCCACAGGCTCAGGATATGCACCGTGTAGCCGCGCCGCGCCAGCTCGTTGGCGATCACCGCCGTCATGCGTTCGGCGCCGGCGAACGCATTCAGCGTTCCGGTCAAAAAGCAGAGGGTAGGCCTAGTGCTCATGGGCTGCCGTCGCCGTTTGAAGGGCGGTAGACGACCGCCAACGCCACCACAGCGCCAATCCGATGATCACCGCGAAGCCGTTGGCGAGCGCATAGCCCGCAACCGCTCCCCAGATGCCGTAACGCGGTACCGCGATCAGGTCGAATACCAGGATCATCGCCAGCGTGCCGGCCCATTTGAGTGCAACCCATTCGGGCTTGCGCAGATACACCGGCAGCAAGGTAAGGCCAACATCGACGAACAGCAGCGCGGTGGCGAATGCCGCGACGCGCAGCAGCCCGATGGCGGCGCTGAATTGCTCGCCATAGAGCAGGTGAATGATCCAGTCCGCCGCGCCTGCGATTACCGCCGCTCCCGCGAAGCCGACCGCACCGAGCATCAGCGCAAGAAGGCCAACGTTGCGGCGGGCGAGGGCGGCGTCGGCTTGCCCGTAGACATAGACCGGCGCAGCGCCTGCCGCGATGATGGTGGCCGCCGCGGCGTAGTTGTCGAGGATCTGCATCGTCGCGGCATAGGCGCCGAAGTCGGCGAGCGGTACCAGCGGCTGCAGGATCAGCTGATCGACGCGGCGCGCGGCCATCATCATCATGAAGCTGGCCCAGAACAGCGTGCCCCCGCGCAGCAGTTGACCCGCCAGCGCGGAATCGACCGCGATGCGCCGGTGCGGCACACGGCTCAGGTAATAGCCGGCGAGCAGCAGCGCGAGTACGATCGCCTCCACCGCGAAGGCGCTGGCGAAGGCCGGTGCGGCTCGGCTGCCGGCGGCAAACAGCAGCCCGACCATGCCGGCCTTGATGGTCAGCGAGATTAGGCTGAACACGGTGCCGGGCCGGTTGTTGGTATGCGCCTGCATCCAGGCCGCGACGACGCCGAACTGCTCGCGCAGCAGGATGGCGATGCCGAGCAGCAGCGCCACGGCCCAGACCTCCGCGGCGGCGCCTGCCACGGCCAGATAGCCGCACATCAGCGCATAACCGAGCAGGCCGCCAAATGCGCGCAGCACGAAGGCATGCGCGAGCAGGCGATGCTGGGCCGCGCTCGCCGCATCGGCAACCAGCCGCGGTACCACCACTTCGCTGCCGCAGATCAGCGCGACCGACGCGGCGATGGTGACCACGGCTTGGGCATACTGGAAATGCGCGAAGCCTTCGGGTCCGAGCGCGCGCGCCAGCATCGCGACGATCGCAATGCCGGTGACGACCTGCAGCCCGCGCTCGGTCAGCATCCACAGCAGGTTGCCGGCGACCCGTCTGCGCATCAGGCGGTTCCCATGCGTGAGTGGGCCTTTGCAGCGGCAAGCGCGGCGTAGCGCGCCAGCCATTGGTCCGCGATGGCCTCGAGGCCGAGCGAATCCGCGATATGGCGGTGCCTTGCCGCTTGCTGTGCGATGTCGCCGCGTCCGTCGCGCAGGGCGCGAGCGAGGGCGGCTGCCAGCGCGTCGGCATCGCCGCGCGGTACGACCTGGCCAAAGCCGTCGACCATCTGCGCGACACCGGCCGCATCGGTCGCCACCACGGGGCAGCCGCAGGCCATCGCTTCGCCGACGACCAGCGGCATGCCCTCGATATCGGACGACAGCGCAAACACGTCCGCCGCATTGAGCAGGGCCGGGATATCGGCGCGCGTGCCGAGCAGACGGACGAGGTCGCCGATCGAGAGGGCATCAATGCGGCGTTCCAGCGCGGCGCGTTCGGGGCCGTCGCCCGCGATCAGCAGTTGTGCGGAGGCAAGCGACGACGGCAGGCGGGCAAATGCTTCCAGCAGCAAAGCCTGGTTCTTCTCCGGGACGAGTCGTCCGACATGAAGCAGCAGCGATGTGGCCGCATCGAGGCCCAGCGCCGCGCGCGTCTGCGCCCGCGCCGTGCCATCGGGCCGGAACCGTGCCGTATCGATGCCGTTGGGCAGCACCACGATGCGCCCCGCCGGCACTGCACCAGCCGTGATCATTCTTTCCCGGCCCTCGGCGCTGACATGCGTCGTCAGGCCGGCCCAGCGATCGGTCAGCCGATAGGCCAGCATGCGCGCCGTGCCGCCTTCGCGTGCGCTGTGCGCAGTGCAGACCAGCGGCGGCATGGTGTGCGCCGGACCGGTTGCGATCAGGGCGCGGCCGAACAGGTTGGCATGGACCATGTGCGCGTGGATGACGTCCGGCCGCCAGTGTTGGATGAAACGGCGCATCTGCCGCAGCGCCCGCGCCATCGACCACGGCGATTTGCGCATGGCGAGGTTCAACGTCTCGATGCCGGGCGGCAACGCGACCTCGCATCCCGGCGTCAGGCTGGCCACCGCGACGGCGTGGCCCAGTGCATCGAAGCGGCGCGCCAGCGCGGCGACCTGCTGCTCGGCACCGCCAAGGCGCAGGCCGGTGGTCAGCAGCAGGATGCGCATCGGCGACCGCGGGGACTCCGGCGGCTGCGGCAATGCCACATAGGCGGAAGATGCCGACGCGAAGGGCGACTCAGTCGGGCCCAACGAACGGGCCGCATCCGGCGACAGCCCCGGCACCGGCGCCACGCCTGGCTCACGCGCCCGCATCAACGCGCCCCGTATCCGGTCAACAACGTCCGCACCGTCTTCACCGCCACCAGCAAATCCAGCGCGAAGCTGCAATGCTTGACGTAGTACAGGTCGTAGCTGAGCTTGGTGACCGTTTCCTCGTGCGTGCCTGCATATCCCTGCTGGACCTGCGCCCAGCCCGACAGGCCGGGCCGCACCAGATGCCGGTACGGGTAGTAGGGGATCGTGTCGGCAAAGCGCTCGACCATCGGCACCTGCTCGGGACGCGGCCCGATCAGGCTCATGTCGCCGGTCAGCACGTTCCACAGCTGCGGGATCTCGTCGAGCCGGTATTTGCGGATCACGCGGCCGACGCGGGTCACGCGCGGGTCGCGCCGGGCGGCGAAGCGGGCTGCGTCCTGCGGCGCGGCTTCCATGCTGCGGAACTTCAGCATGGTGAAGGGCTTGCCCAGCAGGCCGACCCTCACCTGTCGGAACAGCGCCGGGCCTGGCGAATCGAGCCGGATTGCCACCGCAACGGCAAGGGCCGCGGGCAGCGCCAACGGGGCCAGGCACAGCACCGTGGCGACATCGATCAGCCGCTTCAGATAGCCGTAGAAATAGTGCGCGGCATGATCGTCGAGGAAATTCTCGTCGATATGGTCGAGCCCCAGCCGGCCGGTCAGCATCTCGCCGACGCGCTCGACCGAGTAGATCCGCACGTGGCTCATCTTGTAGCGCGCCAGCAGCCGCGTGCGCTCGGGATCGGCGGCGGCGCTGCGGTCCAGCATCAGGCCGTCGCAGTGCACCGCCTCTTCGATCGAGGCGATCGGCTCGAAGCGGGTGCGTCCCGGCGGCAGCGCGCCGGGCATCGCCAGCAACTGCTGCAGCTGCGCGAGCGCGGCGGGATCGGTGTAGCCGAACACCGGCACGTAATTCTGCACATAGCGCCGGTAGCCGGCCCAGATCCACGCGAGCGTGGTCAGGTAGCCGAGCAGCAGCGCGCCGCGCGAGTAGGGGATCTGGAAGGCGGCGAAGGCGAACAGCAGCGCGACGAAGGGCAGCGTCGCCGCGAGGCCGACCAGGCTGTTGCCTTCCATCGCCGGCAGATGCAGCGAGCGGTGCAGCAGCACGAAGGCCAGCAGATACGGGACGATCGACCACAGCAGCGTGCGCGGGAACACGTGGGTGACGTAGCCCGCCTGGTGCGCGGCCTCGGCCAGTCCCATGTTCAGCGCGAAAGGCAGCAGGCCGAGCAGGGCCCAGCCGAGCATACGGCTGGCGCGGCGCATCGTTTCGGAGCCGCGGGCGCGGATGGCCAGCGGTATGCGGGCGGAACGGGCGGTGCCGGATGCCTTGTTCATGCGCATCCCCTTAGGCCCTGTCCCGCGCGAGCGGCGCGTTGGCCAGCGCGGCAGCCGGCAGATGCTCGCGGTAAACCGACCAGGTCGCATCGGCCATTGCGGTCAAGCCATAGTGCAGCGCCCAGCGGTCGCGTGCGGCCGTGCCCAGCGACGTCCGCAGCGTGGCATCGCCGGCCAGGCGGGCCAGCGCGTCGGCCAAGGCCGGCACGCTGCCGGGCGCGCACAGCAAGCCGCAGCGTCCGTCGTCGAGCTGCTCGCGAATGCCGGGCAGATCGGTGGCGACGACCGGCAGACCGGCGCGCATCGCCTCCAGAATGGACAGCGGAAAGCCCTCGTGGTCGGAGGCCAGCACGAAGGCCTGCGCCGATGCCAGCAGCGCGGGCACGTCGGCGACATTGCCGCTGAACACCACGCGGCCGGGGGTGAGGCGTTCGGCCAGCGCCCGCATCGCCGGCAGTAGCGGGCCATCGCCGGCGATCACCAGCTCGCAACCGGCCAGCGCGCCATCGCCATGGGCCAGCTCGGCGAAGGCGCGGATCAGCAGATCGGCCCGTTTGGGGGCGGCGAAGCGTGCAACCATCACGATGCGATGCATCGGCGCGCCAGGCTGGGCGCGCGCCGGCACATCGGCAATGCCGTTGTGGATCACGGAGATCCGCCGCGCCGGCAGGGGCAGGCCGCGTGCCAGTTCGCGCTCGGCCTGGGCGACGCAGATCAGCCGTGCGGTCAGCGGGGCCAGCAGCCATTCGGCGGCGCGGGCGGCGAGCCGCTGCCGGCGCGGCGCAGCGGGCTTGAAGCCGAAGCCGTGCACGGTATAGACGACCGGGATGCCGAGCAGCCCACCGGCGATCCGGCCCAGCGCGCCGGCCTTGGCACTGTGCGCGTGGATCAGGTCCGGATCGGCCTGCCGCAGCGCCCGGATCAGTTCGCGCAGCGCGGCGAACGCGCGCAGCGGAGACAGCGCGTTGTCGAGCAGGGACAGCCGGACCGTGCGCGCCCCGAGCGCTTCCGCGGTCGGCAGCAGCGGACCGTCGCCGCCGGCCAGCACGATCGCTTCCACCCGGTTGCCCAGCGCTTCCAGCAGCGTGGCCACATGGGCCTGCGCGCCGCCGATCTCCGAATTGGTGATCAGGTAGGCAATGCGGGGCCGCTGTGCCTGTTCCCGATCCCCCGGCAGCGCGGGGGCAGACAAGGGCTGGGACTCGGACAAACGCTGGGACCGGCGCAGGGACCAGCGCGCCGGAGAATGGGGGAACGAGCGCGGCGACAAGGGCACGGTGGCAGGAGGGCGCGATATCGGAATGGCGGCGGGAATGGCGGCGGGCGGCGCAGCAAATCGTGGGTGCGATGGCGTGTGTCAGGACACCGAACTGCCCGGCCGAACCGATTATAACTGCCGTGCCTGATCGCAATCCGGCAAAATACAGGTTTTGGCGCGCCGTTCTGGGCACATGGCGGGGCATACGAACTGTCCGGCTCCAGGCCCTCGGTGGGGCGCCCGCTCCCTTCACTTCCAGGAAGCTGCATGCAAATCGACTCCTCCATCTTCAAGGCTTACGACATCCGCGGCATCGTCGGCAAGACCCTGACTCGCGATGTCGCCCGTGCCATTGGCCTGTCCTTCGGTTCCGCGGCCGCCGAGGCCGGCGAGACCGCGGTCGTCGTCGGCCGTGACGGGCGCCTGTCCGGGCCCGAACTGCTGTCGGCATTGGTCGAGGGCCTGCGCGCCGCCGGCATGGATGTGATCGACCTCGGCATGGTCGCCACGCCGATGGTGTACTTCGGCACCAATGTCGAGCTGGCCGGCCGCCGCGCGACCTCGGGCATCATGGTCACCGGCAGCCATAATCCGCCCGACTACAACGGCTTCAAGATGGTGCTGGCCGGCAAGGCAATCTATGGCGAGCAGATCCAGGGCCTGCGCGAGCGCATCGTCGCCGAACGCTTCGCCAGCGGTGCCGGCGACTATCAGCAGGTCGACATCCGACAGCAGTACCTGGACCGCATCGCCAGCGACGTCAAGCTGGCGCGGCCGATGAAGATCGCGCTCGATGCCGGCAACGGCGTGGCCGGCGCCTTCGTCGGCGATCTGTTCCGCGCGCTGGGCTGCGAAGTGACCGAGCTGTTCTGCGACGTCGATGGCAATTTCCCCAATCACCATCCGGACCCGGCGCATCTGGAGAACCTGCAGGACCTGATGCGCTGCCTGCGCGAAACCGACAACGAGCTGGGCCTGGCCTTCGACGGCGATGGCGACCGGCTCGGCGTGGTCACCAAGGATGGCCAGGTCATCTTCCCGGACCGTCAGCTGATGCTGTTCGCGCAGGAGATCCTGTCGCGCCATCCGGGCCAGCAGATCATCTACGACGTCAAGTGCACCGGCAAGCTGGCGCCGTGGATTCGCGAGCATGGCGGCGAGCCGCTGATGTGGAAGACGGGCCATTCGCTGGTCAAGGCCAAGCTGAAGGAAACCGGCGCGCCGATCGCCGGCGAGATGAGCGGCCACGTGTTCTTCAAGGACCGCTGGTATGGCTTCGACGATGGTCTCTACACTGGCGCACGCCTGCTGGAGATCCTGTCGCGCCACGACGATCCGAGCGCCGTGCTGAACGCGCTGCCCAATTCGATCTGCACGCCGGAGCTGCAATTGAAATGCGCGGAAGGCGAGCCCTTCACGCTGCTCGACAGGATCCGCGCCAATGCGAAGTTCGAAGGCGCGCGCGAGGTCATCACGATCGACGGCGTGCGTGTCGAATATCCCGACGGTTTCGGGCTGGCCCGTCCGTCGAACACCACGCCCGTGGTGGTGATGCGCTTCGAGGCCGATAACGACGCCGCGCTGGCCCGCATCCAGGCGGAATTCAAGCGCGTGATCCTGGCCGAGAAGCCGGATGCCCAGCTGCCGTTCTGAGCGGATGCCGGTCGAACCGGCAGTTCCGTTGCAGGACAGCGCCGCCCCCGAGGCGATCGAGGCCGCCGGCATGCCGCGCCCGCTGGGCGTGCGCATGCCGGAGCGGCCGCGCATCCTGGTGGTCAAGGTGTCTTCTCTCGGCGACGTCGTGCACAACATGCCGCTGATCCACGATCTGCGCGCGCGCTGGCCTGATTGCGAGATCGACTGGGTCGTTGAGGAGGGCTATGTCGAGCTGGTGCGGCTGCTGCCGCAGGTGCGGCGCGTGATTCCGTTCGCGCTGCGGCGCTGGCGCAAGGGCCTGTTCTCCGGCGCGGTGTGGAGCGAGCTGGCAGCCTTCCGCCGCGCGCTGCGCGAGGACGCCTACGACGCTGTCATCGAGACGCAGGGGCTGCTGAAGACCGCGGTGGTCTCGCGGATCGCGCGCCGCCATGCGGGCGCGCCGGTGATCGGGCTGGCCAATGCGACGCAGGGCTCGGGCTATGAGCCGGCCTCGCGGCTGTTCTACACCGATCCGATCCAGGTGCCGCTGCAGACCCATTCGGTGCGCCGTTCGCGCCTGCTCGGCGCCGCGCTGACCGGCGTCGCGCCGGCCGAGCCGCCGCGCTTCTTCGGCGACGAGGCGCGCGTGCTGCATGCCAACGATCCGCTGTGGTCCGATCTGCCGACGCGCTACGCGGTCTGCTTCCATGCGACCGCCGGCGCGAAGAAGCGCTGGCCGCTGGAACACTGGCATGAGCTGGGCCGGCGCCTGTTCGCCGAGGGGCTGGCGGTGATGCTGCCTTGGGGCAACGAGGCCGAGCGGCAGGCCGCCGAGCGCATCGCCGCCGGCGTGCCGGGCTCGCGCGTGCTGCCGCGCTTTACGGTGATGCAGGGCTTCGGCCTGATCAATCGCGCCGAACTGGTGGTCGGCGTCGACACGGGGCTGGTGCATATCGCCGCGGCGCTGTGCCGGCCGACCGTGGAAATCTATACCGCGACCTGGCGCTGGAAGACCGAGGGCTATTGGTCGGCGCGCATCGCCAATGTCGGCGACGACGGCGAGGCGCCGACGGTCGAGGAGGTCCATGCGGCGGCGCGCCGCGTGCGTGGGCTCGGACGGGAAGGCTGATGCTGTTGCGTGTTCTGTACAACCTGGCCTGGGGTTTGATCCTGCCGGCCGCGCTGGCGCGCCTCGCCTGGCGCGCGCGCAAGGAGCCCGGCTATCTGCGGCATGTCGGCGAACGCCTCGGGCGCTACGAGGGGCTGCCGACGCAGGGCCCATGGCTCTGGGTCCATGCGGTCTCGGTCGGCGAGACGCGCGCCGCGCAGCCGTTGATCGCGCGGCTGCTGGCCGCCTATCCGGGCCATCGCATCGTGCTGACGCATATGACGCCGACCGGCCGGCAGACCGGCGCCGAGCTGTTCGGCGCAGAGATGGCCGCCGATCCGCCGCGGCTGGTGCAGTGCTACCTGCCTTACGACGTGCCGGCGCTGGTGCGGCGTTTCCTGGCGCATTTCCGGCCGGAGGCCGGCATGCTGATGGAGACCGAGGTGTGGCCGAACCTGGTGCGCGGCGCGCGGCTGGCCGGCGTGCCGCTGTACCTGGTCAATGCGCGGCTGTCGCCGCGCAGCTTTCGCCGTACCGCCCGCTTCGGCCGCGCCGCGGCGGCGATGTATGCCGACTTCACCGAGGTACTGGCGCAGACCCAGGGCGATGCCGAACGCTTCCGTGCGCTCGGCGTGGCGGCGGTGCGCGTGACCGGCAACCTGAAGTTCGACATGCAGCCATCGGCCGAGCAGATCGAGCGCGGACAGCGGCTGCGCCGGGCCTTTGGCACGCGGCCGGTATTGGCCGCGGCGAGCACGCGCGAGGGTGAGGAAGCGATGCTGCTCGATGCCTTGTCGCGCTGGCGCAAGCTGTGCGGCGACGTGTGGGGGCAGGGCGCCGACACGGCGCGTCCGCCGGCGCTGCTGCTGGTGCCGCGCCACCCGCAACGCTTCGATGCGGTGGCGGCGATGGTCACGCAGACCGGCTTCACGCTGCAGCGCCGCAGCGCGCTGGGCGAGGACGGGCTCGATCGGCCCATCGACGCGGACGTGCTGCTGGGCGATTCGATGGGCGAGATGGCCATGTATTTTGCGGCATCGGATGTCGCCTTTATCGGCGGCAGCCTGTTGCCGCTCGGTGGCCAGAATCTGATCGAGGCCTGCGCGGTCGGCACGCCGGTGCTGATCGGCCCGCATACGTTCAACTTCGCCCAGGCCACCGACGATGCGATCGCCGCCGGTGCCTGCCTGCGCGTCGACAGCGCCGAACAGCTGATGCATACGGCCGCGGTGCTGCTGTCGGACCGCGAACGGCTGTCGCGCATGCGGACGCAGGCGCGGGCCTTTGCCGGGGAGCACCGTGGCGCCACCGCCCGCACCGTCGAGGCGCTGGTGCCGGCGCTGCCGGCGCCGGCCCAGGCTCCGGCGACCCAGGCCGGCCAAGGGACCGATGGATCGGCCCCGGCGCACAGCGAAGGCACTCGCTGACCGCCGCCCCGTCAAACCGATTGCGTACACTTGCCAGGCGCCCCGTGTGGGCGCGTCCGGCATTCTCTTTGCTTCGGGACGCATCATCGTCGTCGATACGTCCCGCCAACACGAGGAGCGAACCGATGTCCCTGTCCTTCCGCATGGGTACTGCCGCCGCGGCAGCAACGCTGCTTGGCGCGGCGATGACCGGCTGTGCCACCGCGCCGGCCCCCGATTCGCCGTCGGCCACGCCGACGCTGAGCGAGACCCGGCCCGGCGGTCCCAGCCGCTGGGAGCTGGTGCGCTGGCAGATGCCGGACGGCTCGCTGAAACAGATTCCGCATGGCGACAACGGCGAGCCGGTGCTGTTCGAGTTCAACGCCGGCATCGACGCGGCGCAGGGCACGGTGACCGGCAACGCCGGCTGCAACCGGATGACCGGCAGCTATGGCAAGACCGACAGCGGCATGCGCTTCGATCGCGTCGCCACCACGCGCCGCGCCTGCCCGCCGCCGCTGATGGAGGTCGAGAACAGCCTGCTCAAGGCGATGCAGTCGCCGTTCACGACGGTCGGCACGCAACCGTCGGCCGGGTCCACCGGGCGCCAGATCATCTGGAAGACCGCCGATGGCGATCTGCTGCATTTCGTGGAGCGCGAGGGCGTGGGCCGGCGCGGCGACCGGCTCGATGACCAGCAGGCCAAGGCCGCGCCGGGCGTCGAGAAGATTGTCTATATCGACTCGCAGCGGGTCGAATGCACGGGCGTTGGCAAGCAGACCTGCTATCGCTTCCGCGACGATCCCAATGGCGCCTGGCAGCTGTGGTACGGACCCATCGAAGGGCTCGACTTCGAGCCGGGCATCGCCTACACGCTGCGCGTGCGCGAGTACCGCGTGCCCAATCCCCCGGCCGATGCATCGGCGATCCGGTGGGAGCTGCTGGAGGTGCAGCGGCGTACGCGGGTCAATTGAAGGGAAGCTGGTTTTACCGTGGGTGGTAGTGAACCACCCCCTCTCCCCGGCCCTCTCCCCGTGAGGGGGAGAGGGAGAACCCAATCGGCGTCGCGCTAGCTACTGCTGATTCTCCCTCTCACGCCTTTAAAAAAAGGGGGCGGCAGAGGGGCGGCGAGAGGGAGAACTTGTTGGACGACATGGCCGCTACGGCGCCGGTTTTCTCCGCTCTCCCGCGCGCGGGAGAGGGGCCGGGGGAGGGGCAGCAGCACCCGAAATGTCGCCTAACGCGGCAACCAGTTCCAAGCCGGCCGCTGCAGGTCGCCAAGGCCCGCCACCTGCGTCTGCCCCAGCGCCTTCTCCAGCACGATCGCCTGGCTGTCCGGCTGCTGCTCCAGCGCCGCGATCAGCCGGGCCGCATGCGAGACCACGATGACCTGCGAGCGTTGCGCGGCCTTGCCGATCATGCGGCCCAGCGCGGGCAGCAGGTCGGCATGCAGGCTGGTCTCCGGTTCGTTGAGCACCAGCAGCGCCGGCGGTCGCGGCGTATGCAGCGCCGCGGCTAGCAGCAGATAGCGCAGCGTGCCGTCGGACAGCTCGGCGGCGCGCAGCGGCCGCAGCATGCCAGGCTGCCACAGCAGCAGCTCGAAACGGCCGTCCTGCGCGGCGATCTCGATGCGCGAGCCCGGGAAGGCATCGTCGATGCATTCGTTCAACGCGTCACGGTCGCCAATTTCGCGGATCGTCTGCAGCGCCGCGGCCAGGTCCCGTCCATCGTCGGACAGCACCGGCGTATGCGTGCCGACCTGAGGCTGGCGTGCCAGCGCATCGGCATCGGTACGGAAATGATCGTAGAAGCGCCATGAGCGGACCTGCTCGCGCACCGTCAGCATCTCCGGTGTGCTGCGGCGGTCCGCATATTCGGTCAGCATGCTGTCGAAGCCGCGCAGGGGCAGCGGCAGGCTTTGCCAGCGTCCCTTGTCGTCGCGCGCCCGCACGCCCGCGCCGCGCCGGTCGACCAGCAATGACGAAGGATGGGCCGCCTCGCCATGCCAGATGGTTTCGCGCTTGATGTCCGGGTCCAGCGTGAACATCGAATCGATTGCCTGCCGCAGCCCGAGTTCGATCGCATAGCCGAACTCATCGGAGGCAAAGCCAAGTCGCAGCGATACCGGATGCTGGCGCACCGTCCCCTGCACCGGCTGCTCGCCGCGCAGCATTGCCCGGGACACCGTCTCCGGCCCGGCCCACAGCGTCGATTGCATGCCGCCTTCGCGCGCCAGCGCCGCCACCACGCCACCTTGCGCGGTTGCCGCCAGCAGGCGCAGCGCGCGATACAGATTCGATTTGCCGGTCCCGTTCTGGCCGCTGACCACATTGAGCGGCCCGAGCGGCATCACCAGCTCCCGGATGGAGCGGTAGTTGGCGATGGCGAGCGTCGTGATCATGCCGGCCGGCTACGCTGCGGCACGAGGCCTGACGGATCGGCTCAGCCGCGCCTTGCCGTCCGCGCCGGCTTGGACGCGGGCGCCGCGGCCTTCGCCGGCTCGGGCAGCTTGTACATCGAGCCCGGCGGCAGGGTCAGCAGCGTGTTGATCTGCACCAGGTCGTCTTCGCTGAGCGAGCCGGTGGCGGCCTTCAGGCGCAGGCCGTTCATGATGGTGTCGTAGCGGGCCCGGGCCAGGTCGCGGCGGGTCGAGAACAGTTGCGCCTCGGCGTTGAGCACGTCGATGTTGATGCGCACGCCGACCTCGTAGCCGAGCCGGTTCGACTCGACCGCGGTCTGCGCCGAGCGCTCGGCCGCTTCCAGCGCGCGCACCTGGGCCAGTCCGTTCGATACGCCGGAGAAGGTCTGCCGCGCATTCTGCGCCGCCGTGCGGCGCGCGAATTCGAGATCGCTGGCGGCACGGTCGGCCAGCGCCAGCGTTTCGCGCGCACGCGACTGGATCTGGCCGCCGGCGTAGATCGGAATGGTCAGCTGCACGCCGATCTGCGCGCTGTTGTAGCGGCTGGCGACGTTGATCTGCTGCTGCACCAGGCCCGACGAATCCTGATAGCCGTACGAGGCGACCAGATCGACCGAGGGCAGGTGGCCGGCGCGCGCCTTGTTGTATTCGCGCTGCGCGGTCTCGAGGTTGTAGCGGGCCAGGCTGACCTGCGGGTTGGTCTGTTCGGCCTGCTGCGCCCACAGGTTGACGTCGGCCGGCTGCGGGCCGGGGATGTCGGCGGCGGGGCGCAGGCCCATCAGCTCGTCGACCGGCCTGCCGGTGATCTGCTGCAGCGTCGCGCGCCGGACCTCGAGCTCGTTCTGCGCGGCGATTTCGGTCGAGACGGCGAGGTCATAGCGGGCCTGCGCGTCGTTGGTATCGGTGATCGTCGCGGTGCCGACCTCGAAATTGCGCTTGGCCTGCTCGAGCTGCTCGGCGATCGCGCGCTTCTGCGCGCCGGCCAGATACAGGTTGTCCTGCGCGGCCAGCACGTCGAAGTAGGCCTGGGACGTGCGCGTGATCAGGTCCAGCTGCGCCTGGCTGAAGGTGACTTCCCCCGCCAGCGCGGCCAGTTCGCCCTGCTTGTAGGTTTCCCAGCGGTCCCAGCGGAACAGCGGCTGCGTCAGCTGCAGCGCCCAGTTCTTGTTGTTCAGGAAGCGGTTGGCGTCGATCGGCGCGCTCTGGTCGATTTTGGTGCGGGTAACGCCGGCCACGCCGTTGATTTGCGGCAGCAGGCCGGCGCGGCCCTGCGGCAGCCGTTCCTGCGAGGCGGCAAGCTGGGCGCGCGCGCTGGCGAACTGGGCGTCGTTGGACTGCGCCTCGCGATAGACCTGCAGCAGGTCGGCCGCGCTGGCAGGCGCAGGCAGCACGGCGGCCAGGCACAGCGCCAGCGCCATGCCGGAGACGGCGCGCGATGGACCGAGCGCAAGGCCATCGACCCGACCCTCCGACAAACCCTTCGACACTCCATTCGACGCAACAGCATGCGCGGCACTCCGCGCGGGACACAGCGCAAACCTCATGACGTCTCCAGCTTGTCGGACGCGGCGCGGCCGACGGTTAGCGTCCGCTCAGTACTTCGGCATCGCGGGATCGACCTGTTCGGCCCAGGCATGCACCCCGCCGCTCAGGTTGTAGACCTTGCCGAAGCCATGCTGGCGCTCCAGGAAGTTTGCCACCTGCATGCTGCGGCCGCCGTGATGGCAGACGCAGACGACTTCGGCGTCCGGGTCCAGCTCGGCGGCGCGCGCGACGATCTGGCCCATCGGGATATGCGTGATGCCGGGCAGCGCGCAGGTCTGGACTTCCCAGTCCTCGCGCACGTCGAGCAGCACCGGCTTGGCGCGGTTGGCGTCGCCCAGCCATTGGGACAACTCGGTGGCGGTAATCTGCTGCATGGTGGTTTCCGGTTCAGAACTGGAAGCGCGACGGCGGCTTGATGCCGGTCAGCGGGGCGACCGCGGTCTCGAACAGATTGACGGTCTGGTATTCGGTGTCCGACACACGCGTGATCAGCTGCGCCTCCATCACCGGCAGCGTGCCGACGAAGGCGGCGATGCGGCCGCCGACCTTGATCTGCGACAGCATCGCCTCGGGCACCGCCGGCAGCGAGCCGGAGATGCAGATCACGTCGTAGGGGGCGCCGGCGGGCCAGCCGTCGGCGGCATTGCCCTCGGCGACCTCGACGTTGACGATGCCGGCCTTGGCCAGGTTCTCGCGCGCCAGCGCGGCCAGTTCGGGGCGGATGTCCACGGTCAGCACGTGGCGGGCGCGATGGGCCAGCAGCGCGGCCATGTAGCCGGAACCGGCGCCGATCTCCAGCACGTTCTCGTGCTTGCGCACGCCCAGTTCCTGCAGCACGCGGGCCTCGACGCGCGGTGCCAGCATGTTCTGGCCGCCCGGCAGCGGAATTTCCGTATCGACGAAGGCCAGCGCCTGGTACGCCGCGGGCACGAACTGCTCGCGCTTGACCACGGCCAGCAGGTCGAGGATTTCCTGATCCAGCACGTCCCAGGGCCGGATCTGCTGTTCGATCATGTTGAATCGGGCTTTTTCGAGGTCCATCTTGCCTTCCTTGCTATGCCAACCGCTATCTGTTTCGTATTCCGGCCGCGCGGTGCCAGGGGCCGGGGAATTCCGTCAAACCCGACATTTTAACTCCCCGGCGTGACGCCGGGGCATCCGACGGCAGCAGGGGGCCGGGCGCCTGGCGGCGGCGGGACTGGCTGTCATTCCGCGCTCGCGGGCCGGCCCGAAGCGGGCAGCGCGGGGTCCGCGGCGTCGTCGCCCTGTCCGGCGACCGTCCCGGCCCCCGTCCGGGTTCCCTCCGCCGCCGCCTTGCCCCGCCAGCGCCGGGCCAGCCAGCCACCAAAGTCGTCCAGGTAGGTGTAGATCACCGGCACCACCACCAGCGTCAGGATCGACGAGGTGATGATGCCGCCGATCACCGTCTGGCCCATCGGCGCGCGCTGCTCGGCGCCTTCACCGAGGCTGAAGGCCAGCGGCACCATGCCGAAGATCATCGCCAGCGTGGTCATCAGGATCGGGCGCAGCCGCACGCGGGCCGCCTCGACCAGCGCGGCCTCGCGCGACAGCGGCGCCTTGCCGTGCTCGCCGCGCCGCGCCTGATTGGCGAAGTCGACCAGCAGGATCGCGTTCTTGGTCACCAGGCCCATCAGCATGATGAAGCCGATGATCGAGAACATGTTCAGCGTCGAGCCGAACAGCAGCAGCGCCGCGAACACGCCGATCAGCGTCAGCGGCAGCGACGTCATGATGGCGATCGGCTGGAAGAAGCTGGCGAACTGCGAGGCCAGGATCATGTAGATGAAGATCACCGCCAGCGCGAGCGCCGACACCGCATAGCCGAACGATTCGTTCATCGACTTGGTCGAGCCGCCGAAGCGGTACTTGTAGCCGACCGGCCACGTCATGCCGTCGAGCGCGTGCTGGATGTCGCGCGCGACCTCGCCCTGCGACCGTCCGGCCGTATTGGCCGTCAGTTCGACCTCGCGGTTCAGGTCGCGCCGGCTGATCTGATTGGCCCCGGTGGTCGGCACCAGCTCGGCGATCTGGCGCAGCGGCACCATCCGCGGCGAGCCGTCGGGGTTGGTCTGCGTGCTGGCGATCATCAGCGCCGACAGGTCCGCCATGCCGGTGCGCGCGTCCTTCGGCAGCCGCACGCGGACGTCGTAGTTCTCGTCGTCCGGCGCGCGCCAGCTGCTGATCGCATCGCCGGCCAGCAGTGGCCGCAGCGCATTGCCGATCTGCGTGATGCCGATGCCCAGGTCCGAGGCTAGCTCGCGGCGGATCCGCACCTCGACGGTGGGACGGTCGTCCTTCATGCTGGAATCGAGATCGACCAGCCCGGGGATCGCCCGCATCCGGCGCGATGCCTCCTCCGACAGCCGCTTCAGTTCACCCAGGTCGTCGCCCTGCAGCGAGACCTGGATCGCCTTCTGCCCGCCGGCGCCATCGGGCATGCCGACCATCGTCAGCGTGATGCCGGCGATGCGGTTCATCCGCTCGCGGATCAAGGGATTGAGCTGCGTGGTGGTCCGCTCGCGCTGCTTGCGGTCGACCAGCCGCACCGACACCAGCGCGTTGTTGCGGCCCGAAGTGTTGCCGGCATTGATGGTCGCGTAGGTGTAGGCGACTTCGGGGAATTCGCGCAGCGCTGCCTCGACCTGCCGCACCTTGGCTTCGGTGACCTCGAGCGCGGTGCCGACCGGCGTGGTGAAGCCGATCTGCGTCTCGCCGAGGTCGGCGTTCGGTACGAACTCGGTGCCGATCAGCGGCACCAGCGCGAAGCTGCCGAAGAAGGTCACCACGGCGATCAGCGCGGTCGCCAGCCGGTGCTTCAGCGCCCAGCCCAGCATTGCGCCATAGCCGTGGCCGAGCGCGTCCATCCGCGCCGAGAACCAGTCCAGCAGCCGGCCGATGCTGCGGCCGTACCAGCTGCGCTTGTTGCCGGTGCCGTGCAGGTCCGGGTCGTGCCAGACCGACGACAGCATCGGGTCCAGCGTGAACGACACGAACATCGAGATCATCACCGCGGCGACCACGGTGATGCCGAACTGATGGAAGAAGCGGCCGATGATGCCGCCCATGAAGCCGACCGGCAGGAACACCGCGACGATCGAGAACGTCGTCGCCAGCACCGCCAGGCCGATCTCCTCGGTGCCGTCCAGCGCCGCGGCGCGGTGGTTCTTGCCCATCAGGTTGTGCCGCACGATGTTTTCGCGCACGACGATGGCATCGTCGATCAGCAGGCCGACGCACAGCGACAGCGCCATCAGCGTGATCACGTTCAGCGTGAAGCCGAACAGGTACATCACGCCGAAGGTGCCGATCAGCGCGATCGGCAGCGTCAGGCCGGTGATCACCGTGCTGCGCCACGAGCCGAGGAACAGGAAGACGATCGCCACCGTCAGGAACGCACCCTCGAGCAGCGTCGAGCGGACCTCGTCGACGCTGCGGCGGATGCCGCGCGCGCTGTCGTTGATCACGGTCAGCTGCACGCCGGCCGGCACCAGCTTGCGCACCTCGTCGGTCATGCGCACCAGACCGTCGACGGTATCGACGGTGTTCTGCCCCTGCGCCTTGACCACCGACAGGAACAGCGCGCGCTTGCCGCCGAGCAGGGCCAGGCTTTCCTGTTCCTGTTCGCCGTCGCGGACCTCGGCCACCTGCTCGAGCGTGACCGGCTGATTGCCCCGGCGCGCGACGATGATCTGCCTGAACGCGGCCGGATCCACCACACGGCCCTTGATCTGCACCACGGTCTCGGTCGCCGACGAACGCAGCTCGCCCGCGGGCAGCTCCTGGTTCTCGTTGCGGATCGCGGTCATCACCTGGTCGACACCGATGCCCAGCGCCTCCAGCTGCGCCGGGCGGATCCGGATCTCGATCTCGCGCTTGGTGCCGCCGACGATGCTGATCGCGCCGACCCCGCGCACCGTCTCCAGCCGCTTGCGCACGATCTGGTCGGCGATGGTGGTCAGCTCGCGCTGGCTGCGCGCGGAGCCGGGCGCGTTGGAGACCGACAGATGGAAGATCGGCGCGTCCGACGGGTCGTAGCGCAGCACGCGCGGTTCCTCGACCTCGTCGCGGAACTGCGGCCGAATCAGCGCGATCTTGTCGCGCACGTCCTGGGCGGCCTGCGCCACGTCGACCGACAGGTCGAACTTGATCACGACGACCGAGGTGCCCTGGTACGAGTGCGAGAAGATCTCGTCGATGCCCGAAATCGTATTGACGATCTCCTCGACCTTGCGCGTGACATCGGACTCGACCGACTCGGGCGGCGCGCCCGGATATTCGGTCTGCACCACGACGATCGGGAAGGTGATGTCCGGGAACTGGTCGACCGGCAGCCGCTGGTACGAAAACAGCCCGATCACGATGAAGGCCATCATCATCATCGTGGCCATCACCGGGTTGCGGATCGACAGACGCGTGAACCACATATCGGGCGCTCCGCTCGTTCAGGCCTTGGTCAGGCGAACCTGACTGCCGACCCGCAAGGTGCCGAGGTTGCTGCGCACGACCTGCGCGCCGCTCGCCAAGCCGCCGGCGATCTCGACCAGCCCGGTGCTGTCGTCGCGGATGCCAAGCTGCACCGGCCGCTCGGCCAGCACGCCGTTCTCGATCACATAGACGAACGCGCGCTCGCCCTCGGTGCGCACCGCGGTGATCGGCACCGATACCACGCCGGCGCGCTGTCCCAGTACCAGGCCGCCCTGCGCGAACATGCCGGCGCGCAGCCGGTGCTCGGGATTGTCGACGCGCACGTAGACCATGATGCTGCGCGTGCCCTGCGTGACGGCCGGGTTGATCCGCACCAGCTTGCCCTCGAAGCGGCCCGCGCCCTCGACCTCAAGCTGGACCGGCTGGCCGATCGCCACGCGGCCGACATCGGCCATCGGCACCGGCGCCTCCAGTTCGAGGACGCGCAGGTCGACCACCTCCAGCAGCGCGGTGTCCGGCGACACCTTCTCGCCCGGCTGCACCGAGCGCACGGCGACCATGCCGTCCAGCGGCGACTTGACCACGGTGTCGGTCAGCGCCTTCTGTGCGACCGCCAGCCCGCCCTCGGCCGCATCGAGATTGGCCTTGGCCACGTCGAGCTCGGACTGGAACTTGTCGAAGGCGGTCTTCGAGATGAAGCCGCGTCCGACCAGGTCGCGATTGCGCTCGTATGTCTGGCGCGCGTTCTCGTACTGCCCGCGCTGGGCCAGCATCTGCCCGCGCGCCTGCGTGACCTTGGCCTGGTATTCGGTCGGATCGATGCGCACGATCACCTGGCCCGCGCGCACCGGTTCGCCTTCGCGCACCAGCACGTCGCGGACCTCGCCCGAGACCTTGGCCTTGACCGCGGCCTGGTTCAGCGCGCGCAGGCTGCCCGACAGCGGCAGCGTCACGCGCAGGTCGTGCGCCGCGGCGGCGACCACGTCGGCCTGCAGCAGCTCGATCACGTTGGCCGCCGGGGCAGGGGCCACCGCTGCAGGGGGCTGCTTGCTGCCGCTGGCCTTCCGCACCATCGCGCCGGCGCCGACCAGCACGGCCAGGCCCAACACCACGAGCAGCAGCTTGTTACGCGAAATCTTCATCGTCAGGGGCGCGGCCGGTACGGCGGCGTTTCGGTTTCGGTTCGGGAGTGGCCGCCGGGGTGGGGCGGCCGTTTGCCCGCACTGCACGCACGGGGTGGCGCACGGTATCGTGCGGCGATCCGTCGACGCGAGCGTCGCCTTGCAGACGGGCTTGTTCCTGCATCTCGTCGCGGATCTGTTCCCAGACGTAGGGACCGGCCTGCGGCGGCAGCGGCGTATCGCGCGCGGCGCCGGCGGTCAGGCCGAACAGCAGCACCTGCAGCAGGTTGTCCAGAAACGCCTCCGGATCGATGTCGACGTCCGAGCCGATGCGGAACGCGCGCTGCCACAGCATCAGGAAAACCAGCGGCGCGCAGATCAGCGTGGTGGTCGGGTTGGCCGGCAGCGAGCGGAACTCGCCGCGGGCGACGCCACGGGCCAGCACGCGCGCGAACAGCTCGTCGCCGGGCACCATCACCTCCTCGTGGTAGAAGCGCGCGATATCGGGGAAGTTGGCCGATTCCGCCATGATCAGCTTGGTCAGGCCGGCCACCGGCGTCGCGCCGATCAGTCCCCACCAGCCGCGCAGCAGCTCGCGCAGCAGCTCCGGGGTCGAACCCTCGTAGGTGTCGACCAGATCGGTGCCGCGCACCAGCGCCGGCACCAGGTTCTCGCGCACCACGGTCTTGAACAGTTCCTTCTTGTTGGCGAAGTACAGATAGACCGTGCCCTTCGATACCCCGGCCGCCGCGGCGACGTCTTCCAGCCGCGTGGCCGCGTAGCCGCGCTCGACGAACAGTTCGAGCGCCGCCGCCACCAGCTCCTGCGGACGGGCGGATTTGCGGCGCGACCAGCGCCGCGCTTCGGGGGCGCCGTCGTTGGGCCCGGTGTTGGCACCAGCGGTGGCGTCGAGGCGTCGGACTTGGGGTGGATTCACTGCAGGGGAGCGCCGCGCCAGGACGGGCGGCGAAATAAATAACCGATGGGTCAGTAATGTAGTGTGCACGCCCGGGAGCGGTCAAGCGCGGCGCCCGGATGTGGGCCGGAACACAGGCCACGGCCGGGCGGTGGTGCACAATGGCGGCTTTGGCGCCGGGCGATCGCCTCCGCCAGGCCGTTCTGAACCATTGCGATGTCTTGCCAGTCTGACGTTTCCTGCCGTGCCGGTTGCGGCGCCTGCTGTATCGCGCCGTCGATCGCCTCGCCGCTGCCGGGCATGCCGCGGGGCAAGCCGGCCGGCGTACCGTGCGCGCAGTTGCTGCCCGACATGCGCTGCGCCGTGTTCGGCCGCCCGGAGCGGCCTGCCTTCTGTGGCGGCCTGCGACCCTCGGCCGAGATGTGCGGCGAATCGCGCGAGGCGGCGCTGCACTGGCTGACGCAACTTGAGGTCGCGACCGCGCCGACATCGGCCCGCGGCGCCTGACCGAACCTGGAGAACAGTGGATGGCCACGATTTCTCGCCGGCGCTGGCTGGCGGCCTGCGGCACCGCCGCGCTGACCGTGTCGCTCGCCTGGCTGGCCGGCTGCGGCTGGGTCGGCAACGAATACACCTTTTCGCAGAGCCAGCTGCAGTCCGCGCTCGAGCGCAAGTTTCCGTTCAGCCAGCGCTACATGCAGCTGTTCGACATCCAGCTGGCCAACCCGCAACTGGTGCTCGATCCGCAGCGCAATCGCGTCAGCATCGCGTTCGACGCCACGCTGGACAACCGGCTGTTCTTCCGCGAGGCGATGAAGGGACGCTTTGCCCTCGACAGCGCGCTGCGCTACGACCCGGCGACGAAGTCCGTGGTGCTGCAGGATCCGGAGGTCAAGCAGTTCGACGTGGCCGGGCTGCCGCAGCAGTACTCGCGTCAGCTGAACGCGCTCGGCGGCATTCTGGCCGAGCAGCTGCTGCAGGACTATCCGCTCTATACGTTCAAGCCCGACGAGCTCAAGTTCGGCGGCTCGCGTGTCGAGCCCGGTACAATCACCGTGCTGCCGGACGGCATCAACGTCAAGATCAACCGGCAGTAGCAGCAAGAACAATATTCGATGCGGGGCCGGCGTTCGCCCGGCCTTCGCGGGGCGGCATGGTCGTGCCGCCCTGGGTCGTCCCCTGGAATCGACGCTGTCAACAACGCTATCAACGCGTGCCCGTGTGGCTGCGCCAATGCGCCGGCCGGCGGGCGCCTTGTCCCTGAATCGCTTCAATCGTCCGCTATCGCATGGATATCGCCATCGCCCTCAAAGCCCTGATCCTCGGCATCGTCGAAGGACTGACCGAGTTTCTCCCGATCTCCAGCACCGGGCACCTGATCCTGGCCGGCGAGCTGCTGAACTTCAACGACGAGAAGGGCAAGATCTTCGAGATCGTGATCCAGTTCGGCGCGATCCTGGCCGTCTGCTGGGAATTCCGCCGGCGCATCGCCGACGTCGTCGGCGGGCTCGCGACCGAGCCGCGCGCGCAGCGTTTCGCGATCAACGTGATCATCGCGACGGTGCCGGCGATCGTGCTGGCCTTCCTGCTCGGCAAATGGATCAAGGCCTATCTGTTCAACCCGATCACGGTGGCGACGGCGTTCATCGTCGGCGGACTGGTGATCCTGCTGGCCGAATGGCGCGAAAGCCGGCGCGGGCAGGTGTCGCATCCGCAAGGCAATGCGCTGCTCGAGGCGGCCAAGGCCAGCGCGCCGCGCATCGAATCGGTCGACGACATGAACTGGCGCGACGCGCTGAAGGTCGGCATCGCGCAGTGCTTCGCGCTGGTGCCGGGCACCTCGCGCTCGGGCGCCACCATCATCGGGGGCATGCTGTTCGGACTGTCGCGCCAGGTCGCGACCGAGTTCTCGTTCTTCCTGGCGATCCCGGTGATCTTCGGCGCCAGCGTCTACGAACTGTACAAGGCGCGCGATCTGCTGTCGGCCGACGACATCGGCGTGTTCGCGATCGGCTTCGTGTTCGCCTTCCTGTCGGCCTTCCTGTGCGTGCGCTGGCTGCTGCGATTCGTCGCGACGCACGACTTCAAGCCCTTCGCCTGGTACCGGATCGTGTTCGGCGTGCTGGTGCTGGCCACCGCGCAGCTGGGCATCGTGGCCTGGCACGGTTGAACGTCTTTGCCGCGTGGTTGCTCCCCTCTCCCGCTTGCGACAGAGGGGCGGGGGGAGAGGGCATGCGGCGGTGGTCATGCCGGCATGGTTTGAAACCACCTCCCTCTCCCCAACCCTCTCCCCCATGAGGGGGAGAGGGAGAACACATTGGGTTTGCCAAGCCCCGTAGTGCTGCATTCTTTCTCCCCTCTCCCGCTTGCGGGAGAGGGGCGGGGGAGAGGGCATGCGGCGGTGGTCATGCCAATGCCGATTGAAACCACCTCCCTTTCCCCGGCCCTCTCCCATGAGGCGGAGAGGGAGAACGCAATAGGCCGCCTGAGGGTCAGGTCAGCTATCCTTCAGCCTCCGCTCATCCCCGCTTGCGGAACACCACATCCCAGACGCCGTGTCCAAGCCGTAGCCCGCGGCGCTCGAACTTGGTCACCGGCCGGTAGTCGGGCCGCTCGGCAAAGCCGCCCGGCGCGTCCGAAGTATTGGCCAGCGTCGGCTCGCCCGACAGCACCTCGACCATCTGGTGCGCGTACTCCTCCCAGTCGGTCGCACAGTGCAGATAGCCGCCGGACTTCAAACGGCTCGCCAACAGCTTGACCAGCGGCGGCTGCACCAGCCGGCGCTTGTTGTGGCGCTTCTTGTGCCACGGATCGGGGAAGAAGATGTGCACCCCATCCAGGCTCTGCTCGGTCAGCATGTGGGCGACCACTTCGACCGCGTCGTGCTGCAGGATCCGGATATTGCCGATGCCGCACTCGCCGATCAGCTTGAGCAGTGCCCCCACGCCCGGCTCGTGCACCTCGCAGCCGAGGAAGTTGTCCTGCGGCCGCAGCTGCGCGATATGCGCCGTCGTCTCCCCCATGCCGAAGCCGATCTCCAGGATCGATGGCGCTTCTCGCCCGAACGCCGCCTGCCAGTCCAGCGGCTGGCCGGTGTAGGGCAGCACGAAGCGCGGGCCCAGCTCGTCGATGGCGCGCTGCTGGCCGGTCGAGGTCCGCCCCGCCCGGCGCACGAAGGAGCGGATGCGGCGCGGATGGGCGACATTGGCGGCGGGGTCTTGCGCGTGGCTGATCGGCTCGCCGGCAGTGCCGGACATCTCGTCGTCGGGCAGGGTAGGGGTGGATTCGTCGGGAAGCATGGCAACAAAAAGGCCGCCGGGCGATTCACCGAACAGGGCGAGAGCGGCGGCCAGAGGATACGTTTGTCAGGGGCGCCATTTTACCGCAGGCGTACCGGCGCAATAGCCGCGCCGCTGTTTGTCCCGGGACGATACTTTCGGTCTGCGGTGGGGCCTGTCTTTCAGCGCTGGAATGGGTGCAATGAGCTGCAACGGGCCGAAATGGGCCGAAATGGGCTGCAATGAGCTGGAACGAGCTGGAAATGAGCTGCAATGAGCTAGAATGGGCCAAAACTGCCCGGACGAGGCCAATGACAGTCAGAGATGAGGTTCTTGCTGCACTTCAACAGCAAAGCCGTACGAACGCCCCATGGCTCAGCTCTACCGAACTTAAAAGTAAAGTCCGGGCGAGCTGGACCACGGTCAAGCGTCAACTCGACGCGCTCGTCCGAGACGGCCAGGTGGTGCGCGAGGGGCGGTCACGCGCCACGCGATATCGCCTTGCCGAGGGCGGCCAGCCGGTCGCGACGGTGGCGCCGCGGCCCGCGGACCGTCGCGGACCGGCGTGGTCCGACGAAAGCCAGGCGATCCTGGCGATACTGTCGCTTCCCTTGGGCATGCGAGAGCCGGTCACCTACGATCGATCGTTCGTCGACGCCTATGTGCCCAACGTCAGCACGTTGCTGTCTCCGAGACTTGCGGCCGCGCTGGCAGAGGAAGGCCGGATGAGCGGCCAGCAGCCTGCCGGCACCTATGCGCGCAAGGTGCTGGAACCGCTGCTGATCGATCTGTCCTGGGCGTCGTCGAGGCTCGAAGGCAACCGCTATTCGCTGCTGGCCACGGAGCAGCTCTTCAAGAGCGGGATCACGGACGGCGACCTCGATGCGGTCATGCTGCTCAATCACAAGGCCGCCATCGAATTCATGGTCGATGCGGTGCCCGAGTATGGGTTGACCACCGTGCTCGTCCGAAACGTGCATGCCATCCTGATGCGCGACCTGCTGGCGGACGCCAGCGGACTCGGCGGCATTCGTCGCAAGGTGGTCAATATCACCGACACGACCTATTTGCCGGCCCAGGTGCCGAACCTGCTCGAAGAGATGCTGGGCCAGATCATCGAGAAGGCCCGAAGCATCAAGAACCCCGTCGAAGCCTCGTTCTTCCTGTGGGTCAATCTCGCCTACCTGCAGCCGTTCGAGGACGGCAACAAGCGCACCAGCCGGCTGTCCGCCAACATTCCGTTGATGCTCTACAACTGTGCGCCGCTGTCGTTCCTCGATATCGAGGTGCGCGACTACGCGCTGGCCATGATGGGCGTCTACGAACACCGCAACATCGCCTTGGCCGCCGACCTGTTCGAATGGGCTTACCGGCGTTCGATCCGGAAATACGCCGTGATGCTGGAAGCGATGGGCGTTCCCGACCCTGTGCGGCTGCAGTTCCGCGAAGCCTTGAACGAGGCGATCGGCCGCGTGGTACGGGAGCGCCAAACCGCTGAGGAGGCGATCGCCGCCATGTCGCTGCAGCAAGACCAAAGCGAGGTCTTCCGAACCCTGCTCGATGCGGAGCTTCGCAGCCTGGACCTTCATAACTGCGCGCGCTATCGCCTGACCCTGCGACAGGTCGAGCAATGGATCAGCGCAGGCAGGCCGCGGTAGCGGTGGAGGCGGGCTCCGAGGTGGCGCACCGGGCGGCGCGCGGTCAGCGCCCCGAGGATGGCGGCGATGTTTCCCGGCTACCACCTCTACTATCCGAGTCGCCGCCATTCGTCGCGGGCGATGCGATCGCTGATCGGGGCACTGCGTTATTCGGGGAAACGGCCGGCATCGCGAGAGAACACCGACAGGCGCTCATACAACCGGAAGGAACTGCAGGAGGGAAGGGTGGAGCGGGCGATGGGAATCGAACCCACGTCTTTGGCTTGGGAAGCCAAGGTAATAGCCATTATACGACGCCCGCGCGAGGCGGCCATTTTATGCGCGATCCGGCTGCGCGCGCAAGGCGGCTAGGTGGGAAGCAGCCGGCAAACCGCCTCGGTGCGGTCGCCTGGCGCAACCCACAGCGTTTCGCCGGGCCGATGAATCGCGTCGGGCAAGGCCAGCCACGGCTCGACGCAATAGAAGTCCGAATCCTCGCGTTCGCTCCAGGTCGTCACGGCTTGCCAGGGGACCGTGCTTCCGTTGGCATCGAGATCGATCCGGATGGCGCGGCCCGTGCCGCCGCCATCGCTTGACGGAATCGCCAGCTGGCACGCGCGGGCCACGGGCGCATGCAAGCGGTGGAAGGTGTCCTGCAAGCGCGGGTCGTCCAGTGCGTAGACCGCTTCGCCGGGCTCGGCCGCGGTCAGGCTGCCATCGGGGCGCTGCCGTAGCCATTCGGCCGGCGGCATCGTCAGCCGGCATTGGCCGCGCAATTCGTGAGGCACGGCGAAATAGAAGTGGTGGCCCGCATAGAAGGGCAGCGGCTCGCGGCCGGTATTGCGCACCGCCAACGTGACTTCGAGTCCGTCTTCCAGCAGCCGGTAGCTTGCCTCGAAGCGGAACGAAAACGGATAGGCGTCGCGCGTCGCATCGGAATCGGTCAGCACCATCGTGATCGACCGCGCCGGATCGCAGTGCTCGATCTCGAACGGCAGGTCGCGTGCGAAACCGTGCTGCGGCATCGTCCGTACCACGCCGCCGGCATCGCGCCATTTGCCTGCTTCGCCGTCGACGAAATGGCGGCCGATAAAGGGAAACAGCAGCGGATTGCCGCCGCGGATCTTGGCCGGGCGCGACCAGTCGGCGTGGTCCGGCCAGAACAGGATGTCGGCGCCGCGATGGATCCAGCGCACCAGGCGGCCACCGGCCCGCGGCGCGAGCAGCAGCGCGTCGTGGTCGTCCCCGATGCGGATCAGGTCCTGGTCCTGGAAGCGAAACGTCGGGTAGCTGGGCATGGTAGTCGCGGAACGGGGACAGGCGGGCGAAGCCGCATGATACCGGCACGGCGCCGCCCGCCCTTCGATACGTCGATGGCGTCGATGCCGCGATACGCTAGGCCGTCGCCGCGCTGGTCTCGCTCAAGTACCGCCGCGCGTAGTCGAAGTACCAGTCCAGCGTGTCCGGATTGGCCATCGCATCGCGATTGGCGATCTTGTCGGGGTCGTGGCCGAGCAGCAGCTTCTTGATCGGCACCTCCATCTTCTTGCCCGACAGCGTGCGCGGAATGCCCGGCACCTGCAGGATCGCGTTGGGCACGTGCCGTGACGACAGCGCCTCGCGGATGCGCGCGCGGATCGTGTCGACCAGCGTGTCGTCGAGCGCGATGCCTTCGCGCAGCACGACGAACAGCGGCATATACGAGTCGCGGCCGAGATATTCGAGGTCGACCACCATGCTGTCGAGCACCTCCGGCAGTTCCTCCACCACGCGATACAGCTCGCTGGTGCCCATGCGGATGCCGTGCCGGTTGATGGTGGCGTCCGAGCGGCCGTAGATGATGGCGCCGCCGCGCGAGGTGATCTTGATCCAGTCGCCGTGGCGCCAGACGCCGGGGTAGGTATCGAAATAGCTGTCGCGGTAGCGCTTGCCGTCGGCGTCGCCCCACAGGTACAGCGGCATCGAGGGCATCGGCTCGGTGCAGACCAGTTCGCCGACCTCGTCGATCCGCGCATGGCCGGCCTCGTCGAAGGCCTCGACCTTGGCGCCGAGGCAGCGGCATTGCATCTCGCCGGCGTAGACCGGCAGCAGCGGGCAGCCGGCGACGAACGAGCCGGCGAAATCGGTGCCGCCGGACATCGGGGCCAGCCAGATATCGGCGCGCACGTTGCGGTAGATCCAGTCGTAGGCCTCGGCGGGCAGCGGCGAGCCGGTCGAGCCGATGCCGCGCAGGCGGCTCAGGTCGGCCTCGCGCGACGGCACCACGCCGGCCTTGATGCCGCCGGTGAAGAACGCCGCGCCGGCACCGAACACCGTGATGCCGGCCTGTTCGGCAAAGCGCCACAGCACGCCGGCGTCGGGCCAGGCCGGATTGCCGTCGTAGATCGCGATGGTGGTGCCGAGCAGCAGCCCGGCCACCTGCGCGTTCCACATGATCCAGCCGCTGCTGCTGTACCAGTGGAAGACATCGTCGGGGCCAAGGTCGTTGTGGAACGCCATCAGCTTGAGCTGCTCGATCACGATGCCGCCGTGGCCGTGGACGATGGGCTTGGGCATGCCGGTGGTGCCGGACGAATAGACGATCCACAGTGGGTGGTCGAACGGCACGCTGTCGATCTGCAGCGGCACCTGGTGGGCGAGTGCGTCTTGCCAGCGATGGCGGCGCAGGGCGTTTGCAGTGCCCGACGACGTGGCCGGTGCGGGTGCGGTTGCAGGTGCGGTTGCCGGCGCGGCCGGCAACATCTCGTCCGGCGTACCCAGCAGCGGCACGACGATCAAGTCCGTCAGCGATGGCAGCGCATCGACCAGCTGCGCGACGACCGGCGCACGGTCGTAGGTCTTGCCGCCGTAGCGGTAGCCGTCGACGGCGATCAGCACCTTCGGTTCGATCTGGCGGAAGCGGTCGATCACCGCGACCTGTCCCATGTCCGGGGCGCAGCCCGACCAGACCGCGCCGACGCTCGCGGTGGCGAGGAAGGCAACGATGGTCTGCGGGATATTGGGCAGATAGCCCGCGACGCGATCGCCGCGCTCGACGCCGAGCTGGCGCAGCGTATGCGCCAGCGCCGCGACCTGCGCCTCGAGCGCGTCCCAGCTCAGTTCGGCCAGCGGCTGCGCTTCTCCGGCATGGCGAATCGCGGCGCGCTGGCGCGCCGGGCCTTCGCCCGCATGGCGGAAGACCTGCTGCACATAGTTCAGCGTGGCGCCCTCGAACCAGCGCGCCCCCGGCATCTCGCGGCGCGCCAGCACTTGCCTGGCCGGCGTGTCGAAGCGGACGTCGAAGTAGGCGCGGATCGCGTCCCAGAACGCTTCGATCTCGGTGACCGACCAGCGCCACAGGCTGTCGTAATCGTCAAAGGCAAGAGCGCGCTCGTCGCGCAGCCACTTCATGAACTGGGTCAGCTGCGCGCGCTCGCGCACCGCGGGCGACGGCGTCCAGACCAGCTTGCCTTCTTCCAGCGTCGTCATGTCTCCTCCTCTGCCTTGTTTTTACGCCGGCTTGCCGATGGCAGCGCGGGCTTCGGTGTGGCGCAAGGGATGCGGGATGGCGGCGGGCGCCGCCGGCGCCCGCGCGGCGGTCAGATGCCGCCGAGGCAAAGGTACTTCAGCTCGAGGTACTCGTCGATGCCGTAGGTCGAACCCTCGCGGCCGAGGCCAGACTGCTTGACGCCGCCGAACGGCGCCACCTCGTTCGAGATCAGGCCGGTGTTGATGCCGACCATGCCGTATTCGAGCTGCTCGGCGACGCGCCAGACGCGGCCGATATCGCGGCTGTAGAAATACGAGGCGAGGCCGAACTCGCTGGCATTGGCCAGCGCCACGGCCTCCTGCTCGTCGCGGAACTTGAACACCGCGGCCACGGGGCCGAAGGTCTCCTCGCGCGAGATCAGCATCTCGGGGGTCGCGTCGGCCAGCACGGTCGGCGCGATGAAGCGGCTCGACCCCAGGCCCTCGACCAGCTTGCCGCCGGTCAGCAGGCGTGCGCCGCGCGAGGTCGCGTCGTCGATATGCTGGCGCACCTTCTGCACCGCCTGGTCGTCGATCAGCGGGCCCTGCGCCACGCCGGCATCGAAGCCGTTGCCCACGCGCAGCCCCTCTGCCTGGCGCGCCAGCTTGGCGACGAACTCGTCGTAGATCGACTCATGCGCATAGAAACGGTTGGTGCAGACGCAGGTCTGGCCCGCGTTGCGGTACTTCGACGCGATCGCGCCTTCGACCGCGGCATCGATATCGGCATCGTCGAACACGATGAAGGGCGCGTGGCCCCCCAGCTCCAGCGCGATCTTCTTGACCGTCGGCGCGCACTGCTCCATCAGGATGCGGCCGACCGGCGTCGAGCCGGTGAATGACAAATGGCGGACCACCGGCGACGCGCACAGCGTCTTGCCGATCGCGATCGACTGGTCGGCATCGCCGGTGACGATATTGATCACGCCGGCCGGAATGCCGGCGCGGTGCGCCAGCTCGGCCATCGCCAGCGCGCACAGCGGCGTCTGCTCGGCCGGCTTGACCACGATGGTGCAGCCGGCGGCCAGCGCGGGCGCGCACTTGCGCGTGATCATCGCGATCGGGAAGTTCCATGGCGTGATCGACGCACAGACGCCGATCGGCTGCTTCAGCACCACCATGCGCTTGTCGGCCCAGGTCGAGGCCGGCACGTCGCCGCTGACGCGCTTGGCTTCCTCGGCGAACCACTCGATAAAGGACGCGCCGTAGACGACCTCGCCCTTCGATTCGGCCAGCGGCTTGCCCTGTTCGGCCGTCATCAGCGCGGCCAGGTCGTCGGCGTTCGCGATCAGCAGATCGAACCAGCGGCGCATCAGATTCGCGCGCTCCTTGGCCGTCTTCGCGCGCCAGGCCGGCCAGGCCGCGTCGGCGGCGGCGATCGCGCGCTCGGTCTCGGCGGCGCCCAGGTTGGCGACCTGCACCAGTTGCTGGTTGTTCGCCGGGTCGATCACCGGGAAGGTCGTGCCGTTGTCGGCGCCGACCCATTCGCCATTGACATAGGACTGGCTGCGGACCAGGGCACGGTCCTGGATTCGGTCTAGCGCATTGGCCATCGTGGTCTCCTGTAATCGGTTCTCGTATCGGTTCTGGTTGCAGATGATAGCGGGGGATGGCGGCGGCCGCGTCCGGGCCGCCGGGCGCGCGCGGCGCTCAGCCGCCGGACGGGCGCTCGAACAGCGTCTCCCACATGCCGTCGACGCGGGTCTTGGTCGCCGCGTCCATCTGGATCGGACGCCCCCATTCGCGCGTGGTTTCGCCCGGCCACTTGTCGGTGGCGTCGATGCCCATCTTCGAGCCCAGGCCCGACACCGGTGAGGCGAAGTCGAGGTAGTCGATCGGCGTATTGTCGACCAGCACCGTATCGCGCGTCGGATCGACCCGCGTGGTGATCGCCCAGATCACCTCCTTCCAGTCGCGCACGTCGACATCGTCGTCGACCACGACGATGAACTTCGTATACATGAACTGCCGCAGGAAGCTCCAGACGCCGAACATCACGCGCTTGGCGTGGCCGGCGTACTGCTTCTTCATGCGGACCACCGCCATCCGGTAGCTGCAGCCCTCGGGCGGCAGATAGAAGTCGGTGATCTCGGGAAACTGCTTCTGCAGCAGCGGCACGAACACCTCGTTCAGCGCGACGCCGAGCACTGCGGGTTCGTCGGGCGGCTTGCCGGTGTAGGTCGAGTGATAGATCGGATCGCGCCGCATCGTGATGCGGTCGATCGTGAAGACCGGGAACCAGTCCTGCTCGTTGTAGTAGCCGGTATGGTCGCCGAACGGGCCCTCCAGCGCGTGCTGATAGCCGGACGGATGGGTGGGGTCGGGCTGGATATGGCCTTCGAGCACGATCTCGGCCGAGGCGGGCACGCTCAGTTCGGACAGCGTCGGCGTCAGGCAGCCGGCCAGCGCGGTACGGCTGCCGCGCAGCAGGCCGGCGAACTGGTATTCGGACAGCGTGTCGGGCACCGGCGTCACCGCGCCGAGCATCGTGGCCGGATCGGCGCCCAGTGCGACCGCGATCGGAAACGGCTTGCCCGGATTGGCCAGCGCGTGCTCGCGGAAGTCGAGCGCGCCGCCGCGGTGCGCGAGCCAGCGCATGATGACCTGGTTGCGGCCGATCACCTGCTGGCGGTAGATGCCCAGGTTCTGCCGCTTCTTGTGCGGGCCTTTGGTGACCACCAGGCCCCAGGTGATCAGCGGTGCGGCGTCGCCGGGCCAGCACTTCTGGATCGGCAGGCGCGCCAGGTCGACGTCGTTGCCTTCCCAGACGATCTCCTGGCAGGCCGGGCTGGACACCTTCTTCGGCGCCATGTCCCAGACCGACTTGACCAGCGTGAACAGCTTGCCGGCCTCGCGCAGGCCGCGCGGCGGTTCGGGTTCCTTCAGGGCCGACAGCACGCGCCCGATGTCGCGCAGATCGGCCAGCGATTCCGCGCCCATGCCCAATGCGACCCTGCGTGGTGTGCCGAACAGATTGGCGAGCACCGGCATGTCGAAAATCGCCTCACCAGCTGCCGTGCCGTTGCCCGCCGCCGTCTTCTGCGTGGGGCGTTTGAACAGCACGGCGGGACCTTCGGCACGCAGCAGGCGATCGCAGATCTCGGTCATTTCGAGGTCGGGCGACACCGGCGCCGCGATGCGCCGTAACTCGCCCTGTTGTTCAAGCTGACCGATGAAATCGCGCAAGTCTTTGTATTGCATCAGGAATTTGTGGTTTGGCGAGGGGCGCGGCAATGGCGCCGCGCTCATCGGAGTGTCGATCTGAGTGAACTACGATCCATATTGGACCGCTTCGGAAGAAAAATTTTGCGGCACAGCGTACCGGCAAATTGTAAGTTTTTTTGAAAGACAGGCGGACGAGCAGCGCGGGGCATCCTAGGCCAGCACTACGATTGCGGCCAGCCGAGTGATTCTTTCACCCCACAATAGCGGGGTTTTGATATAACGAAAAGGAATTGTTTTCGATTTCTTAATTCTTGACTCGATATAAAACGGTTTTTACAATCGCGTCTGCTCAAAGGTGTGCTGCGTTGCAACAACGAACTTTTCGATCCTGTCAAGGGGTGTAACGCAGATCACCACGTTGGATCAACCAGAGCGGACCGCTACATGGGAGGTCCCTCCGATCACCGCCGGCAACGACCGGCGCGTCTTGAGTCTTCGCAGCAGGGCAGGCTACCCCAAGAGCCTCCTCTGCTAATCGCTGGGCGCTTGGGGAGCGCCCACCAACAACAGATGCCGGTCGTCCCTGCAAGGCGGTGCGGTGTCCTTACTTGACTACGTTGCCAGAGCACGGTGATGCGTGGGCGAATGCCCTGCAGGACCGGGAGACGGCGGCGCATGGAGGTAAGCATGAGTGGTTGGAAAACCCTTCATCTTCCCGGTGTCGGGCGGGCGTTGCAGGTCCGCTTCAGGCAACCGGTTCCCGGTGTGCGGCGTGCCTTGCAGGTTCGTCTCGCGCATCCGGTGGCCGGCCGCGCACTGCGCGGCGGCCGTGCAACGTTGAAGTACGCGCTGAACGGCGCGGGTCTGATCGCGGTGGTGGCCGGCATTTCGCTGTCGGTCAGCCAGGAATGGCGCACCGCGCTGGCCGGCATGCTGGCCGGCGATGAAGCGCCCGCCATCCTGCTGGAGGCGGCGACCGCGTCGGCGCCGGTCCATGCCAGCACGGCGGATGTGGCGGCGGCCAAGCTGCTGCCGGCCGTCAAGGTGCCGGCAGGCGGCGGCGCCGCTTTGCCGGTCGCCACGGCCGGCCTGCCGAGCGTCTCGGGCGTTAGCGAGTGGGCCAATGCCGGCCAGTCGAAGGTGCCGTCGGTCGCCCATCTGGCGGCCCGTATCCCGGCCCAGCGCGTGGCGCTGGACGCGCGCTACAGCAGCACGCTGGCCAACGCGCGCGAACAGGCCGCGGTGGCCGAGTACATCGCGCGCAAGTACCGCGTGGCCGCGCAGGCGACCGCGCAACTGGTCAAGGCCGCCTATCTGACCGGCCGCGAGGTCGGCATCGATCCGCTGCTGATCCTGGGCGTGATCGCGATCGAGTCCAGCTTCAATCCGTACGCGGAGAGTGGCGTGGGCGCGCAGGGCCTGATGCAGGTCATGACCAAGGTCCACCAGGACAAGTACGAGCACGTCGGCGGCGTGGCGGCCGCGCTCAATCCTTACGCCAACATCAAGATCGGCGCGCTGGTGCTGAAGGACTGCATCGCCCGCGCGGGTTCGATCGAAGGCGGCCTGAAGTACTACGTCGGCGCCACCACGGCGACCGATGGCGGCTATGGCGCCAAGGTGCTGGCCGAGCGCGCGAAGCTGCGCCAGGTGCTGGGCATCCGGGGCAAGGCGGCGACGCCGGACGCGACCGAGTCGCTGCCGGGTCCGTCGTCGACCAAGACGCAGGCCGAGCACACGCCCGAGCCGCAGGACGGCATCGAGCTGGAGGCGGCGCAGACGCCCCGCAAGGCCTGATAGCCGGATTGCGGCGCGGGTTTGTCCGCGCAGGGCCCAAAGAAAAGCGGCGCAGCCTGATTGGCTGCGCCGCTTTCGTTTTGGCGGGCCGCGGCGATGGCCGCCGCGATTGCGCTATCTCTATTTCCCGAACAGCTTGCCGAGCCGCCGCATCGCTTCCTCGATATGCGCCAGCGACGTGGCGTACGAGATGCGGATGTACTCGCGCGCGGTATGCGGACCGAAGTCCAGACCGGGCACCAGCACCACGCCTGCATCGTGCAACATCGCCTGCGTCAGCCGGTCCGAATCGCCGGCGGCCGCATGCTGGACGCCGCGGCAATCGGCGTAGACATAGAACGCGCCATCGGGCCTGACCGGCACGCCGAAGCCCAGCGCTTTGAGCGCGGGCACGATGGCGTCGCGGCGGCGCTGGAATTCCGCCTTGCGCTCGTCGTAGATCGCCAGCGCCTCGGGCGTGAAGCACGCCAGCGCCGCGTGCTGCGCCACCGCCGACGCACAGATGAACAGGTTCTGCGCGACCTTCTCGAAGTCCGCCACCAGCGCGTCCGGCACCACCAGCCAGCCCAGCCGCCAGCCCGTCATGTTGAAGTACTTGGAGAAGCTGTTGACCGTGACGGCATTGTCGTCCAGCGACAGCGCCGACACAGGCCGGCCGTCATACGACAGTCCCTGGTAGATCTCGTCGACGATCGCGAAGCCGCGGCGCTGCCGCACCTCGGCGAGGATGCGCGCCAGCTCGTCGGGCAGGATCGAGGTGCCGGTCGGGTTCGACGGCGAGGCCAGCAGCACGCCGCGGGTCGATTCTCCCCAGTGTTCGCGCACCTGATCGGCGGTCAGCTGGAAGCGCGCCTCCGGGCCGCTGGGAATCATCCTGGCGACGCCGTCGAATGCCGCGACGAAGTGACGGTTGCAGGGATAGCTCGGGTCCGGCATCAGCACCTCGGCGCCGATCTCGACCAGCACCGCGCAGGCCAGCAGCAGCGCACCGGAGGCGCCGGCCGTGACGATGACCCGGCGGGCCGGGATATCGAGCCCGTAGGCGGTCTTGTAGTAGCCGGCGATCGCCTCGCGCAGCGCATGGATGCCGAGCGCGCCGGTGTATTGCGTCACGCCGCGACGCATGGCCGCTTCCGCCGCCCGCACCACGGGCTCGGCCGCGGTAAAGTCCGGCTCGCCGATGCCCATATGGATGATGTGGCGGCCGGCTCGTTCGAGCTCGGCGGCCTGCTTGGCCAGCTCCATCACGTGGAAGGCGCGGATATTGGCGAGGCGGGAGGCGGTGGCGAGGCGCTGTGGGTCCATGGCGGGAAACGTTGGAATCGGTGGAATGGGTTGAATCGGTGGAGTCGGTGGAGTCGGTGGAGTCGGTGGAGTCGGTGGAGTCGGCGGAAAAAGCGGTGCTTGAAAGAGGGCAGGCGAGGCGCGGGCCCAGCCGCAATCATCGCCGGAAATGAAAACACCCGCCTGGGCGGGTGTCGGTCCGGCGCATGCCGCGGGCAGGGCGCCGGTCAGCGTCGGGCGGCGACCTCGGTCGCGCGCACCTGGGCGGCAACCTTGTCGAGCACGCCGTTGACGTACTTGTAGCCTTCGACGCCGCCAAAGGTCTTGGTCAGCTCGACGGCCTCGTTGATGACGACCTTGTACGGGATGTCGATGCAGTGCACCAGCTCGTAGCTGCCGATCAGCAGCGCGGCGCGCTCCACCGGCGACAGCTCGTCCACCGTGCGGTCCAGGAACGGCGAGAAGGCCGCGGTCAGCCGTTCTTCCTCGCGCACGGCGCCGTTGAGCAGCGCGTCGAAATGCTCGCGATCGGCCTTGTTGAAGCCCTGGGCATCGTGCAGGTGGGCCTGGATCGCGCCGATGTCGTTGCGGTTCAGCAGCCACTGGTACAGGCCCTGCAGCGCCAGTTCGCGCGAGCGGCGGCGCGCGCTCTTGGGCGGCGCCTTGGCGTCGGAGCGGCCGGACTTGGCGGCAGGCTTGCCGCCCTGTGCTGCATCACTCATCGTCGTCCTCGTCCTCGTCGTCCTGGCCACGCAGCGAATCGAGCGCCGCCACCAGGTTCGCCATTTCGACCGCCGCACGGGCGCAGTCGCGGCCCTTCTCGCGGGTGCGGGCGTGGGCCTGGGCGTCGGTATCGACGGTCAGGATGCCGTTGGCGATCGGCAGGTTGAAGTCCAGGCCGACGCGCGTGATGCCAGCGCCCGACTCGTTCGAAACGAGCTCGAAGTGGTAGGTTTCGCCGCGCACCACGGCGCCCAGCGCGATCAGCGCATCGAACTGGCCGCTCTCGGCCATCTTCTGCAGCGCCAGCGGAACTTCCAGTGCGCCGGGCACCGTCACCACCAGCGTGTCTTCGCCTTCGATGCCCAGCGTTTCCAGCTCGGCCAGGCAGGCTTCGCGCAGTTCGTCGCAGACCGGTTCGTTGAAACGCGCCTGCACGATGCCGATGCGCAGGCCTTCGCCGTCGAGGTTGCTCGGGTAGAAACCGTGATCCATATCGTTCTCCAGGGTTCGGTGGGCGGCCGCGCCCGGGATGGGCCGGCCGCCGGTGTTTGGGGGGACGCTCAGTCGTCGTCGCCGTTCATCGGCTGGTAGCCGGTCACTTCGAGATCGTAGCCGGTCATGCTCGGCATCTTGCGCGGCGAGGCCAGCACGCGCATCTTGCCGACGCCCACGTCGCGCAGGATCTGCGCGCCGATGCCGTAGGTGCGCAGGTCCGGCTTGCGCGGGGTGCGCGTCTGCGGCTCGTCCAGCGCGCTGAATTGCGCGAACAGGCGCTCGGCGCTGTCGCCGCAGTTCAGCAGCACCATCACGCCGCTGTCGGCCGCGCCGATCGCTTCGAGCGACGCCGGCACGGTCCACGAGTGGGTGGTGCGGGAGACTTCGAGCAGGTCCAGCACCGACAGCGGCTCGTGCACGCGCACCAGCGTTTCGCGGTCGCGCTGCGGCTCCCCCTTGATCAGCGCCAGATGGGCGTGGCCGCTGGGCTTGTCGCGGTACGCGATGCTGCGGAAGATGCCATACGGCGTCTGCATCGTGCGTTCGCCGACGCGGTCGACGATGCATTCGGTGCGGCTGCGGTAGTGGATCAGGTCGGCGATGGTGCCGATCTTCAGGCCGTGCAGCTCGGCAAATTCGATCAGGTCCGGCAGCCGCGCCATGGTGCCGTCGTCCTTCATGATTTCGCAGATCACCGCGGCCGGGGTCACGCCGGCCAGCGCGGCCAGGTCGCAGCCCGCCTCGGTATGGCCGGCGCGCATCAGCACGCCGCCGGGCTGGGCGGTCAGCGGGAAGATGTGGCCGGGCTGGACCAGATCGCTGGGCCTGGCGTCGCGCGCGACGGCGGCCTGCACGGTACGGGCGCGGTCGGCCGCGGAAATGCCGGTGGTCACGCCTTCGGCCGCCTCGATCGACACCGTGAAGGCCGTGCCGTGCGGGGTGCCGTTGCGGCTGACCATCGGATGCAGTTCCAGCTGGCGGCAGCGCTCGGGCGTCAGCGTCAGGCAGATCAGGCCGCGGCCGTACTTGGCCATGAAATTGATGGCCTCGGGCGTGACGAAATCGGCCGCCAGCACCAGATCCCCCTCGTTCTCGCGGTCTTCCTCGTCGACCAGGATGACCATGCGGCCGGCACGGATCTCGGCAATGATGTCTTCGGTTGGGGCGATCGTCATGAGGTAGGCAAAGGAAAGTCTGGCGGGGCGGCCCCGGGCGGTACCCGTGAGGCGACTGCGGCGCGCCGGGGCGGCGCGCGGTTTAACCCGGCATTGTACGCGATGCGAGCCGGGGGCAAGGGGCCCGGCGGCGGGCCCGAGCACGGGAGCCGGGCCGGCCCGCGTGGCCCTCAGAGGGGTTGGCCCGCCTTGCCGTCGGCGCTCAGCATCCGCTCCACATAGCGGGCGATCAGGTCGATCTCCAGATTGACGCTGGCGCCGGGACGCAGGTCCTGCAGCGTGGTCACCTCGATCGTATGGGGGATCAGGTTGATCGAGAATTCGCAGCCGTCGGGCTGGTCGACCACGCGGTTGACCGTCAGCGAGACGCCGTTGACCACCACCGAGCCCTTGTAGGCCAGATAGCGCGCCAGCTCGCGCGGCGCCCGGACGCGCAGCTCGTGCGATTCGCCGACCGGCGCGAAATGGGTGACCTCGCCGAGCCCGTCGACATGGCCGGACACCAGGTGGCCGCCGAGCCGGTCGGCCAGCCGCAGCGCCTTTTCCAGATTGACGCGGCCCGGCTGCGCGAGGCCGGTGGTCTTGTCCAGCGATTCGCGCGAGACGTCGACGTCGAAGCGGCCGGGCTGCAGCGCCACCACGGTCATGCAGGCGCCCTGGATGGCGATGCTGTCGCCGATCTGCACGTCGGACAGGTCGAGCCCGCCGGCGTCGATCCGCAGGCGGACGCCGGCGTCGTCGGAGTTCTGGTCGCCCAGCGGCGTCACGGAGTCGATGCGGCCGACGGCCGCCACAATGCCAGTAAACATGGTCTGGTCAGCAGGAATAGAAGGGATAGCGAAAGGGGGAAAGCGAAAGCGGCATGCTAGCAGCCCGAAGAAAGACGTGCCGCTCAGCCCGCCGGATGGCGGCGCGCGATCAGCCGCAGGTCGTCGCCGATCTGCCGCACGTCGTGCCAGCGGAAGGCCGGGGCATCCTGCAGCCGGGCCAGTGGCGGCAGGTTGAACATGCCCTGGGCGTCGCCGAGCAGCCGGGGCGCCAGATAGACCAGCAGTTCGTCGGCGCAGCCCTCGCGGATCAGCGACCCGTTCAGCTTGAAGCCGGCTTCGACATGCAGCTCGTTGATGCCGCGCCGGCCCAGTTCCTCGAGCATGCGGCGCAGCTCGACCTTGCCGTGCGCGTTGGGCAGTACCACCACTTCGGCGCCGCGCGCCTCCAGCGCCGTGCGGCGCGCGTGGTCATCGATCGCGCAGAACACCAGCACGGGCTTGGCGAACTCGCCGGTGTCCGGCGTCAGCATGCGCGCGTCCAGCGGCACCTCGAGGCGCGAGTCGATCAGCACGCGCTGCGGCTGGCGCGGCGTGTCGATGGCACGCACGGTCAGCTGCGGGTCGTCGTCGCGCACCGTGCCGATGCCGGTCAGGATCGCGCAGGCGCGCGCACGCCAGGCATGGCCGTCGTCGCGCGCGGCCTGGCCGGTGATCCACTGGCTGGTGCCGTCGTGCAGCGCGGTGCCGCCATCGAGCGAGGCCGCGACCTTGACGCGGACCCACGGCAGGCCGCGGGTCATCCGCGAGACGAAGCCGATGTTCAGATCGCGCGCCTCCTTCTCCAGCAGGCCGCAGCGCACGTCGATGCCGGCATCGCGCAGCCGCTGCAGGCCGCGTCCCGACACCGTGGGATTCGGATCTTCCATCGCCGCCACCACGCGCTTGATGCCGGCGCGCACCAGCGCATCGGCGCACGGCGGCGTGCGGCCGAAATGGCTGCACGGCTCCAGCGTGACGTAGGCGGTCGCGCCGGCGGGGTCGAAGCCGCGCGCCGCGGCGTTCTTCAGCGCCTGGATCTCCGCATGGTCCTGTCCCGCGGGCTGCGTATAGCCTTCGCCGATCACCTTGCCGCCCTTGGTCAGCACACAGCCCACGCGCGGATTCGGCGTGGTGATGAACATGCCGCGCGCGGCGAGCGCGAGGGCCTGCTGCATGGCGGCGTGATCGGTTTCGGAGAACATGAGTGGGCGGTTTCCTGCCGGTTGTCTTGACGGGCCTGACTGGCGTGATGGGTGGCGTATCGGTCGGGCGTATTGGTCGGGCGTATCGGTCGGGCGTATTGGTCGGGCGTATCGGTCGGGCGTATTGGTCTGGCGCACTTGGCTGGCGTGGACGGATCCGGCATGCCGGGCCGTGCTTCCGGGCCGGCGTGGCTCAGGGCCCGGCGTCGGTCCGGCTGTCGCAGTCGGCGTCCTGCCCGGGCGTACAGATGCGCAAGCGGCCCAGCGCGCCGAGCCTGACCTGACGCTGCGCATCGCCGCAGCGCAGGGTAAAGGTGGCCGCGTAGAAGCCGCCACGTTCCGACCGAGAGTATCCCACAGGCGCCAGCCGCAGCGCGCGGCTGCCGTCGGTGGCGCGCAGCGCGACGCGCAGGCAGGCGGCGCCGAGGGTCACCACCGACAGCGTCGGGGCCTCGCCGGTCTCATCGGCGTCGTTTGCTTCCACCGCCACGATACGCCAGCCGCGCGAGAAGTCGGCGATGCCTGGACGCGGCGCCAGCAGGACGGTGCCGCGCCTGGCCAGCGCGAACGCGCGCGCCGTCTCGATCGAGGCCGCCAGCAGGTCGGCGGCCACCCGGACCTGCTGGCGCTCCAGCGCATCGCGATACGACGGGTAGCCGGCGGCGGTCAGCAGTGCCGTCATCGCCAGCGCGGCCAGCGATTCGATCAGCGTGGTCCCCGTATTGTCCTGGCAGGCCCACCAGCGATCGCCGCGGCGCGCGCTCAGCACCCTTCGGGCCATGGTACCGGGCGCCCCGTGCCAGGCGGATTCATCAGCCACTCACCGGTGCTGCGCAGGATCAGCGTGCCGCAGTCGGGGTCGGGCCATTGCGGCACGGCATGCAGTTCGATGCAACGGTCGAGGTCGGCATCGCGCGGGCTGGCATCGATGCAGGCCAACGCCGCCAGACGGTATTGCGGGCGCGCCGGCGGTGCCGGTACCCACTGTGGCCAGCTTCCGGCGGGACGGTGCCCGCTGTCGTCGGCGAAGCTGCCGCGCGTCATCGCGTGGCGCTGCAGTTCGAGCATCGCCGCGATCAGCGCCGTGCGCGCCTGCGCGCGCCAGCTGCGCTGCAGGTGCCGATGCCAGCTGGCGGCTGCGATGCCGGCGACGATGGCGGCGATGGTGATCGCGACGAGCAGCTCGATCAGCGTGAAGGCGGCGGGGCGGGGTACCGTCATGGCGGATATGGCGGCACGAGTTCGCGCCAGCCGAGGCGTCGGATTCCGGCGCGTCCCGGCTGGCCTGCGGCTCCGTCGCGTGGAGACGGATCGATCCATTCGGTTTGCAGCACCACGCGGGCGGCCGGATCGCGGCCCTGGCCGAGTGCGGTGATCCGGTAGCGCCGCGCGGGCACGCCGGCGGGCGCCGATGCGCCGGTGTCCGATGCGCCGGTGTCTTTCTGCGGCAGGCGTTCGATCAGATAGCGCGGCACCGTGGTCGCGCCGGCCATCTCCGCAGGGATGACGGGCAGCGTCGCGCCGCTCTCCGTTCCGATCGGGATGCCGATGTCGTCGGCAGGCAGGCCCACCCCCATCCAGGCTCGCCACGGTGGCGGCTGGCCCACGGCGGCGCTGCACAGGCCGCGCTGTGCCTGCGTGCCGCAACGACCGGGCGCAGGCCATGTTGCGAAGCGATGGTCAGGCTGGGCCGATGCCGCGCTGGCGGCGGCGTCCGCCATTACCTTCGTGATGTCGCGCAGATTGCGCTCGCCGTCGATCAGCGCAAGCTCGGCGGCGCGGAACGCAATCTCGCGTTCGAGCCGCTGGCCGATCGCCTGATGTCCTGCCAGCAGCAGCACGAACAGCGCGCCCGCCAGGGCCATCGTCAGCGTCGACATCACGACCACGGAAATCAGCGTGATGGCGCCGCGTTGCGCTTGCCGAGACATCGCCTCGTCGTTGGCTTTCAACATGGCGACCCCGCGCGGAACGGCGCATTGCGCAGCCATACCGTGGTGGCGAAGACCCGCCGCGAAGCGTTGGGGCGCGAGCGCGGCCGGAACACGATATCGTCGCCCTGCTCGCCGGCCATGCGCGCCGGCAACAGTGGCAGCGGTAGCGGCGGCGGCAGCGCGGCGGTGGTGCCGACCCCGGTGCGCAGCACCAGCGCGATCTGCACGGCCAACACGCCGCACCACGCACCGGGTCCGGCCGCCGCAAGCTCGCTCGCGCGCAGGAAGGTGTCGACGCGGCCATCGCCATCGCGGTCGATGCCATAGCGCAGCTGCAGGGTCTCGACGCCGCGGGCCAGCGCCCCGGTGCTCCAGGTCCTGCCAGCGCTGCCGCCACCGCTGCCTCCATCGCCGCGCCCCGGGTAGCGGCACAGCAACTGCGGCTCGCCGTCGGCACCGTCGGCGACGTAAAGCAGATTGGCGGTCAGATAGTCGGCCGTTCGCGCCGACGACGCCGGCCTGGTTTCCGCAGGAACGGCCGCGATGGGGACGGGATATCCGCTGCAGTCGGTCAGATAGCGGTCCGGCAGCGCCGGATCGCCGGCCGGATGATCGCCGCCGAAGCGGATCAGCAGCGCATCGCTGCCGGCGACGCCGGGTTTGTCGCAAGCGAGCGTGCCGCCGAGCCTCGGTTGGCCGCAGTCGTCGCGGCCGCTCAGCGGCGCAGGCAGGGCAGTGGTCGGATCCGGATGCCAGCCCGCATGGCGCAGCAGCGCGGCAATCGCGTCGAGCAGGGCGGCGCCGCGCTGTTCGAGCTCGCGCTGCTCGGCGGCGATTGCGTAGGCGGAACGCACGGTCAGGAACACCATCGCCGCAGCGCCGGTCGCCAGCGTGCCGAGCAGCAGGCCGACCATCGCGTCGACCAGCGACGATCCGGCGGGCATACGCGCGGGCCGTGGTATCGCCGTGACTTGGGTCGAGGCCGATGCGGCCCGGCGCGGGCCAGGCACGATCGCGATCATGGCCGCAACCGCAGCGCGATCGCGCGCAACGCGATCCGGGGATGGGCGACACCGGTTTCGCCGCGCGGGCTGGGCGACGAAGGCAGGGGGCCGACCACCACGACGCGCTGGCCGGCCGGACAGTGCGACTGCGCCGCGTCGGTCGGCACCGACGCGCACCAGCGTGGCCGCGGCAGGCCGTCGGCATGCGCGACCGGGGGCAGCCTGGCGGGATCGGGCACGGCATCCGGCCCCGCCAGCCCGGCCAGTTCCGCGCCCTCGGCGGCGAGCCGCAGGGCTTGGCCGATCAGCAAGGGATCACGCCACCATTGCAGCGCGGTCGGGCCGAGCCGGGCCAGCGGCAGCAGGCCGATGCCGAGCACGGCCAGCGCGACCAGCGATTCGAGCAGCAGGTAGCCGCGGTGGGGCACGCGCCCGCGGTTGGAACGGTAGAGAACGGAAGGGGAAGCCGCCGAAGGGATCGCAACCATCGCTCTGGTCCTGTCGTGACAAGCGGGGACCAGATTAATCGTCAGCGGGCGGGGATCCGGTGTCGAATCGTGGAGGATTCGACAAGGTTTGCAACAGCGCAGGCCGCAACGGCAACCAGCAAGGCGCCGCTGCCCGTCATGCAGCGCCTCAGCGCTTGCCGTTGGGCGTGCTGACTTCGGCCAGCACGTCGGAGAACTCGGACACGTCCTCGAAGCTGCGATAGACCGAAGCGAATCGGATATAGGCGATCTTGTCGAGCTTGCGCAGCTCGCGCATCACCAGTTCGCCGACCTGGCTGCTGGGAATTTCCTTCTGTCCCAGCGCCAGCAGCTTTTCCTCGATGCGCGCGATCGCCTCGTCGATGGCCTCGGCCGATACCGGCCGCTTGCGCAGGGCCAGCCGCATCGAGTCCTTCAGCTTGCTGCGTGCGTAATCGACGCGGCTGCCGTTCTTCTTGACGATGGCCGGGAAGAACAGCTCGATCCGCTCATAGGTGGTGAAGCGCCGGTCGCAGGCCTCGCAACGGCGGCGCCGGCGCACGGTATCGCCTTCCTCGGACATGCGGGTGTCGAGCACCTGGGTATTGGAGTGACCGCAGAAGGGACATTTCATCGGACCACCTGGAGGCGGAGGTTGAGCGGCCGCGCGCCGCCCGGCAAGGCGGCGGCGCGCGGCGACGGCCGATCAGCCGTAGACCGGGAAGCGCTTGGTCAGCGCCGCGACCTGCTCGCGCACGCGCGCGATGTTGGCGGCGTCGTGCGGGTTGTCCAGCACGTCGGCGATCAGGTTGGCGACCTGGCGCGCTTCCTCTTCCTTGAAGCCGCGCGTGGTCATCGCCGGCGAGCCCAGGCGGATGCCCGAGGTCACGAACGGCTTTTCCGGATCGTTGGGGATCGCGTTCTTGTTGACCGTGATGTGCGCGTCGCCGAGGATCTTCTCGGCTTCCTTGCCGGTGATCTGCTTGGCGCGCAGGTCGACCAGCATCACGTGGCTCTCGGTGCGGCCCGAGACGATGCGCAGGCCGCGCGCGATCAGCGTGTCGGCCAGCGCCTGGGCGTTCTTGACGACCTGCTGCTGATAGGCCTTGAACTCCGGCGACAGCGCTTCCTTGAACGCGACCGCCTTGCCGGCGATCACATGCATCAGCGGGCCGCCCTGGATGCCGGGGAAGATCGCCGAGTTGATGGCCTTCTCATGCTCGGCCTTCATCAGGATCACGCCGCCGCGCGGGCCGCGCAGGCTCTTGTGCGTGGTGGTGGTGACGAAGTCCGCGTGCGGCACCGGGTTCGGGTAGACGCCCGCGGCGATCAGGCCCGCGTAGTGCGCCATGTCGACCATGAAATAGGCGCCGACCGACTTGGCCACCGCGGCGATGCGCTCGAAGTCGATGCGCAGCGAGAAGGCCGACGCGCCGGCGATGATCAGCTTCGGCTTCTTTTCCTGGGCCAGCTTTTCCAGCGCGCCGTAGTCGATGTCCTCGTCGGCGTTCAGGCCGTAGCTGACCACGTTGAACCACTTGCCGCTCATGTTCAGCGCCATGCCGTGGGTCAGGTGGCCGCCTTCGGCCAGGCTCATGCCCATGATGGTGTCGCCCGGCTTCAGAACGGCGAAGAACACACCCTGGTTGGCCTGCGAGCCGGAGTTCGGCTGCACGTTGGCGGCCTCGGCGCCGAACAGCTGCTTGACGCGGTCGATCGCCAGCTGCTCGACGACGTCGACATATTCGCAGCCGCCGTAGTAACGCTTGCCGGGATAGCCCTCGGCGTACTTGTTGGTCAGCTGCGAGCCCTGCGCGGCCATCACGGCCGGCGAAGTGTAGTTTTCGGAAGCGATCAGCTCGATATGGTCTTCCTGGCGCTGATTTTCCTGCTGGATGGCGGACCAGAGTTCGGGATCGATCTGGTCGATCGTGTAGCGGCTGCGTTCGAACATGGCGAAAACTCGTCTGTAGAAGGATCGGTGAAAACCGTGCAATGACGGCGGATGACCGAAGGATACGGGAACGGAACGACGGTAGGGCGCGCGGGGAAGACGCATGCGAACCGCGTCGCCGGCCTGGACGCGGGGCCCGGAGCTGGCGGCGCAGGGCGCACCCTGCTTCCCATTCGCTGGCCCAGGCGAGCGGCAGGCGCGGCGGCTATCGCAAGGGGCCGGAGCCGGGCATCGCGCCCTGGCATCGGACCGCTTCCGGTGGCGTGGCGCCAGAGATCTTGCGCTTCCTCGTGGTAGTACCCACTGACTTCGCCAGTCGCGCAAGGTGGAATGGTTGGCCGGAGTTTACGCGAGGCCCCGGCTCGCCGCAAGCCGGCCGGACCGCCTGGGTCAAGGCGCCGGCGGGCAGGCAGCGGCCGTTCGTCTGTAGGACGGTCCCGGCGTTGCGTTGTCGGACGCCGTGTGACACCGGGGCCGCGCCCGCGTCCGTTACAATCGCGGCCATGACGAATTTCGTATGGCCCCTGCGCGTCTACTGGGAAGACACCGACGCCGGCGGGGTGGTGTTCTACGCCAACTACCTCAAGTTTTTCGAACGCGCGCGCACCGAATGGCTGCGCTCGCTGGGTATCGAGCAGCAGGCCCTCGCCGACGAATCCGGCGTGGTCTTTGTCGTGCGCAGCACGGCGGTGGAATACAATGCGCCCGCCCGGCTGGACGATCTGCTGGAGATCCGCACCCGTATTGAACGGGTCGGGCCCGCCTCGGTCCAATTCGCCCAGGAAGCGTGGCGCGGGCCGCTGATGCTGGCCGCGGGCACGATCCGGGTGGGATGCGTGGACCGCAACAGCTTCCGCCCGGCCCCGATTCCCGCACCAGTCCTCGCAACCATCAAGACCGCTCGATGAATCCCGTGACCGTCACGCAAGACATGTCGATCCTTACGCTGGTGATGCACGCCAGCTTCCTGGCGCAGGCCGTGATGGCCTTGCTGGTCGTCATGTCCTTGTTCTCCTGGACCTATATTTTCCGCAAGCACATGGCGCTGCGCGCCGCGCGCACCCAGACCGAAGGCTTCGAGCGCGATTTCTGGGCGGGCGGCGACCTGCAGGCGCTGTATCACAGCGCGGCCAACAACCGGCACAGCACCGGCGCGCTCGAGCGGATCTTCGAGTCCGGCATGGGCGAATACCTGAAGGCGCGCGAGCGCAGCAACGACGCCGGCGCGCTGCTCGACGCGGCCCGCCGCGCGATGCGCGCCGCCTACCAGCGCGAGATGGACGTGCTCGAGTCCCACCTGCCGTTCCTGGCCTCGGTCGGCTCGGTCAGCCCGTACATCGGCCTGTTCGGCACGGTCTGGGGGATCATGAACGCGTTCCGCGGCCTGTCCAACGTCCAGCAGGCCACGCTGGCCTCGGTCGCGCCGGGCATCGCCGAAGCGCTGGTGGCCACCGCGATCGGCCTGTTCGCGGCGATTCCGGCGGTGATCGCGTACAACCGCTACGCGACCGAGATCGACCGGCTGGCGATCCGCTTCGAGAGCTTCATGGAAGAATTCCTCAACATCCTGCAGCGGCAGACCCGCTGAAGGCCAGGCCAAGGAGAAGCGCAGCATGGCAGCCATTCAGCGCCGCGGCGGCTCGCGCCGCCGGGCCAGCGCCGACATCAACGTCGTGCCGTATATCGACGTGATGCTGGTTCTGCTCGTCATCTTCATGGTGGCGGCGCCGATCGTCAGCCCCGCCGTGGTGGACCTGCCGACCGTGGCCGACGCCACGCCGCAGCAGAAGACCCCGCCGATCGTCGTCACCGTGCACGAGGACGGCACGCTGACCGCGCGCGGCAAGAATCCCGAGGGCGGATCGTTCGAGCGCAAGCTCGACACCAAGGGCCTGCTGGACTTCGTGCACCAGCGCCAGAACGAGAACCCGGACCAGCCGGTGGTGATTGCCGCCGCCCGCGCGGTCAAGTACGAGGCGGTGCTCGACGTGATGTCCGAACTGAAGGCCGATGGCGTCAAGCGCGTCGGCCTGATGGTCAAGTCCAAGTAACCGCTGGATGACGACCGGATGTCGCCCGGAACCCTGCCGTTAGCCTTTCCGATGAAGACCGCCGACTCCTACCCGTATCAGCCGGTCAAGGAACGCGGCACGCTGCGCTCCTTCCTGCTGGCGCTCTTCATGCATCTGCTGCTGGGCATCGTGCTGTACTACGGTGTCAACTGGCAGATCAGCACCCCGGCCGGCGTCGAAGCCGAGCTGTGGGAGGAAGTCCCCGATACCCCGGCTCCCGAGCCGACCCCGCGGCCGCAGCCCCAGCCAACCCCGGCGCCGCCGGCGCCGGTGGCGCAGCCCAAGCCCGAGGAAGACGCCGACATCGCGCTGGAGCGCCAGAAGCGCCGCGAGGCCGAGGCGCGCGAGGCCGCGCGCAAGCAGGCCGAGCTGAAGGCCCGCCAGGAGCGCGAGGAACGCGAGGCCGCCGAGCGCCGCGAGGCGCAGCGCAAGGAAGAGCAACGCAAGGAAGCCCTGCGCAAGGAAGAGCAGCGCAAGGAAGAGCAGCGGAAAGAGGCCCAGCGCAAGGAAGACCAGCAGCGCGCCGAGGAGCAGAAGCGCAAGGAACAGGCCGAGCGCAAGGAAGAGCAGGCGAAGAAGGCCAAGGCGGACGCCGAGGCGAAGGCCAAGGCCAAGGCCGATGCGGACGCGAAGGCCAAGCGCGAGGCCGCCGCCAACGCCCAGCGCCAGGCCGAGCTGGCTCGCCTGAAGGCGCTGGCCGGCGGCAGCGGCTCGGGCGGCGGCACCTCGGACAACGCCGGTTCGGGCGGCCGCGCCTCGCCGGGCTACGCCGACAAGGTGCGCCGCCGGGTCAAGCCGAACATCGTCTTCACCGAGGACGTGCAGGGCAACCCGACCGCGGTGGTGTCGGTATCGCTGGCGCCGGACGGCTCGCTGCTGTCGGCCCGCCTGTCGAAGTCCAGCGGCAATTCGGCGTGGGACAACGCCGTGCTGCGCGCGGTCGAGCGCTCCGACCCGCTGCCGCGCGACGACAACGGCAAGGCGCCGTCCAGCTTTACGATCACTTTCCGGCCCAAGGACTGAGGCAGGCAAGCGTATGATTTGCAACATAGTGCAACCGGGATCGCTGGCCGCCGGGCGGCTGGCTACCATCGGCGGTTGCCTGGCGCGGCCCGGCGGCGCCTCGCTCCGCGCGCCGTTGCCGACGCGTCCGATGCATCGATTGACGATCTCGTTATAGATAGAGGAGCAGCATGCGATCGCTATTGACCCCGCTTTGGGCCCCGCTTTTGGCTCATTTGGCCCATCCGGCCCATGGGGGCTTCGCCTATCGGGCGGCCGACGCCCGCCAACGCACCCTGGCCACCCTCGCCAGCCGGCGCACCGGCCGTTCGGCCGTGCTGGCCTGGATCACCATGGCGCTGGCCATGGTGCTGACGATGGGTACGGCCCACGCCCAGTTGAACGTCGAGATCTCCGGCGTCGGCTCCAGCCAGTTCCCGATTGCCGTTGCCAATTTCCAGAATGAAGGCGCGGCGCCGACCAATCTGACGGCGATCATCCGCGCCGACCTGCAGCGCAGCGGCCGCTTCCGCAACGTGGACGTGGCCGGCGCCACCGTGCCCGAGACCGCCAACGTCGACCTGGCCGGCTGGAAGACCCGCGGTGCCGACGCCTTCGTGGCCGGCAGCGTGACCCCCGCCGGCGGCGGCCGCTACGAGGTGCGCTTCCGCCTGTACGACACCGTCAAGGGCGCCAGCCTGGGCGGCCTGGCCTTTACCGTCGGCCAGGACCAGCTGCGCGTGACCGCGCACAAGATTGCCGACTATATCTACGAGAAGCTGCTCGGCGAGCGCGGCGTGTTCGCGACCCGGCTGTCCTACGTCTCGCGCGTCGGCAACCGCTTCCAGCTGCTGATCTCGGACTCCGACGGCCAGAATTCGCGCGTCGCGCTGACCAGCAACGAGCCGATCATCTCGCCGTCGTGGTCGCCGGACGGCGCCAAGGTGGCCTACGTCTCGTTCGAGGCGAAGAAGCCGGTCGTCTATGTCCATGACCTCGCCACGGGCCGCCGCACGCTGGTGTCGAACCAGAAGGGCAACAACAGCGCCCCGGCATGGTCGCCGGATGGCCGCCATCTGGCGCTGGCGCTGTCGCGCGACGGCAATACGCAGATCTATCAGGTCAACGCCGACGGTTCGGGGCTGCGCCGCCTGAGCCGCAGCAGCGCGATCGATACCGAGCCGCAGTATTCGCCGGACGGCCGCCATATCTACTTCACCAGCGACCGCGGCGGCGCGCCGCAGATCTACCGCATGCCGGCCGCCGGCGAGGAGTCTGGCGCGGCGCAGCGCGTGACCTTCAAGGGCAACTACAACGTCAGCCCGCGGGTTTCGCCGGACGGCAAGCAACTGGCGTACATTAGCCGCGGCGGCGGCTTCAAGCTGCAGCTGATGGACCTGGGCAGCGGCGATGTCACCGCGCTGACCGATACGGCCAACGACGAGGCGCCCAGCTTCGCGGCCAACGGCAAGTACATTCTCTACGCCACTCGCGTCGGCGGTCGCGCGGTGCTGGCGGCGGTGTCGACCGATGGACGTACCAAGCAGGTTTTGTCGCTCCAGTCCGGCGAGGTTCGCGAGCCGTCCTGGGGACCCTTCATGCAATAACAGAAACAGGAGCCTCCTACCATGTCCAACATGATGACCAAGTCTCTCGCCATCGCCGTTCTGCTAACCCTCGGCGCCTGCTCGTCGGGCGTCAAGCTCGACGACTCCGCCAAGGCCGGCGCCGGTACCGGCGGCGCCGCGACCACCGACCCGCGCGCCGTCGCGCCGGTCGACGTTTCGCGCGATCCGCTGAACGACCCGAACAGCCCGCTGGCCCGCCGCAGCGTCTACTTCGACTTCGACAGCTACAGCGTCAAGCCGGAATACCAGGGCATGCTGAACGAGCACGCCAAGTACCTGCAGGGCAACCGCAGCCGCCGCATCCTGATCCAGGGCAACACCGACGAGCGCGGCACCAGCGAGTACAATCTGGCGCTGGGCCAGAAACGTGCCGAGGCGGTGCGCCGTTCGCTGGCGACGATGGGCGTGCCCGAGAGCCAGATGGAAGCGGTCAGCCTGGGCAAGGAAAAGCCCAAGGCGCTCGGTCATGACGAAGCGTCGTGGGCCGAGAACCGCCGCGCCGATATCGTCTATTGATGCGCGTCCATTGATACCCTCTGGGTTCGTTTCGATCCGTTGATTCTGCGCTGAAGAAAGTCGATCCATGAAAGCACGCGTCTCTACTCTGTCGTGGCTAGTCGCCGCAGTTTGTGCCGGCCTGTTGCCGGTCGCCCAGGCGCAGGCCGGTGTCTTCGACGATGACGAGGCGCGTCGCGCCATCATCACGCTGCGAGAGCAGTTCAATGGCTTCCAGGCCACTGCCTCGCAGCGGATCGACCAGAACAGCCGCGCCCAGATCGATATCCAGAACCAGCTCGAAGGGCTGCGCCAGGAAGTGGCGCGCCTGCGGGGCCAGAACGAGGTGCTGCAGAACGAGGTCGCCAATCTGCAGCGCCAGCAGAAGGACTACTACGCGGACCTGGACGCGCGGCTCAAGAAGTTCGAGCCGCAGCAGGTCACCGTGGAAGGCCAGCAGGGCCTGGCCCAGCCGGGCGAGAAGACCGAGTACGACGCCGCGCTCAAGCAGTTCCAGACCGGGGACTTCAAGGGCGCCGGCGCCAACTTCTCGGCCTTCATCAAGAAGTATCCGCAGAGCCCATACCTGCCGCTGGCGCAGTACTGGCTGGGCAATTCGCTGTACGCCCAGCGCGACTACCGCGGCTCGATCACGGTGCTGCAGAACATGGTGCAGGCCAGCCCGACGCACCCGAAGGTGCCCGACGCGATGATCGCGATCGCCAACAACCAGCTGGAGTCGAACCAGAAGGCGGCGGCGCGCAAGACGCTGGAGCAGGTGGTGGCCAAGTATCCCGGCACCGAGGGCGCGCAGGCGGCCAGCAACCGGCTGAAGACGCTGAAGTAGATCGCGCCCGACGTAGCGCGACTGCGCGGCGGCGACGCCGGCGTCCGAAGTGCCAAGGCCCGCGCAAGCGGGCCTTTTTTCGTGGTCGCGCTAAAATAACGGGTTACCCGATTTACCGCGAAGGCCGGCCCGGTCCTTCGCCCGCTACCCCGGCACGCGCCACCCCGAGATGACTCAACGCGCAATCGTCCTGCTTTCCGGCGGTCTGGACTCCGCCACCGTGCTCGCCATGGCCAAGGCCCAGGGCTTCGAAACCTATGCGCTGTCAATGCGCTACGGCCAGCGGCATTCGTCGGAGCTCGAGGCCGCCAGGCGTGTCGCCGCGGCGCTCGGCGCCAGGCGGCACGAGATCGTCGATCTCGACCTGCGCCGGTTCGGCGGCTCGGCGCTGACCGACGACGCGCTAGAGGTGCCGACCGACGGCGCGGCCGGCGGTATCCCCATCACCTATGTGCCGGCGCGCAACACGATCATGCTGTCGCTGGCGCTCGGCTGGGCCGAGGCGATCGGCGGCCGCGACCTGTTCTTCGGCGCCAATGCGGTCGACTACTCGGGCTACCCCGATTGCCGTCCGGAGTACGTGCAGGCCTACGAAGCGCTGGCGAATCTCGCCACCAAGGCCGGCGTCGAGGGCGAACGCATCCGCGTCCACGCGCCGATCATCGACATGACCAAGGCCGAGATCATCCAGGCCGGTGTCCGGCTCGGTGTCGACTACGGCATGACGGTGTCGTGCTACCAGGCGGACGAACAGGGCCGCGCCTGCGGCGTCTGCGATTCCTGCCGGATCCGCCGCGCGGGCTTCGAGGCCGCCGGGGTGCCGGACCCGACCCGCTACCAGAACGCCGCGGCATCCTGACCGCAACGACGCGGCCGCGCCGCTCACTTCCTATCGATCCGCCACCGGCAATCCGCCATGCCTGAAATCGACGTCCCCGCGCTGACGCGCACCGTGCTGGTCTGCACGTTCGCCCTGACCTTTCTGTTCGGGGCGGTCCTGCAGCGCACGCATTTCTGCACCATGGGCGCCGTCTCCGACATCGTCAACATGGGCGACTGGACCCGCATGCGCATGTGGGTGCTGGCGATCGGTATTGCGATGATCGGCACCGGCGTGCTGGCGTGGTCCGGCCAGATCGATCCGGCGCGGACCATCTACGCCGCCGACAAGCTGGCCTGGCTGTCTGCGCTGGTCGGCGGGCTGCTGTTCGGCTTCGGCATGGTGCTGGCGTCGGGCTGCGGCAGCAAGACGCTGGTGCGGATCGGCGCCGGCAACCTGAAGTCGCTGGTGGTGTTCGTGTTCCTGGGCCTGTCGGCCTATATGACGCTGCGCGGGCTGTTCGGCGTGATTCGCGTCAATACCGTCGACACCGTGGCGATGCAGCTGCCGACCTCGCAGGACCTGCCGTCGCTGCTGGCGCAGACCGGCCTGTCGCGCGGCACGCTGCAACTGGTGCTGGGCCTGCTGCTTGGCGGCGTGCTGTCGCTGTGGGCGCTGGCCGGCAAGGGTTTTCGCACCTTCGACAACCTGCTCGGCGGCATCGCGGTGGGGCTGATCATCGTGGCGATGTGGTACGTGTCCGGCCATCTCGGCTTCGTGCCGGAGGACCCGAATACGCTGGAGGAGGTATTCGTCGCCACCAACAGCGGCCGCATGGAAAGCCTGAGCTTCGTCGCGCCGTATGCCTATACGCTGGACTGGCTGATGATGTTCAGCGACAAGAGCAAGGTGCTGACGGTCGGCATCGTCAGCGTGATCGGCGTGATCGCCGGCGCCGCGGCCTATGCGGTGGCCTCGCGCACGTTCCGCTGGGAAGGCTTCGGCAACGCCGAGGACGTCGCCAACCATATCGTCGGCGGCATCCTGATGGGCGCGGGCGGTGTGACCGCGCTGGGCTGCACGATCGGGCAGGGCCTGTCGGGCGTGTCGACGCTGGCGATCGGTTCCTTCATCGCGCTGGCCGGCATTCTGCTGGGCGCCGTGCTGGCGTTCCGCTATCAGATGTGGCGGCTCGAGCGGATGGTCTGAGCGGCAGGGTCAGGCATCATGGGCCGGCCGCGAATTCAGCCCGCCAAGGGCATTGCCGTTGACATGATCAGTCAGCAGTGACTATAATCGCGGCTTCGGTTTTTTCGGGTCGTTAGCTCAGCCGGTAGAGCAGCGGACTTTTAATCCGTTGGTCGCAGGTTCGAATCCTGCACGACCCACCAGTATTGCGAAGGGCCTGTGACGCAAGTCACAGGCCCTTTTTGCATGGTGCGGCGGGGAACTGGCGGGGACGTGCCCTTCGGCGCGGCCCTCAGCGGCCCGGCGTCGGCGGCTGGGTCGGCGGCGTCGGCGTCTTGGTGGTCGTCGTGTTCGACTCGGTCTCGCGCATCGACACGAACAGGTCCCAGCTGGCGATGAACAGCGCGGCGATCAGCGGGCCGATCACGAAGCCGTTGATGCCGAACAGCGCCATGCCGCCCAGCGTCGAGATCAGGATCACCCAGTCCGGCATCTTGGTGTCCTTGCCGACCAGGATCGGGCGCAGCACGTTGTCGACCGCGCCGATCACCAGCGCGCCGAACGCGATCACCGTGATGCCCTTCCAGATCACGCCGGTCAGCAGGAAATAGATCGCGACCGGTCCCCAGATCAGCCCCGCGCCGACCGCCGGCAGCAGCGACAGCACCGCCATCACCACCCCCCACAGCACCGCGCCCTGGATGCCCAGCACCGCGAACAGCAGGCCGCCGAGCAGGCCCTGCAGCGCCGCCACGGCGATATTGCCCTTGATGGTGGCGCGGATCACGCCGGTGAACTTCAGCAGCAGCATCTGCTTGTGTTCGTCGCTGAGCGGCAGCGCCAGCCGGATCCTGCGCGTCAGCTTGGCGCCGTCGCGCAGCAGGAAGAACAGCAGATACAGCATCACGCCGAAGCTGATGACGAACTGGAAGGTGTTCTGGCCGATGCTGAGCGCCTGCGTGGCCAGGTACTGGCTGATCTGGCCCGCCGCGGTGGCCAGTTTTTCCTGGATCGAGGCGACGTCGTTGAGCTCGAGCCGGGTCAGCGCCGAGTTCAGGCTCGACGGCAGTGCCGCCACGGCCTGTTCGAAATAGGCGGTGAAATTGATATGGCCCGAACGGATCTGGTGCACCACCGCGGTGGTTTCATTGAGCAGCGAGGCGGTGACCAGGAACATCGGCAGCACCACCACCAGCAGGCATAGCAGCAGGGTAATCAGCGCGGCGAGGTTCGGATGGCCGCGCATCTTGCGCGTCAGCAGATTGTTCAGCGGGGTGAAGATGATCGCCAGGATCACGCCCCAGAATACCGCGCCGAAAAACGGCTGGAGCACCCAGAAGAAGGCGATGGTGACGATGGCCAACAGGATGTAGAAGGCCTTCTGGTGCATGGCGGTTCAGTGTCGAAGTGTCAGGGACACGAGATGGATGGGCGATGCGCCGGCGAACCCGCGGCCCGCCCGGATGCCAGTGCTGGCCTGGTATTCCGCGGCGGGTCCCGACGGTTCAGCGTACCAGCGGATCGTGAAAACCGGTATCGGTGCGCGCGCCGGCGGCGTCGCGGGCGGCCCTGGCTGCCGGGACATTGCCTTCGGGCGTCTGCGCGCGCGCCTGCTGCCAGGTCCGCCAAGCCCAGTAGCCTGCGCCGGCAACCGCGCCCAGCTTGGACAGCTTCCAGCCCCAGCGCAGCACCGGCACGCGCCGCATCAGCGGCAACGCCAGCGACAGTGCCGAGCTCATGACCGGATAGTCCTTGGCCATGCCGAGCAGCTTCCACATCGACTGGGGCCGCGCCATGCGCGGCAGCCAGGCGCCGATGCGGCCGATGTTGCGGACGCTGGCGCGCACGTCGGCAAGCGATTGCGCGCAGTCGTAGCGCTCGAGCGCCGCGCGCGTGATCAGCAGTTCCTTGCGCACCGCCAGCGGCAGCCGCACTTCGCGGTCCGTGCGCCGGCGTGCCGGCGGTTCGGATCGGGCGGTCCGGGCGCCGACGCCGGTCGGCGCCATCGGCGGCAGTCCGGCTTCGTTCAGCGCCGCGGCCGAGGGCGCGGCGTAAGCGTCGGCCGAAGATCCCGCGGATGCGGCTGGCGTGGGGGCCGGTGTGGAGGCCGGTGTTGGAGCGGGGGTCGGTGTCATTGGCGCAGGCTCTCCCGGTCCTTGTCGATTTCGGCCAGCGTGGCTTCGAACATCGGCGGCGAATTGCGGATGATGTTGCGGGCTGCAAGCAGGCAGATGCCGCCGAGCAGCAGATAGACCACGACCACCGCGCCCAGCGCCTGCACCCGGTAGTTGTCCCAGAACAGCAGCACGATCAGGCCGGTCAACGCGAACAGCGAGAGCCCGAAGAAGATCAGGCCGACCAGCGCCAGCAGCGCCATGCGCAACAGCCGGGATTTTTCCTCGGACAGTTCGACGCTGGCCAGCTCCAGTCGGGTCTGCACCATCGCCGCCACCGAGCTGCCCAGTGTGCGCAGCGAGTCCAGTAACTTGGGTGAGGAGGTGTCGGTCATGCGGTTCCGCTGATTGGAGTGTCGTCATGCGCCGCGTCGCGGCACCCGGCAGGAGGGGGCCCGCGCCGTCGGCGCGCCACGGGCGCCCGCGAACGGGGGCCCGGCTGGGCGCCGGCGCAGGCCGGCAAGTCGCGGTCGGGCGCGGGAACCGGCTGGCTCCGCCGGCCCGACCGGCTGGCTTTACTTGCGATTGAGCAGCAGGCCGATCAGCAGACCGGCGCCGGCGGCGATGCCGACCGCGCGCCAGGGGTGGTCATGTACGTAGTCGTCGGTGGCCCGGGCCGCGGCCTTGCTCTTGGTGACGACGGCGTCCTGCAGGTCCTGCGCTTTTTCCTTGGCTTGCTTCAGCAGGCCCATGCCACGCTCGCGCAGTTCGGCGGCCTTCTCGCCGGTGGTCGAGGCGGCTTGCTTGAGCAGCTCCTCGGCATCGGACAGGACGGTTTTGACATCGCTCATCAGTTTCTCCTGGTTGCGGGCGGTTGTTTCGGATAGTTGCATGTTGGCCTTCCTCGCTCTCGTAGGGTGTCTTCGCCTTGCTGCGGTCCAAGCATTTCCTAGGATATGCGGCGCTCAGCAATGGTTTCAAGACAGCGAGTCCTACAAGTCATGTAGGACATCGGCGCAGCGCGATGCAAACCTTAGTGGTTTTGCCCGGCCGGCACGCCGTCAGGCGTCGCGCGCCCGTCCGGCGCGTCCCGATCGCGAGGTGGCGGCGGGTTTCGGCGTCACGCCGAAGTCTTCGACGATTGATTCGGCAAATGACTTCGCGTGATGTTGTAGTGACTTTATATTTGTTTGTGTCTCACCGCAATCGGAATAGACTGGTCTGAGTCCGGGCGCTGGCTTGCCCGGAGGCAAGCATCATTGGACAGACCACTGACGACTGACAGGCAAGGAGGCAAACCATGGCACTGAGGCTAGGCGACATTGCGCCGGACTTCGAACAGGATTCCAGCGAAGGCCGCATCCGCTTTCACGAATGGCTAGGCGACAGCTGGGGCGTGCTGTTCTCCCATCCGGCGGATTTCACGCCGGTCTGCACGACCGAACTGGGCCTGACGGCCAAGCTCAAGGACGAGTTTGCCAAGCGCAACGTCAAGGCGATCGCGCTGTCGGTGGACCCGGTCGAGTCGCACCTGGGCTGGATCCAGGACATCAACGACACGCAGGGCTGCCAGGTCAATTTCCCGATCCTGGCCGACGCCGACCGCAAGGTGTCCGAGCTCTACGACATGATCCATCCGAACGCCAACGAGACGCTGACCGTGCGCTCGCTGTTCGTGATCGATCCGAACAAGAAGGTGCGGCTGATCATTACCTATCCGGCCAGCACCGGCCGCAACTTCAACGAGATCCTGCGCGTCATCGATTCGCTGCAGCTGACCGACAAGCACAGCGTGGCGACGCCGGGCAACTGGCAGCAGGGCGAGGACGTGGTGATCGTGCCGTCGTTGAAGGACGAAGAGGTGATCAAGCAGAAGTTCCCGAAGGGCTACAAGGCGATTCGCCCGTACCTGCGGATGACGCCGCAGCCGGACAAGCAGCAATAAGTGTCCCGGGAACGGAGACAGAAACAGAAACGGTAACGGAAACAGAAACGAAAACGCCGCCCGGGTCCGCGTGGTGCAAGCGGGCCGGGGCGGCGGCAACGGTGTCGTACCGACGGGTTCGCCCGTCGTCTCCTTGGTAGTGTGCTTTGGCCCGGCGACAGCCGGGCCTTTTTATTGGGCCGTGCTTGCTTGCGCGGCCCGGTTCAGCGCAAGGCCGCTCAGAAGAAGGCCTGGATGCCGGTCTGCGCGCGGCCCAGGATCAGCGCGTGGATGTCGTGCGTGCCTTCGTAGGTGTTGACCACCTCGAGGTTGACCACATGGCGGATCACGCCGAACTCGTCCGAGATGCCGTTGCCGCCGAGCATGTCGCGCGCCACGCGGGCGATGTCGAGCGACTTGCCGCACGAATTGCGCTTCATGATCGAGGTGATCTCGACCGCCGCGGTGCCCTCGTCCTTCATCCGGCCCAGGCGCAGGCAGCCCTGCAGGCCCAGCGTGATTTCCGTCTGCATGTCGGCCAGCTTCTTCTGCACCAGCTGGGTCGCGGCCAGCGGGCGGCCGAACTGCTTGCGGTCCAGCGTGTACTGGCGCGCGGTATGCCAGCAGAATTCGGCCGCGCCCAGCGCGCCCCAGGCGATGCCGTAGCGGGCCGAGTTCAGGCAGGTGAACGGACCCTTCAGGCCGCTGACGCCCGGCATCAGGTTCTCTTCCGGCACGAATACCTGGTCCATCACGATTTCGCCGGTGATCGAGGTACGCAGCCCGACCTTGCCGTGGATCGCCGGCGCGCTCAGGCCCTTCCAGCCTTTTTCGAGGATGAAGCCGCGGATGGCCTCCTTGCCGTCCTCGCCCATCAGCTTGGCCCACACGACGAACACGTCGGCGATCGGCGAGTTGGTGATCCACATCTTGGCGCCGCTCAGCTCGTAGCCGCCGTCCACCTTCTTCGCGCGCGTCACCATCGAGCCCGGGTCGGAGCCGTGGTTGGGTTCGGTCAGGCCGAAGCAGCCGATCCATTCGCCGGTGGCCAGCTTGGGCAGGTACTTCTGCTTCTGCGCCTCGCTGCCGAATTCGTAGATCGGCACCATCACCAGCGACGACTGCACGCTCATCATCGAGCGATAGCCCGAATCGACGCGCTCGACCTCGCGGGCGATCAGGCCGTAGCTGACGTAGTTCAGCCCCGGGCCGCCGTACTGCTCGGGAATCGTCGGGCCGAGCAGGCCGAGCTCGCCCATCTCGCGGAAGATGGTCGCGTCGGTCTTTTCATGCCGGAACGACTCCAGCACGCGCGGCATCAGCTTGTCCTGGCAGTAGGCCGCGGCGGCGTCGCGCACCATGCGCTCGTCGGCGGTCAGTTGCTGGTCGAGCAGCAGCGGGTCGGCCCAGTGGAATTCGGCGTTGGCGGCCATCGAGGTCTCCTTCGGTAGAGCGGTGAACGCGGGTCAGCGTGATTGAACTTGAAATGGAACTTGGAAATCGGCGCGGCGGACCGGCTGGCGGCGTGCCGCCGGTCTTGTTTTGTAGTTCCGCATTGCGGAACCATGTTCCGATGCGTTAGTATAGCGCAAAGCGTCCGGCCGGCAACAGCCATGTCCTGCCGTCGCGACACGTCCCGAAACGTCCCGACTTTCCTTTCACCGCATCTCAACGCCTTCGACCGAGGAGCCCGCCGTGGCCAACTCCGACGTGCTTTCTGCCGCCGCCCCCGCCGCCCCCGAGGCCAAGCCCGACCGTGCGGCGCGCGAGAGCGATCCGAACTTCGTCACCGCGCTGGCCCGTGGCCTGGAGCTGCTGCGGTGCTTTCGCACCGGCGAGTCGATGCTGGGCAACCAGGACTTCGTACGCCGTACCGGCCTGCCGAAGGCGACCGTCAGCCGCCTGGCCGGCACGCTGGTGCAACGGGGGTATCTGCGCTACGACGAGAGCCTGGGGAAGTACGCGCTGGACGCCGGCGTGCTGGCGCTCGGATTTGCCTACCTGTCGGCCTCCGGCGTGGTAGCGCTGGCGCGGCCCCATATGCTGGCGTTCGCGCAGACGCATGGCGTGTCGGTGTCGCTCGGCAAGCGCGAGCGGCTGGAGGTCATCTATCTGGAGTCGATCCGCAACGATGCCGGCTCGATGCTGGGGCTCGGCGTCGGATCGCGGCTGTCGCTGGTATCAAGCTCGATGGGGCGCGCCTATCTGGCGGCGCTGCCCGGGCCGAAGCGCGAACGCCTGCTGGCCGAATTCGCGCAGGCCTATCCCGAGCAATGGAAGGCGCAGCAGGCGCCGATGCGGGCGGCGGTGGCGGAGGCCGAGCAGCGCGGCTACGCGGCCTCGTTCCGCGACTGGCATCCGGCGATCCACGCCTGCGCGGTGGCATTCCGGCCGATCGGCGAGAAGGACATCCACATGCTTAGCTGCAGCGCGTCGTATGGCAGCGTCGACGAAGCGACGTTCCACCAGGCGCTGGCGCCCGCGCTGCGCGCGCTGGCGGCGCGGCTGTCGGAAGGGGCGGGCGGGGCCACGCGCTGAGGGCAGCCGTTCGAAACGCTGAAAGCATCCGAACAACCGGGATGTCGTTCCCGCGAAAGCGGGAATCCAGTGTCTTTGAAAGTCGCTGGGTCCCCGCCTTCGCGGGGACGACCGGTGTTCTGGATTCACGCACCGGTCACAGGTCGGTACGCAGCTTCCACAGTTCGGGGAACAGCACGATGTCGAGCATCTTGCGCAGATAGCCGACGCCCTCGGTGCCGCCGGTGCCGCGCTTGAAGCCGATCACGCGTTCGACCGTGGTGACATGGCGGAAGCGCCATTGGCGGAAGGCATCCTCCAGATCGACGAACTTCTCGCCGAGCTCGTACAGCTCCCAGTGCGCCTCGGGCTGGCGATAGACCGCGAGCCACGCCGCCTCGACCGAGGCGTTGTAGCCGGCCGGCTCGGTCCAGTCGCGCTCGAGACAGGCCGCATCGATCGGAAAGCCGCGCCGCGCCATCAGCCGGATCGCCTCGTCGTACAACGACGGCGTGCGCAGCGCCTGCTCGACCAGCGCATGGTGCTGCGGGCGGTGCGCATGCGGGCGCAGCATTGCCGCGTTCTTGTTGCCGAGGATGAATTCGATCTCGCGGTACTGGAACGACTGGAAGCCGGACGACATCCCCAGATAGGGCCGCATCGCCGAATACTCCGGCGGTGTCATCGTCGCCAGCACGTTCCAGGCCTGCACCAGCTGGTCCATGATGCGCGACACCCGCGTCAGCATCTTGAACGCCGGCGGCAGGTCGTCGCGCCGCACCGCCTCGCGCGCGGCGCGCAGCTCATGCAGCATCAGCTTCATCCACAGCTCGGTGGTCTGATGCTGGACGATGAACAGCATCTCGTTGTGATCGGGCGACAGCGGATGCTGGGCGTTCAGGATCTGGTCCAGCGCCAGATAGTCGCCGTAGCTCATCTGCTGGCGCATGTCGAGCTGGGCGCCGTGCCACTGGTCGCCGGACCGGGTGCCAGCCTCGCCGGTCCCTTCTGCCTGGTGCGCCGCGCCGCCCGACATCGGGCAACCGCCGTGTCCGGCCTTGATGTTCTTCGATTCCATGGTCATCGTTTCGCTCGCTGCTCAGGTCACCGCCGTGCGCGTCTGGAAGCGCGCCGCTTCGTAGGCACCGCTGTCGAGCACGTCGCGCAGCACCTCCACCGCATCCCAGACGTCCGCAAAACCAGTGTAGAGCGGCGTGAAGCCGAAGCGGATGATCTGCGGCTCGCGGTAGTCGCCGATCACGCCGCGCTCGATCAGCGCCTGCATCACGGCATAGCCCTGCGGATGGGCGAAGCTGACCTGGCTGCCGCGGCGCGCGTGCTGGCGCGGCGTGACCAGCGTCAGCGGATGGTGGCCGCAGCGCGCTTCCACCAGCGCGATGAACAGGTCGGTCAGTTGCAGCGACTTGGCGCGCAGCGCCTGCATGTCGGTGCGGGCGAAGATCTCCAGCCCGCATTCGACCATCGCCAGCGAGGTCATCGGCTGCGTGCCGCACAGGAAGCGCGAGACGCCGCTGCGCGGGCGATAGTCGGGCTCCATCGCGAATGGCGCGGCGTGGCCCCACCAGCCCGACAGCGGCTGCCAGAACGCGTCGCGCAGCGCCGACGCGACCCACAGGAAAGCTGGCGAACCAGGGCCGCCGTTCAGGTACTTGTAGGTGCAGCCGACCGCGTAGTCGGCGCCGGACTCGCGCAGCGCGACCGGCACCGCGCCCGCCGAATGCGCCAGATCCCAGACCGTCAGCGCGCCGCGCGCATGCGCCAGCTCGGTCAGCGCCGCCATGTCCAGCATCTCGCCGGTCTTGTAGTTGACGTGGGTCAGCATCAGCACCGCGGTATCGTCGCGCACCGCGGCGTCGATCTCGTCGGGGCTGTCGACCAGTCGCAGCGAATAGCCCTGCTGCAGCAGATCGGCCAGGCCCTGGGCGATATACAGATCGGTCGGGAAGTTGCTGCGCTCGGAGACGATCACCTTGCGGCCCGGCGCGCGCAGGCCCTGCACGCGCAGCGCGGCGGCCAGCACCTTGAACAGGTTGACCGAGGTGGTGTCGGTGACGACGACCTCGTCGGGACCGGCGCCGACCAGCGGGGCCAGCAGATTGCCCAGGCGCTGCGGCAGCTCGAACCAGCCGGCGGTATTCCAGCTGCGGATCAGGCCTTCGCCCCATTCCTGCTCGACCACCTGGGCGGCGCGCGCCGAGGCCGCGCGCGGGCGGGCGCCCAGCGAATTGCCGTCCAGATAGATCACGCCGTCGGGCAGCGCGAAGGCGTCGCGCAGCGGGCGCAAGGGGTCTTGCCGGTCCAGCGACAGGCAGTGCTCGCGGGTAGTTGCGGTCATGGGTTCCTTGATGAGGATTGTCGATCGCCGTCGGGGGCGATCGCTGTCAATGCCGGGATGCCGGGCCGGTCGCCGCTCAGCCCAGGCTGCGCAGCACCGCCCGCACCGGGCTCGCGTCGAGTCCGGCAAAGCGCAGCGGCAGCGCGATCAGTTCGTAGTCGCCGGGCGCGACGGCGTCGAGCACCAGTCCTTCGAGAATCGCCATCCGATGCCGGCGCACCATCCGATGCGCGTCCATGGTCTTGGACTGCTGCGGGTCGAGCGACGGCGTGTCGATGCCGATCAGCCGCACGCCGTGTTCGGCCAGCAGCGCGATCGTTTCCGGCGCCACCGCGCAGAAGTCGGGGTCCCATTCGGCCAGCGGCGCGCTGCGGTAGGTCCGCAGCAGCACGCGCGGCGGTGCGCCCGCCAGCGCGCCCGCGACCTGCTCCGGCCGGACCAGCGGCGCGGCGCCGATGCAATGGATCACGCGGCACGGGCCCAGGTACGGGTCCAGATCGACCTCGCCGATCGGCGCGCCGTCGGCCGCGTAGTGCAGCGGCGCGTCGGCATGCGCGCCGGTGTGCGGCGATAGCGTGATGCGGCCGACATTGACCGGGCAGTGCTCGTCCATCTGCCAGGCAGCTTGCTGCTGGAACGGCGTGTCGCCCGGCCATACCGGCGTCGCCGGCGACAGCGGCGGGCTGATGTCCCACAGGCTGCGCGCCGTGGGCGAGGGCGGGGAAGCGGAAAAACCGTCGGACATGGGGCTGGCGCCTCGGCGCGGGGATGGAAGGAATACGGCAGCGGTTCGCGGCAGTGATTCGCTGCCACTCGGCGGTCGCGCCGCTCCCGGCATGATAGTCAAGATTCCGGGAAAGAGGCTTGCTATTTCAACGGCCGGCGCACCCGTATTTCGCATAGAATTCGAATTATCGGCTGTTCATCGAAAGAATCTTCGACATGACCCTCGACCCCATCGATCTTCGCATCCTGACCTGCCTGCAGCAGAACGGCCGCATCAGCAACCAGGACCTGGCCGAGCGTGTGGCGCTGTCGCCGTCGGCCTGCCTGCGGCGGGTGCGGCTGCTCGAAGAAAGTGGCGTGATTGGCGGCTATCGCGCCTGGTTCGACGCAGAGCGGCTCGGGCTGGAGCTGGAGGCGATCGTGCAGGTGTCGATGCGGCCGGCGGTCGAGGGATGGCACGACACCTTCAACGCAGCGGTGCAGTCGTGGCCCGAGGTGCTGTCGGCCTATGTGATCACCGGGGACAGCAACTACATCCTGCGCGTGCAGGCGCGCAACCTGAAGCACTACTCCGACTTCATCGTGAACCGGCTCTATCGGACGCCGGGCGTGATGGATATCCGCTCGAACATCGTGCTGCAGCGGATCAAGACCGAGGGTTCGCCGTTGGCGCTGGTGCAGCCCCGCGCGCCGGGCTAGCAGGCGGCCGGCGAGGAGAGCGCCGCCTGCCTGGCGCGCCTACCGCCGCGCGTGCAGCGCGATCAGCCGACGCAGCGTTTCCTTCAGCTGGTCGCCCTGGCTGGCGCCGAACGCGGCCAGTACCTGGGCCTCGTGTTCGGCCGCCTGGACCAGCAGCGGCCGGGCCCGTTCGCGGCCGCGCTCGGTGATCGACACCAGCGCCTGGCGCCGATCGGGCGCGCCTTCGCGGCGGCGCTCGACCAGGCCGTCGGCGGTCATGCGGTCCAGCAGCTTGGTCAGCGTGGGCTGCTTGGTCAGCGTGATATCGGCCAGCGCGCCGACCGTGCAGACGTCGCGGTCGGCCAGCGTCGCCAGCACGCGCCACTCCGGCACGCTCAGGCCCGCCGCCTCGACCTTGCGGTGGAATTCCCCCGACACCAGATGGCTGGCGCGCGCCAGCAGATAGGGCAGATATCCGTCGACGAAGGGCATGGTCACGTTGGGCCGGCCTCGTGCAGAAGCGCGCGCGTTCAGTCGCGCAGCGGGCTGGTGGTGGAGAACTCGCCGCCCTGGAACACCAGCGGCAGGCCGCCGCTGCCATGGATGCCGCAGCGCTCGACCTCGCCGACGAAGATCACGTGATCGCCCTCGTCGTAGCGGCTGCGGTTGTGGCATTCGAACCAGGCCAGCGCATTGGCCAGGATCGGCAGGCCGGTCGCCGACAACCGGTAATCGACGCCGGCGAAGCGGTCGCCCTTGAGCGTGGCGAAGCGCTGGCACAGGTCCAGCTGCGTCGCGGCCAGCACGTTGATGATGTAGTGCGAGCCGCCGCGGAACATCGGCAGGCTGTTGGCGCGGGTCGCCATGCTCCACAGCACCAGCGGCGGATCGAGCGAAACCGAATTGAACGAGCTGGCGGTGATGCCGACGAACGGCGGATCGGCCGGCGATTCGCGCATCGCGCGCGTGGTGATGACCGTCACTCCGGTGGCGAACTGCGACAGCGCGCGGCGGAAATGCATCGCGTCGAAGTCCGGCGCGGCGGCTTGGCCGTAAGGCGTCGGGTCCCCGTCAGGCGGGTTGGCGTCGGGAAATCCCATAGGTCGGGTACCGCTGATTTCCATGAAATTTCATATATTATTTGCCGCAGAACGCAGAATCACAAGCGAAGAAACACAAGCGAAGAAACCCCAGCGAAGAAACACAAGCAATCCAATCGGGGCGCGGGATCGCAAACGGCAAGGCGGGACTTTGCTGCGATGCCGCGGAACGCACCGAGGGGCGGGCCCGGCCCCAATCAGCAGCAGAAGCAGCAGAGGAGGAGCGTCATGCTCGTCGAGCAGATCGAACACCGCTGGCTGGCGGCCTTCCGGCGGACGCTGGAACTGTGCGCGCTTTCCGCGGGTGAAGTTGTCGGCATTGTATCGGAGTCGCAATCCCGACAAGTCATCGTGGACTTGGCCGAGCTGGCCGTGCAGGCGCTGGGCGCGACGCCGATCCGTGTGCGCGTGCCGACGCCGGCGCTGCAGGCGCCGGCGCCAGTGCGCTCGACCGGCGCCAGCGACGCGCTGCAGCAGCTGGAGCCGGTGATCGCGGCGCTGTCGCGCTGCCATCTGGTGCTGGACTGCACCGTCGAAGGCCTGCTGCACGCGCCGGAACTGCCGCGGATCCTGCGGGGCGCCGACGGCGTCGTGCCGCGGCTGCTGATGATCAGCAACGAACATCCCGAGATCCTCGAACGCTGCGTGCCCGATCCCGAACTGGAGACCGGCGTGCGCGCGGCGATGCGGCGGCTGCGCGGTGCATCCGAGATGCGCGTGAGCTCCGGCGCCGGCACGGACCTGCGCATCGGCCTGGCCGGCGCGCGCGTGGGTGGAGTCTGGGGCTATTGCAACAAGCCGGGCCAGGTCGCGCACTGGCCGGGCGGGCTGTGCCTGGCGTTCCCCGCCACCGGACAGGTCAACGGCACGCTGGTGCTGGCGCCGGGCGACGTCAACCTGACCTTCAAGACCTATCTGCGCGACACCGTGGTCTGCCATGTCGAGCACGACTACATCGTCGGCATCGAGGGCAACGGCGTCGATGCGGACATGATGCGCGGCTACTACGCGGCCTGGGCCGACAAGGAGGGCACGCGCGCCGCCTACGCGGTCTCGCATGTCGGCTGGGGCATGAATCCGCAGGCGCGCTGGGATGCGCTGACCTTCTACGACCGGCGCGATTGCAACGGCACCGAGCTGCGCGCGTTCGCCGGCAATTTCCTTTACTCGACGGGCGCCAACGAAGTGGCCGGCCGCCATACGCTCGGCCATTTCGATCTGCCGCTGCGCGGCTGCACGGTGACGCTCGATGGCGTGGCCGAGGTCGAGCAGGGCCGGCTGGCGGCCATGCCGCGGTGACCGGTCTATCCGCCGATTTGCCTACCCGTTCCAAGACAGGAGCTTCGATGTCCCAGCCTGACTCCCGCCGCGACGCCGATCGCGATGCCACGATCCGCCACGCCAACGGCATCGCCACGCTGGTCCGCGGCGACGGTCCCGTCGCGGTCGTGATGCTGCATGGCATCGGCGGCGGCAAGGCGGCGTGGCCCGCGCAGTTCGACGCGCTCGGCGACGCCGGCTATCGCGCGGTCGCCTGGGACATGCCCGGCTACGTCGACAGCGCGACGATTGCCCCGTACGACTTCGCCGGCCTCGCCGCCGCGCTGGCGCCGGTGCTGCAAGCGGAGCGCGATGCCGGCCGCCGCGTGGTGCTGCTCGGCCACAGCATGGGCGGCATGGTCGCGCAGCAGGCCTGTGCGGCGATGCCCGAGACGATCGACGGCATGGTGCTGTCGGGCACCTCGCCGGCTTTCGGCAAGGCCGACGGCGACTGGCAGCGCGACTTCATCGCGGCCCGCACCGCGCCGCTCGACGCGGGCCGCACGATGGCCGAGATGGCGGCCGGCCTGGTGCGCGGCATGGTCGCGCCGGACGCGCCGGCCGATGCGGTGGCCTTCGCCACCCGCGTGATGGCGAGCGTGCCGCCCGACACCTATCGCGCCGCGCTGCATGCGCTGGTGCGGTTCGACCAGCGCGAGGCGCTGGCGCGCATCGCGGTGCCGGTGCTGGCGCTGGCCGGCGAGCACGACGCCAATGCGGCGCCGGCCGTGATGGAACGGATGGCGGCACGCATTCCCGGCGCCGAGTACCGCTGCCTGCCGGGCGTCGGCCATCTGGCCTGCATGGAGCGGCCGGCGCGGTTCAACGAGGCCGTGCTCGATTTCCTGGCGCGGCATTTTCCGGTCCGCTGACGTCGGCCCGGACGTGTCGAAGCAATGCGCCACCGCACCACGGCACAACCAGACCGACGCACCGACGCACTACCGCACCCAACGCATAACAAGCTGACCACGAGAGACACCATCATGCCCCTGGACTTCGTTCCCGCTGTCGGCGAGGCCGATTTCACCGACGATCAGGTCCGTCTGCTGACGCTGGCCAACAGGCTCGGCCGCGAACGCTTCGCGCCGCGCGCGGCGCAATGGGACCGCGAGGCAAGCTTCCCGTTCGCCAACTACGACGACCTGCGCGAGGCCGGGCTGCTGGCGCTGTGCGTGCCGCGCGCGTTCGGCGGCGAGGGCGCGGACTTCGCGACCTACTGCATGATCGGCGCGGAGATCGGCCGCTTCTGCGGCGCCACCGCGCTGACCTACAACATGCATATCTGCTCGACGATGTGGACCGGCATGCTGGCCGACGGCATCGCGATGACGGAGGCGCAGCGCGCCGAACACGCGGCCCGCCGCGAGCTGCATTTCGCGCGCGTGGTCAAGGACGGCGCGGTCTATGCGCAGCCGTTCTCCGAAGGTTCGGCGGCCGCGGCCGGCAAGGCGCCGTTCGGCACCACCGCGCGCAAGGTCGAGGGCGGCTGGCTGCTGAACGGCCGCAAGATCTTCGCCTCGCTGTCGGGCGCCGCCGACTACTACGGCATCCTCTGCACCGAGGACCGCGGCGATCATCATCCCGACATGCGCGACACGCTGTATATCGCGGTGCCCGGCAAGGCCGAGGGGCTGACCGTGACCGGCGACTGGGATCCGATGGGCATGCGCGGCACGGTCTCGCGCACGCTGCTGCTCAAGGACGTGTTCGTGCCCGACGACGAGCAGTTGATGCCGCGCGGCGTCTACTACAAGGCCGCCCAGACCTGGCCGGCGATGTTCTTCACGCTGTCGCCGACGTATCTTGGCGTGGCGCAGGCCGCCTACGACTTCACCGTGCAATACCTGCGCGGCGAAGTTCCAGGCCAGCCGCCGGTCAAGCGGCGCATGTATCCGACCAAGCAGATCGCGGTGGCGCAGATGCGGATCCAGCTCGAGTCGATGCGCTCGCTGTTCTGGCGCGTCATCCACGAGGCGCGGCCCAATCCGACCAAGGACCAGCGCATGCGTCTCTACGCCGCGCACTACGCGGTAATGGAGGGCGCCAACGATATCGCACGGCTGGCGATCCGCACCTGCGGCGGCCAGTCGATGCTGAAGGATCTGCCGCTCGAGCGGCTCTATCGCGATTCGCGCTGCGGCGCGCTGATGCTGCCGTGGACAGCCGAGCTGATCCTCGACCGCATGGGCCGCGAGACGCTGTACGAACCGGGCGAGCGCGACGAATGAGCGGCGCCTGTGGAGGGCGGCCGCATCTGGATGCGGCCAGCGTCGGCGCGCTGCTGCGGCCGCTGCACGCGCTGGCCGACACGCAGCCGCAACGCCCGGCGCTGCATTTCCGCGGCCGCACGATCGGCTATGCCAAGCTGTGGAGCCGCATCGAGCGGGTCACCGCGCATCTGCTGGCCGACTGGGGCATCGCGCGCGGCGACCGCGTGGCGACGCTGTGCCTGAACCACGATCTGCAGCTGGCGCTGCTGTTCGCCTGCGCGCGGCTCGGCGCGATCTTCGTGCCGCTGAACTACCGGCTGGCGGTGCCCGAGCTCGCCGCGATCGCATCGCACGCCGGCGTGCGCGCGATCTTCCATGACGATGCGCATGCCGATGCCGCGGCCGCCGTCGCGGTCACGGTCACGGTCCCGCGTGCCAGTGCGGAGGGAGTCGAAGGCGAAGGCGCGGGCGGTACCGTGCGCCACGCCCATATCGACCGGCTGATCGACAGCCCGGCGCCGCCCGAGCCGAGCGACGCGCCGATCGGCCCGATGCCCGACGACACGCCGCTGCTGCTGGTCTACACCTCCGGTACCACCGGCCAGCCCAAGGGCGCCCTGCATACGCAGGCGGCGCTGCTGGCCAACGCGCGTGCCAGCTGGTGGGCGCACGCCATGCGCGACAGCGATCATGTCCTGTCGACGCTGCCGATGTTCCATGTCGGCGGCCTGTGCATCCAGACCGTGCCGGCGCTGCTGCTGGGCGCGCAGGTGACACTCCACGAGCGCTTCGCGCCGGACGCCTGGCTGCAGGCGTTGGCCGACGCACGGCCGACGCTGTCGCTGATGGTGCCGGCCACGCTGCGCGCGGTGCTCGAGCATCCCGGCTGGGCCGACGCCGACCTGAGCGTGCTGCGCGGCGTGATGGCCGGCTCGTCGACGATCCCGCGCGCCTATATCGATGCCTTCCATGCGCGCGGCGTGCCGCTGGGGCAGGTCTACGGCGCCACCGAGACCGGTCCGGTCTCGATCGTGTTGCGCCTGCACGAGGCGATGGCGCGGCCCGGCTATGCCGGCTGGCCGCAGCCCGAGGCGCAGGTGCGGCTGCTCGGCCGCGACGGCAACGACGTGGCGGACGGGGAGGTCGGCGAGATCTGCATTCGCGCCAGCAATCTGATGCAGGGCTACTGGCGCGAGCCTTGCCATCCCGGCTTCGCCGACGGCTGGTTCCGCTCGGGCGATCTCGCGCATCGCGACGCCGACGGCTGCATCGAGGTGGTCGGACGCAGCAAGGACATGATCATCTCCGGCGGCGAGAACATCTATCCGGCCGAGATCGAGAACGCGCTGGTCGCGCTGCCCGGCGTGGCCGAATGCGCGGTGGTGGGTTTGCCCGATCCGCGCTGGGGCGAGGTGCCGGTCGCGGTCATCGTGCCGGCGCCGGGCGCGGACCGCGCCGCGCTGGCGACCGAGCCGCTGCGCGAGGCGCTGGCCCAGCGCATCGCCCGCTTCAAGCTGCCGCGCGAGGTGGTGCTGCTCGACGCGCTGCCCAAGAGCGCGCTCGGCAAGGTATTGAAGCCGCAGCTGCGTGCGACGCTGGAGGCGGCGCGGGGCTGCAGCGGCGGCAACGGCGGCAGCGGCGGCAGCGGCGGCACGAACTGAGCGCGGCGGGTATCATCGTTCGATCGCGCCTTGCCGCGCATCCCAACGGGTAAGCATCCATGGAAGATCGAACCGAAATCGCCACGCTCGGTGGCGGCTGCTTCTGGTGCCTGGAGGCGGTCTATCAGCAGGTCGAAGGCGTGACCGCGGTGGAGTCCGGCTATACCGGCGGCCATGTCGACGATCCGAGCTACGAGCAGGTCTGCAGCGGGGATACCGGCCACGCCGAAGTGGTGCGGGTGTCGTTCGACCCGTCGGTGATCTCCTATCGCGAGATCCTGGAGATCTTCTTTGCGATCCACGATCCGACCACGCTCAATCGCCAGGGGAACGACGTCGGCACGCAGTACCGCTCGGTGATCTACACCCACTCGGACGCGCAGCGTGACACCGCGCAGCAGGTGAAGGCCGACATCGCCGCGCAAGAGCTGTACGACGGCCCGCTGGTCACGCAGATCGAGCCGGCGCAGCGCTACTGGCGCGCCGAGGCCTATCACCAGAACTACTACCGCAATCATCCGGAGCAGGGCTATTGCGCCTTCGTGATCTCGCCGAAGGTCGCCAAGTTCCGCAAGAGCTTCGCGCACCGGTTGCGCGCGCAGTAGGCAGGCAGCAAGCGCGGCAATCACAGCCACCACGGCTGCCGCGGGACGCTAGACGCCCAGCCGCTGTGCGATCGCCTCGGCCAGCCGCGCCAGCGTCAGCGGCGCGCAGCCCTCGGCGTTGTTGCTGACGATCAGATAGGCCGGCTGCCCGGCCTGCAGCGTGCGCACGGCCAGGTCGGCCGCGGCCGCCAGCGTCTGCGGATCGAGCACGTGCAGCCGGTCGAACGGCTCGAATGCCGCCTCGGCCTGCTCGTAGCCATAGCCCTGATGCAGCAGCCAGCGCAGCACCAAAGGCCCCGGTTCGCCCTCGTCGCGCAGCGCCTGCGCCGGGGCCTGGCGCGCCAGTGGCGGCATGCGGTCGCGCGCCGAGCAGCCGAAACGCACGCCGTGCGCGCGCAGCAGCTTGATGAAGCGCGGTGTCAGCAGTTCGGGATCACGCAGCTCGACCGCATAGCAGGCGTTCGGCGTCTGCGCCGGGTCGAGCGCGGGCAGGGCCGACAGGAAGGCGTCGAGGCGCGACAGGAAGCCGGCGGCATCGGCCGCCATCGCGCGCAGCGGCGACAGCTGGAACAGCAGCGGCCCGCATTTGGCGCCCAGCCCCGCGGTGGCCGGCGTAATGAAATCGCGGATCGCGATCTCGACATCGAGGAATGCCGCATTGGCGAGCCGGCCGGCGCCATTGCTGGCGCGCAGCCACGGATCGCAGACGCTGGCGGGCGCCTTGACCAGGAAGCGGAAATCGTCGGGCACCTGGGCCGCGTAGGCGAGATAGTCGGCCAGCGGAATCGGCGCGTAGAAGCCGCGGTCCACGCCGGCCGCGCGCAGCAGCGGGTGGGCGGCATAGGCGCCGAGGCCCTTGCGGGACAGCAGGCTGTCGCTGTAGTCGCCGTCGTAGACCAGGCCCTTCCAGCCCGGATAGGACCAGGTCGAGGTACCGAGGTAGAGGTGGCGGGGCAGCCGGGCGGCCAGCGCCGTCAGTTCGGCGGAGGCAGCGACCGGCTGGACCGTCTTGCCGCGGCGAACACGCTGGGTCCCCGCTTTCGTGGGGACGACACCTCCATCCTGCGCGGCGTCGTCCCCGCGCAGGCGGGGACCCAGTGACTTTTCCGTTGGTGCCGTTGAAGCGGGCGGCAGGCCGCCAAACAAATCGTCAATCAAGCGTCTTGTCGTAGATGTAGTGGCGCGACCAGGGCAGCGTGTTCGACGGCTGGGTGGCCTTGTGGCAGACCACCTGGTAGATCGACATCTTCTCGCTGTCGAAGGCCTGCGCGCAGCCGGCCAGATAGACGCGCCAGATGCGGTATTTCTTCTCGCCGACCATCGCGCGGATGGTCTCGCCATGCGTCTCGAAGTTGTCGGCCCAGTGCCGCAGCGTCTGCGCATAATGCCGGCGCAGCAGCTCGACGTCGTAGGCCTCGAGGCCGCCCTTGGCCAGCGTATGCAGCACCATGCCGATATGCGGCAGCTCGCCCTGCGGGAACACGTAGCGGTCCATGAATTGCGCGCCGTCCATCGGCACCTTGCCGCTGTCCGGGTCGGGCGACGTGATGCCGTGGTTCATCGCGATGCCGTCGTCGGCCAGCAGCTCGCACATGCGGCTGAAGTAGGTGACCAGGTTTTCCTTGCCGACGTGTTCGAACATGCCGACGCTGGTGATGCGGTCGAAGGTACCGGTGACGTCACGGTAGTCCTGCAGCCGGATCTCGATCTGGTCCTGCAGTCCGGCCTGCCTGACCCGTTCGGTCGCCAGCGCGAACTGGTTCTCCGACAGCGTGATGCCGACGCAGCGCGCGCCGAACTTCTGCGCGGCGCGCAGCACCAGCGCGCCCCAGCCGCAGCCGATGTCCAGCAGCGTCTGGCCCGGCTGCACGCGGATCTTGGTCAGGATGTGGTCGATCTTCTTCAGCTGCGCGGTGGCCAGGTCCTCGGTGCCGTGCTCGAAGTACGCGCACGAGTAGACCATGTTCGGGTCCAGCCACAGCTTGTAGAAGTCGTTCGAGACGTCGTAGTGGTATTCGATCGACGCCTTGTCTTCCTGCTTGGTATGGGTGAAGCGTTGCGCGACGCGGGCCAGCGTGCTGCCGGCCAGTTGCGTGGTCGCGCGGGAGAAGCCGTAGCCGACCGCGATGATGTCGGCGAGCTTGCCCTCCAGATCGATCTTCTGCTGGACGTAGGCCTCGCCCAGGTTGTCCAGCGTCGGCGTCAGCAGCAGCGGCAGCGCGCCGGCCTCGCGCACCGTCAGCGTGACGGCCGGTTGTTCGAAGTTGCCCAGCGCGTATTCGTGGCCATTCCAGAGCCGCAGCTTGACGGGCAGGTTGGCCTTGTCGCGCAGTTCCGCGACCCAGCGCTCCAGTTGCGTGTCCAGTGCTTGCTTGAAAAACATGCGGCTTTCCTCCTGATGAATGGCGGCATATTTCCGAACGAACAGCTGTGGGCGGCCCCGCTTTCGGATATATCAAGCTGTGCCATACCCAACGCCAGAACACGCTGCCCGGTGCGTCTGGCGTTTCACTTTATACGCCAAACCACACCGGTGTGCAGTGCACTGCCTGAACCCCATGTCGATGTCAGGGGCAAACCAGGCACAACGGCGCGCCGGTCAGGACGATCACGGCGACAGGCGCGCGATGCGCCAGCTGCCGTCGGGCTGGCGCAGGTAAGCGATGCGATCGTGCAGCCGCGACGGGCGGCCCTGCCAGAATTCGACGCGCGTCGGCGCCACGCGATAGCCGCCCCAATGCGGCGGCCGCGGCGGGTTCTCGCCGAAGCGCTGGCGGAACTCGGCCTCGCGCTGTTCCAGCAACGCGCGGTCGGCCACCTCCTGGCTCTGCGCCGACGCCCAGGCGCCGATGCGCGAGCCCAGCGGCCGCGAGGCAAAGTAGGCATCGCTCTCGGCGTCGCTGACCTTCTCGACGACGCCTTCTATGCGGACCTGCCGTTCGAGCTGAACCCAGTGGAACAGCAGCGCGGCGCGTGGGTTGACCGCGAGGTCCAGCCCCTTGCGGCTCTCGTAATTGGTGAAGAAGGTGAAGCCGCGCTCGTCGATGCCCTTGAGCAGCACGATGCGGGCCGACGGCTGGCCGCTTGCATCGACGGTGGCCAGTGTCATCGCATTGGGCTCGGGCAGCTTGGCGGTCAGCGCTTCCTCGAACCAGCGTTCGAATTGCGCGATGGGTTGTGGCGCGACATCGGCTTCGGTGAGGGAACCGAGCACATAGGTACGGCGGAGATCGGCGAGTTGCGTCATGGCGGGAAGGGCAGCGGCACGGCCGCGGAGGGAATGGCTGAAAATCGCTGAACGGGTCTCCGATAGCGTTGGCACACCTGCTTGCGCGCGGCCGATATGCGGATCCGGATGCCTGGAGTATAGCGAAGGCATCCCGGCCCGCGAGCCGCCTGCCGACAGAGAACGGCCTCAGGCGGCGGGCGGCGGCAGCTTGCGCGACTGTCCGCGCGAATAGTAGCCGGCCACGCCCATCGCGCCGGCCATCGACAGGAAGATCGGCAGCATGCCCAGCGCGGTACCCACCACGCCGAAGGTCAGCGGCCAGACCACCTGGCTGGTGTTCAGCACGGCCGAGCGCAGGCCCAGCGCCTCGCCGGCGCGGCCCGACGGCGAGGCGCTATGCAGGATGTTCATCACGTTCGGCTGCGCGCTGCCGAGCGCCAGGCCCAGCACGAACGCCAGGCAGCACATCAGCCAGAACGTGGAGACGAACGGGTAGAGCAGGTAGGCGATGCCGCCGACCAGCAGCGCGCCGCGGATGATCTTCCATTCCGACAGATGGCGCGTGACCAGCGGCATCGCGATGCGGATCGCCAGCGTGGCGATCGCGAAGGCGCCGAGCACCCAGCCGATCGACGACGGCGACAGGCCGACGCGCGTGCCCTGGATCGGGATCAGGAAGGCATGCAGGTCCCAGGCGGCGGACAGCACCGCGCTGGCGACGAAGACCGCGCGCAACTCGGGCACCATCAGCAGATCGAGCGCCGAGCCGCGGCCGCCGTCGAGCGTGGCCTGGCGTGCCGCGCCGGCGCCTTGCGCGGGCAGGCGGTCGTGCACCAGCCGCAGGCCGATCTGGCCGATCAGCGCGACGCCGACCAGCAGCAGGAAGGCGGGGCGATAGCCGGCGTGCTCGATCACGTAGCCGACCACCACCGGGCCGAGCGTGCCCGACACCGACAGGCCCAACGCGTGCCAGGTGTAATTGCGCAGCCGGGTCTCGTCGGTCGACAGCTGGCCGATCAGCAGCTGCATCGCGACCTGGACCAGCATGAAGCCGACGCCGATCAGCGCGCACGACAGGTACAGCGCGGCAATGCTCGGCCAGATCGCCGGCAACAGCGTGCCGCCGAGCACCATCAGCGAGCCCGCGGTCATCGGCCGGCGCGGCCCGATCTGGTCGATGCGGCGCCCGGCGCGGATCGCCAGCAGCATCGGCAGCAGCGCGTACAGCGACATCAGCAGGCCGAGCGTGATGGTCGAGGCCTTCAGCGAAATGGCGAACAGGGAAACGACGACGCGGCTGGCGTTGAACGCCACGTGGTTGCACACCGTCAGCGCGATCAGAACACTGATCGGCATGGCGGCGGCGGGATACGGCGTCATTCGTGCAGGGACCGGGAAGCGGAGGGTGGAACGAAGGACCGGAAAGACCGGAAGACGGGAACAACCCGAAAAAAGACGAACGGGGGGCGGCATGCGCCGCGCCCCGCAACAGACCGCGCCCTGGGGCGCCACCTGCAAATTGCCATCCGTTTTACAGCGTGGTGTTGTGCATCGAGCCGCCGCTACCGCCTGGCGTCTCCATGTAAATGGCCATTTAATTATCGGACGCTTGTTGACAGCGTGCAACGGTCTTTTAGGTTTTGGTGCACAGAAAGGGGGCGTGCGTCCGGGAGTGTTGCGCTGGAGCATCGGTGGCCGATGCACCAGCGCTGCGAAGTGAAGCGGGCAGCCCGTCAGCCGCCTTGATACATCGGCGATCTGTTGGGTCCAGGCGACGGTGCGGCCGGTGCGGTTGGGTTTTGGCGACGCGGATCGGCCTCGTTGGCTCCTGCCGGCGGCTGGGCGCCGGGCGCCGACGCCGGCGCGCGGCGATCGCGGTAGGCCTTGCCCGGCGGCGGCGCGGTCGGGCGCTTGCGCAGTTCGGCCAGCAGCTTGCCGCACTGGCTGTCCTCGGCCGGCGACAGGTCGATCAGCGGCAGCACCGTCGCGACCGGCGCCAGCAGCGCCAGCGCGACCGCGCCGCCGGCGCGCAGCGCCAGCACGCCGATGTCGGGGCTGACGCGCGGGTCCTTCAGCGTGCCGCCCACGTACAGTGGCGAGCGCAGCGAGAACACACGCATCCCCTTGGAGTCCGGGTTGATCGTCAGGCCCAGCCGCTCGCTGGCCAGGTCGACCACGCCGGTCGCATTGATGGTGGCGTCCTGCGTGTCGATGACGAAGGTGCGGGCGCGGCCCATGCCGTTGGTGAACGTGAAGTCCGCCACGCCGCAATGGATCTGTACCGGCTTGTCGCCGAACAGCTTGGCGATGATCACGCTGCCGACGTTCAGCCCCATCGCCTCGAGGATGAACTTGCTGATGGTGCCGTTCTCGACCAGCAGCCGCGCCTCGCCATTCGACGAGCCGAGCAGCGCGGCGACCGAATTGCCGGTGGCCGACAGCTTGGCCGCGCCATTGATTTCGCCGACGCTGGCCCGCATCGATTCGAGATTGGGGAACAGCTGCTTGATCTTCAGCCGGCGTGCCGTCATGTCGATGGTAGCGCCCATCGGCGTGCGCTTGCCGTTCAGCTGCAGGTTCGAAGTCAGCGTGCCGCCGGCCACGCCGAAGTTCAGCGGCTTCAGGTTCAGCACGCCGTCCTGCAGCACGATATGGGTCTGCAGATTGTTGATCGGCAGATCGACGTCGCGGATGATGCGCTGGCCCGTGAAGCGTACGTCGGCGTCGATATCGTCCCAGCGTTCGGTGCGGAACGGCGCCACCGGCAGCGCCTTGTCGGCCGGCTGGCGTACCGGGCTGCGCGGCGCGGCCTGGCCCGGCTTGGCGTTGGCGCCAATCAGCGGCGCCAGGTCCTCGAAGCGCAGCTGCTTCGACACCAGCTCGCCGGCGAGCAGCGGGCGCGGATCGCGCTGCGTATAGGTCAGCGTGCCGCCGAGGTCGCTGCCGCCGACCCGGCCGCTGAAGTCCTGATAGCGGTAGACCGACGCGCCCTTGCGCAGCGTCGCGGTCAGGCGGCCGTTGGTGCGATACGGCGGGGTCTCGGGCAGCACCACGCCGGTCAGCGGGTACAGGTCCGCCATGCTCTCGCCGGACAGCTGCAGCATCAGGTCCAGCGCGGCGAGCCGGGCCGGCTCGGTCAGCGTGCCCTCGATCTGCGCGCGGGTGCTGCCGACGCGCACATCGGCCTGCAGCGGGTAGGGCCGGCTGGCGTCGCGCAGGTTCAGCACCGCGCCGGCCCTGCCGTTGGCGTTGATCGTGGCCTTGTTGTAATGGCCGACCGCGCGCCAGCGGATGCCGTAGACCGGTTCGCCCTTGCTGTTGGCCCTGGCGGCGGAGGCCGCAGCGGCCGAAGCCGCGGCCGGCCCGCTGGCGCCGCCCGCGGGTGGCGCCGAAGCGGCCGGGACGGACGAGGGTGCGGATGAAGGTGCCGACGCAGGTGCCGATGAAGGTGCGGATGAAGGTGCAAGCGGGCCGTCGCGATCCTTGTCATACAGCGGGGCATCGCCGATGGTCTCCAGCGTCGCGCGCAGTTCGATCTTGCTGGCGGCGTCGTTCAGCGCCAGATGGCCGCGCGTCAGCACCACCTCGCCGATTTCCAGATGCCATTGCGATGGCTCCTTGTCTTCGCGGGTGGGGAAGGTCCAGTTGTTGCGCTTGTCGGCCAGCCGTTCGAGCGCGACCGAGGGGCCGTCGATCGTGATGGTCGGCAGCGAGATCTCGCGCGCCAGCAGCGGCAGCGGCCGCAGCAGGAACACCAGCTCGCGCGCGGTGGCGAGGTTGGGCTGCTGGGTCCAGTCGGGATTGCCGATCGTGATGTCGCGCGCGGACAGCCGCGGCCATGGCACCAGGCGCCGCCAGCCGCTCTCGCCTTCGGGCCGGCGCCAGGTCAGGATCAGGTCGCCATTGACGGCGAACGGCCGGCCGATCGCATCGCTGACCTTCTCGTTGAGCCACGGCTTGAGGCGGTTCCAGTCGAACAGCAGCACGAAGGCCACCACCGCCGCAATCAATACCAAGGGCGTCAACACACTCCACAGCACGGCCTGGCGGCGCATCGACATTGAAGGGCTCCTGGCCGGCGCACGCGCGGACCGGACTGGTGCGCTGGCGCGGCGGACGTACCACGTTGCGGCTATTGTATAGTTGCGCGCCGGGCCCTCCTGTCGGCATGCGACTGACAATGATGCCCGCGTTTTCCGCATTTTTCGCCCGCCGCCGCGCCTTGTCCCTGCCGGCCGGCGGGTCCCAGCCGATGGTGAAGTCCTCGATGGCCGACAACCGCAACGCGCACTCCCGACCCGACCACAATGACGACGCCGCTGGCGCGCTGGCGCTGGCGGAACTGCCTGCGGCGCTGCCGCACGACAGCGCCGAGGACGACGACTATCACCGCCGCTTCGGCGGCGTGGCGCGGCTCTACGGCGCCGAGGGGCTGGCCCGGCTCGAGGCGGCCAGCCTCTGCGTGGTCGGCATCGGCGGGGTCGGCAGCTGGGCCGCCGAGGCGCTGGCCCGCAACGCGGTGGGCCGCATCACGCTGATCGATCTGGACCATATCGCCCCGTCCAATACCAACCGGCAGATCCACGCATTGGGCGACGAGTACGGGCGCGCCAAGGTCGAGGCGATGGCGCAGCGGCTGGTGCAGATCAACCCGCGCGTGCGGGTCCGTCCGGTCGATGATTTCGTGACGCCCGACAATGTCGAGGCGCTGCTGGCCGGCCACGACTACGTGATCGATGCGATCGACGCGGTCAAGGTCAAGATCGCGATGCTGGGCTGGGCCCGGCGCCAGCGGCTGCCGATCGTCACCTGCGGCGGCGCGGGCGGCCAGCTCGACCCGACCCGCGTGCGCGTCGCCGACCTGTCCCGCACGATCCAGGATCCGTTGCTGGCCAAGGTCCGTGCCGGGCTGCGCAAGCAGTGGGGTCTGCCGCGCGACCCGAAGAAGCCGTTCGGCCTGCCGGCGGTCTATTCCGACGAACCGTTGCGCTATCCCGAGCCCGAGCAGCAGGCATGCGAGATCGACGAGGCGCCGTTCGCCGACGCCGCCCATCCGCCGCGGCAGGGGCCGCAGGGGCTGGCCTGCGCGGGCTTCGGCTCGTCGGTGGCGGTCACCGCGGTGTTCGGCTTCGTCGCGGCGTCGGTGGCGCTGAGCGCGATCGCGCAGGCCCGCTGACGCTGGCGGTTCTCTGTCGCCCCCGCGAACGCGGGGGCCCAGCGACTTGAGCTCAAGCCACTGGGTCCCCGCCTGCAGGGAACGACACGAGTGTTCAGGCGCGCAGCGCGTCCAGCAGCCGCGCGACCTCCGCCTCGCCGGGCGCGAGGTTGTCGAAGAAGATCAGTTCGGGATAGTCGGCCGCCGCCGGCATGAAGCGCCGCTGCCGATAGTCTTCCCAGTGCGCGAGCTTGTAGGCGTCGTTGGGATTGCCGCGCCGCACGATGCGCGCGTGCGCCTCGTCCTCCGGAAGATGGACCCAGACGATGCGCACCGTGGTGCCGGCCGGCACCGCCAGCCAGTTCGGGTCGCTGAGCCGATGCTCGCGGATCTCGCGCGACAGCGGGCCGATCACGATCGCGCTGATGCCCAGCGCCAGGTTCTCGCGCGCGGTATCGAGCAGGCCCTGGTATTCCGGATCGCGCAGATGCTGCAGATAGAGCGGACTGTCGCGGTCGTTGGGATCGCCGGTCAGCGCCCCCATCGCGGCGGCGCTGTAGCGGCCGTACAGCGTGTCCTTGTCGAGCAGGCAGAACGGCTCGCCGGTGGCCTCCATCAGCGGGCCGATCAGCCGATGGGCCAGCGTGGTCTTGCCGGTACCGGCATGTCCGCAGAAGAAAATCAGTCGTGGCATCGAGGGCAACGAAGGGGGAAGGACGGCGTGCCCGGCGCGGGATTCGCGCGGGATTCGCGCGGGATTCGGTATCCTTGCGCGTATCCCTGTGCCTTCGGGCATTCCGCGCAGCATAACCGATCGCCTACATGACCGTTTCCGCTCCCGCTTCCGATTCCGCTTCCGATCACGCCTCCGATCACGCGGCGCCGGCCCTCACGGCTTCCCCTGCCGCACCGCCCGAGCTCGACAGCAGCGCGCTGCCGGCCGACCTGCATCTGGGCGAGCCGGTCACCGACCATACCCATGCGGAGTTCGTGGTGCTGCTGGAGGCCGCCGCGCGCGCCGGCGACGATGGCTTTCTGGCGGCGCTGGACGAATGGATCGACCACACGCGCTATCACTTCGGCATGGAAGAGGCGTGGATGGAGGCGATGAACTTCGGGCCGCGCCAGTGCCATGCCGGCGAGCATCGGCAGATGCTGGAGATCGTCGACAAGGTCCGGGCCAAGGTCGAGCAGGAGGGGGACTTCGAAACCGGGCGCCGCCTGGTGGCGGAACTGCCCGGCTGGTTCGCGCTGCATGTGCGCAAGCAGGACGCCGCGATGGTGGCCTATATGCGGCAGAACGGCTTTACGTTGGTGGAGGGGCCGGCGGGGTGAGGGTGGGGCGATCGCCTGCGCTTCAAGACCACCCCTCTCCCCAACCCTTTCCCCCCTGAGGGGGAGAGGGAGGACGCACTCGGCAAGCTCGGACAGACATAGCGATCGGTTTTCTGCTTTCCTGCTCGCCGGACATCGCGGTCGGTTTTCTCCCCTCTCCCGCTTGCGGGAGAAGGGCCGGGGGAGAGGGCAGCCGCCCCCGTCAGCCCGACGACCTCAGTTCAACGCCGCACTCAACTGCCGGCGCCAGCGCGACACCGCCTCCGGCGCGTCGCCCATCATCTCGAACACCGACAGCATCGTCTTGCGGCCGACATCGTCCTCGAAGCCGCGGTCGGTGCGCACGATCGCCAGCAACTGCTCCAGCGCCGGTTCGTATTGACGGCGGGCGATCAGCAGCCGCGCCAGATCGAGCCGGGCCTGCAGGTCCGCGGCATTGGCCTGGATGCGGCCGGTCAGCGTGGCCTCGTCGGGCAGGTCGCCCAGGCCCTTCATCGCCTCGAGCCGCGTCTGCAGCGCGGCGTAGGCATCGTGCTGCGGCGCGCGCGGCGTCAGCATGCCGAACTGGGCCTCGGCTTCCTCCAGCGCATTGCCGTCGAGCAGGAACGCGATGTAGTCGATGCGGGCCTCGTCGAAGCCGGGATCGAACGCCAGCGCGGCCTGGAAGGCCTCGCGCGCGATGTCGCGCTTGCCGCCGGCGGCCGCCTGTCGTGCCTCGCGCAGCGCGATCTGGCCCGGGTTCGGCGTGACTCGCGCGATGAACTCGCGCAGGCCCGATTCGGGCAACACGCCGATGAACTGATCGACCGGCTTGCCGTCGACAAAGGCCACCACATGGGGAATGCTGCGCACGCCGAAGTGGGCGGCCAGCTCCTGATTCTCGTCGACGTTGATCTTGGCCAGCTTCCACTTGCCGCCGGCCTCGCGCTCGAGTTTTTCCAGCAGCGGGCCCAGCGTGCGGCACGGTCCGCACCATGGCGCCCAGAAGTCCACCAGCACGGGGACGCTGCGCGACAGCGCAATCACGTCGTGGTCGAAGTTCTGCAGGGTGACGTCGCTCATTCCTTGCCTCGCTGTTCGTGAATTCCTGATATCGCGTGAGATCCGCGCCCGGCCCGGACGCATGCCGCCAGGTTCGGCAACGCGCCGTACGGCCGGTTCCCTGTGATCGATGTGGGGACGGCGCCGCTCATGTCAACCCTGTTTGCGGGAATCTACCCCTTGGAAATAGAACGGTCGTTCGGTTATATTGCTTGACGATTCGCCGCCGGGGCTGCTTGCCGGCCGCGGCGGCGTCGGCTCATCGCCAGACTACGACGCCCAGCAACGACGCTCGAGAACAGGTCGCGAAGACCGCTCAGGAGACAACGCATGCAGACCCAGAAGCCCGCCGCGCGCCCGCATTTCCAGTTCTGGCCCAAGCGGGCGCCCACCGCCATCGTGCTGCCCGAGACCTCGCTGTGGGTCAATCTGGAAGTGTCGGCGCGCCGCTATGCCGACAAGGCCGCGATCCGCTACTTCGGCAAGGCCATTACCTTCCGCGAGCTCGAGGCGCAGGCGACCGCGCTGGCCGGCTGGCTGCAGCGCGAGGCCGGCGCGGCCAAGGGCGACCGGGTGCTGCTGTACATGCAGAACTGCCCGCAGTTCATCGTCGGCTACTACGCGATCCTGCGTGCCGACGCGGTGGTGGTGCCCGTCAATCCGATGAACCGCGCCGAGGAATTCAAGCACTACATCACCGACGCGCAGGCCCGCGTGGCGATCTGCTCGGCCGATCTGGCCGGCGGCGCCGCGGCCGCCAATGCGGAGCTGCCGCAGGAGCAGCAGCTGCAGCATCTGCTGGTGACCCAATACGCCGACGCGCTGCCCGAGCGCCACGAACACCCCGAGGACGCGCCGCCCGCCTGGCTGACCGCCGAGCACCCGCTGCCGGCCGGCGCCGTGCCCTGGCGCGACGCGCTGGCCTCCGGCCACCAGCCCAGCCCGCATACCGCAGGTCCCGACGACATGGCAGTAATGCCCTATACCTCGGGCACCACCGGTTTCCCGAAGGGCTGCATCCATACCCATCGATCGGTGATGCACAACGTGGTCGGCGGTTCGACCTGGTCGGGCTCGGGCGCCGAGTCGGTGATCCTGTCGGTGCTGCCGCTGTTCCACGTGACCGGCATGCAGTACGGCATGAACGGCCCGATCTACAGCGGCGCGACCGTGGTGATGCTGCCGCGCTGGGACCGCGAGGTCGCGGGCCGGCTGATCTCGCGCTACCAGGTCACGCACTGGACCAATATCCCGACGATGGTGATCGATTTCCTGGCCAGTCCGAATCTGGCCGAGTTCGACCTGTCGAGCCTGCGCTATATCGGCGGGGGCGGGGCGGCGATGCCGCAGGCGATCGCCGAGCGGCTGCGCGAGCAGTTCGGCCTGAACTATCTCGAAGGCTACGGGCTGTCCGAGACGATGGCGCCGACCCACAGCAATCCGTCGGACCGGCCCAAGCTGCAGTGCCTGGGCGTGCCGACCTTCAACACCGACGCGCGCGTGGTCGACCCGGCCACGCTGAAGGAGCTGCCGCCGGGCGAGGTCGGCGAGATCATCGTCTGCGGCCCGCAGGTGTTCAAGGGCTACTGGGGCAAGCCGGACGCGACGCGCGAGGCCTTCATCGAGTTCGAAGGCAAGACCTTCTTCCGCACCGGCGACCTGGGCCGGATGGACGAGGAGGGCTATTTCTTCATCACGGACCGGCTCAAGCGGATGATCAACGCGTCCGGCTTCAAGGTCTGGCCGGCCGAGGTCGAGAACCTGCTGTACAAGCATCCGGACGTGCAGGAGGCCTGCATCATCGGCACGCGTGACGCCTATCGCGGCGAAACGGTCAAGGCCGTGGTCGTGCTGAAGGCGCACGCCAAGGGCAAGACCACTGCCGACGACATCATCGGCTGGGCCAAGGACAATATGGCCGCCTACAAGTATCCGCGCGTGGTCGAGTTCGTCGACGCACTGCCGAAGTCCGGGACCGGCAAGGTGATGTGGCGCCAGTTGCAGGAAGCCGAGAACGCGCGCCTCGGTTGATGCCGCGCGGTGCAAGGGGTGCGCGGCCGCTCAGTGCCCGCGCACCCGCATCAGCATCTTGACCATCGTCTTGTAGCCGCGCTCGCGCGCATGGCGCGTCGGCGTGACGCCGTCGCGATCGGCCAGGTTCGCATCGGCGCCGGCGTCGAGCAGCAGCTGCACCACGTGCTCGTAGCGCGCGCTGCCGTCGCCTAGCACGATCGCCTCGAGCAGCGCCGTCCATCCCAGCGCATTGACATGATCGACCGGCACGCCGGCCTGCAGCAGCAGCTGGACCACCTCGGGGTTGCCGTGCTGCGACGCCGCGGTCAGCGCGGTGCCGCGATAGCGGTCGGTGCTGCGCGGATCGGCGCCGTGCGCCAGCGCCAGCCGCACCAGCTCGAGCTGGCCGCTGGCGGCGGCCAGCAGGAAGGCGCTGTTGGCCTGCTCGTCCTTGTGATTGACATCGGCGCCCGCGTGGATCAGCGCGCGGGCCGCCTCGCCATGCCGCTGATAGACCGCGAGCAGCAGCGCCGTGCGTCCGCGCTCGTCGGCGGCATGCGGCGACGCGCCGGCACCCAGCAGTTTGCGCACCAGCGCCGCGTCGCCGAGCGAGGCGGCAGTCAGCAGATTGCGGTTCAGCGCGCTCAGCCCGTCGTGTGGCCTGCCGGCGCTGCCCGGCTGCGTGGCGGCACGTTGCGGGGACGACGGCGAAGCGGGAGCCGGCGAGGACGAGCCGGGCCGGGCCGCCATCGACACGCCGGCCGGCCCTGACAGCAAGGCCCCACCGAGCAGCAGCCCCGACAACCCCAGCGCTTCGGCGACCATCAGGCGGCGGGCTCGGGCGGGGGCGGGCATGGCGCTCTCCGGTTCAGGCGGCGTTGGCCGCTTTGCTGTCGGCGGCGGGCTCGCCGGCCGATTCACCGTCCGATTCGTCGGCCGGTTCCGCGTCGGCGGCCTGGATCTGCCGCCACAGCCGGCCCAGATAGGGGTCGTCGACGCCGTGCGTGGCCAGGCCCAGCAGCGTCTGGTGCAGATAGTCGCGCGCGGGGCCATACAGGCCGGTGGCGCGCCGCAGGCAGGCCACCACGCGCTCGTCGGGCAGGCGGCCGGCATAGGCTTCGTGGGCGCGGTTCATCACGAAGGCGAGCGCCCGCTGCGGGGGTGCCTCGCCATCGAGCTTCACGCGCAGCCAGCGCGGATGGTAGGCGCCGGTCATCATCTCGCGGCGCCACAGCACGCGGAATTCCTGCTCGACGACGTGGCTCGGGATGCGGAACACCATGCCGTGGCAGCTGCCGCCGCGGTCCAGGCCCAGCACCAGGCCCGGGTTGTCCCAGGTGCCGCGATTGATGCGCGAATAGAGGTAGAAACCGCGGTGATAGCCGTGCACGGTCGCGAGCCGGCGCTCGGTGTGCACCACCATCGGATTCCAGATCAGGGAGCCGTAGCCGAACAGCCAGACGTCGCCATGCATGTCCGGCTGGTCGGGCCGGCGATCCAGCGTGGACCGCAACGAGCGCTCGAGCGCGTCGTCCGACAGCAGCGAGGAAGCCACCGGGGTACCGCCCAGCGTGGTCCGCAGCCGGTCCGCTTCAAGATCTTGTCGGGTGATGGCCATGGTGCAAGCATAATGCAAAGCCGGGCAGCGGGAGGCTTGGTACACCACATGGCAGTGAGATGTCGGCGTGGGGCAACGGGGAAGCCCTACCCACTGCCGGCGGGGTGGCGGCCGATGTTGCGCCGTCCTTACAATGGCTGCCAACTACCAGGAGGGATGGATATGGCGCGAACGCTTACGGTGGCCTTCGGCACCGGCAAGGAATTCGAGTTCACCATCGGCGATACCGAACTCGCGGGCATCAGCGACGATGCGGGCTGGCGCTGGTTCGACCGGGAGTATGCGGAGCTCGACTGCCAGGCGTCCAGCCCGGTGGGCAAGGTGCTGGTCATTGACAAGATCCTCAGCGTGGCGCGCTTCTCGGGCGAGCAGCGCTTTGCCGGCGATCCGGACTGGGCCCGGGAGTACGCGCGGCATGCCGCACATATCCTGGGCCGCGATCGGGTGCGCGTCGACGTCGGCAACGCGTCGATCGGCTTCTGAGCGTGTTGGCTGGCTCGTACCCGCAGACAACGCCCGATCGACCATCATGTCATTCCCGCGAAGGCGGGAATCCAGCGTCTTCAAGAGTCACTGGGTCCCCGCGTTCGCGGGGACGACAAACCTGGCGTGCTGAACCGCCTCAGACGGCCAGCAGCTCCACCTCGAACAGCAGCGTGGCGTTCGGCGGAATCACGCCGCCGGCGCCGCGTGCGCCATAGCCCAGGTCGGCGGGAATCACCAGCCGGCGGGTGCCGCCGACCTTCATGCCTTGCACGCCTTCGTCCCAGCCGCGGATCACGTGGCCGGCGCCCAGCGGGAACACGAAGGGATCGTTGCGATCCTTGCTCGAATCGAATTTGCGGCCGGCCTGGCCGTTCTCGTACAGCCAGCCGGTGTAATGCACGGTGACGTGCTTGCCCGCGGTCGCTTCGGCGCCCTGGCCGGTCACGGTGTCTTCGTATTGCAGGCCGGAAGGAGTGGTGATCATCGGTCTTTCCTTTGTGTGACTGCGCATCGCGATCGGCGATCGCGACCCGCGTGGTGATTCGGAGCATGGACCCCGCGGCCGTGGCCGGCGCTCACGGTCCTGCCGCAGTGCTGCCGCGGTGCTGCCGAGACGGCAGTGTACCCGCAAGCGGCCTGACGTCAGCCGTCGGCCCGCTGCCAGGTGTCCAGGCGCAGCTGCACGCTGCGCTCGTCGTCGCTGAACCAGATCTCGCCGTCCTGGATCGTCACGGTCAGCCGCATCGCCCGGCGCGCCATGCCGGCCAGCGCGTCGACCGCCTCGCCGGGCACCGCGTGGACCGTCAGATTGCGCAGCTTGCCGGCCTTGCCGGCGATGCCCTTCCACCATTCGCGGGCGCTGGCGGGCTGGTAGGCGAACACGGTCACGCGCGCGGCACGCGAGGCCGCGCGCTTGAGCCGCGTCTCGTCGGGCTGGCCCAGGTCGATCCAGTGTTCGATCTCGCCGGTCAGGCTGCGCTCCCACAGGTCCGGCTCGTCGGGCTCGTCAAGCCCGCGCGTCAGGCTCAGCGTCTCGCTGGCCTCGCAGGCGAACGCCAGCAGCCGCACCATCATGCGGGCATCGTTCTCGGACGGGTGTTGCGCGACGGTCAGCGCATGGGTGCCGTAGTAGTGCCGGTCCATATCGGAGATCGACAGCTCGGCTTTGCAGATGGTGGACTTCAGGGCCATGGGGAAGAGGGGGGCGGCGGGCCGGCCGATGGCGCGGGCAGGATGCCCGGCATGGCCGGCCGGCAAAGCGCGCATGTTACCCGATCACCGCGCGCATGACGGTGCGGGACATGGCCGCAGGCAAGCGGCAGCGGACTGTGGAAAACACAACGCCGCGCGGGAGGCACGGCGCGGATGTCAGCGGGACTTGCGGTAGTCGCTGAGGTAGAAGCGCAGCAGCGCGGAGGCGATCACCAGCGCGAGGAAGGCGGCGGCGATGACCATCGCCTGGCCGGCCGGGCTGTCGATCTGCCCGTTGACGCCGAGTTCGACCAGGCGGCCGATCACCAGTATCACCAGCACCGGGATCACCAGGGCGCGGCGGCCGTAGGTACGCATCACCCAGCCGGGGAAGTTGCGCAGATGGCCCACGAAATCGCGCGGAATGCTGCAGATCAAGCACGCCCCTGCGGCAGCGAGCGAAGCCGCCACCACATCCCCCAGTCCAATCCCGAACATGATTCCCCGTCCCGTCGCACCCGGGCGAAACATGCCGGGGCTAAATTTTGCAAAGCGCTGATTCTACAGAAGATTTCGGCATTTCAGGTGTCGCCTGGTCGACCTGTGAAAGAAGCCGACACTCTGTCAGGGCACCAGCACCGGCAGCAGGAAAATGCCGAGCACGCACAGGAAGCCCAGCGTCCAGCACAGCGAGCGCAGCGTGGCGCGATCGGCGAGATAGCAGACGGTGTAGAGCACGCGGATCACGATGAAGGCGACCGCCAGCTCGTCGATGCGCGCCTGCGGCGCCTGCAGATGGCTGGCGCACAGCACCGCGGCGGCGAACAGCGGGAAGGCCTCGAAGTGATTGCGGTGGGCCAGGTCGGCGCGGCGGGCGCGGCCGCTCTGCCGCTCCAGCCAGGCGCGCGGATCATGGTTGTCGAAGCCGGGCGCGCCCCATTTGGCGATGCCCACCGTGACGATGGGCAGGATGCCGGCGATCAGCACGCACCAGAAAGCGATCGGCATGGCGTTGTCCTTGGTTTTGGCGTCCGCGGTTTGTCGGCGGTCGGGCAGCGATCAGTCGGAAATCACGCCGCCACCACCCGGATCGTCACGCCCGGCAGCGTCACCACCTGGCCGGCGCGGATCTTCGCGGTCTTGCGCGATTCGGCCACGCCGTCGACCGCGACCTCGCCGGCCGCGACCAGCGCCTTGCCGGCGCCGCCGCTGTCGACCACGCCAGCCAGCTTGAGCAGATCGTTCAGCGCGATGTGCTCGCGGTCCAGCGGAAAGGTCAGGGTCTGCATGGTGAAGATCGGGTTTGGGTGTGTGGCATCGGTTGCTGACAAAGCGTCAATAACCATCATGTCGTTCCCGCGAAAGCGGGAATCCAGCGTCCTTGAAAGCCACTGGGTCCCCGCGTTCGCGGGGACGACCGGCTTTGTCGGCAATCGAGGACAGGGCGCCTACTTGCCCCAGCTGTCCTTCAGTCCGACGATGCGGTTGAAGACCGGACGGCCGGGCTGGCTGTCGACCCGGTCCGCGACGAAGTACCCGTGCCGCTCGAACTGGAAGCGGTCCTCGGCCTTGGCCTCGCGCAGGCCGGGCTCCAGATACGCTGTGACCACGCGCTTGGAGTCGGCGTTCAATGCATCGAGGAAGTTCTTGCCGCCGGCGTCCGGATGCGGGTCGTTGAACAGCCGGTCGTACAGCCGCACCTCGGCCTGCAGCGCATGCTCGGCGCTGACCCAGTGGATGTTGCCCTTGACCTTGACGCTGTCCGCGCCCGGCGTGCCGCTCTTGGTGTCCGGCAGATAGTTCGCATGGACGGCGACCACATTGCCGTCGGCGTCCTTGTCGACGCCGGTGCATTCGATCACGTAGCCATAGCGAAGCCGCACCTTGTTGCCCGGGAACAGCCGGAAATAGCCTTTTGGCGGGTTCTCGTTGAAGTCCTCGCGCTCGATCCACAGCTCGCGCGACAGCGGGAATACGCGCTTGCCGAGCTCGGGCTGCTTCGGATGGACCGGCGCCGAGCACTCCTCGCTCTGGCCTTCCGGATAGTTGTCCAGGATCAGCTTCAGCGGATCGAGCACCGCCACGCCGCGCGCCGCGCGCGCATCGAGGTCGTCGCGCACCGCGCCTTCCAGCGTGCTCATGTCGATCCAGCTGTCGGACTTCGCCACGCCGACGCGATCGCAGAACAGCTGGATCGATTCGGGCGTATAGCCGCGGCGGCGGATGCCGACGATGGTCGGCATGCGCGGATCGTCCCAGCCATCGACGCGGCCCTCGTTGACCAGCTGCAGCAGCTTGCGCTTGCTGGTGATCGCGTAGGTCAGGTTCAGCCGGGCGAACTCGTACTGATGCGGCAGCGGCTCGCGGAACACGCCGCATTCGCGCAGCTGGGCCAGCACCCAGTCGTACAGCGGACGGTTGTTCTCGAACTCCAGCGTGCACAGCGAGTGGGTGATGTTCTCCAGCGCATCGGAGATGCAATGCGTGAAGTCGTACATCGGATAGATGCACCACTTGTCGCCGGTGCGATGGTGGTGCGCATGGCGGATCCGGTAGAGCACCGGATCGCGCATCACGATGTTGGGCGCGGCCATGTCGATCTTCGCGCGCAGCACGTGTTCGCCGTCGGCGTACTTGCCGGCGCGCATGTCGCGGAACAGCTGCAGGTTCTCCTCGACGCTGCGCTCGCGGTAGGGCGACGGCGTGCCCGGCTCGGCGAAGTTGCCGCGGCTGGCGGCGATCTGCTCGGCGCTCTGGCTGTCGACATACGCGACGCCGCGTTCGATCAGCTTCTCGGCAAAGGCGTACAGCTGGTCGAAGTAGTCGCTGGCGTAGTACAGGTGGGCCTGCCGGCCGCCCTGCGCGTCGGCGCTGTCCCAGCTGAAGCCGAGCCAGTGCACCGCGTCGATGATCGAATCGACGTACTCGGTGTCTTCCTTGACCGGATTGGTGTCGTCGAAGCGCAGGTGGCAGCGGCCGCCGTAGTCGCGCGCCAGCCCGAAATTCAGGCAGATGCTCTTGGCGTGGCCGATATGCAGATAACCGTTGGGCTCCGGCGGGAAGCGCGTGATCACGGTGGGCAACGGCCGGCCCTGGGCGTCGTTGCGGCCGGCATAGGTGCCGGCGGCCAGATCCTGGTCGATGATGCTGCGCAGGAAGTTCGAGGCGGCGGGCGTGCTGTCTTGGGCTTTCGGGTCGTGGCTCATGGTTTGGCCAGGTTGGGCCGCGGGTCGCGGCCGGCTTCAGGGCGAATTCGGATTCGGGGTAAGGATCGGCGCGGATGGCGCCGGCCAGCGCGCCGCGGCCCCGAGGGCCCGGCATGTTGGCGGGAACCGGGGATTTTACCGTGCCGGCGCATCGGACGCGCGCGCAATCGCTGGAGGCGGGCTAGCATGGAGTCCCATCCCCCTTCGTTGACGAGGAGCGCCATGCCATCGCCCGAACCCGCCGCCGTCCTAGCCGCGCTGTGGCGCACCACCGGCCTGCCCGACACCGCCCTCGCGCAGGCCACGCTGAGCGGAGCCGAACCGGTGCTGCCGTCGTCGTTCGCGGTCGGCACCGCCGCGCAGGCGAGCTTGGCGGCGTCGGCGCTGGCGGCCGCGGCGCTGTGGCAACAGCGCACCGGCCGCTGGCAGCAGGTCGCGGTCGACATGCGCCACGCCATCGCGGAATTCCGCAGCGAACGTTATCTGCGCGTCGATGGCGGCCCCGCGCCGGAGCTGTGGGACAAGATCGCGGGCGCCTATCGTTGCGGCGATGGCCGCTGGGTCCGGCTGCACACCAACTTCCTGCATCACCGCGACGGCGTGCTGCGCCTGCTCGGCTGCGCCAATCAGAAGGACGAGGTGCAGGCCGCGCTGGGCAAATGGGACGCCGAGGCGTTCGAGACCGCGGCTTCGGATGCGGGCATGGTGGTCGCGGCGATGCGCAGCTTCGACGAATGGGATCGCCATCCGCAGGCCGCCGCGCTGCGCGAGCTGCCGCCGATCGTCATCGAGCGGATCGGCGACGCGCCGCCGATGCCGTTGCCGGACCTGCCGGCGCAGGACGCCCGCCCGCTGTCCGGTGTGCGCGTGCTCGAGTTCACCCGCATCATCGCCGGCCCGGTTGCCGGGCGCACGCTGGCCGCTCATGGCGCCGACGCGCTGCTGGTCACCGCGCCGCATCTGCCGTCGATCCCGCCGCTGGTGATCGACACCGGCCGCGGCAAGCGGTCCTGCCAGCTCGATCTGCGCGACGCCGACGACAAGCACACACTGCACAAGCTGCTGCACGGCGCCGATGTCTTCCTGCAGGGCTATCGGCCGGGCGGGCTCGCGGCGCTGGGCTTCGGCCCCGAGGCGGCGGCGCGCGCCCGGCCGGGCATCGTCTATGTCTCGCTGTCCGCCTATGGCCATGTCGGACCGTGGGCCGGCAAGCGCGGCTTCGATTCGCTGGTGCAGACCGCGACCGGCTTCAACGACGCCGAGGCCCGAGCGGCCGGCAGCGACACGCCGCGCCCCCTGCCGGCCCAGGTGCTGGATCACGCCGCCGGCTATCTGCTGGCGCTCGGCGCGATGGCCGCCCTGCACCGGCGCGCTACCGAGGGCGGCAGCTGGCACGTGCGCGTGTCGCTGGCGCAGACCGCCCAGTGGCTGCGCAGTCTGGGGCGGATCGAAGAGGGTCTGAAGGCGCCGGACCAGCGCATCGACGACATCAGCGACTTGCTCGAGGCGGTGCCCTCGGGCTTCGGCATGTTGACCACGGTGCGCCACGCGGCGCAGCTGTCGGAGACGCCGGCGCGCTGGGAACAGCCGTCGGTGCCGCTGGGCAGCGACGCGGCCGAGTGGCTGCCGCGCGCTACGTCGAAATAACGCGATCCGACAGAGCCCGTCGCCCCCGCGAACGCGGGGGCGCAGCGTCTTTGGTCCTCCGGCTTCGGGCCAAAGCCGCTGGGCCCCGCGTACACGACAGGGTGATGCCGTCGCCAAAAAATTTTGACCGCAACGAACCTACTGAGTAGTATGTTTTGGCAAACGGCAGGGGCGACACTTGCCGACACAAAACAGGAGACAGCGGCATGCGGGTTCTGATCACGGGCGCGGCCGGTTTCATCGGCACCGCGCTGCAACGCGCGTTGATGACGCACGGTAGCTTGGCCGACGCGGATGGCAGGCCGCGCCGCATCGAGGAACTGGTGCTGGCCGACCGCGCCGAGGTGCCGCTGGTGGGTGACGCGGAGTGCCGGCGCACTGTGCTGTGCGGCGACCTGGCCGAGGCCGGCTTTGCCGAGCGACTGGCAAGCCTTGCGCCGGACAGCGTGTTCCATCTGGCCGCGAGCCTGACGCTGGAGACCGAGGCCGACGAGCCGCGCGCCTATCGCCTCCATGTCGAGGCGCTGCGCGCGCTGATCGCCGGCTTCGGCAAGCCGCCCCGGCTGGTGCAGGCGAGCTCGATCGCCGTGTTCGGCGGCAAGCTGCCCGCGACCGTCGGCGATGGCCTGCGCGCCGAGCCCGACACGACCTACGGCACGCACAAGGCCATTGCCGAGCTGCTGCTGGCCGACTACAGCCGCCGCGGCCGCGTCGACGCACGGGCGTTGCGGCTGCCGATCGTGCTGATCCGCGACGGCGCGCCATCGCCGGCGGTGTCGGACCGCATCGCCGCGATCGTGCGCGAGCCGCTGGCGGGCCGCGATGTCGTCTGCGGCCTGCATCCGGACACGCGGATGCCGGTCGCGTCCGCACAGGCCGTCGCGCGGGCGCTGATCGCCATGCACGATCTGCCGGCGGACCGCTTGCCGCACGACCGCGCGCTGAACCTGCCTTCGTTGTCGACTACCGTCGCGGAGATGGCGGCCGCGCTGCGTCGCGCGGCGGGCGACGAAGCCGCGGCGCGGGTCCGCTACGAACCCGACCCCGCGCTCCAGCGCGTGGTCGACAGCTGGCCGCGTGCCTTCACGTCGGACCGGGCCAGCGCGCTCGGTCTGCATGCGGATCCGGATGTCGACGCGATCCTCGCCGCCTATCTGGACGAGAAGGCGGCGGCATGAAGAACCCCGCAATGGGATTCCGCCGCAACGGCCCGATGTCCGTTGACGAAGGCGAGCGGCAGGCCGAGGCCGCGATGCGCTTCGACGACCGGCTGCCGGCCGAGGTCGCCGCGTTGCCGGTCTGCATCGTCGGTGCAGGCTCGTCCGGCGTGACCGCCGCCAAGGCGCTGAAGGAGAAGGGCATCGCCTTCGACTGCTTCGAGCTGGGCTCGAAGATCGGCGGCATGTGGCGCTACGAAAACGACAACGGCATGTCGTCGGCCTATCGCAGCCTGCATATCGACACCAGCCGCACCAACCTCGGCTACTCCGATTTTCCGATTCCGGACCGCTATCCCGACTTCCTGTCGCACTACGAGGTCATCGAGTATCTGGAAGCCTATGCCGAGCGCTTCGGCATCCCGCCGCATATCCGCTTCAACACACGGGTCGAGCGCGTCGAGCCGGCCGGCGATGGCAGCTGGCGCGTCACGCTGGGCGACGGCAGCAGCCGGCGCTATCGCGCGGTGATCGTCGCCAACGGCCATCTGTGGGATCCGCGCTGGCCAAGCTTCGATGGCCACTTTTCCGGCGAGCAGATTCACTCCCACCACTACCGCACCGCCGAGCCGTTCCGCGACCGCAACGTGCTGATCGTCGGCATCGGCAATTCCGCGGTCGATATCGCGGTCGACGTCTGCAAGTCGGCGAAGCGGACCTGGATCTCGACGCGGCGCAGCGCCTGGATCATGCCCAAATACATCATGGGCCATCCCACCGACCGCTGGTCTGCCTTCTTCGCGCGGCGCCTGCATCTGCCGACGCGCGTCACCCGTACGCTGGTGCGCTGGCTCGCGTATCTGGCCACCGGCGACCAGGCGCGTGTCGGCATTCCGCGGCCGCGCCACGCGATCTGGCGCGAGCATGCGACGCTGAGCCAGGAGCTGATCCCGTATTGCGGTCATGGCTGGATCCGCGTCAAGCCAAACATCCGCCGGCTCGATGGCGAGTACGTCGATTTCGACGACGGCAGCCGAGAAGCGGTCGATGCGATCATCCACGCGACCGGCTACCGGGCCAGCTTTCCGTTTCTCGATCGCCAGGTGTTCGAGGTCGCGGACGGCAAGGCCGAGCTCTATCGCCGCATGATGCCGCCGGATCGGCACGGTCTGTTCATGCTCGGGTTGGTGCAGCCGATCGGCCCGACGATCCCGCTGGTCGAGATCCAGGCCAAGTGGCTGGCCGCGGTACTGGCCAACGAGATCCGGCTGCCGGGCCGGGACGGCATGATGGCGGAGATCGGCGCGCATCGGGACTACGTGTCGCGCCGCTTCGTCGGCTCGGCACGCTACACGCTGGAGGTAGACTTCCGCCGGTATGCGAAGCAACTGTTTCGCGATATCGCCCGGGGAGGGGCGACATGACCCCAAGCAAACAGGAAATCCTGGTCCAGGCCGCGGAATGCTTCATGGAACAAGGCTTCCATGCCACCAGCATCGACGACGTCGCGCGGCGGCTCGGCGCGACCAAGGGCCGCATCTACCATCACTACGCGTCGAAGATCGACCTGTTCTTCGAGGTGCATCGCGAAGGGATGCGCTTGTTGTTCGAGGCCGTCGAGCCCGCGCGCAAGCTCGAGGGCGATGGCGTCACCGTGCTGGCGGCGATGCTGCGCGCGCATGCGGTGGCCGTGCTGCGACACCATACCTTCGAGAGCGTGGTGGCGCAGGGCGTGCAGATGCATCGCTTCGGTGCGACCACGCCTTCGCAGCGGCAGACGCTGGACGAACTGATCGAGAGCCGCGACCGCTTCGAGAAGCTGTTCAAGGACCAGGCCGCGGCGGCGAGGCGCGATGGCTCGCTGGCCGCCGATGCCGACCTGTCGATCGCGGTGAAGACCTTGCTGGGCGGCATCCAGTGGTCGCTGATCTGGTATCGCCCGGAGGCCGATGCCGACGAGCACGCGCGCGAGCGCCTGGCCGAGGCGATGGTGCGTACGCTGGTCGAGGGCATCCGCGCGCGGCCGGGGCGGGCCTGCGCCGCGGCCCCCACCAAAGGCAAGGCGCGCAGCGCGGCGGGCTCGGGCCTCACCTGAGATTCCGCGCTTCGAGCATCGGTTCTCAGGCCGCCTCGTTCAGCAGCCGTTCGACCAGCCACAGCCGATCGACGCCCCACACCGGCTCGCCGTCAACGATAAAGAAGGGCGCGCCGAAGACGCCTTGCGAGACGGCATGGTCCACCGCCGCCTCGAGCCGCCGCTTGCCTTCGGGGGAGGCGATCTCGGCCGCCAGCCAGCCGGTATCGGCGCCGACTGCTGCGGCCTCCTCCAGCACCGCATCGAGATCCGTGATGTCTTCCCCGCGCGCCCACAGCCTGGCGAAGATGCGCTGCGCGAAGCGTTTCGCCTGCGCCGGATCGCGTTCGTCCAGCGCCAGAAAGGCGCGCGATGCCTTGACCGAATTGACGCCCCGCATATCGCGCTGGACGAACGGCACGCCGAATATCCGCGCCATCCGGGGCTTGTCGAGCCGCAGGTAATCCGACTTCAGCGGCGTCTCCATCAGCGGCTTCAGACCCATGATCTTGACCACCGTGACGCCAAGCAGGAAGGGGCGCCACACCACGGTTCGGCCATGGCGGGCCGCGAGCGCATCGATCTGCGTCGAGCCGAAGTAGCCGTAGGGCGAGATGAAGTCGAAATAGAAGTCGATGGGGCTGGCCATCGCCGCCTCATTCCATCCTGATGTTCAGTTGCTCGATGGTCCGCCGCCAGTACGCGGATTCGCGCTGCACGCGCGCGCGGATCTGCTCGGGCGACAGGTCGGAGGCCACCATGCCCTGCGTCTGCAGCAGCGGTGCGAAGTCCGGCGCGTGCGTGGCGCCGCGGATGGCGGCAGCGAGCCGGTCCACCGTCGCGCGCGGCGTGGCGGCCGGGACATAGGTGGCGATCCAGTAGCCGGGCGCGGCGATATTGGGGTACCCCGCCTCGGCCAGCGTGGGCACGTCCGGGAACAGCGCGTTGCGCCGTTCGCCCGCCACGGCCAGCACGCGGATCTTGCCGGCCTTCTGCTGCACGAGCGCCAGGCTCGCCGGCGGGAACGAAAAGCTGTACCGGCCGGACAGCAGCTCCACCATCGCCGCGCCCGCGCCCTTCATCGGCACATGCTGGGCCGAGACCTTCGCCTCGCGCTTGTAGAGCTCGCCGACGACATGGCTGGGAAAGCCGGCGCCGGACGATACATAGTTGGCCTTGTCCGGCCGCTGGCGCAGCAGCGTCGCCAGTTCCTGCGCCGTCTTGGCCGGCGAATCGGCCGGCACCGCCAGCACCACGTCGCCGCCATCGCCGACGATGGCCACCGGCATCAGGTCGCGCGATGCATCGTACGGCGTGTCCGGCATCAGCGCCGGAATGGTGGTCAGCGGCCCGTCGACCGAGAACAGCACCGTATGGCCGTCGGCCTTGCTGCGCACCACCGAGTTGACGCCGATGGTGCCGTTGGCGCCGCCGCGGTTCTCGGTGACGACGCTGTGGCCCAGCGTGGTCTTGAGCTTCTCGGCCAGCGTGCGCGCCAGCGCGTCGCTGGGACCGCCAGGCGCCGCTGGCACCACCAGCGTGACGGTACGCGACGGAAACTCATCGGCCAGCGCCGCGCCGCCGCAGGCCAGCATCATCGAGGACAGGAGCGTGACGAGGGCTTTCATGCCGGGCTTCCTTCGGCTGGCACATTGCGGTCACGGTCGTCGTCCCGGGCCTTGGTGGCGTTGTCCGCGGCAAGGCGGCGCAGCTCGCCCTTGGCGACCTTGTTGATGCCGACCAGCGGCAGGCTGGCGAGAAAGCGGATCTCGCGCGGCACCTTGAAGCCCGCAAGCAGCGCGCGGCAAGCCGCGTCGATCTCGCGGGACAACGCTTCGGTCGAAGCGCTGGCATCGGTCGGCACCACGAAGGCGACCGCGACCTCGCCCATGGCGCCATCCGCACGGCCCACCACCGAGACATCGGCGACGCCCGGCACCGCGCGGACCACGCGTTCGACTTCCGCCGGCGACACGCCTTCGCCGCCGCACTTGATCACGTCGCGCGCACGCTCCAGGAACTGGATCGAGCCGTCGGCGTGGACCTTCATGCGATCGCCGGTGCGGAACCAGCCGTCGGCCGTGAAGGCGGCGGCGTTGGCTTCCTCGTCGTTGAAGTAACCGGCAAAGAGCGTCCGTCCGCGCTCGCCGAGGATCTCGACCTCGCCGACCTCGCCCGGCGCGAGCGACGCGCCGCCGCTGCCTGCCATCCGGGCTGCGTAGCCGGGCGCGACCCACCCGATGGCACCCGGTGCGACCGCCCGGTCGGCCTGTCCCAGGATGCCCGGCGCGAGCAGTTCGGTCATGCCCCACCAGCCCAGGATCGGCACGCCGAAATGCCGCTCGTACTCGGGCAGCCAGACCGAGTTGCACCACAGCCGGAAGGCGTGGGCCGGCGGCACGGGCTGGCGGAACAGCGCCGCACTGGTGAATTGCACGTGCGGCGCAAAGGTGCAGCGCCGCGCCAGCGCCACCGGCCAGAAGCGGCTTGCGGAAAAGCGTGGCAGCAGCACGATGGTGGCGCCTGCGTGCAGGGCGGGCAGCACGCTCCAGGCCAGCCCCACGACGTGATAGAGCGGCAGCGGGACCAGCACGATATCGGAGGGCAGCAGCCCGATGCCGGCCGCACACGATTGCGCCGCCCACAGCGCGTTCGCGCGCGACCAGACCACGGCCTTCGGGCGCGACGAGGTGCCGGACGTGAACATCATGCTGCCGGGGGCAAGCGGGTCCAGTCGCACGCGTTCGACCGGGGCATCGTGCAACGACGCGAAGCCTGCCGTGTCGTCGGCATCGCCGGCGTCGATGACGATCTGCCAGCGCAGGCGGTGTGCCCCGGCACCGGTGGAAGGGGGCGTACCGGGCAATCCGCGCTGCGTGACGATGCCGACCGCGCCGGTGTGGTCGGCGAAGAAGGCCAGCTCGTCGGTAGCCGACTTGGGATTGAGCACCACGCAGACCGCGCCAATCCAGGCGCAGCCGAACCAGGTCAGCAGGAACTCGGGACAGTTGTTGGCATGCAGCAGCACGCGATCGCCGGGCCGCACGCCGCGCTGGGCGAGTCCGCTGGCGACGCGGCGGACGTCATCGAGGAAGGCCCCACGGCTCCACTCGCGCCCGGCGCCCTCGAATGGCTCCCAGGCCAGCAGCAGCCGATCCGGTTGCTCGCGCGCCCGGGTTTCGAGCAGGTCGACGATATCGTCCATGGGCCTCCCGCCACATGCTGCTCGGAGGAAAGAGCGCACGGGCAAGGCCCAGTGTACGGAGGGGACATCCCCATGTCATATGCCGTTTTATCGCACCGGCTTAACACGGGGTTATGGACCGGGCGTGGCCGCCCGGCCCGCAGCGCTCTGTCAGTACAGCGTCTGGCGGATCCGCTGCGGCAGTTCGGCGTCGTAGGCGCGGCCGTCGATGGCATCGCGGCTCAGCGTCGCCAGGATGGTGCCGGTGCTCGGCAACGCGCTGCGCGGAATCTGCGCTTCGGGCGACCACAGCCGCGAACGCACCAGCGCGCGGGCGCACTGGAAGAACGCCGAGCGGATCGCGATCAGCAGCACCGTGGAGGGGGCTTTGCCGTCGACCGTGCACTGCGCGATCCGCTCCGGATCGGTCGAGATCGTCGCCGTGCCGGCCACGCGCAACGTCTCGTCGACGCCCGGCACGAGGAACAGCAGGCCGACGCGCGGGTCGGCGAGGATATTGCGCAGGCTGTCGATGCGGTTGTTGCCGCGGCGGTCCGGCAGCAGCAGCGTGCGCTCGTCCAGCACCTTGACGAAGCCGGGCGCATCGCCGCGCGGCGAGCATTCGGCCATGCCGTCGGCCACCGTCGACAGCAGGCAGAACGGCGAGGCCTCGACGAAGGCGCGATAGTGCGGATGCAGGTAGTCGACTTCCTTGGCCAGCGAGGCCGGCGCGGGTTTGCCGTAGTGCGTTTCCAGGTCTGCCAGCGTGGCGATGGTGTGATCGGTCATGGCGGATGGGCGGTCGAGCGAGGTGGAGGAGCGGGGCGGCCGCGGGTTGGTATTCCCGACGGGTGGAGCGTTCGGGCGGTGCGCGGCATCGGCAAGTCTACAGCGTGACGGTGCCCCGGCCGATTTCGATCACGCGGCCGCCGACGCGGATCGCGCCCTCGCCATCTTCGGTATCGACTTCCAGCCGCAGCCGGCAGGGCCGCTCGACCAGATCGCCCTGGGCAATCTCGTAGCGCGCCGGCAAGGCATGGCCGGTGGCGAGCAGCCAGCCGCCGAGATTCGCGCAGGCCGAGCCGGTGCCCGGGTCCTCGGCCACGCCGCCGCCCTGCTTGGTGAAGAAGTAGCGCGCGACCACGCGGCCCGGCTGCTGCGGATCGAAGGCGAACAGATAGGCGGTCTTGCGGCCGAGGCTGCTGGCGGGCCAGGCGTCCAGGCGGCTGCCGTCGGGCACCGCGCGGCGCACGGCGTCGGGGCTGCTGAGCGGCACCAGCAGCTGATCGGCGCCGGTATCGACCCAGATCGGCGAGCCGGCCAGATCGTCGGCCCGCAGTCCGAGCAGCGCGGCGACTTCCGCATCGGGCAGTGGCGCCGGCGCGGTCTTCGGCTGGCCGCGATGCGGCGCGGTGAAGGTCCACACATCGCCTTGCGCGCGCACCGGCACGACGCCCGCCTTGAACTCGAGCGTCAGCGCATCGCCGGTGTTGCGCAGCGCCCGTACCGCGTGGGCGGTGCCCAGCGTCGGATGGCCGGCGAAGCGCATCTCATAGCCCGGCGTGAAGATCCGCACCATCGCGTCGGCCCGCTCCGACGGCAGGATGAAGGTCGTCTCGGACAGGTTGAACTGCAGCGCCAGCGCCTGCATGGTGGCATCGTCCAGCCCGCGGCCGTCCTCGAACACACACAGGGGATTGCCGCCGAAGGTCGATTCGGCAAAGACATTGAGCAGGCGGAAGGCGTAGGTGGGCATGGCGGTGGCATCGATAAATGACAAGCTGCCAGTGTAGGGCGATGGGCGCGCGCGGCCATGTACAGTTGACGACTCATCGATCGGGCCAGTGCAAAAAAAACGCCGGCATGGTGCCGGCGCAATGAGTGTCCAGGGGGACGGCTGTTCGGGGAAGGTCAGAACCCCACCGCCTGTCCGTCGCGACGGCTGTCGCTGGCGGCGACATAGCCGTGTTCGGCATCTTCCGACAGGCGCCAGATGAACTGGCCGGAGCCGAAGTCCATATACGGGTCCGCCACCGACTTGAGCTGGTGGCCGCGGTCCTTCAGGCCCGCAACGGTGGCCGGGTTCATCGTCGCTTCGACGTCCAGCGTGAAGTCGCGGTTGACCTTCCAGCGCGGCGCGCAGCAGGCGGCCTGCGGCTGCTGCTTGTAGTCGAGCATGCGCACCACGGTCTGCAGATGGCCCTGCGGCTGCATGTCGCCGCCCATCACGCCGAAGCTCATCACCGGCTGGCCGTCGCGCGTCATGAAGGCGGGGATGATCGTGTGGAACGGGCGCTTGCCGCCGGCCACGACGTTGGGCGACTTCGGATCCATCGAGAAGCCGACGCCGCGGTTCTGCAGGCTGATGCCGGTGCCGGGCACCACCACGCCGGAGCCGAAGCCCATGTAGTTCGACTGGATGAACGAGATCATCATGCCGCTCTCGTCGGCCGCGGTCAGGTAGATCGTGCCGCCGACCTTGGGCATGCCGAAGTCGAAATGCGTGGCGCGCTTCATGTCGATCAGCTTGGCGCGCGACTTCAGGTAGCCGTCGTCGAGCATCTGCTCGGGCGTGACTTCCATGCTGCGCGGGTCCGACACGTAGCGGTACAGGTCGGCGAACGCCAGCTTCATTGCTTCGATCTGCAGATGCTGCGAGTCGATCGAATCGACCGGCAGGTTGCCCACGTCGAAATTGTCCAGGATGCCGAGCGCCATCAGCGCGGCGATGCCCTGGCCGTTGGGCGGGATCTCGTGGATCTCGTAGCCGCGATAGGACTTGCGGATCGGTTCGACCCAGTCCGGGCGGTAGTCGCGCAGGTCGGCCATTGTCATCGCGCCGCCGCACTCCTTGCTGAAGGCGGCGATGCGCTCGGCGATCTGGCCCTCGTAGTAGTCGCGGCCGCCGCTGGCGCCGATGCGGCGCAGCGTTTCCGCGGCGGCCTTCATCACGAACTTCTCGCCGGTATGCGGCGCGCGGCCGTTCGGCATGAAGGTGTCGGCGTAGCCCGGCTGGTCCTTCAGGTCCGGCACCGCGGCGGCCCACTTGTGCGCGACGATCGGCGGCACCGCGTAGCCGCGCTCGGCGATCTCGATCGCGGGTTCCATCAGGTCGGCGAACGGCAGCTTGCCGAAGCGCTCGTGCAGCGCGGCCCAGCCGGCCACCACGCCCGGCACGGTGACGCTGTCCCAGCCGCGGATCGGCCGCTTGGCCAGCCCGTTGCCTTCCTCGCCGTACTTGTTGCGGAAGTAGTCGGGGTTCCAGGCGGCCGGCGCCACGCCCGACGAGTTCAGGCCGTGCAGCTGCTTGCCGTCCCACAGGATCGCGAAGGCATCGCTGCCCAGGCCGCACGAGACCGGCTCGACGATGGTGATCGCGGCGGCGGCGGCAATCGCCGCGTCGATCGCGTTGCCGCCCTTGAGCAGCATGCGCAGGCCGGCCTGCGCGGCCAGCGGATGCGAGGTCGATACCACGTTGCGCGCGAACAGCGGAATGCGCACGGAGGGGTAGGGATTGGTCCAGTCGAAGGTCTGCATGGCTTGTCTCTTGGCGTTGCCGCCGTGATGGCGGCTATGGTTGTCTGCCGCTTATTCCGCGGTGATGTTGCGGTCCTTGATCAGTTTGCCCCAGCGGGCGCTTTCCTTGCTGACGATCGCCGCGAACTGCGCGGGCGTGCCGCCGACCGGCTCGGCGCCGAGCTTGGCCAGCCGTTCCTTGACCTCCGGCGCCTGGATCGCCTTGTTGAACTCGGCGTTCAGCCGCGTCACCAGGTCGGCCGGCAGGTTCTTCGGGCCATAGATGCCGAACCAGGTCTCGCTGACGAAGCCGGGCAGGCCCGATTCGCCGACGGTCGGCACGTCGGGCACCAGCGACGAACGCTTCGGGCTGGTTACCGCCAGCGCCTTGAGCTTGCCGTCGCGCACGTGCGGCAGGGCGGTGACGATGCTGTCGAACAGGATATGCACCTTGCCCGAGATCAGGTCGGCGATCGACAGCGCGGTGCCCTTGTACGGGATGTGCGTCAGCTGGACGCCGGCCTGCGCGCTGAAGGCCTCGGCCATCAGATGGACCACGGTGCCGTTGCCGCTGGACGCGTAGTTCAGTTCGCCGGGGTGCGCCTTGGCATGGGCGATCAGTTCCTTGACGTTGTTGACCGGCAGATGGTTCGTCACCACCAGCAGGTTGGTCGCGCTGGCGACCTGGCCGATCGGCGTGAAATCGGTCTGCACGTTGTACGGCAGCTTCGGATGAATATGCGGTCCGATCGAATGCGTGCTGCTGGTGGCCATCAGCAGCGTGTAGCCGTCCGCCGGGGCCTTGGCGGCCATGTCGGAGCCGATCGAGCCGCCCGCGCCGGGCCGGTTGTCGACCACGACCTGCTGGCCCAGGTTGGCGCCGACCTTCTGCGCGATCGCGCGCGCCAGCAGGTCGGTCGCGCCGCTGGCGGGGAAGGGCACGATCAGGCGGATCGGCTTGGCGGGATAGCTCTCGGCCAGGGCGGGCGCGGCGGCGAAGGCCAGCGTCGCCGCCAGGCCGGTGCCCAGCAGGCGCAGCCAGGATGTCATCTCAATCTCCGTGGACGTTGTCGTTCGATGCCGGCGGACCGGCCGATGGCGCATTATTCCGTGCAGCTTTACATAATGAAAGCTAATATTTCTTTCTTTTGCCTCAAGTTTCCCTTAAGGCTGACTTCGGGCCGAGTTCGGGCCGACTTCTGGCCGACTTCAGGTCGCGCTTCAGGGTTTCATTGAACGCTGTCCCGGCCATCGGCGTGGGCCGCTTCCCCTTATGTTATGAGCACCATTCGCTTTCTTCGCACCTTTGTCGCGGTCGCCGAGCACGGCTCCTTCGCCGCCGCCGCCGGCCATGTCGCGCTGACCCAGGCCGCGGTCAGCCTGCAGATGCGCGCGCTGGAGGGCGAACTGCGGCGCGACCTGTTCGATCGGACCGGGCGCGTGGTCGTGCTCAATGCGGGCGGGCGCGAGCTGCTGCCGCGCGCGCGCCAGCTGCTCGCGCTGTACGACGAGATGCGCGCCGCGCCCGAGACGCCCGAGGCGATGGCGGGCGCGGTCGCCGTCGGCGCGGTGGTGTCGGTGATGGGCGGCCTGTCGCATGTGGTGGCCAGCATGAAGACCGAGCATCCGGCGCTGGACGTCCGGCTGGTCGGCGCCAAGTCGATCGAGCTGGCGACGCTGGTCGAGGCCGGCGAGCTCGACGCGGCCATCGTGGTGGAGGGGCCGGGCCGGCTGGCGGGGGCGCTGCGCTGGACGCCGCTGTATCGGGAGCCCCTGGTGGCGATCGCCGCGGCCGGCAGCGCCGCCACGGATGCGCGCCAGGCGCTGGCGGGGCAGGCCTTCCTGCGCTTCGACCGCACGCAGCTGACCGGCATGCTGGTTGAGCGGGCCCTGCGGCGCGCGCATCTGCGCGTCAACGAGTTCCTCGAACTCAATTCGATCGAGGCACTGGTCGAACTGGTGCGGCAGCAGGTCGGCGTCACCGTGGTGCCGCTGCTGCAGCGGGCGCGCTGGCGCGACGACGAGGCGTTGCGGGTGCTGCCGCTGGAGGCGGGCGGTGAGCCCGTATGGCGCACCATCGGCATGCTAGAGCGGCGCGACCATGCGCGCCGGCATATCACCGAGGCGATCCGCGCGGCGTGCGCGGCGCTGTTCTGCGCGCCGCGCTAGGCCGGGTTCGCATCGATCGGGACCCAAAAAAAACGGGGTGCCGGCCGGCACCCCGTTTCACGTCTTGCATCGTTGCTTCTTATTCTTCCTGGAACGCTTCCTCGCGCTTGGCCTTGATCGACGGCAGGGCCACGATCAGCACCAGGATCGCGGCGGCGATCAGCAGGCTCAGCGACAGCGGACGGGTGAAGAACACCGAGAACTCGCCACGCGAGAGCAGCAGCGTGCGACGGAAGTTCTCTTCCATCATCGGTCCGAGCACGAAGCCGAGCAGCAGCGGCGCCGGTTCGCACTTGAGCTTCAGGAACAGATAGCCCACCACGCCGAAGGCCGCGGTCTGGAACACGTCGAAGGTGGTGTTCTGGACCGAGTAGACGCCGATACAGCAGAACGTCAGGATGGCCGGGTACAGGAAGCGGTAGGGCACCTTCAGCAGCTTGACCCAGATGCCGATCAGCGGCAGGTTCAGAATGATCAGCATCAGGTTGCCGATCCACATCGAGGCGATCAGGCCCCAGAACAGCTGCGGGTTGCTGGTCATCACCTGCGGACCCGGCTGGATGTTGTGGATCGTCATCGCGCCGACCATCAGCGCCATCACCGCGTTGGGCGGGATGCCCAGCGTCAGCAGCGGAATGAACGAGGTCTGCGAAGCGGCGTTGTTGGCCGATTCCGGACCCGCCACGCCTTCGATCGCGCCCTTGCCGAACTCCTGCGGATACTTCGACGACTTCTTCTCCAGCGTGTAGGCCGCGAACGAAGCCAGCGAGGCGCCGCCGCCCGGCAGGATGCCCAGCGCCGAGCCGAGCACGGTGCCGCGCAGCACCGCCGGGACCATGCGCTTGAAGTCTTCCTTGGTCGGGAACAGGTTGGTGATGCTGTCGGTGAAGGTCTCGCGCTTTTCGCGTTGCTCCAGGTTCGCGATGATTTCCGCGAAACCGAAGATACCCATCGCCACGGCCACGAAGTTCAGGCCGTCGGTCAGTTCCGGCACGTCGAACGAGAAGCGCGCCGCGCCCGAGTTGACGTCGGTACCGACCAGGCCCAGCAGCAGGCCCAGCACGATCATCGCGATCGCCTTGACCAGCGAGCCCGAGGCCAGCACCACGGCGCCGATCAGGCCCAGCACCATCAGCGAGAAGTACTCGGCGGGGCCGAACTTGAACGCCAGTTCCGACAGCGGCGCGGCAAAGCCGGCCAGGATCAGCGTGGCCACGCAGCCGGCGAAGAACGAGCCCATGCCCGCGGTCGCCAGCGCCACCCCGGCGCGGCCGCGCCGCGCCATCTGGTAGCCGTCGATGGTTGTCACCACCGAGGACGATTCACCCGGCAGGTTGACCAGGATCGCGGTGGTCGAGCCGCCGTATTGCGCGCCGTAGTAGATGCCCGCCAGCATGATCAGCGCGGCCACCGGCGGCAGCGTGTAGGTGATCGGCAGCAGCATCGCGATGGTCGCGAGCGGTCCCAGGCCGGGCAGCACGCCGATCAGCGTGCCGAGCAGGCAGCCGAGAAACGCGTAGGCCAGGTTCTGGAAGGTCAGGGCGGTCGAGAAGCCGATGCCCAGGTTGGTTAGCAGTTCCATCTGGCGCTCCTTAGCCGGTAATGAAGGCCGGCCACACCGGCATCTGCAGATTGATGCCGTAGACGAAGGCGCCCATGCTGATCAGCACCAGCACGATGGTGTTCAGGATCGCGCCGCGCCATGTGAACTCGTGGCTGGCCATCGACGACACCAGCACCAGCACGATCACCGACAGCACCATGCCCAGCGGCTTGAGCAGCAGGCCGAACAGCACCACCGAACCGAGGATCCACAGCAGCAGCTTGATATCCCAGCGGGCCAGCTCGTCGCCCTCGCCCTTGCTGGACATCGATCCGATCAGCACCAGCACGCCCAGCAGGGCGAGCACGACGCCGAGCCAGAACGGGAAATACCCCGGGCCCATCTTCGCGGCGGTTCCCATCGAATAGCCGCGAGCGACCCAGGAAAAGCCGAATCCGACCAGGATGAACATCAGGCCGGAGGCAAAGTCCTTTTGGCTACGTATGCGCAAAATGATTCTCCTCGATTTGACAAAACTGGTGCTTGCGGTGCTGTGAGCCGCGCGTCGATGGCGCTGGTCTCATGGTGTCGCGACGGGCCGTTGCGGCGTTTGTGCAGTGCAACGAAATCGCGCGCGGCACCCTCCCCGTCCGCAGGCAGGGGGAAGGTAAGGGCGCCACCTTTCAGCCACCTTTCAGATGTCTGCAAACTTGGTCAATGTGAGGGTATCTCCCTAGGTCCCCGCCGAAGCCGCCTGACCGGTCGTACCGGAGGGCGGTGCCGTGGACCGCGGCGGTGCCGTCATGGCCGTCGGCTATCATCGGCAGCGCCGCGGCGGTCATGCCGCGCCGCCGCGCCGTCGTGCGCATTCATGCGACGGCGTACGCCGTCGTCGCCTCCTCCACCGTTACTTGCAAGGGCCAGTTTGGAAAGCATTGAACACGTGATCCTGATCGGCGCCGTGGTGATGTCGCTCGGCATCGTCGTCGGCGCCTTCTCTTCGCGCATCGGCGTGCCGTTCCTGCTGGTATTCCTGCTGGTCGGCATGCTGGCCGGGGTGGACGGGCCGGGCGGAATCCGCTTCTCCAATACCTGGCTCAGCTTCCTGGTCGGCAATTTGGCGCTGGCCGTGATCCTGCTCGATGGCGGACTGCGAACCCGGTACGAAACCTTCCGCGTCGCGTTGCGGCCGTCGCTGGCGCTTGCCACCGTGGGCGTGCTGCTGACCACCGGGCTGGTCGGCCTGTTCGCCGCCTGGGTGCTGGAGATCGACTGGAAGCTCGGCCTGCTGCTGGGCGCGATCGTCGGCTCGACCGACGCGGCCGCCGTCTTCTCGCTGCTCAACAGCAGCGGGGTGCGGCTGAAGGAGCGGGTCGCCAGCGTGCTGGAGATCGAATCGGGCATCAACGATCCGATGGCGATCTTCCTGACGCTGACGCTGATCGAGTGGATCCATGTGCCGGAAGGGCTCGGTGGCGGCGCGCTGCTGTGGCGGCTGCTGGTGCAGTTCGGCGTCGGCGGCGCGCTGGGCCTGGCGCTCGGCTATTGCCTGGCCAATGTGCTCGAGCGCATCCGGGTCGCCGAGGGACTGCAGGCGATCCTGCTGTGTTCGGGCGGCGCCATGGTGTTCGCGATCGTGCAGAGCGCCGGCGGCAGCGGCTTTCTGGCGGTGTATCTGACCGGCATGCTGATCGGCAACCGCGACCGCGCGGTCAGCCCCGACGCGATGCGGGCGATGGACGGCATGGCGTGGCTGGCCCAGTCGGCGATGTTCCTGCTGCTGGGCCTGCTGGTGACGCCGCACCGGATCTGGGACGTGGCAGTGCCGGCGATGGCGGTGGCGCTGTTCCTGATGCTGGTCGCTCGTCCGCTGGCGGTCTGGATTTCGCTGCTGCCGTTCCGCTTCAATGCGCGCGAGAAGGGTTTCATCGCGTGGATGGGACTGCGCGGCGCGGTGCCGATCGTGCTGGCGCTGTTCCCGCTGCTGCAAGGCATGCCCGATGCCGGCCTGCTGTTCCGCATCGCCTTTGCCGTGGTGCTGGCCAGCCTGCTGCTGCAGGGGACCACGGTACCGTTCGCCGCGCGGCTCGGGCGCGTGCTGCGGCCAGCGTATCCCGAGCCGCTGGCGCGCGAACGCCTGCATGGCACGCGCGCGCCGGCGATGGACCTGATGCAGTTCGAGGTCGAACCCGACTCGGCGGCGGCCGGCGTGCGCGCGGATCGGCTGGAATTGCCGCCGCGTTGCCGCCTGATGACGGTGGCCCGCGACGAGGCGCTGATGCCGCCCGAGCAGGCCGTGCTGCACGCCGGCGATACGGTCTCGGTGCTGGGGCCGGCGAGCAGCGTGCCGACGCTGGCCCGCTTGTTCAGCACGCCGGAGCGGGCGCCGGTCTGGCAACAGGTCCCGCACGACTTCGTGCTGTCGGGCGACGTGCTGCTGCGCGACGTGGCCGGACTGTACGGCACGCGCGACCTGACGCCGAGCGAATATCCGTCGACGCTCGAGGCCGCGATGCTGAACGCCTTCGCCACCCCGCCGGTGGAAGGCGACGCGATCGAGATCGCGGGACTGACCTTGACCGCGGCGCGCATGGAGGATGGCCGGATCCTGCAAGTCGGGTTGAGGCTGCCGCGGCAGGCTTAGCGCAATGCTCCCATATTGACCAATTGACGCACGGTCCAGCCCAGCACGGGGGGCAGCTTGCCGCTATACAGATCGGGCACGATCTTGCTGGCAGAGGGCTTCCTGCGTTGCACTTGCTGGCGGGACGGGTCGGACAACTCGAACTTGCCGACATCGCCTTTGGGATGGGGCATCTCCATGCCGGCGATGCGTATCGTCGAGACGACCCATTGCAGCGAGTGGGCCAGCGCGTCCAGCGCCCGGTGCACCGCCTGCAGGTCCTCGCGGTATGGCGCGACCGCGGCGTCCGGCAGATCGGCGGTATGGTCGAGGGGGACGACGTGCTCGCGCCGGATCCGGTCGATCAACGGCATCGCATTCGCTGCCGCCTCGCGCAGTTCCAGCGCCTGTCGGCGCGTGGCGTGGTTCGCGTCGAGTTCGCCTTCGTGGTTCATCGAGGCCAGCCAGCCCGGCAGTTTCGCGCTCGCGCGTTCCAGCACGTCGCAGACGGTTTCCAGCATGCCGGGCCTGGACCGGCTGCCTTCGAGCGCGTCGCGCAGTGCCCGCTCGATATCCCGCTTGACATTCCCCATCTGCGCCGCCGATTGCCGGCGTAGCTGCTCGATTTCCGCGTCCAGGCGATTCTCCAGCGCATTGGCGGTGTCGCCCAGCGCCATCGAGGCATGGCGGTCGGCATGGTCCCATTGCTGCCGCAACGTGTGGGCGAGCGCGCTGTTGCCATCCTTGTCCAGCTCCGCCAACTGCCAGTCGGTCCCGCCGTCCCGGCCGGGGCCGCCCGCATCGGGCTCGTCAATGCCGTGGTCCGCCATCCTGGCGCGATACTGGTCGCGCAGGCTGGCCCACTGCTGCAGCGAGCCGTCCAGCGTGCGGGCCGCCCTGACCGCAAGCTGCCCTTCCTGCTGCGCCACGTCTTGCACGCGCCTGGCTTCGAGGCGCCGATTGTGTGCGTTCATCAGCCGGCCGGTAATGTGGACGCTGGCCAGGTCGAGCAGGGTTGCGGCCATCGCGCCGGTCGGCACGCTGGTGGTCCAGTCCGACAGTTCGGGGAACAGGCCGCGCAGTTCTTCGAGCCGGGCTTCGGCGAGCAGCATGTCGCGGCGCACCTGCTCCATGACCTCGTGCCGTGCGCGCAGGAACGACTTGATCGCGGGAAACATGACGCCGATCACATCGGACGGGCCAAGCTCTGCGTTGCGGATACGGTCGTGCAGCGCATGTACGCCGGCCTGCCAGCGTGCCTCCAGCGGGATCGCCGGATAGCCGCCGCGCCGGTGCGACGCGTGGCCGTGGTCTTCGGCAAAGTCGTCGAGCAGCGCGGCAACGTTGTCGCAGATGGCGGCGATCGGCCAGCGTTCCCGGAAGAAGCGCGCGAACAGCTTGCGCGCGCCGTTCAGCATGGGGCGGTGGTTCAGGGCCACGGCTTCGGTTTCGCCGGCTTCGAGCGCGGCGGACAGCCACTGGAAGTCGCTGCTGTCGAGCTCCCCTCGTGTGGCTTCGTCGAACGGATACCGATCGCTGGCGCGCACGAGCGCGGCAATGGCCGCGGCCCGCTCGTGCCCATGGCCGAGGTCGTGCAGATATTGCAGGTTGCGGGCCGCGAGAAACTGCCGCAGGCAGGCGGGGTCCGACAATTTCGCGTCGACGACGCGCAGCAGTGCTGCCTCGTCCATCCGTTCGCCGCGTGCGGTATGGCGATCGACTTCCTGTTGTACGGCCACGCACAAACCCTTGACCAGATCGGCGCGGATCAGGTCGCGCTGCTTCTGCACCGCCAGGTTGCCGTCCAGTTGCGCGCGCGCATGGCTGCGGCGCTGCATCAGCGAGCGGATGTGCATCGCGTCCTGGCTCAGCGGGCTCAGTGCCAGCTCGCCATCGCAACGGCGCAGCACGTCGTGCAGCTCGCGCTCCTTCAGCGCCGCGAGCAGGCCGGTGCGGTTGGTCAGCAGATCGGTCAGCTTGTCGTCGGCTTCGTGGTCGGCATCGTCGTCGGACTCGCGTGCCAACCGGGACCGCTTTTGCGCGATGTCGGCTTCGTTCTGCTTCAGGTCGCGCACCAGCTCCCCGTGCTTCAATTCGGCCAGCAATCCCGCGACCGCGGCCTCCCGGTCGCAGGCCTTGCGTTCGCTGGGGCTCATCGCCGCCTGCTGGATCGGTCCGGCGCGCAGACGGCGATCGTATTCGCGCAGCCATCGGTCGCGTCCCGCGATGTTGTTCGGGCTCGCCAGCTCGGGGGCGCAACTGGCCAGCGTGGATAGCAGCACGGCGGGATCGCGCTGGCGCGCCCGCGTGGTTTGCGCCTGCAGTCCCAGCTTCAGCTGTTCGGCGACGTAGGCGCGGGTGGCGGGCAACGGACAGGCAGCGCCGTGGCCGACGGTGCTGCCCAGCCCGAGGCTGATGCCATCGAGCATCGCGTACAGCGGCGTGGCCGTCGCGGAATTGGCGGCCGGGGTCAGCAATTCGGCATAGAGCCGCTGATTGGCGCGATGCACGGAGAGGGAGCAACGAAACAGCTGGAACACCTGGTGCAGCGCCGCGTGGGAAAGATAGCTGCCGCGCTCGATGCGGTCTGCGATGGTCAGGCCCGGGACGCGATCGCCGGGCAGGGCCAGGCTGGCGCGGCACAGGCGCTCGCGTACCGCGGCGCCGCCCCGGCTTTCGAACGCGGCGATCAGCGCGCGCCATGACGCCCGGTTGCGCGCGGCGTCGGCGCTGATCTTGCCGATACGGAAGATCCGGTGAAGCCCGGCGCGCAGCGCCATGCCGAAACTGCTGCCGAGCTCCAGCTTGCCGTCGGCGCTGCACTGCACGTGACAGCCGCCGTGCCAGGCGGCAGGCGGCAGCGGCATGTCGAAGTCGATGTGGCAGACGGCCATGATGTCCCCCGAGGGCGTTTCGATTCGCAAGCAACCTGGTGGTCGCGTGGCTCACGATAGGGGCAAGGCCATGTCCGGGCATGCGCAAACATCGTTAAATCCGTCCGCGCGGCAATGTCGATGTCAAAAAAGGAAACGGCCCGCCGCCCATGACGGGCGGCGGGCCGCTATCGCGCCAGCCGGGGAAGGCCGGGTAGATGTCGTCAGTCGACCTTCGCGCCCGAGGCCTTGACGATCTGCGCGTACTTCTTCAACTCGCGCTGCACCAGCGCGCCGAACTGTTCCGGCGTGGTCGGCGCGGGCTGGGCGCCGATACGGGCCATGCGCGCCTTCATCTCGTCGGTCTTCAGGATCGCGACGATCTCGCGATTGAGACGGTCGACGACGTCGCGCGGCACGTTGGCCGGCGCGAACACGCCGAACCAGGTCGAGATGTCGAAGCTCTCCAGGCCCAGGCCCTTGCCCGCTTCGGCGATGGTCGGCAGTTCGGGCACGGCGCTGGCGCGCGCCGGCGTGGTCACGGCGAAGGCCTTGAGCTTGCCGGCCTTGATATTGGCGCTGGCCGAGGCCAGGTTGTCGAAGATCAGGTCGGTCTGGCCCGACAGCACCGACAACTGCGCCGGCGCGGCGCCGTTGTAGGGGATATGGACCATGCTGACTTTCGCCAGGCTCTTGAACAGTTCGCCCGACAGATGGCCGGCGCTGCCGTTGCCGCCCGAGGCGTAGTCCAGCTTGCCCGGGTTCTTGCGCGCGTATTCGACCAGGTCGCGCACCGATTCGATGTGCAACTCGGCGGCCTTGCCCGGGTGCATCACCAGCACGTTGGGCACGTCCGCAACCAGCGTGATCGGCGTGAAGTCCTTGATCGGGTCGTACGGCATCTTCGCGAACAGCGTCGGGTTGATCGCGTGCGTCGCGACCGCGCCCATCACGATGGTGTAGCCGTCGGCCGGTTGGCGGGCCACGTAGTCGGCGCCCAGGTTGCCGCCGGCGCCGGGCCGGTTCTCGATGACGACCGGCTGGCCGAGCGAGTCCTTGAGCTTGTCGCCGATCGCGCGGGCGACGGTGTCGAGCGGACCGCCGGCCGGATAGGGCACGACGAACTTGATCGGCTTGCTCGGCCAGGCGGCGGCAGGCGGTTGGGCAGCGGCCGGAGCGGCGAACAGGGCGGCGCCGACGGACGCCACGAGGGCGGCCGCGCTCAGCGCGTTGGCGGCGAAGGTCTTGAACATGGTAGCCAGTCAGCAGGTTTGGGAATCGGCGGGCGCGGCGGGTCCGCCGGCGCCTCGTATTGGTTTCGTATCCGTCTTGGGTGTCTTCAGTGTCTTGCGTGTCTTCGCCGTCCTGGCGGCCCGACTCAGCCGCGGATGCCGAGCCCGCGCGCCATCATCACGGCGCACAGCGGCAGCAGGATCAGCAGATGCGCTTCGATCATGACCCAGCGGCGCGCGGCCTTCAGCTCGGCGTCGGACGGCACGAAGCCGGCCTGGCCCGCGGCCTGCGCGCGCCAGCGGCGGAAGCGGAAGGTCGGCGGCAGCGAGCACAGCGCGATCAGCACGAACACCGTCATCTTGGCGTGGAACCACGGGTTGGGCAGATAGAACTCGACGCCCTTGGCGCCATAGAACAGCCGCAGCAGGCCCGTGGCCAGCGCCGCCATCGCGGAGCCGAAGTACAGCAGATCGTAGATGCCGACGCGGCGCACCGCGGCCGGCGTGATGCCGGGCCGCAGTACGACCGCCTCGGCCACCAGGAAGGTGATCAGCGCGAAGATGGACAGGAAGTGGAGAAAAGCGAGCAAGGCATCGATCTGCATGGGTACTCCGGCTCGGTTCAGGATGGGGGAGGGGCGGAATCGGTGCGGGCGACGGCCGGCCCCGCGGCCGCCGCTTCGTCATTCATCGCTCAGACCGTGATACCAATCGTCATTCGAACCGTCACAGCACGCCCCTGGCCCGCAGTTCGGCGATGCGCTCCGGCGAATAGCCGAGCATCTCGCCCAGCACTGCGTCGGTGTGCTCGCCCAGCAGCGGCGGGTGACGGACCGCCTGCGGCGGCGTGGCGCTCATCTTGATCGGGCTGCCGACCAGCTTGACCTCGCCGGCGCTGGGGTGCGGCAGGTCCACGCGCAGGCCGCGCGCCTTGACCTGGGCGTCCTCGAACACGTCGTCCAGCGTATTGATCGGGCCGCAAGGCACGCCGGCCGCCTCCAGGTCGGCGATCCACTGCGCGCGCGTACGCGGCCGAACCATCTCGGCCAGCATCGGCACCAGCGTGTCGCGGTTGGCCACGCGCTGCGGATTGGTGGCGAAGCGCGGATCGGCCGATAGTTCAGGCCGGCCGCCGGCCTCGACGAACTTGCGGAACTGCCCGTCGTTGCCGACCGCGACGATGATCCAGCCGTCGGCCGCCTGGAAGGTCTGGTACGGCACGATGTTCGGGTGCGCGTTGCCCCAGCGCTTCGGCGCGACGCCGCTGGCCAGATAGTTGGTGTTCATGTTGGCCAGCATGGCGACCTGCACGTCCAGCAGCGCCATGTCGATGTACTGGCCCTCGCCGGTGCGGTCGCGGTGCGCCAGCGCCGCCAGTACCGCGATGGTCGCGTACTGGCCGGTCATCAGGTCGGAGATCGCCACGCCCGCCTTCTGCGGCCCGCCGCCGGGCAGGTCGTCGCGCTCGCCGGTCAGGCTCATGAAGCCGCCCATGCCCTGGATGATGAAGTCGTAGCCCGGGCGGGCGGCGTAGGGGCCGGTCTGGCCGAAGCCGGTCACCGAGCAGTAGATCAGGTCCGGCTTGACCGCCTTCAGCGATTCGTAGTCGAGGCCGTACTTCTTCAGCTGGCCGACCTTGTAGTTCTCCAGCACCACGTCGCTCTGCGCCGCCAGTTCGCGTACCAGCTGCTGGCCCTCGGGCGTGCTGATGTCGCAGGTCACCGAGCGCTTGTTACGGTTGGCGGCGAGGTAGTAGGCCGCCTCGGCGGTGTCGCGGCCCGACTCGTCCTGCAGCCAGGGCGGGCCCCAGGTCCGCGTGTCGTCGCCGGCGCCGGGCCGTTCGATCTTGATCACGTCGGCACCGAAGTCGGCAAGGTTCTGCGCGCACCAGGGCCCGGCGAGCACGCGGGTCAGGTCGAGAACGCGGAGGTGGCTTAAGGCTCCCATGGGAATATCAGGCGGTATCGGTGAGGCAGCTGGACGGCGAAACGGGCAGGGCGGCGAGGCCGGCCGGCGGAACGGACCCGGCGAGGCGGGCCGGCAAGACCTGGCCGGCAAAACCAGACGGCACTGGCGCGCAGGCGGGCGGGCCGCCCCGGCCCGGACAGCCAGCACTGTACCACCGGCGGGTCGCCGGACGCACATCCGCGGACGTCGGCGGCGGTGTCGCCTGCATGCCGCGCATGCCGCCCCGGCAGGCCCCGCGACCACCGGCCCAGCCTGCCGTTGCGGCGGCGTTCCCCGTATAATCAACGGTTTGCAAATCCAATCCGACTGCGCCCTGCGATGTCCATGCGGGGACGCCTTGCCCCCAAACATGAAAGTCTCCGACATCCGCAGCAAGTTCCTGCAGTTCTTCGAATCGAAGGGCCATACCGTGGTCCGCTCGTCGAGCCTCGTGCCCGCCAACGATCCGACGCTGTTGTTCACCAACTCCGGCATGGTGCAGTTCAAGGACGTCTTCCTCGGCACCGACAAGCGGCCCTACTCGCGCGCGACCTCGTCGCAGCGTTCGGTGCGCGCCGGCGGCAAGCACAACGACCTGGAAAACGTCGGCTATACCGCGCGCCACCATACCTTCTTCGAGATGCTGGGCAACTTCTCGTTCGGCGACTACTTCAAGCGCGAGGCGATCCAGTACGCATGGGAGCTGCTGACCAAGGTCTACAACCTGCCGGCCGAGAAGCTGTGGGTCACGGTCTATGCCGAGGACGACGAGGCCTATGACATCTGGGCCAGGGAAGTCGGCGTGCCGGTCGAGCGCATCGTGCGGATCGGCGACAACAAGGGCGCGCGCTATGCGTCCGACAACTTCTGGCAGATGGCCGACACCGGTCCCTGCGGCCCGTGCTCGGAAATCTTCTACGACCACGGTCCGGACGTCTGGGGTGGCCCGCCGGGATCGGCCGAAGAGGACGGCGACCGCTACATCGAGATCTGGAACCTGGTGTTCATGCAGTTCAACCGGGACGAGCAGGGCAACATGACGCCGCTGCCCAAGCCCTGCGTCGACACCGGCATGGGCCTGGAGCGCATCGCCGCGGTGCTGCAGCACGTGCACAGCAACTACGAGATCGACCTGTTCCAGGCGCTGATCCGCGCCGCCGCGCGCGAAACCGGCGTCGACGATCTGAACAACAACTCGCTGAAGGTCATCGCCGACCATATCCGCGCCTGCTCGTTCCTGATCGTCGACGGCGTGATCCCGGGCAACGAGGGCCGCGGCTACGTGCTGCGCCGGATCGTGCGCCGGGCCATCCGCCACGGCTACAAGCTGGGCCGCAAGACGCCGTTCTTCCACAAGCTGGTGGCCGACCTGGTCGCGCAGATGGGCGAGGCCTATCCGGAACTGGCCGAGGCCGAGCCGCGCGTGGTCGAGGTGCTGAAGGCCGAGGAAGAGCGCTTCTTCGAGACCATCGAGAACGGCATGAGCATTCTCGACGCGGCGCTGGCCGATCTGAAGGCCAAGGGCGGCAACATGCTGGACGGCGAGCTCGCGTTCAAGCTGCACGACACCTATGGCTTCCCGCTGGACCTGACGCAGGACGTCTGCCGCGAGCAGCAGGTCTCGGTCGACGAGACGGCCTTCGACGCCGCGATGACGCGCCAGCGCGAGCAGGCCCGCGCCGCCGGCAAGTTCAAGATGGCCGCCGGCCTCGAGTACAGCGGCGCCAAGACGACCTTCCACGGCTACGAGAAGCTGGTGCTGAATGACGCCAAGGTGGTCGCGCTGTACGTCGACGGCGCCTCGGTCGACACCATGCAGCCGGGCCAGACCGGCGTGGTGGTGCTCGACCACACGCCGTTCTACGCGGAGTCGGGCGGCCAGGCCGGCGACCAGGGCGAGATTAAGGCCGGTGCGGCGGTGTTCGCGGTGGCCGATACGACCAAGGTGCAGGCCGATGTGTTCGGCCATCAGGGCACGCTCGCCGGCGCCGCGCTGAAGGTCGGCGACACCGTGACCGCCGAGGTCGACGCGCTGCGCCGCGCGCGCACGATGCGCAACCACTCCGCGACCCACCTGATGCACAAGGCGCTGCGCGAAGTGCTGGGCAGCCACGTGCAGCAGAAGGGCTCGCTGGTCGACGCCGACAAGACCCGCTTCGACTTCTCGCACAACGCACCGCTGACCGCGGCGCAGATCCGCGAAGTCGAGGAGATCGTCAACGCCGAGATCCTGCGCAACGAGGCCACCGGCGCCGAGCTGATGCCGTTCGACGATGCCGTCAAGGGCGGCGCGATGGCGCTGTTCGGCGAGAAGTACGCCGACGAGGTGCGCGTGCTGTCGATCGGCAGCTCGAAGGAACTGTGCGGCGGCACCCATGTGGCCCGCACCGGCGATATCGGCCTGTTCAAGATCGTGGTCGAGGGCGGCGTTGCGGCCGGCATCCGCCGCGTCGAGGCGATCACCGGCGACAACGCGCTGCACTATCTGCAGTCGCTGGACGCGCGCCTGAACGAGGCCGCTTCCGCGCTGAAGGCGCAGCCGAGCGAGCTGGTGCCGCGCATCGGCCAGATGCAGGACCAGGTCCGCGCGCTGGAAAAGGAGCTGGAGCGCCTGAAGAGCAAGCTGGCGGCGTCGCAGGGCGACGAACTGGCGAGCCAGGCGATCGAGGTCAAGGGCCTGAAGGTGCTGGCCGCCCAGCTCGAGGGCGCCGACGTCAAGACACTGCGCGAGACCATGGACAAGCTCAAGGACAAGCTCAAGAGCGCGGCCATCGTGCTCGGCGCGGTGCAGGACGGCAAGGTCAGCCTGATCGCCGGCGTCACCGCCGACGCGACCGGCAAGGTCAAGGCCGGCGAGCTGGTCAACTTCGTCGCCCAGCAGGTCGGCGGCAAGGGCGGCGGCCGCCCGGACATGGCCCAGGCCGGCGGCACCGAACCGGCGAAGCTGCCGGCGGCGCTGGCGGGCGTTGGCGAGTGGGTGGCGGCAAAGGTCTGAGGTCGATACGATCGGCCTTGCCGTTGGTTGGCTCGCCTCTCCCACATGTGGGAGAGGGGCTGCGGGAGAGGGCGATGGGCGTCCGTAAGCGCTGACGGCGCTGGCATCCCTACCGGCGTTTCCCTCTCCCCCGACCCCTCTCCCCGACCCCTCTCCCGCAAGCGGGAGAGGGCGAACACCTCCGCCGTGAGCTATTTCGCGCTCACACTGGCCGCGCTAGCCCGGCTCCCCCGCCGTCCTCGCATACGGCGTCCTGTCGTTCAATTCATCCAGATACGCATCGATTCCGGCGCGTTCGCGCGCGAGGAAGCGCTCGACCGCATCGGCGAAGGCCGGGTGCGCGAGCCAGTGGGCCGAGCGCGTGGCGACCGGCAGGAAGCCGCGCGCCATCTTGTGTTCGCCCTGCGCGCCGCCCTCGAAGGTGCGGATCCGGTGTTCGATGCAGAAGGTCAGCGGCTGGTAGTACGCGGTCTCGAAATGCAGGCAGGGATGGTGTTCGAGCGCGCCCCAATAGCGGCCGTACAGCGTGCTGACCGCCGGATCGTCGTCGTAGACCAGCAGCGAGGCGGCGATGTCACGGCCCTCGCGGCGGGCGATCACCATCAGCAGATGCTCGGGCATGGCCGCGCCGATGCGCTCGAAGAAGTCCAGGTTCAGATACGGCGTCGAACGGTGTTCGCGATAGGTCTGCCGATAGCAGCGATGGAACAGCCGCCAGTCGTCGGGGCCGATCTCCATGCCGCGCAGATGGCGGAACGAAATGCCGGCCTCGGCGACGCGGCGCCTTTCCGCCCGGATGTTCTTGCGCTTCTTCTGCGACAGCGTGGCAAGGAACGCGTCGAAGTCCGGATAGCCGGGATTGGTCCAGTGAAACTGCACGCCGTGGCGCATCATCATGCCGGCCTGCTGCATCAGCTCGGCCTCGGCGTCGTCGGGGAACAGCACATGCAGTGAGGACAGCTGGCTCTGCTCGGCCAGCGTCAGCGCGACCTGAAGCAGCAGTTCGCGCGCCAGCGCGTTCTCGGCCAGCAGGCGCGTGCCTTGCACCGGCGTGAACGGAATCGCCGACAGCCACTTCGGGTAGTACTCCAGGCCGTTCTGCGCATAGGCATCGGCCCAGGCCCAGTCGAACACATACTCGCCGTACGAGTGCGCCTTGGCGTAGAGCGGCATCGCCGCGGCCAGGCGCTCGCCGTCGGCGGTCTCCTTCCACAACGTCAGATGGCGCGGGCTCCAGCCGGTGTCGTCGCTGGCGCTGCCGCTCGCATGCAGCGCATGCAGGAAGGCATGGCGCAGGAACGGTGTGCGGCCGGGCTGCCGCGCCAGCAGGCCGTCCCACTCCACCGGCGAGAGGTCGGCCAGGTTCTCGACGATACGCGTGCGATAATTCTCGGGTCGCTCCGCCGGCATGGCGGCGCTGCCTGCGTGGGATGGCATGGACTTGCTTGCTTTCACGATGTGCCTTGCCGAGATCCGTGGGACCTCCGGCCAGAAGGGGTGATGCGGGTGGTTGCGGGGCAGGTGCCGACTCGCATTATCGCCTGTGGCCGCGCCTGGCATCGGTCCGGCACCATGCGGTCCTGCGCACAACAAGGGTGTTCGAGATGAGCCGATTCTTCAATCTGTATTCCCATGGCTTCGTGCGCGTGGCGGTCGGCGTGCCACGCTGCAAGGTCGCCGATCCCGCCTTCAACGCGCAGCAGACCATCGCGCTGGCCCGCCAGGCGGCGGACGCCGGCGCCGCGCTGGTGGCCTTCCCCGAGCTGGGTTTGTCGGCCTACAGCTGCGACGACCTGTTCCATCAGAAGACCTTGCTCGACGCCTGCGAGCGTGCGCTGGGCGAGATCGTCGAGGCCTCGCGCACGCTGCCGTGCGCGCTGGTGGTCGGCATGCCGCTGCGGGTCCAGCATCAGCTGTTCAACTGCGCGGTGGTGGTCGCCGGCGGCCAGCTGCGTGGCGTCGTGCCCAAGAGCTTCCTGCCCAATTACTGGGAATTCTACGAGGCGCGCCAGTTCAGCGCGGCCGACTGCGCCACGGTCGACCAGGTAGACCTGCTGGGCCAGAGCGTGCCGTTCGGCGCCGGCCTGCTGTTCGAGGTCGAGAACATCCCGCTGCTGCGCTTCCATGTCGAGATCTGCGAGGACGTCTGGGTGCCGATCCCGCCGTCGTCGTTCGCCGCGCTGGCGGGGGCCACGGTGCTGGTCAATCTGTCGGCGTCCAATATCGTGATCGGCAAGTCCGGCTACCGCCATCAGCTGGTGTCGCAGCAATCGGCCCGTTGCCTGGCCGCCTATCTGTACAGCTCGGCCGGCAAGGGCGAATCGACCACCGACCTCGCCTGGGATGGCCAGGCGCTGGTCTACGAGAATGGCGAACTGCTGGCCGAATCGGAGCGCTTCGCCGACGATTCGCACATGATCTTCGCGGACGTCGATCTGGAGCGGCTGTCGCGCGAGCGCATGCACATGACGACGTTCGGCGATTCGGTGCGCCGCCATGCCGGCGAGGTGGCGAAGTTCCGCACCGTCGGTTTCGTGCTGGGGGTCGACGAGGACCGCGATCTGCCGCTGCAACGCCGCGTCGAGCGCTTCCCCTATGTGCCGGCCGATCGCCGGCGGCGCGACGAACGCTGCAACGAGGTCTACCAGATCCAGGTCCAGGCACTGGTGCAGCGTCTGTCGGCCACCGGCATCTCGAAGGTGGTGATCGGCGTCTCCGGCGGCCTGGATTCGACCCATGCGCTGCTGGTCTGCGCCAAGGCAATGGACCGGCTGGGACTGCCGCGCGCCAATATCCTCGGCTTCACGATGCCGGGCTTTGCCACCAGCGACCGCACGCTGCAGCAGGCCAGGCGGCTGATGGAGGTGGTCGGCTGCACCGCGCGCGAGATCGACATCCGGCCGAGCTGCCTGGCGATGCTCAAGGACCTGGGCCATCCGTTCGCCGACGGCAAGCCGGTCTACGACGTGACCTTCGAGAACGTGCAGGCCGGCGAGCGCACCAATCATCTGTTCCGGCTGGCCAATCACCACAACGGCATCGTGATCGGCACCGGCGACCTGAGCGAGCTGGCACTGGGCTGGTGCACCTATGGCGTCGGCGACCACATGTCGCATTACAACGTCAATGCCAGTGTGCCGAAGACGCTGATCTCGCATCTGGTGCGCTGGGTCGCCGAAACGGGCCAGATCGGTGCGGGTGGCAGCGAGGTGCTGCTCGACGTGCTGGGCACCGATATCAGCCCGGAACTGGTGCCGGGCGATTCCAGCGACAAGCCGGGCCAGAAGACCGAAAGCGTGATCGGGCCCTACGAGCTGCAGGACTTCAATCTGTACTACACGCTGCGCTTCGGCTTCACGCCGTCGAAGGTGGCCTACCTGGCGCTGCATGCCTGGGGCGACCGCGAGGCGGGGCAGTGGCCCGAGGAGGCCCATGTCGCGCGCAACGAGTACCAGCTGGCCGACATCAAGCGCAACCTGCGGATCTTCCTCGACCGCTTCTTCCGCACCAGCCAGTTCAAGCGCTCGTGCATTCCGAATGCGCCGAAGGTCGGCTCCGGCGGTTCGCTGTCGCCGCGCGGCGACTGGCGCGCGCCCAGCGACAGCGAGTCGAGCGCGTGGCTGGCCGATCTGGACCGCATTCCGGATACCGCCGCTGAGCCAGGCCGCAAGGGCAAGGGCGGGGCGGCCCCGCAGGCCGGCAATCGACACGACAAGGGGTGATCTCCAACCCGCTTTGGCGCGTCATCGCGCCGCGCGGGCTAGAATCTTGCATCAACCAATCACGACAGAAAGGGGGCCGACATGAAGCAAATTACCGCCATCATCAAACCGTTCAAGCTGGACGAAGTGCGTGAGGCGCTGGCCGACGTGGGCGTGACCGGCCTGACGGTCACCGAAGTCAAGGGCTTCGGCCGGCAGAAGGGCCACACCGAGCTGTATCGCGGCGCCGAGTATGTGGTCGACTTCCTGCCGAAGATCAAGATCGAGGTGGTCGTAGCCGAGAGCCAGCTCGATACCGTGCTGGACGCGATCGTCAAGGCGGCCCATACCGGCAAGATCGGCGACGGCAAGATCTTCGTCACCGAGATCGAGCGCGTGATCCGGATCCGTACCGGCGAGCAGGACGAAGCGGCGGTCTGACGCCGCCGGGTTTTGCCCCTCTCCCGTCCGGGGGAGGGAATTGCAGCCGTCACGCGGCAGCCGTCACGCGTACGGCTGACGCAGCAACACCATCAAGGCCCCCGAGCCGCCCTCGGCGCCCCGGGCCTCCACGAAGGCCAGCACTTCCTCCTTCTGCACCAGCCAACTGCGCACCTTGCCCTTGAGCACCGGCTGCTTGTCCGGCGAGCCGTTGCCCTTGCCGTGGATCACCCGCACGCAACGCACGCCGCGCCGCACGCAACGGCGCAGGAATTCGGCCAGCGCCTCGCGCGCTTCGTCGCGCCGCAGTCCGTGCAGATCGATGCGGTCCTGCGGCACCCATTCGCCGCGCCGCAGCTTGCGTATGACGTCGTTGCCGATGCCAGGGCGGCGGAACGACAGCGTATCGTCGGTCTCCAGCAGGTTTTCCACATCGAAGTGATCCGATAGCGAGGCCGCCAGTACCGCCTGGTCGTCGAGCCGGGTTTGCACCGGCACCGGCTCGGGCCGCCGCGCGGGCGGCGTCACGCGGTTGCGATCGCGCAGTGTCTGGACATTGCCGATGCTGTTGCGGAACACGTTGGCTTCCAGCGCCGCCTGGCGCGCGGCTTCCTCGGCGGCAAGACGCTCAGCCTCGCGGCGCTCGGCGTCGGCCTTCATCTGGTCGCGCAGGCGTGCCAGATCGTCGAGACCAAGGCGGGTACGGGCGGGAGTGGGGGACGAACCGGCAGGGCGGCCGGATTTGCTGGCACCGTGCATCATGATGGGAAAAGCGGCACCGCCGCGGGGCGGCGGGCAAGACCGTGAAACCGGCAAGGTAACACGATCGGCGGCAGAAGGTGGCGCGGGTGGAGGGGCGGAATCCCTCTCCCCCGGCCCCTCTCCCGCAAGCGGGAGAGGGAGAAAACCAGGGGCAGCGGAGACGCCGGCTTGCCCCTCCTCCGCTCGCGGGGTAGGGGAGAAAGCCAAGGGACAGCGGACACGCCGGTTTTCCCCTCTCCCGCTGGCGGGAGAGGGGCAGGGGAGAGGGCAGCTCGCCGAAGGCGAGCAACAAGACTTACTTCAGCGCTTCGACGTAGCGCTGCGCGTCGAGCGCGGCCATGCAGCCGGTGCCGGCGCTGGTGATGGCCTGGCGATAGACATGGTCCTGCACGTCGCCGGCGGCGAACACGCCCGGGATGTTGGTGGCCGTGGCGTCGCCCGACAGGCCGCTCTTGGTCACGATATAGCCGTTGTTCATCTCCAGCTGGCCGACGAACAGGTCGGTGTTCGGCTTGTGGCCGATCGCGACGAACACGCCCGCGAGCTTGCGCTCCTCGGTGATGCCGCTCTGCACATTGCGGATGCGCACACCGGTCACGCCCGACTCGTCGCCCACCACCTCGTCGAGCACGGTGTTCCAGACGATCTCGACGCGGCCTTCCTTCTCGCGCGCCAGCAGGCGGTCGACCAGGATCGGCTCGGCGCGGAACTTGTCGCGGCGATGGATCACGGTGACCTTGCTGGCGATATGCGACAGGTACAGGGCCTCTTCGACCGCCGTATTGCCGCCGCCGATCACCGCCACTTCCTGGTTCTTGTAGAAGAAGCCGTCGCAGGTCGCGCAGGCCGACACGCCGCGGCCCATGAAGTTTTCCTCGGAAGGCAGGCCCAGGTACTGCGCCGAGGCGCCGGTGGCGATGATCAGCGCATCGCAGGTGTACTCGCCGGCGTCGCCGACCAGGCGGATCGGACGCTCGGTCAGCTTGGCCGTATGGATGTGGTCGAAAATGATTTCGGTCTTGAAGCGCTCGGCATGCTCGAGAAAACGCTGCATCAGCTCGGGGCCCTGCACGCCGTTCGGATCGGCCGGCCAGTTCTCCACGTCGGTGGTCGTCATCAGCTGGCCGCCCTGGGCCAGGCCGGTGATCAGCACCGGCTCCAGGTTGGCGCGCGCCGCGTAGACGGCGGCGGTGTAGCCGGCGGGACCGGAACCGAGAATCAGCACTTTCGCGTGTTTGGCCATGATGCGTTCCTGTGGCCGGCGTGCGCCGCGCGCCGGCATGGGTAATCGAAAACCCGCATTATAAGTGGACCGGCGTTGGCGCATTGTTGCAAATTCCAATGGCGGCGATAGCCTGCGGGGGAGGTAAAATGCCGCCACCGCAATTCCGTACGGCGCCGTGCCGCGCCGCCATCCGTACCCCCGCATGGCCAGAACCACCACGACCACCCGCACCGATCCCTCCGTCCTGCCTTCCCGCATCGGCAAGCTGTTGGGAGAAGTACGCTGGTTCCTGCTGCTGGCCGCGACGCTGGCCTTCCTGTGCATCCTGGCCAGCTACAGCAAGGCCGATCCGGGCTGGTCGCACGCCAATCAGGTGGCGCAGATCCACAACCTGGGCGGCCGCGTCGGCGCCTGGCTCGCCGACGTGCTGTTCTTCATCTTCGGTTTCTCCGCCTACTGGCTCGGCGTGCTGCTGGTGCGCCGCTGCTGGCGCGGCTGGCGCATGCTGACGGCCGAGTTCCCCGACCAGGTCGGAGAGGCGCGCCAGGGCGTGGTGGTCAGCTGGATCGGCTTCGGCCTGACGCTGGCCGCCAGCATGGGCCTGGAGGCGGTTCGCATGTACCCGCTGCGCGAGGCGCTGCCGCGCGCCCCCGGCGGCGTGCTGGGCGATCTGCTGGGCGGCTGGCTGCAGACCGCGCTGGGCTTTACCGGCGCCACGCTGCTGCTGCTGTTGATGCTGGCGATCGGGCTGTCGCTGTTCTTCCATTTCTCGTGGCTGTCGGTCTGCGAGAAGGTCGGCGCCTTCGTCGAGACCGCCTTCCTCGGCTTCAAGGCGCGCCGCGAAAGCAAGCAGGACCGCATCATCGGCGAGGCCGCCAAGGTCGAGCGCACCGAGACCGTCGAGGTCCAGCGCGTGCGCATCGAGGAGGCGGCGCCGGTGCAGATCGTGCGGCCGCAGGCGGTGCCCAAGCACGAACGGGTCGAGCGCGAGAAGCAGCAGCCCTTGTTTGCCGACCTGCAGGATGCCGACCTGCCGCCGCTGTCGCTGCTGGACCCGGTACCGGTCTCGCAGGAGACCGTCAGCGCCGAGACGCTGGAATTCACCTCGCGCCTGATCGAGAAGAAGCTCAAGGACTTCGGCGTCGAGGTCAAGGTCGTGGCCGCCTATCCGGGCCCGGTGATCACCCGCTACGAGATCGAGCCGGCCACCGGCGTCAAGGGCAGCCAGATCGTCAACCTGGCCAAGGACCTGGCACGCTCGCTGTCGCTGGTGTCGATCCGCGTGGTGGAGACCATTCCGGGCAAGAACTACATGGGCCTGGAGCTGCCGAATCCGAAGCGCCAGGCGGTGCGGCTGGGCGAGATCCTCGGCTCGCAGGTCTACAACGAGAGCGTCTCGCAACTGACGCTGGCGCTCGGCAAGGACATCGCCGGCAAGCCGGTGGTCGCCGACCTGGCGCGCATGCCGCACTGCCTGGTTGCCGGTACCACCGGCTCGGGCAAGTCCGTCGGCATCAACGCGATGATCCTGTCGCTGCTGTACAAGGCCAAGGCCGACAGCGTGCGGCTGATCCTGATCGATCCGAAGATGCTGGAAATGAGCATCTACGAGGGCATCCCCCATCTGCTGTGCCCGGTGGTCACCGACATGCGCCAGGCCGGCAACGCGCTGAACTGGGCGGTCGGCGAAATGGAACGCCGCTACAAGCTGATGAGCAAGATGGGCGTGCGCAACCTGGCCGGCTACAACAAGAAGATCGACGAGGCGGCGGCGCGCGAGGAAAAGATCCCGAATCCGTTCAGCCTGACGCCCGACGCGCCCGAACCGCTGGAGAAGCTGCCGACCATCGTGATCGTGATCGACGAGCTGGCCGACCTGATGATGGTGGTCGGCAAGAAGGTCGAGGAGCTGATCGCGCGGATCGCGCAGAAGGCGCGCGCGGCCGGCATCCATCTGGTGCTGGCGACGCAGCGGCCGTCGGTCGACGTGATCACCGGCCTGATCAAGGCCAACGTGCCGACCCGGATCTCGTTCCAGGTTAGCAGCAAGATCGACTCGCGCACGATCCTGGACCAGCAGGGCGCCGAAACGCTGCTCGGCATGGGCGACATGCTGTATCTGGCGCCGGGCACCGGCCTGCCGGTGCGCGTGCACGGCGCCTTCGTCTCGGACGACGAGGTGCACCGCGTGGTCGACAAGCTGAAGGAAGCCGGCGAGCCCAACTATATCGAGGGCATTCTCGAGGGCGGGCTGGCCGAGGGCGACATCGGTGTCGATGGCATGGGCGGCGGTGCCGGCATCGGCGGTGGGGGCGAGGCCGACCCGCTGTACGACCAGGCGGTCGAAGTCGTGCTGAAGAACCGCCGCGCGTCGATCTCGCTGGTGCAGCGCCATCTGCGCATCGGCTACAACCGCGCGGCGCGCCTGCTCGAAGACATGGAGAAGGCCGGCCTGGTCTCGGCGATGTCCGGCAACGGCAACCGCGACATCCTGGCGCCCGCCGGCGGCGCGCGCGAGGAATAGCGCGCGCGGGTGGCCGGTCCGATGCCCGGTAATATGCCGTTACGCGTGTCACGCTTGCTGACGCCCGCGGACGGAATCCGGCGCCGCTCCCCGGCTCTAACCGGACACTTACCCAAAACAAGGATCGATTGCATGCCTAATCGCGTACTGGCGTCCGCACTTGCCGCCGTCGGCGCTGCCGCCACCCTGGGCTGGGCCGCGCTGGCCCCGGCCACCGCGCAAGCCGCCGCCACCGATCAGCTGAAGACCTTCGTCACCACCGTCAAGAGCGCACGCGGCGAATTCACGCAGCGCCAGGTCAAGGGCACGGGCGAGGCGATGCGAGTCACCGGCACCTCGAGCGGCACCTTCGTATTCTCGCGCCCCGGCAAGTTCTCCTGGCGCTATACCAAGCCCTACGAGCAGCTGCTGCAGGCCGACGGCCAGACGCTCTTCATCTACGACAAGGATCTGAACCAGGTCACCGAGCGCAAGCTGGACGCCGCGCTCGGTTCGAGCCCGGCAGCGATCCTGTTCGGCAGCAACGACCTGGAGAAGAGCTTCGTCGTCAAGGACGGCCCGACCCGCGACGGCATCGAATGGCTGGAGCTGACGCCGAAGGCCAAGGACACCCAGTTCGAGCGGATCGGCATCGGCTTCAAGGGCGGCAATCTGGAAGCGATGGAGCTGCGCGACGCGTTCGGCAACACCACGCTGCTGACCTTCAGCGCGATGCAGAAGAACCCGTCGCTGCCGGCCGACACCTTCCGCTTCAGCGTCCCCAAGGGCGCCGACGTGATCCGCCAATGAAGCCGGCCAGCTCGAGCCCCGGGGCGCTGCGATTGGCGCGGGGGTTGGCGATCGGGCCGGCGCTGGCCGCGCTGCTGGCGCTGGGCGCGTGCGCCGGCGGCAAGAGCGCGGCCCCTAGCCGGCAATTCGATATCGACGCCTTTCTGCGCGCGCCCGACACCACGCTGTCCGAGGTGCTGACCAACCCGGACTTCCTCGCCGCCACCGCCGCCTCGGCGCGCGACTGCGCGACGATGCTGCAGTCCGAACGCAGCGGCGTGCTGGAGGAATTGCCGGGCGCCGCGCGCGGCGATGCCTGGTTGATGCGTCCGACTGGCCAGCCCGACCGGGTCTGGCTGGTGACGCAGCGGCGCGGCGGTGAACGCGGCTGCCACGGGCCGCTGCCGGCAGACGCGGTCGGCGCGCTGGTTTCTCGCGCCGGCGGCTGAAGTCCAGCACTTGGGCCGGGCGACGTTCTCGCCTGTAAATCGGCTGTTCACCGTCCCTGTCCGTCCCTGTCGCGGCCGTTCCACGCGGGGAAACCGACATTGACGCCGAAAACGGGAATCATTATTGTTTGCGCTCGCCCGCTGACATTTGGCCAGCGGCGGAACCGCAAAGCCCGGAGGAGTCCATGTACGTGTTTCGTCGTCTGCTGCCCACCGCGGCAGCTCTCGCCATGGCGGCCAGCGCCGCATCGATGCCCCTGTCCGCGATGGCCCAGGGCGCCCAGGAAAAGGTGCTGAATCTCTATACGGCCCGGCACTATCAGACCGACGAGGCGCTGTACAGCAACTTCACCAAGCAGACCGGCATCAAGATCAATCGCATCGAGGGCCAGGAGGATCCGCTGCTCGAGCGGATCAAGAGCGAGGGCGCCAACAGCCCGGCCGATGTGTTCATCACGGTCGATATCGGCCGCCTGTGGCGCGCCCAGCAGGCCGGCGTGTTCGCACCGGTCAAGTCGAAGGTGCTCGAATCGCGCATCCCCGCCAACTTTCGCGATCCCAACGGCGAATGGTTCGGCTTCTCGGCGCGCGCCCGCGTGATCGCGTACAACAAGGACACCGTCAAGCCGGGCGACATCAAGACCTACGAGGACCTGGCGGACCCGAAGTGGAAGGGCAAGCTGTGCACGCGCTCGAGCGGCCACGTCTACAACCTGTCGCTGATCTCGAGCCTGATCGCGCATGACGGCGAAGCGAAGACCGAGCGCTGGGCGCAAGGTGTGGTCGCCAACCTGGCGCGCACGCCCAAGGGCGGCGACACCGACCAGCTGAAGGCCGTGGCTGCCGGCGAATGCGATCTGGCGATCTCCAACACCTACTACATCGCGCGCCTGCTGAAGTCGACCAAGCCCGAGGACAAGGCGGTGGCCGACAAGCTCGGCGTGGTCTGGCCGAACCAGGACAGCCAGGGCGTGCACATGAACATCTCGGGCGGCGGCATGCTCAAGCACGCGCCGAACAAGGAGTCGGCGGTCAAGTTCCTGGAGTATCTCGCCAGCGACGAGGCTCAGGCCTACTTCGCCAACGGCAACAACGAGTGGCCGGTGGTGCCGAGCGTCAAGGTCGGCAATCCGGCGCTGGAGGCGATGGGCAGCTTCAAGGCCGACCGGATCAACGTGGCCGAACTCGGCAAGTATCAGCCGGTCGCGCAGAAGCTGGCGGACAAGGCCGGCTTCAAGTGATCGCTCGCTGAAGGCCGCGGCCGGCGCGGATCCTCACGACGGATCGCCGGCCGCGTCGTCACTGGTCTGGCCAGACCTGGCGGTGCTGGCTGTCTCCGCGAACGCCGCCTTGCCGTCCGGCCCTTCGACGCGGCGGAAGGTCAGCCGCGTGCTGCTCGACAAGGCCCGCTTCGCCATGCGGCGTTGCAGTTCGCGCCGCGCCAGGTTCATCTGGCCCACGGTGCCGGTTCCATACGGCTCCTGATTCAACGCGGCAAACGTCGCCAGCGTGGCCCGCAGCGCCGCCAGCGCGGCCTGCGCATCCTTCTTCAGCAAGGCATCGAGCGCCTGGCGCGCGCGCACCTGGGCCTGCAGCAGCGCATCGCCGGGATTGGACTTGGCACGTACCGCGTCCTGCGGCAATTGCACGGTGCCCGCCAGCCGGCGCAGCCCCGCGCGCACCAGCCCGCCGTCCATCGCCGCTTCCTGAATGACCCACACCGCATCGTGGCGCAGCCACGGTTCGGCATCGCACAACCTGCGCAGCAGCGCCGCCTGCAGGCCCGGCACGTCGAAGCGGCCGGTGCGGCGGATCGCATTGACGGCGATGCGGCGCAGCTGCGGATGGTCATCGTCGAACAGTTCCTGCACCACCCGCTCGGCGATGCCTTCCTTGACCACCAGTTCGGCGAGCTCGGTGGCGAAGCCGATCTCCTGCACCGCCGTCAGCTTGTTCTGGCTGGCCAGGCGCGACATCTTGAAGACCAGCATCCGGTAACGAATTTGCATACGACTCCCGCCCATCGAGTTCGAGGAAAGCGGGCCGGCTTGCGCGGCCCAGCTTGGCATTCACGGGATATCGGCGGAAATCGCGGCGGGCTTTAGTCCGACATGGAGAGCGGGCAGCGAGCCTGCACCCCATGCAGGTACGCCGCCAGCGGGGCTGCGTGCCGCTGGTTCAGTCCTGCGCGCTGCGGCGGATCTGCCGCGACAGCACGATCACCGGAATCAGCCCGACCAGCACGATCACCAGCGAGGCGGTCGCGGCCTCGGCGAGCCGCTCGTCGGCGGCGAGGTTGTAGGCCTGCACGGCCAGCGTGTCGAAATTGAACGGGCGCATCACGAAGGTGGCCGGCAGCTCCTTCATCACGTCGACGAAGACGATCAGCGCCGCGGTCAGCAGGCTGCCGCGCAGCATCGGCAGATGCACGCGGCGCAGCGTCGCGGCCGGTCCGTGGCCGAGGCTGCGGGCCGCGGTGTCCATGCTGGGCGTGATCTTCGCCAATCCGGCGTTGACCGTCTGCAGCGCGACGCCGAGAAAGCGCACCAGATAGGCGTAGACCAGCGCGGCAATGCCGCCGGTCAGCAGCAGGCCGGGCGACGCGCCGGTCAGCTGCTGGATCCAGCCGGCGATCGCATTGTCGAGCCGCGCGACCGGCACCAGCACGCCCACCGCGATCACGGAGCCCGGCAGCGCATAGCCCATGCCGCACAGCCGCAGCAGCGCCCGCATCGGCCAGCCCCGGCCGAGCCGGCCGGCATAGCCGATCGCCAGCGCGATCAGCACCGCCGCGAGCGCCGTGACGCTCGCCAGCAGGAAGCTGTTGCGGACCAGCCCGACGAAGCGCGGGCCGAACTGCGCATCGCCGTCGGTGAAGGCCATCTCGAACAGCATCAGCGCCGGCACCAGGAAGCCCAGCAGCACCGGCAGCGCGCACGCCGCCAGCGCGGCCCAGCCTCGCCAACCCGTCAGCCGATAGGCCGGCGCGCGGCGCTGGCCGCCATGCACGCGGGCCCGGCCGCGCGAGATCCGTTCCGCCACCAGGATCGCGATCACGAAGGCCAGCATGCAGGCCGATAGTTGCGCCGCCGCGCTCTTGTCACCGAGCGAGAACCAGGCGCGGTAGATCCCCGTCGAGAAGGTCGGGATCGCGAAGTAGGCGACGGTGCCGAAGTCCGCCAGCGTCTCCATCATGGCCAGCGCGGTGCCGGCCGCGATGCCGGGACGCGCCAGCGGCAGCACCACGCGCAGCACGCTGCGCCAGGGTCCGTGGCCCAGCAGGCGTGCCGCCTCCAGCGTGTTCAGCGTCTGCTGCAGGAAGGCGGCGCGGGCGGTCAGGTAGACGTAGGGGTAGAGCACCAGCGAGAACAGCACGATCGCGCCGCCCAGCGTCCGCACGTCCGGAAACCAGTAGTCGCGCGCGCCCCAGCCGGTCAGCGCGCGCAGCCAGCCCTGCACCGGGCCGGCGAACTGCAGCGCGTCGGTATAGGCGTAGGCGATCACGTAGGCCGGCATCGCCAGCGGCAGCACCAGCGCCCATTCCATCAGGCCGCGGCCGGGGAAGCGGTAGGTGCAGACCAGCCATGCGGTCGGCACGCCGAGCAGCAGCACGCCGACGGCGACGCCGGCCAGCAGCCACAGCGTATTGGCGATGTATTCGGCCAGCACCGTGTCGACCAGGTGGTGCCAGGTCTCGGTGCTCGGGGTCAGCAGGCTGGCCGCCACCACCAGGATCGGCACCGCGATCAGCAGGGCCACCACGCCCGCCGCAAAGGACAGCGGATGGATGGCCGTCAGCCGCCGGCCGCGCCGTGCCAGACCGGCAGGGTCGCTATCGGGCAATCGAGCGGGATGGAGCAGGGACATGCGCGGCGATCGGCTGGGAAGAAGTGCCGCGGAGGGCGCGGCTGGGGCATTCTATCAATCGCCGGTCCGGCGTTGCTGATACTTATAATGATTCGCATGTCCGCCTTCGATCTCGATACCGCGCCTCCGACGGCGCCTACGGCACCCGCCGCGCCGACCGCTTCTGCGGAGCCCGCCGCCGCCGCTGTCCCTGCCGCTGCTTCAACAAGCGTGCCGCCCGATCTGGTGCTGGAGGTCGAGCACATCCGCCACGGTTTCGACAGCCAGATCGTCATCGAAGACCTGTCGTTTTCGCTGGCGCGCGGCAGCATCGGCTGCCTGCTGGGCCCGAGCGGCTGCGGCAAGACCACCGTGCTGCGGGCCATCGCGGGCTTCGAGCCGCTGCGTGCCGGGCGCATCGTGCTGGACGGGCAACCGGTGTCGGCACCGGGCCTGGCGGTGCCGCCCGAACGGCGGCGCGTCGGCATGGTGTTCCAGGACTACGCGCTGTTCCCGCATCTGAGCGTGGCGGACAACATCGCCTTCGGCCTGCATCGGGACAGCCGGCAGGCTCGGCGCGAGCGTGTCGCCGAAGTGCTCGAGCTGGTCGGCCTGGCGGGCGCCGGCGCGCGCTTTCCGCACGAACTGTCCGGCGGCCAGCAGCAGCGCGTGGCGCTGGCCCGCGCGCTGGCGCCGCGGCCCGAACTGCTGCTGCTCGACGAGCCGTTTTCCAATCTGGACGTGGACCTGCGCGAGCGGCTGAGCCTGGAGGTGCGCGCGATCCTGAAGGCCCAGGGCGCGACCGCGATCCTGGTCACGCACGACCAGCTCGAAGCGTTCGCGATGGCCGACGAGATCGGCGTGATGCACGCCGGCGCGATCGAGCAGTGGGGCACCGCCCATCAGCTCTATCACAAGCCCGCCACGCGCTTCGTCGGCGATTTCATCGGGCAGGGCGTGCTGATGCCCGCTCGCGTCACCGCACCGGGACAGCTCGACTGTGAACTGGGCACGCTGCACAGCCGCGACGGGCTCGATCTGGCGCCCGGCGTCAGCGAGGTCGACGTGCTGATCCGCCCCGACGACATCCTGCACGACGATGCCAGCGCGCTGCGCGCGCAGATCCTGCACAAGGCCTTCCGCGGCGCCGAGATTCTCTACACGCTGCGGCTTGCCAGCGGCGGCAGGGTGCTGTCGCTGGCGCCGTCGCACCACGACCACGGCGTCGGCGACTGGATCGGCATCCGCGTCGAGGTCGACGATGTGGTGGCGTTTCCGCGCTAGCGCGGCGAGCCCGATCCCCGCCGGGCGGCGCCGCGTACGGATGCACTACACTGGCGCTTTGGCCGGCCGCGCCGCTTGCAGCCGCCTGCACTGAACCCAAGCCTTCCCAAGCCTTTGACCACCGTGCCGGACACGCTGTTTTCCGAACCCTCCGACGCTTCCCGCCAACCGCTGGCCGAACGGCTGCGCCCGCGCAATATCGATGAGGTCATTGGCCAGCAGCATCTGCTCGGCCCCGGCAAGCCGCTGCGCGTGGCCTTCGAATCGGGCGAGCCGCATTCGATGATCCTGTGGGGCCCGCCCGGCGTCGGCAAGACCACGCTGGCGCGGCTGATGGCCGATGCCTTCGATGCCGAGTTCATCGCGCTGTCGGCGGTGCTGTCCGGCGTCAAGGACATCCGGGAGGCGGTCGAGCGCGCCGAGCAATACCGTGCGCACGGGCGCCGCACGCTGGTATTCGTCGACGAGGTCCACCGCTTCAACAAGAGCCAGCAGGACGCCTTCCTGCCGCACGTGGAAAGCGGGTTGTTCACCTTCATCGGCGCGACCACCGAGAATCCGTCGTTCGAGGTCAACGGCGCGTTGCTGTCGCGGGCCGCCGTCTATGTGCTCAAGAGCCTGGACGATGCGGAACTGCGCCAGCTGGCCCTGCGCGCCAGCGAGGCGCTGGGCGGCGTCGCCTGGGACGACGAGGCGCTGCAGTTGATCGTCGCGTCCGCCGACGGCGATGGCCGCAAGCTGCTCAACAATATCGAGATCGTCGCGCGCGCCGCGCGTACCGCTGGCGCACAGACGATCGACAAGGCGCTGCTGGGCAGCGCGCTGTCGGAGAACCTGCGCCGCTTCGACAAGGGTGGCGACGCGTTCTACGACCAGATCAGCGCGCTGCACAAGTCGGTGCGCGGCTCCGACCCCGATGCGGCGCTGTACTGGTTCTGCCGCATGCTGGACGGCGGTGCCGATCCGCGCTATCTGGCCCGCCGCATCGTGCGGATGGCGTGGGAGGACATCGGCCTGGCCGATCCCCGCGCGGCACGGATGACGCTGGACGCGGCCGAGACCTACGAGCGCCTGGGCTCGCCCGAGGGCGAGCTGGCGCTGGCGCAGGCGCTGATCTACCTGGCGGTCGCGCCCAAGTCGAACGCCGGCTACAACGCCTACAACGCCGCGCGCGCCTTCGTCGCCAAGGACAAGTCGCGCGCGGTGCCGGTCCATCTGCGCAATGCGCCGACCAGGCTGATGAAGGAGCTCGGCTACGGCCATGCCTACCGCTACGCGCACGACGAGCCCGAAGCCTATGCCGCCGGCGAGCACTATTTCCCCGACGACCTGAAGGCGCAGGGCTGGTATCAGCCGACGCCGCGCGGCCTCGAGGGCAAGATCGGCGACAAGCTGCGCCACCTGCGCGAGCTGGACGACGCCTGGCATCGCCGCCAGAAGAGCCAGCCGGCGGGCAAGGGCGGCAAGGCGGACGAGGGCGACGCGTAGCGGGCCGCGGCCCTCAGCCGCCATCCCGGCCGGGCGCTGCCGCGGTGCAGTAAAATGTGCGGTTCGGCGGCATGCCAGCCGCCTCCCGATCGCTCCGACCGCACGCTTTTCCCGCAAACATGCTCGACATCCAGCTGCTCCGCAAAGACCCCGACGCCGTGGCACAACGCCTTGCCACGCGTGGATTCCAACTCGACCTGGGCGCCTTCCAGGCGCTCGAAAGCGAGCGCAAGCAACTGCAGACCCGCACCGAGGAACTGCAGGCCCGCCGCAACACGCTGTCCAAACAGATCGGCATGGCCAAGGGCAAGGGCGAGGACGCGTCGGCGCTGATGGCCGAGGTCGGCGGTATCGGCGACACGCTGAAGGAATCGGCGGCGCGGCTCGACGACATCCAGGCCCAGCTGCAGCAGCTGATGCTGTCGCTGCCGAATCTGCCGCACGACAGCGTGCCGGTCGGCAAGGACGAGAACGACAACGTCGAAGTGCGCCGCGTCGGCACGCCGCGCAGCTTCGACTTCCCGGTGCGCGACCACGTCGACGTCGGGGAGCGGCTCGGCCTCGATTTCGAGAGCGCGGCCAAGATCACCGGCTCGCGCTTCGCGGTGCTGCGCGGCGGCATCGCCCGCATGCATCGCGCGCTGGTGCAGCTGATGCTCGATACCCATACGCTCGAGCACGGCTACACCGAGATGTACGTGCCGTACATCGTCAATGCGGCGTCGATGCGCGGCACTGGCCAGTTGCCCAAGTTCGAGGACGACCTGTTCAAGGTGCCGCGCCAGGTGGGCGGCGAGGGCGCGGACGGCGGCGAGCGGACCGAGAACTACTACCTGATTCCGACCGCCGAGGTGCCGCTGACCAATCTGATGCGCGACGTCATCGCGTCGGCCGACGAACTGCCGCTGCGTTTCGTCGCCCATACGCCGTGCTTCCGCTCGGAGGCCGGTTCGTACGGCAAGGACACACGCGGCATGATCCGCCAGCATCAGTTCGACAAGGTCGAGCTGGTCCATATCGTGCGCCCGGAGGCCTCGTTCGACGCGCTCGAACAACTGACCGGCCATGCCGAGGCGATCCTGAAGAAGCTGGACCTGCCGTTCCGCACCATCGTGCTGTGCACCGGCGACATGGGCTTCGGCAGCACCAAGACCTACGACCTCGAAGTCTGGATCCCCGCGCAGAACACCTATCGCGAGATCAGCTCGTGCTCGAACATGGGCGACTTCCAGGCGCGCCGCATGCAAGCACGCTGCCGCGCCGGTCAGGGCAAGCCCGAGCTCGTGCACACGCTGAACGGCTCCGGCCTGGCAGTCGGCCGCACGCTGGTGGCGATCCTCGAGAACTACCAGAACGCGGACGGTTCGGTCACCGTGCCGACCGCGCTGCAGCCGTATCTGGGCGGCCTGACGCGGCTCGAATCCGAGGCCTGAGGTGGATGAACCAGGCAGCAGGAAGTCACGGGAAAAACGTGCCGACCCTCTTGCAGTCTGTTTTTGACTTCTCTATAATCTCGGTTTCGCCGCAACGCGACCAGTTCAGGAGAGGTGGCAGAGTGGTCGAATGTACCTGACTCGAAATCAGGCGTACCGGCAACGGTACCGTGGGTTCGAATCCCACCCTCTCCGCCAGTAGTGCAAAACCCCCGAAGGCCTGCCTTCGGGGGTTTTTGTTTTGGGCGGTGCTCGTCGAATCGGAAGCGGGCTGCCTCAATCGATCGAACTTGCGCTCTGGCAATCAGGCGGCGGCCAGTCCTTCAGTGTGGTGACTGAAGACGTCGTCGAGGCATCCGGCCGCACCAAGCCGATCTATCCAGGCTTCAATTTGCGAGGCCTTGGCTGCCGCGATCCGCGACGCGATGTCCGGCGACAGCGGGCCGAAACGCTGACTCAACACCTTCTGCAGAACGTACGCTTCACCTTCGACCTTGCTGTCCTGCTTCATTTTGTCCAACGACAACACCAGGCTCATATTGACCTCCTTCAGGTTGACCACCTCCGGCAGCAACAGAACCCCGTCGCTCCGGCGATGGAGTAGTTGACGCATCCAGATCGAAAAAATCCGGTGCAGTTCGACGTCGCCAGCGATCATCTCGTTCAGTTGATCGACCAGTTCCGGCAGACGATCCAGATCCCCGCGCTCGATCAGGATCACCATGGCCACGCGATTGTTCAGCGCCTGCAGATCGCGGTCCCGATACTGGCTCGTATCGATCAGCAGGTAGGCGAGTTGAGGCTGGAACCTTGCTGCCAAGCGGGGAGCGGCAGTGACCATCGACGCAATATCGGTAGGCGCGGTCCACGGTGCCTTGCCGGTGTACATCACCAGCGGCAGCACGGGCGGCAGCTTGCGATCCGCGAGCACGTTCTTGCGGCGGCCAAGGTCCTGATAGAGCAGTCCCATATATTCCATGACCCGCACCGCCATATAAGGGTCGACGGTGCTCTGGAATTCGATCGGCATGTAGAGGTAGAGCCAATCGTCATCGGCGCGGACGCGCCAGACCACATCATTGGCGCGTTGGCGCAAGTTGTCGCCAACATATTGCGGGGGAATTTTCTCCAGCGTTTCGAAATCGAGGCTGCGCAGCCAGTCGTTCTCGACGAATGCGGTGACCAGTTCGCGCACCAGGTCGGGCGTGGAGAACAGCAGCTTGTAGCAGGAGTCGTAGGTCTGAACCATGATCGGCGATACCGTATTGAGACCTGCGTAGCTTGCCGAACGGCGGACCCGGAAGCTTCTGAAAAATGCACGCACTTTACGTTTCGGTTGGAGGCGCGCGCAGAATGAGAAAAGTCCGCATCGACGCGCGAGCGCCGACGCGGACTTCCTGATGTGAGAAACCGAAAACGCTTACTGGAACGCCTTGTCGTTCGGGTTCGCGAACAGTTCCTTCATCTCGGCCGACAGCGGGTAGTTCATGTTGATGCCGCGCGGCGGGATCGGCGACTGGAACCACTTCTTGTACAGCTGCTCGGCCTTGCCCGACTTCATCAGGTCGGCGATCACGCCGTCGGCGAGCGCCTTGAACTGCGGATCGTCCTTGCGCAGCATGCAGGCGTAGTTCTCGGTCTGCAGCGGCGTGCCGGCGACGGTCCATTCGCCGGGATTCTTCGCCTTGGTCAGTTCGCCGTACAGCAGCGGCTCGTCCATGACGAAGGCGACCGCGCGGCCCGATTCCAGCATCAGGAAGGCCTGGCCGTGGTCCTTGGCGCCGGTCAGGTTCATGTTCATCGCCTTCTCGCCGTTCATCTTGACCAGCAGGCGCTCACCCGTAGTGCCGGCGGTCGTCACGACGTTGCGGCCCTTCAGGTCATCGAAGTCCTTCACGCCGGCGTCCTTGCGCACCAGCATGCGGATGCCGTAGACGAACAGGCTGTTGGTGAAGCCGACCTGCTTCTGGCGCTCGAGGTTGTTGGTGGTCGAGCCGCATTCGAGATCGATGGTGCCGTTCTGCATCAGCGAGATGCGGTTCTGCGAGGTGATCGGGATCATCCGCACCTGCAGGTTCGGCATGTTTAGCTGCGTCTTCACCTTGTCGACGATCGCCATCATGATCTCGTGCGAATACCCCATGACCTCGCGGCCATTGGTATAGGAGAACGGGATCGACGATTCGCGATGGCCGAGGGTGATCACGCCGTTCTGCTTGATCTTGCTCAGCGTGTCGTTCTGCTGGGCATGGGCGGCGCCGATGGTGCCGAACGCACCGCAAGCGAGCGCGGCGGTCAGCACGGCGCCCAGGGCGGATCGCAGCGAACGGCGCGCCTGTCGTGGCGCAGTGCGGGTGGCGGTAGGCAGTTTCATGGTCAGGCTCTCCTTGGTTGTGGAACGGCTCTTGTTGAAACGCGACATCGGTTGTACTGCTAGCAAGGGCCGTGCAAGCGGCGGCTCCTCGTTCCGCTCTTCTGTCCTGTACTGCGCGGGCAGTGGCGCGCTACGCCAGCGTCGCGCTGTAGTCGGCGGGATCGACGGCGGGCGGCCGCTTCGCGATCATATCCGCCAGCAGGCCCGCGCTGCCCATTGCCAGCGTAAACCCCAGTCCCCCGTGCCCGATGTTGAGCCACAGATGACGCAGCCGCGACTGTCCGATCAGTGGCAGTCCGCTCGGTGTGGCAGGGCGCAGCCCGGCCCAGGGCTGCAGGTCGGACAGCGCGCGGTCGCCAGCGATGCCGCCGAACACCGCGCGCGTTTCGTCCAGCAGCGTTGCCGCGCGGCGTTCGTCGATGCGCGTATCGGGCCGCGTCAGGTCGGCCATGCCGGCCACGCGCAGCGTATTGCCGATGCGGGCATAGACGATCTTGCGGGCGAAGTCGGTGACGCTGATATGGGGCGCCTGCGCGCCGCTGCCGACGGGCACGGTGATGCTGTACCCCTTCAGCGGCCACAGCGGCGCGCGCAGTCCGAGCGGCCGCAGCAGTGTCGCGCTGCCGATGCCGCCGGCAAGCACCACCGCATCGGCGGCCTCGAAGCCGCTGTCGGTATGCACGCCGCGGGCCGCGTCGCCCCGGCGTTCGATCGCACGGACCGCGGTACCGAAGCGCAGCGACACATTGGGGTGCTGGCGCAGCAGATTGGCCAGCCCGACGCAGAAGCGGTGGCAATCGGCCACTTCCTCGCTCGGGGTATGGATCGCGCCGACGATCTGGTCGCGGATGCCGGCCAGCGCCGGTTCCAGCGCCACGCAGGCGTCGCGGTCCAGCGCATGCTGCTCGCTGCCGAGCCCGGCCTGGTAGTCCAGCAGCCGGCGCGCCGCATCGAAGCTGGCCGCGTCGCGGTGGACGATCAGCTTGCCGCGCCGTGCAAAATCGAAATCGATGTCGTGCCGATCGAGGAAGGCGCGCATGCGGTCGCGCGAATGAAAGGCCAGCCGCAGCAGCTTGCGCGTGGTCGCATCGCTGCGCGAGGCATTGCAGGCGCCGACGAAGGCGGCCAGCCAGCGCCATTGGGCCGGGTCCAGCCGCGGGCGCCAGCGCAGCGGCGCGTCGCGGCGCAGCAGCCAGCCGGGCACCTTGGCCAGCACGCCGGGACCGGCCAGCGGCGCCACATAGCTGTAGCTGAGCTGCCCGCCGTTGGCGAAGCTGGTCTCCAGCCCCGGACCGTCGCGCCGCTCCAGCACCGTGACCTCGTGGCCGTCGTTGGCCAGTTGCCAGGCGGTGGCCATGCCGACCACGCCGGCGCCGGTGATCACCACCTTCATTGCCGTATCCGTCCCTACCGGTTTGCGATGCCGCAAGGGTAGAGCAGGGCGGCGCGGCTGCCCAATGCGAAGACGTGCCAGAATATGTCTTTGGGCTATACCCTGCCCGGCTGCCGAGGATTCCATGCGCCTGAGACAGATCGAGGTCTTCCGTGCCGTGATGCTGACCGGCACCGTCAGCGAGGCGGCGCGGCTGCTGCATGTGTCGCAGCCGGTGGTCACGCGCGTGCTGCAGCATGCCGAGGCCTCGCTCGGCTTCCGGCTGTTCGACCGCGCCAAGGGCCGGCTGCGGCCGACGCCCGAGGCCACCGCGTTGTATGGCGATGTCGAACGGCTATATGGCGAGATCGACCGCGTGCGGCGCGTCTCCGAGAGCCTGCGCCACAAGGGCGCCGGCCGCCTGCGCGTGGCGGCGACGCCGAGCCTGGCCGATCCGCTGCTGGTGCCGGCGCTGCAGCGCTTCTGCGCGCGCCATCCCGACACCCAGGTGCAGGTACTGACCCACCATACCGACGAGATCGTGCAGGGTCTGCTGCGCAACCAGATCGATATCGGCTTCGCCTTCGCGCCGCCACGGCACGAGGCGATCGCCGCGCAGACGGTGGCCGAAGGCCGCATGCTGCTGTCGGTGCCGCGCGGGCAGCCGCTGGCCGGGGCGGCGCGGCGTACGCCTTTGCCGATGGCCAGGCTGATGGACCGCGCCTTCATCGGCTACGACGACCACAGCTCGCTCGGCCTGATGGTGCGCCAGCTGCTGGCGCGCAATGCGCTGGAGCCGCGCTCGACGCTGGAGGTGCAGACCTACTCGCTGGCGCGCAAGCTGGTCGAGAGCGGGCTCGGCGTGGCGCTGCTCGACCAGTACACCGCGCTCGGCAGCGATCCGCGGACCGTCTCGCTGCACGAGATCCAGCCGGCGATGGCCTTCGAGATCCAGATGCTGCGCGCCAGCCATCGCGGCATACCGAGCCTGGCCGACCAGCTGCGCGAGCGCTTTGCCGAGGCCGCGCAGGAACTGGCCGGCCAGCTCGGCCGGCGCCTGTCCGCGCCGGTGGTCGCCTTCGAGCACGCGCTCAAATAGCGCCGCTGGATGCCGTGCTCAGCGCAGCGTCAGGCTGGCGTAGGCGCCTTCGACGAAGCGCACCCGCAGCCGCGGACCGTGCTTGCGCAGTGCCGCTTCGGCCCAGCGCTGGACCTGCTCCATGTGGGCGATATGGCTTTGCTGCGTCTGCGCGGCGGCGGTGGTGTTGAACCAGAACGTGAACGGCCGGGATTCGGCCTCGGGTGTGCGCGCGCGCTGCGCCGCGGGTCCGACGCGTGAGGCCAGCAAGGCGTCGAGCACCGTCAGCTCCGGGTTGGTATGCGCGCCGTTGCCGCAGAACAGGTAATGATCGGCCGATACCGTGCGGCAAAACGCCGGCGACATATTGTTCTCGGAGCCGTGATGCTGGACCTTCAGCACGTCGACGTGCAGCGCGCCGTCGCGCAGCAGTTCGGCCTGCTTGAGGCCGGCCAGGATCATGTCGGGATGCGCGTCGCCGGTCAGCAGCACGCGACGGTCGTCCTCCTCCACGAGCAGGATCAGCGAAGCGATGTTCGGCGTGGTAACACCCCGGTACGACGGCGTGCCCTCCCACTCGCGCAGGTCGAACGGATCGTCGGCCCGGCCGCCCGCCATCGCCAGCAGCCCGCTGGCGTAGCGGTCGCGAATGGCCTGGGCGCGCAGGCGATTGGCGGGATCGCGCAGCCAGTTGTTCCAGCCTTCGCGCAGCCGCTTCAGTTCCGCCGCGGTGGGGCCGAGCACGCGGATGCGCAGCGAGCCGAGCGACTGCACCGGTGCGTCGGGCCGCGCGACGATCAGCTTGCCGGCGGAAGCGGCGGCCGGCGCCACGCCGGTCTCCGCGGTGTCGCCCAACGGGCCATTCAACGCAATATCGAGCAGATCGGCCTTGACCAGCCGGGATACCCGCAGCGCCTGCGGCACCGAGTTGGCAATGCGCGCGTATTCGTGCCCCAGCCGCTCCAGCGGCTCGACGTGGCTGGCCCGCAGCGCCCGCGCATTTGCCGCCAACAGCGTGTGGATCGGTCCCGCGTTGGTGCCGATCTGGTCGTGGAAGGCGTTGTGCCACAGCGCGCCGATGCGCGGCACACGGCGAGCCTCCGGTTTGGCGGGCGGATCGCCCCGCTCGGCATGGTAGTCGTAGACCTTCCACTGGAGCGCGGCCTCGAGCATTGCCAGCACGCCGCCCAGATGATCGTCGTCGATATGCGAGACGTAGACCAGATCGAGCATGGCGCCGTCGCGCGCGAGCCGCTCCAGCGACGGCGCGACGAAATCGCGCATCGCCGCGCCGGTGCCGCCGTCGCACAGCATGCGGTGGCCCGACGCCGCCTCGATCAGCAGGCAGTCGCCCTGATAGGACTGGAACAGGCGGATCTTCATGCGCGCCTCCGCGCCGGTGGGTCGCGACGCTCGCGGCGCTCGTCGAAGGCACGTGCCTCGGCGATCGCGGCGACCGGATCGATCAGGCCGTAGCCCGCGTCGTTGCGCCAGGCGTAGTCGTGCGAGGGCAGCGGCCGCGCGGTGCGCCGCAGGATGCCCTGGCACTGCGCCGCCGTCAGCGTCGGCTTGGCCGCCAGCATCAGGCCGATCACGCCGCATACGTAGGGACTGGCCATGCTGGTGCCCGTCATCGGGACCCAGCCGCCGCCCTCGACGAAGCCATTGGCGGCGACGATGCCGGTGCCCGGCGCGCAGACGTCGGGCTTGTTGCGGCCGTCGCGCGTCGGCCCCTGGCTGCTGGAGATATGCACGCGCGCCTGCTCGGTGTCGGCGTTCGCCACGCCGATCACCCAATGCGCGCAGGCCAGCGAATTGATCGAATGCGAATCGACGTTGGTCGCCTCGGCGAAGAACGATGGGAAGCGGTAGGCCGCCAGTTCGCGCCGGCGCTGCAGCTCCATCGGATCGTCGCGCTCGATCCATGCGTGAAAGCTGCCGTCGCGGATCTCGTCGCCGTGCAACCGTACCTTCCACACGCCGGCGGTGATCGGCGTATAGGCGCGCGCATCGAGGAAGGGCGACAGGTAGACGCCGATGTAGTTGTCGCCGTTGGACGGGTGGTAGAGCTCGTTGTAGACCGACAGCACGGTGCCGTCGGGCAGCCGCCGGTTCTCGATGTATTGCTTCGGCGCGACCTCGTACCACTCGGTCGAGCCGGGCGGCTGCACCGAGACCGTCATGCGGTCCTGCGCGCCGTACCAGATCTCGAGCTCGTTCTCGGACAGATCGGCGATGCCGTCGCCGACCACGATCCATTCGAGCTCGACCGTCAGGCCCTTGGCCGCGATCCTGCCGCTGGTATGGATGCGGCCCATGATCCAGCCGAAGCGGTCCTCGTCGGTGGGACGCTCCTGTCCGGCATTGCCGGCCGCGATCGAGATCGCGCGGCCCGGCGTGGCGAGGAACGCGTCGAGCCAGCGGCAGGTGCCGTTGGCGCCGTCGTGCGAGCCGCCGTTGGTACCCAGGCTGATATTGATCGACAGCGGCAGGCCCTCGCGTTCGGCCACCGCCAGCAGATATTCGACCGCATGGACGATGCGCGAGGCATCGCTGAAGGTCCAGCGCCGCGCGGCATAGTCGTCGCCGGGCGGCTCCACGCTGATCAGCACGCCGGCAATCAGCGCGCCGGGACACAGTCCCTGATTGCCCGCGGCGATGCTGGCCACATGGGTCGCATGCGAGCCGGGCTCCTGCTGCGATTGGCGCTCCAGCTCGGTGGCCGGCGGTCCGCCCTTGCGCGCGGCCTGCAGCGCCGCGTTCAGGCGCTCGCGCGTCAGCTCGGCGCCATAGCCGAAGGCCTGCGGCGGCGGCCGGAAATCGCCGCCCTGGTCCCAGATCGAGACGAAGCGCGTATTGCCGTCGGCATCGAAGAAATCCGGATGCGAGAAGTCGAAGCCGCCGACGTCGATGATGCCGATCAGCACACCGGCGCCGTTCTGCGGCTGGCCGTCGACCGCGACGCGGCGCGGCGTCGGTTCGATCGCCGCCGCCGGGCCGCGGTCGGGCCGCGGCAGCCGCAGCGACAGCGTCTCGCTGCGGTGCACGTAGCGCACGCCGTCGAGCGCGGCCAGCGCGCGCAGCGTGGAGATCGGCACGGTGGCGGCGATGAAATTGCGCCGATGCAGCAGCGGCGTGGCGGGCTGCTGTCCGGGACGGCGCCGATGGCCGGCTTCGGCCAGCATGCGGTCGATGGCGCGCAGCACGTGCTCGGTATCGTCGGGCGCGCCGGGCTCGCGCGGCTCCGTCTCGACGATCACGTTGATGAAGACGTCGTCGGCCACCGGCATGGCCTGCTGCTTGGGCCGGGTCACGCGGCCGCGATGCACCGTCAGGCAGCTGAAGTCGCTGAGGCCGGCGGCAAAGCGGTCGCGTTCCTGCTGCTCGATCGTCAGCCGGCGCCCGGCCGGCTCGGGCAGCGCGGACTTGCGCGTGACCACGCATTGCGAGTATTGCGCGCGCAGCTGGTTGACCGGCTCGCTGCCGTTGCTGACCTGGCGCAGCTTGGGATGCAGATGCTGCAGGGGCGGGATATCGTCGCGTGGCATCGGGGTTTTCTCCTCGTCGCGCTCGCTGCATAGCCTAACGGCTTCGTGCCGGCGCGGCCACTGCAAAATTTTCAAGCGTGAGTTCAGCGCGATCGCAGCCGGGCCGCCGGTTTGCCCAGGGCCGCGTTCTATCATGCGGACTGAGCGGTGGTTTTACCTGGCCGGGATGACACGGTCATTGCCGCGGTCCAATACCGAATACACGGAACCTGCCCATGCTCCGATTGACGACGAGATTGACGACGAGATTGACGACGAGTTCGAGGACACGATGGACGAGCTGATCGCCGAGTGGCCTGCCTGGCTGCGCTTCGAGCAACCCACGCCCGGCCTGCTGATCGGCGGCCTGCTGCTGTTCGTCGTGCTGGCCGTACTGGGGCTTTGCCTCGTTCGTATCGCGCTGGTGCTGATCCATCCGGCGGTGCGGCTGCTCGATTCGCTGCGCCGCGTCGCACACGATGCGCTGCACGCGCGGGCGGGTGACCGCTGGCCGCGCGTGCTCAAGCTGCTGGAGCGCGAGGTCGCCGAAATCCTGCTGGTGGCGATCGCGGCGGCGGTGCTGCTTGCGAGCGGCGGCCTGCTGATCTGGCTGGCGATGGCGGTCGCCGCGGAAACGCCGCTGGTGCGCGTCGACCAGGCGGTGTTCGCGTGGCTGCAGCAGGGCCGGCAGGACTGGCTCGATGTCGCGATGACCGCGATCACCGAATTCGGCGGTGCGCGCATCGTGGTGGCGATCGGCATTGCGGTGTTCGGGTGGCTGGCGTGGCGCCGGGCATGGGCCGCCGCCGCCTATTGGACGATCGCGCTGATCGGTGCGCGTGCCTGCGTGATGGTGCTCAAATACGGCCTGGCCCGCGGGCGGCCGGCCAGCATCTACGGCGGCGTGGAGTCGTTCTCGTTTCCGAGCGGGCATGCGACCAGCAGCATGGTGACCTACGGCTTCCTGGCCTTTCTGCTGTGCGTGCGGCAACCCTGGCGGGTCCGCATCCCGGTGCTGGCGGTGACGGCGACCGTGGTGGTCGCGATCGGCCTGTCGCGGCTCTACCTGGGCATGCATTGGCTGTCGGATGTGGTGGCCGGCTACGCGCTGGGCATGGCCTGGATCGTGATGCTGGCAACCGCCTATCTGACGCTGCATGTGCCGGCCAGGCTGTCGCCGGCGCCGCTGGCCGGCGTGGCCGCGGCCGCGGCGCTGGCGATGGGGGCGTGGGTCGCGGTCTATCATCTGCCCCACAACGTGGAGCGCTACCGCGATGCGGCTAAGGCCGTGCCCGTTGCGCCGGCGCCGGAGACGGAGACGGAGGGGAGTCCGGCGCGGCTGGACCGGCAGCCGGACCGAGTGCTGGCCCCGCAGGCTGTGGCGATGCCTGCGGCGGCGTAGCGCGGGCGCCGCCACCCGTGCCGCTGCCGCCGCCCCGGCCCGCTGGCAGCCGCGACACCAGCAACTGGTCGATCTTGTGGTGGTCGATGTCGAGTACCTCGAAGCGATAGCCCGCGGTCTCGATGAACTCGGACTTCTTCGGGATGCGTTTCAGGGTATAGATCACCAGCCCGGCCGCGGTGTCGACATAGTCCTCGGCCGGCAGCGCATCGAGATCCAGCGCCTTCTTCAGGTCGACCAGCGGCGTCACGCCGTCGACCAGCCACGAGTCCTCGTCGCGCCGCACGATCTGCTCGTCCTCGGACGAATACAGGATGTCGCCCATCAGCGCGCCGACGATATCGTCGAGCGTGACGATGCCGACCACCAGCCCGTATTCGTTCATCACCACCGCGAAGCTCTGGTGCATCTCGCGAAAGCGCGTCATCGCCTCGGACAGCGTCAGCGTGTCGGGAATCACCAGCACGTTCTTGTCGTAGTGCCGCGCGAGATTGGCGATCGCGGAATCGGCCTCGTCGGCCAGCATCGAGCGCAGGATGTCCTGCGATTCGACGAAGCCCTGCACGTCGTCCAGATCGTGGTCGCAGACCGGGTATTGCGCGTGCGGGTACTTGACCAGCTTGCGCCGCAGGCTGTCGGCGCTCTCGTCCAGCGCGAGGTAGACCACCTCGTCGCGCGGCGTCATGATCGCCGTGACGCTCTTCGAATCGAGCTCGAACACGTTCTCGATCAGATGGATCTCGTGCTTGAGCAGCACGCCGGCCTCGGCGCCGGCATCGACCATCGCCGCGATGTCCTCCGACGTGATCTGCTCGACCGCCTTGGTCGGCAGGCCCAGCAGCCGCAGCGCGGCATCGGCGGCGGCATTGAACAGCCAGACCAGCGGCTTGAGCACCTTCAGCAGCCACAGCATCGGCCCGATCACCGCGAGCGCGCAGGCCTCGGGGAAGCTCATCGCGATCCGCTTCGGAATCAGGTCGGCGAACTGGATGAACAGCAGCGTGACCAGCAGGAACGAGCCAATATTGGCGGTGCGCTGCGCGACCGTGTCGCTGAAGTGCGGCGACAGCAGCGCGTAGGCAACGTCGGACAGATGCTTCTCGCCCAGTACGCCAGCCAGGATCGCGACGGTATTGACGCCGATCTGCACGATGGTGAAGAAGTTGCCCGGCTCCTCCTTCAGCAGCATCACCTTGGTCGCCCGCCGGTCGCCACGCTCCGACAGCGTCTGCAGCTTGGTGCGGCGCGCGGCGGTCAGGGCGATCTCGGAGATCGAGAAGAAGGCGCTGATCAGGATCAGCAGCAGCAGGATCAGGACGAACATGGCGATGGCGGCAGGGGCCGGTGGCTTTTGGCCGAAAGGGCGTTTCGATGATGGTGCAGGCCGATGCGGACTGTCAATGCGAACCAGACGCCGCCTGGAGGGGGCGTTATATAGCCATAATAAATTGTTATTTTTCGCTTGATAGGAATTGACTTACTCTGTGCCGGTACGCATGGGGGTGTCGCGTGGGTCGAAACGCCGTCAGGCCCATGCACTATCATGCCGTCCATCAACCTCGATTGGAGAACTCGATGACCTGGTTTCCCGCTGGCTGGATTCGCCCGCTGATCGCGGCGCCGCTGCTGGCCCTGACGATGGCCGGCGCCCATGCCGCCGATCTGCTCGACAACGTCAAGCAGGCAGGCGTCTTGAAGATCGGCCTGGAAGGCACCTATCCGCCGTTCGGCTATCGCGGCGCCAACAACCAGCTCGAAGGCTTCGACGTCGACGTCGCGCGCGCGGTCGCGGGCAAGCTGGGCGTCAAGCCGGAGTTCGTCACCACCGAATGGAGCGGCATCATCGCCGGCCTGCAGGCGGGCAAGTTCGACGTGATCGTCAATCAGGTCAACGTGACGCCGCAGCGCAAGCAGGTGCTCGACTTCTCCAAGCCCTACGTCTTCTCGGCCGCGCAGCTGATCCAGCGCAAGGACGACAAGCGCGAGTTCAAGTCGCTGGAGGACCTGAAGGGCAAGCGGCTGGGCGTCAGCCTCGGCAGCAACTACAACGAACTGGCCAAGTCGGTGGCGGGCATCGACGTCAAGACCTATCCGGGCGCGCCCGAATATCTGCGCGACCTGGCCGCGCAGCGTGTCGATGCCGCGCTGAACGACCGGCTGATGGTCAACTACCTGATCAAGACGTCGAATCTGCCGCTGCGCGCCGGCGCGGTGGTGAAGGGCGGCGATACCGAGGTCGCGATCCCGTTCCGCAAGGACAATCCGAAGTTCGCACAGGCGCTCGACCGCGCGCTGGACGATCTGCGCAAGGACGGCACGCTGACCAAGCTGTCGAACAAGTGGTTCGGCGCGGACGTGACCAAGCCGGTGAAATAAACCGACAAGCCCGTCGTCCCCGCGAAGGCGGGGACCCAGTGGCTTTCGCAGTCGAGACCAAGTCGCTGGGCCTGCGCCTTCGCGGGGGCCACAACTTCAAAGAGCGGACGGCAGTGCAATCGCACTGCCGTTTTGTTTTTTGGGGCACCAATTTATGATTCCGACTTTGCGCGGTCATCAGCGCCTCCATCCCCGCCTCCATTCCCGCCTGCCATGCCATCCCTTCAACTGGTAATCGATTCGCTGCCCGTGCTGCTGCAAGGCATGGTGCTGACCATCAAGTTCGCGCTGTGGTCGATGGCCTTCGGGCTGGTGATCGGCCTGGTGGTCGCGCTGATGGGGATCGGCCACAACCGCGTGCTGAGGGCGATCGCGCGCGTCTATGTCAGCGTGATGCGCGGCACGCCGCTGCTGGTGCAGATCTTCGTGGTGTATTACGGCCTGCCGGGCATCGGCATCACGATGGAGCCCACTCCCGCCGGCGTGCTGACGCTTAGCCTGAATGTCGGCGCCTATCTGTCGGAAAGCATGCGCGGGGCGATCCTCGGCATCTCTCGCGGGCAATGGCTGGCGGCCTACAGCCTCGGGCTGACGCCCGCGCAGACGCTGCGTTACGTGGTCGGTCCGCAGGCGCTGCGCATCGCGGTGCCGAGCCTGTCGAACAGCCTGATCAGCCTGATCAAGGACACCTCGCTGGTGTCGGTGATCACGGTCACCGAACTGCTGCGCACCACGCAGGAGCTGATCGCGGCGACCTACCAGCCGCTGCCCCTGTATCTCGCGGCGGCCGCGATCTACTGGGTATTGAGCACGCTGCTGTCGTTCGTGCAGCGGCTGCTGGAGAGAAGATTGTCGTTGCCGGGGCGGCATTGACGGTGGTGGGGCGGGCGCTGTTTGCCCTCTCCCCAGCCCTCTCCCGCAAGCGGGAGAGGGAGCGGGTCAGCGCGGGCTTGACCTCTAGCGTCTGATCATCGCTGCACGGTGTTCTTTCCCTTTCCCGCAAGAGGGAGAGGGAGCGGGTCAGCGCGGGTGCGACGTCCAGCGCCTGATCACTGCCGCACGGTGTTCCTCCCCTCTCCCGCTTGCGGGAGAGAGGGGCCGGGGGAGAGGGCAAGCGCCTCACCCCGCTTCCGCGATCCGCTTCGCGATATGGTCCAGCGCTTCCTCGACCTGATCGACCAGGATCAGGCACAGGTCGCCCGGCTGCAGGCGGCCCAGCGCGGTATCGATGGCGAGGAACTCGCCGCGGATCTCCTCGACCGCGCTGGCCCGCGTGGCACCCTGCAGCCCTTCGCGCAGCAGCGCCAGCACCTCGCCATCTTCGCGCCCGCGCTGGCACTGGTCCTGGTACAGCACCACGTCGTCGAACACGCCGCCGAGGATCTGCGTCTGGCGGCGGATGTCCTCGTCGCGGCGGTCGCCGGCGCCGCTGATCACCACCATGCGGCGGCGCGAGGGCATCGTCTCGATCGCGTTGCACAGTGCCTGGATCGCGTCCGGATTGTGGCCGTAGTCGGCGATCAGCGTCGCGCCGCGATAGTCGAACAGATTGAAGCGTCCCGGCGCGCTCGCCGCGTCGCTGACGAAGGTCGCCAGGCCGCGACGGATCACCGACCAGTCGATGCCCAGCGCCCATGCGGCCGCGGTCGCCGACATCGCGTTCTCGACCTGGAAGCCGATGCTGCCGCCGCGCGTCAGCGGAATATCCTTCAGCGCGATCCGCACCTGGGAGTCGCCCTCGGCGGCAACGAGCTCGTCGCCGTCGGTGAACACCACGCGCTTGCCTTGCGCGCGATGCGTGGCCAGCACCGGGTGCTCGGCATCGCGGGCGAAGAACGTCACCGCGCCCGGGCAGGCGTCGGCCATGCGCGCGACCATCGGATCGGCCGCGTTGAGCACCGCCATGCCGTGCGGCGCGACGTTCTGCACGATCACGCTCTTGAGCACCGCCAGGTCTTCGACCGTGCTGATATAGGAAAGCCCGAGGTGGTCGCCTTCGCCGACGTTGGTCACCACCGCGACATCGCAGCGGTCGAACGCCAGTCCTTCGCGCAGCAGGCCGCCGCGCGCGGTCTCGAACACGGCCGCGTCGACGTCGGGGTGCAGCAGCACATTGCGCGCGCTGCGCGGACCGCTGCAGTCGCCGGTGTCGATACGCTGGCCGTTGATATAGACGCCGTCGGTGCCGGTCATGCCCATGCGCAGGCCGCTGCCGGCCAGCAGGTGGGTGATCAGCCGGACCGTGGTGGTCTTGCCGTTGGTACCCGACACCGCGACGACCGGAATGCGGCCGTCGTCGCCGTCGGCGAACATCGTCGAGATGATCGCCTCGCCGACCGCGCGTCCCTTGCCGTAGGAGGGCTGCAGATGCATGCGCAGGCCCGGCGCGGCATTGACCTCGACGATGCCGCCGGCCTGTTCCTCGAACGGCTTCAGCACGGTTTCGCAGACCGCGTCGACGCCGCAGATATCGAGGCCGACCATCTGCGCCGCGGCCACCGCGCGCGCGGCCATCTCGGGATGCACGTCGTCGGTGACGTCGGTGGCGGTGCCGCCGGTCGACAGGTTCGCGTTGTTGCGCAGGATCACGCGCGTGCCCTTGGGCGGCACCGATTCCGCGGTCAGGCCTTGCTTGGCCAGCGTGGCCAGCGCGATATCGTCGAAGCGGATCTTGGTCAGCGAGGTCGCATGGCCCTCGCCGCGGCGCGGGTCGCGATTGACCTCGTCGACCAGCTGGCGCACGGTATGCACGCCGTCGCCGATCACCTGCGGCGGATCGCGCCGGGCCGCGGCGACCAGCTGGTTGCCGACCACCAGCAGGCGGAAGTCGTGCCCGGGGATATAGCGCTCGACGATCACGTCGCTGCTGATCTCGGCCGCGACCTCATAGGCGGCCATCACTTCCTCGCGCGTGCGGATGCGCACCGCGACGCCCTTGCCCTGGTTGCCGTCGCGCGGCTTGACCACCACCGGCGCGTCGATTTCCTGCGCCACTTCCCATGCCTCTTCGGCGCTGCTGACCGAGCGGCCCAGCGGCACCGGTACGCCGGCCGCGTGCAGCAGGCTCTTGGTCAGCTCCTTGTCCTGGGCAATCGATTCGGCGACCGCGCTGGTCATATCGGTTTCCGCGGCCTGGATGCGCCGCTGGCGGCTGCCCCAGCCGAATTGCACCATGCTGCCCTGCGTCAGGCGGCGATAGGGGATGCCCCGCGCGACCGCCGCATGGACGATCGAGCCGGTGCTCGGTCCGAGCCGCACGTCCTCGTCCAGTTCGCGCAGGCGGGACAGCGCATCGTCCAGGTCGAACGGCGTGTCGTCGCGCGCGGCGATGCACAGCTGCCGGGCCAGATCGAGTGCAAGGCGTCCAACCTCTTCTTCGCTGTACTGGACCACCACCTGATAGGTGCCGGGCTCGACCGTCGGCGAGGTACGGCTGAAGGTCACCGGGCAACCGGCGGCCGCCTGCAGCCGCAGCGTCGCGCATTCGAGCGCATGGGCCAGCGACGCATCGCCGTGCGCATCGTCGGGTCGCAGCGGGCCGATGTCGGGGAAGCGCGCGCGCAGGCGCTCCTCGAATCCCGGCAGGTCCTCGATCGTGCCCGCTTCATCGGGGCACGCGACGATCGCTTCGATCGCGGTGTGGCGGCACCACAGGTTCGGACCGCGCAGCGCGCGGATGCGTGAGACTTCCATCAATCAGTTTCCTATCGGTCGGCCGCCGGCCGGTCGGGGCGCGACCCCGCGGCAGGCGACCGTTCTATCCTTCAGCGCTTCAGCGTGTCAGAACCTCGGCGCCTTGCCTCTGATCATCGATGCCGGCCGGTCAACCGCGCCGGGCCGGCTGGCCCAGCCAATGGTGAACCTGGTCCAGCGTGGTGCCGATATCGGCCTCGTCGGCCTGCAACACCAGCAGATCGCCCGCCACCAGCTGCGACAGCGCGGCCTCGACGGCCTCGCGGCGGCTGCCCTGGTCGATGATCTTGCTGACGCGGCGGCCTTCGTACAGGCCCTTCTTCAGCAGCGCGCGCGCCTCGCTGTCGGGCAGCTTGCGCGCGACGCTGCGGTCCTCGCACAGGAACACGCGATCGAAGGCGGCGCCGAGCGCCTTGCCCTGTTCGATCAGGTCCGCGTCGCGGCGATCGGCGCCGGCGCCGAACACGGCGAGCCGGCGTTCGGACGGGAAGCGCTCCAGCGCCTTGGCCAAGGCCTCCAGCGCGGGGGCGTTGTGCGCGTCGTCGACGATCACGGTGGCGCCGTTGCGCTCGAACAGCGTAAAGCGGCCCGGCACGTCGAGCTGGCCGACATCGAAGGTCATCACGCCGGCGCGGATCAGCTCGTGCGAGATGCCCAGCGCCCACGCCGCGGCCACCGCCGCCAGCACGTTCTCGATCTGGAAGCCGACGCGGCCGGCATAGGTCAGCGGAATCGTCGCGACGTCGGCCAGCGGCATCTCGCTGTTGCCGGTGGCCAGCACGATGCGGCCGTCGCGCACGTAGACCGCGCGCTTGCCGGCCGCACGGTGCTGCGCGATCGCCGGCAGCTCGGCGCTGCCGCCGAAGAAGATCACGTCGCCGTCGCACAGCTCGGCCATCTCGACCACCAGCGGATCGCGCGCGTTGAGCACCGCGGCGCCGTGCTTGAGCACGACGTCGACCTGCGTGCGCAACACGCTGTACATCTTGTCGGCGTCCTCGATGTAGTAGTGGCCGAGGTGATCCGGAGTATCGATATTGGTGACCACGCCCACCAGGCAGCGGTCGTAGGCCAGGCCCTCGGACAGCATCGTGCCGCTGTCGTTCTCGAACACGGCGGCCTCGACGGCGCGGTTCTTCAGCACGCGGGTCGCGGCCTCCCAGTTGGCACGATCGCCGCCTTCGACCAGCCGGCGATCGAGGTAGAGGCCGTCGCTGCAGGCCAGCCCGGTATGGCGGCCGGACAGCTGCAGCAGACGCGCGACCAGCTTGGCCACCACGGTCTTGCCGTTGGTGCCGGTGATGCCGACCACCGGAATGCGGCCGTCGTCGGCCGGCGCGTCGCCGTCCGCGGCGGGCGGGAACAGGTGATCGACGATCGCGCGGCCCACGGGGCGCGGCGTGCCGGCGGCGGGCTTCAGATGCATCAGCAGGCCGGGGCCGGCATTGACCTCGACGATCGCGCCGCCTTGCTCGGCCAGCGGGCGCGAGATGTCCTCGGCGACCAGGTCGATGCCGGCGATATCGAGGCCCACCACGCGCGCGGCCAGCGCGGCATGCGCGGCGACGCTCGGATGGACCCGATCGGTGACGTCGAACGCCACGTTGCCGTTGCGCTGGATCAGCACATGGCGGCCCTCGGGCGGCACCGACTCGCCGGTAAAGCCCTGGCGCTTCAGTTCGAGGCGGGCGGCCGAGTCAAGCCGCACGCGGTTCAACGGATGATCCTCGGTGTTGCCGCGGCGCGGGTCGCAGTTGATCTGCAGCTCGATCAGCTCGTCGATGGTCGACTTGCCGTCGCCCACCACGCTGGCCGATTCGCCCATCGCCGCCGCGACCAGGCGGCCGCCGACCACCAGCAGGCGGTGCTCGTTGCCGGGCACGAAGCGCTCGACGATCACGCCGCTGCCCTCCTCGATGGCGACCGCATAGGCGGTCTGCACTTCCTCGCGGCTGAACAGGTTGGTGAACACGCCGCGGCCGTGATTGCCGTCGTAGGGCTTGACCACCACCGGCACGCCGATCTCCTCGGCGGCCTCCCAGGCATCCTCGGCGCTGTCTACCAGCCGGCCTTCGGGCACCGGCACGCCGCACGATTCGAGCAGCGACTTGGTCAGGTCCTTGTCCCGCGAAATGCTTTCGGCGATCGCGGGGGTGCGATCGGTCTCGGCGGTCCAGATGCGGCGCTGGCGCGCGCCGTGGCCCAGCTGGACCAGATTGCTGTCGGACAGGCGCAGCGCCGGGATACGGCGGTCGTCGGCGGCATAGACGATGCAGGCGGTGCTCGGGCCGAGCCAGTGGCGATCGATCAAACGGCGCAGTTCATCGACGGCGCCATCGACGTCGAAGGGACGGTCCTCGATCGCGGCCATCACCAGATCGCGCGCGAGGAACAGCGCGGCGCGTGCCACGCGCTCGTCCCAGGCGGTGACGATGACCTTGTAGACGCCGACCAGCGGCGTCTCGCGCGCCTTGCCGAAGCCGCCGGGCAGGCCGGCCAGGCTCTGCAGTTCCAGCGTCACATGCTCCATGATGTGCGCCGGCCAGGTGCCTTCCTTCAGCCGCTGCAGGAAGCCGCCGCGCTCGCCGATGCTGCAGCGGTGCTCGATCAGCGAAGGCAGCCAGGCCGTGAGGCGTTCGTAGAAGCCGGGAATCTTGTTGGAGGGGTATTCCTCCAGTTCTCCGATATCGACCCACGCCTCCAGCACCGGCCCATATGTCCACATATTGGGGCCGCGCAGCGACATGACATCGAATATCTCAATGTCCTTTTTCTTCATTGAATTAGCTTGAGGCATGGGCGATGCGCCCGTGGGGCGGAAGTCTAACCTTTCAATAACGTTACAGCGTAGACCTGGTTGACTTCCCGACGAAAAAGCGTTTGTGCGCCGCGACAGACGCTGCCGCGCCGATGTGGCTTCGATGTGGCTTATGTATACTTGCGCCGCGCTTGCGCCGATCCATCCTGCGACATATCGGCATCCTGGCAGCGCCCGCCATTTTTATTTGTATCAAGACATGTCGTTTCGACCGTCGACCGACCGCTTGCGCCATGCTCGCGCAGCTCGACGAAACGACGCCCGCTGTGCCGACCATGACCCTAGCCGCTACCTCCGTATCCTCGACCCCCACGCTGCCTGACCCCTGGCGCGTCTCGCTGGAGGCCGAACTCGGCTCCCACCGGGACCTGCACGGTGAAACGGTGCTGGCCTGGCTGGAGGTCGATCTCGACCGGCGGCTGCATTTTACAGAAGGCGTGGTAGTTGTCACCGACCGCCGCGTGCTGGCCCGGGGCAATGGACAGGACGGGAAGGACGGGCATGGCGGGCAGGACGGCTGGCGGCAATGGCCGATCGGCGCCGAACTGACGATGCACCATGGCGACCATGCGGGCGTCGGCACGCTGGAGCTGCAGGACCGCAACGGCCGGCTGGCGGCCTGGCACTACACGCTCGGCAACAATCCCGCGGCGCTGCGCCTGCTCGATACGTTCAACGCGCAGCGCGATCGTCTCGCCGCCGGCGCGGCCGCGCGCGAGCCGATCGAGGCCGAGGGCGTCTGCCCGACCTGCCGCGCGCCGCTGCCGCCGGGCGAGGACGAATGCCCGCAATGCAGCCGCGAACTGGAGACGCCTCCGTCGACCTGGGCGCTGCTGCGGCTGTGGCGCTTCGCCCGGCCCTACCGGATGCAGCTGCTGGCGGGCTTCGTGCTGACGCTGCTGTCGACCGGCGCCACGCTGGTGCCGCCGTACCTGACCATGCCGCTGATGGACAAGGTGCTGATCCCCTACCAGAACGGCGTGCCGATCGACTACGACCTGGTGCGGCTCTATCTGGGCGGCCTGCTCGGGGCGGCGCTGATCGCGTGGAGCCTGGGGTGGGCGCGCACCTATCTGCTGGCGCGGGTATCGGAGCGGATCGGCGCGGACCTGCGCACCACCACCTACGAGCACCTGCTGAAGCTGTCGCTCGAGTATTTCGGCGGCAAGCGCACCGGCGACCTGATGGCGCGCATCGGCAACGAGAGCGACCGCATCTGCGTCTTCCTGTCGCTGCATCTGCTCGACTTCTTCACCGACGTGCTGATGATCATGATGACGGCGGTCATCCTGATCTCGATCAACCCCTGGCTCGCGCTGGTCACGCTGGTGCCGCTGCCGTTCATCGCGTGGATGATCCACCAGGTCCGCGACCGGCTGCGCCATGGCTTCGAGAAGATCGACCGCAACTGGTCCGAGATCACCAACGTGCTGGCCGACACCATTCCGGGCATCCGCGTGGTCAAGGCCTTTGCGCAGGAACGCCGCGAGGTCGAGCGCTTTCGCGAGGCGAACCGGCACAACCTGGCGATCAACGATCGCGTCAATGCGGTGTGGTCGCTGTTCACGCCGACCGTGACGCTGCTGACCGAAGTCGGCCTGCTGGTGGTCTGGATCTTCGGCATCTGGCAGGTCTCTCGCGATGCGATCACGGTGGGCGTGCTGGTCGCCTTCCTGACCTATATCAGCCGCTTCTACACGCGGCTCGATTCGATGAGCCGCATCGTCTCGGTCACGCAGAAGGCCGCGGCCGGCGCCAAGCGGATCTTCGACATCCTCGACCACGTGTCGAGCGTGCCGGAGCCGGCGCGGCCCACGCAGCTGCCCCAGATCAGCGGCGCGATCGAGCTGCGCGATATCGGTTTCCGCTACGGCAGCCGCGCGGTGATCCGCGGGCTCGATCTGCAGATCCGTCCGGGCGAGATGATCGGCCTCGTCGGCCACAGCGGCTCGGGCAAGAGCACGCTGGTCAATCTGATCTGCCGCTTCTACGACGTGTCGGAAGGCGCGATCCGCGTCGACGGCGTCGATATCCGTTCGCTGGCGGTGGCCGACTACCGCCGCCATATCGGCCTCGTGCTGCAGGAGCCGTTCCTGTTCTTCGGCACCATCGCCGACAACATCGCCTATGGGCGGCCCGATGCAACGCGCGCCGAGATCATCGCCGCCGCGCGCGCGGCCCATGCGCACGAGTTCATCCTGCGGCTGCCGCACGGCTACGACTCGCTGGTCGGCGAACGCGGCCAGGCGCTGTCGGGCGGCGAGCGCCAGCGCATCTCGATCGCGCGTGCGCTGCTGATCGATCCGCGCATCCTGATCCTTGACGAGGCGACCTCGTCGGTCGACACCGCGACCGAGAAGGAAATCCAGAAGGCGCTGGACAATCTGGTGCAGGGCCGCACCACGATCGCGATCGCACACCGGCTGTCGACGCTGCGCAAGGCGGACCGGCTGGTGGTGATGGATCGCGGCCGCATCGTCGAGGTCGGCCCGCATGACGAGCTGATGGCGCGCGAGGGCGCCTACTACCGGCTGTACCAGGCGCAGGCCCGCAACGTCGATACCGATCCGGACGATCCGGTCGAGGTCAATACCGTCGCGCCCCATGTCACGGCCAGTGCCGCCGTCGTGCAATAAGGAAGTCCGATCATGCAAGCAAGCGAATCGACGACTGCGGTCGCATTCCCGTTCCAGCTGTCGCGCAATCCCTTCGGCCGTCTGGTATTGACGACCGCCGAGGGCGTGGTGCATGAGGGCGTGGTCGCCGTGCGCGCGTTCCCGATCACGGCACCGGACGATGGCATCGCGCTCGTCAGCGCCGAGGGCCACGAGCTGGCGTGGATCGAGCGCCTGGAGCACCTGCCGGCAAGCGCGCGCGCGATCGTCGAGGAAGAGCTGGGCGGGCGCGAATTCATGCCCGAGATCCGCCGCATCGTCAGCGTGTCGACCTTCGCCACGCCGAGCACCTGGCAGGTCGAGACCGATCGCGGCCCGACCCGGCTGGTGCTGCGGGGCGAGGAGGACATCCGCCGGCTGGCGGGCACCACGCTGCTGATCTCGGACAGCCACGGCATCCACTATCTGATCCGCAGCCTGCAATCGCTCGACAAGGCCAGCCGCAAGCTGCTCGACCGCTTCCTGTAGCGGCCGGCGCGCGGCCGGCGCTGCGGTCTCCAGTGGCGAGTCTCTTACGCCGCACCACCGAAATATCCAGATACAAAGCTGCGTTGCCGCCTCGCGCCCCCGGGTGTAACTTGCCATCGCTGTCCCAACCAACAAGGAGATCTCGATGAAGAGGAACCACATGTTGATGGGTTTGCTGGTGGCCGCGGGCGTGCTCGGTTCATCGGTCGGCCTGGCGCAATCCAGCTCCGGTGGCGGCTCGGCCGGCGCCGGCGGATACGGCGCAGGAGCGGGGGCCCCGCCCGAGTCGCAGCGGGGCGGCTCGCAGATGGGTGGGCCGCAGACGGGTGGCTCGGATACGCGCGGCTCGCAGATGGGTGGGCCGCAGACGGGCGGCTCGGATACGCGCGGCTCGCAGATGGGTGGCTCGCAGAGGGGGGGTGCGCAGATGGGCGGTCCATCGGGACGGGTCGCTCAACCCGGCGAGCGCGCCACGCCGTCGGCTACGCCCGGCGGCCCGGGCGCATCGGCCTCGCCGTATGCTTATGCGCCGGGCCAATGGAAGAAGGGCGATCGTTTGCCGGCCGCCTATCGCGATCGTCAGTACGTGATCGACGACTGGCGCTCGTTCCAGCTGGAACGCCCGCCGAAGGGGCACCAATGGGTCGGCGTCGGCAATGAGTTCCTGCTGGTCTCGACCCGCAACGGCACCATCGCCCGCGTCGTTACGGGGCAATAGCCCGGCAATCGTCGCCCCGGCAATCGTCTTGTCTCGGGCAACACGGCCCGCGCAGCGTGAGGACGCTGGCGCGGGTTCTTGTTTCAAGGCATCGCCAAAGAAAAAAGGACGTCAGAAGACGTCCTTTCTTTTTGGTGCGGGGCTGGGCCCCGCACGGTCTTAACGCGAGAAGCGCGAGCGGGCGGGGCGCTGGCCGCCGAAGCCGCCGCCGTTGGCGCCATGGCGATTGCCGTAGCCGCCGCGATTGCCGTCGCCGAAGCTGCGGGCACCATCGCGGCTGTCGCCACGATTTTCGCCACGATAGCCGCCACGGTTGCCGTCGCGGTCGCCGAAGCTGCGCTCGGCAGGCTTGCGGTCGCCGAACGGGCGGTCGCCATATTGACGATCGCCGAAGCTGCGCTCGCCGAACGGGCGATTGCCGTTGCCGCCATTGCCATAGCCACGCGATTCGCCGCCGAAGCTGCGCGGTGCCTGCTCGCGGTCGCCGCGATAGCCGCCACCGTTGCCGCCGCCGTTGCCGCCGCCGTTGCCGTAACCGCGCGACTCGCCGCCGCCGAACTTGCGCTCGCCGCCGCGATAGCCACCACCATTGCCCGGACGGCCGCCGCCCGGCTTGCCGCCGAAGCCGGTGCGCGGCTTGGGCGTACGGCGCGGTTCCAGGCCTTCGATCACCGACGCCGTGACGCGGTTGTTGGTGAAGCGCTCGATCCGCTTCCACTGGAAGGCATCGTTGTGGTTGACCAGGTTGATCGCCACGCCCGAGCGGCCCGCGCGGCCGGTACGGCCGATACGGTGCACATAGTCCTCGGCCTGCTTGGGCAGGTCGAAGTTCACCACATGGGTGATATCGGGCACGTCGATGCCGCGCGCCGCCACGTCGGTGGCGACCAGCACGCGCAGGTTGCCGCGGCGCAGTGCCGTCAGTGTGCGATTGCGCGCGCCCTGCGTCATGTCGCCGTGCAATGCGCCGGCGGCAAAACCGGTGTCCGACAGGCGCTCGGCCAGCGAATCGGCATCGCGCTTGGTCGCGGTGAACACGATCGCCTGCTTCAGCGACGCGTCGCGCAGCAGATGGTCGAGCAGGCGCTCCTTGTGCGACATGTCGTCGGTGAAGTGCAGGCGCTGCTCGATGTTGCTCTGATCGGCACGCGCCGCCGCGATTTCGATGCGCTGCGGGTCACGCAGCTGGCGCGCGGCCAGTTGCGCGATGCGGCCATCGACCGTCGCCGAGAACATCAGCGTCTGGCGGGTGGCCGGCGTCGCGGCGACGATCGCGTCGATGTCGTCGGAGAAGCCCATGTCCAGCATGCGGTCGGCCTCGTCGAACACCAGCATGTCGAGCTGCGACAGGTCGATGCGGCCGGCGTCGATATGGTCGAGCAGACGGCCCGGCGTTGCCACCAGGATGTCCGGCATCTTCGACAGCATCGCCAGCTGCTTCGGATAGGGCATGCCGCCCAGGATGCTCGCGCAGATGATGCGGCGCAGATGGCGGCCGTACTTGGCGGCCGCGTCGGTCACCTGCAGCGCCAGTTCGCGGGTCGGCGTCAGCACCAGCAGCGACGGCTGGGCCGGGGCCGGGCGAGGACGCTTGCCCTTCATCCGCTTGACGGGCTCGTCGGCGCGCGGGCGGTTCGGCGCGGGACGCTCCGAAATGCGCTGGATCGCCGGCAGCATGAACGCGGCGGTCTTGCCCGAGCCGGTCTGGCTCGACACCAGCAGGTCGCGGCCGGCCAGGAAGGCCGGGATCGCTTGTGCCTGTACCGGCGTCGGCGTGGTGTAGTTGGCCTCTGCCAGGGCGCGCAGGATCGCGGCGTCCAGGCCGAGCGCGGCGAAGCCGTCGGCGCTTACCGGTGCCGCAGGCGCTTCCTGCGGGTCGAGGATCGCCTGCAGGCGGTCCAGCGGGCTCGCTGCATTGGTGTTGGAAATATCGTTGGCGGAGGCAATAGGCTGCTCCGCACGGAAATCGTGCTGGGTCATGTCGTAAGGGTCTTGATGCATGGCACCCCTGCCATCGGGCAAGAGGTGGGCGCAGTGCAAAGTCTTAAAAAGGCTTCGGCGCCAATCGGAAGGCCGTGACGACAGACTCAGCTGGCAGTACGGCGGCAGGCAGGGGGCGACCGGTGCAAGACCGGAAGCCGGGTCCCTGGCAGGCAAACAGCGACGAGGCTGTTCAACAGGATCGGAGACGAGGCGGCGTCAAGTGAGATGGCGGCCTGGCAAGCGGCGGGTGGTCGAACACTACTGGAAAACGACCGGAGAACCGAGCGACAGAGCTTGAGAGCGGAAGCGGCATCGCCTCTGGCCCGTGGGGCTGGTCGGCGTGTGCACGGCTCGCATTGCGAACTCACGGGGCGCATTCTAGCAGAACCCGCAAATTCTTGCTGCACTGCGAAAACATGGTCCGCAAGCGCCTTTGGGCGGACATTCGCGAGGCCGCCGCTGGCGGGCGAGTCCACGTCTCTTGAATCCCCGAACCCCCGCCCTATACTCGCAGTGTCGACACGAAGTGCCGGCACGGATGCGGACAACCTCCCACCCGATGGCCGTCTTCAGCGAGTGCCTCGCTGTTCGCCATCGGTATCTCCGCAATGCACGCCAGCGCCTTCTTTCTCCGACTGTCCGGGTGGTCCGGATGGGCGGCCGCGACATCGGCGGAACCATGAGGAAGAGGACCTGTACCGTGGCTTGTGGCGATGCCGCCAGCGTCGACCCAGACTGCCCGGCCCGTCCGCAGCCAGCCCGCCAGGACATTGGCGGGCTTTTCATTTGCGCGGGAGTTGGCGCCACGATGCGGGCTCGACGCCAGATCGCACCCGCGACGCAGCTCCGCGCGCGAAATCGCACATTTCCTGGTGCCGGCGAGACGCTCCCCGCCAAGTGACTTTGCTATACTCCGCCCCTGCCTCGGCCGATGGCCGAGCGCGCGGGTTCACCGGTTCGACGGTGGCCGCATCCCAGGGCGTCGCAGCGATGCCCGTCTATCCGCTCGCCGTAGTTCAATGGATAGAACGAGCGCCTCCTAAGCGCTAGATACAGGTTCGATTCCTGTCGGCGGGACCAATCCCCATATCCGTATTCGCATCGCCCCGTTTCCACGCGGTTGCCGCTCGCAATCCGCGACGCCGGACGCCGCGCGTGCTGTCATGGCCGAGCGTCGGCATCCGGCAGGACCGAATGGCTATCGACGATCAGGCGCCGTCGAGGAACGGACTGCGCTGGCCCAGGCGCGTGCCCAGCGCATCCGGCGGCAGGCTCATGCTGGCCGGATCGATGGCAGGGTCGGTGCTCGCCATGCCCGTTTGCGCGGCAGGCGCGGCGGCTTGCGTGTACGGATCGCCGGAGACCGGCGCGGCGGCTGGAGCTTGCGCCGTTGCCGCGGGCATGCCCTGCATCGGCTGGGCCGACGGCATCGACTGCGTGGCAGGCGCGGACTGGATCGATTGCGCGGATTGCCCGGATTGCGCGGATTGTGCGTATGGCGAGGATTGGGTGGACTGCATCGGCTGCATCGTCTGCGCGGCCGGCATCGGCTGAGTCGGCTGCATCGGCTGGGACTGCTGCGCGAGCAGCGGGTACGACGCGATCATCGCGCCAGCCATCAACAGGGATTTCGCCAGATGTTGCTTCATTCGTGTACCTCCATCAAAACGCCTACAGGCAAGGGAGGAATCACTGTAGCGGCGAGGCGTCTGACATTCTGTTCGATTTTGCAACGGTGATTTACGAGCCTTGTCATCGGCGCCAATGCGGCTTACAACCACGCGCGCAACACTGCGTGCCGCGCTGGCATGCATGTCAAACCAGCGCGAACGCAAGGGCTCGACGTAAATGGGCCAGTGTAGAATCGGCGGCCTGTTGCGGTAGCGCGTGAACCAGCTCTGACGCCGCGGTCGAGCGCCTTCTCGGAGTCGGCAACATGGACGGACAACAAGAAGCGATCCCCTGCGTGCCTCGGACCGGCACCGTCGATGCGCGGATGGCCCATCGATGAAAGCCATCGCGCATCCCCCACGCATCGTCGCGATGGTCTTCCTGCTGGCGATCGCGGCCGGCACGCTGTTGCTGCGCTTGCCGATATCCCAGGCCGACGGGGACTCCGTGCCGTGGCTGACGGCGCTGTTCACCGCGGTATCCGCGATCTGCGTGACGGGCCTGCTGGTCGTCGACACCGGCAGCTACTGGTCCGGCTTCGGCCAGGCCGTGATTCTCGTGCTGTTCCAGATCGGCGGCTTCGGCATGATGACCGCGGCGACGCTGCTGGGCCTGATGGTCAACCGCTCGCTGCGGCTGCGCACCAAGCTGATCACGCAGGTCGAAACGCGCTCGCTCGGCGTTGGCGACGTGACCAGCGTGGCGCGGCTGGTGCTGGTGGTGACGCTGGCATCCGAGGCCGTGGTCACGGCGCTGCTTGCCTTGCGGCTTCGCTACGGCCATGACTTGCCATGGGGCGATGCCATCTGGAGCGGACTGTTCCATGCGGTGTCCGCCTTCAACAACGCCGGCTTTTCGATCCATGCGGACAGCCTGACGCGCTATGCCGCCGATGCGCTGATCCTGATTCCGGTGATGATCGCCGTCGTGGTCGGCGGTATCGGTTTCCCGGTGCTGCACGATGTCCGGCGCAAGGCGCGCAGTCCCCATCATTGGTCCCTGCATACCAAGCTGACCCTGGCCGGCACCGCGGTGCTGCTGGCGATGGGCTTTGTCGGGGTCCTGCTGTTCGAATGGACCAATCCGAATACGCTGGGGCCGATGTCGGCCGGCGACAAGCTGCTGACCGCGGCGTTCGCCTCGGTATCCGCGCGGACGGCCGGCTTCAATACCGTGGACATCGGCGTGCTGACGCCCGAGACATGGGCGCTCCACTACTTCCTGATGTTCGTCGGCGGCGGCAGCGCCAGCACAGCCGGGGGCGTCAAGGTGGGCACGATCGCGATCCTGGCGCTGCTGGTGTTCGCCGAAATCCGCGGCCAAAGCGATTGCGAGGCATACGGCCGCCGGCTGGGCGCATCGGCCCAGCGCCAGGCCATCACGGTGCTGGTGCTCGGCAGCGCGCTGGTCACCCTCGGTACACTGGTGTTGCTGCGCACGACCGATATTCCGACCGATCAGGTGATCTTCGAGGTCATCGCCGCCTTCGGCACGACGGGCCTGTCGACGGGCATCACCGGGGATCTGCCGGCGCCGGCCCAGTTCACGCTGGTGCTGCTGATGTACGCCGGGCGCGTGGGCACCATCACGCTGGCCGCGTCGCTGGTATTGGGCGAGCGCCGCATGCCGTTCCGCTATCCCGAGGAGCATCCAATTGTTGGCTAGATTATTTACCGAGCAGTTCTCGTTCTCGAAGGGCGACAGCGTGGTCGTGATCGGGCTCGGCCGCTTCGGCAGCTCGGTCGCGCAATCGCTGATGCGCCTGGGCCACGACGTGATGGGCCTGGACAAGGAAGCGGAGCCGGTGCAGGTCTGGGGCAACTACCTGACGCATGCGGTGCAGGCCGATTCCACCAACGTCAACGTGATGCGCCAGCTCGGCGTGGCCGACTTCGCCCATGCCATCGTCGGCATCGGCTCGGACCTCGCCGCCAGCCTGATGACGATCATGACGCTGACCGAACTCGACATCAAGGACATCTGGGTCAAGGCGATGTCGGCCGAGCATGGGCAGATCGCGCAGCGCATCGGCGCGCATCACGTGGTCTATCCGGAAGCCGACATGGGCGAGCGCGTCGCGCACCTGATCACCGGCCGCATGATGGATTTCATCGAGTTCGACGACGGTTTCGCGATCGCCAAGGTCCATGCGCCGGCGTCGACCCACAACCAGACGCTGGCGCAATCCGGCGTGCGCGAGAAGTCCGGCGTCACGGTGGTCGGCGTCAAGCGCGCCAACGAGGATTTCCAGCACGCCACGCCAAGCACGCGCGTATTGCCGGGCGATCTGCTGATCGTGTCGGGCCCGACGCGCAAGATCCAGTCGTTCGCGGGCGACGTCACCAAGCGCTAGTGGACGGTCCCGGGGCAGCATGACGAGCTGACTCGATCAAGCGCGCCGCCTGCTGGCACTGGCGCAGACGGGCCTGCACGACGGCCGCGATTCCCTCGATGCCGAGGGTGGCTGCGCGTTCCCCGGTCAGCCGCGCAGGCGCGCCAGCACGGCCCGATTCCATTCCTGGATCTGATCCTCGCAGGCCTGCGGATATGCCAGTCCGGTACGCTCGGCCACCTCTCGCCCGAGGCGCCCATAGAGCTCGACCGTGGCGTCGAAAGCGCGCCGGGCATCCGCGGTGTCGAAGCGTCCGAAAACCTGCTGCATCGCATGCCATGTATCGCGATCGGTCCACTGGTCCATGTGCAGGCCGTTGTGCCAGACGTCGACCTTGCCGCCGTGCAGCGCCAGCGCATGCCATTGCGCCATGCACAGCAGCAACGTCTTCATCGTCCAGTCGCGCTGCTTGACCAGCCACAGTTCGCCGCGCACCAGATAGCGCGGGACATGGAACGCTTCAAACCAGAACTCTTCGACACTGGCCTGGAATTCCTGCTGTGACGGCAGGCCTTGCAACGGGAAGCGATACGGCGCAGGCGGCAGCGAGCCGGTCACGCTGGCCTTGTCGAGCAGGACGCGATAGCCGCGGGCATACAAGCCGTCCAGGCCCTCGGGGCCCGTCATCCGTTCCAGCCGTTCGATACCGGCGACGGTGAAGTCAATCTTGACGCCGCCCCGGTATATCGCCAGCCGCGTCGGCCAAGGCTGATCGTCGCCGGCCTCGAGGCGCAACACCGTGATCAGCGCGCCAATCTGGTGGAGCCACTCGTCGTCGCGCGCCAGCGTATCGGGATCGGACGAGATGATTTCGATATCGAGATCGGAATACTCGTCCGCGGAATCGTCGCGTCGTGCCAGCGAACCCGTCTGGATCACCGCCAGGACCGCGTCCGTGGCGCTCGCCCAATCCAGTACCGACTGCAGATAGCCGTCTCGTGATGTCATGCGACGCTCAGCAGCCGCGCGCCAGCATCCGATGAGCCTTGGCATAGGCGCGCAGCGCATCATTGATGCGCGTTTGCCACCCGTCGCCGGTTGCCTTGAATGCCTGCAGCACGTCAGGATCGAGTCGCAGGGTTTGACTGACTTTGCGTTCGGCCGCCGGAAGGGCAGGGCGACCCCGTCGCTTGATCAGCGCCTCAACGTTTTTCTCGCCAAGCACTTCGGCCAATGCTTCACGTGCCGGACGCATACGCTTGATCTGCTCGGTCGTCAGTTCGACCGCATCCGGATCGCCCGCAATGCCGCGCGCGATGGCGGCGTTCTCGTGGGCGGCCGGCATGGTCAGCTTAGATTTCCTGTTCATAGTCTCGCACCTCTCGGAAATTGGCTTTGCGTAGACTGATGGCCCGCAGCGTGTCGCCTCGTATGGTGAAGACCAGACAGTGCAGGCGGGTACCGATCGGGCCGTAGGCGATGTAGCGTGTTTCGCCGTATTGCCTGCGTTCATCTATTGCAATCAATGCCTTGTCGAAATCCATCAGGCCTGCGTCGGCCAAGGACATGCCGTGCTGGCGCACGTTGCGGCTGTCTTTCACGCAGTCGAACTCGATTTCCATGGATTATTGTAGTAGCAAAAAATATGTTGAACAAGATTTTTGCTACTACGCTAAATCGCCGAAATCGGCTGCGCTTGTGCCGAGTTGACGAAAGCTGTCGGGAACAGGCCGTAGTTGGAGCGGATGCGCCGTTGTCTCAATGCTCCGGCGCGCCGCGAAGCCCCAAGTCTGCGTTGACCTTCAACGGCCTTCCCGCGGCCGCAGCACCCACAGCGCGACGATCCCGCCCACCACGCCCCAGAACGCCGAGCCGATGCCGACCAGCGTCATGCCGGAGGCCGTGATCATGAAGGTCAGCAGCGCGGCCTCGCGCTCGCCAGCGTTTTGCATCGCCGTGGTCAGGCCGCTGGCGATCGAGCCGAGCAGCGCGAACGCCGCCACGGCGATCACCAGCGCCTGCGGGAAGGCAGCGAACAGCGCCGCGATGCTGGCGGCCAGCGTCCCGGCGACCAGGTAGCCGATGCCGCAGACCACCGCGGCGGTGTAGCGCCGCGCCGGGTCCGGGTGCGCCTCGCTGCCGGTGCAGATCGCCGCCGTGATCGCAGCGAGGTTGATGCCGTGCGAACCGAACGGGGCCAGTACCGCCGAGGCCAGGCCCGTCACGGTGATCAGCGGCGACGCCTTGACGTGATAGCCGTCGGCCCGCAGCACGGCCAGGCCCGGAATGTTCTGCGATGCCAGCGCGACGATGAACAGCGGGATCGCGATGCTGACGAAGGCCTGCAGCGAGAACGCCGGCGTGGTCCATACCGGCGCCGCCACCGCGAAATGGAACTGTTCGAAATGCAATTGTCCGAGCATGCCCGCCAGCGCGACGCCGATCACCAGCACACCGGGTACCGCATAGCGCGGCCACCAGCGCTTGCCCAGCAGATAGACCGCGAACATCGGCAACAGCAGCAGCGTCTGGTGCTGCGCCTGCACGAACACGTCGATGCTGATGCGAAACAGGATGCCGGCCAGCAGCGCCGCCGCGATGCTGGCCGGCAGCGCGCGCATCAGCCGGTCGAACCAGCCGGTCAGGCCGGCAGCCGTCATCAGCAGCGCCGCCAGCAGGAAGGCGCCGATCGCTTCGGCGTAGGGCACGCCGGGCAGGCTGGCAATCAGCAGCGCCGCGCCGGGCGTGGACCAGGCGATCACGATCGGCACGCGCGTGACCAGCGACAGGCCGATCGTGGTCACGCCCATGCCGATCGACAGCGCCCAGATCCACGAGGCGATCTGCGCGTCGCTCAGATGCGCGGCCTGTCCGGCCTGGATCATCAGCACCAGCGAACTGGTGTAGCCGGTCAGCATGGAGACCAGTCCGGCGACGAAGGCCGAAATGGAGAGATCGGTGACTTTGAGCGTGGCGGAGGGCATGGCGATTTGTTTCAGTCGGTGCGGTCGGTCGCATATTGCGGGAACAACCGCCGTTGCGGCGATCGGCAACGGCAGACGCAATGCGAAGAGCGTGGCGATCGGGCCAGCAGTGCGTTGAAGGCGACATCTTCGCACGAGCGCGCGATGCCGTCGCTGCGGCGAGCGGGCCGCCGCCGGACTACAGGCGTTTTCCCTTACGGATTTGTCCGACTGGAGCGCCCATCGCGGTCCCGATACAGTGAGGCCGTGCCTTGGGAGCAGGGCACCGAGGAGAGACTCTTCAGCCCGCCTATGTCGCGGGCTGTTCTTTTTTTTGGGCCGCCGCTCGGCCCACCGAGGCACCTCCCGCGACCCGCCGCTACACATCGACCCCACGCCGCCTTCACATTCGCGCGCGACACTGCGCTGCCTGTCACCGACGCAACAGGAGCCCGGCATGATGCCATCCCGTCCCGCAGTGTCCGTTCCGAAGTCCGCTTCCGCCAGCCCTCTGGATAGCGCCTCCACCGTCTCGCGGTTTCCCGCCAGCACTGCCGACTACGACGTGATCGTCGTCGGCGCGAGCTTCGCCGGCGCGGCATGCGCGCTGGCGGCTGCCCGTGCCGGCCTGCGCGTGGCGGTGCTCGAGCGCAAGAGTGATCCGGGCGCGAAGCTCCATACCACCGGCATCGTGGTCAAGGAAGCGGCCGAGCGCACCTGGCTGGGCCGCGCGCCGGCGCACTGCTTCCGCCGCGTCGAGCAGGTCCGGCTCTATTCGCCGGCGCTGCGCAGCCTGCGGCTGGACGCCCCCGGTTACTACTTCCTGACCACCGACACGCCGGCGCTGATGCGCTGGCTGGTCGACGAGCTGGTGCGGCATGGCGTGGCGGTGCACCTGGGCACGCCATTCGTGCAGGCAATGCGCGACGGCGACCGCTGGCGCATTCCGGGCATCGGCCGCACGCGCTACCTGGTCGGCGCCGACGGCGCCAGGTCACGCGTGGCGGCCTGGCTGGGCCTGCCTGGCCCGCGTGACTTCCTCTATGGCATCGAGTACGAATTCGACGGCCTGATGCTGCCCGAGCCCGGGGCCCTGCATTGCTTCGTCGGCAAGCGCTTTGCACCCGGTTATCTGGGCTGGGCCGCGCAGACACCCACCGGCGTGCAGATGGGCGTGGCGCTGCGGCGGCGCCGGCGCGGCCCGCGCACGCCGGATATCGACGGATTCCTGGCCCGCGTGCGTCATCTGCTCGGCGTGCCCGACGACGCGGTGCCGGCGTCGACGCGCGCCGGCCTGATTCCCTGCGGCGGCCCGGTGCTGCCGCTGGGCCGCGATGGCGTGCTTTTGGCGGGCGATGCGGCCGGCGTGGTGTCGCCGGTCACCGCCGGCGGCATCCATTCGGCGTGGGAACACGGCGAGACGATCGCCGCCGCGATCGCCGCGCATCTGCGCGATGGACGGCCGGCGCCGGAGCGCGCCGTCCCGCGCGCCACGCCGCGCTTTCGCGCAAAGCGCGCGCTGCGCTGGCTGTTCGACCGCTGCCAATCCGACCGCCTGTTCGAGTGGATGCTGTATTCGCCGCCGCTGCGCTGGGCCGCGCAACGGCTCTATTTCCACCGCCGGCGCCAGCGGCACGGCGGGGCGGCCGTCGGCGCGCTCGACTAGAATGACGGACCCGTTTCCCCCCTCTCATTTCCTGCCGCAGCCGCCCGCAAGTCCTCGATGCAAGCCAACGCCACGCATGCCCCGTCGATCCTCGTGGTCGACGACGAGTCCGCCATTGCCGATACGATTCTCTATGCGCTGCGCACCGAGGGTATGCAGGTCGAGCATTGCGCGCTGGGCGGCGAGGCGATCGCGCGGCTGCGCGCGCAAGCGGTCGATCTGGTGATCCTCGACGTGGGCTTGCCGGACCTGAATGGCTTCGAGGTCTGCCGCACGCTGCGCACCTTTTCCGATGTGCCGGTGATTTTCCTGACCGCGCGCCACGAGGAGATCGACCGTGTCGTCGGGCTGGAGATCGGCGCGGACGACTATGTGGTCAAGCCGTTCTCGCCGCGCGAACTCGCGGCGCGCGTGCGCGTGATCCTGCGCCGCATGCGCGGCCGGGGCGAGGGCGCCGCGCCGGCGGGCGGACAGGATGCGGTGCCGCCGTTGCTGCACGATCGCGACGGCGCCCGGCTCGCCTACCGCGGCCAGTGGCTCGACCTGACCCGCTACGAATACCGGCTGCTCGCGCTGCTGGCCGACCATCCGGGCCGCATCTACTCGCGCGCGCAGCTGATGGACCTGGTCTGGGACGACGCGCTCGATACCAGCGACCGCACGGTGGACACCCATATCAAGACGCTGCGCGCCAAGCTGCGCGCCGCCGGCGACGAGGACCCGATCCGCACCCATCGCGGCATGGGTTACTCGCTGGCCATCTGAGCGGGACCGGCGACGGATGCGGATCGGCCTGCGCATCTTCCTGGGTTTCTTCCTGATCGTCGGGCTGGCGGCCTGGCTGACGCTTCGCGTGTTCGTGCAGGAGGTCAAGCCGGGCGTGCGCCAGGCGATGGAAGACACGCTGATCGATACCGCGCACGCGCTGGCGGCGCTGGCGGCCGACGACATGCGCGACGGCCGCATCGCCGACGGTGCCTTCGCGCGCCAGCTGAACGCGCTGCGCGACGCGCCGCTGGACGCGGAGCTGTGGGGGCTGCGCAAGCGCGAGATCGGCTACCGCGTCTATGTCACCGACACGGCCGGCATCGTGCGCTTCGATTCGGCCGGCACCGCGGTGGGCCAGGACTATTCGCGGTGGAACGACGTCTACCTGACGCTGCGCGGCAAGTACGGTGCGCGCAGCACGCGCAGCGACCCGAACGACGAGGGCAGCACCGTGATGTACGTCGCGGCGCCGATCCGCGATGGCGAGCGCCTGCTGGGCGTGCTGACGGTGGCCAAGCCCAATGCGGTGATGGCGCCGGTGATCGCGCGCAGCCAGCACCGCATCCTGCTGCACGGGCTGCTGCTGATGGGCGTGGCCGCGGCGATCGGCCTGGCCTGCACGTTGTGGCTGGCGAACGGATTGCGCCGGCTGCGCCGCTATGCACGCGCGGTGGCGGCGGGCGAGCGCGCCGCGATGCCGCTGTCGGGCGCCGGCGAGCTGGCCGAGCTGGGCAGGGCGATGGAGACGATGCGCCTGCGCCTGGAGGACAAGCAGTACGTCGAGCACTACATCCATACGCTGACGCACGAGATGAAGAGCCCGTTGGCGGCGATCCGTGGCGCGGCGGAATTGCTGCGCGAGGACATGCCCGCGCCCGATCGCGCCCGCTTCGTCGGCAATATCGACAGCCAGGCGCGGCGCCTGGCCGAGATGGTCGCCAAGCTGCTGGCGCTGGCCGAGGTCGAGCAGCGCCAGCGGCTGGAGGCGCCGCGTCCGGTCGCGCTGGCGCCGCTGCTGACGGAAGTGGCGGCCGAACTGGAACCGCGCGCGCGGCAGCGCGGCGTGGTGCTGTCGCCGCGCGTCGAGACCGATGCCGCGCCCGCCGAAGTGCTGGGCGATCCGTTCCTGCTGCGGCAGGCGCTGGTCAACCTGATCGACAACGCGGTCGACTTTGCGCCGGCCGGAAGCACGGTCGCGCTGGGGCTGCACCGCGAGCGCGGCGCGCACGGGGAGGCGTTTGCCGTGACGGTCGCCGACAGTGGCCCGGGCATCCCCGACTACGCGCTGCCGCGGGTGTTCGAGCGTTTCTATTCGCTCCCCCGGCCGGGCGGCCGCGACAAGGGCACCGGGCTCGGCCTGTGTTTCGCGCGCGAGGTGGCGCTGCTGCACCGGGGCGAGCTGACACTCGGCAACCGGCCGCAGGGCGGGGCCCAGGCGCTGCTGCGCCTGCCGGCGGTGCCGCGCTAGCCCTCCGTCCGCGGCGGGCGCGCCGCTCCCGCGCATGCTCTACAATGCCGGCTCGCCGCCGATCCGGCATGACGCGCGCCGTGCCAGGCTCGCGCCGCGTCCTCCGCGCCGGCCTCGGCGCTCGCGACCCTTCATTTCGCGCCCTTATTTCGCGCCTCCTTCCTTCGCTGTCATGGCCCTGTTCTCCATTTCCGACGCCCAGCTGGCCTTTGGCCATGTGGCGCTGCTCGACCACGCCGACTTTTCGCTGGAGGCCGGCGAACGGGTCGGCCTGATCGGCCGCAACGGCTCGGGCAAGTCCTCGCTGCTGAAGATCGTGGCCGGACAGGCCGCGCCCGACGACGGGCTGATCGCGCGCCAGCAGGGCATCACCACCGCCTATGTGCCGCAGGAACCCGAGTTCGCGGCGCAGCTGACGGTGTTCGATGCGGTCGCCCAGGGCATGGGCGCCGCCCACGACCTGCTGGTCGCCTACGAACATGCCGCCAACCGGCTGGCCGAGCATCACGACGAGGCCACGTTGGCCGAACTGCATCGGCTGCAGTCGGAGCTCGACGCGGCCGATGCCTGGCAGCTGCGCACGCGCGTCGAGACGACACTGGCGCGGCTCGGCCTCGATCCGGTTGCGCGCGTCGACGCGCTGTCGGGCGGCACGCGCAAGCGCGTGGCGCTCGCGCAGGCGCTGGTGGCCGAGCCCGACATCCTGCTGCTCGACGAGCCGACCAACCATCTCGACGTCGAGGCGATCCGCTGGCTCGAGGATCTGCTGCTGGGCTTTCGCGGCAGCGTGCTGCTGATTACCCACGATCGTGCGTTCCTCGATCGCGTCGCCACGCGCATCGTCGAGCTCGATCGCGGCAAGCTGGTGTCCTTCCCCGGCAACTTCGCCGCTTACCAGACGCGCAAGGCCGAGATGCTGGCGGCCGAGCAGGTCGAGCAGGCCAAGTTCGACAAGCTGCTCGCGCAGGAGGAGGTGTGGATCCGCAAGGGCGTGGAGGCCCGCCGCACGCGCAGCGTCGCGCGCATCCAGCGGCTGGTGACGATGCGTGCCGAACGGGCGGCGCGGCGCGAGGTGCAGGGCAATGTGAAGCTCGAGGTCTCGCAGGCCGAGCGCTCGGGCAAGATCGTCGCCGAACTGACCGGCGTGACCAAGTCCTTTGGCGAGCGCACCGTGGTGCGCGACTTCACCGGCACCATCATGCGCGGCGACAAGGTCGGCCTGATCGGGCCGAACGGCGCGGGCAAGACCACGCTGCTGCGGCTGATCCTCGGCGAACTGGCGCCGGACGCGGGCGTGGTCAAGAACGGCAGCAATCTGCAGGTTGCGTACTTCGACCAGATGCGTACGCAGCTGGATCTGGAGACGTCGCTGGCCGACACCATCAGCCCCGGCAGCGACTGGGTCGAGGTCAACGGCCAGCGCAAGCACGTGATGAGCTATCTGGGCGATTTCCTGTTCGCGCCCGAGCGGGCGCGTTCGCCGGTCAAGTCGCTGTCGGGCGGCGAGCGCAACCGGCTGCTGCTGGCGCGGCTGTTTGCAAGGCCGGCCAATGTGCTGGTGCTCGACGAGCCGACCAACGACCTCGATATCGAGACGCTGGAACTGCTGGAGGAACTGCTGCAGGACTACGGCGGCACCGTGTTCCTGGTGTCGCACGACCGCGCCTTCCTCGACAACGTGGTGACCTCGACGATCGCGTGGGAAGGCGAGGGGCGCTGGCGCGAGTATGTCGGGGGCTATTCGGACTGGGTCCAGCAGTCGGAGCGCAGCGCGGCCGCGCAGGGCCAGAAGGGAGCGGAGCGGGGCGCGGAACGCAAGGCCACCGAGACCGGCAAGCCCGCCGGCGGGGACGAAGCGGCCAAGGCGGCGGGGCGCGATGCGCGCGGCGCCAACCGGACCGTCAAGCTGTCGTACAAGGAGCAGCGCGAACTCGACGCGCTGCCCGAGCGCATCGCCGCGCTGGAGGCCGAACAGAAGACCATCGGCGGGCAGCTCGAGGACGGCTCGCTGTATGCCAGCGACCCGCCGCGCGCCGCGCAGCTGGCGGCGCGCTTCGACGAGATCGAGGTGGAACTGCTGGAAGCGCTGGAGCGCTGGGAGTTGCTGGAGGCCAAGCGCCGCGGCGAAGGCTAGGGCGCGGGCGCTTTCGGCAGGCTGCCCTCTCCCCCGGGCCCTGTCCCGCAAGCGGGAGAGGGGAGTGTCGGTTCATCGGGGGGAGTGCTGGTTCGTCGAATGCCGCCGGTTTCTCCCTCTCCCAAGGCGGGAGAGGCCGCGTCGGCTCATCGACCCCCCCCCGGTTTTCTCGCCTCTCCCGCGCGCGGGAGAGGGCATTGGGCGCCCAAATCCCTCACCCGCACCAGGCCAGCACCATATTGGTCACATCGACCATGAACCCGGGCTGCAGATAACCGATAAAGCCGAGCACCAGCGCCGCCGCCAGCGTGGCGGCGCCCATGATCCGCAGCACGCGCGTCGTCATGGTCAGGCGGCCGCCGCCTGCGGGCGCACCAGCGCCTGCTCGCGGATCGGCAGATTGACCAGCGCCGCGACCACGCCGAGCGCGATCGCGATGCCCCAGACGATGTCGTAGGCGCCGGTGCGGTCGTACAGATAGCCGCCCAGCCACGCGCCGAGGAAGCTGCCGATCTGGTGCGAGAAGAACACCACGCCCGACAGCATCGACAGGTACTGCACGCCGAACACCTGCGCGATGATGCCGTTGGTCAGCGGCACCGTGGACAGCCACAGCGCGCCCATCAGCGCGGCGAATACCCAGGTGCTGAACGCCGACAGCGGCAGCAGCAGATAGGCCGCGATCACGATCGAGCGGCTCAGGTAGATGAACGACAGCAGATAGCGCTTGGGCATGCGCTGGCCCAGCGCGCCGGCGGTATAGGTGCCGAACACGTTGAACAGCCCGATCAGTGCCAGCGCCACGGTGGCGACCTTGGGATCGGTGAAGCCGCGGTCCTTCAGGTACGGCGCCAGGTGCACGCCGATGAAGACCACCTGGAAGCCGCAGACGAAATAGCCGAGCGTCAGCAGCTGGAAGTTGCGGTTGCCGAACGCTTCCTTGACCGCCTGGCCGATGGTCTGGCGATGGCCGTGCGCCGCGCCGCCCTGGTCCGGCTCGCGCAGTGCGATCGCCAGCGGCAGCATCATGCAGGCCATTACCGCCAGCACGAACAGCGCGTTCTGCCAGCCCACGCCCGAAATCAGGCTCTGCTCGACCGGAATCATCAGGAACTGGCCGAACGAGCCGGCCGCCGCGGCGATGCCCATCGCCCAGACCCGCTTCTCGGGGCTGGCGACGCGCCCGATCACGCCGTAGACCACGCTGTAGGTGGTGCCTGCCTGCGCGATGCCGATCATGATGCCGGCGCCCGAGGCGAACGCGGTGCCGCTGCTGGCCATCGCCATCACGACCAGACCCGCCACGTACAGCGCCACGCCGACCAGCATCACCTTGAGCGCGCCGAACTTGTCGGCCAGCGCGCCGGCAAAGGGCTGCGCCGCGCCCCACATCAGGTTCTGCAGCGCGAGCGCGAAGGCGAAGGTTTCGCGGCTCCAGCCGTGCGCCTGTGTGATCGGCAGGTTGAACAGGCCGAAGCCGTGGCGGATGCCCATCGACAGCGTGACGAGCAGGCCCCCGCAGATCAGCACGGTGGTCAGGGAGAGTGGTTTTCTTGGCATGTCTGGCTCGGTCCGGAGGGTGTTGCTGTTGTCGTTGTTGTGTTGTTCGTTGCCGTCGTCTTGCCCTGCCGGGCAATCGTGCTGGCGAGTGTACTCCGCATCGAAAAGGCGCGTCGGCCGCCGCCGAATTCACCCGGCCGGCCAGGGTTTTATGCGGAGGGAGTGGCCAGCGAGCCGCGCCGGCGCGCCTTCGGCTCGGCCGCGGCCTGGGACGCCGTCCCTGCTGGAACGGGCAGAATTCCCCGCTTGATACGGGATTGGCGCCTGCAGCGTTCCATTACAATGCAGGCTGCCCGGCTTGGCCGGCCCTCCCGATGCGGATGTCCGGCGGCCGCGATTCCCACTTTCGTAACGACTCCATGGCGAGCAAACCCAGTCAGTACAGCGAATCTTCCATCCGCGTCCTGAAAGGACTGGAGCCGGTCAAGCAACGACCCGGCATGTACACCCGTACCGACAACCCGCTGCATATCGTGCAGGAGGTCATCGACAACGCCTCCGACGAGGCGCTGGGCGGCTTCGGCAGCGAGATCGTCGTCACGCTGCATCGCGACGGCAGCGTCAGCGTCGACGACGACGGCCGCGGTATTCCGGTCGGCATCCATCCAGAGGAAAAGGTGCCGGTCGTCGAGATCGTCTTCACGCGGCTGCACGCGGGCGGCAAGTTCGACAAGGGCAAGGGCGGCGCCTACGCGTTCTCGGGCGGCCTGCACGGCGTCGGCGTGTCGGTGACCAATGCGCTGTCGACCCGGCTGGACGTCTCGGTCTGGCGCGACGGCAATTTCTCCACGCTGACCTTCTCCGGCGGCGACGTGACCACGCCGCTGACCACGCGCAAGATCGAGCGCGGCGAGAAGAAGAACGGCACGCGGGTGCAGGTCTGGCCCGATCCGAAGTACTTCGATTCGGCCACGATTCCGCTGGCCGAACTGCAGCGGCTGCTGCGCAGCAAGGCGGTGCTGCTGCCCGGGGTCAAGGTCACGCTGGTCATCGAGAAGAGCGGCGGCCAGGAGCCGACCGTGCAGACCTGGCAGTACGACCAGGGCCTGAAGGGCTATCTGATCGAGGCGCTGGCGCAAGGCAGCGGCGCCGAGCTGGTGATCCCGATGTTCGAGGGCGAGCATTTCGCCGATCCCGATGCCAATGCCGGCGAGGAGGGCTTCGCCGAGGGCGAGGGCGCGTCGTGGGTGGTGGCCTGGACCGAGGAAGGCGCGCCGGTGCGCGAGTCCTACGTGAACCTGATTCCGACGCCGGCCGGCGGCACGCACGAATCCGGCCTGCGCGAGGGCCTGTTCCAGGCCGTCAAGAGCTTCATCGAGATGCACGCGCTGCTGCCCAAGGGCGTCAAACTGATGTCCGAGGACGTGTTCGCGCGCGCCTCATTCGTGCTGTCGGCCAAGGTGCTGGACCCGCAGTTCCAGGGCCAGATCAAGGAACGGCTGAACAGCCGCGACGCGGTGCGGCTGGTCTCGACCTTCAGCAGGCCGGCGCTGGAGCTGTGGCTGAACCACCATGTCGACTATGGCAAGAAGCTGGCCGAGCTGGTGATCCGCCAGGCCCAGGCGCGCACGCGCGCCGCGCAGAAGGTCGAGAAGAAGAAGGGCTCCGGCGTGGCCGTGCTGCCCGGCAAGCTGACCGACTGCGAATCGACCGACGTGTCGCGCAATGAGCTGTTCCTGGTCGAGGGCGATTCGGCCGGCGGCTCGGCCAAGATGGGCCGCGACAAGGAGTTCCAGGCGATCCTGCCGCTGCGCGGCAAGGTGCTGAACACCTGGGAGACGGAGCGCGACCGCCTGTTCGCCAACAACGAGGTGCACGACATCGCGGTGGCGATCGGCGTGGACCCGCACGGCCCGGACGACGAGCCGGACCTGTCGAACCTGCGCTACGGCAAGATCTGCATCCTGTCGGACGCCGACGTCGACGGCGCGCACATCCAGGTGCTGCTGCTGACGCTGTTCTTCCGCCATTTCCCCAAGCTGATCGAGCAGGGCAACGTCTATGTCGCGCGTCCGCCGCTGTATCGCGTCGACGCGCCGGCGCGCGGCAAGAAGCCCGCGCAGAAGCTGTACGCGCTCGACGACGGCGAGCTCGAGGCGATCCAGGACAAGCTGATCAAGGACGGCGTCAAGGAAGGCGCGTGGCAGATCTCGCGCTTCAAGGGCCTGGGCGAGATGAGCGCCGAGCAGCTGTGGGAGACCACGATGAACCCCGACACGCGCCGGCTGCTGCCGGTGGCGCTCGGCGAGTACGACCTGCCGAAGACGGTCGGCGTGATGAACATGCTGATGGGCAAGGGCGAGGCCGCGCAGCGGCGCAACTGGCTCGAGGAACGCGGCAACGAAGTCGTGGCCGACATCTGACGGCCCATCAAGGCCCTGACGGCAGGTATTGAGCATCCATGGAACAACAAGACATTACGTTTCAACCCGACGAGCCGGCCGATTCGCTGACGCTCGCCCACTACGCCGAACGCGCCTATCTGGACTATGCGATCAGCGTGGTCAAGGGCCGCGCGCTGCCGGAGGTGGCCGACGGCCAGAAGCCGGTGCAGCGCCGCATCCTGTTCGCGATGCACGAGATGGGCCTGCGCGCCGACGCCAAGCCGGTCAAGTCGGCACGCGTGGTCGGCGACGTGCTGGGCAAATTCCACCCGCACGGCGACCAGTCGGCCTACGACGCGCTGGTGCGGCTGGCACAGGACTTCTCGCTGCGGTATCCCCTGATCGACGGCCAGGGCAACTTCGGCTCGCGCGACGGCGACGGCGCGGCGGCGATGCGCTACACCGAGGCGCGGCTGACGCCGATCGCGCGGCTGCTGCTCGACGAGATCGACCAGGGCACGGTCGACTTCGCGCCGAACTACGACGGCTCGATGGAAGAGCCCAAGCTGCTGCCGGCGCGGCTGCCGTTCGTGCTGCTCAACGGCGCGTCCGGCATCGCGGTCGGCATGGCCACCGAAATCCCGCCGCACAACCTGCGCGAGGTCGCCGCGGCCACGGTCGCGATGATCCGCAATCCGAACATCACGCTGGCCGAGCTGCTGGCGCTGATGCCGGGCCCGGACTATCCGGGCGGCGGCCAGATCATCTCGTCGCCGGCCGACATCGCGCAGATCTACGAGAGCGGCCGCGGCAGCCTGAAGGTGCGTGCGCGCTGGGTCATCGAGGACATGGCGCGCGGCCAGTGGCAGCTGGTGGTCAACGAGCTGCCGCCCGGCACCTCGGCGCAGAAGGTGCTCGAGGAAATCGAGGAACTGACCAATCCGAAGGTCCGCGCCGGCAAGAAGTCGCTGACCCCCGAGCAGCTGCAGCTGAAGCAGACCATGCTCGGCGTGCTCGACGCGGTGCGCGACGAGTCCGGCAAGGACGCGCCGGTGCGGCTGGTGTTCGAGCCCAAGAGCAAGAACATCGACCAGCAGGAATTCGCGCAGACGCTGCTCGCGCATACCAGCCTCGAGACCGGCGCGCCGATCAACCTGGTGATGATCGGCACCGACGGCCGTCCGCGGCAGAAGGGCCTCGCCGAGATCCTGCGCGAATGGATCGCCTTCCGCTTCGAGACGGTGACCCGCCGCAGCCGGCACCGGCTGGGCAAGGTCGAGGACCGCATCCATATCCTCGAAGGCCGGATGCTGGTGCTGCTCAATATCGACGAGGTGATCCGCATCATCCGCGAGGGCGACGAGCCCAAGCCCGCGCTGATGCAGGCCTTCGGCCTGTCCGAGCGCCAGGCCGAGGACATCCTCGAAATCCGGCTGCGCCAACTGGCGCGGCTCGAATCGATCCGCATCGAGCAGGAGCTGAAGGACCTGCGCGAAGAACAGGCCGACCTCGACGTGCTGCTCAAGTCCGAGACCATGATGCGCCGTCGCATCGTCAAGGAGATCGAGGCCGACGCCAGGCAGTACAGCCCGGCCGACAAGGACCCGCGCCGCACACTGATCCAGGAAGAGCGCCGCGCCGCCGCCGAGGTGCGCGTGATAGACGAACCGGTGACCGTGGTGGTGTCGGAGAAGGGCTGGGTGCGCACGCGCCAGGGCCATGGCCACGATGCGCAGCAGTTCGCCTTCAAGGCGGGCGATGCGCTGTACCGCACCTTCGAATGTCGCACGATCGACGTGCTGCTCGCCTTCGGTACCAATGGCCGGGTCTATTCGGTGCCGGTCGCGGGCCTGCCCGGCGGCCGCGGCGACGGCGTGCCGCTGACCACGCTGGTCGAGCTGCAGGCGGGCACGCAGATCGCGCATACGTTCGCCGGCACGGCCGGTCAGCGCATGCTGATCGCGACGCGCGGCGGCAACGGCTTCCAGAGCAAGGTCGGTGACATGATCAGCCGGCAGAAGGGCGGCAAGTCGTTCCTGACGCTCGACGATGGCGACGCGCCGCTCTCGCCCGCGCCGATCGGCGACGAGGCGACGCACGTGGCCTGCCTGTCGGGCAATGGCCGCCTGCTGCTGATCGCGCTCGACGAGATCAAGGTGCTGTCCGGCGGCGGACGCGGCGTGATCCTGATGGAGCTGGAACCGAAGGAAACGCTGCAGCAGGTCGCCGCGGTGGGCGCGCCCGGACTGATGGTGTCCGGACTCGGCCGAGGCGGCAAGGCGACGTCGCAGAAGCTGGCCGGCGCGAACCTGCTGCCCTATGTCGGCAAGCGCGCGCGCAAGGGCAAGGCGGTCGAGCTCAAGCTCAAGGAGATGGCGATCGAGCCGGTCAAGGCCGATTGATGCCCGCTGGATGGGCGGGTTGATCGCCGGTTGATCGCCGGTTGATCGCCGGTTGATCGCCGGTTGATTTGCCGGTGGTTGACTGACCGCCCGCCCGCCCGCTCGCCGCCCGCGTCGCAACGCGGGCGGCCGCTACGACCCGGCGGCGGCCAATGCCGCCGGCAGGCGCGACGCCGGCCCCGGCGTGCGCAGCGTGACATCGATGCCCGCCACCCGCGCGGCGTGCTGGAAGTCGGTCAGCGTTTCCTCGATATCGTGGTCGATGCGCTCGCAACGGGTCGCATCGATGATCAGTTTCCCGCCCGCTTCCACCTTCGCCAGATGGCGCCGCAGCTGCGCCTTGTGGAAGAACGACACGTCCTTGTGCAGCCGTAGCAGATAGCAGTCCTCGTAGCGCGTCAGCGAGATCGCGCTTTGCGCATGATGGCGCAGCGTGAAGGCAATCCCCACCGCCATGCCGATGGCGATGCCGAACAGCAGGTCGGTGGCCAGGATCGCCGCGATCGTCACGACGAACGGCAGCGCCTGCGCCGGCCCCTTGCGCCAGGCCTCGACGAACAGCGCCGGCTTGGCCAGCTTGTAGCCCACATGCAGCAGGATGGCCGACAGCGCCGCCAGCGGAATCCAGCGCAGCAGATCCGACAGGAACAGCACGCTGGCCAGCAGCAGCACGCCGTGCACGACCGCCGACACCTTGGTGCGGCCGCCCGCGCTGATATTGGCCGAGCTGCGCACGATCACCGCGGTCAGCGGCAGCGCGCCCAGCAGGCCGGCCACGATATTGCCGACGCCCTGCGCGTAGAGCTCGCGATTGGGCGGCGCCACGCGGCGCATCGGGTCGAGCTTGTCGACCGCCTCCAGGCTCAATAGCGTCTCCAGGCTGGCGACGATCGCCAGCGTCAGCGCGACCACATAGAGATCGGGATTGGCCAGCGCCGAGAAGTCCGGGCGCGCCAGTTCGGCCAGCAGCGAAGCCGGGCCGTCGATGGCCGGCAGCTGCACCAGATGATCGGGCGCCAGCGCGGCATCGGGGCTCGCATGCACGGCGAAGCGCTGGTACAGCACGCCCCACAGCACCGCCAGCAGCGGCGCGGGCAGGGCCCGCAGCGCGCGCCGTTGACGGATGAAGTCGGTATCCCACAGCACCAGGATCGCCAGCGCGACCGCGGCCACCGTCAGGTTGCTGCCCGACACCATGCCGAGCACCTGTTGCGCGGCGTCGGCCAGGCCGGCCTCGTCGACCAGCCGGCTGTCCAGCGGCGCCGACGAAGGCAGGCCGAGCGCGACCGGCAGCTGCTTGATGATCAGCAGCAGGCCGATCGCCGCGAGCATGCCCTTGATCACCGCCGACGGCACCAGCGCCGCGATATCGCCGGCGCGCAGCCACGCGAAGACGATCTGCAGCATGCCGGCCAGCATCACCGCGACCAGGAACGCGGAAAAGCTGCCGAGCGTCGCGATCGCGCCGACGACGATGACGACCAGGCCGGCCGCGGGACCGCTGACGCTCAGCTGCGAGCCGCTCAGCATGGCGACCACCACGCCGCCGATCACGCCGGCCAGCAGGCCGGACAACAACGGTGCGCCGGAGGCCAGCGCGATGCCCAGGCACAGCGGCAACGCAACGAGAAATACCACCACGCCGGCCGGGATATCGCGGCCGAGGTGGCGCAGATAGGCATCGCGCGAGGACGGGATGGAGACAGTCGAGGTAGGGGGCGCCGAGTTCATAGGGTCGATGCGGTCCAGTGGTCAGGTCGATGGGGTCAGGCGGCCAGCGGTTCCAGGCCCGTTGCCGCTTCCGTGCCGTCCAGGCACAGCCGCTCCTCGAGCAGACCTGTTTCCAGCGAGTAGATCCATGCATGCAGGCGCAGCGCGCGGCCGCTGTCCCACACCTTGCGGACCAGCGGCATCCCGGCCAGCTTGCGCACCTGCGCAATCGCATTGAGCTCGACCAGGCGCGCGGTGCGGGCGTCGTCGCCATCGAGCCGATCGAGCTCGCCGCAATGCGCGCGATAGACCTGCCGGATCTCGTCGAGCCGCGCATCGACATGCGGCAGCTCGGGAACGCGCGCCAGCGACGCGCGCACGCCGCCGCAGCCCTGATGCCCGCAGACGATCACGTTGCCGACGCGCAGCACCTCCAGCGCGTACTGCAGCACGCTCATCAGATTGGGGTCGTCCTCGCACACCAGGTTGGCGATGTTCCGGTGCACGAACAGATCGCCCGGCTCGGCATTGGTGATCAGTTCCGCCGGCACCCGGCTGTCCGAACAGCCGATCCACAGTACGTCCGGTGCCTGGCGCACGGCGAGGCGCTTGAAGCGTTCGGGATCGCGTGACAACACTTCGGTGGCCCAGGCGCGGTTCTCGAGCATCAGGCGTTTGGCGACTTCCATGGTGGCTCCTTGCTGGCGGACGGTTGGAACGGGACGGCCGCCGCGGCCACGTGCACTGCGCCAGCGCTTGCGAGGAGGCGCTGGGTCAGTGCGGAAACGCGCTAGTGCACTGCATCAGTGCATCGGGATCGCGGTGCCGTACGGCGGAACAATTCTTCGTCCGGCCTCGGCAAAAGTCAGTTCCGTGTTACATCGCACAAATTTGTGCAATGCAGAATTCGGCCGCATTGAAGCCGCGCGAGCGCACTGGCTAGCCCAGTACCAACGTCAAGGCCAGACCGATCATTACCGCCGCGATCGCGCCGTCAAGACAGCGCCACGCCACCGGGCGGCGGAACAGCGGCGCCAGCAGTCCGGCGCCATAGGCGAGTGCGAGAAACCACGACAGGCTGGCCAGCGCCGCGCCGATGCCGAAAATCCAGCGGCCATCGCTGCCATGCTGGCTCGCCAGCGCGCCGAGCAGCACCACGGTATCGAGATAGACGTGCGGGTTCAGGAAGGTGAAGGCGAGGCAGGTGGCCAGCGCGGTTGCCAGTGGCAGCGGCGCCGCGGCCTGCAGTTCGACCTTGCCGGCATCGAAGGCACGGCGCGCCGCCAGCAAGCCATAGGCCGCGAGGAAGGCCGCGCCGCCATAGCGCGTCAGCGTCAGCCAGCCGGGATGGGCGTGCAGCAGCGCGCCGAGGCCGGCGATGCCGACACCGATCAGCAGCGCATCGGACATCGCGCACAGCAGGGCCACCGGCAGACGGTGCTGGCGCCGGATGCCGAGCCGCAGCACGAAGGCGTTCTGCGCGCCGATCGGAATGATCAGCGCCAGGCTGGAGAGAAAGCCGGCCATCAGGGGCATGTCGATCTTCATCGGGGGAGCGCGCGGCAGTGGAAAGGTCGTCAGCCTAGCTTGGCCCCAGTCAAAAGAAAAACTAAACTTCCTTGCCGTGGATTAGAAACGCTAACGATGAAGATCGACAACGGCCAACTGGCCGCCTTTGCCGCGGTGCTGCAGGAGGGAAGCTTCGAGGCCGCCGCGCGGCGCCTGCATGTCACGCCGTCGGCAATCAGCCAACGGATGCGCCAGCTCGAGGAGCGGCTCGGCCAGGTGCTGCTGCAACGCGGCAGCCCGTGCCAGCCCACCGCGGCGGGCCGCACGCTGGCGCGCTACACCGAGCAGCTGGCGCTGCTCGAAGCGGAGACCCTGGCCGAACTGGGCGATGCCGACGGCAATGGCTTGCGGGGCACGGGCGGGATGCCGCTGCGCGTGCCGCTGGCCGTCAACGCCGATTCGCTCGACAGCTGGTTTCCCGCCAGCTTCGACGCATTGCCGGCCGAGCCCGCGATGGTCTTCGATCTTCGCGTCGAGGACCAGGACCATTCGGCGACGCTATTGCGCGAGGGCGTGGTGATGGCGGCGGTCAGCGCCAGCGCCGAGCCGGTGCAGGGCTGCACGGTCGAACCGCTGGGCATCATGCGGTATCTGGGCGTCGCTTCGCCGCCGTTGATTGCACGGGTCTTTGCGAAGGGCGTGAACGCCGGCAGCCTGTCGCGTACGCCGATGCTGGCCTTCAATCGCAAGGATGCGCTGCAGGCCCGCTTTATCGCGCGGCTGATCGGCGTCGATGCCGAGCAGCCGATGCCGCCGATTCACTACGTGCCGTCCACCGCCGGCTTCGTCGCGTTCGCCCAGCGCGGGCTCGGCTGGGGCATGATGCCCGAGCCCTTCGTGCGCGAGCCGCTGGCGCAGGGCTCGCTCGCCGAATTCGCGCCCGGCCGGCACCTGGACGTGCCCTTGTACTGGCACCGGTGGCGGCTGCGCTCGCCGGCGCTCGACGCGGTCACGCAGGCGGTGCGGCAGGCGGCGTCTTCGTCGTTGCGGCCATTGAGGCCGTTGCGGGCAGGGAAAAAACGCTGAACGGTAGCGCTCGCGGTCGTGTCCAGCACGGGCCGTTGGCTCAGGCGATCGGCCTGGCGGCGATCGTCGACGACGAGCGCACGAAGTTGCCGCCGCCCAGATGATGGATCGTGTGCAGTGCCTCGTTGCCGGCATCGAACTTCCACCGGCCATTGGCGAACACGCGCGGATCCGCGGCGGCCGCGACGACCTCGCCGAAGCAGGTGTCGTAGGCATCCTCGGTATGCGCTTCCGGAATCAGCCGGCACTCCATCCACGCGCTGCAGCCGGCTTCGATCAGCGGCAGTCCCAGCTCGGGGCCGGTGATGGTGGCGATGCCGAATTGCGCGTACTTGTCGACATCGCGGCCGGTGGCGCTGCCGACCGCATAGGTCATGTCGATCGCGGCCGCGCCGGGAATGCAGATGCCAAAGCTGCCGCTCGCCGCGACCAGCTCGCGCGTGAAGGTGCGCTTGTCGATCACGATCGCAATGCGCGGCGGCGTGAATTCGACCGGCATCGACCACGCGGCGGCCATTACGTTGCGGCGGGCGCCGTCGCTGCTGGTGATCAGCACCGTCGGGCCATGGTTGATCAGGCGGCTGGCGTATTGCAGGGGAACGGGCTGGAAGGCGGTCATCGGCGGGCTCGGCAATGAAAAAAGGAGGACTCGGTTGCGCGATGATGCCATCAGTGCGGCGTGAAAGCCCGCTGGCGCCGCGGCGCGGCCGCAATGAAAACGCCGCAAGGCCTCGGCAATTGAGGGCTTGCGGCGCAGGGGCCGGGGAATGGGGAAGTCGATGGATTCGCCAGCCGGTTCCAATCAGCCGCGCCGAGGGCGGCGGGGCGTGTTACCTGCCCTGGCGCAGCGCATAGGACGCCATCAGGTTGCGATAGTCGGGAATGTGTTCGGAGAACATCTGGCCCAGCCCTTCGATGTCATTACGCCAATCGCGATGCAGCTCGCAGGCAACGCCGAACCAGTTCATCAGTTGCGCGCCCGCGGCGGACATGCGGTCCCAGGCGGCATAGCGAGTCACTTCGTTGAAGGTGCCCGAGGCGTCGGTCACCACGAAGACATCGAATCCTTCTTCGATCGCCGACAGCACGGGAAACGCGACGCAGACTTCGGTCACGACGCCGGCGACGATCAGCTGTTTCCTGCCGGTCGCCTTCACCGCCTTGACGAAGTCCTCGTTGTCCCAGGCATTGATGTTGCCGGGTCGGGCGATATAGGGCGCGTCGGGGAATTTGTCCTTCAGCTCCTGCACCAGGGGTCCGTTCGGCCCGTCTTCGAAGCTGGTGGTCAGGATCGTCGGAAGTTTGAAATACGCCGCGAGATCGGCAAGGGCAAGCACGTTGTTCTTGAACTGATCGGGCTGGAAATCCCGTACCAGCGACAGCAGACCCGTTTGATGGTCGACCAGCAGCACGGCGGCCTGGCTCTTGTCGAGTCTCGTATAGGGTTTTGTCATGACAGTCTCCACAGGTTGATCGCGTCGTGCCGTTCGCGCGGTTGCAATGGCTTGGACGATCCGGAGCGCGTCCGCGGCACCGTTGGCATCGCCCCCGGATGAAGACAGAATATGGCGAAATCGAGGGCGTTGTAGCGGCCAATCGGTTGGGCGGCAGCGAACATCACGTTCGGCGCGAACGAACGTGCCGAGGCGCGATGCACCAGTGCGGTGCTGATGGGGGTGGGGACCGATGCAGTGGCGATACGATGATATGGAAACGTTCGTGCGCGTCGTGCAGGCCGGTGGCATCACCGGGGCGGCACGGCGGCTCAACGTGACGAAATCCGTCGTCAGCAAGCGCATTCGCGACCTCGAGCTCGCGCTGTCGGTACAACTGTTCCATCGTGCACCGGGACAGCTTCAACCGACCGAGGCGGGCGAGGCGTTCTACGAACGGATCGCGCCGCTGCTCAGCGAGATTCATGAGACGGCGGAGGGCATGGCCGCGCACCGGGACGTCGTGACCCTGCGCGGCAGGCTGCGTGTCGCCACGCCGATGTCGTTCGGCATTCTCTATCTGGGGCCGGTCATTGCTGCGTTTGCGCGCCAGCATCCGGACCTGGAAATCGCCGTGGATTACGATGACCGGCCGATGGCCTTGTCCCATGGCGGCTACGACGTCGCGATCCGGATCGGCTACCTGCAGGACTCGAGCCTCAGAATGCGGATGCTCGGCGAATGTCCGCGCGTGCTGTGCTGCAGCCCCGGCTATGCGGAGCGCCGGGGCGTGCCGCGCCACGCCGCCGAACTGGCGGAGCACGACGCGATCGACTATGCGCTGGTCCATGCGAGGCGCTTCTGGCAGTTCGAGGACGAGCGGGGAACGCCGGTCTCCGTCGCCATGCGTTCGCGCATCGTCGCCAACAATGGCGAAGCGATCCGCGACATGGCGATCGCCGGGCTGGGCATTGCGTCGCTGCCGATCTTCCTGGCCGCTGAGGCGCTCAAGCGCGGCCAGTTGATGGCGATTCCGCTGGAGCTGACCCAGCGGCCCTATGTCATATCCGCGCTGTATCCGAACACCAGCCATGTGCCGGCGAAGGTGCGGACCTTTATCGATCATCTGGTCGAGATGTTCTCGCCATCGATGCCGTGGGAACGGGCCGAGGGCAACGCCGTCTCCGAAGCGGCTTGAGTCCGGATGCAGGCGTCGAATCGGCCGCGGCCGGGCAAACAAAAACCCGCGCAGCTGACGCTGTCGCGGGTTTGAGGACATCTGCCGGATGTCGTCGGGTGGAATACTGGTGGAGCCGGCGGGAATCGAACCCGCGTCCGCAGATCCTCCACAGAGAGTTCTACATACTTAGTTCTGTCATTTGATTTAACCGCCGCATCGCGGACGAACACGCTCTACGACGGCGAGTCACTTGGTTTTCGTCCCTGAGGTCGTGACACCCGCAGGGCTTATCTGACGTCAATGACCTCGCGTGGTCTTGCGACCCTAGCCCGTCAGCGAGCCAGTGCGAGGACGGCGGCCCTTAGGCTGCCAGTGCGTAACGTTCGTCGTTAGCAGTTATTGCGTTCCCATTGATTTACGAGGTGACGGGTCCTCGGTATGCCCTCTACTGCTTTGCAACCCACGTCGAAACCAGGTCGGCCCCAGTAAGGAAAACGGATTGTACTCGCTTTCGACGCCGGGCGTGCGTGTCGGTTCCCTAGAGAGCGGCAGCGCCCGTCGTGAGCAGCGGAATCAACTCGCTGGGATGGCGAACCAGATAGTCGCCGCCCCAGCGCTCCGGTGGCTCGCCTTCGCCGCAGTAGCCGTAGGCCGCCGTGATGGTGGCCATGCCGGCCGCCTTGCCGGCCTGGATATCGCGCAGGTCGTCGCCCACATAGGCGCAGCGCAGCGGGTCGACGCCGCTGACCTGCGCGGCGTGCAGCAGCGGGGCCGGGTGGGGCTTCGGGTAGGGCGTGGTGTCGCCGCTGACCACCGCGGCGGCGCGCGGCGCCAGGCCGATCGCATTGACCAGCGGGGTGGTGAAGCGGGCGATCTTGTTGGTGACGATGCCCCAGCGGATGCCGGCGGATTCGAGCGCGGCCAGCACCTCGTCCATGCCGTCGAACAGGCGCGTCTGCACCGCGATATCGGCTTCGTAGTAGTTCAGGAAGGCATCGCGCAGCGCCGGGAAATCGGGGTCGTCCGGCGTCTTGCCGAAGGCGGCGCCGATCAGCCCGCGTGCGCCGTGCGAGGCGACCGGGCGCAGCAGCGCGTAATCGACCGGCTCGCGGCCATGCTCGACCACGAGGCGGTTGGCCGCGGCGGCGAGGTCGGGCGCGGTATCGGCGAGCGTGCCGTCCAGATCGAAGAAAACAGCGTCGAAGGTCGGCATGCTCAGGCGGTCCGGCGCAGGGCCATCATGTAGTTGACGTCGGTATCGCGACTCAGCTCGTAGACCTGGGACAGCGGACGGTAGACCATGCCGCGCAGCTCGATCAGGTCCAGACCCGCTTGCCGGGCGAAGCGGGCCAGTTCGGCGGGTTTGATGAACTTGTCGTAGTCGTGCGTGCCGCGCGGCAGCATGTTGAGCACGTATTCGGCGCCGAGCACGGCCAGCAGATACGCCTTCAGATTGCGGTTGATCGTCGAGAAGAACACGTGGCCGCCGGGCCGGACCAGCGTGGCGCAGGCGCGCACGATCGAGGCCGGGTCCGGCACGTGCTCCAGCATTTCCATGCAGGTGACCACGTCGAAGCTGGCCGGCATGCGCGCGGCCAAGGCCTCGGCCGCGATCTCCTCGTAGGTTACGGCGACGCCCGATTCCAGGCTGTGCAGGTCGGCGACCTTCAGTGCCTTGGTCGACAGGTCGATGCCACGCACGGTGGCGCCGGCGCGGGCCATGCTCTCGGACAGGATGCCGCCGCCGCAGCCGATGTCCACCACGTTCTTGCCGCGCAGGTCGGCGATGCTGTCGATCCAGCTCAGCCGCAGCGGATTGATTTCGTGCAGCGGCTTGAATTCGCTGTTCGGGTCCCACCAGCGGTGGGCCATTTCGCTGAACTTGTCGATTTCCTTCAGATCGGCGTTGCGCGCAATCTGGCGGGTGTCGACGGTCGGGTGAATCACGGGGGAAGTCGGCGTCATGAATCTGGCGCGCGCCTGGCGGCGCGGGACATTGGGAATTGGGGCAACTCTAACAAAATGCGTCCCCCGAAGCGAGCCGGGCGGCGCGTTGTCCGATGGACAAGAGGGCGGCGCAGGAAGGCGGTACAAGGACGCCGAACGAAAACGCAGGGCGAAAAAAAGCCCAGCTTGCGCTGGGCTTTTTCGCCGTGGAGCGGGACCGATCAGCGAGCGCTGCGGGTACCGACCACTTCGACTTCCACGCGGCGGTTCGGCTGCTGGCAGGCGATCTGAGCGGTGCGGTTGCCCTTGCACGACTTCGGATCGACCTTCAGCTGACGCTCGCCCTTGCCTTCGGTGTAGACGCGGTTGGCTTCCACGCCCTTGCTCACCAGATAGGCCTTGACGGCTTCGGCGCGGCGGATCGACAGGCGATCGTTGTAGCGATCGGTACCGAACGAGTCGGTGTGGCCGACGGCGATGATCACTTCCAGAGTGATGCCCGACAGCTTCGACACCAGGTCGTCCAGCTTGGCGCGGCCTTCCGGCTTCAGGACAGCCTTGTCGAAGTCGAACAGCGTGTCAGCGGCGAAGGTGACCTTCTCGCTCGAGACCACCGGGGGAGCGACCGGAGCCGGAGCCGGAGCCGGGGCAGCAGCCGGAGCCAGCGCGCCGTCGCACTGAGCATTGGCCGTGGCCGGGGTCCAGGAGCTATCGCGCCAGCAGAGCTCGTTCGTGCCATTCTTCCACACGTACTCGCTCGTACCGTTACCCCAGTTGTCGTTGACCGCCTTCTTTTCGTAGGGGACCGACGCGGTCTGGGCTTGAGCGGATGCGGCCATTACTGCGGTAGCTGCAACGAGCGCGAGCTTGGCAAATTTTTTCATATTTCTCCTCTCAGGATGAGATCACCGCAGGGTTACTGCGAGCAAATGGACGAAAACAAGTCATACATTCTTCGGAGTATAACCTTCTCGCTCGAGGTGACGAATGCTCCACTTCGAACAATGTCTGGCTCTTCGCTGGGGAATTGTGCCACAAGGCTCGTTTCCTAAGAAGTAAATATATGCGATTCAATCCATGGCTTCGGGGCCTGTGGTGTTTGTGCAACATGGCCCTTGCGATGCCCGCAAACCCTTGTCCCGCTTGGGTTCCAAGGCATCGTCCCCGAGCGGGGCGGGCCGCGTGAAGGGTGGTGGGAGGGGCGCCGGGCCCCGGTGCGCCGCATGTTAGAATGCCATGTTACCCGCCGCGCCGGCCGCACCGATTCACCCCGTGCCGACCGCCGCTTGCGGGCGTTTCAACCGCATAAGCCACGCCGCAATGGATCAATTCGCCAAAGAAACCCTTCCGGTCTCCCTCGAAGAGGAAATGCGTCGCTCGTACCTGGATTACGCGATGAGCGTGATCGTCGGGCGCGCGCTTCCCGATGTACGGGACGGCCTGAAGCCCGTCCACCGGCGAGTGCTGTATGCGATGCACGAGCTGAACAACGACTGGAACCGCCCTTATAAGAAGTCGGCGCGTATCGTCGGCGATGTGATTGGTAAATATCACCCGCACGGCGACACCGCGGTCTACGACACCATCGTCCGCATGGCGCAGGATTTTTCGCTGCGTTATATGCTGGTCGACGGCCAGGGCAATTTCGGTTCGGTCGACGGCGACAATGCCGCGGCCATGCGTTATACGGAAATCCGGTTGTCCAAGATAGCGCATGAAATGCTGCTGGACATCGATAAGGAAACCGTCGATTTCGTTCCGAACTACGACGGCTCCGAAAACGAGCCGCAAATCCTGCCGGCGCGTATTCCGAATCTGCTGATCAACGGTTCGTCGGGTATTGCGGTCGGCATGGCCACCAATATCCCGCCGCACAATCTGAATGAAGTGGTCGACGGCTGCCTGCACCTGCTGCGCAACCCGCAGGCGACGGTCGACGAACTGATCGAGCTGATTCCGGCGCCCGATTTCCCGACCGCCGGCATCATCTACGGTATCCAGGGTGTCCGCGAAGGCTACCGCACCGGCCGTGGCCGTGTGGTGATGCGAGCACGTACTCACTTCGAGGACATCGACCGGGGCCAGCGGCAGGCGATCATCATCGACGAGCTGCCGTACCAGGTGAACAAGCGCACGCTGCTGGAGCGCATCGCCGAGCTGGTCACCGAGAAGAAGATCGAAGGCATCTCCGACATCCGCGACGAGTCCGACAAGTCCGGCATGCGCGTGGTCATCGAACTGAAGCGCAATGAGGTGCCCGAGGTTGTCCTGAACAACCTATATAAGAACACCCAGCTGCAGGACACCTTCGGCATGAACATGGTGGCGCTGGTCGACGGCCAGCCGCGCCTGCTGAACCTGCGCCAGATGCTGGAGTGCTTCCTGTCGCACCGGCGCGAGGTGGTGACCCGCCGCACCGTATTCGAGCTGCGCAAGGCCCGCGAGCGCGGCCACGTGCTGGAAGGCCTGGCGGTAGCGCTGGCCAACATCGACGAGTTCATCGCGATCATCAAGGCCGCGCCGACCCCGCCGATCGCCAAGCAGGAACTGATGGCCAAGTCCTGGGATTCGCAGCTGGTGCGCGAGATGCTGGCGCGCGCCGAGACCGATACTCCGGGCGGCCGCGCGGCCTACCGCCCGGACGGCCTGCCGCCGGTGTTCGGCATGCAGGACGACGGCCTGTACCGCCTGTCCGATTCGCAAGCCCAGGAAATCCTGCAGATGCGCCTGCAGCGCCTGACCGGCCTGGAGCAGGACAAGATCGTGCAGGAATACCGCGACGTGATGGCCGCGATTACCGACCTGCTCGACATCCTGGCACGGCCGGAGCGCATTACCACGATCATCACCGACGAACTGACCGCGATCCGCGCCGAATTCGGCGACGACCGCCGTTCGCAGATCGAGCTGAACGCGACCGAGCTCGATACCGAGGACCTGATCACGCCGCAGGACATGGTGGTCACGCTGTCGCACAGCGGCTATATGAAGAGCCAGCCGATCTCGGAGTACCGCGCGCAGAAGCGCGGCGGCCGCGGCAAGCAGGCGATGGCGACCAAGGAAGACGACTGGATCGATACGCTGTTCGTCGCCAACACGCACGACTACATCCTGTGCTTCTCGAACCGCGGCCGGCTGTACTGGCTGAAGGTCTATGAAGTGCCGCAGGGCTCGCGGACCTCGCGCGGCCGGCCGATCGTCAATATGTTCCCGCTGCAGGAAGGCGAGAAGATCACGGTGATCCTGCCGGTGCGCCAGTTCGACGCCGAGCACTTCATCTTCATGGCGACCGCCCGCGGCACCGTCAAGAAGACCGCGCTGACCGAGTTCTCGAACCCGCGCAAGGCCGGCATCATCGCGGTCGACCTCGACGAGGGCGACTACCTGATCGGCGCGGCGATTACCGATGGCCAGCACGACGTGATGCTGTTCTCGGACGCCGGCAAGGCGGTGCGCTTCGACGAGAACGACGTGCGTCCGATGGGCCGGCAGGCCCGCGGCGTGCGCGGCATGAACCTCGACGACGGCCAGACCGTGATCGCGATGCTGGTTGCGCCGGCCGAGAACGCGGAAAACGCCGAGGATGCCGGTTCGGTTGGCAGCGTGCTGACCGCGACGGAGAACGGCTATGGCAAGCGCACGCCGATCACCGAATACACTCGACACGGCCGCGGCACCAAGGGCATGATCGCGATCCAGACCAGCGAGCGTAACGGCCGCGTGGTCGCCGCCGCGCTGGTCGCGCCGGAGCACGAGATCATGCTGATCACCACCGGCGGCGTGCTGATCCGCACCCGCGTGGCCGAAATCCGCGAGATGGGCCGCGCGACGCAGGGCGTCACGCTGATCAACGTCGACGAGGGCACCAAGCTCTCGGGCCTGCAGCGCATCGTCGAAAGCGATGCGGATAATGGCGAGAACGGCGAGAACGGCGAGGCCGGCGAGAACGGCGATCACGACGCTGCCACCAACGGCGACGACAATGGTGCCGGCAATGGCGCCGATGATGTCGCAAATGGTGACAATGGCGCTCAATCGTAATCAGATGCAACAATGTCGCGGCTGCTGGAACTAGGCCAGTCGCTACCGGACTAAACCGGACGAATTCATCAGGGAGTCATAATGCTCAACACCACTCGACGTATTGCTGTGCTGGCTGCTTTTGTTCCGGCCTTGATGGTCGCGCAGCATGCGCGCGCGCAGGACGCGGACAAGACCGCGGCGATCAAGGAACTGCTGTCCGTGATGCAGGCCGACCAGGCCGTCAAGGGCCAGGCCGAGAACTGGCAGGCCGGCGCCAAGCAGGAAGCGCCGCTGGTGCTCGAACAGGTGCTGGTCGAGAACAAGACGCTGAGCGACACGCAGAAGCAGGCCGCGGTCGAGAAGCTGAAGAAGAACGGCGCGGTGCAGCGCATGGTCGATGGCGCCGGCAAGCAGTTCGGCACCGATGCGTTCAAGAACGACGCGATCAAGGCCCACTACGACGCCTTCGGCAAGTACTACACCGCGCAGGAAATCCGCGACCTGACGACCTTCCTGAAGTCGCCGACCGGCCAGAAGTTCATGGCCAACCAGGGCAAGGCGACCCAGGAAATCTGGGGCTCGATGATGCAGAAGTACGGCCCGCAGGTGGGCAAGTCGATGCGCGACGCCGCCGAGAAGGAAGTCACCGCGGCATCGAAGTAAGCCGGGCGCGGCGTCCGGTGCGCCACCTCGGCGACGCCGGGACGCCAACGAAATGCGTCTTTAGGTAATAATGGCTGCTTGGGCTATCCCAAGCAGCCATTTTTCTTTCCGTTCATGAACGATCCCCAGAATCCTTCCCTTGCCGCCATGATGCAGCGCGCCATGGCCGAACGTGTCTACAACTTCTCCCCGGGGCCCGCGACCCTGCCGGCCGAGGTGCTCCAGCAGGCAGCCGAGGAAATGCTCTCCTGGCACGGCACCGGTATCTCGGTGATGGAGATGAGCCACCGCAGCAAGGAGTTCGAGGGGATCCACAACGAGGCGCTGGCGGATCTGCGCGAACTGCTGAAGGTGCCGAAGGAATTCCGCATCCTGTTCCTGCAGGGCGGGGCGATCGGCGAAAACGCCATCGTCCCGCTGAACCTGATCGGCCGGTTGAATCCCGAACGGCCCAAGGCCGACTTCGTCGTGACGGGCACCTGGTCGGTCAAGACCGAACAGGAAACGCGCCGCTACGGCGCCAGCCATATCGCCGCCAGCAGCGTCGAACAGCGCTTCGCGCGCATCCCCGAACCGGCGACCTGGCAGCTGTCCGACGATGCCGCCTATGTGCATCTATGCACCAACGAAACCGTCGTCGGCGTCGAATTCCAGCAGGTACCGGATATCGGCCAGAACCGCGGCCGCGTGGTGGTCGCCGACGCATCGAGCCATATCCTGTCGCGGCCGATCGACTGGTCTCGCGTGCAGGTGGTCTATGGTGGCGCGCAGAAGAATATCGGCCCGGCCGGCGTCACCATCGTGATCGTGCGTGAAGACCTGCTTGGCCACGCGCATCCGCTGTGCCCGTCGGCATTCAACTGGCGCATCGTCAACGACAACAATTCGATGTACAACACGCCGCCGACCTATGCGATCTATATCGCCGGGCTGGTGTTCAAATGGCTGAAGCGGCAGGGCGGCGTGGACGGCATCGAGCAGCGCAATATCGCCAAGGCGCGCGCGCTCTACGACTTCCTCGACCAGAGCGCGTTCTATCGGAACGAGATCGATCCGAGCTGCCGCTCGCGCATGAACGTGCCGTTCTTCCTGGCCGACGAGTCGCGCAACGAGGCCTTCCTGGCCGGCGCGCGCGCCAATGGGCTGGTCCAGCTCAAGGGCCACAAGTCGGTGGGCGGCATGCGCGCCAGCCTGTATAACGCGATGCCGCTGGAGGGCGTCACCGCGCTGATCGACTACATGCGCGAGTTCGAGCGCAGCGCCGCCTGAGCGGCGGCCATTGCGCCAGCGGCGGCGCGACCGGCCTGCGTGGACGCGGTCTGCCGTTCGATGGCGAATCGGGATTTTCATCATGACGACACAAGATAAAAACGCTGCGGCCCCAGCCCAGGGCCAGCAGCCGACCATGCCGACCGAGGAGCAGGAGCGCGCGCTGTCCGTGGAGCTGGCGCCGCTGCGCGAGCAGATCGACGCCGTCGACCGCGAGCTGCTGGCGATGCTGAACCGCCGCGCGCAGCTGGCGCTGGACGTCGGCGAGGTCAAGAAGAAATTTGGCGCGCCGGTATTCCGGCCGGAGCGCGAGCTGCAGGTCATTCGCAAGGTCCAGGGCAACAATCCGGGCCCGCTGCGCGGCGACAGCGTCGCGGCGATCTGGCGCGAGGTGATGTCGGCCTGCCGTGGCCTGGAGAAGCCGCTGGAAGTCGCCTTCCTCGGTCCGGCCGGTACTTTCTCCGAGCAGGCGCTGTACGCCCACTTCGGCCACGAGGTCGCCGGCGTGCCGTGCCCGAGCATCGACGAGGTGTTTCGCGCGGTCGAGGCCGGCACGGTCGAGTACGGCGTGGTGCCGGTCGAGAATTCGACCGAGGGCGCGGTGTCGCGCACGCTCGACCTGTTCCTGCAGACCTCGCTGAAGATCAGCGGCGAGATCGCGCTGAAGGTCCATCACAACCTGATGGCGTCGTCGCCCGACATGAAGGGCGTGACCGTGGTGCGCGCCCATCCGCAGGCGCTGGCGCAGTGCCAGCACTGGCTGACGGCCAATTATCCGCATCTGGAGCGGCAGGCGGTATCGAGCAACGGCGAGGCGGCGCGCATGGCCAGCGAAGACCCGACCGTGGCAGCGATCGCCGCCGAGACCGCGGCCAATCGCTATCACCTGCATATCATCCGCTCGCATATCCAGGACGATCCGCACAATCGCACGCGCTTCGCCGTGATCGGCCGCTACGAGACCGAGCCGTCGGGCAGCGACCAGACCTCGCTGATCCTGTCGGTGCCTAACAAGGCCGGCGCGGTGTACCAGCTGCTGGCACCGCTGGCCGACAACGGCGTGTCGATGTGCCGCTTCGAATCGCGGCCGGCGCGCAGCGGGGCCTGGGAGTACTACTTCTACGTCGATATCGAGGGCCACCAGCGCGATGCCGCCGTCGAGCGGGCATTGCAGCAGTTGCGCGCCAACGCGGCGTACTTCAAGGTGCTGGGCTCGTATCCGTCGAGCAAGTAGCAAGCTGGCGGGCAGCGGCGACACGAACATCGGGCCCGCAGCGGGCCGAGGCAAAGCAATCAGGAGTCGATATGGCAGAGCAGGGCAGGCAGTTCGGTCCGGAATATGTGCGGGCGATTTCCCCTTACGTGGCGGGCAAGCCGATCTCCGAGGTCGCGCGCGAGTTCGGCCTCGACGAGGCCGGCATCGTCAAGCTGGCCTCCAACGAGAATCCGCTCGGCATGCCCGAGTCCGCCAGGACGGCAATGGCGGCCGCGGTGGCAGAGCTGGGCCGCTATCCCGACTCCAACGGCTTCGAACTGAAGGCCGCGCTGTCGGCGCGCTACGACGTGCCGGCCGACTGGCTGACGCTGGGCAATGGCAGCAACGACATCCTGGAGCTGGCGGCGCACGCGCTGGTCAAGCCGGGCGAGTCGATCGTCTATGCGCAGTACTCGTTCGCGGTCTACGCGCTGGCGACGCAGGAAATCGGCGCGCGCGCGATCGAGGTGCCGGCGCGCGACTACGGCCACGATCTCGAGGCGATGGCCGCGGCGATCGCGCCCGATACCCGGCTGGTCTTCATCGCCAACCCGAACAATCCGACCGGGACCTTCCTGCCCGCCGCGCAGATCGAGGCCTTCCTCGCCAAGGTGCCGGCCGACGTGGTGGTGGTGCTCGACGAGGCCTACAACGAATATCTGGACCCCGAGGACCAGTACGAGTCGGTGCAGTGGGTGCGCAAGTATCCGAACCTGATGGTCTCGCGCACGTTCTCGAAGGCCTATGGGCTGGCCGGGCTGCGGGTCGGCTATGCGGTCGCGCAGCCGGCGCTGACCGATCTGCTGAACCGAATCCGCCAGCCGTTCAACGTCAACAGCCTGGCGCAGGCGGCCGCGGTGGCCGCGCTCGGCGACGACGCCTTCCTGCGCAAGAGCGCGACGCTCAATCGCGAGGGCAAGGCGCAGCTGGTGGCGGCCTTCGAGCGGCTCGGGCTGCAGTATGTGCCTTCGTACGGCAACTTCGTGCTGGTCCGCGTCGGCGACGACAACGAGGCCGGCGCGCGCGTCAATCTCGCGCTGCTCAAGCAGGGCGTGATCGTACGGCCGGTCGGCAGCTACGGGCTGCCGCAGTGGCTGCGCGTGACGATCGGGTTGCCGGATGAAAATGCCGCGTTTATCGCGGCGCTCGAGCGCGCGCTGCAATAGGGTTGCCGCCGTGCGGCGGCGGCGCCGTGGCTGAACATTCGACAGGGCGCCGCTGGCGCCCTGTTTGCCATATCCGGCCCGCGTGTACCGATCGCGCCCGCCGCCGTGCAGCGAGCGGCTACAATGCCGGTTTTCCTCCTTTCCGCCGCCGGTCTCGGCGTACTGTCGTGAGTGCCCTGCATTTTTCCCGTGTCGTGATCGTCGGCGTCGGCCTGATCGGCGGTTCCCTGGCCCGAGCCCTGAAGCGCGCCGGTGTCGTCGGCGAAGTGGTCGGCGTCGGCCGTTCGCCCGCCTCGCTGGAACGCGCGCTTGCCCTTGGCGTGATCGACCGGGCCGCCTCGCTGGAAGATGCCGCGCAGGGCGCCAGCATCATCGTGCTGTGCGCACCGGTCGCGCAGACCTTCGCGCTGCTGCACGCGCTGGAGCCGCACCTGCAGCCCGGCACCATCGTCACCGACGCGGGCAGCACCAAGTCCGACGTGATCATGGCGGCCAAGACCGCGCTGGGCGACAAGGTCGCGCAGTTCGTGCCGGCCCATCCGATCGCGGGACGCGAACTGAACGGCGTCGAAGCGGCGCTCGACGATCTCTACGACGGCAAGAAGGTGGTGCTGTGCCCGTTGCAGGAGAACAGCCGGGCGGATGTCGCCGCGGTGCGCGCGATGTGGGAAACGGCCGGCGGCGTCTGCGAGATCATGTCCGCGGTGCAGCACGACGCGGTGTTCGCCGCGGTCAGCCACCTGCCGCATCTGCTGTCGTACGCGCTGGTCGCGCAGGTTGCGAATGCCGAGGACGCGGCGCTCAAGCTCGCCTGCGCGGGCGGCGGCTTTCGCGACTTCACGCGGATTGCCGCGTCGTCGCCCGAGATGTGGCGCGACATCTGCCTGGCCAACCGCGACGCGCTGCTGCGCGAACTCGGTACCTACCAATCGGTGCTGGCGCACCTGAAGGCGCAGATCGAGGCCGGCAATGGCGAGGCGCTCGAGCGCGTGTTCGCCCGCGCCAGCCAGGCGCGGCTGCAGTGGGGCGCCGAGCGTGCCGCCGCGGCCGACGTCGAGTCGTGATCCCCGCCGAGCCGGCGATCACTTGCCGCCCCTTGCAAGCCCTACCGACCGCAGCCCGACCATGGAACATCTGACGCTTGGCCCTTTCACCCGTGCCGCTGGCACGGTCCGTCTTCCCGGCTCGAAGAGCATCTCCAACCGCGTGCTGCTGCTGGCAGCGCTCAGCGAGGGCGAGACCCGGGTGCGCGACCTGCTCGATTCCGACGACACGCGCGTGATGCTCGGCGCGCTCAAGACGCTGGGCGTGGACTGGCGCAAGGATGGCGATGATCATCTTGTCACCGGTGTCGCGGGCAAGTTTCCGGTCAAGGCGGCCGAGCTGTTCATGGGCAATGCCGGTACCGCGATCCGTCCGCTGACGGCGGCGCTGGCGCTGCAGGGCGGCGACTATCGGCTCTCGGGCGTGCCGCGCATGCACGAGCGGCCGATCGGCGATCTGGTCGACGGCCTGCGCCAGGTCGGCGCACGTATCGACTACCTCGGCAACGAGGGCTATCCGCCGTTGCACCTGCAGCCGTCGGCGATCCGCATCGATGGCCCGATCCGCGTGCGCGGCGATGTGTCGAGCCAGTTCCTGACCGCGCTGCTGATGGCGCTGCCGCTGGCCGACGCGCCGGGCGGCCGCATCGAGATCGAGGTGGTGGGCGAGCTGATTTCGAAGCCCTATATCGAGATCACGCTGAATCTGCTGGCGCGCTTCGGCATCGAGGTCCAGCGCGACGGCTGGTCGCGCTTCGTGCTGCCGGCGCGGGCGCGCTACCGCTCGCCGGGCGAGATCTTCGTCGAGGGCGATGCCTCGTCGGCATCGTATTTCCTGGCCGCCGGCGCGATCGGCGGCGGCCCGGTCCGGGTCGAAGGCGTGGGGCTGGCCAGCATCCAGGGCGACGTGCAGTTCGCCGATGCGCTGAACCGGATGGGCGCCAACGTGATGGCAGGCGCCAACTGGATCGAGGTGCGCGGCGTGGACCGCGACGACGGCCGGCTGCAGGGCATCACGCTGGACTGCAACCATATTCCCGATGCCGCGATGACGCTGGCGGTGGCCGCGCTGTTCGCCGACGGTCCGACCACGCTGACCAATATCGGCAGCTGGCGCGTCAAGGAGACCGACCGCATCGACGCGATGGCGGCCGAGCTGCGCAAGCTCGGCGCCGACATCGAGGCGGGCCAGGACTATCTGCGTATCGCCCCGCCGACGCAGTGGCAGACGCCCGCCGACGGCATCGATACCTATGACGACCATCGGATGGCGATGTGCTTCTCGCTGGCCACGTTCGGCCCCTTGCCGATCCGCATCAACGATCCGCGCTGCGTGGCCAAGACGTTTCCTGACTATTTCGACGTGTTCGGCCAGGTGGTCGGCTGAGCCTTGGCCGAGAGCGCGACCGGCTTATTGTGCCGGCGCCATCGCCATGCCGGCGTGGTGCCGTTCGGACGAATGCGCGGAATCCGGCGCGGCGGCCTGCGCGGCCTTGCGCCGTTCGCGCTGTTCCCAGTAGCGGTCGAAGAAGTAATGGGCCACCGTGTTGACGGCTGGTTCGATGAAGGTGACGGCACCGCTGATGGCAATGCTGCCCGTCAGCGCATAGGTCACGCTGAACGCGATGCCAAGGTGCATGATGCCGAACGACAGGGTTTTTGCCATGGTAGATTGCCTCGTTGGTCTGCGGGAGCCGCGGATCGACGCTCCCTACCGATGGAAGAATGATAATGGTTCTCAATTAGATCGAGAAATTGATCGTTGCTTTTGTCTTGATAAGAAATGACTATCGCTGAAGTCGTCACCATCGACGGGCCAACGGCCTCCGGCAAGGGAACCGTGGCGCACAAGGTCGCCGACGCGCTGGGCTTCCATCTGCTCGACAGCGGGGCGTTGTACCGTCTGGTGGCGCTGGCCAGCGAACGGGCGGGCGTCGACGAAGGCGACGTGCCGGCCCTTGCAAACCTGGCGAGCCGCCTCGATGTCAAGTTCGGCCCGGACCGGGTCTGGCTGTCCGGCGAGGAGGTCAGCCTGGCCATCCGCGCCGAGGCGATCGGCAACCGGGCCTCGGCGCTGGCGGTCCATCAGCCGGTTCGCGATGCGTTGACGGCACTGCAGCGGGGCTTTCGCAAGCTGCCCGGCCTGGTGGCCGACGGCCGCGACATGGGCACGGTGATCTTCCCGGACGCGCGGCTGAAGGTGTTCCTGACCGCAAGCGTCGAAGCGCGCGCTCGCAGGCGCTATAAACAATTGATTGATAAGGGAATTTCTGCTAGTATCGAAAACCTTTTGCGTGATCTGGAAGCACGCGACGCGCGGGACCGTTCCCGTGCCGCCGCACCGCTTCGTCCCGCGGAAGATGCGCGGCTGCTCGATACCTCCGACATGACGGTGGATCAGGCGGTGGCGCAGGTGCTGGCGTGGCACGCCGAGCTGGGTCCGCTGACCCAGGGGTGACCGCGCCGCGCCACGAGGCGCCGGCAGCCGCCCGCCGCGGACGCGACAACGGTCGCGCCGCAGGCGGGAACACGCCGCCGGCATGGTTCAACCTGACCCCGCTGCCCTGGCAGACTGAGCGCGATCGTCGCGCCGGCCACGGTATTGCGGATTGCTAACTTACGTTTATGTCCGACCTGCAAAACAACGAATCCTTTGCCGCACTGTTCGAGGAATCGATCGCCCGCTCCAATATGAAGGCTGGCGAAGTGATTTCCGCCGAAGTGGTGCGGATCGACCACAACTTCGTGGTCGTCAACGCCGGCCTGAAGTCTGAAGCCTTCGTGCCGGTGGAGGAGTTCCTGAACGACCAGGGCGAACTCGAAGTGCAGGCCGGCGACTACGTTTCCGTGGCCATCGACGCGCTCGAGAACGGCTATGGCGACACCATCCTGTCCCGCGACAAGGCCAAGCGCCTGGCATCGTGGCTGAACCTCGAGAAGGCGCTGGAAGACGGCGAAATCATCTCGGGTACCGTGACCGGCAAGGTCAAGGGCGGCCTGACCGTGATGGTCAACGGCATCCGCGCGTTCCTGCCGGGTTCGCTGGTCGATGTGCGTCCGATCAAGGACACCACGCCGTACGAAGGCAAGACCCTGGAATTCAAGGTCATCAAGCTGGATCGCAAGCGCAACAACGTGGTGCTGTCGCGCCGCGCCGTGGTCGAGGCGACCCTGGGCGAAGAGCGCCAGAAGCTGATGGAAACCCTGAAGGAAGGCGCCATCGTCAACGGCATCGTCAAGAACATCACCGACTACGGTGCGTTCGTCGACCTGGGCGGCATCGATGGTCTGCTGCACATCACCGACCTGGCATGGCGCCGTGTTCGCCATCCGAGCGAAGTGCTGTCGGTTGGCCAGGAAATCACCGCCAAGATCCTCAAGTTCGACCAGGAAAAGAACCGCGTCTCGCTGGGCGTCAAGCAGCTGGGCGAAGATCCGTGGGTCGGCATCTCGCGCCGCTACCCGCAAGGCACCCGCCTGTTCGGCAAGGTCACCAACCTGACCGACTACGGCGCGTTCGTCGAGATCGAAGCCGGCATCGAAGGCCTGGTGCACGTGTCGGAAATGGACTGGACCAACAAGAACGTGGCCCCGTCCAAGGTTGTCCAGCTGGGCGACGAAGTCGAAGTCATGGTGCTGGATATCGACGAAGACAAGCGTCGTATCAGCCTGGGCATGAAGCAGTGCAAGGCCAATCCGTGGGACGACTTCAGCCGCAACCACAAGAAGGGCGACAAGCTGACCGGCCAGATCAAGTCGATCACCGACTTCGGCGTGTTCATCGGTCTGCCGGGCGGCATCGACGGCCTGGTGCACCTGTCGGACCTGTCCTGGCAAGAGTCGGGCGAAGAGGCCGTGCGCAAGTACAAGAAGGGCGACGAAGTCGAGGCCGTGGTGCTGGGCATCGATGTGGACAAGGAACGCATCTCGCTGGGCATCAAGCAGCTGTCGGGCGATCCGTTCAACAACTTCATCTCGGCCAATGACAAGGGCTCGATCGTCACCGCGACGATCAAGACCGTCGATCCGAAGGGTGCCGTGGTCCAGCTGGCCGACGACGTCGAAGGCTATCTGCGCGCCTCGGAAATCTCGGCCGACCGTGTCGAGGACGCCCGCAACGTGCTGAAGGAAGGCGAGCAGGTGACCGCGGTGATCGTCAACATCGATCGCAAGTCGCGCAACATCAACGTGTCGATCAAGGCCAAGGACTCGGCGGAGCAGCAAGAAGCCCTGCAGAAGTTCCAGGCCGACACCGGCACGGCTGGCACGACCAACCTGGGCGCGCTGCTGAAGGCCAAGCTGGGCCAGGACAACCAGTAATCGCGTCCATCGCGACCGTCCAACTCACGCGCGGATGCCATGACCAAGTCCGAGCTCGTCGAAAAGCTGGCTGCCCGCTTTCCGCAGTTGCTGCTGCGGGACGCGGACATCTCGGTCAAAACGATCCTCGACGCGATGTCCGATGCGCTGGCCGATGGCCATCGCATCGAGATCCGCGGGTTCGGCAGCTTCGGCCTGAATCGCAGGCCGCCGCGCGTGGGGCGCAATCCCAAGTCCGGTGAGCGAGTGCTGGTGCCCGAAAAACGGGTGCCGCACTTCAAGGCGGGCAAGGAGCTGCGCGAGCGGGTCGACCGCAATCCGGCGGCCGGCAACGGTAGCGGTAACGGCGACCACGGTGTCGATGGCAACGGCGGCAACGGTGTCGATGGCGCCGCGCTGGGCCTGAACGGCAACAGCAACGGCAACGGCAACGCCGCCGCCAACGGGCATGTCCCCGGGCATGCCCCGCTCGGCGGCGAACGCGGTCCGCTGACCCATGGCGCCGCGATGCCTGGCGTCCAGCAGGAAGGCTCCGGCCTGAACCTGGCACAGTCCTGACTCCCGGCCGCTTCGGTGACGAAGGCGGCTACGGAATCGAAAAAGCGCTCCGCAAGGAGCGCTTTTTTTATGCCTGCCAGATGCGCAGGCGTGGAACCGCCGGGTCGGGGCGCGTGTCTGAGTGACCTCTCCGCATCCTCGTGGGGTCGACGAATTGCCCGCCGCGCCGGCCCCGATCGCGCCGTGTGCGCCAATCGATTCCGCTACAATGCCGGGGAGCCGCCGCCCGCGGCCGGCTTGCCGTTCGGTATGCGCCGACAGCCGGTGCCCGGGGGGACGCTTCTTCGCCATTTCGCCGCTTTTTGCCGCCACGCCGCCGCAGACACCTCGTCAATCGCATGAAACTTGTCGCCTGGATTATCCGTATCGTCCTGTTCGCGCTGCTGTTCGTGCTCGCCTTGCGCAATACCGCCGATGTGTCGCTGCAGCTGTTCTTCGACGCGGTCTGGCGCGCGCCGCTGATCCTGATCCTGCTGGCCGCGTTCGTGCTGGGCGCGCTGGCCGCGCTGATCTCGGTGGCGCCGGGCTTGATGCGGCAGCGGCTCGAGATCGCCCGGCTGCGCCGCGCGGTCGGCAATGCGCGCACGCCGGCCGAGGACGGCGCCGGCGCGTCTTCTTCCAAGGCCGTGGCGCCCTACAACGTAATCGGCCCGAAAGTCTAAGCAATGAATTTTGAAACCTGGTGGCTGCTCGCCCTTCCGCTCGTATTCGGGCTCGGCTGGATGGCGGCCCGCCTCGACCTGCGGCAGGCGATCAGCGAGCAGGGCGCCTTGCCGCGCTCGTATTTCAAGGGCCTGAACTTCCTGCTCAACGAGCAGCCGGACAAGGCCATCGACGCCTTCATCGAGGTCGCGCGGCTCGATCCGGAAACCACCGAGCTGCACTTCGCGCTGGGCGCGCTGTTCCGCCGCCGCGGCGAGACCGAACGCGCGATCCGCGTGCACCAGAACCTGGCCACGCGTCCCGATCTGCCCGACACCGAGCGCGAGCATGCGCTGTACGAACTGGGGCAGGACTATCTGCGCGCGGGCCTGCTCGATCGCGCCGAGGACGCGCTGCGTGCGCTGATGTCCGGCCCGTATGCGGCCTCGGCCAAGCGCGTGCTGCTGGAGCTGTACGAGGTCGAGAAGGAATGGCGCAAGGCAATCGACGCCGCGCGCGAGCTGCAGAGCGCGACGCAGCAGGATTACAGCGTGCAGATTGCGCAGTTCTGCTGCGAGCTGGCGCAGGACGCGCTGCAGCGCAAGCAGCCGGACGAGGCGATCGGCTGGCTCGAGCAGGCATTGCGCGAGAATCCGAAGAACGTGCGCGCGCCGATCCTGCTTGGCGATGTCGCGATGGCGTCCGGCGATCTTGGCGCGGCGCTGGGTCACTGGCTCGGCATCGAACGCCAGGACGCCAGCTATCTGCCGCTGGTCGCCGACCGCGTGGTCAAGGCCTATCGCGAGCTGGGCGAACAGGGCAAGGCGCTCGAATGGCTGCGCGGCCTGCTGAAGACGGGTCTTGCGGCCGAGCTGCTCGACACTGCCTATCGCACCGAGCTCGAACTCGAGGGTCCGGCCGCCGCGGCCGCGCTGATGCGCGAGCAGCTGCGCCGCCAGCCGTCGCTGCAGGCGCTGACGCGCTACTTCGATGCGCGCGCCGCGCTGGCCACGCCGGCGCCGGCGACCGCCGACGTCGCGGAAGGCAATGGCGCGCCCGCCGTGAACGGGGCTGCCGCCGACGTGACGCCCGCCGACGCGGCCGCGCAGGAAGACGCCGCGATCCGCGACCTGCTGCAACTGCGCACCCGCAATCTGGCGCGCTACACCTGCCGCGAGTGCGGCTTCCGCGCGCGCCTGTTCTACTGGCAGTGCCCCGGCTGCAACCGCTGGGAATCCTACGCGCCGCGGCGCACCGAAGCGCTCGGCTGAGTCCGCGTCCAGCCTGATCCGCCCCGTCTCACGGAGTCGTCCTCATGAAAGTCACCATCATCGGCAGCGGTTATGTCGGCCTGGTCACCGGCGCCTGCCTGGCCGAGCTCGGCAACGATGTGTTCTGCCTCGACGTCGATGAAGAAAAGATCGCGCTGCTCAACGATGGCGGCGTGCCGATCTACGAGCCCGGCCTGAAGGACCTGATCCAGCGCAACCGCGAAGCCGGGCGGCTGGTGTTCTCCACCGACGTCGCGGCCGCGGTCGACCATGCCGACGTGCAGTTCATCGCCGTTGGCACGCCGCCGGACGAGGACGGTTCGGCCGACCTGCAGTATGTGCTGGCGGCCGCCCGCAATATCGGCCGGCATATGACCGGCTTCAAGATCGTGGTCGACAAGTCGACCGTGCCGGTCGGTACCGGCGACCGCGTCGCGGCGGTGATCCGCGAGGAGCTCGCCGCGCGCGGGCTCGAGGACCTGCAGTTCTCGGTGGTCTCCAATCCCGAATTCCTGAAGGAAGGCGCCGCGGTCGAGGACTTCATGCGGCCCGACCGCATCGTGCTCGGCTGCAACAACGACGCCGCCGGCCGCCATGCCAAGGCCATCATGCGGGCGCTGTACGCGCCGTTCAACCGCAACCACGAGCGCACCTTCTACATGGACGTGCGCTCGGCCGAGTTCACCAAGTACGCGGCCAACTCGATGCTGGCGACGCGCATCTCGTTCATGAACGAGCTGGCCAACCTGGCCGACGAGGTCGGCGCCGATATCGAGCTGGTGCGCCTGGGAATCGGCTCCGATCCGCGGATCGGCTACAGTTTCCTCTATGCCGGCGCGGGCTACGGTGGCTCGTGCTTTCCCAAGGACGTGCAGGCGCTGATGCGCACCGCCGCCGGGAGCGGCAAGGCGATGCGGGTGCTGGAGGCCGTCGAGGCGGTCAACGAGGCGCAGAAGCGCGTGCTCGGCGACAAGGTCGTGCGGCGCTTCGGCGAGGACCTGAGCGGGCGCACCTTCGCGATCTGGGGCCTGGCGTTCAAGCCCAATACCGACGACATGCGCGAGGCGCCGTCGCGCGTGCTGGCGCGCGAGCTGGTCTCGCGCGGCGCGTCGCTGCGGGTGCACGACCCGGTCGCGATGCAGGAAGCGCGGCGCGCGCTGGCGCAGGACCTGGCCGGCATCGAAGGCGGCTTCGCGCGCGTGACGTTCTGCGACGCGCAGATGGAGACGCTGGACGGCGCCGACGCGCTGGCCATCGTCACCGAATGGAAGGTGTTCCGCAGCCCGGACTTCGCGCAGATCCGGCGCCGCCTGAAGACGCCGGTCGTGTTCGACGGGCGCAATCTGTATGAGCCGGCCGCGATGCAGGAGGCCGGTATCGAATATCACGCGATCGGCCGGCCCGCGGCGGCGGCCTGACGCAACATGCCGGTGCGGCCGCCGGGCGGCGCGCCGGCCAAAAGGAAGCTCATGAACAGGAACCCGATCTCTCGCGAACAGATCCAGCAATCGCGCATCCTGGTGGTGGGCGACATGATGCTGGACCGCTACTGGTTCGGCGATGTCGAACGGATCTCGCCGGAGGCCCCGGTCCCGGTGGTCCAGGTCAAGCGCAGCGAGGAGCGCCTGGGCGGCGCCGCCAACGTGGCGCGCAACGCCGCCGCGCTGGGCGCGTCGGTCGGCATGCTGGGAGTGGTCGGCGACGACGAACCCGGCAGCATGCTGGAGAACCTGCTGACCGCCGAACACGTGCAGCCGTTTCTCCACCGCGACCGCAGCGTCAACACGACGATCAAGCTGCGCGTGGTCGCGCACCAGCAGCAGCTGCTGCGCGTCGACTTCGAGAACCCGCCGGCGCACGAGGTGCTGCTGTCGGTGCAGGACCGTTTCCAGGCGCTGATCGGCGACTACCAGGTGCTGGTGCTGTCCGACTACGGCAAGGGCGGGCTGACCCATGTCGCGCGCATGGTCGAAGGCGGACGCGCCGCCGGCAAGATGGTGCTGGTCGACCCGAAGGGCGACGACTATTCGCGCTATCGCGGCGCCACGCTGATCACGCCGAACCGCGCGGAGATGCGCCACGTGGTGGGTGCCTGGAAGACCGAGGCCGACCTGACCATCCGCGCGCAGAACCTGCGCCGCGCGCTGCAGCTCGAAGCGCTGCTGCTGACGCGCTCCGAGGAAGGCATGACGCTGTACACCGAGGCCGAAGTGCTGCACGTCTCCGCGCAGGCGCGCGAGGTCTACGACGTGTCGGGCGCCGGCGATACCGTGATCGCGACGCTGGCCACGATGCTCGGCGCCGGCATTCCGCTGAAGGAAGCGGTGCAGCATGCCAACCGCGCCGGCGGCATCGTCGTCGGCAAGCTGGGCACGGCCGTGGTCAGCTACCCCGAACTGTTCGGCGCGGCGCAAGGCTGACGCCCCTTATCACTGCTGGATTCACCATGACCATCATCGTCACCGGCGCCGCCGGTTTCGTCGGCAGCAACCTCGTCAAGGGGCTGAACGAGCGCGGCGAGAACAACGTCATCGCGGTCGACAACCTGACCCGCGCCGACAAGTTCCACAACCTGGTCGATTGCGAGATCGCCGACTACCTGGACAAGACCGACTTCCTGGACCGCTTCGCTCGCGGCGAATTCGGCAAGGTCCGCGCGATCTTTCATGAAGGCGCCTGTTCGGACACGATGGAGACCGACGGCCGCTACATGATGGAGAACAACTACCGCTACACCAAGGCGCTAATGGAAGCGTGCCTGGAGCAGGGCGTGCAGTTTCTCTATGCGTCGTCGGCCGCCACCTACGGCGCCTCGCAGACGTTCAAGGAAGAGCGCGAATACGAGAAGCCGCTGAACGTCTACGGCTACTCGAAGTTCCTGTTCGACCAGCTGGTGCGGCGCACGCTGCCGAACGCCCACTCGCAGATCGTCGGCTTTCGCTACTTCAACGTCTACGGCCCGCGCGAGGCGCACAAGGGCCGCATGGCTTCGGTGGCCTTCCACAACTTCAACCAGTTCCGCGCGGACGGCACCGTCAAGCTGTTCGGCGAATACGGCGGCTATGGCCCCGGCGGCCACAGCCGCGACTTCGTCTCGGTCGAGGACGTGGTCAAGGTCAACCTGTTCTTCCTGGACCATCCCGAGAAGTCTGGCATCTTCAATCTCGGCACCGGGCGCGCGCAGCCGTTCAACGACATCGCCACCACCGTGGTCAACACGCTGCGCGGCGCGGAAGGCAAGCCGCCGCTGACGCTGGAGGAGATGGAGCAGGAAGGGCTGATCGAATACATCAAGTTCCCCGATGCGCTGCGCGGCAAGTACCAGTGCTTCACGCAGTCCGACGTCTCGCGCCTGCGCGGCGCCGGCTATACCGCGCCGTTCTATACGGTCGAGGAAGGCGTGGCGCGTTATTGCCGCTGGCTGCTCGAGCGCGGGGGCTGAAGACTCAGCCGCCGCTCTCCGACTGTCGTTTCGCCGCAAACCGGCGCCGGGCTTTCCGCGCAAACCGCGTCAACATTTGTTGCGCGGCGCGCCGCCCCCCTTCCTGGCTCTTATGCTCGGCCTACCCCGTCGCGACGACGGGGCGGCATGCCCGCCCGGGCATCGCCAACGAAGCCGAACTCCGGTCACCGGAGAAGGAGCCTGTTCATGATCAAGCAAACCTTGCTGGCGCTGGCGTGCTGCCTGGGCATGTCGATGGCGCTGGCCGGCAGCGCACTGGCCGCTGTCGACGTCAACAGTGCCGACGAGGCGGCGCTGACCACGGTCAAGGGAATCGGACCCGCGATGGCGCGCCGGATCGTCGAGGAACGCGGCAAGCAGGGCGCGTTCAAGGACGCCACCGACCTGGCCGATCGGGTCAAGGGTCTGGGGCCAAAGTCGGTCGTGCGTCTGCAGGGCGAGGGGCTGAACATCGGCAAGGGCGGGGCGCCGGCCGCAGCCAGGAGCGGCAAGCCGGGCGCCGCCACGCCAACGGCGGCTGTCGCGCCGGCCGGCAAGGGTTCGGGCAAGACCGCCAGGACCGCACACTGAGAGGCACGGCGCCTGCCGCCCGTCCTTGCTCCCGTTCTTTGCTGCCGTTCTTGCTGCCGACCTGTGCTGGTACGGCTCGTGCTAACGCCTGAGCGGCGCCGCGATGTCGCAGCGCCGCCAATCGGATGCCGTGGCGCTTCGCAGGCCCAAGGCCACAGAGTATGATGCGGGCGCTGCGGCAGGGCGCCTCCTTCGTCTCTCCAGCCGGATCTCTCCAACGGGGGAGCGAAGCAGGCCGGCGGCGCCCCCGCGGACCACGACACACCACAACACATCAAACACATCACCGGGAACGGCCGGGCGCGGCGCGCCGGCGGCCACCTCGGAACGGGAGCTCAACGATGGCGAATGGCGACGAGGCGGGATTCCTGCCGCGCTGGACACTGAAGACCGAGGGCGTGATCGCGCCCGATGAACGGCTGCCCGCGGGGCAGACCGTGCTGGCCGGCATCCAGCACGTGGTGGCGATGTTCGGCTCGACCGCGATCGCGCCGATCCTGATGGGCTTCAATCCCAATATCGCGATCCTGTTCTCGGGCATCGGCACGCTGATCTTCTTCCTGTGCGTGCGCGGCCGCGTGCCGAGCTACCTCGGTTCGAGCTTCGCCTTCATCGCGGTCGTGATCGCCGCCACCGGCTATGCCGGCAGCGGCCCCAATCCGAACATTCCGCTGGCACTGGGCGGCATCATCGCCGCCGGCCTGCTTTATACCGTGATCGGCCTGGTGGTGCAGGCCGCCGGCTATGGCTGGGTCGAGCGGCTGATGCCGCCGGTGGTGACCGGCGCCATCGTCGCGGCGATCGGGCTGAATCTGGCGCCGGTCGCGGTCAAGGCGGTCAGCGCCGCCGCGCTCGATACCTGGATCGGCCTGCTGACGGTGGTCGCGGTCGGGCTGGTCGCGGTGCGCGCGCCGGGCATGATCGGCCGGCTGCCGGTGCTGATCGGCGGGCTGATCGGTTACCTGGCCTACTGGGTCTGCGCCAATGCGTTCGGCCTGGGCAAGCCGATCGACTTCTCGGGCGTCGCCAGCGCCAGCTGGTTCGGCCTGCCGGCCTTCACCACGCCGGTGTTCGAGCTGAACGCGATGCTGCTGATCGCCCCGGTGGCGATCGTGCTGGTCGCGGAAAACCTCGGCCATATCAAGGCGATCGGCGTGATGACCGGCCGCAACCTGGACCCGTATATCGGCCGCGCCTTTATCGGCGATGGCGTCGCCACGATGCTGTCGGCCGCTGGCGGCGGTACCGGCGTGACGACCTATGCCGAGAACATGGGCGTGATGGCAGTGACGCGCATCTATTCGACCCTGATCTTCGTGGTCGCCGCGCTGGTGGCGATCCTGCTGGGCTTCTCGCCCAAGTTCGGTGCGCTGATCCTGACGATTCCCGGTCCGGTGATCGGCGGCCTGACCATCGTCGTATTCGGCCTGATCGCGGCCACCGCGGGCCGGATCTGGGTCGAGAACCGCGTGGACTTCTCCGATTCGCGCAACCTGATCACCGTCGGCGCCACGCTGACGGTTGCGGCCGGCGACCTGACGCTGCGTTTCGGCGGCATGACGCTGGGCGGCATCGGTACCGCCACCTTCGGCGCGATCCTGCTGTACCACCTGCTCGGCAAGGGCCGCACGCCCGCCTGATGAGCCGGGGCGGGGCATGCGAATGCTGCCCCGCCGCGCTTGCCGCCGCGCTGGCGGCAGGGTCATGACACCTGCATTACAATGGGCGCCGACATTTGGACTCGCCCCATCATGGCCTACAAGACGATCGAAGACACCATCGGCAATACGCCTCTGGTGCAATTGCAGCGTATTCCCGGAGCCGCCAACGCCGAGCGTGGCAATGTGATTCTGGGCAAGCTCGAAGGCAACAATCCCGCCGGCTCCGTCAAGGACCGGCCCGCGCTGTCGATGATCGCGCGTGCCGAGGCGCGCGGCCGTATCAAGCCGGGCGACACGCTGATCGAGGCGACCTCCGGCAATACCGGCATCGCGCTGGCGATGGCCGCCGCGATCCGCGGCTACAAGATGGTGCTGATCATGCCGGAGGACCTGAGCATGGAGCGCCGCCAGAGCATGGCGGCGTACGGCGCCGAGATCATCCTGACCCCGGTCAAGGGCGGCATGGAATACGCGCGCGATCTGGCCGATTCGATGGAGCGCGACGGCAAGGGCATCATCCTGGACCAGTTCGCCAATCCCGATAATCCACAGTCCCACTACGAGACCACCGGTCCCGAAATCTGGCGCGACACCGACGGCCGCGTCACGCATTTCGTCTCGGCAATGGGCACCACCGGCACCATCACCGGGGTGTCGCGCTATCTGAAGGAACAGAACCCGGCGATCCAGATCGTCGGCGCGCAACCGGCCGAAGGCTCGCGCATTCCGGGCATCCGCAAATGGCCGGAAGCCTATATGCCGAAGATCTACGATCCGCGCCATATCGACCGCACCGAGCCGGTCAGCCAGGCCGATGCCGAGCATATGGCTCGCCGGATGGCGCGCGAGGAAGGCATCTTCTGCGGGATCTCGGCCGCCGGCGCGCTGTGCGTGGCGCTGCGAATCGCCGAGGAAGTCCGCGATGCGACCATCGTGTTCGTCGTCTGCGATCGCGGCGACCGCTACCTGTCGACCGGCATCTTCCCCGCCTGATTCAGCGTCGACCAGGGCCGGCGCCGTCCGCCAACAGCGGGACATGCGCCGGCCGGACCATCGGTCCTTACACCATCGAGGCCTTGACCGCCTCGCCCAGCTGATAGACCGCCAGCGCGTAGAAGAAGCTGCGGTTGTAGCGCGTCAGCACATAGAAATTGCGCAGCCCAAGCATGTAGTCGGTCGGCGCATCGGGCGTCGGCAGGTCTACCACCAGCACGCCGGTCTCGCCTTCGCGCGCCAAGTCGATCGGCTCGTCCAGCCGCAGCCCGGCGCGCGTCAGCTGATTCAGCGTGCGCGTCGGCCACGGTTCGCCGTCCGCCGCGGCCGCTGCGATGCCGCGGCTGCCTTCGTCCTGTGCCAGCCGCCACACCACCGGCCGTCCGGCCTCCCATCCGTGCAGTTGCAGAAAGCGGCCGACGCTGCCGATCGCGTCGACCGGGCTGTTGCGCAGGTCGACATGGCCGTCGCGGTCGAAGTCGGTCGCGTATTCCCGCAGGCTGGTCGGCATGAACTGCGGAATGCCGATCGCGCCCGCGTACGAGCCGAGCACCGAGAACACGTCGGTGCGGGTATCGCGGCACCACAGCAGGTAGTCCTGCAGCTGCGCGCGGAACATGGCGGAGCGGCTGGCGCGGTTTGGCGTATCGGGATAGTCGAAGGCCAGTGTCGACAGCGAATCCAGCACGCGGAAGGTGCCCATGTCGCGTCCGTAGATCGTCTCGACGCCGATGATGCCGACGATCACCGAGGCCGGCACGCCGAACTCGCTTTCCGCGCGGCGCAGCGTGTCGCGATGCTGCTGCCAGAAGCGCACGCCGGCGTTGATGCGGATCGGTTCGATGAAGCGTGAGCGGTAGGCACGCCAGCTTTTTCGGCCCGGCGTGGCCGGCGGCATGATCAGCCGCGCCACCGTGGCCGAGTAGACGGCCTGTCCGAACCAGTCGTTCAGGGTCGCGCGGGAGAACCCGTGCTGCGCGACCATCTCGTCGATGAAGGCGGCCGCTTGCGGGTTGCTGCCGTTGCGATAGCGGCCGGGATCGATTTCTTCTTCCTGGAAGCTGGCGCGGCGCTTGCCGGCCGCCAGCAGCGAGGGGGTGGCGCCGCACAGGCCAAGCGCCACGGAGCAGAGCGCGGCGCCCAGCAGCGGGCGGCGCAGGTTACGCGTGTGTTCGGTCATGGTGTCCTTTGCAAGTCGGACCGAGTATAGCGGACGCCTCCGACGCAAAACATCACGGCACGATACGACCCGGCGACGAAGGCGGCAGCCGCATTGTCCGGCCATCCGCTGTGCTAACGTACGGGGATGGAGACAGCGGCGCACCCGGCAGGGTGTCCGCCACGCGCCCAACAACGCCTCGATAAACGCGCTGACATCCCATGCCGACCGGCTACTACACGCATCCCGAATTCCTGCTGCACGAGATGGGGCACTTCCATCCCGAGTGCCCGGAACGCCTGACCGCCATCGAAGACCATCTGATCTCGCACGGCATCGACGGCCTGCTGGACCGCCGCGAGGCGCCGGCCGCCAGCCGCGAGCAGATCGAGCGCGTGCACCTGCCCGGCTATGTCGACGGGCTGCACGAAGCGAGCCCCGCCAGCGGCTACCATGCGATCGATCCCGATACCGCGATGAACGCGCATACGCTGGCCGCGGCCACGCATGCGGCGGGCGCCGCGGTGGCCGCCACCGATGCGGTGATCGCCGGCGAGCTCGAGAACGCCTTCTGCTGCGTGCGCCCGCCCGGCCACCACGCCGAGCCCGATCGCGCGATGGGCTTCTGCTTCTACAACAACGTCGCGATCGCCGCTCGCCATGCGCTCGACGCCCACGGGCTCGAACGCGTGGCGATCATCGACTTCGACGTGCATCACGGCAACGGCACCGAGGCCGCCTTCCGTGGCGACGAACGCGTGCTGATGTGCAGCTTCTTCCAGCATCCGTTCTATCCGTACAGCGGCACCGAGCACGTGGCCAACAACATGGCCAATATTCCGCTGCCGGCCTATACCAACGGCATGGCGGTGCGCGAGGTCGTCGAGACGATCTGGATGCCGCGGCTGCAGGCGTTCCGTCCGCAGATGCTGTTCATCTCGGCGGGCTTCGACGCGCATCGCGAGGACGACCTCGGCCAGATGGGGCTGGTCGAGCAGGACTACGCCTGGATCACGGCCGAGCTGATGACGCTGGCGCGGCAGCACGCGCAGGGGCGCATCGTCAGCTGCCTCGAAGGCGGCTACAACCTCAGCGCGCTGGGCCGCAGCGTGCTGGCGCATCTGAAGGTGCTGCTGGAGAAATAGGCTGCGACCGGCGCCACCGCGGCACGACAACCTCAGATCAGCAAACCAGGAGACCATCATGGCCGCATCGGAACACGCACAAGCCGCCGGGGCGCTGCTGATGCAAAGCGAGGATGCCCCGGGCGTGCTGCGCCTGACGCTGCAACGTCCCGACGCCTTCAACGCGCTGTCCGAGGCGCTGATCGACGCGGTGACCGAGGCGCTGACCCGCATCGCCGCCGATCCCGCCGTGCGGGTCGTGGTGCTGGCCGGCGCGGGCCGCGCCTTCTGCGCCGGACACGATCTGCGCGAGATGCGCGCGCAGCCGTCGCACGATTACTACCGGCGGCTGTTCGACCGCTGCACGCGCATGATGCTGGCGATCCAGCGCATGCCGCAGCCGGTGATCGCGCGCGTGCAGGGCATCGCCACCGCGGCCGGCTGCCAGCTGGTGGCGATGTGCGACCTGGCGGTCGCGGCGGACGACGCGCGCTTCGCGGTGTCGGGCGTCAACCTCGGGCTGTTTTGCTCGACCCCGGGCGTGGCGCTGTCGCGCAACCTGCATCGCAAGCATGCGATGGAGATGTTGCTGACCGGCGAGATGATCGGCGCCCGCGAGGCGCAGGCGCGCGGCCTGGTCAACCGGGTGGTGCCGGCCGCCGAACTGGACGGCGAGGTGGCGAAGCTGGCCGCCAGCATCTGCGCGAAGCCCGCGGCGGCGATCGCGGCGGGCAAGGGCCTGTTCTACCGCCAGCTCGAAATGGGCGTGGAGGCGGCCTATCAGCTGGCCGGGCAGACCATGGCGTGCAACATGATGGACGAAGCGGCGCTGGAAGGCGTGCAGGCGTTCATCGACAAGCGGCCGCCGGCCTGGCGCGCGAGTTGACATACCGGCACTTCGGATCGGCGCCTTATTCCCTTTTCGTCTAAAGACATCGGCAAAAAGTCGTTTCTGGTAAGAAGCGGATCGCTTAAAATAGCCCGTTACATCCAAAAACGATAAATGCGGCAGCAGCGTTGGAGACCCCGTCCCGGCTGTTGCCGTTTTCTTTTCGCTCTGTCTCATGATCGAACTGCAAGGTCTCTCGCAGCGATTCCCCGGTGCGACCGGGGATGTGCACGCTTTGCGGGATGTCAGCCTGTCCATCGCGGCCGGCGAAGTCTTCGGCATCATCGGCCGCAGCGGCGCCGGCAAGAGTACGCTGGTGCGCGCCATCAATCTGCTGAACCGTCCGACCGCCGGCCGCGTGATCGTCGCCGGTCAGGACCTGACTGCGCTCGACGCGTCGGCGCTGCGGCTGGCGCGCCGCGACATCGGCATGATCTTCCAGCATTTCAACCTGCTATCGTCGCGCACCGTCTATGACAACGTGGCGCTGCCGCTGGAGCTGGCCGGCAAGAACCGGGACGAGATTGCCGCGACGGTACTGCCGCTGCTCGATCTGGTCGGCCTGTCGGCGCTGAAGGACCGCTATCCGGCGCAGATCAGCGGCGGGCAGAAGCAGCGCGTCGGCATTGCGCGCGCGCTGGCCAGCAAGCCCAAGGTGCTGCTGTCGGACGAGGCCACCTCGGCGCTCGATCCGGAAACCACGCGTTCCATCCTCGACCTGCTCAAGCAGATCAACCGCGATCTGGGCCTGACCATCGTGATGATCACGCACCAGATGGAGGTCATCAAACAGGTCTGCGATCGCGTCGCGGTGCTCGACGCCGGCTGCGTGGTCGAGCAGGGCCAGGTCATCGACGTCTTCCTGCGGCCGCAACATGCGGTCACGCGCGCAATGATCGGCGACGTGATTTCGCAGGAGCTGCCGGCCAGCGTGCTCAAGCGCGTCGAGAGCCGGCTCGGCAACGGGCGCGACCACGTCTACCGGCTCGCCTTCACCGGCGAGGGTGTCGACCAGCCGGTGCTGGCACAGGCGATCCGCCGCTACGGGCTGGACTTCAACATCCTGCACGGGCATATCGACGAGATCCAGGGACAGGCCTTCGGCTCGCTGGCCATCATGGCCACCGGCGAGACCGACAACGTCCGCGCGGCAATGGCATTCCTGCAGCAGCAGGGCGTGGTGGTGGAGGAGTACGAGCATGTGGTCTGAGCTGTTCGACCTGTTTGTGACCTCGCTGGGCGAGACCCTGGTGATGGTCGGCATCTCGGGCGTGATCGGCGCGCTGCTGGGCGTGCCGCTCGGCGTGGTGCTGCACCTGACCGACCGCGGCGGCCCGCTGGCGCATCCGTTGTTCAACCGGCTGATCGGCGTGGTCGTCAACGCCGTGCGCTCGATCCCGTTCATCATCCTGCTGGTGGTGGTGATTCCGTTTACCCGCTTCCTGGCGGGCTCGTCGATCGGTACCGCGGCGGCCGTGGTGCCGCTGACGATCGCCGCGATTCCGTTCATCGCGCGGCTGGTCGAAAGCGCGCTGCGCGAGGTCGACAAGGGCCTGGTCGAGGCGGCGCAATCGATGGGCGCCAGCACGCGCCAGATCGTCTGGAAGGTGCTGCTGCCCGAGGCGATGCCCGGCATCGTCGCGGGCCTGACCATCACCTTCGTCAGCCTGGTCGGCTATTCGGCGATGGCCGGCGCGATCGGCGGCGGCGGCCTGGGCGACCTCGGCATCCGCTATGGCTACCAGCGCTACATCACCGAGGTGATGGTGGCGGTGGTGCTGATCCTGATCGTGCTGGTGCAGGCCGTGCAGAGCTTCGGCGACTGGCTGGTCCGCCGGATCAGCCACCGCTGAGCGCCACGTCGCGGCCGAAGGAATCGCCTCGTTTTCCGTTTCGTTTTTGCTTTATCCCAGACCCAACCCAGAACACATCGCAAAGGAAGTCAGCCATGCAACGTCGTAGCCTGCTGCAATGGATCATCGGCGCCGCGCTCGGCGCCAGCCTCGCCACCGCCGCGGTGGCGCAGGACAAGCCGATCAAGATCGGCGTGACCGGTGGTCCGCACGCCCAGATCATGGAACAGGTCAAGAAGGTCGCCGCCAAGGATGGTCTCAATATCCAGGTCGTCGAGTTCAGCGACTACATCCAGCCGAACGCCGCGCTGGCCGCCGGCGATCTCGATGCCAACAGCTACCAGCACCTGCCGTACCTCGAAGCCCAGATGAAGGACCGCGGCTACAAGTTCGCCAACGTCGGCTACACCGTCACGTTCCCGATGGGCGTCTACTCGAAGAAGATCAAGTCGCTGGACCAGCTCAAGCAGGGCGCCCGCGTCGGCGTGCCCAACGACCCGACCAACGGCGGCCGCGGCCTGCTGCTGCTGCAGAGCAAGGGCGTGATCAAGCTGCGCGCGGACGCCGGCCTGAAGGCCACGCCGCTGGATATCGTCGGCAATCCGAAGAAGCTGCGCATCGTCGAACTGGACGCCGCGCAACTGCCGCGCTCGCTGGACGACCTGGATGCCGCCGCGATCAACGGCAACTACGCGGAATCGGCCGGCCTGTCGCCGACCAAGGACGCGATCGCGATGGAAGGCCCGAAGGGTCCGTACGCCAACCTGATCGCCGTGCGCGAGGCCGACAAGAACAAGCCGTGGGTCGCCAAGCTGATCAAGGCCTATCACTCGCCGGAGATCAAGCAGTACGTCACCACGACCTTCAAGGATTCGGTGATCACGGCCTGGTAAGCCGCGAGCCGGGCGTCACGGCCGGGTATCGAACAAAACCTCGAATCCGGCCGCCGCCTCTGTGCCGCGAAGGGTTTTCTGCGGCACAATACGTGTCGCCAGATCGCTTGCCGGGCTATGCCCGGCAATTCTTTGCCTATAAAATAGTACGGTCGTTCGAAAATTCCGGGCGCCGCCGACCCGGTGGTTATAATGGCGAGCGAACCAAATTTCTGACAATCAGTGGAGTGAGCGCATGAAAGTACTCGTCGCAGTCAAGCGCGTGGTTGACTACAACGTCAAGGTCCGTGTGAAGTCCGATGGCTCGGGCGTCGACCTGGCCAACGTGAAGATGAGCATGAACCCGTTCGACGAGATCGCCGTGGAAGAGGCGGTCCGCTTGAAGGAAGCCGGCGTGGCCACCGAGGTCGTGGCGGTCTCCTGCGGCGTGGCGCAATGCCAGGAAACGCTGCGTACCGCGATGGCGATCGGCGCCGACCGTGGCATCCTGGTCGAGAGCGGCGAAGACCTGCAGCCGCTGGCGGTGGCCAAGCTGCTGAAGGCGCTGGTCGACAAGGAGCAGCCGCAGCTGGTGATCCTGGGCAAGCAGGCGATCGACGACGACTCCAACCAGACCGGCCAGATGGTGGCCGCGCTGGCCGGTCTGCCGCAGGCGACCTTCGCCTCGAAGGTCGTGATCGCCGATGGCAAGGCCTCGGTGACGCGCGAGGTCGATGGCGGCCTCGAAACGCTGTCGGTCAAGCTGCCGGCGGTGGTGACCACCGACCTGCGCCTGAACGAGCCGCGCTACGTCACGCTGCCGAACATCATGAAGGCCAAGAAGAAGCCGCTGGAAACCGTGAAGCCGGAAGACCTGGGCGTCGACGTGGCGCCGCGTCTGCAGACGCTGAAGGTCGTCGAGCCGCCCAAGCGCAGCGCGGGTGTGATGGTGCCGGACGTCGCGACGCTGGTGCAGAAGCTCAAGAACGAAGCCAAGGTCATCTAAGCGCGCCAGGAGATACGAACATGACTGCACTCGTCATTGCTGAACACGACAATCAATCGATCAAGGGCGCGACCCTGAATACCGTGACCGCCGCGGCCCAGTGCGGCGGCGACGTCCACGTGCTGGTGGCAGGCGCCAACGCCCAGGCCGCCGCCGAGGCCGCCGCGAAGATCGCCGGCGTCGCCAAGGTGCTGCTGGCCGATGCGCCGTACTTCGGCGAAGGCCTGGCCGAGAACGTCGCCGAGCAGGTGCTGGCGATCGCCAGCGACTACAGCCACATCCTGGCGCCGGCCACCGCCTACGGCAAGAACGTGCTGCCGCGCGTCGCCGCCAAGCTGGACGTGGCCCAGCTGTCGGACATCACCAAGGTCGACGGCCCGGACACCTTCGAGCGCCCGATCTACGCCGGCAACGCGATCGCCACGGTCAAGTCCTCGGACAAGATCAAGGTGATCACCGTGCGCGGCACCGCCTTCGACCCCGCCGCCGCGGAAGGCGGCTCGGCCTTGGTCGACACCGTGCCCGCCGTGGCCGATGCCGGCATCTCCCAGTTCGTGTCGCGTGAAGTCACCAAGAGCGATCGCCCCGAACTGACCGCCGCCAAGATCATCGTGTCCGGTGGCCGTGGCGTCGGCTCGGGCGAGAACTACACCAAGGTGCTGACGCCGCTGGCCGACAAGCTGGGCGCCGCGCTCGGCGCCTCGCGCGCCGCGGTCGACGCCGGCTTCGTGCCGAACGACTATCAGGTCGGCCAGACCGGCAAGATCGTCGCGCCGCAGCTGTACATCGCCGTCGGTATCTCGGGCGCGATCCAGCATCTGGCCGGCATGAAGGACTCCAAGGTGATCGTCGCGATCAACAAGGACGCCGAGGCGCCGATCTTCTCGGTCGCCGACTACGGCCTGGTGGGCGACCTGAACACCGTGGTGCCGGAGCTGGTGGCGGCGCTGGGCTGATTCGGAAGCCGTCCGCGGCGCCGCCCGGTGCCGCGGACGGACGAAGCCACGCAACACAAGAAAAAGAAAAGCCAAGACAAGCCGTTCCGGGCCCGCCCGCGAACGGCTTTTTTATACGCTGTATCGAACGGCCGCAGCGATCCGCGCGCCCTGCGCGACCTGTGCGACATATTGCGATAACGGAGACATCGATGACCTACCGCGCCCCGCTCAAGGACATGCTGTTCGCGATCAACGAACTGGCCGGGCTGGATGCCATCAGCCAATTGCCTGGCTTCGAGGAAGCGACGGCCGACACCGCGCAGGCGGTGCTCGAGGAAGCGGCCAAGTTCACCGAGCAGGTCGTCGCGCCGCTGAACCGGGCCGGCGACATCGAGCCGAGCCACTGGAAGGACGGCGCGGTCACCACCACGCCGGGCTTTCGCGAGGCCTTCCGCCAGTTCGGCGAGGGCGGCTGGCAGGGCGTGCTGCATCCGCAGGAATTCGGCGGCCAGGGTTTGCCCAAGCTGATCGCCACCGCCTGCAACGAGATGCTGAACTCGGCCAATCTGTCGTTCGCGCTGTGCCCGCTGCTGACCGACGGCGCCATCGAGGCGCTGCTGACCGCCGGCAGCGACGCGCAGCGCCAGGTCTTCCTGCCGAAACTGATCTCGGGCCAGTGGACCGGCACCATGAACCTGACCGAGCCGCAGGCCGGCTCCGACCTCGCCGCGGTGCGCACGCGCGCCGAGCCGCAGGGCGACGGCACCTACAAGCTGTTCGGCACCAAGATCTTCATCACCTACGGCGAGCACGACATGGCGGAGAACATCGTCCATCTCGTGCTGGCGCGGACGCCGAACGCGCCGGAAGGGGTCAAGGGCATCTCGCTGTTCATCGTGCCCAAGTTCCTGGTCAACGAGGATGGCTCGCTGGGCGCGCGCAACGACGTGCACTGCGTCTCGATCGAGCACAAGCTCGGCATCAAGGCCAGTCCCACCGCGGTGCTGCAGTTCGGCGACCACGGCGGCGCGATCGGCACGCTGGTCGGCGAGGAGAACCGCGGCCTCGAGTACATGTTCATCATGATGAATGCGGCCCGCTTCTCGGTCGGCATGCAGGGCATCGCGGTGTCCGAGCGCGCCTATCAGCAGGCCGTGGCCTATGCCCGCGAGCGCGTGCAGAGCCGGCCGGTCGACGGCTCGGCGCGGCAGGCGGTCACGATCATTCATCATCCGGACGTCAAGCGCATGCTGATGACGATGCGCGCGCTGACCGAAGGGGCCCGTGCGCTGGCCTACGTCGGCGCGGCGGCCTGCGATACCGCGCACCAGCATCCCGACGAGGCGGTACGGAGCGAGAACCAGGCGTTCTACGAGTTCCTGGTGCCGGTGATCAAGGGCTGGAGCACCGAGCTGTCGATCGACGTGACGAGCCTCGGCGTGCAGGTCCACGGCGGCATGGGCTTCATCGAGGAGACCGGCGCCGCGCAGCATTATCGCGATGCGCGGATCCTGCCGATCTACGAGGGCACCACCGCGATCCAGGCCAACGATCTGGTCGGCCGCAAGACCGTGCGCGATGGCGGCGCGGTGGCGCGCGGCATCTGCGCACGGATCGCCGAGACCGAGGCCGCGCTGGCCGCGCATGGCGGCGCGCCGTTCGCCGCGATGCAGGCGCAGCTGGCCAAGGGCCGCGCCGCGCTGGAGCAGGCGATCGACTTCATCGTGGCCAATGGCAAGACCGATCCCAACGCGGCGTTTGCCGGCAGCGTGCCGTATCTGAAGCTGTGCGGCATCGTGTTCTCGGGCTGGCAGCTCGGGCGCGCGATGCTGGCCGCCGATGCGCGGCGTGCCGAGGACCCGGCCTTCCACGAGGCCAAGATCGCTACCGCGCATTTCTTCGCCGAGCACGTGCTGTCGCAGGCCGGCGGCATTCGCGATGCCATCGTGTCAGGTGCGCCGGCGGCGCTGGCGCTGACCGAGGCGCAGTTCTGAAGGCGGTGGAGGTGGAAGCAATAAAAAAAGACGGCCGGTTGGCTGTCTTTTTTTTCGAGGGCGGTTCTGTCAGGCCGTCGCCGGACGCGGCGCCGGATGCCGTGCCGTCTGCTGCTGATAGCGCGCGACCGACAGATCGTCGGCGCGGATCGCCGGCGAGGCGCCCGACACCAGGTCGGCCAGCAACTTGCCCGAACCGCAGGCCATCGTCCAGCCCAGCGTGCCGTGGCCGGTATTGAGCCATAGCCCCTTGACCGGGGTCGGGCCGACGATCGGCGTGCCGTCCGGCGTCATCGGGCGCAGGCCGGTCCAGAACGAGGCCCGCGCCACGTCGCCGGCGCCGGGGAACAGATCGGTCACCACGTGCTCCAGCGTGCGCCGCTTGGCCGGATCCAGCGAGCGGTCATAGCCGACGATCTGCGCCATGCCGCCGACGCGGATGCGGTCGTCGAAGCGGGTGATCGCGACCTTGTAGGTCTCGTCCAGCACGGTCGACACCGGGCTGCGCGCGGCGTCGGTCATCGGCACGGTGATCGAGAACCCCTTCAGCGGATAGACCGGAATCCGCACGAAGTCCTTGATGAACGGGGTCGACCAGCTGCCCAGCGCGACCACCACGGCATCGGCGAAGATCGGCTCGCCGCCGACGATGGCGCCGGTCACCGCGGTGCCCTGGGTCATCAGGCTGTCGATCGACCGGTTGTACAGGAACTGCACGCCCAGGCCCTCGGCCATTGCCGCCAGGCGTTGGGTAAACAGCTGGCAGTCGCCGGTTTCGTCGTTGGGCAGGCGCAGCCCGCCGGTCAGCTTGTGGCTGACCGCGGCCAGCGCCGGTTCGCTCGCGGCGAGGTCCTCGCGCGACAGCAATTGATACGGCACGCCGGCTTCCTCGAGCACGGCGATGTCCTTGGCCGCGCCTTCAAGCTGCTCGTCGGTGCGGAAGACCTGCAGCGTGCCTTGCTGCCGGCCCTCGTAGGCGATGCCGGTTTCGGCGCGCAGCGCGCGGATGCAGTCGCGGCTGTACTCGGCCAGCCGCACCATGCGCTCCTTGTTGACCGCGTAGCGGTCGGCGCTGCAGTTCATCAGCATCTGCCACATCCACTGCAGCTGGAACAGCGTGCCGTCGGGCCGGATCGACAGCGGCGCATGCTGCTGGAACATCCATTTGATGGCCTTCAGCGGCACGCCGGGCGCGGCCCACGGCGAGGCATAGCCGGGGGAGATCTGGCCGGCATTCGCAAAGCTGGTGCCGAGCGCCGGCGCCGCTTCGCGGTCGATCACCGTGACCTGATGGCCGGCCCTGGCCAGGTACCAGGCGCTGGTCACGCCGATCACGCCACTGCCAAGAACGAGAACACGCATTGCGATGGACCCCAACCAGAATGACGATTGTATGAAGGTATATCCGCTATGGTATTGGATTCATTCCAGTCATAATTACCGAAAATTTGTCGTAAAAAGGAAATATTCATGAGAACGACCCGACAGCCGGTACGCGGCCTGGACCGCCTCGACCGCCGCATCCTGGCCCTGCTGCAGGCCGACGGCCGCATCTCGATGAAGGACCTCGCCGAGGCGGTCGGGCTGACCATCACGCCGTGCATCGAGCGGGTCAAGCGGATGGAGCGCGACGGTGTCATCATCGGCTACTACGCCCGCCTGAATCCGGCGCTGCTGGGCAGCGCACTGCTGGTCTTCGTCGAGATCACGCTGAACAACAAGGCCGGCAACATGTTCGAGCAGTTCCGGCGCGAGGTGCTGCGTATCCCCGAGGTGATGGAGTGCCATCTGGTATCGGGCGATTTCGATTACCTGATCAAGGCGCGCATCCGGGAAATCGGCGAGTACCGCCGGCTGCTGGGCGACATCCTGCTGCAACTTCCGGGGGCCGCCCAGTCCAAGAGTTATGTCGTGATGGAAGAGATCAAGGAGACGCTGGCCATCCCCGTCGACGAGAAGAGCCAGCCTGCATGAGATGAAGGACAACGCGCGCAACGGGCGCCACATCGGTCAGTACGATCCGGACCGGCCGGCGGATGACGTCCCTGACGAATCGGCGCCGCTTCGGCCGCCACTTCGGCCGCCGCTTCGAGCGCTGAAGGGCCGCGGTGCGGTCAGCAATCTGCAGGGGCGCTTCGAGCGGGATACCCGCGAGCCCTTCGACGATGGCTGGGGTCCGGCGGACATCGGCGAGCACGAGGCCATCGCGGGCGGCGAGGGCGGCGAGGGCGCCGCCGCCGAACCGGCGCCGCCGAAGCTGATCACCCGCGTCACGCAGGAGCAGGCGCGCTCGATCCTGAGCCGCAATTCGTCGCCGGACATCCCGTTCGGCGTCTCGCTGAACCCCTATCGCGGCTGCGAGCACGGCTGCATCTATTGCTTCGCGCGGCCGACGCACGCCTATCTCGACCTGTCGCCGGGCCTCGATTTCGAGACGCAGCTGTACGCCAAGACCAATGCCGCCGAGCGGCTGCGCGAGGCGCTGTCGCGGCCGTCCTACCGGTGCGAGCTGATCGCGCTGGGCGTCAACACCGACGCCTATCAGCCGATCGAGCGGACCCAGCGCATCACGCGTCAGGTGCTCGAGGTGCTGCACGAATGCCACCATCCGGTGGCGCTGATCACCAAGTCGTCGCTGATCGAGCGCGACATCGATCTGCTGGCGCCGATGGCGGCCCGGCGGCTCGCGGTCGCCGCGATCACGATCACCACGCTCGATGCCGAGATCGCGCGCACGCTGGAGCCGCGCGCGGCCACGCCGTCGCGGCGGCTGCGGACCATCCGCACGCTGTCGGAGGCTGGCATTCCGGTCGCGGTCAGCGTGGCGCCGGTCATTCCCTTCATCACCGAGCCCGATCTGGAGCGCATTCTGGAGGCCGCGCGCGAGGCCGGCGCCGTCTATGCGAACTACATCGTGCTGCGCCTGCCATGGGAGGTCGCGCCACTGTTCCAGCAATGGCTCGAGGCGCATTTCCCCGACCGGGCCGAGCGCGTGATGAATCGCGTGCGCGAGATGCGCGGCGGCAAGGATTACGATTCCGATTTCTCGACCCGCATGCGCGGCACCGGCGTCTGGGCGGACCTGATGCGCCAGCGCTTTCACAAGGCGGCCGAACGCCTCGGCTTTCGCTATCACCGCTTCGATCTGGATACCTCGCAGTTCGTCCCGCCCGCGCCGCCGGCGGGCGCGCGACGCGGCGCGCGTGGCGCCCGCAAGCCGGAGGACGACGCGCAAGGTTCGCTGTTCTGAACCTGCGGGTTTGTACAAGCCCGGCACGCTGTCCATAATGGCTGTTCGATCCGCCGCGCCTGCCCGTCCCGGCGCCGCCTTGGGGAAGCCATGATCCATCTGATGCAGCACGGCGGCCGTGCCTTCGATCCGGTCGTGATCTGGGGCGAGCTGGCCCAGCAGGCGCTCGCCGCCGGGCCGTATCCGCTGGCCGCGGCCACGCACCGTCGCCGTTTCGAGCACTACTACCGCTGGTTCCAGACCTGGCTTGCGCCGTTCGGCACGGCCGATTTCGAACTCGAGGATATCGAGGTCGACGGCGTGCGCACGCCGGTGGCCGAAAGCACGGTGTCCGTGACGCCGTTCTGCACGCTGCGGGCGTTCCAGTGTGCGTCGCCGTCCCGCCGCAAGCCGCGCTCGCGCGTGCTGCTGTGCGCGCCGCTGGCGGGGCATCGCGCGGTGCTGATGCGAGATACCGTCGCGGCGCTGCTCCCGCACGCGGACGTCTACGTCACCGACTGGGCCGATGCGCGCGATGTGCCGCGCGAAGCCGGCGCGTTCGGTCTCGACGACTACGTACTGTTGGTGGAGCGATTCATCCGCCAGCTCGATCCCGCCGGTCTGCATGTGCTGGCGGTCTGCCAGGCGACAGTGCCGGCGCTGGCCGCGGTCTCGCGCATGGCGCAGGCCGATGGCGCCGAGCCGGCGACGCTGACGCTGATGGGCGGGCCGATCGATGCGCGGCTGGGGCCGACCACGCTCGATCGCGTCGCCGCCACGCTGTCGCTGCCGTGGCTCGAGGCGACCGCGATCGATGTGGTGCCGAGCGGTTATGCCGGCGCCGGACGGCGCATCTATCCAGGCTTTCTGCAATATCCGGCGCTGGTCGCGGCGCAGCCGGACCGCCACGCGACGCTGATGTTCGACTGGCTATGCCGGCGCCAGGCCGCCGATGCCGATACCGCGCGCGAGATCGAGCGTGCCGTCGCGCAATACGGCGCCGTGCTGGACATGACCGCGGAGTTCTTCTTCGACACGCTGCGCGTGGTGTTCCAGCAGATGCTGCTGCCCAAGGGGGCGTGGCGGGTCGGCGGCGAGATGGTGCGTCCCGACAGTCTGCGGCGAACCCGCTTGCTGACGGTCGAAGCCGAGCGCGACGATATTTCGGGACCGGGGCAGACGCATGCGGCGCAGGGACTGTGCAGCGGCCTGCCGGCACGGTGCCGCGAACGGCTGACGATCGAGCGATGCGACCACTATGGCCTGTTCAGCGGCGCACGCTGGCGCGAGACGGTACACCCCGCGGTGCGCCACTGGCTGGCGGCGGCCTAGCTCATTGCCGGCCCGGCCGCACAGGGTTCGCCGCGGCAGGGGGACGCACTGCGCCTGCCCGCACCGGGCCGGCCGGCCGCGGCGCCATGTCGTCGTCCATCATCCTGCAGGCCAGATCCAGCGCCGCGACCGCGTCGTCGTGCGACAGGCCGGACGCGCGCATCAGTCTGACGGTCAACGCGGCCACCCGGCCCACTTCATAGCTGGGAACGTTCATGTCCACTCCTGGGGTTCACCGACCTGGCAAACAACGGGTTCAGTATGGGCGACGAATGCCGGAATGGGGTTGACGTGGATCAGCAAAACGAAGGGCGCACGCATGGCATGCCTGCTCGCCGCGGACGGTCTTCGTCGGTGTTATTGCGACAGCTCGCGCGCCGCTTCGACCTGCGACTCGAAGAACGTCTGGAAGCTGATGGCGAGCCCCGCCATCAGCAGGCCGGTGCCGATCAGCAGCGACAGGATCACCAGGATCACGACCGGCCAGCCGGAGCGGGTCGGCTCGCCGTCCGCATTGAAGCGCGCGTCCCAGCGCTCGTCCGGCCGCAGCCCGTAGACGATCGCCGCCAGGAAGGCGCTGATCACCGAGGCGCCGCCTGCCACCGCAAAGGTCCAGTTCAGCGCCGGCGCGCCGACGTGCAGCACCATCGAGGCGATGCCCAGCACGCCGGCCAGCGTGGCCAGCAGGTGCAGCCAGCCATAGCGGTCGCGCAGGCCGCCAAGATAGAAGCGGTGGGCACCGAGGCTGCCGAGCAGGAACGCCAGCGCCACGGTCAGCAGCTTCGATTTGCGCCTCGGCGCGCGGTCCATGCCGGCGGCGATGGCGGGAGAGGCGGGCGAGGCGGAGGACGGAGCGGCGGACATGGGCGTGGACGTTGGAAGGGAAAATCTGCCGAGATTCGGCCCGGGGCCGACAAGGGCACCGAGCCGGCGACCCTACGATGGAAGCGGGCAGTGCAGCGCACATTGTACGCCGCACCGCCCGCTTCGATGACCTGGTTGAAGGCCGGCGGATCGTGAGTCGACCACCGGCCGGGGGGCGCTGGTGCAAAACCTGCAATGACCTGTCTTGCAGCAGCGTCCGATGGCCGTCAGCGCGGCGCGTTCGACACGACGCCCAGCAGGACGCCGAGATTGGTTTCGCCGTACAGCACGGCAGCCAGAATTCCCATGAACAGCACGGTCAGAGTGAGCTGGCCCGCGTGTCGAGCCAGGTCGGTCAGCATGGATAGCATACGAACCTCGTCGGTGGTTGGACGAAGGCCGCGCCCATCGCGACACGATCCGAAGGAGAGGGCATGTCAGTGTGCGTTCGCCGCCTGCGATCGACGGCACGCTGCTGAACACCGGTCAGCGCCGGGCGGCAGCCAGGTGGCGGCGCAGCTTCGGCCGCCACAAGCTATTGGACCGTTGAAAGGGGGGTGGAGTTCCGGCGGGGAGTTTCGAGCCCATCGCGATCGGCGAAGGCTGCGGGAATCGCGCCAGCGATCCCGGCTGGAAGCGCAAAAAAGCGCCTGAACACGCGCGACAGCAAGGCGGCCGCGTTGGGGCGGCCGCTGATTGCAGTCAGGATGGGGAGGAGCGGGACTAGCGGGTGGTCTCGCGCCCGGAGCCTTGCCAGCCGGGTCCGACATTGGCGGGGCGATTGTCACCGGACACGCCGCTGCCGTTCTGCGCGCTGCGGTCGGAAGTCGGCGTACGTTCCGGAACCCCGCGTTCGGCGGGCGGGTTCGGGCGCCCGTTCAGCCGGCTGTCGGCGCGGGCACGCGCCTCCATCCGCTCGATCTGGGCACGGACGTGATCGGGGCTTTCCGCGCGCATCACGGTGCGTTCCATGCCGGTCGGCAGCAGGCGCGCACCGAAACCATCCCGCATGTCGGCGCCTTGCCGCGACCAGCCGCCCTGAGCATGGCTCAGGGCCGCAAGGCCGAGCACCGACGCCACCAGCACGGTGGCGGCCGCGGCGTCGCGCAGGAGAGAGCGGAAAAGCATGCGGAATCCCAGAGCCTTCGCTTGCTGTCGTTATCAAGAAGATTGGGATCATGGTACGCAGCGCTGCCAGCAGGCGCCTATGCCAATCCCGTTACCGGTGTAACGGATTGTTTCGCCTGCGAATGCGGTCTGTTCTCATCTCCGGCGCCGCCCGCGCGAGCGCCGCCCTCGACGGCGATCGACGGTCGTCGCCTCGGCTATGGCGCATAGCGGATGCGGTAGATTGCGCCGGCCATATCGTCGCTGACCAGCAACGAACCGTCGGGCGCGACCTCGACATCGGCGGGCCGGCCCCACGGTTGGCCGTCCTGCAGCCACCCCTGCGCGAACACCTCCTGCCTGACCGCCTTGCCGCTGTCGTCGAGCACCACGCGCGTGATGCGGTAGCCGATCCGTTCGCTGCGGTTCCAGCTGCCGTGTTCGGCGATGAAGATGTTGTTGCGATATTCGGCGGGGAACTGCGTGCCGGTGTAGAAGCGCATGCCAAGCGCGGCCACGTGCGGGCCCAGCCGGGCCACCGGCGGCTGGAACTCGGAGCAGGGACGCTGCTTGCCGAACTCCGGATCGCGCAGATCACCGGCGTGGCAATACGGAAAGCCGAAATGCAGCCCGGCACGCGGCGCCCGGTTCAGCTCGTCGGGTGGCTGGTCGTCGCCGAGCCAGTCGCGGCCGTTGTCGGTGAACCACAGCTCGCCGGTGGCCGGATGCCAGTCGAAGCCGACGGTGTTGCGCACGCCCTTGGCCACGACCTGCAGGTCCGTGCCATCCGGCTTCATCTTCATCACGTTGGCATAGCGGCCCTCGTCGCGCGTGCAGACATTGCAGGGCGCGCCGATCGGCACGTACAGGTAGCCGTCCGGTCCGAAGGCGATGAAGCGGCCGCCGTGGTGGGTCTCGCTAGGCAGCTGGTTGTTGATGACGACCGGCTTGGGCGGATTGGACAGCCGCTGTTCGATGCCGTCCAGCCGCAGGATGCGCGAGACCGACGAGGTATAGAGCGCGCCGTCGCGCCACGCGACGCCGATCGGCAGCGTCAGGCCGCTGACGACCGTATGGACCACCGGCTTGCCGCTGAGCGGCGCCTGCACCGCGTAGACCTTGCCGGCGCCGCGGCTGCCGACGTACAGTGTGCCGCCCGGAGAAAAGGTCATGCCGCGCGCCTCTGGCACGTCGCCGGTCAGCCGCTCGATGCGAAAGCCGGGCGGCAACTGGATCTGCTCCAGCGACTGGGCTTGCGCGCTCGGCACAATCGTCTGGAACAGCGCGGCGGCAAAGCCGGCCAGGATGGTGGAAAAGTGACTGAAGTAGCGCACGACCCCTCCTGCAATTGGTGTTTTTGCCACGATGCCGACGCGTGACGCGGCCGTCAATCGGCCCACACCGCCGTCGGACACCCTAAGTGTTTGTTTGGCCTCAGTAATTGGGCTATACTCTTGCGTTTCGTGTTCGAACACCCCGTTTTCGAGGAATTCACCCATGGTCGTAATCCGTCTGGCCCGTGGCGGCAGCAAGAAGCGCCCGTTCTTCAATATCGTTGCAGCTGATTCGCGCAACCGCCGCGACGGCCGTTTCATCGAGCGTATCGGCTTCTACAACCCGCTGGCTTCGCAAGGCGAAGAAGGTCTGCGTCTGGCGCAAGACCGCCTGACCTACTGGCAAGGCGTTGGCGCCCAACTGTCGCCGACCGTCGCCCGTCTGGTCAAGCAGGGCGCCAAGGCCGCTGCCTGATTTTCGCTGTCTGATTTTCACTACCGCTAGTCTGCCGTGGCCACGTCCGCGCGCGGCACGCAACGGCGGCCGTTGAACCTGCCGCCCGGTGCCACCGGGAAAGGGGCCGGGACCGGCACGCCGCGCGAGGTGCGCGAGGTGCGCGAGGTGCGTATCCCCGCCGCGCTGGTGCATGCACAAGCCCTGCCCGAAGACCTGATCGAGGTCGGCTATGTCGCCGCGGCGTATGGCGTGCGCGGCTGGATCAAGGTCCAGCCCCATGCCCAGGATGCCGGCGCCTTGCTGCATGCCCGGCGCTGGTGGTTGCTGCAGCCCGAAGCTCCGGCTTCGAGGCCGGTGGCCCAGTCCGCGGCGCGCGATGCGGAACCGCTGTGCCTGAAGATCGCCCAGTCGCGCGAGCATAGCGGCACGGTGGTGGCGCAGGCGTCCGGTGTGGCGGACCGCAATCTGGCCGAGGCGCTCAAGGGGCGCCGCGTCTGGATCCGGCGCGAGGATTTCCCCGCGCCCGAAGAGAACGAGTTTTACTGGGTCGATCTGATCGGCTGCACGGTGAGCAACGAACAGGGCGAGGCCCTGGGCGAAGTCGCCGGGCTGATCGACAACGGCGCCCACCAGATCCTGCAGGTTGCCTACGCGCTGCCGGACGGCAAGCCGGGCGAGCGTCTGATTCCCTTCGTCGACGCCTATCTGCGCCACGTCGATATCGACGGCAGGCGCATCGTGGTGGACTGGGGACTGGACTACTAGCCACGGCACCAAGGGCGGCAAGGCAACGGCAGGTAATGGCGGCAATGGAACAGGAGTGAGACGGATGCAGTTCGACGTGATCACGCTGTTCCCGGAGATGTTCCGCGCGCTGACCGACTGGGGCATCACCAGCCGGGCCGCCAAGCAGCAGCGCTATACGCTGCGCAGCTGGAATCCGCGGGACTTCACCACGGATAACTACCGCACCATCGACGACCGTCCCTACGGGGGCGGACCCGGCATGGTGATGCTGGCCAGGCCGCTGGAAGATGCCATCGACGCCGCGGTGGCGGCGCAGGCGGATGCCGGTGCCAGCCCTGCCCACGTGGTGCTGATGTCGCCGCAGGGCGCGCCGCTGACGCACGCCAAGGTGGTCGAGCTGGCGCGGCGCCCCGGACTGGTGCTGATCTGCGGCCGCTACGAGGCGATCGACCAGCGCCTGATAGACCGCCGCGTAGACGAGGAAATCAGCCTCGGCGATTTCGTGCTGTCGGGCGGGGAGCTGCCGGCGATGGCGCTGATCGACGCGGTGGTGCGGCTGCTGCCCGGCGTGCTGGGCGATGCGCAATCCGCGGTGCAGGACAGCTTCGTCAACGGGCTGCTCGATTGTCCGCACTACACGCGGCCCGAGGAATACGAAGGCGTGCGGGTCCCCGACATTCTGCTCGGCGGCCATCACGCCGAGATCGAAAAATGGCGGCGCCGCCAGGCGCTGGCCAATACGGCGCGCAAGCGGCCCGACCTGATCGAGTCCGCGCGCCGTCAAGGTTTGCTGACCAAGGCCGACGAGAGCTTCTTGTCGGAGTGGGCGGCGAAGGAAGGGCGGGGGCAAGCCTCCGCCAGTTGAAACCCCATCCTCTGTCGGGGCCGCGCCATCAGGCGAGGCATGCAACGCCGGCACGATGGCACAGGAGAAGAAACGATGAACATCATCGAGCAGATCGAGAAGGAAGAGATCGCGCGTCTGACCGCGAACAAGACCATCCCCGCATTCGCGCCGGGCGACACCGTCGTCGTCAACGTGAACGTGGTCGAAGGCAACCGCAAGCGCGTGCAGGCTTACGAAGGCGTGGTGATCGCCAAGCGCAACCGTGGCCTGAATTCGTCCTTCATCGTGCGCAAGATCTCGTCGGGTGAGGGCGTGGAGCGTACGTTCCAGCTGTACTCGCCGCTGATCGCCGGCATCGAAGTCAAGCGTCGCGGCGATGTGCGCCGTGCCAAGCTGTACTATCTGCGCCAGCGTTCGGGCAAGTCCGCTCGCATCAAGGAAAAGCTCGTCACCAAGGCCTCCAAGGCCGCGGTCGCTGCCGAGTAAGACGCAGCGCATGGCCGGCCACGCCGGCCGGAGCGATCGACGGGGTTCGCGCCCCGTCTTCGAGGGCACCTTCGGGTGCCCTTTTTGCATGGTGGCCCCATGGCCGCCCACATCGTGGCCATGCCGCCGTCTCGCCGGGCCACCGATGCGCCGCGGCGACCTCTGTCATACTTGTGCCGCTATGCGCCCCGCCTTCGATCCCGAAGCGCTGCCGATCGTCTCCGTCGACAGCCAACATCCACCGCTTTCCGAGCCGCGCCTGCGGCCCGACTTCATCCGCCATCGTTTCCTGACCCCGCCGGCCTGGCAGCCCGAGCTGACCGACGAGTCGCGCGCCTACGATCCCAGGCAGAGCCTGCGCGACGCCGCGGTGCTGGTGCCGCTGGTGCAGCGCGCCGACGGCCTGACCGTGCTGCTGACGCAGCGCAACGCCAATCTGAGCGCGCACGCGGGGCAGATCAGCTTTCCCGGCGGCCGCTGGGAGCCAGAGGACGCCAACCGGGTCGCCACCGCGCTGCGGGAAACCGAGGAGGAGATCGGGCTGGGACGGGATTACATCGAGGTGCTGGGCGCGCTGCCGGACTACATCACCGGCACCGGTTTTCATGTCAGCCCGGTCGTGGGCCTGGTGCGCGATGGCTTCACGCTGCGCCCCGATGCGCGCGAGGTCGCCGATGTGTTCGAGGTGCCGCTGGCCTTCCTGATGGATCCGTCGCGCCATCAGCGGCGGCTGTTCCGCTGGGTCGACGGCGAACGGATGTTCTATGCGATGCCGTATCCGCGCGAAGGCGGAGGCCACCGCTTCATCTGGGGCGCGACCGCGGGCATGCTGCGCAATCTGTACCACCTGCTGGCGGCCTAGCGCGCGGGCGCATGCCTTGCGACGGCGTGCAGGCAATCAGGCCCGCGCCGCTTTCCCTTCCTGCTTCGATTCGGACTCGCGCTGCGCCGCACGGTCGGCATGGCAGTGCGGGCAGCTGACGCCCACGACGTAGTGCGGGCTCTGCTGCTCCTCGGGCGTGACCACGGCCCGGCAGGCAAAGCACTGCTTCGGTCCGGCCGGCTGCAGTTCGGGATTGAGCGCGGTGCGGTAGTCGAAGACGAAACAGTCGCCGCGATAGTGGCTGCCGCCGACCTCCTCGAAGTACTTCAGGATGCCGCCCTCGAGCTGATAGACGCGTTCGATGCCGGCCTGCTGCATATGGATCGCGCCCTTCTCGCAGCGGATGCCGCCGGTGCAGAACGACACCACGGTCTTGCCGGCGAACTCGTCCTTGTGCTCGGCGACCACCGCCGGGAAATCGCTGAACTTCTGCAACCCGTAGTCGACGGCCTGCTCGAAGGTGCCGACCGCGACCTCGAACGCATTGCGCGTGTCGAGCATCACCACGGGCCGGCCCTCGTCGTCATGGCCCTGGTCGAGCCAGCGCTTCAGGTCGGCGGGGCGTACCGACGGCGCGCGGCCTTCCTCCGGCCGGATCAGCGGCATCTTCATCGTGATGATCTCGCGCTTGATCCGCACCAGCATCCGCTTGAACGGCTGCGTTTCCGACAGGCTCTCCTTCGGTTCGAGGTCGGCGAAGCGCGGATCGGCGCGCAGCCAGCCCACCACGTCGTCGATGCCTTCGCGGCTGCCGGCCAGGAACAGATTGATCCCTTCGGGGGCGAGCAGCACGGTGCCCTTGAGCCCGGCCGCTTCGCAGCGCTCGCGCAGGGCCGCGCGCAGCGTCTCGATGTCGTCCAGCGTGACGAACTTGTAGGCGGAAATATTGACGATCTGCATGGACTGCGGCATGGACTGCGGAGGATGGCGTGGCGGCATGTCGGACGCGCCGGCGATGCACCGGATGAAGCGCCGGAGAAGGCGCCGGGACAGGTCCGTGGACCGCGCCGCGCAGCCACCCGCTGCCGCCATTAACTGCCTGACTGGAAACGCGAAATTATAGCGGTTCGGGCGGACGGACGGCACCGCGCCCGCCGGCCCGATCGCCGCGCAACCGCATCCGGATGCGGATTTCGTTGCCCGCCGGCGGCCCGGCAAACAGCCTGCGCCGGTACAATGGCGCCCATGTCTTCGCCCCGCTTCGTACATCTCCGTCTCCATTCCGAATACTCGATCGTCGACGGCATCGTCCGCCTCGAGGATGCGGTCAAGGCCGCCGCCGCCGATGGCATGGGCGCGCTCGCGCTGACCGACCTGGCCAATGCGTTCGGCCTGATCCGCTTCTACAAGGAGGCGCGCGGCGGCGGCGTCAAGCCGATCGTCGGCGCCGACGTCTGGCTGACCAACGCCGACGATCGCGACAAGCCGGCGCGCATGCTGCTGCTGGTGCAGGACCGGCGCGGCTATCTGAACCTGTGCGTGCTGCTGTCGCGCGCCTGGCTGTCGAACCAGTACCGCGGCCGCGCCGAACTCGAGCCCGGCTGGTTCGAGGAACCCGGCGAGGACGGCCTGCCGCTGTCGACCGGCCTGATCGCGCTGTCCGGCGCGATGGGCGGCGACGTGGGGCAGGCGCTGGCCAACGGCAACGAGGCGGCCGCGCAGCGCGCGGCCCGGCACTGGGCCACGGTATTCCCGCAGCGCTACTACATCGAACTGCAGCGCGCCGGCCATCCCGGTACCGAGGCTTATGTGCAACGCGCGGTCCAGCTCGCTGCCGCGCTGCAGCTGCCGGTGGTCGCGACGCATCCGGTCCAGTTCATGACCCCCGACGACCATACCGCGCACGAGGCGCGCGTCTGTATCGCCGAGGGCGAGCTGCTGGCCAATCCGCGCCGCGCGCGCCGCTTCACCACCGACCAGTATTTCAAGACGCAGGACGAGATGTGCGCGCTGTTCGCCGACATCCCGTCGGCGCTCGAGAACGCGGTGCAGATCGCGCGGCGATGCAACCTGACGCTCGAGCTCGGCAAGCCGCGCCTGCCGCTGTTCCCGACGCCGGACGGCATGTCGCTGGACGACTATCTGGTGCACATGTCGAAGGAAGGGCTGGAGCGCCGTCTCGAAGTGCTGTTCCCCGACGAGGCGACGCGCGAGGCCAAGCGTCCCGAGTACTACGCGCGGCTCGAGTTCGAGACCGGCATCATCATCAAGATGGGGTTCCCCGGCTACTTCCTGATCGTGGCCGACTTCATCAACTGGGCCAAGAACAACGGCGTGCCGGTCGGTCCGGGGCGCGGCTCGGGCGCCGGCTCGCTGGTCGCCTACGCGCTCGGCATCACCGACCTCGATCCGCTGAAGTACGCGCTGCTGTTCGAGCGTTTCCTGAATCCGGAGCGGGTGTCGATGCCCGACTTCGATATCGACTTCTGCCAGCACGGCCGCGATCGCGTGATCCAGTACGTCAAGGAGAAGTACGGCAAGGACGCGGTGTCGCAGATCGCCACCTTCGGCACCATGGCCGCCAAGGCCGCCGTGCGCGACGTCGGCCGCGTGCTCGATCTGGGCTACAACTTCGTCGACGGCGTGGCCAAGCTGATCCCGTTCAAGCCGGGCAAGCTGGTGACGATCGAGGAGGCCAAGAAGGAAGAGCCGCTGCTGACCGAGCGCGAGAACAACGAGGAGGAAGTGCGCCAGCTGCTCGAGTTGGCGCAGCGCGTCGAAGGCATGACCCGCAACGTCGGCATGCACGCGGGCGGCGTGCTGATCGCGCCGGGCAAGCTGACGGACTTCTGTCCGCTGTACACGCAGGGCGGCCAGAACGACGGCATGAGCGGCGTGGTCAGTCAGTACGACAAGGACGACGTCGAGGCCGCGGGCCTGGTCAAGTTCGACTTTCTGGGCCTGACCACGCTGACGATCCTTGACTGGGCCGAGCGCTATATCCGCCGGCTCGATCCGGGCAAGGCCGACTGGAACTGCAGCCAGATCCCGCTCGACGATCCGGCCGCCTTCGACATCCTGAAGTCCGCCAACACGGTGGCAGTGTTCCAGCTGGAAAGCCGCGGCATGCAAGGCATGCTCAAGGACGCCAAGCCCGACCGCTTCGAGGACATCATCGCGCTGGTGTCGCTGTACCGCCCCGGCCCGATGGACCTGATCCCGAGCTTCTGCGCGCGCAAGCACGGCCGCGAGAAGGTGGAATATCCTGACCCGCGCGTCGAACCCGTCCTGAAAGAGACCTACGGCATCATGGTCTATCAGGAGCAGGTGATGCAGATGGCGCAGATCATCGGCGGCTACTCGCTCGGTGGCGCCGACCTGCTGCGCCGCGCGATGGGCAAGAAGAAGCCCGAGGAGATGGCCAAGCATCGCGAGCTGTTCCGCGAGGGCGCCGCGAAGAACGGGCTGTCGTCCGACAAGGCCGACGAGATCTTCGACCTGATGGAGAAGTTCGCCGGCTACGGCTTCAACAAGTCGCACGCCGCCGCCTATGCGCTGCTGGCCTACTACACGGCCTGGTTGAAGGCGCATCATCCGGCCGAATTCATGGCGGCCAACATGTCGCTGGCGATGGACGACACCGACAAGGTCAAGATCCTCTACGAGGATTGCCGCGCCAACGGGCTGCGCGTGCTGCCGCCGGACGTCAATGCCAGCGAATACCGTTTCGCCCCGACCGATGCGAAGACGATCCGCTACGGTTTGGGCGGCATCAAGGGCTCGGGCCAGGGCGCGATCGAGGACATCCTGCGCGCGCGCGAGGAACGGCCTTTTACCGACCTGTTCGACTTCTGCGAGCGCGTCGACCGCCGCCAGGTCAACCGCCGCACGATCGAAGCGCTGATCCGCGCCGGCGCCTTCGACACGCTGCATCCGAACCGCGCCCAGCTGCTGGCCTCGGTGCCCCGCGCGATGGAGGCCGCCGAGCAGAAGGCCGAGTCGGCCAACCAGGTGTCGCTGTTCGACCTGATGGCAGACGATGGCGACGCGCACCGCCCGGAGCTGATCGACGAGCCGGCGTGGACGCCCAAGCGCACGCTGCAGGAAGAAAAGCAGGCGCTCGGCTACTACTTCTCCGGCCACCTGTTCGACGCCTATCGCGACGAGGTGCGGCGCTTCGTCAAGGGCACGCTGGCGGCGCTGGAAAAGGAAGTGCAGGGCAACGGCGGCGGCTATGGCCGCGACGTGCGCGGCAAGATGGTCGCCGGCGTGATCACCGGCATCCGCACCCAGATGACCCAGCGCGGCAAGATGCTGATCGTGCTGCTCGACGACGGCACCGGGCAGATCGAGATGACGGTGTTCAACGAGGTGTTCGACGCCAACCGGCACATGTTCCGCGAGGACGAGCTGCTGATCGCGCAGGGCAACGCGCGCCACGACACCTTTACCGGCGGCGTGCGCTTCACCGCGGAAACGGTGATGGACCTGACCACCGCCCGCATCCGCCATGCGCGCGCGCTGAAGCTGTCGCTGAACGGCAATTCGTCGACCGCGATGCTGCGCGAGCTGCTGACGCCGCACCTGGCCGCCTCCGCTGGCGCGGCGGGCCTGCCGGTCTGCATCCAGTACGCGAGCGCCTCGGCGGTCTGCGAGGCGGTGCTGGGCCAGGCCTGGCAGGTGGTGCCGTCGGATGACACGCTGGCGGCACTGCGGGCGGCGCTGTCGCCGGAGTGCGTCAGTACGTTGTACGAGTGAGGGGCAGCGAGTCGGCAAGACGCGCGCCTTGTCGATAACGGCCGTTATCGGCCCCCTCTCCCGCTGGCGGGAGAGGGTAGGGGAGAGGGAACAGGGCGGGTCAACGAGCGTCGAGGGTTACAGGAAGCGCCCGCTTCCCTCTCCCCCAACCCCTCTCCCGCAAGCGGGAGAGGGGAGTACCGAAGCCCCTCAGCGCTTCACCCCTTCACCCCTTCATCCCTTTCACCAGATTCCCCAGCGCGAAGAACGGCGCATAGATGCCGGGGCAGGCGGCATAGAGGAACATCCGCAGCCGGTGGCCCAGCCGCACGTCACGCGCGCGCAGCAGCAGCCGCAGCCGCTCGCCGTTGCTGCTCGCGGCGAAGATGTCGCGCGTGAAGGTCTCGCGGGCCAGCTTGCCGGCCTTGTGGCGGCGCATCGCGTCGCCGGCGCCGGCCAGCTCGGCGTCCTGGATGAACTGCAGCGTCTCGGCCAGCGAGCTGCGGTTGGTCAGCTGGATGCGCCTGACGAAGTCGGCCGGCGTGCGCCACTTGCGCTTGCCCGAGACGCCGCCGCGGCGATAGCGCACCAGCGGCCGGCGCAGCGTGATGGCGCCGCCGCCGAGCACCGCGCGCAGCGTGGTGATCTGGTCTTCGGAGATCATGCCGGGCGCGATCGGGCCGAAGCGTTCGAACTGCCGGCGCGTCCAGGTATGCGAGGCGCCGATGACGACCGGCGGTTCGGCGATCCAGCGATCGACGCTGTCATAGATGCCGAGCTCGCTGTGCGCGATGGTGCCGTGGTCGACGCCCTCGTAGTCCATGTCGATCAGGTCGCTGGCGATCAGGTCCGGCTTGCGGCCGTGCGCGAGCCAGGCCTGCGCGACCTCGCGGCAGCGCGTCGGCAGCGAGATATCGTCGCCGGCGGCGACGAAGATCAGCTCGCCGTGCGACAGCTCGACCAGCTGGCTCAGATGCCCGCTGATGCCGAGGTTGACCGGGTTGCGCCGCAGCGTCACGCGATGCGGGCCGGCGTAGCCCTGCAGCGCCCGCTGCGCGGCGGCGAAGGTGTCGTCGGTCGAGGCGTCGTCCGAGACGATGATCTCGAGGTCCGGGTAGTCCTGGGCCAGCGCGCCGGCGATCGCGTCGGCGATGAAGCGCTGCTGGTTATAGGTAATGAGCAGCAGGGTCGCGGACGGCCACACGCGGTCCCGCGCATTCGCCGCGTCCGCCGTGTCACCTGCGTCCGCCGTCGCCCGCACCTCGCCGCCATTCGCCGTACCGCTCATCCTCGCTTCCTCTCTGCTTGCCAATCTGCTTGCTGTCCGCTCGCCACCCGCGGGTGGCCCCATCGCGGCAAGGCCGAACGATACCATGCCGATCCGGCCCCCCAACGCAGGGAGGGGGCGCAAGGGGCAACGGTATAATGCGCCGCGTGGCGCCCCCCCGGCCGCCCTTTGTTTTCGGCTCATGGCCAATGTGCCCGCCAACGCCGTTCCGGCGCCGATCCGTATTTCACCCCATGAGCATGCATCGTGTTTCCATCGGTGTCGCGGCGATTGCCGCGGCGCTGTCCCCTGTGCTGATGCTGACCCTGCAGGGCGGCACCGGCTACTGCTTCTTCGTCGTGCTGGCCTTCAGCCTGCTGTGGCTGAGCCAGGCCGAGAACCGCCGCCAAAGCCGAGAGCTGTTGCTGCGCTACAAGTGGTACGTCGTGGCGATGACGGCCTATCCGCTGGCGATCGGCCTGCAGGCACTGCTGACCGGCGAGGTGCCGTCACGCGCGTTCGATTCGCCGTCGCGGCTGCTGCTGTCCGTGCCGATCTTCCTGCTGCTGGCCGCGGTGCCAGCCGAGCGGCTGCGGCCGTTTCAGTGGGGCTGCGTGGTCGGCGCGCTGGGCGCGTGCTTCTGGTCCGTGCTGATCCTGTTCTCGCCGGCCGAGTGGGTGATGTCCGGCCGCGCCGGCAATCCCTTCACCAACCCGATTCCGTTCGGCGACACCGCGCTGGTGCTCGGCTTCATGGGCGCGATTCCGCTGGCCGAACGGGGCCGCCCGCGCTGGGAGCAGGTGCTGCGCCTGCTCGGCCTGGCGGCCGGCTGTTATGCCTCGTACGCCTCGGAGAGCCGCGGCGGCTGGATCGCCATTCCGGTGATGCTGTGGGTGCTGCTGTGTCGCTTCGACCTGGCTCGCATGCGTCCGCGCCGGCTGATGCTGGTGTTCGCCGCGTCGCTGACGCTGGGGGCGATGGCCGCGCTCAATACGCCGGTGGTGCAGAGCCGGATTGCCGCCGCGACCTCGGACTTCGAGCGGCTGGCGCAGGGCGATGCCGACACCTCGATCGGCTTGCGGCTGCAGCTGTGGCAGGCGGCCTGGACGCTGTTCGAGCGGGAACCGGCGCTGGGCGTCGGCAAGGGCACGCTGAAGGACAATCTGCAGGTGCTCGCCGAGCGCGGCGAGGCCTCGCCGGCGATCGTCCATCCGCACGCGCACAACGAGCTGTTCTCGACGCTGGCCGAGATGGGGCTGCTGGGCCTGGCGGCGCTGCTGCTGCTGTACTACGGCTCGGCGATCTATTTCTGGCGCCATCGCCATTCGGCCGATCCCGACATCGCCACCGCGGCCGCGATGGGCCTGGTGCTGTCGCTGGGCACGGTGGTGTTCGGTCTGACGATCGACGTCTTCACGCTGGTGATGAACACCGCGTTCTTCGGGCTGACCTCGGCGACACTGCTGGGCATCATCGCCAATCGCACGCGGCAGCTGGAACTCGCTGCCCCGGCGGCGGGCCCGCCGCGCTCGACGAACGCGTAACCGTTCAGGCGCCGCCGAGCCGCAGCAGCGCATCGAGATGCGCCGCCGGTTCCGGGTTGTAGCGCAGATGCCGGCGCGGCTCGGCGATGCGCGCGCCGCCGTCCTTCGACCACGCGGCGGCCTCGCGCATCGCGGCGGCGATTGCCGCCACGTCGCTGCGCGGGAAGCGCCGCGCCACCGCATCGTCCATCACCTCGAGGCATGCGATATTGTCGGCCAGCAGCACCGGCGTGCCGCACAGCACCGACTCGATGCCGACCAGCCCGAACGGCTCGTAGCTCGAGGCGAGCACGGTGAAATCGGCCGCGGCATAGAGCTCGGCCATATTGGCGCAGTAGCCCAGTTCGCGCACGCCGGGCAGCGTCTTGCCGACCGGCCGGCCGGCGACGGCGAGCGTTGCATCGAGGCCGCTGTCGGCCAGCGCGCGGGCCAGCACATCGAGGCCCTTGCGGGAGTGGTCGGACGACGGGAACAGGAACACCGGCGTGTCGCCAAAGCCGAAGCGCTGGCGCAATGCCGCGCGTGCGGGGTCGTCGACCGGACGGAAGCGCGCGGTGTCCACCGGCGGATAGAGCAGGGCGAGCCGGTCGGCCGGCACGCCATAGAGCTCGGCCAGTTCGTCGGCCATCAATCGAGAATGCGCGACCACGCGGCGCGCGGCCGCATAGTGGCGCGATTCCAGTTCGATCTGGCGCCGGTCCCAGAAGGTCGGCGCGCGTCCCGATGCGCGCAGGTAGCCGCGATGGGTGCCGCCGCAGACCGCCAGGTCGGCGCCGACCACGCGGTTGCAGCCGATCAGCAGATCGCAGTGGCGATGCGCGTCGCGCATGCCCCACGAGAACGCGGTGTCACGCATCTTGCCGGGCAGCCAGCGCACGCGCACCAGATGCCGGTCGACCTGGCCGTACTCGGGAATGTCGCCGTCGAAGCGGCGCGCGAACACCGCGGGGCGCTCGCCGCGCGCGATCAGTCCGCGCGCCAGGTCCAGCGCATAGCGTTCGAAGCCGCCGCCCTTGCCGAAGCGGTTGCAGGAGATGCCGATCTTCATGGACACGGATATCGGGACGGGAGAAAAGCCATGGCTGCGGGTCGTTGGCCGTTCATTGGCCGCCGGGCTGCTGCCGGCCCAGGTACCACAGCTTCAGGTATTTGTAATAGCTCGCCTGCGCGTTCATCAGCGCGACGCCGAAGCCCTCGGCGCCGTCGAGAATGCTGCGCCGAAGCAGCCAGGTCCGCAGGAAGGCCCACAGGCCGTGGCCCGCGGCGGCCAACGGCGACGAACGCTTGCCGCGGCTGAATGCCTGGCGGGCGCCGGCCGACGAATAGCTGTCGATCTTGCGCAGCACGTCCGAGTAGTCGCGATAGCTGTAGTGCGTCAGCGGTTCGCGCAGCCGGCCGAGCCGGCCCTGCACGATCAGGCTCTCGTGCACCAGCGCATCGCTGAAGCGCCCATGGCCGCGGCGCACGAGCCGCGTCACATAGTCGGGATACCAGCCGCCATGGCGGATGAAGCGGCCGCAGAACTGCGACAGCCGCGGCATCTCGTAGCCGTCGGCGCTGTCGCTGGCGATCGCCGCGAGGATCTCGTCGCGCAGCGCGGGGCTGACGCGCTCGTCGGCATCGATGCTGAGGATCCAGTCGCCCGTCGCGGCGTCGACCGCGCGGTTCTTCTGCGGCCCGAAGCCGGGCCAGTCTTCGGTCTGGATCACGCGCGCGCCCATGTCCCGGGCAATCGCCGGGGTGGCGTCCGCGCTCATGCAATCCACTATAATCGCCTCGTCACACCACTTCACGCTCTCCAGACAGGCCTGGATATTGTGGGCTTCGTTGCGGGTGATGATGACGACGGAGAGTTTCATTGACGTGGTCGTATGGCCTGCTGTATGACGCGACCGAGCCGCGATCCGACCGCCATCGGCACGGTATCGCCCCGGTCGAGCGCGGCGCCATTGTACCCCGGCCCCTGCCGGCCTCTGCGCCGGGCCGACCCCGCCGGTGCCCGCTTCCGGTCTCCGGCCCGGGCTCACCGGCGCCTCTGATTATTCCGAAGGAGTGTTCTTGTCCCGCCCATCGACGCCAGGTGTGCAAACCATGCCCGCCCGACTCTGGTCCTACCTGCGCCCGGAGTTGCGCATCTTCATCGCGGCCATCATTGCGATGGCCGTCGTGGCCGCCAGCGAAGGGGTGATCCCCAAGGTCGTCAACGATCTGCTGGACAAGGGCTTCGGCGGCGACTACGCCGGCAAGCTGTGGCATGTGCCGGCGATCCTGACCGGCGTCGCGCTGATTCGCGGCCTGGCGCAGTTCGCTTCCGGCTATCTGCTCAGCCTGATTTCCAATCGCGTGCTGCTGAAGATGCGGCTGCAGATGTTCGAGCGGATGCTCCATGTGCCGGCGATGTTCTTCCATCGCAATACCGCGGCGTCGCTGATCAATGCGGTGATCTTCGAGGTCAACCAGGTGCTGCAGATCCTGACCAGCGTCTTCATCACGCTGGTGCGCGACTCGCTGACCGTGGTCGCGCTGTTGATCTACCTGTTCTACACGAACTGGCGGCTGACGCTGATCGTGGCGGTGATCCTGCCGGTGATCGGCTACCTGATGTCGAAGATCAACCGGCGCCTGCGCAAGCTCAATCGCGAGCACCAGACGCTGACCAACAGCGCCGCCTACGTCGTCGAGGAAGCGGCCGGCGGCTTCAAGGTGGTCAAGCTGCACGGCGGCGAGACCTACGAACTGGCGCGCTTTCGCGCGATGGCCGAGCGGCTGAAGAACTATTCGATGCGGATGGCGGTCGCGGGCGGGCTGAATCAGCCGGTCACCGCGTTCCTGGCGGCGCTGGCGCTGTCGGTGATCATCACCATCGCGATGGTGCAGGCGCAGGGCAATCAGACCACCATCGGTGGTTTCACCGGTTTCGTGATGGCGATGCTGCTGCTGATCTCGCCGCTCAAGCACCTGACCGACATCAACCAGCCGCTGACGCGCGGCATGACCGCCGCCGAAATGATCTTCCGGCTGATCGACGAGCCGGTCGAGCCGCAGCACGGCGGACTGCCGCTGGAGCGCGCGCGCGGCGAGCTGGTGTTCGACCGCGTCGGCTTCCGCTACGGCGATGCCGGGCGCCCGGCGCTGCAGGACGTGTCGCTGCGCGTCAGCCCCGGCGAGGTGCTGGCGCTGGTCGGTCCGTCCGGCAGCGGCAAGACCACGCTGGTCAATCTGGTGCCGCGCTTCTTTGATCCGACCGAAGGGCGCATCCTGCTCGATGGCCAGCCGCTCGATGCGCTGGCGCTGAAGGACCTGCGCCGCCAGATCGCCTTCGTCAGCCAGGACGTGGTGCTGTTCAACGACACCGTCGCCGCCAACGTGGCCTATGGCGTGCACTCGGCCGACCAGATCGACCTGGCGCGGGTCGAACGCGCGCTGGAGGCCGCCTATCTGACCGACGTGGTCAAGGGGCTGCCCGAGGGCCTGCAGACCAATATCGGCGACAACGGCATGAAGCTGTCCGGCGGCCAGCGCCAGCGCCTGGCGATCGCGCGCGCGCTGTACAAGGACGCGCCGATCCTGATCCTGGACGAGGCCACCTCGGCGCTCGATTCGGAGTCCGAGCGTCAGGTCCAGGCCGCGCTCGAATCGCTGATGGTCGGCCGTACCACGCTGGTGATCGCGCACCGGCTGTCGACCATCGAGAACGCCGACCGCATCGCGGTGCTGGACCAGGGCCGCATCGCCGAGCACGGCACCCATGCCGAACTGCTGGCCGCCAACGGCCTGTACGCGGGGCTGCACCGCATCCAGTTCGCCACGCAGTAAGTTGGCCTCGCAGTAAGCCGGCCGGGCAGTAAGCCGGCCGCGCGCTTGGGCGCCGGCCGGCGAGGCTTGGCGTGCCGCCGTGGCTGGCCGATACTGTCGCAGGCCCCGCACACCGCGCGGGGCCATGCCGACAGCCGGATCAACCGGAACCCACCGAGGAGACCACGATGAGCGAATCGCAGCAAGCCAGTCCGTCCTCGACTGCATCGGCCGACAGGCCGATCAGCCGCTACCCCGTGCCGACGCTGGAGCAGGTGCCCGACGATATCCGCGAGCGGATCCTGGCGGTGCAGGAGAAGGCGGGCTTCGTGCCCAATGTCTTTCTCGCGCTGGCGCACCGGCCGGCCGAGTTTCGCGCCTTCTTCGCCTATCACGACGCGCTGATGGACAAGGAGGGCGGGCTGACCAAGGGCGAGCGCGAGATGATCGTGGTCGCCACCTCCGGCGTCAACCAGTGCCTCTATTGCGTGGTCGCGCACGGCGCGATCCTGCGCATCTACGAGAAGAAGCCGCTGCTGGCCGACCAGGTCGCGGTCAATTACCGCAAGGCCGACCTGCCGCCGCGCCAGCGCGCGATGCTCGATTTCGCGATCAAGGTCTGCCAGGCCTCGCACGAGATCGACGAGGCCGATTTCGAGGCGCTGCGCCCGCACGGCTTCTCCGACGAGGACGCCTGGGATATCGCCGCGATCACCGCCTTCTTCGGCCTGTCCAACCGGATGGCCAACACCATCGGCATGCGTCCCAACGACGAGTTCTTCCTGATGGGACGCGTGCCGAAGGCCAAGCCATAAACCGCTTCCGGGACCGGCAAACCGCTTCCGGGACCGGCCGTCTCGCCCGCGGACGGCGGATGCCGTCCGCTCCCGACCTGCAAGGAGATTGCATGCCAAGGATCGTCGACCGATCGTTTCTTTCCTCGCTTCTTTCCTCGTGGCTTTCGCGCCTGACCAGCACCGGCCGGCTGGCCTGCGCCGCGACCGGCGCGGCCATGCTGACCGCCTGCGCCAGCGAACCGCCGCCGGGCCCGCCGCCGCCGCCGATGGGCGGCGCGGCCACGCCGCAAGGCTGCGCCGCCGACAAGCTTGCCGACGACGCGCTGGTCGGCAAGCCCGAGGCCGAGGCGATCGCGCTGCTGGACGGCTGCGCCTGGCGCATCGGCCAGCGCGACGCGCAGCAGTTTCCCGGCACCATGGATTACCGTCCGGACCGCCGCACGCTCGGCATCGCGGGTGGGCTCGTGGTCTGGGTCAAGCGCGGCTGAACGTCGGCATGCCAATGCCGACGTTGGTGGACCAATTGCAATAGGGCACGGCGATTGCGAAAGCAACCGCGCCCTCGATTGCGGATGATCCGAGTCTTGCTTGCGGTGACGGTTCGCCGAACCGGATCACCGCATCCTTCCCCGGTCAATTCGCCAACATCGAGGCTGTCACATGAGAGTCGGGCACCGCGTTAGTCTCCCGCAATCGCCATCGCAACCCACGCGCACGGCGTCCGTGCCGTCCCATCCGGGTCGAGCGCCCCGCAACGCCCCCGCGATTGGCGCCCAGCAAGCCGCGCCGCTGTTGCCCGCATGGCAGGCGCCGCAGGCTCCGGCAGCGCCCCGGCTGGCGGAGCGGCTCAAGAGCGGGCTCTGGTGGCTCGTGCGGGCGCGCGGGATGCCCCAGGCTCCGGTGCCGGGCGCCGGTCGCATTGTTGGCCGCGTGCTGGTCAGGGCAGCGCAGTGCGCGGTGGTTGGCGGCGTCGCCTGTGCCATCGTCATGACTGGCATGGCGATCCCCGCCCTCTTCGCGGCAGCGGGGATCGTTGCGTTGGTGGGGATGTGCGCGGCGCTCGGATACGTGGCCGGCAAGCTGCCTGGCGCGGCTGGCAACTTTGATATGCATCGGCCGCGGACTGGCGGCACCGGCGGCGGTCGGGCCGAATGATCGCTCGCACGGCGCCGGCGACGGTCGCGTTTCGGGCCGGCCGGCGCGCGGCCAAGTTCCGCCCTGATTGCCGCGTTGATTGCCGCCCTGATTGCCGCCCTATTTGACCTGCGCGCACATGCCGCTGCCCGGGTCGAACATCACCGGCCACGCTTCCTCGTAGATTCCCGGCGTGCAGCGCTTCTGGCAATTGGCATGCGCCAGCGTGACGCGCCGCGGATCCTGCCAGACCATCAGCTTGCAGCCGCTGTCGTCGCGTGCCACCAGCTCGATATGCGGGGCCTTCTGGACCTGCCGGAACTCGCTCAGTTCGAAGGCGCACGAGCCGCGGCGCCGCGGCACCCACAGCTTCCAGTTCAACGCATGCACCTCGTTGGCGATCACGCGCACCCGCGCCTCTTCGCGAAAGCCGTCGTCCTCGGTGCGGCTGCAGTAGCCGGCCAGTTCGATCACGCGCGCAGCGATCGGTGGCGGCGGGGCGGGGGTAACCTGGCGTTCGGGCGCGGCCGGCGGCAATGAGGGCGCGCGTTTCGCCAGTTCCTGCACGGGCGCGCAGCCCTGCATGCCGGCAATCGCGATCAGCATCGCGCCGATCCACGGCGCGCCTTGCCGAATCCAGAACTGTCCGGCCGTTGTCGATTGCCGCCCCGTCATGGTCCGCTCCTGCCGTGCTCTTGCTGTATTCGTTATAGGGGATCGGGACGGCAATGACATGCGGTCAGACCCTAGTGGAAATCCGCACGGGACACGCTACATCAGGATGATGTCGTACTGCTCCTGATGAAAGGTCGATTCGACCTGCAGCGAAATCGGCTTGCCGATGAAGTCGCCAAGCATCGCCATATGCTGGCTTTCCTCTTCGAGGAAGAGGTCGATCACTTCCTGCGAGGCCAGGATGCGGAACTCGCGCGGATTGAACTGGCGCGACTCGCGCATGATCTCGCGCAGGATCTCGTAGCAGACCGTGCGCGGCGTCTTGACCTGCCCCTTGCCCTGGCAGACCGGGCACTGCTCGCACAGCACGTGCGCCAGCGATTCGCGCGTGCGCTTGCGCGTCATCTCGACCAGGCCCAGCTGCGAGAAGCCGTTGACGGTGATGCGGGTGCGGTCGCGCGACAGCGCGCGCTTCAGTTCCGACAGCACCGCGTCGCGGTGCTCGGCGTTCTCCATATCGATGAAGTCGATGATGATGATGCCGCCCAGGTTGCGCAGCCGCAGCTGGCGCGCGATCGTGTGCGCCGCTTCCAGGTTGGTCTTGAAGATCGTGTCGTCGAAATTGCGGGCGCCGACATAGCCGCCGGTGTTGACGTCGATCGTCGTCATCGCCTCGGTCTGGTCGATCATCAGATACCCGCCGGACTTCAGGTCGACGCGCCGCGACAGCGCGCGCTCGATCTCCGCGTCGATATTGAACAGGTCGAAGATCGGCCGCTCGCCGGTGTAGTGCGACAGCCGCGGCAGCACCGCCGGCGTGTATTCCTGCGCGAACTCGACCAGCTTCTGGTAGTTCTCGCGCGAGTCGACCTGGATCACGCCGGTGGCGTCGTTGACGAAATCGCGCAGCACGCGCTGCGCCAGGCTCAGGTCCTGATAGAGCAAGCTGGGCGCCGGCAGCGTGGTGGCGTTGAGCCGGATCGCGCCCCAGATCTTGCGCAGGTAGGCGATGTCGTTGCCCAGCTCCTCGTCGGTCGCCTCCTCGGCGATGGTGCGCACGATGAAGCCGCCGCGTTCGTCCTCGGGCACCAGCCCCTGCACGCGGGCGCGCAGCGCCTCGCGATCGACCTCGCCCTCGATGCGCTGCGAGATGCCGATATGCGGGTCCTGCGGCAGATAGACCAGCGTACGGCCGGCGATGCTGACCTGGGTCGACAGCCGCGCGCCCTTGGTGCCGATCGGGTCCTTGATCACCTGCACCATCAGCGCCTGGCCTTCGAACAGCGTCTTCTCGATCGCCAGCTGCGTGCTGCCGTTGCGGTCCGGCTCGCGCCGGTGCCAGATATCGGCCACGTGCAGGAAGGCGGCCCGCTCCAGCCCGATGTCGATGAAGGCCGACTGCATGCCGGGCAGCACGCGCACGACCTTGCCGAGATAGATGTTGCCGACGAGTCCGCGCGTCAGCGTACGTTCGACATGAAGCTCCTGCACCGCGGCCTGCTGCACGATGGCCACGCGCGTTTCCTGCGGGGTGATATTGACGAGGATGTCTTCGGTCATGTTGTGTGCGATCCGTCGCCGGCTGGCTGGCTCCGCCGACGGTTGTCGGTGGCGGCGGAGCAGGTTGGTTCCCTGGATGCCGGGCGGCGCGGTCGGCGGGAGAACCGCGGCTTTGCCTGATCTGGCTAGGCGTTGCCCGGCGTTGTCCGGACCTGCGCGGCGGTGCGCTTCAGAAGCGCAGACCGGCCTGTCGCAACAGCGCCGCGGTCTCGAACAAGGGCAAGCCCATGATACCCGAATAGCTCCCCGCGATCCGCTGCACGAACTCGGCGGCGCGGCCCTGGATGCCGTACGCCCCCGCCTTGCCGAGCGGCTCGCCGCTGGCCACGTAGCGCGCGATCTCGTCGTCGCCCATCGTGCGGAAGCTGACCTCCGAGATCGACAGCGCATGGTGCGCGCCCAGCGTCGAGACCACGGTCACCGCGGTCAGGACCCGATGCGTGGTGCCGGACAGCGCCGCCAGCATCGCGGCGGCGTCGTCGGCATGCTCGGGCTTGCCCAGGATGCGGCCGCCCAGGCAGACCGTGGTGTCGGAGGTCAGGATCGGCGCGTCGGGCAGCGCGCGGCGCTCGCGGCGGCGCAGCGCGGCCTCGGCCTTCAGCGCGCAGACGCGCTGCACGTAGTCGTCCGGCGTTTCGCCGGGCAGCACTGCCTCGAGCGCCTCGGCGTCTTCGTCGTCATCGGGCAGCAGCAGCTGGTAGGAGACGCCGAGCTGGGTCAGCAGTTCGCGGCGGCGCGGACTTTGGGAGGCGAGGTAGAGGACGTCGTGGAGCACGATGGCACGGAAGGGCAAGCCGGGACGAACGCAGCGGCCGGCGCACCGGCTCTGCATGGATCAGACCCGATGGTAAGGGTGGTTTTGCGTGACCGTCCAGGCACGGTACAGCTGCTCGGCCAGCAGCACGCGGACCATGCCGTGCGGCAGCGTCAGGCTGGACAGCCGCAGCAGCGTCTGCGCGCGCGCCTTCAGCAAGGGATCGAGCCCGTCCGCGCCGCCGATCAGGAAGGCGACGTCGCCGCCCTCGCGCTGCCAGCCGGTCAGCTGGTCGGCCAGCTGCATCGTGGTCAGGTCGCGGCCGCGTTCGTCCAGCGCGACGATGCGGCACTGGCGCGGCAGCGCCGCCTCGATGCGTGCGGCCTCGCGCTGCATCACGGTCGCCGCGTTATTGCTGGCGGTGCGCGCCTCGGGCTTGATCTCGCGCAGCACGATGCGCAGCTCCGGCGGCATGCGCTTGGCATACTCGGCGAAGCCGGCTTCGATCCAGGCCGGCATCTTGTGTCCGACCGCGACGATCAGCAATTGCACGGCGACGCGCTGCAGCGAGGGCGGGCCTGGCTCAGGCCGAGCGGGTGGCGCGCTTGCGCGGTGCCGCGGTCTTGGCGGCGGCGCTGCGCGTGGTGGTGGTCCTGGCCGCGGTGCGGGTGCCCGTACCGGTTCCCGTCTTTGCCGCCGTCTTGGGGGCGCTCCTGGTGGCGGTCTTGGCCGCAGTCTTGGTCGCAGTCTTGGTCGCAGTCTTGCGCGCGGCGCCGGTACCGCTGCCGGTGCCCGTGCGGGCCGGCGCCTTGCGCGCCGGCGCGGCGCCGCTGACGCTGGTGGTGCGGGCGCGGGCGACCGGCTTGCGCTGCGTCGCGATCGCGTCCGGATCGGTGTCCTCGTGACCCATCGGCGGCGACGGTTCCTTCATGCCTTCGGGCAGCCGGGCCAGTGCCGGGCGTTCGCCGACCGCGCGGCGCGTGCGGGCGCGCGGTGCGTTGTCTTCCTCGTCCTCGTCGATCGGCTCGCTGGCCTTGATCAGGCCCTTGGCCGCGCTGCCGAGCTTCATCCGCACCGGCTTGTCGCCCCAGATCTCTTCGAGGTTGTAGTACTGGCGCAACTGCGGCTGCAGGATGTGCACCACCGCATCGCCGCAGTCGACCAGCACCCATTCGCCGGTCTCCATGCCTTCCACCGCGACGATGTGGCCGCCGGCTTCCTTGACGGTGTCGCGTACCGAGGCGGCCAGCGCCTTGGTCTGCCGGTTCGAGGTGCCGCTGGCGATCACCACGCGGTCGAACAGTTCGGTCAGGTGCGAGGTGTCGAACACCTTGATGTCCTGTGCCTTGACGTCCTCGAGGCCATCGACGATGGCGCGTTGCAGTTTGCGAATATCCATGGTGCCTTGGTGGTGCCCTTGTATTTGGTCAGCGAGGGATCGGTGGCCGTGGCCGCGTCCCGGGCCAGTGCCAAGGCCGGCCCGGTTCCACGGTCCTGCTCAGTCCTGGCGATAGAGTCCGTGGGTGGCGATGTAGTGTGCCACGCCCGGGGGGAGTTGGTCATCCGCGCGCTGGCCGGCCGCGAGGCGCTGGCGCAGGGCGGTGGAGGAGAGGTCGACGGCTAGCGTCTGGTCGATCCACATCCGGCCGGAGGGCGTGGATTGTATCAGGTGCGCGTCGGCGCGGCGTTGGGCCAGCGCGTCGCGTACCGGGCCGTCGAGCTGGTCCAGCGCGAAGCCGGGCCGGGTCGCCACGCACAGATGGACGTAGTCGAGCAGATCCTGCCAGCCATGCCAGGTGTGCAGGCGCAGCAATTGGTCGGCGCCCATCAGCCAGGCCAGCGAGGCCTCGGCGCCGACCTGCTCGCGCAGCTGGCGCACCGTGTCGATGGTGTAGCTGGGGCCGGCGCGATCGACTTCCATGCGGCTGGCGTGGACCCGCGCCGGCGCGTCGGCCAGCGCCGCGGCGGCCAGCTCGGTCATCGCCAGCCGGTCCGCGGCCGGCGTCACGTCGTTGCCCTTCTGCCACGACTGGCCGGTCGGGATCCACAGCAGCTCGTCCAGCTGCAGATGCTCGATGCACAGCCGGGCCAACGCCAGGTGGCCGACGTGCGGCGGGTCGAAGGTGCCGCCGAGGATGCCGAGGCGCCAGGGGCGGCCGTGCGGGGCCGGGGCGGGATCGGGATCGTCGGCCGGGGCCGGCCGGATCGGCGCGCTGGCGGCGGGGCGGGTGGTGTTCATCGGTGAGGTTCGGAGCCGGTTCAGACCCAGTCGCGTGCCGGCAGGAAGTCGGTGTACAGCGCCGCTTCGGCGCTGCCCGGCTCGGGCTGCCAGTCGTAGCGCCAGGCAGCCTGCGGCGGCATCGACATCAGGATCGATTCGGTGCGGCCGCCCGATTGCAGGCCGAACAGCGTGCCGCGGTCGAACACCAGGTTGAATTCGACATAGCGGCCGCGGCGATAGGCCTGGAAGTCGCGTTCGCGCGGGCCATAGGGCGTGTCCTTGCGCGCCTGCAGGATCGGCAGGTAGGCGTCGAGGAAGCCGTCGCCGACCGCGCGCATCATCGCGAAGCTGTCGTCGAAGCCGAGCGCGGAGAAGTCGTCGAAGAACACGCCGCCGACACCGCGCGCCTCGCCGCGATGCTTCAGGAAGAAGTAGTCGTCGCACCAGCGCTTGAAGCGCGGATACAGCTCGGCGCCGAAGGGATCGAGCGCGCGCTTGCAGGTCGCGTGGAAATGCCGGCAGTCGTCGGCATGGCCGTAGTAGGGCGTCAGGTCCATGCCGCCGCCGAACCACCAGACCGGCTCGGCGCCTTCCTTGACCGCCAGGAAGCAGCGCACGTTCATATGGACCGTGGGCACGTAGGGATTGCGCGGATGGAACACCAGCGACACGCCCATCGCCTCGAAGCCGCGGCCGGCCAGTTCGGGCCGGTTGGCGCTGGCCGACGGCGGCAGCGCGTCGCCGCGCACGTGCGAGAAGCCGACGCCGGCGCGCTCCATCACCGCGCCGCCTTCGAGGATGCGGGTGCGGCCGCTGCCGCGCAGGCGTTCGGTCGGCGGCTTTTCCCAGGCATCGGTGGCGAACGGCTGCCCGTCGATGGCGGCGACGGCCTCCGTGATGCGGTCTTGCAGATCCAGCAGATAGGCGCGGACCGCCTGGGAATCGATCATCAGCATGGTCAGGATTGTAGCCGCTGCCCCGTCATGGTGCGGCGGGACCGGCACGCGGGGGGCTGCCTCAGGGCCTTTTTCCCCTCTCCCGCGTGCGGGAGAGGGGTGGGGGAGAGGGCAAGGGCGGTGGTGTCACGACGATATTCGAAACCACCCCCTCTCCCCCTGAGGGGGAGAGGGAGAACAACCGGATGCCGGCGCGAAGGGGGAGAGGGAGAACAACATCGGCTGGAGCCATGTCGGCGAGCCGACGGAGCACCGATTCGTCAGCGCTTGATCGCCCGATATCCGATATCCGAGCGGTACTGCATGCCGTCGAAGTGGATCTGCTGGGCGGCCGCGTAGGCCGCGCGCTGCGCCGCCTTGACGGTATCGGCCAGGCCCACCACGCACAGCACGCGGCCGCCGGCGGTCAGCAGCTTGCCGTCGGCCAGCGTGGTGCCGGCGTGGAAGGTCACGCTATCGTCGGTCTCGGCCGGGATGCCGGTGATCAGGTCGCCCTTGCGTGGCGCATCCGGGTAGCCATGCGCGGCCATCACCACGCCCAGCGCGGTGCGGCGGTCCCAGTCGAGTTCCACCGCGTCGAGCCGGCCATTGACCGCGTGCTCCATCACGTCGAACAGGTCGGTCTTGAGCCGCGCCATGATCGGCTGCGTCTCGGGATCGCCCATGCGGCAGTTGAATTCGAGCGTCTTCGGGTTGCCTTCGCTGTCGATCATCAGGCCGGCGTAGAGGAAGCCGGTGTACGGGATGCCGTCCTTCTCCATGCCGCGCACGGTCGGCATGATGATTTCGCGCAGCACGCGCGCATGCAGCGCCGGCGTGACCACCGGCGCCGGCGAATAGGCGCCCATGCCGCCGGTATTGGGGCCGGCATCGCCGTCGAGCAGCCGCTTGTGGTCCTGGCTGGTCGCCAGCGCCAGCACGTTGGCGCCATCGACCATCACGATGAAGCTGGCCTCCTCGCCCTCGAGGAATTCCTCGATGACCACGCGCGCGCCGGCATCGCCGAGCTTGTTGTCGGCCAGCATCATGTCGACCGCGGCGTGCGCCTCTTCCAGCGTGGTGGCGACCACCACGCCCTTGCCCGCAGCCAGGCCGTCGGCCTTGATCACGATCGGCGCGCCCTGCGCGTCGATATAGGCGTGCGCCTCGCCGGCATCGGCGAAGGTTTGGTAGGCGGCGGTCGGAATCTGGTGCCGGTGCATGAAGGCCTTGGCGAAGTCCTTCGACGACTCGAGTTGCGCGGCGGCCTTGCTCGGCCCGAAGATCCGCAGGCCCTGCGCGCGGAACACGTCGACGATGCCGGCCGCCAGCGGCGCCTCGGGACCGACCACGGTGAAATGCACGCCCTCCTGCCGGGCAAACTCGGCCAGCGCCGCCGGATCGGTCACCGGGACGTTCTGCAGCCGCTTGTCCAGCGCCGTGCCGCCGTTGCCCGGCGCCACGTAGACGACCTGCACCTTGGGCGACTGGGCCAGTTTCCAGGCCAGCGCGTGTTCACGTCCGCCCGAGCCGACAACCAATACTTTCATGATCCACTGCCAGAAGATAAAGCTTTGGGGAGGGCGGCCGCCGCATTGCGTGGGCGGCGGCCGCCGGGGAGAGGGGAGGGCGGAGGCGCCGGCTCAGTCCTCGATCACCGCGTTGGTGAAGACTTCCTGCACGTCGTCGAGATTTTCCAGCGCGTCGAGCAGCTTCTGCATCTTGACGGCATCGTCGCCGCTGAAGCTGACTTCGTTCTGCGGCTTCATCACGACGTCGGCGACCTCGGCCTTGAAGCCGGCCGCTTCCAGCGCCGCCTTGACGGCGCCGAAGTCGTTGGGCGGGCAGGTGACCTCGATCGCGCCGTCCTCATGCGTCACGACGTCGTCGGCGCCGGCTTCGAGCGCCGCTTCCATCAGCTTGTCCTCGGGCGTGCCCGGGGCGAACAGGAACTGGCCGCAATGCGTGAACATGAACGCGACCGAACCCTCGGTGCCCATGTTGCCGCCGTGCTTGGAGAAGGCGTGGCGCACTTCGGCGACGGTACGGGTGCGGTTGTCGGTCAGGCAATCGACGATGATCGCGGCGCCCGACAGGCCATAGCCCTCGTAGCGGATTTCCTCGTAGCAGGCGCCTTCCAGACCGCCCACGCCGCGCTGGATCGCGCGCTGGATGTTGTCCTTCGGCATGTTGGCGTCCGTGGCCTTGTCCATGGCCAGGCGCAGGCGTGGATTGGAGTCGGGATCGCCGCCGCCAAGCTTGGCGGCGACGGTGATTTCCTTGATCAGGCGGGTCCAGATCTTGCCGCGCTTGGCGTCGGCGGCGGCTTTCTTATGCTTGATATTGGCCCATTTGGAATGACCGGCCATGTTTCTCTCCGAGGCGGAACAGGTACGCGAGGCGCGTGCAGCGCGGCAAGGGCAGCATGGCCGAAGGTTGGCGGCCGGGCCGGCGGACGTTCGAAGACGCCCACGGCTTGTTGCGATGCACGCGCCGGGTGATGGAATCATCAGCGGCAGGCCATGACTGCTGGCAATCACTGCTGGATATAATCAGCCCGGGATTTTATCACGCGCCCCCGCGCGCCAGACCGCCGGCCCGGCCCTTGCCGTGCCGGTGCAAGGCGGGCCGGAATGGCGCAACACCAGCCGCACCATCGCTTCATCAGCGCATCGTCATCGCCTCGTCATCCACCGGAGCCCCAGCATGGCCGACCCCATCGTTATCGCCAAGAACGCCCAGCACGAACTGGCCCTGCTGCCGCAGATGGGCAATCGCCACGGCCTGATCACCGGCGCCACCGGCACCGGCAAGACCGTGACGCTGCAAACGCTGGCGCAGGGCTTCTCGCGGCTCGGCGTGCCGGTCTTCATGGCCGACGTCAAGGGCGACCTGACCGGCATCTCGCAGCCGGGCCAGCTGTCCGACAAGCTCGGCAAGCGGCTGGCCGACCTCGGCCTGCCCGAGCCGGTCTGGGGCGCCTGCCCGACCACGCTGTGGGACGTGTTCGGCGAGAAGGGCCATCCGGTGCGCGCCACCGTGTCGGACATGGGCCCGCTGCTGCTGTCGCGCATGCTCGAGCTCAACGACACCCAGCAGGGCGTGCTGAACCTGGTGTTCCGCATCGCCGATGCCAACGGCCTGCTGCTGCTCGACGCCAAGGACCTGCGCGCGATGCTGCAGTACGTCGGCGACAACGCGTCGCAGTTCACCACCGAGTACGGCAATATCTCGGCCGCGTCGATCGGCGCGATCCAGCGCGGCCTGGTCGCGCTCGAATCGCAGGGCGCCGACGTGTTCTTCGGCGAGCCGATGCTGAACCTGGACGACTTCATGCAGACCGACAAGGGCCTGGGCATGGTCAATATCCTGGCCGCGGACAAGCTGCTGCACGCACCGAGGCTGTACGCGACCTTCCTGCTGTGGCTGCTGTCCGAGCTGTTCGAGAAGCTGCCCGAGGCCGGCGACCTCGACAAGCCGAAGCTGGTGTTCTTCTTCGACGAGGCCCATCTGCTGTTCAACGACGCGCCGAAGGCGCTGCTCGAGAAGATCGAGCAGGTGGTGCGGCTGATCCGTTCGAAGGGCGTCGGCGTGTACTTCGTCACGCAGAATCCGATCGATATTCCGGACACCGTGCTGGGGCAGCTCGGCAACCGCGTCCAGCATGCGCTGCGCGCGTTCACGCCGCGCGACCAGAAGGCGGTCAAGGTGGCCGCCACGACGATGCGCGCCAATCCCGAGCTCGATGTGGAGAAGGCGATCGGCGAGCTGGCGGTCGGCGAGGCGCTGATCTCGCTGCTCGACGCCAAGGGCACGCCCGGCATCACGCAGCGCGCCTGGGTGCTGGCGCCGGGCAGCCGCATCGGTCCGATCGACGAGGCCGAGCGCAAGCAGCTGCTGGCGTCGTCGCTGGTGGCGGGGACCTACGAGAAGGCGGTCGACCGGGAATCGGCCTACGAGCGGCTCAAGGGCAGGGCCGTGCAGGACGCGGATGCGCAGGCTGGTGCGCGGAACGGCGGGCAGGCAGGAAGCGAGCCCGCGCAGCAGCAGGCCGGCGATCGCGGCTGGCTCGACGAGGCCGGCGATCTGTTCGGCGGACTGACGCGCGGCACCGGCAAGAGCGGCCGCGGCGATTCGATCCTCGAATCGATGGCCAAGTCGGCGGCGCGCACCATGGGCTCGCAGGTCGGCCGCGAACTGATCCGCGGCGTGCTCGGCAGCCTGCTGGGATCGGGGCGCAAGCGCCGGTAGCGAGGGACGTTTGCCCTCTCCCCCGGCCCCTCTCCCGCAAGCGGGAGAGGGGAGAGAAAACCGGGCGGCGCTTCGATGTTCGTGGAACGGACTGCCCTGTTCCGCTCGCGTGACGCAGGGAAGAAAAAACCGGCGGCGCTTCAACATCTGTGGGGTGGCTCCCTCTCCCGCTTGCGGGAGAGGGTTGGGGAGAGGGCAAAGGCGCCGCCCCAACCCCTCCGCCTCAGTTCTTGGTACCGAACAACCGGTCTCCCGCATCCCCCAGCCCCGGCACGATATACGCGTGCTCGTCCAGATGGCTGTCGAGCGAGGCCACGTACAGCTTGACGTTCGGGTGGGCCTTCTGGAAGACCTCGACGCCTTCGGGCGCCGCCACCAGCGCGACGAACGTGATCGCCTCGTCCTTGACGCCGCGGCGCTTGAGCACATCGACCGCATGCGCCGCCGAATAGCCGGTGGCGACCATCGGATCGCACAGGATGAAGCTGCGGTCCTCCAGGTCGGGCAGCCGCACCAGGTATTCGACCGGACGATGATGCTCGTCGCGATAGACGCCGATATGGCCGATCCGCGCCGACGGGATCAGCTCGACCAGGCCGTCGCTCATGCCGACACCGGCGCGCAGCACCGGCACGATGGTCAGCTTCTTGCCGGCGATCACCGGCGCATCCATGCTGACCAGCGGCGTGTCGATATGGCGCGTGGTCAGCGGCAGGCTGCGCGTGATCTCGTAACCCATCAGCAGCGTGATCTCCCGCAGCAGCTCGCGAAAGGTCCGCGTCGACGTGTCGCGGTCGCGCATGTGCGACAGCTTGTGCTGGATCAGCGGGTGGTCGAGGATGAACAGATTGGGGAAACGCGGATCTTGCTTCATGGCGGGTAGCGGCAGGGCGGGAAGGAGGGGGCCTGGATCGGGCGCGGGGTTCGGTCGGCAGGCCGTTGGTGCGGGATTGTAATGGATCGACTCCATGTCGTCCCCGCGCAAGCGGGGACCCAGTGACTTTGCGCCCTGGCGGCGATCAAGACGCTGGGTCCCCGCCTGCGCGGGGACGACATGGCCGCCATCCGATGCCTTTGCGCCTTTTGACATACAATCCTCGCGTCTGTCCGGCGGCATTGTCGGGCGGCAATCCCAAACATTTCCCGATGTCATGCCTTGCCGCGCCCGCCTGTCGGCGGCCGTGCGCGGACAGGCCGTTTGCACCATACCCGTGCCCGCTTCCCAGAAATCCCTCGCCAGCCCCGCCAGCGCTTCCGCCGGCGCGCGGCAGCGCACCGGGCTTGCCGTCGCCGCGATCGGCGCGGTGCTGTTCTCCGGCAAGGCCATCGTCGCCAAGCTGATGTACCGCTACAACGTGGACGCCGTGATGGTGATCACGCTGCGCATGCTGTTCGCGGTGCCGCTGTTCATGGCGATCGGCTGGTGGCAGTCGATGCGGCTGCCGCCGCTGTCGTGGAGCGACCGCGCCCGCGTGCTGATGCTCGGCTTCATCGGCTACTACCTGTCGAGCTTTCTCGATTTCCTCGGCCTGCAGTACATCACCGCAGGGCTGGAGCGGCTGATCCTGTTCCTGACGCCGTCCTTCGTCGTGCTGGCGACCGCCTTCGGCTTCAAGCGCCATATCAGCCGCCAGCAATGGATCTCGCTGCTGCTGGCCTATGCCGGCATCGTGCTGGTGCTCGCGCACGACCTCGACGTCAGCGGCAGCCAGGTGTGGCTTGGCGCCGCGCTGGTGCTCGGCAGCGCGCTGAGCTACGCGGTGTATCTGATCGCCAGCGGCGAGCTGGTGGCGCGCATCGGCTCGCTGCGGCTGGTCGCCTATGCGATGTGCGTGTCGACCGCCTGCTGCGTGGTGCAATATCTGGTGCTGGGACGCCCCTGGGGCGAACTGCTGCAGCCGGCGCCGGTGATGTGGCTGTCCGTGATCAACGCGGTGTTCTGCACCGTGTTGCCAGTGTCGCTGACGATGATGGCGGTCGCGCGCATCGGCGCGCCGATGGCCTCGCAGGCGGGCATGATCGGTCCGGTGTCGACGCTGTTCCTCGGCTTCTGGCTGCTGGGCGAGCCGATCACCGTGGTGCAGCTGGCCGGCAGCGCGCTGGTGATGGGCGGCATCTATCTGCTGTCGCGCGGCAAGGCCGCGCGGGCTTGAACACAGGCGTGAATACAAACTAGCGAATCAAGGAGAAGGGAGCATGGATTTCGGACTGCGAGGCAAGCATGCGCTGGTGTGCGGCGCGAGCAAGGGCCTGGGCTTTGCCTGCGCCGATGCGCTGGCCGCCGAGGGCGTCGATGTGGTGATCGTCGCGCGCGGCGCCGAGGCGCTGGACAAGGCCGCCGCCGACCTGCGCGCGCGCCATGGCCGCCGCGTGATCGCGGTGGCGACCGACATCACGACGCCGGAAGGCCGTCAGCAGGCGCTCGACGCCGCGGCCAAGCTCGGCGACCTCGACATCCTGGTCAACAACGCCGGCGGTCCGCCGCCGGGCAACTTCCGCGACTGGAACCGCGAGGACTGGATCGCCGCGCTCGACGCCAACATGCTGACGCCGATCGAGCTGATCAAGGCCACCGTCGACGGCATGATCGCGCGCAAGTGGGGCCGCATCATCAACATCACCAGCGGCGCGGTCAAGGCGCCGATCGATGTGCTGGGCCTGTCCAACGGCGCGCGTTCGGGCCTGACGGGCTTTGTCGCCGGCGTGGCGCGCGAGGTCGCCCAGCACGGCGTGACCATCAACAACCTGCTGCCGGGGCCGTTCAATACCGACCGGCTGTACAAGACGATGGAAGGCGCGGCGAAGAAGGCCAACCTGACCGTCGACGAGGTCGCGCAGCGGCGCGCCGCGCAGAACCCGTCGCGCCGCTTCGGCGACCCGGCCGAGTTCGGCGCAACCTGCGCCTTCCTGTGCAGCAAGCAGGCGGCCTACATCACCGCGCAGAACATCCTGCTGGACGGCGGCGCCTACCCCGGCACCTTCTGAGCGCGCGCATGACGACCATCCCTGTCGCCGCGGTTCCGCCGCGCATCGCGCTGATCGCGCACGACCGCAAGAAGGACGATATCGTCGCCTTCGCCCGCCGTCACCGCGACTTCCTCGTGCATTGCGAGCTGCTGGCCACCGGCACCACCGGCGGCCGGCTGATCGACGAGGTCGGGCTGTCCGTCACGCGCATGCTGTCGGGCCCGTGGGGCGGCGACCTGCAGATCGGCGCGCAGCTGGCCGAGGGCCGGGTTGCCGCGGTGATCTTCCTGCGCGACCCGATGACGCCGCAGCCGCACGAGCCCGATATCAACGCGCTGGTGCGCGCCTGCGACGTGCACGACGTGCCGTGCGCGACCAATGTGGCGACCGCCGACATGCTGATCGCCGAGATGCGGCGGCGCGCCGAGGCGCCGGCGGCCTGAGCCGGTGCGGCATCGCCGCGGCGCTTCCATCCGATCATCCCCAAGGAGAACCGAACCATGAGCAAAGCCATCCGCATCTTCGAGAACGGCGGTCCTGAAGTGATGCAGTGGGTCGACGTCGAGGTCGGCGAGCCCGGCCCGGGCGAGATCCGCATCCGGCAGGAGGCGGTCGGCCTGAACTACATCGACGTCTATTTCCGTACCGGGCTCTACAAGCAGCCGCTGCCCGGCGGGATCGGCATGGAAGGCGCCGGCGTGGTCGAGGCGGTCGGGCCGGGCGTCACGCATCTGCGCGAGGGCGATCGCGTCGCCTATGCCGGGCGTCCCACCGGCGCCTATGCGCAGGTCCGCGTGATGCCGGCCGATATCGTCGTCAAGCTGCCGGACGATATCTCGTTCGAGCAGGCCGCCGCGATGATGCTGCAGGGCATGACCGTCCAGTACCTGGTGCGCGACACCTACCGCGTGCAGCCGGGCGACACCGTGCTGCTGCACGCCGCCGCCGGCGGCATCGGCCTGATCGCGTCGCAATGGCTGAAGGCGCTGGGCGCCACCGTGATCGGCACCGTCGGCAACGACGACAAGGCCGCGCTGGCGCGCGAGCATGGTTGCGACCATACCGTCGTCTATACGCGCGAGTCGTTCCTGGACCGCGTCAAGGAGATCACGGGCGGCAAGGGCGTGGCCGTGGTCTACGACTCGATCGGCAAGGACACCTTCAACGATTCGCTGGACTGCCTGGCGCCGCGCGGCACCATGGTCAGCTTCGGCAATGCTTCGGGTCCGGTGCCGCCGGTCGATATCTCGGTGCTGGGCGCCAAGGGCTCGCTGAAGCTGACGCGGCCGACCATCATGACCTATGTGACGCAGCGCGAGCTGCTCGAGCCGATGGCGGCCGAGCTGTTCGACATCGTGCGCAGCGGCAAGGTCAGGATCGAGATCCGCCAGCGCTATCCGCTGTCCGAGGTCGCGCAGGCGCATCGCGAGCTGGAGGCGCGCAAAACCACCGGCTCGACCGTGCTGATTCCGTAAGCTCGTCGCTAGTTGCAACGAAAAAGGGCGCCAGTTCAGTGGCGCCCTTTGTTTTTTGTTCCTGCGAGGTCAGTGCGGCCTGACCGTGGTCGACTGCGTGCGCATCTGCGCTTGCCGCAGGATGTGCGGTGGCAGGCGCTTCAGGATCAGGTGTACGGCCAGCGGGATCAACACCAGGTCATCGACGATGCCCAGTCCCGCCACCACGTCCGGGATCAGGTCGATCGGCGACAGCGCGTACAGCACCACGCCGATCACCGCCGGCTTGAGCCAGCCGGGCGCGTCCGGATGCCGCAGCGCATGCCAGAGCAGGCGCCCATCGCGCCGCGCGAGCGTCCAAAGCGCCGAGAATCGTTTCCACATGAGAGGCCTCCTTCACACTGTGCACCCGCGGCTCGAAATGCGCGGCACGACAACAGGATAGCTTGGGCCGGTTCGCCGCGGTTCAAGTTCCCGGGGGCGGATGTGGCGAAAGACTTAAAGCAGGAGGGGAGGGTCTGCGGAAGGGAGGGTCTGCGGAAGGCAGGGATCGCCGAAGGGAGGGTTTGCCGAAGGGCGGGTTTGCTCCCCTCTCCCGCTTGCGGCAGAGGGGCTGGGGGAGAGGGAAGGGACGGTCGAATTGCGTACGTCAGCAACCAGTGCCCGCGCCGCTTGCCCTCTCCCCCGACCCCTCTCCCGCCTGGCGGGAGAGGGAGCAAACAAGCGGCAGAGGTCAGACGTCGGCAGCAGAGCGTCCCGATCAACCCGGAATCTGCCCCTCCACACCCTCGACATAGAACTTGATGCCGTGCAGGAACTTGTCGTCGGCCACCTGGCCCTCGGCGAGCTGTTCCTTGCCGGTGTTGTCCTTGATCGGGCCCTTCCAGATCGGCGCGCTGCCCTCGATGATGCCGCGGCGGCGCTCGGCGACCAGCGCCTTGACGTCCTCCGGCACATCGGCGTTGAAGCCGGTCAGGTCGATCATGTTCTCCTTCAGGCCCCACCAGGTGGTGCCGTTGGTCCAGGTGCCGCTGAGCACGTCGCCGACCACCTTGTTGTAGTAGACGCCCCACGAGATCACCGACGCCGCCAGATGGGCCTTGGGACCGAACTTGCTCATGTCGCTGTCCCAGCCGAATGCGTGCACGCCCTTTTCCTGCGCGGTCTGCACCACGGCGGCGGAGTCGGTGTTCTGCATCAGCATGTCGACGCCCTGGCCGATCAGCGTGGTCGCGGCCTCGCGCTCCTTGCCCGGATCGAACCACTTGTTGACCCAGACCACCTTGACGGTCGCGTTCGGATTGACGCTGCGCGCGCCGAGCGCGAACGAGTCGATGTTGCGGATCACCTCCGGGATCGGCACCGACGCGACCACGCCCATCTTGCCGGTCTTGCTCATCTTGCCCGCGACCACGCCGGCCAGGTACGCGCCCTCATAGGTGCGCACGTCGTACTGGGCGACGTTCTCCGCGGTCTTGAAGCCGGTCGCATGCTCGAAGCGGACGTCCGGAAATTCCTTGGCGACCTTCAGCATCGATTCCATGTAGCCGAAGGTGGTGCCGAAGATCAGCTTGTTGCCCTGGCTGGCCAGGTCGCGGAACACGCGCTCGGCATCGGCGGCCGATTCGGGGATGTTCTCGACATAGGTGGTCTTGACCTTGTCGCCAAATTTCTCCTCGACCGCCTTGCGGCCGCGGTCGTGCGCATAGGTCCAGCCGGCGTCGCCGACCGGTCCGATATAGACGAAGGCGACCTTCAGCGGCTCGCCCGCCTGGCCGGCGGCCGGTGCGGAAGCCGCGCCCGGTGCGGGCTGCTCGGCCTCCTTCTTGCCGCAGCCGGCCAGCGTGGCGACCGCCAGCAGCGTGGTGGCGGCCAGCGTCGCGAGGGACTTCCTGCGCGTGACGATCATCGATTTCTCCTTGTGTTGAATGCGCGAATGGACACGCGCGTTGGCTCTTGCTGGAAAACGCTTGCGGGAAATGGGTCAGGCGTTGCCGGGGCGGAATGGCCGTCCCAGCGACGCGGGCATATTGAGGCGGATCCACGCCGGATTGCGCGAGATCAGCGCCAGCACGACGATGGTGGCCGCGTACGGCAGCATCGACAGGATCTGCGACGGCGCGGACACGCCGATGCCCTGCAGGTAGAACTGCAGGATCGTTACGCCGCCGAACAGCCAGGCGCCGACCAGCACGCGGCCGGGCCGCCAGGTGGCGAAGGTGGTCAGCGCCAGCGCGATCCAGCCGCGCCCGGCGACCAGGTTCTCGACCCACATCGGCGTATAGACCAGCGACAGATAGGCGCCGGCCAGACCGCAGCAGCCGCCGCCGAACAGCAGCGCGGCGAAGCGGATCCAGCGCACCGGATAGCCGAGCGCGTGCGCCGACTCGGGCGATTCGCCGATCGCGCGCAGCGTCAGCCCGGCGCGCGTGCGGAACAGGAACCACATGATGGCCAGGCACAGCAGCACGCTGGCATAGACCATCCAGTGATGCTGGAACAAGGCCGGGCCGACGAAGGGCAGGTCGCCCAGCACCGGCACCTTGCTGCCCTGCGCGGGCATTGCATGGCCGACGAAGCGCTGGCCCATGAAGGCCGACAGGCCGGTGCCGAAGATCGACAGCGCGAGGCCCGTGGCGACCTGGTTGGTGGCCAGCACCAGCGCCAGCCACGCGAACAGCGTGGCCATCGCCATGCCGGCCAGCGCGCCGGCGACGAAGCCGAGCAGCGGCGACTGGGTCTGGTAGCCGACCATGAAGCCGAACACCGCGGCGACCAGCATCATGCCTTCGGCGCCGAGGTTCAGCACGCCGGCGCGTTCGTTGATCAAGAGGCCGAGCGCGGCAAGCAGCAGGGGCGTGCCGGCATTGATCGCGGTGGCGACAAGGGGAGCGAATTGTTCCATGAGCGGATATCGGTAGAGCCGCCGGATCAGCGGGCGGCCGCCGCGCGCCAGCGCAGGCGGTGGTCGATCAGGCTGTCGCAGGCGAGCAGGAAGAACAGCAGCATTCCCTGGAACACCCAGCCGATGGCCGACGGCAGGCCCAGGCGCGATTGCGCCATCTCGCCGCCGATATAGAACAGCGACATCACGATGCCGCCGAACACCGCGCCGACCGGATGCAGCCGGCCGACGAAGGCGACGATGATCGCGGTAAAGCCGTAGCCCGGCGAGATCGACGGCAGCAGCTGGCCGATCGGTCCCACCACTTCGAACGCGCCCGCGAGCCCGGCGAAGCCGCCGGAGATCAGCAGCGCCATCCACAGCGAGGCGCGCGCCGAGAAGCCTGCGTAGCGCGCGGCCGACGGCGCGGTGCCGCCGACCTGCAGCCGGTAGCCGGCGAAGCTGCGGAACAGGAACACCGTCATCACCGCCACCAGCACCAGCATCACGGCGAAGCCCGCGTGCAGCCGCGAGCCGGACATCAGGTTGGGCAGCAGGAGCTCCGACGAGAACACCCTGGACTGCGGGAAATTCATGCCCTGCGGATCCTTCAGCGGCCCGTTGACCACGTAGAGGATCAGCTGCTGCGCGATGTACGTCAGCATCAGCGAGACCAGGATCTCGTTGGCGTTGAAGCGGTCGCGCAGCAGCGCCGTGATGCCGGCCCACAGCATGCCGCCGGCGATGCCGGCGAGCGAAGCGAGCACCAGCACCGCGACGCCGCTGACCGCATGGCCGGGCACGTCGAACCACAGCACCGTCGCCGCGGCGAAGATGCCGCCGAGGATCAGCTGGCCCTCGGCGCCGATGTTCCAGACGTTGGCCCGGTAGCAGACCGACAGCCCCAGCGCGCACAGCACCAGCGGCACGGTCTTGAGCAGCACCTCGCCGAGCGCGCGCTTGTCCTTGACCGGATCGACCAGGAAGACCTTCAGCGCGGCCATCGGGTCCTTGCCGAGCAGCACGAACAGCAGCGCGCCGAAGGCCAGCGTCAGCGCCAGCGCGATCACCGGCGAGGCATAGGCCATCGGGCGCGACGGCAGGCCGCGCGGGGCCAGCGAAACGGGGAAGGCGAAGCCGAGCGATTTAGCCATGGGCGCGCGCCTCCGCGACGTCATGCCGGCCTTCGTCCTGGCCGCCGGGTCCGCCTTGCCACAGCCCGCTCATCCACAGGCCGATCTGTTCTCGCGTGGCATCCTCGACCGGGATCGACGGCGACAGCCGCCCCTTGGCGATCACGTGCAGCCGGTCGCAGATCGCGAACAGCTCGTCGAGCTCCTCCGATACGACCAGGATCGCGCAGCCGGTCGCCTTCAGCGCCAGCAGCTCGTTGTGGATCTGCGCGGCGGCGCCGACGTCGACGCCCCAGGTCGGCTGCGCGACGATCAGCACGCCGGGGCCGCTCTCGATCTCGCGGCCGACGATGAACTTCTGCAGGTTGCCGCCGGACAGGCTGCGCGCCAGTGCGTCGGGGCCGCCGGCCTTGACGCGAAAGCGCTGGATGATCGCGGCGGCGAGCCCGGCCGCCGCCTTCGGCGACACCAGCCCGCGCCGCACATAGGGCGGGTCCTGGTGCGACAGCAGCGTATTGTCGGCCAGGCTCATGCCGGGCACCGCGCCGCGGCCCAGCCGCTCCTCGGGCACGAAGGCCAGCCCCGCGCGCCGACGGGCGCGCGCATCGAGCCGGCCGACCGGTTTGCCGTCGAGCGCGATCGCGTCGCGCGCGGCGCGCGTGTCCTCGCCCGACAGCGCCGCCAGCAATTCCTGCTGGCCGTTGCCGGAGACGCCCGCGATGCCGACGATCTCGCCGGCATGCAGCTCGAGCGAGATGTCCTCGAGCGCGGTGGCGAACGCATGCGCGCGCGGCAGCGACAGCGCGCGCACCGACAGCCGCAGCGCCCCGCGCGGCGTGGCCACGCGCGCCTCGCGCGGCGGCTCGCCGCCGATCATCATGCGCGACAGCGAGGCCGCGCTTTCCTGGCGCGGGTCGCACAGGCCGGTAACCCGGCCCATCCGCATCACGGTGGCGCGATGGCACAGCGCGCGGATCTCGTCGAGCTTGTGGCTGATGTAGAGGATGCTGGTGCCTTCGTCGGCGAGCTGGCGCAGCGTGACGAACAGCGTCTGCACCGCCTGCGGCGTCAGCACCGAAGTCGGCTCGTCGAGGATCAGCAATTGCGGCCGCGCCAGCAGCGCGCGGACGATCTCGACGCGCTGCCGCTCGCCGACCGACAGCGTATGCACATGGCGCTCGGGCTCGAGCGGCAGGCCGTAGCGCGCGGCCGTCTCGCGGATCCGTGCGGCCAGCGCCTTCATCGAGGTGCCGCCGCGCTGCGCGGCCGGCAGCCCCAGCGCAATGTTCTCGGTCACGGTCAGCGTGTCGAACAGCGAGAAATGCTGGAACACCATCGCGATGCCCAGGTCGCGGGCGTCGTGCGGACTGTCGATGACGACCGGCGCGCCGTTGAAGTGCATGTGGCCGGCGTCTGGCTTGACCGCGCCGAAGATGATTTTCATCAGGGTCGACTTGCCGGCGCCGTTCTCGCCGAGCACGGCATGGATTTCGCCGGGAGCGACGGTCAGCGAGACGTCGTCGTTGGCGGTCACGCCGGGATAGCGCTTGACGATATGGGCAAGCGCCAGCCTGGGGGTGGAATTGGATGTCACTGAGGCGGCTCTGGTTGTCGTGGCAGCTTCGTCCGTCGGCACTGCGCGGCACCGGGGCAGACCGCGGGGAAGCGGCGCCACGGCACGGCGGCAGCGATCAGCAGTGAACAGCGGCAAGGCGAAGGCCAGCATGGCCGGGGCGCCTGGCCGCGTCATCACGGAAGCGTAATGCCTGTTATCAGGTCGGGATTATATAAGTGCGCGGGTCTCGCAACGGCCGCCGTGACCGCCGCTGCAGGTCCCGCAACGGATGGCGGACGGTTGCAAGTCGCATGCCGGATGCGCGGCGGGGAAAGAGAAGAAAGGGGGAAGGCCCGGCGAACGCGGGCCCTCGAAGGGCTGTCTGGGGCGCTCAGGCAGCGGAGGCCGAAGCCCCGGTGTTCTCGCCCGCCTCGCTGCCGGCGCGCTCCGCGGCCAGCGAGCCCTGCATCACCGCCTCGCGCTTCTCCAGCAGATGCTGGCGCAGGATCGCGGCGAGCCGTTTGCCGTCGCGCGCTTCCAGCGCCTGGATCATGGCCTCGTGGTCCTGCACCGCGCGGTCCCATTTCTGGGTCTGCTGGTTGGAGCGGAAGCGCAGCGCCTTGAGCCGGCGGTTGATCGACAGATAGGTCTGGCGCAGCACGCCATTGCGCGCGGCCGCGTTGATGCGGTCGTGGATCTCCTGATTGCGGCTGTAGTAGCCCGACAGGTCGTTCTGCGCGCGGCAGGCCAGCATCGCGTAGTGCAGCGCCTTGATCTGCGCCAGCTCGGCCGGCGTGATGCGCTCGCAGGCCAGTTCGCCGGCAAACGCTTCGAGTCCGGCCATCAGTTCGAAGGTCTCCCAGATCTCGGCCTCGGTCATCCGCGACACGCTGGCGCCGCGGTTCGGCGAGATCTCGATCAGGTTCTCGGCGGCCAGCACCTTGAACGCCTCGCGCAGCGGCGTGCGCGAAATCCCCAGCGTCTCGCACAGTTCGCGCTCGTTGAGCTTCATGCCGGGCTTGAGCACGCCCTCGGTGATGAACTTGCGCAGGTGCTCGACCACGGTGTCGTGCAGGCGCTGGCGCTCCAGCCGGGGCAGCAGCGGGGTGGCGCCGCTGTCGGGCAGCGGTTCCCCTTCGGCGGAATTTTGCATTCAAAGTCCTTATCCGTGATGTCCCGGCCATTCTAGCGCAGAGTCGCCGGCAACTGTCCTGCAGCCCGCGTGGCGCCGGCAATCCGGGTAAACGAGCGCGCTTCCGGGGCAATTTCCGCTTGGGCTGGCCGACCTCGGCTGCTACAGTATTTTGAATTCAAAATTCAACAAGGAGGCACCAGTCCCATGATCTCGCTCGACTTTCACCCCGCCGGCCGCCATTTCCTGCAGATTCCGGGACCGAGTCCGGTACCGGATCGCATCCTGCGTGCGATCAGCTATCCGACCATCGACCATCGCGGGCCGGAATTCGGGGCGCTCGGGCGCAAGGTGCTGGCGGACATCCGCAAGATCTTCAAGACCGAGCACCCGGTGATCATCTACCCGGCCTCGGGCACCGGCGCCTGGGAGGCCGCGCTGTCGAACACCACGAGCCCGGGCGACACCGTGCTGATGTACGAGACCGGGCATTTCGCCACGCTGTGGAAGTCGATGGCCGAGTCGCTCGGCCTGCAGCCGGAATTCCTCGGCCTGCCCGGCATCGAGGGATGGCGCCGCGGCGTGCAGGCCGACATGATCGAGGCGCGGCTGCGCGAGGACAGCGGCCATCGGATCCGCGCGGTCTGCGTGGTGCACAACGAGACCTCGACCGGCGTGACCTCCGACATCGCCGCGGTGCGCCGCGCGATCGATGCGGCGGGCCATCCGGCGCTATTGATGGTCGATACGATCTCGGGCCTGGCCTCGGCCGACTACCGGCATGACGAGTGGGGCGTGGACGTGACGGTGTCGGGCTCGCAGAAGGGCCTGATGCTGCCGCCGGGCATCAGCTTCAACGCGCTGTCGCCGAAGGCCATCGCGGCCAGCAAGGAGGCGCGCATGCCGCGCAGCTTCTGGCGCTGGGACGAGATCATCGAGTCCAACAAGAACGGCTACTGGCCGTACACGCCGAACACCAACCTGCTGTACGGCCTGTCCGAGGCGCTCGACATGATCCTGGAGGAGGGGCTGGACAACGTGTTCGCGCGCCACCAGCGCCTCGGCGAGGCGACGCGCCGCGCGGTGCGCGCCTGGGGCCTGGAGATCCAGTGCGCCGATCCGGCGGTCTACAGCCCGGTGCTGACCGGCGTGATGATGCCCGACGGCGTCGACGCCGACGCGGTCCGCAAGCGCATCTACGAACGCTTCAACATGTCGCTGGGCCAGGCGCTCGGCAAGATGCGCGGCAAGATGTTCCGCATCGGCCATCTCGGCGATTGCAACGACCTGACGCTGATGGCGACGCTGTCGGGCTGCGAGATGGGGCTGAAGCTGTCGGGCGTGCCGCTGCAGGGCAGTGGCGTCGCGGCGGCGATGGAGTACCTGACCTCCCATGCCGACACCCCGGTGCTGAAGGCCGCTGCCTGAGCGGATGGAGCTGCGATGACGGATCTGTCCACGCCGTTGGCCCCTTCATTGGCTGCCTCGCCGATCGTCAAGCCGCTGCACTTCGTCCGCGCCGAAGGCGGCCCCGGCTCGCCGCTGGCCACACGGTTGCGGCGCGAGCTGCGCGGCGACGTGCTGTTCGACTGCGCCAGCCGCGGCCGCTATGCGACCGACGCGTCGATCTACCAGATCATGCCGGTCGGCGTGGTGGTGCCGCGCGACCAGCGTGACCTGCTGCTGGCGCTGGAGATCGCCCGCGATGCCCATGCGCCGGTGCTGGCGCGCGGCGCCGGCACCAGCCAGTGCGGCCAGACCGTCGGCGAGGCGCTGGTGATCGACAACAGCAAGTGGCTGAACCAGGTGGTCGACTTCGATCCGGTCGCGGCCACGGTGACGGTGGAACCGGGCATCGTGCTCGACCACCTGAACGCCTGGCTCAAGCCGCATGGGCTGTGGTTCCCGGTCGATGTCTCGACCGGCGCGCAATGCACGATCGGCGGCATGGCGGGCAACAACTCCTGCGGTTCGCGCTCGCTGGCCTACGGCAACATGGTCCACAACGTGCTGGCGATCGACGCGGTGCTGGCCGACGGGGCGCAATGCCATTTCGGTTCGCTGGCGCAGCCGCCGGCCGATGCACGCGTGCTGGCGATGCTCGAGCGCCTGCGCGCGATCGCCACGCGCGAGCGAGACGAGATCGCCGAGCGCATGCCCAAGGTGCTGCGCCGGGTCGCCGGCTACAACATCGATCTGTTCGACTGCCAGAATCCGCGCGCCTATACCGACGACGGTCATGCCAACCTGTCGCATCTGCTGGTCGGCTCGGAAGGCACGCTGGCCTACAGCCGGCAGATCACGCTGAAGCTCGCGCCGCTGCCGACGCACAAGGTGCTGGGCGTGGTCAATTTCCCGACCTTCTACCAGGCGATGGAAATGACCCAGCATATCGTCGGGCTGGCGCCGGTCGCGGTCGAGCTGGTCGACCGCACGATGATCGACCTGTCGATGGCCAACCCGGCCTTCCGCCCGGTCATCGCGTCGGCGCTGCGCGGCGAGCCGCAGGCGATCCTGCTGGTCGAGTTCGCCGGCGAGGATGCCGCCGCGCTGCGCGCCGACCTCGATGCGCTCGACGAGCTGATGGGCGACCTCGGCCTGCCCGGTTCGGTGGTCAAGATGCCGGACGCCGGCGCGCAGAAGGCGCTGTGGGAAGTGCGCAAGGCGGGCCTGAACATCATGATGAGCATGAAGGGCGACGGCAAGCCGGTCTCCTTCATCGAAGACTGCGCGGTGCCGCTGCCGCATCTGGCCGAGTACACGCGCCGGCTGACCGAGGTGTTCCATCGCCACGGCACCGAGGGCACCTGGTATGCGCACGCCAGCGTCGGCACGCTGCACGTGCGGCCGATCCTGGACATGCGCCGCGACGGCGCGCAGAAGATGCGCGCGATTGCCGAGGAGGCCGCCGCGCTGGTGCGCGAGTACAAGGGCGCCTATTCGGGCGAGCACGGCGACGGCCTGTGCCGCGGCGAATGGGTGGCCTGGCAATACGGCCCACGCATCCATGCCGCCTTCGGCGAGATCAAGGCGCTGTTCGATCCGGACAACCGCTTCAACCCGGACAAGATCGTGCGGCCGCCGAAGATGGACACGCGCGAGCTGTTCCGCTTTCCGCCCGGCTACCAGCGGCTGCCGCTGCAGCCGGCGCTCGACTGGTCGGCCTGGAACGTCAGCCGCGATCCGCTGAGCGGCGAGGAAACGCCGCCGGGCAGCGGCGGCGATCGCACCGGCGGGCTCGCCGCCGCGGTCGAGATGTGCAACAACAACGGCCACTGCCGCAAGTTCGACGCCGGCACCATGTGCCCGAGCTACCGCGTCACGCGCGACGAGCAGCATGTCACGCGCGGCCGCGCCAACACGCTGCGGCTCGCGGTGTCGGGCCAGCTCGGCGAGGCAGGACTGGCCAGCGAGGACGTCAAGGCAGTGCTCGACCTGTGCGTGTCGTGCAAGGGCTGCAAGCGCGACTGTCCGACCGGCGTCGACATGGCGCGGCTCAAGATCGAGGCGCGCCATGCGTGGGCGCAGCGTCATGGGCTGACGCTGCGCGATCGGCTGGTGGCCTTCATGCCGCGCTATGCGCCGTTGGCGAGCCGCATGCCCGGCCTGATGGCGCTGGCCGAGCGGATTCCGCTGCTGTCGGACTGGACCAAGCGGGCGCTGGGCTTCGCGCCGCAGCGCAGCCTGCCGCGCTGGCAGCGTTCGTTTCTGTCGACGATTGCGCGTGCCGGCCGCGGCGATGCCACCCCGGCCACTGCCGGCGCCGGCGCTGCGACGGACACCGCTTCCGTGGCCGTTTCGTTTGGCGATTCATCTGTCGATGCGGCCGCCGGGGGACAGCGGGAAGTGGTGCTGTTCGTCGACACCTTTAACAACCACATGGAGCCCGAGAACGCGCGCGCCGCGCAGGCGGTGCTCGAAGCCGCCGGCTACACCGTGCATCCGCTGATGCGGCCGGGCGAGCGTCCGCTCTGCTGCGGCCGCACCTTTCTCGCCGCGGGCCTGGTCGAGCAGGCGCGGCAGGAGGCGCGGCGGCTGCTCGACGCGGTGCAGCCGTTCGTCACGCGCGGCGTGCCGATCGTCGGGCTCGAGCCGTCTTGCCTGCTGTCGCTGCGCGACGAATTCCTCGGCTACGGCTATGGCGACGAGGCGGCGCGGCTGGCCGCCGGCGCCTTCCTGTTCGAAGAGTTCCTGGTGCGCGAGCGCCAGGCGGGGCGCCTGAGCCTGAAGCGGCTGGCGCTGCAGCCGCTGCCGCAGCGCGAGGCGCTGGTGCATGGCCACTGCCACCAGAAGGCCTTCGACGCGTTCACGCCGGTGCAGACGGTGCTGGGCTGGATTCCCGAGCTGAAGGTCACGCCGATCCAGTCCTCGTGCTGCGGCATGGCCGGCAGCTTCGGCTACGAGGCCGAGCACTACGAGGCGTCGGTGGCGATGGCAGAGCTGTCGCTGCTGCCGGCGGTGCGTGCCCGCGCGGACGACGCCATCGTCGTCGCCGACGGCACCAGCTGCCGCCATCAGATCCTTGACGGTGCCCACGCGCAGGCCTGGCACGTGGCGCGCGTGCTGGCCGCGGCGTTGACGGCGCGCGCAGGGGCGGCGGTGACGGACTAGCGAGGGGGTAGCAATACAGGGAGGACAGGCCGGCACCGTTGCCGTGCCGGCCGCAAACCAGTCCGCCGCACAGACCGCACAAGGCCGCTCGACGGCCGGCACGCGGCGGACCGATGTGACATTCCAACGAGGAGACAGGCAATGCAAAGCAAGCACAGCAAGCAGGGCAAGCGTTCGATGCTGGCGTTCGGCGCGGCCGCGCTCGCGATCGGCGGCGCGCCGGCCGCGGCATGGGCATGGGAGCCGACCAAGCCGGTCGAGATCGTCGTGCCGTTCAGCGCGGGCGGCGCGTCCGACCAGATGGCGCGCTCGATCCAGAGCATCATCGCCAAGCACAAGCTGATGAACCAGCCGGTGATCGTGGTCAACAAGGCCGGCGCCAGCGGCGCCGAGGGCCTGATGGACACCAAGGCGTCGCAGGGCAATGCGCACAAGCTGCTGGTGACATCGTCGGCGCTGTACACGGTGCCGATGGTCAGCCACCTGCCGTTCAGCTGGCGCGACCTGACGCCGATCGCGATGGTCGCGCAGGACGAGTTCGTGCTGTGGACCAATGCCGAGGCACCGTACAAGACCGTCGCCGAGTTCGTCGAGGGCGCCAAGGCCGGCGCCGGCAAGGTCAAGATGGGCGGCACCAGCTCCAAGCGCGAGGACCAGATCATCACCACGCTGATCCAGAAGAAGACCGGCGCGAAGTTCATCTACGTGCCGTACAAGGGCGGCGGCGAGGCGGCCACGCAGCTGTCTGGCAAGCATATCGACGCGAACGTCAACAACCCGTCCGAATCGATCGGCCAGTGGCGTGCCGGCGAGCACCGCGCGCTGTGCGTGTTCGCGCCCGAACGGATGGGCTACACCGCCAAGGTCACCCAGTCGCAGAGCTGGCGCGACGTGCCGACCTGCAAGGAGCAGGGGCTCGACGTCCAGTACCAGATGCTGCGCGTGTTCATGATGCCCGGCGGCATCACGCCCGATCAGCAGAAGTACTACGTCGAGCTGATGCGCAAGATCGTCGCCACGCCGGAGTGGAAGGAGTACCTCGAGCGCAATGCGCTGAAGAGCGAATTCGTCGCCGGCAAGGCGCTCGAGGACTTCCTCGTCAAGGACGAGAACGCGCACCGCGACATCCTGAAGGAAGCGGGCTTCATGGCCGCGCGCTGAGCCGGCACCGCAATGACGCGCGGCCGGCTCGACGCGGGCCGCCGCGCGCACCGACTGGGAGAGCTTTCGATGGAAACACAGCAAGAGCATGCGGCCGCCGCCGCGCACGCCGACCGGGCCGATCACGCCGACCGCGCTGATCACGCCGAGGCGGACGCGCCCGGCGTGTCGCTGCGCGCGGTCGAGCTGGTGGTGGCCGCGCTGCTGCTGGCGGCCGCCGCGGTGGTGATCTGGAGCAATCACCGCATCGGCGCCGGTTGGGCCGCCGACGGTCCGGAGGCCGGCTACTTTCCGCTGCGCGTCGGCGCGATCGTGCTGGTGTGCAGCCTGGCCGTGGCGTGGCAGGCGTGGCGCACCCCTGCGGACGCGATCTTCGCCAGCTGGCAGCAATTGCGGCAGGTCTGCGTGATCCTGCTGCCGCTGACGGTCTACGTCGCGCTGATCGGCTGGCTCGGCATCTATGTCGCATCGGCGGTCTTCATCGCCGGCTTCATGATGGCGGTCGGCAAGGCCGAATGGTGGCGCGCGGCGCTGCTGGGCGCGGGGATCAATCTGGTGCTGTTCTGGATCTTCGAGATCCAGTTCCGGGTGCCGCTGCCGAAGGGGCCGCTGGAAGCGGCGCTCGGCTTCTAGGAGGGGCACCATGGAGGAATTCAATGCGCTGATGCACGGCTTCTCGGTCGCGCTGTCGTGGCAGAACGTCGGCCTGATGTTCGTCGGCATCCTGCTCGGCATCGTGGTCGGCGTGCTGCCCGGGCTGGGCGGCCCCAATGGCGTCGCGATCCTGCTGCCGCTGACGTTCTCGATGGATCCGACCTCGGCCATCATCATGCTGTCCTGCATCTACTGGGGCGCGCTGTTCGGCGGGGCGATCACGTCGATCCTGTTCAATATCCCGGGCGAGGCCTGGTCGGTGGCGACCACCTTCGACGGCTATCCGCTGGCGCAGCGCGGCGAGGCGGGCCGCGCGCTGACGTCGGCCTTCACCGGCTCGTGCCTCGGCGCGATGGCCGGCGTGCTGCTGATCACCTGCCTCGCGCCGCTGGTGGCGAAGTTCGCGCTGCGCTTCGGCCCGCCGGAATATTTCGCGGTCTATCTGCTGACCTTCTGCAGCTTCGTCGGCATGGGCAAGGAGGCCAAGCCCAAGATCCTGATCGCGATGTGCGCTGGCTTCCTGCTGGCGGCGGTCGGCATGGACACGGTCTCCGGCACGCTGCGGATGACCTTCGGCTCGACCGAGCTGCTGCGCGGCTTCGACTTCCTGGTCGCGGTGATCGGGCTGTTCGGCATCAGCGAGATCCTGATGACGATGGAGGAGGGCGTGGCCTTCCGCGGCAAGCAGGCGCGCATCGACCTGAAGGTGGTGCTGCGTACCTGGGCCGAGCTGCCGCGCTACTGGATGACGGTGCTGCGCTCGTCGGCGATCGGCTGCTGGCTCGGCATCACGCCGGGCGGCGCCACCGCGGCGTCGTTCATGGGCTATGGCGTGGCCAAGCGGATGGCGCGCGATCCGGACTCGTTCGGCAAGGGCAATATCGAGGGCGTGGTCGCGCCGGAGACCGCCGCGCACGCGGCCGGCACCAGCGCGCTGCTGCCGATGCTGGCGCTCGGCATTCCGGGCTCGGCGACCGCCGCGGTGCTGCTCGGCGGCCTGATGATCTGGGGCCTGCAGCCGGGGCCGCTGCTGTTCCAGGAGCAGGGTCCGTTCGTCTGGGGGCTGATCGCCAGCATGTACCTGGGCAATATCGTCGGGCTGCTGGTGGTGCTGTCGACGGTGCCGCTGTTCGCCGCGATCCTGCGGATCCCGTTCTCGATCATCGCACCGCTGATCCTGGTGGTCTGCGCGATCGGCGCCTATACGGTCAACAACGCGCTGTTCGATGTCTGGCTGATGCTGGGCTTCGGCGTGATCGGCTATGTGCTGAAGAAGCTGGACTATCCGCTGGCGCCGCTGGTGCTGGCACTGGTACTGGGCGACCGCGCCGAGGACGCGTTCCGGCAGACCATGCTGGTGTCGTCGGGCTCGCTCGATATCTTCTGGTCCAACGGACTGGTCGGCACCATCATGACGCTGGCCATCCTGGTGCTGATCTGGCCGATGATCGGCGACCTGCGCGCGCGGCTGCGCAAGGGCAAGGGGGTGGCGGAGGCGGTGGAGGGGAATGGGTAGGGCGCGAGGCGGCCCTTTCCCCGGCCCTCTCCCGCAAGCGGAAGAGGGAGAACACCCACTGAATCACAACGCCGGCCGTCTGCTCCCCACTCCCGATTGCGGGGGGCGAGAACACCCACCGACCCACCAAACGCCGGTGGTTTGCTCCCCTCTCCCGCTTGCGGGAGAGGGGCCGGGGGAGAGGGCCCGGGGAGAAGGGCCGGGGGAGAGGGCAGCGGCGCATCGCGCCGCTTCCCGACCTTACCCCGCGCTCTGCACCTTCCCCTCGAACCGCCCATCGCGGAAGTCGCTGAGCGCCTGGTGGATCTGGGCCTCGCTGTTCATCACGAACGGTCCGTACTGCACGATCGGCTCGCCCAGCGGCTTGCCGGCGATCAGCAGGAAGCGCGCATCCTGCGTGGCCTTGACGATCACGCCGTCGGCGTCCGCCTCGTTGGCCAGCACGCCCATCCGCTGCGCGTCGAGCGCGGCCAGCGCGTCGCCCTCGCCGATGCTGACCTCGCCCCGATAGACGTAGACGAAGGCGTTATGCCCGGCGGGGATCGCCTGCGCGAACGATTGGCCCGCCGGCAGCGATACGTCCAGATACAGCGGCTCGGTGACGGGCCGCGTCATCGCGCCTTGCACGCCGTGCGAGGCGCCGGCGAGCACGCGCACCACTGCGCCGCCCGGCAGCGCGACGGTCGGGATCGCCGCGGCGGGCAGGTCGCGATACCAGGGCGCCGTCATCTTGTCGCTGGCCGGCAGGTTCAGCCACAGCTGGAAGCCCTCCATGCGGCCATCCTGCTGTTCCGGCATCTCCGAATGCACGACGCCGGCACCGGCCACCATCCATTGCGCGCCACCGTTTTCCAGCAGCCCCTCGTTGCCGGCGCTGTCGCGATGGCGCATGCGTCCGGCCAGCATGTAGGTGATGGTCTCGAAGCCGCGATGCGGGTGGGCCGGAAAGCCGCCGATGTAGTCGTCGGCCCGGTCCGTGCCGAAGGCGTCGAGCATCAGGAACGGGTCGAGCCGGCGCTGCAGGTTCTGCGTCAGCACGCGGGTCAGCTTGACGCCGGCGCCATCGGAGGTGGCGATGCCGCGCACCACGCGGTCGATGGTGCGGGTGCGCCGCACCGCTTCCTCGGCGGTCGCCGGCACGGTGGTCAATTCGTTCAGGTTGCGGATGTCGTCCATGTCGATCTCCTGTGTCTTGGCGAGCGGCGCCTCGCGCCGCGGTACCCCCTCAATGTAAGGGTTTGGCGGGAAAGCGGTAGCCGGGAACAGGGCAAAAGAGCGTTCTATTGATGGAATGATGGGACCTGGTTTGTGAACGCCACTGGAACGCCACTGGAACGCGGATTGCCGCCATGCCGGGTGCCTTCTCAGGCGTTTGGTCAGGCCCGCGGACGCGCAAAAAGAACCCAAAAGACGGCCGGCCGACGGGCGGGGTGACAAGATCGCTGAAGTTGGTTAGAATAGCGACCTCTTTGCCATCCGTTGTTGCAAATTAGCCGCTTGAGCTTCGCGCTCGCCGTGGCCGATTTCGCGACCACGGCCGATTGACCGGCGGCGCGTCGGAACTTTCAATTTTGCGCTGCCACTGGCCTGCGAGGTCTGGACTTACCGTCTGGCGACCGTCCGCGTCCGTCCGGCTCCTGCCGACGCCGCACCGACCGTCGCACCGATCCGCAGCGCCGCGCCAGGGCCGCTGGCGCCCGCCCGTTCCGGGCGGCACCCGCGGTCCGTCACCGGGCCCCCATCGCCTCGCCCCCTCGTGCGGCAATGGGCGCCCACCGTCCGTCCGCCGGCATCGCGCCGGTCATGGCGGACAGCACCAATCTAGTCTGGACCCGGCCGGGTCCGCCGTCATGGCGCATGTCCCCATCGGGTCCCGCCATCGCGCTGGTCCGTTGCCGTCGTCCTTCATGGACCGCCGTCGCGGCCGTCGCGCCTTGGTGCGCCTGTCGTGCCGCGCTTTTGCCGCCGCCTGTCGCCGCTTGGCCGATCTGCCGATCCGCCGATCCGCCGATTGCGACGCCGGCTGGCTTACGGGAGAAAAGATGTCGCAGCGAATCTGGCGTGGACTCGGCTGGACCGGTTTCATCGTGTTGGCACTGGCCGGCCTGCTGGCCTGGGTCGGCGTCGATGCGATCGCCGAGCACCGCGAACGCCTGCTTTACGACGTGGCCGACCACCTGCGCCTGGTGGCGTGGTCGATGGCGCTGGCGCTTGCCACCGGCGTGCCGGCCGGCATCCTGCTGTCGCGGCCGGCGCTGCGGCGCTGGGCCGACCGGCTGATGCAGGTCTTCAACATCGGCAATACCGTGCCGTCGCTGGCGGTGCTGGCGCTGTCGCTGGCCGTGCTGGGCATCGGCGAGCGGCCCGCGGTGCTGGCGCTGTGGCTGGCCTCGCTGCTGCCGATCGTGCGCAATACCTGCGAGGGCCTGCGCGGCCTGCCGCCCGCGCTGCTCGAGGCGGCCAAGGGCATCGGCATGACGCCGCGCCAGCGGCTGCTGCGGGTCGAGTTGCCCAATGCGATGCCGGTGATCCTGGCCGGCGTGCGTACCAGCCTGGTGATCAACGTCGGCACCGTGCCGCTGTCGTTCCTGATCGGCGCCAACAGCCTGGGCGAAATGATCTTCCCCGGCATCTACCTGAACAAGCCGTCGCTGCTGCTGCTGGGCGCCGCGGCCACCGCGCTGCTGGCGCTGGCGCTCGACGCGCTGTTCGCCGCGGGCGGACGCTTCTATCTGCGCCGGCGAGGGCTGGCGGCATGAAGCGGACCATCCAGCGGAACACCCAGCGGAACATCAAGGAGAACACCATGACGATGATGCGATCGCTTCGTCCGCGCGCGTGGCTGGCCGCACTGCTCGGCGCCGCCGCGCTGCTCGTCAACGCGCCGGCGACGGCCGCCGATGCGGCGCCCGTGCGCGTGGGCGGCAAGAACTTCACCGAGCAGCTGATCCTGTCGTCGATGACCTCGCAGTATCTGCGCGCCAAGGGCCTCGCCACCGAGCTGACGGCGGGCCTGGGCAGCACGCTGATGCGGCAGGCGATGGAGAGCGGCCAGCTCGACGTGGTGTGGGACTACACCGGTACCGCGCTGATCGTCTTCAACCGCGTCGAGGAGAAGCTCGATGCCGAGCAGAGCTACGCCCGCGTCAAGTCGCTCGATGCGGCCAAGGGCCTGGTGTGGCTGCAGCCCTCGACGATCAACAACACCTATGCGCTGGCGATGCCGCGCCACCGTGCGGAGGCGGCCGGCGTGAGCACGCTGTCCGAGCTCGCCGACAAGATCCGCGCTGGCGGCGAGGACAAGCGCCACAACTTCGCGGTCGACATGGAATTCGCCGCGCGGCCCGACGGCCTCGAGCCGCTGAAGGCCGCCTACGGGCTGCCGTGGGCGCGCCGCGACGTGATCCAGCTCGATCCGGGCCTGGTCTACACCGCGCTGCGCAACGACCAGGTCGAGACCGGCCTGGTCTACGCCACCGACGGCCGCGTCAAGGGCTTCGACCTGGTGCTGCTGCGCGACGACAAGGGCTTCTTCCCGGCCTACCAGGCGGTACCGGTGGTGCGCAAGGCGGTGCTCGACGCCCACCCGCAACTGGCCGAGCTGCTGAACGCGCTGGCCGCCGCGCTCGACAACGCGTCGATGACGGAGATGAATTACCGCGTCGACATCGAACAGAAACCGGTCGACGCCGTCGCGGCCGATTTCCTGCGCCAGCACGGGTTGATCTGACGCCCGCTCGGGCGCAGACAACACGGACAACCACGGACAATCCATGGACCTGATTTCCTACCTGCAACACAGCTGGCCGACGCTGCTGAAACTGACCGGCGAGCATCTGGCACTGGTCGGCGCGGCGGTCGGGCTGGCGATCCTGATCGGCGTGCCGCTCGGCATCCTGGCCACGCGCTGGCGCTGGCTGGCCACGCCAATGATGACGCTGGCCACGGTGGTGCTGACGATCCCGTCGATCGCGCTGTTCGGCCTGATGATCCCGGTGTTCGCGCGCTTCGGCCACGCGCTCGGCTACCTGCCGGCCGTCACCGCGGTGTTCCTGTATTCGCTGCTGCCGATCCTGCGCAACACCTACGTGGCGCTGGCCGGCATCGACAGCGGCATCCAGGAGGCCGGACGCGGCATCGGCATGACCACCTGGCAACGGATGCGGCTGGTCGACCTGCCGCTGGCGGTGCCGGTGATCCTCGGCGGTGTGCGCACCGCGGTGGTGATGAACATCGGCGTGGCGACCATCGCCGCGCTGATCGGCGCCGGCGGCCTCGGCGTGCTGATCCTGCAAGCGATCAGCCAGAGCAATATGAGCAAACTCGCGGTGGGCGCCGTCCTGGTCAGCCTGCTCGCCATCGTGGCGGACGTGTGCCTGCAATGGTTGCAGCGCGTGCTGACGCCCAAAGGAATCCGCACATGATCGAACTGGACCAACTGAGCAAATCGTTCACGCAGAAGGATGGCGCGCTGGTGCGCGCGGTCGACTCGGTGTCGCTGACGGTGCCGCGCGGCGAGATCTGCGTGTTCCTCGGCCCGTCGGGCTGCGGCAAGACCACCACGCTGAAGATGATCAACCGGCTGATCCCGCCGACCTCGGGCCGCGTGCGGATCGAGGGCGAGGACACCGCGGGCATCGACGAAGTCGCGCTGCGCCGCAAGATCGGCTACGTGATCCAGCAGATCGGCCTGTTCCCGAACATGACGATCGAGCAGAACATCACCGTGGTGCCGCGCCTGCTGGGCTGGGACAAGCAGCGCTGCCGCGAACGCGCGCGCGAGCTGATGGCGATGGTGCAGCTCGATCCGAACCGGATGCTGTCGCGCTATCCGCGCGAGCTGTCGGGCGGCCAGCAGCAGCGCATCGGCGTGATCCGCGCGCTCGCCGCCGACGCGCCGGTGCTGCTGATGGACGAGCCGTTCGGCGCGGTCGATCCGATTAACCGCGAAAGCATCCAGAACGAGTTCCTGCAGATGCAGCGCCAGCTGGGCAAGACCGTGATCATGGTCTCGCACGACATCGACGAGGCGATCAAGCTGGCCGACAAGGTCGCGGTGTTCCGCGCCGGCAAGCTGGTCCAGTTCGACCATCCGGACGCGCTGCTGGCGCATCCGGCCGATGAGTTCGTGCAGGCCTTCGTCGGCCACGACAACACGCTCAAGCGGCTGCTGCTGGTTCGCGCCGGCGACGCCGCCACGATGGGCGCCACCGCGACGCCGCAGATGCCGCTGGCGCAGGCGCTGGCGCTGATGGACGATGCCGACGTGCGCTATCTGCCGGTGCTCGATCGCGACCGGCGCGCGCTCGGCTATGTGGCGCGCCGCGACGCGCGCAATCCGGCCGCGGGCAAGCAGGCCTGCGGCGACGTGCTGCGCCCGTTCGCGGCGACCGCGGCGTTCGACGAGCATCTGCGCATCGTGCTGTCGCGGATGTACCAGCACAACACCAGCTGGCTGCCGGTGGTCGACGCCGACGGCGTCTACCTGGGCGAGGTCACGCAGGAGTCGATTGCGGGCTATCTGAGCTCGGGGCGCTCGCGCAGCGGCGCCATCGCGTCGCCTGCCGCCTCGGCGGCGCCGGCTTCGGCAGCGAGCGCGGCCGCGCCGCTGCGCGCGGCGGCCTGAGGACGTACGGCCCGGCGATACGGCGATACGGCGATACGCCGATGCGCCGCGGCGTCAGCGCAGCTTGCCGGGTGGGTCGATTGGGCCCGCCAGCCGCCGCTTGATCGCGTCGATCGCCGCTTCGAGCTGCTCGCGGCAATGCAGCGAATCGGCGGTCTCGCGCACGCGCCACATCAGCTCCTTGCGCAGATGGCCGAGGCGCGTCTTGTAATAGGTGTGTTCGGTGAAATCGGCGTTGATCATCGCCGGATTGATATAGACGCGATGTCCCCGCGCGCGCAGGTCGGCGTGGAAGGACACGTGCTCGTTGATCTCGCCGCCGTTGGCGTCGAGCCCGACATAGCGTCCCGTCACGAAGGCATCGCGCCGGTACACCGCGAAGCCGCCGAAGGCCGATTCGACCTCGATCGGCGCGGCGTCGGCCGGCACGCGGATCTGCTTCGATGCGACGCACATCTCCAGCGCCTGGCGATGCCCCACCACGTCCACGATGTCGCGATAGGCGGCCCAGCAGTCGACCGGCGACCAGGCCGGATGGCGCAGCGCCCAGATATCGTAGTAGCCCAGCCGCTGGTTGGCCGTCATGCCGGCCCAGTCCAACTCGCTGCGCCAGCAGCTGAGCACCGCGTCGGCGGTCAGGCCATGGTTGATGTCGTCCAGGTCGGCCGCAATCACGTAATCGATCTTCGCGTACCGCGGATCGCTGGCCAGGCGCTCGACATAGACATTGCGGCAGAGCGCGATGCGGTCGCAGCGCGCCGGATGACGCTCGCGCAGCGCGCCCATCGATTCGAAGGCGAAGTCCGGTACCTGCGCGGCCAGCTGCCGCAACTGCTCGACGGAATCGTCGCTGGAATCGCTCTCGACCAGCAGGAAGCCGACCGAGGCGAAGCCCGCCAGGACCTTGCGCAGGTGTGCCACTTCGCCCGCGATCGTCGCGCCGCAATTTCGCACCGGCCCTACCACCACGACATGGGCGGATTCGGGCGGGATGCGCAGGGGGCGCGGCGGGGCGGTCATGATGGCGGTCCTCTGTGGCCGGCGGGCACACGTTGCGGTGACAGTGTCACTGTACGTACGTCGACCTGCGGCGACTGTGGGATGGATCACACAGTCGCCGCCGGCCATGGCGGGCCACTCCGTCGTTCCCGCGCAGGCGGGAACCCAGCGTCTTTCAACGCCACTGGGTCCTCGCCTTCGCGGCGACGTCAACGTTTGGCCGGCTATGCCCTGCCCAACTCCCCATCCCGCAGCCGCCACAGCCCCAGCGGATTGTCGTCGCGCAGCGCCGGCGGCAGCAGTTCCGCGGGCACGTTCTGATAGCAGACCGGCCGCAGGAAACGCGAGATCGCCGCGGCGCCAACCGAGGTCGTGCGGGCGTCCGAGGTGGCCGGGAAGGGGCCGCCGTGCACCATCGCGTACGACACCTCGACGCCGGTCGGATAGCCGTTGAACAGCACCCGTCCGGCCTTGCGCTCGAGCATCGGCAACAGTTGCCCGGCCGCGGCGTGGTCGCCGGCATCGGCATGCACGGTGGCGGTCAGCTGTCCCTCGAGGCTGCGCGTCAGCGCGGCCATCTCGTCGATGTCGCGGCAGACCACCAGCACCGACGAGGGGCCGAACACCTCGGCCTGCATCCGATGATCGGCGATGAACTGCGCGGCGCTGGTCTCGAACATCGCGGCGCAGGCCTGGTTGGGTCCGCTGCCGGCCAGACCCGTGCCGATGCGCTGCAGGCCGTTGATTTCGCCCAGGCTTGCCACGCCCTGCTGATAGGCCTGGTGGATGCCGGGCGTCAGCATCGTGCCGGCGGGCTTGCCGCCCAGCGCCTGCACCGCGGCCGCGCGGAACGCGGCGAGCGCCGGACTGTCGATCGCGATCACCAGGCCCGGGTTGGTGCAGAACTGGCCCACGCCGAGCACCAGCGAATCGACCAGCTCCGTGGCGATGCGCTCGCCGCGCGCGGCCAATGCGGCCGGCAACAGGAACACCGGATTGATGCTGCTCATCTCGGCATAGACCGGGATCGGCTGCGGCCGCTGCTGCGCCACGCGGCTCAGCGCCAGGCCGCCGCCGCGAGAGCCGGTGAAGCCCACCGCCTGGATCGCCGGATGCGCGACCAGCGCCGTGCCGATCTCGTTGCCGGCGCCGAGCACCAGCGAGAACACGCCCTCGGGCAGGCCGGCGTCGGCCACCGCCTGCTGAATCACGCGGCCGACCAGTTCGGAGGTGCCCAGGTGGGCCGGGTGCGACTTGGCGACCACCGGGCAGCCCGCCGCCAGCGCCGACGCGGTATCGCCGCCGGCCACCGAGAACGCCAGCGGGAAGTTGCTGGCGCCGAACACCGCCACCGGACCCAGCGCGATGTTCTGCATGCGCAGGTCGGGGCGCGGCGGCGTGCGCTCGGGCAGCGCGCTGTCCCAGGTGGCCTGCTGCCAGCGGCCGTCCCGCAGCACGCGCGCGAACAGGCGCAGCTGATTGGCGGTGCGGCCGCGTTCGCCCTGCAGCCGCGCCAGCGGCAGGCCGCTTTCGCGGTGGGCGCGCTCGATCAGCGTGTCGCCGAGCGCCTCGATGCCGTCGGCGATGCGCTCCAGAAAGGCGGCGCGCTGCGCCGGCAGCGTGTTGCGGAAGGCGTCGAAGGCCTGTTCGGCCAGCACGCAGGCACGGTCGACCTCGGCCGCGCCGCCGCCATGAAAGTCGGGGCCCAGCGTCGCGCCGGTGGCGGGATCGATCGCCTGCAGCACGGCGTCCTGGCCGCGCACGGCGCTGGCGCCGATCAGCATCTCTCCGGTGATCTTCATTGGCTTCTCCTGAAAACGTCGATGGCGCAGCGGCCGCCGCGGTGCGATACCGCGAGCGGCCGATGCGCCGAGGGCATGATGGCGCGCGCCGCGCCGGCATGGCCGGGCGCGGCGTGCGTGGACGGGCTTACTGGCCGCCGACCTTGTCGATCAGCCGTTGCAGCATCGCGCATTCCTCTTCGCTCAGATCGGTCAGCGGCGCGCGCACCGGGCCGGCATCGTGGCCGACCAGGCGGGCGCCCGCCTTGATGATGCTGACCGCGTAGCCCTGCTTGCGGTTGCGGATGTCGAGGTAGGGCAGGAAGAACGTGTCGATCAGGCGGCCGACGGTCTCGTGATCCTCGGCGGCGATCGCCCGATAGAAGTCCATCGCGGTCTTCGGAATGAAGTTGAATACCGCCGACGAGTAGACCGGCACGCCGAGCGCGCGATAGGCGGCGGCGTAGACCTCGGCCGTCGGCAGTCCGCCCAGATAGGCGAAGCGCTCGCCCAGCCGGCGGCGGATCGACACCATCAGCTCGATGTCGCCCAGGCCGTCCTTGTAGCCGATCAGGTTCGGGCAGCGCTCGGCCAGCCGTTCCAGCTGCACCGCGTTCAGGCGGCACACCGCGCGGTTGTAGACGATCACGCCGCAGGACACCGAGCGGCAGACCGCCTCGACGTGGTTGGCGATGCCTTCGGGGCTGGCCTCGGTCAGGTAGTGGGGCAGCAGCAGCACGCCGTGGGCGCCCAGGCGCTCGGCTTCCTGCGCATAGGCGATCGCCACGCGGGTCGGGCCGCCGGCGCCGGCGATGATCGGCACCTTGCCGCGGCAGGTGTCGACCGCGGTGCGGACGATGTCGCTGTACTCGTTCGGCGCCAGCGAGAAGAACTCGCCGGTGCCGCCGGCCGCGAACAGCGCGCTGGCGCCATACGGGGCCAGCCATTCGAGGCGCTTCGCGTAGGACGCCGGGGCAAAGTCGCCATTGGCGTCGAAATCGGTCACCGGGAACGACAGCAGGCCGGCGCTGATGATCTGTTTGAGGTCTTGGGGGTTCAGGGACATGGTGGTTTCCGATTTACCGATTTACCGAGGAAAGGGCTGGGCGTCCTGCCCGAATGCGCAACGTTGGACGGCGAAGGCGCCGCGGTAGGGAAGCGCCATTCGATGTTCGATATCGTAAGACATCATACAACTCTGGCGCAAGGGGTCCGCATCGGGGGTTAACCCTCGGAGGGGGCGGGAGGCTTGCTTATCAGGCCTGCTTATCAGACCTGCTTATCAGACCTGCGTATTGGGGGTCTGCGTATTGGGGGCCTGCGTGTTGGAGGCCGGCGTACTGGCGGCCGCGGCCGAGGCCTTGCGCAGGCGTTCGCGGCTGTTGGTCAGGTGCATGCGCATCGCGGCCTTGGCGCCATCGGGGTCGCGGCGCTCGATCGCGTCGTAGATGCTGTCGTGCTCGAAGTTGACCCGTTCCAGATATTGCTCCCGGTCGCCCGGGGTGACGTGCAGCCGGCCGCGCGGAATCACCGAGGCGCCCAGGTGGCCCAGCATCTCGCTGAAGTAACGGTTGCCGGTCGCGCGTGCCACGGCCAGGTGGAAAGCAAAGTCGGACGCGACCGAATCGCCGCCCGAGGCGGCGGTGCGCTTCAGTTCGTCCAGCGCGCGCCGCATCTCGGCCAGATCGGCGTCGCTGCGCCGCACGGCCGCCAGGCCAGCGGCCTCGGCCTCGATGCTGACGCGAAATTCCAGCATCGCCAGCACGTCCATCGCGGTGACCATGGCCGACGGATCGATGCGAAACGGGGAGGCCGATTCGGCGGGCGGCGGTGTCAGCACGAAGGTGCCGATCCCGTGGCGGGTCTCGACCAGGCCGCTCGCCTGCAGGCGCGACAACGCCTCGCGCACCACGGTACGGCTGACGCCGAGCGTGGCCATGATTTCCGATTCGGTGGGCAGCTTGTCGCCGGGGCGCAGCGTGCCCTGGCGGATGCTGTCAGTCAGGCTGGCGACCGCTTCTTCGGCCAGCGTGCGGCCGCGGCGGCGCAGCGGAGTGGGGGCCAGGGTCGAGGCTTTCATAGGGTATGTACCGTGCTTGACCGGTTCGCGAACGGCTCATTATACTGCGTCGTAAGTCATACGACGACTGATAACCGACTTTGGCGCACGGCCCGACGTTTCACCCACTGGTGTGGCAGGCCCGTAGCGGCAAGCCATCCGAGACAGCATTCCGAGACGCTTCATGACAGACCACTCGATCTCCGCGCCGGGCGCCACGCCCGTCGTCACCGAACTGACCGTGATCCCGGTCGCCGGCCACGACAGCATGCTGATGAACCTGTCGGGCGCCCACGGACCGTTCTTCACGCGTAACGTGGTGCTGCTCAAGGACAGCGCCGGCCGCATCGGCGTCGGCGAAGTGCCTGGCGGCGAAGGCATCCGCCAGACGCTGGAGGACGCTCGCCCGCTGGTGGTCGGCCAGCCGATCGGCGCCTGGCAGGCGGTGCTGAACCGTGTGCGGCAGGCTTTCGCCAGCCGCGATGCCGGCGGCCGCGGCCTCCAGACCTTCGACCTGCGCATCACGATCCATGCGGTGACCGCGCTGGAGGCGGCGCTGCTCGACCTGCTGGGCAAGCATCTGGACGTTCCGGTCGCCGCGCTGCTGGGCGAAGGGCAGCAGCGCGATGCGGTCGAGATGCTCGGCTACCTGTTCTATATCGGCGACCGCAAGCGCACCACGCTGCCGTATCGCCAGGAGGCCGATGCCGACGATGCCTGGTTCCGGCTGCGCAACGAGGAGGCGATGACGCCGGAGGCGGTGGTACGCCTGGCCGAGGCCGCCTATCAGCGCTACGGCTTCAACGACTTCAAGCTCAAGGGCGGCGTGCTGCGCGGCGACGAGGAGATGGAGGCGATCGTCGCGCTGGCCGAGCGCTTTCCGAAGGCGCGCATCACGCTCGATCCGAACGGCGCCTGGTCGCTGGCCGAGGCGGTACGGCTGTGCCGCGACAAGCATGGCGTGCTGGCCTATGCGGAAGATCCGTGCGGCGCCGAGGACGGCTATTCGGGCCGCGAGATCATGGCCGAGTTCCGCACCGCGACCGGACTGCCGACCGCGACCAACATGATCGCCACCGACTGGCGCCAGATGGGCCATGCGGTGCGGCTGCAATCGGTCGACATCCCGCTGGCCGATCCGCACTTCTGGACCATGCAGGGTTCGGTGCGCGTCGCGCAGATGTGCGCGGAGTGGGGGCTGACGTGGGGTTCCCATTCGAACAACCACTTCGACATCTCGCTGGCGATGTTCACGCATGTGGCCGCGGCCGCGCCGGGACGCATCACCGCGATCGACACGCACTGGATCTGGCAGGACGGCCAGCGCCTGACCAGGGAGCCGTTGAAGATCGAGGGCGGCATGGTGCAGGTGCCAAAGCGGCCCGGGCTGGGCGTGGAGATCGACATGGCCGAACTGGAGAAGGCCCATCAGCGCTATCGCAGCATGGGACTGGGCGCGCGCGACGACGCGGTGGCGATGCAGTTCCTGATCCCCGGCTGGAAATTCGACAACAAGGCGCCGTGCATGGTGCGGTAGCCCGTACTGGCGATCCCTTCGACAACGAACAGAGATTCAGGAGACAACATGAGCAAGACCTTCATCACCTGTGTGCGCCGCCTGCCGCGGCTGATGCTGTCCGCGGGCATGCTGGCCGGCGCGTTCGCCGGCGGCCTGCTGGCCACCGGCACCGCGGCCGCGCAGGACTGGCCGCAGAAACCGGTGTCGGTGGTGGTGCCGTTCCCACCCGGCGGATCGACCGACACCATCGCGCGGATGCTGGCGCAGCCGCTGAACGAAAAGCTGGGCCAGCCCTTCGTCATCGAGAACCGCCCGGGTGCCACCGGCGCGATCGGCGCGGCGATGGTCAAGCGCGCGCCGGCCGACGGCTACACCATCATGATCGCGTCGATCGGCGTCTACGCGGTCAACCCGTTCCTGCAGAAGAACCTGCCGTACGATCCGGCCAAGGACTTCGACCTGCTGACGGTCGCGGTGCGCGCGCCCAACGTGCTGGTCGCCAATCCGTCGGTCGCCGCGCGCAGCGTGCAGGACCTGGTCGCCCATATGAAGAAGAACCCGGGCAAGGTCAGCTTCGCGTCGTCGGGCGCTGGCTCGTCGGATCATCTGACCGCGGCGCTGTTCTGGCAGAAGACCGGCACCGACGGCCTGCACGTGCCGTACAAGGGCGGCGGCCCGGCGATCCAGGACCTGCTGGCCGGCCAGGTCGAGGTCTCGTTCCAGAACATCAACGCGGTGATCCAGCACATCAAGGCCGGCAAGCTGAAGGCGCTGGCGATTACCTCGGAGAAGCGCTCGCCGCTGCTGCCCGATGTGCCGACGCTCGCCGAAGCGGGGGTCAAGGATGTCGAGGTCTATTCGTGGCAGGCCGTCGCCGCGCCGCGCGGGTTGCCGGCCAACGTCAAGTCCAAGCTGCACGGCGCGCTGGTCAGCTCGCTGACCGAGCCGAAGATGCGCGCCAAGCTGGCCGAGACCGGCTTCGAGGTCGTCGCCAATACGCCGGAGCAGTTCGCGCAGTTCGAGAACCAGGAGCTGCAGCGCTGGAAGAACGTGATCGAGGCCGGCAAGATCACCATCGATTGAAGATCGGACGATCGCTCCACGACATGTCGTTGCCCCGCCCGGTGCGGGGCTTTTTTATTGCGTGGGGAAGGATCGCCGTTTCTGTGTCGCCGTTCGGGTGTCGCCGTTCGGGTGTCGCCGTGCGGATGTGACCGTGAGGGTCTGGCGTTTGCAGTGGCGGAGACGGTGAGATTCGAACTCACGGATGGGTCACCCCATCGGCAGTTTTCAAGACTGCTGCCTTAAACCACTCGGCCACGTCTCCAGTCCCATGATGGGCCGGCCTTGCGCCGGCCGCGCATTATAGCAAGGCGGTATGCGGGTGGGGTTGGAAACGCCTCGTTACACATCTTGCACCGCGGGAAGACAAGAAACCGGCCCTGTCGGCGTCCGTCCGACATCGCGGAACCTTGTCTGGATGTATATCTCCTAGGGCAGGAGGGAAGCGGCGGTGCGCCGCATCCCGTCTCTTCTCGTCCCAGTCAGGAGAACATTAAATGAATGGCAAGACTTTGTTTGGCATGGCCGCGCTGGCGGCCGCGATCGGTACCGCGGGCTGCGCGGCACCCGGTGGCGGTTATGGCTACGGCGCCCCGGCGGCCAATACGGGTTACGGCCAGGGGTCCTACCAGGCGCCGGCCGGCTCGGTGTTCTACGGTCGCGTCGAAGCGATCGAACCGATTCAACAACCTCGCGGCGCCAGCTCGGGTCTGCTCGGCACCGTGATCGGCGGTCTGGCCGGCGGCCTGCTCGGCCACCAGATCGGCGGCGGCCGCGGCCAGACCATCGCGACGATTGGCGGTGCGGTGGCGGGCGGCGTGGCCGGCAACCAGATCGAACAGCGCGCCACCGGCGGCATGGAAACCGTCTATCGTGTGCACGTACGACTCGACGATGGCCGCATGGCCACGGTGACGCAGCGCCAGGCCAACAATCTGCAGGTCGGCCAGCGCGTGCAGGTCGCCAACGACATGGCGTCGCCGATCTGACGCGATGCCCGCCGCTGCGATGGCAGCATGAAATGGAGAAAGGCCGCGAATCGCGGCCTTTTTCATTGGTGCGGTTCTCTGTCCCGCTGCCACTCAAGACTTCAGGAAGATCTCCTGCAGATCGTTCAGGAAGCGCCGTCCCAGCTCGGTTGGACGGATCACGGTCGGGTCCGGGTCCAGCAATCCCTTGTCGGTTGCCTGCGCCAGCTCGCGGCGGATCGCATGCAGCGGCAGGCCGGTATGGTCATGGAACAGGCTCGCCGGCACGCCGTCGGTCAGCCGCAGCGCATTCAGCATGAATTCGAACGGCAGCTCGGCGGCATCGACGTCGCGCGCTTCCTGCACCGCGTTGCCCGCCATCGCCTGCGCCATATACGTCGCCGGATGCTTGTAGCGCATCTGGCGCAGCACGCGATGCGGGAACGACAGCTTGCCGTGCGCACCCGCGCCGATGCCGAGGTAGTCGCCGAAGCGCCAGTAGTTCAGGTTGTGGCGCGCCTCGCGATGCGGCTGCGCATAGGCCGAGGTCTCGTAATGGCGATAGCCGGCTTCGGCCGTGCGCGCCTCGATCCAGTCCTGCATCTCGTAGGCGGTGTCGTCGTCCGGCAGCGCCGGCGGGAAGCGCGCGAACAGCGTGTTCGGCTCCAGCGTCAGGTGGTACAGCGACAGATGCGTGGTGCGGTACGACAGCGCCGTCTCGACGTCCTGCCGGCACTGCGCGAGGGTTTGCCCGGGCAGCGCGTACATCAGGTCCAGATTGACGTTGTCGAAGTGGCGCAGCGCGATGTCGATCGCGGCGCGGGCCTCGGCGCCGCCGTGAATGCGGCCCAGCGCCTGCAGGTGTTCGTCGTTGAAGCTCTGGATGCCGATCGACAGCCGGTTGATGCCGCTGGCGCGATAGCTGGCGAAGCGCTCGGCCTCGAAGGTGCCGGGGTTGGCCTCCATCGTGATTTCGGCATCGGCGTCCAGCGGCAGCAGCGCGCGGAGGTCGGACACCAGCCGGTCCATGCCGGCGGCCGACAGCAGGCTGGGCGTGCCGCCGCCGATGAAGACCGTATGCACCGGGCGCCCCCATACCAGCGGCAGCGACTGCTCGAGGTCCGCGCGCAGCGCGTCCAGATACGCCGCTTCGGGAATCTCGCTGCCGTCGGGCGCCGCGTGCGAATTGAAGTCGCAATACGGGCATTTGCGCACGCACCAGGGCACGTGCACGTACAGCGACAACGGCGGCGAGGCCGGCAGCGAAATCTGCCCGGGCTTGAGCCACAGGCCGACGCTGTCGCCGCCGGACGAAGCGGGGGCGGGCGTGGCACCGGGGACGGGGACGATCGGAATCATGGCCGGCCTTGCGCGGCGGTATCCGCGGCGCTATCCGTGGCCGCATCCCGGCGCAGCCGCTCGCACAGCGCCTGCAAGGCCAGCGCGCGATGGCTGACGCGGTTCTTCTCTTGCGCCGACAGTTCGGCGGCCGTTTTGCCGAGCGCCGGCAGCAGGAAGTAGGGGTCGTAGCCGAAGCCGCCGTCGCCGCGCGGGACGTCGATGACTTCGCCGTCCCAGCGGCCTTCCGCGATGATCGGGCAGGGATCGTCGGCATGGCGCACCAGCACCAGCACGCAGTAGTAGTGCGCGCGGCGATTCGCGTGGCCCGCCAGTTCGGCGATCAGATGCGCGTTGTTGGCGGCGTCGCTCTTTTCCTTGCCGGCCAGCTGCGCGTAGCGCGCCGAGTAGACGCCGGGCGCGCCGCCCAGCGCGTCGACGCTGATGCCCGAGTCGTCGGCCAGCGCCGGCAGGCCCGACAGGCGGCTGGCATGGCGCGCCTTGGCCAGCGCGTTCTCGACGAAGGTCACGTGCGGTTCCTCGGCCTCGGGGATGCCGAGTTCGCGCTGCGGCACCACATCGAAGCCGAGCGGCGCCAGCAGCGCGCCGAACTCGCGCAGCTTGCCGGCGTTGTTCGAGGCCAGCACCAGACGTTGCGCGGCGCGCATGGCGATGCCGGCGGTCGAGTTCGCCATCATGCCCGCCGTCATGCCAGATTCAGCGCCTGGCGCTGCATCGTGACGAGCTGCGCGATGCCGCGCTCGGCCAGCTGCGTCATCGCGTCGAGTTGCGCGCGCGAGAACGGCACGCCCTCGGCGGTGCCCTGGACCTCGACGAAGCCGCCGCTGCCGGTCATCACGACGTTCATGTCGGTGTCGCAGGCGCTGTCCTCGGCGTAATCCAGGTCGAGCACCGGCACGCCGCCGACCATGCCGACCGATACCGCGGCGACGAAGTCGCGGATCGGGCTTTCCGCGATCAGGCCGTCGCGCAGCATCACCGAAACGGCGTCATGGGCGGCGACGAAGGCGCCGGTGATCGCGGCCGTGCGGGTGCCGCCATCGGCCTGCAGCACGTCGCAATCGAGCTGCAGCGTGTATTCGCCGAGCTTGGACAGATCGAACACCGAGCGCAGCGCCCGGCCGATCAGGCGCTGGATCTCCTGGGTGCGGCCCGACTGCTTGCCGCGCGCGGCCTCACGGTCCGAGCGGGTATGGGTGGCGCGCGGCAGCATGCCGTATTCGGCGGTCACCCAGCCTTCGCCGCTGCCTTTCTTGTGCGGCGGCACCTTGGTCAGCACGCTGGCGGTGCACAGTACCTTGGTGTCGCCGAAGGCGGTCAGCACTGCACCTTCGGCGTGGTGGGTGTAGTGGCGGGTCAGGGTGATCGGGCGCAGCGCGTCGGCCGCGCGTCCACTGGGTCGCATGGAGGCTCTCTTGGAAGGAAAATCGGGAACAGGCGCGATTTTAACGCCGGGCGCCCGGGGACGCTGGCGGCGGCGGTGCCGCGCCGGGCCTTGCGCTGCGGCACGAAGGCAGCGGCGCGGCAGCGGGGCGGCGGGGGGCCGCGGGGCAAAGTTCTTTACAATACAGTGTTCAATCCGTGTTGGTCGGCCCACTGCCGGGCCGGCCGCGGTCGCCGCGCCGTGCGGCCCTCGCCGCCAGCCCCTTCAAGAGACGAATCCATGATCCATAGCATGACCGGATATGGCCTGGCGACGCGCCAGGCACCGCTGACCGACGCGCATGGCGCGCCCAGCGGCAGGACCGCCGCCGTGTCGGTCGAATTCCGCACCGTCAATTCGCGCTTTCTCGATCTGCTGTTCCGCGCGCCGGAAGAGTGCCGCGCGTTCGAGCCGGCCCTGCGCGAGATGCTGATGGCCAAGCTGTCGCGCGGCAAGCTCGAATGCCGCATCAATCTGCAGCGCACCGACGCGGGCGGCGCGGCGCTGGCGCTCAATACCGGCCTGCTGGCGCAGCTGCGCGAGCTGGAAGCCACCGTCGCCAGGACCTTCGACCAGGCCGGCACGCTGCGCATGGGCGAGATCCTGCGCTGGCCCGGCGTGCTGATCGAGCCCGAGCTGTCGCAGGACGCGCTGCGCGAAGCGGTGCTCGGCGCCGCCAAGGACGCGCTGGCGCAACTGCTCGAAGCGCGCCGCCGCGAAGGCGATGCGCTGAAGACCACGCTGGTCGACCGCATCGACGCGATGCTGGCGATCGTGCAGCGGCTCGCTCCGGCGGTGCCGGACCTGATCGCGCAGCATCAGGAGAAGCTGACCGAGCGGCTGCAGGAGGCCTTCAACCTGGTCGCGCCGAACGGCATGCCGTCGATGTCGCGCGACGAGATCGGCGAGCGCATCCGCCAGGAGGCGACCGTCTACGGCATCCGCATCGATATCGCCGAGGAGCTGTCCCGGCTCGAGGCGCATCTGAACGAGACCCGGCATATCCTCCACAAGGGCGGCCAGGTTGGCAAGCGGCTCGACTTCATGATGCAGGAGCTGAACCGCGAGGCCAACACGCTGGGCTCGAAGGCCGCGGCCAAGGAACTGGCCGATGCGTCGATGGAGCTCAAGCTGCTGATCGAGCAGATGCGCGAACAGATTCAAAATCTCGAATGACGAACATGAGCGACCCTACTCAGCCTCATCCTGCGGCGAACTTGCAAGCCAGCGCGCCGGCGCAGTCGCATACCGCGATCGACACCGTATACCCCGGCAACCTGTTCATGGTGGTGGCCCCGTCCGGCGCGGGCAAGTCCACGCTGGTCAACGCGCTGCTGGCGCAGGACCCGTCGATCCGCCTGTCGATCTCGCACACGACGCGGCCGCCGCGCCCGGGCGAGCAGGACGGACGCGAGTACCACTTCACCACGATCGAGGCCTTCCGCGAGGCGCGCGATCGCGGCGACTTCCTCGAATGGGCCGAGGTCCACGGCAACTACTACGCGACCTCGCGCGTCTGGATCGAGCAGCAGATGGCGCACGGCCACGACGTGCTGCTGGAGATCGACTGGCAGGGCGCGCAGCAGGTGCACAAGCGCTTCTCCAACGCGGTCGAGGTCTTCATCCTGCCGCCGTCGCTGACCGCGCTCGAGGAGCGTCTGCGCAAGCGCGGGCAGGACGAGCCCAACGTGATCGTGCGGCGCCTGCTGGCGGCCGGCAGCGAGATGGCGCATGCCTCCGAAGCCGACTACGTGATCATCAACGACGTGTTCGACGAAGCGCTGGAAAAGCTGCGCTGCGTGGTGCGTGCCACGCGGCTGCGTTTCTCGTCGCAGAAGGCGCGGCACGCCGATCTGTTCATCGAACTCGGCATCCACTGAATGCGAGGCCGCGGGGCCGCTGGCCACCTGCGGTAAAATGGCGGCCATCGCATAGGTTCTGTCTCAAGGTAGATTTGATATGGCGCGTATTACCGTCGAAGATTGTCTGAAACACATCCCGAACCGCTTCGAGCTCGCGCTCGCGGCGACCTACCGCGCGCGCCAGCTGGTGCAGGGGCACACGCCGAAGGTCGAGGCCAAGGACAAGCCGACCGTGGTGGCACTGCGCGAGATCGCGTCGGGCCAGGTCGGCATCGAAATGCTGAAGAAGGTTCCGACCTGATCGGCCGGCGGCCCGGTTTTCAACGGCATTGCGAGCTACCCTGGCATCCCGCCCGATCGTCGCTTTGGTCGACCGGATTGTCCTGATCGCACTCGTTGCCCACGTCTGAACCACAGGCCGCCATCATGCCCTCGTCGCCGCGCTCTTCCTCGCGATCGTCGCCCAAGCCGGGCAGCACGGGGGAGACGCGCGCCGCGGCGCGCACCGGCGCGCCGAACCTGCCCGATCCCCTGGGCGACGACGTGGTGGGCGAGCGCGCCGTAGCCCCGGCGATGGCACCCGCCAAGGGCCGCGCCGCCAGCGTGCCGGCCACGCAGCCGCGCGAGGCCGACAGCGGCGTCGCGGTGGCCGCGCCGGCCGCTCAGGCGGCGGACGGTCTCTTCATCGACGCGGTCCTCGCGCAGACGTACCGGCATTTCTTCGGCCCCACCTCGCAGCCGGCGGTGCCGCCGCGGCAACAGGTGATCTCCATCTCCGGGCTGATGGAGAAGCTCGGCTACCTGAAGCCCGCCGACCAGGCCCTCGTCCGAGAGGCCTTCCAGTTTTCCGACGAGGCTCACCTCGGCCAGTACCGGCAGAGCGGCGAGCCCTATATCACGCATCCGGTGGCGGTCGCCGAGCTGTGCGCGGAGTGGAAGCTCGATGCGCAGTCGATCATGGCGGCGCTGCTGCACGACGTGATCGAGGACCAGGGCATCACCAAGAGCGAGCTGGCCGAGAAGTTCGGTCCCAAGGTCGCCGAGCTGGTCGATGGCCTGACCAAGCTGGACAAGCTCGAATTCCAGAGCCGCGAGCAGGCGCAGGCGGAAAGCTTCCGCAAGATGCTGCTGGCGATGGCGCGCGACGTGCGCGTGATCCTGGTCAAGCTGGCGGACCGCACGCACAACATGCGGACGCTGGACTTCGTGCCGCCCGAGAAGCGCCGGCGCATCGCGCTGGAGACGATGGAGATCTATGCGCCGATCGCGCATCGGCTCGGGTTGAACAGCACCTATCGCGAGCTGCAGGAACTGTCATTCAAGGTCGGCTCGCCGTTCCGCTACGCGACGCTGGAGAAGGCCGTCAAGGCGGCGCGCGGCAATCGCCGCGAGGTGGTCTCGCGCATCCTCGAGGCCGCGCAGAGCGCGCTGGCCAACGCGGGCATCGTGGCCGAGCTGTCGGGCCGCGAGAAGACGCTGTACAGCATCTATCGCAAGATGCATGACAAGCAGCTGTCGTTCTCGCAGGTGCTGGACGTCTACGGCTTCCGCGTGGTGGTCGAGACGCAGATGCATTGCTACATGGCGCTCGGCGCGCTGCATGGGCTGTACAAGCCGATGCCGGGCAAGTTCAAGGACTACATCGCGATCCCGAAGATCAACGGCTACCAGTCGCTGCATACGACGCTGGTCGGCCCGTTCGGCACGCCGGTCGAGTTCCAGATCCGCACGCGCGAGATGCACCAGATCGCCGAGGCCGGCGTCGCGGCGCACTGGATGTACAAGCATCACGCCGACCAGATCAACGACATCCAGCAGCAGGCGCACCAGTGGCTGCAGTCGCTGCTCGATATCCAGAGCCAGACCGGCGATTCGCAGGAATTCCTCGAGCACGTCAAGATCGACCTGTTCCCGGACGCGGTCTATGTGTTCACGCCGAAGGGCCATATCCGGGCGCTGCCGCGCGGGGCCACGGCGCTCGACTTCGCCTATGCGGTGCACAGCGATCTGGGTAACCAGTGCGTCGCGGTCAAGATCAACAACGAGCTGCTGCCGCTGCGTACCGAGCTCAAGAGCGGCGATATCGTCGAGGTCATCACGGCGCCGTACTCGAAGCCCAATCCCGCCTGGCTGTCGTTCGTGCGGACCGGCAAGGCGCGCGCGGCGATCCGCCACTATCTGAAGACGACCAAGCTCGACGAGGCGATCCAGCTCGGCGAGCGTCTGCTGGAGCAGGCCGCGCGCCAGCTCGGCATCGACCTGAAGGCGGTGCCGCAGCCGGTGTGGGAACGGATGATCCAGTGGACCGGCAACAAGCAGCGCGACGACATCTTCGCCGACCTGGCGCTGGGCCGGCGCGTGCCGGCGGTGGTCGCCAAGCGCATGGAGATCCTGCTGCAGGAGCTGTCGGGAGACTTCGATACCGCGCTGATGGCGGCGGTGCAGACCTTTGCCGGCGAGGAGGCGCCCGCGGTGCCGATCACCGGCGACGAGGGCATGTCGATGATCTTCTCGGCGTGCTGCCGGCCGATCCCCGGCGATTCGATCGTCGGCTATCTCGGCAAGGGCGAAGGGCTGCAGATCCATGTGCAGGACTGCAAGGTCGCCAAGCGGCTGCACAGCAAGGATCCGGAGCACTGGATCGAGGTCATGTGGGCCAACAAGACCACGCGCGCCTTCGATGTCTCGATCAAGGTCCTGGTGCGCAACGTCAAGGGCATCGTCGCGCGCGTCGCGGCGGACCTGACCGCCGCCGACGCCAACGTCGCGCACGTCGCGATGGAGCACCAGGACAACGGGCGGCAGGAAGCGACCTATATGCAGTTCGTGATCCAGGTCCACGACCGCCTGCATCTGGCCAACGTGATGCGGGCCCTGCGCCGCAACACCGACGTCATCCGCATCTTCCGCGACCGCAACGACGGCTGACGCGCGGTCGGTACCGGGGACGCCTCAGTCCTCAGGCCTCGCCGCGCTTCGGATAGCGGACTTCCAGAATATCGATCTGCTCGATGCCGTTGGGCGTGCGCAGCGGCACGGTATCGCCTTCGCGGGCCTTGATCAGTGCCTTGGCGATCGGCGAGATCCAGCTGACGCGGTGCGCGTCCAGGTCGACCTCGTCCATGCCGACGATCGTGATCGTGTTTTCCTCGCCCGCCTGGTTGGCGTATGTGACCGTCGCGCCGAAGAAGATCTGATCGTTGTCGCCCTGCAGCGAGGGGTCGACCACCTCGGCCTTGTCGAGCCGGCGGGTCAGGAAGCGGATGCGGCGATCGATCTCGCGCAAACGTTTCTTGCCGTACAGGTAGTCGCCGTTCTCGGAACGATCCCCATTGGACGCGGCCCACGAGACGATCTGCACGATCTCGGGGCGTTCGACGTCGATCAGGTGCATCAGTTCGTCGCGCAGCCGCTGATAGCCCTGCGCGGTGATGTAGTTCTTGGTGCCGGCAGGCAGCGGGGTCGCGCCTTCGGGGAGGTCGTCGTCTTCGTCGTCCGACGGTTCTTTGACAAAAGCCTTGCTCATGGTACGGATCACTTCTTGGCAGGCAGACATTATAGGAACAGCGGCCTGCAACGGTGACGCCGAAAAAGATGGCGCAGGGGGCTTCCCAAAAACAAATAACGCGATATAATCTCTTTCTCGCGTGCGGCTGTAGCTCAGTTGGATAGAGTACTTGGCTACGAACCAAGGGGTCGTGGGTTCGAATCCTGCCAGCCGCGCCACCTACATGCAGTACGAACGGCTTGGAGAGTCTTCTCTCCAAGCCGTTTTTGTTTTGGTGTTGCCGGTGTTGCCGGAGTTGCCGGTGGAGCAGGATTGCCGCAGATGCCCGGCCGCCAGCGTGGCCGTCAACGCCGATCGAACGCTCCCCTTACAGCGCGGCCGGATTCTCGCTGTTTGCCGCCGCGCTCGGGCGGCCGCTCTGGACGTTGGCGCCGGCCTTCAGTCCGGCGTAGGCGGCGAAGCCCAGCGCGGCGACGGAGATGGCCAGCGTGGCCACCCATTTATAGATGTCGGTATGCGCGCGTTCGACCGAGGCGCGGATCTCGCCGAGGTCAAGCTTGGCGTCGAGGCGCGTCAGCGTGGTCTGGATGTCCGCGACACTGGTGGTCAGGTGGGCGACATCAGTCTTCAGGGACGAGACGTCGGTCTTCAGCGATGAGACGTCGGTCTTTAGAGTCGACACGTCGGTCTTCAACATCGACACGTCGGTCTTCAACATCGACACGTCGCCCTCGAGCCGGGCCACCGATTGTTCCAGTCGATCGATTCGGTCCATCTTGCGATTTTCCATGACGCGTTGACGTTGGTGCGGGGTCCTGGCCGGCCTTGCGGCTCCGCGAGCAATGCCGGCTGACGCGGGTTGTGCAATGGCGAAGATGATGGCACGAATCGAGCGGGCCCACTGTCAATTTGCGTTTCGACTACGCCGTTCTCCGACAGCCGCGTCAGCCTTCGCCGCCTTGCGCCAGCGCCGCACGCTGGCTAGCCTGACACTGTGTACGGGCGAAATTGCAGGAGGCGCGATGCATGACGACGACTGGCGTGTCGAGGACTATCGCGGCATGGATGTCTATGTGCTGGTGTCCGAGCGCGAGGGCGGCGGACCCGCGGGCTGGAGCTACGAGGTCCGCATCGGCCAGGAGGGCGGCGATCCGAGCGATGCCGGCGACGTCGAAATGATCTCGAGCGGCGAGCAGGTCTTTGCGACCCGCCACGCGGCCGAGGTCGCGGCCTTCAGTGCGGGCTATGCGCGCGTGGATCGCATTCTCGGGCCCGAGGTCTGAAGCGGCTACGGGAAACGCGGGTGCCCGGCCCGATCATGTCACGTTGTGATGGATTGACGCGTGGCACCCGGTGTTCGGGCCAACAATAATGCTTGCAATGGCGGCGCGATTGCTGCATAATGTTGTTCTTCCAGACGCGGGGTGGAGCAGTCTGGCAGCTCGTCGGGCTCATAACCCGAAGGTCGCAGGTTCAAATCCTGCCCCCGCAACCAAATTCCCGAGATGTCGTCGTTACGCACGGTACCTGGCCCTGAATCAGGTACCGTGCAGACATCTCAGCGGCACGCAGTTTCGTCCCTGGCAGTTTCGTCCCTTCGCGTATCTCCCTGACCAGTACCGCCTTCAGTTACTCCGTGTTCGGGGCTAAGTCGCCCGCGCCTTGCCGCGCCTACACTGCGGAACCGCCGGCCAGCGCGATCGCCTCTTCGAAGGTTTCGCGTATCGCCGGCTGATCTTCGCGCTCGGCGGCCTCCGCGCGTTCGCGCAGCCTGGCCACGAGGACCTGCAGATTGTTGCCGACCGGCGCCGTCTTGCTGGCGTCGCATTCGCTGACTGCCTCGGTCATCAGCTGCTGCAGTTCGTCACCGACATCGGCGCCGTCGAACGCGCTGACCGACAGCGCCGAGATGCGCTCGAGGTAAAGGTTGACCAGCGCTTCGTCGTGTACCGGTTCGGGCATGTCCATCTCGGCCTCCGTGCTGTGGGTTGGCGGTGTGATGTCCATTCTAGTGGCGGCCCCGGCCAGCCTGCTGTCGGGACGTGGCCTACAGCGCGCCTGTCCGATGACCACGAATGCCGTCACCCTTCGGGTCGGTCGCGGGCCGGAAAGACAGGCAGCGCGATGCGCCGGCGCGCGGCCTTCAGCGCACGGGTGGGCCACAGCACGTAATTGGTATGCGGGTCGAGCGGCTTGCCGAAGTAGGACACCCACACCTGTACGCCGTGCTCGGTCTCGGCGATGATCGCGGCCACCGCGCGGGCGGCGACGGAAGGGGACTTCAGCAGTTCGGCCAGCGCCTCGACGCCCTGGACGACGTGGTGCTTGACTCCCCGGAACCACGCGTACTGCCGCATGGCGGACAACAAACGCTTCGTCATTGTCTGTGCATCTCCGTTGAAAACGAGAATGAGAACCACGTGTCTGACCGCGGCGCCCGGTCTTTGTTCAGCCTGTGTGCGCGGCTGTTTTCTATCGCTGGCCGGGACCGATTCGTCGCGCCGGTCGAGGGCCCGGAATTGACAGCCCGACGCCGTTTGCCGTAGCTTCGGTCGCATGGGCGCGCGCCCGCGGCCGTCGCCGCCCGATCCCCGCTGGGGCCACCGCATCATCCCGCAAGGAGCTGCCGATGACCGAGGACATGCTGATGCAATTGATGGTGGAGGTCGAGAAGGAAGATCCGATCGACTATGCGAACCTGCCGTTCGACGATGGCGCGCTGCGGTCCCTGGTCTGCCGCCTGGTGGCCGAGCGCTCGCAGGCGATGGAAGCGGCCGGCATGCCGGTCGACGCGGTGCTGGCGACCATGTGGGCGTCGACCGCCAAGCTGGTCCTCGAAAACATGGTGCTGAACGCGCGTCTGCTGACCTTGCAGGGCGCTCCCGACGACGCCCGCGCGCTGATCGAGCGCATCGCCCGCCGGTCCCGCGGCAAGCCGTGATCCCGCTCTCCAGCGCCGAGGCTGCCGTTTAGGTAAACTACGGTCCTTCATTGCAAATGGTGTGCCTTTGCCCGCACGGCAACAGTCTCGCACCAGGCAGCTCAGGGAGAGTTCGAGGTGGTCAAGTGGATCATTGTCGCGGCCTATCTCGGCGCGATTCTGTATGTGCATTTCCGCGGCAAGGTGCGCCTGCGCATCTGGCGGCAATTGCTGGATCATTCGGCGCTGGTCGCGCCGGTCAATTGCTTCATGTACGCCTTCTCGGGCGTCCCCCGCACGCCGTTCATCCCGGTGGAGCGCTTCCCTGAACTGGAGAAGCTGCGCGCCGCCTGGCCCGAGATCCGCGACGAAGGGCTGGCGCTGGCCGCGATGCGCAAGATCAAGGCGGCCGAGAAGAACGACGACGCCGGATTCAATTCCTTCTTCAAATACGGCTGGAAGCGCTTCTACCTGAAGTGGTACGAGGCGCATCATCCGTCGGCCGAGCAGCTGTGCCCGCGCACGGTCGCGCTGCTGCGCGAACTCCCGTTCGTCAAGGCCGCGATGTTTGCCGAGCTGCCGCCGGGCGGCAAGCTCAATCCGCATCGCGATCCGTTCGCCGGCTCGCTGCGCTACCACCTCGGCCTGGCCACGCCGAACGACGACCGCTGCTTCATCGAGGTCGACGGCGAGCGGCACAGCTGGCGCGACGGCCAGGGCGTGGTGTTCGACGAAACGTATCTGCACTGGGCCGAGAACCGCAGCGACCAGAACCGGCTGATCCTGTTCTGCGATATCGAGCGGCCGATGCGCTATGGCTGGGCCGGCAAGATCAATCGCTGGCTGGGCCGCAAGGTGATGAGCGCGGCCAGTTCGCCGAACGACGAGAACGACCAGACCGGCATGATCAACAAGCTGTTCCGCATCGTCTGGCTGGGCGGCCAGTATCGCCGCCGCCTGAAGGCGTGGAACCGCCACGTCTATTACGTGGTCAAGTTCGGCCTGATCGCCGCCGGCGTCGCGCTGATCGTCTTCCTGTAACGCTGCAGCCTTCAGGCCTGCACGCGGCCGCAACAAAGGACGCGGTGCCACGCACCGCGTCCCACCCCTTCCGCTAGCGTGGCGCCAGCCGCGCCACCACTCCCGCCAGCTTCCGATACGCCCGCTCCAGCGCGGTCGACCGCGGTGCGCCGATATTGATCCGCAGGCAATGGTCGAAACGGCTCGAGTTGGAGAACACCACCCCGGGCATCACGCGCACACCGGCCTCGAGCGCCTGCTCGAACACCGCCTCCGACGACAGCCGGTCCGGCAGCTCCACCCAAAGATGCATGCCGCCCTGCGGCGCCGACAGCCGCGTGCCCGGCGGAAACAGGGCAGCGATGGTCTCTGCCGCCCAATGCCGCTGATGGCGCAGCCGTGCGCGCAGCCGCCGCAGATGCCGATCGACATCGCCCGACGCCATCAGCTCGGCCACGGCGATCTGCGACAGCAGCTCGTTCGGCCGCGACTGGCTGAACTTCAGCATCTCGACGCGGGCCTGCCATTTGCCGGCGGCTATCCAGCCGAGCCGCATGCCCGGCGCCAGATTCTTGTGCAGCGAGGCGCAGTAGATCACGTTGCCGCTGCGGTCCCACGCCTTGGCGGCGGCCAGCGGCGCGTCGTCGTCGGCCAGCGTCGAGAAGCAGTCGTCCTCGATCAGCGCGATGCCGCGCGCCTCGCACCATTGCACCAGCCGCGCCTTGTTCGCGTCCGGCATGATGCTGCCCTGCGGGTTCTGCAGGTTCGGTACCACCACCACCGCGCGAATGTTGTCGTAGGTCTGCGCGGCCAGTTCCAGCGCTTCCAGCGACAGCCCTGTCTGCGGGCTGCACGGCACCTCGAGCGCCCGCATGCCGAGGCTTTCGAGGATTTGCAGCAATCCGTAATAGGTCGGGGATTCGACCGCGATGACGTCGCCCGGACCGGCCACCGCGCGCAAGGCGAGGTTCAGCGCCTCGGTGCAGCCATGCGTGATGGCGATCTGTTCCGGCGCCAGCGTCATGCGCGCCTGCAGCGCCTGGCGCGCCAGCGCGGCGCGCAGTGCCGGATGTCCATCGGGCTCGACTGCGCTGCCCAGCAGGCTGGGATGGCGGCGCAGCGCGCGGCCGGTGGCCTGGCGCAGCGCTTCGACCGGATAGAGCTCGGGCGGCGCGCAGGCGCCCGCCAGATTGATCGCGTCGGGATAGCGGCGGCCGCGCGCGATGATCGCCGAGATGCGTGCGTGGATGCCGACGTACTGCGCGGGATCGGGCAGCGACGCCGACGGTTCCGCGATGGGCGTGGTCTGCGGCGCCGGGGGGCGGACGAAGTAGCCTGAGCGCGGACGCGCTTCGAGCAGCCCTTGCGCCTCCATCTCGCGGCACGCCTGCAGCGCGGTCGACAGGCTGACGCCGTGGCGCTCCATCAGGGCCCGTATCGATGGCATCCGCTCGCCGGGCAGCAGCGTGCCCGAGGCGATGGCCTGCCGATAGTGGCCGGCGAGTTGACGGTACAGCGGGGCGGAGTCCATGCGGCATGGTGGCGCATCCGGCCGATGCGCAACAGATACAGAAAAGTATCCGCCGTATCGTAACAGAGCAAAGGATGGGCCTCTGTTCTGCTGTCCGTTGCGGTGCCGTGTGCCTGCCGCACCGCGACGGCGGCCGGTACGCTGCGTTCAGTCGATCGCGCATCCACGATGCCGGCCGCTCTTTGCTGCTGTGTCATGGCATCCCGTCGCAGACGGGCCGCCCGCAGCCACAGCACAACCCCAGCGGCATCAGAACCCGTCCGAGGCCCATCATGTCCATCCTGTCCCTGCTGCCACATCCGATCTACCACCACCGTGCGTTGACGCTGCATGCCGGCCACTCGGTCGGCTTCCACGCCAGGGCCGGTACCGAGCTGCATGTCGCCGATGGCGACGTGGAACTGATCGAGCCGCCGCTGCTGCTCGCCGACACGCTGCACTGGCCGCGACGGGCACTGGGACCGGGCAGCGTGGTCGCGCTGTCCCGCTCCGGCTGGTTTGCGCTGCGCGCGCGGCGCGATACCACCGTGCGGCTGCGCCAACGTGCCTGGGTATTCTCCCGGGCCCGTATCGCGCGCATACTTTCCGGCTGGCGCCGCCGGCGCCTGGCGCACTGAGCCGGCCGATGCCCGTCCTTTCGAACCGCGTATCTCATTTCCCTGCAAGGAGTGTTGTCCCATGACGCAATTGGCCATCTCGTTCATCGATGTCGTGGAGGCGCATCGCCGCATCAGCGGCGTCGCGCACCATACGCCGGTGCTGACCTCGGCCACCGCCGACGCGCAGGCCGGCGCGCGGCTGTTCTTCAAGTGCGAGAACCTGCAGCGCATGGGCGCCTTCAAGTTTCGCGGCGGCTACAACGCGATCGCGCAACTGTCTGCCGCACAGCGCGCCGCCGGTGTCGCGGCGTTCTCGTCGGGCAACCATGCGCAGGCGATTGCGCTGTCGGCGCGGCTGTTCGGCACGCGCGCGGTGATCGTGATGCCCAAGGACGCGCCCGCGGCCAAGATCGCCGCGACGCGCGGCTATGGCGGCGAAGTCGTGCTGTACGACCGCTATACCGAGGACCGCCATGCCATCAGCGAGCGGCTGGCGCGCGAGCAGGGCCTGACGCTGATCCCGCCGTTCGACCATCCGGACGTGATGGCCGGGCAGGGCACCGCCGCCAAGGAGCTGTTCGAGCAGGCCGGTCCGCTGGACGTGTTGCTGGTCCCGCTGGGCGGTGGGGGTCTGCTGTCGGGCAGCGCCGTGGCGGCGCGGGCGATGCATCCCGGCTGCAAGATCATCGGGGTCGAGCCCGAAGCGGGCAACGACGGGCAGCAAAGCCTGCGGGCGGGGCGCATCGTCGAGATCGGCACGCCCAACACGATCGCGGACGGGGCGCAGACCCAGCATCTTGGCCGCCACACCTTCCCGGTGCTGCAGCAGCTGGTCGACGATATCGTCACGGTCAGCGACGCCCAACTGGTCGAGGCGATGCGCTTCTTTGCCGGCCGCATGAAACTGGTCGTCGAACCGACCGGCTGCCTGGGCGCTGCGGCGGCCTTCGCCGGCAAGGCCCCGATCGCCGGCAAGCGGGTCGGCATCATCCTGTCCGGCGGCAATGTCGACCTGGCTCGCTATGCCGCGCTGCTGGGGCAGGTGCCAGCCCAGGATTGAGCGCCAAGGACCGACGGCCCACCCGGGGGGGGCAGCGGCGGCAGCGAGGGGCCGGCGCGGCCGAAAGGCTTTAGAATTGCGGGTTGGCCATCGGACCCGCCGCTCGGCCGCCGAATACCTCGTTCCCCATGCTACGCCTCAGTGAACTCAAGCTCCCCCTCGACCATTCAGAAAGTGACCTGGAGGCCGCTGTCCGCGCGCGGCTGATCGAGATCGGCATCAAGGGCGATGGCATGGTGTCCTTTACCGTGTTCCGCCGCGCGCACGACGCACGCAAGCGCTCCGATATCAAGCTGACGTATATCGTCGATATCGAGGTGAAGGACGAGGAGGCGGCGCGCAAGCGCATCGCCGGCAAGCCGAACTGGAGCGTGACGCCGGACATGACGTACCGCTTCGTCGCGCAGGCGCCGCAGCACACGGCCACGCCGCGACCGGTGGTGATCGGCATGGGCCCGTGCGGCCTGCTGGCCGGGCTGCTCCTCGCGCAGATGGGCTTTCGCCCGATCATTCTGGAGCGCGGCAAGGAAGTGCGCGAACGCACCCGCGACACCTTCGGTCTATGGCGCAAGAGCGTGCTGAATCCGGAATCGAACGTGCAGTTCGGCGAGGGCGGTGCCGGTACCTTCTCCGACGGCAAGCTCTACAGCCAGATCAAGGACCCGAAGCACTACGGCCGCAAGGTACTGCACGAGTTCGTCAAGGCCGGCGCGCCGGAGGACATCCTGTTCAAGGCGCGGCCGCACATCGGCACGTTCCGGCTGGTCAAGATGGTCGAGAACATCCGTGCGGAGATCTTCGCGCTCGGGGGCGAGATCCGTTTCGACACGCGCGTCGACGATATCGACATCGAAGGCGGCCGCGTGCGCGGACTGCAGCTGTCCAATGGCGACTATCTGCCGTGCGAGCAGGTGATCCTGGCGGTCGGCCACAGCGCGCGCGATACCTTCGAGATGCTGTACCGACGCGGCGTGTTCATGGAGGCCAAGCCGTTCTCGCTCGGCTTTCGCATCGAACATCCGCAGGGCATGATCAACCGCAGCCGCTTCGGCAAGTTTGCCGGCAACAAGCTGCTGGGCGCCGCCGACTACAAGATCGTGCACCACTGCAGCAACGGCCGTTCGGTCTACAGCTTCTGCATGTGCCCGGGCGGCACCGTGGTGGCGGCGGCATCCGAGCCGGGGCGCGTGGTCACCAACGGCATGAGCCAGTACAAGCGCGCCGAGCGCAACGCCAATGCCGGCATCGTCGTCGGCATCACGCCCGACGACTATCCGGGCGGACCGCTGGCCGGCATCGAGTTCCAGCGCCATTGGGAAGAACGCGCCTTCGAGCTGGGCGGGCGCAACTACTGCGCGCCGGGCCAGCTGGTCGGCGACTTCCTGGCGCGGCGGCCGTCCACCGCGCTCGGCACGGTAGAGCCCTCGTACAAGCCGGGCGTGACCCCGACCGATCTGAGCACCGCACTGCCCGACTACGTGATCGAAGCGATTCGCGAGGCGCTGCCGGCGTTCGAACGGCAGGTGCCTGGCTTCGCGATGGACGACGCCGTGCTGACCGGCGTCGAAACGCGGACCTCGTCGCCGCTGCGCATCCGCCGCAAGGACGACTACCAGAGCGTCAATGTCGCGGGACTCTATCCGGCCGGCGAAGGTGCGGGCTACGCGGGCGGCATCTATTCCGCCGCGATCGACGGCATCGAGGTCGCCGAGGCGGTCGCGCTCGATATCGTCGGCCGCATCGGCAAGGCGGCCTGAGCGATGTCGCCGGCGGAGCAGCAGCAGATCGTCGATGCCACGCGTCACTGGCTGACGCGCGCGGTGATCGGGCTCAATCTGTGTCCGTTCGCCAAAAGCGTCCACGTCAAGGACCAGATCCGCTACGTGGTCTGCGAGGCCACCGACGCCGAGGCGCTGCTCGATACCGTCGAGGCCGAGCTGAAGGCGCTGGCCGCGGCCAATCCGGCGCACATCGATACCACGCTGCTGATCGTCCCCCGGATGCTGGCGGACTTCGCCGACTACAACGATTTCCTGTACCTGGCCGAACGCATGCTCGACAGCCTCGGCCTGTCCGGCGTGCTGCAGATCGCCAGCTTCCACCCGCAATACCAGTTCGCCGGCACCGATGCCGACGATATCGAGAACTACACCAATCGCGCGCCGTATCCGATCCTGCATCTGCTGCGCGAAGACAGCATTGCCCGCGCGGTCGAGGCCTTTCCCGACGCGGCGGACATCTACGAGCGCAATGAGGAAACCCTGCGCCGGCTCGGTCACGAAGGCTGGCGGCGCTGGATGGCGGGGGACGAACCCCGGTAAGCGTGGGTGAGCGCGCGGCTGACGCCGTGGCTCAGGCCGGCGTGAAGAACCGCTCGCGCATTTCCTCGAGCCCCAGCGTTTCGAGCACGTGCGCCAGCCGCTCGGACGGGCGCCGGCGCGGCAGGTCCTTGTACTGGGCCACGATCAGCTCGTTCTTCATCGAGTGTTCCCACCCGACCAGCTCGGTCACCGTGACCTGGTAGCCGTGCGCCTCCAGCTGCAGGCAGCGCAGCACGTTGGTGACCTGGCTGCCGAATTCGCGCGTATGCAGCGGATGGCGCCAGATCTCGGTCAGCGGATTGCCTAGCGACTTCGACTTGTTCCTGCGCAGCACCGCCGCGACCTCGGCCTGGCAGCAAGGGACCACCACGATGTACTTGGCGCGCTTGGTCAAGGCGAAGCGGATCGCATCGTCCGTAGCGGTATTGCAGGCATGCAGCGCGGTGACCATGTCGACCGTCGCGGGCAGCCGGTCCGAGGTGATCGACTCCGCCACCGACAGATTCAGGAACGACATGCCCGGGAAACCGAGCCGCTCGGCGAGCGCGGTGGACGAACGCACCAGTTCCTCGCGCGTCTCGATGCCGTAGATGTGCGAGCGGTCCTGCTGCGTCTTGAAGAACAGATCGTAGAGGATGAAGCCGAGATACGACTTGCCGGCGCCATGGTCGACCAGCGTCAGGTCGGCATGGTCTCGCTTGAGATCCTGCAACAGCGGTTCGATGAACTGATAGAGGTGATAGACCTGCTTCAGCTTGCGGCGGCTGTCCTGGTTCATCTTGCCGTCGCGGGTCAGGATATGGAGTTCCTTGAGCAGCTCGATCGATTGGCCGGGACGGATTTCGTGGGTGTTCGACATGGGATACGGCGGGGTTGGCCCGGGTCCTGATGCGCCGCGTCTTGCGGCATGTTGCGGCGTCCTGCGAGCGGCGAAGGCCCGGGCGGGCAGGGCGACAGTTTACCGGAAGGCGTCCCGAAAAAATTCTCCTAAAGTTTTGCCGAAATCTGCCGTAGGTGACGGACAGGCGGCATGTCGACTCGGTGCCGCCCTCAACAACAACGATAAATCAAAGGCAGACGGCTGGAGGACGCGATGGGTGACGTAGCAGCTTCGGTTGTACGGGTGTGGGTGGAGGCCACGGACAAGGCCGTGCGGGCCCGGTACGAGGTGCCGGTGGAGGGCGAAGGCGGCAGCGGGCCGCCCGACCGCGCCGCGCTGATGGCAGCCCTCGAGACGCAGGGATGGGCGCATGCCAGGCTGGACGAGCACGCCATCGCGGCGTTCCTGCTCGCCTGCCATCGCGACGGGCCGCCGGCCGAGGCGGTGGTCGGCGAACTCGTCGACGGCTATTTCGAGATCGATATCGATGCCGACTCGCTGACGGTGCGGCTGACGCTCTGGCCGCCAGAAGGCGGACGTGCGGTGCAGCCCGACGATGTACGCATCGTGCTCGCGGGGCGCGGCATCAAGCTGCCCGTCGACGAGCCGGCATTGGCCGAAGCCTTCGCCGCGGGACGTTGCGACGACCTGCCGATCGTGCACGGCACGGCGCCGACGCGAGGCACGCCGGCCCGCTTCGTCAATCTGCTGGAGCCGCGCCGCGGCGGCGCCGAGGATGATCACGCCCGGATCGATCTGCGAGACCTCGGCAACCTGCTACTGGTGCAGCCCGGCACGCATCTGATGCGGCGGGTCGCCGCGGTGCAGGGTACCGCGGGTCAGGACGTGTTCGGCCGCGTGCTGCCGGCACCGGAGGTTGCCGACACGCCGTTCTCCGATCGCCTGACTGGCGTCGGCCCGGATGCGCACGATCCGAATCTGCTGGTGGCGACCGTCGCGGGCCTGCCATCGGTGCGCGCGCGCGGCGTCAGCGTCAATCCGGTCGTCGCGGTCGATGCGGTCGACATGCACTCCGGCAATATCGCGTTCGAGGGCACGCTGCGTGTCAACGGCGACATCAAGACCGGCATGTCGGTGCGTGTCGGCGGCGACGTGATCGTCGGCGGCACCATCGAGGCCGCCCATGTCGAGGCCGGCGGCAATGTGGTCGTCAGCGGCGGCATCATCGGCAAGTCCGAAGGGCCGCACGATCCGGCGAGCGCGATCGCGCGGATCCAGTGCAAGGGATCGGTGCATGCGCGCTTTATCGAAAACGCCGTGGTCGAGGCGGGCACCACGGTCACCGCCGACAGCGCCATTCGCCAGAGCGATGTTGCTGCAGGCGAGGTCATCACCGCGGGCGACCCGGCCATCGGCAGCGGCAATATCACCGGCGGCCGCTCGCGCGCCTGGCATGCGGTCCGTACCGGCACGCTAGGCGCGCCGGCCGGCACCGCCACCGCCATCCATGTCGGACTGAACCCCTATGCGGACGCCGAGAAGGCGGCGCTGGAGGCGGACAAGCGCCGGCAGGAACAGGAGCAGGCCAAGATCCAGCAACTGATGACGTTCTTCGCCAAGAATCCCGAGCGCGCCACGCCGGAACTGCGCGAGAAGGCGCGCGCCACGCTGTTCAAATACACGCGGGACATGCTGGACACCGACGCCCATCTGGCCAAGCTCGCCGAGCAACTGCATCCACGCCCGGACGCCGCCGTGGTGGTCGGCAAGTGCGTGCATGGCGGCGTCAGCGTGACGATCGGTCAGAAGACCATGCGCGTGATGGAAGATATGCCGAAGGTCGAATTGCGGCTGGTCGGCGAAGGGATCGGGGTGGTGCGGGAATGAAAAAGCGGCGCACAGGCGCCGCTTTTTCTGAGACTGGTTACGCCTTCGCGCCCTGGTTACTGCAGCGACAGCGCGGTCTGCGTGTAGTGCCGGATATTGCCGGCCGGCTCAATGCCGACATAGCTGTAGTTGAACTCGCACTTGACCGCCCGGCCGAGTTCGGTGGCCCACCAGCAGCGGTAGTCCATCCGGTAGGCGGCATTGCCGGTCACGCCGTTGGTCAGGTTGCCGTCATTGGAATTGGTGAATGCTACGCCGTACTTGATGCGCAACGTATCGAACGTATCGCTGCCGACGGCGACACGCTCGAACGCTTCCACGCTGGCTTCGAGGGCGGCCGTTTCGTGATATGCGCCACACTGATATTGCCAGCCCGAGGTCCAGGTCTTGCCGACGAACATCGGGTATTGGAAATGCTCGCGCTTCGGCGTGAAGGTGCAGGTCTGGCTCGGGCTGTCTGCGCTAATGCGCGCCGTACGGTTGCGATCCGCGTCGTTGAGGATGGTATCGGTCAGCTCGCCAGTGGTCCTGTAGCGGTTCATCGTGAATCCGCCTTGCGAATCGACGGCAGTCGTCGTATCGCGATAGGTGCGGTCGATGGGTGAGCCGTCGACAGTCGTGCCCTGCTCGCGCCACAACGTGGTTTCACCGACCTTGGCTGCGACCCGCGCATAGCGGTGCGGCGGCACCTCGATACGGATGGTCGCCAGCTTGCTCGCATCGGCGGCGGACTTGGCCACCAGCGTCACCGTGCCGCCTTCCGGGCTGATCAGCACGGCATCCCACACCGCACTGTTCTGGCTCTTCGGCTGGATCGTGGTCTTCTCCATGCTCGCGGTCCACGTCACGCCGTTGCTGGCGCTCAGACGCAGGTCCTGGCCCGACGCGATATTGAGCGTCGTGCTGCCGCCGTCCTTCAGCGCAAAGCCGGTGACCGGCGTGCCATCGAGACTGGCGGACAGTTGAAAGCCCGTGTCTTTACCCGCCTCATTGCCCCCGTCATCGCCGCCACCGCCGCACGCGCTCAGTGCCGCGGCAACCAATGCGGCTGCGGTAAATCCCGTCCAATTTCTCATCTCTTTTCCTTGTTATTGATCCTTGTTCTTTTATCGGCAACAAGCCGCGCGGGATATTAGCAAGGCGCTCCCCGAAAGTGGGGACCGTGAAGTAGGGTTGACCGGAACGGAACGTTGGGATAGAGCCGGGCCGGCTTCCATCCTGTCGTGTTCTTGCGTTGGCGATGTCGGCCCGTCGCTCAGACCGTGCCGCGCCAACGCCCACTACGGCGGATCGACTGACAGCGATCGTGATCCAACGCGGCAACGGCGCGACGCAATAAACGCGCTTCGTCCAACGTTACCGGATAGCGCGGCTCCACGTCGTCGATCGAGCCCAGATCGAAATAGCTCCAGAGCGTTTCGCCGTGGATCGTGACGCCCCAGCGGTCCATTTGCCGGAGGTCGGCGAGGCATAGCGTGACGAACGCATCGGGATCGTCCGAGCCGGCGCGGCCAATGGCCTGGTCCAGCCGCATCGTCATTGCGCGGACTTCGGTGCAAGTCGGCGTGTCGTTGTTTTCCGCGCTGTGCCTGGGCGTTGGCGCGAGCTTTCGTTCGAGCGGAGTTTCGGGAATGGACGCAGGGCCGAATGACTGCGACTGCCGGTGCAACGCGATCGGATTCATGGTGAGCTCGAGTGGGTGGAGGAGGTTCGAGCTTATCCAGCGTCGGCGCGGTGGGCGCTGAGCGGATTCTGAAAGGTAGAGCGGGAAAGCGACCGGCCGTCGGACGGAGCCTTGGCCTGGGGCGTAAGGGTGGGGCGCCAAAAAAAAATGCCCTTGGAAAATCCAAGGGCATTTCTTTGAAACCTGGTGCCGAAGAGAGGAATCGAACCCCCGACCTTCTCATTACGAATGAGCTGCTCTACCGACTGAGCTACTTCGGCAACACCACCGGTTGGGAACCGGATAGAGCCCGCAATAATAGCAGCGGATCCGGCGGCTGTGAAGCCCCCCGGCGCACTTTTTCACGGTTCCCGCAGGCGGCGGTCAGCCGAAGGTGCGGCCGGTAGGCGAGGCGGGATGGCCGGGCATGGCCTCGTCCGGCCGCGCCAGGGCGGTCAGCAGGTTGTCGATCGCGGCGATGAATTCGCGCAGGCGGACCAGCGTGACCGGAAACACCGGGTCCGATGCATCGATGGTCCAGGGGTAGAAGTACAGCTCGCGTTCGTGCTCGCTGATCGGCACGCCCCAGTTCGCCAGCTGGCGCAGATCGCAGACATGCAGGTCGATGCCGTCGCTCAGCCCGTAATGCAGCGCGACATCGAGCGTCTCGTGCAGCCGGATGGCGAGGGCCTGCACTGACGTGCGTTCCAGCGGGGCCTCGCCGCACGGCGGGTTTGCCGGCGTGGTGGCGGTGACGGGCGGGTTGATCGGTGGGGTGATGGCGTAGCGGGCGCCGGCATCCGAGAGGGGGGCCATCGCGGTTTCCTTGCTCCGTGGAGAAAACAGCAGGGTAGGGACTCTACGAGGCGGAGGAAATGAGCGGATTCTGATTTCCGCTGCGAAAAGAAAAAGGAGCCACCGGCAATGCGGTCGGCTCCCTGTCGGCGGGCACCATGCACGTCGATGCAGGCTTCGCGAGACCGGCCTCTGTCGAAAGACCGGCCCGCGTGCAAGCAGGCGTATCAGCTGCCCGCTTGCGCTTCCTGGTGGTAGCGCGTCACGCGCTCGACCTCGTTCTTGGAGCCCAGGATCACCGACACGCGCTGGTGCAGCTTTTCCGGCTGGACCTCGAGAATGCGCTGATGGCCGTTGGTGGCCGCGCCGCCGGCCTGTTCGACCAGCATCGCCATCGGGTTGGCCTCGTACATCAACCGCAGCTTGCCCGGCTTCTCCGGCTCGCGCTTGTCCCACGGATACATGAAGATGCCGCCGCGCGTCAGGATACGGTGCACGTCGGCGACCATCGACGCGATCCAGCGCATGTTGAAGTTCTTGCCGCGCGGGCCTTCCTCGCCGGCCAGGCATTCGTCGATGTAGCGGCGCACGGGCGGGGCCCAATGCCGCATGTTGGACATATTGATCGCGAATTCCTTGGTGTCCTCGGGAATCCTGACATCCGACTGCGTCAGCACGAAGCTGCCTGCCTCGCGGTCCAGCGTGAACATATGGACGCCGTTGCCGACGGTCAGCACCAGCGTGGTCTGCGGGCCGTACACCGCATAGCCGGCCGCGACCTGTTGCGTGCCCGGCTGCATGAAGTCGGACTCGGTGACGGTCTGGCCCGGCTTGGGCATATGCAGCACCGAGAAGATCGTGCCGATCGACACGTTGACGTCGATGTTCGACGAGCCATCGAGCGGATCGAACAGCAGCAGGTATTCGCCCTTCGGATAACGGTTCGGGATCTCGTAGAACGAGTCCATTTCCTCCGACGCCATCGCGGCCAGGTGGCCGCCCCATTCGTTGGCGTCGAGCAGCACTTCGTTGGCGATCACGTCCAGCTTCTGCTGGGTTTCGCCCTGCACGTTGCCGGTGCCGGCCGAGCCGAGCACGCCGGCGAGCGCGCCCTTGCTGACGGCATTGGAGATGGCCTTGCACGCGCGCGCGACCACCTCGATCAGCAGCCGCAGCTCGGGCTGGATGGTGTTGTGCTGGCGTTGTTCCTCGACCAGATAGCGGGTCAGGCTGATGCGAGTCATGGGTTTCCTCCTTGAATGGCCGCCATTCTACAGGCCGGGGCGGGCGGCCCACCGAAGCCGGCGGGCCTGGACCGCGATCGCTGGTTGGCTAGCGCACCCAATCGGCAGCCGACCGGCATCCCAACCCGCGGCCGACCAGCCGCCTCACGTCGACAGTGCCTTGCCGACGATCTCGCGCACGTCGCGCGACAGCTTGTCGGCCGCGGCCACCCGTTCCAGCGCGGCGCGCATCCTGTCGCGCAGCGGCAGCGCGTATTTCTGCCAGCGGTCCAGCGCGCGCGCCAGCCGTGCCGCCACCTGCGGATTGATCGCGTCGAGCGCCAGCACCTGTTCGGCCCAGAATTCGTAGCCCGAGCCGTCCTCGGCATGGAACTGCGCGGGGTTGCCAGAGCAGAAGCTGAAGATCAGCGCCCGTGCGCGATTGGGGTTGCGCAGCGTGAAGGCCGGATGCTGCATCAGCGCCCGCACCGTGTCGATGGTGCGCTTGCCCGCATGCGGGCCGACTTCGCCGCGCTGCATGCCCTGCAGCGAGAACCATTTGTCGACCACCAGCGGATCGTGCTCGAAGCGCTGGTAGAAGTCGGCCAGCGCCGCCTCGCGGCCCGGCGCGAAGCTGTTGACCAGGGCCGTCAGCGCGGCGAAGCGGTCGGTCATGTTGTCGGCCTGCTGATACTGCTCGCCGGCCAGCGCATACATCGCATCGTCGCCGACTTCGACCAGATAGCCGAGCGCGAGATTGCGCAGCGCGCGCTTGCCTGCCGATTCCGGATCGGGGCGATACGGGCCGGTGGTCGCGTTGCTTTCGTAGGCGCCCAGCCAGTCGCTCTGCAGCGTGCGGGCGAGGCCGGCGCGCATGAATTGCCGCGCGCGATGGATCGCCGCGGGATCTGCCACGCCCATGCGTTCGGCCAGATAGGCCTCGGCCGGCAGCATCAGCGCCTGCTCGCGGAAGGCGGGGCTCAGCGAGGTGTCGGTCAGCACGGAACGGAACGCGCCGATCAGCGCGTGGTCCAGCTCGAGCTCGCGCCCGGCCTGCACGTCGGCGACCAGCTTCAGCAGCGCGCGCGTCGCCAGCCGCTGGCCCGCTTCCCAGCGGTTGAACGGATCGCTGTCGTGCGCCAGCAGGAAGGTCAGCTCGTCGTCGCTGTAGTCGACATCGACGATCACCGGCGCCGAGAAGTTGCGCAGCAGCGAAGGCAACGGCGCGCGCGGGCCCTTGGGCAGGTTGACGAAGCGGAAGGTCTGCCGCGCTTCGGTGAAGTTCAGCACGCGCGTGGTGTCGCCGGCGGCAGCCTCGCCCTCGAGCTGCAGTGGCAGGTCCTTGCCGTCGGCGCCGATCAGCCCGACCGCGAACGGGATATGGAAGGGGAGCTTCTCCGGGGTGCCGGGCTGGGTCTCGATGCCGACCTTGGGGCATTGCTGCGTCAGCGTCAGCGTCAGCCTGCCCTCGCCGGCGTCCCATTCGGAATGCACGCCGACCACCGGCGTGCCGGCCTGGCTGTACCAGCGCCCGAACTGGGTCAGATCGCGGCCGTTGGCGTCGGCCATCGCGGCGAGGAAGTCGTCGCAGGTCACCGCCTGGCCGTCGTGCCGCTGGAAATACAGGTCCATGCCCTTGCGGAAGCCCTCGCGGCCCAGCAGGGTCTGGTACATGCGCACGACCTCGGCGCCTTTCTCGTACACCGTCACGGTGTAGAAGTTGTTGATCTCCTCGTAGCTGTCGGGCCGCACCGGATGCGCCATCGGCCCGGCATCCTCGGGGAACTGCACCTGCCGCAGCACGCGCACGTCCTCGATGCGCTTGACGGCGCGCGCCGAGCCGTCGTCGGCGCCTTGCTCGGCCATCATGTCGGCGGAGAACTCCTGGTCGCGGAACACCGTCAGCCCTTCCTTCAGCGACAGCTGGAACCAGTCGCGGCAGGTCACGCGATTGCCGGTCCAGTTGTGGAAGTACTCGTGGCCGACCACCGATTCGATATTGAAGAAGTCGGTGTCGGTCGCGGTGGCCGCATTGGCCAGCACGTACTTGGTGTTGAAGATGTTCAGGCCCTTGTTTTCCATCGCGCCCATGTTGAAGTCGCCGACGGCGACGATCATGAAGCGGTCCAGATCCAGTTCCAGTCCGAAGCGCCGTTCGTCCCAGCGGATCGAATGGATCAGCGAATCCATCGCGTGCTGCGTCTTGTCCAGGTCTTGCGGCTCGACCCAGACCTGCAGCAGTTTTTCCTTGCCCGAGCCGGTGGTGATGCGCTGCTCGATGCATTGCAGCTTGCCGGCGACGATCGCGAACAGATAGGAGGGCTTGGGGAACGGGTCTTCCCACACGGCCTCGTGGCGGCCGCCGTCCAGTTGCTGTTCCCCGATCAGATTGCCGTTGGACAGCAGCACCGGATAGGCGGCCTTGTCCGCGCGCAGCGTGACGCGGTAGGTCGCCATCACGTCGGGACGGTCGAGAAAATAGGTGATGCGGCGAAAGCCCTCGGCCTCGCACTGCGTGAAGAAGTTGCCGTTGGAGACGTACAGTCCCGACAGCGTGGTATTGGCTTCCGGCTGGCAGGCGCTGACGATCTGCAGCGTGCCATGCTCGGGCAGCCCGTTCAGCGTCAGGCTGCCATCGTCGAGGCGATAGTCGCCGAATGGCTGGCCATCGAGACTGACGCTCGCCAGCTCGAGCGCTTCGCCGGCCAGCACCAGCGGCGCGCCGGCCTGGCGGCGGGCAAAGCGCAGCGTGCTGGTCACCACGGTGCGCTGCGGATCGAGCTCGAACACCAGGTCGACGTGTTCGATCGCGAAGGCGGGCGGGGTATAGTCCTTGCGGTGGACGGTGACGGGGGTATCGGTGCGGAGCATGGATGGTCCTGTCCTGGAAGGCGATGAGTCGGGCGCGCCGGGCGCCGGGTAATCCATTGTAGCCAAGCACGGCATGGCCGCATGGCGCCAAGGGAATTCCAGCGCACGCCGCCGGTCTGATGCAACGAGAGGGCGGCCCGCCGACCGCCCCCGCGCCCACCACCGGCGCACGGTCCGGTGGAGCCCTGTCGGCGAGACCATGAACAGAAGGAAGAACATCATGTGGCAATGGCGAAACGCCTGTGCACGGACGGGTCAATGGCTGAGCACCGTCAGCCGTCGCGGTCAGGAAAGGGGGCGGACCGCCAGCTGGTCCGGATGGGCCGGGGCCGCGATGCTCGGCGCCTTGCTGCTGTCCGGCTGCGCCAGCACCGTGACCACCGACGTGACGGCGTTCCGCCAGCCCGGCTGGCAGAACGATCCGCCCCGCACCTACGCGTTCGACGCCGAAAAGGGGCAGGAGCAGCAGGGCCAGCTGGACCGCGCCACCTATCAGAACTGGATCGCCGACGCGCTGTCCGGCCACGGCTTCACGCAGGTGCCGCGGTCGCAGGCGCGCTATCTGGTCAGCTTCGATTTCGATTCGGATCCGCGCCTGGTGCGCGTGCACGAGACCTACTATCCCGATCCCTGGTATCCGTGGGGGCCGTACTGGGGCCCGTACGGCTATTACCGCCCGTGGGGGCCGTGGGGCTGGGGCCCGGGCTACTGGCCGCCACAGACGGTGATCCGCGACGTCCCGGCCACGCTGGCGAGCCTGCGCGTCTTTATCCGCGAGGCCGCCGGCAACAAGCGCGTCTACCAGGTGACCGCGCAGAACCTGAGCGAAGGCAGCACGATGCCCGGGCTGATGCCCTATCTGGTGCGCAGCGCCTTCGCGGAATTTCCGATGGAAAGCGGCCGGCCGCGGCGCGTGACGCTGGAGGTCGACAAGAACGCCAGATAACGGGCAACAGCGAGAAATACATCGACGCCGGTATGCATTGCCAACGCTGCATGCCGGCGTTTTGTTTTACCGGTGGATCGCCCAGGGCGCACTCGCACCCATTCGCACCCATTCGCACCCATTCGCACCCGATCCGGGCCATTGACGCTATTCCGGTAAAAGCTCTTTAACCGCAAAATCCCCGCGTTTGCGGCCTTCCGGGGCGCCATCGGGGCGACTCGCGCACGGCGGCTGGGCTAGAATAGCTGCTCGATTTTTTCGGCCCTGGCGGTTCGACCGGTATCGACCGGCATCGTACGGCGCCATGTTGGGCCTCTTTCCGGACGAGCGACATGAGCAGCAAGACCAGCGGTGACGCACCGCAACACGCCCCCAATAGTCCTGAAGCGCAACTGCGCCTCGCCGCGCTGGAATATCACCGCAGCCCGACCAAGGGCAAGATCCAGGTGACTGCGACCAAGGCGCTGTCCAACCAGCGCGACCTGTCGCTGGCCTATTCGCCGGGCGTGGCCTATGCCTGCGAGGAGATCGCCAAGGACCCGGCCATGGCGGCCGAGTACACCTCGCGCGGCAATCTGGTGGCGGTGGTCACCAACGGCACCGCGGTGCTGGGCCTGGGCGACATCGGCCCGCTGGCCGGCAAGCCGGTGATGGAAGGCAAGGGCTGCCTGTTCAAGAAGTTCGCCGGCATCGACGTGTTCGACATCGAGCTCGACGCGCGCGACCCCGATCAGATCGTCGAGATCGTCGCCGCGCTGGAACCCACGCTGGGCGGCGTCAACCTCGAGGACATCAAGGCGCCCGAGTGCTTCTACATCGAGAAGAAGCTGCGCGAGCGGATGAACATCCCGGTCTTCCACGACGACCAGCACGGCACGGCGATCATCTCGGCGGCGGCGCTGCTCAATGGCCTGAAGGTGGTCGGCAAGGACATCGCCAACGTCAAGATGGCGGTGTCGGGCGCGGGCGCGGCGGCGATCGCCTGCCTGGACACGATGGTGAGCCTGGGCGTCAAGCGCGAGAACATCTACGTGGTCGATTCGAAGGGGGTGATCTTCGTCGGCCGCGACGCCAACATGGAGGCCAACAAGGCGCGCTATGCGCAGGACACGTCGGCCCGCACGCTGGCCGATATCGTCGAGGGCGCCGACGTGTTCCTCGGCTGCTCGACCGCCGGCGTGCTGACCGCCGAGATGGTCAAGACGATGGCCGACAAGCCGATTATCCTGGCGCTGGCCAATCCCGAGCCGGAGATCCGTCCGGAAGTGGCCAAGGCCGCGCGTCCCGACTGCATCATCGCGACCGGCCGTTCGGACTATCCGAACCAGGTCAACAACGTCCTCTGCTTCCCGTACATCTTCCGCGGCGCGCTCGATTGCGGCGCGACCAAGATCACCGAGGAAATGAAGCTGGCCTGCGTCAAGGCGATCGCCGAGCTGGCCGAGGCCGAGACCAACGATGCGGTGGCCGCCGCCTATGCCGGCAAGGAACTGAAGTTCGGCCCCGACTACATCATCCCGACGCCGTTCGACCAGCGCCTGATCGAGAAGATCGCGCCGGCGGTCGCGCGCGCGGCGATGGAATCGGGCGTGGCCACGCGTCCGATCCAGGACCTCGAGGCCTATCGCCAGCAGCTGACCCAATACGTCTACCACACCGGCCTGATCATGAAGCCGGTGTTCTCGGCCGCCAAGGCCGCGCCCAAGCGCGTGGCCTATGCCGAGGGCGAGGAAGAGCGCGTGCTGCGCGCGGTGCAGACCGTGGTCGACGAAGGGCTGGCGCGCCCGATCCTGATCGGCCGTCCGCACGTGATCCAGATGCGCATCGACAAGGCCGGCCTGCGGCTGAAGCCGGGCGTCGATTTCGAGCTGGTCAATCCCGAGGACGATCCGCGCTATCGCGCCTATCACGAGGCCTATCACGCGCTGCGCGGACGCGATGGCGTGACGCCCGACATGGCCAAGGTCGCGCTGCGCCGCTCCAACACCCTGATCGGCACGATGCTGATGCACATGGGCGATGCCGATGCGCTGCTGTGCGGCACCGTGGGCCGCTTCGAGGCGCATCTGGAGCATGTGCGCGACGTGATCGGCCTGAAGCCCGGCGCCAAGGTGCTGGCGGCGATGAACGCGCTGATGCTGGAGAAGTACACGCTGTTCATCACGGACACCTTCGTCAACGAGGACCCGACCGCCGACGAACTGGCCGCGATCACGCAACTGGCGGCCGAAGAGATCCGCCGCTTCGGCCTGACGCCGAAGGTCGCGCTGCTGTCGCATTCGATGTTCGGCTCGTCGAACCGCGCCTCGGCGCGCAAGATGCGCGCGGCGCAGGAGATCCTGAGCCAGATCGCGCCCGAGCTCGAAGTCGAGGGCGAGATGCAGGGCGACGCGGCGCTGGTCGAGGACGTGCGCCGTCATTTCCTGCCGGGCACCAAGCTGGCCGGCTCTGCCAATCTGCTGGTGATGCCGACGCTGGACGCGGCCAATATCGCGTTCAATCTGCTCAAGATCACCGGCGGCCAGGGCGTGACGGTGGGCCCGATCCTGCTGGGCGCCGCCAAGCCGGTGCACATCCTGAATCCGCAGGCGACCACGCGCCGGATCGTCAATATGACGGCGGTGGCGGTAGCGGAGTCGGGCGCGCTGCGCTGAGCGGACGCTGGCGCTCGCCGCAAAATAAAAGCCGGGCTGGGTGCCCGGCTTTTTTCATTGCGACATTCGGTCGCGTTGGCATTCGTCGGTTTTGCTCAATGTTCGGTGCTCGTGATTTCATGCTGCGGTGCTGTGCTGCGGAGCAGCGTATTGGCTGAAGGCCGCGCTATTGCAATACGTTGTACTGCTGGCGCATGTCGACGATGATCGACTTCGCCGCACGCAATTGCATCGACACGCTGTCTTCGGCCGCACGGGGGAAGTTCACCTCGGCGCTCCAATTGCATCCCGTATGGTCGGGCTGGTGCACGCGTACCGCATGCAATTCGCACTCGCCGCATTCCGGATTGTTATCGAGGCACTGGTTGAGGATAGCCATCAACTCCGACCGGGTCTTTGCGTATCGCCGCATGAGTCACCTCTCTCGTTTGGCTAATCGTGGTCTGGACGTTCAATGTAGGCATTCGTCCTGGGCCGTGCCAATTGAATGAGCCTATGAGGTGAAGTCGTCCATTCCCGCGCGGGAGCAGGGGAACGGTGCTGCGATGCAGCGGGGAAGGGAGGAAATGATGCGATGCTGCGGCATTGCGCCGCAGCGTGGGAGCGCTGTTGCCCTCTTCCTAGCCCTCTCCCGCAAGCGGGAGAGGGACACCCACAGACCCGTGACACGCTGCTGGTCTTAGCCCCTCTCCCGCTCGCGGGAGAGGGGCCTGGGGAGAGGGCAAGGCGACAGGGTCCTTGGGGCCGTTCAGGCCGTTCAGGCCGTTCAGGCCCGAAGGCAATCCCGATCAGAACTTGTGCCGAATGCCCACACCGAACGAATCGCCGTGCTCCGCGCCGGTGATCTTGTCGTAGAAGTAGGCGGCATACACATCGGTGCGCTTCGACAGGTTGTAGTCGTAGGCGATCGCGAACGTGTTGCGCTTGAAGTCGTCGACATTGTTCTCGGCCTTGGCATAGCCATACGAAGCGAGCAGGCTGCCGGCGCCGATGGGCACCGAGGCACCGATCTGGCCGCTGGTGTGCTTGATGTCGCCGGTGGCATTGGTCACGTCGCTCTTGATGTACTGACCCTGGGCGAACAGCTTGACCACCTTGAAGTCGTACGACAGGCCGGCCAGCACCGCGTTCTGCTTGTCGAAGCCGGCCAGCGTGGCGGGCGACGTCACATCGCCCGGCACGTTGTTGAACTTGACCTGCTGGAAGGCGACGGTCGCGGCCAGCGGGCCGTTGAAGTACATCAGGTTGCCGCCCCACTTGTTGCGGCCGGTCGAGCCCGCCTGTTCGCCGAACGAGTAGATCAGGTTGGCGGTCAGGCCGCCGAAGGTCGGCGTCGAATAGACCAGCGAATTGCTCCAGCCCGAATCGCCGATGATGCCCGGATCGAACACCGTGCCATTGGTGGCCGTGAAATAGGTGTGGAAGATCGCCGGCGAGAACACGTACGAATCGACCAGCGGGTTGAACAGGATGGTCGAGATGAAATACGGCGTGGTATTGCGGCCGAGCTTGAGCGTACCGGCGCGGTCGCTCTGCAGGCCGACATACGCATTGCGGCTGAACATCGCATCGCCGTCGAAGCGGCCGGTGCGGCCGTTATCGGTGCGATAGAAACCGTTCAGGTCGAAGATCGCCTTGAGGCCGTTGCCCAGATCCTCGGCGCCCTTGATACCCCAGTACGACGTTTGCATGCCACCCGAATTGGCGACCCAGGCGCGCTCGCCGGTGCCCGGGCTCTTGACCGCGCCGACGAACATGTCGACCTGGCCGTAGAGCGTGACGCTCGATTGCGCCATGGCCCCGCCGCTGAAAAGGGCCGCGGCCAGTGCCGCCAACTTGAACTGCTTCTGCATGAAAGACCTCCGTGGTTTGATCCTGTTGGAACGTTGTGTACTGGGTCCCTGACGGGTTCTCTTTTTGGTATGTACCGGCGGCATCGGTGGCGAGGGTGCCGGCGGCGGACGGCGCTGGCTTCGGGCGCCGTTCATCGTGTCATCGGGCAGGGCGCCGGCGGTGACTTGCCGAGGCCTTGCCCGATGTGCGGTCTTGCTCCATGCATGGGTTCCATGCGAGGGGAATTTCGACTCAGCCGGATACTAAGTCGTCGAGACGGAACTGGGCAATGCGATGGATCTGATTGATGCAAGTTTGCAACTCATCGGCCGGCGAATTCTCGATGCGTCTTGCGAACTCGTCGATGATGCCGGCGCGATCGTAGCCGCGTACCGCGAGAATGAACGGAAAGCCGAATTTCTCGTTGTAGCGCGCATTCAATGCCTGCAGCCGTTCGAATTGCTCGGGCGTGCATTGATTCAGTCCGGCGCCGCTCTGCTCGCGCGTCGATTCTTCGGTCAGCTCGCCGCGCACCGCGGCCTTGCCCGCGAGCTCCGGGTGGGCGCGCACCAGCTTGAGCTGGGCCGCTTCGCCGGCCTGGTCGACGGCCGCCTGCATTGCCGCAGCCAGCGCCTGGCGATCGGCGAAGGGACGCTGCTCGGCGGCGCTCGCGGCGACCCAGGGCGAGTGTTCATAGATGCCGCCGAGGGCCTGCACGAATTCGGCGGACGGCATCGCGTTCAGTTGGGAGAGGGTGTAGGTCACGTCGGGACTCTGGTGTTGGTGTCGGAGAAGGGCGCCGGAGAAGGGCGCCGGAGAAGGGCGCCGGAGAAGGGCGCCGGAGAAGGGCGCCAGATAAGGGCGCATTACCGCGCCGTGCTGGCCTTGTACGGATGCGTCTCGATCCAGTGCCGCGCGATATCGATGCGGCGTGCGATCCAGACCTTGTCGTGCGACTGCACGTAGTCCAGGAAACGCTGCAGCGCGCGGAAGCGGCCCGGGCGTCCGAGCAGCCGGCAATGCATGCCGATCGACAGCATCTTCGGCTGGTTCAGCCCTTGCGGATCGCCCTCGGCGTACAGCACGTCGAAGGCGTCCTTCAGGTACTGGAAGAACTGCTCGCCGGTGTTGAAGCCCTGCGGTGTGGCAAAGCGCATGTCGTTCGAATCGAGCGTGTAGGGCACCACCAGATGCGGCTTCGTTTCGCCGTTGCTCGTCCGCACCTCGGTCCAGAACGGCAGGTCGTCGCCGTAGTAGTCCGAGTCGTAGACGAAGCCGCCGTGCTCGACCACCAGGCGGCGCGTGTTCGGGCTGTCGCGGCCGGTGTACCAGCCCAGCGGCGCGCTGCCGGTCAGCTCGCGGATGATCTGCATCGCGATGCGCATGTGCTCGCGCTCGGTGGCCTCGTCGATGTTCTGGTAGTGGATCCAGCGCCAGCCATGGCAGGCGATCTCATGGCCCAGCTCGACGAAGGCGCGGGTCAGCTCGGGATGGCGCTGCAGCGCCATCGACACGCCGAAGATCGTCAGCGGCAGGCCGCGCTGCTCGAACTCGCGCAGGATGCGCCAGACACCGGCGCGCGAGCCGTATTCGTAGATGCTCTCCATGCTCATGTGGCGGTCGGGGTAGGCCGCCGCACCGACGATCTCGGACAGGAACTGCTCGGAGGCCGCGTCGCCGTGCAGCACGCAGTTCTCGCCGCCTTCCTCGTAATTGAGCACGAACTGCAGCGCAACGCGGGCGCCGCCGGGCCATTGGGCGTGCGGCGGCTGGCTGCCGTAACCGATCAGATCGCGTGGATAGTTATGGTTTGTCATCAGGGTCACTCGGGTTGTCAAAACAGGCCGCACGGCATCGACCCGGCCCGCGCCGCCGCCGCGGCGGCAACAACGGCCACAGCGGCGGCGCGGGCAAACGCACGGCTGGCCTTACTCCGTGCCGTGGCTGTTGGCGGCCGCGTTGCGCATCGCTTCGTCGGCCGACTGCATGCCGTTGTAGAACAGGTTCAGCGCCACCGCGACCACCGTGCCCAGCACGATGCCGCTGTGCGTGATCGCATGCGTCCAGCTCGGCAGGTACTGGAAGAACGTCGGCGACAGCGTCGGGATCATGCCGAAGCCGATCGAGATCGCGACGATGAACAAGTTGTGGCGGTTGCGGGTGAAGTCGCACGAGCCCAGGATGCGGATGCCGGTCGCGGCGACCATGCCGAACATCACGATGCCGGCGCCGCCCAGCACGAACTGCGGCACCGAGGCGACCACGTGCGCCATCTTCGGGAACAGGCCAAAGGCGATCAGGATCAGGCCGCCCGCCGCGGCGACATAGCGCGAGCGCACGCCGGTCACCGTGACCAGGCCGACGTTCTGCGAGAACGAGGTGTACGGGAAGGTGTTGAACACGCCGCCGATCACCGTGCCCAGGCCGTCGGCGCGCAGGCCGCGCGTCAGGTCGGCGTTGGACAGCCGCTTGCCGGTGATGTCCGCCAGTGCAAGGAACATGCCGGTCGATTCGACCAGCGTGATCACCATCACGATGCACATCGACAGGATCGCCGAGAAGTGGAAGGTCGGCATGCCGAAATGCAGCGGCGTGATGACGGCCACATAGCTGGCCTCGTGCAGCCCTTCGAACGACACCTTGCCCATCGCCATCGCGATCAGCGTGCCGGCGATGATGCCCAGCAGCACCGCGCAGTTCGACACCAGGCCGCGGCCGTACTTGGTCAGCAGCAGGATGATGACCAGCACCGCGCCGGCGATGCCCAGATTGGTCAGGTCGCCGTAGGCGAGGTTGGGCACCTCCTTGACCACGCCGTCGATCACCGAGCGGGTCGTCGGCTGGCCGCCCGCGGCCCAGTTGATGCCGACCCGCATCAGCGACACGCCGATCAGCGTGATCACGGTGCCGGTCACCACCGGCGGGAACAGGCCCAGCATCCGTCCCATCATCGGCGCGATCAGGATGCCGAACAGCCCGGACGCGATCACCGCGCCATAGATGCCGAGCAGGCCGATATTGGGATCGGTGCCGATCGCGATCATCGGCGCCACCGAAGCGAACGTCACGCCCATCATCACCGGCAGCCGGATGCCGAACTTCCAGAAGCCGAACGCCTGGATCAGCGTGGCGATGCCGGCGGCAAACAGGTCGGCGTTGATCAGGAAGGCCAGCTGGTCCTTCGGCAGCTTCAGCGCGCCGCCGACGATCAGCGGCACCGCCACGGTGCCCGCGTACATCACCAATACATGCTGCAGCCCGAGCGCGAGCAGCCGGCCCGAGGGCAGCCGCTCATTGGTCAGGTCCGTGGGGACCGTGGTGCTTGCGCTTGTCATTGTGTTTGTCTCCTCTCCGATGGTTGGACGTTTGCTGGGCGTCCGCATGCCTTCTGTTATGTCCGGCCCGATCGTTGGGAACGACTCGGGCCCGGTCCCGCTGCCGGCACCTCGAAGGTGCGCGTGGCTGGGCGGGCGGTGAAAGCTGGGCGGGACGCCGGCAGGGTGGAACAGCGTGCTAGGTGGAGCGTCCCAGCACGCTGCGAAGGTCGAAGCTGCCCGGGTCATCGGGCTGTACGCGGTCGGCGCAGGCGCCGAGATGGTGCGCCATCCGCGATTGCGCCAGGGCGGCGTCGCCCTGTTCCAGCGCATCGAGAATGGCTTCGTGTTCGTCGAAGGAGCAGGCGTTGTTGCCCGGCGCCTCGACGCTGGCGATCATCAGCGTGGTGCGCGACACCAGCCGGCGCATCATCGTGACCAGCAGCGCGTTGCCCGACAGCTCGGCCAGCGCGGTATGGAATTCGGCCGACAGGCGGATCCACTTGGGCCGCTCGTTGTTCAGGAAGGCCTGCCGCTCCTGTTGCACCATCTGCCGCACCGGGGCGATCACGCTGCGGACATTGCGCTGCGCGGCGAGCTTCTCCAGCACGGCGCGCTCGAGCATCTGGCGCAGTTCGAACATGTCGTGCGCCTCGTCGGTGGAAGGGCTGGCGATGAAGGCGCCGCGATTGGGCTCGAGATCCACCATGCCGTCGGCCGCGAGACGGGCCAGCACCTTGCGCACGGTGTGCCGCGCGGTGGCATAGATCTCGCAAAGCGAATGCTCGGTCAGCTTGGTGCGCGGCGGCAGCCGATGCTCCATGATCGCGTCGTAGATCTCGTGATACATGCGCTCCTCGACCGAGCCCTTGCGCGGCTTCGTTTCGTTGGGCGCGGCGCCTTCATCGGCGCCGGCAATCAGCTTGAGAGTCTTGGACATCGTGGCACCCGCTGGTGGAGGATTCGGGCACGCATCGCTCGATGGCGCCGATCCAAAAATTGTTGACAATTATTTGGTTGTGCATTCAATATTGTCAACAAAACCGAACCAGGTTTTCGACAACTACGGGTAATCCCGCAGTTGTCATCCGGATTGGTGCAGCGCATTGTCGCCATGCACCAGTTCTGCGCCGGGATGCGTTGAAAAGACGTACCGAGCGGGCACCATACCCACAAATGGTGCTAGTGAAGGCAGCGGCGCCTCTCACCACCCACGTGCTAAGGAACCAGACCATGGGACGCTTGACCACCCACGTTCTCGACACCGCCGCAGGCATTCCCGGCCAAGGCCTGTCGATTACCCTTTCCAAAATTGTTGACAATCGCCGCGAAACGCTGAAGACCGTTGTGACCAATCACGACGGCCGTTGCGATCAGCCGCTGCTCGAAGGGGCCGACTTCGCCGTCGGCGTCTATGAGCTCGAATTCGGCGCCGGCGATTATTTCCGTGCGCGCGGCGTGCAATTGCCCGAGCCGGCCTTTCTCGACGTGGTGACGCTGCGTTTCGGCATTGCCGATACCAGCGCGCATTACCACGTGCCGCTGCTGGTGTCGCCGTGGTCGTACTCGACCTACCGCGGCAGCTGATCCGCGCAGCGAGGGAAACAGGAGACAAGAGATGGAAGGCTACATTCTCGACTGGGCCAATCTGCTGCTGCGCTGGGCTCACGTCATCACCGCGATCGCGTGGATCGGCTCGTCGTTCTACTTCGTCTGGCTGGACAACAGCCTGCAGAAGCCGGTCGATCCCGATCTGGTGGACAAGGGCGTCGGCGGCGAACTGTGGGCCGTGCACGGCGGCGGCTTCTACAACCCGCAGAAATACCTGACCGCACCGAAGAAATTGCCCGAGAACCTGCACTGGTTCTATTGGGAGTCGTATTCGACCTGGATGACGGGCTTCGCGCTGCTGGTGGTGCTGTACCTGTTCAACGCCAGCACGTTCCTGATCGACAAGAACGTCTACGACATGTCGCCCGGCGCGGCGGTCGGGCTGGCGATCGCCTATCTGGCGGTGGGCTGGGTCGTCTACGACTGCATCTGCCGCGTGTTCGGCAAGAACGATCGCGTGGTCGGCATCCTGGTCGCGCTGTACGTGGTGCTGGCCGCCTACGTGGCCTGCCACCTGTTCTCGGGCCGTGCGGCGTTCCTGCTGACCGGCGCGATGATCGCCACGATCATGAGCGCCAACGTGCTGGTGTGGATCATCCCGGGGCAGCGCAAGACCGTCGCGGCGATGCGCGAAGGCAAGCCGGTCGATCCGATCCACGGCAAGAACGCCAAGCAACGCAGCGTGCATAACACCTATTTCACGCTGCCGGTGCTGTTCGCGATGCTGTCGAACCACTACAGCATGACCTACGCGCACAAGTACAACTGGGTCGTGCTGGTGCTGATCATGCTGGCCGGCGTGCTGATCCGCCAGTTCTTCATCCTCAAGCACAAGGGCAAGATCAATGTCCTGTGGCCCGCCGCCGGCGTCGCCGCGCTGGGCGTGGTCGCCGTGATGATCGCCCCGCAGCCGCGCCAGCCGGTCGCCGCGCAGCCGGACGGTGCGACCGCGACCAAGGTCAGCTTCACCAAGGTGCAGGAAATCATGAACGCGCGCTGCGTGCAGTGCCATGCCGAAGCGCCGAAGATGATGCCGACCGCGGCCAAGGGCATCAAGCTCGAGACGCCGGGCGAGATCAAGGCGCACGCCCAGCTGATCTATCAGCAGGCCGTGCAGCAGAAGGCGATGCCGCTGGGCAACGTCACGCAGATCACGGACGACGAGCGCGCGCTGCTGGGCCAGTGGTTCGAGGCCGGCGCCAGCACGACGCAATAACCCGCCGATCGGTGATCGACGGTCCGGTGGCCGCGCAGTCGGCGACCGCAGTACCGGACCGGCGAGGGTTTGAACGGGGCGAAAGCCCCGTTTTTTTACCTTCTTCGCCCTTGCGCGATGCCTTGAAGCAAACCTCCGAATCCGAGCTACAGCGTGAAGCCAACGGCGAGACTGAGTTTGCTACAGGTGAGGCACCCTGTTTGCTCGAAGTAGCAACTGGCTCTGTTGATTAGCGTGGAGGTCGCCCCCTAATTCCCACTGGGCCGATCCGGCTAGATGATTGCTTAGCTTCCGCATCCAGAGCGAAGATGGGCGCCGACTGCCAGTGTCTTCCATGCGCCCGAGAACGCGATCAACCCGTAACCCTTCGCGCTGGGAGATACCGCCGTCCGTAAGGCAGCCGAGTTGAATGGAAAACTGCAATATTACCTATGGCCACAAACAACACAATTTCTATATTGCACCAACGTTTCCTCTTCCATTCCGCCGAGTACATCGAATTTGAATCGTCGATGCAACAATGATTCGCGATCTATGCCAACAAGGAAATGTATTATCGCAGACGAAAAAAAGCCAGACAGAATAAGAGGTCTAGGGCCAAATGATGCACGCGGGGGTACACTAGCACCATTTAGACTTTCAATGTACCCGGTTGTATCTGCGACTCGCGCACCATGAAAACGACCGATGCAAGCATGACACGGCGATAGTCCCGGCACGGAAATTGGGCCAACCCATTGGCCTGCCATTGATATGTGCGGAATATGTTTCTCGAAACATGCTTTGCCAACCCAATTGCGAATTAGAAATCGGGGTTGATCAGCACAAAGCGCCACAAAATCACATCCGCCCACTGCGTCGCGTGCGTCATCAAGGGATGATATGTAACCAACGTGGGCATCGACGGCTGGTTGGCTGTTATTTCGAAGTATTGCAGATTTGAGAGCAAGCGATTTATCCTGGCCTAGTGTTGACTCTGCATATAGGATCTGTCTTGGAAGATTGCTTTCCTCGATCTTGTCGCCATCAACCAATCGAAGTGCTCCGACCCCGCTCGCGGCCAAAGAAAGGGCTAATGTTGAGCCCACCCCTCCCAGACCGATGATACACACCTTGGCACACGCCAAGTCAGCGAACATTTTACTCACGGGCAGCGAGGGGCTGGCATATCTTCGAAGATACTCCTCGAACCATATGTATCTTGATGGATTGCTTCTATCTCGCTCGTCTAATTCATCGCTGGAGTTGAGCCTGATTATGTTGGAGCACCATAGATCAAGCAGGACCTTAGTCGCGGCTAGATTGGCTTGCGCAACCTCGCGGACACAGGTTTTCCTCGACTGAACCGCGTCAAGGATCTTTGCTTCCATCGAATCGCGTGAGAACGATATCGCCCCCGCGCTTTCGTTATACAACCAGATTTTATCCTGAGCCTCTTGGATGGACCAATTGGGCGCGATTTCGAGTATGGTGTCGGGCTTCTGAACATCGATCAGAATGTTTGGAGGAATTCGCTCTTTGGTAATCATTTGTCTTAGCAGCGAATTAATCGGCGATATTTTTGTAGAAGTATTTATTCGGCAAGTCGCGATACCATAGTTGGACGGTCTGTGGGCCGAGTGCTAAAGCAACTTCCTTCATGCCGTCCCTCAACATAGCTATTTTGTCGGCGATAAATTTTGGCCTATTGTTGATGGCCAGGGAAGAGTGGATGCCAAATTCCGAGCCGTCTTCGAGAATTCCATCCGGAGTCGCTACATGGTGAATGTATCGTCCAAAAAATCGATCACAGAACGCATGATAGTCTTTTGTATTCAAAATGAATTCATGCCAATAATCATCAATGATCGACTGTTCCGGGAAGACGGCAAAAGGCTTCGAGTCCGGGGCGCGCTGCGCAAGAAACCACAGCCACTTTTTTAGCTCTTCAAACAGCACGAGTGATTCACCCATGGGAATTTTCTTTTTTCGCGAGAACATCAAGATAACTTGATTATTTCTATATGCAAGTACTTCTTCAAGTGGTCTGATTTTGCTCATGTTTGCCATCCTGCGAAAAAATGCTTGGTTCCCTCACATCGAATTTGTATATCAGTTGCGAGATAAGGCTACTCACTAGTACGGTCACACCCACGAGTGCGAGAACAAGTCCCGACCAGGTGGGCTGGCCAATGCCTGCAATGCTGAAGGGTAAGCCAACACCCTTAGACTTAAAATGCTCCGCCAATGGAACGGAAATATATATCGACATCGGCGAAAATACGTATAGCATCATCGACCGTAGCGCAACGATTTTTCCTTGGATTTCTGTCGGTGTGAGGGTTTGCCATATTGTTTGATTCGATGCCGACACAAAACAAATACTGGCGCCAATTGCAAAGGCTGATACGGTCAATACAAAAGGAGTCTTGCACAACGCAAATGCAATGATTGAAAGCGATAGAGTGTGGCAACCCGCAAACAAGAGGCGATCCGGCCGCGCACTACCTCCCACCTTTGCTAAAAAAATGCCGGCAATCAGAAGTCCAGCGCCTTGGGCGGATACCACTAAAGCAAGCCATCCTTGTCCCATGGCATCAAGGATATGAGGGACGGTAAGTGTTCTAAATAGTGCTAGAAATCCACAAATTAAAGTGAAATGCAGCAGAATTGTGGTCAGGCTGGATACGCTTCGCAACCACCTCAGGCCGACCGCGTAGTCGTTAACAAACGACATCCACGAGATTGGCCCCATACCGCGTCGTGCTTCGTTCGCTTCAAACGACATGAGTGCGCGAGCCACTACTATTGCGTAGCCGCATGAGAGCGCGGCAATCATTAGGAGCGGAAGCAAACCCAACGAACTATAGGCGACCGCTCCGAGCAGCGGGCCGGTCACGACCACCGCACCTCGAAAGGCCTGCTGGATTCCGTTTACGGAATTAAGTTCCGCCTTCTTCGCCAACTCCGGGATCAAAGCCGTCATGGCCGTATAGCGGAATTCACTTGCTACAGCCATGAAGAATATACAGGCCGCAAGAACGGGAAATTCGAGACTTTCAAAGATATAGCAAACCGCCAATATCAAGGCGAGAAGCAGCGTGACCAGTTCGGATAGATAGAGAATCTTGGATTTTCTTAGTCTGTCAGACAGAAAGCCCGCAAGCGGCGAAATCAAAATTGGTGGAAGGGTCGTGAGTATATAAATGGTTGCGAAATCTGAATAAGAGCCTGTTGTTTGATAGAACCAGACGTCAATTCCAAATGATGCAAGCGCATTTCCAATGGCGGCCACACCACGGCTCACAACCAAGTGGAGAACATAGTTATTGCTGAACGATATGTTCAAGTCCGCTCCTCGGAGATACCCGACCGAGGATGCCAGCAATGGCATTCGGTCGGGGAGACTACCTATCGCTCGAAGTCTTACCTATTAGCGCGTCTCAACACAACACGGAGCCGGAATACAATCCATCTGACAGTTTCCCCGCGCTTCATATTCAGCAAGAATCGAGTCGATAAGTTCGTTCGTATCTTCGGAAGCAAAGGCCTGCTCTTTTTGCATTGCATATCTCCTGTTCGATACGTCGCGGGATTGCGACCGGCTCATCGTACAAGCAAGAACATCAAATGTATACTACAATCATAAATGGTAATTTTTATATCAGATTTTCGTGATTTTGAAAGGGATCTGGCCTTCAATGAGGAAGCGCATTCAGTTGAAGCGTAGGGTGACGTTAGTGATCCGGCATGCTGAGTCAATGATCCACAAACGATGACACTCAGCCTTAGGAATTGCAGGGCGGTTTCTATCACCCTGGCCAGAAACGCCGACGTGACCCTGATAGATGGGCCAGCGAGGGCGACGGTAACTGCTATGGAGCGATGACCTAGGCTGCCAAGGGAGCAACAGTTCCACAAACGTAAGGCGCGAATAGACTACTGGAAGCCGAGCCTGGATCGCTGGACGACGGGTGCTTGAAGAAGTCCGGCCTCGATCGCGATACGGCATCACGAAACACAGCGAAATTTCGTCTATCTTTTGCTTGGGATGGGGACGTAAAGTACGCCTGAAAATCAACGCAAGCGCTACTTGAACAAATTGCCGGCTACCTTTGTGTGGCTGTTGGCGCAGACAGACTTCCCCATTTGCCAGCGCTTCCATGAGCTTCTAGTTGCCGGCTGGACGGTAGACATCTACGCTTTACCTTACAACTGCCTAATGCACTTTGGCTCTTTCCCCTTGGACCTTGCGGCGAGTCTGCAAGACAGGATCGTCTAAACACTGCCCCCAGAGTGGAACACTACGCGCGGATAGAAAGGACAAGTAGATTCGCACAAGTGAGAATTGCCGGTTGAGCTGATGCTGCGGACACTGCGTGTGGCCGAAGCCGGAGCATACGCAATGGCTCGCTACTTATGCGCGCATGACAACGCGCGCCAGTTGCTACGCCGGCTCGGTTGTGTGAGGTCATGTCACCGCAATGTGGTCGAGTCTTATCCGCCGTCTTGGGCAGCGGTCAAAACGGATTGACCCGTGCCACTGCGTCTGCCGTATGACGCGTTCGGCGACGGCGTCTCAGCGGACGCTGGTGTCGCCTGGCGGCTGTTCCCACGGATTGACGATCGCGATACCGCAGTCGACGAAGTCCCTGGTATTGCGCGTGGCAACGATGGCGCCTTTCGATCGCGCCATCGCCGCGATCATGGCATCCAAGCGGCCGATGGGCCGTCCAATCATTCTTCGCCTGGCGGACACCTCGACATAGGCGTCGGCCGCATCGTTGTCGAACGGAATGATCCTGCCGGACAGCTCCTCATCGAGAATCGACCTGGTCGCTGCCCGCAAGGCGTCACGACGTCGACCGGGCGCCAACAACGCGATGCCGTAGAGAAGCTCGGCGCGAGTCACGGTGGTCGTAAAGACCGAGGCGGCAGGCAGCGCGGCTACCCAGGCCGTTACCCTTGGTTCGGGCAACGGCCGTAGCAGCTCGGACAGGACATTGGTATCGAGAACGATCATCGTTGGCCGCTCCGAACCGCGACATCAGCTTCTTGGCGGAATGTCGAGGTCGACGCCGCCCAGCGGGGCAATGCGTGCGCGGATCGCATCGACGAGCGGACGCGCCACTGGCGGCGACGACAGTGCCTGGCGCAGGATGTCGCGCGCCTCGTCTTCCACGGATTTGCCATGCAACGCCGCGCGTTCGCGCAAGCGCGCGGCAAGCTGGTCGTCGATATCGGGAATCGTCATGCTGGCCATGATAGTGTCCCCCGGCAGATGCGATTGCAATATTATGCTTCCGCCGTTGCGACCGCACGTGACGGGAGAATCGGCAAGAGCCGGCGACCGGCATTCCATGGCCGAAGCGCGTGGCAGGATCAGCCCCCGATATCCATCAGCGCCACCACCCCCAACACGACGAACACCGCCGCGGCGATGCGGTGGACCAGCTTGATCGGCAGCCGGTGCGCGAAGCGTTCGCCCAGCAGCACCGCCGGCACGTTGGCCAGCATCATGCCGATCGTGGTGCCGGCGACCACCGCGAGGATATCGGTGCTGAAGCGGGCGGCGAGAGCGACCGTGGCGATCTGGGTCTTGTCGCCCATCTCGGCGAAGAAGAACACCACCACGGTCGCGCACAGTACGCCGAACGCGCCCTTGACCGCCTTGGGCTTTTCGGTCTCGTCGAGCTTGTCGGGGATCAGCATCCATGCGCCCATCGCGATGAAGCCGAGGCCGAGGATCCAGCGCAGCAGCGCCGGGCCGACCATTTGCGTGATCCAGCCGCCGAGGGCGCCCGCCAGGCCATGATTGACCAGTGTCGCGATCAGGATGCCGAGGATGATGGGGATGGGCTTGCGGTAGCGCGCAGCGAGAATCAGCGACAGCAGTTGGGTCTTGTCGCCCATTTCCGCGAGGGCGACGATACCGGTCGAGACGAGCAGGGATTCCATTCGTTGTTTTCGGAGCAGCGGGCCGGACGCATCGCGAGATGCCAATGACGTGCGTTTTCCCCGGCCCAGCCGAAAAACGACGTCATCGGTCTCGCCAGGCCCTGGAACAGGCATTGCACCGTTCCGGAGCTGCGCACGCCATAACCGCAAGCGGTCAAGTCTGTTGACGTACGCCCCTGTCGCACAACGCGGTGTCGCGCGGCAGGGCGGCTACTCCCCAATGGGAAGCGCGATTATAGCCAGTCTGCAAGGCGGTCGTCCATACCGGCGCCGATCTCCGCTACGTCGGACCGCGCTCGCTACGCCGGCACCGGCGACGGCGTGGTGGTGCGGCGGCCGCGGAAATCGGTCCAGCACAGCGCGTGGAAGTCGTACAGCTTGCAGCGGCGCGCGGTATCGAAATACCAGCGCCACGAGAAGTTCTGCACCACGATGCGGCCGGGCAGCGCCTGCTCCAGCAGCGCCTGCGCGCGCTTGAGCCGGTACAGGGGCACGCTCATGTCGACGTGGTGGGCGGTGTGTTCCATGATGTGGTGAAGCAGCGTGCCGACGCCATGGCGAAAGCGCAGATGGACCGTGGTCGACACGAAGGGCTGCGCGCGCGCCCACATCGCCTTGCTGTGGTACCAGGCCACGCTTTCATGGGTATGGTGGACATACAGCACGAAGCCCACCGTCGCGTTCCAGACCAGGAAGGGCACGGCGAAACCGGCGGCCAGCAGCAGCGCGACCGACTGCTGCGTCGCCATGGCCAGCCAGACCAGCGTGCCGATCCACAGCGCCGCGAAGGCGGCTACCAGCAGGCAGTCGGCGAGGAAGATCCGGCGGCGTGTCGCCATCTGCCGCCGGCTGGGGAAGAACAGCTTCAGCCACCAGATCTCGATCAGGTAATACAGCCCGGCGCCCAGGCCGTTGCGATACAGCCGCTCCAGCGCGCGCCGCCACCAGGGCAGCGCCGCGTACTCCTGCATCGAATACGGGGCCCAGACGAAATCGAAGCCCTTCAAGTTGGTGTAGCCGTGATGGACGACGTTGTGGCCGACCTCCCACAGGCTGTACGGGGTCAGTGACGGCAGGAAGGCGATCCGGCCCAGCCATTTGTTCAGGCCGCGGCGCGGCGTCAGGCTCTGGTGGCAGGCATCGTGCCCGAGGATGAACAGGCGCGCGATCAGCATGCCGGCCAGCACGCCGAGCGCTAGCTTGGCGAGCCAGTGCGATGCCATCACGAGCGCGGCGAGGGCCGCGACAAACAGCGACGCGTCCAGCGCGAACAGCAGCAGTGCGCGCGGCGTGCTGCGTTCGGACAGCGGAATCAGCCAGCTGCGGATGATCTTGCGGGGCGGCAGCGGAGCGTGGGGCGACAGCGGTTCGGGTGGAACGCCGGATGGAACGGCATCGGCGGGTGCAACGGGTGTGGTCATATCGGGATCGGCATTGTCGAATGGCGCGGGCCAGCGTAATGCAGATCGATGGCGACGGCCTTGATCGGGGTCAAGCCAAGGCGAAAGCCGCTGGGTCCCCGCATGCGCGGGGACGACAGGTGCATGTGGGAACCCGCGTCGTCCCCGCGAAGGCGGGGACCCAGTGTCTTCAGAATGGCTGCCGTACGCGCTATGCCGCAGCGGTTTCCGCCCGCTCGCCCATCACGTAGACGCTGTCGATCACCCGATCGTCACCCAGCATTGCGAACGCGAACAGCTGCTCCTCGAGCGTTTCCGAGCGCGCGCTGCGGCGGGCCAGCAGCGGCGTGGCCTCCGGGTCCAGCACGATGAAGTCGGCCTCGTTGCCCGGCGCGAAGCTGCCGACGCGGTCGCCCCAGCCGAGCGCGTCGGCCGGCGCGCGCGTGGCCAGGTAGAACATCCGCAGCGCGGTCAGGTGGTAGCCGCCCATCCGCGCGACCTTGTGCGCGGCGTTCATCGTGCGCAGCATCGAGAACGAGGTGCCGCCGCCGACGTCGGTGGCCAGCGTCAGATTGAGCCGATGCGCGTCCGACTGGTGGAAGTCGTAGAGGCCGCTGCCGAGGAACAGGTTCGAGGTCGGGCAGTGGGCGACCGCCGCGCCGGTGTCGGCCAGCCGGCGGCGATCGTCGTGGTCCAGGTGGATCGCATGGCCGTAGAAGGCGCCCGGACGCAGCAGGCCGTATTGGTCGTAGACGTCCAGATAGCTGCGCGCCTGCGGGAACAGCTCGGCGACCCATTTGACCTCGTCGCGGTTCTCGGCCACGTGGGTCTGGATCAGCGCATCGGGGTAGGCGCGCGCCAGCTCGCCGCAGGCGGCCAGCTGCGCCTCGGTCGAGGTCGGCGCGAAGCGCGGCGTGATCGCGTACGACAGGCGGCCCTTGCCGTGCCAGCGCGACAGCAGGTCGGCCGATTCGCGCGCGCCGGACTCGGCGGTGTCGCGCAGGAAGTCAGGACAGTGGCGGTCCATCAGCACCTTGCCGGTCGCCAGCCGCAGATTGCGGCGATGGCTCTCGGCGAACAGCGCGTCGGCCGAGGCCGCATGCACGGTGCTCCAGACCAGCGCGCTGGTGGTGCCGTTGCGCAGCAGCTCGTCGGCGAAGAAGCTGGCCACGCCGGCCGCGTACTCGGGCTCGGCGAAGCGGCGCTCCTCGGGGAAGGTATAGGTGTCAAGCCAGTGCAGCAGGCCCGGCGACGGCGACGCGATCATGTCGGTCTGCGGGTAGTGCACGTGCGTATCGATAAAGCCCGGCACGATCAGCTTGCCGCGATGGTCGATCACCTCGGTGCCCGGCGCGATCGACGGTGCCAGCTCGGCGTAGGGGCCAGCGGCCACGATGCGGCCGTCCGCGACCAGCAGCACACCGTCTTCCCAATACTGATACGCGTCATCATGGAATTGCGGATCGCGCAGGAAATGCAGCACGCGGCCGCGGATGGCGCGCAGGGTACCGTTCGGGGAAGGGGAGCTGGTGGTCTGGTTCATGGTCGTGGGGTGGGGAAAGGCCGGCGCCGGGGCGCCGGCCGATGTTGCGCCGGTCAGCGCCGCAACGGCATCAAGCCGTTGCCGCGCGCGCCGGCTCCGGGGGACTGGCCGATTGCCAGAAGCGGTCCACTTCGGTCAGGTATTCGGCCTTCAGGGCCGGCCGCAGGAAGCTCGCCTCGAAGCTGTTGCGGGCGAGCCGGTGCGCGTCGGCGGCGTCGAGCGGCAGCGCGTCGAAGGTCGCTTCCCAGTTCGCGTTCATGTAGCCGCCGAAATAGGCCGGGTCGTCCGAATGGATCGTCACCGCGACGCCGGCGTCCAGCAGCGTCTTCAGCGAGTGGTCGCGCAGGTCCGGATAGACCTTGAGCTTCTGGTTCGACAGCGGGCAGACCGTCAGCGCGATGCGTTCGCGCGCGAGACGCTCGACCAGCGCGGGGTCGTCGATCGCACGCACGCCGTGGTCGATCCGCTCGACCTGCAGGATGTCGAGCGCGTCGCGGACATAGTCGGCCGGGCCTTCCTCGCCGGCATGGGCGACGCGATGCAGGCCCAGCTCTTTCGCGCGGGCGAATACCCGCGCGAACTTCTCCGGCGGATTGCCGCGTTCCGACGAATCGAGGCCAACGCCGATGAAGCGGTCGCGGTAGGGCAGCGCCGCTTCGAGCGTGGCGAACGCGTCTTCCTCCGACAGGTGCCGCAGGAAGCAGAGGATCATGCTGCTGGAGAAGTCGTACTGCGTACGAGCCTGGGCCAGCGCGTCGGCGATGCCGTCGATCACGACCTCGATGTCGACGCCGCGCGCGGTATGCGTCTGCGGATCAAAGAAGATTTCCGCGTGGCGCACGTTGTCGGCGACCGCGCGCTCGACGTACGCCATCGTCATGTCGAAGAAGTCTTCCTCGGTCAGCAGCACGCTGGCGCCGGCATAGTAGATGTCGAGGAACGACTGCAGGTCGGTGAACGCATAGGCGGCGCGCAGCGCCTCGACGCTGGGGTAAGGCAGCTTGACCTGGTTGCGCTGCGCGAGCCGGAAGATCAGCTCGGGCTCGAGCGTCCCTTCGATGTGCACATGCAGTTCGGCCTTGGGAGTGCGGCGGATGCGGTCCGCGAGCGCGGCGTCGAGCGTCATGGGGAATCCTTTTTTTCGATGCCGGCATGCTGTCCGTGTTCGAACAGACGGCCGGCGCGGTTACCGGTGGGCGGGGCTTTCGCTGCCGCCCGGTTGCCCGCCGTCCCGCTGCGCTGCCGGTGCGTCGGCGCGCAGCGCGGCCAGGCGCTGATCGCGCACTTGCAGCAGCTGGGCGACGATGGCAACTGCAATCATAGCCGGAGCCTTGTCGGTGATGCCCGCGACGCCGATCGGGCAGGTCATCCGTACAAAGGCAGCCGGGTCGATGCCATGTTCGACCATCCGGTGTTCGAAGCGGGCGCGCTTGGTCTTCGAGCCGATCAACCCGAAGTACGCGAAGTCGGTGCGCCGCAGGATCCGTTCGCACAGCGCCTGGTCCAGCGCGTGGCTGTGCGTCATCACCAGGAAGTAGCTGCCGGGCGGTGCCTCGTCGACCACCGCCTCGGCCGTGTCGGTGGCCTCGGCCACCACGTTGCCGGGCAGGCCGGCCGGGAACAGCGTGTCGCGCTCGTCGACCCAGTGGACGCTGCACGGCAGCGTGCCGAGCACCTTGACGAGCGCATGGCCGACATGGCCAGCGCCGAACAGCACCACGTGCATCTCGTCCGGGGCCAGCAGGTCGGTCCAGCTGCCGTCGTCGTGCAGCGTGACGGCGGGCAGCGTCGGCAGCGGCGTGCGGTCGAGCGCATGGCGGACCGGCCCGCTGGCCGGCACCGTCCGCGTCACGGTGCGGCGCGCGGCGAAGGCGGCCTCGACCGCGTCCAGCCATTCGAGATCGGCCGGACCCAGCCGCTCGAAGGCGAGCTGCACCACGCCGCCGCAGCACTGGCCCAGCGCGGGGCCGAGCGGGATCCGCACGACGCGGCGCGTGGCATCGGGCGCCAGCGACGAAGGCGCTCCGTGCGCGGCGGCGTCGAGCATCTCGCGCGCGATCGCCATGCCGCGCCATTCGAGATGGCCGCCGCCGATCGTGCCGATCAGATCGTCGCCGGTCACCAGCATGCGGATGCCGGGCTCGCGCGGCGCGGAGCCCTTGACCTCGACGATGGTGACCATCGCCGCCGGCACGCCTGCGCGCACCAGCGCGGCGGCATCGGCAAAGCGGAAGGGCTTGAGCGGGGCGTCCTGCATGATCGCGTCCGATCGTTCTGGCGAGCCGGCGCTCACGCTGCGGCGGCCTGACGCACGGCATCGGCCGCGTTCAGGATCGCCTCGCTGGTCGCCGGCGCATCGAGCGGCGGATTGATCCGATAGCCGCCCAGGCTGGCGATGGCATCGCGGATCGCGAAGAACACCGAGAACGGCAGCAGCAGCGGCGGCTCGCCGACCGCCTTCGAGCGGTGGATGCTGTCCTCGGCGTTGCGGTTCTCGAACAGCCTCACGTTGAACACTTCCGGGCAGTCGTTGACGGTCGGGATCTTGTAGGTCGACGGCGCATGCGTCATCAGCTTGCCGTCCTTGTTCCACCACAGCTCCTCGGTAGTCAGCCAGCCCATGCCCTGGATGAAGCCGCCCTCGACCTGGCCGATATCGATCGCCGGATTCAGCGAGCGGCCCACGTCGTGCAGCACGTCCGCGCGCAGCAGCCGGAATTCGCCGGTCAGCGTGTCGACGAGCACTTCGGAGCAGGCCGCGCCGTAGGCGTAGTAGTAGAACGGCCGGCCCTGCAGCTTGCTCTGGTCCCAATGCAGCTTGGGCGTCGCGTAGAAGCCGTCGGACCACAGCTGCACGCGGGCGACGTAGGCCTGGCGCGCCAGTTCGTCGAAGCGCAGGCGCAGCTCGCCCGCGACCACCAGATCGTCGCCGAAGCGCACCGTGGACGGATCGACGCCGGCCTGGCGCGCGGCGAAGGCGGCCAGCCGCTCGCGGATCTGGCGCGCGGCGTCCTGCGCGGCCTTGCCGTTCAGGTCGGTGCCGGTCGAGGCGGCGGTCGCCGAGGTGTTGGCCACCTTGCTGGTGTCGGTGGCGGTCACGCGCACGCGTTCGAGCCGGATGCCGAGTTCGTGCGCGACCACCATCGCCACCTTGGTGTTCAGCCCCTGGCCCATCTCGGTGCCGCCGTGATTGACCAGCACCGAACCGTCGTTGTAGACGTGCACCAGCGCGCCGGCCTGGTTGAAGTGCGCGACGTTGAACGAGATGCCGAACTTGACCGGCGTGATCGCGATGCCCTTCTTCAGCACCGGGCTGCCGGCGTTGAACGCGCGCGTGGCCTCGCGGCGCGCGCGGTAGTCGCTGCTGGCCTCGAGCTGCTCGAGCAGCTCGTGGATGACGTTGTCCTCGACGGTCTGGCCGTAGGGCGTCACGTTCCGCTCGGTCTTGCCGTACAGGTTGTCGCGGCGCACGTCGAGCGCGTCGCGGCCGACGGTGCGCGCGATATTGTCGAGGATGTACTCGATCGCGAAGGCGCCCTGCGGGCCGCCGAAGCCGCGGAACGCGGTGTTGCTCTGTGTATTGGTCTTGCCGCAGTAGCCGTCGATCTGTACGTGCGGCAGCCAGTAGGCATTGTCGAAATGGCAGATCGCGCGCGTCATCACCGGGCCCGACAGGTCGGCGGAGAAGCCGGCACGCGACACCATCTCGACCGCGACCGCGTCGATGCGGCCCTGCGCGTCGTGGCCGACCTCGTAGTCGAACACGAAGTCGTGGCGCTTGCCGGTGATCATCATGTCGTCGTCGCGGTCCGGACGCAGCTTGACCGGGCACATCAACTTCCACGCGGCCAGCGCCGCGCAGCAGGCGAACAGCGCCGACTGCGATTCCTTGCCGCCAAAGCCGCCGCCCATGCGGCGGCATTCGACCAGCACCTGGTGCACCTGCCAGCCCAGCACATGGGCGACCGCGTGCTGCATCTCGGTCGGATGCTGGGTCGAACACCAGACGTGCATGCCGTCGTTTTCCTTCGGCACGGCATAGGCAATCTGGCCTTCCAGATAGAACTGCTCCTGGCCGCCGAGCCGGATATGGCCCTTGTCCCGATGCGCGGCGGTGCCCAGCTGCTGGCGCGGCTGGCCGCGTTCCAGATGCATCGGCGGCAGCACGTAGCTGCCGGCCTCGTGCGCCGCCTGCGGCGACAGGATCGGCGGCAGGTCCTCGTAGTCGATCGCGGCCAGGCGTGCGGCGCGGCGCGCGGCATCGTGCGAGGAGGCCACCACGATGAAGATCGGCTGGCCGACGAACTGCACGGTGTCGCTCGCCAGGATCGGGTCGTCGTGGATGATCGGGCCGCAGTCGTTGACGCCGGGGATGTCCTTCGCGGTCAGCACCGCGACGACGCCGGGCGCGGCGCGCACCTTGTCCAGCGCGATCGCGCGGATGCGGGCATGGGCACGGGCGCTGATGCCGAGCGCGGCGTGCAGCGTGCCGGCGAGTTCGGGGATGTCGTCGGTATAGGTGGCCGTGCCGGCCACGTGCAGATGCGCGGATTCGTGCGGACGCGACACGCCGATCTGCGGCGGCGCCTCGGCGGCAATATGCGCGGCGAGGTCGCCGCTGCTGAAGTCCGCCGCCACGGGCGCACCGCCGTTGGCGACACCGGTGTCGAGCAGGAAGGCTTCGGTTTGCTTGTTCATGCCGATCGCTCCTTGTCTTAAGCGGTGACCACGGTGTTCGGCACGCTGCCCGCGCCGATCGCCCGTACGTTGACGGCCGCGGCCGGCAGCGCATCGTCGCGCGTCTCCAGCCAGAAGCGGTACAGCAGATTCGCGGCGCCGCGGGCGCGGTATTCGGCGGTGGCGCGCATATCGGTCAGCGGCGTGTAGTCCTGCGACAGCGCGGCCATCGCCGCCTTGACGGTGGCTTCGTCCCAACGCTGGCCGAGCAGCGCGGCCTCGGCCTGGGCCGCGCGCTTGGGCGTGGCGGCCATGCCGCCGAAGGCGATGCGGGCCTCGCTCACCACGCCGTTGACGACGGTGATGCCAAAGGCGGCGCAGACCGCGGAGATATCCTCGTCAAACCGTTTGGACAGCTTGTAGGTACGGAAGTGCTGGGGCCCGGCCACCGGCACGCGCAGCGCCGCGACGAATTCGCCCTCGGCCATCGCGGTCTTCTGGTAGGCCAGGTACAGGTCCTCGAGCGGCAGCGCGCGGCGCGTGTCGCGATGCTGCAGCACGACCTCGGCGCCCAGCGCGATCAGCGCCGGCATCGAGTCGCCGATCGGCGAGCCGTTGGCGATATTGCCGCCGAGCGTGCCGGCGTTGCGGATCGGCAGCGAGGCGAAGCGCTTCCACAGCTCTTCGAGTTCGGGGTGAGCGTTGTTCAGCGCGGCGTAGGCGCGCTCCAGCGAGACGGCCGCGCCGATCTCGATGACGCCGTCGTGTTCGACGACCTGCTGCAGGTCCTCGACCTGGCCCACATAGAGCAGGTTGCCCAGTTCGCGGAACTGCTTGGTGACCCACAGCCCCACGTCGGTGCTGCCGGCAAGGATGCGTGCCGACGGCTCGGCCGCCTTCAGCGCGGCGAAGGCCGACGCGGTGCGCGGCGCATGAAAGAAGGCGCCGGACGGATCGCGATAGTGGAAGGTGTCCTCGCGCGTCAGCGTGCGCAGCGCGCTGGCGATCGCCTTCGGCTCGAGCCGGCTCGCGTGCGGCGCGGGCAGCGACATCATCCGCTGGCCCGCCTCGATGATCGGCCGGTAGCCGGTGCAGCGGCACAGATTGCCGGTCAGCGCGTCGCAGATCGTCTGGCGGTCCGGCGCGGGGCCGCCCGGCTGGTGCTGCTGGTACAGCGCCCACAGCGACATCACGAAGCCCGGCGTGCAGAAGCCGCATTGCGAGCCGTGGCATTCGACCATCGCTTCCTGCACCGGATGCAGCGAACCGTCGGCCTGGCGCAGGTCCTCGACCGTGATCAGCGCCTTGCCGTCCAGCGTGGGCAGGAACTGGATGCAGGAGTTGACGGCCTTGAAGCTCAGTTCGCCATCCTGCTGCAGTTCGCCGATGACCACGGTGCAGGCGCCGCAGTCGCCCTCGGCGCAGCCTTCCTTGGTGCCGGTGCAGCGCGCGTCTTCGCGCAGGTATTGCAGCACGGTGCGGGTAATCGGGGCATCGGTGACCTGCTGAACCTGGCCGCGATGGTAGAAGCGGATGGGTTGTGTCTCCATGGTCGTTTTATCTCCTTGCGATGGGGACAAACATAGCACTGGCGCCGAGTAGCAATATTCGGCCCAGGTGATATGCCCCATCATGACGCCCCGGTCACCCGCGGCACCGGAGGCGCATGCCGCGAATGTGCCGTGGCGCACCAAAACCGATGGCATTCCGCGGGTTTGCGCCGAATTGACCGCTGCCAGGGTGACTGGCATACACTATGCGCCGATCCTTATCCCCACGCCACCGGCCCGCAGGCTTATCAGGCCGGACGAATTCACCATGCACGGACGCGACCATCTGGACACCTATCTGCTTCGGGTCTTGCACACCCTGCTGACCGAGCAGAGCGTCACGCGCACCGCCGTGCGGATGGGGCAATCGCAGCCGGCCATCAGCAATACGCTGAAGCGGCTGCGCGAGATCACCGGCGACGCGATCCTGGTGCGCGGCAAGAGCGGCATGGTGCCGACCGAGCGCGGCCGCGAACTGCTCGAACTTGCCGAGCAGAGCCTGGCCGCGATGGACCGCATCGCGCGCCCCCCGCAACAGTTCGATCCGGGTACCACGGACCGGACCTTCCATCTGGGCGCGCCCGACTATCTGGACGCGTTCTTCCTGCCCAATATCGTCGAACGGGTGCGCCGGCTGGCGCCGGGCGCGAAGCTGTTCGTCCATCCGCTGACCAGCGCCACGGATTTCCTGGAGGAACTGGAGCAGGGCAAGCTGGACATCGTGGTCGGCAACTGGCTGTCGCCGCCCGAGCATCTGCATATCTCGCCGCTGTTCGAGGACGAGGTGGTCTGCATGCTCGGCGCCCAGCATCCGCTGGCGAAGAAGGGACTGTCGCTGAAGCACTACCTGGAGATGCCGCATCTGGCGCCGGCGCCGTATGCGTCGATGCAGCGAAGCATGATCGACCAGGCGCTGGCGGAGCAGGGCTACAAGCGCCGCATCCAGGTCACGCTGCCGTATTTCGGGCTGGTGCCCTATGTGCTGATGAAGACCGACATGGTGTTCACCACCGGCCGGCAGTTCGCCGCGCACTATGCCCAGTACCTGCCGATCCGCATGGTGCCGGCGCCGGTGTCGTTCCCGCGGATGCGCTTCTACCAGCTATGGCATGAGCGCTGCCACGCGGCGCCGGACGTGCTGTGGCTGCGCCGGATGATCGCCGAGGTGGCGGCCGATCTGCCGCTGCTGCCGCGGCTGGAGATCGCAGCCGAGTCCTGAGTCGGACGGGCGCGGCCGCTGCGGCCGCTGCGACTGCGATTGCCGTGGCTTCCGACCGCAGGTCAGGAGCCCGCCTTTTCCTTGTAGCTGGGGAAGAACAGCTGCTCGCCGTCGACCTTGTAGCCGGCGATGGCGTCCTGCCCCGCCTTCGACGTGATCCATTCGATCAGCTTGCGCGCATCGGTGTAGTTGATGCCGGGATGCCGGGCAGGATTCACCGCGATGATGCCGTAGGGGTTGAACATCTTCGGATCGCCCTGCACCGCGATGGCCAGCCCGGTCTTCGCCCGATAGGCGCCATAGGTCGCGCGGTCGGACAGCGTGTAGCCGGGCATCTGCGCGGCCATCGTCAGCACCTCGCCCATGCCGAGCCCCGCGTTGACGTACCAGGCCTGGCCCTTCGGCTCGATGCCGGCCTCCTTCCAGTACGACTTCTCCATCACGTCGGTGCCCGAGTTGTCGCCGCGCGAGATGAACTTCACGCCGCTGGCGGCGATCTTGCGGAAGCTTGCGATCACGTCCTTGCTGCCCGCAATCTTCGCCGGATCCGCCGACGGACCGACCACGATGAAGTCGTTGTACATCACGTCGCGCCGGTCGATGCCGTGCCCCGCCGCGACGAAGGCGTCCTCCATCTTGCGCGCGTGCACCAGCAGCACGTCGACATCGCCCATCTCGCCCATCTTCATCGCCTTGCCCGATCCGACCGCGATCACCTTGACGGTGACGCCGCTGTCCCGCTCGAAGCGCGGCAGCAGGGTCTTGAGCAGGCCGGAGTTTTCGGTGCTGGTGGTGGTCGCCAGCTTCAGTTCGCCGGCGAAGTTCGCGCCGGCGCCGAGCAGCGAGGCGGCCGACAGCAGGGCGGCGGCGAGCCGTCGCGACAGCCCGCGGGAGGGGCGACCCGGAGTGGGAAATGGCATGTGGAATTCCTCTAGTTATGTTTGTCTGAACATAATTGCGCGCGCCCATCGGCTTCGGTGACAATGCGCGACATCCGAAGCTTCCGCTAATCTGCGCAAGCTTGTGCGGGCGCCATGATTGTCTCGGCACTCCAAGAACAAAGTAAATAAGAACAGCGGAACATATGACATTCCAATTCGAACTGTTTCCGGTGGTATCGGCGGACGACAACCCCCGTGCCAACGGCAAGGTGTTCCTGCTGCTCCAGGCGGTGCGCGAGACCGGCTCGCTGCATCGCGCCGCCGCCAAGGTCGGACTGTCGTACCGGCATGCCTGGGGCGTGATGCGGGACTGGGAAGCGCTGCTCGGGCGCAGCATGCTCGATATGGAGCGCGGCCGCGGCGCCTCGCTGACCCGGTTCGGCGAGCGCCTGCTGCGCGCCGAGGGCAAGCTGCGCGAGGCGGTCGATCCGGCGGTGCGCAAGGCGCTGGCCGAGTTCGCCGCGGAGCTGGACGACGCCGCCCGGCCGCAGACGCGCATCCATTTCTCCGGCAGCCACGACCCGGCGATGGAGGTGCTGGCGGGAGCCCTGAACGAGCAGCCGGAAGGGCTGCAGCTCGATACCGTGTTCTGCGGCAGCGTCGAGGGCCTGATCTGCCTGCACGAGCGGCAGGCCGAACTGGCGGGCTTCTATGTCGCGCCGATCCAGACCGCGGGCTCGGTCGCGCACGTGACGCTGCGCAAATGGCTGCGCCCGTCCGCGGTGCGATTGATTCCGGTGGCCTCGCGCGAGCAGGGGCTGATCGTCGCGCCGTCGCGGGCGCGCGAAATCCGCGAGCTGCGCGACCTGGTCCGCACGCAGGCGCGCTTCGTCAACCGGCAGCGCAGCTCGGGCACGCGGCTGCTGTTCGACCAGCTGCTGGCGGCGCACGGACTGTATGCCGACCAGGTGGTCGGCTATGACGAGCCCGAGTTCAGCAACGAGAAGGTTGCCGAGGCGGTGCATGCCGGCCGCGCCGAGGTCGGCTTCGGCCTGCGCGTCAATGCCGAGGCGCACGGCCTGGCCTTCGTGCCGCTGACGCGCGAGGTCTACTATCTGGCGCTGCGCAAGGCCGACCAGTTCGCGCCGTGGGTCCATGCGTTGCTGGCGCTGCTGGCCGACCCGGCGATCGCCGCCCGCATCACCGCGCTGCCCGGCTATGCGCTGGTCGAGCAGCGCGGGCTGCTGGCCCCGGAGCAGGTGCTGCCCTGGTACGGGGTCGACGGGCGCGAGTAGCTAGACCAGGGCGAGACCAGGGCGAGACCAGGGCGTGACCAGGGCGTGACCAGGGCAATCCCGGGGATCTTCGGGCAGTCCGGAACGACACCCGTATTACACTGCGCCCATGGCCGGCGCCGCCGGCCGCGACTCTGCGAGGGCGTCCCGATGCTGGAAACCGCCGCGCTGGCCGCCGGCATGTCCTGGGCCAGCGGCTTTCGTCTCTACCTGGCCGTGCTGGCCGCCGGCCTGCTGGCCCGCATGGGCTGGCTCGATCTGCCGGCCGGGCTGCAGCCGCTCGCGTCCAACTGGGTGATCGGCGTGGCCGCTGTGCTGGCGCTGGCCGAATTCGTCGCCGACAAGGTCCCGGGCTTCGATTCGGTCTGGGACGGCATCCATACCTTCGTGCGCATTCCCGCCGGGGCGATCCTGGCGGCGGCCGCGTTCGGCAATCTCGATCCGCAGTGGATGGTGGTCGCCGGCCTGGTCGGCGGCACGCTGGCCGGTACCGCGCATGCCGCCAAGGCCGGCACCCGCGCGCTGATCAATGTGTCGCCGGAACCCTTTTCGAATTGGGCGGCCTCATTCACCGAGGATGTGACCGCCACCGGCAGCCTGCTGCTGGCGTTCTTCCTGCCGGTGCTGTTCTTCGTACTGCTGGCGATCAGCCTGCTGCTCGCGCTGTGGCTGCTGCCCAAGCTGTGGCGCGGCGTGCGCAAGCTGCACGGCACGCTGACCCGCAAGGGCGGGCCGCCGGCCACGTACTGACCGGGATCGGCGCCATCCACGCCCCCGGCGCCCCGACAACGAATACCCCTGACCACGACATCATGCCGACCGATTCCGCCGCGGATTCCACCGCCCCTGCGCTGGTGCGCCCCGTCGCCGTTCCCCATGCCGGAGCGCGTTTCTCGCCGTGGGCCCAGGCGTGGCGGATGGCGCGGCGCGACTGGCGCGCCGGCGAGCTGACGCTGCTGCTGTTCGCGCTGGTGCTGGCGGTTGCAGCGCTGGCCAGCGTCGGCTTCCTGTCCGACCGGATGCGGCAGGGGCTGGAGCGCGATGCCCGCCAGCTGATCGGCGCCGACGTGCTGCTGGTGGCGGACCAGCCGTTCGATGCGGCCTTCGCGGCGCAGGCGGCGGCGCAGGGCCTGTCCGTCGCGCAGACGGTCACCTTTCCGAGCATGGCGACCGTCGCCCGCCCGGCAGACAGGCCGAACGGCGGCGAGACTGCCGAGCGGGCGGACAACCCGAACGCCGGCCAGGCCGGTACCGCGCCCGCCGAGGACGACGCGCCGGCCAGCCAGCTCGCCGCGCTGAAGGCCGTCAGCGCCGGCTATCCGCTGCGCGGCACGCTGAAGACGGCCACCGCGCCCGGCGCGCCGGGGCAGCCGGCCGACGGCATCCCGGCGCCGGGCACGGTATGGGTCGACGAGGCGCTGCTCGGCGCGCTCGGCGTGCAGATCGGCGACACGCTGCGGCTGGGCAGCCGCGGCTTTCGTATCGAGCGGATCATCACGCAGGAGCTGGACCGCGGCGGCGGCTTCATGAACTTCGCGCCGCGCGTGATGCTGCCGCTGTCCGACCTGGAGGCGACCGGCCTGATCGGCTGGGGCAGCCGCGTCAGCTACCGGCTGCTGGTCGCCGGTCCCGAGGCGGCGGGCGTCGCCTATCGCCAATGGGCGCAGGCCGAGATCGAGCGGCGCGGGCTGCGCAATACCCGCGTCGAGTCGCTGGACTCGGGCCAGCCGCAGATGCGCGCCACGCTGGACCGCGCCGAGCGCTTCCTGTCGTTGGTCGCGGTGCTGTCGTCGATGATCGCCGCGGTCGCGATCGCGATGTCGGCGCGCCGCTATATGCAGCGCCATACCGACGCCTGCGCGATCTACAAGTGCCTGGGGCTGTCGCGCCGCGAGATCCTGCTGGCGTTCGGACTCGAATTCCTGCTGGTCGGCGTGGTCGGCGCCGCGCTGGGCGTCGTGCTCGGCTATCTCGGCCACTACGGGCTGCTGCTGTCGCTCGGCGACCTGCTGACCGTGTCGCTGCCGCAGCCGTCCGCGCTGCCGGCGGTGATCGGCCTGCTGTCCGGACTGGTGCTGCTGGTCGGCTTTGCCTTGCCGCCGCTGCTGGCGCTGACGCGGGTCGCGCCGCTGCGGGTGCTGCGCCGCGACGTCGGCATGCCGCCGATTTCGGTGTGGATCGCCTATGCGCTGGGGCTGGGCGCCTTCATCTCGCTGCTGCTGGTGGCGGCGCGCGACCTGAAGCTCGGGCTGCTGACCGCGGGCGGCTTCGCCGGCGCCGGCGTGGTGTTCGCGCTGCTGGCGCTGGGCCTGTTGACGCTGCTGGCGCGGCTGGTGCGCGGCCGCCTGGTCGGCGGCAAATCGGCCGGCCGCGCGGTCGGCTGGCGCTTTGCGCTGGCGGTGCTGGAGCGCCGCCGCGCGGTCACGGTGCTGCAGACGGTCGCGCTGGCCGTCGGGCTGATGGCGCTGCTGCTGCTGGGCATGACGCGCAATGACCTGATCGACTCGTGGCGCAACGCCACCCCGGCCGACGCGCCGAACCGCTTCATCATCAATATCCAGCCGGACCAGCGCGAGCCGCTGCGCCAGATGCTGGCGCGCGACGGCATCGACGATCTGCTCTATCCGATGGTGCGAGGCCGGCTGACCCATATCGGCGGCGAGCCGGTGCAGGCCGCGCGCTTCGAGGAAGGCCGCGCGCGCAATCTGGTCGAGCGCGAGTTCAACCTGTCCTATACCGATGCGCTGCCCGAGGGCAACCGCGTGGTGGCCGGCCGCTGGTTCGACGGCAAGCGGCCCGAGGCGTCGATGGAGGAGGGCATCGCCAAGACGCTGGGCGTGAAGCTGGGCGATACCCTGCGCTTCGACGTGGCGGGCCAGCAGATCGAGGCGCCGGTGACCTCGCTGCGCAAGCTTGACTGGAGCTCGATGCGCGTCAATTTCTTCGTGATCCTGCCGCCGTCGATGATGCAGGGACTGCCGGAGACCTATATCACCGCCTTCCACCTGAAGCCCGAGCAGGCCTCGCTGGGCAATGCGCTGAGCGCGCGCTTTCCGAACATCACGATCGTCAATACCGAGCTGATCCTGCGGCAGGTGCAGGGCGTGCTCGACCAGGTCATCGCCGCGGTGCAGTTCCTGTTCGCCTTCACGCTGGCGGCCGGCGTGACCGTGCTGTATGCCGCGCTGGCGGGCGCGCGCGACGAGCGCCGCCGCGACGCGGGATTGCTGAAGGCGCTGGGCGCGTCGGCGGCGACCATCAAGCAGACGCAGTACGCCGAATTCCTGGTCGTCGGCGGCCTGGCGGGGCTGCTGGCCAGCATCGGCGCGATCGCGGTCGGCTGGGCGTTGTCGCGCTTCGTGTTCGACTTCTCGTATGTGCTCAATCCGTGGATCGTGCCGGTCGGCGTGGTTTCTGGCATGCTGTGCGCTTTTGCCGGCGGCTGGCTGGGCCTGCGCGACGTGCTGCGCCAGCCGGCGCTCGCGACGCTGCGCGAGGCCTGAGCCGGCAAGCCGATTCCATTGATTCAAACCGCCATGTCCGACGTATCCCGGCAGAATGCCGACACCGCTGCCGAGCAGCAGGCCAATGACAAGGTCACCGACAGCGCCACCGATGGCGCTACCGACGCTACCGAACAGGCGGCGCAGCCCACCGCCTACGAGCTGATCGGCGGCGAGGCGCGCGTGCGCGAGCTGGTCGACCGCTTCTACGACCTGATGGACCTGGAGCCGCAGTTCGCCGGCCTGCGCGCGCTGCATCCGCCGTCGATGGACGGCTCGCGCGACAAGCTGTTCTGGTTCCTGTGCGGCTGGCTGGGCGGGCCCAACCATTTCATCGAGCGCTTCGGCCATCCGCGGCTGCGCGCGCGCCATCTGCCGTTCGAGATCGGCATCAGCGAGCGCGACCAGTGGATGCGCTGCATGGCGATGGCGATGCACGACGTCGGCCTGTCCGAGGACCTGCAGATGCGGCTGCTGCAGGCGCTGTTCCAGACGGCCGACTGGATGCGGAACGTGGCGCGCTGAGTCGCCGGTCTGAGTTGCGGGCCTGAGTTGCCGACCTGAGTTGCCGACCTGAGTTGCTGACTGTTTACTCCCCTCTCCCGCTTGCGGGAGAGGGGGCGGGGGAGAGGGCAAGCGGCGGCGGCCATACCACTGCCGATTGAACCCACCTCCCTCTCCCCAGCCCTCTCCCCCTGAGGGGGAGAGGGAGTCCTTCATCGCGGGATTCGATTCGGGAAGGAAATTGCAAACGATGGACCAGACCAATCACAACAACCTCGCCGCGCGCATCCTGGCCTTCTGGTTCGGCACGCCGGACTCGCCCGACTGGGATCGCGAACGGGCGATGTGGTTCACGCGCAGCGAAGCGTTCGATGCGCGCGTGCGTGAAGAATTCCTGCCGGCATGGGAGGCCGCGCATGCGGGCACCGATGGATGGTCCGCGTTCGTCGAGACCACCGCCGAGCTCGCCCCGGAAACGGTCTGCGCGCGCATCGTGCTGCTCGATCAGTTCCCGCGCAACATGTTCCGCGGCGATCCGCGCAGCTTTGCCACCGATGCGCAGGCGCTGGCGCTGGCCCGGCAGATGGTCGAGCGCGGCGACGACCGCTGCCTGCCGACGCCGTATCACCGGATGTTCTGCTATATGCCGTTCGAGCATGCCGAGGCGCTGGACGCCCAGCACGCGGCGGTCAAACTGATGGCGGCGCTGCGCGAGGACACCGCGGGGCGCGTCGACGTCGTCGAATGGGCCGAGCGCCACCGCGTGGTGATCGAACGCTTCGGCCGCTTCCCGCATCGCAATGGGGTACTGGGCCGGCCCAGCACCGACGAGGAAGTCGCCTTCCTGCGCCAGCCGGGCTCGTCCTTCTGAATCCGATCAGGTCTTGTCGCGGGCCTGCTGCCACTTGTCGACGCGCAGCTGCGGCACGTTGGCCAGCGACGAGAGGATGCCGTCCGGCGTGTCGGCCACGCGCAGCAGGCCGGCGTGTTCGGGCTTCAGGAAGCCTTCGCCGACCGCATGGCGCAGGAAGCCGATCATGCCGTCATAGAAGCCGGCGACATTGAGCACGCCGACCGGCTTGGCGTGATAGCCCAGCTGCAGCCAGGTGAAGGTCTCGAACAGTTCCTCGTAGGTGCCGATGCCGCCGGGCATCGCGACGAAAGCGTCGGCGCGGTCGGCCATCATCTGCTTGCGTTCGTGCATGTTGCGCACGACGTGCAGCTCGGTCAGGCCGGCGTGGCCGATCTCCTTGTGCATCAGCGCCTCGGGAATGATGCCGATCGCGGTGCCGCCATGCTCGAGCACCGCATCGGCGACCATGCCCATCAGGCCGACCTTGCCGCCGCCGTAGACGAGCGCCAGGCCCTTGTCGGCCAGCGCGCGGCCCATCGCCCGCGCGGCCTGCGCGTATTCCGGCCGGTTGCCGGGGCTCGAACCGCAATAGACACAAACCGATTTCACTGCTTTCCTTCCTGTCTGGGTTTGGATGGGGGAGTCGATCCCGACGGGGTCGCCGCCTGTGCCTTCTCGGCGGCGAACTCGCGCGCCAGCTGATCGAAGGCCTGGCGCGCATTGCCGCGCAGATAGGGCGCGAGGATCGAGAAGATGTGATAGCTGGCGCTGTGCAGATAGCCGCGGATCTGTTCCGGATCGTTGTACTGGCGCGGATGCTGCACGAACTGGAACGACAGCCAGTAGGTCGCGACCACCACGATATTGGTGCAGATCGCTTCGACCTGGTCGGGCGTCGCCTCCATCTCGCCGTCGTCGAGGAACTGGCGGCAGATCTCCTGCGCGAAGCGCTTCTTCTGCTCGACGATCCGCTTGAAGTTGGTCTCCAGCATCCGGTTGCGGGCCAGCAGATCGTTGATGTCCCGGTACAGGAAGCGATAGTTCCACAGGAACTCGGACATGTACTGCAGGTAGCCCCAGCTTTCGCCGAGCGTCGGCTTGTGGTCGTCGGGCAGCTTCAGCCGGCGCTCCATTTCCTGCTCGAAGCGCGCGAAGATCGACGTGATGATGTCGTCCTTGTTGCGGAAGTGGTAGTACAGGTTGCCGGGGCTGATCTCCATCGCCTCGGCGATGGTGGTGGTGGTCACGTTGGGCTCGCCGACCTCGTTGAACAGGCGCAGCGAGACATCGAGGATGCGGTCCCGCGTGCGGCGGGGACCGGTCTGGGGTTTGGATTCCATGAGGCCGGGCAAGCTAGGCAGCCGCGGGCCGCAAACAGACGGGCCGGCGCACTGCGAATGGACGGACTGCGATTATATGCAATGGCATCGCATGCGCCCCTGCGGCGCTCCGCCGCCGCGGTCCCCGCTCAGCCGATCAGCGCGCGCAGCCAGCCCACCACGTGCGGGGCGGCGATCGCCAGCCAGGTGCCGCCGCACAGCACCAGCGCCAGCATCACCGCCGCGCTGCCGAAGTCCTTGGCCCGCTTGGACAGGCCGTGCCGCTCCAGCGAGATGCGGTCGACCGCGGCCTCGACGCTGGAGTTCAGCAGCTCGACGATCAGCACCAGCAGCAGCGTGCCGAGCAGCAGGATCCGTTCGACCACGGTCACCGGCAGCAGGAAGGCCAGCGGCGTCAGCACCGCGACCAGCGTCAGCTCCTGCCGGAACGCGCTCTCCTCGAGCACCGCATAGCGCAGGCCGGACAGCGAGTTGACCGCGGCCCGCCAGGCGCGGGCGATGCCGCGGTTGCCCTTGTGGGGGTTGTCTTCAATCGTGTAGTCGCCGTTCTCGCGGGGCAAGGTCGGCTTCGGCACGGAGTTGTCGGAGGGAAGAGGGGGTTTCGCCATGATCTTGTCGGGGGCGCGCGGCCTGGCCGTTCGGCATGCCGTGCAGCGGTCGCAGATGCGCGAGGAACTGTTCGGACGCGGCGCGCCACGAGAAGCGTTCGGCGTGCGCGCGCGCGGTGGCGCGGTCGATGCGCAGCGCTTCGAGGCAGGCCTCGCGCAAATCCTCGTGCATCACGCCGGCGTCGCTGTCGCCCAGTACATCGATCGGCCCGGTGACCGGATAGGCCGCCACCGGCAGACCGCTGGCCAGCGCTTCGAGCAACACCAGCCCAAAGGTATCGGTGCGGCTCGGGAACACGAAGACATCGGCCGAAGCATACACCTTGGCGAGTTCGGGCTGGCTCAGCACGCCCAGGTAGTTCGCGTTCGGATAGCGGGCCCGCAGCGCGGGCAGCGCCGGGCCGTCGCCGACCACCCATTTCGATCCGGGCAGATCGAGCGACAGGAAGGCCTCGACATTCTTCTCGACGGCGACGCGGCCGACGTAGAGGAAGATCGGGTGGGCGGTGTTCAGCACGTTGACCGGCTGCGGCACGAACACGTCGAGATCGACGCCGCGCGTCCACAGCACCGCATGCTCGATGCCGAAGCGGTGCAGGTCCTGCAGCACCACCGGGGTCGGTGCCATCACCGCCTGGGCCGGCCCGTGGAACCAGCGCAGGAAGCGATAGGTCCAGGCCAGCGGAATGCCGAAGCGCGCCTGCACGTATTCCGGAAAGCGGGTGTGGTAGGCCGTCGTGAACGGCAGCTTCTGGCGCACCGCATGGCGGCGTGCCGCCAGGCCGAGCGGGCCTTCGGTGGCGATATGCAACGCGTCCGGCGCGAACTCGCGGATGCGCCGGCGCACCGCGGCGCCAGGCAGCAGCGACAGGCGGATCTCGGGGTAGGTCGGGCAGGGCACCGTGCGGAATTCGAGCGGCGTCAGCAGTTCCACGGTATGGCCCATCGCCTGCAGTTCGCGGCGGGTCGACTTCAGCGTGCGAACCACGCCGTTGACCTGCGGTTCCCAGGCATCGGTGACGATCAGGATTTTCATGGTGTGTCCTTGCGGCGAAAGCCGCGGTATCGGTTGCCCGGCAGCGGTCGGTCGGAATGCGGCGCGGCGCTACGCCGTCGCCGCGCTCTTGCGCGTGCGGCGCGCGACCGCCGGCGCGGGGTCGCGCAGCGTGGTCCAGTAGACGATCTTCAGCTCGCCCTCGACGGTCTCGACCAGCGCCGACAGGCTCTCGACCCAGTCGCCATCGTTGCAGTAGAGCTGGCCGTCGACCTCGCGGATCTCGGCCTTGTGGATATGGCCGCAGACCACGCCATCGCAGCCGCGCCGGCGCGCTTCCTCGACCATCGCGTGTTCGAACGAGCTGATGTAGTTGACCGCGTTCTTGACCTGGTGCTTCAGGTACTGCGACAGCGACCAGTACGGAAAGCCCAGCCGCGCGCGGATGCGGTTGAAATGCCGGTTCAGCGCGAGGATCAGCGTGTACAGCGTGTCGCCCAGGTACGCGAGCCAGCGCGCGTGCTGCACGACGCCGTCGAACAGGTCGCCATGGACGACCCACAGGCGCCGGCCGGTGGCGGTCACGTGCACCGCTTCCTCGCGCACCACCACGTCGCCGAAGGCCAGGCCATCGAACTGGCGCGCGACCTCGTCATGGTTGCCCGGGACATAGATGACCTCGGTGCCCTTGCGCGCCTTGCGCAGCAGCTTCTGCACGACGTCGTTGTGGCTCTGCGGCCAGTACCAGCCGCGCCGCAGCTGCCAGCCGTCGATGATGTCGCCGACCAGGTACAGCGTGTCGGACTCGTTGTGCTTGAGGAAATCGAGCAGGTAGTCGGCCTGGCAGCCCGGCGTGCCCAGATGGATATCGGACAGCCAGATCGCGCGGTAGCGCTCGACTTCGGGCGGCTCGGGAGAGGGGGCTGCGGCGGGGACCGGGTCGCGCCGGTCGTGCTGGTCCGGGCGGCCGGTGTCGGCGGGGAAGGCGGTGGTCGGCGCACGGTCCAGGCCGGGCGGCATGAAGGCGGCTGGCATGCCGGGAATGGCGGCCAGCGGCAGCATCGGGTCGGAGCGTCCGCGCAGTCGCTGCGCGGCGCGGGCCAGATGTGCCCGGGCGGAACGGAGTGGACTGACCATGGCGGCCCCGGTGACGGCGATGACTGCATTGAGCCAGCCATCGATGACGGCGCCGTGACGGAAACATGAATGACATGTGACCAACCGTAAAGACGGTGGGCGACCTGCAGGCGCGGCGATGCCGCGGGCCAGCGTTCGATCAGCCGGGGATCAGGAAGCGGCCGTGGCAGGGGCGTGCGCGAGACGGTCCAGCGCTGCCAGCACCGCGTCGACGGCGCGTGGGTCGCGCAGCAGCGAAACATGGCCGATGCCGGCCAGCGCCACGTTGTGGGCGCCGTCGAGCCAGCTGGTTTCGGCCGGGCCGGCGATCGAATCGTGCCAGCTGAAGATCGACACCATCGCGGCGCGGTCGCGCGGGCTTTCGCTGCGCGCCAGCGCCTGCAGCCAGTCGTTGCCGCAGCGCATCTGGCGCGCATTGGCGCCGCTGCCGATGCTGGCCAGCGTGCAGCCGTGGTGCGGCGTGCCCAGCGTGACGATGCCCGCGCAGGCAGCGGGCCGCGGCTCGCGGCGGGCACGGGCCAGCGCCGCGCGCGCGGCCAGTCCGCCCATGCTGTGGCACAGCAGCAGCGGGGCGTGGCCGGTGGAGCGGTTCAGCGCTTCGATCGCGGTGAGCAGCGCGTCGCCGTAGTCGTCGATATCGGCCAGCATCGGCTCGAGGTCGATCGCCTCGCAGCGATAGCCCGCCGCCGCCAGCGCCGGCTGCAGGTCGAGCCAGACCGCGCGGTTGCAGCCGTAGCCGTGCACCAGCAGCACCGGTGGGCGGGATGCGGCAGCGTCCTGACGGGCCGGCATCAGCGGCCGCCGATGGCGGAAGGGTTGCAGCCAGTTGAACATGCGGAACACCGCGACGCATTCGCGCAAATAGCAGAGCAGCGCCTGCCGGGGTCCGAGCCGCGCGGCGGCGCGATGCGCCTGCAGCGCGGGCGGCAGCGTCGGCATGCCGGCGCGGAACGCGTTGGTAGCCGATGCGCCGGTGCCGCCCACCGAGATCGCGAAGGCCATCGCGACCGACAGCCCGAACAACACCAGCACGGTGACGATGCCGCCGGCCAGCGCCGCGGGCCAGTTCCAGTCGGCCAGTCGGACCAGCGCCAGCGCGACGCCGCAGGCACCGCCGAGCTGCATCGCCACGGCGATGCGGCGCACCGCGGTGGCGGTCAGCTTCATGGCTGGCGCGGCGGCCGCAGGTCTACCAGCCGCGTGCCGGCCAGCCGATCGTGCAGGAACTGGCGGCGCCGATCGAGAAAGGCTACCAATATCCACACGCCCAGGCCGCACGCCAGCACGCCGACGAACGGTCCCTTGACGAGGCCCAGCGCATGGCCCACCGCCGCCGACGGCGGCAGCCACAGCCATGCCAGCAGATAGCGCAGCGCCGCGCGGGGCCAGCGCGGCGGCCTGCCGTCGGCGCCTTCGACGCGGATGCGCCAGGTCTGCATCGGCAGCGTCTGGCCGGTGCGTTGCCAGAACCAGGTGAAATAGAGGCCCATCACCAGGAAGCTCCACAGCTGCATGGCCAGCGGCGTGTCGATACGCAGTTCCCGCAGCAGCGGCCGGGCCAGCAGATAGAGCGCGGTGGAGGCGCTGAGCACGCCGAACAGCAGCACGCCTTCGTACAGCATGCAGGCGACGCGGCGGCGGATCGGGGGCGCGTGCGTGGGGACCTGCTCGGGTGCCTGCGCGGAGGCGGTCGGCTCGGGGCGCGCTGCGGCGGCGTCAGTGGCGGTCTTGGCGGACATGGACTGGCATGGACGGAGTCGGGGCGAGGCGCGGACAAAGGCCGCGCTGGCGTGTGGGCAGCGGCATTATGCCAAAGGCGTCGCCATGGGCCGCATCGCGCGGCGGCGTGGCGGTTGGTACGGGAGAGCGGGGAGCGGGAGAGGGCAGCGCGGCTTCGGGCGGCTTCGGGCGGCTTCGGGCGGCCGCGGGCGACGGCGGCGCCGATCCGTTGCCGCGAATCAGCTTCCGCAGATCAATTGCCGCGAGAGAAGGTGTCGGTGCTGGCGGCCGGCGCGGTCTCGGCGACCGGTGTCGAGGCGGCCGTCGCGCTGGCGGCGTCGAGCGGGATGCCGGTACCGGGGCTCGCCGCAACGGCGCCGCTGGCCGGGGTGGCGCCCGGCACGAGCGCGGCGGAGGCCGACAGCACGGCTGGGGCGCTCGCCGCCGCGGCGGGCGCGGAAGCGCCGCCCGTCGCGTGCGGTACCGGCCGTACGGGCGCCGTCGTCGAGATCGGCGGCTTGCGGCTGGATGGCAGCGCGCTGACCGCGCCAGGGCGCGGGGGCACCTTGGCGGCCTCGGCGAGCTGACGTTTCTGTTCTTCGGGCAGCTGCTGGTAGCGGTCCCAGGCCTCGGTCTTGCGCTCGACCGGCACGGTGCGATGGATCTGGAAGTTCTCGCGCGCCAGCCGGCGCTGCTCCGGCGTCATCTGCGCCCACTCGGTCATGCGCGCATGCAGCCGCTGCTGCTCGGCCGGCGACAGTTCCTGGAAGCGGGCGGCGATGCGAAGCCACTTGCGGCGGTGGACCTCGGTCAGCGTGTTCCACTGGCCGGCCAGCGGCGCCAGCACGCGCTGCTGCGCCGACGTCAGTTCGGACCAGGTCGGGCGCGCCGCACGGACCGCGGGGTTGGCGGCCGGGCTCGACGCCCTGGCGGCCGGTTCGACCGCATCGCGCGCATGCGCGGCCGGCGGCGTCAGGCACCACAGCGCGGCGGCGCTCAGGCCGGCGCCCAGCCACAGCGCGAGCTCACGGTGCGCGCCGACGCGCGCGCGCTTACTCGCCATGCTTGAGAAAGACATGGAAGCCCTCGTCCGCGTAGGCGGCCGGAGGCAGTTCGTCGAGCAGCATCGCGGCGTCGACATCGGCCAGTTCCTCGATCCGTTGCTGCTGCTGCCATTGGTAGATGCCGGCCAGTCCGCCGGCCAGCGCGACCACCGTCCATACCAGGCCGAGCCGGCGCACCCAGTCGCCCAGCGGCCGCATCGACCGGTGCGCGCCGCCGTGCAGCGACGGTCCTGCCGTGGCCAGTCGAGGTGATGTTTGAGGCGCTTCTTCGCGGCGGCGCGACAGCGCCACGCGGCGTGCGGCGGCCAGGCGCGCGGCGATATCGTCCGGCACCTGGTTGGCGGAAGCGTCCAGCATGGCGGTGATCTGCCGGGCCAGGCGGCGTTGCTCGATCTCGGATGCGTTTCTGCTGTTCATAGTCGGAGTCCCCGGGCGCGCAGCGCCTGCGCCAGGGCGTGCGTGGCGCGCGAACAGTGGGTCTTGACGCTGCCTTCGGAACATCCCATGGCAGCGGCCGTTTCCGCGACGTCCATATCCTCCCAGTAACGCAGCAGGAAGGCCTCGCGTTGACGGGTGGGCAGGCGCTGGACTTCTTCCTCGATGATGCGCATGGTCTGCACGCGCTCGAACCGGTCGGCGCTGCTCTCGGCGGCCTGCGATCCCGGCTCGCTCTCCAGCGCCTCCAGCAGGTCGGCGTCCTCGCCATCGCGCTCGTCGCGCAGGTTCGAGAACAGCGTGACCCAGGTATTGCGCACCTTCTGGCGGCGAAACCAGTCGTGGATGGTGTTCTGCAGGATGCGCTGGAACAGCGGCGGCAACTCGGCGGGGCCGCGGTCGCCGTATTTTTCGGCCAGCTTGATCATGGCGTCCTGGACGATGTCCAGGGCGGCCTGTTCGTCCCGTACCGCGAATACCGCGTGCTTGAAGGCGCGGCGTTCGGCGCTGGCGAGAAAATCGGATAGTTCCTGTTCGGTTGCCATGCGGCGGGCAAGAGCGGCCGGCCAATGCCGCACGAGGGCGGGGCGGCCGGCAGCCCGGAAATCAGCAAAATGCGGCGATGCTAGCAAATAACGGGGCGGCCGTGTCGCCCCGGCGACACGATACGAGGTCATAGACCGCGCTGGTGCGATGCAGTATCATCGACGGTTCACGACATCAGTGGTTGTCTCATCTGGCCGCTTATGAGGCGGTCTCCCATGCAGACGCGCACCGCTTGAACCCGTGCCACAAGCCCGGCAGAGAGCATCCAAACAATTTTTTGCCGAAAATTGCAAAGGACTGACATGAACATGCCCAGCGCGGAATTCTCCCACGCCGACAGCAATTCATCCGCCGCACCCGAAATGATCGGGGCGGAAATCCTCGTCCACGCACTTGCCGAAGAAGGCGTCGAATACGTCTGGGGTTATCCCGGCGGCGCAGTGCTGTATATCTACGACGAGCTGTACAAGCAAAAGAAAATCGAGCACATCCTGGTGCGCCACGAGCAGGCCGCGGTCCACGCCGCGGACGGCTATGCGCGCGCGACCGGCAAGGTGGGCTGCGCGCTGGTGACCTCGGGTCCCGGCGTGACCAATGCCGTCACCGGCATCGCCACCGCCTATCTGGACTCGATTCCGATGGTCGTGATCACCGGCAACGTGCCGACCCACGCGATCGGCCAGGATGCCTTCCAGGAGTGCGACACGGTCGGCATCACGCGGCCGGTGGTCAAGCACAACTTCCTGGTCAAGGACGTGCGCGATCTGGCGGCGACCATCAAGAAGGCCTTCTATATCGCCGCGACCGGCCGACCCGGTCCGGTGGTGGTCGACATCCCGAAGGACGTGTCGCGCAATGCCTGCCGCTACGAGTACCCGAAAGCGATCGACATGCGCTCGTACAACCCCGTCAACAAGGGGCATTCGGGCCAGATCCGCAAGGCATTGGCGCTGCTGCAGAGCGCCGAGCGGCCGCTGATCTATTCGGGCGGCGGCGTGGTGCTGGCCAATGCCAGCGACGAGCTGCGCCAGCTGGCCGCGCTGACCGGCCATCCGGTCACCAACACGCTGATGGGCCTGGGCGCGTTCCCCGGCACCAGCAAGCAGTTCGTCGGCATGCTCGGCATGCACGGCACCTACGAAGCCAACATGGCGATGCAGAACTGTGACGTGCTGATCGCCATCGGGGCGCGCTTCGACGACCGCGTGATCGGCAACCCGGCGCACTTCACCTCGCAGCCGCGCAAGATCATCCATATCGACATCGACCCCTCGTCGATCTCGAAGCGGGTCAAGGTGGACATCCCGATCGTCGGCAACGTCAAGGACGTGCTGCAGGAGCTGATCGCGCAACTGCAGGCCAGTGACGTCAAGCCGCGCCGCGAGGCGCTGTCGCGCTGGTGGGAGCAGATCGAGCAATGGCGCTCGGTGGACTGCCTGAAGTACGACCGCGATTCCGAGATCATCAAGCCGCAGTACGTGATCGAGAAGATCTGGGAACTGACCAAGGGCGATGCCTTCGTCTGCTCGGACGTCGGCCAGCACCAGATGTGGGCCGCGCAGTTCTACAAGTTCGACCAGCCGCGCCGCTGGATCAACTCCGGCGGCCTCGGCACGATGGGCGTGGGCCTGCCGTACGCGATGGGCATCAAGAAGGCGTTCCCGGACAAGGAAGTCGTCACCGTGACCGGCGAGGGCTCGATCCAGATGTGTATCCAGGAACTGTCGACCTGCCTGCAGTACGACACCCCGGTCAAGATCTGCGCGCTGAACAACCGCTACCTGGGCATGGTGCGCCAGTGGCAGGAGATCGAGTACGACAACCGCTACTCGCATTCCTACATGGACGCGCTGCCCGACTTCGTCAAGCTGGCCGAGGCCTATGGCCACGTCGGCATGCGCATCGAAAAGACCGCCGACGTCGAGCCGGCGCTGCGCGAAGCCTTCCGCCTGAAGGACCGCACCGTGTTCCTGGATTTCCAGACCGACCCGACGGAAAACGTCTGGCCGATGGTGCAGGCGGGCAAGGGCATTTCGGAAATGCTGCTCGGCGCGGAGGACCTGTGATGCGACACATCATTTCGGTCCTGCTGGAGAACGAACCGGGCGCGCTGTCGCGCGTGGTCGGGCTGTTCTCGGCGCGCGGCTACAACATCGAGACGCTGACCGTGGCGCCCACCGAGGACGCCTCGCTGTCGCGGATGACGATCGTGACGACCGGCTCGGATGACGTGATCGAACAGATCACCAAGCATCTGAACCGGCTGGTCGAGGTGGTCAAGGTGGTCGACCTGACCGAGGGCGCGCACATCGAGCGCGAGCTGATGCTCGTCAAGGTGCGCGCCGTCGGCAAGGAGCGCGAGGAGATGAAACGCACCGCGGACATCTTCCGCGGCCGGGTCATCGACGTCACCGAGAAGACCTACACGATCGAGCTGACCGGCAACGGCAGCAAGCTCGATGCCTTCCTCGATGCGATCGACCGCAGCGCGATCCTGGAGACCGTCCGTACCGGCGGCTCGGGAATCGGCCGGGGCGAGCGCATCCTGAAGGTCTGACGCCGGTCTCTCGCGCGGCAACCCCACCACACCCCATTGCAGTATCGACGGCGGCGCGCCGGCGCCAACCCCATGCGCGGCGCGTCGTCGACTCCCAACATCGGAAAAAGAGCGAAGGAATCATCATGAAAGTGTTTTACGACAAGGACGCCGACCTGTCCCTGATCAAGGGCAAGAACGTCACCATCATCGGCTACGGCTCCCAGGGTCACGCCCACGCGCTGAACCTGAACGACTCGGGCGTCAAGGTGACGGTCGGCCTGCGCAAGAACGGCGCGTCGTGGAACAAGGCCGTCAACGCCGGCCTGCAGGTCAAGGAAGTGGCCGAGGCCGTCAAGGACGCCGACGTGGTCATGATCCTGCTGCCGGACGAGCAGATCGCCGACGTCTACAAGAACGAAGTGCACGACAACATCAAGGAAGGCGCCGCGCTGGCCTTCGCCCACGGCTTCAACGTGCACTACGGCGCGGTGATCCCGCGCGCCGACCTCGACGTGATCATGATCGCGCCGAAGGCCCCGGGCCACACCGTGCGTTCGACCTACAGCCAGGGCGGCGGCGTGCCGCACCTGATCGCGGTGCACCAGAACAAGTCGGGCGCCGCCCGCGACATCGCGCTGTCGTACGCCACCGCCAACGGCGGCGGCCGTGCCGGCATCATCGAGACCAACTTCCGCGAAGAGACCGAGACCGACCTGTTCGGCGAGCAGGCCGTGCTGTGCGGCGGTACCGTCGAGCTGATCAAGGCCGGCTTCGAGACGCTGGTCGAAGCCGGTTACGCGCCGGAAATGGCCTATTTCGAGTGCCTGCACGAGCTCAAGCTGATCGTCGACCTGATCTATGAAGGCGGCATCGCCAACATGAACTACTCGATCTCCAACAACGCCGAGTACGGCGAGTACGTGACCGGCCCGCGCGTGGTCACCGAGGAGACCAAGAAGGCCATGAAGCAGTGCCTGAAGGACATCCAGACCGGCGAATACGCCAAGAGCTTCCTGCTCGAGAACAAGGCCGGCGCGCCGACGCTGATCTCGCGCCGCCGCCTGACCGCCGAGCACCAGATCGAGGAAGTGGGTGCCAAGCTGCGCGCGATGATGCCCTGGATCGCCAAGAACAAGCTGGTCGACCAGTCGAAGAACTAAGCGTGCCGGACGCCGCGCCGCCGGGTTTGCCGGGCGGCGCGGTCCTGCGCGTTGCAGCCGTCCAGCCTTCCGTCCCGACCGGAGGCGGTCGCCATGGCCAGACCATGGTCCGCCGAGGGAAAACGGGGGAGGGCTGGGCGGCTTTTTGTTATCCTTGTCAGACTTGACTGACCTCCATAGACCTCTTTCCCACCTGCATGAACTATCCCCATCCGCTGATCGCCCGTGAAGGCTGGCCGTTCCTGGCCGGCGCTTTTGTCATCTCGCTGCTGGTGCATGCCAGCGCGGGATTCTGGTGGGCGCTGCCGCTCTGGATCATCACGGTGTTCGTGCTGCAGTTTTTCCGCGATCCGCCGCGGCCGATTCCGACCCAGCCCAATGCGGTGCTGGCGCCGGCCGACGGACGCATCGTCGCGGTCGAGAAGACCCAGGATCCCTACGCCGGCCGCGAGGCGCTGAAGATCAGCGTGTTCATGAACGTGTTCAACGTCCATTCGAACCGCGTGTCGGTCGACGGCACCGTCGAGAAGATCGACTATTTCCCCGGCCAGTTCGTCAACGCCGACCTGGACAAGGCCTCGACCGAGAACGAGCGCAATGCGGTGGTGATCCGCCGCGCCGGCGACGACAAGGTCGTCACGCTGGTGCAGGTCGCCGGCCTGATCGCGCGGCGCATCCTGTGCTACACGCGCGTCGGCGACACGGTGGCGCGCGGCCAGCGCTACGGCTTCATCCGCTTCGGCTCGCGCGTCGACGTCTATCTGCCGCTCGACGCCCGGCCGCGCGTGACGATCGGCGAGAAGGTTTCGGCTTCGTCGACGATCCTCGCCGAGCTGGATTGAGCCACGAGCGATCGAGGAGATTCGGCATGGGTGCATTCAATCGGCGCAACAAGCGCGTGGTCGGCGGCAACGTGACCCACCTGCGGCCGTTCCGGCATAACCAGATGCGAGGCGCGGAAAACGATCCGGCGGACGACGACGAGCTCGAGGTCGAATACGTGCGGCCGCGCCGGCGCGGCATCTACCTGCTGCCGAACGCCTTCACCACGGCCGCGCTGTTCGCCGGCTTCTTCGCCATCGTGCAGGCGATGAACATGCGTTTCGATGTCGCGGCCATTGCCATCTTCGCGGCGATGGTACTCGACGGCATGGACGGCCGCGTGGCCCGCATCACCAATACGCAGAGCGCCTTCGGCGAGCAGTACGACTCGCTGTCGGACATGACATCGTTCGGCGTCGCGCCGGCGCTGGTGATGTACGAATGGATCCTGAAGGACCTGGGCAAGTGGGGCTGGATCGCGGCCTTCGTCTATTGCACCTGTGCGGCACTGCGGCTGGCGCGCTTCAACGCCAATATCGGCGTGATCGACAAGCGCTTCTTCCAGGGGCTGCCGAGCCCGGCCGCGGCGGCACTGGTGGCCGGCTTCGTCTGGCTCGCGATCGACAACAAGCTGCCGGTGCGCGAACTGTGGATGCCGTGGGTGGCGTTCGCGATCACGCTGTATGCCGGGCTGTCGATGGTCACCAATGCGCCGTTCTACAGCGGCAAGGCGCTCGACGTGCGCCATCGCGTCTCCTTCGGCGTGATGATCCTGGTGATGGTGCTGTTCGTGGTGGTGTCCAGCGATCCGCCGGTGGCGCTGTTCGGGCTGTTCGTCGGCTATGCGATTTCCGGCTACGTGCTGTGGGGCTGGCGCGCGATGCAGGGCGGCGTGGCGCGCTCTCAGGCGGGCGGCCCGGACTGACGCCGGGCCGCGCGGAGGAGCCGCGGATGTCGATTTGATGAACGGAAAAGGCGCTTCGGCGCCTTTTTCGATTTTGCGTTTGCTTGCGATTCCCCGCTTGTGATGTCCGTCCAATTCGCGGTATGTTGCCGAGGCGTCATGCCGCGAAGGCATGGCGGCCCGCCGCGTAGCCGCGATCGGCTACCGACTTGCCACTGACACAAGGAGAATCCCATGAGCGTGCTGGATTTCATCAAGGAAGCAGGCGAGAAGCTGTTCGGCCGCGAAGCCAAAGCCGCCGAGCCGGCCCAGGCCGCGCCCGCCGATGCCGCGCAGCAGGCCGAGGCGGCCAACCGCACCGCCGGCGAAGCGATCGAAAACTACATCCGCAAGATGGGTCTCGATGCGACCGGGCTGTCGGTGCAGGTCGACGGCGCCCAGGGCAAGGTCACGGTGTTCGGCGTCGCGCCGGACCAGGCCACGCGCGAGAAGATCATCCTGTGCTGCGGCAACGTCGAAGGCGTCGAGCAGGTCGAGGACAAGATGTCGGTCAACGTCGAGTCGGAATCGGCGCAATGGCATACCGTGGCCAAGGGCGACACGCTGTCGGCGATCGCGCAGAAGTACTACGGCAAGGCCAACGCCTACAACGCGATCTTCGAGGCCAACCGGCCGATGCTGTCGCACCCGGACAAGATCTATCCGGGCCAGAAGCTGCGTATCCCGCCCCAGGCCTGAGGCCCTGCAGCGGCCCCGCGTTGCGCGGGGCAGAGCGGCGCGCGGCCGCTTGGGGGAAATCCCCGTGTTGCGCGCCGTTGCCATCTCGGCTATATTCGCTGCCATGATTTCGCGCCAAGCCCGTCTCGCCCGTACCCTGCTAGGTAGCCTACTAGGCAGCCAGGTCGGGACACGCGCGCGCTGAGGAAGCGATAGCCTCACGCGAAGTCGCACAGGATTTATCCACGCCCCGGCCTGCATCCCTGCACGCCGGGGCGTTTTGCATTGTGCCGCAGCGATCGGCGACGATGCGACCGGCAGGCAGCGGGGCACCGGAACAGAAACCGAAACCGCCGAAACCCGTTCGAGCACTTATCCCCCAGGAGCGTTTTCCATGTCGGACAAACTGATCATTTTCGATACCACGTTGCGCGACGGCGAGCAGTCGCCGGGCGCCTCGATGACGCGCGAGGAAAAGATCCGCATCGCGCGCCAGCTCGAGCGCCTGAAGGTCGATGTGATCGAGGCCGGCTTCGCCGCCAGCTCGAACGGCGACTTCGAGGCGATCCGCGCGATCGCCCAGACCGTCAAGGACTCGACCATCTGCTCGCTGGCCCGCGCCAACGACAAGGACATCGCCCGCGCCGCCGAGGCGCTCAAGCCCGCCAACTCCTTCCGTATCCATACCTTCATCGCCACCTCGGCGCTGCATATGGAAAAGAAGCTGCGCATGACGCCGGACCAGGTCTACGAGCAGGCGCGCCTGGCGGTGCGTTTCGCGCGCCAGTTCACCGACGACATCGAGTTCTCGCCGGAAGACGGCAGCCGCTCCGACATGGACTTCCTGTGCCGCGTGCTGGAGGCCGTGATCGACGAGGGCGCGACCACGATCAACCTGCCCGACACGGTCGGCTATGCGGTGCCCGAAGGTTATGCCGCGCTGATCCGCTCGGTGCGCGAGCGCATCCCGAATTCGGACAAGGCGGTGTGGTCGGTGCACTGCCATAACGACCTGGGCATGGCGGTGGCGAACTCGCTGGCCGCGGTCAAGCTCGGGGGCGCGCGCCAGATCGAATGCACGATCAACGGCCTGGGCGAGCGCGCCGGCAACACCAGCCTCGAAGAGGTGGTGATGGCGGTCAAGACGCGGCGCGACTACTTCAATCTCGATGTGGGCGTCGATACCACGCAGATCGTGCCGGCCTCGAAGCTGGTCTCGCAGATCACCGGTTTCGTGGTGCAGCCGAACAAGGCCGTGGTCGGCGCCAACGCGTTCGCGCACGCGTCGGGCATCCACCAGGATGGCGTGCTGAAGGCGCGCGACACCTACGAGATCATGCGCGCCGAAGACGTGGGCTGGACCGCGAACAAGATCGTGCTCGGCAAGCTGTCGGGCCGCAACGCGTTCAAGCAGCGCCTGCAGGAACTGGGCATCGAGCTCGACAGCGAGAGCGAGGTCAATGCCGCCTTCGCGCGCTTCAAGGAGCTGGCCGACCAGAAGGCCGAGATCTTCGACGAGGACATCATGGCCATCGTCTCGGACGAGGCCCACGACGCCAACGAACACTATCGCTTCATCTCGCTGTCGCAACGCTCGGAAACCGGCGAGCGGCCGCATGCACGCGTGGTGTTCAACATGGACGGCCAGGAGTACACCGGCGAAGGCGAGGGCAACGGCCCGGTCGATGCCACGCTGCACGCGATCGAGGCCAAGGTGAACAGCGGCGCCGAGCTGGTGCTGTATTCGGTCAACGCGATCACCACCGGCACGCAGGCGCAGGGCGAGGTCACGGTGCGGCTGTCCAAGGCCGGCCGCATCGTCAACGGCGTCGGCACCGACCCGGACATCGTCGCGGCCTCGGCCAAGGCCTATCTGGCCGCGCTGAACAAGCTGCACGACAAGGCGGTGCAGAAGATCAATCCGCAGATCTGATCGCGCCGGGACAGAAGGACCCGCCGGTCAATCTCGCCGGCGGATGCAGCCAGCCGACGCAAGCACAGCGCCGGTGGTTCGTGAGATTCGACTCACGGACCACCGGCGTTTTTTGTTGGCGCCTGGCAGTGGCCTGGCCGCCTGACATGCCGCAAAACGCAATGTGGCCATTAAAGCTGGAAGCAGGCCGGCAAGGACTCGACGATCATCGCGACCACGATTTGCCCCAGACGCATGGACACGGGTTTGGCGGTTTGGTGGCTGGTTTGTGACCCTTCGTTAAGGAATGTCGATGTCGTTGGCAGTCAGTGAATTCGCCATGCCATGCACGGTGTTGGATGTAGAACGGGTCAAGACCCTCGGGGAAACCGACAAGCAGCGCATCGCTCTGGGGGCGCCATTGATCATTGGCGATCGCTGTTATCGCTTCAACTGGGACAGGCAGTACGCCGCCCCCCGTCTGCAGTGTCTTTCCAATCAGCGTTCCACGCCGCGACGAAATCGTCGCGAAGAAAAGGTGCTGGCCGACAGCCTGGCGGGGCAATTGCGCGTGGGCCTGGTCAGCGCTGTCGATCTGGACCATTTGCATCCGTATCACACCGTCGGCCGGAATGCGGCGCTGGAACACGTCGCCGCGGGTGGCCTGCTGCAAGCGCGTGGGCGCGCCTGCTCCAGGCGCTTCACCGTCGTCGTGGATCGGCACGGCAAGGCGGCGTGGACGACGGTCAGCGAGTCGCGCTGGCCCGCGTTGAAGGCCCTGTGGAACTGGCTTCGCTGTCTGGGGCGCCAGGGGCGACGGGAGTGGCGGGACGAACGGCAGTTGCTGCAGGAGCTCCGCTGCCTGCTGCCGGCGGATCAGGTCAAGGCGCGGCGCGAATCGATCGAGGCCGGCCGCTCGAACCTGATGCGCGGGCTCGACCGGCAGAATCCGGCCGACGTTCAGGACAACTTTCGCGGCCGGATTGCCACGCCCGAGGGCGTCATGCAATTCCTGCGATACGACGAAAAGGCGTTGGAGCGCTTCGACAATGACGCCAGAACCGTGCTGCACCATGTCGCGTGCGACCCGGGGCTTGCCACCGGCCCGGTGCTCGATTCGCTGTTCATGAAGATCGCGATCGACGCGCTCGAATGCCGCGGGGCCGGTGTCGCCAACGCGCGACCGGGGGCGGCAGAAGGGGGAGAGACCACCCCGCGCATCTTCGCCTCGGACTACGACGGCAATACCCCGGTCCACCTTGCCGTACTCCATGGCGACAAGGCATCGGTGCTGCGCTTCCTGCGGCAGGCGGCAAAGACGGACTGGGACAATGCAGGAGGCGCGGGCCCGCGTTTTGCCGAGCGACGCAACCGGGCCGGACAGACGATATGGGATTGCGCGCAGGCCAGGGTCAGGGCCCGGCGGGCCGATGCCTGGGTGCTCGACATCGTGCGCGAGCACGGTGGCGAGCCGCCGGCAATCCAGGACAGTGCGATGGAACGGGAGCCGGCCAGGGGCATGCCGGGGTGCTCGCGCAGCCGGCTGACGTCACTGCCCACGTCGCCAGCAGGGCGGCATGGGCGGCATTAAGGGCGCGATGCCTAGCGGATCGTTTCCCGCGGATCGGCCAGCGGGTCGGGCGTGATCTGGGTCTGCCGCAGCACGCCGGCATCGTCGAAATAGAAGTGGAACAGCGACGGCCAGTTTTCTTCGTGCAGGAAGCGGTACGACCAGACATCGCGGCGCATCAGCGGGAAGTACTGCGTCGGCTCGCGCGGCAGGCCGAAATGTTCGGCGACGTCGCGCTTGGTCCAGGTGCCGATCCGCGCCTTGTACAGCTCGGTGGTGGTCAACATCTGGCGGAAGCGCGTCAGCTTGCCGCTGGTATCGAAGTCGGCCGCATAGGCCTGACGCCCCAGTGGCTGCTTCGAATAGATCCAGCGCACGGTGCCGTCGTCGAGCCGGAAGATGTCGGTCGGCTCGCCGAAGGTCGCGCGCACCGTGCTTTCCGGCGCGCCGATCAGCTTCTGCGCCTCCTGTACCGGCTGCAGGATGACGCAGGCCGTCAACAGCACGCCGGCGGTGCCGAGCGCCAACCAGCGGCCAATGCTCTTCAGTGCTTTCATTGCGAACCTCGGTCCTTCATTGCCACGAAATAGCCGCAGTGTAGCGCCGCAGGCGCCGCATCGCACCGCCGGCGCGATTGCAAGGCGGTGAGCGCTGGCTTACCATGCAGCGCTTTCGCGGAGATCGATCGATGGTTGTGAAGGGGTGGCTGGGGGCTTGCCTGTTGGCCCTCGCGGCGGGCGTTGCGTCGGCGCAGGAGCCGATCCGGCTCGGCATGATCGACGGACTGTCGGGTCCGTTCGCCAATGCCGGCGAAGCGGTGGTGCGCAACCTGCGGCTCGCGATCGACCGGGTCAACGCGCGCGGCGGCGTCCGCACCGCCGAAGGGCAGCGCCCGCTGGAGCTGGTCACCTTCGACAGCAAGGGCAATGTCGACGAGAGCCTGATCCAGTTCCGTGCGCTGGTGGACCGGCGCATCCCGTTCGTGCTGCAGGGGAACAGCTCGGCGGTCGCCGCGGCGCTGGTCGGCGCGGTGAACCGGCACAACGCGCGCCAGCCCGAGGCGCGCGTGCTGTTCCTGAACTATTCCGCGGTCGATCCGGCGCTGACCAACGAGAACTGCAGCTTCTGGCATTTCCGCTTCGACGCCGGCGCCGACATGCGGATGGAGGCGCTGACGGAGGTGATTCGCGCCGACGCCAGCGTGCGCCGCGTCTACCTGATCGCGCAGGACTACAGCTTCGGCCATCAGGTCTCGCGGCTCGCGCGCGACATGCTGGCGGCCAAGCGGCCCGACGTGAAGATCGTCGGCGACGAATTCCACCCGATCGGCAAGATCAAGGACTTCGCGCCGTATATCGCGAAGATCAAGGCCAGCGGCGCGGACGCGGTGATCACCGGCAACTGGGGCAACGACCTGACGCTGATGGTCAAGGCGGCGCGCGAGGGCGGCCTGGGCGCCAAGTTCTATACCTTCTACGGCAATGGCCTCGGCGCCCCGGCCGCGATGGGCGATGCCGGCGTGGGCCGCGTGCTGGCGGTGGCCGAATGGCACCCGAACGTCGGTGGCGCCGCCTCCGATGCCTTCTACCAGGCCTTCCGCAACCGCTATCCCGAGCCGAAGGACGACTACGTGCATCTGCGCATGCAGATGATGATCGAGATGCTGGCGAGGGCGATCGAGCAGGCCGGTTCCACCGATGCGGTCAAGGTTGCGCGGGCGCTGGAGGGCATGCGTTACGTCAACGACTTCCACGACGCCACCGTGCGCGCGGATGACCACCAGGTGCTGCAGCCGCTCTATGTGTCGATGATGGAGCGGCAGGGCGGCGAAGTGCGCTTCGACAACGAGGGCTCCGGATACGGCTTCCGCACGGTCAAGCGGCTGAAGTCGGCCCAGACCACGCGGGCCACGACCTGCAAGATGGAGCGTCCCTAGCCCCGGCAAGGCGCCGCCCGGCCGCTTTTGCCCGGCAACTCCAGTTGCGCTATAATGCGCGGCTGTCGTTCAGGCGGCACTCGCGGTAACGCGGGCGCGCCCGGCGGCAAGGCAGTGTGCGGCGCAAGCCGCATTTTTCTCCCGCACGACGTTCGCGGCCCTGGCGCTGCAACGTTCGCAAGTGAAAGGAAACATCATGTCCGTAGCCGATATCAACAAGTCCGAAGTCATCAAGCAGTTCGCCCGTGGCGCCAACGACACCGGCAGCCCCGAAGTCCAGGTCGCTCTGCTGACCTCGCGCATCAACGAACTGACCCCGCACTTCAAGGCCAACATGAAGGATCACCACAGCCGCCGCGGCCTGCTGCGCATGGTGAGCCGTCGTCGCCGCCTGCTGGACTACCTGAAGTCGAACGACGCCGATCGTTATCGCGCGCTGATCGAGAAGCTGGGTCTGCGCAAGTAAATTGCGCCAGGCTGCTCGGATCGGGGAAGGGACGAGGATGGCGATGCCGATGCCGGCATGGTCGGCAATGTCGGTCCTCGCACCGCACGCCCCGGCGTGACGCCACGATGCCTGCGTCAGCACTGCTGATGCAGGCATTTTGTTTTTGCGCGGCCGATCGGCCGTGCCGGCGAATGCCGGCAATCCGATTGCGCCGCGGGTGGCCGGCCAGGCCGGACACCGTTGCCGTTGCACCACGATGTGCAACGGAGTAAGTTGAATCGTTCTTTTCATTCATGACACCGGAGTCCGGCAAGGAACCAGGGCTTTGTGTCATTCCAGCGCCTCATCGGATATCGGCGGCGATCGTTTGACCTTGTTCGCTGCGGCGACCGCGGTGACGCGCTGGAATGGCATAGCACTTCCCTGCGACCGCGCCTGACAGCGATCCGGCAGCAATGCCCGCGGCTGCATCACGCGGGCGCCGGCACGCCGGCGGGCTTCCGGCCCGTCGCCGTGCAAGCACAAAGGGGAACGCTCATGTCCATGTTCAACAAGGTCGTCAAGCAATTCCAGTGGGGCCAGCATACGGTCCGCATGGAAACCGGCGAAATCGCCCGCCAGGCCGGCGGCGCGGTGCTCGTCGATGTCGAGGACACCGTGGTGCTCGCCACCGTGGTGGCCGCCAAGCAGCCCAAGCCGGGCCAGGATTTCTTCCCGCTGACGGTCGACTACATCGAGAAGACCTATGCCGCCGGCAAGATCCCGGGCGGCTTCTTCAAGCGCGAGGGCCGTCCGTCGGAGAACGAGACGCTGACCTCGCGCCTGATCGATCGTCCGCTGCGTCCGCTGTTTCCGGAAGGCTTCTATAACGACGTGCAGGTGGTCGTCCACGTCGTCTCGCTGAACCCCGAAGTGCCGGCCGATATCCCGGCGCTGATCGGTGCCTCGGCCGCGCTGGCGGTCTCGGGCATTCCATTCAACGGCCCGGTCGGCGCCGCGCGCGTCGGCTACCAGAACGGCCAGTACCTGCTGAACCCGACCCGCAGCCAGCTGGCCAGCTCCGAGCTGGACCTGGTGGTCGCCGGCACCGAGCGTGCCGTGCTGATGGTCGAATCGGAAGCCAACCAGCTGTCCGAAGAGGTGATGCTGGGCGCCGTGGTCTACGGCCACGAGCAGATGCAGGTCGCGATCAACGCGATCCACGAGCTGGTGCGCGAAGGCGGCAAGCCCGAGTGGAACTGGGCCCCGGCGCCGAAGAACGAGGCGCTGATCGCCAAGGTGGCCGAGGTCGGCTCGCCGCTGCTGCAGGAGGCCTATCAGATCCGCCAGAAGTCGGCCCGCTCGCAGAAGGTCAAGGAAGCCTACGCCGCGGTGGAGGCCCGTCTGGCCGAGGCCGGCGTCGAGTTCGACAAGGTCGAGGTCGGCAACATCCTGTTCGATCTGGAAGCGAAGATCGTCCGTGGCCAGGTGCTGGCCGGCGAACCGCGCATCGACGGCCGCGACACCCGCACCGTGCGCCCGATCGAGATCCGCTCGTCGGTGCTGCCGCGCGCGCACGGCTCGGCGCTGTTCACCCGCGGCGAGACGCAGGCGCTGGTGGTGGCCACGCTGGGCACCAAGAGCGACGAGCAGATCATCGACGCGCTGGCCGGCGAATACCGCGATCGTTTCATGCTCCACTACAACATGCCCCCGTTCGCGACCGGCGAGACCGGCCGCGTGGGTTCGCCCAAGCGCCGCGAGATCGGCCACGGCCGTCTGGCCAAGCGCGCGCTGATTCCGGTGCTGCCGGCCGAGGACGAGTTCGCCTACACGATCCGCCTGGTGTCGGAAATCACCGAGTCGAACGGCTCGTCGTCGATGGCTTCGGTCTGCGGCGGCTGCCTGGCGCTGATGGACGCCGGCGTTCCGGTCAAGGCGCACGTGGCCGGCGTGGCCATGGGCCTGATCCTGGAAGGCAACAAGTTCGCCGTGCTGACCGACATCCTGGGCGACGAGGACCACCTCGGCGACATGGACTTCAAGGTCGCGGGTACCGACAACGGCATCACCGCGCTGCAGATGGACATCAAGGTCCAGGGCATCACCAAGGAAATCATGCAGGTCGCGCTGGCGCAGGCCAAGGAAGGCCGCCTGCATATCCTGTCGAAGATGCAGGAGGCGATGGGCCATGCGCGCACCGAGCTGTCGGAACACGCGCCGCGCATGATCACGATGAAGATCCATCCGGACAAGATCCGCGAGGTGATCGGCAAGGGCGGCTCGACGATCCAGGCGCTGACCAAGGAAACCGGCACGACCATCGACATCCAGGAAGACGGCACGATCACGATCGCGTCGACCTCGACCGAGGGCATGGCCGAGGCCAAGCGCCGCATCGAGGGCATCACCGCGGAAGCCGAAGTGGGCAAGATCTACAACGGCACCGTGCTGAAGCTGCTGGACTTTGGCGCCATCGTCAACATCCTGCCGGGCAAGGACGGTCTGCTGCATATCTCGGAGATCGTCAACGAGCGCGTCAAGGACATCAAGGACTGGCTGAAGGAAGGCCAGCAGGTCCGCGTCAAGCTGATCCAGGCCGACGAGAAGGGCCGCCTGCGTCTGTCGCTGAAGGCGGCGATGGCCGAGGAGGGCGGTTCGATCGCTCCGCTGGCCAACGCCGAAGCGCCGGCGGCGCCGGCCGAGCCGGCGGGCGGCGAGCAGCAGTAAGCGCGCTCGCGTCGTCCCCGCGTACGCGGGCACGGCATGACTTCTGCCCGCTTGCCGGGCAGCGTGCAAGAAACGGCTGGGCGATGCCCGGCCGTTTTTTTGTTTACACTGCCGCCAGTCCCTCAGGGCAAGCGCGCCAGTTCGCGCTTTCTTTTTTCCCCTTTCCGCATCCCAGCCGCGCACCACGCGCGGTTTCCAGTTTCAAGGAGCCAGCATGCAAGCCATCGAGATCCGCGAATACGGCGGCCCCGACGTGTTGCAGTTGACCGAGCGTCCCGATCCGGCGCCCGGCCCCGGTGAAGTCCTGATCCGCGTCGCCGCGGCCGGCATCAACCGGCCCGACGTGTTCCAGCGCACCGGCAACTATCCGGTGCCGCCGGGCGCGTCCGACCTGCCGGGACTCGAGGTGGCCGGCGAGGTCGTCGGCGGCGACCTGTCGCATCCCGACAATCGCTTCGGCCTGAAGGTCGGGGACCGCGTCTGCGCGCTGGTGCAGGGCGGCGGCTACGCGCAGCTGTGCACCGCGCCGCTGGCGCAGTGCCTGCCGGTGCCGCAGGGCTTGAGCGATATCGAGGCGGCGGCCTTGCCGGAGACCTTCTTCACGGTGTGGAGCAATGTGTTCGACCGCGGCTATCTCGGCCGCGGCCCGCGCGGCAAGGAGGAAACGCTGCTGATCCAGGGCGGCTCCAGCGGTATCGGTACCACCGCGATCCAGATCGCGAAGGCGCTGGGTCACAAGGTCTTCGTCACCGCCGGCAGCGACGAGAAGTGCCGCGCCTGCGAGGAGCTCGGCGCCGACCGGGCGATCAACTACAAGACGCAGGACTTCGCCGCCGAGGTCAAGTCGCTGACCGGCGGCCGCGGTGTCGACGTGATCCTCGACATGGTGGCCGGCCCGTATCTGGCGCGCGAGCTGTCGTGCATCGCCGACGATGGCCGCATCGTGATCATCGCGCTGCTCGGCGGCGCCAAGGCGGAGATTCCGCTCGGCGACATCCTGCGCCGCCGTATCACCGTGACCGGCTCGACGCTGCGGCCGCGCCCCGCCTCGTTCAAGGGCGAGATCGCGCGGGCTCTGCACGAGCATGTGTGGCCGCTGCTGGCCAACGGCAGCATCAAGCCGGTGATCCACCAGGTCTTCCCGGCCGCGCAGGCCGCCGACGCCCATCGCCTGATGGAGTCGAGCGAGCACGTCGGCAAGATCGTGCTGACCTGGCAAGGCTGACAGCCAAAGCGGCCGGGCGATGGCTGGCCGCTTTCTGTCGCAAGCGCGCCCGGCGGGGCAGAAGTTGAAATCGGGGTGGCAACGAGACAGTCCCGGCGAGTTGGCGGCGAATACTTCCTTGGCCATACCGGCATCGGTCACTACCAAGGAGCTCGCCATGCAGACCAATCGAATCGCACCCCAGACCATTCGCCCGCAACTGTCGCCGTCGGAGGACCCCGGCGCGCTGACGCAGCAGGATATCGACGAGTTGACCGCGCTCGTCCAGCCCGAGCTGGAGCGGGCGGGAACGTGGGGGGCTGGCTATGCTGTTGCCTGCGCTGCCTTTTTCCCTGTATTTGCTGCGTCGAGGCCTGTCATTCCTACCGCGTGTCGAAGAGGGTGATGGAGCGGATGGAGGCGCGTGCCGCGGCCCAGGCACCGGCACGCCTGGCCCCTTGAGCGCCGGCCGTTGCCCGGCGTCAGGCTGGCGGGACGTGCCGCGCCGCCGGGCTTCAGCGCGATCGCGCCTGGCGGTGTGACGCGACGGCGCAGGGTATCGCGCGGTCGTAGCGCCCGGGTACTCAGCGCGGTACAATTGCGGGTTTGATTTTGAGAGGCGCTTTCGTGAGACAAAAGCTCGTCATCGGCAACTGGAAGATGCATGGCAGCCTGGCTGCCAACGAGGCCCTGCTGAACGGTATCAAGGCCGGCGCCCCGTCGGGCGCGAGCCTCGCGGTGTGCGCGCCGTTCCCCTACCTGGCACAGTGCCAGGCGTTGCTGGCGGGCAGCCAGGTCGCCTGGGGCGCGCAGGACGTGTCGGCCGAGGCGCGCGGCGCCTTCACCGGCGAGGTGGCGGCATCGATGCTGGCCGAATTCGGCGTCAGCTACGTGCTGGTGGGCCATTCGGAGCGCCGCACCTACCATGGCGAGAGCGATGCCGCCGTGGCCGCCAAGGCGCTGCGGGCCCTCGAATTCGGCATCGTGCCGGTGATCTGCGTCGGCGAGACGCTGGCGCAGCGCGAAGCGGGCGAGACCGAAGCCGTGGTCGGCCGGCAACTGCAGGCCGTGCTGGAAGCGCTGTCGGTGGAGCAGCTGAGCCGCGTGGTGCTGGCCTACGAGCCGGTCTGGGCGATCGGCACCGGCAAGACCGCCAGCAAGGAGCAGGCCCAGGCCGTGCACGCCTTCCTGCGCAGCCAGGTCGCCGCGCGCGACGCCGGCGTGGCGCAGCGCATGGCGATCCTGTACGGCGGCAGCGTCAAGCCGGACAATGCGGCCGAGCTGTTCTCGATGGCCGATATCGATGGCGGGCTGATCGGCGGCGCCTCGCTCAAAACCGAAGATTTTCTCGCGATCGGCAACGCCTGATGCCGGCCGCACCGACCGTCTGAATCAGGCAAGCGAATCGAATCCATGGCAATTCTAAAAACTCTATTGATGGTCGCGCAGGTGCTGTCGGCACTGGGCGTGATCGGGCTGGTGCTGCTGCAGCACGGCAAGGGCGCCGACGTCGGCGCGGCGTTCGGCTCGGGCGCCTCGGGCAGCCTGTTCGGCGCCACCGGCTCGGCCAACTTCCTGTCGCGCACCACGGCGATCCTGGCCACGCTGTTCTTCGTCTGCACGCTGGCGCTGACGCTGCTGGGCAACTACCGTCCGTCCGCCTCGCTGGGCGTGATGGGCGCCGCTCCGCAGACCGCTCCGGCCCCGGCCGCCTCGGTGCCCGCGGCGTCCGCGCCGGCCGCCGCGGCTTCGGCCCCGGCCGCGCCGGCCGTGCCGAAATAATCCGGCATTCGCGCCCGGGATTGCCGAACATTTTGCACTTGTGCATTGAACAAAGTGGCGATCATGGGTTAGAATGCAGGGCTTGAAACGATTCCCCAGCGACGGTTCCTGGCAGCGCAGCCAAATAGCAAAAATGGCCGCAAAACCAGCGTACCGAAGGGCTTGAAACCCGGCGCCAGGCAATATTGTTTCTCCCCCAGCCGACGTGGTGAAATTGGTAGACACGCTATCTTGAGGGGGTAGTGGCGAAAGCTGTGCGAGTTCGAGTCTCGCCGTCGGCACCAAACAACTTGATCGGAGTCTGCTCCCGGGCAATGCCCCGGTGAGGGGCTCCGGCAGTCCGCAAGGCGGCGCCGTGATGTCTGCGCAATGGCGTTGGGCGCTTGGGGTGGGCAACAGGACGCCGCTTCAGCTGGTGCTGTTGACAACATTCCAGATAAGGCTGGCCGTACCTTGAATCTCGAAGCCTATTTCCCCGTTCTCGTCTTCATCATCTTCGGCGTGGTGCTCGGCCTCGCGCTGATGTCGATCGGCCGGATCCTGGGTCCGAACAAGCCCGACGCCGCCAAGCTCTCGCCTTACGAGTGCGGCTTCGAAGCGTTCGAGGACGCGCGCATGAAGTTCGACGTGCGCTATTACCTGATCGCCATCCTTTTCATTCTGTTCGATCTCGAAACCGCTTTCCTTTTCCCGTGGGGCGTCGCTCTGCAGGACATCGGCTGGCCGGGTTTCATCGCCATGGGCGTGTTTCTGCTGGAATTCATCGTGGGCTTCGTCTACATCTGGAAAAAGGGCGCGCTCGATTGGGAGTGATGTGAAATGGCAATCGAAGGCGTTCTGAACGAAGGCTTCGTCACGACTACCGCTGACAAGCTGATCAACTGGACCCGCACCGGGTCGCTGTGGCCGATGACGTTCGGCCTGGCCTGCTGTGCCGTGGAAATGATGCATGCCGGCGCCGCGCGCTACGACATGGACCGCTTCGGCGTGATTTTCCGCCCGTCGCCGCGCCAGTCGGACGTGATGATCGTGGCCGGCACGCTGTGCAACAAGATGGCTCCCGCCCTGCGCAAGGTCTACGACCAGATGGCCGAGCCGCGCTGGGTCATCTCGATGGGCTCGTGCGCCAATGGCGGCGGCTACTATCACTACTCGTATTCGGTGGTGCGCGGTTGCGACCGGATCGTGCCGGTCGACATCTACGTGCCGGGCTGCCCGCCGACGGCCGAAGCGCTGATCTACGGCATCATCCAGCTGCAGAACAAGATCCGCCGCACCAACACCATCGCGCGCAAGGGTTGACATGGCCAAGCTCGATACCCTGAAGTCCGCGCTGGAGAAGGCGCTCGGCAATCGCATCGGCAAGCTGGTGGAGTCGTTCGACCAGCTGACGCTGATCGTCAAGGCCGACGACTACCTCGAAGTGGCCCGCATGCTGCGTGACGATCCGTCGCTGCGTTTCGAGCAGCTGATCGACCTGTGCGGCGTCGACTATTCCACCTATGGCGACGGTGCCTGGGACGGTCCGCGTTTTGCCGCGGTCACGCACCTGCTGTCGCTGACGCATAACTGGCGCCTGCGCGTGCGCGTGTTCGCGCCGGACGACGACATGCCGGTGATCCCGTCGCTGATCGACGTGTGGAACTCGGTCAACTGGTTCGAGCGCGAGGCGTTCGATTTCTACGGGATCATCTTCGAGGGCCATCCGGACCTGCGCCGCATCCTGACCGACTACGGTTTCGTCGGCCATCCGTTCCGCAAGGACTTCCCGGTGTCCGGCTATGTCGAGATGCGCTACGACCCCGAGCAGAAGCGCGTCATCTATCAGCCGGTCACGATCGAACCGCGCGAGCTGACGCCACGGGTGATCCGCGAGGAAAACTACGGCGGCCTGAAGCACTGACCGGCACTGAGAACCCGCGATGGCAGATATCAAGAATTACACCCTGAACTTCGGTCCGCAGCACCCGGCGGCGCACGGCGTGCTGCGCCTGGTGCTGGAGCTGGACGGCGAGGTGATCCAGCGCGCCGATCCGCACATCGGCCTGCTGCACCGTGCCACCGAGAAGCTGGCCGAGCAGAAGACGTGGATCCAGAGCGTGCCGTACATGGACCGTCTCGACTATGTGTCGATGATGGCCAACGAACACGCCTACGTGATGGCGATCGAAAAGCTGGTCGGCATCGACGTGCCGATCCGCGCGCAGTACATCCGCGTGATGTTCGACGAGATCACGCGCCTGCTGAACCATCTGATGTGGATCGGTTCGCACGCGCTGGACGTTGGCGCGATGGCGGTATTCCTGTACGCGTTCCGCGAGCGCGAGGACATGTTCGACATGTACGAGGCGGTGTCGGGCGCGCGGATGCATGCGGCCTACTATCGTCCGGGCGGCGTCTATCGCGACCTGCCTGACACGATGCCGCAATACAAGGCGTCCAAGGTCCACAACGAGCGGGCGATCAAGGCGATGAACGAGGCGCGCTCCGGCTCGCTGCTCGACTTCATCGAGGATTTCACCAACCGTTTCCCGAAGTACGTCGACGAATACGAGACGCTGCTGACCGACAACCGGATCTGGAAGCAGCGCCTGGTCGGCATCGGCGTGGTCAGCCCGGAACGCGCGCTGCAGATGGGCTTCACCGGCCCGATGCTGCGCGGCTCGGGGATCGAGTGGGACCTGCGCAAGAAGCAGCCCTACGAGGTCTACGACAAGCTCGATTTCGACGTGCCGGTCGGCGTGGGCGGCGACTGCTATTCGCGCTATCTGGTGCGGGTGGAAGAAATGCGCCAGTCCAACCGCATCATCAAGCAGTGTGTCGACTGGCTGCGCCGCAATCCGGGCCCGGTGATGAGCGACAACCACAAGGTCACGCCGCCGTCGCGCGTCGACATGAAGTCGAACATGGAAGAGCTGATCCACCATTTCAAGCTCTTCACCGAAGGCATTCGCGTGCCCGAGGGCGAGACCTACGCGGCGGTGGAGCACCCGAAGGGCGAGTTTGGCATCTACGCGATCTCCGATGGCGCGAACAAGCCGTACCGTCTGAAGATCCGCGCACCGGGCTTCGCCCACCTGGCCGCGCTCGACGAAATGGCCAAGGGCCACATGATCGCGGACGCGGTGACGATCATCGGTACGCAGGACATCGTGTTCGGCGAGATCGACCGCTAACGACGTGCCGCCTCCGGACGACGATCCGGACCGACCGCGGCAAGCCGGCATGGGGCTCATGCCTGCGAGGACAACGCAGCGACGGCTGCAACTGATGCGGACCGCGCCACCGGCTGGCGCGTTTCGCTTGTAAATCGGCGCATTAGGCAACACCACGGCAACGACCATGCTATCAGCAGAAGCTCTCAAGGAAATCGATCGCGCGATCGCCAAGTATCCGGCCGACCAGAAGCAATCGGCCGTGATGGCGGCACTGGCCGTGGCGCAGGGCGAAGTGGGCTGGGTGTCCCCGGAAGTCATGGAATTCGTGGCCAAGTACCTCGACATGCCGCCGGTGTGGGTGGAGGAAGTGGCCACCTTCTACAACATGTACGACACCAAGCCGGTCGGCCGCTACAAGCTGGCCGTCTGTACCAACCTGCCTTGCGCACTGTCCGGCGGCGAACGCGCCGGCGAGTACCTGAAGCGCAAGCTGGGCATCGACTACAACGAGACGACACCGTGCGGCACCTTCACGCTGAAGGAAGGCGAGTGCATGGGCGCCTGCGGCGACGCCCCGGTGATGATCGTCAACAACACCCGCATGTGCAGCTTCATGAGCGACGCCAAGCTCGACGCGCTGGTCGACGAGCTCAAGGCCGAATCCGCTGCCAAGGGGGACAAGTAATATGACCTGTCTGCACGACCGCCATATCCAGCCGCTGATCCTGGCCGGGCTGGATGGCAAGAACTGGCATCTGGAAGACTACGTCAAGCGCGGCGGCTATCAGCAGCTCAAGCGCATCCTGACCGAGAAGGTGCCGCCCGAGCAGGTGATCGCCGACGTCAAGGCCTCGGGCCTGCGCGGCCGCGGCGGCGCGGGCTTTCCCACTGGCCTGAAGTGGAGCTTCATGCCGCGTCAGTTCCCGGGCCAGAAGTACCTGGTCTGCAATACCGACGAGGGCGAGCCGGGCACGTTCAAGGATCGCGACATCATCCGCTACAACCCGCACGCGCTGATCGAAGGCATGGCCATCGGCGCGTACGCGATGGGCATCACCGTGGGCTACAACTACATCCACGGCGAGATCTGGAACGAATACAAGATCTTCGAGGAAGCCCTCGAAGAGGCGCGCGCCGCCGGCTTCCTCGGTGACAACATCCTGGGCTCGGGCTTCAGCTTCCAGCTGCATGCCCACCACGGCTATGGCGCCTACATCTGCGGCGAGGAAACCGCGCTGCTCGAATCGCTGGAAGGCAAGAAGGGCCAGCCGCGCTTCAAGCCGCCGTTCCCGGCCAGCTTCGGCCTGTACGGCAAGCCGACCACGATCAACAACACCGAGACCTTCGCCGCGGTGCCGTTCCTGCTGGCCGTCGGTCCCGAGAATTACCTGAAGATGGGCAAGCCGAACAACGGCGGCACCAAGATCTTCTCGGTCTCGGGCGACGTCGAGCGTCCCGGCAACTACGAGATTCCGCTCGGCACGCCGTTCGCGACGCTGCTGGAACTGGCCGGCGGCATGCGCGGCGGCAAGAAGCTGAAGGCCGTGATCCCGGGCGGCTCGTCGGCACCGGTGGTGCCGGCCGACCTGATGATGGCGTCCGACATGGACTACGACTCGATCGCCAAGGCCGGCTCGATGCTGGGCTCGGGCGCGGTGATCGTGATGGACGAGACGCGCTGCATGGTTCGTTCGCTGCTGCGCCTGTCCTATTTCTACTTCGAAGAATCGTGCGGCCAGTGCACGCCGTGCCGCGAAGGCACCGGCTGGCTCTACCGCATGGTGAACCGCATCGAGCATGGTGAAGGCCGCCAGGAAGACCTGGACCTGCTCAACAACGTTGCCGAAAACATCATGGGCCGCACGATCTGCGCGCTCGGCGATGCGGCGGCGATGCCGGTCCGCGGCATGCTCAAGCACTACTGGAAAGAGTTCGAATATCACGTCGAACACAAGCAGTGCATGGTTCCGGCCTACATCTAAGCGTGGCAGAACATGGTTGAACTCGAAATCGACGGCAAGAAGGTTGAGGTTGCGGAAGGCAGCCTGGTGATGGAAGCGGCCCGCAAGCTGGGCACCTACATCCCGCACTTCTGCTATCACCGCAAGCTGTCCATCGCGGCCAACTGCCGCATGTGTCTGGTCGAGGTCGAAAAGGCGCCGAAGGCGCTGCCGGCCTGCGCCACGCCGGTCACCGCGGGCATGAAGGTCTTCACCAACTCGGAGAAGGCGGTCAAGGCCCAGAAGTCGGTGATGGAATTCCTGCTGATCAATCACCCGCTCGATTGCCCGATCTGCGATCAGGGCGGCGAGTGCCAGCTGCAGGATCTGGCGGTCGGCTACGGCGCCTCCGAATCGCGCTACAAGGAAGAGAAGCGCGTGGTGTTCCACAAGAACGTGGGCCCGCTGATCTCGATGGAAGAGATGACGCGCTGCATCCACTGCACCCGCTGCGTGCGCTTCGGCCAGGAAGTGGCCGGCGTGATGGAGCTGGGCATGCTGAACCGCGGCGAGCATTCCGAGATCACGACCTTCGTCGGCAAGACGGTGGACTCCGAGCTGTCGGGCAACATGATCGACCTGTGCCCGGTCGGTGCGCTGACCAGCAAGCCGTTCCGCTACACCGCGCGGACCTGGGAACTGTCGCGCCGCAAGTCGGTGTCGCCGCACGACGGCCTGGGCGCGAACCTGATCGTCCAGTCCAAGAACCACCGCGTGATGCGCGTGCTGCCGCTGGACAACGAAGCCATCAACGAATGCTGGCTGTCGGACCGCGACCGCTTCTCGTACGAGGGCCTGAACAGCGCCGACCGGCTGACCCGGCCGATGATCAAGCAGGACAACCAGTGGCTCGAGACCGACTGGCAGACCGCGCTCGAATACGTCGCCAACGGCCTGGCCGGCATCAAGCGCGAGCATGGCGCCGACCAGATCGCCGCGCTGGCCAGCCCGCACGCGACCGTCGAAGAGCTCTATCTGCTCGGCAAGCTGGTGCGCGGCCTCGGTAGCGACAACATCGACTTCCGTCTGCGCCAGTCCGATTTCTCGGCGAAGGTCGAGGGCGCGCCGTGGCTGGGCATGCCGATCGCCGACGTCTCGACGCTGCAGGGCGCGCTGGTAATCGGCGCCTCGCTGCGCAAGGATCAACCGCTGCTGGCCTCGCGCCTGCGCCAGGCCGCCAAGAAGGGCGCCCGCGTCGCCGTGCTGGGCGCCAGTCCCGAAGATCTGCTGATGCCGCTGGCGGCGCGCATCGCCGTGGCGCCGTCGGCCTGGGCCGCCGCGCTGGCTGGCGTGGCGCGTGCCGTCGCGGCTGCCAAGGGCGTCGCCGCTCCGGCCGGCACGGAAGGTTTCGACGGTGGCGCGCTGGCCGAGGCGGCCGCGCAGGCCCTGCTGTCGGGCGAGCGCCGTGCCGTCTTCCTCGGCAACGAGGCCGTCCGCCATCCGCAATTCGCCGCGCTGCACGCGCTGGCGCAGTGGATCGCCGACAGCACCGGCGCCACGCTGGGCTTCCTGACGGAAGCCGCCAACACCGTCGGCGCGCATCTGGTCGGCGCGCTGCCGCGCCAGGGTGGGGCCGATGCCCGCGCCATGCTGGAGACGCCGCGCAAGGCTTACGTGGTGCTGAACGCGGAACCCGAGTTCGACAGTGCCGATCCGCAACGCGCGCTGGCCGCGCTGGGCCAGGCCGGTACCGTGATCGTGCTGTCGCCGTTCCGCTCGGAGGCCGCGCTGCAATACGCCGACGTGATCCTGCCGATCGCGCCGTTCAGCGAGACCTCGGGCACCTTCGTCAACTGCGAAGGCGTGCCGCAGAGCTTCAACGGCGTGGTCCGCCCGCTGGGCGAGACCCGTCCGGGCTGGAAGGTGCTGCGCGTGCTGGGCAACCTGCTGGAGGTGCCGGGCTTCGACTACGAGACCGCCGAGTCGGTCCGCGACGAAGCGCTGGCCGACGCGATCGCTCCGCGCCTGAACAACCGCACGTCCGCCGCGATCCAGGTCGCCGCGCCGTCGGCCGATGGCGCCGTGCCGGCGATCGAGCGCGTCGCCGACGTGCCGATCTACCACTCGGACGCGATCGTGCGCCGTGCCGATTCGCTGCAGCTGAGCGCGGCTGCGCGCCGCGCGATGCAGGTGGGCCTGTCGGCCGACCTGTTCGCCGCGCTGGGCGTGGCCGCCGGCGATCCGGTGCGCGTCACGCAAGGGCAGGGCAGCGTGGTGCTGCCGGCCGTGCTGGAAGAAGGTCTGCCCGCCAATACGGTGCGCGTGTCGGCGGCCACGCCGGCCGCCGTCGGCCTCGGGCCGATGTTCGGCACCGTGCTGGTGGAAAAGGCGGTGGAACTGGCCCCGGTGGCCGCGGCTTAAAGAAGCGAATACGACAGGCGAGAGAGAAAGATGATCGATTGGATTACCTCGCAGGGACAGGCCGTCTTCGGTGGCGCATGGACGCCGCTGTGGATCCTGATTCGCGCCGTGGTCATCGTGGTGCCGCTGCTGCTGTGCGTGGCCTACCTGATCCTGTGGGAGCGCAAGCTGATCGGCTGGATGCACGTGCGGATCGGCCCGAACCGGGTCGGCCCGCTGGGCCTGCTGCAGCCGATCGCCGACGTGCTGAAGCTGCTGCTCAAGGAAGTGATGACGCCCTCGCAGGTCAGCAAGGGCCTGTACCTGATCGCGCCGCTGATGGTGCTGATGCCGGCCGTGGCGATCTGGGCGGTGATCCCGTTCCAGGCCGAGGTGGTGATGGCCGACGTCAATGCCGGTCTGCTGTATGTGATGGCGATCAGCTCGGTCGGCGTCTACGGCGTGATCCTGGCCGGCTGGGCCTCGAACTCGAAGTACGCGTTCATCGGTGCGATGCGCGCCGCGGCGCAGATGGTGTCGTACGAAATCGCGATGGGCTTCGCGCTGGTCACCGTGCTGATGGTGTCGGGCAGCCTGAACCTGTCGGCGATCGTCAACGGCCAGAACACCGGCTACTTCGCCAACATGGGCCTGAACATCCTGTCGTGGAACTGGCTGCCGCTGCTGCCGATGTTCGGCGTCTACTTCATCTCGGGCGTGGCCGAAACCAACCGCCACCCGTTCGACGTGGTGGAAGGCGAATCGGAAATCGTGGCCGGCCACATGATCGAGTACTCCGGCATGGGCTTCGCGCTGTTCTTCCTGGCCGAATACATCAACATGATCATCATCTCGACGATGACCGCGCTGATGTTCCTCGGCGGCTGGGCGCCCCCGGTCGACAGCGTCGTGACCAACGCGATCCCGGGCTTCTTCTGGCTGCTGATCAAGGTGTTCCTGCTGCTGTCGGTGTTCATCTGGATCCGCGCTTCGTTCCCGCGCTACCGCTACGACCAGATCATGCGCCTGGGCTGGAAGGTCTTCATTCCGCTGACCGTCGCATGGCTGATCATCGTGGCGATCTGGATGAAGTCGCCCTGGAACATCTGGCACTGAAATCGCCGCCGATCCCGGCCACGAAGCTGGCCGGGACGGACCAAGCCGGGCTGCGGCGCACGCGCCGCGCCCGGTGGAATTACTAGGAAGCAATCGTCATGCTGCTCGCCATCAAGGACTTCTTCAACAGCCTGCTCCTGAAGGAACTCTTCAAGGGCATGGCCTTGACCGGCCGCTATCTCTTCGCCCGCAAGATCACGGTGCAGTTCCCCGAGGAGAAGACGCCGGTGTCGCCGCGCTTCCGCGGCCTGCACGCGCTGCGCCGCTATCCGAACGGCGAGGAGCGCTGCATCGCCTGCAAGCTGTGCGAAGCGGTCTGCCCGGCGCTGGCCATCACGATCGAGTCGGACGTGCGCGCCGACGGCACCCGCCGTACCACGCGCTACGACATCGATCTGACCAAATGCATTTTCTGCGGCTTCTGCGAGGAAGCCTGCCCGGTCGACGCGATCGTCGAAACCCAGATTCTCGAGTACCACGGCGAGAAGCGCGGCGACCTGTATTTCACCAAGGACATGCTGCTCGCGGTGGGCGACCGCTACGAGCCGCAGATCGCGGCGGCCAAGGCGGCGGACGCGAAGTACCGCTGATCGCCGGCCGTTCGCGCGAATCGGTGCGAACGGCGCGAATCCGGGCGAACCGGGCCGCAAGGCTACACATTGAATCGTGCCCCGCGAGGGGCAACTAGAAGGATGCCGCAGGGGCAGGCCACCGGGGGTGGGCTGTGCCGTGCGGCACGACGAGAACCATGGAATTCACGACCACCATCTTCTACGTCTTCGCAGTGGTGCTGGTGCTCTCCGCACTGAAAGTCATCACCGCCAGGAACCCGGTGCACTCGGCGCTGTACCTCGTGCTGTCGTTCTTCACGGCGGCCGCGCTGTGGATGCTGCTGCAGGCCGAATTCCTCGCCATCCTGCTGGTGCTGGTCTACGTCGGCGCCGTGATGGTGCTGTTCCTGTTCGTCGTGATGATGATCGATATCGATATCGAGCACCTGCGCCGCGACTTCTGGACCTATGTGCCGCTGGCCTCGGTGGTCGGCGCGCTGATCATCGCCGAGATGGCGATCGTGCTGGTGCGCAACTTCGTCGGCACCACGCAGCCGCTCAAGCCGATGCCGCAGGGGAGCGACTACTCGAACACCGGCGCGCTCGGCCAGGTGATCTACACCGACTACATCTACGCCTTCGAGGTGGCCGGCATCATCCTGCTGGTGGCCATCATCGCCGCGGTCGCGCTGACGCTGCGCCGCCGCAAGGACACCAAGGCGCAGGACGTGTCCGAACAGCTGCGCACCCGCCGCGCCGACCGCGTGCGGCTGGTTTCGATGCCGGCACAGACCGCGCAAGCCGCCGGCGAGCAAGCCGACGCCGCCAACAAGAACTGAAGATCGGGGAACGACGTGCTCTCTCTCGCCCATTTCCTGGTGCTCGGTGCGATCCTGTTTGCGATCAGCATCGTCGGCATCTTCCTGAACCGCAAGAACGTGATCGTGCTGCTGATGGCGATCGAGCTGATGCTGCTGGCGGTCAATATGAACTTCGTCGCCTTTTCGCACTATCTGGGCGATCTGGCCGGACAAGTCTTCGTTTTCTTCATCCTGACGGTGGCCGCCGCCGAGTCGGCGATCGGTCTGGCAATCCTGGTCGTGCTGTTCCGTAACCTGGACACGATCAACGTCGACGACCTGGACGCGCTCAAGGGCTGATGCCCGCGAGCCGATCCTGTCGAAACACGTCACCCAACCGACCGCACCCGACCGCACACCAACAAGCGTCCTATGGCAACCACGCTCAACCCCAACCTGCTGCTCGCGATTCCGCTGGCGCCGCTCGCCGGCGCGGCTATCGCGGGATTGTTCGGCACCAAGTTCTTCGGATCGTTCTCGTCGGAGACGCGCGCCGGCCGCGCCATCGCCCACACCGTGACCATTCTCGGTGTGGCGATCGCCTGCCTGCTGTCGCTGCTCGTGCTGCGCGACGTGATGGTGGATGGGGCCAGCTTCAACGCCACGGTCTATGAGTGGATGGTGCTGCCGTTCGCCGGCCACGAGCTCAAGATGGAGGTCGGCTTCCTGGTCGACTCGCTGACCGCGATGATGATGGTGGTGGTGACCTTCGTCTCGCTGATGGTGCATATCTACACCGTCGGCTACATGCAGGGCGACCCCGGCTACAACCGTTTCTTCGCCTATATCTCGCTGTTCACCTTCTCGATGCTGATGCTGGTGATGAGCAACAACTTCCTGCAGCTGTTCTTCGGCTGGGAAGCGGTGGGCCTCGTCTCGTATCTGCTGATCGGCTTCTGGTACACCCGTCCGACCGCGATCTTCGCCAACCTGAAGGCCTTCCTGGTCAACCGCGTCGGCGACTTCGGCTTCATCCTGGGCATCGGCCTGCTGCTGGCCTACAGCGGCAGCCTGAACTACACCGAGGTGTTCGCCGCGCGCGACCAGCTGGCGACCGTGACCTTCCCGGGCACCGACTGGATGATGCTGACGGTGGCGTGCATCTGCCTGTTCATCGGCGCGATGGGCAAGTCGGCGCAGTTCCCGCTGCACGTGTGGCTGCCCGATTCGATGGAAGGCCCGACCCCGATCTCGGCGCTGATCCACGCGGCCACCATGGTGACCGCCGGCATCTTCATGGTCAGCCGCATGTCGCCGCTGTTCGAGCTGTCCGACGCCGCGCTGTCCTTCGTGCTGGTGATCGGCGCCATCACCGCGCTGTTCATGGGTTTCCTGGGCATCATCCAGAACGACATCAAGCGCGTGGTCGCATACTCGACGCTGTCGCAGCTGGGCTACATGACGGTCGCGCTGGGCGCCTCGGCCTACCAGGTCGCGGTGTTCCACCTGATGACCCACGCGTTCTTCAAGGCGCTGCTGTTCCTGGCCGCGGGCTCGGTGATCATCGGCATGCACCATGACCAGGACATCCGCAACATGGGCGGCCTGCGCAAGTACATGCCGATCACCTGGATCACCTCGCTGGTCGGTTCGCTGGCGCTGATCGGTACGCCGTTCTTCTCGGGCTTCTACTCGAAGGACTCGATCATCGAGGCCGTGGCCGAGTCGCACATCGCCGGTTCGGGCTTCGCCTACTTTGCCGTGATGGCCGGTGTGTTCGTCACCGCGTTCTATTCGTTCCGCATGTACTTCCTGGTGTTCCACGGCGAAGAGCGCTTCGGCAAGCCGCACCTGCACCACGACCACGCCGAGGAAGAGGAAGAGGCGCATGGCGACGAGCATCACCATGGCCTGGCGCCGGGCGAGAAGCCGCACGAGTCGCCATGGGTCGTGACGCTGCCGCTGGTGCTGCTGGCGATCCCGTCGGTGGTGATCGGGGCGATCGCGATTGAGCCGATGCTGTTCGGCGACTTCTTCAAGAACGGCGTCGCCTTCCAGGACGTGATCTTCGTCGGCGAAAACCATCACGCGATGCGCGAGCTCGCCGAGATGTTCCACGGCTGGGTCGCGATGGGCATCCACTCGCTGCAGACCCCGGTGCTGTGGCTCGCGCTGGCCGGCGTGGTGCTGTCGTGGTTCTTCTACATGAAGCGCCCCGACATCCCGGCCGCGATCCAGCAGCGCTTCAGCGGCGTGTACAAGTTGCTCGACAACAAGTACTACATGGACGCCATCAACGAAGCGGTGTTCGCCCGCGGCGCGCGCCTGATCGGCACGGGCCTGTGGAAGGGCGGCGACCAGGGCCTGATCGACGGCCTGCTGGTCAACGGCGCCGCGCGTGTGGTCGGCTGGGTCGCCTCGATCAGCCGCTACGTGCAGTCCGGCTATATCTATCACTACGCATTCGCGATGATCCTGGGCATGCTGGTGCTGCTGTCGATCACGATCTTCGGCTCGGCTAGCGCGGTGGGCGCCAAGTAAGGAATACAACGAAAATGGTTCTCTCTTTCGCTATCTGGCTGCCTATCTTTTTCGGCTTGCTGGTGCTGGCTTTCGGCTCGGATCGCAGCCCGGGCTTCGTCCGCTGGACCGCGCTGTTCGGCTCGATCGTCAGCTTCCTGGTCACGCTGCCGCTGATCCTGAACTTCGACCGCGGCACCGCGCAGATGCAGTTCGTCGAGAAGTACTCGTGGATCGAGCGCTTCAACATCAACTACCACCTCGGCGTCGACGGCATCTCGATGTGGTTCGTCGTGCTGACCGCCTTCATCACGGTGATCGTCGTGATCGCCGGCTGGGAGGTCATCACCGAGCGCGTGGCGGCCTACATGGCCTCGTTCCTGATCCTGTCGGGCATCATGGTCGGCGTGTTCGCCTCGCTCGACGGCATGCTGTTCTACGTGTTCTTCGAGGCCACGCTGATCCCGATGTACATCATCATCGGCGTCTGGGGCGGTCCGAACCGGGTCTACGCGGCCTTCAAGTTCTTCCTGTACACGCTGCTCGGTTCGCTGCTGACGCTGGTCGCGCTGCTGTACCTGTACAACAAGACCGGCAGCTTCGAGATCCTGCAATGGCATCAGGCCAAGCTGTCGATGAACGAGCAGGTGCTGCTGTTCCTGGCGTTCTTCCTGGCCTTCGCGGTCAAGGTGCCGATGTGGCCGGTCCATACCTGGTTGCCCGACGCCCACGTCGAGGCGCCGACCGGCGGCTCGGTGGTGCTGGCCGCGATCATGCTGAAGCTGGGCGCCTACGGCTTCCTGCGCTTCTCGCTGCCGATCGCGCCGGACGCCAGCCACAGCCTGGCCGCGTTCATCATCGCGATCTCGCTGGTGGCGGTGATCTACATCGGCCTGGTGGCGATGGTGCAGGCCGACATGAAGAAGCTGGTCGCGTACTCGTCGATCGCGCACATGGGCTTCGTCACGCTGGGCTTCTTCATCTTCAGCGAGATCGGCATCGAGGGCGGCATCGTGCAGATGATCTCGCACGGCTTCATCTCGGGCGCGATGTTCCTTTGCATCGGCGTGCTCTATGACCGCGTGCACTCGCGCCAGATCGCCGACTACGGCGGCGTGGTCAACACGATGCCCAAGTTCGCGGCGTTCGCGGTGTTCTTCGCGATGGCCAACAGCGGCCTGCCGGCCACCTCGGGCTTCGTCGGCGAGTGGATGGTGATCCTGGGCGGCGTCCAGTACAACTTCTGGATCGGCCTGGCGGCGGCTACCTCGCTGATCCTGGGCGCGGCCTATTCGCTGTGGATGGTCAAGCGCGTGGTGTTCGGCGATATCAAGCACCAGCACGTCGCCGAGCTGGTCGACCTGAACAAGCGCGAGTTCGTCATGCTGGGCCTGCTGGCCGCGATGACGCTGTACATGGGCCTGCATCCGAAACCCTTTACCGATGTGATGCACGCATCGGTGGTCAACCTGCTGTCGCACGTGGCGCAGTCCAAGCTGTAAGCAGGGAGAGAACGAATCATGGAATCGACCACGACTTGGGCGCCTGTGGCCCCGATCATCTTCCTGGCGATCGCCATCGCGGCGGTCAACTGGATCGACCTCGCACGCGGCAAGAACCGCACGAGCGTCGCCTATCCGCTGTCGCTGCTGATCACGCTGGTGCTGACCGTCTGGTTCGGCCTGAACGCCGCCAACGGCGAGACCCACTACGCGTTCTCGAACTTGGCCGTGATCGACCCGATGGCCAACGTGCTGGCCTCGTTCTCGGCGCTGGCGCTGTTCGTGACGCTGGTCTACACCCGCCGCTACCTCGGCGACCGTGACCTGTACGCCGGCGAGTTCTACATGCTGGCGCTGTTCACGCTGGGCGGCCAGATCGTGATGATCACCGGCAACAACTTCCTGACGCTGTATCTCGGCGTGGAACTGCTGTCGCTGTCGTCGTACGCGCTGGTCGCGCTGCGCCGCGATTCGCGCGTGACCTCCGAATCGGCGATGAAGTATTTCGTGCTGGGCGCGCTGGCTTCGGGCTTCCTGCTGTACGGCATGTCGATGATGTACGGCGCCACCGGTTCGCTGAACCTGGGCGAGGTGTTCCGCGTGGTCGAGTCCGGCCGCGTCAACACGACGATGCTGGCCTTCGGCGTGGTGTTCCTGGTCGCCGGCCTGGCCTTCAAGCTGGGTGCCGCACCGTTCCACATGTGGATTCCGGACATCTACCAGGGCTCGCCGACCGCGGTGACGCTGCTGATCGCCGGTGCGCCGAAGCTGGCCGCGTTCGCGATGACGCTGCGCATCCTGGTCGAGGGCCTGCTGCCGCTGGCGGTGGACTGGCAGCTGATGCTGTCGGTGCTGGCGGTGGTGTCGCTGGCGATCGGCAACCTGACCGCGATCGTGCAGAGCAACCTGAAGCGGATGCTGGCGTATTCGACGATCTCGCACATGGGCTTCCTGCTGCTGGGCATGCTGTCGGGCGTGGCCGGCGGCCAGACCGACGGCGCCGCCAGCGCCTACGGCTCGGCGATGTTCTACGCGGTCACCTATGTGCTGACCACGCTGGGCACCTTCGGCATCATCCTGCTGCGCACCAACAAGGGCTTCGAGGCCGAGACGCTGGAAGACCTGAAGGGCATGTCGCGCAAGAACCCGTGGTTCGCGCTGCTGATGCTGGTGATGATGTTCTCGCTGGCCGGCATCCCGCCGACCGTGGGCTTCTACGCCAAGCTGGCGGTGCTCGAGGCGGTGGTCGCGGCGGACATGTCGTGGCTGGCCGTGGTGGCGGTGCTGTTCTCGCTGATCGGCGCGTTCTACTACCTGCGCATCGTCAAGCTGATGTACTTCGACGTGCCGGCCGGCGAGGAAACGCTGGAGGCCTCGGGCGGCCTGCGTTCGCTGCTGAGCCTGAACGGCCTGGTCATCGTCGTGCTGGGCATCTTCCCGGCCGCGCTGATGAACCTGTGCTACCAGGTCGTGCGCACCACGCTGGGCGCCTGAGCCCGGCCCACGCGCGCACCACGCGAACTGCAATGAGCGCATCCGCGGGCGGCTGGTTTGTCATCCTGCTGGCATTGGCCTGTGCCAATCTGCCGTTCGTCAACCAGCGCCTGTTCGCGGTCATTCCGCTCGGCAAGCCGCGCAAGCCGTTCTGGATGCGGCTCGCCGAGCTGATCGTCTACTATCTGCTGGTCGGCGCGGTTGGCTTCGCGGTCGAGGCCGGCCTGGGCAACCGCTTCGCCCAGGGCTGGCAGTTCTACGCGATCACCGCCTGCCTGATGCTGGTGTTCGCCTTCCCCGGCTACACCTGGCAGTACCTGGTCAAACATCGCGCGAGCTGACGCCGAATCCGGCATGACCTTCGGCGGCCTCGCCATCCCGGAGGGTTCATGTCGTCATCCCGATCCCAAGGCGCCAACGCCGCCTCCCTGGTCTCGCCCGAAGCGCTCGACGCCGGCGGCGACGACCATCTGAAGGAAGTCCCCCTGGCGTCCGCGACGCTGCACCGGGGCAAGTTTCTGACGCTGAAGCAGGACATCGTGCGGCTGCCCGACGGCAAGCAGGCCGGCCGCGAGTATGTCGAGCATCCGGGCGCGGTGATGATGATCCCGCTGTTCGACGACGGCACCGTGCTGGTGGAGCGCCAGTTCCGCTATGCGGTGCGCGAGGTCATGCTGGAATTCCCGGCCGGCAAGCTCGATCCGCAGGAAGGGGCGCAGCGCTGCGGCGAGCGCGAACTGCGCGAGGAGACCGGCTACAGCGCCGCGCGCTGGGACTATCTGACCCGCATCCACCCGGTGATCTCGTACTCGACCGAGTTCATCGACCTGTTCCTGGCGCGCGACCTGACCGCCGGCGAGGCGGCGCTCGACGACGGCGAATTCCTGGAAACGCTGATCGTGCCGGCGGGGCAGGTGATCGACTGGGTCCGCCAGGGCCGCATCACCGACGTCAAGACCATCATCGGGGCGTTCTGGCTGGAAAAGGTGCTGTCGGGGACTTGGCAGCCGGGGGAGCAGACGGTGCCGGGTTGATCCCGGCCCGCTGGTTGTGCGAGCGCTGCTGACCTCTCCCCCAGCCCCTCTCCTGCAAGCGGGAGCGGGGAGCGAACCGCCTGGTGGCGGTGTGCCAAGGGTGTTCTCCCTCTCCCGCTTGCGGAAGAGGGCCGGGGAGGGCCGGGGAGAGGGCAACCCACCTTTAAATTCGCCGAGACGCTACCATCTTCCCCAGACGCCAGCCCCAGGCTGGCCGCGGTCAGGAAAAAATTAGAACGACCGTTCACAAATTTGCGATTCACGGCTAATATTTGCTTTGACGGGCTGGAAACATCATGAAGGTGCTCGACCTGCGCTGCGCGCATGACCATCGGTTCGAAGGCTGGTTTGCTTCGGAGGACGATGCGCAGTCGCAGATTTCGCGCGATCTCGTTCAGTGTCCTGTCTGCGGCGACCACGCGGTGACGCGGCTGCCGAGCGCCCCGCGCCTGAATCTGTCCGGCGCGGCCGAGCGCCAGCCGGCTGCTCAGGCGCCGGCGCGGCAGGCACAGGCGGTCCCGCAGGCGGCGCAGGCTCTGCAATCGCTGTATCTGCAGGCGGTCAGGCAGGTGCTGGCGCAGACCGAGGACGTGGGGCCGCGCTTTGCCGAGGAGGCCAGGCGCATGCATTACGACGAGGCACCGGAACGCGGCATCCGCGGGACGGCGTCGCCGGAGGAAGTGCAGGCGCTCGCCGAAGAGGGCATCGAAACGTTTCCGCTCGTGGTGCCGGATGCGCTGAAGCAGACGGCTCACTGAATCGCGTCCCGTGCCCGCCTTCGCGCCGGTGCGAGGGTGCGTTGGCCAGAACAATTTGCCGGCCGCAGCCGGCATCACTGGAGACGGGCATGGATCTCAATTACACGGCGGCCGACAACGCCTTCCGCGAGGAAGTGCGCAGCTGGCTGGAAGCCAACCTGCCGGCGGACATTCGCGCCAAGATTCTGAATCACCGCCGGCCCAACCGCGACGATCTGGTGCGCTGGCACAAGATCCTGGCGGGCAAGGGCTGGTCGGCGCCGCACTGGCCGGTCGAGTACGGCGGCACCGGCTGGAACGCGACCCAGCGCCATATCTGGGATGAGGAAAATGCCCGCGTCGGCGCGCCCGGCGTGCTGCCCTTCGGCGTCGCGATGGTCGCGCCGGTGATCATGAAGTACGGCAACGAGCAGCAGAAGTCGTACTACCTGCCGCGCATCCTGGACTGCACCGACTGGTGGTGCCAGGGCTATTCGGAGCCGGGCTCGGGCTCGGACCTGGCCTCGCTGAAGACCCGCGCCGAACTGACCCCGGACGGCAAGCACTACATCGTCAACGGCCAGAAGACCTGGACCACGCTCGGCCAGCATGCCGACATGATCTTCTGCCTGGTCCGCACCGACCCCGAAGCCAAGAAGCAGGAGGGCATTTCCTTCCTGCTGATCGACATGAAGACGCCGGGCATCACCGTGCGTCCGATCATCATGCTCGACGAGGACCACGAGGTGAACGAGGTCTTCTTCGACAACGTCCAGGTGCCGGTCGAGAACCGCGTCGGCGAGGAGAACAAGGGCTGGACCTACGCCAAGTACCTGCTCGGCCATGAGCGCACCGGCATTGCCCGCGTCGGCAATTCCAAGCGCGAGCTCGGCTTCCTGAAGCGCGTCGCGCGCCAGCAGCAGAAGAACGGCAAGCCGCTGCTGGAGGATCCGGTGTTCGGCGCCAAGGTCGCCGCGCTGGAGATCGAGCTGATGGCACTGGAAATCACCGTGCTGCGCGTGGTGTCGAGCGAGAGCGCCGGCAAGGGCCCCGGCCCCGAGGCCTCGCTGCTGAAGATCAAGGGCACCGAGATCCAGCAGATGCTGACCGAGCTGATGGTCGAAGCCGTCGGCCCGTACGCGCAGCCGTTCGACCGCGACTACCTGGAGTGCGAGACCGAGCATGCGGTGACCGGCTACGACGATGCCGCGCCGCTGGCCGCGTACTACTTCAACTTCCGCAAGACCTCGATCTACGGCGGATCCAACGAAATCCAGAAGAACATCATCAGCCAGATGATCCTGGGGCTGTGAGGAGACAGGAACCATGAACTTCAATCTCAGCGACGAGCAGAAGCAACTGGCTGATGCGGTACGCCGCTTCATCGACAAGAGCTACGACTTCGAGTCCCGCAAGAAGGCCTACAAGAGCGAGACCGGCTACAGCGAGGCGGCCTGGAACGCGCTGGTCGAACTCGGCCTGACCGCGCTGCCGGTGCCCGAGGCGCAGGGCGGCTTCAACGGGTCGGCCATCGACATGATGGTGGTGATGCAGGAGCTGGGCCGCGGCCTGGTGGTCGAGCCCTATCTGGCGACGGTGACCGCCGCCTACGCGCTGAAGCAGGCCGGCGGCCAGGACGCGGTGCTCGAACAGGTTGCCGGCGGCGAAATCAAGCTGGCCACCGCGTTCAACGAGCGCGAGGCACGCTACACGCTGAACGACGTGCGCGTGACCGCCAAGGGCGGCAAGCTGAACGGCACCAAGGTCGTGGCGATCCACGGCGGCCAGGCCGACAAGCTGGTGGTGTCGGCGCGCAGCGGCGGCGGCAACGCCGACCAGGACGGCATCTCGCTGTTCCTGGTCGATGCCAAGGCGCCGGGCGTCACCATTCGCGACTACCGCACGATCGACAACCTGCACGCGGCCGATATCACGTTCCAGGACGCCGCTGGCGAACTGCTGGGCGCCGAGGGCCAGGGCTGGGCGCTGCTCGAGCAGGTCGCCGACTACGCCGCGGTGCTGCTGTGCGCCGAGGCCGTGGGCGTGATGGACACGCTGACCGCCGCCACCATCGAGTACGCCAAGACGCGCCAGCAGTTCGGCGTGCCGATCGCGCGCTTCCAGGCGCTGCAGCACCGCATGGTCGAGATGTTCATCCATGCCGAACAGTCGCGCTCGATCACGCTGCTGGCCGCGGCCCGCTTCGACGAGGCGAGCCCCGAGGAGCGCCGCCGCTACGTGTCCGCCGCCAAGGCGCGGGTCGGACAGGCGGCGCGCACGGTCGGCCAGGAAGCGGTGCAGATCCACGGCGGCATGGGCGTCACCGACGAACTGCCGGCCGCGCACATGTTCAAGCGGCTGACGCTGATCAACACGACCTTCGGCGACGTCGACCACCATCTTGGCCGCTTCGCCAGCCTGCCGGAATTCCAGCAGGCGGCATGATGGCCAGCCGCTGAGGCAAGCAAGGCCGCGCTCGGGCTGAACGTCCGGCGCGGCTTTTTGCATTCCGGGTTTCTCCCCTCTCCCGCGTGCGGGAGAGGGGCGGGGGAGAGGGCAGCGGCGGTCGCTATGTACGTGGCGACTGAAACCACCCCTCTCCCCGACCCTCTCCCCTGAGGGGAGAGGGAGAACACACTCGATACATTGTCGATACCGACAACCACGGAGACCCCATGTCCGACACCATGTACTTCGAAGACTTCGTCGTCGGCAGCCGGCGCGAGCTCGGCTCGCGGCTGATCACCGAGGACGAGATCGTCAGCTTTGCCACGCAATACGATCCGCAGCCGTTCCACGTCGACAAGGAGGCGGCGAAGAAGAGCATCTACGGCGGCCTGATCTCGAGCGGCTGGATGACCTGCGCGGTGATGATGCGCATGCTGGTCGACAACATGACATCGAAATCCGCCAGCATGGGCTCGCCTGGGGTCGACGAGATCCGCTGGCTCAAGCCGGTCTATGCCGGCGACACGCTGACCGTGTTTGTCGCGGTGCTGGACAAGCGGCCGTCGCAGTCCAAGCCCGATCGCGGCGTCGTGCACACGCAGTGGGAGGCGGTCAACCAGCGCGGCGAGCTGGTCTGCACCGTCAAGGGCATGGGCATGTATGGCCGCCGGCCGGCCTGACATTGGACAAGGAGAGAAGATGCGCACCATCGCTTCGCTGGAAGAACTCGAGGGCCTGCAGGGGCAGGAGGTCGCCGTCAGCGACTGGACCGAGATCACGCAGCACCAGGTCAATCTGTTCGCCGAGGCGACCGGCGACCATCAGTGGATTCACGTCGATCCCGAACGCGCGCGGCGCGAATCGCCGTTCGGCGCGCCGGTCGCGCACGGCTTCCTGACGCTGTCGCTGCTGCCCGCGCTGATGCAGAGTGCGATGCAGATGCCGGGCGTCAAGATCGGCGTCAACTACGGCCTGAACCGCGTGCGCTTCACCGCGCCGGTGCCGGTCGGCAGCCGGCTGCGCGCGCGCATCAAGCTGCTGAAGGTCGAGCGCATCGCGCCGCCGCCCAATGCACCGGACCTGGTCGGCGCGCAGTCGACCTGGGAGGTCACGATCGAGCGCGAGGGCAGCGACCGTCCGGTCTGCGTCGCCGAATCGATCAGCCGGCGCTATTCCTGACGCCCCGGCGCGGTGCGCCGCACCGCTTTGCGTCATCGCACCATCGTGATGCAAGGCGCCGGCGCACCGCCACGGTGCCGTCATCTCGATGCAGTCACCCACGCGGCCACAGGCCGCGTTCTTTTTTGGTGGCACGCTAGTTGCAGAAGTCCCTGCCGGGGTGCGTTCTTCCTCGAACACCAATACGAGCTAGGGAGCTGCAATGAAACGACGTGAGATATTGAAGCTGTCGGCGGTGGCCGCCGCGGCGATGATCGGTACCAGCCCGCTGGCGATCGCGCAATCGAAAGAGCCGATCAAGGTGGGCGTGCTGCATTCGCTGTCGGGCACGATGGCGATCTCGGAGACGTCGCTGAAGGACGTCGCGCTGATGGCCATCGACGAGATCAACAAGAGCGGCGGCGTGCTGGGCCGCAAGCTGGTGCCGGTAGTCGTCGATCCCGCGTCGAACTGGCCGCTGTTCGCCGAGAAGGCGCGCCAGCTGATCAGCAACGACAAGGTTGCGGTGACCTTCGGCTGCTGGACCTCGGTGTCGCGCAAGTCGGTGCTGCCGGTCTACGAGGAACTGAACGCGCTGCTGTTCTATCCGGTGCAGTACGAGGGCGAGGAGATGTCGAAGAACGTCTTCTACACCGGCGCGGCGCCGAACCAGCAGGCCATTCCCGCGGTCGAGTACCTGATGAGCAAGGAGGGCGGCGGCGCGAAGCGCTTCTTCCTGCTGGGCACCGACTACGTGTATCCGCGCACCACCAACAAGATCCTGCGCGCATTCCTGAAGAGCAAGGGCGTGGCCGACAAGGATATCGAGGAGGTCTACACGCCGTTCGGCCACAGCGATTACCAGACCATCGTCGCCAACATCAAGAAGTTCTCGCAGGGCGGCCGCACCGCGGTGATCTCGACGATCAACGGCGACTCCAATGTGCCGTTCTACAAGGAGCTGGGCAACGCGGGCCTGAAGGCCAAGGACGTGCCGGTGGTGGCGTTCTCGGTCGGCGAGGAAGAACTGCGCGGCATCGATACCAAGCCGCTGGTCGGCCACCTGGCCGCATGGAACTACTTCATGTCGGTCAAGAACCCGGAGAACGACGCGTTCAAGAAGCAATGGGCGTCCTGGGTCCAGGCCAACAAGCTGCCGGGCGGCGACAAGCGCGTGACCAACGATCCGATGGAAGCGACCTACGTCGGCATCCATATGTGGGCGCAGGCGGTCAAGAAGGCCGGCACCACCGATCCGAACAAGGTCCGCGCCGCGATGATCGGCCAGACCTTCAAGGCGCCAAGCGGCTTCACGCTGACGATGGGCGAGAACCACCATCTGTACAAGCCGGTGATGATCGGCGAGGTCAAGGGCGATGGCCAGTTCTCGGTCGTCTGGAAGACGCCGAAGCCGCTGCGCGCGCAGCCGTGGAGCCCGTTCATCGCGGGCAACGAGGGCAAGCCGGACAAGGTGATGTGAGGCTCCTTGCGGGAGAGGGTGGCAAACCACCCCCTCTCCCCGACCCTCTCCCCCTGAGGGGGAGAGGGAGAACACCGTCGGTTCTCTGATTCCGCTGGACGGAGAGGGAGAAGACCGTCGGTTCTCTCGCAGGTTTTCTTCTCTCCCGCTTGCGGGAGAGGGGCGGGGAAGAGGGAGAACACCGTCGCAAAGACAATTGCACCGCCGGTTTTCTCCCCTCTCCCGCTTGCGGGAAAGGGGCGGGGGAGAGGGTAGCGGCGCTCGCTATCCCACTGCCATCCGCTTCAAGCCCACTCCATCATCCAGGACACTACCCATTTCCATGTCCCGACCGATGCTGCCCCGCGCCTCCTGGTGGCGCGCCACGCTTGCCGTGCTGCTGGTGCTGCCGCTGCTGCTGGCCGCACCCGCGCTGTGGGCCGCCACCGCGCTGACCCAGGCCGACCTGCAGCCGCTGGCCGAAGACGACTTCGACGCCAAGCGCGCCGCCATCGCCGCGCTGGCCAAGGCCGATCCGAAGCAGGCTGGCCCGATCCTGCGGGCACTGCAGGACGACACGCTGCAGTTCGCGCCGGGCATCGGCATGGTGCGCGTCGACGGCGAGCGTGCGATCGACGCGATCACCGGCAAGCCGGTCGAGGTCGATGCCGGCGCGCTGCAATCGCTGACCCTGAACAACAGCCTGCGCGCGCAGGTCGACGGCGCGGCCGGCAGCCTGCTGCTGGCGTCGCCGGATGCCGCGGTACGCGCGCAGGCGATTGCCGCGCTGCTCGAGCGCCCCGAGGACGCGCCGCGCGAGGCCGTCGCCGCCGCACGCCAGTCGGAAGCCGACACCGCGCTGCGCGCCAGGCTCGACGTGATCTGGGCCAATACCGTGCTCGCCGACGGCAGCCGCGACGAGCGGCTGGAGGCGATTCGCATACTGGGCCGCGACAGCGATCCGGCCACGCGCCAGCGGCTGCAGCCGCTGGTCGAGCGCGACGACAGCGGCCAGTACCGCGAGCCCGACGCGCAACTGCGTGCCGCCGCGCAGCAGGCCCTCGACAATCTGCGCGCCAGTGAACGCCAGGCCGAGCTGATCGGCAACCTGTTCGCGGGCCTGAGCCTGGGCAGCGTGCTGCTGCTGGCCGCACTGGGCCTGGCCATCACCTATGGCCTGATCGGCGTGATCAACATGGCCCATGGCGAATTCCTGATGATCGGCGCCTATGCGACCTGGCTGGTGCAGACGCTGTTCCGCACCTATCTGCCCGATGCCTTCGACTGGTATCTGCCGGCGGCCTTGCCCGCGGCCTTCCTCGCTGCCGCCGCGGTCGGCTTCGTGCTGGAGCGGCTGGTGCTGCGCCATCTGTACGGCCGTCCGCTGGAAACGCTGCTGGCGACCTTCGGCATCAGCCTGCTGCTGATGCAGGCGGTGCGGATGCTGTTCGGCGCGCAGAACGTCGAGGTGGCGAACCCCAGCTGGATGAGCGGCGGCGTGCAGTGGATGCCGGGACTGGTGATTCCGTACAACCGCATCGTCATCGTCGTGTTCGCGCTGGCCGTGGTGGTGATCGCCTGGGCCGTGCTCAATCGCACCCGGCTCGGGCTGTTCGTGCGCGCCACCACGCAGAACCGCACGATGGCAGCGTGCGTCGGCGTACGGACCTGGAAGGTCGACAGCTATGCGTTTGCCTTCGGCGCGGGCATCGCCGGGCTCGGCGGCTGCGCGTTGTCGCAGATCGGCAATGTCGGCCCGGACCTGGGGCAGGCCTACATCATCGATTCCTTCATGGTGGTCGTCCTCGGCGGCGTCGGGCAGCTGGCCGGCACCATCGTCGGCGCCTTCGGCCTGGGGATCATCAACAAGTTCATCGAGCCGTTCTACGGCGCGGTGCTGGCCAAGATCATCGTCCTGGTGCTGATCGTGCTGTTCATCCAGAAGCGGCCGCAGGGACTGTTCGCGCTCAAGGGGCGCAGCGCGGAGGCATGATGCAAAGCTCGATCGATCCTTCAACGCGCGCCTTCACGCTGGCGGTGCCCGCGCGCCAGCCGCTGTTCTCCACGCGCGGCTGGCTGGCGCTGGCGCTGCTCGCGCTGCTCGCCGCCGTGGTGGTGCCGGTGTGCGCGCTGGTGCTGCCCGACACGCATCCGCTGCATCTGTCGGCCTATGCGCTGACGCTGATCGGCAAGATCATGTGCTTCGCGCTGGCGGCGATCGCGCTCGATCTGGTGTGGGGCTACTGCGGCATCCTGAGCCTGGGCCACGGGCTGTTCTTCGCGCTCGGCGGCTATGCGATGGGCATGTACCTGATGCGCGCGATCGGCCGCGACGGTGTCTATCGCAGCGAGCTGCCCGACTTCATGGTGTTCCTCGACTGGAAGGAGCTGCCGTGGTTCTGGCACGGCACCGAGCATCTGGGCTACGCGCTGCTGCTGGTGGTGCTGGTGCCCGGCGTGCTGGCCTGGCTGTTCGGCTTCTTCGCGTTCCGCTCGCGCATCAAGGGCGTCTACCTGTCGATCATCACGCAGGCGATGACCTATGCCGCGATGCTGCTGTTCTTCCGCAACGAGACAGGCTTCGGCGGCAACAACGGCTTCACCGACTTCAAGCGCATCGCCGGCTTCGCGATCGCCGCACCCGAGACGCGCACCGTGCTGTTCGTACTGACCGCGTTCGCGCTGCTGGGCGGGCTGATCGCCTGCCGCTATATCGTGACCTCGAAGCTTGGCCGCGTGGTCACCGCGGTGCGCGATGCCGAGACGCGCGTGATGTTCTCCGGCTACAACCCGCTCGGCTACAAGCTGTTCGTCTGGACCTTCTCGGCGGTGCTGTGCGGCATCGCGGGCGCGCTGTACGTGCCGCAGGTCGGCATCATCAATCCGGGCGAGATGTCGCCGGCGAACTCGATCGAGATGGCGGTCTGGGTCGCGGTCGGCGGACGCGGCACGCTGATCGGTCCGGTGATCGGCGCGTTCCTCGTCAATGGCGCCAAGACGCTGTTCACCGCGCATTTCGCCGAGTACTGGCTGTTCCTGCTCGGCGCGATGTTCGTGCTGGTGACGCTGTATCTGCCAAACGGCGTCGTGGGGCTGCTGGTTCGCCTGCGGCGGGGCGGCGCGGCGGGTGCAACGGCGGCACCCAAGCCCGCGCCCGTGGCGGTGCCTGCCGGCAGCGGAGGAAAGGCATGAACGCCGCAATGAAAGAACGCCACGACGCGGCGCAGGCGGAAAGCGGCGACGCCACCGGCCTGGGCCGCGTGCTCGAGCGCGGCGCCATCGACGTCTCGCACGGCCCGATCCTGTATCTGGAGGACGTCACCGTGCAGTTCGACGGCTTCCGCGCTTTGAACCGGCTGACGCTGTCGATCGACCACGGCGAACTGCGCTGCGTGATCGGCCCCAATGGCGCGGGCAAGACCACGATGATGGATGTGATCACCGGCAAGACCGGACCACGCAATGCCTCGGTCAGCGGCCGCGTGTTCCTTGGCCAGAGCATCGACCTGATGCGGCTGAACGAGCCGACCATCGCGCAGACCGGCATCGGCCGCAAGTTCCAGAAGCCGACCGTGTTCGAGCAGCACGCGGTGTGGGAGAACCTGGAGCTGGCGATGAAGGCCGACAAGCGCTGGTGGTCGTCGCTGCGCGCACGGCTCGACGCCGATGGCCGCCGCCGCATCGAGCAGACGCTGGCGCTGACGGGCCTGGAGGACGAGGCCTACCGGCCGGCGGGGCTGTTGTCGCACGGCCAGAAGCAGCGTCTCGAGATCGGCATGCTGCTGATGCAGCGGCCGCAGCTGTTGTTGCTCGACGAGCCGGTAGCCGGCATGACCGACGAGGAAACGATGCAGCTGGCGAAGCTGCTCAATGGCCTGCGGGGCAGCTGCTCGATGATGGTGGTCGAGCACGACATGGAATTCGTCGCCGCGCTGGCGGGCGAGGCCGGCAAGGTCACGGTGCTGGCGGAGGGCAGCGTGCTGGCCGAGGGCACGCTGGACGCGGTCAAGCGCGACGAGCGCGTGATCGAATCGTATTTGGGGCGCTGAACGGCGGCGCTGAACGGCGGCGCGGAATGGAAGCGCAGAAAGGAAAACCGATGCTGCAAGTCAGCGGATTGAACCAGTACTACGGCGGCAGCCATATCCTGCGCGACGTCAGCTTCGACGTGCCGGAGGGCCGGCTGACCACGCTGCTCGGCCGCAACGGCGTGGGCAAGAGCACGCTGCTGAAATGCCTGATGGGCGTGGTGCCGACCCGCAGCGGCACCATCCGCTGGCACGGCCGGACGCTGGACAAGGCGCCGCCCTACGAGCGCGTCGCCGCGGGCCTGGCCTATGTGCCGCAGGGCCGCGAGATCTTTCCGCGGCTGACCGTCGAAGAGAACCTGCTGATCGGCGCCGCCAGCCGCGGCAAGCCGGCCGGCGTGCCCGACCGCATCTACCAGCTGTTTCCGGTGCTGCGCACGATGCGGCAGCGCCGCGGCGGCGACCTGTCGGGCGGACAGCAACAGCAGCTGGCGATCGGCCGCGCGCTGATGAGCGAGCCGAAGCTGCTGATCCTCGACGAGCCGACCGAAGGCATCCAGCCGTCGATCATCCAGGACATCGGCCGCGCGTTGCGGCTGCTGGTCGACGAGTTCGGCATGACGGTGCTGCTGGTCGAGCAGTACTACGAGTTCGCGCGCCATCTGGCCGATCACTACGTGGTGATGAGCCGCGGGGAGGTGGTGGCCAGCGGCGAGGGCGGGCGAATGGAAGAGCAGGGCGTGCGGGAAATGATCGCGGTCTAGGCCGCGTTCCGTCTTCGCGTTCGCTTCCGCCTCCGCCGAGTCTATGCGCCATCCCGATTTTCCCGCCGACGATCCTGCCGCGACGATGGCCATGCCGGCCGCGTGGCACGCCAGCCTGCGGCTGCGCTTCGCGGTGCGCGGCGAACGCACCGCGCTGGTCGAGCGGCGGCATGCCGGGCCCCTGATGGTGCAGAAGCCGCTGTATCCGGAGGGCGGCATCTGCCATGCGGTGGTGCTGCATCCGCCGGCCGGCATCGCGGGCGGCGACGTGCTCGACATCGATATCGGCATCGAGCCCGGTGCGCACGCGGTGCTGGCGACGCCGGGCGCGACCAAGTGGTACAAGTCGCTCGGCCGCGACGCCAGCCAGCGCGTGCGCATCTCGGTCGCGGCCGGCGCGAAGCTGGACTGGCTGCCGCAGGAGAACATCGTGTTCGACGATGCGCGCGCGCGGCTCGCGACCACGGTGGAGGTCGCCCCGGGCGCCAGCGCGATCGGCTGGGACGCGCTGGTGCTCGGGCGGCAGGCGTCCGGCGAGCAATGGCGGCGCGGCACCGCGTGGATGGACACGCGCATCGGACAGGGCGTCCGCACGCTGTGGCGCGAGCATGCCCGCCTCGATGCCGATTCGCCGGTGCGCCGGGCGCGCGTCGGGCTCGACGGCCTGCCGGTGCTCGGCACGCTGTGGGCCGTCGGCGCGGGCGCGACGCAGGAACTGGCCGAGCAGCTTGCCGAGCGCCTGCCGTATCGGCCCGATCTGCGTGCCGGCGTGACGTGCCTGGCCGACCCCGAGCAGCCGATGCTGCTGCTGCGCGTGCTGGGCGCGCGCATCGAGCCGGTGCGCGAGCTGATGGTCGCGGCGTGGAGCGCGTTGCGGATGCCGATCCATGGGGTAGCGGCGAGGCCGTTGCGGCTGTGGGCGACGTAACGGGTCGAACTGACAAGTCGATCCAGCAGGTCGATCCAGCAGGTCGATCCACCAGGTCGATCTGACAGGTCGACGTAACGACAGAACGTTGAGGACTGGCGATGGAACTGACGCCAAGAGAGAAGGACAAGCTGCTGATCTTCACCGCCGCGCTGCTGGCCGAGCGCCGCCGCGCGCGTGGGCTGAAGCTGAACTATCCGGAGGCGGTCGCGCTGATCACCGCCGCGATCATGGAGGGCGCGCGCGACGGGCGCACCGTCGCCGAGCTGATGCATGCCGGCACCACGGTGCTGTCGCGCGAGGACGTGATGGACGGGGTCGCCGAAATGATCCCGGAGATCCAGGTCGAGGCGACCTTTCCCGACGGCACCAAGCTGGTCACCGTGCACCAGCCGATCGTCTGACCTGCGTCACCCGCATCGCCAGCATCGCCGCCGCTGACTGAATTTCCGTTTTCTACCGAGGACCAACATGGCCGGTTTCATTCGTTCCGTTTCCTTCCAACAAGCCATGCCGCGTGGCCGGGCGGGTGTCGCCGCTCATCTCGCCGCTGCGGCCGCGCTGCTCGCCAGCGGGCCGGCACTGGCGCATCCGGGCCACGATGTCGCCAGCGTCGGCGCCAGTCTCGCCTCCGGCCTGCTGCATCCGCTGACCGGTGCCGACCATCTGCTGGCGATGGTGGCGGTGGGCGTCTGGAGTGCGCTGGCGGTGCGTGGCGCAGGCGCGGGTGGCGGAGCGGGTGGCGGCGTGCTGCGGTTGCCGCTGGCCTTCGTCGCGCTGATGCTGGTCGGCGCCGCGCTCGGCCTCGCCGGTGTTGCCCTGCCCGCGGTCGAGCCGATGATCGCCGCCTCGCTGCTGGTGATCGGCCTGCTGGTCGCGCTGAGTGCGCGGCTGCCCTCCGGCGTGGCGATGGCGCTGGTCGGCGGCTTCGCACTGTTCCATGGCCATGCGCACGGTGCCGAACTGCCCGCGAGTGCCGGCGCGCTGCCTGCGGTGCTGGCCTATGTCGGCGGCTTCGCGCTGGCGACGATGGCGCTGCATCTGGCCGGCATCGCCGCCGGCTCGGTACTGCGCCGGCATGCGCCGTGGCTGGCGCGCGCGCTTGGGGCCGGCGTCGCGCTGTATGGCGTCGGGCTGATGGTGGCCTGATGGTGGCCCGATGGTGGCCCGATGGTGGCTCGAATCCGCCCCGACCAACGACAGGAGACCCGATGATCCCCGGTGAACTGATGCCCGCCGACGGCGAGATCGAACTGAACGCGGGCCGCGCGACGATACGGCTGGCGGTCGCCAATACCGGCGACCGGCCGATCCAGGTCGGCTCGCATTTCCACTTCCACGAGACCAACGCCGCGCTGGAGTTCGACCGCGATGCCGCGCGCGGCTTCCGGCTCAATATCGCCGCCGGTACCGCGGTGCGCTTCGAGCCCGGGCAGTCGCGCACGGTCGAGCTGGTCGCCCTCGATGGCGACCGCATCGTCTACGGCTTCAACGGCAAGATCATGGGAGCGCTGTGATGGCGTTGACGATCGGAAGGCAGGCTTATGCCGAGATGTTCGGGCCGACCACCGGCGACCGCGTGCGGCTGGCCGATACCGCGCTGGTCATCGAGGTCGAGAAGGATTTCACGATCTACGGCGAGGAGGTCAAGTTCGGCGGCGGCAAGGTGATCCGCGACGGCATGGGGCAGAGCCAGCGGCTGGCGCGCGACTGCGTCGACACCGTGATCACCAATGCGCTGATCGTCGACCATTGGGGCATCGTCAAGGCCGATATCGGCATCAAGGACGGCCGCATCGCCGGCATCGGCAAGGCCGGCAATCCCGATATCCAGCCGGGCGTGGCGATCGTCATCGGTCCGGGCACCGAGGTGATCGCGGGCGAGGGGATGATCGTCACCGCCGGCGGCATCGACAGCCATATCCACTTCATCTGCCCGCAGCAGATCGAGGAGGCGCTGATGAGCGGCGTCACGACGATGATCGGCGGCGGCACCGGTCCGGCTACCGGCACCTATGCGACCACGGTGACGCCGGGCCCCTGGCACATGGAGCGGATGCTGCAGGCGGTGGACGCCTATCCGATGAATATCGGCCTGCTCGGCAAGGGCAACGCCAGCCTGCCGCAGCCGATCGTCGAGCAGGTCGAGGCCGGCGCGATCGGGCTGAAGCTGCACGAGGACTGGGGCACCACGCCGGCCGCCATCGATACCTGCCTGTCGGTGGCCGACGCGACCGACGTGCAGGTCGCCATCCATACCGACACGCTGAACGAGGGTGGCTTCGTCGAGGCGACCATCGCCGCGTTCAAGGGCCGCACCATCCATACCTATCACACCGAAGGCGCCGGCGGCGGGCATGCGCCGGACATCATCAAGGTCTGCGGCGAGGCCAACGTGCTGCCGTCGTCGACCAACCCGACGCGGCCCTACACGATCAATACGATCGACGAGCATCTGGACATGCTGATGGTCTGCCACCACCTCGATCCGTCGATCGCCGAGGACATCGCCTTTGCCGAGAGCCGGATTCGCCGCGAGACCATCGCGGCCGAGGACATCCTGCACGACCTCGGCGCGTTCTCGATGATCTCCAGCGATTCGCAGGCGATGGGGCGCGTCGGCGAGGTGATCCTGCGCACCTGGCAGACCGCGCACAAGATGGCGTTGCAGCGCGGCAAGCTTCCCGGCGATCCGCACGATGCGCGCGGCGGGCACGACAACTTCCGCGTCAAGCGCTATGTCGCCAAGTACACGATCAATCCGGCACTGACGCATGGCGTCGCGCACGAGGTTGGCTCGATCGAGGTCGGCAAGTGGGCGGACCTGGTGCTGTGGAAGCCGGCGTTCTTCGGCGTCAAGCCGAGCCTGATCCTGAAGGGCGGCATGATCGCCGCCGCGGCGATGGGCGATCCCAACGCGTCGATCCCGACGCCGCAGCCGGTGCATTATCGGCCGATGTTCGCCAGCGCAGGCGGCGCGCTGCACCGGTCGTCGCTGACCTTCGTGTCGCAGGCCGCGCTGGCTGCGGATGTGGGCGGGCGTTATGGGCTGCAGAAGACGCTGTCGGCGGTGCGCGGCACACGCACGGTCAGCAAGCGCGACATGATCCACAACGACTGGCAGCCGACGGTCACCGTCGATCCCGAGACCTACCAGGTCGTCGCCGACGGCCAGCTGCTGACCTGCGAGCCGGCGACCTCGCTGCCGATGGCGCAGCGCTATTTCCTGTTCTGACCATGCACAAGATCGACAAGCATCTTCCCGCGCCGCACGGCATCGTGCCGGTGCTGGTGCGCCGCGCGCCGAAGCTGGTGCTGCCGTTCGGCGATCGCAGCAAGAGCCGGCTGCGCGCGGTGCTGGACAACGGCGAGGAAGCGGCGATCTTCCTGCCGCGCGGCACGGTGCTGCGCGGCGGCGACCTGCTGGTGACCGTCGACGGCACGTTCGTCGAGGTGCAGGCGGCAGCGGAATCGGTGCTCCAAGTACGGTCCGGCGATCCGCACGCACTGATGCGCGCGGCCTACCACCTCGGCAACCGCCACACCCCGGTGGAGATCGGCCGCGACTATCTGCGGCTGGAATACGACCCGGTGCTGGCCGACATGCTGGTCCGCCTCGGCGTGTACGCCGAACGCGCCGAGCTGCCATTCGAACCCGAAGCCGGCGCCTATGGCGGCGGTCACAAGCACGGCCACGACGCGACCTTCGCCGAAGACTACGCGGCGGCGCAGGCGGTGTTTCATGAGCATCATGGGCACTCGCACTCGCTCTCGCACCCGCACTCGCACCCGCACCCGCACTCGCACTCGCATCCGCATCCGCATCCGCATCCGCATCCGCATCCGCATCCGCATGATCATTCACATGGGGATCAAGGACACCATGTCGGCTGCGATCACCCGCGCTGAGCCGCTCGCGCTGCCATGACCCAACTCCCGCAACTGCTGTCGCTGCTGCATCTGGCCTCGCCGGCGCTGCCGATTGGCGGGTTCAGCTATTCGCAAGGGCTGGAGGCGGCGATCGAATGCGGCATCGTGCTAGATGCCGACAGTGCGCGGCAGTGGATTCGCGACAATTTGCTGCACGTCCAGGCGCATGCCGAAGGTCCGCTGTGGCTGCTGCTGCATCGTGCATGGCGTGCCGATGACCGCGATGCCGCGCGGCACTGGAACGATTGGTTCCACCAAAGCCGGGAAACCGCCGAGTTGCGGCTCGAAACCGAGCAGATGGGATGGTCGCTGGCGCGGCTGGTCGGGCAGATGGAATGGGGCGAGCCGGCGCTGCGCGAAGCGCTGGCGGCGATGTCGCCGGTGTGCCTGCCAACGGCGTTCGCGGCGGCCTGCGTCGCGCTGCAGGTCGACGAGCGCGACGGGCTGGCGGCCTATTGCTTCAACTGGGCCGAGAACCAGATCGCCGCGGCGATCAAGGCGGTGCCGCTGGGGCAGGTCGCCGGCCAGCAGATCCTGCGCGCCATGCATGGCTGCGTGCTCGACGCGGTGGCCGAGGCGGCGCGCCGCGCCGATGCCGAACCGCCCGCGCTGTCGACGCTGTCGCCGATGCTCGGCCTGCTGTCGGCGCGCCACGAAACGCAGTATTCCCGGCTGTTCCGCTCCTGAGCGCAGCCGCATATCGAATCGGAACAGACATCATGACCCGTACCAAGACACTTCCTCCGCTGCGCGTCGGCGTCGGCGGCCCGGTCGGCTCCGGCAAGACCACCTTGCTGGAGATGCTGTGCAAGGCCATGCGCGAGCGCTACGACCTGGTGGCGATCACCAACGACATCTACACCAAGGAGGACCAGCGACTGCTGACGATCTCCGGAGCACTGCCGGCCGAGCGCATCATGGGCGTGGAAACCGGCGGCTGCCCGCATACCGCGATCCGCGAGGACGCATCGATCAACCTGGAGGCGGTCGACCGCATGCTGGCGCGCTTTCCCGATGCGGACGTGGTGTTCATCGAATCCGGTGGCGACAATCTGGCGGCGACATTCAGCCCCGAGCTGTCCGATCTGACGATCTACGTGATCGATGTCGCCGGCGGCGAGAAGATTCCGCGCAAGGGCGGACCGGGCATTACCAAGTCGGATCTGCTGGTGATCAACAAGACCGACCTCGCGCCGTACGTCGGCGCCAATCTTGACGTGATGGAAAGCGACGCGCGCAAGATGCGCGGGGAACGGCCTTTCGTGATGGGGAGCGTCAAGTCGGGGCAGGGTCTTGACGCGGTGATCCGCTTTATCGAGCGGCAGGGCATGCTGGCGATGTAGCGCGGCGGCGGATGCCGTCAGGCGGCATTTTGTCCGGCGGCGCGCTTGCGGGCGAGAGCACGTGCCACCGAGGCAACGAGATCCTGGTCGTCATTATCGAGCCTTGCCATATAACGCCGCGCATTGCGTTGCGCGGTAGTTTCTTCCGCACCGAACGGCGTGCGTAATTCCTCGACGGTCAATACCGAGTTGTCGCCATCAAACTTCAACATTTCGCCGGGAGGAACGCCGAGGGTATCGGCCAGCGTGCAGATGTTGATCAGCGCCACGTTGCGCAGCCCGCGCTCGATGCCGCTGAGGTAGGAGCGCGCCATTCCGCTTTCGAGCGCGAGTTTTTCCTGCGACCAGCCCCTTTGTTTGCGCAGGGCCGTCAGTCTTTGGCCAAATAGCTTGAGAGGATCGCCGATCATGGTAAGGGGGAGAGAGGAATTTGAAGGAAGTTAAGGGATTCGCCTGATCGACTCGACATCCTAGAGTCCGTCGCACAATCGGTGTCAGACAACATAACCTTCGATATAAACACTATAGATTGCGTAAAGTGTTGAAAATCTGCGCCGGCATCGGGAAATCAAAAGCGCGTAACGCTTTTTTCTCATGTTCGGAGGTGAATGTCATACAGGTATTCACCTGAATCGATCTCTCAATAATCTAAAGAACAGCGCGTTTTAGTTAAGGAATGGGGCGACGGCGACCCGCGACGGATCCGCTGGCGCGAGCCGCGCCCCGCACACAAGCGCTCGTCCAATGAAAAAACCCCCAGCGTTCGCTGGGGGTCTTCGGTGCCGGAGGGCGGCTTTCGGCTCAGCGGCGGGCGTATTGCGTCGCGCCGAACAGGATCTCGCGTTCCTTGTCGGTATGCAGCGGCTTGCGTTCGCGTGCCAGTACCTCGACGCCGCGCTTGACCGCCGGGCGTTCAGCGATCGTATTGAACCAGCGCTTCAGGTGCGGATAGTCGTCCAGTTCGATGCCCTGGTTCTGCCAGCTGCGCAGCCACGGGAAGGTCGCGATATCGGCGATCGTATATTCGTCGCCAGCCAGCCAGGGGCGATTCGACAACTGCTTGTCGATCACGCCATAGAGGCGGCGCGCTTCATTGGTATAGCGGTTGATCGCATATTCGATTTTCTCTGGCGCATAGATGCGGAAATGATGCGCCTGGCCCAGCATCGGTCCCACGCCGCCCATCTGGAACATCAGCCATTGCAGCGTTTCGTATTTGCCGCGCACGTCCTCGGGCAGAAACTTGCCGGTCTTGCCGGCCAGATACACCAGGATCGCGCCCGACTCGAACAACGAAATCGGTTTGCTGTCCGGCCCTTCGCTGTCGACGATCGCCGGGATCTTGTTATTCGGGCTGATCTTCAGAAATTCCTCGCCGAACTGGTCGCCGGCTCCGATATTGATGGGGTGCACCTGGTAGGGCAGGCCGCACTCTTCCAGCATGATATGAACCTTGTGGCCATTGGGCGTGGCCCAGCTGTAGACATCGATCATCGAGGAAGCTCCTGGACGGGAGAAGGGCGCCGCAGACTCGGCAGCGCAGCGCCGGTTGAATGGACCGACGCATTTAATCACAGAAGAAAAAAACGCGCAGACAGGCTGCGCGTGGATGGCTTGCTGCCGGCGCAGCCGCCCTGGAATCGTGCGGCCGGATGGCCGCGGGGTGTTTTTTATCGTGACGACGGCATCAGCCGCCGCGCGTGACCGGCATCTGGATCTCGTCCGGATTCAGGCTCATGTGCTTGGCCAGTTCCAGCTTGGCGATCGCGTTGCGGTGCACCTCGTCCGGACCGTCGGCCAGACGCAGCGTGCGCTGGTGCGCCCACCACGAGGCCAGCGGGAAGTCTTCCGACACGCCGGCGGCGCCGTGTACCTGGATCGCCCAGTCGATGACCTTCAGCGCGACATTGGGCGCGACGACCTTGATCATCGCGATCTCGGCCTTGGCGACCTTGTTGCCGACCGTGTCCATCATGTACGCGGCCTTCAGCGTCAGCAGGCGCGCCATCTCGATCTCGCAGCGGGCCTCGGCGATGCGCTCCTGCGTGACGCCATGGCGGGCGATCTGCTTGCCGAACGCGACCCGCTCCAGGCTGCGCTTGCACATCAGTTCCAGCGCGCGCTCGGCCACGCCGATGCTGCGCATGCAGTGGTGGATGCGGCCCGGGCCGAGGCGGCCCTGCGCGATCTCGAAGCCGCGGCCCTCACCCAGCAGGATATTGTCCGCCGGCACGCGCACGTTCTTCAGCTCGATCTCCATGTGGCCGTGCGGCGCGTCGTCATAACCGAACACCGGCAGATGGCGCTTGACGGTGATGCCCGGCGTGTCGGCCGGCACCACGATCATCGACTGCTGCTCGTGGCGGCCCGCATCGGGATTGGTCTTGCCCATCACGATATAGACCTTGCAGCGCGGGTCGCCGGCGCCCGACGACCACCACTTGGTGCCGTTGATCACGTAGTGGTCGCCATCGCGCTCGATGCTGCAGCGGATATTGGTCGCGTCGGAGGACGCCACGTCCGGTTCGGTCATCAGGAAGGCGGAGCGGATCTCGCCGCGCAGCAGCGGCTCCAGCCACTTGTCCTTCAGTTCCTCGGAGGCGTAGCGCTCCAGCGTCTCCATGTTGCCGGTGTCGGGCGCCGCGCAGTTGAATACCTCGGGCGACCAGGGCACGCGGCCCATGATCTCGCACAGCGTCGCGTATTCGAGGTTCGACAGTCCTTCGGGCGCGCGCTTCGAACGCGGCAGGAACAGGTTCCACAGGCCGGCCTCGCGCGCCAGCGGCTTCAGTTCCTCGATCAGCTGGCTCGGCACCCAGGCGTTGCCGGCCTTGCGGTTGGCCTGGATCTCGGCGTGGAAGCGCTTCTCGTTCGGATAGATGTGCTGGTCGAAGAAGGCCAGCAACCTGGCGCGCATTTCCTTGACCTTGGGCGAGTATTCGAAATCCATGGTGTCTCCTCACAACCCCTGCGATTTGGCCCCGCCGGGGCTGCCGGACCGCGTGAGGGCGGAGCGGCAGGCGGCGGGCGGGCGCGATATACGCCGACTGAGGCCACTCTATCCGAATCGATGAAATATGAAAAATGAATTTTCTGGATTCGATGGTATCAATCTGCTGCATTCCATGACACAATCGCCGCCATGCAGCTCTCCCGCATCGACCTGAACCTGTTCGTCGTGTTTGACGCCATCTATACCGAAGGCAGCATCACGGCGGCCGCCCGGCAGCTGAACCTGACGCAGCCGGCGGTCAGCCATGCGCTCGGGCGATTGCGCACGCTGTTCGACGACCCGCTGTTCGAGCGGCGCGGGCAGGGCATGGCGCCGACCCCGCTGGCCCGCTCGCTGGCCGGGGAGGTACGCACCGCGCTGCAGTCGTTCGCGCGGACGCTGCAGGACACGCCGCATTTCGATCCGGCGGCGACGGTGCGGCGCTTCACCATCGGCATGCGCGATGCGCTGGAATCGACGCTGCTGCCGCCGCTGATGTCGCGCGTCGCCGCGGTGGCGCCACACGTCGACATCGCCGCGGTCCGCTTCGACCGCCGCGAGATGGAATCGGAGTTGCTGGCCGGCACGCTCGATGCCGCGATCGATATCCTGCTGCCGGTCTCGCCGGCGATCCACCACGCGCAGTTCATGGCCGACCCGATGGTGGTGCTGGCCCGGCGCGACCATCCCTTGGTGAAGAAGGAATTGACGCTGGAGCGCTATCTGGCCGCCGAGCACGTGCACGTGTCGTCCCGGCGGCGGGGGGCGGGGCTGGAGGACCAGGCGCTGCACCGGATGGGCATGACGCGGCGGGTGCGGCTGCGCTGCCAGCACTACGCGGCCGCGTGCCGCATCGTCAGTTGCACCGACCTGCTGGCGACGCTGCCGCTTCGCTATGCGCGCATCGCCAACGAGGCGTATGGCAACCGCCTGCTGACGCTGCCGTTCAAGGTGCCGTCATTGGAGCTGCACTTGTATTGGCATGCTGGTGGCGAGAATGACGGCGCGAATCGGTGGTTGCGGGAGCAGTTGGGGGCGGTGATCGGAGAGTTGGGCACGGGTATGGCGGACGTCGCGAGCTGACGAGCGTCCGCCATTGCCGCCGGGCGGCGGCCATCTGGCGCAAGGCGGCAAGAAGCGGTTCACCCGGCCTGCTATGCGTCATCCGTGGACGTCGTCGTGCCTGTCGTGGCGGTTGTCGCCGATGTAGCGGATGTGCCGGTCGTAGCCGGTGCCTCGGTTGTAGCCGGTGCCTCGGTCGTAGCCGGTGCCTCGGTTGTAGCCGGTGCCTCGGTCGTAGCCCGAGCCTCGGTCGTAATCGGAGCCACCGGTGTAGCCTGTATCGCGGCTGTGCGCGTCGTGGTTGACGTATTGGCGCCAGGCGCCGCGGGTCTCGTGCTTCTTTGGTTCGAGATTGACTGTGCCCGGTTCCTGACGATTCCGTTGGGGATGGGGCCGCCGTCCAGGCTATGCGGCATGGAGACGAGCGGGCTTCGCGTCGCCATCAGCGCGGTATGCGTCTTCATGAATTTCGCGTTCAACTCTTCGAGTTCCCCAGTCAGCTGCAATCGCTCTTCCTGCAGGGCCGCAAGTTGCACCCTCAGCTTCTCCGTTTCCGAGCGCAATCCATCGCGTTCGGTATCCGCCTGCTGCCGTGCGCTCCGTTCAGCCTCCAAGGTTTGTTGGAACTCTTGCAGCTGGGATTGAAGCGCCTCGACGGTCGGGCCGATCGGCGGCACCTCATCGGGCGGCGGCGGAACATCGAGCGGGCGCGCCGGCACTTCCTGCGGCGGCTGGCCGGCAATCTCGTTTGCTGCTGGATCGTTGAGCCCACGCTGGAACGCCCAATGGTCCAGGCGTTCGACCATGTTGGCCTTGACTCTCAATTCGGGTGCCCGGTGAGCCAACAGGACTTTCAGCGGAGCCACTTCGTTGGCGTCAACCTGCGCCGCGGCCATGGCGCGAGTCAGGTGCCGCGTCGCGTTTGGCCGGTGCGTCAGCCGTTTTGCGGTGATGTGGGTGCACGCGGCGAGATGGTGTCCCAGACGCCTGTCATGTCCCCGGCCGATCCAGTCTCTGTCGCCCAGATCGGCCGGCATGCAGGCGAGCCCATGGCCACGGAAGTTTTCCCCGACACACACCTTGATCTGCACGCCCCGGAACAGGCGACCGAGCAGCGGAAGGCTGGCCAGCGCGTTGAGAAGGGCCTGACCCAGCGTGGTCTTCCGTTCCTTGAGCTTGCTGGCGATTTCAGGGACAGGGCTGTTGGCGTGCAGATAAACGAAGGTCGGCTGCAATTCCTGCTGACCGCCTTTTCGCTTCAGCGGGATCCGCATCCGCACGTCCGCCTTCATCACGGGTTCAAGACCGGTCATGGCGTGCCACTTCGCACCGGCGGTGAACTCTTTCCAGGTGGCGCTGATATGGCACTCAAGGCTTTTCCCATCCTTGGCCAGCATGACATTCATTCCCAGCTGCGCCGCGTCGTGCAGGCGGATGTCGCCGCCCGTGGTGCCCAGGTTCAGCGTCGCTTTCATCGCGTCTTCGGTTGCCTCCCAGAACGCTGGGCTGGCAATCAGGCCCGCTGCTTCATAAAACGCCAGATCGCGAACCTCGACGTCTGAATGATTCTCGAAGGCGCGGGGCAGGGCTTCCGCGATGCCCGTCAGAATGACTGCGCCCTCCCGGTCATTGCTATTGCCCACCATCTCCGCCAGCGGCAGGGGGGTTCCATTGACCGACAGCTTGATTCGCTTTTCCTGGAGCAGCAACCGTTCGGCGTTCTCGATAAAGGCGGGAAGCTGTTCGGCGGTCAGCTCCGGGAAATGCAGTTGCGATTCGAACAAGGGTTTGGCGGCATAGGCCTGCTGGGTCGGCATCGAAGTCAGGTAGGAGACGGGCATGGTAATTCCCTCGGGCAGGATGGATTCGACGTCCATGGCCGGCATGGCATCCAAGGCGCGCGGACGGTTCGTACGTCGAGGACGGGGCGCTGTCGCGACGAACATTCGCTGTCGACCCCGCGCCACAACCAACGACGCGTCACATGCTGCTACCGAATTGGTATCTCAACTGTCGATGGTTTACGGCCGTTTCCGATTTGCGACTTATTCGTATCGAATTGGCAGCGAAGTCAGGCGGCGATGTTGCGCAGCGCGGCGTCGAGGCGCGTCAGCGTGGCGCCGCAGGGCGCGGCGATCTTCATCGTCAGAAGGGGGTCGGCGCGGGTGCGGCCGAGATTGATGGCAACCACCGGCTTGCCGGCCTGCGCGGCGGCGACGCAGAAGCGGTATCCGGAAAAGACCATCAGCGAGGAGCCGACGACCAGCAGCGCATCGGCGCGCTGCAATGCCTCGTGGACCGCGGCCACGCGATCGCGCGGCACCGAGTCGCCGAAGAACACCACATCGGGTTTGATGACGCCGGCGCAGCGGCGGCAGTGCGGCACCGTGAAGCCGTGCAGATCGTCGGGCTCGAGATGCGCGTCGCCGTCGGCCGACGGCACGGCGGACAGGCCAGCGATGGCGGGGTTCGCCGCTTCGAGTTCGCGCTGGATTTCGGCGCGCGGATGCCGTTCGCCGCAAGCCAGGCAGACCACCGAGGCGAGGCTGCCGTGCAGCTCGATCACGCCGGTGCTGCCGGCGGCCTGATGCAGGCCGTCGACATTCTGCGTGACCAGTGCCTCGACATGCCCGGCCTGCTGCAGCCGGGCGAGCGCGCGATGCGCGTCGTTGGGCAAGGCGCGCGACATGATCGGCCAGCCCACCATACTGCGCGCCCAATAGCGCTGCCGGCGCGCGTGCGATTCGAGGAACTCGCGGTGCTGGATCGGCGTGCTCGCACGCCAGTTGCCATCGGCGTCGCGGTAGCCGGGGATGCCCGAGTCGGTGCTGATGCCGGCGCCGGTCAGCACCAGCAGCCGCGGGTGGCGGCGCACGAAGTCGATCAGCGCCTCGGCATCGCCATGCGGCGGACCGTCGGTTGCGAGCGAGGAGGCAATCGAGGAGGCAATCGAGGAGGCAATCGGGGCGGCTGCGCCCGGCATCTGGGCGGTCACGACGAGGATGCCTGCTCGGGATGCCGCACCAGCCAGTCCTTCAGCGCCTGCCGGTAGCGCTCCATTTCCTCGTAGTAGAAATCGAAGATGCACGGGCTGCAGCCGCTGCCGCAGCAGGCGTCGTCGTCGGGCCGGTTGGGCGGCAGCGGGCGGGGATCGTCGTGGGCGTCGTGGGGAGTGGGGGCGGACACAGCGAACGGGCGAAAACCTATAGCAACGGCCAGTATACGCTTGACGCCCCGACGCTGCCCGTGACGCCACGGGCCCGCAGGCCTGTGACCGCCGTCAGTCGAGCTTGATGCCGGCCTGCTTGACCACCGCGGCCCAGCGGGTCTTCTCGGTCGCGAAGAACCGATTGGTCTCGGCGGGCGTCATCGTCACCACCTCGGCGCCCTGGCCGGCCAGCTGCGCGCGCACTTCGGGCGAGCGGATGATGCGCACGAGCTCGGCGTTCAGGCGCGTCACGGCGGCGTCCGGCATCCTGGCCGGCGCCATCACGCCCTGCCACGTGCCCGATTCGAAGTTGGCCACGCCCTGTTCGGCGATCGTCGGCAGGTTGCCGACCAGCGGCATGCGCGTGCGCTTGGACACCGCGATCGCCTTCAGCTTGCCGCTCTGCACATGCGGCAGCGTGGCGAGCATGCCGTTCATCAGCACCTGCGCGGTGCCGCCGACCGTATCGGCAATCGCCTGCGCGCCGCCCTTGTACGGCACGTATTGCCATTTGGCGCCGGTGGCCTGCTGCACGGCCACGCCGGCCAGATGCGGGGCGCTGCCGATCGCCGTGACGGCGAAATTCAGCTCGCCGCGCTTGGACATCTCGACCAGGTCCTTGAGCGTATTGGCCTGCACGGACGGGTTGACCACCAGCATGTGCGGCGAGTAGGCCAGCATGCTGACGCCCTTCAGATCCTTGGCCGGGTCGAAGGTCAGCTTGGTGTAGACGGACGGGCTGATCGCCAGCGCGCCGACGTCGCACAGCAGCAGCGTGTGGTTGTCGCCGCCGGACTGCGCCACGAAGGCGGCGCCGACGTTGCCGTTGGCGCCCGGACGGTTGTCGACGACCACCGGCTGGCCCAGCGCCTCGCCCAGCTGCTTGCTGATCAGGCGGGCGATGATGTCCGACGACCCGCCGGCGGGATAGGGCACCACCAGCCGGATCGGCCGGTTCGGCCAGGTATCGGCTGCCAGGGCAGGCGCCACCAGCATGGTAGAGGCAGCGGCGAGGGCGGCGGTGGAGGCGAGCTGGAGGAAGCGGCGGCGTGTTTGCATGATGTCTCCGGAACGGGTTATTTGTCAGTCGTCATACAACAATGGTCGCCATCATAAAAGCCGGAATGCACGCCGTCCAGCGGGAAAGCGGCGAAATTTTGCTGGGTTCAGGGAAATCCCGGGGGTCCAGTAGCCCCGTCTGTTATATGTCATCAGACAATATGGCGCCCGCGCCAGCTTTGCTCCGCACAACAAAAAAGGCCGGCACGGCTTGTCGCCGCGCCGACCCTTGTCAGGCCAGCCTTGGTCGCCGGTGCCGGGCTCAGGCGATCCGCTGCTTCGCCTTCTGCGCGTACTGCCAGCCCATCTCGGCCATCGGCCGGGCACGTTTGCCGGCGTCGACCGCCTGCGCGGACGAAGCGGTGCCGTCGACCACGCGCTTGGCGATCCCCTGCAGGATGCCGGCGATGCGGAACATGCTGAAGGCCAGGTAGAAGTTCCAGTCGCCGGTGATCTGGCGCCCGGTGCGCTGCTCGTACATGCGGCGGTAGGTGGCCTCGTCCGGAATGCCGAGCGCGGCGTAGTCGAGCCCGGCGATGCCGCGGAACTGGCCCGGCGCGATATGCCAGCTCATGCAGTGGTAGCCGAAGTCGGCCATCGGATGGCCCAGCGTCGACAGTTCCCAGTCCAGCACCGCGAGCACGCGCGGCTCGGTGGGGTGGAACATCAGGTTGTCGAGCCGGTAGTCGCCGTGGACGATGCTGGTCAGGTCCTGGTCTTCCTCGGGGATATGGTGCGGCAGCCAGTCCATCAGCGCGTCCATCGCGTCGATCTTCTCGGTCTCGGACAGCTTGTACTGCTTGGTCCAGCGCTCGATCTGGCGCGCGAAGTAGTTGCCGGGCTTGCCGTAGTCGCCCAGGCCGATGGCCTGGTAGTCGACGGTATGCATCGCGGCGATGACGCGGTTCATCTCGTCGTAGATCGCGGCGCGTTCGCTGGTGCTCATGCCCGGCAGCGACTGGTCCCACAGCACGCGGCCGTTGACGTATTCCATGATGTAGAAGGCGCGGCCGATCACGGCCTCGTCCTCGCACAGCGCGTACATCCGCGCGACCGGCACGTCGGTATTCGCCAGCGCCGCCATCACGCGGTACTCGCGCTCGATTGCGTGCGCCGACGGCAGCAGCTTCGACTTCGGGCCCGGCTTGGCGCGCATCACGTAGGTGCGGCCCGGGGTGATCAGCTTGAAGGTCGGATTGGACTGGCCGCCCTTGAACTGCTCGACGGTCAGCGGGCCGGCGAAATCCTCGACATGGTCGCGCAGCCAGGCCTCGAGCGCGGCGGTATCGAAGCGCTGCTGGTCGGCGACCGGGCGCGTGCCCTCGAACTGGGAAAGATTGCTGCTCATGCTGTCTCCGGTATCTTTTTTATCGGGATCGGTGCGGCTTCAACGATAGGTCGGCTTGCGCTTCTCCAGGAAGGCGCTGATGCCTTCGCCGCCGTCGGGGTGATGCAGCGCGGCGACGAAGTTCTCGCGCTCCTGCGCCAGATGCGCGTTCAGCGACAGCGTGCCGGCCTGGTTGATCAGGCCCTTGATGCGGCCCATTGCATGCGAGGACTGCGCCGCCAGCGACTGGCCCAGGCGCAGCGCTTCGCCGAGCGCCTCGCCCGGCTCGGTCACGCGATTGACCAGGCCGAACTGCGCGAGCCGCTGCGCGTCGACGGTCTTGCCCTCGATCAGCAGCTCGGAGGCCAGCTGGCGCGGCAGCGCGCGCGCCAGCTCGTAGGAGCCGCCGCCGTCCGGCGTCAGGCCGACCTTGACGTAGGCCATCACGAACTTGGCATTGCTGGCCGCCACCACGAAATCGCAGGCCAGCACCAGCGAGAAGCCCGCGCCCGCGGCCGCGCCCTCGACGGCCGCGATGATCGGCTTCGGAAACGCGTGCAGGCTTTCGATCCAGGCGTGCAGCATCGTGATGCTGTCGGCCTGCACCTGCGGCGGCTGCGCGCGGTTGCCCAGCAGCCGGTTCAGGTTGCCGCCGGCGCAGAACATGCCGTCGGCGCCGGTCAGCACCACCGAACGGATGCTGCTGTCCTGCTCGGCCGCCTGCAGGGCTTCTTTCGTTGCGAGATAGATCTCCGGGCCGAGCGCATTGCGCATTTCCGGATTCGAGATGGTCAGCACCAGCGTCGCATCGACGCGTTCGGACAGCAGTTGGGCAGGCATGGCGGCTCGGCTCGGTGGCGTGGTGGATGGAAGAAAGTCCGGGGAGGGCGGCCTGAAGCGTCAGGCTTCCTCGGTCAGCAGCGACAGGCCCAGACTGGCACGGCGCCACAGCCACGGGCTCGGACGGTAGCGCATGTCGCCGGTCAGCCGCTCCATATTGCGCAGCACCTCGAGCACCAGCTGCGGGCCGATCGCATCGCCCAGCGCCAGCGGGCCCTTCGGATAGCCGAGACCCAGGTTGACGGCGAGGTCGATGTCCGACGGCGTCGCGATGCGCTGCTGCGCGATATCGGAGGCGATATTGACGATGCACGAGACGATGCGCTGGGCGATGAAGCCGGCCGAGTCGCGGATCACCGTGACCGGCACGCCGTCGCTGGCGAACAGGCCGTGCGCGGCGTCGCGCATCGCCGCGCTGGTGGCGGGCGTCGTCATCAGCGTGCGGCGCTTGGTGGCCTCGAACGGCAGCAGCGTGTCGATGGCGACCACGCGGCTCGCGTCCAGGCCCTGCTGCAGCGCGCAGGTGGTGGCGTCCAGACCCAGCGGCGTGACCACGATCAGCGCATCGGCCGACGGGGCGTTGCCGCCCTCGGGCGTGGCGCCCATCGCGGTCAGCAGCTTGACGACCATCGCATGGCCGCGCTCGCTGTCGCGGCTGACCCAGACGCTGACCGGCCGGGCGCTCGGCACCGGCGCGGTGGCGGGGACCTGCTTCTGGCCATCGGCGTAGCGGTAGAAGCCCGCGCCGGTCTTGCGGCCCAGCAGCCCGCCGACCTGGCGGATCGCCGTGATCGGCGACGGGCGGTAGCGCGGCTCCTGGTAGAACTGGTTGTAGATCGACTCCATCACCGGGTGCGACACGTCGAGACCGGTCAGGTCCATCAGTTCGAACGGGCCCATGCGGAAGCCCGCCTGCTCGCGCATGATCGCGTCGATGTCGGCGAACTCGGCCACGCCTTCCTGCGCGGCCTTCAGCCCCTCGATGTTCATGCCGCGGCCGGCATGGTTGACGATGAAGCCGGGCATGTCCTTGCAGCGCACCGGCGTATGGCCCATGCGGCGCGACAGCGCCATCAGCGCATCGCCGACCGCCGGATCGCCCGACAGGCCGTCGATCACCTCGACCACCTTCATCAGCGGCACCGGGTTGAAGAAGTGATAGCCGACGACGCGGCCCGGATGCCTGGCGCCGACCGCGATCGCGGTGATCGACAGCGACGACGTGTTCGACGCGATTACCGCGTTCTCACGGACGATCGCTTCGAGCTTGGCAACCAGATCCCGCTTCACGTCGAGCCGCTCGACGATGGCCTCGAGCACCATGTCGCAATCGGCCATCTCCTCGAGCGCACCACACGGCTGCACGCGCGCCAGCGTGGCGGCGGCATCGTCGCTGCTGATCTTGCCCTTGTCGGCCAGCTTGGCCAGCGTGTCCTGCAGATACTGCCGGGCGGCGGCCACGGCCTGGGGATTGGTGTCGAACAGGCGGACGGTCAGGCCGGCCTGCGCCGCGATCTGGGCAATACCCCGGCCCATTGCGCCGGTGCCTACGATGCCGAGGGTGTCGATAGTCAAAGTGCTCATCGTGCTTCCAAAAAGTTGTGGTTAAATTAGCACGCTCGTGCGGTTTTTGCACTCGTTGCGTGAGCACTGCCGCGCAGGCGCGTGCGCTGATCGGCCAGACAAGCCGGGGCACGGCCACCGATCCCGTCCGGGAGAACGCAGCACAACAAAGGAGACATACCGATGCTGAAGCTCTGCGGCTTTGCCGCCAGCAACTACTACAACAAGGTCAAGCTGGCGCTGCTGGAAAAGAATGTGCCGTTCGAGGAGGTGCTGGCCTGGATCGGCGAGACGGACCTGAACGCCTCGCCGCTGGGCAAGGTGCCGTACATCATCGCCGATGGCGGCACGCTGTGCGAATCGGAGGTGATCGCCGAATACCTGGAGGCCGCGTATCCGCAGACCCCGCTGCTGCCGGCCGATCCGCTGGCCGCCGGCAAGGTGCGCGAGCTGGTCACCTACATGGAACTGTATCTGGAACTGACCGTGCGGGAGCTCTATCCCGAGGCGTTTTTCGGCGGCAAGGTCAGCGACGGGGTCAAGGAGCGCCAGCAGAAGCTGCTGACCCGCTACATTCCCGCCTTCGCCAAACTGGCGAAGTTCTCGCCGTATGTGGCCGGCGACAGCTTCACGCTGGCGGACTGCGCCGCGGTGGTCCATCTGCCGCTGGTGTCGGCGTGCACCAAGATCATTTACGGCACGGACATGCTGGCCGACCTGCCGGTCAAGGACTATCTGAAGCGGATGAGCGAGCGGCCGGCGGTGCAGAAGGTCAATGCGGACCGCAAGGCCAATACCGAGTTGATGCTGAGCCGGAACAAGTAAGGCGGCAGGGCGCTTCGAAACCACCCCCTCTGCCCAACCCTCTCCCCCTGATGGGGAGAAGGGGAACACCTCCGGCGGGCGAGTGCTTGCGCTGCTCGTCGTCACCGTACCGGTTTTCTCGGCTCTCCCGCTTGCGGGAGAGGAGAGGGTAACGGGCGGCCGCCTCGCGCCGCCCGCGCGCGCTATCTCACAGCTTGCGCAACCTCTCCAGCGCAAGCGCCAGCGTCTCTTCCCGCTTGGCGAAACAGAATCGCACCACGCCCGATTCGCGTGGCTGCGAATAGAACGCCGACACCGGAATCGCCGCGACGCCGATCTCGCGTGTCAGCCACATCGCGAAGTCCGCCTCGCTCATCTCCGAGATCGCCGAATAGTCGACGCACTGGAAATACGTGCCGTCCGACGGCAGCAGCTTGAAGCGCGTATCGGCCAGCCCCGCGCGGAAGTAATCGCGCTTGGCCTGGTAGAAGGCCGGCAATTCGAGATAGGGCGCGGGGTCCGCCATGTAGTCGGCCAGGCCGTGCTGCACCGGCGTATTGACGGTGAACACATTGAACTGGTGGACCTTGCGGAATTCGGCCATCAACGCGGCTGGCGCGGCGACATAGCCGACCTTCCAGCCGGTCACATGGTAGGTCTTGCCGAAGCTCGACACGACGAAGCTGCGCCGCGCCAGTTCCGGATGCCGCGCCACCGATTGATGCGACTGGCCGTCGTAGACCATGTGCTCGTAGACCTCGTCCGACAGCAGCAGGATATCGGTGCCCGCCAGCAGCTCCGCCAGCTGGCGCATGTCTTCCTCGCGCCAGATCGTGCCGGTCGGGTTGTGCGGCGTGTTGATCAGGATCATGCGCGTGCGCGGCGTGATCGCGGCCGCGAGGCGGTCGAACGGAATGCGGAAGTGCGGCGCGTCGAGCGTGACCGGCACCGGCTTGCCGCCGGCCAGTTCGATCGCCGGCAGATAGCTGTCGTAGCACGGCTCCAGCACGATCACTTCGTCGCCCGGATGGACCGCGCACAGGATCGCGGTCAGCAGCGCCTGTGTCGCGCCGGCGGTCACCGTGATTTCGCTGTCGGCGTCGTAGGCGCGGCCATAGAGCTTGCCGATCTTGTCCGCGATGGCCTGGCGCAGCTTCGGCACGCCCGCCATCGGCGGGTACTGGTTCAGGCCCGCCTGCATCGCGCGCGTGACCGCGTCGACGATCTTCGGGTCGCAATCGAAGTCCGGAAAGCCCTGGCCCAGATTGACCGCATTCTTCTCGGCGGCGAGCGCCGACATCACGGTGAAGATGGTGGTGCCCACGTTGGGCAGGCGGGACGGGGGAGGGCTGAGCGGGGCGTCGGCGGACATGGCGTCAAGGATCAATCGTCAATCGGTTGCAGGTGTAAAGCCGGGGCGATTCTAGCGCGCCCGCGCGGCCAGCCACGGCGCGAAGGCCTGCGGCGTCAGCACCGCGACGCCGCTGCTGCGGCGCAGCCGGCCCGCGAGCTTGAGCACCGCCTTGTCCTTCGACACCAGGCAATCGGCGCCGGCGAAGTGCGCCAGCTCGATGAATTTCTGATCGTCGCCGTCGCGGCAGCGCGGCAGCCGGATCGCCTCGGCCTGCGCCGGGCAGGGCGGTGCGACCGCGGTGGTCAGCCGGTCCACGGTGGCCAGCGCCTCGTCGATATCGACCTCGAAGCGGGCGAACTGCGGGTAGGCCAGCACGCGGCGCAATTCCTCGCGGCAATCGGCGCGGATCAGCGGCGCGATCGCGCCATCCTGCAGCGCGCTGCGGATCGGCTCGGCATGCCGATCGCGGAAGACCAGCAGGTCGATCCAGACGTTGGAGTCCAGTACCACGCGGGGGGCGGAAACGGCGGGCGGCGGCGATGCGCCATCGGCAAAGGATTCGGTGCCGGAAGCGGTGTCCGGCCCGGTAGAGGGGTTGAGCATTCGTTACAATCTGGACTTTGTTTCTGCCGCATTCTGCCATGTTGATCGTTCTGTCGCCCGCCAAGTCGCTGGACTACGAGACGCCGCCGCGCGTCCGGCCCCCGCTCAATGCCAGCCACCTGCCGCGGCTGATCCCGCGTTCGGCGCAGCTGATCGAGCGTCTGCGCGCGCTGGCGCCGCAGGAAATCGGCACGCTGATGGATATCTCGGACAAGCTGGCGGTGCTGAACGCGACCCGCTATGCCGACTGGTCGCCCAAATTCACCGCGCGCAACAGCAAGCCCGCGGCGCTGGCCTTCAATGGCGATGTGTACGAGGGACTCGACGCGCCGAGCCTGTCGGACGACGACCTCGCCTTCGCGCAACGCCATCTGCGCATCCTGTCGGGCCTGTACGGCGTGCTGCGGCCGCTGGACTGGATGCAGCCGTATCGCCTCGAGATGGGCACGCGGCTGGCCAACGACGCGGGCAAGGATCTGTATGCGTTCTGGGGCGACGACGTGACGCAGCTGCTGAACAAGGATCTTGCCGCGCTGAAGGGCGAGGGCGCGCCGACGCTGGTCAATCTCGCTTCCGAGGAATACTTCAAGGTCGTCCGGCCCAAGGTGCTGGACGCGCGCGTGATCACGCCGGTGTTCGAGGACTGGAAGGGCGGCCGCTACAAGATCATCTCGTTCCACGCCAAGCGCGCGCGCGGCACGATGGCGCGCTTCGCGGTGACCCGGCGCATCACCGATGCGGCCGGCCTGAAGAAATTCGCGGAGGACGGCTACGCCTACGACGCGAAGGCGTCCGACGCGACGCGCTGGGTGTTCCGCCGCCGGCTGGAAGACTGACGACGCGTGCGCCCGGTGCGTCGGGGCGATGGTCCGATGGTCCGATGGGCTACGCACGGTGCCGGCCAAAAAACAATTCGTCTTGCGAGGCTCAGACATGAAGACCGCAGCGCTGCATATCTCCAGCCGGTTCGATTCCGGCGCGATCGAAGTCGAGGCGCTGGATCGCGCCGACGATATCCGGCTGCGCATCCGCGCCGATTCGCATGCCGACTTCCGCCAGTGGTTCCATTTCGGGCTGCATGGCGCGGCCGGCCAGGCCTGCCGGCTGCAGTTCCTGAATGCCGGCGATTGCACGTATCCGGACGGCTGGCGCGACTACCGCGCGGTGGCCTCGTATGACCGCGTGCACTGGTTCCGTGTGCCGACGCGCTTCGACGGCCAGGTGATGACGGTGGAATTCACGCCGGCCCACGACAGCGTCTGGCTGGCCTATTTCGAGCCGTATGCCGAGGAGCGCCATCTGGCGCTGCTGGGCACCTGCCAGCGTTCGCCGCGCGCGCGGCTGACGCATCTGGGCAGCACGGTGCAGGGCCGCGACATGACCGTGGTGACGATCGGCGCGCCGCCCGAGGGTGCCAGTGACGGTGGCAATGACGGCCGCAAGACGATCTGGATGATCGCGCGCCAGCATCCGGGCGAGACCATGGCCGAATGGTTCGTCGAGGGCGTGCTGCAGCGGCTGACCGGCACCGGCATCTGGGCGGGCGACGGCGTCGCCGAGCGGCTGCTGCAGAAGGCCGTGTTCCATATCGTGCCGAACATGAACCCGGATGGCTCGGCACTCGGCAATCTGCGCACCAACGCGGCCGGCGCCAACCTGAACCGCGAATGGATGGCGCCGAGCCTCGAGTCCAGCCCCGAGGTCTATCACGTGCGCCGCGCGATCGAATCGACCGGCTGCGACCTGTTCTTCGACATCCACGGCGACGAGGGGCTGCCCTACAACTTCATCGCCGGCAGCGAGATGCTGCCGAGCTTTACCGAGTCACAGCGCGTCGCGCAGGCGCGTTTCGTCGAGGCGTTCAAGCGCGCCACCCCGGACTTCCAGGACGTGCATGGCTATGCCGCGAGCAAGTACAACGCCGATGCGCTGAAGCTGGCCTCGAAGTACATCGGCCACGCGTTCGGCTGCCTGTCGCTGACGCTGGAGATGCCGTTCAAGGACAATGCCGACCTGCCGCAGCCCGAGGTCGGCTGGAACGGCGCCCGCAGCGCGCTGCTGGGCGCGGCGATGCTGCAGGCGATCCTGGCGCAGCTGGACTGAGCGACGCCGCCGCGCAAGGCGGCGGTGATGCCGCCGCCTTGCGGCGCGGCAGGGTCAGCGCGACGGCTTGCCGGTCTTTTTCGTCGACTTGCTGGAAGAGGTCGACTTCGCCGCGGCCTTCTTCGTGCTGGCCGACGACCTGGCCGACGTGGCCTTGCCCGAACGGCTGGACCTGGTTGCCTTGGCCTTGCGGCCCTTGTTGGCCGTGGCATTGCGCGGTGCCACGCTGACGGCCGGCCTGGCGGCCGGTTCGACGATGATGTCGCCATCGTCGTCCAGCAGTTCGTAGGCCAGCATCATGCCGTCGTCATAGCCGCAGCGGACCTTGACCGGGTCCCAGCGCGATTGGCCCGATTGCCCGTTGCGGCGATGCGCGGCGGCGGAGAAGGTCACCACCGAGGTGACCGGCACGGCCTGCTTGCCGCGCGAGAAGCGGCCTTCCCAGCTTTCGACCGAGGCCTGGCCCGAGGCCAGCGCGCCGGTCGGAATGCGCAGCGCGTCGTAGGTCGCCGAGCGCGGCACCACCCAGCTCGCGTGCGCGGCGCAGTCGGCCACGTCGGCGCTGGCGTTCTCGCTGCGCATCAGCTGCTGGCGCATCTGCGCACGGTATTCGGCCAGGCTGACGCGGCCGGTGGGCGGCAGCGTCACGGTCTTGGTCGGGGAGTTGTCGTTGTCCGGCGGTGGTACCGCCTGCTTGTCGGAGTACGAGGTCGCGCCGCGCGGTGCGGGCGCGGCGGCCTGCGGTGCGGGGCCCGCGGCAGGGGCCTGGGCCTGCTGGCCCGCGGTGGTGCCCGGCTCGTCGGGGGCGGTGGCGCAGGCGGCCAGCATCAGGGCGGCGGTTGCGGCGGCAAGCGCGCGCAGCCGCATGGAAATTCGTCGGATCACGGGATCTGCTTGCTTCGGGGGCGAAGTGGTTGGCAAAAGACTGCCATGATAGAGGAAACCCTTTGCACAAAGTTCCTCGGCGCCGCCAACCTAGGGTCAGTCCCGACCTGCGGCAGGGCCCGATCCGGGGCCCTGGGGAGCCACCGGATCGGGCCGGACCGATACCGGCCCGGTGCCTGACGTTCAGCGCATCGTGCCGGCCGAGCGCGCGAAGCGGTCGAGCTCGGCGAGCAGCGCGTTCAGATCGCGCTTGAGCTTGTCGAAGCCCGCATTGCGGGTCAGCGCCACCTCGTCCATATACAGCTTGCGATTGATCTCGAGCTGCAGGCTGTGACGGCCCGCCTGCGGCTGGCCGACCACGCGGACGATCTCCACGCCCTTGTACGGGTGGTTGCGCCAGACGTCGTAGCCCATGTCCTTCAGCACGCCTTCGACCAGGTCGGTGAAACGCTTGTCGCAGGTAGTGCCGTCGCGGTCGCCGACGACGAAGTCCGGATGCTGCAGGCCAGGATGCTCGGTCGCGTACTGCGCCGCTTCGCTGGGCATCGAATGGCAGTTGATGTGCCACGCGCTGCCGTGCTCGGCGATCGCCCGGTCGGCCAGCTTCTGCAGCTGCGCGTAGTAGGGCAGGTAGTAGCGCTCGATGCGCGCCTGCACCTCGGCCACGCTCAGCGGGCGATCGTAGATCGCCTCGCCGGTGTCGAGCACGCGCCAGACCAGGCCCTTGCCGAGCCGGGTCTTGGGCGTTTCCTGCATCGGGCCGGGCCACGGGGCGTCGAGCAGGGCCTGGTCGATCTCCTCGATGCCGCGGTTGGCATCGAGGTAGCTGCGCGGAAAGCCCGCGCACAGCAGCGCAATGCCCTGCTTCGGCGCGTCGGCGTACAGCTCGTCGACGAAGGTGTCCTCGGCCTGGCGCAGCAGGTTCAGCGGCAGCCCGGCGGCGTAGCGGAAGTCCGCCGGGTAATTGGTGGCGCTATGCGGTGAATCGAGAAAGAGCGGGCTGCTCTCGCCTTCCGGCAACTGCAGGAAGTAAGGGCGCTCCGCGCTCTTTCGGTCTGCTTCGGTCATGATGCTTGCGGCTTGGTCTTGCGGCTTAGTCCATCGAGATCTTGGCGGCGGCGGCGATGCGCTTGTTCTTGGCCACTTCGTTCTTGATCTGCGTGGCGAACTGCGCCGGCGTGTCGCCGACCGGGGTCGCGCCCAGCTTCTCGAACTTCTCCTTGACCTCGGGCATCGCCAGCACCTTGACGGTGGCGTCGTGCAGTTTGGTCTGGATGTCGGCCGGCAACTTGGCCGGCGCGATCAGGCCGAACCACGACGAATCGTTGACTTCGGCCAGGCCCAGTTCGGCGAAGGTCGGCACGTTCGGCAGCGCGGCGACGCGCTTGGGCGCGGCCACGGCCAGCGCGCGCAGCTTGCCGCCCTGGATGAACGGCAGCGACGACGGCAGGTTGTCGAACAGGATCTGCACCTGGTTGGCCAGCGTGTCGTTCAGCGCCGGGCCTACGCCCTTGTACGGCACGTGCAGCAGCTCGGTCTTGCTGCTCAGCTTGAACAGCTCGCCCATCATGTGCGACACGCTGCCGTTGCCGGCCGAGCCGTAGGCCAGCTTGTTCGGCTGCGACTGCGCCAGCGCGATGAAGGCCTTCATGTCGTTGGCCTTGACCGACGGGTGGACGCTCATCACGTTCGGCACCGAGGCCAGGTTGGTGATGGTGGTGAAGTCCTTGGTCGCGTCGTACTGCAGGCGCGGGTAGATCGCCGGGTTGATGCCGTGGGTCGAGGCGGTGGCGATGCCGATCGTGTAGCCGTCCGGCGTCGCCTTGGCCAGGTAGCTGGTGCCGATGCTGCCGCCGGCGCCGCCGCGGTTGTCGACCACCACGGCCTGGCCCAGTTGCTGGCCCAGCTTGTCGGCGACGATGCGGGCGACGATGTCGGTGGTGCCGCCGGCCGGGAAGGGCACGACCAGCGTGATCGGCTTGGTCGGGTACGAACCCTGCGCGGCAGCCTGGAACGACAGGCCGGCGGCCAGGGCGGCCGAGCCGGCAGCGATGAGGCGGAGCATGTTACGGCGTTGCATGAATGATCCTGAAATGGGAGTCCAACACGGGATGGGGGAGAAAGGGCGCCGGCAGCGCGGGCCCGTCTTTGCTGTGCTAGAAAGCCTCGTTGAGCTTTGCTTGCGATTCTGCGCAAATCTGCAAGAACCGTGCAAACGAATTAAAATCGCACGGTCATTCCATTTGGTCGTGAAGTCTGGGAAATCGAGGAAGTCGCATGCGGCGCCTATGCCCGTCGTTGACCGGGCTGCAGGCCTTCGAGGCCGCCGCCCGTCATCTCAGTTTTACGCTGGCCGCCCGCGAGCTCCATGTCACGCAGGGCGCGGTCAGCAAGCAGGTCCGTCAGCTCGAGTCGTCGCTCGGCGTGGACCTGTTCGAACGCGTCCGTCAGCGGCTGCTGCTGACCGATGCCGGCCGGCGCTATCTGGAGCGGATCCGGCCCAGCCTGCAGGAGATCGAGGCCGCCACCGTCGAGCTGGTGGCCAGTCAGGGCCGCGGCGGCACGCTGCACATCGCCAGCATGCCGACGCTCGGCGCCAAGTGGCTGATTCCGCGGCTGCCGCAGTTTTTCGAGCGGCATCCCGAGGTCACGCTCGAATTCGTGCCGCACGCGCAGGGCTATGACTTCTCGCAGCCGGACCTCGACGCGGCAATCCGCTTCGGCGACGGCGTCTGGCCGGGCAGCCTGGCGGACTACATGACCGGCCGCGAGGTGCTGCCGGTCTGCCGGCCGGGTTTGCTTGCCAACGAGCCCAACGGCGTGGCCGCGTCGCCGCAGGCGCTGCTGAACTATCCGCTGCTGCACCATACGACGGTGCCCGAGGCGTGGTCCGACTGGCTGGGCGAGCTCGGCGTGACGACGCGCGAGGCCTGGAGCGGTCCGCGCTTCGACCAGTTCTCGCTGCTGACGCAGGCCGCGCTGTCGGGCCTGGGCATCGCGCTGATCCCGCGCTGCCTGATCGAGCAGGAACTGGCCAGCGGCGCGCTGGTGGTCGCGCATCCGGCGCGGGTGCTCAGCAAGAAGGGCTATTACCTGTGCTATCCGGAGCAGAAGCAGCATCTGCCGGCGCTGCAGACATTCCGGCAGTGGCTGATGGAAGGGGTCGACGTCGTGGCGTGAGGCGTCGCCTGTCGTCGTCCCCGCGCAGGGGGGACCCAGTGCCTTTGCCATGCCGATGTCGCCGACTTCAAGTCGCTGGGTCCCCGCCTTCGCGGGGACGACAGCAGGTACGGCGGAACGGTCTATTTCGACAGCACCTTCATCGCCTGCTCCAGCCCGGCGATGGTGACCGGATACATCCGCGCCTTCATGATCTGGTTGATCACGGAGATCGACTGGCGGTACTGCCACAGCCCCTCCGGCTCGGGATTGAGCCAGACGAAGCGCGGGAACTGGTCGATCAGCCGGTTCAGCCAGACCGCGCCCGCCTCGGGATTGTTGTATTCGACCGACCCCCCGGGCTGCAGGATCTCGTACGGGCTCATGGTCGCATCGCCGACGAAGATCACCTTGTAGTCGGGCGTGTACTTGTGGATCAGGTCCCAGGTGGCGATCTTCTCCGCATGCCGGCGGCGGTTGTTCTTCCACACGTAGTCGTAGACGCAATTGTGGAAGTAGTAGTACTCCAGATGCTTGAACTCGGTCTTGGCCGCCGAGAACAGCTCCTCGACGCGCTTGATGTGGTCGTCCATCGAGCCGCCGACATCCATCAGCATCAGCACCTTGACCTTGTTGTGCCGCTCCGGGCGCAGCTTGATGTCGAGCAGGCCCGCGTTGGCCGCGGTCGAATGGATGGTGTCGTCCAGATCGAGTTCGGTGTCGGCGCCTTCGCGCGCGAACCGGCGCAGCCGCCGCAGCGCGACCTTGATGTTGCGCGTGCCCAGTTCGACCTGATCGTCGTAGTCCCGATAGGCGCGCGTCTCCCAGACCTTGATCGCGGTGCGGTTGCCCTTGGACGGGCCGCCGATACGGATGCCCTCGGGGTTGTAGCCGCCGTGGCCGAACGGCGAGGTGCCGCCGGTGCCGATCCACTTGTTGCCGCCCTCGTGCTTTTCCTTCTGCTCTTCCAGCAGCTGCTTGAGCCGCTCCATCAGCTTGTCGAGCCCGCCCATCGCCTCGATCTTCGCCTTCTCCTCGGCCGACAGCTCGCGCTCCAGCGTCTTCTGCAGCCAGTCGAGCGGAATGTCGGACTTCCAGTCGACCAGGTTCTCGACGCCCTTGAAGTAGGCCGCGAAGGTCTGGTCGAACTTGTCGAAGTGCTTCTCGTCCTTGACCAGCGTCATGCGCGACAGGTAGTAGAACTCGTCGATCGACGGCGCGATCACCTGGGCCTTCAGCGCCTCCAGCATGGTCAGGTATTCCTTGACGGATACCGGCAGCTTGGCGTGCCGCAGCGAGAAGAAGAAGTCGATCAGCATGGCGGGTCTCGGTGTCGCGGGTGGCTGGCTGGGCGAGGGGGGAAAGCCCCGGCGCTCAGCGCGGCATCTCCAGGCGGTAGTGCAGATGGCGCTTCACCGTCGGCCATTCGCTGGCGATGATCGAGAAGACCACGGTGTCGCGCAGCGAGCCGTCGGCCATCACCTGGTGGTTGCGCAGCACGCCGTCCTGCTTGGCGCCGAGCCGCGCGATCGCGGCGCGGCTCTGGTGGTTCATCCAGTGCGTGCGGAATTCGACCGCGATGCAGCGTAGCTGCTCGAAGGCGTGCGCCAGCAACAGCAGCTTGCACTCGGTGTTGACCGCGGTGCGCTGCACGCTTTGCGCATACCAGGTGTGGCCGATCTCGAGCCGCCGATGGGTCTCGTCGACATTGAACATCCGCGTCGAGCCGACCACCGGGCCCACGACGCCGTCCTGCACGCGCCGCACCACGAACGGCATCGCGCCGAGGCGGTCGCGCTGGTCCAGTGCGGTGTCGATCCACGCGCGCAGGCCGTCTGGCGTCGGCACCGACGTGTACCACAGCTTCCACAGCTCGCCGTCGCTGGCGGCCGCGCGCAGCTCGGTTTCATGCGCGGCGTCGAGCGGTTCGAGCATGACGTGCCGGCCTTCCAGCACGATCGGCGCGATCAGACGGGTCATCGAGATTCCTGGCGAAGGTTGGACGTTCCGGGTTCGACGAGGGCGGGGCGGGCGTTCAACGATTGGCGCGGTTCATGAAGACCAGCCGCTCGAACAGATGCACGTCCTGCTCGTTCTTCAGCAGCGCGCCGTGCAGCGGCGGGATCGCGGCCTTCTTGTCCGGACTGCGCAGCGCCTCGGGCGGAATGTCCTCGGCCATCAGCAGCTTGAGCCAGTCGATCAGCTCCGAGGTCGACGGCTTCTTCTTCAGGCCCGGCAGGTTGCGCATCTCGTAGAAGGCCTCGAGCGCGGCGGCGACCAGCTCGCGCTTGATGCCGGGATAGTGGACGTCGACGATGCGCTGCATCGTGTCGGCGTCGGGGAACTTGATGTAGTGGAAGAAGCAGCGGCGCAGGAAGGCGTCCGGCAGCTCCTTCTCGTTGTTCGACGTGATGATGACCAGCGGGCGATGCTTGGCGCGGATCAGTTCGCGCGTCTCGTAGACGTAGAACTCCATCCGGTCGATTTCGCGCAGCAGGTCGTTGGGGAATTCGATGTCCGCCTTGTCGATCTCGTCGATCAGCAGCACCACCGGCTCGTCGGACTCGAACGCCTGCCACAGCACGCCCTTGACGATGTAGTTGCGGATGTCGTGAACGCGATCGTCGCCGAGCTGGGAGTCGCGCAGGCGGGACACCGCGTCGTATTCGTACAGGCCCTGCTGTGCCTTGGTGGTCGACTTGATATGCCATTGCAGCAGCGGCATGCCCAGCGCGGCGGCCACTTCCTCGGCCAGCATGGTCTTGCCGGTGCCGGGCTCGCCCTTGATCAGCAGCGGACGCTGCAGTGTGCGCGCGGCATTGACGGCAAGCTTCAGGTCGTCGGTGGCCACGTAGTGGGCGCTGCCCTCGAAGCGGGCGGAGGGGGCGGCAGAGGCGCCGGCGGCGGCTTGGGCGGTATCGGTCATGTCGCGTTCTGAGGCTCGTTCGGAGGCTTCGTTCGGGTCGGAATGGACCAGTATAAAAGAGCTTTCCCGTTCGCGTGCGCCCACGGCGCCGCTCTATGGACTGCCGCGTGCCGCGTGCGGTACAATGCGCCGGTTTGACGCGCCCCCACGTACGTCCATCCTCCTTCCCCTGCCGCCACGTCGCACCCCGGCGGCTCCGGTCGGGAAGCGGCGATCACGAAAGAATGGCCGGCATGACGGTCGATGCGCGCGGCCTCGGCCGTGCATTCGGCGGGAGTTCCATGTCTGGCCGCTCGGGCAGGTCACGCAAGGTTCAATCCTTCCAATCCGACTACGACAATGAAAAAGCTCCTCACGATGGTGGTGCTGGGCGCCGCCGCGACGGCAGCGCAGGCCCAGGAAGTCAAGGGCAATGTGGAGGCAGCCCGGGATAAGGTGGCGATGTGTATCGGCTGCCACGGTATTCCGGGATATCGGGCTTCGTTTCCCGAGGTGTACGAAGTGCCGATGATCGGGGGCCAGAGCGCGAAGTACATCGCGAACGCGCTGCAGGAATACAAGAAGGGTGGCCGCAAGCATCCGACGATGCGCGGCATCGCGGCGACGCTGAGCGACCAGGATATCGCCGATGTGGCTGCGTACTACGCGCAGCAGAAGCGCGATACCCGCGACAATCCGCAGAAGTGAGAGGACCCGACATGAAGACGCTCAAGACGCTCTCGTTCGCGCTCGGCGCACTCGTGCTGGGTGCCTCGGCGATGTCGGCCTCCGCCGCCGATGTCGAAGCCGGCAAGGCCCTGGTGCAGAAGGGCAATTGCGCCGCCTGCCACGGCGCCGACATGAATTCCCCGATCGCGCCGGACTATCCGAAGCTGGCTGGCCAGCACGCCAGCTATCTGTACCATGCGCTGGTCGCCTACCAGATCCACGGCAACCCGCAGGTCGGCCGCTCCAACGCGATCATGCAGGGCCAGGTCAACGCCAACCCCGGCGTGGTCGGCAAGGACGGCAAGCCGCGTCCGTTCACCCGGCAGGAGCTGAAGGACATGGCCGCCTATCTCGAATCGCTGCCGGGCGATCTGGTGTTGAAGAGGTAAGCTCGGTCGATTGGAAAAAAAGCCGCTTCATGATGAAGCGGCTTTTTTATTTTTCAGGAGAATGCCAAGCAATTCAATCCTGGAACAACTGAAATGGCCGCATGGCACGTCACCCGTCTGGCTGTCCTGCCAAATTACCGACTGGACGTTGAATTCGCCGATGGCACGCGCGGCATCGTGGACATGTCCCGCGATGATTTCCATGGCGTGTTTGCGCCGTTGGCGGATGAAGCCTATTTCGCCAAGGCGTCCATTGCCGACGGCGCAGTGGTGTGGCCAAACGGGGTCGATATTGCGCCGGACGCGATGTATGAGGACGTGACCGGGCGCCCGTTGATGGGATCGTAGGCGCCCGCGCGACGATGGCGGCGTATCGGCCGCCAGATCAATGTTTCAGTTTCCGCTGCCCTTCGCCAGCCGCCGTGCCTTCACTGCATTCGCCAGAATCTCCAGCACGCGCACCGAGTCGTCCCAGCCGATGCAGGCGTCGGTGACCGACTGGCCGTAGGTCAGCGAGTCGATCGGCGCGCCCTGGACATGGTCCTGGCGGCCCGCGATCAGGTGCGATTCGACCATCACGCCGATGATGCGATCGTCGCCGGCGGCGAGTTGGCGGCCGATGTCCTCGCAGACCGGGATCTGGTTCTCATGCTTCTTGCTGCTGTTGGCGTGCGAGGCGTCGATCATCAGCCGTGCCGCGAGCCCGGCCTTGGAAATCGCATCGCAGGCCTGCTGCACGCTGTCGGCGTCGTAGTTCGGGTTCTTGCCGCCGCGCAGGATGATGTGGCAGTCCTCGTTGCCCGAGGTCGACACGATGGCCGAATGGCCGCCCTTGGTCACCGACAGGAAATGGTGCGGCTGCGACGCGGCCTTGATCGCATCGACGGCGATCTTGACGTTGCCGTCCGTGCCGTTCTTGAAGCCGACCGGGCACGACAGCCCCGAAGCCAGTTCGCGATGCACCTGCGATTCGGTGGTGCGCGCGCCGATCGCGCCCCAGCTGACCAGGTCGGCAATGTACTGCGGCGAAATCATGTCGAGATATTCGGTGCCGGCGGGCAGGCCCATCTCGCTGATGTTGAGCAGCAGCTCGCGCGCGGTGCGCAGGCCATCGTTGATCTTGAAGCTGCCGTCCATGTGCGGATCGTTGATCAGCCCCTTCCAGCCGACCGTGGTGCGCGGCTTCTCGAAGTAGACCCGCATCACGACCTCGAGCTCGTTGCTGAAGCGATCGCGCTGCTCCTTCAGCAGCTTGGCGTATTCGAGCGCGGCGCGGGTGTCGTGGATGGAGCAGGGGCCGATGATGACGATCAGCCGGTCGTCCATGCCGTGCAGGATCCGGTGCATCGCCTGGCGCGCGCCGTAGATGACGTCCGACGCCTTCTCCGACAGGGAGAACTCGCGGATCAGGTGCGCCGGCGGCAGCAGCTCCTTCAGTTCGCGAATACGAAGGTCGTCGGTGTTCTTCAACATGATGGCTCCAGGTCTTGTCAGGTCGTGAGGGGTGGGGGGGATTCGGTATTCGGGTGCCGCGGCAGCGGCGGGAAAATCGGGCCAAAAAAAAGCCGCCAGTTCTGCTGGCGGCTTTTTTGCAATCTTGGGAGGCGCTTACGACTGATCCTCTCCTTCCGCCAGCGGTGCGAGATCGCTAAAAAAGTAAAAGTAAAACTTGGCGGACATCAGGGAGGACAGGGCGGTATTCAGTCTTGAATCAGTCGGTACTGCGCTGGTTTTCGTCGGTTTTTCGTGCCAGCCAGACGGCGGGCGTCGACGACGAAGCCACTTTATAGCCCGTTTCTGCAAGCTTGGCAAGCGCGCCGAAAGGGCCGGGCGGTGCCGGCTGTGGCGTCGGCGCAGCAGCGGCGCCGACGCCGGACGGCGCGTCAGGCGGTGCCGCCCACCGTCATGTTCTCGATGCGCAGCGTCGGCTGGCCCACGCCGACCGGCACGCTCTGACCCTCCTTGCCGCAGACGCCGACGCCCGAATCCAGCCGCATGTCGTTGCCGATCATCGTGACGTCCTTCAGCGATTCCGGACCGTTGCCGACCAGCGTCGCGCCCTTGACCGGCGCGGTGATCTTGCCGTCCTCGATCAGATAGGCCTCGCTGGCCGAGAACACGAACTTCCCGTTGGTGATGTCGACCTGACCGCCGCCGAAGTTGACCGCATACAGGCCGCGCTTGACGCTGGCGATGATTTCCTGCGGGTCGCGGTCGCCGTTCAGCATGTAGGTGTTGGTCATGCGCGGCATCGGCAGCGCGGCGAAGCTCTCGCGGCGCGCGTTGCCAGTCACCGGCATCTTCATCAGCCGCGCGTTCAGCGTGTCCTGGATATAGCCGCGCAGGATGCCGTCCTCGATCAGCGTGGTGCACTGGGTCGGGTTGCCCTCGTCGTCGAGGTTCAGCGAACCGCGGCGGCCCTCCAGCGTGCCGTCGTCGACCACGGTGACGCCCTTGGCCGCCACGCGCTCGCCCATGCGGCCGGCGAAGGCCGACGAGCCCTTGCGGTTGAAGTCACCTTCGAGCCCATGGCCCACCGCCTCGTGCAGCAGCACGCCGGGCCAGCCCGGGCCGAGCACGACCGTCATCGCGCCGGCCGGCGCGGGGCGCGCCTCCAGGTTGACCAGCGCCGACGACACCGCCTCGTCGACGTAGGTGCGCAGCAACTCGTCGCTGAAGTAGCCGTAGTGGTAGCGGCCGCCGCCGCCCGAGGTGCCCATCTCGCGGCGGCCGTTCTGCTCGGCGATCACGGTGACCGACACGCGCACCAGCGGGCGCACGTCGGCGGCGATCACGCCATCGCTGCGCGCGATCAGCACCACGTCGTATTCGCCGGCCAGGCCCGCCATCACCTGCACGATGCGCGGATCCTTGGCGCGCGCCATCTTCTCGACGCGCTCGAGCAGCGCGACCTTCTCGGCGGCCGGCATCGAATCGAGCGGATCGTTCGGCGCATAGAGGTCGCGGCCGCCATGCGAGGCCAGCGAGCCGGCCACCTTGGTGCGGCCGCTGCCGACCTTGCCGATGGTGCGCGTCGCGGCGCTGGCCTGCAGCAGCGCCTCCAGGCTGATCTCGTCGGAGTAGGCGAAGGCGGTGCGGTCGCCGGACACGGCGCGCACGCCGACGCCCTGGTCGATATTGAAGCTGCCCGACTTGACGATGCCTTCCTCGAGGCTCCATGCCTCGCTGCGGGTGTACTGGAAATACAGGTCGGCGTAGTCGACCTTGTGCGTGAAGATGTCGGCCAGCACGCGCTGCAGCCGGGCTTCGTCGAGCCCGTACGGGGTCAGCAGCAGCTGCTGCGCGGTGGCGAGATTGCGGATTCCGAGATCGCCGGCGTTCATGAATGTCCTCTGTTGGATTCGGTGTCGCGCTGCCCGGCGTCGGGCCGGCAGCCGCAAGGGTGGGGCGCCGGCCGATGCGGCGCCCGGGTGTTCGGATCGGTGCTACGGGTGTCCATGCTACAGCACCCGGTGGCGCAGCGCAGGCAGGTTCTGCCGCACTTCGGCGATGCGCGCCGGGTCCAGCGTGCCGCTGACCACGCCCTCGCCCTCGGGCAGCATGGCCAGCACCTCGCCCCAGGGATCGACCAGCATCGAATGGCCCCAGGTACGGCGGCCGTTCTCGTGCTTGCCGCCCTGGGCCGCGGCCAGCACATAGCACTGGTTCTCGATCGCGCGGGCGCGCAGCAGGATTTCCCAATGCGCCTGCCCGGTCGTGTAGGTGAAGGCGGCCGGCATCAGGATCAAGGCCAGGCCGTTGTCGCTGTCGGTGCTCGCCATCTGCCGATACAGCTCGGGGAAGCGCAGGTCGTAGCAGACCGACATCGCGACCCGGCCGCACGGCGCATCGAAGGTCACCGGCTCGCGGCCGGCCAGGATCGTGCGCGACTCGTCGTAGCGCTCCTCGCCGCGGGTAAAGCCGAACAGGTGGATCTTGTCGTAGCGCGCCACCCGTTCGCCCTGCGGATCGAAGGCGAGCGAGCTGTTGCGGACCCGCTCGGCGTCCTCGCACCACAGCGGCAGCGTGCCGCCCACCAGCCAGATGCCGTGGCGCCGTGCGGCATCGGCGAGGAAGCGCTGGATCGGCCCGTCGCCGTCCTGCTCGCGCACCGCGACCTTGTCGCTGTCCTGGCGGCCCATCAGGCAGAAATACTCGGGCAGCAGCACCAGTTCGGCGCCGCCGCGCGCGGCCTCGGCGATCAGCGCGTCGGCGCGCGCCAGATTGGCGTCGAGGCCGGTGCCGGTCACGGTCTGGATCGCCGCAACACGCATCGCGCGCGGCGCGGCGGAGCGTGTAGCGATCGGGTTGGCTGGCGTGGTGGCGGGGTCGGCGGCTGGCATGACGTTTCCTCGGCGCGATGGCGAACATTGCGGCAATTGCGGTAATTGCGGCAATTGCGGCGGTTACGGCAATTACGGCAATTACGGCAATTACGGCATGTAGGACTGCTCGGGCTGGCGGCGGTCGGGTGCGCGCCGTTGCCCGTCGGCGTTATTGTCGCCCACCTTGGCGATACGCGGCTCGGCCCAGCTGCCGGTGACCTTGTAGTGCTGGGTGAAGGCCTTGGAGAACTCGTCGGCGAACAGCAATTGCGCCGCCAGCGTGCCGATCCCCAGCGCCGGATTGATGAAGGCGGCCGCGACGGACGCCGAGGTCGCGTTGATGCGCGGCACCAGTGCGACCTCGAGATCCTGCGTTTCCTGCGGGATATTGGCGCTGCCTGTCATCGCCGCGCTGACCTGCGGGCTCTTCAGCCGGAAATCGCTGGTGCTGGCGATGCCGTTCTCGATGGTGCCGGTCGCGCTGATCTCGTCGAATACCAGGCCCTGGCCCGCGATGCCGCGAAAGTCCAGCGTCACCAGACGCAACACGCTCTGCAGGCTCAGCACGCCCAGCAGCTTGGCCGCGCCGGGCTCGACGCTGACGATCTGGCCATTGTCGAGCTTCAGTGCGATGCGGCCGTTCAGCGAGGCGTAGTCGATCGCCAGCGGCGAGCCGATCCAGCGGATGCGGCCCTCGAGCTTGCCCTTGCCGTCGCGCAGCGTGTGCGGCATGCCGAGCCGGTCGAGCACGTCGCCGGCATTGCGCACGTCGACGTTGAAGCTGAGCAGCGTGCGGCGCTGGCCGCCGGCCTTGCCGCTGTCGCGCACGCGGCGCGGCACGCGCCAGCTGCCCTGGCCGGTGAAGGTCGCGCCGGGCTGCTCCAGCGTCAGCGCTTCCAGCGTCCAGACCGGTTCGCCATTGTCGAGCGCGCTGTGCGCCTTGACCTGCAGCTTGCCGAAGTCGTGGCCGCGCAGTTCGAAGTGCTCGGCCTGCAGGTCGATCGACGGCAACTCCTCGATCTGGCCGGCCAGCGCGTCGGCAACCTGGCTGGTGTCCTGGCTGTCGGGAATGTTCAGCCGCGACAGCCGCAGCGTCAGCGCGCCGCCCGGGCTCGACGGCACCGCGCGCCACTGCATCTGGCCGGCGATCTGGCGCGAGTCCAGGCGGAACTGCCAGCCCGGATCGCCGGACTGGGGCGCGCGCACGGCGTCCAGCGTCACGTCGTCGAGCTCGCGGCCGAAGGCAAGCAGCGTGCGCGAACGTGCGGTGATGCGCTCCGGCATGTACGAGGCCGTGATCGGCCCCCGTGCGGCGCCGTCCTTGTCGCCGGCGGGGCCGCCCGCCAGCGCCGCCCGCCAGCCGTCCAGGTCGAAACGCTCGACCGCCAGCGCGGCGCTGACCCCGGTCGCGGGCGTGGGCGCCGGCTGGCCGATGCCGATGCCGCCGTTGACCACCTCGAGGCCGCCGGCGCCACGGCGCAGCAGGTAGCGCGCGCTGAGCATCGCGCCGTATTGCAGTTCGAGTTCTTCATGGCCCGCGCGTCCGGCCAGCGGGCGCAGTTCGAAGCGCAGCGGCGCGCTCTGGCCGGCCGGCTTGGCCAGCGGGGCGGGCAGGTCGACCGCCATGCCGGCCAAGTCGGCGGTGAACGAGATCACCGGCTGGCGTTCGCGCACGCCGATGACGGCCTGGTAGCTGGCATTGCCGTCGAAGCGGCGCGCCAGCGGGCTCAAGCCGGCGCTGGCCAACGCCTCGGCGATGCCGCGCGAATTGGCGCTGCCGGCCGCGGTCACGCGCACCGTGCCGTCGGACTGGCTGCCGCCGCTGGCGCGCACCTCGCCGCCGAGCAGTCGCGCGCGCACCGCGTCGAGCTGGAAACCGTGCTCGTTGAAGGCCACCGTGCCGGTGGCGCCGCCCAGTACCGGCAGGCCCGGCGCCAGTACCACGTCGTTGCCGGTCAGCCGGTACTGCCCGTCGACCTTGCTGCGCGCGGCATCGGCCAGCGGCAGATCGAGCTTCAGCCGCAGTTCGCCATTGCCCTGGCCGCGCGCCTCGCCGGTGAAGTTGCCGGTCCACTCGCGCACCGGGCTGCTGGCGATATAGCGCAGGAAGCCCTGCATCGGGCCGCTGGCGCTGCCGTCCAGCGTCAGCCGTCCGCGGTGGTCCAGCTCGTCGATGCGGCCCTTGATGTCGCGCAGCGCCACGCCGGGCAGGCCCTGCACCGCAGCCCGCTCGACGTTCAGCGCCATCGCGCCGCGCTCGAATTGCAGGCTGCCGTCGATCTCGGTGAACAGCGGCCAGAGCGGTTTGCCGTCGGGACCGTGCGGATCGATCTGATACGACGCCTGCCGCAGCGGCACGTCGACGCGGAAGTCGCCATGCCGCGCGGCGTCGCCATGGAAGGGGAAGTGGGCGAGATCGCCCTTGACCTGGAAGCGCACCGCCTCGGACTCGCCGCCGGCCAGCGCGCCCGCCAGATAGTGGCGCGTGCTGGCCGGGACGTGCAGCGGCAGGTAGCGCGGCACGCGCGCGACCTGCGCGCGGGCCAGCTCGCCGTCGAGCTCGGCAATGCCGGCATGGCCGTCGCCGCCTTCGCGCCAGCTGCCGCGCACGGTGCCGGCCGTATCGGCGTTGGCGAAGCGGATGCCGTCGCTGCGCACCGCCAGCTTGCCGCCCTCTCGCCGCCACTCGAACGCGCCGGCCAGTTCGTCGAAGGGCAGGCGCGGGTCTTCGAATACGCCGGGGAAGGTCAGCGTGGCCTGGGTGCCCTCGAAGCGCGCGTTGCCGCCCTGCTGGTCGAAGGAGAAGCTGCCGGACAGGCCGCTGAAGCCGGGCACGCCCAGATTCGCGTGGCCGTCCTTGTCGTAGGCCGGTTCGGCCGGCTGTTCGCGCACCGACACGTTGCGCAGCGTGCCTTGCACCTGGTAGCGGGTGGGGCCGCCTTGCCGCTGCAGCAGGCCGCCGCGCTCGCGCGCCCAGGTGATGTCGAGATTGTCGAGGCGGCCCGATGGCCGCAGCGCGCGCACCTTGCGCGCCAGCGCGGTATCGAGCGGCATCGCGGTCGACAGCGCGCGCAGCGCGTCGAGATCGAGCGTCGGCGCCTTCAGCGCCAGCCGCCGCAGCGCGCCGTTGTCGTCGCGCGACCAGCGCAGCGTGACGCGGCGCATGCCCTCGCGCCAGGCGCCGCCGCTGGCCTGCGCCTGCGCGCCGGCGGGCTCCCACAGCAGCGTGTCGACGGTCAGCTGGTTGTCGGCGCCCTCGCGCCGATGCAGCAGCAGTGCCTGCGACTGGTTCAGCCGCAACGGCTCCGCAGCGCCGGCCAGGCGCAGGTCGACCGCATTGGCGCGCAGCCGGGCCTGGCTGCGCAGCACCTCGCCATTGGCGAACTCGATGGTGCCGTCGCTGCTGAGCACGCCGCTGTCGACCTGCTCGAACAGGCTCGAATAGCGCTGCACGGCCGGCAGTTGCAGCTGGCCGATATCCCAGCTGGCCTGGCCGCGCCAGTTGCGCCAGTCTCCCTGCGCATGCAGATAGGTATGGCGGAAGGTGCCGGTGACCACCAGCGGGCGGGCGGCCAGCGCGGCCGAGCGCGCTTCCAGCCGCAGGTCGTGGCGGGCGCCGCTGCGGGTGGAGCGCAGCAGGATGTCGCCGACTTCCAGCACCGGCAGGCTCCGCTGTTCGTCGAGCCAGCGCACCTTGCCGCCGGTCAGCGTGACCGAGCCCTGTGCCAGCAGCCAGTCGAGGAAGCGATGGTCGTCGCCGCTGCTGTCCTGCATGCGGACCGGCATGCCGGCCACCTCGAGCTTGCCTTCGGCGGAGCGGTGCACCAGCACGTCGGCGCGGTTGGCATCGAAGCGGGCGAAGCGCAGCTCGAGCGCGCTCAACGACTGCCAGGACAGCGCGCCCTGCAGCGTGTCCGCCGACAGCAGCACGCGCTGCTGCTCGTCGACCAGCCGCACGCCGCGCGCATGGAAGGCCGGATGCCAGCCATCCCAGGAGGTCTCCAGCGTGGCGATGGTCAGCTGGGCCGACAGAGCCTCGGAGCCGCGTTGCTCCAGCCACGCGCGTGCGCCGGCGGCCTGCGGCCACAGCACGAAACGCATCAGCAGGAACAGCACCGCGGCGACGGCCGCCAGCGCGACGCCGATGCGCAGCAGCCAGCGCGCGATCCAGCCCCAGCAGCGGTGCCGTAGCGCGGCGGCGACGGCGCGCCCGGTGGCGCGGGGCGAAGCCTTCAGACGGCCGATCAGTTGGCCGGCCCGGCGGCGCCAGGCCGAGGTCGAAAACGACTTGCCGGAGGCATGGGAACTGGAGGAGGTGGGATCGGAGCCTGGGATGGGCGCAGGACCGGCGGCGGCAGCAGCGGCACCAGCGCTCGAACCCTCCGGCCCTTGAGCTGCTGCCGCGCCGCTGGACGGGGTGGGGCGTTCGGCGGGTGGGGTGGCGCGGCTGGACATGCGCAGATTATCCGACAATACTAGCCGCTCTCCAATTCGAAGCCAGCCCGGGCGGCGTTACCGGTGGCGCATGGTTCCTCGCGCGGCGATCCTCGGCCGCGATCCATCCAAGTGACAGGAATGACTTCCCCAGATATCCCGAGTTCCCAGGCGGGCGCCGGCGGGCACGCTGCCGCCGCTGACGCAGTTGCACCGGATGCCGCCACCGCGGCCGGCGGCCTGGGCGGCATGGCCAGCGGCGCCTTCGCGCTGACCGCCGCGACCGGTCTCGATCCCGCCGATTGCGAGGGACACGCATTGTACTCGGCGGCCGCCTCGCACTACGTGCGGCGCATGATGCAGGCCCGGCCCGAACTGCCGGCGCTGGTCGCGCAAGCCAGCGCCGAGCCGCTGACGCGGGTCTGGATGGAAGCGCGGCTGACGGCGCTGCGGCAGCCCGCCGCCGATGCGGAGCAGGCGATCGGCCAGGCGCTGCGCCGGCTGCGCGCCGAGGTGATGTGCACCGTCATCGAGCGCGATCTGCGCGGCCTGGCCACGCTGGCCGAGGTGACCGGCGCGATGACGGACCTGGCCGAACTGTCGATCCAGCATGCGCTGGCCACGCTGACCGACGACATGGCACCGACCTTCGGCCGTCCCGTCGGCGAGCACAGCGGCGAGGTCCAGGAACTGATCGTGGTCGGCATGGGCAAGCTCGGAGGCCGCGAGCTGAATGTGTCGTCCGACATCGACCTGATCTTTCTGTACGACGAGGACGGCGATACGCAGGGCGGGCAGCGCAGTCTGTCGAACCACGAATATTTCACGCGTCTGGGCCGCCGCCTGATCAGCGTGCTGGCGGAAACCACGGCCGACGGCTATGTGTTCCGCGTCGACATGCGCCTGCGTCCCAATGGCGATGCCGGTCCGCTGGCCTGCAGCCTCGGCATGCTGGAGGAGTACCTGGTGGTACAGGGACGAGAATGGGAACGCTATGCCTGGATCAAGGGCCGCGTGGTGTCGTCGATCGCCACGCCGCACGCGCAGCGCGCGGCCGACCAGCTGGCGCGGCTGACCACGCCGTTCGTGTTCCGCCGCTATCTCGATTACGGCGTGATCGCCGCGATCCGCTCGCTGCATGCGCAGATCCGCGCCGAGGCCGCCAAGCGCAGCGGCGGCCTGGCCGGCCATGGCGTCAACCAGCGCTCGGCCGACATCAAGCTCGGGCGCGGCGGCATTCGCGAGATCGAATTCATGGCGCAGGTGTTCCAGCTGATCCGCGGCGGCCAGGACCTGGCGTTGCGCGCGCGGCCGACGCTGGAGGTGCTCGCGATCGCGGTCGAGCGCGGGCTGCTGCCGGCCGGGCAGGCGCTGCAGCTGTCCGATGCCTATCGCTTCCTGCGCCAGCTGGAACACCGGCTGCAGTATCGCGACGATGCGCAGACCCATCATCTGCCGACCAGCGACGAGGAACAGGCCGCGGTCGCGCGGATGATGGGCTGTCCGGACTGGCCCGCGCTGCTGGCTCGCCTGGCCGAGCTGCAGGAGCCGGTGGCGCAGCAGTTCGAGGTCACCTTCTCGGACCCGGAGCAGGGCCAGACGCCCGCCGAGACGCTGTGGCCGGCGCTGGCGCATGGCGACGACGAGGAGGCGCCGTGCGCGCGGCTCGCGCAGGCCGGCTATTCCGACTGTGGCGGGCTGCTCGAGCGGCTGCGCGCCACCGCGAGCTCGCCGCGCTATCGCGCGCTGTCCGAGCAGAGCCGGGCGCGCTTCGACCTGCTGGTCAATCGTGCGCTGGACCTGGCGGGGCGGCAGGACGACGCCGATGCCACCATCGCGCGCTTTCTCGACTTCTTCGATGCGATCAGCCGACGCGCGTCCTATCTGTCGCTGCTGTCCGAATATCCGCAGGCGATGGAGCGCGTCGCCCATACCCTGCACGCGTCGCGCTGGGCCGCCAGCTATCTGACGCGGCATCCGCAGCTGCTCGACGAATTGCTCGACGCCGAGGCGCTGGCCAGCGTGCCCGACTGGGAGGGTTTCCGCGCCCGGCTCGGCGAGCGCCTGCTGGCCGCCCACGGCCAGGTCGAGGCCCAGATGGATATCCTGCGCCGCGAGCACCATGCGGAGACCTTCCGCGTGCTGCTGCAGGACCTGCACGGCAGGCTGACGGTCGAGCAGATCGCCGATCGCCTGTCCGACCTGGCCGACGCGATGCTTGACGTCACGCTGACCGCAGTGTGGCAGCAGCTGCCGATGCGCCATCGCGACACGCCGCGCTTCGCGGTGATCGCCTACGGCCGGCTGGGCGGCAAGGAGCTCGGCTATGCGTCCGACCTCGACATCATCTTCCTGCACGACGACGAGGACGACGGCGCGGCCGAGATCTACGCAGCCTATGCGCGCCGCCTGATCACCTGGCTGACCAGCCATACCGCGGCGGGCATGCTGTTCGACGTCGACACGCGGTTGCGCCCGAACGGCGCCGCCGGGCTGCTGGTCACCAGCTTCGAGTCGTTCCGCCGCTATCAGCTGCGCCAGGGCGACAACACCGCCTGGGTCTGGGAGCATCAGGCGCTGACGCGCGCGCGCTTCTGCGCCGGCGATCGCGAACTCGGCGCGCGCTTCGAGCGGCTGCGCGAGGAGGTCCTGCGCCAGCCGCGCGATGCCGACACGCTGCGTCAGGAAATCGTCGCGATGCGGCACAAGGTGGCCGAAGGCCATCCGAACCGCGGCGACCGCTTCGACCTGAAGCACGATCGCGGCGGCATGGTCGACATCGAATTCACCGTGCAGTATCTGGTGCTGCTGCACAGCCGTGCCCATCCGGAGCTGACGCGCAACGCCGGCAATATCGCGCTGCTGCGGATGGCCGGGCAGCTCGGCCTGATCGACGCCACGCTGGCCGAATCGGTCGGCGACGCCTACCGGACCTTCCGCGCGCGCCAGCACAAGCTGCGGCTCGACGGCCAGGATCAGGCGCGCGTGCCGCCACAGACGATCGAGGCGCAGGCACGCGATGTGCGGGCGCTATGGCAGGCCGTGTTCGGCGAGGACTGAGCGCCGGTGGGCGTTGAGCACGACGGCGGCGCCCCGCCGGCCACGGCGCCGTCCTCGACATGGCGGCGCGCACTGCCGGCCCTGGGCGCGATGGCAGCGATCGGCGCGCTGTCGGCCGCATTTACCTTCGTGCCGTGGCTGCATGCGCACGGCCTCTATCTGCGCGATGCGCTGATGCTGCCCGGCGGCGACCGCCAATGGTGGCGGCTGCTGACCGCGATGTGGGTCCATCTGGATGGACGCCACTGGCTCGGCAATCTGCTGGCGGCGCTGGGCTTGCTGCTGCTGACGGGCCGTGCCGCCGGCGCACGGCAAATGCTGCTGGCCCTGGTGGTCTGTGGGGTCGCGGTGCAGGTCGCGCTGCTGTGGCAGCCCGCGGTGCGCTGGTATGGCGGCCTGTCGGGCGCGCTGCATGGACTGGCGGTCTGGGGCGCCTTGCGTCTGCTGGCGGCCGACCGCTGGTCGCGCGCGATCGGCGTTGCGCTCGCCGCCGGCGTGCTGCTCAAGCTGTGGGTCGAACAGTCGTGGCTCGCACCGGTGCGCTTCGACGCGGCATGGGGGTTTGGCGTGGTGCGGGCGGCCCATTCGGCCGGCGCGGTCGCCGGCTTCGGCTGGTGGCTCGCCCAACAGTGGTGGGCGCAGCGGCGCGCCGCCGGAGGCTAGCGCGCCGGCCTTCGATTCAACGTGGCTCCCGACGGCGACGGCCCGCGGGCAGCCACAGGCCGAACAGACCGGCCAGCGCCAGTGCCGCGCCGCCCCACAGCGGCACGGCACCGCCGCCGCCGCCATCGTCTCCACCACCGCCATTGCCGCCGCCGGTGCCGCCGCCGGTGCCCGGCGCCGGTGCCGGCGGAAGCGGCGCTCCGGCCGCCGCCAGCAGCGCGCGATCGGCGTCCAGCAGGCCGGCTCCGCACGTGTTCGTATTGCTGCCGGTCGTGCAATAGGTATTGGCCGGGTGCGGGCGCGCGCTGCTCTTGAGCAGCTCCGTCACTTGCGCCGTCGACAGGTTGCCATTGACCGCCAGCATCAGCGAGGCCACGCCCGACACCATCGGCGCCGCAAAGCTCGTGCCTTGCGAGTTCACCAGCGTGTAGTTGCGCGCCGTCGTTTCGCCATCGTTGCTCAGCGTGCGGATCGTCGACGGCGGGGCCAGGCAGGTGTTGTTCGACACCTTGCTGTTGGCGCAGCCGCCGCCCGGCGCGCTGATCGCGATCTGCGGGCCGACGTTGGCATAGCTGGCGTTTTCGCCGTCGTTGACATGGGCGGTCACCGCGATCACGCCGCGGCAGTCGGCCGGCGCTTCGACCGCGCCGGCGCTGTTGCCGGCGGCGGCCACCACGACGACGCCGCGCGCGGCCAGTTCATCGACGGCCTGCTGCTCGAAGGTGCTGCAGCTGCCGGCGCCGAGGCTGATATTGACCACGCGTGCCGGCGTCGGGTTGTTCGGCACGTTCGGCACCGGCAGGCCGCCGGCCCAGCGCATCGCGTCGACGGTATCGGACAGCAGCGCGCCGCAGCGGCCGGAGACGCGCAGCGGCTGGATGCGGGCGCTCCAGTCGACCCCGGCGACGTCCTGGCCGTTGTTGGTCACCGCACCGAGCACGCTGGCGACGCGGGTGCCATGCCAGGTGCTGGGCCGCAGGTTCGGCGCGGCCGGCATGCCGGGACAGGCAAAGCCCTGCGGCACGAAGTCGCCGGCGTCGGTCGGATCGCCGTCGCGGCCGTCGCCGTCCTGCGAAAACTGCGGATCGGCGATGAAGTCATAGCCGGCGACCAGCCGCGCGGCCAGGTCCGGATGCCGCAGCACGCCGGTATCGACCACCGCGATCACCAGGTTTTCATTGCCGCGCGAACGGTCCCAGGCCGCGGGCAGATTCGCGGCACCGGGCACCAGTGAAGGCGAGCCCAGATAGGGCTGGTTGATGGCGAATTCGGGATCGTTGGGGACCGTGTCGTGCGGCCGCAGCCAGCGGTCCGGCACCGCGTCGGCGACGCGCGGATCCTGGCGCAGCTGCGCGGCCACCGCCTCGGGATCGGCGCCCTTGCCGGCCGGCACGCCGAGCAGCGCCAGGTTGCCGCCCATCTGCCGCTTGACGGTCAGCCCGATGCCGGTCTGCTCGGCCACCTTGCGCACCTGTTCGGCGGCGGCCTCGGCCGGCATCAGCGCGCTGCCGGCCGGGGCATCCTTCCAGCGGACGATGATGTTGCCGCTGTAGACCGGTGCCGGACGGGCGTCCGGATTCGGGGCGGCCATCGCGGCCGAGGGGGGCAGCAGGGCGCCTGCCGAGATGGCGGCGGCCAGGACCAGACGCAGGGCGACGGGCGGAATCGAACGCGGCATGAACACCTCCGGGAAGGGCGAAGCCGGGGTGCAGCGGCCGGCGCTCGCGGGCATGTGGCTAAACGATAGTCACGGGAATGCGGTCGGGCAATCGGCGGCCGTCCGACAGCGCACGCTATCGGGGTGACGTTCGGGGCGGTTCGCTTGCCTCGATCCGCTTCTCGATCGGTTAACGGCCGCCGGCGCTGCGTCTTCAGTCGGCCGGCATGTCGCGCCCGGTCGGCTTGGGCCGGCTGGGCGTCAGGCGGCGGTCCGCCTCTGCCGCCTCGATCCGCGGCAGCGCGCGCAGCGTGGTGACCGCCTCCTCGATGGTGGCCTCCGGCGATGGCGAGATCGCGGTGACGAGCCAGGTGCCGCCCGACATCGGCCGCTTGACGACGAAGCGGATCGGTCCCTTGGCCTGGGCCAGCAGTTCGCCGGCCTGCAGCGAGGTATCGACGGCCGGCGGCGTGAAGCGCACTAGGATGTCGCCGACCGCGCGGTCGTCGGTGATGCTGCCCGGCGGGGGGACGGCCGGCTTCGAGCTGCAGGCGGCGGCCAGCGCCAGGCCGCACAGCGCCACCGCCAGTGTCAGCCGGCGCGTGGTGCGGCGCGCAGGTCGGCTCACCGGGCGGCTCACCGGGCGGCGCGCCGCGCCGGCGGCGCCGGTCGTGGCGGACGGATCGTCGAGGGACGAGGGCGGCTTGGCGAAGAGCATGGGGTTTCCTGTGTCGGTGCGATTGATTGTTGCGAGTCGATGGTGCGTCGGCGCGTCGGTGCGGCCGTGCGCCGCCGGCGTCAGCTCGCCGCGCGGCGCGCGCGCCGGCCTTCCTTGGCCGCCGGCACGCCGCGCGCACCCTGCGCCAGCATTTCCTCCGCATGTTGCAGCGTGGTGGCGGTCACCGTCGCGCCGCCCAGCATGCGCGCGGTCTCGACCACGCGGCCGGCGGCGTCGAGCACGCGGATCTGCGAGCGCGTCACGGCCTCGCCGCCATCGCTGACGGTCTCCTTGCTGACCAGCAGATGCGTGCCGGCCTGCGCGGCGACCTGCGGCAGGTGGGTCACGCACAGTACCTGGCGGGCGCGGCCCAGTTCCTGCAGCCGGCGGCCGACCACCTCGGCGACCGCGCCGCCGATGCCGGTATCGACCTCGTCGAAGATCAGCGTCGGGGTCGGCGCGGCCTCGCTGGTGATCACCGAGATCGCCAGGCTGATCCGCGCCAGTTCGCCGCCCGATGCGACCTTGGCCAGCGGCCGCGCGCTGACGCCCGCATGGCCCGCGACCAGGAACTCGACCTGTTCGAGTCCATGGCTGGCACCTTCGTCGATCGGGTGCAGCGCCACGGTGAAGCTGCCGCCGGCCATCGACAGGCCCTGCATCGCCTCGGTGACCGCGGCCGACAGCCGCTCTGCGGCTTGGCGCCGGGCGTCGCTCAGGTGGCGCGCGATGGTCAGGTAGGCGGCGCGGGCCGCGGCCTCGCGCGCGGTGATCTTGTTCAGGTCCTGTGCGGCCTGCAGGTCGTCGAGCTGCTGGCGGCGCGCCAGCAATTCGTCGGGCAACTGTTCGGGCGGCACGCGGAACTTGCGCGCGGCGGTGTGCAGCGCCTGCATCCGCTCCTCGACGACCTGCAGCCGTTCGGGGTCGAGCTCGAGCCGGTCGACATAGCGGGTCAGCGAGTGGGCCGCTTCCTCGGCCTGCACCTCGGCCGCTTCCAGCGCGGTCACCACATCGCCCAGCGCGGGATCGACCTCGGCGAGCTGGCGCAGCCGGTGGACCATCGCATTGAGCGCGGACAGCACCGCGCCGTCGGCTTCGGACAGCCCGTCGAGCGCGGCGCGGCCGCCCTCGAGCAGATTGGCCGCGTGCGACAGCCGCTTGTGCTCGGCCTGGATCGCCTCCCATTCATCGGGCTGCGGCGCCAGCTTGTCGAGCTCGCCGACCTGCCATTCGAGCCGCTCGCGTTCGAGCTGCATCTCGCGCGACTGCTGTTCGACCGCCTCGCGCTGGCGCACGCAGGCGCGCCAGGTGCGCCAGGCCTCGGCGACCGCGGCCGACTGCGCGGTCAGGCCGGCATGCGCGTCGAGCAGCAGACGCTGCGCGTCCGGCCGCAGCAGCAGCTGATGCGCGTGCTGCCCGTGAATGTCGACCAGCTGGTCGCCGACCTCGCGCAGCTGCGCCAGCGTGGCCGCGTTGCCGTTGATGAAGGCCTTGCTGCGGCCGTTGGCATCGACGACGCGGCGCAGCAGCACGTTGCCGTCGTCCTCGGCCAGCGCCTGCTCGTTGAGCCAGGCGTCCAGCGCGGGGTGCGTGGAGAAGGTGGCGCTGACGCTGGCGCGCGCCGCGCCCTCGCGCACCACGCCGGCATCGGCGCGCTCGCCGAGCACCAGCGCCAGCGCATCGATCAGGATCGACTTGCCGGCACCGGTCTCGCCGGTGAACACGGTGAAGCCGGCGGAAAAGTCGAGGTCGAGCGTATCGACAATGACGAAATCGCGGATGGACAGGCTGCGCAGCATCTTCGGAGACGGAGGGCGGCGATGACTAGGGGAGGGATCGGGGCCGGCTGGGGCGGGCGGCAGACGATGCGGGACGCTTGCGCTCAGAGCCGGTTGTCTTCGGTCGGGTACTCGTGCCAGTGCAGCTTCTTGCGCAGCGTCGCGTAGTAGTTGTAGCCGACCGGGTGCAGCAGGTTGATGGTCTTGGCCGAGCGGCGCACCACGATGCGGTCGCCCGGCAGCAGCGAGGTCAGCGACTGCATGTCGAAGTTGACGCTGGCATCGCGCGCGGTGGCGACCTCGATCGACACCTCGGCGTCGTGCGGCAGCACGATCGGCCGGTTCGACAGCGCATGCGGGGCGATCGGCACCAGCACCAGTCCCGACAGCGTCGGATGCAGGATCGGCCCGCCGGCCGACAGCGCATAGGCGGTCGAACCGGTCGGCGTCGACACGATCAGGCCGTCCGAACGCTGGTTGTACATGAAGTAGCCGTCCACCGAGACCGCCAGCTCGACCATGCCGGAGATGCCCGAACGATTGACCACCACGTCGTTCAGGGCCAGCGCGGAGAAGATCACGGCCTCGTCGCGGATCACGCGCGATTCGAGCAGCATGCGGTTCTCGGGCTCGTAGTGGCCGCTGAGCATGGCCGGCAGCACCGATTGCACATCCTCCAGCGGGATGTCGGTCATGAAGCCGAGGCGGCCATGGTTGACGCCGATCAGCGGCACCGAGAAGCCGGCCAGCTGGCGCGCGATGCCGAGCAGCGTGCCGTCGCCGCCGAGCACCACCGCGACGTCGGCCTCGCGGCCGATCTCCTCGGCGGACAGCGCCGGGTAGTCCGTCAGGCCGGTCGCCAGCGCGGTCTCGCGTTCGAACACCACGTCCTGGCCGTTGCGCAGGATGCAGGCCGCCAGTTCCTCGAGCGGACCTTCGATGCCCGCGGTCGAATACCTGCCGACCAGGGCGACCGTGCGAAAGGGCGCGTGCGCGGCGCCGGACTTGGGGTGTGCAGACATGCCCGGATTAGACCATACCGCCATGACCATTGTCAGCACGGCCCGGGGGGCGAGTGCCAGAGCGAGCCCCACCGCGCAAAACTTGCGTAAAATCGGGACACCATGGACGAACGAGCGAAAACCCTTCTCAAGACCCTGATCGAGCGCTACATCGCCGAAGGGCAGCCGGTCGGCTCGCGTACGCTGTCGAAGTACTCGGGACTGGACCTGTCGCCGGCGACCATCCGCAACGTGATGTCGGACCTGGAAGAGATGGGCTTCATCGCCAGCCCGCACACGTCGGCGGGGCGCATTCCGACCCCGCGCGGCTACCGGTTGTTCGTCGATACCATGCTGACGGCCCAGCCGCTCGATACCCAGTTCGACCGCACCAAGCTGGCCGGTCTGATCCAGGGCGAACTCGGCGCGCAGGAGCAGAGCCCGCAGCGCATGATCACGTCGGCCGCGCGCACGCTGTCGAACCTGTCGCAGTTCGCCGGCGTGGTGATGACCCCGCGCCGCGCGCAGGCCTTCCGGCAGATCGAATTCATGCGCCTGTCCGACAAGCGCATCCTGTTGATCATCGTGACGCCGGAAGGGGACGTGCAGAACCGCATCATCCAGACCGAGCTGCCCTACAGCGCGTCGCAGCTGGTCGAGGCGGCCAATTTCATCAACACCCATTACGCCGGCATGCGCTTCGACACCGTGCGCGAGCGGCTGCGCGACGAACTGAAGGCGCTGCGCATCGACATGTCGGAACTGATGCAGGCCGCGGTCGAGGCCGGCAGCAGCGCGATGGCCGACGAGGACGAGCAGGTCTATATCTCGGGCGAACGCAAGCTGCTCGAGGTCGAGGACCTGGCCTCGAGCATGGACAAGCTGCGCCGGCTGTTCGACGTGTTCGAGCACAAGACCAGCCTGCTGCAGCTGCTCGATGTGTCGAGCCACGCCGAGGGCGTGCAGATCTTCATCGGCGGCGAGAGCCGGCTGGTGCCGCTCGAGGACATGGCCGTGATCACCGCGCCGTACGAGGTCGACGGCCAGATCGTCGGCACGCTGGGCGTGATCGGCCCGACGCGGATGGCCTATGACCGGGTGATCCCGATCGTCGATATCACGGCGCGGCTGCTGTCGAGCGCGCTGAGCAGCCAGAACTGATGGCGGCCAGGGCGGGCCGCCACGCGCAGGGCGGCCTTCGTGCCCCGGCGATACCGGAATCCCTATGACCTTTACCGCAGAACCGGCCTACCGCCATGGGCAGGCGCCCCGCACGGCGATCCTGCTGATCAACCTGGGCACGCCGGACGAGCCGACCCCCAAGGCGGTCGGCCGCTACCTGAAACAGTTCCTGTCCGATCCGCGCGTGGTCGAGATTCCGCGCGCGGCCTGGTTGCCGGTGCTGTACGGGCTGATCCTGCCGCTGCGCTCGCGCGCGTCGGCGCTGAAGTACGAATCGATCTGGCTGCGCGAGGCGCACCGGACCGGCTCGCCGCTGCTGGTCCATACCGAGCGGCAGGCGCATGCGCTGCAGCAGCTGCTGGCGCAGCAGGGGCATGACGTGACGGTGGCCTGCGCGATGCGCTACGGCAACCCGTCGATCCCTTCGGTGATGGAGGCGCTGCGTCGCCAGGGCTGCGAGCGCATCCTGGCGCTGCCGATGTACCCGCAGTATTCCGGCACCACCACCGCGACCGCGTTTGACGAACTGTTTCGCGTGCTCGGCGAATGGCGCAATCAGCCCGAACTGCGGCTGGTCAAACATTTTCACGACCACCCGGCCTATCTGGGCGCGCTGCACCAGCAGGTCGGCGCCTACTGGGCCCAGCATGGGGCCCCGGATTTCGCGCGCGGCGACCGGCTGATCCTGTCCTTCCACGGCGTGCCGCGGCGCACGCTCGAGCTGGGCGATCCGTATCACTGCGAATGCCTGAAGACAGGCCGCATGCTGGGCGAGGCGCTGGGCTTGCAGCCCGGCCAGTACCAGGTCACGTTCCAGTCGCGCTTCGGCAAGGCAGAGTGGCTGCAGCCCTATACGGCGCCGACGCTGACCGAGCTGGGCAAGGTCGGCACCGCGCGGGTCGACGTATTCTGCCCGGGCTTTCCGGCCGACTGCATCGAGACGCTGGAGGAGATCGCGATGGAAGGACAGTCCGAATTCAAGGTCGCCGGCGGCAAGGAATTCCACTTCATTCCGTGCCTGAACGATGCGCCGTTCTGGATCACCGCGCTGTCGGAGATCGCGCTGCAGCATATGCAGGGCTGGCCGTTGCGCCTGCCGCATGCGCACGAACTGGAAGCGAGGCGCTCGCTGGCGCAGGCAAGGGGGGCCGCGGCATGAATCCGTCGTACGAGGACGATGCGCGGCAGCGGATCGACAAGTGGCTGTGGTGCGCGCGCTTCTTCAAGACCCGTTCGCTGGCGGCCGAGGCCGTCGAGCGGGGCCGGGTAGAGGTCAACGGGCAGCCATGCAAGAATTCGCGCGAGGTCAAGCCGGGCGACACCGTGCGCATCGACGCCCATCAGCAGCGCTGGGAGCTGGTGGTCAAGGGCATCGCCCCGGCCCGCGGGCCGGCGTCCGTTGCGCAGACGCTCTATGAGGAAACCGAGGAGAGCCGGACGCGGCGCGCCGCGGAGGCCGAGCGGCGGCGTCTCCATGTCGAGCCGGCGTCGCAACTGCAAGGGCGCCCGACCAAGCGGGACCGCCGCCGCATCGACGGCTTCAAAGGGTAAGCCGCTGCAATGTTCAGCGGGAGTACTGGATGATGTATTGGCGCAGCGCGGGATCGGCACCGCCGGCCACGCTGTCGCGTGGGGTCAGCCCATCGGAGAGCCAGACGAAGACGGTCAGCGCCGCCACGGAAAGAAGAACCAGCAGCGTGAACAGCGAGAACTTCGGAGAGAACTTCGGCGTTTTGTTGGACGGCTTCGGCAGCTTGCGCATGGCCTTACCCCGGCAGGAAGGACTGCAATAGGAGACGGCACCCCGGCAGTGTTGTCGTTTTTTTGGATTTATCTTAGAAGCTGCACTGCAGCAAAGCAATTTCACTTCTCGCAGCACTGGTTTAAGTTTGTAAGCTGATGTTTCGTTGCAGATGTCCATCCGCTCTTGAAATATCGGCTTGGCGCCACCAGTTGCCAGCTGAATTCCGATTGACCCCAGGCGGACCGCCCTGTGCGGCCGCAACTTGTTCTGAAACGGATCGACATGGAAGACCAGAAGCAAACGCCATCCAACACGCCGCCGACCTCGCCCGCCGACCAGGCCGCCGAAGCGCAAGCCGCGCAATCGGCCACGCCCAATCCATCGGCAGAGCCCGCCGCCGCCGCGGATGACGCGTCGCAGTTTGCCGCGCAGTTGGCGGCACTGGAAGCCAAGGCACGCGAGAACTACGACCTGTATCTGCGTGCCGTCGCCGAGTCCGAGAACATCCGGCGCCGCGCGCAGGAGGACGTGGCCAAGGCGCACAAGTTCGCCATCGAAAGCTTCGCCGAGCATCTGTTGCCGGTGATGGACAGCCTGCAGGCCGCGCTGGCCGATGGATCGGGCGATATCGGCAAGCTGCGCGAGGGCGTCGAACTGACCGCCAAGCAACTGGCCAGCGCCTTCGAGAAGGGCCGCATGGTCGAACTGAATCCGGTCGGCGAGAAGTTCGACCCGCATCGGCACCAGGCGATTTCGATGGTGCCGTCGGAGCAGGAACCGAACACGGTGGTGGCCGTGCTGCAGCGCGGCTATCTGATCGCGGACCGCGTGCTGCGGCCCGCATTGGTGACGGTGGCTGCGCCGAAGTAAGGGGCGGCGGGCAGACCGGCCTGCCACCGATGCGCAGCCACGCCCGGCGCCGTGTCGGCACCGGGCGTTCTCGTTTGTGGAGAAATGCGATGCCTTACCCGTTCGGCGCAGCGCCGGCGCCCCATACGGATCACCGCGCGTTCGAGGCCTTTGGCATGCGCGCGGTCGATCATGACACCATCGACGACGCGCTCGCGGCCGCCGGTGACGAGCTGGTCTGCGTGTTCTTCTGGGGCGAGGACTGCTACAACTGCGAGATGGCCAAGAAGGCCATGCTGGCCAACCCGGACCCGCTGCGCGCGCTCGATCTGCACTGGCTGCATGCCGACGTCTACACGCATCCGGCGCTGGGACGGCGCTTCGGGCTGTACGGCATCCCGGTGTTCATGTTCTTCCACCGCGGCAAGAAGCTGGGCCGCGCCACGGGCTGGCACGGCATCGGACAGTTCTCCGCGGCGGTCGCCAACGCGCGGCTGAAGGCGAGCGGCAAGCCGCTGGCCGGATGACGGATCCGCCGCTGCCTCGGCTGCGCGGCCCGGCACCGGCCCAGCGGCCCAGCCAGCGGATCAGCGGTTCAGTGAATAGCCGATGCGGAACTGCCAGGGCGTCTTGCGGTTGTAGTCCAGCAGGCTCTCGCCATAGCCGACGAAGTAGCCCGCCATCAGGTAGCCGGCAGTGCCCGGTATCAGCCGGCCCATCGGGTAGGTGAACTGCGCATCCACGCTGCCGTACCACTGGCGCGTGCCCTTGCGCACCGTCGCCGCCAGCTCCCACGAATCGGGTTTGCCGTAGGCGACCCGCAGATCCATATAGCCGCGGTAGCGCGCGATATCGCTGTTGTCGCTCTTCTCCAGGTAGTAGTAGAGCTTGGGCGTCACGGTCCAGTGCCAGTCGTCCGGCTCGCCGAAGTGGAAGGTCGGCTTCAGGAACAGCGTATTGATGCTGCGCGACTGGTCGCCGTCGCGGCCGTTCGACTCGTGCTCGAGGCCGGTGGCCACCGACAGCCGGCTGATCCAGCGATTGCGCACGCCGGTATCGGACAGGTAGTAGAAGATGCTGGGCCGGTAGTTGGTGTCGTGGAAGGGCTTCGACTCCTCCGACAGATCCCACAGAGAGAACTGCGTGTAGCCCAGGTACAGGTTGTCCAGCCAGTAGCGCGAATTCGGGTCGCGGCCTTCGAAGATCCGGTACTTGAAGCTGAACTGGAACTTGGCGTTGGCGCCGCCGTGCGCGCCGACCGCGTAGTACATCGGATCGTTGAAGGTCAGGCGGCTGCCGCCGGTGAGGATCGGCTGATCGTAGACGGGCTGGCCCGGTCCGTTCGGCTGGAGCACCGGCTCGACCGGCGTCGCGGCGACATCGGCATGCTGATCGCCCTCGTCAGCCGGCGTGGCGGCGGCGGTGGCCGGCGCTGCAGAGGTGGATGGCGTCGCCGCGGTGGCGGGCGGCGTGAGCCCCGACTGATTCAGCGTCACCAGCACCGGCGCGGCGTCCAGGCCCACCGGATCCAGCCGGATCTGGCCGCGCAGCGTCGGCGGGATCTCGCCCTGGTATTGGATCGTGCGATTCTCGCCGCGGCGCAGGCGCACCGTGGACGGCCCCGGCGTGATCCGGCGCATCGTGATGCGCACCGGCGCCAGCATTTCGGGCGAGGCCACCACTTCCAGCGTGTCGGGCACCAGATAGCTGCGGTTGGCCGTGTCGGCGGTCACCAGCAGCGTCAGCCGCAGCGGCTGCGCGCCGTCCAGTACGCGGGGAGGCTGCAGCAGCGCGATCGCGGCATCGGCGGAGGGCGCGTACAGGGCGGCGAGCGCGACGGAGATCGCGGAGACGGCGGCGGCGGGCGCGAGCAGGCGCGGACGACGGCCCGCGGACGGGGTTCGGAGCAACGGCATCATCGGAGATTGTTTGGCGTGCCGTGCCGGATACGACGCTTGGCACGGCCGAGAATGGCAACGCGGCAAAGCCTAGCACGGGGCCGGCCGCGCTGGCTGTGACGATTTGTACCGGCCGGTCGGCCGGCACCGGGCGGGAGGTCAGCCGCGCGCGCGGCGCTGGACGCAGGCGATGTAGTGCTCGCCGTCGGGCGGCAGGCCGCTGCGCTGCGACTGCCACAGCATCTCGCCGAGGCATTCCATCATCTGGTGATGCGCCTCGTGCGGCGAATCGAGCCGGCGCGCCAGCTGTTCGAAGGCCTGGCGGATGCCGCGCGGCTGGTCGACCGATACCTGCTCGGCGATCGACAGATGCATGGCCAGATGCAGGAAGGGGTTGGTCTGCCCGCGTTCGGGCGTGAATTCCTCGGCGACCGCCGCCTCGGCATCGGCCAACTGGTCGTGGTATTCGGGATGGGCGCGGATCCAGTCGACGGCGATCGCCTCGAGCGGCGTCAGCACGTCGTTGGCGCCCTGCTTGCGCCAGGCTTCGCAAAAGAACCGGCGGACTTCTTCACGGGAGGGATTGAACATGATGGGGCGGATTGTAAACGACGGTCCGCGGACTTGCCGGCCGCGCCCTCCGCTCGATGGAGCGCCACTGTGCCGCAGGGGCCGCATGCCGACTAGAATGCGGGATCGTTGACCTCGCCATCGGGCCGGCCTCCCTCCATGACCGCTTCCCCACGCTCATCGACCCCGCTGCGGCATGCCGGCGACAAGCTCGCCGGCGTGCTGCTGATCGCGATCTCGGCCAGCGCCTTCGGCGCGATGGCGATCTTCGCGCGCTTTGCCTATGACGCGGGTGCCGACGTCTATGGCCTGCTGTCGGTGCGCTTCGTGCTGGCCGCGATCGCGCTGGCGGCGGTGATGCGCTGGCAGCGGATCGCGCTGCCGCCGTGGCCGCGCGTGCTGGCGTTGGCGGCAATGGGCGGCATCGGCTATGTCGGCCAGTCGTTCTGCTTCTTCAGCGCGTTGAACCATGCGCAGGCGAGCCTGGTCGCGCTGCTGCTGTATCTGTATCCGGTCTTCGTCACGGTGATGGCGGCACTGTTCCTGAAGGAGAAGCTGACCGGCGCGGCGGTGACCGCGCTGGTGCTGTGCTCGGTCGGCGCGGGACTGACCGTCGGCGGCGGGCAGGGCAGTGCGCTCGGCATCGGCCTGGGGCTGGCGTCGGCGCTGATCTATTCGATCTACATCATCGTCGGCGCGCGCTTGACGCCCGGCGTGCATCCGGTGGCGACCACCACGGTGGTCTGCATCGCGGCCGCGGTCGTCTATGTCGGCGCCGCGCTGGCCCGCGCGGCGGCCGGCGTGCCGCCGCAGTTTCCGGCCGATGCCGGCGGCTGGCTGGCGTTGGCGGCCATCGCGCTGCTGTCGACGGTGCTGGCGATCCTGACCTTCTTCGCCGGCCTGCAACGGCTCGGCGCGGCGCAGGCCTCGATGCTGTCCACGCTCGAGCCGGTGGTCACGGTACTGCTGGCCGCGCTGCTGCTCGGCGAGCAGATCGGCATGACCCAGGCGATCGGCGGCGGGCTGATCCTGGCTGGCGTGCTGTGGCTGACCCGCAAGGGCACGGCCCCGGCGCCTGTACAACAAAATTGAACGGCTTGCTGAAATCCTTGGCGTGGAACGGGTGGGGGCCGTCGGTAGAATGCGCCCTTTCCCGAACTTTGCCGAGGATTCCGCATGACACCGCTCGACCAGGCCGCCATCGCCCAACTGTTCACCGAGGCCCGCACGCATAACGCCTGGCAGGACCGGCAGATCGACGACGCCGTGCTGCATCAGCTGTATGAGGCGATGAAGTTCGGCCCCACCGCGGCCAACAGCACGCCGGCCCGCATCGTGTTCGTCAAGACCGCGGCGCAGAAGGAGAAACTGGTCGCTTGCGTGTCGCCGGGCAATGTCGACAAGACCCGCTCGGCCCCGGTGACCGCGATCGTCGCGTTCGACAACGCCTTCCACGAGCAGCTGCCGAAGCTGTTCCCGCATGCCGATGCCCGTTCCTGGTATGTCGGCCAGCCGGAGAAGATCGCGCGCGACGCGCTGGTCAACAGCTCGCTGCAAGGCGCCTATCTGATCCTGGCGGCGCGCGCGCTGGGCCTCGATTGCGGCCCGATGAGCGGCTTCGACCCGGCCAAGGTCAATGCCGCGTTCTTCCCCGACGGCAACTGGTCGGTCAACTTCCTGATCAACCTGGGCTATGGCGACGCCGACAAGCTGTTTCCGCGCAATCCGCGCCTGAGCTTCGACGAGGCCTGCCGCATCGTTTGATGGTCTGATGCGCCGGCCGGCCGGCTGGCCGCCGGCGCGCTCACAGCCGCGGCGGCAGCGTCTTGTCCGGGTACTCGCACAGCGTCTCGATCGCGCAATGCCAGCACTCCGGCTTGCGCGCCTTGCAGACGTAGCGCCCATGCAGGATCAGCCAGTGATGCGCGTCGTGCAGGAACTCGTCGGGCACGACCTCGAGCAGCTTCATCTCGACCGCCTGCACGGTCTTGCCGGGCGCGAGTCCGGTGCGGTTGCTGACGCGGAAGATATGTGTGTCGACCGCGACGGTCGGATGGCCGAAGGCGGTGTTCAGCACCACGTTGGCGGTCTTGCGGCCGACGCCCGGCAGCGCCTCCAGCGCCTCGCGCTCGGCCGGCACCTTGCCGCCGTGGCGCTCGGCCAGGATGCGGCAGGTCTCCATCACGTGCTTCGCCTTGGTCTTGTACAGGCCGATCGTCTTGATGTACTCGATCAGGCCGGACTCGCCCAGCGCCAGGATCTTCTGCGGCGTGTTGGCGATCGCAAACAGCCGGCGGGTGGCCTTGTTGACGCCGACATCGGTGGCCTGCGCCGACAGCAGCACCGCGATCAGCAGTTCGAACGGCGAGCTGTACTCGAGTTCGGTGGTCGGCGACGGGTTGGTTTCCTTGAGGGTTTCAAACAGCGCGCGGCACTTGGCGGCGTTCATTGTGGTCGCTTGGTGTCGGAGGGGACGGGATGGTCGGGATGGCCGGGCGGAGCGGCGGCCGGCGCGGCCTCGGCGCGGTCAACCGGATCGCCCTGTGCGGCGTTGAGCGGCTGGGCAGCCTGCCGCTTCAGGCGCGCGCGTTCGATGGCCGCCTGGATGATGGCTTTCTTGCGCTCCTGCGCCTGGCGTTCGGCCTCGGACGACGCGGCCTCCTGGCGCAGCGCCTCCAGCTTGGCGGCGGCCTTGGCCGCCAGGCGCGCTTCGTTTTCCTCGCGCTCGCGCACCAGCCGCTGCTTGCGCGACAGGTAGCGGGCACGGGCCGCGTCGGCCTGCGGCTGCGACCAGGCGTCCCAGCCGGTGCGCTCGCCGGTGACCGGGATCATCGCGATGCAGTCGACCGGGCAGGGCGCCACGCACAGGTCGCAGCCGGTGCACCAGTCCGGCAGCACGGTGTGCATCTGCTTGGCGGCGCCGGCGATTGCGTCGACCGGGCAGGCCTGGATGCATAGCGTGCAGCCGATGCACAGCGTCTCGTCAATGCGCGCGACCGCGCGCGGATGTTCGGTGCCGTGGCTCGTATCGAGCGGCAACGGCGCGGTGCCGAGCTCTGCCGCCAGCCGCCGGATGCCTTCGGCACCGCCGGGCGGGCAGCGGTTGCAGTCCGCTTCGCCGCGCGCCATGGCCTCGGCATAAGGCCGGCACCCCTGGAAGCCGCACTTCGTGCATTGCGTCTGGGGCAGCAGGGCGTCGAGCCGGTCGGCCAGGGGCGCCAAAGCGGCCGCCAGATCGGCGTCCCGGTGGGCGTCGGCGGAGGGTGCGGAAGCGGAATCGGCGGCGGAAGGGGTCACGAAAGCAGCAAGACGATGCGGGGTAACACAAGGTGCAGCCGTACGGTGCGGCTGACGCGGCAAGGATTATCCCCGATTTCGCCGCGCCGCAGAAACCTTGAAGATGCGCGCTTTGCCATGGCGCAGATGTTGTTCAACACGGCTGGCCCGCGCCGCAGGCGCGGTGGCGCCATGCCATCATTCACAAAATCGACCCGACCACGCATGTCGAACGCCACCAAGACGAAACGCGATCCCGAAGGAACACGCCGTCGCATCATGGATGCGGCCACCGAGGAGTTCGCCAAGGGCGGCCTGGCCGGCGCACGCGTCGACCAGATCGCCCGCCGCGCCGAGACCAACGAGCGCATGCTGTATTACTACTACGGCAGCAAGGAGGGCCTGTTTCTCGCGGTGCTCGAACGGCAGTATGCGCAGTTCCGCGCTGCAGAAGAGCGCCTGCAGATCGGCGACGAGGACCCGGTCGCGGCGGTCCGCACGCTGGCCCGCTTCGTCTGGGACTGGTACTACCAGCATCCCGAATTCATTCGCCTGGTCAACAGCGAGAACCTGCATGAGGCACGGCACCTGAAGAAATCCGCGCAATTGCACGACCTGGTCAACCCGGTGGTCGACGTGCTGGCCGAGATCGTTCGCCGCGGCCAGCGGCAGGGCGTGTTCCGCGACGGCGTCGATGTGCCCCAGCTCTATCTGACGATCTCGGCGCTGGGCTACTACGTGCTGTCGAACCGCTACACGATCAGCGCGGTGATCGGCCGCGATGTGGCCTCGCAGGACGAGCACGAGCGCTTCGCCCAGCTGCATACGGACATGCTGCTGGCCTATCTGGCGCGACGGTAGCGCGCGAGGATGGGCAAAAGGTAAAGAAAACGGGACCGCGTTGCGGTCCCGTTTGCCATCGGCGATCTGCTGGTGCCTGGCTGCGGCTCAGCGGTACTTGCGGATGAAGTCGCGCAGTTCCGGATAGATCGTTTCGCGCCAGCGCCGGCCCGAGAAGATGCCGTAGTGCCCGCACCTGGGCGCGGTCAGATGCTGCTTGCGGGTCTTCGGAATGCCCGCGCACAGATCGTGGGCGGCGGCGGTCTGGCCCGCGCCGGAGATGTCGTCGAGCTCGCCCTCGATCGTCATCAGCGCGGTGTGCTTGATGTCCTGCGGCCGCACCGGCTCGCCCTGTATCTCCCAGGTGCCATTGGCCAGCCGGAACTCCTGGAAGACTTCGCGGATCGTGTCGAGGTAGTACTCGGCCGCCATGTCCAGCACGGCGTTGTATTCGTCGTAGAAGCGCACGTGCGCCTCGGCATCGTCCGCATCGCCTTCGATCAGGCTCAGGTAGTAGTCGTAGTGCGAGGACAGATGGCGGTCCGGGTTCATCGCGACGAAGCCGGCGTGCTGCAGGAAGCCCGGATAGACGCGCCGGCCGTGGCCGGGATAGTTGGCCGGCACCGTGTAGATGACGTTGTTCTCGAACCACTCGTACGACTTGTTGGTCGCCAGCGAGTTGACCGCGGTCGGGCTTTTGCGCGCGTCGATCGGGCCGCCCATCATCGTCATCGTCTTCGGCGTCGTCTCGCCGGCCGACGCCATCAACGAGATCGCGGCCAGCACGGGCACGGTCGGCTGGCAGACCGATACGACATGCAGGTTCTCGGCGCCGAGATGGCGGATGAATTCCTGGATGTAGCGGATGTAGTCGGCCAGGTGGAAGGGACCGTCCTCGACCGGCACCATGCGCGCGTCGACCCAGTCGGTCACATAGACCTTGTGGTCCTGCAGCAGCGTGCGTACCGTATCGCGCAGCAGCGTCGCGTGGTGGCCCGACAGCGGCGCGCAGACCAGCACCGACGGTTCGTCCTTCAGCAGCTTGATGGTCTCGGGATCGTCGGCGTAGCGCTTGAAGCGGATCAGCTTGCAAAACGGCTTTTCCATGATCGTCTGTTCGACGATCGGAATATCGCGGCCGTTGGAGCGCACGGACTTGATGTCGAAGGCGGGCTTCTCGTATTCCTTGCCGAGCCGGTACAGCAACTCGTAGCCCGCGGCCAGCCGGGTGGCCCCCGGCACCAGCGACAGCGGGCTCAGGGGGTTGGTAAACGTCTTGGCCGTCGCCTGGGCCCACGCGGTCAGCGGGTTCAGGATCGAGCGCTGAAATTCATGCAGTTGGTAAAGCATTGCCGAACACCTGCCTTTCGATATCGGGTTTTCTGCTGTGGCGGATTATGCGCTCAACTCGTCCGTTTTGCGAACGACCGTGCGCACGATCTTGCAACGCAGCATATACCTAAAGGTATGACGGTGTGAGTGGAACTCAATAGGACAATGGCTGTAATTCTGGCGCGGTGTTGGACTACACCGACAGGAGGGCCGGGAAAGGTGGTGTGCGGCGCACAAAAAGTGCGGAGCGCCACCATAAAAAAAACGGGCCCATCGACGATGGGCCCGCTTGGGTGGGGATGCGCCCCGAGGCTTACAGCACGGCCGCGATGGCGTCGACCACCGCGTCGATATTGCGGCTATTGAGCGCCGCCACGCAGATGCGGCCGGTGCCGACGGCGTAGATGCCGTGCTCGGTCTTCAGACGCTCGACCTGCTCGGTGGTCAGGCCCGAGTACGAGAACATGCCGCGCTGCGCCTTGACGAAGGAGAAGTCGCGCGACACGCCCTTGGCGGCCAGCTTGTCGACCAGCGCGTGGCGCATCTGCTTGATGCGGTCGCGCATTTCGGCCAGCTCTTCTTCCCACATCGCGCGCAGTTCCGGGCTGTTCAGCACGGTCGCGACCACGGTGCCGCCGTGTGTCGGCGGGTTCGAGTAGTTGGTGCGGATCACGCGCTTGACCTGCGACATCACGCGCTGCGCCTCTTCCTTGCCGGTGGTCACGATCGACAGCGCGCCGACGCGCTCGCCATACAGCGAGAAGCTCTTCGAGAAGGAGCTCGACACGAAGAAGGGCAGGCCCGACTCCGCGAACAGGCGCACGGCCGCGCCGTCCGGGTCGATGCCGTCTGCAAAGCCCTGGTAGGCCATGTCCAGGAAGGGAATCAGGTTCCGTTCCTTGATCAGGCCGACCACCTGTTGCCATTGCTCGGCCGACAGGTCGACGCCGGTCGGGTTGTGGCAGCAGGCGTGCAGCACGACGATGGTGTTGGCCGGATACGACTTCAGCGACTCGACCATGCCGGCGAAATTCAGGCCGTGGCTCGGGGCGTCGTAATAGGCATAGTTAACCACCGGGAAGCCGGCGGCTTCGAACAGCGCGCGGTGGTTTTCCCAGCTCGGATCGCTGATCGCGACCTTGGCGTCGGGATACAGGCGCTTCAGGAAGTCGGCGCCGATCTTCAGCGCGCCGGTACCGCCGAGTGCCTGAGCCGTCACCACGCGGCCTTCCGTGATCAGCGGCGAGTTCTTGCCGAACAGCAGCGTCTGCACCGCCTGGTCGTAGGCCGCGATGCCCTCGATCGGCAGGTAGCCGCGCGGGGTGGCCGTCGTCAGGCGCGCCTTCTCGGCTTCCTGCACCGCGCGCAGCAGCGGAATCTTCCCTTCGTCGGTGAAGTACACGCCCACGCCCAGATTGACCTTGTTGGCACGGGTGTCGGCGTTGAACGCTTCATTCAGGCCCAGGATGGGATCGCGCGGGGCCATCTCGACGGCAGAAAACAAACTCATTTGGGATTCTCGTGGTCAGCTATGTAACAAAACGGGAAGGCGTAGAATGCTCGGACTGCGCTGGGGGCGTGCGGTGGGTCCGCCTTGAAACGGACCGCGCAACCCCGAGATTCTAGCGTATCCGCCCGTATTCCAAAGGTTTTCTCCCCGTCTATGTCGAATCTCGCCGTGCCCGTCGCGGATGCCGCTCCCGCCCTGGATGAGGACAAATTCGTCAGCTTCCCCGGCTCGCCATTCCAGCTGTATCAGCCCTATCCGCCGGCCGGCGATCAGCCGGAAGCCATCCGCCAACTGGTCGAGGGCATCGAGGACGGCCTGTCCTACCAGACGCTGCTCGGCGTCACCGGCTCGGGCAAGACCTTCACGATGGCCAATGTGATCGCCCGGATGGGCCGGCCGGCCATCGTCTTTGCCCCGAACAAGACGCTGGCCGCCCAGCTTTACTCGGAATTCCGCGAATTCTTTCCGCGCAATGCGGTCGAGTATTTCGTCAGCTATTACGACTATTACCAGCCGGAAGCCTACGTTCCGCAGCGCGATCTGTTCATCGAAAAGGACTCGTCGATCAACGAGCATATCGAGCAGATGCGGCTGTCGGCGACCAAGAGCCTGCTGGAGCGGCGCGACACGATTATCGTGGCGACGGTGTCTGCGATCTATGGTATCGGCAACCCGAACGAATACCATCAGATGATTCTGACTCTGCGGGCCGGCGACCGCATCAGCCAGCGCGACGTGATCGCGCGGCTGATCGCGATGCAGTACACCCGCAACGACACCGACTTCCAGCGCGGCACCTTCCGCGTGCGCGGCGACACCGTCGACATCTTCCCGGCGGAACACGCCGAGGTGGCGGTGCGCGTCGAACTGTTCGACGACGAGATCGAGTCGCTGCAGTATTTCGATCCGCTGACCGGCAAGGTGCGGCAGAAGATTCCGCGCTTCACGGTCTATCCGTCGAGCCACTACGTGACGCCGCGCGACACCGTGCTGCGCGCGATCGAGGCGATCAAGGCCGAGCTGCGCGAGCGGCTCGACTTCTTCTACAAGGAAAACAAGCTGGTCGAGGCGCAGCGGCTGGAGCAGCGCACGCGCTTCGACCTCGAGATGCTGGCCGAGCTCGGCTTCTGCAAGGGCATCGAGAACTATTCGCGCCATCTGTCCGGCGCGCGCCCCGGCGATCCGCCGCCGACGCTGGTCGACTACCTGCCGCCCGACGCGCTGATGTTCCTGGACGAATCGCACGTGCTGATCGGCCAGCTCAACGCGATGTACAACGGCGACCGCTCGCGCAAGACCACGCTGGTCGAATACGGCTTCCGGCTGCCGTCGGCGATGGACAACCGGCCGCTGAAGTTCGAGGAGTTCGAGCGCAAGATGCGGCAGGCGGTGTTCGTCACCGCCACGCCGGCCGACTACGAGCGCGCCCATGCCGGCCAGGTGGTCGAGCAGGTGGTGCGGCCCACCGGCCTGGTCGACCCGATCATCACCGTGCGTCCCGCGGTGTCGCAGGTCGACGATCTGCTGTCGGAGATCCATCTGCGGATCCAGGCGGGCGAACGCGTGCTGGTGACCACGCTGACCAAGCGGATGGCCGAGCAGCTGACCGAATTCCTGTCCGAGAACGGTATCAAGGTCCGCTACCTGCATTCGGACATCGATACGGTCGAACGCGTCGAGATCATCCGCGACCTGCGCCTGGGCGCCTTCGACGTGCTGGTCGGCATCAACCTGCTGCGCGAAGGGCTGGACATTCCGGAGGTGTCGCTGGTGGCGATCCTCGATGCGGACAAGGAAGGCTTCCTGCGCGCCGAGCGCTCGCTGATCCAGACGATCGGCCGCGCCGCGCGCAACGTCAACGGCACGGCCATCCTGTACGCCGACCGCATCACCGATTCGATGCGCAAGGCCATCGACGAGACCGAGCGCCGCCGCGCCAAGCAGATCGCATTCAATACCGCCAACGGCATCACGCCGCGCGGCGTGGTCAAGCGGATCAAGGACATCATCGACGGCGTCTACGATCCGAACGAGGTCAAGGCCGAGCTGATGGCCGCCGAGGAGCGCGCGCGCTACGAGGACATGAGCGAGAAGCAGGTGGCCAAGGAAATCAAGCGGCTGGAGAAGAAGATGCTCGACCATGCGAAGAACCTGGAATTCGAGCAGGCCGCGCAGGTCCGCGATCAGCTGAGCAAACTGAAGCAACAGGTGTTCGGTGCCGCGGGCGAGGGCGGGGCGCTGCCGGCCTGAGCCGCCGGCGGGTAGCGGTGGCCGCGCGGGCCGTCACGGCCAGCGGTTACAATCGCCTCCCTTCGCGCGTCGCGGCCGCGTGCCCGGCGCTTCGTTTGCGCGTGGCGCCATGCCGCCGCGCGTCGATCTGGACGGGTCCGAACGATGAAACGCTTCGCCATTTTGATGTGTTGCATGGGTAGCATCTGATACACCCCGGAAACCCGCATGGCATCGCGGGGTGTTCAATACCTGTTCAAAATTCGTTCGAAATCAGGCGGCAGAAATTCGAACTTTGATGGGCCCGATGCCGCGCGGATTCTCGTAGAGCGCGGCCATCCTTTCGGTGCTGTGGCCGAGCAACGCCTTCGTGTCGACGTTGCCCTGCTCGACATAGATGCGCTTGCACAGACTGCGGATCTCGTGGAAGGTCGGCGCATCCTCACCGCTGATGCCGACCAGATCCCGAGCCCCGCTGAAAGCGTGCGTGATCCGGTCGGGATGCACCTTTGAGCCGCGCGGCGCGTTGCCCCACACGCGGACGTGGTGGATCAGGTAACGGCTCACCACGCCGGTCGCGCGGCATTCCGCGACTACTTCGCCCAGGCTTTTGCCGACGGCGTCCATGCGTAGCTCGAGCGGGATGGCGATCGCGACGCCGGTCTTCGGGCGCACCACCTGCAGCATGCCGTCCTTCACGGCGGACCGCTCCAAGGTGGCGATGGTCACCCGGTCCTGTCCACTGATCAGCGCAAGCATCATCGCGCTCTGCAGCCATTCGGAAACTTCCGGCGCCCTCGCATAGATCGTCATGAATTCGTCCATCGTCAGCCGGCGGCGCTTGACCTTCACACGCGGCGCCTCGGTGATCTGCGCAGGGTTCGTCTGCATCCACCCCAGTGCGACGCCCTTGGTGCAGGCCGAGATCAGCCTGCTGCGTAGCGACTGCGCCCAGCGCAATTTGCCTTGCGCCTTGATTGCCTCCAAAAAGTCCGCCACATCCTTCGTGGTCAGTTCGCCGCAACGAATTTCGCCCAAGGCCGCGACGATGGCCTTGTCCTGAGCCTTATGCGCGCGCAGCGTATTCGCGGCGAGGTCATCCTTTGGCATGCGACCGAGCAGGTCTGCCATGGTCTCGGGGACCATGTCCATGCGCTGGACCAGCGACCGCCGCGGCGCAACGCGCTCGGCGTGGGCATTCGCCTCGTTGGCTTCCTGGATGGCTTGCGCCAACGGCACGCGACCGATGACATGCGTTTTACCGTCCAGTGGGTTGCGCCAGGTGTAGTAGCCCGGGCGCGGCTCGTGGAGGTTGGGCGGGAAGTGAGCCCGCTTCCGGATGCGTGGTCTGGCAGCCATGGCGTTATCCGAATACGCGCTGCGCGAGGCGAGGCTTCACGCCGTCCTGAAACACGGCCGTCTCCTCGACGTAGTAGGCCCGGCCGACCTTGACCGGCGGTGGGTAGATCTTGCCGTCCTTGATCCAGAGCCGCGCGGTGCGGATCGCGGGCGGCGGGTCAAATTGGCTCTTCAGCCATTCATCGAGGCGCTTTTTCATGTGCCTTCTCCAGATTCCATTGCTTGCGGGTCAATTCGATGATGCGTGCTGCTGCTTCGGTCATTGTTTGGTACGGGGTTCAGCTGGGAGGCCGCCGATCGCCCCGGCCAGCATTCCGAGTCCGGCTTCGTCGCGCGCGGCCAGCGCCTCGGCGATCTCCTGCTCGGTGGCGCCGGCCTGGCGCAAAGAGTCGTGGAAGGCCTGCCAGTCTGCGAAGGTCGGTGCCGCAGGCTTTCCTGCTGTCGCGACTTCCCGCCGCACTGCATCCCGCTCCCATTCGATGATCCGCCGGAGCCGCTTGTTGTCGGCCTCGACCATGCGGATGTGGTCATGAAGCATGGCGACCTTCCGGATGTAGTGCTGCGGGTCGAATGCGATGAGCCGGTGGATGTAGTCGCGCAGCGGCCGGGGCAGTGCGTTGACGTTCTTCGCGGACGGCACCCAATCGGGCGTGATGCGCAGCTTGTCGGTGACCACGCGATGGCGCCGCGCGCGGTCCTTGCGAACGTGCTTGATCTTCACGGCTACCACTCCACGATGGTGTACATGTCCACGAACCGCCGTTCCTCGTAGAAGAACCGGACCTTGTAGCCCAGCGCTTTCAACTGCTTCACGGCTTCGTCGTACTGGCGAGCCAGCGTGGTGCTGCGGTCGCTGCCGTATCCGCCGTTGGCCCAGAAGTCGCCGTGTAACGAGACCTGGCGCTGCTTCTTCTCGGCGGCCGCGCGGATGACGTCCAGCGCGGCGTCGACGCGTTCGGTGACAGTTGGGCCCGCGATGTCTCGGGCTTCGGCTGCGGTCAGGCGTTTCAAGTTTGTCGTCATGCTAGGATTCCGGCACAAAAATGGAGACTGCTGATGGCTACTATGGAGCGGGAGCGGATAACCGGCCCATTCAAAGAACGCTATTTCATCCGCGCCGCTGCTTGGTTCAAGACCAAGCTGGTCGGCCTGCCGTCGGTGGTGGCGACGGCAGAGGTGTTCGATGGTGACCCGAGGGTTCCTGGTGCCGTTTCTGTGGCGAGGGTCGCGGGGGACCGCTTCGTCGATGAACTCTGGGACGGCCTCGAGAACGCTGAGCGCGTGGCGCGGGACGTTATTGAGCGGCTTCCATAGCGTCACGCTGCAATCCTCCGTTCTTTCGTTTCCCGAGGCGACCAACTCGCCATCTCCAGTACGTTGGCACGCACCAGCGCGGCCGCCATTGGCGGGCTGACGCTGTTCCCACACATCCGCACCTGAGCGTGCTTGGGCAGCGGCCGACCGTCGATGACGGGTGCGATGACGTAGCTGCTCGGGAAGCCCTGCGCGGCGTACAGCTCGTGCGGCTCCAGCATCCGCATGCCGATGTCGGCAATCTGGTATTGCTCGCCGGCCACCGTCACGAGGCCGAGCCGGTCCTTGGTCGGGATGGTGTGCATCGGGTCGCGGCAGTCCTGATCCTGGCCGCCCTCGCTGTAGTACTTCACGAGGAATGCGCGGACCTCGCCGATGTGCGTGCCGCCAGCCGTTGCGGTCGGCGTCGGCGCGTCTGTCGCGCTGCCCGTGCATTCGCCGCGGAGCTTCACTAGGTTGGACGAGACCAGAGCATGGTGGTCGCTGGTGGTGATCGTGCTGGCCGGCTCCTGCAGTGCGACGCCCGGACCGTCGTAGTTGCCGCCGTAGTGCTTCGCCAGGAAGGCCGAGACCAGCGCGTGCTTGGCGCCGCCGGCCACCACGGTGCCGAGCGGCTTGTCCAGACCTGGCGCGCGCGGCGCCTGGCCGGCCCGCTCGCCGTATCCGGTCTGCACCAAGGTGGGCGCCACCAGGCCGTAGCCGTGTTTCGCGGTGATCGTCTGGAGCGGTTCGCGCAGCGTTTGCCCGCGGAAGTAGTCGTAGCCGTGATTGACCTTGACGATGAAAGGCTCTGCCGCGTCGATCACGTACCGCCGCAGACCCCGCGCGATTCGGCGCTGCGTGGCGTCGGCCAGCGGCCGTTTGCGCCCAAAGATTGATGGGCAGGGGATCGACCAGTCGATGCACTCTGCCGCCGTCCGCCACGGCTTGCGCTTGCGGGCCTTGACCTCGGTGCTCCCCGGTGCGCCGTGGGTCGGCTCCGGCCAGACGATGGGCTGGCCATCGCAGCGCGCGATCAGGAACAGCCGTTTGCGGATGGTCGGCGCGCCGTAGTCGCAAGCGCGCAGCTCGCGCCATTCGACCGCGTAGCCCTCTTCCTGCAACTGGTGGACGAAGCTGCGGAACGTCTTGCCTTTGCGGACCGGGCAGGGCGTGCCGTCGGCCAGCACCGGTCCCCAAGTTTGGAATTCCTCCACGTTCTCCAGGATGATCACGCGCGGCCGCACGAGCGCTGCCCAGCGCATGGCCACCCATGCCAGGCCGCGGATCTTCTTGTCACGCGGCTTGCCGCCCTTCGCCTTGGAGAAGTGCTTGCAGTCCGGCGAGAACCACGCCAGGCCTACAGGACGGCCGCGCGTCAGCGCGAGCGGATCGACGTCCCATACCGACTCGCAATGGTGCTCGGTCTGCGGATGGTTGATCGCGTGCATCGCCACGGCCTCCGGGTCGTGGTTGATGGCGATGTCGACGTGCCGGCCGAGCGCGAGCTCTATGCCGCAGCTCGCGCCACCGCCGCCGGCGAAGTTGTCGACGATCAGTTCGTGGCTGATATCGAGCAGGAACTGATCGCGGATCATGCGCCGGCCCCCTGGTTGCCTGCGATGGCGGCGATTTCATCCTCCACCAACAGCAGGCCGAGACTCAGGCCCTGCTCGGTCGCACTCATTGCTGTGGCATCCACCGGAAGTCGAGCGCCGCCTCGACGCATAGAAGCGGCAATTCGCTCCAACACTTTCCGCACGGTGTCGCGCCGCTCGTCCGTGGCGCGGCGGTTCCAGGCGGCGATGGCATCTGCGGGCGGATTGGTCGACCCAGACTGACATCCGCATTTGGTGCATCGCACGCCGCCTCGATACGTCGCAGGCTGGCCGGGGCGCCCCATCAGATGAAATGGGTAATACATTTCGGCAGCTCCGCCGCAGAACGGGCACGGTTTCAGTTCAGCCATGATTGCGCTCCCCCTCTGTCGCTTGCGAGGCAGTGCGCTCGCGGTGATACCTGCCAGTGAATATGTGCCAGGCATCGCGGTAATTCATGGTCACGTCATACGCGAACTTGCGCAGTGCCTTGGGCGCGTATGCGATCACAAACAGCGGCGGGAACAGCAGCGGCATCGCCAGCATCATGAGCAGGGAATATGCCCTTGCCAGCATCGGGTAGTTGTCCAGTCCGAATCGCAGCATGGTCACGCCTCCTTCGACGCGGCGAGGGCCGCGCGGGCCTTGTCCATTTCCTGCTGGAAAGCCCCGTCGACGTAGGTGCGGTGCCCCGGTGGGTTGTTTATCGCGTCGTCGTAGATGTCGACCAGCGCGGCCAGTTGATCGCGCCGCTGGTCTGCCGGCGCAGCTTGGGCGAGGACGGCGCGGGCGATACGGCCTGCGCGAATGGTGCCAATTCGTTCGGCCTCATCAGCAAGGCCGGCGTTCACCAGCATGCGCCACGCGTCTTGGTCCGTCAGCCCTTGCGCCCCGGTAGCGGTTTGCGGCACCAGCGGCACAGAGAAGTCATCCAGCGTGATACCGGGCACCTTTTGCGAGGCGCGCACAACGGCGCCGGTATCCGGCCGCATGTATGCCACCGGTTCCTGTTCCGTCCCTGCGGCGGGCGCGGAGAGTAGGGCCAGCAGCGTTTCTGCATGTTCCACCAATCGCCGCGACACTGCCTTGTTTTGAGCTTTCCAACGTTGGCTGAGAAGATCGCCCGCCACCAGCAAGTCTTTGATGATCGGGTCAATGGTGCGTCGATCCACCCCGCGCGCTTCCTCGGCGGGCTGCTCGGCCTGGCGCTCCACGCGCTCGGCGTATTCGCGCATGTCCTTGACGTAGCCGATCAGCAGTTCCCATGCGAGACCAATAGGTTTTCCGCCGCGGAGGCCGTCCGGGTAGCCCAACGCCTCGGCCAGTTCCTTGCGGTAGTCGCGCTGTTCGGCCTGCTGCGCGCTCGGCTGCGGCTCCCGGTAGAAGCGGTTCTCTCTTTGGTCCATGTCAGGCCTCCGGGATCAGTTGCCACCCCATGCGATCGCCGCTGGCGACGAAGCGGATCTTCCCGGCCTTCCGGAGCGCCTGGAGGCGGCGGTCCATCACCCGAAAGGGATCGACGCCCCATCGTGAACGGGTGGTACCTTCCGCTTTGGCGATGCGTTCGCACTCGTCATGCACCGTGCCAGCGAAGATCTGATTGAACTGCGTGCGGCCCGCTTCGATGCTGCTGAAAATGAGCGAGTCGAGCTTCTCGTACTTGGTCATGCTTGATCCTTGATCGATGCCAGAAATGCGGCCATCGGCCCGAACTTGACCCACCGCGAGATCGGCCAGTGCGGGTTCTTCACCGCGGCGCGCTTCACCTCGCGCGCCAGCTTCTCGAGCTGCGCGAGCTGCAGCGCCTGAACGGCGTGCGCCTGGTTGGCGATTTCGGCGCGTTCCTCGGCCAGCGCGGCCGCGCGCTCGGCGGCCTGTAGCCGCTGACGCATCTCGGCGATCTCGCGCTTGAGCGCCGTCGAATCGCGCGCGAGGTCGACGATGTCGGCCTGCAATCGCTGCTGAGCGCGCGAGAGTGGGGTGCCGATGGGCCAGTTCATGGTTTCTCTACTCCTTGGACAGCAGCGCAAACCTCGACCACGCGGCGGCATTCATCGACGCTCATGTAGCCGATGTGGGTCTTCTCGATCGGAAGTCCGAGTTGCTCAGACAGCCATCGATATCCGGCGCGCCGCGCATGCCCTTTAGAACATCCCTCCTTGGCGATCTTTCGCTTCCAGAGAGGATCGAAGGCGGCATGTGCCTTGACCTTCCATTCGCGCAGTTCTGCATTTGCCAGGCCTCCTAGGGGCTTCGTGGTACCCGGGTGGCAACCGACCCACGCAGCGCAGGGAGAGCAGGTCCACACCGGGCCGTAGTCGCGTTGATAGGGATAGCCCGGGTCGCCAGCTGCAGTGAGGCGTGCTGGCTGCTTGCAGTAGCGGCAGAGCTTTTCCTTCGGCATGGCGCTACGCCGCTTCCTGCTGGGCCGGCTCTTCCGCGCTCAGGCTCATGTGCACTTCCTGGCCGAGCAGCGACAGCAGCTTCGCCGCGGTCTTCTCGTCGGGATGGACCTGCGCGCGGAAGTTGACGAAGACGGTGCCGCCTTCCTGGAAGTCGAACTGCACCTTGTTGATGCGCGCTTCGTCGAGCACGATGTCGTCGGACTCGCGCACGCCGTTGTGGACGGTCAAAACGTGGTGCTCCCAGTCGCCGGCCCACTTCACCGGGCCGATGCTCGGGTGCTTCAGGTTCGGCAGGTAGCCGGGGTCGGTCACCAGGTCGCCCTGCACGGACTCGTCCTTGTGGTAGAAGCTCGCCTTCAACATGGGCGAGAACAGCGACAGCACGTCGTTGGACAGCCGCGCTTGCAGCTTCAGGTCGACGGCCAGCACCGGCTCGTCGCCGTGCTTCTCGTTGCGCGTGTTGATGTGGGTGATCTTCACCAGTTCTTGATCGAGTTCGAGCATTGGCGGCTCCTGTGGAATAGAAAGGGCCGGGTTGCAGCGCCGGCCAAGGGGGATCGGTCAGGCGGCGCGGGCCGACATCACCGCGTCGGGATAGGCCTCGACGCCGGGGATGCGCATGGCTTCTTTCTGCGCCTTGGCGAGCTGGTTCAGCGCCGACTGGTTGATGTCGACCAGGTGCTGGTGCTCCGGGTGCTCGGCGATGAAGCGGATCAGCGCCATCTTGTCGACGCAGCGCGCCTTCCAGTTCTGGCGGGTCGACAGGCCAGTCACCTTCGGTGCCGCGGTGGCCACCGGTACCGGCGCAGCGGTCACGAGCTCGGCTGCGGTGGCGATCTGCTGTGCCTGCTCGGCACCGGCGGCCGCGGTGCGCTCCGCCTCGGCCTTCAGTTCTTCGGCCTTCTGCTGGTCGCCTGCGGCGGCGGCCGCTGCGGCGTCGCGGGCAATGCGCTCGGCTTCCTCGCGCGCGGCGCGCTCGGCTTCCCGTGCCTCGGCCTCGATGCGCTCGCGTTCCTTCCGGGCGGCTTCGTCGGCGGCGCGCCTGGCCTCGTCAGCCTTGCGCTGCTGCTCGCGGTCGTAGGCCAGCAGGGCACCCTTGAGCGCCGCCTCCGCCGACTCGAGGTATTCCTTTGGCGCGCGGAACAGGTCGTTCACGGCCCGCAGCGCCTGATTCAGCGGGCCGGTGATCGAAGTGCGCTGATCCTCGACCTGCTTCATCAGCGCCTTGACGCCCTTCAGATCGTCGCTGGCGAGCTGGTACATGGTCGGGCTGTCGATGACGTAGCCCTGCGCGCTCTGCAGCGCCTTCTGCGCCTTGCCGGCCAGCACGACGGCGGCGCTAGCGTCATAGGCGATCGTGCCTTGAGTATTGGTGGTCATGATGTCGTTCTCCAGGCCGCGATTAGGCGGCGTGCTTGTTGCGGTAGCGGTGCAGGGTCAGGCAGGACAGGAAGACGGCCCAGTCCTCGGAATCGGTCATCGCGTGCAGTCGGTAGGTGCCGTCGTCGCGCAGCTCGACCGCGTAGCGGCCCTGGACGCGTCGGCCGGTCTCGTGCTCGACCGCGTTCTTGTAGGCGGCAAGCTGCGGGCCGTAGCTCGGGTACATCGCTCCGGTCTTGATGTCGAGCACGCAAAGCTTGCCGTCCATCACCACCAGGCGGTCGTAGGTGCCGGCGTAGCGGTGCACCGGGTGAAAGACGCGGTGCTCGAGGCCGACGATCTCGAACGGCTTTTCCGCGCGCAGGCGAATCCAGGCGTCGAGGTAGGGCTGCACCACCGCCGCTACGGTCGATTCGTCCAGTTCGCCGCGGTCGTGAAGCTCGGTCGCGGCGTGGACGGCCGTGCCGAGGTCGCGCTTGTACTGCAGCGTCGCCGGCGGAATCATCGACAGGTCGTTGAGCGGCGCCAGGATCTGCGTCACGCTCGGGATGACCGTGCCGCCGACGGTGTAGGTGTGCGACGCCGGGTCGAATTGCAGATCCGACATCAGCAGTTCTCCCGGATGTAGTCCTGGAAGGCGATGAAGCCGTCGCGCGTCAGGCCATCGAGCGATGCAGGCACAGACAGGCACAGCGTGGCGATCGCATCTTCGATCGCGATTTCGGCGCCGGTCAGCTTGTTGCGGATCCACTGCTTCTCGCCATCGGTGACGGCGTCATCGAGCTCCGCGGCTGTCGCGGTCGCCGGCGCAGGCGCCGGAACGGGGGCGGCCTGGCGCTGCACTGGCTCGCCTTGGGCGACGCGCTGCGCAGGCATGTCGATGGGGCGAGCCTCCTGCTGCTGGATCTGCCGTGGCCGCGCCTGTGGCATCTGGACCGCCGGCGCGCCGTTGCCGACGACGTCCGCCGTGCCCATGTCGCGCTCGACGATGCGCTGGGCCTCGTCCTCGTCGTAGATGCCAGCGAAGCCGTACGCCAGGCGGGCGCCTTGAATGAGGGTCTTGTGGCGCATCATTCGGGCCGGATGGCTCTTCCACGGCTGCATGGCCGCACGCACCACTTCCGCGAACCGCTCACGTACCTTGATAGGCCGCGCGCGATCTTTCCGGTAGATGTGGACCTCCATCCAGACCGGAACCTGCTTGCCCTCGAAGGTGGTGGTTTCCTCGGACTCGACGAACTCGAAGCCGTCCGACTGCGGGTGTTCATTGATGATCCGCGACCAGCCGTCGACGCCGACCACTGGCACGATGCCGCCCTTGTCGGGAAATGCGTAGATCTCGCGCGTGAAGGGATTGAGGCCGTACTGGTCCGCGACGATCAGCAGCGCGGCCATCTGCTCGTTGCTGATGTCCTGGTTGCCGTTCTGGCGGAAGGCAGTGGCTTTCAGCGTGCCGAGCAACTTCTCCGGCTCGATGCTGTACTTGGACGCGAACTTGGCGACCAGCGTCTGTTTCTGCGGGGCAGCCGGGCGTTCGGCGACGGCGGTGGTCATGTAGGTCTCCAGGCAGGAAAGGTGAAGGGGATGGTTCAGACGGCCGGCGCCGACTCGACCTTCACGTACGGGTACTTGTCGGCGAACGGCTTGATGTGCTTGTAAAAGTGCGAGCCGATCGACTCGGCGTCGCGGAACGCCGCGAAGTCATCGGCGCTCACGTTGCTGTAGTGGTAGAGCGAGGTCGGCGCGCCGTCCTTGCTCTTGAAGCGGATGGCCAGCGTCGAGCTGCCGGCGTCGTGGCCGATGCTGTGGATCTGCGACGAGTCGACACGATCCATCTGGATCGCGATGGAGACGAGGGAGGTCATGGTCTTCTCCGAAGGGTGATGTCAGGCGCCGGCGCGCAGAGCGACAGCGAGGTACCAAAGGGCGCCGATGCCGATGCCGTACACCGCGACCAAGAGCCAGTCGGTGATGTCGTATTCGGGCTCGACGTGCAGTTGGGCTTTAGGGCCGCACGCATCGCGCAGCGAGCGGTGGACCTGGTAGTCGGTGGTGGTGTCGTCGATCACAGGTATGCCCTCACGATGTCGATGACGTTGGCCAGCAGCAGCGCGCCGATGACCAGCCACGTTGCCGCGCGCAGCCGGCGCAGGTTCTTGGCCTGGCGCTCGCGCATGGCCCTGAAGTCGTGGATGTCGATCACGGCCAGGCTCACGGCAGCACGTTGGCGATCTCGTGCGCGGCGCAAACCACGGCGAAGATGGCCATCACGTAGTAGAGGATCAGGTTGTTGCGGCGCTGGACGGCGCGCAGATCGTCGTCGGACATCACAGGGTCTCCAGGTAGTTGCGGCACAGGGATTCGATGGCGCCGCGGTCGTAGTTGCGGTCGCCGAGCTTCGCCACGTCATTGCTTCCGGCGAAGCGGGCATAGACACCGCGCACGGCGATGTGCCCTTGGTCGAGCTCGAAGTCGACGGTCAGCTCGTAGTCCGGGCTGATGACAGGACCGTCGTCGCACTCGCGGGTGAAGACGTAGCGGCTCATTGCGCGGCTCCCGCGCGATTGGCGAACGATTCGGCCATCGCGATGAACTTCTTCGGCTCCCACTTCGCCATGCTGTCCAGTTCCTTGGCGAGCGCGGTGGCACCAAGCTTTGCGCCGTAGGTGGCCACGATGGCTTCGCCGTACGTCGCCAGCAGTTCCTTGGCCTTCTTCTTTGCCTCGCGCGTGTCGGCCGCCTTTGCCTTGCGCTGCACCGCCGCCTCGCGGGCGACGCGAGCCTTGTAGGCGTCCAATTCGCGGTCGATGGTGCTCAGCCGACCGGGAATGTTCAGAACGCCGTGATCGAGTCTGGTCATTGCTGGCTCCCGACGGCGATCAGGCGATCGCGCCGTTGCGCGACAGCAGGGAGTCGGGGAGGGAACGGATATGTAGGACGCGCAGACCGAGCGCTTCTTGCTCGTCGGCCGCCGCGGCTTCGTCGATTAGTGCGACGTGGTGGCGGGTGTCGCGCTCGTATTGCTGCAGGATCTCGCGCGCCATGGAGAGCAGTGCCACGTCGCTCAGATCGCCGCGCAGCACCAGGGCGGCCACGGGCGCCATGTAGGCGCCGGCCTCGAGGTCGTTGTCATTGGCGAAGTTCAGCGGGTCACGCTGAATCTGCTCGGCGACTTCGGTCTGGGCGGTGGTGAAAGGGTTGTTCTGGGCTCGCATCGCTGACTCCATCGGGTGGTGCGTCGATGGAGAAATACTAGCAACGCTAATCAAATCAATCAACAGCAACGCTTGTTGATTTCGATTGATTGTTTAAATAGCACTGCTTGTGTCAATAGCGACGGGCGAAAAAATACCCGCCATAGGGCGGGTTCGGATGGACCGGAACCGTGGCTTAATCCGGGCGCCAAGCAGACGACTTCACGATGCCGGCCACGTAGTGCATGCGCTCGATCTGTTCCAGGGGGATGCGCAGCATGCCGTGCCGCTCATTGACCGACGCCAGGTTGGCGACGCCATCCCGGACATACGCCAGTTCCTTGACCATGACGCGGCCATCAACCGATCGGACCAGAACTTCGTCGCCGTTGGTTACGGTTCGGTTGGGCTCGACCACCACGAACTCGCCGTGCTTCACGCGCGGCCGCATTGAGTCGCCATTGCAGCGGAGCCCGTAGGCATCCGGGTCTGAGGTCGGGAAGTAGAGGAACCCGTCTCCGTCGCCGACTGGGTACTCGATCTCACAGAAGTGTCCGTTGTCTCCGAGCTGTGCCATTCCTCTTACTGGTATTCGTCTAAAGGCGCCCGCTGGAATCGGGACGGTGTCCAGCGGGAGGCCCGGTTCATCGTGCTGGGCGGGCTGAATAGCCTGCACCTTGGTCGGCCCCTTGCCGTTTATAAGCCATGCCGGGTTGTAGCCAAAGGTGTCCTGCAACTTGACCGCGTGATGCAGGGGCATTTTGACGCCGTCGCCCTCCATCCATCCACGGACGACCGGCACCTCGACTTCCAGCACTTTCGCCAAGCCTTCGGCGTCAAGGCCTTGCTCGGCCATCACGCGGGTCAGCCGATCGACCGGTCGGGATCCATTTTCGCCGGCCGCCCCAATGGTCGGAACGGTATCGACCACCGCGGTCGAGGCGCGCCGGATCTCTTCAGCTAGGCGCGGGCTGAAATCACCCACCCCGACCCCCAGACCTTGAGCGAACCCGGTGGCCGCCTTGATGTTCAGCGGCCGGCGGCCATTCAGGTACTGCCACACCATGGACTGGCTCCCGATGCCAAAGCGGCTGCCGAACTCTTCCTGGCTGAGCTTTCCTTTCCGCTCGGCGAAGAGGGACTTCAATCGCTCGGCATCTTCGATTTGCCAAGGCTCGAGGGTAGTGGAGGGCCGATTCATGCGCGGGAGTGTAGCAATGCTAGTGGGCGTGACAACCAGCAGCGCTGTTGACATATGCACAAGCGATGCTAGTATTTCGGGTATGAAACTCGCCGAATACCTCGACTCGACAAAGACCAGCCAATCGGCTTTCGCCAAGCGGTTGGGCGTTTCACAAGGCCTGGTCTACCAGTGGCTCGCCGGCAAGCGACCTATTTCGGCGGAGCAGTGCCCCGTCATCGAACGCCTTACCGGAGGGCTAGTGACCTGCGAAGAGCTCAACGACAAGGTCGACTGGGGCTACGTCCGAGGGACGGGGCACCAGGCCAATGCGCAGGAGGCGGCGTGATGGCCTTCTTGGCGGTCGTACTCATTCTCGCCGCGGCGTGCCTGGTGGCATCGCTGCCGGTCGGCGGTTGGCCTGCAATCGACTTCCGCGGCACAAAGCACCTTTCACCCCCGGCCAGGCAACAGGTACCGGCCTGGAGGCGATTCGAATGACGCGTACCCGAGGACTGTCTCTCTGGCTTCTGCGCCTGGAGCGCTACGGCCGCCGAAGCAGAAAGCTGGAACGGACGACTTGGTTAATCGCGATCGTCGCGATCCAGCTTCATTACGGCGGCTTGGTCGCCAGGTCGACGGCGGTCGCGAATGATCTCTTGGGCCAACAGTGTCGCCCCGGACTCGAGCAGCAACAGAAAAACGATCAGGGCGGAAACGTAGAGCGAAGCGTCGTTTACCCACGTCAGACCGCTCATGACGTGTTTTGCCCCTTCGATTGCTTTGGGGTCCTGCGGAAGCGTTGCCAGTTTTCCGGATGCGGCCTGAGCGGTGAAGTACATCCCGGCGACCCATCCCAAGCCCGTCAGCGTGGCCACGGCAACGATCAGTTCGAAGCGGCGCTGAAGACGTAGATAGATGCGGGGCTCTTTCCACGCGAAGGTGAGGACGGCTCCGGCGAGAGTTATCGCGAGGGTGATGCTCAAGTTCATGCGTATCCCTTTCGTGGGCGGTTGAGAAGGTCAGAGGTCTCGATTGTTCCATGACTGTGGGTACGCACCCTAGTAGTGGTGAAGGCGTCGCAGGTCGACGCCTTCATTTGGCCCTCGGGCCAACTGTGGAAGCAACTGTGGAACCGATTGTTTTTGCCAATCAGGAGAACAACAAATGCGGGTAGCTGAAGAGCCGGAAACCGGCGTCAGTACTGGGTCTCAAGCGTTTTTCACCACCGGCAAGGGGCGCTTTCTGCCCGATGCCGAGATCGCGACGTGCTCGACGTACCGAGACGCCTGCGCTCTGGCGTGGGAACGGCGGACGCAGCATGGTCTGACGCTCCAGGCTCTGGCCGCTCTGGCCGATCTCTACCCGTCTCACGTCAGCGACTACTTCCAGCGCGAAGCCTTTAATGCGAAGGGCAACCCGCGCCGCTCGCTGCCGGCCGACAAGATCGCCGACGTCGAGCGCGTGCTGGGCAACCGGATTCTGAGCCAGTACCTCATGCACCGCGGGGCCCTGACCATCATGGAAGCGGTGCTGGCGGCGAGGAATGCATGACGGACACAGAAGCGATCGAAGTGGCCACCAAGGCCATGGAAGACGCGATGAAGCAGGGCGGTGGAGACGATCTGAAGATGACCAAGGCACTGGCCAAGGCCATGCGGAATCCACGCGTCGCCCAAGCATTCGCCACCGTCGGATACCTCGACGTGCTGGTCGAGCAGAACACGAAGCATTGATGGACACCATGGACGCACAGCAGGCACAGCGCGCGCAGATCGCGTGGATCAATGAGCTGCTGCACCGGATGACGGTCGCCAATTCGGCCGACGTCCGCATGCAGCTGTGCGCTGAAGCGAAACAAGCGATCGCCGAGCTGCTGGGCAGCCCGGGCACCGCGCAGGTATTGAGGTAGCAGATGCGCGACTACGGCAAGATGCCCACTGCGCTTTGGTCAGACCCCAGCTTCCTGGGGCTGAGCGACCAAGGCAAGGTGCTGGCGCTCTATCTCCTCAGCAGCCCACACACGAACATGATCGGCGCGTTCCGTCTTCCTGACGGCTATGTCGCCGAGGATCTTCGCTGGCCCATCGAAACGGTTTCGGAACGGTTTGACGAACTGTTTCGGAACGGTTTCGCGGCTCGTGATGAAGGGTCGAAATGGGTGGTCATCCACAAGTTCTGTCTGTGGAACGAGATCGAGAACCCGAACCAAGGCAAGGCAGCGGCCAAGCTGTTCCACCAGGTACCCAACGATTGCGCCGTAAAGCCAGTATTGGCGCGGGCTCTGCGGGATTTCGCGCCGAAATTTCCGGCCGAAGTTAGAGAGCCTTTCGAAACCCTTGGCGAACGGTTACCCAAACCGTTTCGAAACCAGGAACAGGAACAGGAACAGGAAAGAACTACCCCCCATACCCCCCAAGGGGGCAATGGACGGCCGATCGACAAGGCCGAGAAACCAAAGCGCTCGGCTATCGGTTTGCCGGCCTACCTGAAGGCCTGCAAGCAGCAGGGCGTAAAGCCCATCGCCGAGGACGACACCGTCTTCGCCTACGCCGAGCAAGCGGGCATCCCGCTCGAATTCCTCCGCCTCCATTGGCTCGAGTTCAAGGCCCGGTACAGCCTGCCTGACGCCAAGCGGTACAAGGACTGGCCGGCAGTGCACCGAAAGTCTGTGCGCGGCAACTGGTTCAAGCTCTGGTACATCGCCGGCGACGGTAACGTCGTGCTGACCACGGTCGGCGAACAGGCACGGCGCGTCCACGCGGAGGCAGCATGAACGCCCCCATGCCACTCCCGGGCCACGATGACCGCCTTACCGCGGTGGCTTCCGAGCAGGCCGTGCTCGGAGCGCTGCTGATCGACAGCGAGTGCTTCGACCGCATCGGTGACCTGCAGGCGGAGCACTTCACCGTCGGCGATCACCGCGCCATCTTTGCCGAGCTGTCGCGCCAGATCCAGGCCGGCAAGCCGGCCGACTGCATCACCGTGTTCGAACGCCTGAAGGCTGCTGGTCAAGGCGCCGCCGACCTGGCGTACCTCACCGAGCTCGCGCAGAACACGCCCGGTACCGCAAGCGTCGGCCGGCATGCCGCGATCGTCCGCGAGAGGGCGGTGCGCCGCGCGCTGCTGGTCCTCGGTAGTGAGCTTGCCCAGGAGGCGAAGGCTTCGCCAGACGAATCGCCGGCGTTGATCGACCGCGCCACCAGCCAACTGGAGGCGCTGGCCCAGGCTCGCGTGCGCAAGGAGCCGACGCACGTGTCGGCCAGCCTCGTGGAATACGCGCGGACGCTGCAATCCCGGGAGACCGATGGCGCTCGGGCGATCTCGACCGGCTTCCGCGACATTGACGCACTGCTCAACGGTGGCATTCGGCCGGGCGAGCTGATCGTGGTTGCCGCGCGGCCGAAGATGGGCAAGACCGCCTTCGCGCTCGGCCTGGCGCGCCATGCCGCCCGCGGCCGGCAGGTGCTGGTGCTGTCGATGGAGATGCCGCGCGCGCAGCTGGACGATCGGAATCTGGCCGCGATCGGCCACATCCCGCTTTCGAACCTGCTAACTCCAAGCCGTATGGCGGACGACGAATGGAACCGACTATCGCAGGCGATGGGCGTCCTGGAAAGCATGGGCCTGTGGCTCGACGACCAAGGCGGTCTGCGCTTGCTGGACGTGCGCATGAAGGCGAAGCAGGTCAAGCGCCGCGCCGGGCTCGACGTGCTGGTGATCGACTACCTGCAGCTCATGGAAGGCGAGGGCGACAACCGCAATGCGCAGATCGAAGGAATCACGCGCGGTCTGAAGGCGCTGGCGAAGGAACTGGACATCGCCATCGTTCTGCTGTCGCAGCTCAACCGCGAGCTCGAGCGCCGGCCAAACAAGCGGCCGCAGCCGTCCGACCTGCGCGACTCCGGCGCGATCGAGCAGGACGCCGACGTCGTGATGTTCCTGTACCGCGACGAGGTCTACAACCCGGACACCACGGACAAGGGCATCTGCGAGGTCGACGTCGCGCTCAACCGGCAGGGCCAGCCTGGCCGAGTTGCATTGGCCTACATCGGCGCGCAGACCCGATTCGAAACACTTGCGACGAACTGGCATCCGGCGCCACCGAAGCGGCCGCCCAACGCTTCGCGCGGCTTTGAATGAGGCATTCCATGACTGACTTTTTCGACACCGTGACGCGTGACGAGGCGACCGACCAAGTCGCTGATTCAAAACGCAATGACCTCGCAGCGTTGGGTACGCCGGCGTGCAACATGAACATCCTGGCGATCGACATCGGCACCACCACCGGCTGGGCGCTCGGCATGCGCGACGGCACCGTGCACAGTGGCAGCCAGTCGTTCGCGCCGCGGCGGCAAGAGGGACCCGGCCAGCGCTGGCTCAAGTTCTCGGCCTGGCTGGGCGAGCGCGCACGGCAGGCCGGCGAACTCCACGCGATCTACTACGAGCGCGTGCTGCGCCATACCGCGGTGCAGGCCGCCCACGTCTACGGCGGCTTCGAATCGCACCTGCAGGCCTGGGCCGATCGCAACCGCGTGCCGCTGATCGCCGTGCCGGTCACCGTCATCAAAAAGGCTGCGACGGGGAAGGGCAACGCGAAGAAGGACGCCATGATCGCCGCGATGCGCGCGCGCGGCCACCGCGTCGTCGACGACAACCACGCCGATGCGCTGGCGCTGCTCCAGTACGCCCGCGCACAGGAGGCTGCGTGATGGCCAAGAGCAAGAAGCCGCGCAAGCCGTATCGCCCCAGCTGGAACGGCGCCGGCGTGAAGCTGCGCACCGAGCCGTGGAAGGTCGACGCTGTGTTCCGGCCGCTGGAGACCATCCTCGACGGCCTGGAGCGTGACGGCGCCGTGACCGCGACCGCCGCCGGCGTGCCGATCTTCCGCGACGCGAACGACGGCTGCTGGTACGAGACCGCGCCGGCGGTGGAGGGCGTCGCCTGCGCCTTCGAGATCCACGCCAAGCGGCAGGGCCGCGCGGTACCGGTCGAACCGCTGCTGGTGCTGGCCAGGAAGCTGCGCTACGCGATGCCGCTCGAGCAGGCGGACGTCGCGGCCGCGCGCGGGGCGCTGGGCGCGCTGCGCGCCGAGGCCATGCAGATGACCGCGGCGTACGCGCGCGACCTGGTGCAGAACACCCGAATCCGAATCGAACTGGACGCGAAGGAGGCTGCCTGATGCTGACCTGGAACGGCTACTGCTGCTACTGCGGGGGTTTCGGCCACCGCGCCGAAAACTGCCGCTGGAACCGCGGCGTCAAGCTGGCGCGCTCGGTGGAGGCCTGAGCCATGGCAACGCTCTACCGCGAATTCACCCTCAAGAGCCCCGGCATCTGGCCGACGGTGCTGGCCTTCATCAAGTCCAACGCCGCGGCCTGCCTGGAAAAGGGCACGCCGCTGCGGCTCATTGTCACGGCCGAAGAGCGCCGGCGCACCACCGAGGCGAACCGGTACTACTGGGGCGTCGTGCTGCGCGACATCGCCGAGCAGGCGTGGGTCGACGGCCAGCAGTTCAGCAAGGACACCTGGCACGAGTACTTCGCGGACGTCTACGGCGTGAAGGTGGAGCTCCGGCTCCCGGATGGGCGCACGCGCGTCACGCGGAAGTCAACCGGCGATATGTCGGTCGGGGAGTTCAGCGAGTACCTGGCAAAGGTGCAGGCGCACGCGGCCAACGAGTTCGGCGTCACGTTCGATGGGGTGCATGCATGAGCGTTGTCCACGTGGTTTCCATGTCTGGCGGCAAGGACAGCACGGCCACCGCCATCCTAGCGCTGGAGCAGCATGGCAGCGCAGACTGCCGCTTCGTCTTCGCGGACACCGGGAACGAGCACGAGCAGACGTATGAGTACGCGCTCGACTATCTGCCCGCGGCGCTGGGGATCAAGGTCGATGTGGTTCGCGCAGACTTCGCTGACGAGTTTGCGACCAAGCGCGCGAATCTGTCGCGCATCGCTGCGGGGGAGCCGGAGAGCGTGGTCTATGGCCGGCGCAAGTTCCAGTACGCCTGGACGCCGGCCGCCGCAGCTCGCGCGCTGGAGCTGCTGCATCCGACCGGCAATCCCTACCTCGACATGTGCATGCTCAAGGGCGGTTTCCCTTCGCGCAAGCGCCAGTACTGCACGGATTACCTGAAGACTCAGCCGCTGACGGCCTATGCGGTTGATCTTCTCGACGCCGGTCACGCTGTCTGGTCCTGGCAAGGCGTCCGGATCGACGAAAGCCAGTCGCGCCGAGAGCGACTCCAAGGCACCGGCGCCTGCGTCAAGTCCTTCCAGGAAGTCGGCGGCGGCCTCTTCAACTACCGCCCCATCTTGCGCTGGACCGCTCGGGACGTGTTCCAGGCCCACGAGCTGGCTGGTGTCAAGCCTAACCCGCTGTACCTCCAGGGAATGGACCGCGTCGGCTGCATGCCGTGCATCAACTGCAGCAAAGCCGAACTTCGGCAGATCGCCCTTCGGTTTCCGGCCGAGATCGAGCGGATAGCCGAATGGGAGCGCTTGGTGTCGGCGGTCTGTCGCCCGCGCTCGCCAGTGTCGTTCTTTCACATGGGCACGCAGGGACATTCTGGACAGGACTCGACGATCCACGCCGTGGTGGAGTGGAGCAAGACCACGAGGGGCGGCCGGCAGTACAACCTTCTCGATCAACTGGAGGAGCCGACGGCGTGTGCATCCGCCTACGGCTTGTGCGAATGACGCTGCCCGCCCACATGTACCGCGACCCGGCCGAGGTCTACGAGCGCGCGGAGGCGCGAAGCTGCAAGGGCTGCGTCCATGAGCGGTCGGCCACGCTGTTCGGCACCACGGTCAGGGCCTGCATCAAGCTGTTACCGAACGGCAAGCGCCGACACCACGGCCGGCGCTGCCAGCACTACGACGATGGGGAAATCGAACAATGAGCGACGCGATCTTCAGGAGCACCGAGCAGGCGCTGCACGTGTCCTATCTGGTGCTGTCCATGCCGCCGCGGCAAGGCGCGCCGTTCCGGAACATGCTGATCCGGATGCTCGAGGATCTGGACCACCCGACCGACAAGCAGCAGGCGTGGCTGGACCAGCTCCGCGGCACGACGGGCAGCGGGACGGTGAACTTCGGTGGCCTGACCCCGGACGAGATCCGGGCCCAGTGCAGCATGGTCACGGCGGCGGTGCGCGACCGGCTGCCCAGCCAGGAGATGGCCGCCATCTGGGCCCGCTTCGCTGTGGGCGAGGAGAAGGTCGGCGGCATGAAGCGGCTGGCGCTGTTCGCGCGCCGGTCATGCGGGCTGACGGCCACCACGCTGCTGTTCGACCTGACGGCGCGGCACTACCTGCCGCGGGACCGGAAGGAGGGGTACAGCTTCCGCGCGATCGCGGAGAAGCACGAGGTCAGCAAGGATCAGGTGTTCCGGGCGGCGAAGTGGATGGACGCCCATTACCGGGCGCTGGAGAACCTGGCGCTGGCCCGGCTGGAGCCGAAGTTCGTGGCGCACGGCCTGGTCGAGGACCGTGCAACGTGCGATGAGCCGGAATGCCTTGCGGCATAAGGGATAGCGGCGAAAAAGGGCTTGCGTTTTTGCGACAAGCGGTATAGATTTTCGCCAGACTCGCAGCAAGAGTGCCTAAAGCCCCGCCGGTTAGTGCCGCGCGGGGCTTTTCTCTTCTGCCGCTGTCCTGAGGTTGGTGACAAGGGCTTACTGTAAAATTGGCTATCGATATCAAAGTACGGCGAAGCTCGCTAAGATCCGATGGCATTCGTGCCCCCAATTTTCAAGCCCAATAGAGTCCGTACAGCCGGGAAGCGCATCGCAGCTGGTACCGCTTCTCCTGAGGATTGGGCCGTCTTTGGTAATTGGCGCAACAGCCACGCCTATGTACTGAACACGTTCCAGAACAACCTCCGTCGGCATATCGGGGCGCGGAATGTAACCCTTGCCCAGCGCCTCAAGCGTAAGAACACGATCGTTGACAAGCTCACTACCGGGCGCGCGCGAGACTTGTCGACGATGCACGATCTCGCGGGCTGCCGGCTGATCTTTGAATCTATCGAGGAGCTCCTGGAATTTCGAGACATCGTGCACAGGTCCCGCGCGTTGCATGAGTACGAAAGCGACGGGAAGTACGACTACCTGGCTAATCCCAAGCCGACCGGATACAGGGGCATGCACGATGTATTCCGATATCGGGTCCTCTCTGAGGCAGGCAGCCTCTACAACGGCCTGCGCGTGGAGATCCAATACCGCACGCGGGTGCAGCACACTTGGGCGACTGCGGTCGAAATTAGTGACTTCATTGAGCAAAAGCGCGTGAAGTTCGATCAAGGAGCCGACCCACTGCGAGAGAGGTTCTTCACGTTGGCCAGCGAATTTTTGGCACGAACGTATGAGGACATGACCGGGCCGGTACCTGATATCACGGATCAGCGGCTAGAAGAAGAGCTAACGGTATTGGAGATGGAGCTTGGCCTTTTCCACCGGCTAAGCGTGCTCGACATTGAGAGGGTAGAGATCCCGCGGGGTAAGAATGTCGTGTTGCATTTTGCTCAGGACAGGCTCGTAGCGGAATCGTTCAGGCGAACTCAGCAAGCTCTTTCCCGTCGCGACGAAATCGAACGTGACAATCCGGACGACGATGTGGTCTTCGTGCGGGCATCTAAGCCCAATGAAGTTGCTACTGCCTTCAAGAATTATTTTAAAGACACGAAGGAATTTGTCGAATTGATGGCGCCTATCGCAGTCCACTGGGAATAACCATCGAGCTGTCTTCAGGCCCGCCTAGGGATACCTCGGCGGGCTTTTTTCGTTCTCACGGTCTCGATCGGAGTCGAGGTCTTCTCCCGGCCGGCGGTGGGGCAAAACACCGGCAGCTGCTGACGTGGTGACAAGCCGGTCTCCTCCTGCGCGCTGGCGCGGGCATCTCACGGCGGCGGGCAGCAGCATTCCTGAATTCCCATGGCAAAAGCAAAGGACATCGACTGGGTTGCCGTCGAGGCGGCTTATCGCGCCGGCACCGAGCCCGTGACCGCGATTGCCGCGAAGCACGGCATCAGCCATACCGCGATCAACAAGCGAGCCAAGGCGCAGGGGTGGATCCGGAACCCCGGCACCGCCAAGCGCGCCCTCGTGGAAGCGCATTTCAGCGGCGCGGCGCCGTCCGCCGAGGGCGGAGTTTCACCGGAAGTTTCAGGCTTAACCCGTGAAACCATCGCCGGCGCGGCCCGCCAGGACATCGACGACATGGAGCGCGGCCTGCGCATCCATCGGCTGTGCCTGGCGAACCTGGAGGCCTGCGCCGGCGAGGCGAGGGACCCGAAAGAAATCAAGACAATCGTCGAGGCGGCCAGCGCGGCTGTCGCGGCGATCCGCAAGATTCGCGGCCTCGACGCACCGACGCCTGCCGACATGAAAGACATCGATGCAGCAATCGAGGCAGAACTGGCGCAACTGGAGCGCAGCCGACAAGCTGGCGCTGCTGCAGACACTTAAGGCGCGCAACCGGCTGAACTGGAAGCCGCTGCCCGGTCCGCAGTCCATGGCCTACGCCTGCCGGGCAGACGTGCTGCTCTACGGTGGCGCTGCCGGTGGTGGCAAGACCGACCTGGCGCTTGGCAAGGCGCTGACCCAGCACCAGCGATCGCTGATCCTGCGGCGCGAGTTTCCGCAGCTCAAGGGCATCTTGCAGCGGGCGGAAGAGCTGTACAGCGAGTACGGCAAGTACGGCGACAAGGTCTGGCGCTGCGAATTCGCCGGCAAGCGCCGGATCATCGAATTCGGATCGGTTCAGCACGAAGCCGACAAGAACAAGTTCCAAGGCCGGCCGCACGATCTGAAGGTCTTCGACGAGGCGGCCAACTTCCTGGAATCTCAGGTCGAGTTCATCGCCGGCTGGAACCGCAGCGAAGATCCTGACCAGCACTGCCAGGTGCTGCTCTGCTCGAACCCGCCGACGGACGCCACCGGCGACTGGCTGAACAAGTGGTTCGCGCCGTGGCTGGATCCGGCGCATCCGAACCCGGCCGCACCCGGCGAACTGCGCTGGTTCGCGTCGATCGACGGCGAACAGCACGAGTGCGAGACCGGAGATCCGTTCATCCTGGTGGATGGTCAACGGGTGTATGACTTCGACCCGCAGAAGGTCAAGAAGGTCGACATCATCCGGCCGCTGACGCGCACCTTCATCCCGGCGCGGGTCACGGACAACCCGTTCTATGCCGATTCCGGCTATGTGGCGAAGCTGCAGGCCCTGCCTGAGCCGCTGCGCAGCAAGATGCTGTACGGCGACTTCGGTGCGGGCCGGCAGGATGACCGCTGGCAGATCATCCCGAGCGAATGGGTCCGGATGGCGCAGAGGCGCTGGGTCCAGCGTCCGGAGTGCGACGCGCCAATGACCGCGCTGGGCGTGGACGTGGCGCGCGGCGGGCAGGACAAGACGATCCTGTCGCCGCGGCACGGCAACTGGTTCGCCCCCCAAGTCTCGATTCCCGGCAAAGAGACGCCAGACGGGGAGGCGGTCGCGGCGCAAGTCCTGCTGCTGCGCCATGCACGCACGGCAGTCAACATCGACGTGATCGGCGTCGGCACAAGCCCGTACGACATCCTGAAGGGCAAGATCAAGGTCTACGCCGTCGCCATGAACGGGTCTGAGGGCTCGGATGCGAAGGATCGCACCGGTCATCTGGGCTTCGTGAACAAGCGCGCCGAGTGGTGGTGGCGGATGCGGGAAGCACTGGACCCAGTACACGGCGACGACCTGGCGCTTCCACCTGACCCGCAATTGGCCGCCGACCTCTGCGCGCCGCGGTGGAAGATGACTGCGCGCGGCATTCAGGTCGAGTCGAAGGAAGAAATCAAGAAGCGGATCGGCCGCAGCCCGGACAAAGGCGACAGCGCGGTCTATGCGCTGGCCGACGGCGGCGCCATGGCAATGCTGGCCCGACACTTGGCACTCGCAAGCTGACAATTATGAGACTCGACGGATACGAATCGGCGCTGCTGGGCAGTCGCGCCCTAGCGCCGCAGCTCGTGCCGCAGTCGGCGATCGAGCTCTACGCCACGGGCGGCTTGTATGGCAGGGTCGTCGACATGCCGGCCGACGCGGCTGTCGCGCGCGGCGTGACCATCGAGGGCGACACGGAGAGCGTGGTGGCCAATGAGCTGGATCGCCTCAAGGCGCTGCCGGCCCTGGCCGACGGCATCCGGTGGGCGCGCCTGACCGGCGCCGCGGCAATCTTGCTGGTCGCCGACGATGGCGGCCTGCTGCGGGATCCCCTCAATGTCGGTGGGCTGCGGAGCATCGAAGAGCTGAAGGTCTTCGACCTGGACGACATCAGCGCGACGGACGATCGGTACCTCGACCCGACAAAGTCCAACTTCGGCACGCCGGAGCGGTACCGCGTTCGGGTGAACGTCACCGGTGTCGCCGAGGGCGAGTTCACTGTCCATGAGACGCGCCTGATTCCGATCTCTGGCGATCCGCTGCCGCGGCGTATGGCGGCGATCAAGGGTATCCCGTGGGCCGGCCGTAGCGCCGTCACGCGCCCCTATGCCGTCATCAATCAGTACCGGCAGTCGCTGCGCTGGGCCCTGAGCATCCTTGAGCGGAAGCAGCAGGCCATCTACGGCATGAAGGGCCTGGCCGAGCTGATCCAGGCCGACATGGAAGGCGTGGTGCAGAAGCGCATCGGCCTGGTCGACGCCGTGCGGAACGTGCTGAATACCGTGGCCGTCGACGGCGAGGACCAATACCGCATCGAGGACACCAACGTCAGCGGCGTCCGCGACGTGGTCGCCGAGTTCCAGATTGCCCTGTCGGCAGAGACGGGCATCCCCGTCACGCTGCTGTTCGGCCGCTCTCCGGCCGGCATGAACTCGACCGGCCAGGCCGACTTCGACGGCTTCTACGACATGGTCGAGAACTACCAACGCAACCGCGGCACGCCGGCGCTGGAGCGGCTGGTGTCGTTGATCCTGGCGCAGAAGAGCGTCGCCAAGAACGTTGACCAGTGGTCGATCGGCTGGCCTGCACTGCAAAGCCCGACCGACAAGGAAAAGGCGGAGGTGCGCAAGGCCAACGCGGAAGCCGAGAAGGCGGAAGCCGACGCGCTGGGCGGCCTGATAGACCGCGGCGTGATCAGCGAGGAAGAGGGCAAGGACCATCTGGTCGCGGAAGGCAGGTATGGACTTGAACGCGCTGAAGGGAGCCGGACGGCGGCCACGCAGTACGCCACGCAGACCTAAGAAGTGGCTGCATCCGGCGGCGATCGAGCGGGAGTACGTGCGGGCCGTTCAGGGCTTTGCCGACCGGACGGTGCAGGCGGCAGAGCGCTACATCATCCCGGCGCTGGCCCAAGTCAGAAGTGACGACCTGAACCGGCCGCCTGAGGACGACCGTTGGTACACGGCCCTCGAGGTGGCATTCGCCGAGGCGCTGGCCGCCGCTGCCGTCTCCGACGAGGCGCTGCGCAACGTGATCGACCTGTTCGCCGGCCGGGTGGACGCCTTCAACAGCAACCAGTTCCACGCGCTGCTTCGCGGCGCCTACGGCGTCGACATCGTGACGGCCGAGCCTGGCATCGGGCCGCTGATGCGTGTCTGGGAGGCCGAGAACCTGCGCCTGATCAAGTCGATTCCGACGCAGTACCTCGACAACCTGCAGGGCCGAATCGTGGCCGCCGTCGCGCGCGGTGAGTCGCTGCGCAGCCTGACCGCCTTCGTGCGGGACACCTACCGACTGCCGATGGAGCGGGCCGAGCTGATCGCGCGAGACCAGATCGGCAAGCTCAATGGCCGGTTGACCGGCTACCGGCAAACAAATGTCGGCGTCTCCGAATACCGGTGGCGCGGCACGCTGGACGCGCGCGAGCGCGATGCCCACGTCGCCCGGGAAGGCAAGGTGATCTCGTGGGACATGCCACCGGACGACGGCCACCCCGGCGAGCCGATCCGCTGTCGCTGCTGGGCCGAGCCGGTGCTGCCCGATCTCGATGACCTGGACGCGTTGATCGTCCACTGAAGGTGAAAACGATGGTGATGCGATTCGACACCGCGCCGCTCAAGGCAACGAGCACGCGCGAGGGGTTCATCACGGACACGCCGATCCTGACCCGGACCGGCATCTTTCCGTACAAGAACCCTGACGGCTCCACGCGGCTGGAATTCCGGCCGCCGGAGGAGGTCTTCCACGCCGACTCGCTGGCCAGCCTTAAGGGCAAGCCGATCACCAACGGCCATCCCGGCCTGGTGACCGCGCGCAACGCCAAGCAGCACACCGTTGGCGCCGTGCTCACGGAGGGGCGGCAGGACGGCGACAACATGGTGGGCGAGGTGGTCATCTACGACACCGCGCCTATCGCCGAGGGCAAGAAGGAACTGTCCCTCGGCTACACCCTCGACCTCGACGAAACGCCGGGGGAGTGGAACGGGCAGCGGTACGACGCGGTGCAGCGAAACATCCGCATCAACCATCTGGCCCTGGTGAAAGCTGGCCGGGCGGGGAATGCCCGCCTGAATCTGGACGCGGCGGATGCCGATTTGACCAACGATGAGGAAAGCGAACCCATGAATATGGTGAAAGTTCGCCTGGACTCGGGACTGTCGTACGACGCCGCGCCCGAGGTTGCCCAGGAACTGGAGGCCCTGCGGGCCAAGGTGAAGGCCGAGGCCACGCGCGCCGACAGCGCGGAAGCCCGCGCCGACACCGAAAAGGCCCGCGCCGAGAAGGCCGAGAAGGATGTCGAGCAGGCGCGCGCCGACGGTCTGGCGCAGGCGCTGGCCCGCACCCGGCTCGAGTCCGAGGCCAAGACGCACGGCGTCGAGATCAAGCAGGACATGGCCGACAAGGACATTCGCGTCGCCGTGATCAAGGCGGTCCGCGGCGACGGCTTCGACGTAGCCGGCAAGTCCGACGCTTACATCGAGGCGGCCTACGACCTGGCGGTTGCGGAGAAGGGCCAGCGCGCCGACGCACTGGCGAGCCAGCGCAAGGAGATGCAGACCAAGACCAACATGGACGGCAAGGATGGCCAGCCGCAATCGGCGGCTTCCGCCCGCAGCAAGATGATCGCGCAACAGCGTGGGGGTGAATGACCATGTACGAGAACTATCAGGACGTCGCCTTCGCGGGCATGAAGGTGGATTCGGGCGATGACCGCGTCGAGTCGTTTCCCGTCGCGGGCAACCTGCCGATCGGCGTGGTGACCGGCACGGACGCACAGGGCCGGCTCGTTCCGGGCCCCGGTACCAAGGTGCGCGGCATCACGCTGCAATCGCACACGATCACGGCGCAGACCTACGTGCAGTACGACTGCGCTTCGGTCATGACGCGCGGTCTGGTGTGGGCGCGCGTGACGCCGGCCGCCGCGGTGACCAAGGACGGCCCGGTCAAGTTCGCCGCCGACGGCACGGTCTCCGACGCGGGCGCCAACACGCTGCCGAACGCGGTGTTCCGCAGCGCCAAGGTGACGACCAGCAATGGCGTCGAGATCGTGGCCGTCGAGCTGCACAACCCGTTCTCGGTGCCCGCCGCGGCGTAACCCCAGATCCAGAACCACAAGAGCCCGCCGCGCGCGGGCTTTTTCATTTCCGCGAGGGAAAACCATGGAACACCTGCACTACGACGAAGCCGATCTGGCTGGCGTCCGCGCAATCGCGCCCCAGATGGGCGGCCTGCGCGAGGACGAGTCGATCTTCACGGCGCGCCAGCTCGACTACGTCAAGGCTCGCGTCTACAACAAGAAGCTGCCGCCGATGAAGGGCCTGCAGCTCGTGCCGATCGAGACGGACGTGCCGGAGTGGGCGGAGACCGTCACCTTCCGCATGTACGACCAAGTCGGCATGGCCAAGATCGTGGCCAACTACGCCGACGACCTGCCGCGCGCGGACGTGAAGGGCACCGAGAAGACCATCCGGGTCAAGGACATCGGTGACAGCTACGGCTACAACATCAACGAGCTGCGCGCCAGCGTGGCGCTGGGCCAGAACCTGCCGACCCGCAAGGCTGATGCGGCGCGCCGGGCCGTGGAGATCAAGCTGAACCAGATCGCCATGGTCGGCGACGCGGACTATGGGCTCTACGGCCTGGTCAACCACCCGAACATCGGCATCACGGCCGGCCTGAATGGCAACTGGGACGACCCCACCACGACGGCCGACGAGGTACTGGCGGACCTGAACGCGCTCTACAACACGGTGCGCGTGCAGTCCAAGGGCGTGCACACCCCGAACATCGGTGCCGTGCCGAGCGCCCAGCACGCGGCGCTGTATTCGAAGCGCCTTCCCGACTCCGGCGGCCAGACGGTCGCCGAGTTCTTCATCAAGCAGCACCCGGGCTTCGCCTTCGAGGAAGTCCCCGAGCTCACCGGTGCAGGCGCGGGCGGTACCGACGTCGCGATCTTCTACGAGCGCAGCGCCGAGAACCTGAACCTGGATCTCGTTATGCCGTTCAACCAACTGCCGGCCCAGGCGCGCAACCTGGAACTGGTGGTGCCGTGCCTGGCGCGTACCGCGGGCGTCACCGTGCACTACCCGCTGGCGCTGACCAAGGGGGAGGGCATCTGACATGGCCAACGTCAAGAACGTCTCCACGCACGTCGTGTCGATCCGCGGCACGACCATCATCCCGCCGCTGGGCTCGGCCGACATCGACCTGAAGACGCCCGGCGTTTCGGCGCTGCTCAAGCGTGGCGTGCTCGAGGAAGTGCCCGACGCGCCTGTGCAAGAGCAGGGCGGCCAAGGTGACGGCTCGCCGGCCACCGTGGCTGAACTCAAAGCCGCGCTGACCGAGCTGGGCATCGACTTCCCGGACAACGCCAAGAAGGCCGATCTGCAGGCGCTGTTCGACGCGGCGGGGAAGTAAGCCATGGCGGCCACCATCGAGCTGCTCGACTTCCTGGCGCCGGCTGTGGCGGAGGCCGCGGAGGCGGACAAGAATCGGGCACTCTCGATGGCGGCTGCCTACCGGCCGTCGTGTCTGCCCGAAGCCAAGCAGGATGAGGCACAAGCCTGGTATGCGGCGTGGCTGCTGTACCAGCGCATGCAGCAGACCGCCGACGGCGGCGCCGTCATCCGGCCCGGTGTGGTGAGCGAGAAGGAAGGCGATCTCGCGCGGACGTTCGGCAGTACGGCGGGCGCCGACGGCGTTGCTGATCCGTTGGGCTTCTACGGCCAGTACAAGCGCCTCGCCGACCTGTGCGGGTACGGCGCCATCACCGTCGGGAGGCACCGTCATGGCTGCTGCTGTGAAGGTCATTGATCGGGGCCTGGCCAAGTACGTGCGCGGCATGTCGAAGCTGAGCGGCCGCGGCGTCAAGGTCGGCATCCAGGCCGACGCCGGCAAGGACCCGAACTCCGGAACGGACCTGCTCGACATCGCCATCTTCAACGAGTACGGCACCGAGACCATTCCGGCCCGGCCGTTCGTGCGGGACTTCTTCGAGAAGAACCGGACAGTGCTCGGCACGGCGATGGACCGGCAGGCCGACGCGGTTGCCGCTGGCGCCAGCCCGACCACCGCCATGGAAACGCTTGGCCTCTGGGTCGAGAAGCACCAGAAGCGGCACGTTCAGCAGTCGCCGGCCTGGGCAGTCCCGAATGCGCCGGCCACCGTCAAGCTCAAGGGCAGCAGCACGCCGCTGATCGACCACGGCACGATGCTGAACGCCATTCGGTACGAGAAGCTATGAGCAGCTTTCGCAGACCCGTGCAGGTGATCCGGCGCTCCGCCGGGCAGTGGGTGGGCGGGCGTTGGGTGGAAGGGCCGGACGGCCCAGCAGACACCATCATGGCATCCGTTCAACCGGCCACGCTGTCCGACTACGACACGCTGCAGGCGCTGCCGGAAGGGCGGCGAGTGGAGGCGATGGTGCGCGTCTACACCGACGCGGTGCTGACCGTGGCCGGTGCCGACGACACCAACGGCGATCGCGTCGTCTGGCCGCACGGGCCGCGACCCGGCAACTACCTGGTGCGCGCCGTCAGCCCGTGGCAATCGGGCGTGATCTCGCACTACCGCTATCTCGCCGTGCTGGAGGTCGAGCCATGACGCCGGAGCAGGCCATCTACGACCTGATCACCACCGCGGCGACCGCGCCCGTGATCTTTGCAGACGAGAACGGACCGCGCCCGGCCAAGCCGTACATCGCCCTGCGCGTGAATCCGGCCAGCCGACTGCCGGTTCATCGCGGCCCGGTCGACGACGCCGGCGTACAGGCAGTCTCCGCGCACCGCTCCGCACAGGTGGAGCTGCAGTGCTTCGGCTGGGGCTGCATGAACGCCCTCGACGCTCTGGGCCAGCGCCTGCACATGCAGGCGGCATTGGACCGCGCCGAGCAGCTCGACCTGGCCGTGACGGCCGTTGGCCAGCTTCGGCAGGTGCCGGTGCTGCGCGACGCCACGACGTACGAGCCCCGTGCCGTACTCGAGCTGACCATCGACTACACCACGACGCTGCCCGACGAGGTCGGCGTCATCGAGACGGTGAATATCACCGGAACAACGGACGGCGGCGCGCTGCCGGGTCCAACGATCACGATCCACGCCAGCGTGGAATAGAAGACCGACGCCGCCTCCGGGCGGCGATTTCATTTGGAGCCGCGAATGGCCAACCTCGACCGTATCGTCAACGTCCAGATCAGCCTGAGCACCACGGCGATCAAGGAACAGTCCTTTTCCGACCTGCTGGTGATCGGGCCCCATGCTCTGTCGCTCCCGCGCGTCATCGCCGTGACGGAGGCCGACGAGCTGCTGGAGATGGGCTTGCCCAGCACGTCGCCGATCTACGCCGCGGTGCGCGACGTGTTCAAGCAGATCCCGACGCTGAATCGCTGCTTCGTCGGCCGCCAGGCTGTCGACGATATCGATGTGGCGGTCACCCGGGCGTCCGAGTCGCAATACGCCGTGTCGCTGAGCTGGTACGACGCCAACGGCGTGGCACAGACAGCGACGGCCGCCTATACCGGCCTGGCGGCCGACACTGACACGCTGATCGCCCAAGGGCTTGCGGCTGCCATCGAGGCGACTGCCGCGCCGGTATCGACCACCACCACCGGCGGCGTGGTCACCATCACGCCGAACGTCAACGGCGAGGCGATCGCTGTCAGCCTGGCCGGCAACCTAGCGCTGCAGACGCCGACCAGCACCGAGCCGCTGGGTGAGGCGCTGGCCGCGTGCCGGCGTCAGAACGACGACTGGTACGGTGTGGTGCTCTACAGCCACGCGGAAGCCGACATTCTGGCGGCCGCCGAATGGGTGGAGACCAACGAGAAGCTGCTCGGCGTGTCGTCGAGCCAGGCCAGCATCTTGGATCCCGGCTCGAACACCGACATCGCGAGCAAGCTGCGCGACAAGCAGTACTTCCGCACCCACCTCTGGTATCACGCCGCCGCGGGCACCGAATGGCTGGAAGCCGCGATTTCGGGCAACCGCTTCACCATCTATCCGGGCGGCGAGACCTGGGCGAACGTGCGGCTGGCCGGCATCACCGTCGACAACCTGGCCGAGGGAGCATCCATCGCGGCGCGCGCGAAGAACGCCAACACCTTCGAGCCGTTCCGCAACTTCGCGATCACGCAGGGCGGCAAGGTCGCCGCCGGGGAATGGATCGACGTGATCCGCTTCCGCGACTGGCTGGCCGAGCAGATCAAGATCAACGTCGTCTCGGCGCTGGTCAACGCGTCGGCCAACGGCAAGGTGCCGTACACCGATGCCGGGATCGCGATCGTGACCACCGCGATGCGCAAGGCGCTCGACTTGGGCGTGGCCCGGAACGGCATCGCGCCGGAGGAACTGGACGAGGACGGGCGGAAGATCCCGTCGTACACGATCAGCGCGCCGCTGTCCGCCAACGTGCCGTTCAACGACAAGGCCAACCGGGTGCTGAACGACGTCTCGTTCACCGCGCGCCTGGCCGGCGCCATCCATGCCGTGACCATCCGCGGCAACCTGACCTACTCGCTCTAATCGGAGTCGCTTATGACCGTCCACACCTACGACCCCGCGCGGGTCATCGTCACTGTCGCGGCGGCCACGCTGAGCGGCCTCTCCGAAGACACCTTCATCAATATCGAGGAGATCGGCGACGGCGTCACCTCGACTGTGGGCGCCGACGGGGAAGTCGCGCGCGCGATGTCCAGCGATCGCCGCTGCCGGGTCACCATCACGCTGCAGCAGACCAGCGCCGGTAACGACGTGCTCTCGGCGCTGTTGGCCGCGGACCGCCTCAGCGGCGGTGGCGGCATCTTCCCGATCGCCATTGCCGACCTGCGCGGCCGCACGGTGTTCAACTCGTCCGAAGCCTGGGTGGTGAAGAGCCCGAACGCGGAATTCGGCGCCGAAGTGGGCGAGCGCGAATGGACCATCGAAACGGGCAGCAGCACCTACTTCGTCGGGGGTAACAGCTGATGGCCCACATCCTGAACGTCACGATCGGCGACGCCGAATTCATCATTCGCAAGATCGACCCGTTCGTCGCCCTGCAGATCTTCGGCGACCTGCAGCGGGACATCTTGCCGGCCGTCGGGCATCTCCTCGAAGGTGTCTTCGCCGAGGACAAAGGCGGCGATGCCAAGGCGAAGGCGGACGCGAAAGCAGACGCCGCGGTGGCCGAAGCCATTCGCGAGCTGTCCGGCAAGCTGGATGGCGCTTCGCTGACGGCCTGGGCGGACCGACTGTTCAATCCCGAGTTCGTCGCGGTGTCGATCAACGGCCGCGAGTCCAAGCTGACCAAGGAGATGCGCGCCCTGGCGTTCCGCGACGCCGGCGACATCCTGGAGCTGATGTTCCACATCATCCGCCACAACTTCGCGGATTTTTTTCTGCGCTGGGCCGGCCGTATTGGACCGGTCCAAGGTCTCGCGGCGAAGCTGTCGGGCGGTTCCGGCCCGACTTCGAACGCGAACTCGTGATCTGGCGCCCCGTCATGGCGGGGCACGTCAAGCTGGGCGAGATCCGAGCCGGCGCGGTCGACCTGGCCGACCTCCTGAAGCTGAACGCGCTGATGGACGCGCAGGAAGCCGCCCAGGAGCGAGCGGCAAAGAAGGCGAAAGGTAAGCCATGAATGCGATCCGCGAACTGGTGACCGTGCTGCGGTACCAGGTGGACAACTCCGGTCTGCGTCGGTACCAGGAGGCCTATCGCACCGCGCTCGGCAAGATCGGCGCCGGCGTGCGCAATGTCCGCGACTTTGGCCTCGGGTTCGTCGACGGTGTCCGTCAGGGTATCGGAGAGGTGGTGGCCGGCCAGCGCGCGCTGAACGGCGCTCAGGCGCAAGGCGTGCGGCAGGTCGAGCAGATGGCCACCGGATACCGTGCGATCGCCGGCGCGGTGCGCACCTTCCTAGCGGGTGTGTCTGTCATCTCGTCTGCGCGCATTGCCGACGAATGGGCGAGCGTTGAGGGCCGCGTCGGACTTGCCACCAGCAGCGTCCAGGAGCAGAAGACCGCGCTGGAGGAGATCTACGCCATCGCCCAGCGCGCGCGGCAGGAATACACCGCCACCGGTGACCTGTTCCAGAAGGTGCAGCGCAACGCAAAGGATCTCGGTCTGGAGCTGCGCCAGTCGCTCGGCCTGACCGAGATCATCGCCAAGACGATGACCATCGGCGGCGGCGACACCGGCTCGCAGCAGGCCGCGCTGATGCAGCTTGGCCAGGCACTGGGGTCGGGGTCGCTGCGTGGCGACGAGCTGAACTCGATCATCGAGCAGGCACCGCGGTTGGCCGAAGCCATTGCGGAGGCGTTCGGCGTGCGCGTCGGCGAGCTCCGCGACCTCGGCAAGGCTGGCAAGCTGACCAGCAAACAACTGGCCGAGGGGCTGCTCAAGCAGGCCGACAAGATCAACGCCGAATTCGAGCGCATGCCGAAGACGTTCGGCGGCGCGATGGTCGTCCTCAAGAACGCCCTCGGCCGCGAGATCGCCAGCTTCAACAAGGCCACCGGCGCGGCGGAGACCTTCGCCGGCGCCGTTGCGCTGGTCGCGCGCAATCTCCGCTCGGTGCTCGTCGTCATCGGCCTGATCGGCGCGTCGTGGGGGCTCGTGCGCCTGCGCGCGGCCCTGGTCGGCGCTACGGGCTCCGCGACGTTGCTGCAGGCCGCCATGGTGCGGCTGCGCGCGCTGTCGATGGCCGCGCTCTGGCCGTACCTCCGGATGGCGGCGCTACTGACCAGCCTCTACCTGATCGGCGAGGACATCCTCGTCTGGCTGCGCGGCGGCGTGTCGGTCACCGGTGGCCTGATCGGGCGCGTCGAGGAATGGCAGGAGTGGATCGACCGGATCCGCGATGGTCTGGCGTGGATCAAGGACCAGCTCGGCGGCCTCAATGACGAGTTGGGGCCATGGCTGCGCAAGTGGGGCACGATCGGCGTGCTGATCCTGGGCCTCAGCGGACCGTTGTTCCGGGTGCTGCAACTCGTGTTCACGCTGGGGAAAGGCGTGCTCTTGCTCGGGCGAGGCTTCGGCCTCGTGCTGCGCCTGGCCTGGATGCTGGTGGCCGGCTTGGCCGCGATTGTGGGCTGGCCAGCGCTGCTGGTCGCGGCCGTCGTCGCGGCGGTGGCCGCCGCCGGCGTGGCCATCTACAAGCATTGGGACGACATCAAGAAGTGGGGCGCTGACGCCTGGGACAGCATCACCGCTGGCGCCGGCGCGGCCTACGACTCGATCGTTGCCTGGATCAAGGGCATCGGCGAGTCCATCTCCACCTGGATCACCGGCAAGCTGGAAGAGGCGAAATCCATGTTCAGCAGCCTCGCACCGGACTGGCTTAAGACGGGAGCCTCGTGGGTAAGCCGGAACGTGCTCGGTGTCGGCGCCGCGGATGTTCAGCGCGCCGGCGTGGCGACCGGATCGGTGACGGTGCAGAACAACATCGCCGGGGTGACGGTGAACGCGCCGAACGCCAACCCGGCCACCGTTGCCGCGGCGACGCAGCGCGGCGTGTCGGGCGCGCTGGCCGGCGCGCGCGCCAGTACCGCCGGCGTCGCGGTACCGATGGTGGAGGCCATGCCATGAGCTTTGTGTCCCTTGTGTTCTCGCTGGGCACCGCCAAGAGCAGCGTCGGGGCGATAACCCTCGACGCGCTGCTCGACGAAAGCACGGAGCTCAACAGCCGCGCCACCGAGTACGCCGTCGAGGAGGGCGCGCCGATCTCCGACCACATCGTCCAGGAGTCGGAGCGGCTGTCTCTGTCCGGATGGGTGACGGCGGCCGATACGGAACTGTTCGGCGCCGGCGGCCGCAGCAAGCTGATCACGGCCAAGGATGCTTTGCGCGCCATGCACGCGGAGCGCGCGGCCACCACTGTCGTGACGGGCCTGGACACCTATCCCGACATGGTGATGGAGACCTGCAAGGTCAGCCGGGACGGGGAGGGCGAATTCCTGCATCTGGCCTGCGAGTTCAAGCGCATCCGCAAGGCGACACTTCGCACGGCCGAGATCCCGCCAGACAAGGTCTCCACCTCCGCCTCAGGCGGGCGCGCGAAGGGAAAGGCCGGCGCGACCAAGACAAAGGCCGGCAAGGTGAGCGGGACCGAGCCGACGGCGCAGGAGCGCTCCCGGCTGTCGAGCAACGTGCACTGGGGACGCTGATGATCAAGATCCCGGTGCTCGACGCCAACGACAGCCTGACCGAGGTGGTGCTGGACGGCGAAACGTTCTTCCTGCATCTGTCCTGGAACAGCGAGGCCGAGCTGTGGACGCTCGCAATCGAGAACGCCTACAACGAGGTGATCGTGAGCGGGATTGCCCTGGTGCCCGACACCCCTTTGCTGGACCGATACCGGCATCTGCTGGTGCCGGCCGGCGAGCTGGTCGCGCTGGCGCCGGATCGGCGGGACAACATCAGTCGCGAGGCCTTACCGTCGGGCGACGTGGCGCTGATCTACGTCGAGGCGGAGGAACTGGCCAATGGCACGCTTCAATAGGGTCTACCGCGCGCTGATCGGCCCCGCCGGCCGGCCCGGCATCGAGATCAAGCCCCCGATCCGGGTGACCTTCGACATCGACAAGGACGCCAGCGAACAGCCCAACCCGCACAAGATCCGCTTCTTCAACCTCGCCCCGGCGACCCGCAAGGGCATCGAGGAGCCGGACCTGCGCTGCGTGCTGTACGCCGGCTACGGTGAAGAGGATGGCCCGATCCTGCTGGCTGCCGGCGCCATCACCTTCGCCTACAGCTACTTCGACGGACCGGACGTGGTGACCGAGCTCGAGGTGCGCGACGGCTACGTCGAGATCCGCGACACCGCGGTATCCCTCGGCTATGGGCCCGGCGCCACGGCTCGAACGATCATCACGGACATCGCCAAGCAGATGGGCCTGCCGCTGGTGATGGCGAGGGATGTGCCGGACCGCGCCTGGCAGAACGGCTTCTCCTTCTACGGGCCGGCGCGCCAAGCGCTGCACAAGGTGGTGCAGGGCACCGGCTTGGAATGGTCGATCCAGAACCAGACCCTGCAGGTGGTGCCCAAGCGCGGCACGACACTGCGGCAGGCGGTGGTGCTGGCCGCCGACTCGGGCCTGATCGGCTACCCGGAACGCACTCGCGAGGGCGCGCGCGAGAAGGCGCGCGTCAAGGACGAACGGACGGGCAACCGCGCCAACCTGGTCAGCGCCGAGCAGCAGCGCGACGGCTGGCGCGTGCGATCGCTGCTGCTGCCGCAGGTGAATCCCGGCGATCTGGTGAAGCTGGAGAGCCGGTCGGCCGAGGGCTTCTATCGCGCAGAGAACGTCAAGCACACCGGCGACTCCGAAGGCGGCGACTGGCAGACCGAGCTGCATCTGGTCGACCGCAAGGCGCCCGTCAAACCGAAGAAGAAATGATGGACATCACCGAACTGCGCCGCCTGATCGCGACCGAGCTGTCCGAGGTCCATACGACCCTGCCGGGCGTGATCGTAAGCTACGACGGGCAGACGGCGGTGGTGCGGCCGGCGTTGCCGAAGCAATTGGCCAGCGGCCAAGTGCTGGACGCCCCGCAGATCGTGCAGGTGCCGGTGTGCTGGCCGATCGGCGACGTGGGCGGGGCGGTGGCGCTCATCTCGGTGCCGCTCAAGCCGGGCGACCCGGTGAAGCTGTCCTTTTCCGAACGCGCGCTGGAGAACTGGCTGTCGGGCTCGGACGGGCCACCGGACGATCCGCGGCAGTTTGACCTCTCCGACGCCTTCGCGACGCCGGTCATGCGGCCGGGCGCCGCGGCTGCCGACACGGTCAACGTGAGCGTGCAGTACGGCGCCTGCTCCCTGAAGCTGTCCCCCTCTGGCGATGCCACGCTGGTCGGGCCCGGGACGTTCACGGTGGACATGGTGACCGTGTTCAAGCAGGAGGTGACCATGGAGAAGCTGCTGACATACATGCAGGGTCTTGCAGGGGCGGGCGGAACTGGCCGCACGACGATCACCGGCGATATCGACCATACCGGCGGCACGATCCGCTCGACCAGCATCGTCGAGGATGGCCACCGCCATACCGACAGCATCGGCGGCAAGACGTCGACACCGGAGCAGTGATGGCACTCGATCTAGCACTGACCGCCGGCCACGACCTCGATCTGTCTCCGGCCGGCGATACCTCCCTGATCGACGGCGCCGAGCGAATCGCCCAGCAGATCAAGGTCACGCTGCTGACGTTCCTCGGGGAATGGTTCCTCGACATCACGGTGGGCGTGCCGTACCTCGAGCAGGTTCTGGTCAAGGCGCCGGATCGCGCGGCGCTGGAGGCGATCTTCCGCTCGCGCATAGCCGCGGTGCCCGGTGTCCGCCTGGTCCGGCGGATCGACCTGCAGATCGACCACCAAGGCCGCGCGCTGGCGGTCGACTTCGAAGTGGACAGCGACGAAGGGCTGATCGCCCGCCGCTACCTTCTGTAAGCACAAGGATTCCCTGATATGGCCTACGGTGTAACCCCGGAGGGGTTCGTGCGCCCGCGCCTGCCCGAAATCCGTCAGGAGATCGTGCAGGACCTGAACGACCGGCTGCGCAATGCCGGGTTCACCGGCGAGGTGGAGACTCGCCCCAACTCCATCACTGGGCTGCTGATCGACACGTTTGCCGAGCGCGAGGCCGCGCTGTGGGAGCAGGCCGAGGGCGTGTACCTCGCCATGTATCCCGGCTCGGCGATCGGCACGTCGCTGGATAACGCCGTTTCGTTCACCGGCGTCAAGCGGCTCGGCGCCGAGAAGTCTCGCTGCTACGTGGTCTGCTATGGCGCCGTGGGCACCGTGGTGCCGGCCGGCGCGCAGATCCGGCATCGGTCGACACAGACCATCTGGGCGACGGCGGCCGACATGACCATCACGCCGGGCGCGGCCGCAGACGTGGTCGTCGTGCCGACCGTCGTATCCGGGCAGCTCTACCGCATCACGCTGGACGGCACCGACTACACGTACACGTCGGACGCCACGGCGACGATCGCCGAGATTCTGGCCGGCCTGGTGGCCGCCCTCAGCAGCTCGCCGTATTCGGTCAGCAGCGATGGCGCGGCGTTGCGCATCGTGTCCGACGGGCGGGTGGCGTTCTCCGTGGCGCTGGGCGGCCCGCTGACGCTCTCAAGCGTCGGCTCGCCGGTGCTGGCCGAGACCATCGAGCCAATGGCAGAGGCCGCCGCGCCCGGCGATCTGAACGGCATCGTCACGACGGTCACGGGCTGGGATGCGGTCAACAACCTGCAGGCCGCAGTGGTGGGCCGACTGGCCGAGAACAACGCCGAGCTGCGCGCGCGGTATCCGAGCGGTCTGTTTCGCCTGGGTGCCGCGACGAAGCCCAGCATCGCCCCGAACATCCGGGACCGAGTGGCCGGCATCACTGCGATCAAGGACTTCCAGAACGACACCGACTTTACCGACTCGGTCGGCCGGCCGCCGCACAGCATCCACGTGGTGGTCGACGGCGGGCTGGACAACGAGATCGGCGACGCGATCTATCGGGTGAAGGGTGCCGGGATCGACACGCACGGCGCGATCGCGGTCGAGGTCACGGCGGACGACGGTGACAAGCACATCGTGCGCTTCGACCGCTCGACGCGGGTCTACGTGTGGGTGAGGGCGGCGCTGACGCTGCTGCCGGCGACCGAGCAGGCCTTTCCGCCCGACGGCTTCACGCAGGTCGCGCAGGCAATCGCGGCTGCGGGCGACGCGTTAGGCATCGGTCAGGACGTCGTTCAGCAGCGCTTCTACTGCGCGGTCTACGCGACGCCCGGCATAGCGCACGTGGATCTGACCTTCGCCCATTCCACCGATCCGACGTTCGACCCGCAGCCTGGCGATTACTCGCCGGCGAACATCACGATCGCCGACTTCGAGGTGGCGAAGTTCGACCTGTCGCGCATCGAGGTGTCCTGATGGATCTGACACAGGATCACGCTGGCACTGCGTGGGGACACTGGCTGAGCCAGTTCGACGGCAAGCCCCGACTCGAAGCGCTGGTCAAGGCGTTGCTCAAGCCGGCCGACGGCATCCAAGGCGCGCTCAAGGCGCTGTACGAAGAGCGCTGGCTCGACACCGCGGTCGGCAAGCAGCTCGACGGCATCGGGGAGATCGTCGGCCTCTCGCGCGTCATCGACGAGGCGCTATTCACGGCCTTCTTCGGCTTCGTCGGCCAGCCGGCCATCGCTGGTTTCGGCCAGGCGCGCATCCGGCGCGCGTACGAGAACGCTCTGGTCGGCTCGACCACGTTGCAGGACCCGGAATACCGGAAGCTGCTGTACTGGAAGATCGCGCTTAACAACGGCCACGGCACGGCACCTGAGATCGTCACGGCGCTGAAGCCCATTTTCGACGTCGAGCGAGTGATCGTCGAGGACGCTGGCAACGCCAAGATCCGGATCTGGGTGAGCAAAATCCCGGGGCCGGCGGACGTGCTCATGAACAACCCGTATCGCTGGGTGCCGAAGGCGGCCGGCGTGGGCGTGAAGATCATCACCGGCTCGACGCCGAAACCGTTCGGGTTCCTGAATCAGGGCTTCTATGGCTTCGGTGTGGGCGTATTGACAAGGGGTATTTGATGGCAGCGGTCAACTTCTTCGACAACTTCGAGACGCTGTGGGCGCAAGCCGGCGCCCTGGAGGTGATTGACGAGAACCAGTACAAGGCCGGCTGGGCGTACATCGGCGCCACGCCGCCGTCGGTGGAGCAGTTCAACAAGGTGCAACAGCTCAACGACCAAAAGGCGGCGTGGTTGTTCGCGCAGATGAAGGAATTGGCCGAGCGAGCCGGTTTTGACCTTACGGCGGCTACCACCGATGCTCTGACGCGAGGCGTGTCCCGACTGTCGGCGAGCGTCGTCGGCATGATGCGCAACGGACGGATGTCCATAGTCAACGCCACGCAAACGGCTTCCTTCACGGCTGATGAACTGATCGTTCAGGCGGGGCTGGACGGAGCGGCCTATCGCCTCGCCAACTTTAACGAAGGAATCAATCTGGGGATCACAGGCGCGGGGGGCATGGACACCGGTCTTGCGCCTGCGTCGGGTTTCGTGGCGATCTATGCAATCCACAATCCGACTACGGGTGAGCGTGCGCTGCTAGGAAAGGATGCGACCAACGCGGTCCAGCCTGAGGTCTATACCGGCGACCACATGCCCGCAGGGTTCGAGCCATCCGCTCTTGTGAGCGTGTGGCCCACCAATGCGACCCGGCAATTTGCTTTGGGGCATCAGCGTGATCGGGAAGTATTCACTGCGTACAACGCGATGCTCTCGACCACCGTTAAGCAGACAGCGCTGACGCCGCTGTCGGTGGCCGCCTATGCACCGCCGAACGCCAAAACGCTGTCCGGGGATGGCGGCATGTCGGCATCGGTCGATACCGCTGGTGATTTATTTGTCGCTGGCGCGCCGGGCGGCAATATCGGTCTGAAGCACATCACGCAGACCTCCATGAAGGCTGGCGCCGCGCAGATTGGTACCTACTCGTATGTTCCGGTCATCGAGCAACAGAAGATCTACTACGTGGCGACGACTGCGGCCGGGACAATGAATGCCACCATTTACATTTCGAGCTACACGTTCTGACCATGATCCACGTTCAATTCGCCGACGACACTGAATCCGGGATCGTTTCGTATTTCCCGTGCCCGCAAGATCCCAAGGTCTTTCAGCACCTCGGGGTCGTGGAGGCCTCCGACCCACGGTGGCATGGATACTACGAGCAGCTCGCGGACGCTGGGCTGCCGCTGGAGGGCGTGCCGGCGCCTGAATAAGGCTTACGGTTTCGGCCGGTAGACGGCAAAGACGAAGTCGGGGCCGACTTGGCCATTCCGCTCGAGCCATTCCTCCATGCCTTGCAGCAGGTGAATGAGCGCGAGGTCTTCGCTGGCGGACTCGTCGAAATTGGTGGCGATGCCTTTGAACACATGGTTCAGGACAGAGCCGCCAAGCGAATGGAACTCGACACGCTCGAACCGTTGGTCGAGGGCCGGGACGATGTCCTCCGAGCGGACGGCTTCCGATGGATCTTCCGCAATAACCTCGTGTACAGCTTGGCGCGACGCGGCGTGCTTTGTCGTGGTGCCATCCTTCGAAAGCCGATATCGCGGCGGCAGAAGATGCAAAAGCGTTGTGGCGTAACGAAGCTGGTCGTCAGAATACTGCAGTCTGTTCGGGCCGACGTAGTCGACGATCAGCAGAACGCCACCCGGCTTTAGACACGCTCGCACGGTATCGAGGCAGTGTTCCAGGTTTTCGACGTGATGGAGCGAGTGGAAGAAGATCGCGACGTCATAGGATGCCGCGGGGATCTGAAGAGCATTGAGATCCGCGACCTGGTAGCGCAGGTGGGTCGCTCCCATCTCTGCCGCCTTGGTGTTGGATACCCCCACCAGTTTGGGATTGAGTTCGTAGCCATCAATGGCGGCGCACTCATACCCGAAATTGGCGATCAGGCTCCGCTCAAGGTGCCCGCTCCCCGAGCCGAAGCTCGCCATCCGAATATCGGGCCGGCCCGTGACATATCTGTCCTTGAAATACTGGAGGAAATGCAGATTCGGGTCGCCTGTCACGAGCCTGTTGTAGTAGGCATGCATGGAGGCGAGCGAGGCAGCATTGCCTGCCGTAAAGCGGCGGATGTCCACATCCTCAGATAGATGGTCCCATGCATTCTCAGCAGTGTTCCGCGCCTTGGCGAAAGCCCTGCGCAGCATGCTGACAATGCCGCGAGCAGGCGAGGTGGCCTGCTGATCTAGGAAGGTCGCCATTCGTTCCAGCTCCGTTCTTGTTGTTGAGGCGACGGTGCGCCCCATTGGCCGAAGGATTCTATCAGGCGCAAGTTTGGCCTCAGGGGAGGCTCTGCGGCATGAGCGCTTTAGGAGCTGCGCCGCTCTCGTCAAGAACTATGCGCAGCGCGTGAATCAAGCCGAATAGCGCTTCCGGATGGTATCGAAACGCTGCCAAGTGTGAGGGCGCCCCGGCCGTAATCCAATCCGAGCCGATGGCCCGATACTCACGCTCGGTGAGGTGCTGGTACTTCTGGTACGGGTAGCGCAGGGATACGAAGTTTGTGCTGAGGTCAGCCAGGACGCCAGGTACGTCGTTCAACTGAACATGTCCAACACGATCGCGCGCCAGCGCAAGAACTCGGTCTTGGACGCTTTGGGGCAGTCCCCGATAGAGCTTCAGATAGTCATGAGAGCTCGGCGCATCCTTGCCGAGGCTAGCTTCATAGACACATTTAAGGAGCAGTTCGAAACCGAGTAATCGCAAGAGGTAAGGAGAGTCCGACTCCTCCCCGATCGGTAGTGATTCGTTGAGCCGTTCGGCGTCCGAAAGACGCTTTTCGGCCTCACGGTGCATTAAAGAAACCTTGAACAAGGAGGTCGGCATTTGGCTCCCTTGCGTTGCTGTCAGGTACGAGGCCGGCGCGCTGCGCTCTTTTTCTCCGCCGGCGGAGCATGGTCCTCAGTTGCGACGCCCTGGTATGGGCCAATGCCCTGGGCGGCAGGGTGCGAAGGGCGGCTTCCCGCCTTAATGCGCAGCCGCGTCACTTCTGCCTGGATCCTTCGGAGTAAGTCGAGGATCGCCGTTACTTCCTTGGCGGGCGCTCCTTCACTGGAAGGGTCAAAGCTCCCCTCAAGCCGAGCAACGATCTCGGCAGTCAGTGAGCGGTTGTTCTCGCGAGCTGTGACCTCAAGGCGCTCTTTGAGGTCCGCAGGCATGCGGAGGTTGACTTGGGGGTCTGTTCGGGCCATCGGCGAAGAATAATGCAGCACGGTGCTTGACAGCAATGTAGCACCGTACTACATTGCACACACATTGAAGCACGGTGCTTCATCACGGGAGAAAAACATGCAAGGTGCAAGGACGATGCCGGCGGTGAATCTGCGTATGCCGCCCGAGCTGAAGGACTGGCTGACTGAACAGGCCCAACGCAACTTTCGCAGCCTCTCTGCCGAGATCGTGATGCGGTTGGCTGAGGCGCGCCGCCGCGAAGCGGCTTCGGGCGAGCAGTCGAAATGACGGCGGAAATGAAAAACGCCCCAGCAGTTGCAGCTGCTGGGGCGTCTGATGCGAAGTGACCTTGAACGGGAATCACAACATGACGAATCCTAGCACACTGACACGCGAAGTGATGGAGAGCAACGTGGAGGCGCTGGACGAGGTAGTAGGCAGTCAAGCTAGGTATGCAAGCGCCATCTTCGTGGCCATCGGGGAACTTGCTGGCAACCCCAAGATGGCGGAGACGGTGGTCGGCTTGGCGAAGGTTGGCCGCTGGCTGACCGAAAACGTGGAAGCTGATATCGACTGCATCACAACTGATCTGCTGGAGCGCCTGCGCAAGGGGGGTGTGCAATGAGCAAAGCGCTTGTCAAGATGGAGTACCAAGGTATTCCGGTCAGCTTCACGGACGACGGGTGGTTCAATGCGACGGTGGCCGCCAAGCGGTTTGGTAAGTCGCCGGCTCAATGGCTGCGCCTTCCGGACACTCTCGCTTACCTGGAGGCGCTGCAGCGCAAATATGGGGAAATCACATATTTGCGTACGCAGCGGGGCGCCGCTGGCGGAACGTGGCTCCATCCCAAGTTGGCGGTCCGATTCACGCAATGGCTCAGCATCGACTTCTCGATCTGGTGCGATGAGCAGATCGACCGCATCCTCCGGCATGAGCCGCTCGAGAACCCACTTGCCGATGAACCGAGCACTGTGCGCGATCGATTGCCGCTTTATCACGCGGCGATCGATATCATGGTCACGTACCGTCTTCCCTTCGGCCGGGCGTACCAGGCCATGAACTGGTACGCCGGCGTCGACAAGATGCCGAAGATGTCGAAAGCGCAGGCCAACGAAGTTGCCTCCTTCGTGCGCCGGCTTCTCGCCGGTGAGGCGACCATCAAGGACTTCCAGCGGATTGAGACGAACCGTGTGGCAATCGCCGGAGAGTCTCCTCAGCTCAGTCTTATCAGCATGACCGTGCCGCTCGTCCACGGTCGCTAGCACGGTTCTTCGCGAACCGCCGCCGCCTTCGGGCGGTTTTTTTATGCCCGCCTCGCGCGGGCGTTTTCGCTTTCTGGAGCCTGCAATGCCATTCACCCATCCCGACCAACTGGTCGGCGGCCGGAACATGGCCGCCTTCCTCGACATGCTCGGATTCAGCGAAGGGACCACGACAGTCGCCGGCAGCGACGACGGCTACAACGTGAACGTCGGCGGCAAGGTCTTCACCGGCTACGACAGACACCCGCGCATCGTGGTGCTGACGCTCTGGGGCTTGAGCGACGCGGCTGGTCGCTACCAGATCATGGCGGCAGTGCCCGGGAAGATCCGGACCGACACGTGGGACTGGGCGAGCTGCGCCTGCGGCGTGACGGACTTCAGCCCTCGATCGCAGGACATCGTCGCGGCCTACCTGGTCAAGCGCCGCGGCGCGCTGCCCGACCTGCTGGCCGGCCGGTTCGCAGAGGCCGTACAGAAATGCCGAAAGGAATGGGCGAGCCTGCCGGGCGCCGGCTATGGCCAGCGCGAGCACAGGCTCGAGACGCTGCGGGACGTCTACCTGGCGCACGGCGGTACCGATATCGAGGCGTAAGCCCAATGGGAAAGACGATGGATCTGAATGAACTGGGGGGCGTGCCGGGCGGCCCGAGCGGGGCCCTGGGCGCGATCGTAGCGGCCATCGGCGGGGCGATCTGGCTGGTGCGCAAGGTGTGGCGCTCGGATCGGGTTGAAGGGGCGCAGAGCCAGGCCGAGATCGACATCATCGCGCGCTTGTCCGAGCAGCTCGACAAGGCCAACGCCCGCGCCGATCTGGCCGAGCAGCGGGCCGACACCGCCTACAAGGAGCGGAACGAGCTGCTGCGCGAGATCGGCGACCTGAAGCGGACGATCGCCGAACTGACGGCCGAGGTTCGCTTCCTGAAGGAGAGGCTCGATGGGAAAGCTACGTGACTGGGTGAGCCGGCACAGGGCGACGTTTCGCCGCGTGGCGCATGCCACCGAGGCCCTGACCTTGGTGGCGGTCATCGCGACCGGCGGCGCAGTCGGCGGCTACGCGCTCGCGCAATGGCAGGCGCGGGACGTGATCGTGCAGATGCGGACGGACCACGCGGCCGAGATCGAGCGTCTGCAAGCCACTTTCTCGTCGACGCTACAGGCATTGGCGCCGCAGCTCGGCGACATCGCGGAGACTGCCTCGGCGGCGGCCGGCGCGGCCGCTCAAGCGGCTGAGACATCGGCGGAGGCGGCGCGGACCGTCAAGCAGGCGGCCCGCGCGGCGCCGGCCCCGCTGTCCGAGGCTGAGCGATCGCGCGTCAACGGCGCCATCGAGGCGGCTAACCGGAAGCTGAAGGAGGGCGGCCGATGAAGGCGTTCGTGTTTTGTCTGCTGCTGGCCGGTTGTGCCACGCCGATCAATCCGGCGGTGCCCGAGGCGTCGACGCCGGCCGCGCGCGCGAGCTGCCCGCCATTGCCGAAGCTCCAACGAGGGGCAGGGCGCCAGGCGCTGCTCGCCCACATCGACATGACGGCGAAGATGTACGCCGAATGCGCGACGAGGGAACGATGATCCAGACGACTGCCATTCGAGCCGCAGCAGCGGCCGTGCCGTGGCGCGCGGTCGCGGCGGTGGTGCTGGCCGGCGCGGCGTTCGTTGCCGGTTGGACGGTGAACGGCTGGCGCAAGGATGCGGAGCTGGCCGAACTGACCGCGGCTCGCGCGCAAGCCGATTTGTCGACAGTGAATCAGGCGCTCGGCGATTTGAGGGCTGCCGGCGTCGACATCCGCGCCCGGGCCGACGAGTACCGTGGCATCACGAACCAGCTGGGCGCCGCGGCCAGCGCCATCCGGAAGGAGCTGAAGAATGCGAAGCCTCTGCCTGCTGATTGCCGCCCTGACGATTTCCGGGTGCGCAAGCTGTCCGACGCCGTCGACGCTGCCAAGCAAGCCGCCGCCGCTCGATAGCGCACTGGCAGCGCCCTGCGTGGTGCCCGACGCGCCGGCGGCGGCCAATTACGATGTTTGGCAAGAGTGGATGGTCGTGGTGCTGGCGGCGTTCGGTGACTGCGCGGCGCGGCATCGGAAGACGGTGGAGGCGTGGCCGAAGTAGTGTTGCAAGGCGTTACTTCACAATTCTCAGGCTAGGTTTGCCTAACGGCATTGGCCTCTCTGGGGGCGTGTGGTCGCCAGCTGGCCGGGGGCTTTCCTGCTTGCGCTCCTGTTGAAGCATCTGAAGCGCCTTCTCGATGTCTGCGAGAAGATTCCGGGCAGCGTCTGCCAATTCCTTGATACTCCATGCCTCGCCACGGAATCTGAACTCGTGTGTATGGGGGTCGTACCACCGCATTACGTCCGTGTCTGCAATCCCAGAAATATCGCCCCAACGGCCGATGGAGTCTTGGACGTAATTGTGGTGCTCGCTGGTCTGGTCCCAAGTGTCCAGACGCTCGTCAAAATGCTCGAGGTGATTACGCAGAGCGCGGTTCTGCAAAACGTGTCCAGTTTCTGGTACCCCAAGCAGGGCCCGAAGCTCTTTTCCGCGCTCGGTCCGCGAGGGACCCGGAATTGGCCAAAGCAACTTCGAGATGTTGCTGGCATGAGTCAATACGCCGTGAGCGCTTGCGAACACTGGGGCGTTCCCCAAGCTAAGGTCCCGATTCAACGAGTCGGCGAGGGCATTCTGCAGCCTGTTGAATGACAACAGAGTCATCTGGCATTGGGCTTGCATTTCCCTAAAGTAAACTTCAAGACTTTGCCGTCTCACTTGATTATCGACCGTACGGATCTTCAACCAGTCCAATGATCATGCCCAGCCGGGGGATGTAGATCGGGCCACCTTGGCTTTCCAGTTTCTCGATCTCATCCGGATAGAGATACTCGAACTTCACAACGCCCTGGGGATAGTCCTCATCCTCGGCCTGGTAATACGTCTGCACCTTCCGTCGCTCTGGCAGCACCATGTGAGCACCAATCTCGTTCATCTTCGTAAGCACGCGCTCGATCTCGTCTTGCGTCAGCGCAAGTCGCGCTGCGCCGAAGAAGAGCATCTGCGGTGCCATTTCCCGCGGCTGCGCGCCGCCAGTGTACTTGCGCCATTGCTGGCCCCCGGCGACGCCGAATAGCTCGGCCATCTGCTCGCCGGTCAGGCCGAGTTCGTTCTTGAGCCGCTGTAGGTCTTCAGGCTTCGGAGGGGAGTAGCGCATAGAGAAAACCCGCCTCGCGGCGGGTTGGTCTTGGATCAGGAGAAGAGTTTGCCGAAGGCCAGGGCCGCGCCCAACAGGCCGGTGGCCCAGATGACCGGATACCAGCGGGTCTCGCGTTGCATCTTGGCGGCCTCAGCGTTCAGCTTCATGGTCTCGGCCATCAGCTTGCTGATCTCGGCTTCGGTTTTCAGGATGTCCAAGGTCTTGTCCATTCGTATCGTCCTTTCGGGATGTCGGGCGGCGCGGCGCGCTACCTCTGAGACGAATAATAGCACCAAAGGGGCTAATGTCAAGCGACTCCCGCTTTCTTTATTGGAGTGTCTAACAGGGACCGGAATATCACGGTCTCTGCGGTGCTTGGATTGGCGGCCACTGATCCCCAGGGCGGTACACTTGGCGTCTGTCTTTCATAACGGCAAGTGGAAGGAATGGGGATAAAAGAGTTGCGCATAGCGCTTCACCGGGTTCACGCGTGGTTCATGGCGCCGATCTTCTTCGCAAAGACCATGCAGAGGGCGGCGCAAGTAAGACTACTTCGGAGCCGGCTTTTCTTCATTGTCGCATTCATGACCACCATGGGCGAACTTGGTGGAGCGATATCCACAACTGTGAAGCTGGTCAAACGACCGGAAGACAGCACCGCATGGATATTCTGGGCGGCTGTGGTTATGGGATGGATCTACTTCGCATTGGTCCTGGTATCTCGCTACTGGGATCTCCGGGCGAAACGCCGTGCCGGTCGGTGATCATCTTTGGAACTCCACCGCGAAAATCGCCTTCGGATTCTTGATCGCATCATCGCTTGAAACGCTTCGGTGGCACGGCGCCGGGCTGCCTTACGGGCACGTCTGACAATCTCAGCGCTCACGGCGCCGCCGGCGCTTCCGGTCGTTGATCCGGGCACGCGCCTCGCGGTGCATCGCCTCGAACTGCTGCAGCTCTTCGTCGGTTGGGATCTCGCCGCGCCACTTGCGGGAGCCCGGCGTGCCGTCGCTGTAGTCGGCCTCGATGTCCTCGACCACGCACGGCTCGGCGCCGAAGTTGGCCAAGTAGGTGTGCGCCATCATCTGGGCGCCGGGCTGGCCGGCCTCGACCAGCGCTATGAAATAGTGCGCCGAGGCGACGCGCTGGCGCAGCCGCGCGATTTCCCACAGCAGGTCGCGCACGTCAGGCAGTCGATTCCGCTCCCAAATGTCGCGCAGCTCTTCGGCAGTCAGGGCCGGCAGGTCGGACGGGCAGTACCGCTTGGGCATGCGTCATGTCGCCGCGGCGCCTCAGAGAAGGGGAAACTGGGCAGATTCCTGATCCAGCACGATCGGCCGGCCGACCGGGAAGCGGTGGTGGCGGTCGTAGGCTTGGAAGGAAAGTGCGTCCGGGATCCAGCGGATGGCGTTCAGGTGCCGCGTTTCGACGCCTCGCACCAGGATGGCGCCGCGGTGGACGGTCACGGCTTGGCAGGGCAGCAGGATCTCGTCACGGTCGTCACCGAAGAACTCGACCTCGAGGAAGATAGACTTGGCGGGGTAGGTGGCAGGCATCGTCTTGCTGAGTGACTACTGTATGAATGTACAGTATATCGCCGTCTGCCTGACAAGGTCACGATTTGCCTGTTCTGGGCAGTAGAATCGCCGTCGGAAAAACGCGCGCCCCAAAATCGCTACTGTTCAAAACCAACGGTAACTATCTGATTTTATTAGGACGTGTTTGCCGGTTTTTGTCCATGTTGAAGGCCGCGCGTTCTTCAATAAAGTGTTGATTTGTATGAAGAAATTTTCCGTTTTGATGTGCTGCATGGGTAATATCTGCCGCTCGCCGACCGCGGAAGGCGTGCTGCGCGCCAAGCTTGCGCAGGCCGGCCTCGCCGACGCCGTCGAGGTCGATTCGGCCGGCACCCACAGCTATCACCTCGGCCACGCGCCCGACCGCCGCGCGCAACAGCATGCGCTGGCGCGCGGCTATGACCTGGCCGGGCAGCGGGCGCGGCTGGCGGCGGTCGAAGATTTCGGCCGCTTCGATCTGGTGCTGGCGATGGACCGCGACAACCTGGCGCGGCTGCAGGCGCTGTGCCCGCCCGAGCATCGCCACAAGGTCAAGCTGCTGATGCACTTCGCGACCCGGCACGACGCCGATGAAGTGCCCGATCCCTACTACGGCGAAGGCGACGGCTTCGAGCGCGTGCTCGATTACGTCGAGGACGCCTGCGACGGCATCGTCGCGATGCTGCGCCAGCAGCAATGACCATGGGGCCGCGCCGCGGCCCGTCTGTTCTGCTTCCCACCGGCGCGCGTCCGAGCTGATTCGCGTGAATCGCGCCAGTCTTACCCTCCTTTCCCGATGTTTCGATCCCTGCTTCGCAAATGGCGCGAGTCGCGCAATGCCAGCCTGCAACTGGACGCCATCCTGTCCGCCGCCAATCCCGACGGTGCGCTGGCGGAGCGGAACGGCTGGCTGATCGAACTCGGCTATTGGCTGCGGCGCGACGGTCTGCCGGCCGACGACGCGACGGAAGCCGCCGGCCAGGACACCACCTGGCGCGAGCATGTCCGCTTGCGCTACCTGCTGCAGGTGCTGGAACGCAATCCGGAGCTCGCCGCACGCTTTGCGCGGACGATCCGATCGATCGTGCGCGACAACGATCCCACGGGCCTGTTCTGCGACACCGGCGTCGCCTCGCACCCCGGCTTCTGGGGCGAGATGATGGACCGCGTGCAGGCGCGCTTCCTGTCGCCGCCGCCGAACCGCGGCGATATGGCGGACCTGTTCGCGCTGCTGTTCGTCGGCGAGCGCGACGCCGACTGGGTGGCGGCGCTCGACGCCGAACTGCTCGATCGCCTCGGCGCGCTGCTGATGTTTGCGCCGGAGCAGGGCGGCGGGTTTGAAGACGAAGCCGAGGACAACGTCGGCGAACAAGCGGACGGCGAGGTTGGCGGCGCCTCCCCCGATCACGATAACGAGCTTGCCACCCATGCCGCCTCGGCGGCCGGCCAGGCGCTGCACGCGCGCTACCGTGACGATTTCGCCCGCACGCTGGCCAGCAGCATCCAGGTGCTGGCCAGCCAGGTGCGGGCGACCGGCCTGAGCCAGGCGATTCGCGCGCGTCTGCCGGGCCGGGTCGAAGACACGCCGTTCTTCCGCCTCGGCCCGGCCGTCGCCGCGCTGTGCGAGGAGGGGCTGCCGCGCGACAGCGATGCCTTCCGGCACCGCCTGAACTACTGCCGCGCCCTGCTCGACGGCTGCCACGACGCGGCGCGCCATGTCTATGCGGACCTGGAAGAGAACGGGGTCTCGGTCGAGGTCGTGTTCCAGATCGAGCGGATGAAGGTGCGGCTCGCCCGCATCGACATGCTGCTGGCCGCCTGGGTCGACCCGTCGCGCCGCGGCAAGGTGGCGCAACTGGCGGGCGAGCTGATCCGCACGACGCAGGCGCGCCGCAGCGTCAAGCATCTGGCCGCGGAGTCCTTCTCGCAGCTGGCGCGCAAGGTGGTCGAGCGTTCGGCCGAGAGCGGCGAACACTACATCACGCGCGATCGCAAGGAATACGGCGAGCTGGTGCGCGCGGCGGCCGGCGGCGGCCTGATCACGGTAGCTACGGTCTATCTGAAGTTCCTGATCTACGGCCTGCATCTGGACAAGTTCATCGAAGGGGTGCTGGCCTCGCTGAACTATGCCGGCAGCTTCCTGGCGATCCACTTCGCCCATTTCACGCTGGCGACCAAGCAGCCGGCGATGACGGGCCCGGCGCTGGCGCACCGGCTCGATGCGGTCGGGCGGCCGGAGGGCAGGGAGGCCTTCGTCGACGACACCATCGCGATGATCCGCTCCAACGCGGCGGCCATCGTCGGCAACCTCGCGGTGGTGTTTCCGGTGGCGCTGGCAATCCAGTGGCTGGCCGGCAAGCTGCTGTCGGTCAACCTGATCACGCCGGACAAGGCGATCGCCACCATCGAGTCGTTCTCGATCCTCGGGCCCACGCCGCTGTACGCGGTCTTCACCGGCGTGCTGCTGTGGGTCTCGAGCCTGATCGCCGGCTGGGCCGACAACTGGTTTGCGCTGCACCGGATGCACGACGTGCTGGCCTACCACCGCCGGCTGCGCTATATGCTGGGCGAGCGGGGGGCGATGCGGGTGGCCGATTTCTGGAAACGGAACGTGTCCGGCATCGCGGCCAACGTGTCGCTCGGCTTCCTGCTCGGGCTCGGCCCGGAAATCCTGAGCTTCTTCGGCCCGCATCTGGAGGTACGCCACGTGACGCTGTCGACCGGATCGGTCGGCACCGCGCTCGGCGTGCTCGGGGTCGAGGCGCTGCGGATGCCGGCCCTGTGGCTGGCGGTGGCCGGCATCGCGCTGATGGGGCTGCTGAACGTCGCCGTCAGCTTCGCGCTGGCCTTCCACATGGCGCTGCGCTCGCGCAATCTGCGCCGCGTCGATCGGCGGGCGTTGAGTGCCGCGGTACGGGCGCGCATCCTGCGCCATCCGCTGTCGCTGATCGTGCCGCCGCGCCAGGCGCCGGCAGGGCCCGGAACCCGCGCGGCCTAGTCAGCCCGGTCTCCAGATGCCGGGAAGACCCCACCGTCACCGCGGTATCTGCCGCACAAGTGACATGGGTAGTTGACCGATTTAGTCGGGAAATTTATACTTGACGAAATTCATCAGGTATTACCCCCGCAATCATGAGATTGACGACCAAAGGCCGCTTCGCGGTGACCGCCATGATCGACCTGGCCATGCGCCAGGACCAGGGGCCGGTGACGCTGGCCGGCATCAGCCAACGCCAGAAGATCTCGCTGTCCTACCTGGAACAGCTGTTCGCCAAGCTGCGCCGGCACCAGATCGTCGAGAGCGTGCGTGGCCCGGGCGGCGGATACAGCCTGGCGCGCAAGTCCGAGGACGTGACGGTGGCCGACATCATCATCGCGGTGGACGAGCCGCTCGACGCGACCCAGTGCGGTGGCAAGGGCAACTGCAATGGCGACGAGAATACCGGCCGCTGCATGACCCACGAGCTGTGGGCGACGCTGAATCAGAAGATGGTCGAGTATCTGGACTCGGTCTCGCTGAAGGATCTGGTCGAGCAGCAGCGCGCCCGCCAGCCCGGCGTGCTGCGCGACATGCGTGAGGACGGCGGCGCCCGCCAGCCGGCACCGGCGGCGCGCGCGCAGCCCAGCGCGGCGGAAAAGGCGGACAAGCCCGCCCGGCCCAAGATGGTGAATTCGGTTTTCAGCCTGGCGCAGTCCTGAGCGGACCGCGGCCAGGCGACGCACAATGTCCCACCCGGCAGTCAAAACAAGGCAGTGACAACGATGAGCACCCCACATTTCCCGATCTACATGGATTATTCGGCCACCACGCCGGTGGACCCGCGCGTGGCGGACAAGATGATTCCGTATCTGCGCGAGCAGTTCGGCAATCCCGCCTCGCGCAGCCACGCCTACGGCTGGGAAGCCGAGAAGGCCGTCGAGGAAGCGCGCGAGCAGGTCGCGGCGCTGGTCGGCGCCGATCCGCGCGAGATCGTCTGGACCTCCGGCGCGACCGAGTCCGACAACCTGGCGATCAAGGGCGCGGCCAATTTCTACTCGGGCAAGGGCAAGCACATCATCACGGTCAAGACCGAACACAAGGCCGTGCTCGACACCACGCGGGAGCTGGAGCGCCAGGGTTTCGAGGTCACCTACCTCGACGTGCAGGAAAACGGCCTGATCGACATCGAGGTGTTCAAGCAGGCGCTGCGCCCTGACACCATCCTGGTGTCGGTGATGCTGGTCAACAACGAGATCGGCGTGATCCAGGACATCGAGCAGATCGGCGAGATCTGCCGCGAGAAGGGCATCATCTTCCATTGCGACGCCGCGCAGGCCACCGGCAAGGTCGGGATCGACCTGTCGAAGCTGAAGGTCGACCTGATGTCGTTCTCGGCGCACAAGACCTATGGCCCGAAGGGCATCGGCGCGCTGTATGTCCGCCGCAAGCCGCGCGTGCGCATCGAGGCGCAGATGCACGGCGGCGGCCACGAGCGCGGCATGCGTTCGGGCACGCTGGCCACGCACCAGATCGTCGGCATGGGTGAAGCCTTCCGCATCGCCCGCGAGGAAATGGCGACCGAGAACGAGCGCATCCGCATGCTGCGCGACCGCCTGTGGAACGGCCTGTCGGGCATGGAAGAGGTCTATCTGAACGGCGATTTCGAGCGCCGCGTGCCGCACAACCTGAACGTCAGCTTCAACTTCGTCGAAGGCGAGTCGCTGATCATGGCGATCAAGGATGTCGCCGTGTCGTCGGGCTCGGCCTGCACCTCGGCCTCGCTGGAGCCGTCCTATGTGCTGCGCGCGCTGGGCCGCAACGACGAGCTGGCGCACAGCTCGATCCGCTTCACCGTCGGCCGCTTCACCACCGAACAGGAGATCGATTACACGGTCGAACTGTTGAAGAGCAAGATCGGCAAGCTGCGCGACCTGTCCCCGCTGTGGGAGATGTACAAGGACGGCGTGGACCTGAATTCGATTCAATGGGCGGCGCATTGAACGCTGTCCATCCGACCCCATAAAAGATACGTCACAGAGGTAGCCAAATGTCTTACTCCAACAAGGTACTCGACCACTACGAAAACCCCCGTAACGTCGGCTCGTTCGACAAGAACGACGACGCCGTCGGCACCGGCATGGTCGGCGCGCCGGCCTGCGGCGACGTGATGAAGCTGCAGATCAAGGTCAACGAGCAGGGCGTGATCGAGGACGCGAAGTTCAAGACCTACGGTTGCGGCTCGGCAATCGCCTCGTCGTCGCTGGTGACCGAGTGGGTCAAGGGCAAGACCGTGGACCAGGCGCTGGAGATCAAGAACACCCAGATCGCCGAGGAACTGGCGCTGCCGCCGGTCAAGATCCACTGCTCGATCCTGGCCGAGGACGCGATCAAGGCCGCGGTCGAGGACTACAAGAAGAAGCACGCGGGCGCCCCGACGCAGCAGGCCGCCTGAGCGATCGAAGGGAAGTGGTAGCGATGATCACATTGACCGAAAAAGCCGCGAAGCACGTTTCGCGCTATCTGGACCGCCGGGGCAAGGGCATCGGCCTGCGGCTCGGCGTCAAGACGACCGGCTGTTCCGGCCTGGCGTACAAGCTCGAGTATGTCGACGAGCTGCAGCCGGAGGACCAGGTGTTCGAGTCGCACGGCGTCAAGGTGGTGGTCGATCCCAAGAGCCTGCCCTATATCGACGGCACCGAGCTCGACTTCGCCCGCGAAGGGTTGAACGAAGGCTTCCGCTTCAACAACCCGAACGTCAAGGACGAGTGCGGTTGCGGCGAATCGTTCCGCGTGTAAGGCCGGCGGCCTGAGCGTTTTCCTCTCCCGCTGGCGGGAGAGGGCCGGGCACGGTGGCGGCGCCTCGCGCATCGGCGCGCGCCGCCGCCCCCGCCACAGCCTTCCAGCAGGACTACCTTGAAAGACGATTACTTTGCCCTGTTCGGGCTGCCGGCCCGCTTTACCGTCGACGAGGCCGCGCTCGACGCCGCCTACCGCACGGTGCAATCGCAGGCCCATCCGGACCGCTTTGCCCATGCCGGCGACGCCGAACGGCGCGTCGCGATGCAATGGGCCGCGCATGCGAACGAGGCGTACCGGACCCTGCGCCAGCCGCTCAAGCGCGCGATCTATCTGCTGTCGCTGCGCGGCATCGATATCCAGGCCGAGAACAATACGGCCATGGCGCCCGATTTCCTGATGCAGCAGATGGAATGGCGCGAGGCGCTGCAGGATGCGGTACAGCAGCGCGACGCCGCGGCGCTGGACGCGCTGCTGCGTTCGCTTCGGCAGGAGAAGCGCGAGCGCCAGAGCGCGCTCGGCGGCCTGCTCGATGCCGGCGACGACGAGGCCGCGGCGGCCGCGGCGCGCCAGCTGATGTTCGTCGAGAAGATCGAGCACGACGCGAGCGAGGCGATCGACCGCCTCGAAGGCTAGCGCGGCCGGCACCATCGCGGGGGCCATGACACAATGGCGCCCCGGCAAAAGCGGGTAATGCGGCGGTACGCGCTGGTCGTTCGCCCGGCCATCGCGCCGCCTGCCCCGACAACAGAAGATTGACATGGCACTGCTTCAGATTTCCGAACCCGGCATGTCGCCGGCGCCCCACCAGCGACGGCTCGCGGTCGGTATCGACCTCGGCACCACCAATTCGCTGGTGGCGGCCGTTCGCAACAGCATTCCCGAGGTGCTGGCCGACGAGAGCGGCCGCACGCTGCTGCCGTCGGTGGTGCGCTATCTGCCGAACCGGACCGCGCAGATCGGCTTCCGCGCGCAGGAAGAGGCGGTGCGCGACCCCAAGAACACGATCGTCTCGGTCAAGCGCTTCATGGGCCGTGGCCTGCACGACGTCGCGCATATCGAGCACACCCCGTACGACTTCGTCGACGCGCCCGGCATGCTGCAGATCAAGACCGTCGCCGGCGTCAAGAGCCCGGTCGAGGTGTCGGCCGAGATCCTGGCCACGCTGCGCCAACGCGCCGAGGATGCGCTGGGCGACGACCTGGTCGGCGCGGTGATCACCGTGCCCGCCTATTTCGACGACGCGCAGCGCCAGGCGACCAAGGACGCGGCGCGTCTGGCCGGCCTCGAAGTGCTGCGCCTGCTGAACGAGCCGACCGCGGCGGCGATTGCCTACGGGCTCGACAACGCCTCGGAAGGGATCTACGCGGTCTACGACCTGGGCGGCGGCACCTTCGATATCTCGGTGCTGAAACTGACCAAGGGCGTCTTCGAGGTGATGGCGACCGGCGGCGATTCCGCGCTGGGCGGCGACGACTTCGACCAGCGGCTGGTCTGCTGGATCGTCGAGCAGGCCGGCCTGCAACCGCTGTCGGCCGAGGACACGCGCCTGCTGATGGTGCGCGCGCGCGCCGCCAAGGAGGCGCTGTCGGAGGCCGACAGCACGGTGATCGACGCGGTGCTGGGCACCGGCGAGATCGTCCACCTGCCCTTGACCGCCGAGCAGTTCCGCGAGATGACCGCGCATCTGGTGCAGAAGACGCTGGCGCCGGTGCGCAAGGCCCTGCGCGATGCCGGCGTGGCGCCCGACGAGGTCAAGGGCGTGGTGCTGGTCGGCGGCGCCACGCGCATGCCGTCGATCCGCAAGGCGGTCGCCGATTTCTTCGGCCAGCCGCCGCTGACCAATCTCGATCCGGACAAGGTGGTCGCGCTGGGCGCGGCGATGCAGGCCAATCTGCTGGCCGGCAACCATGCGCCGGGCGAGGACTGGCTGCTGCTCGACGTGATTCCGCTGTCGCTGGGCGTCGAAACGATGGGCGGCCTGGTCGAGAAGATCATTCCCCGCAACAGCACGATCCCGGTCGCCCGCGCGCAGGAGTTCACCACCTTCAAGGATGGCCAGACCGCGATGGCGATCCATGTGCTGCAGGGCGAGCGCGAACTGGCCAGCGACTGCCGTTCGCTGGCGCGCTTCGAGCTGCGCGGCATTCCGCCGATGGTGGCCGGCGCCGCCCGTATTCGCGTGACCTACCAGGTCGACGCCGATGGGCTGCTGTCGGTCTCCGCGCGCGAGCTGCATTCCGGCGTCGAGGCCTCGATCACCGTCAAGCCCTCGTATGGTCTCGGCGACGACGATATCGCCCGGATGCTGCAGGACAGCTTCCGCGAGGCCGAGCATGACATGAAGAGCCGTGCGCTGGCCGAGGAGCGGGTCGAGGCCGAACGCCTGCTCGAGGCCACGCGCAGCGCGCTGCAGGCCGACGGCGATCTGCTGTCGGACGACGAGCGCGCCCAGGTCGAAGCGCTGATGGCGCAGGTCCGCGAGACCGCCGCCGACGACGACCATCTGGCGATCAAGGCCGCCATCGAAACGCTGTCGCGCGGCACCGACGAGTTTGCCGCCCGGCGCATGGACCGCTCGATCAAGAACGCGCTTGCCGGCCGCAAGGTGCAGGAGCTCGGCTGAAGGGCGCTCGCCACGGGACGCCCGTCACCCCCACATCAGGACCTGATATGCCACAGATTGTCGTACTGCCCCACGCCGAATACTGCCCCGAGGGCGCCGTCATCGAAGCCAAGAAGGGCACCAGCATCTGCGACGTGCTGCTCGAACATGACATCGAGATCGAGCACGCCTGCGAGAAGTCGTGCGCCTGCACCACCTGCCACGTGGTGGTGCGCGAGGGCTTCGATTCGCTGAACGGGGCCGAAGAGAAAGAGGAAGACCTGCTCGACAAGGCCTGGGGCCTCGAGCCGAATTCCCGGCTGTCCTGCCAGGCGATCGTCGCCGACGAAGACCTGACCATCGAGATTCCCAAATACACGATCAACCACGCCAAGGAAGGCCACTGAGCCCTGCATTGCCTGCCCGGGCGGCATGGCAACCCCGACGGCGAACGAAGACCTTGGAGAACCCCTGATGAAATGGACCGACACCTATGACATCGCGGCGGCGCTGTACGACAAGTACCCCGACGTCGATCCGCTGACCGTGCGCTTCACCGACCTGCGCCGCTGGGTGCTGGAACTGGACGGATTCGACGACCTGCCCGAGCGTTCGGGCGAAAAGATCCTCGAGGCCATCCAGGCAGCGTGGATCGCGGAAGCCGAGTAGGCTGCGGACGCAAAAAAAAAGCGCGCTTCATGGAAGCGCGCTTTTTGTTTGGCCGCCGGCCGGGCCCCGCGGGCCCTTGGCTCAGTCTTCCCGCCGCAGATGCGGGAACAGGATCACGTCGCGGATGTTCGGGCTGTCGGTCAGCAGCATCACCAGGCGGTCGATGCCGATGCCGCAGCCGCCCGTCGGGGGCATGCCATATTCCAGCGCGCGGATGTAGTCGGCGTCGAAATACATCGCCTCTTCGTCGCCGGCATCCTTCTGCTCGACCTGCTTGCGGAAGCGCTCGGCCTGGTCCTCGGCATCGTTGAGCTCCGAGAAGCCGTTGGCGATCTCGCGGCCGGTAATGAACAGCTCGAAACGCTCGGTGATGCCAGGCACCGTATCGGAGGCCCGCGCCAGCGGCGATACCTCGACCGGATAGTCGACGATGAAGGTCGGCTCCCACAGCTGGCTCTCGGCAGTCTCCTCGAACAGCACCAGTTGCAGCGTGCCCAGGCCCGCGTTCAGGAATTGCGGCGCGCTGGTGTTGACGCCGAACTTCTTCAGCTCCGCGCGCAGGAAGTCGGCATCGGCCAGCTGCGCATCGGTGTATTGGGGCGCGTACTTCTGGATCGCCTGCGTGATGGTCAGCCGGTGGAAGGGCTTGCCCAGGTCCAGCTCGCGGCCCTGATAGGTCAGCGTCGCGCTGCCGCGCGCGTCGATCGCCGCCTTGCGGATCAGGTCCTCGGTGAAGTCCATCAGCCACCGGTAGTCGGTATAGGCCGCGTAGAACTCCATCATCGTGAACTCGGGGTTGTGGCGCGGGCTGACCCCCTCGTTGCGGAAATTGCGGTTGATCTCGAACACGCGCTCGAAGCCGCCGACGATCAGCCGCTTCAGATAGAGCTCGGGCGCGATGCGCAGGAACATCTGCATGTCCAGCGCATTGTGGTGCGTGATGAAGGGCTTGGCCGCGGCGCCGCCGGGAATCGGATGCAGCATCGGCGTTTCGACTTCCATGAAGCCGGCCTCGGCCATATGGCGGCGCAGCGACGAGATCGCCTCGGTTCGGGCGCGGAACGTTGCGCGCGTCTCCGGCGAGACGATCAGGTCGACATAGCGCTGGCGGTACTTCATTTCCTGGTCGGCCAGGCCGTGGAACTTGTCCGGCAGCGGGCGCAGCGACTTCGACAGCAGGCGCAGCTCCTGCACCTGCACCGACAGTTCGCCCTTGTTGGTGCGGAACAGCAGCCCGCGCGCGCTGACGATGTCGCCCAGGTCCCAGTGCTTGAACTGCGCGTAGACCTCTTCGCCGACCTTGTCGCGCGTGATGTAGAACTGGATCTGGCCGCTGCCGTCCTGCACCGTGGCGAAGCTGGCCTTGCCCATCACGCGCTTGAGCATCATGCGGCCGGCCACCGCGACCTCGACCGGATTGGCCTCGAGCGCGGCCTGGTCGGCCTCGCCGTACTGCGCGTGCAGGCCGGCGGCCTGGTGGGTCGGGCGGAAGTCGTTGGGGAAGGCGACGCCTTGCTGACGCAGCGCCTGCAGCTTCTCGCGCCGTTCGGCAATGATCTTGTTTTCGTCGACGGCGGGGGCCTGCTCGGCAGGCGCGCGGGTGGGTTCGGTCATGATGTCGTCAAAGGGCGGGGCACGAGGGCCGCGCGGGAAAGTCAGGTATTGCGGATATCGTCGAGTTCGGTGCTGCCGAAGTCGGCGCGCTGCAGATAGGCGGCGATGCGGGCGGCGGCCTCGTCGGGGCTGGTCAATTGCGCGTTGGCCTTCAGCGAGCGGAAGCGTTCGACCTGGGCGAAGTCGGCCTCGCGGATCGCGGCCTGCATGCCGGTATCGACCACGCCCGGGGCCAGCGCCACCGCGCGCACGCCGCGCTCGGCCGGCAGCGACGCGTATTCGGCATTGACCGAGCGCACGAACATGTCGAGCGCCGCCTTGCCGGCGCAGTAGGCGCTCCAGCCCTCGACCGGCCGGCGCGCGGCGCCGGACGAGATCGCCAGCACCTTGCGTGGGCAGCCGAAGCGCTCGCTGCGCGCCAGGAAGGCCGCGGTCATCGTCATCGGCGACACCAGGTTGGTCATCAGGTGCGGCACCAGCGTGGCCTCCTGCAGCTCGGCGATCGGCGCGATTGGCTCGATCACGCCGGCGTTCAGCACCAGCGTCGCGCTGGCGGGGGCATCGACGCTGTCGAGCACGCTCGCCAGCCAGCTTGCCCCCTGCGCGGGTTTGGACAGGTCCTGCAGGTGCCAGGCGATCGGCACGCCGCTGGCCTGCGCGGCCTGCTCCAGTTCCGCGTTGCGGCTGCGCGCCACGCACACCAGCCGGTTGCCGGGGACCATCAGCGCGCGCACCAGCGCCGCGCCCAGCCCGCGCGAGGCGCCGGTGACAATGATCAGATGGGATGCGTCGGTCGATGCGGCTGTGGTCATGGATATCGCCCTGGCGGAGAGAGGTCGGACCCCGCGGCACGGCCGCGCCGCGGGATGGATGGCGCGAGCGGGCGCCGGTCCTGCTGGTGCTGCAACGCTCGGCCTGCGCTTACAGGCCCTGTTTCAGGCTCGCCTCGATGAAGTTGTCCAGGTCGCCGTCCAGTACCTTCTGCGTGTTGGACATTTCGACGTTGGTGCGCAGGTCCTTGATGCGGCTCTGGTCCAGCACGTACGAGCGGATCTGGTGGCCCCAGCCCACATCGGTCTTGGTCGATTCGAGCTTGTCGGCCTCGGCCTGGCGCTTGCGCATCTCGTGTTCGTACAGGCGCGACTTCAGCATCGACATCGCCTCGGCGCGGTTGCGGTGCTGCGAGCGGTCGTTCTGGCACTGCACGACGATGCCGGTCGGGATATGCGTGATCCGCACCGCCGAATCGGTCTTGTTGATGTGCTGGCCGCCCGCGCCGGAAGCGCGATAGGTATCGACGCGCAGGTCCGCCGGATTGATCTCGACCTCGAACGAGTCGTCGACCTCCGGATAGACGAACACCGACGAGAACGAGGTGTGCCGGCCGCCCGACGAATCGAACGGCGACTTGCGCACCAGCCGGTGCACGCCGGTCTCGGTACGCAGATAGCCGAACGCGTATTCGCCCTCGACCTTGATCGTGGCGCTCTTGATGCCGGCGACGTCGCCCTCGGATTCTTCCAGTACTTCGGCCTTGAAGCCCTTGCGCTCGCAGTACTTCAGGTACTGGCGCAGCAGCATCGAGGCCCAGTCGCACGCCTCGGTACCGCCGGCGCCGGCCTGGATGTCGATGAAGGCATTGGCCTGATCGAGTTCGCCGGAGAACATGCGGCGGAACTCCATGTCGGCGACGGTCGCCTCGAAGCCCTTGACGTCCTCTTCGATCGACACCAGCGTGTCGTCGTCGCCCTCTTCACGCGCGAGCTCGAACAGCTCCTGCGCGCTTTCCAGATCCTCGGTCAGCTTGCCCAGTACCTGGACCACGCCTTCGAGCATCTTCTTTTCCTTGCCGAGATCCTGGGCCCGCTTCGGGTTGTTCCAGACCTCGGGGTCCTCCAGTTCGCCGTTGACTTCGGCCAGACGTCCTACCTTGACGTCGTAGTCAAAGATACCCCCGTAGATCTTCCGTCCGGGAACGGAGATCGGAGATGGCGCCGGAGATGGCGTTGAGGCGTTCTGCTTCCATGGTGTTCTTGCGCTTTGAAAACCGTGAATTATAGCGGAACGGGGAGGCATTCCCCGGGCAATGACGGATAATGCGCCGCGCGGAAGGCCGCGCATGGCGCCCGCCGCCGGCGCGCTCGCCGGGGCCCGCGAAGGCCATTTCCCGAGGGCGAGCCGAACTGTGGCCGTGACCGATGGTCTACAGTTGCGGGTGCGTCAACCGTTACATCGGTGGCGCCGCTTCCGTTTTTATCCGCCGTTCCAGTCCGCCGTTGCGCCAGCCGATGCCGTAGATCGAGGCCCTCGATATTGCCGCGGGCGCCAGAATTCCGATGCAGCCATGACGATGCCAGCCACCTCGACCTTCCCGACCGCGACCGCCACCAACGACCCCGCCATCGGCCGCCGGCGCGCCATCGCCGCGTTGGCCGCCACGATGCTGGCGACGCTGGCCGGCTGCGGCACGGTGGGCGAGGGCGGCCCCGCGCCGGACGGCTTCTATCGCGTCCGTTCCGGCGACACGCTGTATTCGATCGCGCGCCGCCATCGCCGCTCGGTGCGCGATCTGGTGCGCTGGAACGCGTTGCCGAGCGCGGACCGCATCGAAGTCGGCCAGCTGATTCGCGTGCGGCCTGCCGCCGGCGCCGCGGCGGCGGCGAGCAACGCCAGCGGCCCGACTACGGTCGAGGACACGCCGCGTGCCGCGGCGCCGTCGAGCCGGCCGCCGTCCAGCCGCATCGCGCTGCAATGGCCGGCGGACGGCACGGTCACGCACGGCTATGCGCCGCCGTCGAGCAAGGGCCTGCGCATCGCGGTGCCGGCCAACGGCACCGTACGGGCGGCCGCGGCCGGCTGGGCGATCCACGTCGGCGCGCTGCGTGGCTACGGCACGCTGGTGATCGTCAAGCACAACGACGACTGGCTGACCGTCTACGGCAATCTGGATCAGCCGATGGTCAAGGAAGGCGCCCACGTCGACGCGGGCCAGGTGGTGGGCCGCATGGGTGCCGCGGCCAGCGAGCTGCATTTCGAGGTGCGCGGCAACGGCAAGCCGGTCGATCCGGCCAGCATGCTGCCGGCGCGGGGATAAGCGGCCGGTCTTGTCGTCCCCGCGCGGGCAGGGATCCAGCGACTGCAAACCTGGCCGCACAAGCCGCTGGACCCCGCCTGCGCGGCGGCGACAACGAGAGACGTTCCTTGCTACTGCGCGTGCTCGATCACCATCTGCACGCGCGTGACGCCGTTGAAGGTGTTGTTGTCGAGCCGGTAGGCGACCATCGCGCTGGCGCCCAGCGTGTCGGCGTGGTTGAACCAGATCGCGTCGAACTGGCGCTTGCCGCGCCCCAGCTGCAGCTTCAGATGCTTGCCCTTGAGCACGGTCTGGCGCAGCACGTCGAATTCCCCGCAGAAGGTCGGCGGCGGAAAGCCCTGGCCCCATACCTGCTGCTCCAGCAGCGAGACGAAGGCCGGATCGAAGCAGTGGTCCTCGATCTCGCCGTCGGTCTCGATCACGCGGGCCAGGTGATCGTCGGTCAGCCATTCGCGGCCGATTCCTTCGAACGCGTCCATGAAGCGCTCGAAATCGCCGGCGCGCAGCGTCAGGCCGGCCGCCATTGCATGGCCGCCGAACTTCACGAGCAGACCGGGATGGCGCTTGGAGACCAGGTCGAGCGCATCGCGCAGATGAAAGCCCGGAATCGAGCGGCCCGAGCCCTTGATCGTGGCCTCGTCGCCCGGCGCGAAGGTGATCGTCGGCCGATGGAATTTCTCCTTCAGGCGCGACGCCACGATGCCGATCACGCCCTGGTGCCAGGTGTCGTTGAACACGCTGACGGTAAAGCGCGACGACGGATCGAGCCCGTCCAGCGGACGCTCGAGGATCTGCAGCGCTTCCTGCTGCATGCCCGCCTCGATGTCGCGCCGCTCGCGGTTCATCGCATCGAGCTGCTGCGCGATCTCCCAGGCGCGCTCCGCGTCGTCGCTGAGCAGGCATTCGATGCCGAGCGACATGTCGGCCAGCCGGCCGGCGGCGTTCAGCCGCGGGCCCAGGCCGAAGCCGAGATCGAAGGTGGTGGCGCGGCTGGCCTCGCGCCCGGCCGCGCGGAACAGCGCGGCCACGCCCGCATGCATGCGGCCCGCCCGCATGCGCTTCAGGCCCTGCGCGACCAGGATGCGGTTGTTGGTATCGAGCTTGACCACGTCGGCCACGGTGCCCAGCGCGACCAGATCGAGCAGCGTGTCCAGCCGCGGCTGGCTGGCCGGCGTGAACACGCCGCGCTGGCGCAGTTCGGCGCGCAGCGCCAGCAGCACGTAGAACATCACGCCGACGCCTGCCAGGTTCTTGCTGGGGAAGCCGCAACCCGGCTGGTTCGGATTGACGATCACCGCCGCGTCGGGCAACTGGTCGCCGGGAAGATGGTGGTCGGTGACGACCACGTCGATGCCGCGCGCATTGGCCGCGGCCACGCCATCGACGCTCGCGATGCCGTTGTCGACGGTGACGATCACGTCTGGATTGCGTTGCGCCGCCAGCGCGACGATCTCCGGCGTCAGGCCGTAGCCGTACTCGAAGCGGTTCGGCACGATGTAGTCGACCTGGGCGCCCAGCATGCGCAGCCCGCGCACGCCGACCGCGCAGGCGGTGGCGCCATCGCAGTCGTAATCGGCGACGATCAGCAGCCGGCGGCGGGCCGCGATCGCGTCGGCCAGATAGACCGCGGCGCGGTCGATGCCCTTCATCGCCTGCGGCGCCATCAGCTCGGGCAGATCGGTGGCCAGCTCGCGCGCATGGGTGACGCCGCGCGCCGACAGGATGCGCGCCAGCGTCGGATGCAGGCCCAGCGCGGCGAGGGCGCTGGCGTGGTCGGGCTGGTGGGGGCGGATCGCGATGCGGGTCATGGGGTCGGAACGATAGCGGAGCAGGGGCCGGGGCGGCGGCCAGGCGAGCAAGACGGGTGGAACGGGCGCGTTGGCATCGGCATGGTCGTGCTCATGCGCTCATGCCGCCAGCGCCAGATCGGACAGCAGCGCGCGCCAGTCGCCGCGCATCCCCAGGCCGCGCCAGAACTTGCGCAGATCGCCGCGGCGCACGGTGAATTCGGCGTGATGGTCGTCGCCGCCGAGCACCAGCGTCAGCACCTGCAGCCGGCCCGCTTCGAGCGCGGCCAGCGCCGGCGCGAACCAGTCGGCCTCGAGCGCATGCAGCCGCTCGATCCAGCTGCCCCAGTCCTCGGCGATATAGGCCGAGACGCAGGCATCGAGCAGCGCCATGGCGCTGCCCCCGGCCTGCAGGGAATCCAGCGATTCAAGCGATGCCAGCGAGGACGGCAACGGCCGGCATGCGGCGCCGCCCGCCAGCGCCAGCCCGCGCAGCAGCGGATCGTCGGCCAGCACCGTATCGGCCAGCCGCGGCACCGGCCGCAGCGCGCCGCCGCCATGCAGCCAGACCGAGTTGACGGGCAGCGCGCCGTTGGCCTCGCGCGCCTGGTTGACCGGATGGTCGAACCAGGTCATCTGGATCTCGTTCTGCAGCCGGCGCCAGTCGCGCTCGCGCGGGCCGGACTGCATCCACACGTCGATATTGCGGCCGGCGGCACGCAGCGGCGGGGTAGCGTCCAGCGGGCCGAACACGGCTTCGGGCAGGTACCAGCGGCCGGGGTGCGGCGCATCCAGCGCGATGCCCGAATCGTCCAGCAGCGGCGCGATGGCCTCGCGCAGCGCGGCCGATTCGGCGGCGTCCAGCGTCAGCAGCGCCGGGTCCATCAGCACCAGATGATCGCGCGCGGCATGGATATGGACCGGCTGCAGGCAGACCCAGGAACCCTCGTCACGACCCGCCGCGGCGGCACCATGGTCGGCCAGCCGCATGTAGGGGGCGGTGGGCACGCGCGCGGTGTCCAGGCCCGCGCGCGCGGCGAGCCAGCGCTCGTGCGGCAGCGAGCGCAGCGCGGTCGGGTCGTAGCCCGAACCGTGGCGCTCGCGTGCGGTGGCGCCGGCGCGCGTCAGCAACTTTCCCAGCGCCGGCAACTCCAACTGGCGCAGCAGCGCGCCGGCAATGCCGCCACCGGCGCCGTTCGGTTCGTCCAGGCCCTCGGTATCCGCGCCGGGCGGGACCGAAAAGGGCACAATCAGGGTCAGGTGCGTCGTCATGGTTGGCGAGATTGTAAACTCGCGGCTGGCCGGTGCGTCCCGATTCACCGGATTCGCGCAGGATTTGCGCGGCGTCCGCGGGCGCCGCGGAGGCGATGGCGGCCCGGCAGGGCCCATCGCGCATTGGCAACGAACACAGGAACCGTCTTGAACTTTCCCTACGAGTGGCAGATTGGCTGGCGCTATACCCGCGCCAGCAAACGCGCCAGCCGCAATACCTTCATCTCGTTCATCTCGATGATCTCGATGCTCGGCATCGCCCTCGGCGTCGCGGCGCTGATCGTCGTGCTGTCGGTGATGAACGGCTTCCAGAAGGAGGTCCGCGACCGCATGCTGTCGGTGCTGGCGCATATCGAGGTGATCGGCCCGTCCACGCTGCCCGACTGGCGCCGCACCGCCGCCGAGGCGATGCGCAACAAGGAGGTCGTCGGCGCCGCGCCCTATGTCGCCGCGCAGGCGATGCTGACGCGCGACGACATCGTGCGCGGCGTGCTGCTGCGCGGCGTCGACCCGGCCGAGGAGCCCAAGGTCTCGGACATCGGCAAGCAGTTCAAGGCCGGCAGCCTGAACGAGCTGCAGCCCGGCGGCTTCGGCATCGTGCTCGGCGGCGAGCTGGCGGCGGCGATGGGCGTGCGCGTCGGCGACAAGGTCACGCTGGTGGCGCCGCAGGGCACCATCACGCCGGCCGGCGTGCTGCCCCGGCTCAAACAGTTCACCGTGGTCGGAGTGTATTCGTCGGGCCATTACGAGTTCGACAGCGCGCTGGCGCTGATCGACATCCAGGACGCGCAGACGCTGTTCCGGCTCGACGGTCCCAACGGCCTGCGGCTGAAGCTGGCCGACATGCAGCGCGCGCCGCAGGTCGCCGATGCGCTGGCCGGCACGCTGTCCGGCGAGCTCTATCTGCGCGACTGGTCCAAGCAGAACCGCAACTGGTTCGCCGCGGTGCAGACCGAGAAACGGATGATGTTCATCATCCTGACGCTGATCATCGCGGTGGCGGCCTTCAACCTGGTGTCGACGCTGGTGATGACCGTCACCGACAAGCAGGCCGATATCGCGATCCTGCGCACGATGGGCGCGCAGCCCGGCTCGATCATGCGCATCTTCATCGTGCAGGGCGTGGCGATCGGCTTCATCGGCACCGTGCTCGGCGTGCTAGGCGGCACGCTGATCGCGACCAATATCGACGTGATCGTGCCCTTCATCGAGCGGATCCTGCAGGTCCAGTTCCTGCCCCGCGACATCTATTTCATCAGCGAATTGCCCTCGGACCCGCGCGTGAACGACATCGCCACCATCGGCACCATTTCCTTCGTGCTGGCCATTCTGGCCACGCTCTATCCCAGCTGGCGCGCCGCCCGCGTGAACCCCGCGGAGGCGCTGCGCTATGAGTGAGGCCATGCTGAACCGCACCGCTTCCCCCGACGCCTGGCCCGAGGCCGCGCCGGCGGGCGCCACCGCCGCCGCGCAACCGATCCTGAGCGCGCAGGGCCTGTGCAAGCGTTTCCGCCAGGGCGGGCTCGACGTCGAGGTGCTGCGCGGCGTCGACCTGCGCGTCGATGCCGGCGAGAAGGTCGCCATTGTCGGCGCCTCGGGGTCCGGCAAAAGCACGCTGCTGCATGTGCTGGGCGGGCTCGACAATCCGGATTCGGGCAGCGTCGCGCTGCTCGGCAAGCCCTTCACCGATCTGCGCGAGACCGAGCGCAACCTCGTGCGCAACCGCTCGCTCGGCTTCGTCTACCAGTTCCACCATCTGCTGCCGGAGTTCACCGCGCTGGACAACGTCGCGATGCCGATGCGCATCCGCGGCCTGCGCCAGGGCGAGGCGCGCGAGGCCGCGCAGGCGATGCTGGCCCGCGTGGGCCTCGGCGAGCGTGCCAAGCACCGTCCCGGCGAGCTGTCGGGCGGCGAGCGGCAGCGCGTCGCGATCGCGCGCGCGCTGGTGGGGCAGCCCGCCTGCGTGCTGGCCGACGAGCCGACCGGCAACCTCGACGACCATACGGCCGGCGGCGTCTACGACCTGATGCTGGAGCTGTCGCGCACGCTGGGCACCAGCTTCGTGATCGTCACCCACGATCTCGATCTGGCCAATCGCTGCGACCGCGTGCTGCGGCTGCGCGACGGCCATCTGCATCGCGAACGCTGAGCGCGGCGCGCCGGAGTTCATCGCCGATGTGGATCGATACCCATTGCCACCTCGACGCGGCCGAGTTCGATGAGGACCGCGGCGCGGTGGTGACGGCCGCGGCCGCGGCCGGCGTCGGCGGCATCGTGCTGCCGGCGGTGGCGGTGTCGAACTTCGCGGCGGTACGCGCGCTGGCGCATCGCCATCCGGCCTGCGTCTACGCGCTCGGCATCCATCCGCTGTGCACGCCCGGGGCGGGGCAGGCCGATCTCGACGCGCTGCGCAGCGAGGTCGAGATCGCTCTGACCGATCCGCGCTTCGTCGGCATCGGCGAGATAGGCCTGGATTTCTTCGTGCCGGGCCTCGACGCGCAGCACCAGACCTGGCTCTATGTCGAGCAGCTGAAGATCGCGCGCGAGTTCGATCTGCCGGTGCTGCTGCATGTGCGCAAGTCGCAGGACCAGGTCGCCGCGCAACTGCGGCGCGTCGGCGTGCGGCGCGGCATCGCCCATGCGTTCAACGGCAGCGCGCAGCAGGCGCAGCGCTTCGTCGAGCAGGGCTTCAAGCTCGGCTTCGGCGGCAACGTGACGTTCAGCCGCGCGCGGCAGATCCGTCGGCTGGCGGTGGAGTTGCCGCTGGAAGCGCTGGTGCTGGAGACCGATGCGCCCGATATCGCGCCGGCCTGGCTGACCGACGACCAGTTCGGCGAGCAACGCAAGGTGCGCAACACGCCGGCCGAGGTCGCGGGCGTCGCGCGGGTGCTGACCGAACTGCGCGGCATCGACGCGGACACCTTGGCCCAGGCGACCTGGCGCAATGCGGTCGAGGCGCTGCCCCGGCTGGCCGCCTTTGCCGCGACGATGGCACCGTCCTCCGCCGTGACGGACTGACAAGTTCCGGGCCGCCGCCCGGCGGTATAAACGCGGGCATCGTGATCCCTTGATCGGGGGCGTGCATGTCTGCGCTGCGTGCGGTCGTTGCAACCGCTATCGTCGTTTCGTTCTCTGCGGCGCCTGCTGTTCCTGCCATTGCTGCGGCCGCTGTTGCTGCGGCCGCTATTGCTGCGGCCGCTATTGCCGGGCCGCGATGCGCCTGACGCTGTGCGCCTTCGTCGCGGGCTGCTGGCTGGTGCAGCAATTGCCGGCATTGCCGCCAGCTTCGATCGGCGTGACCGCCGGTCTGGCCGCATTGGTCGTGGTGATCGCGCTGTCGCCGCTTGCCGGGCGTCCGGAGCCTTCCTCGATCGGCTTCCATGTCCGCTTGCTGGCCACTGTGCTGGCCGCGCTGATCGCCGGCGCGGCATGGTCCGCCTGGCGTGCCGAGCGTCGCCTGGCCGAGCGGCTTGCGGCGCAGTTCGAAGGCGTCACGCTGTCGCTGACGGGCGTGGTGTCGGGACTGCCGACCGGCAACGGCGAGAGCCTGCGTTTCGCGTTCACGGTCGACGGCGACAGGCCGGCCGGCTTGCCGCCGCTGCTGTCGCTCGGCTGGCAACAGGCGCCGCCCGATCTGCTGCCCGGCACGCGGCTGGCGCTGACCGTACGGCTGAAGCGACCGCACGGCCTCGCCAATCCACATGGCTTCGATTACGAATACTGGCTGCTGCAGCGGGGCATCGGTGCGACGGGCTACGTGCTGGCGGCCCGCCCCGCAGCGCCGGTGGCCCTGCGGCCGGCCTGGCGCATCGCGCGCTGGCGCGCGCGGATCCGCTCGCGCATGCTGGCCGCGATGCCGGCCGAGGCGCCATTGGCTGGCGTGCTGGTGGCGCTGGCGATCGGCGACCAGAGCGGCATCGCCGCCGACCAATGGCGCTGGTTCACCCGCACTGGCATCGGCCATCTGGTCAGCATTTCGGGCCTGCATATCACGATGATTTCCGGGCTGGCCGGTGCGCTGGCGAGGGCGCTGTGGCGGTATTCGTTCGGCCTGGGCAGATGGCTGCGGCGGCCGCTGCCGTTGCGTTGTCCTGCGCAGCGGGCGGCGGCGCTGGTGGCGGTGGCGATGGCGCTGGCCTATGGGCTGCTGTCGGGAATGGAGGTGCCGGCGCAACGCACGGTGGCGATGGTGTCCGTTGCCGCGCTGGCGCTGTGGTGGCAGCGCCGGCCGCCCGCGTCGCTGGTGCTGGCCTGGGCTGCGGCGGTGGCGCTGGCCCTCGACCCCTGGGCGGTGCGGGCGGCGGGATTCTGGCTGTCGTTCGGCGCGGTCGCGGCGATCTTCGTGGCGGCGTCGCAGCGAACCGTGGCCGTGGCCGGCGGCGAGCCGTCGCGGCGTTCGGTCTGGCAGGCGCGCTGGCAAGGCCTGCGGCGGCATCTGGCCGAGTCGGTGCGCACGCAATGGGCCGTCACGATCGGACTGCTGCCGCCGACGCTGCTGTTGTTCCAGCAGGTGTCGGTGGTGTCGCCGCTGGCCAATGCGCTGGCGATTCCGCTCGTCGGCCTGTTGGTGACGCCGTTGGCGCTGGGCGCGGCGATGCTGGCGGCGTGGCCCGTGGACTGGCCGCTCGGCGGCGCCATCGCGCTGGTGGCCGCATGGCTGCTGACGCTGGCGCACCAGGCGATGGCATGGCTGGCGGCGGTGCTGGTGCGACTGGCGGCGCCGCACTGGGCCGTCTGGCAGGCGGCGCGGCCCGATACCGTCGAACTCGCCTTCGCGCTGCTCGGCACGGCGGTGCTGCTGGCCCCCCGTGCCTTCGGCTGGGGCTGGCGCGTGCATGGCCTGGTGCTGCTGATCCCGATGCTGTCGAGCGGCCGCGCGCCGCTGCCGGCCGCCGCCTTCCGCGCGACGGCGCTCGATGTCGGGCAGGGCGCGGCGGTGCTGATCGAGACCCGCGGCCATCGGCTGCTGTACGACGCCGGGCCGGCGTATGGCGCGACCAGCAATCCGGCCGATTCGCCACGGCCCAGCGCCGGCGAGCGCGTGGTGGTGCCGTTCCTGCGCGCGGTTGGCATTCACTCGCTCGATGCGCTGGTGATCAGTCACGAGGACGCCGATCATGCCGGCGGCGCGCGCGACGTGATGGCGGCGCTGCCGGTCCGGCGCCTGTGGGCGTCGCTGCCGCGTGGCCATCCGCTATGGCGGTTGCAGGCCGGGAGCGGGCCGGATGCCGGTGCGGTGTGTGCGGCCGGTATCGCGTGGCAATGGGACGGCGTGCGTTTCGAGCTGCTGCATCCGTTGCCGGGGCAGGGCGACGACGCGGCGATCGGCAGCAATGCGCGCAGCTGCGTGCTGCGGATCTCGAGCCCGTACGCCGCGATGCTGCTGACCGGCGATATCGACCGCGCCGCCGAACTGGCAATGGTCGCTCGCCTGCCGCCCGATGCGCTGCGTGCCGACCTGCTGCTGGTGCCGCACCATGGCAGCCGCACGTCGTCCAGCGACGAATGGCTCGACGCGGTGCGGCCCGTTGCGGCGGTGTTCCAGCTCGGCTATCGCAACCGCTACCGGCATCCGCATGCGCAGGTATGGGCGCGCTATGGCCGCCGCGGGATCGCGCGCTATCGCAGCGATCGCACCGGCGCCGTCGAAGTCGTCGCGGATCGGGACGGCATTGCGATCGCGTCGTTCCGGCAGCAGGCGCGGCGCTACTGGCGGCCGGCCCCGGATGCGCCGGAATGAACGAGTACGGGTTACCGCTTGGCCGCGCGGCGGGCAGCCGGGCTCGCCGCACGCTTGGTCGCGGGCGTAGTCACTCGCTTCGACGCACCTTTTGCCGCCGGACCCGCGCTGCGGCGCCCCTTGCCGCGCGGCAGCGGCTCGATCGCATGGCTGGGCTCGACGCTGGCGATGCGGCGCTCGCGCAGATGCGCCTTCGCGCGTTGCAAGCGGCCCGCCATCGTGTCGGCCCGTGCCAGCGCGACGCCCGCGGCGAGCACATCGCCGAGCACCAGATGGCTGATGCGCGAGGTCATCGGCGTATAGACCTCGCTGTCCTCTTCCACATCGGAGAACACGCAGACGTCGGCCAGCGCGGCCAGCGGCGAGCCGCTGTGCGTCAGCGCCAGCACGCTGGCGCCCGCGCCGCGCGCCAGCGTGGCCGCGGTCAGCATGTCCCAGGTGCGGCCGCTGTTGGACACCAGCACCGCGACGTCGCCCGGCGCCAGCAGCGCGGCGGACATGCTGAACACATGCGGATCGGAGTACGCGACGGTCGGCATGCCGAGACGGAAGAACTTGTGCTGGATGTCGAGGGCGACGATGCCGGAGTTGCCGCAGCCGTAGAACTCGATGCGGCGCGCGCCGGCCAGCAGCGCGATGCCGTGCTCGATCTGATCGGCCGACAACGCATTGCGCACCGACATCAATGTCGCGATGGTGCGGTCGAACACCTTGCCGGCGATATCGGCCGGCCGGTCCTGCGGATTGACGTCCTGGTGCACGAAAGGCGTGCCGGCGCCGACGGTCTGCGCGAACTGCAGCTTGAACTCGCGAAAGCCGTCGTAGCCGAGCGCCGCGCAAAAGCGTGCAATGGTCGGCTGCGACACGCCGGCAAGGCGAGCGAGCTCCGGCATCGACAGCCGGATCACGCTGGCGCCGTGGCGCGCGACGTAGTCGGCGAGGCGGCGTTCGGAGGGGCGAAGGGAGTCGTAGACGGCGAGGATGCGGTCACGCATGAGGGCGGCAAGAGTCGGATTGGATCGGGGTTTGTAGAGATTCTACTTGGCCGGCCGAATGATCGGGTGGAACGCCGTGCGCCGCAGTCGGGAATAACCCTGATGCCGAACGATGGAAAGCGCGATTTCACTGGGTTTTTTCGCTGTTTTGGATGGGGCGGTGCGACACGAGACTTCTGGAACGGCGCCGTCTTCCGGTAGAATGTAGAAATTCTACACAAATCGACCCTGCCGGGATCCGCCGATATCCCGTTGATCGAACCGCCCGATCCCCCGTTCGCCTCTTCATATCGAATGCCACAGACTCTCGATTCCGCCGTGCGCGACGTCACCGCGCGCATCGTCGAACGTAGCCGCGCCAGCCGCAGCGCCTACCTGGAGCGCTGCGCCCGCGCGCAACGCGAACTGGGCCCGGCACAGGGCTTGTCCTGCGCCAACCTGGCTCATGGCTACGCCGCGCTGCCGGCCGCCGACAAGCTGAAGCTGCGCGTCGAACATGCGCTGAATCTCGGCATCGTCACCGCGTACAACGACATGCTGTCCGCGCACCAGCCCTATGAGCGCTATCCCGCGCTGATCCGCGCGGCGGCGCGTGAAGTGGGCGCGGTGGCGCAGGTCGCCGGCGGCGTGCCGGCGATGTGCGACGGCATCACGCAGGGCAATCCCGGCATGGAGCTGTCGCTGTTCTCGCGCGATGCGATCGCGATGGGCGCCGCGATCGCGCTGTCGCACAACACCTTCGATGCGGTGGTGATGCTCGGCGTCTGCGACAAGATCGTCCCGGGGCTGGTGATGGGCGCGCTGCAGTTCGGCCATTTGCCGGTGGTGATGGTGCCGGCCGGACCGATGGCCAGCGGCCTGCCCAACAAGGAGAAGGCGCGCGTGCGGCAGCTGTATGCCACCGGCCAGGTCGGCCGCGACGCGCTGCTCGAGGCCGAGTGCCAGGCCTATCACGGCGCCGGCACCTGCACGTTCTATGGCACCGCCAACAGCAACCAGCTGCTGATGGAAATCATGGGCCTGCATCTGCCGGGCGCGGCGTTCGTGCCGCCGGAGGGCGGCCTGCGCGATGCGCTGACGGCCGCCGCGGCGCAGCGCGCGCTGGCACTGTCGGCACGCGGCGATGGCTATCTGCCGATCTGCCGCATCGTCGACGAACGCGCGGTCGTCAACGGCATCGTCGGACTGCTGGCGACCGGCGGCTCGACCAACCACACGATCCATCTGGTGGCGATGGCGCGTGCGGCCGGCATCGTGATCGACTGGGACGACTTTGACCAGCTGTCGCGCGCGACGCCGCTGCTGGCGCGCGTCTATCCGAACGGCGCCGCCGACGTCAATCATTTCCATGCGGCCGGCGGCGTCGGCTTCGTGATTCGGCAGCTGCTCGATGCCGGGCTGCTGCACGAGGACGTCGAGACCGTGGCCGGCCCGGGACTGGCGCGTTATGCGCGGGAGCCGGTACTGCACGACGGCGCGTTGCAGTGGCGCGAAGCCCCGGCGCAAAGCGGCGACGCGCAGGTGCTCGCGCCGATCGACAAGCCGTTCGATCCCGAAGGCGGATTGCGCTTGATGTCCGGCAACCTGGGCCGCGGCGTGATCAAGGTGTCGGCGGTCGCGCCCGAGCACCGGATCGTCGAGGCGCCGGCGCGCGTGTTCGAATCGCAGCAGGCGTTGCAGGACGCGTTCGCGCGCGGCGAGCTCGACCGCGACGTCATCGTCGTGGTGCGCTTCCAGGGGCCGAACGCCAACGGCATGCCGGAGCTGCACCGGCTGACGCCGCCGCTGGGCGCGCTGCAGGACGCCGGCCATCGCGTCGCGCTGGTCACCGACGGCCGCATGTCGGGTGCCTCCGGCAAGGTGCCGGCGGTGATCCACGTCGGCCCCGAGGCCAGCGCGGGCGGTCCGCTGGCGCGCGTGCGCGATGGCGACCTGCTGCGCGTCGATGCGGTCGCCGGCACGCTGGCGTGGCTCGGCGATCCGGCAGAGCTCGCGGCGCGCGCGCCTGCTGCGCCGCCGCAGGACGCGTTCGCCGACTACAGCCTGGGCCGCGGCCTGTTCGGCCTGTTCCGCCGCCACGCGCGCGGCGCCGAGCAGGGCGGCAGCGCGCTGGACCTCAGCGAGGCCGATGCGATGGCGGCGCCGCGCGCACTATAGTCGTGCTGTAGTCGTGCTGTAGGGCGTACTTGCGGCAGCCGCTATCCCGAACCCGCTATCCGCTATCCGCTATCCGCTGGACGATATCCGATACCGAATCAATCCCGAAGTCGGCCGGACCTGGCGTCCGGCCTCGACCGCCCGCATGCGAACTCGCCGGCGCGCGGTCAGACCAACAAGGACGGCACCGACCGTCCGATCCTGATCGATGGAGCAGACATGATCTATATCCTGATGGGCGTCTCCGGCAGCGGCAAGACCACGGTCGGCTCGCTGCTGGCGCAGGCGCTGCATTGCGGCTTCCATGATGCCGACGAATTCCACAGCGCCGCCAACAAGGCCAAGATGGCCGCGGGCATTCCGCTGACCGACGAGGACCGCTGGCCCTGGCTGGACGCGATGCGCGCGGCCATCGACCAGGCCCGCGCCGAGGGCCGCCCGCACGTGTTCACCTGCTCCGCGCTGCGCCAGATCTATCGCGACCGGCTGACGCCGCCCGACGGCGGGGTCAGCTTCATCTACCTGAAGGGCGATATCGACGTGCTGCGCACCCGCCTGGCCGGCCGCAGCGGGCATTTCTTCGACCCCAAGCTGCTGCAGAGCCAGCTCGATACGCTGGAGGAGCCGCGCGACGCGCTGGTGCTCGATATCCGCAAGCCGCCCGAGGAGCTGGTGCGCCAGATCCTGGCGGAGCGTCCGCCGGTCCGCGGCAGCCAGCCCGTGCACTGAAATGGTGTGCCGGGGCGGCCTGTTCCCGCGCCGCTCCGCGCCATTCCGTGCCGTGTCCCGCCCCTGCGCGTCTTTCCACCCCGTTTTGCGCAACCTTTCCACTGGCAGACATCTTGCTTGAATGTCTGCCAAGGCACCTGACTTCCTTCTCGGGGGCAGCGGCCGGACGTATGCTGTAGGAGTCAACGATGCGCGGCGGCCGGTCGGGCGCCCGGCACTGGGGAGGGCATCATGGCGGCGCGGTTTTTCGATGAAATGCTGGACTGGCGCGGCGATGCGCCCCCGAACATCGCCGCCGGGCAGGCCTTGTCGCCCGACGCGATCCGGCCGCACTACCGTCACTTCGCCGACTGGCTGGCGCGCCAGTCGGAGGCCACCATGGCCAACAAGCGTGCCGAGGCCGACCTGGTGTTCCGGCGCGTGGGCATCACCTTCGCCGTCTATGGCGACAAGGACGAGGACAACAGCGGCACCGAGCGCACCATCCCGTTCGACGTGATTCCGCGCATCTTCCCGGCCGGCGAATGGGCGCTGCTGGAGCGGGGCCTGCGCCAGCGGGTCGCCGCGCTGAACCGCTTCATCCATGACATCTATCATGGGCAGGACATCATCCGCGCCGGCGTGATTCCGCCCGAGCAGGTCTACGACAACGCGCAGTACCGTCCCGAGATGCTGGGCATCGACGTGCCGCGCGACATCTATGCGCATGTCGCCGGCATCGACGTGGTGCGCGCCGGCGAGGGCGAGTTCTATGTGCTCGAGGACAATCTGCGGGTGCCGTCCGGCGTTTCGTACATGCTCGAGAATCGCAAGATGATGATGCGGTTGTTCCCCGAGCTGTTTGCGCGCAACCGCGTCGCGCCGGTGGCCCACTATCCCGACCTGCTGCTGGACATGCTGCGCAGCGTGTCGCCGCAGGGAATGGCCGATCCGACCGTGGTGGTGCTGACGCCCGGCATGTACAACTCCGCCTATTTCGAACATGCGTTCCTGGCGCAGCAGATGGGCATCGAACTGGTCGAGGGCAGCGACCTGTTCGTGCAGGACGACTTTCTGTACATGCGCACCACGCAGGGCCCGCAGCGCGTCGACGTGATCTACCGCCGCGTCGACGACGACTTTCTCGATCCGCTGGTGTTCCGGCCCGATTCGACGCTGGGCGCGGCCGGCCTGCTGGCGGTCTATCGCGCCGGCAATGTCACGGTATGCAATGCGATCGGTACCGGCGTCGCCGACGACAAGTCGATCTATCCCTATGTGCCGGAGATGATCCGCTTCTATCTGGGCGAGGAGCCGCTGCTGGCCAACGTGCCGACCTATATGTGCCGGCGCCCGGACGATCTGCAGTACGTGCTCGACCACATGGACGAACTCGTGGTCAAGGAAACGCACGGCGCCGGCGGCTACGGCATGCTGGTCGGGCCGGCGGCGACGCGCGCGGAGATCGACGCGTTCCGCGAGGTGGTCAAGGCGCGGCCGCATCAGTACATCGCGCAACCGACGCTGGCGCTGTCGACCTGTCCGACCTATGTCGAGGCCGGCATCGCGCCGCGCCATATCGATCTGCGGCCATTCGTGCTGTCGGGCAAGGAGGTGCGCATGGTGCCGGGCGGGCTGACGCGCGTGGCGCTGCGCGAGGGGTCGCTGGTGGTCAATTCCTCGCAGGGCGGCGGCACCAAGGACACCTGGGTGCTGGAGCGCTGAACCGCTGAACCGCCGAGCCATCGATACCTGGCAACCCCTGCCGACCCCCCGCGATCTTCGACCGGACCACGGAGAGCCATCATGCTGAGCCGCACCGCCGACCACCTGTTCTGGATGGCGCGCTACACCGAGCGCGCCGAAAATACCGCGCGCATGCTCGACGTCAACTACCAGACCTCGCTGCTGCCGCAATCGATCGAGGTGGCCGAGCAGGGCTGGTGGGCGATGCTCGATATCTCCGAGTTGACGCACGCGTTCGACCACAAGTACGGGCTGCTCTCGCGCGAGGACGTGATCGACTTCATGGTGCGCGACATGACCAACCCGTCGTCGATCATGAGCTGCCTGCGCGCGGCGCGCGAGAACGCGCGCGCCGTGCGCGGTTCGCTGACGACCGAGGTGTGGGAGACGCTGAACACCACGTGGCTGGACGTGCAGCGGATGATCACGGACGGCGTGCTGCGCGACGATCCGTCGCAGTTCTTCGAATGGGTCAAGTTCCGCTCGCATCTGGCGCGCGGCGTGCAGTTCGGCACCATGCTGAAGGACGACGCCTTCCACTTCATGCGCCTGGGCACCTTCCTGGAGCGCGCCGACAATACCGCGCGGATCCTCGACGTCAAGTTCCAGGCCACCGGCAGCGAGAATGGCGGCAGCGAGCGGACCGAACAGGATTTCTATCACTGGGCCGCGGTGCTGCGCTCGGTCTCGGGCTTCGAGGTCTACCGCAAGATCTACCGCACCGTGATCACGCCGGTGCGCGTCGCCGAACTGCTGATCCTGCGGCCCGACATGCCGCGTTCGCTGGTGTCGAGCATGGACGAGGTGGTGGCGATCCTGGCGCTGGTGCGCAACCAGCAGTCCGCCGAGACCGAACGGCACGCTGGTAAACTGCATGCCGACCTCAAATACGCGCGCATCGACGACATCTTCGCGGTCGGGCTGCACGCGTTCCTGACCAGCTTCCTTGAACGCATCGGCGATCTGGGCAGCGGCATCAGCCGGGATTTCCTGGTGCCCCCGCTGGCAGCCTGAAAGCCTGAACCCGGCGTCGCGCGACAGGACCGTGAAATACCAGATCCACCACCGCACCGTTTATCGCTATACCGAGCCGGTGATCCGCAGCGTTCACGAGCTGCGGCTGGCGCCGCGCTCCGGCCCGCTGCAGCAGGTGCACCAATGGCAGCTGTCGGTGCCGGGCAATCTGTCCGAGGCGCTCGACGGCTTCGGCAATATCGTCCATCAGTTCACGCTGGCGCGGCCGGCCGACACCATTACCATCGCCGCCAGCGGCGAGGTCGAGATCACGCCCGCCGCCGATGCCGACGGCTGCTTCGGCGACGCCCCGCCGCCGGGCGAGGCGCGCGTGTCGCCGCTGTACTTTCGCAGCGGCACGCCGCTGACCAGCGCGCCGGCCGAGCTGAGCGCATTTGCCGCGCCGTATCTGGCCGCCGGCCATGACCCGGCCGCGCTGCTGGCGCTGGCCCAGGCGATTGGCGAACGCGTGCGCTACCAGCCCAATGCCACCGATGTCGGCACCAGCGCCGCCGAGGCCTTCGCACTCGGCGCCGGGGTCTGCCAGGACCAGGCGCAGGTGATGGTGGCCGCCTGCCGCGCCTTCGGTGTGCCGGCGCGCTACGTCAGCGGCTATTTCCACGACCCGGCCGCCACCGAGCTGGCCAGCCACGCCTGGGCCGACCTGTGCGTCGACACCGAGCGCGAGCGCTGGTGCAGCATCGACGTGACGCACGGCTGCTTCACCGACACCCGCCACATCCGCCTGGCGGTGGGGCGCGACTACCGCTCGGCGGCGCCGATCCGCGGCGTGCGCGAGGGCGGCGGCACCGAATCGCTGTCGGTGCAGATCCTGATCGAGCCGGTCTGAGCCTCCGGGGTGCAGGGCGCGCGCGAGGAGGGCGCTAGAATGCCGGGATGCTCCCGCGCGTTCCGCCGCGCGCCATGTCACCACAATAAGACAAAGCCATGACGTACTGTGTAGCCATGCGGCTCGATGCCGGCCTGGTATTCCTGTCCGACTCGCGCACCAATGCGGGTGTCGACGCGATCTCGACCGCCCGCAAGCTGACGGTGTTCGAGGAGACCGGCGACCGCGTCATGGTGCTGATGACCGCCGGCAACCTGGCCATCAGCCAGTCGATCCGCCAGATCCTGATGGAGAGCCGCGACGGCAAGCGCTCGCTGTGGACCGCGCGCGATATGTTCGAAGCCGCCTCGATCGTCGGCGACGCGGTGCGCCAGGTGCATCGGCGCGATGCCGATGCGCTGCGCGATGCCGGCATCGAGTTCAACGTCAGCCTGATCTTCGGCGGCCAGATCGGCCGGGAACGGGCGCGCCTGTTCAATATCTATGCGGCCGGCAATTTCGTCGAGGCGACGCCGGAGAACTGCTACTTCCAGATCGGCGAGGCCAAGTACGGCAAGCCGATCATCGACCGCGTGGTGCACCCAGCGTTGCCCCTCGCCGAAGGGGCCAAGTGCGCGCTGATCTCGATGGACTCGACGCTCAAGTCCAATATCTCGGTGGGGCTGCCGCTGGACCTGCTGGTCTACGAGGCCGATTCGCTGCATGTGACGCGCTTTGCCACGATCGACGATCGCAATCCGTATTTCTGCATGATCCGCGAGACCTGGGGCGAGCGCCTGCGCCAGGTATTCCGCGAGATCGACAATCCGGAATGGGACGCCGCCGACCGGGTCGAGCACCCGCTGACGCGGCAGGGCGAGGGCGACCGCTGGGGGCAGCCGGTGCGGGCACGGCGTGAGCGTCCGCGCGAACCGCAGTGAACCGTGGTGGAGCTGGCTTCGAGGGCTTGCACGGTGCCGGGGCGCGGCCGAATTCGACACGTGAGCGCACAGTCCGGCACGCCGATTCGGGCGGTCCATCCGGCCCCGCTCATGTATAATCCCGATTTCCCCGGCAAGCTCGGTTTATGACCAAATTCGTCTTCGTCACCGGTGGCGTCGTCTCTTCCCTCGGCAAGGGCATCGCTGCCGCCTCGCTCGCGGCTATTCTCGAGTCGCGCGGCCTCAAAGTCACCCTCCTCAAGCTCGATCCCTACATCAACGTCGACCCCGGCACGATGAGCCCCTTCCAGCATGGCGAAGTATTCGTCACGGAAGACGGCGCGGAGACCGACCTCGATCTTGGCCACTACGAGCGCTTCGTCTCGGCCAAGATGCGCAAGTCGAACAACTTCACCACGGGCCAGATCTACGAATCGGTGATCCGCAAGGAGCGGCGCGGCGAATACCTGGGCAAGACCGTGCAGGTGATCCCGCATATCACCAACGAGATCCAGGCGTTCATCGAGAAGGGCGCGGCCGCCTCGCACGAAGGCAAGGCCGATGTGGCGCTGGTCGAGATCGGCGGTACCGTCGGTGACATCGAATCGCTGCCGTTCCTGGAGGCCGCGCGCCAGATGAGCCTGCGCATGGGCCGCAACCACGCGGCCTTCGTCCATCTGACGCTGGTGCCGTTCATCGCCAGCGCCGGCGAGCTCAAGACCAAGCCCACCCAGCACTCGGTGCAGAAGCTGCGCGAAATCGGCATCTCGCCGACCGCGCTGCTGTGCCGCGCCGACCGGCCGATTCCGGACGACGAACGCGCCAAGATCTCGCTGTTCGCCAATATCCCGCAGGAAGCGGTGATTTCGGTGTGGGACGTCGACAGCATCTACAAGATCCCGCAGATGCTCAACGAGCAGGGCCTGGACCGGCTGATCTGCGAGGAGCTGCGCCTCGATCCGAAGCCGGCCGACCTGTCGATGTGGCAGAAGCTGGTCAATGCGCAGGAAAACCCCGAACACGAAGTGACGATCGGCATGGTCGGCAAGTATGTCGACCTGACCGAGTCGTACAAGTCGCTGATCGAGGCGCTGCGTCACGCGGGCATGCATACCGCGACGCGCGTCAATATCGAATACATCGATTCCGAGGAACTGGAATCGGGCCACCTCGAAGTGCTCAAGCCGCTGGACGCGATCCTGGTGCCGGGCGGCTTCGGCAAGCGCGGCACCGAGGGCAAGATCCGCGCGATCCAGTATGCGCGCGAGAACAAGGTGCCGTACCTGGGCATCTGCCTGGGCATGCAGCTGGCGGTGATCGAGTTCGCCCGCCATGTGGCCGGCATGCGCGACGCCAACTCGACCGAGTTCAGCCTCGAGACCGAACACCCGGTGGTCGCGCTGATCACCGAATGGGTGGACCGCGACGGCAAGGTCGAGCAGCGCTCGGCCGATTCCGATCTGGGCGGCACGATGCGCCTGGGCGCGCAGCGTGTGCCCGTCAAGGCGGACACCAAGGCCGCGCAGATCTACGGCGCCGAGGTCAACGAGCGGCATCGCCATCGCTACGAGGTCAACAATCACTATGTGCCGCAGCTGGAACAGGCCGGCATGGTGATCTCGGCCCGCACCCCGACCGAGAACCTGCCCGAGATGATGGAGCTGCCGGCGCAGATGCACCCGTGGTTCGTCGGCGTGCAGTTCCATCCGGAATTCACCTCGACGCCGCGCGCGGGCCATCCGCTGTTCAAGGCCTACGTGGAAGCCGCGCTGGCCGGCCAGCAGCGCCGCAAGGGCGCCTGAAGCGGCCGCATAGCAGGAGAGCAAGATGAAATTGTGTGGATTCGACGTCGGCCTGGACCAGCCGTTCTTCCTGATCGCCGGTCCCTGCGTGATCGAGTCGGAGCAGATGGCCCTCGATACGGCAGGCCAGCTGAAGACGATCACCGGCGAACTCGGCATCCCCTTCATCTACAAGTCCTCGTTCGACAAGGCGAACCGCTCGTCGGGCAAGTCCTTCCGCGGACTGGGCATGGAGAAGGGGCTGGAGATTCTGGCCACGGTCAAGCGCGAGATCGGCGTGCCGGTGCTGACCGACATCCACGAGATCGACGAGATCGCGCCGGTGGCGGCGGTGGTCGACGTGCTGCAGACGCCGGCCTTCCTGTGCCGGCAGACCGATTTCATCCGCGCCTGCGCCCAGAGCGGCAAGCCGGTCAATATCAAGAAGGGCCAGTTCCTGGCCCCGGGCGACATGAAGAACGTCATCGACAAGGCCCGCGACGCCGCCCGCGAAGCCGGCCTGCCCGAGGACAGCTTCATGGCCTGCGAGCGCGGCGTGTCGTTCGGCTATAACAACCTGGTTTCCGACATGCGCTCGCTGGCGATCATGCGCGAGACGGGCGCGCCGGTGGTATTCGACGCGACCCACTCGGTGCAGCTGCCGGGCGGGCAGGGCACCAGCTCGGGCGGCCAGCGCGAGTTCGTGCCGGTGCTGGCGCGCGCCGCGGTGGCCGTCGGTATCGCGGGCCTGTTCATGGAAACCCATCCGGATCCAAGCAAGGCGATGTCCGACGGTCCCAATGCCGTGCCGCTGTCGCGCATGCGCGAACTGCTGGCGGTGCTGAAGGACCTGGACGCGCTCACCAAGCGCGCCGGCTTCCTCGAAGACAATTTCGGCTGGCCGGCCTGCGCCTGAGCGCGGCGCCAAGCGCCAGCCGTCAATCGTCAGCTGCAACGGCTTTCTCGCCGATCACCGATTCCGCACGTTACCGCCGTCATCCGGCGGCAACGTTGACAACCATAAGATTCATCCTGGAGATACGCATGGCCGCCGGCTACATCATCGCCTACGTCGACGTCACCGATCCGCAGCAGTACGAGCAGTACAAGGTCCTGTCCAGCAAGGCCATGCAGGAGCACGGCGCCGAGGTGCTGGTGCGCGGCGGCCGCACGGTCCCGCTCGAAGGCGAATGGGCGCCGACCCGCGTGGTGCTGCTGAAATTCCCGAGCGTCGAGGCGGCCCAGGCCTTCCACGACGGCGAGACCTACCGCGCGGCCCGCAAGGCGCGCGAGCATGCGGCCCGGATGAACATGATCGTGGTCGAGGGCGTTTGAGCTTCGACCGGCGCGTCGCCTGACGCGGGTCTCCATCCGGAGCACGCGGCAAGGCAGCGCGATACCAGACGCGGTGCACAGTCGCAGTGCACGGACCCAAGCTTCATCAGATCTAGATCAAGAGGAATCCATGAGTGCAATCGTAGATATCATCGGTCGCGAGGTTCTCGACTCGCGCGGCAACCCGACCGTCGAATGCGACGTTCTGCTCGAATCGGGCGTGATGGGCCGCGCCGCGGTGCCGTCGGGCGCGTCGACCGGCTCGCGCGAGGCGATCGAACTGCGCGACGGCGACAAGTCGCGCTACCTGGGCAAGGGCGTGCTGAAGGCCGTCGAGCACATCAACACCGAGATCTCCGAAGCGATCATGGGCCTGGACGCCTCCGAGCAGGCCTTCCTGGACCGCACGCTGATCGATCTGGACGGCACCGAGAACAAGAGCCGCCTGGGCGCCAACGCGATGCTGGCCGTGTCGATGGCGGTCGCCAAGGCCGCCGCCGAGGAAGCCGGCCTGCCGCTGTACCGCTACTTCGGCGGTTCGGGCGCGATGCAGATGCCGGTGCCGATGATGAACATCGTCAACGGCGGCGCGCACGCCAACAACAGCCTGGACATCCAGGAATTCATGATCATGCCGGTGTCGCAGAAGAGCTTCCGTGAAGCGCTGCGCTGCGGCGCCGAGGTGTTCCACGCGCTGAAGAAAATCCTGGCCGACAAGGGCATGTCGACCGCGGTCGGCGACGAAGGCGGCTTCGCCCCGAACTTCGCCTCGAACGAGGAATGCCTGAACACGATCCTGCAGGCGATCGAGAAGGCCGGCTACCGTGCCGGCGAGGACGTGCTGCTGGCGCTGGACTGCGCCTCGAGCGAGTTCTTCCGCGAAGGCGAGGACCTGTATCACCTCGAAGGCGAAGGCCTGACGCTGAACTCGACCCAGTGGGCCGACTACCTGGCCAATCTGTGCGACAAGTTCCCGATCGTGTCGATCGAGGACGGCATGGCCGAGGGCGACTGGGACGGCTGGAAGGTGCTGACCGACAAGCTCGGCAAGCGTGTGCAGCTGGTCGGCGACGACCTGTTCGTCACCAACACCAAGATCCTGAAGGAAGGCATCGAGAAGGGCATCGGCAACTCGATCCTGATCAAGATCAACCAGATCGGCACGCTGACCGAAACCTTCGCCGCGATCGAGATGGCCAAGCGCGCCGGCTACACGGCCGTGATCTCGCACCGTTCGGGCGAGACCGAGGACAGCACGATCGCCGATATCGCGGTCGGCACCAACGCCGGCCAGATCAAGACCGGCTCGCTGTCGCGCTCGGACCGTATCGCCAAGTACAACCAGCTGCTGCGCATCGAGGAAGACCTGGGCGATATCGCCAGCTACCCCGGCAAGAGCGCGTTCTACAATCTGCGCTAAGCCCGGGAGTCGGCGGGTGTGCGGCGGCCCCGGCCGCCGCGCCCCTCGCGCAAGCGCCGCCACCGCCAAGTCGTCCGATCTCTAACTGCCCATGCGCCTGATTACGCTGCTGTTGTTCGTGGTGCTGCTCGCGATCCAGTACCCCCTGTGGCTGGGCAAGGGCGGCTGGTTGCGCGTGTGGGAATTGAACAAGCAGGTCGGCGAGCAGACCGCCCGCAACGAACAGCTGAAGCGCCGCAACGCCAAGCTCGAGGGCGAGGTGCTGGACCTGCAGGACGGCACCGGCGCGGTCGAGGAACGGGCGCGCTACGAGCTCGGCATGGTCAAGGACGGCGAGGTGTTCATCCAGTTCGTCGCGCCGGCCCCCAAGGTCAGCGCCACGCCGCCGCTGCCGCCGCCTCCGGCGACGAAGCCAGCCTCCGGCGGGCGCTAAGTCACCACCGCGCGAAGGAGCGCCAGGCTGGCGCCGGCTCGGCGCTCACGCCAGCCGCTTTACCACCACCAGTACGGATAGCCGCCCCAGCCCCAATAGCCGGGCGAGCCGATGCTGACCCCGCCGCCCCAGCGGCCGCGGCCCCATCCCCCGTAGTACAGACTCCAGCTCGACAGCGGATACGCCGGATAGGCGTAGGTCGACGCGCGCGCCCATGCCTGGGCCTGCTGATCGCGCGCGATCGCGGCTTCCTGTTCGCGCAGCACCTGCTTGTCCAGCGTGTCGAGGCGCTTGCGTTCCTCGGCACTGAGCGGCGCGGCCGGGCCGCGCGAGCCGGCATCCGGCGCCAGCCGGGCGATGGGCGGCGAACCGTTGATGTCGCGGGGCAGATTGGCGGCGCATCCCGCGGCCAGCAGCGGCGCGGCCAGCAATGCAAGACGGATCGACGAAGGGATGGCCGGCATGATGACCTCCAGGCGGTGCGCGGGTGTCGGTAAGACTTTGTTGTCTTTGATTTTAGTGAGCGCACAAAGTTTGCGGCGCCGGCGCACTGCAGGGTTTCTCCTCTCTCCCGCTTGCGGGAGAGAGGCGGGGCGGCGCCGGCGCACTGCAAGGTTTCTCCCCCTCCCGCTTGCGGGAGAGGGGGGCGGCGTCGGCGCACTGCAGGGTTTCTCCCCTCCCGCTTGCGGGAGAGGGGGCGGCGTCGGCGCACTGCAGGGTTTCTCCCCTCCCGCTTGCGGGAGAGGGGGGCGGCGCCGGCGTACTGCAGGGTTTCTCCCCTCTCCCGCTTGCGGGAGAGGGGCGGGGGAGAGGGCAGCGGCGGTGAATATGGCGGTGGGGCTTGAAACCACCTCCTCTCCCCAACCCTCTCCCCCTGAGGGGGAGAGGGAGAACATCCGAGGAACGGGTGAGGCTGGCGCGGTCGCGCTCAGTGCCGCCGCTCAGGGCAACTCAGTGCAGCTCAGTGCCGATGCCCGGCGCCCTCGCCGACACCCGCCGGCATCGCGGCGCCGCTGAACAACTGTGCGCAGTCGACCGGGTCGAAGCGGTACTCCTGGCCGCAGAAGTCGCAATGGATCTCGACCGAGCCGCGCTCGGCCACGATGTCGTCGACCTCGGCCTGGCCCAGCGACTGCAGCATGTTGGCCACCTTGGTGCGCGAGCACGAGCAACGGAAGTGCGGCGTGCCCGGTTCGAACACGCGCAGCCCGGCATCCTGCAGATCCTCCCAGAACAGCCGCCGCAGCAGCGTATCGGGCTGCTCGGCCAGCAGTTCCTCGGTCTTCAGCGTGGCGCCGAGCTGGCAGGCGCGGTCCCAGGTGTCGAGATCCTGGGCGCGGCCATGAGCCGACAGCGGCGCGCCGGTCTCGCCGACCTGCGCGGGCGGCCGGCCGGGCTTGCCTTCCATCGTGCCGCCGTAGGAGGGCAGCTTCTGCAGCAGCATGCCGGCGGCGACGCGGTCGTCGGCGGCCAGCCACAGCCGCGTGTCGAGCTGCTCCGAGGCCTGCATGTAGTGCTCGAGCACGGCGCTGATCGAACCCAGCGGTCCGTGGGCGTCGGCCAGCGGCACGATGCCCTGGTAGGGCTGCTGGCCCGGCAGCTTGTCGTGCGGGTCCAGCGTGATGGCAAAGCGGCCCTGGCCATGCTGATTGACCAGTTCGGCCAGCGTGGCATCGTCGGCGATCTCGACGCCTTCGGCCAGCTTGGCGGTGCCGCGCAGCGACAGGTCGGACAGGCATTCGACCACCAGCATCCGCACCGGCCCGTCGCCATGCAACTGCATCACCAGCGCGCCGTTGAACTTCAGGTTGGCCGACAGCAGCGCCGCGGCGGCCATCATCTCGCCGAGCAGCCGGCGGACCGGCGCCGGATAGTGGTGGCGCTGCAGCGCTTCCTGCCAGGTCGATTGCAGCCGCACCAGCTGGCCGCGCACCGGGGCGGCGTCGAACAGGAACTTCTGCAGGGTGTCCGGGGTTTGGGTTTCAGTCACGATCATCCATCGGTGGGATCGGCCGGCGCGTGGGCTCAGCCGATGCGTTTCAATTCGGTCTTGTAGACGGCCTGGCGTGCCGCGTACGTGTCGGTGTTGCGGTACAGGCCGGCCACTTCCTCGTCGCTCAGCTCGCGTACCGCCTTGGCCGGGGCGCCCAGGATCAGCGTGCGATCGGGGAACACCTTGCCTTCGGTGACGATGGCGCCGGCGCCGACCAGGCATTCCTTGCCGATCACCGCTCGGTTCAGCACCACCGCCTGGATGCCGATCAGCGCGCCTTCGCCGATCGTGCAGCCATGCAGCATGGCCTGGTGGCCGATGGTGACGCGGTCGCCGATCGTCAGCGGGCAGCCCGGATCGGTGTGCAGCACGGCGCCTTCCTGGACGTTGGTCGCTTCGCCGAGCACGATGGGCTCGTTGTCGCCCCGGATCACCGCGCCCGGCCAGACGCTGGCCCGCGCCTTGAGCGTCACGTTGCCGATCACGGTGGCTTCTGCGGCCACGTAGGCGTCGGCATCGATGGAAGGGGCGGTATCGCCGAGCTGGTAAAGCGGCATGAGGTCTCCTGTACGGGGTTCGTTTGTAGATGGGGATGGCCGCCGTGCCTTAAAGGGCGTGACCGCGTGCCGTTGCAGCGCTTGCCGGGCCGGACGACAGGCAGGGCAGGGCGCAAGCGCCGCGGCGGTGCCCATGGACGGCGGTGGGCCGTGCGGCCGGACGGTGCCGGCAGGGCTCTACAATGGCGGCCAGACCGGATTTTACGCCCATGCCCGCTGACGCTGCCGAACCCGCCCCGAACCACGCTACGCCGGGGCCGAACGACCCAGGTGCGACCTCTGCGCCGCTTTCGCTGCGCCACTGCGCGCTCGCCGTGCTGGCCGAGCGCGATCCTGCTGCCAAGGCGGCGGCCGCCCGCCGACTGCGCGCTACCGCATTGGAGGCCCCCGACGACGCCATCGGCGCCGGCCTGGAACTCGAGGCCGTCTGCCCGGTGCCCGGGCGCCCGGCACGCCCCGAGCTGGTGCCGCCGCAGAAGGTCGAGCGCCGTCGCTCGCTGCAGGACCCGGCGGGACGCGCGGTACTGATCCACGCGCTCGCGCATATCGAGTTCAACGCCATCAACCTGGCGCTCGACGCGGTCTGGCGCTTCGCCGGCATGCCGCCGGCGTATTACCGCGACTGGCTGCAGGTCGCCGACGAGGAGGCGCTGCACTTCACGCTGCTGGCCGCGCACCTGCGCCAGCTGGGCTTCGCCTACGGCGATTTCCCGGCGCACAACAGCCTGTGGGAGATGGCGGATCGCACCGCCGGCGACGTGCTGGCGCGCATGGCGCTGGTGCCGCGCACGCTGGAGGCGCGCGGGTTGGACGCCTCGCCGGTGGTCCGCACCCGCCTGGCCGACGCCGGCGATGCCGAGGCCGCGGCCATCATCGACATCATCCTGCGCGACGAGGTCGGCCACGTGGCGATCGGCAACCGCTGGTATCGCTGGCTTTGTGCGCAGCGCGGGTTGGACCCGGTTACCACCTACGCCGAACTGGCCGACCGCCACCAGGCGCCGCGGCTGCGGCCGCCGTTCAATCTGGCGGCGCGCCGCGCGGCCGGCTTCGACGAGGACGAGCTGGCCTGGCTGACCGGCAGCGCCGGCTGACCGTCCAGGCGTTCCTCTTCTAGGCGTTGCCGACGCGCTGAGTTCCGGCGCGCTCGCCGCCGTTTGCTCGCTGGCGCGCCGCCTCTTCCTCCTGCAGCCGCAGCACGCGGCGCTGGATCTTGCCGGTGGTGGTCATCGGCAGCTGGTCGATGAAGGCGATGGCCTTCGGGTACTCGTACGGCGCCAGCTGACCGCGCACATGCTGCTGCAATTCGGCGACCAGCGCGGCCTCGGCCTCGGCCGAGCGCTGCACGCCCGCCGTCAGCACGATGAACGCCTTGACGATGGCACCGCGCTCGGGGTCCGGCGACGGCACCACCGCGCAGTTCGACACCGCCGGATGCTTGAGCAGGCAGTTCTCGATCTCGCTGGGTCCGATCCGGTAGCCCGAGGACTTGAAGACGTCGTCGGCGCGCCCCTGGTACCACAGGTAGCCGTTTTCATCGACGCGGGCCAGATCGCCGGTGCGGCACCAGCGCAGGCCGTCGTGTTCGACAAACTTGCCCTCGGTGGCCGCCTCGTTCTTCCAGTAGCCGAGGAAGAACACCGGATCGGGATGGCCGTGGATGTCGGTGGTGCAGACCGCGACCTCGCCGTCCTCGCCGGGCGGGCAGGGGCGGCCTTCTTCGTCGACCACGGCGACGCGGTGGCCCGGGTAGGGCCGTCCCATCGAGCCAGGCCGCGCCGGCCAGCCGAGCTGCCCGTCGTCGTATTGCGCCGTGCAGTTGCCGACGATGTAGTTGATCTCGGTCTGGCCGAACATTTCGTTGACGATCACGCCGAAGGCCTCGCGGCACCAGTCGAACACCGTCTGGCCGACCGCCTCGCCCGCGCTCATCAGCGCGCGCAGGCGGATGTCATAGCGCTCGCGCGGGGCGGGGCAGGCCTTCATCATCTGCTTGAGCGCGGTCGGGAACAGGAAGGTGTTGGTGACGCGGTAGCGCTCCATCAGCCCGAACGCGACCTCGGGCGAGAAGCGGCCCTGATAGCCGACGATCGACTTGCCGAAATACAGCGCCGGCATCAGCGCGTCCCAAAGTCCGCCGGTCCAGGCCCAGTCGGCGGGACTCCAGAACACATCGTCCTCGCGCGGATACCAGTTCTGCGAGCAGACGAAGCCGGTCAGGTTGCCGATCAGCGCGCGGTGCGGCAGCAGCGCGCCCTTGGGCGGACCGGTGGTGCCGCTGGTGTAGATCAGCACAGCGGCCTCGTCGGCCTTGGTCCGCTCGGCCGTGAAGTCGTCGGCCTGGTCCGCCAGCGCCGCGTCCCAGTCGCGGTCGCCCCGGCCGGCCGCGTCGCCGACGGCAATGACCGCCTGCAGCGCCGGGCAGTCGCCGCGCGCGGCCAGCAGATTGTCGATCGAGGTCTCGTCCGCGATCGCCACGCAGGCCTCGCTGTGCTGCAGCCGATAGCCCAGCGCCTCGGGGCCGAACAGCATCGACAGCGGCATTGCAATCGCGCCGAGCTGGTAGACCGCCATATGGGCGACCACGGTCTCGATCCGCTGCGGCAGCACGATGGCGACGCGGTCGCCGCGCCGGACCCCGAGCGCACGCAGCGCGTGCGACAGCCGGTTGGCGTCGCGCTGGATCTCGCCGTAGCGGTGCGCGGCGCGCCGGCCGTCCTCGTGCTCGGCATGGACGGCGATCCGGTCGCGCGTGGCGGGGTCGCGCGCCCAACGGCCGCAGCAGGCTTCGGCGAGATTGAAGTATTCGGGAACGTGCCAGCGGAATTCGCGGTAGAGCGCGGAATAGTCGTCGCGCCGGCTGTCCGGCAGCGAGGGTGCGGCCATGGTGGTCTCCGTTCTTTTCTTGTGTGCCGGGCGTTGGGGCGCCGCGGCGTTTGTTGGCATGCTGGCTGGCGTCGCGGACGTGCTTGTGGCTACAATCGCGGTAAATCGAACGAGCGTTCGATTTTCTGGCTCCGGGATGGCGGGCTTCACCACAACCATCACGACCATCACGACCGGCAGAGCCATCGCCGCAACCAAACAGCCGACAGGCGGGACAGGGCAGACCATGACGATCCGCGACACATCGCGCTCCGAATGTATCACGGTGCGTGGCCTCGATTACCACGTGCGCCACTGGGGCGAACCCGGCGCGCCGAAGCTGTTCCTGCTGCATGGCTGGATGGACGTGGCGGCCTCGTTCCAGTTCCTGGTCGACGCGCTGCGCGGCCGCTGGCATGCGATCGCGCCGGACTGGCGCGGCTTCGGCGGCAGCGGTTGGCCGACCCGCCATCCGGGCACGGCCTCGTACTGGTTTCCCGACTATCTGGCCGATCTCGAGGTCCTGCTCGACCACTATCAGCCCGACGGCGCGGTCGACCTGGTCGGCCACAGCATGGGCGCGAACATCGCGTGTTTCTACGCCGGCGTGCGTCCGGAGCGGGTGCGCCGCGTGGTGGACCTGGAAGGTTTTGGCATGACCGCCACGCGGCCGGAACAGGCGCCGCGGCGCTTTGCCCGCTGGCTCGACGAATTGCGTGAACCGCCGACGCTGAAGACCTACGACAGCGTCGAGGCGGTCGCGGCGCGGCTGAAGAAGACCAATCCGCGGCTGCGCGACGATCGCGCGGCGTTTCTTGCCGAACACTGGTCGCGCCGCAACGAAGCGGGCCACTGGGAGATTCTCGGCGACCCCGCGCACAAGATGATCAATCCGGTGCTGTATCGGGTCGACGAGGCGATGGCGATCTGGGCCGCGGCGACCGCGCCCGTGCTGCATGTCGAGGCGCGCGACTCCGAGACGCTGCGCCATATCGCCCACAAGCAGAGCATCGCGGAATTCAAGCAGCGCTTTGCCGCGTTCCGCGACTTCCGCGAGGTGATCGTCGACGACGCCGGCCACATGCTGCATCACGACCAGCCCGAGGCGGTTGCCGCGCTGATCGAGTCGTTCTGCGGTTGAGCCCGCGCGGCGGGCGTCAGGGCCTCAAGACCTCAGGATTTCAGTCCGCGCCGTGCGTCAGCGCCTCCTTCAGCGCGGCGTTGTTGCTGGTATGCACGTGGACCAGCGCCTTGTCCGGGAAGGCGTAGTGATAGGCGCGGCGCAGCGCCAGCGCGGCCTCGTGGAAGCCGGACAGGATCAGCTTCTGCTTGTTCGGATAGAACGCGATATCGCCGGCGGCAAAGATGCCGCGGCGCGAGCTTTCGTAGGTCGTCGTATCGACCAGGATGCGGCCGGCGCGCATGTCGAGGTCCCAATGCGCGATCGGGCCCGGTTCGGACACCAGGCCGTACAGCGCGACCAGTTCGTCGGCCGGCAGCGTCAGCGTGTCCTCGCGCGTGCGTACCTGCGCAGCGACCAGCGTGTCGCCCTCGGTCTGCAGCGCGCCCAGCATGCCGACGACAAAATCCATCTCGCCGGCCGCCACCGCGGCGCGCATCTCGGCGACGGTATGGTCGGCCGCGCGGAAGCCTTCGCGCCGATGCAGCAGCGTGACGCGCGCGGCCACCTTGCGCAGCGCCAGCGCCCAGTCCAGCGCCGAGTCGCCGCCGCCGGCGACGATCACGCGCTTGCCGGCGAAGCGCGACACGTCGCGTACCGCATAGTGCAAATGCCGGCCCTCGAGCGGGGCCGCCTCAGGCAGCGAGACGCGCTGCGGGGCGAAGGCGCCGGCGCCGGCGCAGATCAGTACCGCGGCGACGTCGAAACGCTTGCCGGCGTCGGTGGCGACCAGCAGCCGCTGCGGCTCGCCCGGCAGCTCCTGCACGCCCTCGGCGCGCTGGCCGAAATGCATCGGCACGGCAAACGGCGCGCATTGCTCCAGCAGCCGGTCGACCAGTTCCTGGGCCAGGCAGCCCGGCACCGCAGGAATGTCGTAGATCGGCTTCTCGGGATAGAGCTCGGTGCACTGGCCGCCGGCGCGGTCCAGCACATCGATGATCTCGCATTGCAGGCCCAGCACCCTGGCCTGGAACGCGGCGAACAGGCCGACCGGTCCGGCGCCGACGATCAGCACGTCGGTGCGGACCGGCTCGGCATGCGTTGCAGCGGGAGAGGAAGCGTCGTGGGAGGGGGAGGCCGGGCGGGAGTTCTGCATGATCGGATCGTTGCGGTCGGCGCGCGCGATGACGGCACGCGGCGCGAAGAGACTGGGGAGGCGTCCACTATACCCCGGCCCCGCCGCGCTTCCGGCTACGCCACCGTTGGCGGCATGGCTTTGCGCGGCCTGCGCCGGGGGGCTGCCCTCGGCTCTGCGGGCGGCGAAGGCGCGGGAGTAGAATGACGGAATGCACGCTTCCCACGCCGCCTCCCACGCCATCAACGCCGACCTGCATTGCCACTCGACCATCTCGGACGGCACGCTGCCGCCCGCGGTCGTCGCCGAGCGGGCGCACGCGAACGGCGTCGAAATCTGGTCGCTGACCGACCATGACGAACTGGGCGGCCAGCTGATCGCGCGCGAGACCGCCGAGGCGCTGGGCATGCGCTATGTGCCCGGCGTCGAGATCTCGGTGACCTGGGCCGGCCAGACGGTGCACATCGTCGGCCTGCAGATCGATCCGCTGTGCCCCGAACTGATCGACGGCCTGACCGCGACGCGCTCGGGCCGGGCCCGCCGCGCGCAGGACATCGGCGAGGCACTGCGCGCGGTCGGCATCGAGGGCGCCTACGAAGGCGCGCTGCGCTATGTCGGCAACCCGGACCTGATCTCGCGCACGCACTTTGCCCGCTGGATGGTGGACGAGGGCATCTGCGGCAATATCGCCGAGGTGTTCGACCGCTACCTGACCGAAGGGCGGCCCGGCTATGTCGGCCATCGCTGGGCCACGCTCGGCGAGGCGGTCAAATGGATCCGCGCCGCCGGCGGCATTGCCGTGATGGCGCATCCCGGCCGCTACGACTACACCGATACGCAGCACGACGCGCTGTTCGACGAGTTCACCGCGCTTGGCGGCGGCGCCGTCGAGGTCGTGACCGGCAGCCATACGCCGGACCAGTACCGCCGCTATGCCGACGTCGCGCGCCACTACGGGCTGCTGGCCTCGCGCGGCTCGGACTTCCATGGGCCGGGCGAGGGACGCGTCGAGATCGGCACGCTGCCGCCGCTGCCGTCGTCGCTGACGCCGGTCTGGCACGACTGGTAAGCCGCCCGCTCGCGCCATGTCGCAGTTCTTCGATATCCATCCGCTCGATCCGCAATCGCGGCTGATCAAGCAGGCCGCCCAGATCGTCGGCAAGGGCGGGCTGATCGCGCTGCCGACCGATTCGAGCTATGCGCTGGCCTGCCGGCTCGACGACAAGGCGGCGGTGGAGCGCCTGCGCCGGCTGCGCGGCATCGACGACAAGCACCACCTGACGCTGATGTGCCGCGACCTGTCCGAACTCGGCAACTTCGCCCGGGTCGACAACCGCCAGTACCGCTGGATCAAGGGCGCCACGCCGGGGCCCTATGTATTCATCCTCGAGGCCACCAAGGAGGTGCCGCGGCGGCTGTCGCATCCGGCCCGCAAGACGATCGGCGTGCGCGTGCCCGACCACGCCATCCCGCAGGCGCTGCTGAACGAACTGGGCCAGCCGATCATCAGCGCGACGCTGCAGCTGCCCGGCGACGCCGCGCCGCTGGACGATCCGCTGGAGATCCGCGAACGCCTGCAGAAGCAGCTCGACCTGGTGATCTGCGGCGGCACCGCGCCCGCGCATGCCTGTACGGTGATCGACCTGACCAGCGGCGAACCGGTGCTGGTACGCGCCGGACGTGGCGATGTCGCCCGCTTCGGGCTGTGAGCGCGGCGTGTTGCCGCTGGGCGCCTCGCGCCACCCCGCGCGCGCGACGCGCCCGACGAATCGGCGTGGCGAGCGGTGCCCGCCGTTACAATAGCGCCCCATGGACGCCTCTCTGATTCAGACCTTCGCGGTCTACGCGCTGCCCGTGCTGTTCGCCATCACGCTGCACGAGGCCGCGCATGGCTATGTGGCCAAGCATTTCGGTGACAACACCGCCTATATCCTCGGCCGGGTCAGCCTGAACCCGGTGCGCCATATCGATCCGATCGGCACCATCGCCGTGCCGCTGCTGCTGTACCTGGTCACCAGCGGCCAGTTCGTGTTCGGCTATGCCAAGCCGGTGCCGGTCGCCTTCGGCCGGCTGCGCAATCCGCGCTGGCACAGCATGTGGGTGGCGCTGGCAGGCCCCGGCGCGAACCTGGTGCAGGCATTCGCCTGGGCGCTGATCGCGCTGGGCCTGGTGCTGGCGCAGGTGGACGAGCCGTTCTTCGCGCAGATGGCCCGCGCCGGCGTGCTGGTCAACCTGGTGGTGGCGGCGTTCAACCTGTTCCCGATTCCGCCGCTCGACGGCGGGCGCGTGCTCAGCGCCTTGCTGCCGCAGCGGATGGCGTACGCGCTGTCGAAGATCGAGCCGTACGGCATCTTCGTCGTGCTGGCGCTGGTCGCCGCCGGCGTGATCACGCGGGTCTGGATGCAGCCGGTGATGAGCCTGCTCGGCTCGCTGGTCCAGCTGCTGCTGGCGCCGATCCTGGCACTGGTGCAATGACGCTGCAATGACGCTGCAATGACGCTGCAATGACGCTGGTGCATTGATTTCCTGAAAGACTGATTACAACGACATGTTCCCCGATCGCGTTCTCTCCGGCATGCGGCCTACCGGCGCGCTGCATCTTGGCCACTACCATGGCGTGCTGAAAAACTGGGTCAAGCTGCAGTCGGAGCACCCGTGCTTCTTCTTCGTGGCCGACTGGCACGCGCTGACGACGCACTACGAGTCGCCCGAGGTGATCGGCCAATCGGTCTGGGAGATGCTGACCGACTGGCTCGCCGCCGGCGTCGATCCGGAGCAGGCGACGCTGTTCATCCAGAGCCGCGTGCCCGAGCACGCCGAGCTGTTCACGCTGCTGTCGATGGGCACGCCGCTGGGCTGGCTCGAGCGCGTGCCGACCTACAAGGACCAGATCGAGAAACTGAAGGACAAGGACCTGGCGACCTACGGCTTCCTCGGCTATCCGCTGCTGCAGGCGGCCGACATCCTGATCTACCGCGCCGACAAGGTGCCGGTGGGCGAGGACCAGGTGCCGCACGTCGAGATCACGCGCGAGATCGCGCGCCGCTTCAACTTCCTGTATGGCCGACAGCCCGGTTTCGAGGAGAAGGCGCAGGAGGCCGCGAAAAAGCTCGGCGGCAAGCGTACCCGCGTGTTCCTCGACCTGCGCAAGACCTTCCAGGAGCAGGGCACCGACAGTGCGCTGGAAGAGGGCCGCGCGCTGGTCGCGCAATCGCAGAGCCTGTCCAATGACGATCGCGAACTGCTGCTGGGCTATCTGGCGGGCTCGCGCAAGACCATCCTGGTCGAGCCGCAGGCGCTGCTGACGGCGGCCTCGCGGATGCCCGGGCTCGACGGCCAGAAGATGTCGAAGTCCTACGGCAACACGATCCGCATGCGCGAGGACAAGGAGTCGGTCGAGAAGAAGGTCCGCACGATGCCGACCGACCCGGCGCGCGTGCGCCGCACCGATCCGGGCGAGCCGGCGCGCTGCCCGGTATGGCAGCTGCACCAGGTCTATTCCGACGAGCCGACCAAAGAGTGGGTGCTCAAGGGCTGCCGCAGCGCCGGCATCGGCTGCATCGAATGCAAGCAGCCGGTGATCGAGGGCATCCTGCGCGAGCAGCAGCCGATGCTCGAGCGCGCGCAGCCGTACATGGACAATCCGGCCCTGCTGCGCGACATCGTCGACCACGGCTGCGCGAAGGCCAGCGCGGTCGCGCAGGAGACCATGCGCGAGGTGCGCGAGGCGATGGGGCTGGGATACCGCTGATGGGCTCGCTGCCGCCGTCCATGCCGCCGTCCGTGCCTCCGTCCCTGGCTGTCGGTGCGCCGCATGCCGCGATCGGCGAGCCGTCGCCGTGGGTGGTGCGCTGGACGCCGTTGCTGCGCGCCGGCGGCCGCGTGCTGGATCTCGCCTGCGGCAGCGGGCGCCATGCGCGCTGGCTGGCCGAGCGCGGCTTCGCGGTGCTTGGCGTCGATCGCGATGGCGCCGCGCTGGCCGGCCTGCCGCCGGCCGTCCGAACGCGCCAGGCCGACCTGGAGCAGGGCGCCTGGCCGCTCGGCGACGAGGCGCCGTTCGACGCGGTGATCGTCACCAACTATCTGCATCGCCCGCTGTGGCCGCATCTGCTCGATGCGCTGGCGCCCGGCGGCGTGCTGGTCTACGAGACGTTCGCAGCGGGGAACGAGACGGTCGGCAAGCCGTCCAACCCCGATTTCCTGCTGCGGCCCGGCGAATTGCTCGATGCGGTGCGCGGCCGCCTGCGGGTGATCGCCTACGAGGACGGCGTCATCGAAGTGCCGCGGACGGCGTTCGTACAGCGCATGTGCGCCGTGCGCGAGGCACTGGAAGGCGCCGGAGCGGCGGCCCCGCCACGCTATCGCCTGGACGGCTGATCGCGCGGCGCGACGTGGCCGCCATGTCGGCGCACAAGCGGGTCAATGCGTTGATCCACTTGGTGTTTGCCCGGGTAGGCAGGGATTGCCGGTGTGCTTCGGCGGCCAATTCGTATCCGGTACAATCCCGCTATTCGAAATCTCGAAAACCATACGACCTATGACACAGATTACCGGCAGCATCGTCGCCATCGTGACGCCGATGCAGGAGGACGGCAGCCTGGATTACCCCGCGCTGCGCAGCCTGATCGACTGGCACGTCGCCGAGGGCACCGATGGCATCGTGATCGTCGGTACCACGGGGGAATCGCCTACCGTGTCGGTCGAGGAGCATTGCGAGCTGATCCGGGTCGCGGTCGAGCAGGCCGCCGGGCGCATCCCCATCATCGCCGGGACCGGCGGCAACTCGACGCGCGAGGCGATCGAACTGACCGCGTTCGCCAAGCAGGTTGGCGCCGATGCGTCGCTGCAGGTCGTGCCGTACTACAACAAGCCGACGCAGGAAGGGATGGTCCGGCATTTCCGCACGATCGCGGAAGCGGTCGACCTGCCGGTGCTGCTGTACAACGTGCCGGGACGTACCGTCGCCGACATGAGCAACGACACCATCCTGCGCCTTGCGCAGGTGCCGGGCATCGTCGGCGTCAAGGAGGCCACCGGCAATATCGACCGCGCGGCCCAGTTGATCAAGGACGCGCCGGAAGGCTTCGCGATCTACAGCGGCGACGATCCCACCGCGGTGGCGCTGATGCTGCTGGGCGGCCACGGCAATATCTCGGTGACCGCCAACGTGGCCCCGCGCAAGATGCACGAGCTGTGCGTCGCCGCGCTCAAGGGCGATGCGATCACGGCCCGCCGCCTCCATATGGAATTGATCGCGCTGAACAAGGCGTTGTTCATCGAGGCCAACCCGATCCCTGTCAAGTGGGCGTTGCAGCAGATGGGCAAGATGGCCGGCGGCATCCGCCTGCCGCTGACGCCGCTGTCGTCCGACCACCACGAGACCGTGCGCCGCGCGCTGGCCGGCGCCGGGCTGCTCGCCTGATCGTTCCGATTTTTCTTTCGCGCCAAGCGGTCATTCCCTTCACTAGGATTGCGTGTCAATGAAACTCAAGCTTAACCGCCATGGCGTGCCGCAAGGCCGCCGTGCCGCCCTGGTCTTGCCGCTGCTCGCCTTCGGCATGATCGCTGGCTGCAGCACCGTCAACGACATGATGCAGGCCGACAAGATCGACTACAAGTCGGCCGCCGCCGCCAAGCGGACCTCGACGCTCGAGGTGCCGCCGGACCTGACCAAGCTCGACGGCGACCGCCGTTATTCGGTCCCCGAGCAGGCCGGTACGACGTTGTCGGGCTACCAGCAGGCCACCAGCACCCAGCCCAAGGTCGCCGGCACCAACGTGCTGCCGTCGGCGGAAGGCATCCGCGTCGAGCGCGACGGCAACCAGCGCTGGCTGGTCATCAGCAACGGCATGGCGCCGGATCAGCTGTGGCAGACCATGCGCGAGTTCTGGCAGGAGAACGGCTTCCTGCTGGTGCAGGACTCGCCCGAGACCGGCATCATGGAAACCGACTGGGCCGAGAACCGCGCCAAGATTCCGCAGGACTTCATCCGCAACACGATCGGCAAGGTGTTCGACAGCCTGTACTCGACCTCGGAGCGCGACAAGTTCCGCAGCCGCGTCGAGAAGGGCCAGAACGGCAACCTCGAAGTCTTCATCAGCCATCGCGGCGCCAAGGAAGAGCTGACCGGCCTGGACAAGTCGCAGACGGTGTGGACGCCCCGCGCGGCCGATCCCGAACTGGAGGCCGAATTCCTGTCGCGCCTGGCGCAGCGCCTGGGCGTGCAGAAGGAACAGGCCGACCGCATGGCCAAGAACGGCACGCTGCCCGCACCGGCTGGCGCCGCCAAGCCGGCCGCGCCGGCCGACGCCGGCGCCGGCAAGACCGCGGCCGCGGCGGCTTCGGCCAGCTATCTGACGCAGGTCAACGGCGCGCAGGCACTGCAGCTGCCCGAGCCGTTCGACCGCGCCTGGCGCTCGGTCGGCCTCGCGCTGGACCGCGTCAACTTCACGGTCGAAGACCGCGACCGCGGCCAGGGCCTGTACTACGTCCGCTATGTCGATACCCGTGACACGGTCAACGACAATCGGGGCTTCTTCTCCAAGCTGTTCACGCGCAGCGGCGGCGATGCCGCGCGCCAGGCCAAGAAGTATCGCGTCGCGCTGAAGGGCAGCGGTTCGGGCACCACCGTCACCGTGCTGAACGACGCCGGGCAGCCGGAGTCGACCGAGATCGCCAAGCGCATCCTGACGCTGCTCGACGAGCAGCTGCATTGAGCGCCGCCTTGCGCGCTGCATTGAGCGGACCTGCGATGCTGGATCGGCGCGCCGCCGTGGTCCGCCCCGGCATGGGGCGGGCGCGGCGATGATGCGGTTCGGCTTTCTGGGCAGCGGCAGCGAAGGCAATTCGCTGCTGATCGAAGCCCGCGATGGCGCCAGCGTGACCCGCGTGCTGCTCGACTGCGGCTTCGGCCTGCGCGAGACCGCGCGGCGGCTCGAGCGGCTTGGCGTGACCCCGGACGGGCTCGACGCGGTGCTGGTCACGCACGAGCACGGCGACCATGTCGGCTCGGCCTATGCCTTTGCCGCGCGGCATGGGCTGCCGGTCTTCACCACGCATGGCACCTGGCTTGCGACCTCGCATCTGCGCGGTGCCGACAAGGCCGATGTGCGCGTGATCGGCGCCGACTACACGTTCGAGATCGGCAATCTGCAGGTATTGCCCTACACGGTGCCCCACGATGCGCGCGAGCCGGTGCAGTTCGTGCTGTCCGATGGCGATGCACGGCTTGGCGTGCTGACCGACGCGGGAATGGAGACGCCTTATCTGGTGGCCCGTCTGGCGGGCGTCGATGCGCTGGTGCTCGAGTGCAATCACGACCGCGAGATGCTGCGCAACTCGGTGTATCCGCCTTCGCTGAAACGGCGCATCGGCGGCGACTTCGGCCATCTGGCCAACGAGGTGGCCGCGGCGATCCTGGCGCGCGTCGCGCACAGCGGCCTCGGCCGCGTGGTTGCGGCCCATCTGAGCCAGCAGAACAACACGCCGGCGTTGGCGACCGGCGCGCTGGCGGCGGCGCTCGGCGCGGGTCCCGACGATATTCTGGTCGCGGACCAGTACGAGGGCTTGGGCTGGCAGGCGGTGAAGGGATCGATCTGACGCGATCAGACCAAGGGGCTAGCCGGCCGCGGCGGCGCGGCCCGGCGAGCGCCCATAAAAAAAACCGGCCCGAAGGCCGGTTTTTTCGTTCGGGCGAACGCTTACTTGGCTTCCGCAGCCGAAGCGTCAGCGGCCGGAGCCGAAGCGTCAGCAGCCGGGGCCGAAGCGTCGGCAGCCGGAGCAGCAGCGGTGTCAGCAGCCGGAGCCGAAGCTTCGGTAGCCGGAGCGGTAGCAGCCGGAGCAGCGGTGTCAGCTGCGGGAGCGGCTTCTTCCTTCTTGCCGCAAGCGGCCACGGCAACAGCAGCCAGCAGGGAAGCGATCAGGAGAGACTTCTTCATTGTTCGTCCTTTAACTTGTAATAGAAAGAAAAACAGGCGATGAATAATTACCGGTAATTATCGCTCGTGAACTTCAATTTAATGGCTCTCCCCGGTGCCGTAATTGCTTTGGTCCACAGTACGAGCCAGCTGGCGATTATATCCACGTTTTCCCGGCTTGTGTAGCGGCGTCATTTGCTGACCACACTGTTACGCATTATTACATCGCAGCCGGTGCCAGCTGCAGCCAGCCCTCCAGCGTCCAATGGTGAAAAGTCTCCATCAACTCGGGCAGGTCGGCGCATTGCGCGACCTCGGCGGCGGTCAAATGGCGTCGATCGGCCAGCCGGCGCAGCCAGCCGGCCAGCTCGCCCGGCACCTCGTAGGCCTCGCCATTGAGGAAGAAATGGCTGCGGTCGTATAGCGCGATCGAAGCCGGCGCCAACACAATGCCGTGCGTTCTGGCCAGTTTCGCGTATTTTCCGGCGGCGATTTGCGGAACCTCGGCGAACTCCACGCCGGGCTTCGGTTCGGACAGATGGGTGCCGATAAACTCGGACACCATGTCATTGGACCAGCGCAACGCCTGCAGCCGTTGCGCAACGGCGCGGGCGAGATCCGCCGGCAGTTGCGCGGGGCGCGAAGTGGCCGCCTGACCGGGATCGGCATAACGCCCGGACAACGCTTCGTTGTCTTCCACGGTTTCCGACAGCCACGCCAGAAAATGGCCCGCCAGCTCTCGATAGGCCGGCGCGCGGAAGCCGATCGAGCAAGTCATGCACTCGCCGTCGGCGACGCCATCGTGGGCGTATTGCGGCGGCAGGTACAGCATGTCGCCCGGCTCCAGCACGAACTCCTGTTCCGCTTCGAATTCGGCCAGTATCTTTAATGGAAGATCGGGCACCAGTTCGAGCCGGTCCTGCGACGAGATGCGCCAGTGGCGCCGGCCCGAAACTTGCAGCAGGAACACGTCATAGGAGTCGAAGTGCGGACCGACACCGCCGCCGTCGGTGGCATAGCTGACCATCACATCGTCCAGGCGTGCATCGGGAATGAAGCGGAATTGCCCCATCAGCGCGGCCGCCGCGCTATTGTGGAGGTTCACGCCCTGGACCAGCAGCGTCCATTGGCGCGCCTTGGCGGGCGGCAGGTTGTCGGCGGCAAAGGGGCCGTGCGCCAGTTTCCAGCGGTTGCGGAAGTGGGTGACCAGCCGCGACTCGACGTCGTCGCGGTCGGCCAGCTCGAAAAGCGCTTCCCGCGAGACTGGGGGCACGATATCAGGGATGGCTTGTCGAACCAGCAGGGGTTTGCGGTGCCAGATATCACGCATGAATGCGGCGGGCGTCATGCCCCCGAGCAGCTGAAGTGGCGCATCCGGATCCACCGGGCCGCGGGGCAGGGCCTGCGCGTATAATGCGGAATCGTTCATGGAGTGAAGAATTGAAAATCGCGAAGAACACGGTTGTGTCCGTGGTGTACAAGCTGTCGGATGCGCAGGGCAATCTGATCGAAGAATCGGATGAGCCGATGGTCTACTTGCACGGCGGCTATGATGGCACGTTCCCCAAGATCGAGGAAGCACTCGACGGTCATGCCGCAGGCTTCGAGACGCAGTTGCAGCTCGAGCCCGAGGATGCCTTCGGCGACTACGACGCCGAACTGGTCAAGGTCGAGCCGCGCGATCGTTTTCCCGAGCCGCTGGAAGTCGGCATGCAGTTCGAAGGCGTGCCCGAAGACGGTGACGAAGAGGATTCGGTGATCTATACCGTTACCGATGTCGCCGAGGACAAGGTGGTGCTCGACGGCAATCATCCGCTGGCCGGCATGGCGCTGCGTTTCTGGCTGAAGGTCTCCGAGGTCCGCGAAGCGACCGCCGAAGAAGTGGAGCACGGCCACGCGCACGGCGCGTCGGGCATCGAGGTGGTCGACGAAGACGAGGACGACGACGGCCCGCGCACGCTGCACTGATCGGCATATGGATCCATCGAACGGAAAAGCCGGCATTGCCGGCTTTTTCGCTTTCCGGGGGACGAGGTTTCCGCGCTAGTTCTTGCCCGCGCCGTCCTGCAGCGCGACCGAGAACAGCGAACGCGAATCGGGCGAGATCGTCAGCTCGGTCCATTGCTTCGGCGAGCCCACCGGCAGCGCGACGCGCGTGAAGCTGCGGATCGTCTTGCCCTTCGCATCGCGCAGCGGCGTATCGATGCCGAAGCCGCCGATGCTGCTGTGGATCAGCAGCACCTGCCCGCGATAGTCGCTGACCAGCTCGCGCAACTGCCGCTTGAATTCAAGATAGCCGTCGCGCTTGCGATGGCGCAGGAATCCGTCGAGCAGCGTGGGCTTGCCGCGCTTCTCCCAGCCGTTGCCAAACAGCGGATCGCCGTGGATCACCAGCACGATGCCCTCGAGCGATTCCTGTTCGGCGACCGAGAACGCGCGCGCGAGCCATTGCCGGTTGGCTTCGCGGCGATCCTCGAATTCGCCGTTGCGGCCGGCCTCGGTGCGATAGTGGTTGTTGTCGTCGGGCACGTTCATGCCGACCAGCAGCACCTTGCCCGCGGTCCACCGAACGTTCTCGCGATAGCTGCGGAACTTGGCCTGATCCGATTGCCGGATCAGCCGGAGCTTGCGCTGGCCCAGCGAATCGTCGTCCGGAAAGGCCAGCTCGCGCAGCCGCGCCAGCCGCTCGTCGGGATCGAAGCTGCCGTTGACCGCCTGCTCACACTCTGCCCAGTCGGTTTCGCCCGGGATATAGATCAGCGGCAGCGGCGACAGATCGAGCAGCCCCAGCCGGCCGGCCAGCATTGCATCGGCGCACGACTCGGTATCGCCCTTGATGCCGCCGGCATGGATCACGAAGGCGAGCTTGCGCTGCGCGAGGTTGTCCAGCAGTTGCTGCGTCGGCGCCTCGGCGTCGGGCCATTGGGGCAGGTCGGCGATCAGTGCGATGCGGACCAGTCGCGAGTCGACAGCCTTGCCGCCTTTGCCGTCGGCCTTGCCGTCGGCTGCCTGCGATTTGGCGGCGACCGGCTGCACGGCGGCGGCGCTCTGCGTGCACCACGCGCCCAGCAGCGCCGCCGCCATCGCAATGGCCAGCAGCGGTCGGCACGACAGGGCCCGGCGGCGCACGCTTGCCATCGTCATGCCGGCTGACCGGATTCCTCGGCCAGCGCCTTCAGTCGATACAAGGCGTCGAGCGCTTGCCGCGGCGTCATGCTGTCGGGATCGAGATCGCGCATGGCCTCGTTCAGCGCATCGTTGGCCGGCGCAACGGAAGCGGAGGCGCCATCGTCGCGGACATCGTCATCGTCAGCCGTGGGCACCGCCGGCGCCGCGAACAGATCCAGCTGCGGCGTCGGCGTGGCGTCGGTCGATTGCTGCTCGAGCCAGGCCAGATGCTTGCGCGCGGCGCGGATGACCGGTTGCGGCACGCCTGCCAGTTGCGCGACCTGCAGGCCGTAACTCTGGCTGGCCGGGCCGTCCTGCACCGCGTGCAGGAAGACGATGCCGTCGCCATGCTCGACCGCGGACAGATGCACGTTGGCCGCCTGCGGAAATTCCTGCGGCAGCTGTGTCAGCTCGAAATAGTGCGTGGCGAACAGCGTGTGGCTGCGGTTGTGCGCGAGCAGATGGCGGGCGATCGCCCATGCCAGTGCCAGGCCGTCGAAGGTCGATGTGCCGCGGCCGATCTCGTCCATCAGCACCAGGCTGTGCGGCGTCGCGTTGTGCAGGATCGCGGCGGCCTCGGTCATCTCGACCATGAAGGTCGAGCGGCCGCCGGCCAGGTCGTCGGCGGCGCCGATGCGCGTGAAGATCCGGTCGATCGGCCCGACCGTCGCGCGCCGCGCCGGCACATAGGCGCCAACGCAGGCCAGCAGCACGATCAGCGCGGTCTGGCGCATGAAGGTCGACTTGCCGCCCATGTTGGGGCCGGTGATCAGCAGCAGCTTGCGCGCCTCGGTCAGCTGGCAGTCGTTGGCGATGAACGGCGTCGACTCCGCGGCCAGCTGACCCTCGACCACCGGATGACGGCCCTGCACGATGTCGATCACGTTCTCGTCGACGCGCTCGGGGCACGACCAGTCCAGCGTGCGCGCCCGTTCGCCCAGCGCGGCCAGCACGTCCAGCCGCGACAGCGCCGCCGCCACCCGGCGCAGCTCGCCGATATGCGGCAGCAGCAGTTGCAGCAGACCTTCGTACAGCTGCTTCTCGCGCGCCAGCGCACGGTCCTGCGCCGACAGCGCCTTGTCCTCGAAGGCCTTCAGCTCCGGCGTGATATAGCGCTCGGCGTTCTTCAGCGTCTGGCGCCGGCGATAGTCGTCGGGCACCTTGTCGGCCTGGCCGTTGGTGACCTCGATATAGAAGCCATGCACGCGGTTGTATTCGACCCGCAGATTGGCGATGCCGGTGCGGGTACGTTCGCGCGCTTCCAGGTCGATCAGGAACTGCCCGCAGTTCTCGGAGATATCGCGCAGCTCGTCGAGCTCGGCGTCGTAGCCGCGGGCGATCACGCCGCCATCGCGCACCGCCGTCGACGGCTCCGGTGCGATCGCGCGCGCCAGCAGGTCCAGGCAGTCCTGCGGTACCGCCAGCTCCGCCAGCGTCTGCGCCAGCAGCGGGGCGGTGTCGTCCGGGGTCACGCAGGCCTGCACGTCGGGCAGCGCCGCCAGCGTATCGCGTAGCGACGACAGGTCGCGCGGACGCGCGCTCAGCAGCGCCAGCCGGGCGGTGATGCGCTCGACGTCGGCGAGCCGGCGCAGCCGCGCGCGCAGCGTGTCGAGGTCCTGCGCCAGCAGCGCGCCGATGGCCTGCTGCCGTGCCTGAGGAATCGCGCGTTCGCGCAACGGATGGTGCAGCCAATGGCGCAGCAGCCGGCTTCCCATGGCGGTGGCGCAGGTATCGAGCAGCGAGAACAGCGTCGGCGCTTCGCCGCCGCGCAGCGTCTCGGTCAGCTCGAGATTGCGGCGCGTGGCGGTGTCCAGGCCAACGAATTCGGTTTCGTGTTCGACCGTGACGCCCTGCACATGGCGCAGCGACTGGCCCTGCGTGCTGGCCGCATAGTTCAGCAGCGCGCCGGCCGCGCCGAGCGCCGCGCCCAGCGGGCGGCAGCCGAACGGATCGAGACTGGCGACACCCAGTTGCTCGCGCAGGCGACGCGCGCCGGCATCCTGGTCGAAGTGCCACTCGGGCAAGCGGGTGCGCGCGCACGGATGCGCCGGCAGTTCGATGCCATCGGTGTGCAGCAGCTCGGCGGGGCGGATGCGCTCCAGCTCGCGCGCCAGTTGTGCCGCCTCGCATTCCATCAGCCGCAGTTCGCCGCTGGCGAGGTTGAGCCAGGCCAGCCCGGTCTTGCTGACGCCGCGCCGCATCGTTTGCTGGTGCACCGCCATCAGGAAGGTATCGGCCTTGTCCGGCAGCAGCGCCGCATCGGTCAGCGTGCCGGGCGTGACGATCCGGACCACCTTGCGCTCGACCGGGCCCTTGCTGGTGGCCGGATCGCCGATCTGCTCGCAGATCGCCACCGACTCGCCCAGCTTGACGAGCTTGGCCAGATATTGATCGACCGAATGGAACGGAATGCCGGCCATGCGGATCGGCACGCCATTGGAGCTGCCGCGCGCGGTCAGCGTGATATCGAGCAGCCGCGCGGCCTTCTCGGCGTCGTCGTGGAACAGCTCGTAGAAATCGCCCATCCGGTAGAAGAGCAGGGTGTCCGGATGGTCGGCCTTGATGCGCAAATACTGCGCCATCATCGGCGTGTGTTTTTCCGTGGTACCAGCCGATGCGCTGGCGGCCGCGGTAGTTGGCAGGTCTTCGGACATGCAATCCTCTCGGCGGGCCGCTGCAGACGGGCAGCGGCCGGGTTCGGAGCGTGCGCGAGGCCGTGGGCGTCGCACGCAAACGCGCATTTTACTGCGCGTTGCGGCCCGGTACGGAGAGGAGTTGGGTGAAAAACTGTGAGGGATGGTTAGCGCCCCGGTTCATCCCGGGGCCGACCCCTCAGGCCGCTGGCCCGCCGTTGTCCAGCGAATACGGCGTCAGCAGGCGCACCATCTGCGCGAATGCCTTCGGGTTGCCGGCCAGCACCTCGCCCTGTTCGAGCTGGCGCGCTTCGCCGGCGTAGTTGCCGACCAGGCCGCCGGCTTCGGTGATGAGCAGCATGCCGGCCGCCATGTCCCAGGGCTTCAGCCCGGTCTCGAAGAAGCCGTCCAGCCGGCCGCAGGCGACGTAGGCCAGGTCCAGCGCGGCGGCGCCGGGCCGGCGCAGGCCGGCGCAGTTCTGCGTCATCAGCGCGAACACTTCCACATAGGCCTCGAGGCCATCCAGGTCACGGAAGGGGAAGCCGGTGCCGATCAGGCAGTCGGCCAGCTTGTCGCGGCGGCTGACGCGGATGCGGCGGTTGTTCAGGAAGGCGCCGGCGCCCTTGGTCGCGGTGAACAGCTCGTCGCGGGTCGGGTCGTAGACCACCGCCTGCACCGGCGAACCCTTGTGCATCTGCGCGATCGACACGCAGTATTGCGGGAAGCCGTGGATGAAATTGGTGGTGCCGTCGAGCGGGTCGATGACCCAGGTGTACTCGTGGCCTTCCTCGCCCTCGCGCCAGGACTGGCCGGACTCTTCCGCTAGAATGCCGTGTTCCGGGTACGCCGTGCGGATGATCTCGATGATCGCGGCCTCGGCGGCGCGGTCGACCTCGGTGACGAAATCGTTGTGCTGCTTGCGCGAAACACGCAGGAGATCCACGTCCATCGACGCGCGGTTGATGATGGAACCGGCCTTGCGGGCGGCCTTGATGGCGATATTGAGCATCGGATGCATGAATCTCTCCAGGACGCCGGAAAGCGGGCAGCGCTGCGGACGGCATGGCGCGCGCGGCTCCCGGCGGACAACACAACGGATTGTAGAAGAACGGGCGCGCTGGCCCTGGCTGCGCTGGCCGGCATCGATGCCTCGGCCGGAGCGGCGGAGCGGCGCGCCAAATAAATTGAACCCCGCATTGTATAGGAACCCGTCAATGGACACGAGCAAGCACGCAAACGAGGCCCCGGGCGCCCCGCAGCAGGCCCTGGACGCCGCGTTCGCGCGCGTGCGCTTCGTGCTGGTCGAGACCAGCCATCCCGGCAACGTCGGCTCGGTGGCGCGCGCCATCAAGACCATGGGCTTCGGCGGCCGGCCCGGGACGCTGGTGCTGGTGTCGCCGCGGGAGCCGGCCGTGCGCGAGCATCCGGAAGCCGTCGCGCTGGCCAGCGGTGCCGACGACGTGCTGCGGGCCGCGCTTGTGGTCGACGATCTGGAGGCGGCGCTGGCCGGCGCGTCTTATACCGTCGCGATGACCGCGCGCCAGCGCGAGTTCGGGCCACCGCGGCTGCTGCCGCGCGAGGCGACGGCAAAGGCCAGCGAGCACTTGCTGGCCGGCGCGTCCGGCATCGAAGCGGAAACCGCCGAGCCGGCCGATATCGCGTTCGTCTTCGGCAACGAGCGCTTCGGCCTGCCCAACGAGGCCGTCGATCGCTGCTCGGTGGTGACCCATATCCCCGCCAATCCGGCCTACGCCTCGCTGAACCTGGCCCAGGCGGTGCAGCTGATCGCCTACGAGATGCGGCTGGCGCTGCTGCAGGAGCGCGCGGCGGTGCCGAGCGATATCGGCTATGCTGGGCAGGCCGCCACGGCCGAGCAGATCGAGGCGATGTTCGTGCATCTGCAGCAGGGCCTGGAGGCGATCGGCTTTCTGGATCCGGCCCATCCGAAGAAGCTGATGCCGCGGCTGCGGCGGCTGTTCGCGCGCAGCGGGCTGGAGCAGGAGGAAGTCAATCTGCTGCGCGGCATCGCCAAGCAGATGACACTGGCCGGACGCGGACCGCGCGGCGGCGACCGCAACAGCGACCGCAATAGCGACCGCAGTGGCAACACCACGGAGACATGACATTGGCGCGAATCGCCGCCTCTTCCCTGGGCACCGACGCTCCTCACGCCTTCCATCGCGAGCGATGTTGACGCCCGCGCCGCGCACGCCCGGGCTGCTCCCGCGCGTGTCGACGTAGCGGCGGGGCAGGTGCGGCGCCCGATGCCCATGACGGCATCAGGGTGCCAAATCTCTTACACTCCCTGCTTCCGTTTTCCCCAGGGCATTGCCCGGACACGACCCCGGCGGCATGCGCGCTCCGATGGCGCGCGGCACGGCGGGGCAATCGCACACGACCAAGATGTTCTCTCGCCTCAAGGAAGATATCGACACCATCATGCAGCGCGACCCCGCCGCGCGCAGCCGGCTGGAGGTGCTGACGTGTTATCCGGGCCTGCATGCCGTGGTGTTCCACCGCTTCGCGCACGCCTGCTGGAATGCAGGGATGCACTGGCTGGGCCGCTGGATCTCGCACTGGTCGCGTTTCCTGACCGGCATCGAGATCCATCCGGCGGTGAAGATGGGCCGGCGCGTGTTCATCGATCACGGCATGGGCGTGGTGATCGGCGAGACCGCCGAGATCGGCGACGACTGCACGATCTATCAGGGCGTGACGCTGGGCGGCACCTCGCTGTACAAGGGACAGAAGCGGCATCCGACGCTGGGCACCGGCGTGGTCGTCAGCGCCGGCGCCAAGGTGCTGGGCGGCTTCACCATCGGCGATGGCGCGCGCGTCGGCTCCAATGCCGTGGTGCTCAAGCCGGTGCCGCCGGGCGCGACCGCGGTCGGCGTGCCGGCCCGCATCGTCCTGCCCGACGCACCGCCTTCGCAGCAGGGCGCACGGCAGGAGTTCTCGGCTTACGGCATCACACCGAATGCCGACGATCCGGTGTCGCTGGCGCTGAAAAGCCTGATCGACCATGCGGCGAGCCAGCAGGAAAAGCTCGAGGCGGTGCAGGCCGCGTTGGACCGGCTCGGCGAGCATCTGGAGAACACGCCCAACGATCGCTTCGATGCCAGCGAGCTGCGCAAGCTGATGAAGTAGCGCGATCGCATCAAGCGAACAGGGCAGGACCTCCGTCTTGCCCTGATGGCTCAGTCCAGCTGCGGCAGCTCGCGAAAGCCCTCGGCATCGAGCTGCAATGCCGCCGCGCGCGGATGCGCGCCATCGAGATCCCAATCGGTCAGTACCCAGCGCAGGCCATGCGGCTCGTCATGCCGGGCCGGGCGGTGCGTGTGGCCATGCACCATCGCCGCCGTGCCGCTGTCGCGCAGCAGCGCCGCCACCGCGGCCGGCGCGACATCGCCGTAGTCGCGCGGCGGCCCGGGCCGCTGGCGGCCGGCCTCGCTGTCGCTGCGCAGCTTGCGCGCGATGCCCAGCCGCCACGACAGCGGCAGCGCCAGGAACAGCCGCTGGATCCAGGCTTTGCGGGTCCAGTGCCGGAAGCGCATATAGCGCGTGTCGTCGGTGCAAAGCATGTCGCCGTGAGTCAGCACCAGGCGGTGGCCGGCGCAGTCGATCACGGTCGGGTCGGGCAGCAGCGTGGCGCCGGCCTCGCGGGCAAAGCGAGGACCCAGCAGGAAGTCACGATTGCCGTGCATCAGATAGACGGGCACGCCGCGCGCTGACAGGCGCGCCAGCGCCGCGGCGACGGCGCGCGGAAACGGTGCCTCGCTCTCCTCGTCGCCGATCCAGAATTCGAAGAAGTCGCCGAGGATGAATAGCGTGCGCGCCTGTTCGGCGGCGCGTTCGAGCACGCGCTCGAATGCCGCCAGCGTGCGCGGCATCCCCGGGGTCAGATGCAGGTCGGAAATGAACCACGCCGGCGCCTCCACCGCGAGGACGGAGGCAGCCGGCGTGCTGGCGGCGGGGCTCATCGATCCGGAACGATTTCCATGGGCGAGGGCATGCCGCCGTCAATGGCGCGCGCTGTGCCGCAAAGAGGCAGCACGCGCCGTGCGGGACGATGTGCCGCGAAGACTCGGCGCACGATTACTCGAGCACCACCGCCTTCTCGATCACGACGTCCTCGAGCGGCACGTCCTGATGAAAGCCGGCGCTGCCGGTACGCACGCCCTTGATCTTGTCGACCACATCGGTGCCTTCGACGACCTTGCCGAACACCGCATAGCCGAAGCCCTGCGGCGTCGGCGACGTGAAGTTCAGGAAGTCGTTGTCGACCACGTTGATGAAGAACTGCGCGGTGGCGGAGTGCGGCGCGTTGGTGCGCGCCATCGCCACGGTGTAGCGATCGTTCTTCAGGCCATTGCCGGCCTCGTTGTCGATCGGGTCGTCGGTCGGCTTCTGCTTCATGCCGGGCTCGAAGCCGCCGCCCTGGATCATGAAGTTCTTGATGACGCGGTGGAAGATCGTGTTGTCGTAGTGGCCCTTGCGGACATAGGACAGGAAGTTCTCCACCGTCTTGGGCGCCTTGTCGGCGTCGAGTTCGATGACGATGGCGCCGTGATTCGTTTGCAGCTGGACCTTGGACATGGCTTTCCTCTGTTACTTGACGATGGTGGCCGACTCGATGACGATCGGCGTGGCTGGCACATTACGCATGGGGCCGTAGGCAGTGGTCGGCGACTTCTTGATGCGATCGACGGTGTCCATGCCTTCGACCACCTTGCCGAACACGGCATAGCCGTTGCCGTCCGGCTGCGGATAGTCGAGACTCGGATTATCTACCACATTGATGAAGAACTGCGCCGTGGCCGAGTTCGGATCGCCGGTGCGGGCCATCGCCACGGTGCCGGCCTTGTTCTTCAGGCCATTCTGCGACTCGAGCGGAATCGGCGCGCGCGTCGGCTTCTGCTTCATGTCGCGGTCGAAGCCGCCACCCTGCACCATGAAGCCGTTGATCACGCGGTGGAAGATCGTGCCGCTGTAGAAGCCGCTGTTCACGTATTCCAGGAAGTTGGCGACCGTCTTGGGCGCAGCGTCGGGATAGACCTCGATGGTGAAGCTGCCGGCGCTGGTGGCGAAGCGCACGCGCTCGGCGGCCGAGGCTGCCGGCGCCGAGGAGGGAGCCGGCGCCTGTGCCTGGGCGGCACCGAAGCTCAGGGTGCCGGCCATCAGCGCGGCCAGCATGGCGCCGAGGGCGCCGCGTCGGGTCAGGGACATGGGAATCTCCAGGGATTGGGCGAGGACGACCGGCGGATGCAGGCGGTCGATGGACGCGCCATTCCGGCAATCGCCCCGCATGGATAACGATCACGCCCGCTCGCTGCCGCATGCATGGGCCAAGCGGTGCGAGCCGGGCAATGCTGCGGTCAGCTCAGTCCAGGTCTTCGCGATCCGGGCCGGGCGGCCTGGGCAGCGGCGGCGGGGCGATCGGGGCCTGCGGCTCGTCGGCCGGCTCGCGCGTGCGCGGCTGCGAGGCTGCCGGCGCATTGGCTGGGGCCTTGGCCGCCGCCTTGGTGCCGACCGCGGCCAGGCCGGTGCGCGCGCGTGCGTCGCCGGGGTTGCGCTTGAGCGCTTCGGCGTAGGAGCGCTCGGCGAGCTTGCGGTAGACGTCGCCCAGATTGGTATAGCCGATCGCAAAACCGGGCTTGGCTTCGAGGGCGGCCAGCAGTTCGGCCTCGGCGCGCTTCAGATCGCCCCGGCGCGCATAGATCAGCGCCAGATTGTTGTGCGGCTCGGGCAGTTCGGGATATTCCTGTGCGATCTCGTGGAAGGCCTGCACCGCCTCGTCCTCGCGGCCGGCCTGCGACAGCGCCCAGGCGCGCTCGAAGCGGGCCTGCACATTGCGCGGGTTGGCGGCGATCACCTTGTCGAAGCGCTCGATCGCCTCCGCATAACGCCGCTGCTGCGCTGCCTTCTCGGCGTCGGCCATGCCGGGGTCGCCCGAAGGCTGGAAGCCCTTCGCGCCGGGCGCGGCGCCGCCGGGGAAGCCAACGGACTGCGCCAGCACCGGCGCAGCGGGCAGGGCGCACAGCAGCGCGGCGGCGCTCGCCACGGCGACGGCGCATGCGCGGCGTACGGTGGTGGCGGCGCGGCGGCGCACGGTCATGTTGCCGGGCGTGACGTGATGCATGGCGTCGGTCGCGACGTTGGACGATGGCAAGCTCATGTAGGTGCGGTCCTTTATACTTCGCGGCATTCTAGCAAAGCGCGGCATCGACGCCGACGCGCGAAGGCTTCCGGTAAGATATGGCCTCGCTCGGCGAACCGATGTCGACGCCGCGGCCGCGACGCATCGCCGTGTCACGTCGTCCGGCGAGTCGGCCGGCAAGTCGGCCGGCGCGCGATCGGCCAGTCGCACCGGCTCGCGCGGCAGGCGCCACGCATTCTCTTCGAACACCCCGTTTCATGCATCCACTGAACATCTACAACACGCTCGCGCGCGAGAAACAGCCCTTCGTGCCCATCGAACCCGGCAAGGTCCGCATGTATGTCTGCGGCATGACGGTGTACGACTACTGCCACGTCGGGCACGCGCGCGTGATGGTGGTGTTCGACATGGTGCAGCGCTGGCTGCGCGCCGCCGGCTACGAGGTGACCTATGTGCAGAACATCACCGACATCGACGACAAGATCATCCGCCGCGCCGCCGAGAACGGCGAGACCATCGGCGAGCTGACCGAACGGTTCATCGGCTATATGCACGAGGACGCGGCCGCGCTCGGCATCCAGCGTCCGGACCACGAGCCGCGCGCGACGCAATACGTGCCGCAGATGCTCGACATCATCGGCAAGCTGGAAGCGAAGGGCCTGGCGTATCAGGCCAGCGACGGCGACGTCAACTACGCGGTGCGCAAGTTCAACGGCTACGGCAAGCTGTCCGGCAAGTCGCTGGAGGACCTGCGCGCCGGCGAGCGCGTGGCGGCCAACGATGCCAAGCACGACCCGCTCGACTTCGTGCTGTGGAAGTCGGCCAAGGACAGCGAGCCGGCCGAAAGCAAGTGGCCGTCGAAGTGGGGCGCCGGCCGTCCGGGCTGGCATATCGAATGCTCGGCAATGAGCTGCGCGCTGCTCGGCGAGCATTTCGACATCCATGGCGGCGGCGCCGATCTGCAGTTCCCGCACCACGAGAACGAGATCGCGCAATCCGAGGGCGCCAGCGGCAAGCCATTCGTCAACGTGTGGATGCATAACGGCTTCGTGCGCATCAACGACGAGAAGATGTCGAAGTCGCTCGGCAATTTCTTCACGATCCGCGAGGTGCTGAAACAGTACGATGCCGAGGTCGTGCGTTTCTTCATCCTGCGCGCGCACTACCGCAGCCCGCTGAACTACAGCGACGCGCATCTGGACGACGCGCGCCACGGCCTGACCCGCCTGTACACCGCGCTGAAGGACGTGCAGCCCGACACGCAACCGCTCGATTGGGACGAGCCGCACGCGCGCCGCTTCGCCGAGGCGATGGGCGACGACTTCAATACGCCGATCGCGGTCTCGGTGCTGTTCGACCTGGCCGGCGAAGTCAACCGCAGCGGTTCGCCCGCGGCGGCACGGCAGCTGAAGGGCCTGGCCGCCACGCTGGGCCTGCTCGGCCGCGATGCGCACGTCTTCCTGCAGGGCGGCGCCGACTCGGCCGGCATCGCGCCGGAACAGATCGAAGAACGCATCGCCGCGCGCAAGCAGGCCAAGGCCGAGCGGAACTTTGCCGAGGCCGACCGCATCCGCGCCGAGCTGCTCGAGGCCGGCGTCGTGCTGGAGGACAAGCCGGGCGGCGTGACCGAATGGAGGCGTGCTTGAACGCTGCCGTGCGCAAGACGCCCGGCACGGCGGCCAAGGCCGCCAGGCCGGCGCGGGCCACCGGAGAGCCAGCCATCAAGGCGGCCAAGGCGACCACTGCGACCAAGGCCACCAAGCCGGCAAGGGTCGCCAAGGCGCCCGCCGCCGGCGAGGTGGCCGCGCCGAAGGGCCGCACGGTGACCAAGGCCGACGGCAAGCCGGCGCTGAAGACCACGCGCGCCGGCAAGACGGCGCTGCCCGAGGCCGCGGCGATCCCGCTGCCGGTCGAGACGGTCGAGGGCGCCGTGCGTCCCGCCTATTGGGACGAGGCCTGCGCCGACCTGATGAAGCGTGACCGCATCCTGCGCAAGATGATCCCGACCTACGGGCCGGCCCATCTGATTTCGCGCGGCGATCCCTTCATCACGCTGGCGCGTTCGATCGTCGGCCAGCAGATCTCGGTCAAGGCCGCGCAATCGGTATGGGACCGGCTGGCCGCCGCCTGTCCGAAGCTGACCCCGGCGCAGCTGCTGCGGGCCGGCGTCGACAAGCTGGCCGCCTGCGGGCTGTCGCGCCGCAAGGCCGAATACATCGTCGATCTGGCCGATCACTTCAAGGCGGGGCGGGTCCATGTCGACAAGTGGGCCGAGATGGACGACGAGGCGGTGATCGCCGAGCTGACGCAGATCCGCGGCATCGGCCGCTGGACTGCAGAGATGTTCCTGATGTTCAACCTGATGCGGCCGAACGTGCTGCCGCTGGACGACATCGGCCTGATCAACGCGATCTCGGCCAACTATTTCAGCGGAGAACCGGTCACGCGCAGCGAGGCACGAGAAGTCGCCGCCAACTGGGAGCCATGGCGCACCGTGGCGACCTGGTACATGTGGCGCAGCCTTGATCCGCTGCCTGTCACTTACTAGTCTGGCTTCGATAACCGATAGCCGAAAGCCGCGGCTCTAAAGTGCTCCTTTCACCATCTTCAGGCGGCGCAAGCGGCGCATACGAGGCGATTTCAGCGCCCGGGGCGCCAGGAAATTCCGGTAGAATGCGCCCCTTCACAGACAGGTACGTGTGATTCAATGAAAACCACCTTCCTGGATTTCGAACAGCCGATCGCCGAACTCGAGGCAAAAATCGAAGAACTGCGCTTCGTGCAGGACGACTCGGCCGTCGACATTTCCGAAGAGATTTCGCGGCTGGCCGGCAAGAGCCAGCAGCTGACCAAGGACATCTACGCCAACCTGACCCCATGGCAGGTGGCCCAGATCGCTCGTCATCCCCAGCGTCCCTACACGCTGGACTATGTGCGGGAGATCTTCACCGACTTCCACGAACTGCACGGCGACCGCGCCTTTGCCGACGATCTGTCGATCGTGGGCGGCCTGGCCCGCTTCAACGGCCAGGCCTGCATGGTGATCGGCCACCAGAAGGGCCGGGACACCAAGGAGCGCGCGCTGCGCAACTTCGGCATGTCCAAGCCCGAGGGCTATCGCAAGGCCAAACGGCTGATGGAACTGGCCGACAAGTTCGGCCTGCCGATTTTCACGTTCGTCGACACGCCGGGCGCATTCCCGGGCATCGACGCCGAGGAGCGCGGCCAGTCGGAGGCGATCGGCCACAACCTGTACGTGATGGCCGGCCTGAAGGTGCCGCTGATCGCCACCATCATCGGTGAAGGCGGTTCGGGCGGCGCGCTGGCGATTGCCGTGGGCGATGTGGTGCAGATGCTGCAATTCGCCACCTATGCGGTGATTTCGCCCGAAGGCTGCGCCTCGATCCTGTGGAAGACCGCCGAGAAGGCGCCCGAGGCCGCCGAGGCGCTGGGCCTGACCGCGCATCGCCTGAAGGCACTGGGCCTGATCGACAAGATCGTCAACGAGCCGCTGGGCGGCGCGCACCGCGATCCGAAGGCCATGGCCGCCATGCTCAAGCGTTCGCTGGCCGAGTCGCTGCGCCAGTTCCAGGGCATCAGCGTCAAGGAACTGCAGGCGCGCCGCCACGAGCGGCTGATGGCCTATGGCAAGTTCAAGGAAACCGGCGCCCAGGGCTGAGGCTGATCCCGCCGCGCCCGATTTGCGCGACCCGACCGCCACGCTGACCGACAAGGTCGCACAGGCCCTGCAGGCCGGTGCGGCCTTTGTCGTTTCCGGGGCCGGCCAACACGAGCGGCACGGTCCGAAGGCGGTGGCGGTGGCGCTGTCCGGCGGCCGCGACTCGGTCGCGCTGCTGCATGCGGCGCGCGCCGCGCTGGCCGCCATGCGCGTGGACGACGCGCAGCCCGTGCCCCTGCTGGCGCTGCACGTCCATCACGGATTGCAGGCCCAGGCCGACCAATGGGAGCGCTTCTGCGCGCAGTTGTGCCGCGACTGGGGCGTCGAATACCGCGCCGCCCGCGTGACGGTCGCTCCGGCACATGGGGAAGGGCTGGAAGCCGCCGCGCGCCGCGCGCGCTACCAGGCCCTGACCGAGCTCTGCGAGCAGCACAACGTCGGCTGGCTGCTGTTCGGCCACCATCTGGACGACCAGGTCGAGACTGTGCTGATGCGGCTGTTCCGCGGCAGCGGCGTGCATGGCCTGGCCGGCATGCCGGCGCTGCGGCGCCTCGCCGAGCACCGCGACATCGCGCTGCTGCGGCCGTGGCTCGAGATCGAACGGCGCGACATCGAGGCCTATTGCCAGACGCACGGCCTGCGCTGGATCGACGATCCGTCCAACGACGACACCCGCTTTGCCCGCAACGCGCTGCGCCAGCAGTTGCCCGGGCTGCTCGCCGCCTTCCCGGCGCTGCGCGCCAATGTCGCGCAGGCCGCCGCGCATCTGGCGGAAGCCGCTCACGCGCTTGACGCCATGGCCGCGCGCCAGCTGGCGACATTGGCGCATCCCGGCCGCGATGCCGCCACGCTGGCTGAGCTCGACCTCGACGGCCTGCGCGCCCTTCCTGTCGCGCAAGGCGACGCGGTGCTGAGGCTGTGGCTGCGCGACCTCGGGGTCCGCGCGCCGTCGGTCGCCCGCCTGGCCGCGATGCGCGCGCAACTGATCGACCATCGCGGCGGCGAGCCCGCGCTGCCGCACGACGGGCTGGTGCTGCGGCGCTTCCGCTCGCGGGTGCTCGCCTGCGTGCCGCCCGGGTCGCCGGCGGCGCAGGCCGTCGCGCTGCAGTGGGCGGGGCAGGCCAGCCTCCCGGTACCCGCCTGGCGCGGCGAACTGCGCTTCACGCGCGACGACACCTTCGGCGTGCCGGAGGCGGTGCTGCGGCAGCCGCTGACGCTGGGGCCGCGCAGCGGCGGCGAGCGCATCGTGCTGCGGCCGGGCGGCCCGGCCCGGGCGCTGAAGCAGGCCTATCAGGAGGCCGCCGTGCCGGCCTGGCGCCGTCCCCATCTGCCGCTGCTGCGGGCCGGAGAGCAGATCGTGCTGGCCGCCGGGCTCGGCATGCATCGCCGCTGGCCCGACGCCGCGCCGGCTCCGCGCTGGCGGGTCGAATGGCAGGCGTGGGGCCCGGAGACCGGCTCGCCGCAGTGAGCGAGGCATGACGCGCGCCTGTCGACCGCGCGCCGCATGCCGCCTACCGCACGGGACATCGCTCCCGCCAGGCTTGACAAGGCCAAACGGCCGCTATTCCGCCTTGCCGGGCGCCGGTGCTTGGTGTATTTTCAGTGGTTTTGCACAATCGCTGGCGTCGACAAGAAGATGGCTCTCATCGTTCACAAATACGGCGGCACTTCGATGGGTTCCACGGAACGCATCAAGAATGTCGCCAAGCGCGTGGCCAAGTGGCACCGCGCCGGTCACCGCGTAGTCGTGGTGCCTTCGGCCATGTCGGGCGAGACCAATCGCCTGCTGGGACTCGCCAAGGAGATTTCGCCGCAGCCGGATCCGCGCGAGCTCGACATGCTGGCCTCGACCGGCGAACAGGCCAGCGTCGCGCTGCTGGCCATCGCGCTGCACGGCGAAGGCATCGACGCGATCAGCTATACCGGCTGGCAAGTCCCGGTGAAAACCGATTCGTCGTACACCAAGGCACGCATCGAATCGATCGACGATGAGCGCATCCTGGGCGATCTCGACGCGGGCCGCGTGGTGATCGTCACCGGCTTCCAGGGCATCGACGCGCTGGGCAATATCACGACGCTGGGCCGCGGCGGCTCCGATACCTCGGCCGTCGCCATCGCCGCCGCGATCGAGGCCGACGAGTGCCTGATCTATACGGACGTGGATGGGGTCTACACCACCGACCCGCGCGTGGTCGAAGACGCGCGCCGGCTCGATCGCATCACCTTCGAGGAAATGCTGGAAATGGCCAGCCTCGGTTCCAAGGTGCTGCAGATCCGTTCGGTGGAATTCGCCGGCAAATACCGCGTCAAGACGCGCGTGCTGTCGTCGCTGACCGATCCCCTGATGCCGCTCGAGCAGGAAATGCATTCGGGCACGCTGATTACTTTTGAGGAAGACCCAGACATGGAAGCAGCCGTCATCTCCGGCATCGCCTTTGCCCGTGACGAAGCCAAGATCACCGTTCTCGGCGTGCCCGACAAGCCCGGCATCGCCTACCAGATCCTCGGTCCGATCGCCGACGCCAATATCGACGTCGACATGATCATCCAGAACCAGTCCGTCGAGGGCAAGACCGACTTCACCTTCACCGTGCCGCGCGCCGACTATCAGCGCGCGCTGGGCATCCTCAACGACGGTGTCAAGGCGCATATCGGCGCGGGCAGCGTGTCGGGCGATCCCAAGGTGTCGAAGGTGTCGGTGGTCGGCGTGGGCATGCGCTCGCATGTCGGCATCGCCAGCAAGATGTTCCGCACGCTGTCGGAAGAGGGCATCAATATCCAGATGATCTCGACCTCGGAAATCAAGATCTCCGTGCTGATCGACGAGAAGTACATGGAACTGGCCGTCCGCGCGCTGCACAAGGCGTTCGAACTGGAACAGGCCTGAATTCCGGCGCGTTCGCGCGCCGGCTCTGGCTGGGGCAGGCAAGTGCGGTGTCATCGATTCGTCGTTGACCAATTGCCGCACCCTCGCTAGAATACGCGCTTCGTTGTGCGGCCTCCCTCGCACAACGCAAGTTTGGGAGACGTGGCCGAGAGGTCGAAGGCACTCCCCTGCTAAGGGAGCATCCGGGCCAAAACCTGGATCGAGGGTTCGAATCCCTCCGTCTCCGCCAGTACATCGGTACATGGCGGCGGAACCCCGGAAGATCGCGGTCTTCCGGGGTTTTGTTTTTTGTGGCCCTTCATTTTGTGGCCCTTCATTTCGTGTGCAACGTGCCGCAGGCTACCGCGCCTGGGACAACGAAGGTCGGTCGCGATGGCTCTGTTTTGGGGGCCATGCCCGTTCGGGCTCGCCCGCATCGCGCCAGGCGGACCCGCTGGCCGCATGGGCATCGGCATCGGTCCCGACCAGCTGCACCGTCCGCACCGGCACTCCAAACTCCACGCCCAGCTTGCCCAGTTCCGTCACCATCGCCAGATTGATCGACTGCTGGATATCCATGTACAGGTTGTAGTCCGGATCGGTGACGAAGTAGACCACCTCGAACTCCAGCGCGCTTTCGCCGAAGCCCTTGAAATGCGCGCGGTCGAAGCGGGTTCTGCCTGCCGCGACGACGGCCGCCTTGACGATCTCCGGGATGCGCCGCAGCGTTTCCGGCGGCGTCTGGTATGTCACGCGGAAATTGAACTGGATGCGGCGTTCGGCCATGCGCTTGTAGTTGTGGATCGTCGTCTTCAGCAGTTCGGTATTGCTGCAGACGATCTGCTCGCCGCTCAACGCGCGCAGCCGCGTGGTCTTCAGGCCGATGCGCTCGACGCTGCCGGCGATGTCGCCGAACACGATGAAATCGCCGTTCTCGAACGGTTTGTCGAGTCCAATGGCCAGCGACGCGAACAGGTCGCTGAGGATGTTCTGCACGGCCAGCGCCACCGCCACGCCACCGACGCCGAGGCTCGCGACGAAGGCCGTGATATTGACGCCCATATTGGCCAGCACCGCGAGCAGCAGCACCGACCACAGCATCACGCGCATGCCCCATGCCATCACCGTGGTGAACACGGGATTGTGGGCCGAGGGTCCGCTACCGGTCAGGCGGTCGTACGTCCATAGCGTGACGGCATGATTGATCCAGATCGCGATCTGCAGCCCGATCAGCAGGAACCACAGATGGCCGATGCGGCTGGCCCATTTCGGCGGCAGATCGAGGAAGTCGACGGCGATCAGCAGCGCGGCCAGCAGCAGCACCAAGCGCGACGTATGCCGCAGCATGTCGGCCATGCGGTCGATGATCACCGGCCGCGTGCGGGCCGCGAGCCGGTCCAGGCGTGCGCCGGCGAAGCCCAGCAGCGTGACCAGCACCAGATAGCTGACCACGGCCGCGATGCCGGCATGCAGCCAGTTCAGGGCCGGGATGCCCAGGAAGACGTTCAGATCGAGCCATTCCTTCATGCCTTACCTCCTGTGCCGAGACGAACGCATGGGGTAGGGGCTTGCAGGATTGATGCCACTGCGCGGCCCGGCATCGGGGCCCGAGCCACACGGGGCGTGGAATGGGTCTATTTCAACGGATCCCGGCGCGACCCTCCGTGACGGCAGGACTGATGCGTTGCGATGGCCGCAGGCAATCGACCTTCGAAAATTCAAACGAGGGCATCGCTGACATGGTGCTGATGGCGGGCAGGCCGCGGGATGGAATCCCCTACAATCGGTTCACCGCATCCAACAATCAGCGGCGGGCACGCGCGATGCAGAGCGATCCATGATCCGCGAGCGCGACCGACCCCAAGGAGACACCCAGCATGTTCACCCCGTGCCCCACCGAACGCAGCCGCGTCATTGCCGATCGCGTCGAGCGTTTTGTCCGCGATGTCGTCGTCCCCTATGAAGCCGATCCCCGCTGCACGGCGCACGGGCCGACGAACGAACTGATCGACGAGATGCGCGCGAAAGCCCGCGCGGCGGGCGTAATGACACCGCATATCCTGCCCGACGGTTCGCATCTGACGCAGCGGGAAACCGCGGCCGTGCTCAAGCGCTCGGGCCTGTCGCCGCTGGGACCGGTTGCAGTCAATACGATGGCGCCGGACGAGGGCAATATGTTCCTGCTCGGCAAGGTCGGCACGCCGGCGCAGAAGCAGCGCTTTCTGGAGCCGCTGGTGCGCGGCGAGGCCCGCTCGGCGTTCTTCATGACCGAGCCCGCCGAGGAGGGCGGGGCCGGTTCGGATCCTTCGATGCTGCAGACCACGGCGACGCAAGCCGGCGGCGACTGGATCATCCGCGGCCGCAAGAAGTTCATCACCGGCGCCGAAGGGGCGCAGGTGGGCATCGTGATGGCGCGAACCGGCGACGGCGAGCACGCGCGGGCGACGATGTTCCTGGTGGATCTGCCGCATCCGGCCATTCGCATCGAGCGCGTGATCGACACCATCGACAGCTCGATGCCGGGCGGCCATGCGCAGATCCTGCTCGACGACCTGCGCGTGCCGGCCGACCAGGTACTCGGCGAGGTCAACGAGGGCTTCCGTTATGCGCAGGTGCGTCTGTCGCCGGCGCGGCTGTCGCACTGCATGCGCTGGTTTGGCGGCACGGTCCGGGCCGACGAGATCGCGCGCACGTATGCCACCACGCGCAAGGCCTTCGGCAAGCTGCTGATCGACCACGAAGGCGTGGGCTTCATGCTGGCCGAGAATCGGATCGATCTGCAGCAGGCCGCGCTGATGATCGACTGGTGCGCCGGCGTGCTCGACGGCGGTGCGGCGGGCACGGCGGAGAGCTCGATGGCCAAGGTCGCGGTGTCGGAGGCGCTGTACCGCGTGGCCGACCGCTGCGTGCAGATCATGGGAGGCCTGGGCGTGTCGCGCGACACCATCGTCGAGCAGATCCTGCGGGAGGTGCGGGCCTTCCGTATCTACGACGGTCCCACCGAGGTCCACAAGTGGTCGCTCGCGAAGAAGATCAAGCGCGATACGCTGGCCGGCACGCCCGCGCGCTGAACGTCGCGAGATGCCGTCGCGTCCCTCACCGGTCCAGCGCGCCCTTGCCGTGCTGCGCGCGCTGTCCGACCCGGAAGTGCGCCGCATGAGCGATGTCGCGCGCGCGACCGGGCTCGATCCCGCCACCGCGTCGCGCATGCTGGACCTGCTGGTGCAGGAGGGCTTTGCCACGCGGGACGAGATGCGCCGCTATGGCATCGGCCCGGAGATCTTCCAGCTGGCCGACGTCGCGCAGCGCCGGGCCGAGCTGCGCAAGCTGGCGCGGCCTGCCCTGCAGCGGCTGGTCGAGGCATTCGGCGATACCGCCGTGCTGACCGAGGCCAGCCGTGGCGAGGCGGTGTGTTCGGACGTGGAGCCAGGTACCGTCGCTCAAAGCGCGAACTACGTGTCGGTCGGCACGCGCCGGCCGCTCGGCGTCGGCGCGGGAAGTCTGGCGGTGCTGGCCTGGCTGCCGGCGCCCGAACGGGCGCATCGCCTGCAGCAGACCTCGCGCAAGCTTGCCAACTATCCGCGTCTGGACGCGGCCGCCATCGCAGAAGAAATCGAGGCGGCCCGTGCGCGCGGGCACGTGATGTTTCTGGACTGGGTGGTGGAGGGCATGGGCGGCATCGCGGTACCGATCCTGGACGACCAGGGGCGCCCGATCGGCGCGCTCAGCGTGGCGGCGCAGACGGTACGGTTGCGCGCGCGCGAAGCGGTGCTTGCGCGGCGGCTGAAAGCCGAAGCCAGCCGTATTGCCAGCGCATGGACCGGAACGGCGCTGGCCGCGCAGGGCGAACGAGGCCGGGTGACGGCGGTGCGCCTATCGCGCCGGCCCGCGCAACAGCGGCGCTAGCTCGTCCGGAATCTCGACGTCGAAGCGCAGCACCGCGCTGGCCAGCGCCTTGCCATAGTTGTCGATCGCCAGGCTGCGCGACACGCCGCCGCCGAGCGCGCCCTCGGCGACGAAGTTGAGCACCTGCAGTCCGTCGACCTCGTAGCGGGTCACCTCGCCCGTGATCAGCGTGCCGTAGCACGACCTGAACGCCGCCGCGGTCAGTTGCGCCTTGATATGCGGATAGAACTCGGGCGCGTAGGCGATCACGGCCGTGTTCGAGGTGTTGCCCTTGTCGCCGGAGCGGCTATGGGCCAGACGCCGCAGGGGTACACGCATGACGCTTCCTTACAGATAGTGAATCTCGGAGCGGATCAGCGCGCGCGGCACCAGTGCCGACCAGACGCCGATGATCTCGCGGGTGCGGTCCTGATGCGGCACGCGCTTGCCGGTCGATGCCAGCCCACAGACCGCCATGCTGTCGATCTCGCGGCCGACCTTGGCGGCTTCCTCGCGCGTGCGCGTGCGCGCCGCCACGCGTACCGCGATCTCGTTCGGCTCGCACGCCGGTTCTGGCGACGCGGCCCCATGCACGGCGTTGACGCCGAGAAAGTCGATGCGCAGCTCGTCCGCGCGCAGCTCCGCGATGGCGAAGCGTTCCTCGAGGATGCGCCTGGCCAGCTTCGCCTTTTCCAGGCAGCCCGGTCCCGCGTAGAAGAACATGTCTTCACCGATATGGCCCTCGGTGCAGCCCAGCGATACCTTCAGCGTGTCGGTGGCCGGCAGTCCGCCGACACCGCTGACGCGCACGCGGTCGGGCCCGACCTGTTCCAGCACCGCGCTCGAGAAGTCGACGATCGCGTCGGGCGTGAGATAGCGGCGCGGATCGTGGACCTCGTAGAACATCTGCTCCTTGACGGTCTGCAGGTCGATGCGCCCGCCGCTGCCTTCAACCTTCGCGATCACCGCGCTGCCGTCGGCCTCGACCTCCGCGATCGGGAAGGCGAGATTCCACGGCTCGGGCACGTCCTTGTAGCCCGGATCGCCGAAGTAGCCGCCGGTCACCTGCGCGCCGCATTCGAGCAGGTGGCCGATGGCGCTGCCGCGCGCGAGACGGGTCGCGTCGTCGGTCGGCCAGCCGAAATGCGCGATCATCGGCGCGAGGAACAGCGAGGGGTCGGCCACGCGGCCGGTGATCACGATCTGCGCGCCGGCGCGCAAGGCCTCGACGATCGGCGCCGCGCCCTCGTAAGGCTCCGCGCTGATCAGCGTGCCGCGCAGCGAGGACACCGGCGCGCCGCTCTCCAGCAGCGTCAGGTCGAGATCGCAGATGCTGCCGGTCAGGTCGGTGGTCGTGATCGCCGCGATCCGGACGCCGGGCAGCCCCAACTCGTCGCACAACTGGGCGACGCGCCTGGCGGCACCGAGCGGATGGATCCATCCCTGATTGCTGACGATGCGCGTGCCGTTGGCGATGCAGTGCGGCAGCACCGCGCGCATGCGCTCGTCGAGATAGGTGTCGTAGCCCGCGAACGCCGGGTCGCGCCGCTTGCGGACCTGCGCGGCCGAGACCGTGGCCTCGGCCATCGTTTCGAAGCAGAGATAGTCGAGCTTGCCTAGGCGCGCCGAGCGTTCTGCGGGTTCGACGCGATCGCCCCACCAGCCCGATCCCGAGCCGATGCGAAGGGTGCTGCTGCGAGTCATGGTGTCCGTCATGCCTGGGTCCTTCTTTGCTGCGGTACGTGTCGTGCGTGCCATACGAGCCGTACGTGCACGACGTGCGGTACGCGCGGTACGTGCGATACGTGCAGCACGCTCATTGGGCCTTGATCCCCGCGCTGCGAATCACGCGCGCCCACTTGTCGGTATCCGCCTTGATCTGCGCCGCGAACGCCGCGGAGCCTTCGCCGCCGGGCTCGGCGCCCAGTTCCTGGATGCGCTTGCGCACGTCCGGCATCGCCAGCACCTTGTCGACGGCCTGCTGCAACTGGCGCACGCGCTCGGGCGGCGTGCCGGCCGGCGCCAGCAGGCCGAACCACGAATTGACCTCGTAGTCCGGCAACCCCGACTCGCGCACCGTCGGCACCGACGGCAGCACCGAGGCGCGCTTGACGCCGGTGACGGCCAGCGCCTTGATCTTGCCGCCCTGGATCTGCGCCAGCGCGGAGGGCAGGTTGTCGAACATCAGGTTGACCTGACCGGCCAGCAGGTCCGTCATCGCGGGCGCCGCGCCCTTGTACGGCACGTGCTGCATCTTGACGCCGGCCATCATGCTCAGCAGCTCGCCCGACAGATGCGGGGAGCCGCCGGTGCTGGTCGACGCGTAGTTGATCTTGCCCGGCTCGCGCCTGGCGAGCGCGATCAGCTCGCCGATGGAGTTGGCCGGCAACGTGCTGTTGACCAGCAGCACGTTGGGCGAATTGGCGACCAGCGTCACCGGCGCGAAGTCCTTCGCGCTGTCATACGGCATGCGCGGATAGATGAACTGGTTGGTGACCTGCGTGCCGAGCGTGCCCATCAGCAGCGTGTAGCCGTCGGCGGCGCTGCGCGCGGCCGCCTCCGCGCCGATGTTGCCGCCCGCACCGGGGCGGTTCTCGACCACCATCGGCTGGCCGAGTGCCTCGCCGGCTTTCTGCGCGACCAGCCGCGCCAGGATGTCGGTCGTGCCACCAGGCGTGAATGGGACGATCAGCCGAATGGGCTTGCTGGGAAAGGCCTCGGCCGCGCTCGCGGACAACGCGGGAACGGCCGCGGCGCACAGCATCGCCATCGCGGCGAGCAGGGCGCGCCGCGCAAGGGAATGACGCTTCATCGGTTTGTCTCCTCGGCGCCAAGGCGCGCGCTGGTTTCGTCAATGGAAACTCTGTGCGGCACAGGGTAGGGCGGCGCCGAAAGCAGCGTCAAACGAAGCGATCAGATTTTCATTGAATGAAAATTCTGGTGTGGGGAGCTGGGTTCCGTCGCGCTCCACCTTGCATCGGCGCCAGGCGCGTTCAGCATGCAGGTACGTTCAGCGCGCCGTCGCCGCCATCAGCGACATCCCACCCACCAGCACGAGACTCAACGCCCAGGCGGCGTCGGTATTGATCCAGCTGCGCGAGACCAGCGCGAGGCCGACGTGGCGATAGGCGACCCAGGCCATCGCGCCGCCGCCCGCGATCATCGCCGCGGTGTGGACCAGCGCGACGAGCATCGCCATGCCGGCGTTGCCGAAGGCGAGCGAGGCCGCGGCCTGATGGCCCGCGTCGGCCCCGGTGCCGCAGAGGTCGAGATAGAGCGGCACCAGCATCAGCCCCGCCCCATGGGCCAGCGCGATCGCGAAGGACCACAGCGCCAGCCGCGACGGCGGGATGCGGGCGAGCGCGCGTGCATGGCGGCGCCGCGCCAGCAGCGCGATGCCATAGCCGATCACGAGGGCGGCGGCGACGAAGCGGATCTCGCGCTGCCAGGCGGCCAGCGACGCGAGCAGGCCGAACGGCAGCGTCAGGGCCATCACCGCGCCGGCATGGCCGAGGCCCAGATAGCCGAGCGCGGCGAACACCGCGTCGTCACGCCGCGCCATCAGGCCGTTCGACACGGCCAGCGGCCACCCCATCGCGGGGCTCAGGCCGTGATACAGGCCGCTGACCATCACGCCGGTCCACAGGCCGGCCTGTTCCCACGTCATCGCGGTCCGACGGACGGATAGCAGAACGAATCGGTCGAGCAGTCGCCGCCTTCGAGGCGGATCTGATGGGCGCGGTAGCCCGCGGGGAAGTCGACCCAGAAGTCGTCGGCCAGCGTCAGGCCGCCATCCGGATCGGCATGGGCCATGACCTGGGCCGCCGGCACGCCGTCGGGATAGAACTGGTTGTCCCAGCTGGAGTAGAGCGAGTTGGACCAGTAGACGCGGCGGCCGTCGCGGCTGATCTCGACCATCTGCGGTCCCGCGGCGAACGGCTTGCCGTTCGGATGCGGCGTGCGGCGCGCGATGCCACCCAGATGGACGGAACCCGTCAGCCGTGGCTTGCGCGGATCGGTGACGTCGTACTGGCGCATCTCGCCGGTGCCCCAGCACGACACGTACAGAAAGCGGTCGTCGAGCGACAGGTCGATGTCCGTCACCAGCGGCGGCACGGCGCCGAACCCCTGCAACATCGGCGGCAGCACGTCCGTGGCGGCCGGTTCGGCCGGAATCGTCGCGGTCTTCTCGGCGTGGAATTGCCCGTCCTCGCGCCACCACGTCCAGATCGATCCTTCGAGATTGGTGGTGTCGACCACCACGCCGACGAAGCCGTATTCGCGCACCGGGTCGTGGGCGGGGCGCACCTCCAGCGCCATCTGATGCCGCGCGCCGAGGTCGATCGTCTGCACGTTGCGCCGCGCGCGCAGGTCCCAGAAGTGCAGGCGATGGCCATAGCGATTGGACAGCAGGTCCTCGGGCACCAGGCCATTCTCGAACTGCGGCGGCAGCGCCCATTCGCTCGATACCATGTAGTCGCGCGGCAGGTTCCACCAGAAGTCGTAGTGCTTGTCCTGCGGGCCGCGGTCGATCTCCCAGCGGCCCAGCACGTCGAACGTCTCGCAGTCCATGATGAAGATGCCGGGCGCGCCGTCGGTGCCATCCTTGCCGGCGCCGCCGAGCGTGCTGACATAGATTCCCTCGGGGCCGCAATGCACGGTGTGCGGCCGCGAATACCCGGTCTTGCGGAAGATCTCGTCGGGCTCGATCACGCGGTGGATCGCCGCCTGGGTCGGATGCGGTTTGGTATCGACGATATAGATCCGCGACGAGCGCATGCCGGGGATGATCAGGAAGCGCCGTTCGAGAAACGCGTGCCCCGTCAGCGGGGACAGCGCCGACGAGCAGGCATTCCAGCCGAAGTGGTGCAGCTCGTCTCCGCGGTGGGTCATCGGCACCGTATGCACGACCTGGCTGTAGGTCGGCGAGCCAGGTTTGACGTCGATGACGGCCAGCGCATCGGGCTGCGAGGCATCGGGGCTCAGCATCACCGTGTAGGCGTACTCCTCCGCCGGCGCTTGCATCGCCAGCGCGGGCGAGGCGTGGAATGTGGGATCTGGCCGCAGGCTCATGGAAGTCCCCTTCTTGCAGCGATGTGCCGCGCGAACCTATCTACACTAGGTCGCGACGAAAGGGGCGTCAACGAAACCGGGGCCTGCCGCTACGACGGATTTCGCATGAGCTTATGCGCGCTTGCCGCCGCCGCCGCGCCTTACACCACCTTGCCCGGATTCATCAGCCCGAGCGGGTCCAGCGCCTGCTTGATCGCTCGCATCATCGCGAGTTCGACCTCGCTCTTGTAGCGCCGATTCTCCTCGCGCTTGAGCTGGCCCAAGCCATGCTCGGCGGAGATGGAGCCATCGTACGCATGGACGCTGTCGTGCACGATGCGGTTGATCGCATCCTGATGCGCGAGGAAGGCGTCGTGGTCCTGTCCCGCCGGCGGCGACACGTTGTAGTGCAGGTTGCCGTCGCCCAGATGGCCGAAGGTCACCATGCGCACGCCGGGGAAGGCGGCCTGCAGCTGCGCGTCGGTGCTGGCAATGAAGTCGCCGACGCGCGAGATCGGTACCGCGATGTCGTGCTTGATGTTCTTGCCTTCCTCGACCTGCGCCAGCGGGATGTGCTCGCGCAGATTCCAGAAGTCGCGCGACTGCTGCACCGATTCGGCCACCACCGCGTCGGCGACGATGCCGGCGTCGAAGGCCGCTTCCATCAGCGTTTCGAAGGTCGCGCGCGCGTGCTCGGCGCTTTCGCTGTCGGACAGCTCGAGCAGTACCACCTGCGGATGCGGCCGGTCGAACGGGTAGCGCAGTTGCGGATAGTGGCGCGTCACCAGTTCGAGGCACATCGCCGACATCAGTTCGAAGCCGGTCAGCATCGCGCCGGCGTGGCTCTGCGCCAGCGCCAGCAGCGCCAGCGCGGCACGCGGGTCGGCCACGGCGGCGAGCGCGGTCACGCGCGCACGGGGCGCCGGGTACAGCTTCATCACCGCCGCCGTGATCACGCCCAGCGTGCCTTCCGCACCGATGAACAGGTCGCGCAGGTCGTAGCCGGTGTTGTCCTTGCGCAGGCCGCGCAGACCGTTCCAGACTTCGCCGCTGGCGGTCACGACCTCGAGCCCGAGGCACAGCTCGCGCGTATTGCCATAGCGCAGCACGCCGGTGCCGCCGGCATTGGTGGCCAGGTTGCCGCCGATCGTGCAGCTGCCTTCCGCGGCCAGGCTCAACGGAAACAGCCGCTCGTGCTCGGCGGCCGCCTGCTGGACCTGCTGCAGGATCGCGCCGGCCTCGACCGTGATCGTGTTGTTCAGCGGATCGACCTGGCGGATGCGGTTCAGGCGCTTCAGCGACAGCACCACCGAAGGCTGTGCGCCGTCAGGCGTCGCGCCGCCGCACAGGCCGGTATTGCCGCCCTGCGGCACGATCGCGATCTGGTGCGCGTGGCAGGCGCGCACCGCGGCGGCCACTTCGTCGGTGGTGCCCGGCAGCAGCACGGCCAGCGCATCGCCGGTATAGCGGCGGCGCCAGTCGGTCAGATAGGCCGCCTTGTCCTCGGCTTCGGTCAGCACATGCGTCGGCCCCAGCGCGGCGCGGCACAAAGACAGGAAGGAGTGGAGGCGGGCGTCGGTCGGGGCTTGCGTCATGGCGTTGGCGGTCGGGTCGGGTCGGAGGAAGCGTCGATGGGAGCGCCGATAAAGACGGCGCGGCGGTTCAGTGCCGTGCCTGCGTGGAAGCCGCTGCGTCGGCCTGGGTTTTGGCCTGCGCACGCGCACGGCGCTTGTACGGGCGCAGATAGAAGATGGTCGCGAAGAAGAACAGCACGGTCAGCGCGACCTCGCACCACGCCAGCCACGACGACGGCGCGCGATCGCTGGTGGCGCGCACGACCCCTTCGGTGAAATACAGCAGGATCAGCATCGACGACCACTGCATCGTGTAGCGGTTACGCGTCAGCATGCCGCGCAGCGGCAGCAGCAGCGGCACGAACTTGACGATCAGCCAGGAGCCGCCCGGCCGCAGCGGGGCGAGGAACCATTCCCAGGCGATCGACAGCGCGATCAGCGCGAGCAGGCTGGCGATGCTCAGCCGGTACAGCAGCGGGCTGTGCAGCGCGGCGTCGTCGCGCGGGTCGGCCGGGTTCATCGCGACGCTCCGTTGGCGGAGGCGTGGTCGGCAAGCCGCAGCGCGGTCTGTGCCAGCCGCTTGCCCATCGCGATGGCCAGCGCCGATTCGTCTTCGCTGACCGGCCGGCTGTTGTCGCCGAGCGCGTGATGGCTCGGCCCGTAAGGCGTGCCGCCGCCCACGGTCGTCATCAGCCCGCGTTCGCTGTAGGGCAGTCCCATCACCAGCATGCCGTGATGCAGCAGCGGCAGCATCATCGACAGCAGCGTGGTTTCCTGGCCGCCATGCAGGCTGCCGGTCGAGGTGAACACGCAGGCCGGCTTGCCCGTCAGCGTGCCCGACAGCCATTCGGCGATGGTGCCGTCGAGGAAGTACTTCATCGGCGCGGCCATGTTGCCGAAGCGGGTCGGGCTGCCGAGCGCCAGGCCGATGCACTCGTGCAGGTCGCGCAGTTCGACATAGGGCGGGCCGTCGGCGGGGATGTCCGGCGCGGTGGCCTCGCACACCGTCGAGACCGGCGGCACCGTGCGCAGCCGCGCGTGGGCGCCGGGCACGCTGTCGATGCCGGTGGCGATCAGTTCGGCGAGCTTGCGGGTGCTGCCGTGACGGCTGTAGTAGAGGACCAGGATGTCGGACATGAGGGCGGAAGGGCAGGCAGGAACGGGACGGGCGTTACATTGCGCGCAACATGCGCAGCGGCGCGCGCGGTGATCCGCGCTTGGCCGCACGGGCATCCCATGCAGGGCAACCGGCGTATTATAGTGGCGGGCTCGGCGCCCGCCGCCCTGGAGTTTGTCCCGCATGTCCCATCCGAGTCTCCTGTCCCGCAGCACCAACCGTCTCGCGCGCCTGCGCCGCGAATGGAACTGGCAGAAGCTGCGTGCGCTGCTGCGCTATGCCGCGCGGCGCGCAGGCGAGGATCGCCTGCCGCAGGTCGCGGCCAGCCTGACCTTCACGACCGTGCTGTCGGTGGTGCCGGTGCTGACGGTCGCGTTCGCGCTGCTCGCCGCGTTCCCGATGTTCGCGAACTTTCGCAACGCGATCGAAGGCTTCCTGTTCCAGAACCTGATTCCCGGCAATCTGACCGATTCGATCACCGGCTATCTGGGGCAATTCGCGCGCAATGCCAAGGGCCTGACCGCGGTCGGCCTGGTCGGCCTGATGGTCACGGCGGTGCTGACGATGCTGACGGTCGAGGACGCGCTCAATGCGATCTGGCGCGTCAAGCAGAAGCGGCGCTTCGCGCAGCGCGTGCTGGTGTTCTGGGCGGTGCTGACGTGCGGCCCGGTGCTGATCGGCGGCAGCCTGTCGATCAGCTCGTACCTGATCTCGATCTCCGCCGGCTATGTCGGCACGATGCCGTTCGGCGTCGGCTTTGCGGTCAGCCTCGCTCCGGTGCTGCTGTCGGCGATCGCCTTCGCCTTGCTCTATACGGCCGTGCCCAACGCCTATGTCGAATGGCGCGATGCCATTCTCGCGGGGCTGGTGGCGGCGCTGGCATTCGAGCTGTCCAAGCGCGGCTTCGGCTATTTCGTCACGCGCTTCCCGACCTATACCGCGGTCTACGGTGCCTTCGCCGCGCTGCCGATCTTCCTGCTGTGGATCTACCTGAGCTGGCTGGTGACGCTGCTCGGCGCCACCATCGCGGCCAACCTGCCGGTGGTGCGGCAGGGCTACTGGCGCCGCCGCACCTTTGCCGGTAGCGAGTTCTACGATGCGCTGGGCGTGCTGTACGTGCTCTACCGCGCGCGCGAGCAGGCGCCGCGCAGCGTCGGCGAACTGGACCTGGGCCGCAAGCTGCGGGTCGAGGCCGATTATCTGGCGGTGCTGCTGGGCAAGCTCAATGCGATGCATCTGGTCGGCAAGCTGCAGCACCATCGCGGCCAGGCGCACTGGGCGCTGCTGTGCGACCCGGCGCGCGTGCCGCTGCGGCTGCTGCACGACCGGCTGGTGCTGAACCTGCCGCGGCTGCCGCGCACCGCGGTGGCGCAGCTGCTCCACGGCGCCGACGCGTTGCGCGGCGTGCTGGAGAACCCGATGCTCGACAAGACGCTGCAGGAAATCTTCGACACCGGCGCGATGTCGCCACCGCAGACGCCGGCGGGTGAGGGGCAGCGCCGCACGCTCGAGGTGGTCCCGCCCGGCTGGCACGGGCAGGTCTGAGGGGGGATATCGCGTCGTTCCCGCGGACGCGGAAACCCAGCGTCTTTTCAAGCCACTGGATCCCCGCTTTCGCGGGGACGACGGTGTGGGCGATTAACCGCCGCTCGCCATCACGCGCCGCGCAAAGCCCGCCAGCGCGTCCAGCACCTCGTCCGGCTTCTCTCCCATGATTGCGTGGCCGCAGGGCACTTCGACCACGCTGGCGCGCGGCATCGTCGACGCCAGCGCGCGGGCCGAGCGCGCCGGCGTCATCATGTCCTTGCTGCCGATCACGACCAGCGCCGGACACTGCAGGCCCGCCGCGGCGCGCTCGCCGTTGGCGTAGGCGTTGCAGGCGGCAAAGTCGGTATGGAACACCTGGCCCTGCGGATTGCGGCGGCCGACCCGTTCCATCAGCCGCTGGCCGACGCCATGCATCCAGAAGCCAGGACCGGGCGCCGACGGCTTGTTGGCCAGGCTCGAATGCGACCACGCATTGACCATCGCGATGGCCTCGTGCTCGCGGTTCTGCGCGGCGTCGAGCAGCGCGTCCGACACCTTCATCGGATAGGCGGTCGCCAGCATGCCGATCGCGCGCACCGCGCCGGCATGGCGCGCCGCGCATTCGAGCGCGATCAGCGAGCCCATGCTGTGGCCGAACACCAGCGCGGGCTGCCCGACGCCGGCCGCTCGCAGCAGCGCGGCGATCCAGTCGGCCATCTGCTCGACCGTGGCCAGCGGCGGCCCCTCGCTGCGGTTGTGGCCGGGCAGGTCCACCGCGAGCACCGAGAAGCCGTGATGCGCAAACCAGCGTGTCTGCAGGCCCCAGACGCTGTGGTCGTTCTGGGCGCCGTGCACGAACACGGCGCAGGGCAGGGCGGGATCGAAGGGTTTGCCGCCGGTATAGGCGTAGGCCCGCTGGCCATCGACGTTCAGGTACATCAGGCGTTCCCTCCGTTGGTCTTGTTGCCGGCAGTGCCGCTGCCACCGCCGCTGCCTTTCTCCATCGACTTCTGCGCCGCCTTCAGCCCGCGCTTCAGGTCATCGATCAGGTCGTCCGGATCTTCGAGGCCGATCGACAGCCGGATCGTGCCCTCGGCGATGCCGGCCGAGCGCAGCGCCGCGGCATCCATGCGGAAGTGCGTGGTCGAGGCGGGATGGATCACCAGCGAGCGTGCGTCGCCGACATTGGCCAGATGCGAGAACAGCGTCAGGCTTTCGATGAAGCGCTGGCCGGCGGCGCGGTCGCCCTTCAGGTTGAAGCTGAACACCGCGCCGCAGCCGCGCGGCAGCAGCCGTTTGGCGATGGCATGGTCCGGGTGCGATTCGAGCTCGGGATAGGCCACCGACTCGACCATCGGGTGCGAGACCAGGAACTGCACCACGCGGCGCGCATTGTCGATATGGCGCGCCATCCGCAGCGGCAGCGTCTCGATCCCCTGCAGCAGCTGCCACGCCGCCATCGGATTCATGCAGGCGCCGAAGTCACGCAGGCCCTCGCGGCGCGCGCGCAGCAGGAAGGGCGCGACGGTGCTCTCCTCGGTGAAGACCATGTTGTGGAAGCCCGCATACGGCTCCGACAGCTCGGGAAAGCGCCCGGATGCCTCGAAATCGAAGTTGCCGCCTTCGGCCAGCACGCCGCCGATGGTGGTGCCATGGCCGCCGAGGAACTTGGTCGCCGAGTGGTAGAGGAGCGCCGCGCCGTGCGCGAACGGCTGCAGCAGATAGGGCGTGGTGAAGGTCGAGTCGACCAGCAGCGGAATGCCATGTTCGTCGCCCAGCTGGGCCAGCGTCGGGACGTCCAGCACGTCCAGGCCCGGATTGCCGAGCGTCTCGCCGAACAGCAGCCGGGTCTCGGGCCGGATCGCGGCGCGCCAGGCGTCGATGTCGCGCGCCTGCACGAAGGTGGTCTCGATGCCGAAGCGGCGCAGCGTGTAGTGCAGCAGATTGTGCGAACCGCCGTACAGCGCGGACGAGGCGACGATATGCGAGCCGGCGCCCATCAGCGTGGCGATCGCCAGATGCAGCGCGGCCTGGCCCGACGCCGTGGCGATCGCGCCGACGCCGTTCTCGAGCGCGGCGACGCGCTCCTCGAACACGGCCACGGTCGGATTCGAGATGCGCGAATAGACGTGGCCAGCCCGTTCCATATTGAACAGCGAGGCCGCGTGTTCGCTGTCGCGGAACACGAACGAGGTGGTCAGGTGGATCGGCGTGGCGCGCGCCCCGGTGGCCGGGTCGGGCGCGGCGCCGGCGTGCAGCGCGAGGGTATCGAAACGGGTATCGGACATGGTCTCTTTCGTGTCTCCTTGTATCGTGGTTCCAGCGAAGCCGTCTGACAGCGGCCGGTACCGGCACGCTCGCGCGGGGCGAACGTCCGGCGGCATGCGGATGTGCCGGCCTGCATCGTAGCATTGGCCGCCGGCGGCGGACCGCGCGGCGCCGAAGGGCTCCGGCTTTACTTGGGCGCCCGCTTTCGGCTAGCATCGGCCCATCTATCGCGGATGGCGCGCAAAGCCTGCGCAGCCACGCGGTTCGGGCGGTTCAGGCAGGCGATGCCCGCCGCACCGGCATCATCGAGGGGAGACCATTATGAAAGTCAGCGACATCCTGCAGATCAAGGGCAATACGCTCTATACCGTCAAGCCGGATACGTCACTGCTGGAGGCGGTCACCACGATGGCCGAGCGCGACATCGGCTCTCTGGTGGTGATGGAGTACGGCGAACTGGTCGGCATGCTGACCTTCCGCGAGATCATCCAGACGCTGGCGTCGAACAACGGCAATGTCGGCAACGCAACGATCCGCCGCGTGATGGACGACGCGCCGCTGACCTGCACGCCCGAGACTGATGTCAATGAAGTTCGCCGGATGATGCTCGAGCGCCATGCCCGCTATATGCCGGTGCTCGACAGCCGCACGCTGATGGGCGTGATTTCGTTCTACGACGTGGCCAAGGCCGTGGTCGAGGAGCAGAGCTTCGAGAACCGGATGCTGAAGGCCTATATCCGCGACTGGCCGGAAGAGAAGGCCAGCTGAAGCGGTCCCGCCGGCGAGGGGCGGGCCATCGCGGTGCCGCCCGCCCGGCTCCCACCTGTTCGAATCCCGACTCCGCGTCCGCGATCGCGCCTGGACGTTCTGCGCCACCGTTGGCGCCACCCTCCGCGCCATTCCCCGATCCATGAGCCAATCGAGCCAGTCCCGCCTGCTGCGCGAGCGCCGTTTTGCGCCGTTCTTCTGGACCCAGTTCCTGGGCGCGATGAACGACAACGTGTTCAAGGTCGCGTTCACCTCGCTGGTGACCTACCAGACCGCGCGCTTCGAGGGCGTGGACGGGGCCAGCGCGGCCTTCCTGATCTCGGCGATCTTCATCGCGCCGTTCGTGCTGTTCTCCGCCACCAGCGGGCAGATCGCCGACAAGATCGAGAAGTCGCGGCTGATCCGGTTGGTCAAATCGCTCGAGATCGCGATCATGCTGGTCGGGCTGGCGGGCTTCGCCTGGTATAGCGCGCCGCTGCTGTACCTGACGACCTTCCTGATGGGCCTGCATTCGACGCTGTTTGGCCCGGTCAAGTACGCCTACCTGCCGCAGCACCTGGAAGATAGCGAGCTGGTTGGCGGCAACGGGCTGGTCGAGATGGGAACCTTCGTCGCGATCCTGCTCGGCACCGTGCTCGGCGGCGAGTTGGCGGCGGTGGGCGGAGCGGCGGCACGGCAAGGCATTCCCGCCACGCTCTATATCGGCGCGGCCTGCGTGGCGCTGGCGATCGCCGGCCGCGTGGCGGCGTCGCGCGTGCCGCTGTCGCCGGCGCCGCAACCGGACCTGAAGCTGAACTGGAACCCGGTGACCGAGACCTGGCGCAACCTGATGCTGGCCCGCGAGAGCCGTACCGTGTTCCTGAGCCTGCTGGGCATCTCGTGGCTGTGGTTCCTGGGCGCGACCTTCCTGACCTCGTTCTTCGCGTTCGCCAAGACCGTGCTCGGCGGCGACCAGAGCGTGGTGACGCTGCTGCTGGCGGTGTTCTCGGTCGGCATCGGCGTCGGCTCGCTGCTGTGCGAGCGGCTGTCGGGCCGGCATGTCGAGGTGGGCCTGGTGCCGTTCGGCTCGATCGGCATGACGGTGTTCGCGATCGATCTGTACTTCGCCAGCCGGGGCCAGGCGCCGGCGGCGCTGAGCGGCATCGCGGCCTTCATCGCCGAGCCCGCGCACTGGCGCGTGCTGGCCGACCTGTTCCTGCTGGCGATGTTCGGCGGCTTCTACAGCGTGCCGCTGTACGCGCTGATCCAGAGCCGCAGCGCGCCCACGCATCGCGCGCGGATCATCGCCGCCAACAACATCCTGAACAGCCTGTTCATGATCGCCTCGGCGCTGCTGGCGATGGCGATGACCGGCGCGGGCTACAGCATCCCCGAGCTGTTCCTGGCCGTCGGGCTGCTCAATGCCGCGGTGGCGATCTACATCTATTCGCTGGTGCCGGAATTCCTGCTGCGCTTCGTCGCCTGGATCCTGGTGCATACGGTGTACCGGCTCAAGCGGATCCACACCGACCGGATTCCCGCCGAGGGGCCGGCGGTGCTGGTCTGCAATCACGTCAGCTTCGCCGATGCGGTGGTGCTGATGGCGGCGAGCCCGCGGCCGGTGCGCTTCGTGATGGATCACCGGATCTTCCGCGTGCCGCTGCTGTCGTGGTTCTTCCGGCAGGCGCGCGCGATTCCGATCGCCCCGGCGCATGAAGACCCGCAGACGCTGAAGCACGCCTACGACGAGGTCGCGCGGGCGCTGGCCGCCGGCGAACTGGTCTGCATCTTCCCGGAGGGCAAGATCACCGCCAGCGGCGACATCAATCCGTTCAAGCAGGGCGTGCAGCAGATCGTGCGCCGCACGCCGGTGCCGGTGGTGCCGATGGCGCTGCGCGGCCTGTGGGGCAGCTTTTTCTCGCGCAAGGGCGGGGCGGCGATGACGCGGCCGTTCCGGCGTGGCATCCTGAGCCGGCTCGAACTGGTGGTCGGCGAGCCGATCGCGCCGGAGCAGGCTACGCCCGAAGGCCTGCAGCAGGTGGTGCAGGGGCTGCGCGGCGAATGGCGGTAGGCGAGGGCCCGCGGCGTCCGAGCCGGCGCCGCAGTGCGGTGCCGTCCAGTGTCACATCAGGCCGTACAATGTAGGCCTTTCCCAATTCCTGCGTGGTTTTCATCATGTCCGGCAATACCCTCGGCCTGCTCTTCACAGTCACCACCTTCGGCGAGTCGCACGGACCCGCCATCGGCGCGGTGGTCGATGGTTGCCCGCCGGGCATGAGCCTGAGCGAGGCCGATATCCAGGGCGATCTGGACCGCCGCAAGCCGGGCACGTCGCGCCACGTGACGCAGCGCAAGGAGCCGGACCAGGTCGAGATCCTGTCGGGCGTGTTCGAGGGCAAGACCACCGGCACGCCGATCTGCCTGCTGATCCGCAATACCGACCAGCGCAGCAAGGACTACGGCAATATCGTGGAGACCTTCCGTCCGGGCCACGCCGATTACACCTACTGGCAGAAATACGGTATCCGCGACCACCGCGGCGGCGGCCGCTCGTCGGCCCGGCTGACCGCGCCGGTGGTGGCCGCCGCGGCGATCGCGCGCAAATGGCTGCGCGAGCAGTACGGCACCGAGATCCGGGGCTATATGTCGCAGCTGGGGGAGATCCAGGTGCCGTTCACCGACTGGGCCGAAGTGCCGCGCAACCCGTTCTTCGCCGCCGACGCCAATATCGTTCCCGAGCTGGAGACCTATATGGACGCGCTGCGCCGCGACGGCGATTCGGTCGGCGCGCGCATCGAGGTGGTGGCCAGCGGCGTGCCGGTGGGTCTGGGCGAGCCGCTGTTCGACAAGCTCGATGCCGATATCGCGCACGCGATGATGGGGATCAATGCGGTCAAGGGCGTCGAGATCGGCGCCGGCTTCGCCAGCGTGGCGCAACGGGGCAGCGTCCATGGCGACGAACTGACCGCGGCGGGCTTTCGCACCAACAATGCCGGCGGCGTGCTGGGCGGCATCTCGACCGGCCAGGACATCACCGTGTCGCTGGCGATCAAGCCGACCTCGAGCATCCGCACGCCGCGCGAATCGATCGACAAGGCGGGGCAGGCCGCCACGGTCGAGACCTTCGGCCGCCACGACCCGTGCGTGGGCATCCGGGCGACGCCGATCGCCGAGGCGATGCTGGCGCTGGTGCTGATGGACCACGCGCTGCGCCATCGCGCGCAATGCGCAGACGTGCGGGTGGAGACGCCGCGGATTCCGGCGCAGGCGCCGAAGGCGCAGGGTTAAGTCATCCCGATTGTTTTCTCCCCCTCTCCCGCATGCGGGAAAGGGGCGGGAGAGGGAAGCTCGATTGTCGCGTGCGGCGCTTCTATTCCGCGATCGCCGCCACCATTTCCCCAATCGCCAGCGACGCCGTCAGCCCCGGCGATTCGATGCCGAACAGATTGACCAGCCCGGGCACACCGTGCACGGCCGGGCCGTCGATGCGGAAGTCCGCGGCCGGCTCGCCCGGGCCGCTGATCTTCGGGCGGATGCCGGCATAGCCCGGCTGCAACGCCCCGTCCGCCAGCGCCGGCCAGTAGCGCCGTACCTCGTCATAGAAGCTGTCGGCATCGTGCGGATCGACGCCATATTCGATCTCGTCGATCCATCGCACATTCGGGCCGAAACGGGCCTGGCCGCCCAGGTCCAGCGTCAGATGCACGCCCAGCCCGGCCGCCTCGGGCACCGGGTAGATCAGCCGCGAGAATGGCGCCCGGCCGGCCAGCGTGAAATAGCACCCCTTGGCGTAGAACTGCGGCGGGACATGCTCCGCCGGCATGCCTTCGATCCGGCGGGCCAATTCCGGGGCCGTCAGCCCTGCCGCATTGACGACGGTGCGGGCCAGCAGCGTGGTCGCGGTGTCGCCGCCGACTTCCAGCACGATGCCGTCGGTGGTGACGGCGCCGGCCTGCACCGGCGAACACACCGCGAGCATCGCGCCGGCCCGCTCGGCATCGCCCAGCAACGCCAGCATCACGCCGTGGCTATCGACGATCCCGGTCGACGGTGACAGCAGCGCCGCCTCGCACTGCAGATTCGGCTCGAGTTCCAGCGCCTGTTCGCGCGACAGCAGGCGCAGATCGCCGACGCCGTTGGCGGCGGCCTTTGCCCGGATGCCTTCGAGTGTGGCGACCTGGGCCGCGCTGGTCGCGACGATCAGCTTGCCGCAACGCTGGTGCGCGATCTGGTGGCTGGCGCAATAGTCGTACAGCATCGCCTTGCCGCGCACGCACAGCCTGGCCTTCAGCGAGCCGGCCGGGTAGTAGATGCCTGCGTGGATCACCTCGCTGTTGCGCGCGCTGGTGATCGTGCCGAAGGTGTTCTCCGCCTCCAGGATCACCACCTCGCGCCCCTGCTGCGCAAGCGCCCGCGCGACCGCCAGGCCCACCACGCCGGCGCCGATTACCACGCAATCCACTGATTCCATCGTTGCTTCCCTTGCTTTGCTTGCTTCTTCGTTGCTTCTTCGTTGCGTCTTCGAGGGAGCCGATGCGGGACAGCGACTGCGATCGCGCTACCGGCTTCCTCGTCTTTTGCGGTCAATCCAGTTCGAGCCCCATGCGCGCCGCCGCCGCCTCCAGATGGCGGCGGGCCGCCTGCCGTGCCGCTCCGGCATCGCCGGCGGCGATCGCCTCGGCCAACGCCGTGTGTTCCTGCTCGGCCGCGCCCGGCCCGCCGCGATAGCGTGCGGCGTTTTCCCAGGCCAGCCGGCGCGCGGCGAGCAGTTGCTGGCCAACGAAATCGGTCAGCCCCGCCATGCACGGGTTGTGCGCGGCCTGCGCGATCGCCTGGTGGAACGCCACGTCGGCCGCCGCCGCGCTGGCGGCGTCGTCGCGCTGCGCCCGCATCGCGGCGAGGGCGGCGGCGATCGCGGCGAGATCGGCGTCGGTACGGCGGCGTGCTGCCAACTCGGCGCAGGCGGTCTCGGCCATCACGCGCAGTTCGAACAGGTGCGTGAGCGTCGGTCCGTCGGCCGGGCCGCCGTCCGCACCGGCGGCATCGCCGCGCAGCCGCCAGACCTGTCCGCCCGGCGTGTCGGAGACGTAGGCGCCCGAGCCCTTGCGCGTAACCAGCACGCCGTCGGCCTTCAGTTGCGCGATGGCCTCGCGCACGATCGGGCGGCTGACGCCAAACGCCGCCGCCAGGGCGGACTCGGCCGGCAGGCGCGCGCCGGCAACGAAGCGGCCCGCGCCGATATCGGCGCGGATCGCTTCGGCGATCCGTGAAGCCAGAGAGGAGGGGCGGGTGAGGGGTTCCAAGCAGGGTTCCGTTGGCGGGTCGTCGGTAAGGGGGCCAAAGGTGGCCGCGTCGGGCCGAGTCGTCGTGGCAATCTGTAAGGCTGTCAGACAGCTTTGACGAGATTCTGGGGTTACTCGACGCCTGCGTCAAGGCGGAAACGGTGGGGCCCGGCCAACGCCCATACCGCCATCCGCCCGGCGGCCCGTTCGCTATCACCCCGGCGGCCCGTTCCGTTATCCCCCTTAGGTAGGGTGTCGCTAAACCTTTGGGGCCTGGCGCCGATAGCTGTGGAATCGGGAGGCGCGGCCGCGGCCCGGCGGCCGCCCCCGCACTGTCGCCCACGGCCGTGGGCATTGAAATTGGGACGCCGATGATTCCTCTGACACCGAACGACCTGCCGGTCGGCCAGCCTTTGCCGTGGTCGCTGCTCGACGGGCAGGGCAACCTGTTGCTCGGCAGCGGCAAGGTGCTCGCCGACGGCCGCGACGTCGCGCTGGTGTTTCGCCATGGCTCGGTGTGCCGGCCCGATCCGCTACCGCCCGACGATGCCGCGCCGGTCGGTGCGGTGCGTGTCGATCCGGTGCCCGCGCAGGCCTCGGGCCCGCTAGGGCTGCAGGTCGGCACGCTGCTGCAGATCAAGGCGCCCGACGACGGCGGCCGCGCGGCGGCGAGTCGGCTGATCGGCTTTATCGAGCAGGGGCTGTTCGTCAGCTGGCCGCAGTTCGGCGGCAACGACGCCACCTTCCAGGCGGGCGAGGAGGTGCTGCTGCGCGGCTTCACCGGACAATCGATCCACAGCTTCCGCTGCACCGTGACCGCGGTGTGCCGCAGTCCGTTCCGTTACCTGGTGCTGTCCGTGCCGACCGAGGTGCAGCAGGTGCCGGTGCGCAGCAGTCCGCGCGTGCAGACCCGGCTGGCGGCGCAGCTGATGGATCAGGACGGCGACGCGGCCGGCGCGCCGCGACTGGCGGTGCTGTCGGACCTGAGCGCCGGCGGCGCGCTGGTGCAGACGGCCGGCCCGACGCCCGCTCCCGGCACGCGGCTGCAGCTGCGTTTCGTGCTGCGCACCGCTGGCACCGACAGCGAGATCACGGTCGACGCCTGGGCGCGCAATCCGGCGCGCGACGACGGCGACGCCGAGTTTCCGGCGTTCGGCGTGGCGTTCGATCTGCTGGGGGAAAGGGAGGCCGCGTTATTGCACTGCTATATCTACGAGCAGCTGCTGGCCGCGGCCAGCATGACGGTGTAGGCGGGGAGGGATTTGCTCCCCTCTCCCGCGTGGCGGGAGAGGGGCTGGGGGAGAGGACAGCAGCGTTCGATGAACGGGGGGCGTTCGCGATGGCGCACGCCGCTTGCCCTCTCCCGGACCCCTCTCCCACGTGTGGGAGAGGGGGAGAACAGCAAGGCGGTGAGCCGCCTTACATCCCCACGTAGTTCGGACCGCCGCCGCCTTCCGGCGTCACCCAGACGATGTTCTGGGTCGGGTCCTTGATATCGCAGGTCTTGCAGTGGACGCAGTTCTGCGCGTTGATCTGCAGGCGCTGCCCGCCGCGTTCGTCGTCGGCGACGAACTCGTAGACGCCCGCCGGGCAATAGCGGCTTTCCGGGCCGGCGAACTTGTCCAGGTTGATCTGCACCGGCACGCTGGCGTCCTTCAGCGTCAGGTGGGCGGGCTGGTTTTCCTCGTGGTTGGTGTTGCTGATGAACACCGAGCTGAGGCGATCGAACGTCAGCTTGCCGTCCGGCTTCGGATAGACGATCTGCTGGCATTCGGCGGCCGGCTTCAGGTAGACGTGATCCGGCTTCTCGCGGTGCAGCGTCCACGGCGGATTGCGGATGCCGAGCTTGGGCAGCAGCCACTGCTCGATGCCGGTCATCAGCGTCGCCGTGGTGCGGCCCTTCTTGAACCACTGCTTGAAGTTCTTGGCCTGCAGCAGTTCCTTGTACAGCCAGCTGTTCTCGAACGCGGCCGGATAGGCGGTCAGCTCGTCGTGCTGGCGGCCTGCCTGCAGCGCCTCGAAGGCGGCCTCGGCGGCCAGCATGCCGGTCTTGATCGCGGCGTGGCTACCCTTGATGCGCGAGGCATTCAGATAGCCGGCGTCGCAGCCGACCAGCGCACCGCCCGGGAAGATGGTCTTGGGCAGCGACAGCAGGCCGCCCGCGGTGATCGCGCGCGCGCCGTAGCCGATCCGCGTGCCGCCCTCGAAGTACTGTCGGATCTGCGGATGGGTCTTGAAGCGCTGGAATTCCTCGAACGGCGACAGCCACGGGTTGGTGTAGTCGAGTCCGACGACAAAGCCGACCGCGACCTTGTTGTCCTCCATGTGATAGAGGAAGGAGCCGCCATAGGTGGCCGGGTCCAGTGGCCAGCCCGCGGTGTGAACCACCAGGCCGGGCTTGTGCTTGCTCGGGTCGATCTCCCACAGCTCCTTCAGGCCGATGCCGTAGCTCTGCGGGTCCTTGCCGGCATCGAGGCGGAACCGTTCGATCAGCTGCTTGCCCAGGTGCCCGCGCGAGCCTTCGGCGAAGATCGTGTACTTCGCGTGCAGCTCCATGCCGAGCTGGAAGTTGTCGGTCGGCTCGCCGTCCTTGCCGATGCCCAGGTTGCCGGTGGCCACGCCCTTGACCGAGCCGTCCTCGTTGTACAGCACCTCGGCGGCCGGGAAGCCCGGGAAGATCTCCACGCCCAGCGCCTCGGCCTGCTGGCCGAGCCAGCGCACGAAGTTCGACAGGCTGACGATGTAGTTGCCTTCGTTATGGAAGCACTCGGGCAGCAGCGCCGGCGGCGTGCCGCGCGAGCCGGTCTCGTTCAGGAACAGGAACTGGTCCTCGGTGACCGGCTGGTTCAGCGGCGCGCCCAGTTCCTTCCAGTTCGGCAGCAGTTCGTTCAGCGCGCGCGGGTCCATGATCGCGCCCGACAGGATGTGGGCGCCGGGCTCCGAGCCCTTTTCCAGCACGCAGACATTGACTTCGCTGCCATTGTCCTGCGCCAGCTGTTTCAGGCGGATGGCGGTCGCCAGGCCGGCGGGACCGCCGCCGACGATGACGACGTCGTATTCCATGGATTCGCGGGGGCCGAACTGCTCCACGAGCTGCTGCTGGTCCATTGTCTCTAACCCTCTTTTGTTGCTGCGTACTTGTGTTTGGGGAAGCGGTGATCCGGGGTGGCCTGTGCTGCCGGAACCGGGCGACGGCAAGGTCGGCAAGGATGGCATGGGGCCGGCAAGGCGGGGTCGGCGTGCTGCGCGTTGGCGCGTGGTCCGGCTGCTTGGGGTCGGCTCTTCTGCTGGATCGCGACGGATCGGCGAACGGTTTTTTGCCCGCGCGCTTCTGCCTCGCTGTTTCCTTTTTGTGCCCGAGTTCTTAGAATCTCCGGCATTGTCCGGGACTCGACACCCACAGGCAAGCAATTTTTTGGAACGATCGTTCGTTTTTTAATATACTGCCCGCGTTCCCGTCAAACGAGGGCAGCCATCGAACGCGATCTCCGGCAAGGCCGGGACGCGTTCCACTGCAGAGGTCCATATGGGTTTGTCGATCAATCTGGAAGGCAAGGTCGCGATGGTGACCGGTGCGTCGAGCGGGCTGGGCATGCGCTTCGCGCAGGTGCTGTCGGCCGCGGGCGCCAAGGTCGTGCTGGCCTCCCGCCGCGCCGAGCGGCTCAAGGAACTGCGGGCGGCAATCGAGGCCGATGGCGGCAGCGCCCATGTGGTGCGGCTCGACGTGACCGATCCGGACAGCATTCGCGCCGCGGTGGCGCATGCCGAGACCGAGGCGGGCGCGATCGATATCGTCGTCAACAACTCGGGCGTGTCGACCACGCAGCGGCTGACCGATGTCACCGCCGAGGACTTCGACTTCGTCTTCGACACCAATACCCGTGGCGCCTTCTTTGTCGCGCAGGAGGTTGCCAAGCGGATGATCGCGCGGTCCAAGGGCGCCGAGCGCAACGGCACGCCGCTGCCGCAGTCGCGCATCATCAATATCGCCTCGGTGGCCGGCCTGAAGGTGCTGTCGCAGATCGGTGTCTACTGCATGAGCAAGGCCGCGGTGGTCCACATGACCAAGGCGATGGCGCTGGAGTGGGCCCGCTATGGCATCAACGTCAATGCGATCTGCCCCGGCTATATCGACACCGATATCAACCACCATCATTGGGACACCGATGCCGGCCAGAAGCTGATCCAGCTGCTGCCACGCAAGCGGCTCGGCAAGCCCGAAGACCTCGACGGCCTGTTGCTGCTGCTGGCTTCGGACCAGTCGCAGTTCATCAACGGCGCCGTGATCACCGCCGACGACGGTATGGTATAAAGCCGGCCACGCGCGCCGCCGATATCGGCTTCATCAGCGAGTCGGCGCGCGATCCACGGCGATCGCCTGTGCCCGCCGCCCGCCAGAAGCGGGGCGGGCCTTCCAGCCCGGGGCTTATCCGGTCCCCTCGGGCGCCACGGCCGACGCCTGGCCACCTGCATGCCGCTGCCATTGCCTAGGGTATTGGAGGTGTCCGCCCATCGCCAGTGTGGGCATAATTCGCTGGTGCCGATTCCGTAAGCCTTTAATTAGCCGCGCCCCGCGGTCACGCGGCAGCGGCGTCGGCCAGAAAAGAACGCATTCACAAAAGTACGCCGCCAAGGCGTCATGCAGCAGCTGCCGCGGTCCAGCAGGGCACGGCAGACCGGACCGGAGGCCGGGGAGATGGAGCAGCAAGAGCAGGCACGGCGCGACGCCGCGCCACAGCACGCGGTCGATTCGGCCTTGATCACCGAACCCGTGGACCAGGCAGCGGATGCCGAATTCCGCATCAGCCCCCGCATCGAAGACTGGATCGGCATCGTCGTGATGATGCTGCTGGTGGTCATCACCTTCGCCAACGTCGTCGTGCGCTATCTGACCGACGAATCGTTCGCCTGGACCGAGGAGTTCTCGGTGTTCCTGATGATCGTGCTGGCGCTGGTCGGCGGCAGCGCCGCGGTCGCGCGGGACCGGCACATCCGCATCGAATTCTTCTTCGAGCGCGGCAGCGTGGCGCGGCAGCATCGGCTGGCCGTGGTGTCGGCACTGGCGGTGGCGATCATGTTCGTCGCGCTGGCGGTGCTCGGCGCGCGTATCACCTGGGATGAATACACGTACGGCGAGACCTCGCCCGGCATCGGCGTGCCCAGCTGGTGGTACTCGGTCTGGCTGCCGCTGCTGTCGGCCTGCATCGCGCTGCGTGCGCTGGCGCTGGCCGGCCGCAACCTGCGCGCATTGAAGGCGCTGCACGCGCAGCGCCGGCAGGACGGCGGGGAGCGCCAGCCATGACGCTGATCGCCATCGTGCTGTTTGCCGTCTTCATCGTGCTGATGCTGCTCGGCGTGCCGATCGGCGTCGCGCTGGGCCTGGGCGGCCTCGCGGCGATCGGGCTGTCCAATCTGGACACGCAGATGTTCGGCCTGCTGGCGGTGCCGCAGAACTTCTACGCGGGCCTGGCCAAGTATCCGCTGCTGGCGATTCCGATGTTCGTGCTGGTCGGCTCGATCTTCGACCGCTCCGGCGTCGCGCAGCGGCTGGTCACGCTGGCGATCGCGGTGGTCGGGCGCGGCCCTGGCATGCTGCCGCTGGTGGCGATCCTGGTGGCGATGTTCCTCGGCGGTATTTCGGGCTCGGGTCCGGCCAACGCCGCGGCGGTGGGCGGCGTGATGATCGCCGCGATGTCGCGTGCCGGCTATCCGGGCTCGTTCAGCGCCGCCGTGGTCGGCGCGGCCGCCGCCACCGACATCCTGATTCCGCCGTCGGTCGCCTTCATCGTCTACAGCGTGCTGGTGCCCGGCGCGTCGGTGCCGGCGCTGTTCGCCGCGGGCATGATTCCCGGCGTGCTGGCCGGCATCGCGCTGATCGTGCCGGCGGTCTGGCTGGCCCGCAAGCACCGGATGGGCGCGGCCGAGGCCTCGCTGCCGCGGCCGCCGTTCTGGCGCAGCCTGCGCGAGGCGGCCTGGGGCCTGTTCGCCCCGGTGCTGATCCTCGGCGGCATGCGCGCGGGCTGGTTCACGCCGACCGAGGCCGCGGTGGTGGCGGTGGTCTACGGCCTGTTCGTCGGCATGGTGGTCTACCGCTCGATCGGCCTGCGCGACCTGTACGTGATCTTCCGCGAGGCCGCCGAGACGTCGTCGGTGATCCTGCTGGTGGTGGCGCTGGCCGGCATCTTCGCCTATGCGCTGTCGACGCTGGGCGTGATCGACCCGCTCGCGCAGGCGATCGCCAATTCGGGCGTTGGTGAATACGGCGTGCTGGCGCTGATCGTGCTGCTGCTGATCACGGTCGGCATGTTCCTCGACGGCATCTCGATCTTCCTGATCTTCGTGCCGCTGCTGCTGCCGATCGCCAATGCGTTCAACTGGGACCCGGTGTGGTTCGGCGTGGTGCTGACGCTGAAGGTGGCGCTGGGCCAGTTCACGCCGCCGCTCGCGGTGAACCTGATGGTATCTTGCCGGATCGCCCGCGTGCGGATGGAGGAGACCGTGCCCTGGGTGGTGTGGATGCTGCTGGCGATGTTCGGCGCGATGCTGCTGGTGCTGGCGTTCCCGCCGCTGGCGACCTGGCTGCCGGCGCGACTCGGCTATTGAGGTCCGGGGTGCGTGTCCCCCGGCCCCGTATTTCTGCTTGATCTACAGTCCAAATAACGATTCCCGAGAGGAGAACTGACTCATGAAACGCCGTGTCCTGATGCTGTCGATGGCCGCCACTATCGCCGCCGCCGCGCTCGCGCCCGCCGGTGCGATGGCGCAGACCTACAAGTCCGAATACAAGATGTCGCTGGTGCTTGGCCCGGCCTTCCCGTGGGGCAAGGGCGGCGAGATCTGGGCCGACCTGGTCCGCCAGCGCACCAACGGCCGCATCAATATCAAGCTGTATCCGGGCACCTCGCTGGTGGCCGGCGACCAGACCCGCGAGTTCTCGGCGATCCGCCAGGGCGTGATCGACATGGCGATCGGCTCGACCATCAACTGGTCGCCGCAGGTGCGCGAGCTGAACCTGTTCTCGCTGCCGTTCCTGATGCCCGACTACAAGGCGCTCGACGCGCTGACGCAGGGCGACGTCGGCAAGCATCTGTTCACCACGCTCGAGAAGGCCGGCGTGGTGCCGCTGGCCTGGGGCGAGAACGGCTTCCGCGAGGTGTCGAACTCCAAGCGCGAAATCCGCAAGCCCGAGGACCTGAAGGGCCTGAAGCTGCGGGTCGTCGGCTCGCCGCTGTATATCGACACGTTCAACGCGCTGGGCGCCAATCCGACCCAGATGAGCTGGGCCGACGCGCAGCCGGCGATGGCCTCGGGCGCGGTCGACGGCCAGGAGAACCCGCAGTCGGTGTTCGCCGCCGCCAAGCTGTACACGGTCGGCCAGAAATTCGTGACGACCTGGGGCTATGTCGCCGACCCGCTGATCTTCGTCGTCAACAAGCAGATCTGGGAAAGCTGGACGCCGGCCGACCGCGAGATCGTCAGGCAGGCCGCGATCGATGCCGGCAAGCAGGAAGTCGCGCTGGCCCGCAAGGGCCTGGCCGAGCCGGGCGCGCCGGCCTGGAAGGAGATGGAGGCGCACGGCGTCAAGGTCACGCACCTGAGCCCCGCCGAGCACGATGCCTTCCGCAAGGCGACCGCCAAGGTCTACGACAAGTGGAAGAAGCAGATCGGCGCCGACCTGGTCGGCAAGGCCGAGGCGGCCATCGCCAAGCGCTGATCTGTGCGAGAGCCGGACGGCAGCCGTTCCCGCGCCTGCGAGCGCGCGAACGTCCGTCCGGCCTGATCCGGAACCACACGGCAATCCCGAACCACACGCGATGAAACACGTCTTCACGCTGCGCATGCCGATCCGCTGGGGCGACATGGACGCGATGGGCCATGTCAACAACACCGTCTATTTCCGCTACCTGGAGCAGGCGCGCATCTCGTGGTTCGAATCGTTGGGCTGCAACGGCCGCGACGAGAACGGCCAGGGCCCGGTGATCATCAACGCCCATATGAATTTCCGGCGCCAGCTGCGCTATCCGGGCGACATCGAATGCCGCGTCTACGCCGGCGAACTGGGCCGCAGCAGCTTCGAGACGCGGGCGGAGATCCGCCGCTGCGACGACGCGGACACGGTGTTCGCCGATGGCGGTGCCAAGGTGGTCTGGTGCGACTACGAGGCCGAGAAATCGGTGCCGCTGCCGGCGGCGATCCGGACGCTGCTGGAGAGCTGAGCGTTTTCTCTCCCTCTCCCGTCTGCGGGAGAAGGGAGCGACCTCAATGATTGACCAGCCGCTGCACCAGGTCCACCGCGGTATGCGCCCCGTATTTCTTCATCAGCCGCGCCCGGTAGATATCGACGGTGCGCGGGCTGATCGATAGCGACTTGCCGATCTGCTTGCTGGTCTTGCCCTCGACCAGCTGGGCCGCGATATCGCGCTCGCGCGCCGTCAGCTGCGCGGTCACAGGACGCTTCTGCGACAGGTCCTCGAAGCTCCAGATGCCGGCCCCCAGCGGCTGCTGCCGGTCCAGCGCGCGGCCGGTGACATGGCACCAGAACAATTCCCCGTTGGCCCGCTTCATGATCCGTTCGTCGGAATAGAGCCCGCGCGCGTTCATGATCGGCACGATGCGGGCGCCGGTGCGCTCGAATTCGTCGGCGGTCGGATACAGTACCTGGAACGACTGGCCGATCAGCGCCTCCCGCGTCGTGCCGAAGATGCGGCAGACCTCGTCGTTGCAGTCCTCGATCCTGCGCTCGCGCGACAGCACGAGGCCGACCGGCGCCAGCTGGAAGGCGGTCTGATAGTCGATGGCAGGCATTGTCCTTATGTATTTCTACGTACTGGCGTCCGCTGCGGGGCTTGCGTATCCTTTGGAGCGCTGTCGACGGCCGGCGCGCGGGTCCCGCCCGGCGCGGCCGTAGCGATTGTAACGTTACCCGCGAGCGGCGTCGCCGCCTCGTCCGGGAACATCATCGAGGAAGGAGAGACGATATGAACAAGGTCTACGCCAGCGCCGCCGAGGCGCTTGCCGGCGTGGTCCGCGATGGACAGACCATCGCGGTCGGCGGCTTCGGCCTGTGCGGCATCCCGGAAGCCCTGATCGCGGCATTGCGCGACAGCGGCGCGAAAGGGCTGACCTGCATCTCGAACAATGCCGGCGTCGACGGCTTCGGCCTGGGCCTGCTGCTGGCCACGCGGCAGATCCGCAAGATGATCTCGTCGTATGTCGGCGAGAACAAGGAATTCGAGCGCCAGTACCTGGCCGGCGAACTCGAGCTCGAATTCACGCCGCAGGGCACGCTGGCCGAGAAGCTGCGCGCCGGCGGCGCCGGCATCCCGGCCTTCTTCACGAAGACCGGTGTCGGCACCATCGTCGCCGAGGGCAAGGAGATCCGCGAATTCGACGGCGAGCAATACGTGATGGAGCGCTCCCTGACTGCCGACGTCGCGCTGGTCAAGGCGTACAAGGCCGACAAGGCCGGCAACCTGATCTACCGCCGCACCGCGCGCAACTTCAATCCGATGTGCGCGATGGCGGGCAAGGTCACCGTCGCCGAGGTCGAGCAGATCGTCGAGATCGGCGAGCTCGATCCGGACGAGGTCCACACCCCGGGCATCTTCGTGCAGCGCATCGTGCTGAACGCCCATCCCGAAAAACGCATCGAGCAGCGCACCGTGCGTGCCGCGGCCTGACGATCAAGGAGACAGATCATGGCATGGACCCGTGACGAAATGGCGGCGCGCGCCGCGCGCGAGCTGCAGGACGGCTTCTATGTGAACCTCGGCATCGGCCTGCCGACGCTGGTGGCCAACCATGTGCCGCCGGGCGTCGAGGTCTGGCTGCAGTCCGAGAACGGCCTGCTGGGCATCGGCCCGTTCCCGACCGAGGAAGAGGTCGACGCCGACATGATCAATGCCGGCAAGCAGACCGTGACCACGCTGCCGGGCTCGTCGATCTTCTCGTCGGCCGACTCGTTCGCGATGATCCGCGGCGGCCATATCAACCTGGCCATCCTGGGCGCGATGCAGGTCAGCCAGAAGGGCGACCTGGCCAACTGGATGATCCCCGGCAAGATGGTCAAGGGCATGGGCGGCGCGATGGACCTGGTGGCCGGCGTCGGCCGCGTGGTGGTGCTGATGGAACATACCGCCAAGAAGAAGGACGGCAGCGAGGACCTGAAGATCCTGGAGGCCTGCACGCTGCCGCTGACCGGCGTGGGCGTGGTCGACCAGATCATCACCGACCTGGGCGTGATGGATGTCACGCCGCAAGGTCTGAAGCTGGTCGAGACCGCACCGGGCGTCAGCCGCGAGGAGATCCAGAGCAAGACCGGCGTGCCGCTGCTGTAAGGCGGGCGCGGTCGCCTGGCGCAACGTAAAACCCCGCCTCGATGGAGGCGGGGTTTTTTATTGGCCAGGGCGCCGGTCAGCGCCGCTCACCGCCGCTCACCGCCGGTCAGCGCGCCACGGCGGAAGCGGGATAGCGCGCGAAAACCGACGCGCCGCCGTCGGCCCGCACCAGCAGCACCGAATACGGATCGACACGCGATCCCTGCTCCATGCCGGGCGAGCCGACCGGCATGCCGGGCACGGCAAGGCCGACCGCCTTCGGTTTGCCTGCCAGCAGCTTGCGAATCTCGGCGGCCGGCACATGGCCCTCGATCGCATAGCCGGCGACGACGCCGGTATGGCAGGAGCCGAAGCGCTCCGGCATGCCCAGGCGCGCGCGGTGCACGCCGGTGTCCTCGACGTCGTGCACCTTGACCTCGAAGCCATGCTCGCGCAGATGCGCGACCCAGCCATCGCAGCAACCGCACAGCGGGCTCTTGTAGACCTCGATCGGGGTGCCGGTGGCCGAGGCCTTCGCCGGCGGGGTTGCGGCCCGGGCCAGCGGCAGCAGGCCGGCCGACAGCGTAGCGCCTGCAAGCAGGCCCTTCAGGACTTCTCTTCGCTTCATCGTCTTTGCTGAGCGCGCCATCACTGCGCGACCCAGCCTCCATCCATGTTCCAGATTGCGCCGCGCACCTGGCGCGCGGCGTCGCTTGCCAGGAAGACCGCCAGCGCGCCGAGCTCGTCGGGCGTGACGAACTGCCCCGAGGGCTGCTTCTCCAGCACCAGCTCGCGCTTGGCCTGCTCGACGGGAATGCCCTCGCGCTCGGCGCGGGCCTCGACCTGCTTCTGCACCAGCGGCGTCAGCACCCAGCCCGGGCAGATCGCATTCGCGGTGACGCCGGTCTGCGCGGTTTCCAGCGCGGTGACCTTGGTCAGGCCGACGATGCCGTGCTTGGCGGCGACATAGGCCGACTTCTGCGCCGAGGCGACCAGCCCGTGCGTCGACGCGACATTGATCACGCGGCCCCAGTCCTTGCGCTTCATGCCGGGCAGCGCCAGCCGCGTGGTGTGGAAGGCCGAGGTCAGGTTGATCGCGATGATCGCGTCCCAGCGCTCGATCGGGAAATCCTCGATATTGGCCACATGCTGGATGCCGGCGTTATTGACCAGGATATCGACGCCGCCGAATTCGCTGTCGGCATAGCGCATCATGTCCTCGATCTCGGCGGCCTTGCTCATGTCCGCGCCGTGATAGCCGACGCGGATGCCGCTGCCCGCCTGCTCGATCTGGCGCTTGGCGCCGTCCACATCGCCGAAACCGTTGACGATCAGATGCGCGCCCTGCGCGGCCAGCGCCTGGGCGATGCCCAGACCGATTCCGCTGGTCGAACCGGTCACCAGCGCCGTCTTGCCCTTCAGCATATGAGCCTCCGTGGAGAAATGGGGTGGCAATGCGCCGTGCCGCCGCGGCACGGCCGTCGTTGCTGTCGCATTGTAGCGCTGGCGTACAATCGGGCTTTGCCCAGCCGGCGCCGCCCCGCGGCGCCATGCGCGACGCTTACGTGTCGCGGTGTTCGACGCGCGCCATTGCCGCGCCTTATTCGCGTTCCTCGCGCAGGGAGTCAAGATGTCAGCCAGTCCGCGCCTCGGCTTCGTGCAGTGCATCAGCCCCGCTGGCCTGCACCGCATGGCGTACCACGAGTGGGGTGACCCAAGCAATCCGCGCGTGCTGATGTGCGTGCACGGCCTGACCCGCACCGGCCGCGATTTCGACGAGACCGCGCGCGCGTTCAGCGGCGAATATCGCGTGGTCTGTCCCGACGTGGTCGGCCGCGGGCGTTCCGACTGGCTCGCCGATCCGCGCCGCTACATCGTGCCGCAGTACGTCTCCGACATGGTGACGCTGATCGCGCGGCTGAACGTCGAGCAGGTGGACTGGTTCGGTACCTCGATGGGCGGGTTGATCGGCATGGGGCTGGCCGCGTTGCCGAAGAGCCCGGTGCGCAAGCTGCTGCTGAACGACGTCGGCCCGCGCATCGCCGCCTCGGCGCTCGAGCGCATCGGCTCGTATCTGGGACTGCCGGTCCGCTTCAAGACCTTCGAGGAGGGCCTCGCGTATCTGCAGACGATCAGCGCGTCGTTCGGCCGCCATACGCCGGAGCAGTGGCGCGAATTGAACGGCGCGATCCTCAAGCCGGTGCAGGGCGCGGAAGGGCTGGAATGGGGTCTGCACTACGATCCGGCGCTCGCGGTACCGTTCCGTGAAACCACGCCCGAGATGGCCGCGGCCGGCGAGGCGACGATGTGGCGCATGTTCGAGGCGATTCCAGTGCCGGTGCTGGTGGTGCGCGGCGCGCAGTCGGACCTGCTGACGCGCGAGACCGTCGCCGAGATGGTCGCGCGCGGCAAGCAGGTGCGTTCGGTCGAGGTGCCGGACGTGGGCCATGCGCCGACCTTCGTCGATCCGGCACAGATCGCGATTGCGCGAGAATTCTTCATCGGCGCGGCAGGGGCCTGAGCCCCTTGCCGCGCCAGTCAACCCAGAGCAGCGCAGGCTGCCTTCATAGAACGATGAGCACGACCGAACTGAAACGCGCCCATGTGGGCAAACGCCTTTCCGAATATGCCGTCTACAACGGCGTGGCCTACGTGGCCGGCCAGGTGCCCGAGGTCGATCCCGACGCCGATATCCGCGGTCAGACCCGCGAGGTGCTCGGCCATATCGACCGTCTGCTGGCCGAGGCCGGCAGCGACAAGACGCGCATCCTGTCGTGCCAGATCTTCCTGACCGACATCGCCGATATCGGCGCGATGAACGAGGTCTGGGACGAATGGGTGCCGCAGGGCAATACGCCGCCGCGCGCGACGGTCGAAGCGAAGCTGGCCAATCCGAAGTATCGGATCGAAGTGGTGGTCACCGCGGCGCTGAATTGAGCCGGAACGCGTATTGGTTCGAATGGCGTTGAAGGTGCGTTGAGGGTGCGTTGAGGGTGCATTGAAGGTAGGTTGAAAGGTGCAGCAGGGGAAGTGGTGACATGGTGACGTCCACCGACGCGGCCGGGCAGATTGCCGGTACGCCGGACGCGGGCCTGGTCGAGCAGGCGCTGGCGTACGCGCGCGAGCATGGCCAGGCGGTAGCGCTGCCCACCGGCGAGAGCGTGCTGTCGCATGCCGAGGGGATGCTGCGCATTCTGGACGGCCTGCGCATCGACGACGCTGCGCGTGCTGCGGCGTGCCTGTTCCCGGTGGCGGCCTTCGTGCCGGAGACCGAAGCGGAGATCCCCGAGCGCTTCGGCGACGAGGTCGCCCGCCTGGTCAAGGACGTGCGTCAGCTGCTGCGCATCGGCGCGATCGCGGTCAATCGCGGCGATACCGTCGAGGCGCCGTCCTCGCGCAACGAGGCGCAGGCGCGTCACGAGCAGGTCGAGGCGCTGCGCAAGATGCTGCTGGCCTTCGCGCAGGACATCCGCGTCGTCCTGGTGCGACTGGCCTCGCGGCTGCAGACGCTGCGTTGGCTGGCGCAGACCAAGAACGCGCCGCTGCCCGGCGTGGCGCGGGAAACGCTGGACATCTACGCGCCGCTGGCCAACCGGCTCGGCATCTGGCAGATGAAGTGGGAGCTGGAAGACCTGGCCTTCCGCTTCGAGCAGCCGGACACCTACAAGCGCATCGCGCGCCTTCTTGATGAAAAGCGCATCGAGCGCGAGGGCTACATCGCGCAGGCGATCGGGCGGCTGCAGCGCGATCTGGCCGCGGCCGGCATCCGCGCCGAGGTCAGCGGCCGGCCCAAGCACATCTACAGCATCTGGAAAAAGATGCGAGGCAAGGATCTCGACTTTGCCGATCTGTACGATGTGCGAGCCTTCCGCGTGATCGTCGACGACATCAAGGACTGCTACGCGGTGCTCGGCATCGTGCACCACGTCTGGCAGCCGATTCCGCGCGAGTTCGACGACTACATCTCGCGTCCCAAGGCCAACGGCTACAAGTCGCTGCATACGGTGGTGATCGGCGACGATGGGCGCGCCTTCGAGGTGCAGATCCGCACCCACGAGATGCACCACTTCGCCGAGTACGGCGTGGCCGCGCACTGGCGCTACAAGGAGGCCGGCGGCAAGGGCTACAGCGGGCAGTTCGCCGCCAACGAGAGCTACGACGAGAAGATCGCCTGGCTGCGGCAGTTGCTGGCGTGGAAGGACGATGCCGACCACACGGTGGCGCACGACGAATCGCCGTGGGAGCAGCTCAAGCACGCGGCGATCGACGACCATATCTACGTGCTGACGCCGCAGGCGCGGGTGGTGGCCCTGCCGCAGGGCGCGACGCCGGTCGACTTCGCCTACTACCTGCATACCGACCTCGGCCATCGCTGCCGCGGCGCGCGCGTGGACGGCGCGATGGTGCCGCTGAACACGCCGCTGAAGAACGGCCAGACGGTCGAGATCGTCGCGGTCAAGCAGGGCGGCCCGTCGCGCGACTGGCTCAATGCGGACCTCGGCTACCTGGCCAGCTCGCGGGCGCGCGCCAAGGTGCGCGCGTGGTTCAACGCGCTCGATTCGCAGGAAACCATCGCGCAGGGCCGCGTGCTGATCGACAAGACGCTGCAGCGCGAGGGCAAGACCGCGGTCAATCTGGACGTGCTGGCGACGCGGCTGGGCTTCAAGACGCCGGATGAGCTGTATGCGGCGGTGGCCAAGGAGGAATTCAGCCTGCGCCACGTCGAGCAGGCGCTGCGCCATCCCGAGGGCGAGGGCGCGCCGCAGGTCAGCGAGGAAGAGGCGGTCACCAAGAAGAGCCGCGCCACCAGCGTGGCGCGCGGCGCCAAGAGCGGCGTGCTGGTGGTCGGCGTCGATTCGCTGATGACGCAGATGTCGCGCTGCTGCAAGCCGGCGCCGCCCGACGATATCGTCGGCTTCGTCACGCGCGGACGCGGCGTGTCGATCCACCGGCGCCAGTGCCATACGTTCCAGCAGCTGGCCGCGCGCGCGCCAGAGCGGATCATCCAGACCGAGTGGGGCAAGAAGAGCGACGCGGTCTATCCGGTCACGATCCACGTCGAGGCGATCGACCGCCAGGGGCTGCTGCGCGACATCTCCGAGGTGCTGTCGCGGGAGAAGATCAACGTCACCGGGGTCAAGACGCTGAGCAGCAAGGGCGTGGCCCGGATGCAGTTCACCGCCGAGGTGGCGGAGGCTACCCAGCTGCAGCGCGCGCTCGGTCTGATCGAAGAGGTGTCCGGGGTGTTGCAGGCTCAAAGAAAGTGATGCTATACTTGCGGCTTCGCTAGGCTCGTAGCTCAGCTGGTTAGAGCACCACCTTGACATGGTGGGGGTCGTTGGTTCGAGTCCAATCGAGCCTACCAACGAATTGCAGTACCGAAGACAGCAGTACCCAGTACATTTCACCGAAGGACATCCAGACGCCATGGTTATGACACCGCGAACTACTACCGCTGACAAGCGACAGTAGGTCGAGGTGCGTCTTCGTCCCAGGTCGCCCGGTACATCGGGCCGATCGATTGGGTGAAATTATGAAAAACGCGGCCTTGGCCGCGTTTTTTTTTTCGCCTGTCGCCTGCCAGCACCCTGATAAGCTGCCGGTCGCCCGGTCCCATGCGGGGCGGCCAGTCGAGAACTATTCATCCGCCCCGAAGCGACGATCGTTGCCGGCGGATTCCCTGTAAGAGGTCAAAGATGATCGCAATCACGCTGCCGGATGGCTCCCGCCGCGAGTTCCCCGAACCGGTCACGGTCGCCCAGGTCGCGCAGAGCATCGGTGCCGGCCTGGCCAAGGCCGCGCTGGCCGGCAAGGTCGACGGCAACCTGGTCGATACCAGCTACCTGATCGATCGCGATGCCTCGCTGGCCATCGTCACGGACAAGGATCCGGAGGGCGTCGAGGTCATTCGCCACTCGACGGCCCACCTGCTGGCCTATGCGGTCAAGTCGCTGTATCCCGACGCGCAGGTCACGATCGGTCCGGTGATCGAGAACGGCTTCTACTACGACTTCGCCTACAAGCGCCCCTTCACGCCGGAGGATCTGGCAGCCATCGAGAAAAAGATGGTGGAGCTGGCGAAGAAGGACGAGAAGGTGTCGCGCGAGGTTTGGAGCCGCGACGAGGCGGTCAAGCTGTTCGAATCGATGGGCGAGAAGTACAAGGCCGAGATCATCGCGTCGATTCCGGCCGGCGAGGAAATTGGCCTGTATCGCGAGGGCGAGTTCGTCGACCTGTGCCGCGGCCCGCACGTGCCGTCCACGGGCAAGCTGAAGGTCTTCAAGCTGATGAAGGTGGCCGGCGCGTACTGGCGCGGCGATGCCAACAACGAGATGCTGCAGCGGATCTACGGAACGGCCTGGGCCCGCAAGGAAGACCAGGACGCCTACCTGCACATGCTCGAGGAAGCCGAGAAGCGGGACCACCGCAAGCTGGGCAAGCTGCTGGACCTGTTCCACCTGCAGGAAGAGGCGCCCGGCATGGTGTTCTGGCACCCGAAGGGCTGGCAGATCTGGCAGGCGGTCGAGCAATACATGCGCGGCCGGCTGACGGAGGCCGGCTACAGCGAAGTACGCACGCCGCAGGTGATGGACCGTTCGCTGTGGGAGAAGTCCGGCCACTGGCAGAACTACAAGGAAAACATGTTCGTCACGGAGTCGGAGAAGCGCGACTACGCGATCAAGCCGATGAACTGCCCGGGTCATGTGCAGATCTTCAACCACGGCCTGCGCTCGTATCGCGACCTGCCGCTGCGGCTGGCCGAGTTCGGTTCCTGCCACCGCAACGAGCCGTCCGGCGCGCTGCACGGCCTGATGCGCGTGCGCGGCTTCGTGCAGGACGATGCCCACATCTTCTGCACGGAAGAGCAGATCGTCGCCGAGGCCAAGGCCTTCAACGACCTGGCGTTCTCGGTCTACGACGACTTCGGCTTCAAGGACGTCGCCGTCAAGCTGTCGCTTCGTCCCGAGCAGCGTGCCGGTTCGGACGCGGTCTGGGATCACGCCGAGGAAGGGCTGCGGATGGCGCTGCGCGCCTGTGGTGTGCAGTGGGAGGAACTGCCGGGCGAGGGCGCCTTCTACGGTCCGAAAGTCGAATACCACATCAAGGACGCGATCGGCCGGTCGTGGCAGTGCGGCACGCTGCAGCTGGATCTGGTGCTGCCGGAGCGGCTGGATGCCGAGTTCGTCTCCGAGGACAACTCGCGCAAGCGGCCGGTGATGCTGCACCGGGCGATCCTGGGCTCGTTCGAGCGCTTCCTGGGCATCCTGCTGGAGAACCACGCCGGCGCGCTGCCGGCCTGGCTGGCCCCGGAGCAGGTCGTGGTGATGAATATTGCGGATTCGCAGGCGGAATATGCGGAAAACGTCGTGCAACTGCTGCAAAAACAAGGGTTTAGGGCCAAGGCGGATTTGCGTAACGAGAAAATTACGTATAAAATCCGCGAGCACTCGCTCCAGAAGGTGCCGTACCTGATCGTGGTCGGCGACAAGGAGCGGGACGCCAATCAAGTGGCCGTGCGTGCCCGTGGCAACGTGGATCTGGGTGTGATGCCCGTCTCCGCGTTCGTGGAGCGTCTGAACAACGACGTCGCCACCAAAGCCTGATGGGAGCACGGCTTGTTTTTTTCTTCTTGAGGTAACGGAACATCGCTACGGACAAAGGTCATCGCATCAACCGCGAGATCAGCGCGCCCGAAGTGCGCCTGGTAGGGGTTGATAACGAGCAGCTGGGCATCGTCAAATTCATGGACGCACTGCGCCAGGCGGAAGACAAGGACTTGGATCTGGTGGAGATCGCGCCCAACGCGTCTCCTCCCGTGGTTCGCATCATGGACTACGGCAAGTTCAAGTACGAGGAAGCCAAGCGCGCCCACGAGGCCAAGCTGAAGCAGAAGATCATCCAGGTCAAGGAAGTCAAATTCCGCCCGGGCACGGATGATGGCGACTACAACGTCAAGCTGCGCAATCTGAAGCGATTCCTGGAAGACGGCGACAAGACCAAGATCACGTTGCGTTTCCGTGGTCGCGAGATGGCCCACCAGGAAATCGGCGCGCGCATGCTCGAGCGGCTCAAGAGCGATCTGGAGGAGTTCGGCCAGGTCGAGCAGATGCCGAAGATGGAAGGCCGCCAGATGGTCATGGTGCTGGCGCCCAAGAAGAAAAAGTAAGCGGGTTTTGCGTGGCGTGCGGGCGCCGGTTGTGCGTCCGGACGACACGCGAACACAGCGCGGGCCGCTCGCGGCGCCGTGCAAAACAAGTGGATGCGGGTCTTGCAAGCGTCGGCGTCAGCCGTCCACCTGCATGCATGTCATAGAGCTGGAGTTTTTCATGCCGAAGATGAAGACCAAGAAAAGCGCTTCCAAGCGCTTTACTGCGCGTCCGAACGGTTCGTTCAAGCGTGGCCAGGCCTTCAAGCGTCACATCCTGACGAAGAAGACCACCAAGAACAAGCGTCAACTGCGTGGCACTCAGGACGTCCATGAGACGAACCTGAAGTCCGTTCGCGCGATGATGCCCTACGCCTAACCCCTGACGAAAACGAAAGGAGAGTTTCATGCCTCGAGTCAAACGTGGGGTCACCGCACGGGCCCGCCACAAGAAAGTCATTGACGCTGCCAAGGGTTACCGCGGCCGTCGCAATAATGTCTATCGCATCGCCAAGCAGGCGGTCATGCGTGCTGGCCAGTACGCATACCGCGATCGTCGCAACAAGAAGCGCGTGTTCCGCGCCCTCTGGATTGCACGTATCAACGCGGCGACGCGTGAGCATGGCATGACCTACAGCGTGTTCATGAACGGTCTGAAGAAGGCCTCGATTGAGCTGGACCGCAAGGTGCTGTCGGACATGGCGATTCACGACAAGCCTGCCTTTGCCGCCATCGTCAACCAGGTGAAAGCCGCCGTTGCCTGATGCCGGTTCCGGTCGCGCAAGCGACCGGGCGCATGCACCGACCGCAAGGTCGAAAGCGGCCTCCGCCAAGGGGCCGCCGAAACGGGGCTCCGAATCGAGTCCCGTTTTTTTTTGCCGGTCCCGCCGCGTGCGGGACCCAGAGCCATACACCATTCATCGCCGACCACCGCCATGTCACTGGATCCGGACCAAATCGTCGCCGACGCGCAGGCCGCCTTCGCCGCCGCCAACGACAACGCCACGCTGGAAAACGAGAAAGCGCGCTTTCTCGGCAAGACCGGCGCGCTGACCGAGCTGCTCAAGGGCCTAGGCAAACTGGACCCGGAGGCCCGCAAGGAGCAGGGCGCCCGCATCAACCAGGCCAAGCAGCAGGTCGAGGCCGCGCTGCAGGCGCGCCGCCAGGCGCTGGCCGACGCCCTGATGAACGCGCGGCTGGCGGCCGAGGCGATCGATGTCACGCTGCCCGGACGCGCCGTCGCGCGCGGCAGCCTGCATCCGGTGATGCGCACCTGGGAGCGCGTCGAGCAGATCTTCGGATCGATCGGCTTCGATGTCGCCGACGGTCCCGAGATCGAGACCGACTGGATGAATTTCACGGCATTGAACAACCCGGACAACCACCCGGCGCGTTCGATGCAGGACACGTTCTACGTCGACGGCCGCGACAGCGAAGACAAGCTGCTGCTGTTGCGCACGCATACCAGCCCGATGCAGGTCCGCTATGCGCGCATGCACGTCGAGAAGTACCGCGGCAAGGCGATGCCGCCGATCAAGGTGATCTGCCCGGGCCGCACCTATCGCGTCGACAGCGACGCGACCCATTCGCCGATGTTCAACCAGGTCGAAGGCCTGTGGATCGGCGAGAACGTCAGCTTCGCCGACCTGAAGGGCGTCTATACCGATTTCCTGCGCAAGTTCTTCGAGCGCGACGATATCCAGGTGCGCTTCCGTCCGTCGTACTTTCCGTTCACCGAGCCGTCGGCCGAGATCGACATGGCCTTCGAGGAGGGCAAGAATGCGGGCCGCTGGCTGGAGATCTCCGGCTCGGGCCAGGTGCACCCGAACGTCATGCGCAACATGGGGCTGGACCCCGAGCGCTATATCGGCTTCGCGTTCGGCTCGGGGCTGGAGCGGCTGACGATGCTGCGCTATGGCATCAATGACCTGCGCCTGTTCTTCGAAGGCGACGTGCGTTTCCTGCGCCAGTTTGCGTGAAGGCCCGGGCGCGTGATTTCACCGCGCCTTGCCTGCCAGCCCGAACGGCCGTAGCGTCATCGTCGAACCCTGGCGGCGCCGTGCCGCCGCCCACAGCATACCCACCGGATCAGTAGCGCCATGCAATTCTCGGAATCCTGGCTTCGTACCTTCGTCAATCCCGACAACCTGACCACCGACGCGCTTTCGCACCGCCTGACCATGGCCGGGCTGGAAGTCGAGGAGGTCGGGCCGGTCGCGCCGCCGTTCGACAAGATCGTGGTCGCCCGCGTGCTCGCCACCGAGCGCCATCCGAACGCCGACCGCCTCAACGTCTGCCAGGTCGACGCCGGCACCGGCGAGACCCTGCAGATCGTTTGCGGCGCGCCGAACGTCAAGCCCGGCATCCTGGCGCCGTGCGCACTGGTGGGCGCCGTGCTGCCGCCGACCGAAGCCGGCGGCAAGCCGTTCGAGATCAAGGTCGGCAAGCTGCGTGGCGTCGAAAGCTACGGCATGCTGTGCTCGGCGCGCGAACTGAAGCTGTCCGAGGACCACGAAGGGCTGCTGATCCTGCCCGACGATGCGCCGGTCGGCGAGAACATCCGCCGCTACCTGGACCTCGACGACCAGGTCTTCGTGATCAAGCTGACGCCGAACAAGGCCGATTGCCTGTCGATCCACGGCGTCGCGCGCGAGGTCGCCGCACTGACCGGCGCGCCGCTGACGCTGCCGGCGATGGAACCGGTCGCGGTCACCATCGATGACCGGCTGCCGGTCAAGATTTCCGCGCCCGACCTGTGCGGCCGCTTCAGCGGCCGCGTGATCCGCGGCGTCAACGCCAGGGCCGCGACGCCGGCATGGATGGTGCAGCGGCTCGAGCGCGCCGGCCAGCGCAGCATCTCGGCGCTGGTCGACATCTCGAACTACGTGATGCTCGAACTTGGCCGTCCGTCGCACGTGTTCGATCTCGACAAGTTCCACGGTGGCCTTGACGTGCGTTGGGGCCGCAAGGGCGAGCAGTTGAAGCTGCTGAACGGCAATACCGTCGAGGTCGACGAGACCGTCGGCGTGATCGCCGACGACAAGGAAATCGAGAGCCTGGCCGGCATCATGGGCGGCGACAGCACCGCCGTGACGCTGGACACGACGAACATCTATCTGGAAGCCGCGTTCTGGTGGCCGCAGGCGATCCAGGGCCGCGCGCGCCGCTACAACTTCTCGACCGATGCCGCGCATCGCTTCGAGCGCGGCGTCGACTATGCGACCACGGTCGAGCATATCGAGCGCATCACCGCACTGATCCTGCAGATCTGCGGCGGCCAGGCCGGCCCGGTCGACGATCAGGCGGTCAATCTGCCGCAGCGACCGCCGGTGCGGCTGCGCGTCGCGCGCGCCGAACGCGTGCTCGGCATCGCGCTGAACCCCGCAGACATCGCCGACGTGTTTCAGCGGCTGGGCCTGCCGTTCGCGCAGAACGAGGGCGCCGAAGGGACCGTGTTCGAGGTCACGCCGCCGAGCTATCGCTTCGATCTGGAAATCGAAGAGGATCTGATCGAGGAAGTCGCTCGCATCTACGGCTTCGAGCGGATTCCGGCCCGGCCGCCGGTCGCCGAGAGCGAGATGCGCCCGACCGGCGAGGCACGCCGCTCGACCCATGCGGTGCGCCATGCCGTCGCCGCCCGCGACTATCACGAGGTGATCAACTTCGCCTTCGTCGAGGAGAAGTGGGAGCGCGATTTCGCCGCCAACGACAACCCGATCCGCCTGCTGAACCCGATCGCCAGCCAGCTCGCCGTGATGCGCTCGACGCTGATCGGCGGCCTGCTCGACAAGGTTCGCTACAACCTGAACCGCAAGGCCGCACGCGTGCGCCTGTTCGAAGTCGGCCGCGTGTTCCTGCGCAACGCCGCTACCACCGATGGCGGCCTGACGGTCGCAGGCTACGATCAGCCGATGCGCGTCGCCGGCATCGCCTACGGCCCGGCCTTCGAAGAACAGTGGGGCGTGCCGACGCGGCCGGTCGATTTCTTTGACATCAAGGGCGATGTCGAAGCGCTGCTGCATCCGCGCCAGGCGCGCTTCGAACCGGTCTCGCATCCCGCGCTGCATCCGGGCCGCGCCGCCACGGTGCTGCTCGACGGCAAACCGGTCGGCGTCATCGGCGAGCTGCATCCGCAGTGGCTGCAGGCATACGAGCTGAGCAACGCGCCGGTGCTGTTCGAACTCGACTTGGACGCGGTGCGCGACATCGGCTTGCCCGGCTATGCCGAGATCTCGAAGTTCCCGGCCGCCGTGCGCGACTTGGCGCTGGTAGTCAAGCAGACGGTGCGTGTGCAGGATCTCACGGATGCGATGCGCGCCGCGCTCGACAAGCAGGGTTTCGGACGCTATCTGCAGAGCCTCGTGCTGTTCGACGAGTTCCGCCCGAAGGCCGCTTCCGCGGCCATCGGCGCGGACGAGAAAAGCCTTGCCTTCCGCTTGACCTTGCAAGATACTGGGGCGACCCTCCAGGACGAGACCGTCGACAGCGCCGTGCGCTGCATGGTCGAAGCCGCCACCGCCGCCTTCGGCGCCCGGCTGCGCGGCTAGCCACAGCCCGAACCCTGAATGGGCCGCCCGGGCACCCGCATCCGGGCGGCAGACTGACGAGATGAACGACCAACACGCGACTCTGATGACCGCAGCAGCATTGGGCGAAGCTGACGACCGGCGCGCGGCTACGCAGCCGGAAGAAGCACCGGAACCGCGCGTCACCGAGGTGCCTACCCTGACCAAGGCCGAACTTGCCGAGATGCTGTTCGACCAGGTCGGTCTCAACAAGCGGGAATCGAAGGACATGGTCGAAGCGTTCTTCGACGTGATCCGCGAAGCGTTGGAGCAGGGCGACAGCGTCAAGCTGTCCGGGTTCGGCAACTTCCAGTTGCGCGACAAGCCGCAACGCCCCGGCCGCAATCCGAAGACCGGCGAAATCATCCCGATCACCGCACGCCGCGTGGTGACCTTCCACGCCAGCCAGAAGCTCAAGAGCCTGGTCGAGGAACGCGCCGGGCTGGCGTCCAGCGACTGACCAACTGACGACAGTCGACGGCCGTAGCGACGCGGTCCATTGCCGCTCCCGCGGCCAGTCTGTATGCTGCTGCTGCGCGCCGAGTCGGCGCGCCATCCCACTCCAACCACCGCCGGCCCGGCCTGAAACCCGTCCGTCCACTGCATGTCGGATAAATCGAGCGAGCGCATCACGTTGCCGCCTATTCCCGCCAAGCGCTATTTCACCATCGGTGAAGTGAGCGAACTGTGCGCCGTCAAGCCGCACGTGCTGCGCTATTGGGAACAGGAATTCACGCAACTCAAGCCCGTCAAGCGACGCGGAAATCGGCGCTACTACCAGCACCACGAAGTGCTGCTGATTCGCCGCATCCGCGAACTGCTGTACGAGCAGGGCTTCACCATCAACGGCGCGCGTAACCGGCTCGACGAAGGGCGGCATCACGCCGAGCCCGCCATGCCCGAAGAGGTCGCGCCGCTGCCTCCGGCGAGCACCGGCATCGCGCCGTCCGCGTCCGTCTTGAACGTCGACGTCCCCGCGCTGCGTGCCGACCTGATCCAGGTGCAGCACGTGCTCGCGCAACTGAAGCAGATCGCCGCCAAGGACTAAAAAATGCGCCCCACCGCCTATTCATTTCGGTGGGGCTTCTGATATACTCTTGTGCTTTCGGGGCGTAGCGCAGCCTGGTAGCGTACCTGCATGGGGTGCAGGTGGTCGGAGGTTCAAATCCTCTCGCCCCGACCAAATTGAAGCCCGCATAATCAATCGGTTATGCGGGCTTTTGCTTTTGGCACGGTAGTGGTCTGTCGACAGGTAGTTAGAAGGTTTCTAATTGGCCTGCTTGGCATAGCGAATCGCCGGATGCAGTCGGACGATCGACACCGGCACCTCTCGCTGCTTGATGTAATCCTCGGTCGTCGATCGATCCGTGTGAACCCCGGCGGCCTGCAATGCATCGAGGTCATAGCCGTCCCGCTTTGCATCGCTCATGGCTTTTGCCCGAAGTATCCTTGATGGTGTAGTCCTTCTCACCTAGGCCCGCACGCGCCATCGCTTCGCGCCACGGGGCGCGGCAAGCTGCCGCTGTCTTCTGCTTCCGTGCATGTCCGTCAGGACATAGTCGTCGCCCAACTTCTGAACCTCACGGGATGTGCGCAAGTCCTGCGCCTGCTTCAGCACCGCGGCGATCTCTGGTGTGAGTGGCCGGTCGACCGGCTCTCCGGTGCTGTCCTCCGCCTTGCTCGGCACGAAGCGAATGACGCCGGCCGCCTCATCTGCTTGCGACCATGGGAAATGACGGATGTCAGCGGAACGTTGGTATGTCAGATTGCAAAGGCCGACAAGGGCTTGCACTCCCTTACCGGTGGCCACTTTGGCCTCGACCTCTTCCACCTTCCCTCGGCGCATGCCCTCGTATGCGAAGACTATGGGCGCTTTGCGGATCGCCAGGAAATCGGCGGCGACAGTCGGCCCCGTAACTGCCCCCTGATATCGCGTCAACGACCCCGCTGAGCGGCGCGTTCTTGGACTTGTCGGGCGTGGCAGTGGTGTGCCAACCCCGACAACTCCGTGCAGCAGTTCTCCCATCGACCCAAGGAGAAATTCCATGCGTATTGCAACCACCGGCAAGCTTGCTGTGTTTGCCACTGCCGTTTCCATGCTGGTATCCGGGGCTGCCTTCGCTCAGGGCGCCACTCCCGCGACCCCGGCGACACCGGCCACACCGGCGACCCCCGCGGCGCCGGCAGCCACCAAAGACAACGCCACCAAGGACACTCACACCAAAGCAAAGGCTGAGCGCAAGCGGACGCATCGCTCCGCCCACAAGGCCAAGGTACATCGCAAGGAAAAGGCAGCGGGTTGACGTAGATCGGCGTCCCTCTCCATCTTGCGCGAGGGGCCCGACTTCCTATCAGGAAGCGGAGACGGCCCCTCGCGACTGTTGGGGCTTCTTCGTTCGCGGCGGGGGCGGCGCTGATTCGGGTGCCATCCTGTCTGCCGGGTACAAGCCCAGGAACGTGCGCACAACCTCCGGTCGCGGCACGCCAGCCAAGTGCTCCACTGAGAGCCGGGCACGATCACGATTGATCCCTTCTCTTTCCCAAGTACGTGCATCCGGTTCAGATGATTGGCGAGAGTTCGGCCAGCGTAGGGGGCGGGCGGCCGAGCGGTGGCCATGGCCTACGCCTCTGGTAGTTGCACGACAGCCAGCGTGACATCGTCGGGGCCGACAACCCAGCTGAGATGTCCCTTGCCCGAGGTGTCCTCAAGCATCAACCCGCTGCCGGTCGGCAGTGGGCGGCTGTCGCCATCGCTGGCCTGGAATTCCATGGCGCCGGACAGCACGAAGATCCACATGCGAATCGGGGATGGATGGCGTTCCCCGGTCCAGCCGGCGGGCAGGAAGAGAATCCCTTGCTGTGTGACTTCGGCCAGGGACGACACCCAGAATGCGGGCGCTGGTGCGGCAAACACCCGTTCCGTCATGGCGACGGAGAGCGGAGCGAAGTGAGATTCGCCGGTTGCGTCCGCGTATAACCGGTCGAACAGAAGCGGGGGGCGCAGCAGCCTGACGGACTCGGTCGTGGCGGTCATGGCTCCTCCCTGCAACGCAGTATCCCCATGGCATCAAGTCTAGTTGGGGTGCGTCGATGGCAGTGCAGGTTCACCGACGCCCCCGGCGCTTCCGCTTGTTGATCCGCGTGCGCCTCACGGTGCATCGCCTCGAACTGCTGCAGCTCTTCGTCTGTACGGATCTCGCCGCGCCATTTCCGCGAGCCAGGTGCGCCCGCTGTAGTCGGCCTCGATGTCCTCGAGCGCGCACGGCTCGGTTGCGAACTTGGCCAGGTAGGTGTGTGCCACAACTTTGCGCCGGGCTGGCCGGCCTCGAACAGCGCTATGAACTAATGTGTCGAGGCGACACGCTGACGCAGGCGCGCGATTTCCCATAGCATGTCACGTCAGGCAGCCGCTTCGCTCCTAGATGTCGCGCGGCTCTTCAGCCGTCGGCGCCGGCAGGTCGGCCGGGCAGTGCCGCTTGGGCATGGGTCATGTCACTGCGGCGCCTCATCGATCGACGAGCTGAAAAGCCGCGCACCGCAAACCTTCGATTTCCGTTCCGGTATCGAAGATTCCCATCATCAACTGCTTCTTTGTTCCGGTTCGGCTTGGCACCATGACAGCTCCTCAACCCCTGAAGGGAGGAAGTATGGACGAAAGCCATTCGCAAGAGCTCGTCAAGCATGTGAGAGAGATCGTCGAACGTCTCGACGACCTGTCCTTCTACGCCGCTTCGTCGACAAGCCAACGACTGCATCTTGCCGCGATGGCGATGCAAGGATTGGTCACCAGTATGTCCGGCGAACTCGAAGTGGAGGCCACCGCGAAGCGGGCCGTTCAGTACGCGGACGCCCTGATCGCAGTGTTGGAAGACGAGTAGAAACGCAGTCGAGTCGAAGAAGAAGCCCGCGTAGTTAGCGCCACGCGGGCTTTTTTGTTGTCTGCGGGGCGGTGCTTCGCCGGGCGATCGGACCATCATGGCTTGGTGCTTGGCCGGGCTTCGTCGGTTGTCTATAGAACCGAGCCCGTTTTCAGTATGAGGAGCGGCATGCTGGAACTAAGGTATCACCGGGCGACGACGAGGTGCGTAGGGCGGTAACAGAGCCGCTGCCCCCATCAGCGGCAATGCGCCGGTCGCCGCGTCTCGTCCGAGCCCATTTTCCTGATCGGTTGTTTTTGCCCGATACCTTTGGTGGTATCGGGCTTTTTTTTTGCCCAGCAGCCGTACCGGGCAAGGCTCCAATGCAAAACGCCCGACGAGCTTCATCGGGCGTTTCGGGTACCGGCCTGACGGGTCAACCCATTGCGGGCATCGGGATTACGGGTGGGTCGTTCTGGCGATCAGCCGCCAGCGAATGTGTCCCTGCAGGGCCCCATGAACATGGTGGTTCGGCGGGGGCAATGGTTGTTCACGAGGCGAGATGGCGCTGGAACCGCAGCCCTCACATCGATAGATGCCCGAGTACGGTGCCTGGGCACCAGGGGCGAGGACGAGCTCGTAAGCGGGATCTTCCTCTTGCGTGAAATAGCGGGTGTCGTTGCAGAACGGCATATCTCCTCCATGGAAAGGGCCGGGCAGCCATTACGCCACCAGTCGGAGAAGCTTCTGTCGGATTCGGGTTTCCTTCTTTCACATTCCATGATCAACGCTCGTGCTTCCGAAAGGGCCGCTCCGGCAAGGCCGTCCCGCATTGGGCGCTCCGTCAGCCAGTCCGGATTGCTGTGTTCGAAGGCGACGCCAGGCCGCGCAGGTCAACAAGGGCGTTTCCCGCCTTGAGGCGATAGAGGATGCCCTTTTCGCGATGATGGCGACCGTCTTCGCTTCGCGTTGGGCCAGCGCCGTCGGTTCTCTACAGAACCGAGCCTGTTTTCAGTATGAGGCGCGGCACGCTGGAACTAAGGTATCAGCGGGCGAGGACGAGATGCGTAGGGCGGTAACAGAGCCGCTGCCCCCATCAGCGGTACTGCGCCGGTCGCCGTGTCTCGTCAGCGCCTATTTCCTAGTCGGTTGTATTTGCCCGATGCCTTCACCGGCATCGGGCTTTTTTATGCCCGCGCCGTTGCGAAGCGGAGCCATCTTGCTTAGAGGTGGCACAGGATGTTCACCAGCCTGCCAAACGGATCGCGGACGAAGAAGCGGCGCACGCCCCAGGGTTCCTCGGCGATGCCGTATTCGATCAACAAGCCCGCCTGTACGGCCTTGGCATGGACCTCGTCGAGGTTGTCGACTTCGATCGACAGGTCGGGCACCGGGGTACCGGAGCCTCCTTCGGTCGCGATGCTGATCTGCGGCGTGGTGTGCTGTCCGGTCGCATAAGTCCGGATCCAGCCGTGATCCATCACGACTTCCATGCCGAGCAAATCGCCATAGAACGCTTGGGCTTGGTCGATGTTCGGGGCTGCGATATTGGCGACGATGCGCTTGACGGTCATGGTGGTTCTCCGGCGATCAGATCTGGCGATTCTACGGTCCATCGCTCGATTCGAGCGGTCGGCGGCGGCCCGATTCGTACATCGGACGGTTACACAGTCTTTCGTTCCGATGCCGTCAAGGAATGCCCGGGCACGCCGTTGATAGCGGGGCGGCGCACATGCCGCGATCGCATGAAAAGACCGGGGAGCTCGAATGTTTCGCAACACCACCATTGGCGCCAGATTGTGGGGCCTGATTGTCGTTACCAATTTGATCCTGCTGATCGTCGGTGCCTTTGGCTGGCTTGGCATGTCCCGCAGCAACGATGCCACGCGGCAGATCTATCAGCATCAGCTGACCGCTGCAATGCACCTGTCCGAGGCGCGCGCGAACCAGTTGCTGGTGCGCGTGCTGCTCGATCAGGCCACGTTCGCCACCGATCCGGCCGATGCGCTGGCGCGCGCCGATACCGCAGCCGGATTCGCGCGCGCGTCGGAGACGGCGTGGAAGGCCTATCTGGCACTGCCGCGCGGGAGGGAGGAGGACCGTGCCGCGGAGCTGGTGTCGGCGCGCCGGGAGGCGCTGCACAAGCAAGGGGTCGAGCCGATGATTGCCGCGCTGAAGGCGGGCGATCGCGAGCGTGTGATGGCGCTGGTGCTCGACACCATTCCGAAGCTCGATATCGCGTTCACATCGGCCAATGCGGAATTGAACAAGCTGCAGACCGCCGCGGCCGAGGCCGTCTATCAGGATTCGCAGCAGCGCTATGCGAAGCTGCGCGCGTGGTCCCTGGCGCTGCTGGTGCTGGGTCTGGCATTCAGCACTGTCTTTGCCTGGCGGCTGCGCGGATCGATCGTCGGTCCGCTCGATATTGCGATCGGGCGATTCGAGCGGATCGCGCGCGGGGACTTGAGCGCGGCCCGGACTCTCGATACGTCGCCACAGCGGCATAGTCCTGCTGGAGCCCGTGACGGCGGCTTGGCCGGGGAGGAGAGCCGCAACGAGACCAGCCGCATGCTGGCCATGTTGGCGCGCATGGAAGCGAGTCTCGCCGGCATGGTGGGAGAGGTGCGCACCGGCGCCGATGCAATCGCCGCGGCGAGCCGGCAGATCGCGATGGGCAACGCGGATCTGTCGCAACGCACCGAGGAGCAGGCGGCCTCGCTGGAACAGACTGCGTCGAGCATGGAGCAGTTGACCGGCACGGTGCGTCAGACGGCCGACAATGCGCGCGAAGCGGATGCGTTGGCCGGCGACGCCAGCGGGCTGGCGGAGCGGGGCCGGGAGGCGGTCACGCGCGTGGTCGACACCATGCAGGCGATCGACGCCAGCGCCAACAAGATCGTCGACATCATCGACGTGATCGAGAAGATCGCGTTCCAGACCAATATCCTGGCGCTGAACGCGGCGGTCGAGGCGGCGCGCGCCGGCGAGCATGGCCGTGACTTCGCCGTGGTGGCGGGCGACGTGCGGGATCTGGCGCAGCGTTGCGCGACCGCGTCCAAGGAAATCCGGGGGTTGATCGACGAGTCGGTGCGCAACGTCCGCGCCGGCAGCGATATCGTCGCCGATGCAGGCCGCGCGATGGACGACATCGTCGGCGCGGTGCGCCGCGTCAGCGCGATCGTCGGCGGCATCAGCGCCGCCTCGATGGAGCAGTCGCAGGGCATCGAGCAGGTGAACCAGGCGGTGACCCAGATGGACGGCATGACGCAGCAGAATGCGGCGCTCGTCGAGCAGGCGGCCGCCGCGGCGACCTCGCTGGAAGACCAGGCGCAGCGGCTGACCGGCCTGATGGGGCGCTTCCGCCTCGCGTAGATTCCGCATCAATCCCGCATCAATCCCGCTTCAATCCCGCCATCCGGCCGCTGGTACGGATAGCGGGCCGGCATGGCTGGTGTACAGTGGCGGCCTGCATTTCGTCACCACAGGAACAGGAGACATGACCGAGTTTGTTGCAACCGAAGTCGTCGGCGGTGTCGGCTATCTGACGCTGACTCGCCCTCAGGCCCTGAACGCCCTGTCTCTCGACATGGTGCGCGCCTTGACGCAAGCGCTGGACCAGTGGGCGGCCGACCCCGGCGTCTTCGCCGTGGTGGTCGCGGGCGCCGGCGGCAAGGCCTTCTGCGCGGGCGGCGACATCCGCTTCTTCCATCAGGCCGCGCTGGCCGGCGACCCGACGCTGGACCGTTTCTTCGTCGAGGAATACGCGCTCAATCACAAGATCCACCGCTATCCGAAGCCCTATATCGCGCTGATGGATGGCGTGGTGATGGGCGGCGGCATGGGCATCTCGCAAGGCGCGCGGCGGCGCCTCGTCACCGAGCGGACCAAGATGGCGATGCCGGAGACGAATATCGGCCTGTTTCCCGACGTGGGCGGCGGCTGGTTCCTGGCGCGCACACCGGGCCGCCTGGGTGAATTTCTGGGGCTGACCGGCAACGTGATTCACGCCGCCGACGCGCTGTACGCCGGCCTGGCAGATGCCTTCGTGCCGAGCAACGCGCTGGCCGAGCTGGTGGCGTCGCTACGTGCCGGTAGCTTTACCAGCGGCGATGAGGTGCTGGCCGCGATCGACGCCAGCAGCGCGGTGCATCGAGCCGCTTGCGATCCGGCGGCGAGCCTGCTGGCGCGCCAGCGCGACGCGATCGACGCGGCCTTCGGCGCGGCCACGGTGCAGGACATCGTCGCCATCGTCAGCGATGCCGGCGACGACTGGTCGGCGCAAACGGCCGCCGCCTTGCGTACGCGCTCCCCGCTGATGCTTTGTGTGACGCTGGAGCAGATCCGCCGCGCGCGGACGATGGCGCTCGAGGACGAACTTCGCATGGAGCTCGACATGATGCACGACGTGTTCCGCTACGGAGACGGCGTCGAAGGCATCCGTGCGCTGGCGATCGACAAGGACCATGCGCCGAAGTGGCGGCCGGCCCGGCTCGACGAGGTCCAGCGCAACAAGGTGCTAGCCTTCTTCGACAGTCCGTGGCGCGCCGACGAGCATCCGCTCGCTGGCTTGCGGTCGTAATCCACCACGCGCTTCGGTGTACGGGGGCTCTCTGCGCACGGCTGAAACGACATCGGGTTAGAGTGTGGTCTGGGCGCGGGCCGGCGATCGCTGCTCCCGCGGCCCTTCGGCAGTCTTTCCTTTCCCCGTCTCTTTCAGAAAAGGAAGCACGATGAGCACTCCACGCGACGTCGCGGTACTGGTGGGCAGTCTCCGCAAGGATTCCTTCAATCGCAAGCTGGCGTTGGCGCTGGCGCAGTTGGCCCCGCCCGAGCTCAAGCTCGAGATCGTCGAGATCGGCCAGCTGTCGCTGTACAACCAGGACCAAGACGAGAACCCGCCGGCGTCCTGGACCGCGTTTCGTGACCGGATTCGCCGCGCCGACGCGGTGCTGTTCGTCACCCCGGAATACAACCGCTCGGTTCCCGCGCCGCTGAAGAATGCCATCGACGTGGGTTCCCGCCCGTACGGGCAGAGTGCGTGGGATCGCAAGCCGGGGGCGGTGATCAGCGCCTCGCCGGGCGCGATCGGCGGGTTTGGCGCCAATCACCATCTGCGCCAGTCGCTGGTGTTTCTCAACGTGCCGGTGCTCCAGATGCCGGAGGCCTATATCGGTGGTGTCGACAAGCTGTTCGATGAGCAGGGCAATATTGGCAACGAATCGACACGTGCCTTTCTAGGCAAATTCCTGACGACCTTTGCGGCCTGGGTGGAGCGCAACGCCGCAAGCTGACCGTGACGGCGCGGCCGCCTGGAGACCCCCCTCTCGTAGGGGGAGTCTAAAGATGGCGAAATCAGCGCCGACAATGCTGATATGGATGCAAGCGACAATTCCTCCGATTTCCCGGAAGGGGCGGCCAACGCCGAACTGGTCGGGTGCTGGGCCACTGCCTCGCCGCAGTTGCTGGCCACCGTGCTGAACAACGCTATCGATGCCGAGGATCTGTCCGGCTTCGCGGCGCTGCTGTCCGATATCGCCCGCGATCGCGGACTCAAGGGCAACCGCGGCGCGCACCAGTCGATCTACGACATGCCGTACGCGAGTCTGCTGCCGCGCCAGCAGCACCTGCTGGCCGACGCCTTCGACCTGTTCGTCAAGCTGGGGCTGGAGCTGCAGCCTCGGCAGCAGCGGCTGAACGACTGAACCGCCGAGCGGGCAGGGTTGCGGACTGGCTGGTAAACTCGCGGGTTTTCCTCGTTTCCGTCGATGGACGGGATAACCGACCGAAGTCATGTCCGAATCGCTTGCCGCTGGCGCGGCCCCGGCCCCGGCCCCAGCCGGTCTCGAGAAGGTCAATCCGAGGCGCATTTCGGTGGCGCCAATGATGGACTGGACTGACCGTCATTGCCGCACCTTTCATCGCCACCTGAGCCGCCACACCTGGTTGTACACCGAGATGGTGACGACCGGTGCGCTGCTGCATGGCGATGTCGCGCGCCATCTGGACTTCGACCCTGCCGAGCAGCCGGTCGCGCTGCAACTGGGCGGCAGCGAGCCGGCCGATTTGGCGGCCTCCGCCAAGCTGGGCGAGCGCTGGGGCTATGCCGAAATCAATCTGAACTGCGGTTGTCCGTCTGAACGTGTCCAGCGCGGTGCGTTCGGCGCCTGCCTGATGGCCGAGCCGCAACTGGTCGCGGACTGCGTGCGCGCGATGCGCGACGCGGTGTCGGTGCCGGTCACCGTCAAGCATCGCATCGGTATCGATACGATCGAGCATTACGACTTTGTTCGCGACTTCGTCGGGACGATCGCCGAAGCTGGCTGCCAGACCTTTATCGTCCATGCGCGCAACGCGATCCTGAAGGGGCTGAGCCCCAAGGAAAACCGCGAGATTCCCCCGTTGCGCTACGAGGTCGCCTACCAGCTGAAGCGGGAATTTCCCCAGCTCGAAATCCTGATCAATGGCGGCATCACGCGCTACGACGAGATCGACGCGCACCTGCGCCATGTCGACGGCGTGATGATTGGCCGCGAAGCCTATCATCAGCCGTTCCTGCTCGCGGAGGTCGACCGTCGCTACTACGGCGATACGGGGCCGTCGCCTTCGCGCCTCGATGCCGAACTGGCGATGCAGCGCTATATCGGCGACCTGGTGGAGCGGGGCGGTTATATGGGCGCGGCGACGCGGCACATGCTCGGCCTGTACCGCGGCGTGGCCGGTGGGCGAGGATGGCGGCGCGTGCTGTCGGACGCGCGTCGGATGCACGCGATCCGCACGCGGGACGGCGTCGATGCACTGTTCGAGGAGGCGCGCAGCCATCTGCATGCCGAGCGCTCGCTTCAGGCGGCCTGACCGAAGGACGGGTCGCCGCGTAGTTCTTGCGAATGGATGGCGCCCGCCGATTGGAGGCCAGACTCTAATTTCGAATCCGGCATGGTGCCCGAAGCTCCGTACCGCCGTGTTCGAGGCACTTTCGGCGCCGGTTGGGGCGATTCCGGGCACCAGGAAAGGGATTCCCCTAGATAGCCAAGCCGATTCCGATTTTCTTAAACTGTCTGTGCCCTCGAATACAGGGCTTTCTTCAACTGATTTTGGAGCCCGCCTTGTGCGGGCTTTTTTTGTGCCGGGCCTCGCCGGTCGCTCGTCCTTTCGTTTACCCGAATAGTGCTTGGCGGCGATGACAGTTACATTGCAATTGCCTTCAGGGCATTGAGATCGCAAGAGTTTAAGAGTCCGCCGTGTGCGGACTTTTTTTTGCCTGGCGCTCCCCGCAGCGGTCCTCCTTCCCGCTCTCTGTCTGCCGCTCCGCTCGGTCCGCGGCTCGCTTTCTCCCCGTTCTGCATGATGCCGCGGAGCAACGTCGCCGCTAACAGTTCTCGTTTACCTCATCCAAAGAGATGACCCCCCAACCGGGTGATGGCAAGATGTAGCCAAAAACGACAAGAAGATCTGGCCTCGGAGGGTGGAATGGAAGAAGAAGACGGCTTGTTTGGTGTCGCGTTCGAAGGCTTCCGCGTCGTCTGGGTGGTCGAGCGGTTGCAGAACGGTACCTGGACCGCCCGCTACTGCTGGCATCGCGGCACCGATGCGGCCGCGGCCGCCTCACTGCAGACCGATGTGCTGAACGGCAGGAGCCGAAGACTGCCGGGCACCTATCAGACCGAGCAGGAGACGCTCGATGCGATCCACGAGGCAATTCGGCTCGAAGCCCGCTGGTCCTGATACGTCATTCGGTTGCATGAAAAATTTTGTGCGTAGTACTAGCCATCGCCAAACGAAGTTTGTATAATCTTGGTTTCCGTCGAGCAGTACTGACGACGGCGCTACGGTGGCTGTAGCTCAGTTGGTAGAGTCCAGGATTGTGATTCCTGTCGTCGTGGGTTCGAGTCCCATCAGCCACCCCAAGATCCCATGCAAACAGCCGCTCATCGAGCGGCTGTTTTGCTTTGTGCCGAGACAAACGGGCTGGCGGGCGAGGGCGCTCGTGGTCTTCAGACCAACCGAGCAGCGGCTTTGGTGATCGTCCATCCGACACCGACACACAGCGCGATCCAACCGGCTGCAATCAGTGCGACGTCGTGCCAGTTCATGGTGCGGCGACCGGGACGAAGCAGCTTGATGGTGTCGTCTGACGAAGGCATGGCCGTCTCCTTCGAAAAGCATGGGAAAAGGCTAGGCCAAGCTTCGACGAATTCACGGTCCGAGTTGTAAAGGTTTGTTGCGATGCGCGAGAAGCGTCGCTTGTCGCCGGACCGCCGTATCTCACGCTTCGCGCAAACGCGCAATCACGCCTTCAACGCAGTCGATCTTGTCGCAGCGGTCGCACGAGTGCGACTTGCTCACGCGTTCAGCTTCACGCCCGGCTGATCGAGTTCGAGCATCCGGCAGATCGCGGCCATGCTGCCGACCATCGTGCGGCGCTGTGCGCCCTGGTAGATGCGGACACCTTTGGACTGGCGGAACGGCGTCGGCTTGACGGGGTAGCGGGTCAGGGAGCGGTCGGCTTGCAGCATGGTGGTCCTCTTCGGTAAGGCGTCAGCGGAAGTCTTGCGGCAACACGGGGCCCTGCGGCTCGTGCGGCTGCATGACTGAGTTGGCGCCAAGGCGGCGGCGCCTGCCGGATTGCGTGGTTGCGCTAGAAACCGGACTGGCGGATCAGTCCGACTGCGATGCCCTCGAGCGAGAATTCCTCGCGTCCGGGCTTCACGATGATGTTGGCGAAGTCGGGGTTCTCGGCGATCAACTCGATCGCATCGCCGCGATGCTTGAGCCGTTTGACGGTCACGTCCTCGCCGATGCGGGCCACCACGATCTTGCCGTTGGCCGCGTCCTGCGCGCGTTTGACCGCCAGCAGGTCACCATCGAAGATGCCGGCATCGCGCATGCTCATGCCGCGCACGCGCAGCAGGTAATCGGGGCGTTCGTCGAAGACCGAAGCGTCGACCTGGTATTGGCGGTCGATATGCTCGGCGGCCAGGATCGGGCTACCGGCGGCGACGCGGCCGACCAGCGGCAGCGTCAGCTGCATCACGCCGGCCATCGGCAGCGAGAACTGGTCCGGCATTTCGGAGTCGCTGCGATTGACCTTGAGCCGGATGCCGCGCGAAGCGCCGGGGGTCAGCTCGATCACGCCCTTTCGAGCCAGCGCGCGCAGATGTTCTTCGGCCGAATTCGGCGACGAGAAGCCAAATTCCGCAGCGATCTCGGCGCGGGTCGGCGGAATGCCGGTCTGCCGGATGGTGTTGCGGATCAGGTCGAAGATCTGCTGCTGCCGGGGTGTCAGAGTCGCCATGGCTTGTCCGTGTTGTTGTATCCGGTGGCGGTCCGGTCGTCGCCGCGAGCCGTGAGGCGCGCGGGGAGGGCGCATCGGGGACCGCCATGTGCAACACTGTACGTTTGAACAGTGTGCTGTGATTTTATACAGTATCGATCGAAGTGCAAGAGGAATTTGCATCGTCGTCCACTTTCGGCTGCGTACGGTCCGACCGCGGGGCAGGGCAAGACCGTAGGGGAGTGCCCTGTCCCGGCGGGTACAATCGCCGCCTGTTTACGAACATCTCGTGCCCATGACCTTGCCTCGCGTAATCGTTCTCGCCACCGGCGGCACCATCGCCGGTTCCTCGTCCAGCGCCGCCAGCAGCGCCCGCTATCAGGCGGCGACAGTGCCGGTATCGGCGCTGCTCGACGCGGTGCCGGCGCTCAAGGATGTCGCGCGGATCGAGGCCGAGCAGGTCGCGCAGGTCGACAGCAAGGACATGTCGTTCGGCCTGTGGGCGCGGCTGGCGGCGCGGGTCCACCATTGGTCCGCGCAGGACGACGTGGCCGGCATTGTCATCACGCACGGCACCGATTCGCTGGAAGAAACGGCGATGCTGCTGCACCTGGCGGGGGTGGCCAGCGTGCCGGTGGTGCTGACCGCCGCGATGCGGCCGGCGACCTCGCTGTCGGCCGATGGGCCGCTGAATCTGCTCGATGCCGTCCGCGTCGCGGCGCATCCGGAGGCGGCGGGCAAAGGCGTGCTGGTGGTAGTCAATCAGGAGATCCACGCCGGGCGCGACGCGGTCAAGGCGCATACCTCGGCCGTCGACGCGTTCGCGTCGCCGGGCGCCGGGCCGATCGGGCTGGTGCAGGATGCGCTGGTGCGCTTCACGCGCGCGCCGCTGCGGCTGCCGCGTCAGGCCTTGCCGCTGCCGCAGCACTGGCCCGCGGTCGAAATCGTCGCCAGCTATGCGGAGCCGAGTCGCGTGGTGGTCGATGCACTGGTCGCCGGCGGCGTGCGCGGCGTGGTAGTCGCGGCCGCCGGCAATGGATCGATCCACGAGACGCTGGTGGCCGCGCTCGCCGATGCGGCGCGGGCCGGTGTCGCGGTGGTCCGCAGCACGCGCACCGGCGCCGGTAATGTGATCGCGCCGGCTCAGCCTAATCCTGCCGCGGGGGCCTTCGTGTCCGCTGGCGACCTGAATCCGTACAAGGCCCGGGTGGCGTTGCTGCTGGCGCTTGGCGCGGAGCCGGTCCTGGGCGGCGATCCGGTTCGGCTGCAACAGTTCTTCGCGCAGATCTGAAGGAGCGTCTGGCCCGCACAATCGCCAATCCAGCCCTGAATCCATGCGGCTTGCCGCCGTGGCCGTTCCGGGCTATACTCGCGGGCTATTTAACCCTTGCTGCACCGGACTTGACGCCCGGGCGGCTTATCCCAAAAGGAGCGTCAATGCGTCATTACGAAATCGTATTCATCGTCCATCCGGACCAGAGCGAGCAAGTGCCGGCCATGATCGAGCGTTACAAGACGCTGGTCACGTCGCAGAACGGCCAGGTGCATCGCGTGGAAGACTGGGGCCGTCGTCAACTGGCCTACATGATCCAGAAGCTGGCCAAGGCTCACTACGTTTGCCTGAACATCGAGTGCGGCAAGGACACGCTGGCTGAACTCGAACACGCGTTCAAGTTCAACGACGCCGTGCTGCGCCACCTGATCGTCCAGACGAAGAAGGCCGAAACGGCCCCGTCGCCGATGATGAAGGAAGTCCAGCGCGAAGAAGCCCGCAAGGCTTCGCAGCAAACCAGCGAAGGCCAGGCCGCCTGAGTGCGGTCTGCTGTGTGCGGTTCGCTCCGGCATGACCGGGGCGGCATGCGAGGGGCGGTGGCGCGATGAACCAGCTGAGGCTGCACGCCACCCTCGTCGAGCGCGACGCGTTGCGCTATACGCCGGCCGGTATCCCAGTCGTCAATTGCCTGTTGCAATACGGTGGCGAGGTGGTCGAAGCGCAGACGCCGCGGCAGGTCGAGTTCGCGATCGCCGCGATGGGCGTCGGTCCGGTCGGCCAGCACCTCGAGCGTACGCCGCTCGGCACGGTGCTCGACTGCGAAGGCTTTCTCGCCCGCAAGCACCGCAACAGCAAGGCTCTCGTCTTTCACATCACTGGATGTAAAGCATTCGTAAAGGATTGAACCATGGCATTCGTCAAACGTGACAACAAGAACAAGAAGCGCTTCCAGCAGCAGAACCCGCTGTTCAAGCGCAAGCGCTTCTGCCGCTTCACCGTGGCCGGCGTCGAACAGATCGACTACAAGGATCTGGACACGCTGAAGGACTTCATCGGCGACAACGGCAAGATCACGCCGGCTCGTCTGACCGGCACCAAGGCGCACTATCAGCGTCAGCTCGACACGGCAATCAAGCGCGCCCGCTTCCTGGCGCTGCTGCCGTACACCGACCTGCACAAGAACTGATCGCCCGGTCGCTAAGGAGAAAACACGATGCAAGTCATTCTGCTGGAAAAAGTCGTCAACCTGGGCAACCTGGGTGACATCGTTCGCGTCAAGGATGGTTACGCCCGTAACTTCCTGATCCCGTCCAAGCGTGCCCGCCGCGCGACGCAGACCGCCATCGAAGAATTCGAGGCCAAGCGCGCCGAGCTGGAAAAGGCCGCCGCCGAGAAGCTGGCCGCTGCGCAAGCCGAAGGCGAGAAGCTGAGCGGCCTGACCGTCCAGATCACGCAGAAGTCGGGCGTGGACGGCCGTCTGTTCGGCTCGGTGACCAACGCCGACATCGCCGAAGCGCTGGCTGGCCAGGGCTTCAAGCTCGAGAAGGCGCAGGTTCGTCTGCCGAACGGTCCGCTGAAGATGGTCGGCGACTATCCGATCAGCGTGTCGCTGCACACGGACGTCGCGGTCGACATCACCGTCTCGGTGCTGGGCGAGCACGTCTAAGCTTGCCGGCCGTGACCGGCGCGCGGTGCGACATCCGCTCGCGCCGCCGGGGCCAGGCCAGTAACAAGGCAGCAGGAAGGCAGAAGCAGGCTGACAGCCGCTTCTGCCTTTTTCTTTTGGCCGCCGGCACGCATGCGCGCGGCGCGCACGGCGCCACCATCATCCGCTCGCTCCGCGCGCCGAGAATCGCTCGGCCCAGCGCGAGCAGGCCGCTATAATTGCCCCCCATGAACGCGCCCGTCGCCGATCCCCAACTCGACAATCTCAAAGTCCCGCCGCATTCCATCGAGGCCGAGCAATCGGTGCTGGGTGGCCTGCTGCTGGATAACGCGGCCTGGGACCGCATCGCCGATTTCCTGTCCGAGGCGGACTTCTATCGCTTCGATCACCGGATGATCTTCCAGAGCATCGCGCGGCTGATCTCCGACACCAAGCCGGCCGACGTGATCACGGTCTACGAGATGCTGCAGGTGGCCGGCAAGGCCGAGGAAGTCGGCGGTCTCGCGTATCTGAACTCGCTGGCGCAGAACACGCCGAGCGCGGCCAATATCCGCCGCTACGCGGAGATCGTGCGCGAGCGTTCGGTGCTGCGCAAGCTGGTCACGGTGGCCGACGACATCGCGACCTCGGCGTTCGCGCCGAAGGGCCGCGAGGTGCGCGAACTGCTGGACGAGGCCGAATCCAAGGTCTTCGCGATCGCCGAGGAAGGCTCGCGCGGGCAGAAGGGCTTCCAGGAGATCCAGCCGCTGCTGACGCAGGTGGTCGAACGGATCGACGAGCTCTATCACCGCGATACCACGACCGATGTCACCGGCGTGCCGACCGGCTTTATCGATCTGGACCGGATGACCAGCGGCATGCAGCCGGGCGACCTGATCATCGTCGCCGGCCGTCCGTCGATGGGCAAGACCGCGTTCTCGCTGAATATCGGCGAGCACGTGGCGGTGGAGCAGGGCCTGCCGGTGGCGGTGTTCTCGATGGAAATGGCCGGCACGCAGCTGGCGATGCGGATGCTGGGCTCGGTCGGCCGGCTCGACCAGCATCGCTTGCGTACGGGGCGGCTGCTCGACGAGGACTGGCCGCGGCTGACGCATGCGATCCAGCGGATGAACGACGCGCAGCTGTTCATCGACGAGACGCCCGCGCTGAACCCGATGGAACTGCGCGCACGCTCGCGCCGGCTGGCGCGCCAATGCGGCCAGCTCGGCCTGATCATCATCGACTATCTGCAGCTGATGTCGGGCTCGGGCGGCGGCGAGAACCGCGCCACCGAGATCTCCGAGATCTCGCGTTCGCTCAAGGGCCTGGCCAAGGAGCTCAACTGCCCGGTGATCGCGCTGTCGCAGCTGAACCGAAGCCTGGAGCAGCGTCCCAACAAGCGGCCGGTGATGTCCGACCTGCGCGAATCGGGCGCCATCGAACAGGATGCCGACGTGATCCTGTTCATCTATCGCGACGAGGTCTACAACCCCGACTCGCAGGACAAGGGCACCGCCGAAATCATCATCGGCAAGCAGCGTAACGGTCCGATCGGCACCGTGCGGCTGACGTTCCTGGGCCAGTTCACCAAGTTCGACAACTTCAGCGGCGGCCCGGCGTTCTTCGACAACGATACCTGACCGAGGTCGCCCCGTCGGCCGGCAGCGCGCTGTGGTGTTGCGGCACACAAAGCGTACGTCACGCGCCGACTACCCTGTAGAATATTGCTTTTCCGTGACAGCCGGCGGCGACGCCGGCTGTTGCGCTATCTCTCCCGCAATCCAGTACTTCCCAACGAGACGGCGCGCTGGCGCGCCGCGACAAGGAACAGCCATGTTCGGCCGATTCATGCCCACCGAGGGCAAGTTCTTCGAATACTTCAACCAGCACGCCGACTGCGCGGTCACCGCGTCGCGCGAACTGGAGACGCTGATCAACGATCTCGGCAACGCCGAAGCCCATGCACGGCGCGTGCAGGCCACCGAGAAGAAGGCGGACCGGATCACGCACGACACCATCGATCTGCTGCACAAGACCTTCATCACGCCGCTCGATCGGGACGAGATCCACAAGCTGATCACGACCATGGACGACATCCTCGACCTGATGGAGGACGTGGCCGAGACCATCACGCTGTACGACGTGACCAGCCTGACCGACGAGGCCCGCAAGCTCGCCTCGATCTGCGTGCAGTGCTGCGAACTGGTCAAGATTGCGGTTGGCCTGCTCGAGGACATGGGCAATGCCAGCACGATCCTGAAGACGGCCCAGCAGATCGACCAGCTCGAATCCGAGGCTGACCGGTTGATGCGCGGGGCGATTTCCAAGCTGTTCCGCGACGAGACCGACGTCAAGCGGCTGATCAAGATGAAGGCCATCTTCGAGCAGCTCGAGACGATCACGGACAAGTGCGAGGACGTGGCCAACATCATCGAAGGCATCGTGCTGGAAAACGCCTGAGCGCGCCAACCGGAACTCGGCATGCAGACTGTACAAATGAGCTTGTGGGTGATCGTCTTGCTGGTGACGCTCGCCTTGCTGTTCGATTTCATGAACGGCTTTCACGACGCCGCGAACTCGATCGCGACCGTGGTGTCGACCGGCGTGCTCAAGCCCCACCACGCGGTGGCGCTGGCCGCCGTCTGCAACGTGGTCGCGATCTTCGTCTTCCATCTGAAGGTGGCGGCCACGGTCGGCACGGGCACCATCGACGTCAATATCGTCGACCACTATGTGGTCTTCGGCGCGCTGGTCGGGGCCATCGCATGGAACCTGATCACCTGGTACTACGGCATCCCGTCGTCGTCCTCGCACGCGCTGATCGGCGGCCTGGTGGGCGCGGCGGTGGCCAAGGCGGGTACCGGTGCGCTGGTCGCCAGCGGCCTGCTGAAGACCGTCGCCTTCATCCTGATCTCGCCGCTGATGGGCATGCTGCTCGGCTCGCTGCTGATGCTCGTGGTCGGCTGGACCTTCTTCCGCACGCCGCCGTCGCGGGTGGACCGCTGGTTCCGCCGCCTGCAGCTGGTCTCGGCCTCGCTCTACAGCCTGGGCCACGGCGGCAACGATGCGCAGAAGACCATCGGCATCATCTGGATGCTGCTGATCGCCAGCGGCCACGTGATGCAGAGCGCCAGCGAGCCGCCGACCTGGGTCATCGTCAGCTGCTATGTCGCGATCGGCATGGGCACGCTGTTCGGCGGCTGGCGGATCGTGCGGACGATGGGCCAGAAGATCACCAAGCTCAAGCCGGTCGGCGGCTTCTGCGCGGAGACGGGCGGCGCCATTTCGCTGTTCCTCGCTTCGACGCTGGGCGTGCCGGTCTCGACCACGCATACCATCACTGGCGCCATCGTCGGCGTCGGCTCGGTGCGCAAGACCTCGGCGGTGCGCTGGGGCGTGGCAGGCAATATCGTCTGGGCGTGGGTGCTGACCATTCCGGCGTCGGCCTTCATGTCGGCGATCGCCTGGTGGATCGGGCGGCATCTGCTGTAAGAAGGGGACGGGGCCCGCAAGGGCCATCGCTACGGCAAAAGGCCAGGCATCTGCCTGGCCTTTTTGTTTGTCCGCCCGCCGGCCCCGCATGGCCGTGCGGGCATCGGTGCGAAACGGCGTGTCATGGCACTTCGTGATGCCCGCCAGCCACCGTAAGCCCGCCAAATTGGCGTGCTTTTCTCATTGGCTGGGAAATCGAATTCACTGCATGGGAATCTGCGTGCAGCATGTTGCCACGGAGGACGCTTGAACTACCACACGCCGACAGACCGCCTGCTGCAGATCCTGATCGCCCTGGGCCACGCCGATGAAGCGGTGTCGGCCAAGGAGTTGTCGTTGCATCTGCAGCAGCCGCTGAGCAGCACCTATCGGCATCTGAAGACGCTGCTGCGCTGGGGACTCGCGGAAGACAACGGTCAGGGCCGCTACCTGCCCGGGCCGGCATGCCTGCAACTGGCCAAGAAGTTCGACCGCGAGGCGGTGCTGATCGCATTGTCGAAGTCCGAGCTGAAGCGGCTGGCCGATCTGAGCCAGGAAAGCGTCGGCTTGATGGTCCCGAGCAACGGGCAGGTGATCTGCGTCGAGCTGATCGACAGCCCGCAGCCGTTGCGTTGCTGTTACCAGAAGGGGCTCGCGCAGCCGCTGCTGGTGGGGGCTTCCGCCCGGGTGCTGCTGGCACACATGGAGGAGTCTCGCAGCCGCGAGATTCTCGAGCGGCACGGCGTCGACGGCGTCGGGCTGGCGGTCTATCTGCAGAGCTTCGAGGCGATCCGCGAACAGGGCTATGCCGTCAGCCTGAGCGAAATCGACGAAGGGATCTGGGGCGTCAGCGCCCCGCTGCTCGATAGCCGGGACCGCCTGCACGGTGCGATCAGCCTGATGGCTCCGGTCTCCCGCGCACAGCAGAACGGCGAGCGGCTGACGCGCTGGACCCGCGATAGCGCGTTGCGCATCAGTGCCCGTTTGGACTGAACCACACTGGAACATGAAATGACGTTCAATACCGCCCTGCCGCTGTGGCAGGGCCGAATCGATGAGGGCGAAGGGCGCTCGGCACTGCGCTGGCATCAATGGGTGCGGCCATACCGCAACGGACAGCCGGCCGGGGTCGCGCTGCTCGGTTTGGCGTCGGACGAGGGTGTCACGCGCAACCAGGGGCGCAGCGGCGCTCGGCACGGCCCTGCGGTCCTGCGCAAAGCGCTGGCGAATCTGGCCTGGCACGGCCAGCGCCCGGTCTACGACGCGGGCGATATCTCCTGTGTCGGCACGGACCTGGAAGGCGCGCAACAGGCGTATGCCAGTCTCGCGACCGCGCTGCTCGACGACGGCCATTTGCCGCTGGGTCTGGGGGGCGGCCACGAAATCGCCTTTGCCAGTTTTCGCGGCCTGGCCGATCACTTGCGCCGCCGCGAGCCGCGGCCCCGGATCGGCATCCTGAACTTCGATGCGCACTTCGACCTTCGTCATGGCGAGCACAGCAGTTCCGGCACGCCGTTTCGGCAAATCGCCGAGTACTGCCGGCAGGCCGACATGGCGTTCCTGTACTGCTGCCTCGGCGTCAGCCGTCTCAACAACACCCAGGCGCTGTTCGAGCAGGCCGACCGGCTCAACGTACGGTACTTGCTGGACCGCCAAATGCCTGCGTGGGACATGGCGACCGCACAGCGATTCGTCGACGACTTCCTGCGCGATATCGACCATCTCTACATGACGCTGTGCCTGGACGTCTTGCCGGCCGCGCAGGCGCCGGGCGTCAGTGCGCCGTCATCACATGGCGTCGACCTCGTCGTGGTCGAGTATCTTGCCCGCCGAGCCGCCGCCAGCGGCAAATTGCGCATGGCCGACGTCGCCGAGCTGAACCCGAGCCTGGACCAGGACAGCCGCACCGCGCGCGTCGGCGCGCGTCTGTTGGCGAGCCTGCTCGACTGAAGACACGCCGCGGCGGCCTCCTTTCCCTTCTCCGATAACAACAACAGTTCCTGCCCATGTCCACCTTGCAATTGGATGCGTTGACCACCGTCGCCCTGGCCTTGCTGTTGCTGGCGATCGGCGCACAACTGAAAAAGCGCAGTCGCTGGCTGCGTCAACTTTGCGTGCCGGCGCCGGTCATCGGCGGCTTCGGCTTTGCGCTGGCGGTCTGGCTGCTGCGCGACCAGCAATGGCTGGACGTCAAGCTGAATACGGCGATGCAGACGCCGCTGATGGTGATGTTCTTCACCACCGTGGGTCTGGGCGGCAGCCTGGGCTTGCTGCGTCAGGGCGGCAAGATTCTGTTCGTCTATCTGGCCGCGTGCTGGGGGCTGGCGCTGTTGCAGAACGTGGTGGGCGTGGCGGCTGCCAAGGCACTCGGCATCGATCCCTTGCTTGGCATCATGGCCGGCGCGGTGTCGTTGGAAGGCGGCTTCGGCGCGGCAGCGGCCTTCGGGCCGATCGCGGAAAGCCTTGGCACGGCCGGGGCGACGACCGCGGCGCTGGCATCGGCGACCTTCGGCATGGTCGCCGGCGGTTTGCTTGGCACTCCGGTGGCGCGTTACCTGATCGACCGCAAGAAGCTGGCGGTGCAGACCGAGCAGGTGGGCGAACTGCAGGCGCTGGCGAAGCGCGATCAGACGCCGGCGGCCGCCGTGGATGGGGGCGTCTGGCTGCGCCTGCTGACCTGCGTGCTGCTGATCATGGTGCTGGGCTTCTGGCTGGGCACTGCGTTGAAGGAGCAGGCCGGCATCGTACTGCCGGTGTACGTCGGCGCGATGTTCGTGGCGATCGTGCTGCGCAACCTGAACGACCGGATCCGAGCGATCGAACTGCCGGACCACGCGGTGGCGACGCTGGGCGATGTCAGCCTGGGCATGTTCCTGACCATGGCCATGATGAGCCTGAAGTTCTGGGAGCTGGAGCAGCTGGGCCTGCCGTTGCTCGTCATCCTGGTGGCGCAGGTGGTCATCATGGTGCTGCTCTGCGTGTTCGTGCTGTTCCGCCTGTTCGGCGGCAACTATGACGCGGCCGTGCTGTGTGCCGGGTACATGGGCCACGGTCTGGGCGCGACGCCGAACGCGGTGGCCAACATGGGCGCCATCTGCGAGCACTACAAGGTGTTCTCGCACAAGGCGTTCATCATCGTGCCGCTGTGCGGGGCGGTGCTGATCGACATCGTGGCGTTGCCGTTGATTACCTGGTTCATCAACGCCTTCAGCTGAGCCGGGGCCTCGACCGGTCCGCCGCGGCTCAGCGGTTGGCGAAGGCCGCGATCGGATCGTCGTCCTCCGGTATCGGCGCGGGCAGCGGCGCAGGCGCGGCGGGGACCGGGGGCGGCGAAGCCGGCACGGCCGGAGCCGCCGGCACCGCCGGAGGAACCGGCGTGCTCGGCGCAACCGGTACCGCGGCATTGGCGACGCGCCGCGCGCCGTTGTAGCGCGATGCCCAATAGGGCTTGGTCATGTCCTCGAGCCGCACGGTGCCGCCGGTCGATGGCGCATGAACGAAGCGGTTCTGGCCCACGTAGATGCCGACATGCGAGTTCGCGCGCCCCGTGGTGTTGAAGAACACCAGATCCCCCGAGGCGACCTGCTCCCGCGCCAGCGGCGTGCCGCGGCCGCCCATGGCGTCGGTGGTGCGCGGCAGGTTGACATTGGCCGCGCGCGCTACGACATAGCGGACCAGGCCGCTACAGTCGAAGCCGGAATCGGGGGTATTGCCGCCGTAGCGGTAGGGCGTGCCGACCAGCGACATCGCCTGGATCGAGATCTCCTCGAGGCCGGCGCTCGGCTCGACGATCGGCGCGCGCGGCGTGCCGCGGGCATGGCCGCCATGGCGCGACGGCGGCGTGCTGGCGCAGGCCGCGAGCAGCAGGGCGAGGGTGCCCAGCAGCAGCGGGCGCGTGCCGACCGCCGCCGAGCGCGGCGATCGCAGCGATGGGATCGATAGAAGCGAAGAAAGAAGGCCGGTGCTGGTCGATCGCATGGACTGGGAAGCCAGCCGGTGCGGGTCCATCGACCGGGGCATCGCTGTCCGCGATGCCCGGATGGCTACCAGCGCAACTGCGCGTCGTAGGTGCCGGTGCCGACGGTCATGGACTTGGGCTGGCCGTTGTAAGTGGCGTGCACATTGTAGCGGCCCTCCGGCGCCTTGATCAGGCAGCGCGGCCCTTCGGTACGAAATCGCGCCACTTCGTGGCCTTCGCGCATCAGTCGGACTTCGACGTCGGCCAGGTATTCGCCGGTCGCGCCCTGCGTAAACAGCACACCCATGTTGAACTGCTTCTGGCGTGCGGCGAGCCGGCGCTGCTCGTCCTCGCCGACGCCGCCGCAGACATAGCTGACCGCGCCGACGGTGCGGATCACCGGTTCGTTGACCGGTGGAGCGGCCACCGGTGCAGGGGCAGGCGTGGGCGTCTGCATCGATGGCTGGACAGCGCCGGGCGGTGGCGCCGCGGCCGGTTCGGAGATGGCCTGCGCGCGCAGCAGGACGGGCGCGGCGGCCGCGCCCGTCGCCACGACGCAGGGAATCAGCGCGCGGCAGGCGCGCCGCCAGCGATCGGCTCGCATCGCTTGCCTCGGTCCGCTCACAGCACGTCCGCCGCGTGGTCGGCCAGGCGCGAACGCTCGCCGCGGGCCAGCGTGATATGGCCGCTGTGGCTCCAGCCCTTGAAGCGGTCGACCACGAAGGTCAGGCCCGACGAGCCCTCGGTCAGGTACGGCGTGTCGATCTGCGCGATGTTGCCGAGGCAGACGATCTTGGTGCCGGGGCCCGCGCGCGTGACCAGCGTCTTCATCTGCTTGGGCGTCAGGTTCTGCGCCTCGTCGATGATGACGAACTTGTTGACGAAGGTGCGGCCGCGCATGAAGTTCATGCTCTTGACCTTGATGCGCGAGCGGATCAGTTCCTGCGTCGCGGCGCGCCCCCATTCGCCGGCGCTGTCGTCGCTCTTCTGCAGCACCTCGAGGTTGTCGTCGAACGCGCCCATCCACGGCTGCATCTTCTCTTCCTCGGTGCCGGGCAGGAAGCCGATGTCCTCGCCGACCGGCACGGTGGCGCGCGTCACGATGATCTCGTTGTACAGCTTCTGGTCCAGCACCTGCTCGAGCCCCGCGGCCAGCGCCAGCAGCGTCTTGCCGGTACCGGCCTGGCCGAGCAGCGTGACGAAGTCGATGTCGGGATTCATCAGCAGGTTCAGCGCGAAGTTCTGCTCGCGGTTGCGCGCGGTCACGCTCCAGACGTTGTTCTTGTGGTGCGTGTAGTCCTTCAGCGTCTGCAGCAGCGCGGTCTTGCCGTTGATCTCCTTGACCTGCGCATACAGCGGCAGGCTGCCGTCCATCGGTTCGAGGTAGACGAACTGGTTGACCAGGAAGGAGGGCACCAGCGGGCCGGTCAGCCGGTAGAACATCGCGCCGGTCTTCGGGTCCTGCCAGCTCTCGACGCCCTTGCCGTGCCTGGTCCAGAAATCGTTGGGCAGCACCATCACGCCCGAGTACAGCAGGTCCTTGTCCTCGAGAACCTGGTCGTTGAAATAGTCCTCGGCCGGCAGGCCCAGCGCCCGGGCCTTGATCCGCATGTTGATGTCCTTGGACACCAGCACGACGTCGCGCTCGGGATGCTGCTGCCGCAGCGCGCTGACCACCGCCAGGATCTGGTTGTCGGCCTTGCCCTCGGGCAGGCCTTCCGGCAGCTTGGTGTCGTTCAGGCGGGTCTGGAAGAACAGCGTTCCCTGCGCGTCGCGGTTGCCCAGCTTGGCCAGCGGCAAGCCTTCGTCGAGCACGCCGTCGGTGCCGGCCACCAGCGCGTCGAGCGTGCGGCTGACCGCGCGCGCGTTGCGGGCGACTTCGCTCATCCCCTTCTTGTGGTTGTCCAGCTCCTCGAGCGTCATCATCGGCAGATAGATGTCGTGCTCTTCGAAGCGGAACAGCGAGGTCGGATCGTGCATCAGCACATTGGTGTCGAGCACGAACAGCTTGGCGGGACCGGTGTCCTTGCGCTGGCGGCGGCCGGTGGTGCCGGTGCTGGTCTTGACCAGCGATACGGGCGAGGCTGGCGTGGTCGCCACCGGTGCGCCGGGCATGTCCTTGGCGCGGGCTCGGGTGCCGGCGGCACGGGCCTGCACCGCGGGCGCGGCGACTTCGCTGGGTCCGCTTTCAAGCAGGGCCACGCGTTCCAGGGCCGGAACGGGCTTTTTTGCCTGCGTCGCGGACTTGGTCAACCTTGCAACCGGAGCGAACTCGCTCGGGTCCAGCAGTTGTGCAGGCTTGGCGGGCATGGTCGGCAGCGGCATGCTGGGCGTTCCTTTCAGGGGGAGGGAAAACGGGGCGGGGCCGCGCACAGACGAAAAAGCCGCCGGGCCCGTTGAGCGGGCGAGGCGGCTTGTCTTGTGCGGGCGGACGGCACGGCAGTTCCGCTACCGGCCCTGGGCATCGTGCGCCTGGGCCGGAGGGGAGAAGCAGCGTGGCAACCAGAATCTGAACTCATTACGGGGCAATGTATCCGAACGATTTCCGTTTGGCAATTGCCCAGGTGAACGTCACATCGCGCGCACCAGTTCGAGCACTTCGTCCACGTGGCTGGGTACCTTGATGCCGCGCAGTTCGTGGCGCAGCTTGCCCTTGCCGTCGATCACGAAGGTGCTGCGCTCGATGCCGCGCACCTCCTTGCCATAGAGCTTTTTCATCTTGATGACATCGAACTGCCGGCACAGCGCCTCGTCGGCATCCGAGATCAGTTCGAACGGCAGCTCCAGCTTGGCCTTGAAGTTCTCGTGCGATTTCATGCTGTCGCGCGAGATGCCGAACACCACGGCGCCAGCGGCCTCGAAGGCCTCGTGCTGATCGCGGAAGTCCATCGCCTCGTTGGTGCAGCCGGGGGTGTTGTCCTTCGGATAGAAGTACAGCACCACCGTCTTGCCGCGGTAGTCGGCGAGGCGGAAGGTGCCGCCGGTGGCCGGTGCGCTGAAATCGGGAACGGCCTGGTTGAGACTCACTGTCATTCTTATGGCTCCTGGAGGAAGCGGCGCTGGGGAAATCGGCTTGCCGGGAACTGGCTCCGCGCCGGCTCGGGCAAAGGCCGGTCGAGGCGGGCGGGGAAGGCGGGCATGGCCATGCTCACGGCAAATGAGGGCGCGTCGGCATAGTTCAAGCGTGGCGTCGGGCAGACATCGGCGGACCGGTGGCGGCGGCGCCCTCAGCCGCCGGCGGGCGCGTCTTCGAGCAGCAGCACCGCCGCCACCTTGCGGCCTTCGGCCATCAGGATGTTGTAGGTGCGGCAGGCTGCCGGCATGTCCATCGCATCGACGCCGATATGGCGGCGGGATAGCGCGGCGGTCAGGCGCGGGTGCGGAAAGCGCAGGCGGTCACCGGTGCCGAGCAGCACCACCTCGGGGGCATGGTCGAGCAGCCCCTCGAACTGGTCCGCGGCCAGGTCCTCGAAGCGCTGGACCGGCCAGGGCCGTACCTCGCCCTCGGGCATCACCAGCACGGAGGTGGTGTAGCGCACCTTGTTGATCTCGATATAGCCCGGGCCATACGCCGTGACGGTGTTCATGGCGTTGGGCTGGTCGGCATGGAGTTTCACGGGGGAACCTTGCGGGGATCGGGAGGGGAATCGGGAAGCGAATCGGGAAGGGAATCGAATAGGGAGCGGGTGAGCAGCGTGTCCGGAGCCTTGTCGGCGCAGCGGCGGCCGGCAGGCCGGAGCGGGGCGCTGGCGGTCGCGCTTGCCCACGCTGCATCGCAAGATCCCTGCCCGAAGTCTGTCATAATCCGCTAAATTATAGCCTTTGCCTTCCTGCCGGCCGCGCTGCCTCCGCATCGCCCCGCAGTGCAGCGAAGCGCGCTCCGGACGATCCCCTGTTTTACGCAGATTCCCTGTTCGCCGCCGCACGAACCGGCGGCCCCTCGCTCCCTTTGTCTCCGCCAGACTCCTGCCCGACCACGCCGTGAAACCGATCCAGAAATCCAACAAGCTGAACAACGTCTGCTACGACATCCGCGGCCCGGTGCTGGAGAAGGCCAAGCAGATGGAGGAAGAAGGGCACAAGATCATCAAGCTCAATATCGGCAACCTGGCCGTGTTCGGCTTCGATGCGCCGGAGGAGATCCAGCAGGACATGATGCGCAACCTGCCGAACTCGGCGGGCTACTCGGATTCGAAGGGCATCTTCGCCGCGCGCAAGGCGATCATGCACTACACCCAGCAGAAGAACATCCATGGCGTCGGTCTGGACGACATCTATGTCGGCAACGGCGCGTCCGAGCTGATCGTGATGTCGATGAACGCGCTGCTGAACAACGGCGACGAGGTGCTGGTGCCCACGCCGGACTACCCGCTGTGGACCGCCGCGGTCAGCCTGTCGGGCGGCACCCCGGTGCACTACCTGTGCGACGAGGCCAACGACTGGATGCCGGACCTGGACGACATCCGCGCGAAGATCACGCCGAACACCAAGGCCATCGTCGTGATCAACCCGAACAACCCGACCGGGGCGCTGTACTCGGACGAGCTGCTGCGCGAGATCGTCGCGATCGCGCGCCAGCACGGGCTGATCATCTTCGCCGACGAAATCTACGACAAGGTGCTGTACGACGGCCATACGCACACGTCGATCGCCGCGCTGTCGACCGACGTGCTGACCGTGACGTTCAACGGCCTGTCGAAGAACTACCGCTCGTGCGGCTACCGCGCCGGCTGGATGGTGGTGTCGGGCGACAAGCGTCCCGCGCACGACTATATCGAGGGCCTGAACATGCTGTCCTCGATGCGGCTATGCGCCAACGTGCCGGGCCAGTGGGCGATCCAGACCGCGCTCGGCGGCTACCAGAGCATCAACGACCTGGTGGCCGAGGGCGGGCGCCTGCGCCGCCAGCGCGACCTGGCCTACGAGCTGATCACGCAGATCCCGGGCGTGACCTGCGTCAAGCCGAAGGCGGCGCTGTACCTGTTTCCGAAGCTCGACCTGTCGATGTATCCGATCCAGGACGATCAGGAATTCATCTACGAGCTGCTGCAGGAATCGAAGGTGCTGCTGGTGCAGGGCACCGGCTTCAACTGGGCCAGGCCGGACCATTTCCGCATCGTCTTCCTGCCGCACGAAGAGGATCTGCGCGAAGCGATCGGCCGCGTCGGCCGCTTCCTCGAGTCCTATCGAAAACGACACGGCGCGACGGCCTGACCGACTCACTGGTTGCGGCTGCGGCTGCGGCCGGCTCCGAACCCACGCTCCGTCGCGCTTCCCCATTTGCAAACTGGAATCTGATTGACCATGAACCCCATCAAAGTAGGCCTGCTCGGCATCGGTACCGTCGGTAGCGGCACGTTCGACGTGCTCAAGCGCAACCAGGAGGAGATCCGCCGCCGCGCGGGCCGCGGTATCGAGATTACGATGGTGGCCGACCTGAACACCGAGCGCGCGCGCGAGCTGACCGGTGGGCAGGTCCAGGTGGTGGCCGATGCGCGCGAGGTGGTCAGCCACCCCGACATCGACATCGTGGTCGAACTGATCGGCGGCTATGGCATCGCGCGCGAGCTGGTGCTGCAGGCGATCGCCAACGGCAAGCATGTGGTGACCGCCAACAAGGCGCTGCTGGCCGTGCACGGCAACGAGATCTTCGAGGCCGCGCGCAGCAAGGGCGTGATGGTCGCGTTCGAGGCGGCGGTGGCCGGCGGCATTCCGATCATCAAGGCGCTGCGCGAAGGCCTGAGCGCCAACCGCATTCAGTGGATCGCCGGCATCATCAACGGCACCACCAACTTCATCCTGTCCGAGATGCGTGACAAGGGCCTGGACTTCGACACCGTGCTGAAGGAAGCCCAGCGGCTGGGCTATGCCGAGGCCGACCCGACCTTCGACATCGAGGGCGTCGACGCCGCGCACAAGATCACGCTGATGAGCGCGATCGCCTTCGGCATGCCGGTGCAGTTCGACAAGACCCACGTCGAGGGCATCACGCGGCTGTCCGCGATCGACATCCAGTACGCCGAGGAACTGGGCTACCGCATCAAGCTGCTGGGCCTGACGCGCCGCCGCGAGGACGGCATCGAGCTGCGCGTGCATCCGACGCTGGTGCCTGCCTCGCGGCTGATCGCCAACGTCGAGGGCGCGATGAACGCGGTGCTGGTGCAGGGCGACGCCGTCGGCGCCACGCTGTACTACGGCAAGGGCGCCGGCGCCGAGCCGACCGCGTCGGCGGTGATCGCCGACCTGGTCGACGTGACCCGCCTGCATACCGCCGATCCGGAGCACCGCGTGCCGCACCTGGCGTTCCAGCCGGACGAGCTGTCCAGCGTGCCGGTGCTGCCGATCGAGGAAGTCACCAGCAGTTACTATCTGCGCATGCGCGTGTCGGACCAGACCGGCGTGCTGGCTGACATCACCCGCATCCTGGCCGATTCGGGCATCTCGATCGACGCGATGCTGCAGAAGGAGTCGCGCGAGGGCGAACCGCAGACCGATATCATCATGCTGTCGCACCTGGCGCGCGAGAAGCAGGTCAACGCGGCCATCGCCAAGATCGAGGCGCTGCCGACGGTGCTGTCGGGCGTCACCCGCCTGCGCATGGAAGAACTGAACTGAAGCCGCGCCGATGGCCGCGCCGCCGCCCGCACCGGGCAAGGCACGGCCCGGCAGGCCACCATCACGATGAACTACAAGTCGACCCGCGGCCATGACGTGCCGCAAACCTTCTCCGAGATCCTGCTGGGCGGCCTGGCGCCGGACGGCGGCCTGTATCTGCCGCAGCAATATCCGCAGGTCAGCGCCGACGAGCTCGAGTCGTGGCGCAAGCTGTCGTACGCGGATCTGGCCTACGAGATCCTGGCCAGGTTCTGCGACGACATTCCGGCCGAGGACCTGCGCGCGCTGACGCGCAAGACCTATACCGCCGACGTCTACTGCAATGCGCGCGCCGGCGACAACACCGCCGACATCACGCCGCTGCGCAAGCTCGGCGACGAGGCTGGCGCACCGCTGTACCTGCTCGGCCTGTCCAACGGACCGACGCTCGCGTTCAAGGACATGGCGATGCAGCTGCTGGGCAACCTGTTCGAGTACGCGCTGGCGCGCGCCGGACAGGAGCTCAATATCCTGGGCGCGACGTCGGGCGATACCGGCAGCGCGGCCGAATACGCGATGCGCGGCAAGCGCGGCATCCGTGTGTTCATGCTGAGCCCGCACAACAAGATGAGCGCGTTCCAGACCGCGCAGATGTTCAGCCTGCAGGATCCGAACATCTTCAACCTGGCGGTGCAGGGCGTGTTCGACGACTGCCAGGACATCGTCAAGGCGGTGTCCAACGATCTCGAATTCAAGTCGCGCCAGAAGATCGGCACCGTCAATTCGATCAACTGGGCGCGCGTGGTCGCGCAGGTGGTCTACTACTTCAAGGGCTGGCTGCTGGCCACGGATGGGGCCAATGCGGGTCCCGGCCAGAAGGTCTCGTTCTGCGTGCCGTCGGGCAACTTCGGCAATGTCTGCGCCGGCCACATCGCGCGCATGATGGGTTTGCCGATCGACAAGCTGGTGGTCGCGACCAACGAGAACGACGTGCTCGACGAGTTCTTCCGCACCGGCATCTATCGCGTGCGCAAGGCGGCCGAGACGTACCACACGTCGAGCCCGAGCATGGACATCTCGAAGGCGTCGAATTTCGAGCGCTTCATCTTCGATCTGCTCGGACAGGATGCCGGCAAGCTGGCGCAGCTGTTCCGCGATGTCGATACCAAGGGCGGCTTCGACCTGTCGGGCACGACGGACTACGAGCGCATCCGCCAGTTCGGTTTCGTCTCGGGCCGCAGCACGCATGACGACCGCGTCGCGACGATCCGCGACCTGTCGGCCCGCTATGGCGTCACCATCGATACCCACACCGCCGACGGCGTCAAGGTCGCGCGCGAGCACCTGTCGGCTGGCACGCCGATGGTGGTGCTGGAAACCGCGCTGCCGGCCAAGTTCGCCGACACGATCCGCGAGGCGCTGGGCCGCGAGCCCGAGCGTCCGGCCGCCTTCGAGGGCATCGAGGCGCTGCCGCAGCGTTTCGAGGTGATGCCGGCCGACGCGGCGCAGGTCAAGGCGTACATCGCCCGGCATACCGGGCTGTAATCCGGCGTTCTCCCGCCGCGCGCGCTGCGCGGCGGCCGCCGAGTCATTACAATCGCCCCAGTACAATCGAATCAGCCGCTTGCCGCCGCCGGCCTCGCGCCGCGGCCGCCAGCGCCGCCTCGCGCAGGCGGGGCCTGTCCGGACATTGCGTTCCCGCCTGCGCGGGCCGCGACGACAACGCACCTCGCATGGAAAATCGTCCCCCGATGCTGACGCTGGCGCAGGCGCTCGACGCGCTGCTGGCCGGCGCGCAGCCGATCACCGAAAGCGAACGCGTCGATACGCTGCAGGCCAATGGCCGCGTGCTGGCCCAGCCGGTCGCCAGCACGCTCGACGTCCCGCCCGCCGACAACACGTCGATGGACGGCTACGCGCTGCGCTGCGCCGACGTGCCGATGCCGGGCACCCGCCTGCGGGTCGCGCAGCGCATTCCGGCCGGCCATGTCGGCGTGCCGCTGGAAGCGGGCACCGCGGCGCGCATCTTCACCGGCGGGCTGATTCCGCCCGGCGCTGACGCGGTGGTGATGCAGGAGCAGTGCCAGGCCGACGGCGACTTTGTCGTGGTCAATCACGCGCCCGGTCCCGGCGAGTGGATCCGCCGCGCCGGCGAGGACATCATGGCAGGCGCGGTGATCCTGCCCACCGGCTCACGGCTGACGCCGCAGGCGCTGGGGCTGGCCGCCTCGGTCGGCCAGGCGCAGGTCGACGTGGTGCGGCGCCCGCGCGTGGCGGTGTTCTTTACCGGCGACGAACTGGCGATGCCGGGCGAGCCGCTCAAGCCGGGCGCGATCTACAACTCGAATCGTTTCACGTTGCGTGGCCTGCTGGAAAACCTCGGCTGCGAAGTCACCGATTTCGGCATCGTGCCCGACACGCTCGACGCCACGCGCGACACGCTGCGGCGCGCGGCGCAAGGCCACGACCTGATCCTGACCTCGGGCGGCGTGTCGGTCGGCGAGGAGGACCATATCAAGCCGGCGGTGCAGGCCGAAGGGCGGCTGGATCTGTGGCAGATCGCGATCAAGCCGGGCAAGCCGCTGGCGTTCGGCCATGTGTCTCGCGGCGGTGCCGGCGGCACGACCGGTACAGGCGATGCAGCCAGCGTCGCCGACAGCGCGGCCTTCCTCGGCCTGCCGGGCAACCCGGTGTCGAGCTTCGTCACCTTCCTGCTGTTCGTGCGTCCGTTCCTGCTGCGCATGCAGGGCGTCACCGACGTGGCGCCGCGGCGCATTCCGATGCGGGCCGACTTCGACCTGACCAAGTTCGATCGCCGCAACGAATTCCTGCGGGTGAAGATCAACGAGGGCGGCGGGCTCGACCTGTTCCCCAACCAGAGTTCGGGCGTGCTGACCTCGACGGTCTGGGGTGACGGCCTGGTCGACAATCCGCCCAACCAGCCGATCCGGCGCGGCGACATGGTGTCGTTCCTGCCGTTTGCCAACCTGGTGGCCTAGCTCCGGCGAGGGCAGCCGAAGCCGTAGAGAGAAGAGGGTAGCGATGCAGATCGAATTGCGGTTCTTCGCCAGCGTACGCGAGCAACTGGGCGTGGCCCAGGAGCGCGTCGAGCTGCCGGACACGGTGGCGACCGTGGGCCAGGTGCGCCAGTGGCTGCGCGATCGCGGCGGCGTCTGGCAGGAGGCGTTGGCCGAGGGCCGCGCGTTGCGCATGGCGGTCGACCATGCCGTTGCGCGTGCCGATACCGCGGTGGCCGACGGCAGCGAAGTGGCCTTCTTCCCGCCGGTGACCGGAGGCTGAGATGAGCGTCAGGGTACAGCGCGAGGATTTCGACCTGGGCGCCGAGGTGGCGGCGCTGCGCGCGGGACGTCCGGGCGTCGGCGCGGTCGCCAGCTTTATCGGCACGGTGCGGGACGTCAACGACGGCAGCCCGGTGCAGGCGATGGAGCTCGAGCACTATCCGGGCATGACAGAGAAGGCGCTGGAGCGGATCGAGGCGGTGGCGCGCGAGCGCTGGGCGCTCGACGGCGTGACCATCATCCACCGCGTCGGCCCGTTGCAACCGCAGGACCAGATCGTGCTGGTCGCCGTGGCGTCGGCCCATCGCGGCAATGCCTTCGCCGCCTGCGAATTCATCATGGACTATCTGAAGTCCGAGGCGCCGTTCTGGAAGAAGGAATCGACGCCCGACGGCGCGCGCTGGGTCGATGCCCGCGTCACCGACGAGGCCGCGCTGGCGCGCTGGGGCGTGCGTTCGCTCAATGCCAGTGGCGATGCCGACGAGGCAGAAGGCCGGTCCGGAGCCCCGGCTTGAGCGGGCTCGGCTTCGTCGCGGTCGGCGTCGGCGCGGCGATCGGCGCCTGGCTGCGCTGGCTGTTCTCGCTGCTGTGGAATGCCGCCAACCCGGCGTTGCCGTACGGCACGCTGGCGGCCAATCTGCTCGGCGGGTTCCTGATCGGCGTGGCGGTCGGCTTCTTCGACACCCATGCCTCACTGCCGCCGGCCTGGCGGCTGCTGGTGATCACCGGCTTTCTCGGCGGACTGACCACCTTCTCGACGTTCTCCAGCGAGCTGACCGCCAACCTGCTGGCGGGCAACTACGGCGCCGCGGCGCTGCACGTGCTGCTGCACCTCGGCGGCTCGCTGCTGCTGACACTGGTCGGGCTGTGGAGCTATCGGGCGCTGGCCTGACGCGCATCATCGCCTAATCGTCCCCGATTCGTCCCCGATTCGTCCCGATTCATCCCCCGTTCATCCCCGATTCATCCCGATTCATCCCCCGTTCATCCCCGATTCATCCCGCCGATCATCCGCAATAACGCGGTGTTGAAGGCCCGCGGCCGCTCCAGATGCGGACTGTGGCCCGCCGCCGGGATCGTCGCGGCCCGCAGCGCCGGCTGCAGCGCGGCCGTGGCGGCCGCCAGCGGCGGCCGATAGAGCCGGCTTCGCTCCCCATACAGGCAGAACAGCGGCACGGTGGCCTCGCGCAGCATCGGCCGGTAGTCCTGCCGCGCCATGTCGAGCCACAGCTCGGCCAGCACGCCGGCGTCGCAGCCCAGCATCCAATCCCGCACGCGTGCCGCGTGGCCCGGTGACGGTTCTTCGCCTTCGGCCCACAGCCCGGCGCCGACCAGCGGCACCATGCCGTGCCAGTGGCGCCGCACCTGCGCCGCCATCTGGCCGGCCTGCGCCGCGGTGTAGCCGCCGTGCAGGCCATGCGGCCAGTCCGGCCCGGTCAGCAGCCGGGGCGTCATGTCGATAGCGCCGACCGCCGCGATGCGCGGTGCCAGCCACGCAGAGGGGCGGCCGCGCGCCAGTTCCCAGGCGACCATCGCCCCCATCGACCAGCCCACCACGACGGCATCGCGCAATGCCAGCGCATCGATCAGCCGCGCCACGCCGCCAGCCAGCCCGGCGATGGTGCCGCCCGCCGCGGGGCGGGACCGCGCCGACAGCCCATGTCCCGCATGGTCGGGCGCGATCACGCGGTATCCGTGTTGCGCCAGTGCCGCCTGGCCTGCGAAGGCCTGGCCGGGCACCGACCAGCCGTGCAGCAGCAGCAAGGGCCGGCCGGTGCCGGCTTCGCGCCAGCCGGGCAGGTCGTGGTCGGCAGGGTGTTCGGTGAAGCGATGGGCAGTGGAGGGCGGCGCGGTCGAGGACGATGCGGCCGAACCTGGCGCCATCGAAGGCGGCGCGGCGGGACCTGGCTGTGCGGTGCGATCGGCGGCGTCCAAACGGTGTCTCCGTGGCGGCGTGGCGCGTCCCGGGAGCGGCGAAGCCGGGCGCCGCCGCCATGCCGGCCGGGGCGCCTTGGGACAGCCATCTATTGACATTCCGATTCGCTGCTTTATACCATGAAACATGAATCACTTATCAGGTTTCATCGCTTGATGCGGTGATCCGATGCGCGATTCCGGAACATGGCCTCCGATGCTGCCCGGCACCATGCTTTCCGTCGCTTCCCACGCTTGCCAACCGTAGTCCCGCTCGAACGAAGGCGCCGATGCCACCGACCGAAGCCTGTGTGATCCCGAAAACCGCGCGCGGCCAGAAGACCCGTGAGGCGCTGCTGCGGGCCGCCGAGAAGGTATTCGGCGAGAAGGGCTACTACGCCGCGTCGATCTCCGAGATCACGCAGGAGGCGCAGGTGGCGATGGGCACCTTCTACCTGTACTTCAAGGACAAGGAGGACGTGTTTCGCGCGCTGGTCCAGCACATGCTGGAGCTGGTGCGCGCGCACCTGCGCAAGCACGTCGCGCCGGCCACCACGCAGATCGAGGCCGAGCGCCTCGGCCTGAAGGCCTTCCTGTCCTTCGTCTCGCGCCACAAGAACCTGTACCGGATCGTGCTCGACTCGTATTCGGTCGACGAGACGATCTACAGCCAGTACTTCCAGGTCTTCGCGGAGCTCTACAGCCGCCGGCTGACGCGCGCGCAGGAGCTCGGCGAGATCGTTCCGGGCGACGCCGAGGTGCGCGCCTGGTGCCTGATCGGCATCAGCAATTTCCTCGGCATGCGCTACGCGCGCTGGAAACGGCCGGCGTCGATGGAGAAGGTCGTCGACACCGCGTTCGATCTGATCACGCACGGGCTGGCGCCGCGATGACGATCCGATGAGCCGTACATAAGCAGGACATCAGCGGTACGCCAGGCCACGACAAAACAAAAAGGACCGAGGAGACAAACGATGGAACCCCACCGCATTGCCCGCCGCACCGCGGCGCTTGCCGTCGCGCTCGCCGCCACGCTGCTGACCGGCGCCGCCGCCGCCAAGGACATCCGCATCGCCCACGTCTACGACAAGACCGGGGCGCTCGAGGCCTATGCCAAGCAGACCCAGATCGGGCTGATGATGGGACTCGAATACGCGACCGGCGGCACCATGACGGTCAACGGCCGCAAGCTGGTGGTGATCGAGAAGGACACGCAGGGCAAGCCCGACGTCGCCAAGGCGCAACTGGCCGCCGCCTACAGCGACGACCGCGCCGACATTGCGGTGGGGCCGACCTCGTCCGGCACGGCGCTGGCGATGCTGCCGGTCGCAGAGGAATACCGCAAGGTGCTGCTGGTCGAGCCGGCGGTGGCCGATTCGATCACCGGCGACAAGTGGAACCGCTACATCTTCCGCACCGGCCGCAATTCCTCGCAGGACGCGATCGCCAACGCGGTCGCGCTCGACAAGCCCGGCGTGCAGATCGCCACGCTGGCGCAGGACTACGCGTTCGGCCGCGACGGCGTCAAGGCGTTCAAGGACGCGCTGAAGCAAGCCAGGGTCGTGCACGAGGAATACCTGCCGACCAACACCACCGACTTCACCGCGGGCGCGCAGCGGCTGTTCGATGCGCTGAAGGACAAGCCCGGCCGCAAGGTGATCTTCATCATCTGGGCCGGCGCCGGCAATCCGTTCAAGATCGCCGACCTCGATCCGAAGCGCTACGGCATCGAGATCGCCACCGGCGGCAACATCCTGCCGGCGATGGCCAGCTACAAGAACTTCCCGGGCATGGAAGGGGCGACCTACTACTACTTCGGCATCCCGAAGAATCCGGCCAACCAGTGGCTGGTCGCCAACCACTACAACAAGTACAAGACCCCGCCCGACTTCTTTACCGCCGGCGGCATGGCCTCTGGCATCGCGCTGGTCGAGGCGCTGAAGAAGACCGGCGGTGCCACCGGCACCGAGAAGCTGATCGCCGCGATGGAAGGCATGTCGTTCGATACGCCGAAGGGACGGATGACGTTCCGCAAGGAGGACCATCAGGCGATGCAGTCGATGTACCACTTCAAGATCAAGGTCGACCCCGCCTTCGCCTGGGGCGTCCCCGAGCTGGTCCGCGAGATCAAGCCCGAGGAGATGCAGGTGCCGATCCGCAATCAACGGCAATGAGCAGGAATCAGCGCCGATAAACGGCAACAGCGCCAATGACGGCAATAACCGTGGAGAGCCCGGTGCAAGCCAACGCTGCAACCCTTGGCGCGGCGCGCGGTGCGAGCGCGGCCGCGCGCACCGCCGCCGATGGCGCCGATGGCGCCGCGCCGCTGCCCGGCGGCGATGCGCAGCGCGGACCCGCCGGCGCGTCGGCGCCCGCCGGACAGCCGGCGCTGGAAACCCGCGACCTGACGATCCGCTTCGGCGGCCATGTGGCCGTCAACGCGGTGTCGTGCGCGTTCCGCGCCGGCGAGCTGACCTGCATCGTCGGCCCGAACGGCGCGGGCAAGACCACCTACTTCAACCTGATCTCGGGCCAGCTGGCGCCGACCGGCGGCCGCATCGCGCTGTACGGCCGCGACATCACCGGCCTGAGCGCATCGGCCAAGGCGCGCCGCGGCATCGGCCGGGCCTTCCAGCTGACCAGCCTGTTTCCGAACCTGTCGGTGCTCGAGAACGTGCGGCTGGCCGTGCAGGCGCGCGCCCGCATCGGCCTCGATCTGCTGACGGTCTGGAGCAGCCATCGCGGCGTCAATGCCGAGGCCGAGCGCTGCCTGGAACGGGTCGCGCTGGCGGCCAAGCGCGACCTGGCCGTGGCCGCGCTGCCGCACGGCGACCAGCGCAAGCTCGAGGTGGCGATCCTGCTGGCGCTGCGCCCGCGCGTCTTCATGTTCGACGAGCCGACCGCCGGCATGAGCGTCGACGAGGTGCCGGTGATCCTCGACCTGATCCGCGAGATCAAGCAGGACCGCGCGCACACCGTGCTGCTGGTCGAACACAAGATGGACGTGGTGCGCTCGCTGGCCGATCGCATCGTGGTGCTGCACAACGGCAGCCTGATGGCCGATGGCGATCCGGCCGAGGTGATCGCCTCGCCGATCGTGCAGCAGGCCTATCTGGGCCTGCCGGCGGAGGGGGAGGGTACCGATGGCTGAGCACGCCACCTCGATCTCCGCGCCGCACGCCGCCGCGCAGCCGCTGCTGCGCCTCGCCGGCGTGCAGACGCATATCGGGCCGTATCACATCCTGCACGGCGTCACGCTTGAAGTGCCGCGCGGCGGCGTCACGATGCTGCTCGGGCGCAACGGCGCGGGCAAGACCACCACGCTGCGCACGGTGATGGGCCTGTGGCGGGCTGGCGCCGGCCGGATCGAATTCGACGGCAGGGACATCACCGCGCTGGACACGCCGGCGATCGCGCAGGCCGGCATCGGCTACGTGCCCGAGAACATGGGCGTGTTCTCCGACCTGACGGTGGCCGAGAACCTGCGGCTCGCCGCGCGCCAGGGCCCGGCCGATCCACGGCGGCTCGACTGGGTGCTGCGCATGTTCCCGGCGCTGAAGGTGTTCTGGCATCAGCGCGCCGGCGTGCTGTCCGGCGGCCAGAAGCAGATGCTGTCGGTCGCGCGCGCCATCGTCGAGCCGCGCCGGCTGCTGATCGTCGACGAACCGACCAAGGGGCTGGCCCCGGCCATCATCCAGAACATGATCGCGGTGTTTCGGGAGTTGAAGCAGACCGACGTGTCGATGCTGCTGGTCGAGCAGAATTTCCAGATGGCGCGGGCGGTCGGCGACACGGTGGCGGTGATGGACGACGGCCGCGTCGTGCACGCCGGCGCCATGGCCGAACTCGCCGCCGACGAGGGCCTGCAGCAGCGCCTGCTGGGGCTGTCGCTGGCCGCGCACCAATGATGACGGCCCTGACGATGTCGCCCGTGACTTCGGCCGCGACTTCGGCCACGACGTCGGCCGTGATGTCCGCCGTGATGTCCGCCGTTCCCGAGGAAACCTGACCATGAACGCTGGCAGCACCGCGTCCGAACCCCCATCTCCGGTGACCTCCGTCCCAGCCGATGCCACGCCGGCGGCGAATACCACCGATCTGCCTGCCGCGCGGCTCGACTGGCTGCCGCTGGCGCTCGCGCCGCTGCTGATGCTGCTGGCGTATCCATTGATCGGCAGCGGCTCGACCTGGCTGACGCTGACGATCGCCGGCCTGGCGATGGGCATGATCATCTTCGTGGTGTCGTCGGGCCTGACGCTGGTGTTCGGCCTGATGGACGTGCTGAACTTCGGCCACGGCGCCTTCATCGCGCTGGGCGCCTATATCGCGGCGTCGGTGCTGCTGCCGCTGGCGCCCTGGGTCGAGGCCGACAGCCTGGCGCTGAACCTGGCGGTGTTCGCGTTGGCGATCTTCGCCGCGATGACGGTGGCCGGCGCGCTGGGCCTGGCCTTCGAGCGCGTGGTGGTGCGTCCGGTCTATGGCCAGCATCTGAAGCAGATCCTGATCACGATGGGCGGCATGATCGTCGCCGAACAGCTGATCAAGGCGATCTGGGGACCCGAGACCATCGCGCTGACGCTGCCGGCGAGCTTTCGCGGCGCGGTGCTGCTGGGCGATGCCGCAATCGAGAAATACCGGCTGATCGCGGTGGTGCTGGGGCTGGCCGTCTTCCTCGCGATGCTGCTGGTGCTGAACCGTACGCGCATCGGCCTGCTGATCCGCGCCGGCGTCGAGAACCGCGAGATGGTCGAGGCGCTCGGCTATCGCGTGCGCCGGCTGTTCGTCGGCGTGTTCGCGGTCGGCGCGGGGCTGGCGGGCATGGGCGGCGTGCTGTGGGGGCTCTATCAGCAGAACATCACCGCGGCGATCGGCGCGCAGGTCAATGTGCTGATCTTCATCGTGATCATCATCGGCGGGCTCGGCTCGACCGCCGGCTGCTTCGTCGGCGCGCTGCTGGTCGGGCTGATGGCCAACTACACCGGCTTCCTGTTTCCCAAGGTGGCGCTGTTCTCCAACATCCTGCTGATGGTGCTGATCCTGCTGTGGCGGCCGCAGGGTCTGTATCCGGTGGCGCGGCGCTGAGGCCTGTCGCCGCGTCACATCGCATGGCAAAGGAACCGACCGCATCATGATCCGACTGCTTTCCGGCGATACCCCGCGCAGCCGCGTGCTGACGGTGCTGCTGCTCTTGCTGCTGCTGGCGCTGCTCTGCACGCCGTTCCTGATCCCTGGCGCGCGCGCGTTGAACATGGCCGCCAAGATCTGCATCTTCGTGGTGCTGGTGGCGAGCTACGACCTGCTGCTCGGCTACACCGGCATCGTCTCGTTCGCGCACACGATGTTCTTCGGCATCGGCGGCTATGGCGTGGCGATCGCGATGACGCGCTTCGAGCCGGGCTGGGGCGCGCTGCTGGCGGGCATCGCCGGCGCGCTGGCGGTGTCGATGCTGCTGGCGCTGGTGATCGGGCTGTTCTCGCTGCGCGTGCGCGCGATCTTCTTCGCGATGATCACGCTGGCGGTGGCGACCGCCTTCGCCACGCTGGTGTCGCAACTGTCGGCCTGGACCGGCGGCGAGGACGGGCTGTCGTTCAAGGTACCGGCGCTGCTGACGCCGGGCTTCGCGCTGGAGGATGCCGACGGCGAGGCGATCGAATGGCTGGGCGTGCCGCTCAATGGCAAGCTGTTTTCGTATTACCTGGTGCTGGCCGGCGCCGCCGTGCTGTTCCTGATGCTGCTGCGCGTGGTCAACTCGCCGTTCGGCCGCGTACTGCAGGCCATCCGCGAGAACGACTTCCGCGCCGAGGCAATCGGCTACCGCACCGTGGTCTACCGCACGGTGTCGACGGTGCTGTCGGCTGCCTTTGCCACGCTGGCCGGCGTGCTGATGGCGATCTGGCTGCGCTACAACGGCCCGGATACCTCGCTGTCGTTCGAGATCATGGTCGACATCCTGCTGATCGTCGTGATCGGCGGCATGGGCACGATGTATGGCGCGGTGATCGGCACCGTGCTGTTTTTGCTGGCGCAGACCTATCTGCAGGACGTGATGGCGCTCGCCAGCGAGGCCACCGCGGCGCTGCCGCTGCTGTCTTCGCTGCTGCATCCCGATCGCTGGCTGCTGTGGCTGGGTTTGCTGTTCGTGCTCAGCGTCTATTATTTCCCGCAAGGCATCGTGGGACGTCTGCGCGCGGCGCGATGACGACCATGACGACGTTCATCATCGAAGTCCAACGCGACGCGGGGCGCCCATGTACGTAGTCGACTGGCTGCACAAGCACGCACGGCACCGCCCCGACAAGATCGCGCTGGTCGATGTCGACAGCGGCCGGCGGATCAGCTACCGCCAGTTCGACGAGCGCGCCAGCCGCTTCGCCGAATACCTGACGCAGACGCTCGTGCTGGTCCCCGGCAGCCGCGTCGCCGTGCTGGCGCACAACAGCGCCGACTATCTCGAGATGCTGTACGGCTGCGCCAAGGCCGGCATGGTGATGGTCTGCCTGAACTGGCGGCTGGCGCCGGCCGAGCTCGCGCCGATTCTCGACGACTGCATGCCCGAGGTGCTGGTGGTCGGCGACGGCTTTCTTCATGTCGCCGCCGAACTGGCACGCGGGCGCGCGCTGCGCGCGGTGCTGCATCTGGCCGACGACGAGGCGGCCGATGTGCCGGCGGGCTGGACCGAATACGAGGCGGTGCTGGCCGCCGCGTCGGGGCGCACCATCGAGATGCCTTGCCGCGACGAACACGAGGTCTGGCATCTGCTGTACACCTCCGGCACCACCGGCCGGCCCAAGGGCGTGATCCAGACCTACGGCATGGTGTTCTTCAACGCCGTCAACGCGACGATCGCCAACCGCATCACGCGCGACGACGTGATGCTGGCGGTGCTGCCGTTCTTCCATACCGGCGGCCTGAACCTGTACGCGAATCCGGTGCTGCATGCCGGCGGCACCGTGCACGTCGCGCGCCAGTTCGATGCGGGCGCGACGCTGGCGCGGCTCGATGCGCGCTCGGGCGCGGGCATCACGATGTTCTTCGCGGTGCCGTCGATCTACCAGTTCCTCGCCCAGCATCCGGACTTCGAACGGGCCGACCTGTCGCGGCTGCGCAGCTGCGCGGCCGGCGGCTCGCCGGTGCCGTTGCCGCTGCTGCAGGCGTACCAGGCCAAGGGCGTGACGATCTGCTTCGGTTTCGGCATGACCGAGACGGGCCCGACCGTGTTCGTCGCCGACGAGGACACCGCACGCCGCAAGCCGGGCACCATCGGCAAGCCGGTCGGCTCGATGCTGACGCGCGTGGTCGATCCGCTGGGCAACGATGTCGCGCCCGGCGAGCGCGGCGAGCTGCTGATCAAGGGGCCGGGCGTGACGCCGGGCTACTGGAACCTGCCCGAGGCCACCGCGGCCGCGCTGCGCGGCGGCTGGCTGCATTCGGGCGACATCGCCTATGTCGATGCCGACGGCGACTACTACATCGTCGATCGCGCCAAGGACATGTTCATTTCCGGCGGCGAGAACGTCTATCCGGCCGAGGTCGAGCAGGCGCTGTTCGCGTTGCCGCAGGTCGCCGAGGCCGCGGTGATCGGCGTGCCCGACGAGCGCTGGGGCGAGGTCGGCATGGCGCTGCTGGTACTTCGGCCCGGCGCCGCGCTCGATCCGCAGGACGTGATCGCGCATTGCCGGCAGCTTCTGGCCGGGTACAAGGTGCCGCGCCACGTGCGCGTGGTCGACGCGTTGCCGCGCACGCCGTCGGGAAAGATCGAAAAACACAAGCTGCGCATGCAATACCGGCAGCATTGATGCGGCGCTCGCATGCGGCGTTGCCATCCAAGGAGACCACGATGCAGCAGACACACCGAAGCGAAGCGGCAGGGCAGCGGCGCGGCCGCGCCACGGCAAGGGCAGGATCGGCAGGGCGGACGCCGCTGGTTCCGCTGCTGATTCCGCTGGCCTGCATGGCGCTCGTTGGCTGCGGCTCCGACGATGACGACGACCATGGCGCGCCGGTCAACCAGCGCCCCGCCTATATCGGCTCGCTGACGGTGCACGACTACGACGGCAACGCCGACGATCTGCTGACCGCCGGGCTCGGCAAGGACGGACTGGCCGGCACCGCGCCGCTGCCGGCCGATCCGAACGCGCCGACCCGCACCGAGCTGCGCCGCTACGCGATCTGGAGCAACTACCAGGCGCTGGTCGATGTCAGCGCCGCGGGCGGCTACGGCACGCTGTACGGGCCCAACGTCGACGCGCAGGGCAACGTCACCGGCGGCCAGGGCAAGATCCCCGGCGTCGAGTATCTGGCCTATGCCGACGACGGCAGCGGCCGGCAGAACGTTACGATGATGGTGCAGATCCCGGCCAGCTTCGATCCCGCGCGGCCGTGCCTGATCACCGCCACGTCGTCCGGCTCGCGCGGCGTCTACGGCGGTATCTCTACCGGCGAATGGGGCCTGAAGCGCGGCTGCGCGGTGGCCTATACCGACAAGGGTACCGGCGCCGCGCCGCACGATCTCGCCAACGACACCGTCGCGCTGATCGACGGCACCCGCACCAGCCGCGCCGCCGCCGGCCGCGAGGCGCATTTCGCCGCGCCGATCGACGACAACGCGCGCGCCGCCTTCATCGCCGCGGCGCCGCATCGGCTCGCCTTCAAGCACGCGCATTCGCAGCGCAATCCCGAGAAGGACTGGGGCCTGTTCACGTTGCAGGCGATCGAATTCGGCCTCTGGGCGATCAACGACCGGCATGGCGAGATGCGTGACGGCCAGCGCCGCCGCACCATCGACAAGGACAAGCTGCTGGTGATCGCCTCGAGCCTGTCCAATGGCGGCGGCGCCGCGGTCGCCGCGGCGGAGGCCGACGTGCAGGGCCTGATCGACGGCGTCGCGGTCAGCGAGCCGAACCTGAACATGCCGCAGGACGCCGGCATCACCGTGCGGCGCGGCGGCACGCCGGTGGCCGTCAATGGCCGCACGCTGTACGACTACACGACGATGGCCAACCTGCTGCAGCTGTGCGCGGCGCAGGACCCGGCCAACGCGCAGGCGCCCGCGGTCGGTTTCTACGCGACGCTGGGCACCATTCCGGCCAACCGCTGCGCCGCGCTGGCCAGCGCCGGCATCGTCAAGGGCGCTACGCTGGCCGAGCAGGCCGCCAGCGCCCAGCAGGCGCTGCGCGACTACGGCTGGGAGCCGGAGTCCGCGGTGCTGCACGCCTCGCTGGGCTTCTTTGAGGTCTCCAGCGCGGTGGCGGTGACCTATGCCAATGCGCTGTCGCGCGCCAGCGTGACGGACCGGCTGTGCGGCTACAGCTTCAGCGGCATCAACGCGGCGTTCGAACCGGCGCCGGTGACGCAGGCGCAGATGGCCAACATGTTCGCGACCGGCAACGGCGTGCCGCCGTCGTCGGGCGTGCAGCTGATCAACGACCTGGATCCGCGCGGACCGCGCCGGGATCTGCTGTCGCGCTCGCCGGGCTCGCCGGTCGACGACGCCAACACCGCGGGCGCGCGCTGCCTGCGCGATCTGGTGACCGGCATTTCGCCGCAGGCCCTCGCGCTGCAGGTCGGCCAGCGGCTGACGCTGCGCAACGGCAATCTGCGCGGCAAGCCGGCGCTGATCGTGCACGGCCGCGACGATGCGCTGCTGCCGGTCAACCACACCTCGCGCCCGTACCTGGGGCTGAACCGGCAGCGCGAGGGCGCGGCGAGCCGGCTGTCGTATGTCGAGGTGACCAACGCCCAGCACTTCGACGCGTTCAATGCGCTGGTGCCCGGTTATGGCAACCGCTACGTGCCGCTGCATCTGTACCTGAACCGCGCGCTCGACGCGATGTACGACCATCTGCGCAACGGCACGCCGCTGCCGCCGTCGCAGGTGGTGCGCACGGTGCCGCGCGGTGGTACGCCGAACTCGCCGGCGCCGGCGATCCAGCCGTCCAACGTTCCCGGCTTTGCCGCCAACCCCGCCGCCGGCGACCGCATCGAGGTCACCGGCGGCATCGTCGAGGTCCCGCAGTGACGATGGCCATCCCGCAGCCTTCCCAGCCTTCCGGGCCCGCCGTACCGTCCGCGCCGCGCGTGCTGACGCAGCAGGACTTCGATCGTTTCGCGCGGCTGTCGCGCGACGACAATCCGATCCACTGCGATCCGGCGTTCGCGCGCGGCACCCATTTCGGTGCCACCGTCGCGCACGGCATGCTGCTGTTCTCGCTGCTGTGCGCGCAGATGCAGAGAGGGAGAGCCGGTCCGGTGCTGCCGCTGGCGCAGACGCTGATGTTTCCGCAGCCGACCTATGTCGGCGACGGCGTGGTGGCCGAACTGGCCCCGGGGGAGGGGGCGGCGGGCCGCGTCGCGCTGCGCACCGCGATCCGTTGCGTGCAGCGCGGCGGCCGTGCGCTGCCGCACGCGCAGGCGCCGGTCACCGCGAGCGGCGACGCCGAGCTGCTGCTCGAACCCGATGCGGCCGCGCTGGCCGGGCCGCTCGTGTCCGGTGCAGGCGGCGCGGATGCGGCGGTCTCCGGCGATGCGGCGCTGTACCAGCTCAGGCCCGGGCAGCAGGCCGACGCGGTGCGCGCCTTCGAGAGGGCGGATCTCGACGAGTACGTGGCGCTGAGCGGGGACGCCAATCCGCTGTATGCCGACGCGGCGCTGGCCAGGCGCCGCGGCTTCGACGGCGCCGTGGTGCCGCTGCCGCTGCTGGCCGGCATGTTCTCCGACCTGCTCGGCACGCGGCTGCCGGGGCGCGGCACCGGCTGGATGAAGCAGTCGCTGCGGTTGCGCGCGGCCGCCCGGCTGGGCGAGCCGCTGCGGGCCTCGGTGAGGATCGTGCGGCTGCGCGCCGACAAGGAGCTGGTCAACCTGGCTACCGACATCGCGGGCGAGGATGGCAGGGTGGTGCTGCAGGGCGAGGCGCTGGTGCTGGTCCGCAACCTGGAGCGCAAGCTTGCCGGCGATGCCGGCGGCCTCGCGCAGGGCCGCCAGACCGCGGTTCCTTCCTGATCCGTCCAATGGCGCGCTGCTTGCGCCACATCAAATACGCATCGTTTCGTCTTGAAATGTCACGGCAAAGCCCTATCTTCGGCAGTGACATCCGGTGTCCTGCCGGCCGACGACGCGATGCGCAATGACTGCGCCGCTGGGGCCGCCTCGGGACACGTATCCCAGTGAGGATTTCCCTATGCGTCTTGACAAACTGACTACCCGATTCCAGGAAGCGCTGGCCGATGCCCAGACCCTGGCGATCGGCAACGACAACCAATACATCGAACCGCAGCACCTGCTGCGCGCGCTGCTGGCGCAGAACGACGGCTCGGCGCGCGCGCTGCTCTCGCGCGCCGGCGTCAACATCAACGGCCTGGCCAGCGCGCTGGACGCCGCCATCAAGCGGCTGCCGCAGGTGCAGGGCACCAGCGAGGTCCAGCTCGGCCGCGAGCTGGCGGCGCTGTTCAACGCCACCGAGAAGGAGGCGATCAAGCGCGGCGACCAGTTCGTCGCCAGCGAGCTGTTCCTGCTCGCGGTCGCCGACGACAAGGGCGAGACCGGCCGCATCGCGCGCGAGCATGGCATGAGCCGCAAGTCGCTGGAGGCGGCGATCGACGCGGTACGCGGCGGCGAGTCGGTCAACAGCGCCGATGCCGAGGCCCAGCGCGAGGCGCTGAAGAAGTACACGATCGACCTGACCGAGCGCGCCCGCCTGGGCAAGCTCGATCCGGTGATCGGCCGCGACGACGAGATCCGCCGCGCGATCCAGATCCTGCAGCGCCGCACCAAGAACAACCCGGTGCTGATCGGCGAGCCTGGCGTCGGCAAGACCGCGATTGTCGAGGGCCTGGCGCAGCGCATCGTCAACGGCGAAGTCCCCGAAACGCTGAAGAACAAGCGCGTGCTGGTGCTCGACATGGCGGGCCTGCTGGCCGGCGCCAAGTATCGCGGCGAGTTCGAGGAACGGCTCAAGGCCGTGCTGTCGGACATCGCCAAGGACGAGGGTCAGACCATCGTCTTCATCGACGAGATCCACACGATGGTCGGCGCCGGCAAGGCCGAGGGCGCGATCGACGCCGGCAACATGCTCAAGCCCGCGCTGGCGCGCGGCGAGCTGCACTGCATCGGCGCCACCACGCTGGACGAGTACCGCAAGTACATCGAGAAGGATGCCGCGCTCGAGCGCCGCTTCCAGAAGGTGCTGGTCGACGAGCCGTCGGTCGAGGCGACCATCGCGATCCTGCGCGGCCTGCAGGAAAAGTACGAGCTGCACCACGGTGTCGAGATCACCGACCCGGCCATCGTCGCCGCGGCCGAGCTGTCGCACCGCTATATCACCGACCGTTTCCTGCCGGACAAGGCGATCGACCTGATCGACGAGGCGGCCGCGCGCATCAAGATGGAAATCGACTCCAAGCCGGAGGAGATGGACAAGCTCGAGCGCCGCACGATCCAGCTGAAGATCGAGCGCGAGGCGGTCAAGAAGGAAACCGACGAGGCCTCGCGCAAGCGGCTCGAACTGATCGAGCAGGAGATCGAGCGGCTCGAGAAGGAGTACGCCGACCTCGACGAGATCTGGAAGGCCGAGAAGGGTGCGGCCCAGGGCGCCGCCGCGCTGAAGGAGGAGATCGACAAGATCCGCCTCGAGATCGCGCGGCTGCAGCGCGAGGGCAAGCTCGACAAGGTCGCCGAGCTGCAGTACGGCAAGCTGCCGGAGCTCGAAGGCAAGCTCAAGGCCGCTACCGCGGCCGAGGCCAGCGAGCAGAAGCAGCCGAACCGGCTGCTGCGCACGCAGGTCGGCGCCGAGGAGATCGCCGAGGTGGTCAGCCGCGCAACCGGCATTCCGGTGGCCAAGATGATGCAGGGCGAGCGCGAGAAGCTGATCGCGATGGAGGACTATCTGCACAAGCGGGTGGTCGGCCAGGACGAGGCCGTGCGGCTGGTGTCCGACGCGATCCGCCGTTCGCGCGCGGGCCTGGCCGACGAGAACAAGCCGTATGGCTCGTTCCTGTTCCTCGGTCCGACCGGCGTCGGCAAGACCGAGCTGTGCAAGGCGCTGGCCGAGTTCCTGTTCGATTCGCAGGAGCACCTGATCCGCATCGACATGAGCGAATTCATGGAGAAGCACAGCGTGTCGCGGCTGATCGGCGCGCCGCCGGGCTATGTCGGCTACGAGGAGGGCGGTTACCTGACCGAGGCGGTACGGCGCAAGCCGTACAGCGTGGTGCTGCTCGACGAAGTCGAGAAGGCCCACCCGGATGTGTTCAACGTGCTGCTGCAGGTGCTCGACGATGGCCGGCTGACCGATGGCCAGGGCCGCACCGTGGACTTCAAGAACACGGTGATCGTGATGACCTCGAACCTGGGCTCGCAGATCATCCAGCAGATGAGCGGCGAACCGCACGAGGCCGTCAAGGGCGCCGTGTGGCAGGAGGTCAAGACGCAGTTCCGGCCCGAGTTCCTGAACCGCATCGACGAAGTGGTGGTGTTCCACGCGCTCGACCAGAAGCACATCGAGTCGATCGCGAAGATCCAGCTGCAGCGGCTGCAGGCGCGTCTTGCCCGCATGGACATGGCGCTGGAGGTCAGCGACGCGGCGCTCGAGCGCATCGCCAGCGCGGGCTACGATCCGGTGTTCGGCGCCCGCCCGCTGAAGCGCGCGATCCAGCAGCAGATCGAAAACCCGGTCGCGCGGCTGATCCTGGAGGGCAAGTTCGCCGCCAAGGATGTCGTGCCGGTGGACTACCGGGATGGGGAGTTCACGTTTGGGCGGGTGGTGCATTGACCCGCAGGGCGACAGTCGTTTCGGCGAATGCCGCCACATGAAGACGCCGGGCCTTGGCCCGGCGTTTTTCGTTGCGCCTTGCTCGCCTGCATCTGGAGTAGGAAATGACCGCAAAACCCCGAATCTTTGATGTTGCCGATCACCTCAAGACGGATCGCCAGATGGCGCTGTATCTGGAGGCCTGTCTCGAGGAGCAGGATCCCGAGCTGGTGATCGCGGCGCTGGGTGACATCGTTCGTGCGAAGGGCCTTCACGATGTGGCAGTACGCGCCGGTCTGTCCGTCGACGCGCTCGGCAAGGTTCTGAATACGAAGTCGGCCGCTGACTTTGCGACTGTCTTGAGGATTGTCGCGGCGCTTGGCTTGCGTCTGCATGCGATTCCGGCCACTGTTCATGGCAAGACGGGAGCCGCCGCCCTCGCGCAATGGTCCCGTGAAGTCGGCAAGCGCCTGCATTCCTGAAGCCTGACGGTCCGGTTCGGGTTTCCCTCTCCCGCTTGCGGGAGAGGGGCGGGGGAGAGGGCAAGCGGCTCTCGTTATGCCACTGTGGATTGAAACCACCTCCCTCTCCCCGACCCTCTCCCGCTGAAGGGGAGAGGGAGTACGCCGATCGGTGCGCGTTTCTTGACCTGCATCAAGTCGCTCTCCTTTCCATGGCCCTAACATCGACCCAGTCATGAAGCTGCGGGGGCGCACTTCATGACTGTCTACCCGTTTCCTTGCTGGAAACTTGACCCGCGGTGCTCCCGTACCGCGGGTTTTTTCTTTTGGGGCGCTCGGCCCGGCCCCATCGCCGCCACGGCCGCCATTGCCCCCGCCATTGCCCCCGCCATTGCCCCTGTCGTTGCCCGAGGCACGGCCGCCCCGCGGCCTTATGCGAAAAACGTGCTTGGATCGGCGAAACCATTCGTTCCTTGTCGCCTTGCCCGCCGGTAGCCTCGATGCTGTCGCGATGGCCCACGGATGCCGTCGCGCATGCCAGCCTCATTTTTTCCGACGGACGGGAGCCCTTGAAGATGATTCGCCAGTTGGCCATTGCGGCCGCAGTGTTGTCCCTTGCCGGCGTGGCCGGTGTCGCGCATGCCCAGACGACCCTGCTGAACGTATCCTACGACCCCACGCGCGAGCTGTATGTCGACGTCAATGCCGCCTTTGCCAAGGCCTGGAAGGCCAGGGGGGGCGACAACGTGACGATCCGCCAGTCGCACGGCGGCTCGGGCAAGCAGGCACGCTCGGTGATCGACGGGCTGGAGGCGGACGTGGTGACGCTGGCGCTCGGCTACGACGTCGATGCGGTCGCGCAGAAGGGCCTGATCAAGCCGGACTGGCAGAAGCGGCTGCCGCACAACGCCTCGCCCTATACCTCGACCATCGTGTTCCTGGTGCGCAAGGGCAATCCAAAGGCCATCCGCGACTGGAGCGACCTGGTCAAGCCGGGCGTGCAGGTGATCACGCCCAATCCGAAGACCTCCGGCGGCGCCCGCTGGAACTATCTGGCGGCCTGGGGCTATGCGCTGCGCCAGCCGGGCGGCAACGAAGCCAAGGCACGCGATTTCGTCGCGCAGCTGCTGAAGAACGTGCCGGTGCTGGACTCCGGCGCCCGGGGCGCGACCACGACCTTCGTCGAGCGCGGCATCGGCGATGTGCTGATCGCCTGGGAGAACGAGGCGCTGCTGGCGATCAAGGAGCTGGGTCCGGACAAGTTCGACATCGTCGCGCCGTCGGTGTCGATCCTGGCCGAGCCGCCGGTCGCGGTGGTCGACAAGGTGGTCGACAAGCGCGGCACGCGCCGCGCCGCCGAGGCCTATCTGCAATTCCTCTATACCGACGAGGGCCAGGAGATCGCCGCGCGCAACTACTACCGGCCGATCTCCGAGAAGGTGGCCGCCAAATACGCGTCGGCCTTCCCGAAGGTCAAGCTGTTCACGATCGACGAGGTGTTCGGCGGCTGGCAGAAGGCGCAGCAGGCCCACTTCGCCGACGGCGGCACCTTCGACCAGGTCTACCAGCCTGGCCGCCGTTGAGCCGCGGGGGAGCGGGAGCGTTGATGACCCAAACTGGCACCGAACGCGGCACCGACCGTGGCACCGAACGTGGCACCGAACGTGGCACGCTCGCCCGCCGCGCCCCCGCCGATGGACGGCCACTCGCACAAGAGGGCGACCAACGGGATCTCGACCGGTGCGCCGCCGCGCGGTTCGAATCGGCCGGCGCGCTGCCGCTTCCGTCCGCGCTGGCCCGCTATCTGGAGGCGCTGCCGGCGCGACCCGAGCCCGGCTATTCGCTGTGGCGCGACGCCCGCGGCCAGGTGCAGGGGCGCTTCCACCATTGCTCGCTGACCAGCGCGTTCGCACCGCTGATCGCGCTGGCCGACCGCCGCGTGATCGGCCATGAGGGCACCATCCGGACGTACGCAGGCGAGCAGCCCGGCCTGGCCGCGTGGAAACTGTTCGCACTGGCAGCCGACGACGCCTCGCTGGTCGCGCTCGACCGGCTGTCGCGGCTGCTGCATGCGATCAACTACGTGGCCGCGGGCGGCACGGGCCGGCTGGTGCTGAACGTGCACAACCGGCTGCTGGCGGCGGTGGCCGACGACCATGGCGCCGCGTTCCGGCGCGCGGTGCAGGCGCTGGACCTGCCGCAGTCGCAGCTGGTGATCCAGGTGCCGGCCAGCGCCAACGACAATCTGCCGCTGCTGCTGCAAGTGGTCGGCAACTACCGGCGCAACGGCTTTGCCGTCAGCCTGCAGGCGTCCGATCCGGCCGAGGCGGGCGTGCTGATCGCGCAGGCGCGGCCGGACTGGCTCAAGCTCGATATGGGCCGGCTGTGGACCGACCGCCAGCTGGCGGGGCTGCGGGCCAGCGCCGCCGATGCCGGCGTGACGCTGATCGGCCGCCGGCTCGACAGCGCCGAAACCGCGCTGCGGCTGCAGGCGGCGGGCATCGAACTGGGGCAGGGGGCCCATGCCGGCGCGACGCTCGGCCCGGGCGAACTGCGGCGCGCGGGGCCACTGTCGTGCCGTCCCGACTCGCAGCGTCCCGACCCGCACCGCCGCGATGTGCGCCACCCGGACTTGCGCCACCCCGACTCACGGCGCCCCGATTCCCACCACGACGACCAGGAGGAACCGAGATGACGTCGCGTCTGCCGTCCCATGCCGCCGAAATCGAGCTCGAGGTCCCGTCGGGGCTCGGCATCCTGACCGTACCGGGGCTGCACGGCAGCGGTCCCGAGCATTGGCAGAGCCGCTGGGAACGCCGCTTTCCCGACTGGCAGCGGGTCGAACAGCGCGACTGGTCGCGCCCCAGCCTGCATCTGTGGGCCGAGCGCGTCGGCGACGCGGTCGCGCGGGTGCGGCGGGTCGCGCCGCGCGGCGCGGTGCTGGTCGCCCACAGCTTCGGCTGCCTGGCGACGCTGCGGCAGGCGGCGAACGACCCCGACGGCATCGCCGGCGCCCTGCTGGTCGCCCCGGCCGACCCCGACAAGTTCGGCGTCGCGCCGCTGCTCCCGACGTTCCGGCTGCCGTTCCCGACGCTGGTCGTGGCGAGCCGCAACGACCCGTGGATGGCCCAGCGCACCGCCTTTACCTGGGGCACGCTGTGGGGCAGCGAGCTGCACGACGCGGGCAGCCTCGGTCACATCAACGCGGATTCGGGTCTCGGCCGTTGGCCGGAGGGGCTGGGATTGCTGGGCACGCTGCTGCAGAGGATCGACGCACGCGGTGCCGCCCCCTCGCATGCCAGGCACGGCACTGCATGGGAAGCCGGACTGGAAGTGGTCCCGACCGTCCCATATATCTGAATCGACTAAAGACATGCGTAAATATTCGTTCTGGATATAAGCGCTGCTCTGCACAATCTATTGGTCCGCTGCCGGTTGCGCGCACAGGCGCGCCGGCGGCGCCCATTGCACGTCGATCGCACGCCGAGCGCCCGCCCCACGTGGCGCGCATCGTCGCGTTCGCCGGCCTTCGCATCCGACACCATGCCTGCCACCTTGCCATTGACCGATACCGTGCCAGCGGCGCCGACCTTTCCGCGGCGGCTGCCCGGACCGCTGCGCGCCCGCCATACGGTGCTGCCGGGCTTCGGCCTGTCGCTCGGCTTCACGCTGCTGTACCTGACGCTGATCGTGCTGATCCCGTTGGCGGCCGCCTTTCTGAAGGCGTTCACGCTGAGTTGGGACAGCTTCTGGGCCATCGTCACCGCGCCGCGGGTGCTGGCCGCCTACAAGCTGAGCTTCGGCGCCTCGCTGATCGCAGCGATCGTCAATACCGTGTTCGGCCTGGTGGTGGCCTGGGTGCTGGTGCGCTACCGCTTTCCCGGCCGGCGCCTGGTCGATGCGCTGGTCGACCTGCCGTTCGCGCTGCCCACCGCGGTGGCCGGCATCGCGCTGACCGCGCTGTTCGCCGGCAACGGCTGGATCGGCCGCTGGCTCGAGCCGCTTGGCATCAAGGTCGCGTTCACCCCGCTGGGCGTGGTGATCGCGCTGACCTTCATCGGCCTGCCGTTCGTCGTGCGCACGGTGCAGCCGGTGCTCGAGGAACTGGAGCGCGAGCTCGAAGAGGCCGCGGCGAGCCTGGGCGCGACGCGCTGGCAGACCTTTGGCCGCGTGATCCTGCCCGCGATCGCGCCGGCGCTGCTGACCGGGTTTGCGCTGGCCTTCGCGCGCGCCACCGGCGAGTACGGCTCCGTCGTCTTCATCAGCGGCAACATGCCGATGGTGTCGGAGATCGCGCCGCTGATGATCTACGCCAAGCTCGAGCAGTACGACTATGCCGGCGCCACCGCGGTGGCGGTGGTGATGCTGCTGATCTCGTTCGCGTTGCTGCTGCTGATCAACGGCTTGCAGGCCTGGTCCCGGCGCCGCCAGAACGGCGGCCGCCCGGCCCCGGCACAGGCGCGCGACGACGATGCGGCGGGCGCATTGCGTTCGCTGACCGCGGCCGGAGATTTCTGAGATGGCCGGCTCTCTTCCGCTGGGCGCGGCACGCGCGCTGCCGGTGACGCCGGTGCATGACGCCACCGCCGAGGCGCCGTGGGTGCGCCGCACGCTGGTCGCGATCGCCGCGCTGTTCCTGACGCTGTTCCTGTTCGTGCCGCTGGCCGCGGTGTTCTACGAGGCGCTGCGCCAGGGCCTGAACGCCTACTGGAGCGCGCTGGTCGAGCCGGACGCGCTGTCCGCGATCCGGCTGACGCTGACGGTCGCGGCGATCGCCGTGCCGCTGAACCTGGTATTCGGTGTTGCCGCGGCCTGGGCCATCGCCAAGTTCGAATTCCCCGGCAAGAGCCTGCTGACCACGCTGATCGACCTGCCGTTCTCGGTGTCGCCGGTGATCTCGGGCCTGATCTATGTGCTGCTGTTCGGCGCGCAGGGCTGGTTCGGACCGTGGCTGGCCGAGCACGATATCCGCATCCTGTTCGCGGTGCCGGGCATCGTGCTGGCGACCGTCTTCGTGACGTTTCCCTTTGTCGCGCGCGAGCTGATTCCGCTGATGCAGGCGCAGGGCACCGAGGAAGAGGAGGCGGCGATCGTGCTCGGCGCGTCGGGCTGGCAGACCTTCTGGCGCGTGACGCTGCCCAATATCCGCTGGGGCCTGCTGTATGGCGTGATCCTGTGCAATGCGCGGGCGATGGGCGAGTTCGGCGCGGTGTCGGTGGTGTCGGGCCATATCCGCGGGCTGACCAACACGATGCCGCTGCACGTCGAGATTCTCTACAACGAATACAACTTCGTCGCGGCCTTCGCGGTGGCCTCGCTGCTGACGCTGCTGGCGCTGCTGACGCTGGCGATCAAGACGCTGGTCGAATTCCGTACGCGGCGCGAGTCGGGCGAGGCGAACGAGGAAGGCGTGCCGGCCGCGCTGCCGGCGGCGTCGGCCCTCGCCGTGCCGGCGAAGGCCGCGGCGTTCGCCGACGAATCGGCGTCCGCCGCGCAGCCCGCCAAGGTGCGCGGCCCCGCCGCGGCGGCCGACCCGCAAGACAGCTTGGGATGGACATCATGAGCATTCAGGTAAGGCATCTGCACAAACAGTTCGGCGATTTCGTCGCGCTGGACGACGTCACGCTCGATTTCGCGGAAGGGGAACTGACCGCGCTGCTGGGGCCGTCCGGCTGCGGCAAGACCACGCTGCTGCGCGTGATCGCCGGGCTCGAGCGCGCCGACCGCGGGCAGGTGCTGCTGGAAGGCCAGGATGCGACCGGGCAGCCGGTGCGCCAGCGGCAGGTCGGCTTCGTGTTCCAGCACTACGCGCTGTTCCGCCATATGACGGTGTTCGAGAACGTCGCCTTCGGCCTGCGCGTCAAGCCACGCGGCGAGCGGCCGAGCGAGGCGCAGATCCGCGAGCGGGTGCGCGCGCTGCTGGAGCTGGTGCAGCTGGACTGGCTGGCCGATCGCTATCCGCCGCAGCTGTCGGGCGGCCAGCGCCAGCGCATCGCGCTGGCCCGCGCGCTGGCGGTCGAGCCGCGCGTGCTGCTGCTGGACGAGCCGTTCGGCGCGCTCGATGCCAAGGTCCGCAAGGAACTGCGGCGCTGGTTGCGGCGCCTGCACGACGAGCTGCATGTGACCAGCGTCTTCGTCACGCACGACCAGGAGGAGGCGCTGGAAGTCGCCGACCGCGTGGTGCTGATGCAGCGCGGCCGCGTCGAACAGGTGGGCTCGCCGCAGGCGGTCTACGAGCATCCGGCCACGCCGTTCGTGTTCGGCTTCCTTGGCCATGTCAATCGCATTCACGGACGGCTGGAGCGCGGCGCCGAGGGCGGGGCGCTGCGTACCGGGGCGGCGCTGCTGCCGTTGTCGGGCAGCGTCGGCGGCGATGGCGCGGGCTCGATCGAACAGGCCGGGCAGGCCGAAGGCGCCGAGGCCATCGGCTACGTCCGCCCGCACGACGTCGAGCTCGAGCGCTATGCGCCCGGTGCCGAGGGCATCGTCGCGACGCTGCGGCGTGCGCTGGCGCTCGGGCCGGTCGCGCAACTGGAGCTCGAGCGCGAGGACAACCGCGAGCTGATCGAGGTGGTGCTGCCGCTCGAACGCTTCCAGCGCGACGGCTATCGCGAGGGCGAGCTGCTGGCGGCGCGGCCGCGGCGCATGCGCGTGTTCGCCGGTGAGCAGGCAGGAGCGTCCCGATGAACTTCCAGCAACTGCGATCGATCCGCGAGGCGGTGCGCCGCCAGTTCAATCTGACCGAAGTCGCCAACGCGCTGTACACCTCGCAGCCCGGCGTGTCGCGCCAGATCCGCGAGCTGGAGGAGGAGCTCGGCGTCGAGATCTTCGAGCGCTACGGCAAGCGGCTGACCGGCCTGACCGCGCCGGGCCGCGAGATCGTCCGCATCGTCGAGCGCCTGCTGCTCGAGGCGGAGAACCTGCGCCAGGCCGGCGACGAATTCGCCGGCCGCCATACGGGCCGGCTGACGGTCGCCACCACGCATACGCAGGCGCGCTATGCGCTGCCGAAGGTCGTCACCGAATTCCGGCGTGCCTACCCGCACGTCACGCTGGCGCTGCAGGAGGCCTCGCCGAACCACATCGTCGAGCTGCTGCTGTCGGGACAGGCCGATATCGGCATCGCTACCGAGGCGCTGGCCAGCGAGCCGTCGCTGACCGCGTTCGACGCCTACACGTGGCGCCACGTGCTGGTGGTCGCGCCGGACCATCCGCTGACGCGGCTGCCCGAGCCGACGCTGGAGGATCTGGCCGGCTTTCCGATCATCACCTACGACGCGGGCTTCACCGGCCGGCGCAAGATCGACAGCGCGTTCGCGCAGGCCGGCCTGCAGCCGGAGATCGTGCTGACCGCGCTCGACGCCGACGTGATCAAGACCTATGCCGAGCTCGACCTCGGCGTCGGCATCATCGCGTCGATGGCCTACGACGCGCGCAAGGACAGCGGCCTGGTGCGGATCTCGGCCGACCATCTGTTCGCGCCGAACACCACCAGCGTGGCGGTGCGGCGCGGCGCCTATCTGCGCGGTTACGCGCATGCCTTCATCCAGCTGTTCGCGCCGCAGCTGTCGGAGCAGGCGGTCAGCAACGCGCTGGCCGAAGGCGGCAGCCTGGGGGCGCTGACGGCCGAGGCCGCGTAGGCGTTCGCCGCCGCGGTTGCCGCCGCGGTTGCCAAGGCGGTTGCCAACGCGGCTGCCCTCTCCCGCGGCCCCTCTCCCGCCAGCGGGAGAGGGAGAACACCCACAGGGACTGCCATGCCGCAAGCATCGCGGCGCTGCCGCATGCCGGCATGGTTCTGCGCCGGGCGTTCGCCGCGGTTGCACTCTGCTGCGTCTCGTCATACATGGATCCCGCCGCGTTCGGTTCGAGCCCGGCAGCGGCCCCTTCGCGCCGCCGGCCGCCCGTTCGTCGCATCCGGGTTTCATTCGCGCCGCCACCCGGGTTACATTACGCGCACGGACACGGGATGCGATCCGATGCAGCGGCCGCGCGCCATGCTGCACCGCATCGCCGGCCATCCCGTGCCGCGTGCGATCCGCCTGACAGTTGGCGAATGCCGCGGTGGGGGCCGCACTGCCGCATGGAACGTCGGCAGGCGGCGGCTAGAATGAGGCAACAGTCCCTCCCCACACCCGCGTCGCCGAGGTGGCGGTGGAAGGACGGAGGCGACATGAGATCGACGCACCGCTGTTTCACCCACGCCATTCCCTCCCGCCTGACCCTGCTGGCGCGCGACCTGGTGTTCGTGCTCGTGATGAACGGCGTGATCGCGGTCAGCCTGACCTGGGGCTTCCAGACCGGCGGCACCTTCCTGAAGAACTTCGTCTATAGCCAGCTGATCGGCCTGTCGATCTGGGCGCTGATCGATATTCCGCGCGTGGTGATCTGGCGCAACGAGCGCCCGGCCGGCTGGCCCTTCATCCTGCTGGCGATCGCGGCGGTGCCGCTCGGCGTGCTGTTCGGCAGCTGGGCGACGCGGATGGTGATGGACCTGCCGCCCAAGTCGATGGAAGAGGCCAACGACATGCTGCGGATGTGCCTGGTGGTCGGGATGCTGGCGGCCACCAGCATGATCTACTTCTACTGGTCGCGCGAACGGCTGGCCTTCCTGCAGCGCCAGGCCGCGCTCGACGCGCTGCAGCGCGAGGAGGCCGAGAAGCAGCTGGTGCGCGCGCAGCTGATGGCGCTGCAGGCGCAGATCGAACCGCACTTCCTGTTCAACTCGCTGGCCCATCTGGACGGCCTGATCGCCACCGATCCGCGCGCCGCGCGCAAGCTGCTGCAGGGGCTGATCGGCTTCCTGCGGCGCTCGCTGGCCCATACCCGCGCCGAGCAATGCACGCTGCAGCAGGAGTTTGCGCTGCTGCGCAGCTATCTCGATATCCAGGGGCTGCGCTTCGGCCAGCGGCTGTCCTATCGGTTCGATCTGCCGGACGATCTGGCCGAGGTCGAGATTCCGCCGATGCTGATCCAGCCGCTGGTCGAGAACGCCGTCACGCACGGCATCGAACCGTGCATGGCGGGCGGGCGCATCACCGTGTCGGCGCGCGCCCAGGGCGAAAATGCCGTGCAGGTGTCGATCGCCGATACCGGCGTCGGCTTCGCGCAGGCCCCGGCCAAGGGCTCGGGCCTGGGACTGACCCATGTGCGCGAACGCCTGGCGCGCATCTTCGGCGCGGCGGCCACGATGCAGATCGAGGAGAACGTGCCCAGCGGCGTGGTGGTGCGGCTGACCGTGCCCGTGACGCGCAAGCCGGCCGCCCAGGGTGCACCGGGCGTCCCCGCGCCTGCCACCAGTTGCGGGGCAGCGCAGGGCGGTGCCGCGCCGGCGGTACCGGTGCCGCCGATTCCGGCCGGCTCGGCCGCTTCGGTCGTCCCGCGATCCTGAACCGAATTCGCGGGCTGCGGACCGTGTTGCCGCCGCCCGACCCGCTAGCGCTGACGGTCGCCGATTTCCTTCGCGTACCGTCGATGATCCACGATCGACTGCCACCGATGCCACGATGACGCCGACCCTGCTGATTGCCGACGACGAACCGCTGCTCGCCCGCGTGCTGCACGCCGAACTGTCCAGCCTGTGGCCCGAGGCGCAGATCGTCGCGACGGTGCATGACGGGGTATCGGCGCTCGAGGCGGTGCGCCAGCACGCGCCGCGCGTCGCCTTTCTCGATATCCGGATGCCCGGCATCACCGGCATGGAGGTCGCGCGCGACCTGCTGGGCAAGCCCGGCGCGCCGCTGGTGGTCTTCGTCACCGCCTACGACCAGTTCGCGCTGGAAGCCTTCGAAAGCGCCGCGGTCGACTACGTGCTCAAGCCGATCCAGCGCGAGCGGCTGGAGGCGACCGTCAACCGGCTGAAGACGCGGCTGGCGATGCCGCCGCAGACGATGGACGGCAACGCCTCGGCGGGCGCGCTCGAAGGCGAACGGCTGGAGCAGTTGCTGAACCGGCTGGAGGCGCTGGACCGCGACACCATCGCGCGCACCGGCGGTCCCTATCTGCGCTTCATCAAGGCGCTGGTCGGCCAGGAAGTGCGGATCATCCCGGTCGACGAGGTGATCTACCTCGAGGCCACCGACAAGTACGTCAACGTGGTATCGAACAGCGGCGAGGCGCTGATCCGCACCAGCCTGCGCGAGCTGACCCAGCAGCTCGATCCGGACCGCTTCTGGCAGATCCATCGCGGCACGGTGGTCAACATCGATTGCGTCTCCGCCGCGGTCAATCAGTCGCTGGGGCGGCTCGCGCTGAAGCTGCGCAACCGTCCCGAGACGCTGCCGGTGGCGCGCCAGTACGCCTATCTGTTCAAGCAGATGTAAGGCGCCGGGCCGCGCGCCCTGCGCCTTTTCCCTAAGCGGTTTTCCACTATGATGCTCCGGTTGCGCCGCACCAACGCGCGCATTCGGGCGTCGCGCCCGCCTTCGCTTTTTCCCCTTCGTTTCCCCTGTCTATCGAGGAGTGAATTGCCATGGATTTCGCCACCACCGACCTTTGCGACGATCACGAGGCACGCCTGGCCGACGGCTCGCTGCGCGTGCTGACGCCGGGCTGGCAGGCCTTCGGCAGGCGCGCGCGCTTTGCCGGTCCCGCCATGACGCTGAAGGTGTTCGAGGACAACTCGCTGGTGCGCGAGGCGCTTGAGTCGCCGGGGCAGGGCAGGGTGCTGGTGGTCGACGCCGGCGGCTCCGCGCGCTGCGCGCTGGTCGGCGGCAATCTGGGCCAGCTTGGCCAGAAGAACGGCTGGGCCGGCATCGTGCTGAACGGCTATGTACGCGACACCGTCGAGCTCAACGATTGCGAGATCGGCATCCGCGCGCTCGGTGTGCATCCGCGCAAGAGCGAGAAGCGCAACAGCGGCCAGCGCGACGTCGCGCTGCAGATGCCGGGGGCGGTGGTACGCCCGGGCAACTGGATCTACGTCGACGAGGACGGTGTGCTGGTGTCCGACGTGGAGTTGGGCAAGGCGGGCAAGGCGGCCTGAACCGGCCGACAGCACTTGCACACAATTTCACGATGCGGAAAGACGTTTTGGTCCGCAAAAATACATGCGTGCGTGGCACAACGGTCGTTTCTCATGATGGGAAAGAACGTGCCGCATCGTGAAATGTTTTAGGTAACCTACTGAAATATAAGGAGAAAAAATCTGCGGTGAGGACCGCATCGAGCCTTGTTGCGTCGCGGGACGCTTCTCTACACTCTTATATAAGACATATGACTTGCGGCGCCGCCGGAACGCTGAAACCGGCACCCAGGGCGCCCAGGTCGGCAGACCGGCTCCCCGTCCGGTCGCGTCGCAAAGATTTGCCGAACCCCATCAACAGGAGAGTGACATGTCCCGCGAAATCGAAGCACAAAAGCTCAAGCAAGACTGGGAAACCAACCCGCGCTGGAAGGGTATCCGCCGCAACTTCACGGCCGAGGACGTGGTGCGGCTGCGCGGCTCGGTGCAGATCGAGCACACGCTGGCGCGCCGCGGTGCCGAGAAGCTGTGGCACCTGCTCAATACCGAGCCGTTCGTCAACACGCTGGGCGCGCTGACCGGCAACCAGGCGATGCAGCAGGTCAAGGCCGGCCTGAAGGCGATCTATCTGTCCGGCTGGCAGGTCGCCGGCGACGCCAACCTGGCCGGCGAGATGTATCCGGACCAGTCGCTGTATCCGGCCAATTCGGTGCCGCAGGTGGTCAAGCGCATCAACAACACCTTCCAGCGCGCCGACCAGATCCAGTGGAGCGAGGGCAAGGGTGATGTCGATTTCTTCGCGCCGATCGTGGCGGACGCGGAGGCCGGCTTCGGCGGCGTGCTGAACGCGTTCGAACTGATGAAGGCGATGATCGAAGCGGGCGCCGCCGGCGTGCACTTCGAAGACCAGCTGGCCTCGGTCAAGAAGTGCGGCCACATGGGCGGCAAGGTGCTGGTGCCGACCCGCGAGGCTGCCGCCAAGCTGACCGCGGCGCGCCTGGCCGCCGACGTGATGGGCGTGCCCACGCTGGTGATCGCCCGTACCGATGCGGAAGCGGCCGATCTGCTGACCTCGGACATCGACGATCGCGACAAGCCGTTCTGCACCGGCGAGCGCACCGTCGAAGGCTTCTACCGCACCAAGCCCGGCATCGAGCAGTCGATCGCACGCGCGCTGGCCTATGCGGAAGTGGCCGACCTGGTCTGGTGCGAAACCGGCAAGCCGGATCTGGAGTTCGCCAAGAAGTTTGCCGAGGCGGTGCACGCCAAGTTCCCGGGCAAGCTGCTGGCCTACAACTGCTCGCCGTCGTTCAACTGGAAGAAGAACCTGGACGACGCCACCATCGCCAAGTTCCAGAAGGAGCTGGGCGCGATGGGCTACAAGTTCCAGTTCATCACGCTGGCCGGCTTCCACTCGCTGAACTACTCGATGTTCAACCTGGCCTACGGTTATGCGCGCAACCAGATGAGCGCGTTCGTCGAGCTGCAGGAAGCCGAGTTCAAGGCGGCCGAGAAGGGCTTCACCGCGGTCAAGCACCAGCGCGAAGTCGGCACCGGCTACTTCGACGCGGTCACGCAGACCATCGAAGGCGGCCAGTCGTCGACCACCGCGCTGAAGGGCTCGACCGAGGACGAGCAGTTCTTTGACAAGAAGGTGGCTTGAGGTCGTAAGACTCCCGCGTGCTGATTCCCCTCTCCCGCTTGCGGGAGAGGGGTGGGAGGAGAGGGCAAGCGGCGGTGCACAGGCCGATGTGGTTCTTGCAACCACCCCTCTGCCCAACCCTCTCCAGGGGAGAGGGAGCACCCAACAGGAGAGCGGTCACTGAGGGCGGGCGCTACCTCACCGGTAGACGATCACCGGAATATCGGTATGCGTCAGCACCTTTTGCGTCTCGCTGCCGAGCAGCAGGCCGGACAGGCCGCGGCGGCCGTGCGAGGCCATGAAGATCACGTCGCAGCCATGCCGTTCGGCCGCGTCGATGATGCCCAGATAGGGCACGGCAAAGGTCGACATATCGGTGTCGCATGGCACACCGGCCGCGACGGCGGCGCTCTCGACCTCCTTCAGATAGATGCGCGCCTGCGCCTCGATGCGGTCCTTGAAGGCCTGCGGGGCCTCGACCACGATTTCGCTGAACGGCGTGTACGGATATTCCTCGAGACAGACATAGGCGGTGACCCGGGCGCCAATGGCCTTGGCCAGTTCGATGCCGCCGTCGATCGCTTTCTTGGACAGCTCCGAACCGTCAGTCGGGAGCAGGATGTGCTTGAACATGGCCGATCTCCTTGCGATGAGTCCAAAGGCATGCCCGAGGGCACCGGAAGCGGGCGAACCAGGTGGGTCCGCCTTGACTTCATTGTAGCCAGTGTGGCGGCTAATGCATCGCGGGCGAACCCTTGCCCGGTTGTCGTGCCGGCTCAGGCACCGACCGGTTCGTCGGCCGCGGGCAGCACCGCCTGCTCGCCCCGGCGCCAGTAGGCGGGGTTGCCGTAGGTGTTCTTCAGATGATCGATAAACAGCCGCACCCGCAGCGGCAGGTGCTTGCGCTGCGGAAACACCGCATGGATGCCGATCGGCGGCGCCTGGAATTCGTCGAGGACCGTAACCAGCCGTCCGGTCGCGATCTCGTGGCCGACCTCCCACCACGAGCGCCACGCCAGCCCATGCCCCTGCAGGCACCAGGCATGCAGCACCGCGCCGTCGGTGCATTCCATATTGCCGCCGACCTTGACCGTGACCGGGCGGCCGTCCTGCTGGAACACCCAGCCGCGCTGCACGTTGGCACTGGCGCCGAACGCCAGGCAGTTATGCGCGCTGAGCTCTTCCGGCAGCTGGGGCGTACCGCGCCGCGCCAGATACGAGGGCGCGGCCACCACCACGCGGCGGTTCTCCGCCAGCCGGATCGACACCAGGCTCGAATCGGGCAGGTCGCCCAGGCGGATCGCGCAATCGAAGCCCTCGTTGACCAGGTCGACCACACGGTCCGACAGGTCCAGCGTGATGGTCACGTCCGGATGCGATTCGATGAACAGCGGCACCACCGGCGCGACGTGCTTGCGGCCGAAGCCGGCCGGCGCGGTCACGCGCAGATGGCCGCTGGCCTTGACGCCGCCCGCCGAGACGCTGGCCTCGGCGTTCTGCAGATCGTTGAGGATGCGCTGGCAGTCTTCCAGGAAGGCGGAGCCCTCGAAGGTCAGCGTGATCTTGCGGGTGGTGCGCACCAGCAGCTTGACGCCCAGCCGTTCCTCCAGCGCGTCGATGCGGCGGCCGATGATGGCCGGCGCGACGCCCTCGGCGGTGGCGGCCGCCGACAGGCTGCCGCGCGAGGCGACCGAGACGAAGGTCGCCAGTTGCTTGAAATGATCCACGTGTCCCCGACGTTTTGCGGCCGGCGCGACACAAAGCGCTCTTGGCGATACGTGCCGGCCAGCGGATGGGAGTGCCGGAGCCGATATTGGTTTCGGATCTTCCGGCGGTTTGCCAAGATTAGTGGGGCAAAAGTAAAAGATCAAGTGACCGGGGTCGGCTATGCCGCGCTGCAGCGCCTGCCTACAATGCTCGGAATTCGTGGTACGCCGGCCCTGCGCCGCTGCCGCCAACCCTGTTCCTTGCCTGCTATGAACCCGATCCGCGCCGTCGTCTTCGATGCCTATGGCACGCTGTTCGACGTGTATTCCGTCACGGCGCGCGCGGAGCAGCTGTTTCCCGGCAAGGGCGAGGCGCTGGCGCTGCTGTGGCGCGACCGCCAGATCGACTACACGCGGATCCGGACGATGGCCGCGCCGGACGGTGCCTGGTACAAGCCGTTCTGGGCGGTCACCGTCGATGCGCTGCGCTATGCGGCGCAGCGGCTCGATCTGCGGCTCGATGCCGCCGCCGAGGCGCAGCTGCTGAAGGAATACGCGTGCCTGTCGGCCTTTCCGGAAAACTTAGGCGCGCTGCGCCGCCTGCGTGCAGCCGGCCTGCCGCTGGGCATCCTGTCCAACGGCAATCCGGAGATGCTCGACATCTCGGTCAAGAGCGCCGGCATGCAGGGCCTGTTCGACCATGTGCTGTCGGTCGACGCGGTGCGCCAGTACAAGACGGCACCGGCCGCCTATGCGCTCGGCCCCGCGGCCTTCGGCGTGCCGGCGCACGAGATGCTGTTCGTCTCGTCCAACGGCTGGGACGCGTGCGGCGCGACCTGGTTCGGCTACACCACGTTCTGGATCAATCGTGCCGGCCACCCGGCGGAGCGGCTCGACGCCGAGCCGAGCGGGACCGGACACGACATGAACGACCTGCTCGATTTCGTGCGCGCACGCGGCATCGCCGTCGCGCATGGATGACGAGGGCAGGCATGGCACAACCCCCATCGATCACAGGAGAACATTGATGGCCATCACGTTGCCTGCGGGCATGAAGATTACCGGCGAAATCCTGCCGGCCTACGAAGATATCCTCACGCCGGAAGCGCTGGCCCTGGTGGACAAGCTGCACCGCGCCTTCGAGCCGCGCCGCCAGCAGCTGCTGGCCGCGCGCGTCGAGCGCGCCAAGCGCCTGGACGCGGGCGAGCGCCCCGACTTCCTGCCGGAGACCAGGTCGGTCCGCGAAGGCGACTGGAAGATCGCGCCGATTCCGAAGGCACTGGAATGCCGCCGCGTCGAAATCACTGGCCCGGTCGAAGCCAAGATGGTCATCAACGCGTTCAACTCGGGCGCGGACAGCTACATGACCGACTTCGAGGATTCGAACACGCCGAACTGGCACAACCAGCTGCAGGGCCAGGTCAACCTGAAGGCCGCCGTGCGCCGCACGCTGACGCTCGAGGCCAAGGGCAAGGTCTACAAGCTGAACGACAAGATCGCCACGCTGCAGGTGCGTCCGCGCGGCTGGCATCTGGACGAGAAGCACGTGACGATCGACGGCCAGCGCGTGTCGGGCGGCATCTGGGACTTCGCGCTGTTCCTGTTCCATAACGCCAAGGAGCAGATCGCGCGCGGCGCCGGTCCGTTCTTCTATCTGCCGAAGATGGAAAGCCATCTGGAAGCGCGCCTGTGGAACGACATCTTCGTGATGGCGCAGAACGAGATCGGCCTGCCGCAGGGCACCATCAAGGCGACCGTGCTGATCGAGACGATCCTGGCCGCCTTCGAGATGGAAGAGATCCTGTACGAACTGCGCGAGCACAGCGCGGGCCTGAACGCCGGCCGCTGGGACTACATCTTCTCGTGCATCAAGAAGTTCAAGACGGACAAGAACTTCTGCCTGGCCGACCGCGCCAAGGTCACGATGACCGCGCCGTTCATGCGCGCCTACGCGCTGCTGCTGCTCAAGACCTGCCACAAGCGCGGCGCGCCCGCGATCGGCGGCATGAGCGCGCTGATCCCGATCAAGAACGATCCGGAGAAGAACGAGATCGCGATGCAGGGCATCATCGGCGACAAGCGCCGCGACGCGACGGACGGCTATGACGGCGGCTGGGTGGCCCACCCGGGCCTGGTCGAGCCGGCGATGAAGGAATTCGTCGCGGTGCTGGGCGACAAGCCGAACCAGTTCGAGAAGCAGCGCCCGGACGTCAACGTGAGCGGCGCCGACCTGCTGAACTTCCAGCCGGAAACGCCGATCACCGAAGGCGGCCTGCGCATGAACATCAACGTGGGCATCCATTACCTGGGCGCCTGGCTGGCCGGCAACGGCTGCGTGCCGATCCATAACCTGATGGAAGACGCCGCCACCGCCGAGATCTCGCGCTCGCAGGTCTGGCAGTGGATCCGCTCGCCGAAGGGCGTGCTGGAAGACGGCCGCAAGGTGACCGCCGAGATGGTGCGCGCGCTGATCCCGGAAGAGCTGGCCAAGGTCAAGGAAGTGGTCGGTGGCGACACGAAGACCTACGACCGCGCCGCCGAGATCTTCGAACAGATGTCGACGTCGGAATCGTTCGCCGAATTCCTGACGCTGCCGCTGTACGAGGAGATCTGAGCCCGATCGTCGCCCCCGCGAAAGCGGGGGTCCAGCGACTGATAAGGACACTGGGTCCCCGCTTGCGCGGGGACGACGAACCGACTCACAAGCCCGCATCCGCGGGCTTTTTGCTTTGCGGAATGCGGCTCCGGCGCGAGGCCCTCATAATGGCGGCTTGAGCAAGAGGGAGAATCAAGTTGCGCTTCGAGCATCTGGTAGAGATCAATGACCCCAACATGCCGGCGCTGGACCCGCTGACGGCGGACCAGGTCTGGCAGGGGCTGGTACTGCGCGGCCAGTCGCCGGAGCTGTTCGTGCTGGGCCTGGACCGTGCCGACATCACCGGCCGCGGCGACGACTGGATCGAACGCGTGCTGCATTTCGGCAAGGCCGAGGTGCGCGACCGGGTCGTGTTCGAGGCGCGCCGCTCGGTCCGCTACGAGACCGCCGCCACCGCCGACCACGCCGGCGGCACGCTGACGATGACGATCGAGACGCCCGGACCGGGCGCGCTGCTGCTGCGCTTCACCTACGAGACCACGATGCCGGCGGTCGATGCCAGCGGCGACGACCGGTACGCCGAGATCGTCAAGTCGGCCTATCACGAGGCCGATCTCGATACGGTCCGCAAGATCCGCGAACTGGCCAGCCTCGGCAGGCTCGGGTGAGCGAGGGTTCCTTGCCGCCGCGTGGCGGCGGCGATCGCGGGCGCAGCGCGCCGACGCGCGCGTACCTGCGCGAGCGCTACGGCGACAAGCTGCGCTGGCTGGTGCTGGTCACGCTGATGATCGGCACGATGTCGTCGATCGTGTCGTCGACCATCGTCAATGTCGCGGTGCCGGACCTGAGCCGGCATTTCGGGCTGGGGCAGGAACGCGCGCAATGGGTCGCGGCCAGCTTCATGATCGCGATGACGCTGGCGATGCTGCTGACCCCCTGGCTGCTGAACCGCTACGGCCTGCGCCGCACCTTTCTCGGCGCCGCGGTGCTGCTCGGCGTCGGCGGCATGGTCGGGGGCTTCTCGCCCAGCTATGGCGTGATGATCGCGATGCGCGTGGCCGAAGGCGTGGCCGCGGGCATCATGCAGCCGCTGCCCAATATCCTGATCCTGCGCGTGTTCGAGGAGCGCGAGCAGGGCAGGGCGATGGGCATGTTCGGCTTCGGCGTGGTGCTGGCGCCGGCGCTGGGGCCCAGCCTGGGCGGCTTCCTGGTCGAATCGTTCGGCTGGCGCTCGATCTTCTTCGTGGTGGTGCCGCTGACGATCGTCGCCGGGCTGATGGCGCGCCGCTTCATGGCGATCGATTCGGCGATGATGGGCGAGCGCAAGCCGCTCGACTGGCAGGGTCTGGCGCTGGCCGGGGTCGCCACGGTGATGCTGCTGAACGGCCTGGTCGAGCTGCGCGAGGACACCGTCACCGGCCTGCTGCTGTCGGGCCTGGGCGTGCTGCTGCTGGTGCTGTTCGTGCTGTGGCAACTGCGTGCTTCCGATCCGCTGATGAACATGCGGCTGTACAGCTATCGGCAGTTCTCGGCCGGCGCGGTGGTGGCCTTCATCTATGGCGCCGGGCTGTTCGGCTCGACCTATCTGCTGCCGGTCTACATGCAGATGGCGCTGCAGTACTCGCCGTCGCAGGCGGGCTTCGTGCTGCTGCCGGCCGGCATCGCGCTGGCCGTGACCATCGCGCTGGCGGGCCGCCTGACCAGCCGCGTGCCGCCGCATATCCAGGTGTCGGTGGGGCTCGCGCTGCTGGCGGCGTCCTTCCTGCTGATGGCGCTGGGCTCGCTGACGACGCCCTACGTGGTGCTGATCGCGCTGGCGGTGCTCGGCCGCATCGGCCTCGGTTGCATCCTGCCGTCGCTGTCGCTGGGGGCGATGCGGGGCGTCGATTTCTCGCTGATCGCGCAGGGCTCGAGCGTGATCAACTTCGTGCGGCAGCTGGGCGGTGCCATCGGCGTCAGCCTGGCCGGGGTCGGCTTGCAATGGCGGCTCGAGTCGCACGGCGCGCTGCTGGCCGGCAATCAGGCCGGCGCCGATGCCGCGGCGCGCATCCGCGCGTTCGACGAGACCTTCCTGGCGGTGGGGCTGGTGATCGCGACCGCGATCCTGGCCGCCTGGCGGATCCGGCCGCGGCAGCAGCCGGAACGGGTGGGGCAGTAGCGCCTTGTCGTGTCGCCCCCGGCTGCGCGGGGACGACGGCGCCGGGACGACGGCGCGGCGAGCCTCAGCTTGCCGCGCCCGACTTCAGCTCTTCGACCAGCTCGATGTACTTCTGCATCGCCTCTTCCTGGCTGGTGCCCTTCAGCGTTTCCCACGCCTCGAACTTGTAGCGGCCGACGAAGTCGGTCATGCCCGGCTTGTCGCCATGGACATCGCCCTCGCTGCCTTGCTTGAACAGCGCGTACAGCCGCAACAGCGTCATGTTGCTGGGGCGTTCGGACAGTTGCTTGACGTCGTTCTGCGCTTGCTCGAAGCGCTGTTGCAGGTCGCTCATGGGGACTCCGGGGCGGTGAGGGGGATGGACCCGCGATGATAGCCCCGCAGGCCGCCAAACCCGCCCGGAAAAAACCGAGGGCGGCTTCGGTTCGGCGGCCAGCGGATACAATCGCGGCATGTCATGGATTCTTGCCGTTGAAACCTCCACCGAGTGGTGTTCGGTCGCGCTCGGCCACGCCTCGCCGTCCGATGGGCTGCGCTGCCTGGCCCGCCACGAACAGACCGGTCCGCGCTCGTCGGGCCGGGTCCTGCCCGCCGCGGGCGAACTGCTGGCCGAGGCCGGCATCCGGCTGGCCGATTGCGCCGCGATCGCCTTCGGCGCCGGCCCCGGCTCGTTCACGGGCCTGCGCACCGCCTGCGGCATCGCGCAGGGATTGGCCTTCGGCGCCGATCTGCCGGTGGTGCCGGTCAATACGCTGATGGCCTGCGCCGAACGCGTGCGCGGGGTGCCCGGGGCCGCGCTGGAGGGCGACACCGCGGCCGTGACGCTGCCGGCTGGCATGCCGGTGCTGGTCGCGCTCGACGCGCGCATGGACGAGGTCTACACCGGGCTGTTCGACTGGGACGCGGCCCGCGGCGAATGGCAGGAAGCCGGTCCGATGCGCGTGATCGCGCCCGAGGCGGTGCAGGTGCCCGCCGCAACGTTCTGGCTGGCCGGCAACGGCGCCACGGTCTATGGCGAACGATTGCACGCCGCCGCGCAAGCCGCGCGCACGATCCCCGGCGCGATGCCGCATGCGGCCGCCGTCGTGGCGCTGGCGCAGCGCGCGCTGGCGCGCGGCGAAACCGTGGCCGCGGCCGATGCCGCGCCGCTGTATCTGCGCGACAAGGTGGCGCAGACCGTCGCCGAGCGCCAGGCCGCGGCGGCGGGCCGCGCGTCGCTGGCCGCCGCCGGAGAACGGCAATGAGCGCCGCGCTCGGCGACAGCCGCCCCCGTGCCGCCGCCTGGCCCGCGGTGCCCGCCATGCCGGCGCTGCCGAGCGGCTGGGCACTGGCCCGCATGAGCGCGCGCGACCTCGACGCGGTGGTGGACATCGAGCAGCGCGCCTACAGCCATCCGTGGACCCGCGGCAATTTCGAGAACTCGGTCAAGGCCGGCCACATCGGCCTGACGCTGCGCGACCCCGCCGGCCAGCTGGCCGGCTACGCGGTGCTGATGCCGGTCGTCGACGAGATGCATCTGCTCAATATCACGATCGAGCCGGCGCGCCATCGCCAGGGCCTCGGCAAGCTGCTGCTTGCCATGGCGCTGGCCACCGCGCATCAGCATCGGCTGCCCAATGTGCTGCTCGAAGTCAGGCCGTCGAATACCGCCGCGCTGGCGCTGTACGAGGCCGCCGGTTTCGAGACGATCGGCCGGCGCAAGGGCTATTACCCGGCCGCCGACGGGCGCGAGGACGCATTGGTGCTGCGGCGCCGGTGGGACACGGCCCGCGACGGCGCACAGGACGGCGCGCAGGACGGCGCACAGGACGGCCCGCAGGAGGCATCGGCATGAACCGGCGCGCGTTATTCCTGGAGGCGCTCGGCATCGGCACCGAATGGGTGCCGCGCCATGCCGCCGCGGTGCAGGCCGAGGCGGAGGACGCGCCGGCAGCGGCCCAGGCGGTGGCCCCGAGCGCGCCGGAGCTCGAAACGCCCAGCCACGATGCACCGGGTCGGCAAGCGCCGAGCCCTCGGGCGCCGGGCCTTGACGCCGACGCCGCGGTGACCGTCGCCCCGCCGGCGCCGCGCCAGCCGCTCATTCCCATCGTCGCCGACGACGACCTCGCCACGCTCGACTGGCAGGCGCTGGAAGCGCGCGTGGCCGGCTGCACCGCCTGCCAGTTGTGCAGCACGCGGACCCGCACGGTGTTCGGCGTCGGCGATCGCGAGGCCGACTGGATGCTGGTCGGCGAGGCCCCGGGCGAGAACGAGGACCGGCAGGGCGAGCCCTTCGTCGGTCAGGCCGGCAAGCTGCTGGACAACATGCTGACGTCGCTGCAACTGGCGCGCGGGCGCAACGTGTTCATCGCCAACGTGCTGAAGTGCCGGCCGCCGGGCAACCGCAATCCCGAGCCGGCCGAGGTCGAGCAATGCGAGCCCTTCCTGCGCCGGCAGATCGCGCTGGTGCGCCCGCGCCTGATCGTCGTGCTGGGCCGCTTTGCCGCGCAGACGCTGCTGCGCACCACCACGCCGATCAGCAAGCTGCGCGGCACGGTGCACCGCTACGAGGGCATCCCGGTGGTGGTGACCTACCATCCGGCCTACCTGCTGCGCACGCTGTCCGACAAGGCGCGCGCCTGGGAAGACCTGTGCCTGGCGCGCGATGTCTACCGGCAGAACGATCCGGCGGCGCCGGCCGATCTGCTCGACTCCGAGCTGCTCGACTCCAATCGGGTCGAGTCACAACGGGCCGGCACTGCCGGCGGCGGCGATGCGGGAGCCGGTCACTGAACTGGCCGGCGCCGGCGCGACCACGGCCGAGCCGCTGTGGCGCGCCGCCACGTCGGCGCGCGTGCGCGACCTGGCCTGGTGCACGCTGGCGCCGCCACTGCTGAGCGGCTTGCCGCGCGATGTTGCCGCGCTCGCCGCGCTTGCCGAACCTGGCGGCGCGGCGCTGGCCAGCTGGCCGCCCGCGGCCCTTGCAGCCTGGCAGCGCTGGCTGGCCGCCGCCGATCCCCGGCAGCTGCCGCCCACGATCGAGGAACTGTCCGCCTTGCCCGGCGCCGTCCAGGCGCTGGCTCCGGCCGCGCGCAGCCTGCGGCTGGGCCGGCATGCCGAACGGCTGCTGCATTTCGCGCTGGAGCACGGCGACGGCATCGAGCTGGTCGCCTCCAATCTGCCGGTGCGCCGGCATGGCACGCACGGCGTGCAGACGCTGGGCGAGCTGGATTTCGTCTGGCGGGAGAGTGCCGGCGGCAGCGGCAGCGGCGGCGGCGGCGGCGCCGGCCAGCTGGTGCACTGGGAGATGGCGGCCAAGTTCTATCTGCTGGTGGAGCCCGGCGGCGATGCGTCGGAGGCGTCGCCCGCCGAGCGCACTGCCTGGCTGCAGGCCTTCGTCGGCCCGAACCTGGTCGACCGCCTCGGCGACAAGCTGTCGCATATCGTGCGCCGCCAGCTGCCGCTGTCGCGCACGCCGGAGGCCGAGGCGCTGCTGGGCGGCCGCGTCGATCGCAGCGAAATCTATCTGCTCGGCTGGCTGTTCTATCGCGAAGGGCGGATGCCGGCCGGCCTCGGTGCGCTCGGGCTCAATCCGGCCCATCTGCGCGGCTGGTGGTCGACGCTGGAGCAATGGGCGCAGCGGGTGAGCCTGGGATCGTCAGAGTCGTCGACGGCGGCAACGCCGGTGCGCTGGCATCGGCTGCCGCGCGCCCGCTGGCTGTCGCCGGCGCTGGTGCCCGAGCACGACACCGAACCGTTCGAGACGCTGCGCGACGCGTTGGCCGCGCGCTTCGCCGAGCCGCATCGCGACCTGGCATGGCGGCGCGAGTCGCCGGTGATGATCTGCGAGATGGAGCCGGCCGGCGGGTCGGCGCCGGGCTGGTGGCGCGAGCGTTCGCGCGGCTTCGTGGTACCGCCGGGATGGGAGGAGAGGGCGCGGCAGCGCATCGCGCAGCCGCCGCGGGTCTAAGCGCGCGCGCCGGCCTGGGCCGGCGCTCCTTGGCGGTGTGGCTGTCTCAGTGGTGCTTGTCCTCGCCGATCATCGCCAGCGAGTTGTACAGCCGGACGTTCTTGCGATGCTGGCGCATCACCAGCAGCATGGTGCCGCAGACGAACATGCCGAAGGCGATGATCACGATGCCGATCGGCACGTTCAGCTTGATCAGCAGCGCGTACAGGCACAGCATCAGCAGCACCGAGACGTTCTCGTTGAAGTTCTGCACCGCGATCGAGTGGCCGGCCGACAGCAGCACATGGCCGCGATGCTGCAGCAGCGCGTTCATCGGCACTACGAAGTAGCCCGACATGCCGCCCACCACCATCAGGAACAGATAGGCGATCGCCATATACAGCGGCATGCGCATGCCCAGCACGTCCAGCGCGACATCGGGCATCGCGTCCTTGGTGTAGAAGGCCATCAGCATCACGATCGCGCCCATCGCGACGCCGAACGGCAGCACCGACAGCGACTTGCGCAGCGGGATCCGCATCGCCGCCATGATCGCGCCGACGGCCACGCCGACCGCCACCACCGCCTGCAGCAGCGCGCCCTGCGACAGGTTCAGGCCGAGCGACTTTTCGGCCCACTTCAGCACGATGAACTGCAGCGTCGCGCCGGCACCCCAGAACAGCGTGGTGACCGCCAGCGAAATCTGGCCGAGCTTGTCCTTCCATAGCGCGGTAAAGCAGTCGGCGAACTCGGCGATCAGCTTGATCGGGTTCTTTTCCTGCTGCGGATAGCGGGCGCCGGTGTCGGGGATGAACAGGTTGAACAGCGCGGCGATCACGTAGAACAGCATGATCACCACCATCGCGGCCTCGGCCGGCGTGTCGATGCCGGTCTCGATCCACGGCAGGTCCATCGCCAGCATCAGGCTCGACACCTTGACCGAGATCAGCGCGCCGCCGACCACCGTGCCGAGGATGATCGAGCCGACCGTCAGGCCCTCGATCCAGCCGTTGGCCGCCACCAGGCGTTCGGCCGGCAGCAGCTCGGTCAGGATGCCGTACTTGGCCGGCGAATAGGCCGCCGCGCCGAAGCCGACCACGCCATAGGCCAGCAGCGGGTGCAGCCCGAACATCATGATCGCGCAGCCGCCGATCTTGATCGTGTTGGTGATGAACATCACCTTGCCCTTGGGCATCGAATCGGCAAAGGCGCCGACGAAGGCGGCCAGCACGACATAGGACAGCACGAAGAACAGCTTGAGCAGCGGGGTCATCCACTGCGGGGAGTGCAATTCGGCGAGGAGGGCAATGGCGGCGATGAGCAGAGCGTTGTCGGCCAGCGAAGAAAAGAACTGCGCGGCCATGATGGTGTAAAAACCCTTCTTCATACCTTGGACTCTGTCTCCATCGCGATTTCCTTGCGCTACTGGCGTGCCCGCGCCAACGGCCGTCGGCATCGTGCGGAGGGGGTGAACGGCGGCCGTGCCAAAAGGAGGCCCGGGACGCACGGATCGCCCGCGCCGGGTCCGGTTCGGCGTGGCGGGGGCGTGTACGTACCTGACGTGACCCGTCATATTGAATCACTTTTGAAACATGGCCGGAACGTCCGGCTTTATATCACGAAAGTCTTTCAATTCCGAAGAAGGGAAGACCGCAAATTGACCGGGTTTGACCATTCGATCTGGAGCGGATTCCCGGGAATTGCCGAACCAATGTGGTCAAATAACGGTCTACGCGGTGCCCCTTCGGTGTGCTGCCGCGCATTGGTGCAGAACGCACGTGGTCGTCCCTCCGGTCGACCGCCGGCGTTGCCGCTGTCAGTGCCTCGGGCACCACTTCGGCGCGCACGCCCAGGCCAACGGTCCACCAACAGCCGCCCGGGCCCCGGCGACGCCCCGAGGCCGCCGTGACGAACCTTCCCTGATCCCATGCCAAGACCGATTCACGCTGTCATCCATCAACCCGCCCTGGCCAACAATCTCGAGGTGGTGCGCCGCCATGCGACCACGTCGCGCGTCTGGGCGGTGGTCAAGGCCAACGCCTACGGTCACGGCATCCGGCGCGCCTACGCCGGCCTGCGCGCGGCCGACGGCTTCGGCCTGCTGGACCTGAACGAGGCCGTGCTGCTGCGCGAACTGGGGTGGCAGGGACCGATCCTGCTGCTCGAGGGCTTCTTCCAGCCCCAGGACGTGCCGCTGCTCGAGGAATACCGGCTGACCACCGCGATCCACAACGAGGAGCAGCTGCGCATGCTGGAGGCCGCCCGTCCAAAAGGGCCGCTGGCGATCCAGCTCAAGCTCAATACCGGCATGAACCGGCTCGGCTTCGCGCCGGACCAGTATCGCGCCGCCTGGGAACGCGCCCGCACGCTGTCCGGGGTCGGCAGCATCGTCCATATGACGCACTTCTCCGATGCCGATGGCGAGCGCGGCATCGCGCACCAGCTCGAGGTGTTCGACGCCGCCACCGCCAATCTGCCGGGCGAGGCCAGCCTGTCCAACTCCGCGGCCACGCTGTGGCATCCGGCCGCGCACCGCGCCTGGGTGCGGCCCGGCATCGTGCTGTACGGCGCCTCGCCGAGCGGCCGGCACGCCGACATCGCGGACACCGGGCTGATGCCGGCGATGTCGCTGCACAGCGAACTGATCGCGGTGCAGGAGTTGCGGCCCGGCGACACGGTCGGCTACGGCTCGCTGTACAAGGCGGACCGGCCGATGCGGATCGGCGTGGTTGCCTGCGGCTATGCGGACGGCTATCCGCGCCATGCCGCGGGCTGGGGCGACCAGCCGGCGCCGGTGCTGGTCGACGGCGTGCGTACCCATCTGGTCGGCCGCGTGTCGATGGACATGCTGTGCGTCGACCTGACGCCGTGTCCGAAGGCAAGGGTCGGCTCGCCGGTGACGCTGTGGGGCCACGGCCTGCCGATCGACGATGTCGCCACCGCCAGCGGTACGGTCGGCTACGAGCTGATGTGCGCGCTGGCGCCGCGGGTGCCGGTGACGGTCGCGACGCTGACCGTGCCGGATGCGCCCGGCGTGGCCGAGGCCGCGCCGGCCAAGTAGAATCGGCGCCTCCCAGCTTTCAGCTCTCCGCTTCCCGGCCCCAAGGATTCCCGTTGGCAAAGACCAAGACCGTTTACACCTGTACCGAATGCGGCGGCTCCGTGCCACGCTGGCAGGGGCAGTGCCCGCATTGCCAGCAATGGAACACGCTGGTCGAGAGCGTCCCCGAGACGCCGTCGGCGCGGCGCTTCCAGCCGCTGGCGGCATCAAGCACGGTGCAGCGGTTGTCCGAGATCGAGGCGTCCGACGTGCCGCGCTTTACCAGCGGCATCGAGGAATTCGACCGGGTGCTGGGCGGCGGGCTGGTGGCGGGTGGCGTGGTGCTGATCGGCGGCGACCCCGGCATCGGCAAGTCGACGCTGCTGTTGCAGGCGTTGGCCAATCTGGCCGGCAGCCGGCGCGTGCTTTATGTCAGCGGCGAGGAGTCGGGCGCGCAGATTGCGCTGCGCGCGCAGCGGCTGGGCATCGACAGCCCCAGCCTGGGCCTGCTGGCCGAGATCCAGCTCGAGAAGATCCAGGCGACGCTGGACGCGGACAAGCCCGAGGTCGCGGTGATCGACTCGATCCAGACGCTGTATTCGGAGGCGCTGACATCGGCGCCGGGCTCGGTGGCGCAGGTGCGCGAATGCGCGGCGCAGCTGACGCGGATCGCCAAGAGCAGCGGCACGACAATCATCCTGGTCGGCCATGTGACCAAGGAAGGCAGCCTGGCCGGGCCGCGCGTGCTCGAACATATCGTCGACACGGTGCTGTACTTCGAGGGCGACACGCATTCATCGCACCGGCTGATCCGCGCGTTCAAGAACCGCTTCGGCGCGGTCAACGAACTGGGCGTGTTCGCGATGACCGAGCGCGGGCTGCGCGGCATCAGCAATCCGTCGGCGCTGTTCCTGTCGCAGCATGAGCAGACGGTGTCCGGGTCCTGCGTGATGGTCACGCAGGAGGGCTCGCGCCCGCTGCTGGTCGAGATCCAGGCGCTGGTCGATGCGGCGCATGTGCCGAATCCGCGCCGACTGGCGGTGGGCCTGGAGCAGAACCGGCTGGCGCTGCTGCTGGCCGTGCTGCACCGCCACGCGGGCATCGCCTGCTTCGACCAGGACGTGTTCCTCAATGCGGTGGGCGGGGTCAAGATCACCGAGCCGGCCGCCGATCTGGCGGTGCTGCTGTCGATCCACTCGTCGATGCGCAACAAGCCCTTGCCGCGCGGGCTGGTGGTATTCGGCGAGGTCGGGCTGGCGGGGGAGATCCGTCCCAGCCCGCGCGGCCAGGACCGGCTGCGCGAGGCGGCCAAGCTGGGCTTTACGCAGGCGGTGATTCCGAAGGCCAACGCGCCGAAGCAGCCGATCGACGGGCTCGAGGTGATCGCCGTCGAGCGGATCGAGCAGGCGATCGAGCGAGTGCGCTACCTCGACGGTTGAGGGGGAGGAGCGCCGGGAAGTCTTCGGTCTTCGATATCCCTGGTCCGCCCGTCAACCGAACACCGAGTCCTCGCACAGCGCGCCCAGCAGCGCGGCGATCAGCACCACCGCCGACACGAACAGCCAGCGCTGCGTGCGGCGGTATTCGGGCACCTGGTCGTCCTCGACCCGCAGCGAACGGAACAACGCCACCACCTGCAGGCCGGCGGCGACGCCCAGCGAGATCTCGACCGCCAGCGACAGCGGATTCCACGCGCCCGGGCTCTCGAAGCTCCAGTAGCGCCAGAACGCCAGCGTAAACGCCAGCAGTACCGAGATCGCGGTGATGAACCCCTGGCGGTAGCCGACCGGCACCACGGGCACCGCCGGCACCGGCGGCTTCGGCGCGTTTGTCGAGTTGGCCGCCGCGTCGCGCCGGGGCACGGACGCGGCGGGCGGCGGGATCGTGCGAAAACGTGGGGCACGAAGGTCGTTGCCGCGCTCCACGCGCAGCGCATTGCTCTTCATCGGTACGGTCCTCAAGCAAGCGGGGCGGATGCAGGGGGATCGCGGGGATCGCCCGGGATCGCATCGCGCCGACACAATGAACGGCATTGTTGGCGCGATCGCCGGCCTCGGCAATGCAAAGCCGCCGCGCTGCGGCGATCGGCCGCAACGATGGCCCCAGCGCGTGCAGGGGTCATCGCATCGCTGCGACGCGCGCGGTGCAAAATCGGTAAGATGGCGCCTGTCCGCGATGCCGGACCACCGCTATTGCCATGCCTTGTCTATCCGGAATGTTCCGGATCCTGTTCACCGCTCTTGTTTACCGCTCTGTCGACCGCCATTCCGCCATGCAAGCGAATTCCCGCGCCTACTTCCTGCTGATTGCCATCGTCTCGTTCGGGCTGGTCGGCTACGCCCTCTATCTGCAGCACGCGCAGGGCTATCAGCCGTGCCCGCTCTGCGTGATGCAGCGCTTCGCCTTCGTCGCGATCGGGCTGTTCTCGCTGCTGGCCGCGCTGGGGCAGGGCACGCGCACGCTGTGGCAAGGGTTGGCGATGCTGTCGGGCGTCGGCGGCATCGCGGTGGCGGGCTATCACATCTCGCTGCTGCTCGATCCGAAGGCGAGCTGCGGCATCGATCCGCTCGAGAACTGGGTCAACGCGCTGCCGACCGCGCGCGTGCTGCCGCAGGTCTTCTATTCGGACGGTCTGTGCACCGCGCCGCTGCCGCCGGTGCTGGGCATCTCGATTCCCGGCTGGTCGCTGATCTGGCTGGTGGTGCTGACCGGCGTGCTGGCGGTCGGACTGATCCGGCGCGAGCGCAACTATCGTTGAGCGAGCCCCAGCGGCCGCTCGACAACATCATTGGAGAAACTGGCCGTGTTCCGTTGGTTTGAAAGGCGCATCCACAACTACCCGGATTCGCTTCCCGATACGCCGCCGCAGCACTGGATCGCGTTCATCGTCGATTGCACCGCGGGCGTGCGGCGTTACTTGCTGCTGCTGGTGCTGTGCGCGATGGCGATCGGCATCTTCGAGGCGGTGCTGTTCAGCATGCTGGGCCGCCTGGTCGACTGGCTCGCCGCGGTCAAGCCGCAGCAGCTGTGGTCGACCTATTCGGACCGCCTGCTGCTGCTGGCCGGCATCGTGCTGGCGAGCATCGTCGTGGTCGCGGTCTGGAGCATGCTGAAGTTCCAGACGCTGTTCGGCAACTTCCCGATGCGGCTGCGCTGGAATTTCCACCGGCTGATGCTCAACCAGAGCATGGGCTTCTTCCAGGACGAGTTCGCCGGCCGTGTCACCACCAAGGTCATGCAGACCGCGCTGGCCGTGCGCGACGCGGTGATGACGGTTGCCGATATCCTGGTCTATATCGTGATCTACCTGGTGTCGGCGGCGGTGGTGCTGGCCAATTTCGATGGCTGGCTGCTGGCGCCGTTCCTGCTGTGGGTCGTCGCCTATGTCGGCGCATCCTGGTATTTCGTGCCGCGGCTGGCGCGCGTGTCGGCGCACCAGGCCGACGCGCGCTCGGTGATGACCGGGCGCGTGACCGACGCCTACACCAATATCGCGACCGTCAAGCTGTTCTCGCACTCGCGCCGCGAGGCCAGCTACGTGCGCAGCGCGATGCAGGAGTTCATGCAGCCCGTCTATGCGCAGGGGCGGCTGATCAGCGCCTTCGAGATCGTCAACCACACGCTGATCATGATGCTGATCGTGGCCACCACGGGGCTGGCGCTGTACCTGTGGTCGGCCGGCCAGATCGGCATCGGCGCGGTGGCGGCGGCCACCGCGATGGCGATGCGCCTGAACGGCATCTCGCAGTGGGCGATGTGGGAGATTGCCGAGCTGTTCGAGCATATCGGCACGGTGCGCGATGGCGTGTCGACGCTGGCCCGTCCCCGGCATATCGAGGACCGTGTCGACGCCGTGCCGCTGCGGGTGCCGCACGGCGAAATCCGCTTCGAGCACGTCGACTTCTCCTACGGCTCGGGCCGGCCGGTGTTCGACGACTTCACGCTGACGATCCGCCCCGGCGAGAAGGTCGGCCTGGTCGGCCGCTCGGGCGCGGGCAAGTCGACGCTGGTCAACCTGCTGCTGCGCTTCTATGACGTCGAGTCGGGCCGCATCCTGATCGACGGTCAGGACATCGCCGGGGTCACGCAGGACAGCCTGCGCGCCCAGATCGGCATGGTCACGCAGGACACCTCGCTGCTGCACCGTTCCGTGCGCGACAACATCGTCTATGGCCGGCCCGATGCCAGCGATGCCGAGATGGTGGCCGCCGCGCGGCGCGCCGAGGCCGAGGACTTCATCCACACGCTGAGCGACCGGGAAGGGCGGCGCGGCTACGATGCGCACGTCGGCGAGCGTGGCGTCAAGCTGTCGGGCGGCCAGCGCCAGCGCATCGCGATCGCGCGGGTGATGCTGAAGGACGCGCCGATCCTGCTGCTGGACGAGGCCACCAGCGCGCTCGACAGCGAGGTCGAGATCGCAATCCAGCAAAGCCTGTACCGGCTGATGGAGGGCAAGACCGTGGTGGCGATCGCGCACCGGCTGTCGACGCTGGCGGCGATGGACCGTATCGTCGTGCTCGATCGCGGCCGCATCGTCGAGCAGGGCTCGCACCGCGAGCTGCTGCAGCGCGGCGGGTTGTACAGCCGGCTGTGGGCCCACCAGAGCGGCGGCTTCCTGACCGAGGAGGCGTTGCAGGAGTAGCGGCACTCCCGTCTTGACCCTGATCCTGACTGCGGCCCCGGCCGCCGCCAGGATCGCCTCGGTCAATCCATCAGGCGATCTGCTCGATCTGCTCCTGCAGCTCCAGCCAGCGCTCCTCCAGCGTGGCCAGTTCCCCTTCAACCTCGCCCTGGCGCTTGAGCATCTCCAGCAGCCTGGCCTTGTTGGCCTCGGCATAGCTGGCCTCATCGGCCATGAAGCCGTCGATCTCGGTCTTGGCCTGTTGCAGCACGGCCATCCGCTTCTCGACCTTTTCCAGTTCCTTGGCCAGCGGTTTGCGCAGCTGCCCCAGCCGCTGTCGCTCGTCGGCCTCGGCGCGGCGCTGGTCGCGGCGGTTCTGCGCGGGCGCCGCGTCGCTGGCACCGTCAGCGCCATCGGCCCGATGCGCCGCCGCCGCGGCGTTGCGCTTGGCGGCGGCCTGCTGCAGCAGCCAGTCGCGATAGTCGTCGAGGTCGCCGTCGAAGGGCTGCAGACCGCCGTCGGCCACCAGCATGAACTGGTCGGTGGTGGCGCGCAGCAGATGCCGGTCGTGCGAGACCAGGATCAGCGTGCCCTCGAACTGCGCCAGCGCCATCGTCAGTGCCTCGCGCGTATCGAGGTCCAAATGGTTGGTCGGTTCGTCGAGCAGCAGCAGATTGGGCTTCTGCCAGACGATCAGCGCCAGTGCCAGCCGCGCCTTCTCGCCGCCGGAAAACGGTTCGATCGGCGAGGTCGCCATGTCGCCGCGGAAATTGAAGCTGCCGAGGAAGTCGCGCAGTTCCTGCTCGCGCGTATCGGGCGCCAGCCGCGCCAGATGCTGCAGCGGCGAGTCGTGGTCGCGCAGCGTCTCGAGCTGGTGCTGGGCGAAGTAGCCGATCTGCAGGCCCTTGCCGTGCCGCAGCGTGCCGGCCAGCGGCGCCAGCGTATTGGCCAGCGTCTTGACCAGCGTCGATTTGCCCTGGCCGTTGGCGCCGAGCAGGCCGATGCGCTGGCCGTTCTGGATCGACAGCGTCAGGCCGCGCAGGATCGTCACCGGCGGCGGACCCGCGTAGCCGCAGTCGACCGCGTCGAGCACCATCATCGGATTCGGGGCGGCATCGGGCTCGCGGAATTCGAACGAGAAGCCGGCCGCGGCGTGCACCGGCGCCAGCCGTTCCATCTTCTCCAGCGCCTTGACGCGGCTCTGCGCCTGGCGCGCCTTGGTCGCCTTGGCCTTGAAACGCGTGATGAACGATTCCAGGTGCGCGATCTGTTTTTGCTGGCGCGCGTAGGCGGCCTGCTGCTGCGCCATCTGCTGCAGCCGCAGCGTCTCGAACAGGCTGTAGTTGCCGCCATAGCGGCGCAACTGCTGCTGTTCGATATGGACGGTGACGTTGCAGATCGCGTCGAGGAACTCGCGGTCGTGCGAGATCATCACCAGCGTGCCCGGATAGCGCGCCAGCCAGTCTTCGAGCCAGACGATCGCATCGAGATCCAGGTGGTTGGTCGGTTCGTCGAGCAGCAGCAGGTCGGACGGGCACATCAGCGCCTGCGCCAGATTCAGCCGCATGCGCCAGCCGCCGGAGAAGGCGGCGACCGGCTGGCCGACCTGCGCCAGCGTGAAGCCCAGGCCCAGCAGCAGCGCCTCGGCGCGCGAGGCCGCGGTGTAGCCGTCGGCGTCCGCGTAGGCCGCGTGCGCTTCGGCCTCGGCGTGGCCGTCGCCGCTGCGCTGCGCGGCGGCGATGGTCTGCTCGATCGCGCGCAGCCGGGTGTCGCCGTCGATCACGTAGTCCAGCGCGCTGCGCTCGACCGCCGGCGTTTCCTGCGCGACATGTGCCACGCGCCATTGCGCCGGCACCGCGACGTCGCCGCCGTCCGGATGCAATTCGCCGCGCAGCAGCGCGAACAGCGTCGATTTGCCGCTGCCGTTGGCACCGACCAGGCCGACGCGTTCGCCGGGATTGAGCGTCACGCTGGTGTGGTCGAACAGCACCTTGGTGCCGCGCTGGAGTACTAGCTGGTCGATTCGGATCACGAGAGTCTTCTATGGAAAGTCGAGCCCGGCACGAGGCCGGGCAGGGCGCATTTTAGCTTGGGGCGGCGGGCGGCATCGCGTGCTGCCGCCGACGGGCTCCCGCATGGCTATCGCGCCCGGCCGCAATTCGCGCGACAATGCGCGCCCCGCCGCCGTTTGGCCGTTTGGCCGTTTGGCCTTTTGGCCGTTTGGCCGTTTCGCCGTTTCGCCGTTTCGCCGTTCGCTGTTTCCGCATTCAAGGCATGCCGCCCGACCCCGTTTCCGCCCTCCGTCCAGACCCGACCGCAACCTGGACCGCCGTTCGCAAGGATTTCGTCGAGCCCGGCACGCGCTGCGCCGGCGCGGGGATCGGCATGCCGGCGGGCAACAAGGGCCACGGCATCGGCTCGGGCCACGCCTATATCCTGCGCGACGCGGCCGGCCACGAGCATCCGTTCGGACCGGATTGCGCGCTGCGGCTGCTGGGCGGCCATGGCGCGCTCGACGCCGTGCCCGATTTCACCGCGCGCGCGGCGGGCGCCGGACCCTGGCGCGACGACGCGCGGCCACGCCGCGGTGCGGGTGTGGGCCGCGAGCGGGAACAGGAACGCGAACGAGCCCGCCAGCATGCGGCCGCGGTCCGCTATCTGCTGTTGCGCATGGAGAAGGTCGCCGGCGTGCCGCGCGTGCAGCCCAGCGTCCGTTTCGCGCCGCTCGAGCCGCTGTATGCGGCTTATCGCGACACGGGAAAACTGACATCGCAGCAGGCCGCCCGCGTGCTGGCGATCGAGCGCAGCCCGTCGACGCCGGCCACGCTGAAGACGGCCAATCTGCTCGACGTCTACACCGCCTACGTGCAGCTGGAGCGCGCGCTGCGCGAGGCGGTGCGGGTCGAGCAGCAGCGCTTCCTGCGCGGCGTGATGGACTGGCTGGCGCGTCATCTGACGCTGACGCGCGCGCAGGCAGAGGCGGCCGGCCTGGCGCTGCATCCGCGCGCGTGGCAACCGGACACGCCGCCGCGGCGTGCGGCCGGCGCCAGGGACGCCGACTGGGACGGCTGAACTGAGCCGTCTCCGACCGGCCTACCGGCGATCGGCTGGATCGAGATGGAGATTGTCGTACGGCAGGCTGACGTAGATCAGCACGGTCAGCAGCGTGATGAAGAAGCGGAAGGCGTCGGGCACGCCGTTCCATTCCTTCGACATCCACATGCCGAACCATTCGCCGCCGATCGACATGAAGGCGACCTGCCAGGTCAGGAAGCCCAGCGTCAGGCCGGCCACCGCCCAGGTCTTGGCCCGATGGAATTCGCGCGGCGATTGCCGGCGCGCGCGCCACAGCGCGAGGCCGCCGGCCCAGCACAGCAGCGCCGTGGCGGTCTCGAGCGCGATGATGCCGATGTAGCCGGCGTGATGCAGCACCGGCGAACGGATCGCGCGGTACATGATGCCGTTGCCCGGAAAGGTCGTGTCCATCAGGAACACATGCTGGACGAAGGCGAAGTTGGTGCCGTAGTCGGTGATATTGCCGAACGACACCAGCGAGGCGAACAGGGCCATGGCCAATACCGCGGCGATCTTGGAATAACGCACGATCATGTCGAAAGTCTCAGGAGCAAGGACCGCCGGTGCGCCGGTGGGATGGGCGTGCCAACCCCGGGGCCGGTCGAACGACGTGGCGGTCGGAATGAAGGGAAGAGGCGGGACCCGGTACGGGCGCGAGGGAAATCCGGCTGGAGATCGGGACTGGTGTTACCTGAGACGCGTGGCGGGCCTGGGAAGCCGCGCCGGCCGCGCTGGATCGATCCAACCTTGTGCGGACGGGATTGTACCGGCTGGCGCGCCGCGGCGGAATGGCGTTTAATGCGGTGATCGATCCTGGTCGCCCCGGAGAGCCGCCGATGCAGCTGCACGATTGCTTTTCAAGCCGCTACGAGGAAGCCCGCGCGAAGTTCCGGCTCGCGGCCGAGAACGTCGGCGACGTGCCCACGCCGTTCGCGCATCCGACGCGGCGCGGCGCCGAGGACGAGGAGCTGGCGATGGACGTGGCCTGGATCGGCCCGCGCGATGCGCGCCATCTGATCCTCGTCACCTCGGCGATGCACGGCGCCGAGGGCTTCTGCGGCTCCGGCGCGCAGATCGCGCTGCTGCACGATGCGGCGCTGCTGCAGCAATGCGCGAAGGCCGGCGCGGCGCTGCTGCTGGTCCATGCGGTCAACCCCTACGGCTTCTCGCACATGCGCCGGGTCAACGAGGACAACGTCGACCTGAACCGCAACTTCATGGATTTCACGCGGCCGCTGCCGCAGAACGCCGCCTATGCCGAGGTCGCGCCGCTGCTGCTGCCGGCGCACTGGCCGCCGTCGGAGCAGGACGAGGCCGCGCTGGCCCGCGCGATCGCCGAGCGCGGCATCGGCTGGTACCAGGCCGCCGTCAGCGCGGGCCAGTACGACGATCCGCACGGCATGTTCTATGGCGGCCGCGTGGCGACCTGGAGCAATTACACGCTGCGCCGCATCCTGGCGCGCTACGGAGCGGGACGCACCGGCCTGCGCTGGATCGACATCCATACCGGGCTGGGGCCCTGGGGCTATGGCGAGCCGATCTACATGGGGCCGGACGATGTGTCACGGCTGGAGCGGACCCGCGCGATCTGGGGCCAGCACGTGACCTCGATGTACGACGGCTCGTCGACGTCGGCCAACCTGACCGGGCTGGCCTGGCACGCCGTTCCCGATACGCTGCCCAATATCGACTTTGCCGGCATCGCGCTGGAGTTCGGCACCTTGCCGCTGCCTGACGTATTGCAGGCGCTGCGCGGCGACCATTGGCTGCATCTGCATCCGGACGCCGACAACACGCAGCGCGCGCTGATCCGTCAGGGCATGTGGCGCGCCTTCTATGGCGACGCCGACGATTGGCGCGAAGGGGTGGTCGAGCAATGCACGACCGCGGTGCGGGCGGCGGTGGCGGGGTTGGGGGCGTTGGGGGAGGGCTGAGGAACCACCCCCTCTCCCCAACCCTCTCCCCCTGAGGGGGAGAGGGAGAACACCGTCGGGAACGCAGGACACGGTGGCGACGCCATTGCCGTTGGTTTTCTCCCCTCTCCCGCGCGCGGGATAGCGGCGGGGAGAGGGAGAACACAGCCGTAGGCCCGCTCACTGCGAAGGGTTTTCTCCCCTCTCCCGCCAGCGGCAGAGGGGGCGTTGGAGAGGGCAGCGGCGGCCGATCTGCCAGCGGCGTCCGCCACGATCGCGATTACAGCCCCGCTGCCTCCAGCGCCTCGTACGTCAGCAGGAACACCTGCTCCTCGCCGGCGCTGACCGTCAGCCAGATCAGTTCCAGATCGGGGAAGGCGGCCTCGACATTGTCGAACTCGTTGCCGATCTCGACCACCAGCACGCCGCCGGGATTCAAGCGGGCGCGTGCGCCGGCCACGATCCGGCGCACCACGTCCATGCCGTCGTCGCCGCCGGCCAGCGCGATGCGCGGCTCGGCCAGGTATTCGGCGGGCAGCCGCTGCATGGCGCCCTCGTTCACATAGGGCGGATTGCTGAGGATCACGTCGTAGGTGGCGCCCGCCGGCAGCGGCGCGTACAGGTCGCCGTGATGCAGATGGATGCGGTCCTCGAGCCCGTAGTCGGCGACATTGCGGCGCGCCACCTCGAGGGCATCGGCCGAGATGTCGACCGCGTCGATCGTCGCGTGCGGCCAGGCCTGCGCGGCCAGGATCGGCAGGCAGCCCGAGCCGGTGCACAGCTCCAGCACCGGGCCGATCGCGTCGACGTCGCTGACCCACGGGTTCAATCCGTCCTGCAGCAGCTCGCCGATGAAGCTGCGCGGCACGATGACGCGCTCGTCGACATAGAAGCGCTGCCCATGCATATAGGCCTCGTGCGTGATGTAGGCAGCCGGCACGCGCTCGTCGACGCGCCGGCGGATCACCTCCATCACCGCGGCGATCTCCTCGGGCAGCAGCCGCGCATCTAGGAAGGGATCGAGCGTATCGAGCGGCAGATGCAGCGTATGCAGGATCAGGTAGACCGCCTCGTCGTAGGGGTTGTCGGTGCCGTGGCCGAACGACAGGCCGGCCTGGGTGAAGCGCGACACCGCCAGGCGCAGCAGGTCGCGGACGGTGGACAGGGGAGAGGCGTGGGCCATGGCGAAGGAGAGGTCAGGGGTCGGTCGGGGCGGCGCGATGACAGCGGCAGGGTCGGGGCGCAATCGCTCAGGCGATCAGCCGTTCCAGCACGCCGCGATAGATGTTCTTCAGCGGCTCGATGAAGCGCACGTCGACGTGCTCGTCGATCTTGTGGATGCTGGCGTTGGGCGGGCCGAACTCGATCACCTGCGGGCAGATCTTCGCGATGAAGCGGCCGTCCGAGGTGCCGCCGGTGGTCGACAGCTCGGTCTGCACGCCGGTCTCGGCCGCGATCGCCGCGGCCATTGCCTCGGACAGCTCGCCGCGCGGCGTCAGGAACGGTTCGCCGCCGAGCGTCCAGTCGAGCTGGTATTCGAGCCCGTGGCGATCGAGGATCGCGTGCACGCGCGCCTTCAGCTGCTCGGGCGTGCTGGCCGTCGAGAAGCGGAAGTTGAAGTCGATCGTCACGTGGCCGGGGATCACGTTGGTCGCGCCGGTGCCCGCGTGGATGTTCGACATCTGCCAGGTGGTGGGCGGGAAATACTCGTTGCCGTCGTCCCAGCGTTCGCCGACCAGTTCGGCCAGCGCCGGCGCGGCCAGATGGATCGGGTTGCGCGCCAGGTGCGGATAGGCGATATGGCCCTGCACGCCCTTGACGGTCAGCTTGCCGGACAGCGAGCCGCGCCGGCCGTTCTTGACCATGTCGCCGAGCGTATCGACCGAGGTCGGCTCGCCGACCACGCAGTAATCGAGCCGTTCGCCGCGCGCCTGCAGTGCCTGCACGACCTTGACGGTGCCGTCGTGGGCCGGGCCTTCCTCGTCGCTGGTGATCAGGAGCGCGATCGAGCCGGCATGGTCCGGATGGGCCTGCAGGAATTCCTCGATCGCCACCACGAAGCCCGCGATCGACGTCTTCATGTCGGCCGCGCCGCGGCCGTACAGCTTGCCGTCGCGATGGGTCGGCTCGAACGGCGGCGAGGTCCATTGCTCGAGCGGGCCGGTCGGCACCACGTCGGTGTGGCCGGCGAACGTCAGCAGCTTGCCGCCGGTCCCCAGCCGGCCGCGCTTGACCGCCCATAGATTGGTCACGCGGAACGAGTCCGGGCCGCTGACCAGCGATTCGCAGGTGAAGCCGAGCGCGGACAGCCGCGCCTGCAGCACGGCCTGGCAGCCTTCGTCGGCGGGGGTCACCGACTGGCGGCGGATCAGGTCTTCGGTCAGCGCCAGCGTGGGATTGGCGGCGGGCGTTGCGGGGGCGTTGGCGGTCATGGCGCGGATGTGGGGGAAGCGGTCAGGCGGTCAGGCGATAAGGCGATAAGGCGATAAGGCGATAAGGCGATAAGGCGGCGAGCGTTCGGGCTCAGCCCTGGAAACGTTCGGCGTACTGGTCCGCGGCAAAGCCGACCGCGACCGTGCCGTCATGCTCGAGCACCGGCCGCTTGATCAGCGACGGGCTGCGCTGCATCAGCGCGATCGCGCCGTCGGCGTTCTCGGCCAGCGCCTTGTCGGCGTCGGGCAGCGCGCGCCAGGTGGTGCCCTTGCGGTTGACCAGCAGCGATAGCGGCACCTGCTCGAGCCAGCGGCGCAGCATCGTCTCGTCGACGCCCTGCTTCTTGAAGTCGTGGAAGGCGTAGTCGACGCCGTTGCTTTCGAGCCAGGTGCGGGCTTTCTTGACGGTATCGCAGTTCGGGATGCCGTAGAGCTGGACGGTCATGGCGAATGAGGAATGAAACGTTGGCGAGGGGTGGGCCAGGGATGGCGACAGTGACGCGAGGCGCGATGGCGCCAGCCGCAGCCCGGTTCAGCGCAGCAGCAGATTGATGGCGATCACCAGCGCCGGCAGGCCCAGCGCGAAGCCGGCCATCGCCACCGCGGTCATCAGCCGCAGCCGGCGGTCCAGCCGCGCCGCTTCCTTGCGCAGCGCGTCGATGGTGATCGCGTGCTGTTCGGCCAGCAGCTTGACGTTCTCGGCCTGCTGCATCGCGGCCGTCTCGAGCTCGGCGACGCGCGCCGCGAGCAGGCGCGCCTGCTCCTGCGGATCGGACGCCGGCGTGCCGTCGGCCGGCTCGTCCTTGCGCTTGCCCTTCTTGTATTTCTCGATGGTCTTGTTGGCCTGCTCGAGAATGGTCGGCAGCAGGGACAGCACGGTGCTGACGGTAGCGGGGTCCAGGGCCATGAATCGCTTGCGAAGGGAGGGCACGGGTCACCTCACGTGGGAGCCGGCGCGCTGCGCCGCTCGGGGCGAGGGGGAGCGGGGCGGAACGGACAGCGGTGGCGGCACGGGGCCGCCACCGCGCTGCCGTCAGTCGCCGCGCAGCAGGTCGTTCAGGCTGGTCTTGGCGCGCGTCTGCGCGTCGACCTTCTTGACGATCACGGCGCAGTACAGGCTGTACTTGCCGTCCTTCGACGGCAGGTTGCCCGCCACCACCACCGAGCCCGCCGGCACGCGGCCGTAGTGGATCTCGCCGGTTTCGCGATCGTAGATCTTGGTCGACTGGCCCAGGTAGACGCCCATCGAGATCACCGAGTTCTCCTCGACGATCACGCCCTCGACGATTTCCGAACGGGCGCCGATGAAGCAGTTGTCCTCGATGATCACCGGGTTGGCCTGCAGCGGCTCGAGCACGCCGCCGATGCCGACGCCGCCCGACAGGTGCACGTTCTTGCCGATCTGCGCGCACGAACCGACGGTGGCCCAGGTATCGACCATCGTGCCTTCATCGACATAGGCGCCGATGTTGACGTACGAGGGCATCAGCACCGCGTTCTTCGCGATGAACGAGCCGCGGCGGGCCACCGCCGGCGGCACCACGCGAAAGCCCGCCTTGGCGAAATCGTCGGCCGACCAGTTGGCGAACTTGGTCGGCACCTTGTCGTAGAACTGCGCGAAGCCGCCGGCGGCCATCGGCACGTTGTCCTCGAGGCGGAACGACAGCAGCACCGCCTTCTTGACCCACTGGTTGACGATCCAGTCCTTGCCTTGCTTCTCGGCCACGCGCAGCGTGCCCGCGTCGAGCTGGCCGATCACCGTGGCCACCGCTTCGCGGATGTCGGCCGGGGCGGACTTGGGCGACAGGCTGGCGCGGTCTTCCCAGGCCTGGTCGATCAGAGCTTGCAGTGCTTGCGTCATATGCGTTTCTTCGCGTGTTGTCGTGGTTGATCGTGGTTGAATTCGTGGCCGCCACGCGGGAGCGCGCATGGCGGTCAATAGGGGTTCGGACTGGATTCGGTTCAGCCGCGACGCGCCAGGCCCCGGCAGAAGGCGACGATGCGCTCGGCACCCTCGCGGCATTCCTCGGGCGTCGCGACCAGCGCCATCCGCACGCGGTTGGCGCCGGGATTGATGCCGTCGGTCTCGCGCGCCAGGTAGCTGCCCGGCAGCACGGTCAGGTGCTGATCGGCATAGAGCCGCGCGGCGAACTCGGTGTCGGAAAGGCCGGTGCGCGAGACGTCGGCCCACAGATAGAAGCCCGCGTCGGGCAGCGCGACGTCGAGCACCTGGGCCAGCATCGGCGTGACCTCGGCGAACTTGGCGACATAGGCGGCGCGGTTCTCGCGCACATGGGCCTCGTCGTTCCAGGCCGCGACGCTGGCGCTCTGCACCGCCGGGTTCATCGCGCCGCCATGATAGGTGCGATACAGCAGGAAGCGGCCCAGCAGCGCCGCGTCGCCGGCGACAAAGCCCGAGCGCAGGCCCGGCACGTTCGAGCGCTTGGACAGGCTGGAGAACATCACCAGCCGCTCGAAGCCGCGGCCCAGCCGGTGCGCCGCCTCGAGCGCGCCCAGCGGCGGCTTGCCTTCATCGAAATAGATTTCGGAATAGCACTCGTCGGAAGCGATCACGAAGCCGTGGCGGTCGGACAGCGCGAACAGCTGGCGCCAGTCCTCCAGCGACAGCACCGCGCCGGTCGGATTGCCCGGCGAGCAGACATAGACCAGCTGCACGCGCGGCCAGACATCGTCGGCAATGCGGTCGAACGCCGGCGCGAAGTTGCGCGCCGGATCGCTGTTGGCGAACACCGGCGTGGCGCCGGCCAGCAGCGCGGCGCCCTCGTAGATCTGATAGAAGGGGTTCGGGCACAGCACCAGCGCGCCGGGGCGGGTGCCGTCGACCACGGTCTGGGCGAAGGCGAACAGCGCCTCGCGCGAGCCGGTGACCGGCAGCACCTGGCTGGCGGGGTCGACGCGGGGCAGGCCGTAGCGCCGTTCCAGCCAGCCGGCGATGCATTGGCGCAGCGCGTCGGAACCGGCCGTTGTGGGATAATTCGCCAGCCCGCCAAGCGACTCGGCCAGCGCATCGCGGATGAAGCGCGGGGTCGGATGCTTGGGCTCGCCAATGCCGAAACTGATCGGCCGCAGCGCACCGTTCGGCTCGATTCCCGCAAACAGGGCCTTCAGTTTCTCGAACGGGTAGGGCTGCAGCAAATCGAGACGCGGGTTCATGATGGGTCGAAGGCCTGTCGAAACGCAGCATTATAAGGGACGAGCCCGGGGACGAGGCTGGGGACGAGGCTGGGGACGAGGCTGGGGACGAGGCTGGGGACGAGGCGCCGCGCCGAGGGACCGGCGGGCCGCGGGTGTCCCGGCCACGATCGGGCTCCCGTATCGCCCAAATCGATCCAATCCATGTCAGGCACCGTTTCCCGGGTGCCGCCCGTCCGTGCTTTTCATTTCATGAGTCATTCCAACACCAACGTGCAGCCCGGCACCGCCCATGCCGATGCCGATACCTTCAAGGCTTCCCTGTCGATCCTGCTCGGCGCCTCGGTGTGGGGCATCGCGTGGTATCCGTATCGGCTGCTGGCCGCCTGGGGCCTGGGCGGCATGAAGGCCGCCGCGGTGGTCAGCGCGGTGGCCGCCGTGCTGGCGCTGCTGGTGCTGCGGCGGCAATTGCGCGGGCTGCGCTGGTCCTGGCTGTTCGTCGCGATCGCGCTGGCGGCCGGCGTCACCAATGCCGGCTTCGTCTGGGGCAGCGTCCACGGCCACGTGATGCGGGTGCTGCTGCTGTTCTATCTGACCCCGGTTTGGACCGTGCTGGTGGCGCGGCTGCTGATCGGTGAACGGGTCTCGCCGGCGGGGCTGGTGCTGGTCGCGCTGGCGATGTTCGGCGCCGGCCTGATGCTGTGGACGCCCGAGGTCGGCGTGCCGCTGCCGCGCGACGCCGCCGAATGGGCCGGTCTGGTCGCCGGCATCGCGTTCGCGTTCAACAACGTGCTGTCGCGCCGCGCCGGCCAGCGCTTTCCCGAGATGGACGCGCGGCTGCGCACGCTGATGGTGTTCGGCGGCGGCACGCTGGTCGGCGGCGTCGCCGCGTTGTGGCTGGACGCCGGCGCGGTGGCGATCGCGCCCGAGGCCCGCGTGGCGGCCCCGCTGCTGGTGCTGGGCCTGGCGGCCACGCTGGTGGTCGGCAACGCCATCGTCCAGTACGGCCTGCAGCACCTGCCGGCCAACCGGGTCTCGCTGCTGATGCTGTTCGAGATCGTGGTCGCCGCGGTGTCCTCGTGGTGGCTGGCGACCGAGACGCTGAGCTGGAAGGAGGCGGCCGGCGGCCTGTGCATCGTGGCAGCCGGCGCGCTGTCGGGCCTGGTGCACCGCCGCAGCGGTCCGGCGCGGGCGCCGGCGGCCGATGGCGCGGGTTGCACCGGGCTGCAAGGGCAGTAGGCGCCGCCATCGGAGGCCCGGCACCGGCGTGCCGCGGCAGCGCCGCAAGACCGGGCCGGTGCGGCCGGGATGCCGCCCGGATGGCGCGCGAAGCGGCCGGCAACGTCCCCGTAACTGCCGGTAAATCCGGCTGGACGGCGTCACACCGATGGTATGATTAGCGCCAACTTTCGGGCACAAGTGCGCGACGAATGCGGTGCGGGCGGCACGTCGGCACAGGGCGTCGCGCAGGCTGTCCGGCCTTTCTGGGTGCCGCTCCCGGGCGTGCCTCACCACGGATTCGAACCCATTCAAGACCAACCGTGCGACTGTCCTCGATCAAGCTGGCGGGCTTCAAGTCCTTTGTCGATCCCACCAATTTCCAAGTCCCCGGCCAACTGGTCGGCATCGTCGGTCCCAACGGCTGCGGCAAGTCCAACATCATCGACGCGGTGCGCTGGGTGCTCGGCGAGTCCCGCGCCTCCGAGCTGCGCGGCGAGTCGATGCAGGACGTCATCTTCAACGGTTCCACCGCGCGCAAGCCGGCCGGGCGCGCCAGCGTCGAGCTGGTGTTCGACAACGCCGAGGGCCGCGCCGCCGGGCAATGGAGCCAGTACGCCGAGATCGCGGTCAAGCGCGTGCTGACCCGCGACGGCACCTCGTCCTACTACATCAACAACCAGCCGGTGCGCCGGCGCGACATCCAGGACATCTTCCTGGGCACCGGCCTGGGGCCGCGCGCCTACGCGATCATCGGCCAGGGCATGATCTCGCGGATCATCGAGGCCAAGCCCGACGACATGCGGATCTTCCTCGAGGAAGCGGCCGGCGTCTCCAAATACAAGGAACGGCGGCGCGAGACCGAGAACCGTCTGTCCGACACGCGCGAGAACCTGACCCGGGTCGAGGACATCCTGCGCGAGCTGTCGGCCAACCTCGACAAGCTCGAGGGCCAGGCCGAGGTCGCGCAGCGCTTCAAGTCGCTGCAGGCCGAAGGCGAGGAGAAGCAGCATCTGCTGTGGCTGCTGCGCAAGCGCGAGGCGCTGGCCGAGCAGGAACGCCATCAGCGCGCGATCGAGCAGGCGCAGATCGACCTGGAAGCGCAGACCGCGCAGCTGCGCCACGTCGAGGCCGAGCTGGAGACGCTGCGCGCCGCGCACTACGCCGCTTCCGACGGCATGCACGCGGCCCAGGGCGCGCTCTACGAGGCCAATACCGAGGTCAGCAAGCTCGAGGCCGAGATCCGCTATGTGGTCGAGTCGCGCAACCGCGTGCAGGCGCAGATCGCCGCGCTGACGGCGCAGCGCGAGCAGTGGCAGGCCAAGGCCCAGCAGGCCAGCGACGAACTCGAGCAGGCCGAAGAAGAACTGGCGCTGGCCGAGGGCCGCACCATCGAGGCGCAGCAGGCGGTCGAGCAGCAGAGCGAAGCGCTGCCGACGCTGGAAGCCCAATGGCGCGACGCGCAGGCGCTGCTGAACGAGCAGCGCGCCGGCATCATGCAGGCCGAGCAGGCGCTCAAGCTCGAGGCGGCGCATCAACGCAACGCCGACCAGATGCTGCAGCAGCTGGAGCAGCGCCGCGAACGTCTATCCGGCGAGGAAAAGGGCCTGGACCGGCCCGACGACGTCAGGCTGGAGGAATTGCGCGCCGAGCTGGCCGAACACGAGGCGATGCTCGAGGACGCGCAGGCCGCGCTGGCCGAGACCGAGGACAATCTGCCGCGGCTCGACGCGGAACGCCGCGCCGCGCAGGAGCGCGTGCAGAGCGAAGCGGCGGCGATCGCGGCGCTGGAGGCGCGCCTGGCCGCGCTGCGCCAGCTGCAGGAGAACGTGCAGAGCGAAGGCAAGGTCCAGCCCTGGCTGGCCAGGCATGGTCTGGCCGAACTGCCGCGCCTGTGGAAGAAGATCCATATCGAACCGGGCTGGGAAAACGCGCTCGAGTCGGTGCTGCGCGAAAAGCTGGCCGCGCTGGAAGTCTCCAGCCTCGACTGGGTCAAGGGCCTGCTGACCGACGCGCCGCCCGCCAAGCTGGCGTTCTATGCGCCGCCGCCCGCGGCACGCCCGGGCGAGGCGCCGGCCGGACTGCGCCCGCTGATGTCGCTGCTGCAGATCACCGAGCCGGGCATCCGCGCCGTGATGCAGGACTGGCTGGCCGACGTCTACACCGCCGACGACATGGAGCAGGCGTTGGCCGCCCGCGCCAGCCTGCCGGAGGGCGCGACCTTCGTCGTCGCCGAGGGCCATCTGGTCGGCCGCAGCTCGGTGCATCTGTATGCCGCCGACTCCGAGCAGGCCGGCATGCTGGCGCGCCAGCAGGAAATCGAGAATCTGCAGAAGCAGGCCCGCGCGCAGACGCTGCTGGCCGACGAGGCCAAGGCGCAGGCGGTACGTGCCGAGGCCGCCTATACCGAGGGCAGCCGCAAGCTGGTGGAAGCGCGCGCCGACAGCGAGCGCGTCACGCGGCGCGTCCACGGGCTGCAGATGGACGTGCTCAAGCTGTCGCAGGCGATGGAGCGCTACGCCGCGCGCAGCAGCCAGATCCGCGAGGAACTGGAGGAGATCGCCGCGCAGATCGACGAACAGCGCGCGCTGAAGGCCGAATCCGAGGCGAACTTCGAGCGGCACGATACCGAGCTGGCCGAGATGCAGGCCGCGCACGAAGACCACCAGATGGCCTACGAAGCGCTGGATGCGAAGCTGTCCGACGCGCGCCAGCAGCTGCGCGACCTGGAACGCGCCGCGCAGGAGGCCGTGTTCGCCGAGCGCAATCTGGCGGCCCGCATCGACGAGCTGCGCCGCAATATCCAGGTCGCCGGCGACCAGAGCGAGCGCATCGCCGAATCGCTGGAGAACGCGCGCGCCGAGCTGGAAACGATCAACGAGCAGACCGCGCATACCGGCCTGCAGGAAGCGCTGGAGCTGCGTGCCGAACGCGAGCAGAAGCTGGCCGCGGCCCGCATCGAGCTCGACGCGCTGTCGGGGCAGCTGCGCCAGTCCGACGAGCAGCGGCTGGCCGCCGAGCGCAGCCTGCAACCGCTGCGCGACCGCATCACCGAACTGCAGCTGAAGGAGCAGGCGGCACGCCTGGCGCAGGAGCAGTTCGCCGAGCAGCTGGCCGCGGCCGAGGTCGACGAGGCCGCGCTGGTCGGCAAGCTCAACGGCGACATGAAGCCCTCGTATCTGCAGGGCGAAGTCACGCGGATCAACAACGCGATCAACGCGCTGGGCCCGGTCAACATGGCCGCGCTCGAGGAACTGGCGGCCGCGCGCGAGCGCAAGACCTTCCTCGACGCGCAGTCGGCCGACCTGAACGACGCGATCCAGACGCTGGAAGACGCGATCCACAAGATCGATCAGGAAACGCGCGCGCTGCTGCAAGGCACGTTCGACCAGGTCAATCATCATTTCGGCGAGCTGTTCCCGCAGCTGTTCGGCGGCGGCCAGGCCAGGTTGATCATGACCGGCGAGGAGATCCTCGATGCCGGCGTGCAGGTGATGGCCCAGCCCCCGGGCAAGAAGAACTCGACGATCCACCTGCTGTCGGGCGGCGAAAAGGCGCTGACCGCGATCGCGCTGGTGTTCGCGATGTTCCAGCTGAATCCGGCGCCGTTCTGTCTGCTGGACGAGGTCGACGCGCCGCTGGACGACGCCAATACCGAGCGCTACGCCAATATGGTCGCGCGCATGTCCGACAAGACGCAGTTCGTCTTCATCTCACACAACAAGATCGCAATGGAAATGGCGCACCAGCTGATCGGCGTCACGATGCAGGAGCAGGGGGTGTCGCGGATCGTTGCCGTCGACATGGATGCGGCCGTTTCGATGGCGGAGGCGGCATGAGCGGATCGATTCGATTGACGCATGGGGTCAAGTCCCGGCAGGCGTTTCCGCTGAACCGTGGAGGGCGCGCGTAATGGATCTGCAAACCGCGCTGGTCGTCGCCGGCATCGTGCTGCTGCTGCTGGTGGTGGCCTACAACCAATGGCAGATCCGCAAGTCGCGCCGGCCACGCGCGCTGCAACCGGAGGACGACCTGCCGCCGATGCGCGAGCCGGTCGTCGGCGAGGACATCAAGCCCGAGGTCAGTGCCAAGCTGCACGAGCCGCCGCGTCCCGAAACGATCCAGCGCAAGGAGCCGAAGCTGTCGGTGCCGCCGCTCGATGACGATGCGCAGGCCGCCCAGGCCGCGTCGCCGCTGGTGGCCGGCAGCGCCGATGCCGACGAGCTGCTGGCCGAGGAGGTCGCCGACGGCATCGCGCGCAGCGCGCCGTCCGTCCGCGTTCCCGGCGCGCACGCCGCCCCGCACACCGGCCAGGATACGCAGGCCGACGCCGGCGCGGCGCCCACACCGGCTCCGGCACGGGCTTCCGCAGCGGCCGCGGCGCCGCAGCCCGAACCGGCGGCCGAGCCGATCGTGGCCGACGGCCAGCCCAGGCCCGCGGTCATCGATCCGCTGATCGACTGCATCGTGCCGCTGCATCTGGAGCGCAAGGCCTCGGGTGACCGCATCCTGCCGCTGACCGGCCGCCTGCGCCGCGCCGGCACCAAGCAGGTCCATATCGAGGGCCTGTACGAGCCGGCCAACGCCTGGGAGCCGGTGACCGCCGGCCATCAGTACGAGGACCTGCAGGTCGCGGTGCAGCTGGCCAATCGCGGCGGCCCGCTGAACGCGCTGGAGTTCTCCGAGTTCGTCAACGCGGTCGAGGCGCTGGCCGAATCGCTGGACGCATCGGCCGAACTGCCGGACATGACCGAGACCGTCGCCAACGCGCGCGAGCTCGACAGCTTCGCGGCCGCCTGCGACGTGCAGCTGGGCGTCAATGTGGTGTCCGATGGCGCGCCGTGGTCGGCCGCCTATGTGCAGAACGTCGCCACCCAGGACGGCCTGGTGCTGTCGCGCGACGGCACCCGCTTCACCCGTTACCAGGCCGGCCCCGACGGCATCCAGCGTGCGCTGTTCACGCTGCAGTTCGGCGATACCAACTTCCTGCGCGACGACCTGACGGTCAAGGCGGGCAGCCAGATCACGCTGCTGCTGGACGTGCCGCAGGCCTCGCAGGCGGTCAAGCCTCTGAAGACGATGTGCGAATACGGTGACAGCCTGGCGCAGCGGATGGGCGCGAGGCTGGTCGACGACAATCACCGGCCGCTGACCGAGACCTCGTTCGTCGCGATCTTCCAGCAGCTGCAGGCGCTGTACGACAAGCTCGAGGCGCGCGGCATGCCGGCCGGGTCGCCGGTGGCATTGCGCCTGTTCAGCAGCTGACGGGCGGATCTGCGCCGTTCTTGCGGTCCGCTTTCGCCGTCAGCCTTCCCGCCCGCTTTTTCGTACCGCCCACGCCCATGCCAGCAAAGAAACACGGCGCTCCCACTCCGGCCGGCGCGCCGCGGACCGCTGCGGCCAATGCAGCCGACGCAGCCGAAGCCGCGCGTCCCGACAATTCCGCCGACAAGCCCGATGCCCCCGCCGCGCGCGCCGACTGGCTGCGCGAGCAGATCGAGCACCACAACTACCAGTATTACGTGCTCGACGCGCCGGCCATCCCGGACGCCGAGTACGACGCGCTGTTCCGCGAGCTGCAGGAGCTCGAGGCCGCGCATCCCGAACTCTTGAGTCCCGAATCGCCGACCCAGCGCGTCGGCGGCCAGCCGCTGACGGCGTTCGCGACGGTGCGGCATCGGTTGCCGATGCTGTCGCTGAACAATGCGTTCGACGACGACGACGTGATCGGTTTCGATCGCCGCTGCGCGCAGGGCCTGGGCCGCACGGTGGCCGCCGAGGGCACCGCCGACCTGTTCTCGGCCGCCGATGCGGTCGAATACGCCTGCGAGCTGAAGTTCGACGGGCTGGCGATGTCGCTGCGCTACGAGAACGGCCGGCTGGTACAGGCCGCCACGCGCGGCGATGGCGAGACCGGCGAGGACGTGACCGCCAATGTGCGCACGATCAAGGCGATTCCGTTGAAGCTGAAGGCCGGCGCGCCGGCGGTGATCGAGGTGCGCGGCGAGGTCTTCATGTACCGGCGCGATTTCGACAAGCTCAATGCGCGCCAGGCCGAGGCCGGCGAAAAGACCTTCGTCAATCCGCGCAATGCCGCGGCCGGCAGCCTGCGCCAGCTCGATCCGCGCATCACCGCGCGCCGTCCGCTGTCGTTCTTCGCCTATGGCCTGGGCGAGCTGGATGGCGAGCCGCGTCCGGCCACCCATGAGGCGCTGCTGAAACGCTTCGCCGCGCTGGGCCTGCCGGTCTGCGCCGAGCGCGACGTGGTCAAGGGCGCGCAGGGGTTGCTCGGCTTCTATCGCGGCGTCGGCGCCAAGCGCGACAGCCTGCCGTACGACATCGACGGCGTGGTCTACAAGGTCAATGCGGTCGAGGAGCAGGAGCGGCTGGGCTTCGTTTCGCGCGCGCCGCGCTTTGCGCTCGCGCACAAGTTTCCGGCGCAGGAAATGACCACCGTGGTCGAGGACATCGAGGTCCAGGTGGGCCGCACCGGCGCCATCACGCCGGTGGCGCGGCTCTCGCCGGTGTTCGTCGGCGGCGTCACGGTGACCAATGCCACGCTGCACAACGAGGACGAGGTCCGCCGCAAGGACGTGCACATCGGCGACACCGTGATCGTGCGCCGCGCCGGCGACGTGATTCCCGAAGTGGTCGCGGTGGTGCCCGAGCGCCGGCCGGCCGATGCGCGGCCGTTCAGGATGCCGACTGCGTGCCCGGTGTGCGGCTCCAATATCGAGCGGCTCGAGGACGAGGCGATCGCGCGCTGCACCGGCGGGCTGATCTGTGCCGCGCAGCGCAAGCAGGCGCTGCTGCATTTCGCGCAGCGCCGCGCGATGGATATCGAAGGGCTCGGCGAAAAGGTGGTCGACCAGCTGGTCGAGCAGGGCATCGTCCGTACGCCGGCCGACCTGTACAAGCTCGGCGTGGCCAAGCTGGCGGCGCTGGACCGCATGGCCGACAAGTCGGCCGGCAATCTGGTTGCCGCGATCGACGCGTCGCGCGCCACCACGCTGAACCGCTTCATCTTCGCGCTGGGCATCCGCCATGTCGGCGAGGCGACCGCCAAGGACCTGGCGCGGCATTTCGGCAAGCTCGACGGGCTGATGGCGGCCGACGAGGCCGCCCTGCTGGAGGTCAACGACGTCGGTCCGGTGGTCGCGCAGTCGATCGCGCATTTCTTTGCCGAGGCGCACAACGTCGAGGTCATCGAGCAGCTGCGCGCCGCCGGCGTGCACTGGCCCGAGAGCGAGCCGGCCGCGCGCGCGCCGGCGCCGCTGGCGGGCAAGACCTTCGTGCTGACCGGCACCCTGCCGACGCTGTCGCGCGAGGAGGCCAAGGAGAGGCTGGAAGCGGCCGGCGCCAAGGTCGCGGGCTCGGTGTCGAAGAAGACCGATTACGTGGTGGCCGGCGAAGAGGCGGGCAGCAAGCTGGCCAAGGCGCAGGAGCTCGGCGTGCCGGTACTGGACGAGGCCGGCATGATGGCGCTGCTCCAGCAGCACGGGGTGGCGGGACGCTGAGGCCGAAGCGGCCGCCGGCGCCGTCCAGTGAGACGCCGGAGCGCCGGTCAGCAAAGCAAAGGGGCACGGCCGATTCCGGAAGAACCGGCCTCTGCCGCGCGGCTAACCTCGCCGGGTTCTTCCCACCACCAGGAGAGACCCATGGCTTCGATCGCAGCAAGCCACCCATCATGCGCCGATTGGCTGGCCGTCCGCGTCAAGCTCGACGGCTTGCGCGAGCGTTTCCGGCAGCAGCCGTCGCAGCGGCACGAGCAGGCCTTCGTGTTTCGCGGCCAGACGTTCCGGCTCGCGTATTTCGCCGCCGCGGATACCGGCATCCTGCACACCATCAAGTCTCGCCGGGGCAGCGTCGAGCGGCCCGCCGGACGTCTCGCGTGCCGCGTGTCGTCCGCGCCGTCGCAGGCGTCGTGGCTCGATCGCATCCGGCAGATCGTCGCGAACCTGTTTTCGCCGCTGCTGGACATGTGGGACGGCGACAAGCAGTGGACGTTCGGTTGTCCGGCGCTGGAGTCGCGCGGGCAAACGATGCTGCGCTATCTGGCGCCGCATGTGCCGCGCGAGCGTTTGCGCTCGATCGACGTCGACGTGGACCGCATCTTTGCGGCGTGAGCGCGGATCCCCGGGGGCGGGCGCCCGTGCGGCCCAATCGCCCCGATCTGCCCCATCGGTCCCATCGGTCCCATCGGCCGCCGGCAGCAGCGCTGGCTATAATCGACCGGATTCCGGTGGACCACCACCGCATGCGGCAGCCGGTACGACCCCCGGCCGCCCGAGCAGAGGACAAGCAATGATTCGCGACATTCTGAAAATGGGCGACCCCCGGCTGCTGCAGGCCGCCCGCCCGGTCCAGCGCTTCAATACCCCAGAACTCCGCACGCTGATCGAGGACATGTTCGACACGATGGACCACGCCAATGGCGCCGGGCTGGCCGCGCCGCAGATCGGCGTGGACCTGCAGGTCGTGATCTTCGGCTTCGAGCGCAACCCGCGCTATCCCGATGCGCCGCAGGTGCCCAAGACGGTGCTGATCAATCCGGAACTGACGCCGCTGTCCGACGAGATGGAGGACGGCTGGGAGGGTTGCCTGTCGGTGCCCGGCCTGCGCGGCATGGTGCCGCGCCATACCAGCCTGCGCTATACCGGCTTCGACCTGATGGGGCAGCGCATCGAGCGCGTTGCCGAGGGCTTCCATGCGCGCGTGGTGCAGCACGAATGCGACCACCTGCGCGGCATCCTGTATCCGATGCGGGTCAAGGACTTCAGCAAGTTCGGCTTTACCGAAGTGCTGTTTCCCGAGCTGAACGGAGTGCAGTCGGACGATTGACGGCGGTCGTCGCCGGGCCGGCGTTGGCGCCGGTCCCGCCGGTCCCGCCGGTCCCGGTATTGGCCGTCAGAACTTCTCGAACGGCCCGAGGAAGCGCCACTGGCCGACCGGCAGGTCGCCCAGCACGATGCGGCCCATGCGGACGCGCTTCAGTCCGACCACCTTCAGGCCGACCTGCTCGCACATCCGGCGGATCTGCCGCTTCTTGCCTTCGCGCAGCACGAAACGCAGCTGTTCCTCGTTCTGCCAGCTGACCTTGGCGGGCTTCAGCGGCTCGCCGTCGAGCGACAGGCCGTGGCGCAGCCTGTCCAGCCGCTCGGCGGGGAAGACGGCCGAGACATTGCGCTCGACCGGACCATCGGGCGCATCCTCCCAGACCACCCGCACCAGGTATTCCTTCTCGATGTTCGAGTCCTCGCCGATCAGCTGGCGGGCGATGCGGCCGTCCTGTGTCAGCACCAGCAGGCCGGTCGAATCGATGTCCAGGCGTCCGGCCGGGGCCAGGCCCTTGTGTTGCCAAGGCGCATAGCGCTTGCGGGTCGGATCGCTTTCCCACTGGTTCTCGGCGGTGAACAGCGTGGCCGCCGGCTGATAGCCTTCCTCGGCCTGGCCGGACACATAGCCGACCGGCTTGTGCAGCAGCACCGTGACACGCTCTCCTTGCTCCGAGCGGGCGGCCTGATGGATCTCGATCGTCGCGTCCGGGCGGATGCGCGTGCCGAGCTCGGTCACGGGCTTGCCGTCGACCAGCACCCAGCCGCGCGGGATCCATTCGTCGGCCTCGCGGCGCGAGCACAGGCCCAGTTCTGACATCCGCTTGGACAGGCGCACCAGGCCATCGGGCTCGTGCGCCGAGCCGGCGGCATGCGCGTTCGACGGCGGGCGGGCCGGGCTGCGCGTTGGAGCGGGGCGCCGCGCGTCGTCTCGCACACGGTCGCTGCCGGGTTTGGGCGCGCGCCCGGTGCCGGCGCCGAAGCCTGAGCGGGCCGGGCGCATGTCGCCGGCCTCGGCCTGCGGGCGGCGGGGACGATCGCGCGATTCGGCTGCGGCGAAGCGCGGCGGACGTTCGCCGCGCTCGCCCGGACGGGCACGCTGACCACGGCCGTCCCGCTCGGCGCCGAATTCGCGACGCGGGCCGGCGGCGCGCTCGGTACGCTCACCACGCTCGAAGCGCTGCGGCCGCTCGGTACGTTCGCTGCGCTCGAAGCGCTGCGGCCGCTCGGTACGCTCACCACGCTCGAAACGCTGCGGCCGCTCGGTACGTTCGCCGCGCTCGAAACGCGGTGGCCGTTCGGTGCGCTCGCCGCGCTCGAAGCGCGGTGGCCGTTCGGTGCGCTCGCCACGCTCGAAACGCTGCGGCCGTTCGGTACGCTCCCCGCGCTCGCTGCGTTCTCCCCAACGTGCCGGCCGTTCGCGCGCTTCGTCGCCGAAACGGCGCGGGCCGCGTTCGTCGCCACCGGGCCGGCGCAGGCCGCGTCCTTCCGGCGTGGGGCGGCCGGCGCCTTCCTTGCGCGGCTTGCCGCCGGCCTCGGCGCGTTGCTGCGCGGCGCGCACGCCTTCGGCGACCGTCTGGACGCGGCGCCGGTTCAGATCGGACACGCGTACCGGCCGGGTGGCGCCGCTCTTGCGGGCCGCGCCGGCACCCGTGCTGGCCGCGGCGGATTTCAGTCCCAAGGTCTTGCGCTTGGGGGAGGGTTGATCGCTCATGGTTTCAATGGTGTCGCGGCTCAGATGTCGAGCGCCGCGAGCAGGTCCTGTTCAAGCTGGATTTCGAGCCGATTGTCGGCGGCGAGGCGGCTGCCGTCGACCAGGAACATGTCCTCGACCCGTTCGCCCAGCGTGTTGATGCGTGCGGTATGCACGGAGATATGGTGGCGGCCCAGCACGCGTGCGATCGCGTACAGCAGGCCGGTGCGGTCGTTGGCCGACAGCTCCAGCAGGAAGTACTGCCCGCGCTCGTCGGGCCGCAGGTCGACCCGCGGCTTGATCGGAAAGCTGCGCGACTGGCGCGACAGCCGGCCCTGGGTCGGCTCGGGCAGCGGCGCCTGATGCGTCAGCCGCTCGCACAGCTCGTGCTCGACCAGCGCGATGATGTCGCGATAGGTGTCGCGCCCGCCGCCGACCACGCCCGGATCGAAGACCTGGAAGGTATCGAGCGCGTAGCCATGCCGCGTGGTGTGGATCTTCGCCTCCTGGATCGAGAAGCCCTTGCGCTCGAAATAGCCGCAGATGCGCGCGAACAGGTCGGGCTGGTCCTTGGCGTAGACCGCGACCTGCAGCCCTTCGCCGGCCGGCGACACGCGCGCCTTGACCACCGGCTGCTCGCTGTCGACGCGGTGGGCCAGATGGCGTGTCAGCCAGGCGATGTCGCGCGCGTCGTGGCGCAGGAAGAAGGCCACGTCGAGCCGTTCCCACAGCGCCTCGGCGCGGGCCGGATCGAATGCCTGCAGCCGCAGCGCCGCGATCGTTTCGTCACGCCGCTGCGCCCACAGCGAATGCGGATCGACGCGGGCGCCGCCGAGCACGCGCAGCGTGATGCGGTACAGGTCCTCCAGCAGCTTGCCTTTCCACGCGTTCCAGACCTTGGGGCTGGTGCCGCGGATATCGGCCACGGTCAGCAGATACAGCGCGGTCAGGTAGCGCTCGTTGCCGACCACGCGGGCGAAGGCATGGACGACCTCGGGATCGGTCATGTCCTGCTTCTGCGCGACGTGGCTCATCGTCAGGTGGTGCTCGACCAGCCAGGCGATCAGGTTGGCGTCCTCGCGCGCGATGCCGTGCTGGCGGCAGAAGCGGCGCGCATCGGCGGTGCCGAGCTTCGAGTGGTCGCCGCCGCGGCCCTTGGCGATATCGTGGAACAGCGCGGCCAGCCACAGCACCCACGGCTTGTCGAAGTTCGCCATCAGCTGGCTGCAGAACGGGAACTCGTGGGTGTGCTCGACGATCGCGAAACGGCGCATGTTGCGCACGACCATCAGGATGTGCTGGTCCACCGTATAGACGTGGAACAGGTCGTGCTGCATCTGCCCGACGATGCGGCGGAAGTTGATCAGGTAGCGGCCCAGCACGCTGGTCTGGTTCATCAGCCGCAGCGCATGCGTGATGCCCTGCGGCTCCTGGATGATGGCCAGGAACTGCTGGCGGTTGACCGGATCGTTGCGCCAGCGCGCGTCCATGACCGTGCGCGCGTTGTACAGCCCGCGCAGCGTGCGCGGCGACAGGCCCTTGACGCCCGGGGTGCGCTCGTACAGCAGGAACGTTTCGAGGATCGCGTGCGGATTGCGCTCGTACAGGTCGTCGCTGGTGATCTCGAGCATGCCCTGGCGCTCGACGAAACGCTCGTTCAGTACGCGCGTGACCTTCGACTCGCTGGGAAACAGCATCGCCTCGATATTGAGCAGCAGCACGCTGTTGAGCTGCGTCACCGCCTTGGCGGCCCAGTAGTAGCGCCGCATCAGCTGCTCGCTGGCGCGCTTGTTGGCGTTCTGCCGATAGCCGAAGGCCTCCGCCAGCGCGGTCTGCAGATCGAACACCAGCACGTCCTGGCGGCGGCCGGCCAGCAGGTGCAGGCGCGCGCGGATGGTCTTGAGCAGGCGCTCGTTGCGCGTCAGCTCCTGTGCCTCGCGCTCGGTCAGCAGGCCCTTGTCGCGCAGCTCCTTCCAGCTGTCGCCGGAGCCCGCCGCCTGCGTCATCCACAGGATCACCTGCAGGTCGCGCAGGCCGCCCGGACTCTCCTTGCAGTTCGGCTCGAGCGCGTAGGGCGTGTCCTGGTACTTGGCGTGGCGCTGGCGCAGTTCGAGCAGCTTGGCCTGGAAGAAGGCGCGCGGGTCGAGCTCGGCGCGATAGCGTGCCTGCAGCTCGGCGAACAGCGTGCGGTTGCCGGTCACCAGCCGGGCCTCGAGCAGCGCGGTGCGGATCGTCACATCCGCGCGCGCCTCGCGCATGCAGTCGTCGACGGTGCGCACCGACGAGCCGATCTCCAGCCCCAGGTCCCAGCACAGGCCGATGAACTTCTCCATGCGGCCGACGGTGTCCGCGTCCGGCTCGGCCGGCAACAGCAGCAGCACGTCGACGTCCGAATGCGGGAACAGCTCGCCGCGGCCATAGCCGCCGACGGCCACCAGCGCCATGCCGGCCGGCAGGCCGAGGCCGCGCCAGCACTCGACCAGCGCGTGGTCGACCGCCTGGCGCAGCCGCGTCAGCAGCGAGCCGACCTGGCCGCCGCCGGTGAAGGCATCGAACAGCGCCTGCTTGTCGGCCTTGAGCCGGTCGCGCACGCGCGTGGCGAGCAGCAGTTCCGGAGAGGTATCCATGGCTGGGACGGGTTGGGTCGACATGGGGGGCAGGGTGGGCGGCGAGAAGCTGCGAGGGCTGCGAGGGTGCGGTCAGTCGGCGAACGGGCGCGATCGGCGCGGCCCCAAACGACAGGGGCGCCTCCCGGCGCCCCCTGCGATCAGGCCGCGAGCGTGTCGGTGATGAAGGCGGGCGGCGCCTGCGTGCCGGCCGACACCGTCAGCACCTCGTAGCCGGTGTCGGTCACCAGCACCGTGTGTTCCCATTGCGCCGACAGGCTGCGGTCGCGCGTCTTGACGGTCCACTGGTCGGGCATCGTGCGGATGTCGCGCTTGCCCGCGTTGATCATCGGCTCGATCGTGAAGATCATGCCGGCCTGCAGTTCCATGCCGGTGCCGGGGCGGCCGTAGTGCAGGATCTGGGGATCCTCGTGGAAGTTCTTGCCGATGCCGTGGCCGCAGTATTCGCGCACCACGCTGTAGCCGGCCGCTTCCGCATGCTGCTGGATCACGTGGCCGATGTCGCCGAGCTTGGCGCCCGGGCGGACCTGGGCGATGCCCTTCCACATGCATTCGAAGGTCACCTGGGCCAGGCGCTTGGCCAGGATCGAGCCCTCGCCGACGATGAACATGCGGCTGGTGTCGCCGTAATAGCCTTCCTTGGTGATCACGGTGATGTCCAGGTTCACCGCGTCGCCGTTCTTCAGCACGCGGTCGCCCGGGATGCCGTGGCAGATCACGTCGTTGACCGAGGTGCAGATCGCGCCGGGGAAGGGCGGGTAACCCGGGGGCGCATAATTCAGCGGCGCAGGGACCGTGCCTTGTACGTCACGCATATAGGCGTGGCACAGACGGTCCAGCTCGCCGGTGGTGACGCCGGGCTTCACGAACGGCGTGATGTAGTCGAGGACTTCGCTGGCCAGCCGGCAGGCGACGCGCATCTGGGCGATGTCTTCGGCGGTCTTCAAATGGATGCTCATGCTGCGACGCGGAAAAAGTGTAACGAGCGGCACGTGGGGCCGGCGCCCGTTTCTGGATTGGCAAACCGGGATTATCGCACCATCGGCAGCCTGCCGCACCCCGCCGCGGCGACAAGCCCGCGCCGCACCGGGACGGTGCCCCCCGAACGGCCGGCCTGCGGCGGGCTTGAGCGATGGCCGGGATGTTGCTACAATCGCAGGCTCGCTTGGTTTTGCCTTGCGAAATCGCGAGTCCGCCCATCCGGGGTGTTCCTGTTCAGGAATGTCGGGGCGGACTTCAGACCGAACCCTTTTGGAGAATTCAATGTCCGTCACCATGCGTGAAATGCTGGAAGCCGGTTGCCACTTTGGCCACCAGACCCGCTTCTGGAACCCCAAGATGGCCCCGTTCATCTTCGGCCATCGCAACAAGATCCACATCATCAACCTGGAAAAGACGCTGCCGATGTTCCAGGACGCGCTGAAGTATGTGCGTCAGCTGGCAGCGAATCGCGGCACCATCCTGTTCGTCGGCACCAAGCGCCAGTCGCGCGAGATCCTGGCCGAGGAAGCGGGCCGCGCCGGCATGCCCTACGTCGACGCCCGCTGGCTCGGCGGCATGCTGACCAACTTCAAGACGGTCAAGATCTCGATCAAGCGCCTGAAGGACATGGAAGCCGCCAAGGAAGCCGGCGCGCTGGACACCATGAGCAAGAAGGAAGCGCTGATGTTCGAGCGCGAGATGGAAAAGCTCGAGAAGTCGATCGGCGGCATCAAGGACATGGGCGGCATTCCTGACGCGATCTTCGTGGTCGACGTCGGCTACCACAAGATTGCCGTGACCGAAGCCAACAAGCTGGGCATTCCGGTGATCGGCGTGGTCGATACCAACCACTCGCCGGACGGCATCGACTATGTGATCCCGGGTAACGACGACTCGAGCAAGGCGGTTGCGCTGTACGTGCGCGGCGTCGCCGACGCGATCCTGGAAGGCCGCGCCAACGCGGTGCAGGACGTGGTCGAAGCGGTCCGCGGCAGCGACGACTTCGTCGAAGTCGAGGAAGCCTGAGGCCAGCCCCGCCCGCAGGCGGGACGGCCCGGACGGCCCTGACAGACCCGTGGCGCGCGCCGGCATCGCCGGCCGCGTGACCACCAGAAAAGGGGGCGACATGGTACGCCCCCTTTTTTGAATGCGCGCGGTGCGCGCGCAGCAAGCAGAGAAGAAGCAAGCAGGAATGATTGTCATCCGATGTGGCTACGATCACGGCGGGTGAGTCTTTGAACACCACGCGGCTGGCCGCGGCGCGGGACACCCAGGTCCGGCGGGCGGCGGTGCGTGAACCAATCAAGGAGTGACAAATGGCGGCAATTACCGCAAGCATGGTGGCTGAACTGCGCGCGAAGACCGACGCGCCGATGATGGAGTGCAAGAAGGCCCTGACCGAAGCGGACGGCGACCTGGCCAAGGCCGAGGAGCTGCTGCGCGTCAAGCTGGGCAACAAGGCCAGCAAGGCCGCCTCGCGCGTGACCGCCGAAGGCGTGGTCGCCGCCTTTATCGACGGCACCACCGGCGCGCTGGTCGAGCTGAACTGCGAGACCGATTTCGTCTCGAAGAACGACGACTTCCTGGGCTTCTCGGCCAAGGTCGCCGAGCTCGTTGCCAAGCAGAACCCGGCCGACGTGGCCGCGCTGTCGGCGCTGCCGCTGGACGGCCAGACCGTCGACCAGGTCCGTGCCGCGCTGATCGGCAAGATCGGCGAGAACATGACGATCCGCCGTTTCGCCCGCTATGCCGGCGGCGGCAAGCTGGTCTCGTACCTGCACGGCACCCGCATCGGCGTGATGGTCGAGTTCGACGGCGATGAAGTCGCCGCCAAGGACGTCGCCATGCACATCGCCGCGATGAAGCCGGTTGCGCTGTCGTCGGCCGACGTGCCGGCCGACCTGATCGCCAAGGAGCGCAGCATCGCCGAGCAGAAGGCCGCCGAGTCGGGCAAGCCGGCCGAGATCACCGCCAAGATGGTCGAAGGCTCGGTGCAGAAGTACCTGAAGGAAGTCTCGCTGCTGAACCAGCCGTTCGTGAAGAACGACAAGCAGACCGTCGAGCAGATGCTCAAGGCCGCCAACACCACGGTCAAGGGCTTCACGCTGTACGTGGTCGGCGAGGGCATCGAGAAGCGCCAGGACGACTTCGCCGCCGAAGTGGCCGCGCAGGTCGCCGCCGCGCAGAAGGGCTGATATCCCGGGCGGGAGGCAGGCGCCGGTCTGGCGCGATGACGGCCCGCCGTATAATCCCGAGGGGCACCGCGAGGTGCCCCTCGGCACAAGAAGAGAGAACAATGGCGCGTGCCGCCCGAACGGCCGGTGCATGCGTCCAGCGTGCCGGCCCGCGAGCCGGACGCGGAGCCCGTTTTCGCCGTCGCCCGTTTTGACTGGCATCGCCCTCCGGGCCCTGCCGACGCGCCCGGGCCACGGGGAAAGCCGGCTTGGTCCCGGCGGCATCCGCCCTCCGGGGCGAGGCCCAGATCGAAGACTCGAACCAGCCCGAGGGTGAATATGCCAGCCTACAAGCGCGTCCTTCTGAAACTGTCCGGTGAGGCCCTGATGGGCGATGATGCCTTCGGCATCAACCGGTCCACGATCGAAGGCATGGTCAATGATATTGCCGAGATCGTGAAGCTCGGCGTGCAGGTGGCAGTGGTGATCGGCGGCGGCAACATCTTCCGCGGCGTCGCCGGGGGCGCCGCCGGCATGGACCGCGCGACCGCCGACTACATGGGCATGCTGGCCACGATGATGAACGCGCTGGCGCTGCAGGACGCGATGCGGCACGCCAATATCGAAGGCCGGGTGCAATCGGCGCTGCGCATGGACCAGGTGGTCGAGCCCTATATCCGCCCGCGCGCGATCCGCCAGCTGGAAGAAGGCAAGGTCGTGATCTTCGCCGCCGGCACCGGCAACCCGTTCTTCACCACCGATACCGCGGCCGCGCTGCGCGGCTCCGAGATCGGCGCCGAGGTGGTGCTCAAGGCCACCAAGGTCGACGGCGTCTATACCGCCGATCCGAAGAAGGATCCCAGCGCCACGCGCTACACCACGATCAGCTTCGACGAGGCGATCTCCCGCAATCTGCAGGTGATGGACGCCACGGCCTTCGCGCTGTGCCGCGACCAGAAGCTGCCGATCAAGGTGTTCTCCATCGTCAAGCCGGGCGCGCTCAAGCGCGTGATCCTGGGCGAGGACGAGGGTACGCTGGTCCACGTTTGAGGCGCCGGGCGGGCCCGCCGCGAGGTGGCGCACGCAACGGCACAGAGTAGAATGATTCGTTTTCGGCCCCGTCCGCCGGGGTCATGGCAGCCAGTTTTCCGGAGGTTATGATGAGCGTCGCCGACATCAAGAAGAGCGCCGAGCAGAAGATGCAGAAGACCATCGAAGCGTTCAAGGCCGATCTGGCCAAGATCCGCACGGGTCGTGCGCACACCGGTCTGCTCGACCATGTCCAGGTCGAATACTATGGCTCGCCGGTGCCCATCAGCCAGGTCGCCAATATCGGCCTGGCCGATGCCCGCACCATCAGCGTGCAGCCGTGGGAAAAGAAGATGGTCGGCGCGGTCGAGAAGGCCATCCGCGACGCCGACCTGGGCCTGAACCCCGCCACCATCGGCGAGGTGATCCGCGTGCCGATGCCCCCGCTGACCGAGGAGCGCCGCAAGGAGCTAACCAAGGTGGTCAAGGGCGAGGGCGAGAGCGCCAAGGTGGCGGTGCGCAATCTGCGCCGCGACGCGAACGAACAGTTCAAGAAGCTGGTCAAGGACAAGAGCATCTCGGAAGACGACGAGCGTCGCGGACAGGACGAGGTGCAGAAGCTGACCGACCGCTATGTCGCCGAGATCGACAAGCTGGTCGCCGAGAAGGACAAGGAGATCATGACGGTCTGAGCCGCGGCGCCGCTCGCCGGTCCCGCTGCGGACTGGCGCGATGACGCCGCCGGGGACCCGTCCACCATCATGCACATCAGTTCCACACTCGCCATCCCCGAGACCGGTTACGTACCGGCCCACGTCGCCATCATCATGGATGGCAACGGGCGCTGGGCCACGCAGCGGCATCTGCCGCGGGTCGCCGGCCATAGCCGCGGCCTGGATGCGGTACGTACCGTGGTGGAGGCGTGCGCGGTGCGAGGGGTCAAGTACCTGACGCTGTTCGCCTTCAGTTCGGAGAACTGGCGGCGGCCGGCCGACGAGGTCACCTTCCTGATGCGGCTGTTCATGATGTCGCTGCGGCGCGAAGTGGTGAAGATGCACGCCAACAATATCCGCCTGAAGGTGGTTGGCGACCTGACGCGCTTCAGCCCGCGCATCCAGCAACTGATTGCCGACGCCGAACGCCGCACCGCGGGCAATACCGGCCTGACGGTGACCATCGCCGCCAACTATGGTGGCCGCTGGGACCTGCTGCAGGCGGTGCGCAAGATGCTGCTGCAGCAGCCGATGCTCGACCCCTCGACGATCGAGGAATCGACGCTGGCGCCGCACCTGGCGATGGCCTACGCGCCGGAGCCGGACCTGTTCATCCGCACCGGGGGCGAGCAGCGCATCAGCAATTTCCTGCTGTGGCAGCTCGCCTATTCCGAGCTCTATTTCACCGACGTGTTCTGGCCCGACTTCGACGCGGCCGAACTGGACAAGGCGTTCGCCTCGTACCGGCAGCGCGAACGGCGTTTCGGCCGCACCAGCGCGCAGGTCGTGGCGCCGTCCGGCCTGTCCGGCACCGCTTGAACGCGCCGGCCGCTCGCCATCGAACCAACCCGGACTCGCAGCGCATGCTTCTTACCCGTGTCATCACCGCCCTGTGCCTGTTGCTGCTGATCCTGCCGATCCTGTTCCTGGCGCCGCCCGCGGCGCTGGCCGGCCTGATGGCGGTGATCGTGGCGCTGGCCGCCTGGGAATTCGGCCGTCTGCTCGGCCTGCGCGGCGCGGGCCCGTGGATCTACGCGATCGCCTGCGTGGTCGCGATGATCGCCTGGCATGACCTGCCGGCGCGCGGCGCGATGCTGTGGCTGCTGCAGGCCTCGGTGGTCGCCTGGGGCGTCGCCATCGTGCTGCTGGCGCGCGGCGTGCGCAAGGCCACGCCGGCCTTCGCGATCGTCGCCGGCCTGGTCGGCCTGGTGATCCTGCCGGCGTTCGGCCACGCCGCGATGCTGCTGCGCGGCCTCGGCGTCGGCGTGCTGCTGTCCGCCGCGGCGCTCGTCTGGGCCGCCGATATCGGCGCCTATTTCGTCGGCAAGGCGATCGGCCGCCGCAAGCTGGCGCCCAGCATCAGCCCCGGCAAGTCATGGGAAGGCGCGATCGGCGGCTGGCTGTTCGCGCTGGCCGTGGCGCTGTCGCTGGCGGCCACCCATGCGTTCGCGCCGACCTGGTTCGACCGGGTGGCGGACCGCAACGGCCTGCTGATGGTGGCGCTGCTGACCACGCTGATGGTGATCGCCAGCGTGGTCGGCGACCTGTTCGAATCGCTGCTCAAGCGGCAGGTCGGCAAGAAGGACAGCAGCCGGCTGCTGCCCGGCCACGGCGGCGTGCTGGACCGCATCGATGCGCTGCTGCCGGTGTTGCCGCTGGCCGCGCTGCTGATCCTGTATCTCTGATTTTCCCCAGGCCTTTTTCATGCGTCGCATTACCGTCCTTGGCGCCACCGGCTCGATCGGCGACAGCACGCTGGACGTGATCCGGCGCCATCCCGAGCGCTACGCCGTGCATGCGCTGACCGCGCATCGCCAGATCGACAAGCTGGCCGAGCGCTGCGCCGAGTTCCGTCCAGCGCGGGCGGTGGTCGGCAGCGACAGCGCCGCGGCCGAGCTGCGCGAGCGGCTGCGCGTGGCCGGCGTCGGTACCGAGGTGCTGCACGGCGACGCCGCGCTGGCCGAGGTCGCCACGGACGCCGAGGCCGATACGGTGATGGCGGCGATCGTCGGCGCCGCCGGACTGCGGCCGACGCTCGCCGCGGCGCAAGCCGGCAAGCGCGTGCTGCTGGCCAACAAGGAGGCGCTGGTGATGTCCGGCGCCATCTTCATGGACGCGGTGCGCGAGCACGGCGCGACGCTGCTGCCGATCGACAGCGAGCACAACGCGATCTTCCAGTGCCTGCCGTTCGACGATCCGCGCTATCGAGCCGGCGTCGCCCGCGTGGTGCTGACAGCGTCCGGCGGGCCGTTCCGCACGCGCGATCCGGCCTCGCTGCACGACATATCCCCGGACGAGGCCTGCGCCCATCCGAACTGGGTGATGGGGCGCAAGATCTCGGTCGATTCGGCCACGATGATGAACAAGGGCCTGGAGGTCATCGAGGCCCACTGGCTGTTCGGCGCGCCCGCCGAGCGCATCGACGTGCTGATCCACCCGCAGAGCATCGTCCATTCGATGGTCGCGTATGCCGACGGCTCGGTACTGGCGCAACTGGGCAACCCCGACATGCGCACGCCGATCGCTTACGGTCTCGCCTATCCCGAACGGATCGATGCCGGCGTCTCGCCGCTCGATCTGGTCGCGGCCGGCACGCTGGCCTTCGAGACGCCGGACCTGCAGCGCTTCCCATGCCTGGCGCTCGCCTTCGACGCGCTGCGCGCCGGCGGCGTCGCGCCCGCGGTGCTGAACGCCGCCAACGAGATCGCGGTCGACAGCTTCCTGCACGGCGCGATCCGTTTCACCGATATCGCCAACGTGGTCGCGCGCGTGCTCGAGCAGGGCCCGCGCCATGCGGCCGACTCGCTCGACGCGGTGCTGCAGGCCGACCAGCAGGCCCGCGCGCTGGCCCGGACGCTGGTGCAAGCGGGCAGCCAGGCAAGCGCCGGCGCCAGCGCCGGCGCGGCCACGCCAAGCTGAACCTGACCGCCGCCATGCAGACCATTCTCGCCTTCATCGTTGCGCTCGGCATCCTGATCTACGTGCACGAGATGGGCCACTACCTGGCCGCGCGCGCGTGCGGCGTCAAGGTGCTGCGCTTCTCGATCGGCTTCGGCCGTCCGCTGCTGCGCTGGGTATCGCGCCACCGAGATCGCACCGAATGGACGCTCGCGGCGATTCCGCTGGGCGGCTACGTCAAGATGCTCGACGAGCGCGAACGCGATCCCGAGCGCGACCCTCCCTACGACCCCGCCGACCTGCCGCGCGCCTTCAACCGGCAGCCGGTCGGCAAGCGCATCGCCATCGTCGCGGCCGGGCCGGTCGCCAACTTCCTGCTGGCGATCGTGCTGTATTTCACGCTGTTCGCCGGCGGCATGCAGGAGCCAGCGCCGGTGCTGGCAACCCCGGTGGCCGGTACCGCCGCGGCCCAGGCCGGCGTGCGCGACGGCGACCGCGTACTCTCGCTGACCGCCAACGACGAGACCGAGACGGTGCGCTCGTGGAACGACCTGCGCATGGCCGTGATGGCGCAGGGATTCGACGGCGCCGGCGCGGTGCTGCGCGTGCGCGGTGCCGACGGCGCCGAACGCGACCTGACCATCGCGCGGCTGCCCAGCACCGGCGGCGATCCCGAGCGCGATCCGCTGGCCACGCTGGGGCTCGCGCTCAAGGGCGGGCCGGTGACGATCCGCGAGGTGCTGCCCGATTCGGCCGCCGAACGCGCCGGCCTGCGCGCCGGCGACCGTGTGCTGGCGTGGCAGGGCGAGCCGATCCGCCAGGCCGATCAGCTGATCCGCGCGGTGCGCGCCAATCCGGGCGCGCAGGCGACGCTGTCGATCGAGCGCGAAGGCAGCACGCTGCAGGTGCCGGTCAAGGTCGACGCGGTGCCGGACGACAGCGAAGGGGCGCAGCAGAAGACGAAGGAGGGCGGCGGCAAGGCGGCGACCGCCGGCAAGCTCGGCGCGGCGCTGACGCAGGCCGTGCAGATGGAGACCGTGCGCGATGCCCCGCTGCAGGCGCTGGCCCGTGCCGGACAGCAGGTATGGGACACCAGCGTGCTGTCGCTCAAGCTGCTCGGCCGCATGCTGATCGGCCAGGCTTCGCTGCAGAACCTCAGCGGTCCGCTGACCGTCGCCGATTACGCGGGCAAGGCCGCGAACCTCGGCTGGCAACCGTTCGTCGGCTTCCTGGCGCTGGTCAGCGTCAGCCTCGGCGTATTGAATTTGTTACCCATTCCGGTATTGGACGGGGGGCATTTGCTGTATTATTGCGTTGAATTTTTGACTGGCAGGCCCGTTCCAGACCACTGGCAGGCTGTGCTGCAGAAGGTCGGCATTGCCTGCATCTTGCTCCTGACTTCGCTCGCCTTGTTCAACGACGTCAGCCGCCTGTTTCTCGCGCGCAGCTAGAATCCGGTGCGCAACGACGTAGCGGCGTGCCGCGGCACCGGCCACGGCGACCGTTGCGGACCTCGTCGCGAGGCCGCCCGGCGAAGCATCAGAGCCCAATCCTGCATGGAATCAAAGAGGGGATCAAGATTGATCAGACATAAGCGCATCTCGCTTAGCATGCTGGCGAGTGCCATCATCGCGGCCTGGGCACCGGCGGGCTGGGCCGCGGATCCGTTTGTGGTCAGGGATATTCGGGTAGAAGGGCTGCAACGGGTCGAACCCGGTACGGTCTTCGGCTATCTGCCAGTCAAGGTAGGCGAGACCTTCACCGACGACAAGGGCGCCGACGCGATCCGCGCGCTCTACAACACCGGCTTCTTCAAGGACGTACAGATCCGCGCCGAGGACGGCGTGCTGGTGGTCCATGTCGAGGAACGCCCGGCCATCTCGCAGCTCGAGTTCGTTGGCATCAAGGAATTCGACAAGGACACGCTGCGCCGTTCGCTGCGGGCCGTCGGCGTGGCCGAGGCGCGCTACTACGACCGCGCGCTGATCGACAAGGCCGAGCAGGAACTGAAGCGCCAGTACGTCGCGCGCGGTTACTACGCGGCCGAGGTGCAGACGACGATCACGCCGGTGGACCGCAATCGCGTCTCGGTCGTGTTCAACGTCGACGAAGGCCCGATCGCCAAGATCCGGCAGATCAATATCGTCGGCAACAAGGCCTTCAAGGAAGGCACGCTGCGCGACGAGATGCAGCTGTCGACGCCGAACTGGCTGTCCTGGTACACCAAGAACGACCTGTACTCGAAGCAGAAGCTGACGGCCGACCTCGAGGCGCTGCGCTCGTTCTACCTGAACCGCGGCTATCTCGAGTTCGCGATCGAATCGACCCAGGTGTCGATCACGCCGGACAAGAAGGACATCTACCTGACGCTGAACATCAAGGAAGGCGACCAGTACAAGGTGTCCGACATCCGCCTGGCGGGCGAGCTGCTCGGCAAGCAGGAAGAAATGGAGAAGCTGCTGACCCTGAAGAAGGGCGACATCTTCTCGTCGGAAAAGCTGACGCAGAGCACCAAGGCCATCACCGACCTGATGGGCACCTACGGCTATGCGTTCACGACGATCAATCCGCAGCCGCAGATCGACCGCGAGAAGCGCGAGGTCGCGCTGACGCTGATGGTCGACCCGGGCCGCCGCGTCTACGTGCGCCGCGTCAACGTGGTCGGCAACAGCAAGACGCGTGACGAGGTGGTGCGCCGCGAGATGCGCCAGATGGAAAGCTCGTGGTTCGACAGCGAGAAGCTGACGCAATCGCAGGCCCGCATCAACCGCACCGGCTACTTCACCGACACCAACATCACCACCGAGGACGTGCCCGGCGCGCCCGACCAGGTCGATGTGAACGTCAACGTCACCGAGAAGCCGACCGGCCAGATCAGCCTGGGCATGGGCTTCTCGTCGACCGACAAGCTCGTGCTGCAGGCCGGCCTGCGCCAGGACAACGTGTTCGGTTCGGGTACCAGTCTGGGCCTGGACGTCAACACCGCGAAGTCGTTCCGCACGATTGCCCTGACGCAGTACGACCCGTATTTCACCGTCGACGGCATCAGCCGCTCCACCGACATCTACTACCGGACCTCGCGCCCGCTGTACTACATCGGCGACCAGGACTACCGGATCGTGTCGACCGGCGGCGGCTTCAAGTTCGGCGTGCCGTTCTCCGAGAACGACACGGTGTTCTTCGGCATCGGCTACGAGCGGACCGAGCTGACGGTGTCGAACAACACGCCGATCCAGTACCAGCGCTGGGTGCGCGAGAACGGCGACGTCACCAACAACTTCCCGTTCACGATCGGCTGGGCGCGCGACCGCCGCGACAGCGCGCTGATCCCGACCAAGGGCCCGTACACGCAGGCCAACCTTGAAGTCGGCCTGCCCGGCATCGGCGACACGCAGTACTACCGCGCCACGCTGCAGCAGCAGTACTACTATCCGCTGTCGAAGGCGTTCACGCTGGCGTTCAACGGCGAAATCGCCTACGGTCACGGCTATGCCGGCAAGGACTTCCCGGTCTTCAAGTACTTCTACGCCGGCGGTATCGGCTCGGTGCGCGGCTACCAGACCAGCACGCTGGGCCCGAAGGACCAGAACGGCAACCCGATCGGTGGCGCGTCGAAGGTGATCGGCAACGTCGAGTTCATCTTCCCGCTGCCGGGCTCCGGCGTGGACCGCACGCTGCGGCTCTTTACGTTCTTTGATTTCGGTAACGTGTACCAGGAAGGCGAGGCGCCGCGCTTCAGCGACCTGCGGTATTCGACCGGTCTCGGCCTGTCGTGGCTGTCGCCGATCGGTCCGCTGAAGGTCAGCGTGGGCTTCCCGCTCAAGCGCGAAGAGGGCGACCGCACCCAGCGCTTCCAGTTCCAGATCGGTACCGCGTTCTGACAGAGGTCGATTCATGAAAAATACAACCCGCATCATCCAGTCGTTCGCCGTCGCCGCCGCAGCGGCGGCCGCGCTGACGGTGGCCGCGCCCGCCGGCGCGCAGGAAACCCGCATTGCCGCCGTCAATTCCGAACGCATCCTGCGCGATTCGCAGCCGGCCAAGCAGGCCCAGGTCAAGCTGGAGCAGGAGTTCTCCAAGCGCGACCGCGAGCTGCAGGACATGGCCCAGAAGATCAAGGGCATGGCCGACCGGCTCGACAAGGACACCGCCGTGCTGGCGGACGCCGACCGCCAGCGCCGCCAGCGCGAGCTGGCCGACCTGGACCGCGAATTCCAGCGCAAGCAGCGCGAATTCCGCGAGGACCTGAACCAGCGCCGCAACGAGGAACTGGCGCAGGTGCTCGAGCGCGCCAACCGCGTGATCCGGCAACTGGCCGAGCAGCGCAAGTACGACCTGATCGTGCAGGAAGCCGTCTACGTCAATCCGCGCATCGACATCACCGACGATGTGATGAAGGCCCTGAACGCCGGCGGCAAGTAAGCCGTCCGCGTTCGTCGTTCCAGGAAGTACCGCGATGAAGACACCCACACTGGGTCAGCTCGCCACGGACACCGGCGCGCAAGTTGTGGGTGATCCCACGCTGGCCGTGCGCGGCCTCGCGCCGCTCGATCAGGCAGGGGAAGGGCAGCTGTCCTTCCTGTCCAATCCGCTGTATCTGCCGCAGGCACTGACCTCGTCGGCCACCGCGGTGATCGTCTCGCCGGCCGACCTCGACCGCATTCGCGAGCAGGGCCGCGCCGACGGCCGCAACTGGCTGGTCGCGCGCAATCCCTATGTCTGCTTCGCGCGCATCGCGCAGCAATTCGACCGCGCCGCCAACCACGACCCGCGCACCGGCATCGATCCGCGCGCCAGCGTCGCGGATGATGCGGTGGTGCCCGCCTCCTGCTATATCGGCCCCAATGTCGTGATCGAAGCCGGCGCCCGGCTCGGCGAGCGCGTGCGCGTGCTGGCCAATACCTATATCGGCGCGGGCGCGCAGGTCGGCGACGATACGCTGCTGTACGCCAACGTGTCGATCTACCACGGCTGCGTGGTCGGGCAGCGCTGCATCGTCCACAGCGGCGCGGTGATCGGGGCCGACGGTTTCGGTTTTGCGCCGGACATTCGCCCCGACGGCGTCGAATACGTCAAGATTCCGCAGACCGGCCGCGCCGTGCTCGGCGACGATGTCGAGATCGGCGCCAACACCGCGATCGACCGCGGCGCGATGGGCGATACCGTGGTCGAGGACGGCTGCAAGATCGATAATCAGGTCCAGATCGCGCATAACGTGCGCGTCGGCGCCCATACCGTGATCGCCGGCTGCGCCGCGATCGCGGGCAGCACCAAGGTAGGCCGCTTCTGCGTGATCGGCGGCTCGGCCAATTTCGCCGGCCATCTGCAGATCGCCGATCGCACCACGGTATCGGGCGGGACCTCGATCACCAAATCGATCGCGAAGCCGGGCCAGCATTTCACCAGCGTGTTTCCCTTCCTGCCGCATGGCGACTGGGAGCGCAACGCCGCCATCGTGCGGGGGCTGTCGAAGCTGCGCGAACGTGTGGTGCAGCTGGAGAAGCGCCTGCGCGGGCAGGGCCCGGACGCCACGACAAAGAATACGGAAGAGAAATCATCATGACCGCCACCGACATCGACATCCGCCAGATCCTGAAGCTGTTGCCGCATCGCTATCCGATCCTGCTGGTGGATCGCGTGCTCGAATTCGAACCGCAGAAACGGATCAAGACGCTGAAGAACGTCACCATCAACGAGCCGTACTTCCAGGGCCATTTCCCCGGCGCGCCGGTGATGCCGGGCGTGATGATCCTGGAGGCGCTGGCGCAGTCGGCCGGCCTGCTGACCTTCGGCGCGGACATGGAGCGCAAGGAAGGCTCGCTGTACTACTTCGTCGGCATCGACGGCGCCCGCTTCAAGCAGGTCGTCTACCCCGGCGACCAGCTGCATATGCATGTCTCGGTCGAACGCTATATCCGCGGCATCTGGAAATTCAAGGCCCACGCGACCGTCGACGACAAGGTCGCCTGCGAGGCCGAGCTGATGTGCACCGTCAAGCAGGCCGACGCCTGACGCCACGGCGCCAGGCGCCGTCTTGACGCGGCGCCCGCGAACGTAGAAGCGAACGCGGGCGCGCCGCCCACCACAAGATCGATAGGACTTTCACGCATGACGCAAATCCATCCCACCGCCCTGGTCGACCCGAAGGCCGAACTGGCGGCCGACGTCAGCGTCGGACCGTTTTCCATCGTCGGTCCCCATGTACGGATCGGCAGCGGTACCGTGATCGGTTCGCACACCACGATCGAAGGCCACACCACCGTCGGCGCGGACAACCGCATCGGACCGTACGCGTCGGTCGGCGGCGCGCCGCAGGACATGAAGTACCGCGACGAGCCGACCCGGCTGGTGATCGGCGACCGCAACCGCATCCGCGAATTCACGACGATCCATACCGGCACGGTGCAGGACGAGGGCCTGACCAGCATCGGCAACGACAACTGGATCATGGCGTACGTGCATATCGCGCACGATTGCCGCGTCGGCAACCACACCGTGTTCTCGAGCAATGCGCAGATCGCCGGCCACGTGCAGGTCGGCGACTGGGCCATCCTCGGCGGCATGAGCGGGGTGCACCAGTTCGTGCGCATCGGCGACCACGCGATGCTGGGCGGCGCCTCGGCGCTGGTGCAGGACGTGCCGCCGTTCGTGATCGCGGCCAGCGACAAGAACGGCAACAAGGCCACGCCGCACGGCATCAACGTCGAAGGGCTGCGCCGGCGCGGTTTCGATGCCGGCCAGATCGCCGCGCTGCGCCAGGCCTACAAGCTGCTGTACAAGTCGGACCTGGGCTTTGACCAGGCCCAGGCCGAGATCGGCCAGATGCTGGCCCAGGCCGACGCGAGCACCGCCGTGCCGCTGCGCGCCTTCCTCGAATTCATCGCCGCGACCAAGCGCGGCATCGTGCGCTGAAGCCCGGCGTCGCCATGGCCGACGCGAAAATGCAGCCGATTCCGGTCATCGAACCCCAGGCCGCCGCCGCGCCGTCGGCGCTGCCCGGATTGCGTGGCGAGATCGCGATGGTGGCCGGCGAGGCCTCGGGCGATCTGCTGGCCTCGCTGCTGTTGTCGGGGCTGCAAGCCCGGCTCGGCGACGCGGTGTCCTACTCGGGCATCGGCGGGGCCCGCATGATGTCCCAGGGCTTTGTCTCGCATTGGCCGATGGAGACGCTGTCGGTCAACGGCTATGTCGAGGTGCTGGGCTCGCTGCGCGAGATTCTGGCGACGCGGCGCGCGATCCGCGACCGCCTGCTGGCCGATCCGCCGCTGTGCTTCATCGGCGTCGACGCGCCGGACTTCAACTTCGGCCTGGAAGTGCCGCTGCGCCGCGCCGGCATTCCGGTGGTCCACTTCGTCAGCCCCTCGATCTGGGCCTGGCGGGGCGGGCGCATCCGCACCATCGCGAAGGCCGTCGACCATATCCTCTGCCTGTTCCCGTTCGAGCCGGAGATCTACGCCAAGGCCGGCATTGCCGCGACCTATGTCGGCCACCCGCTGGCCGACGTGATTCCGATGGTGCCCGACGTCGAAGGCGCGCGCGCGAAGCTGGGCCTGCCGGCGGGGCGCCGCGTGGTCGCGGTGCTGCCGGGCAGCCGGCAGTCCGAAGTCCGGCACCTGGGCGCGACGTTCTTCGCCGCGATGGACCAGATGCGGCAGATGGACAACGCGCTGGCCTTCGTGGTGCCGGCGGCCAATGCGTCGCTGCGGGCCGTGATCGAATCGCATGCCAGCGAGTATCCTGAACTCGACGTGACCATCGTCGACGGCCAGTCGCATCTGGCGATGGAGGCGGCCGACGTGGTGCTGCTGGCCAGCGGCACCGCGACGCTGGAGGCGGCGCTGTACAAGAAGCCGATGGTGATCTCGTACAAGGTGCCCTGGCTGACCGCGCAGATCATGAAGCGGCAGGGCTATTTGCCCTATGTCGGGCTGCCGAATATCCTGTCGGGACGCTTCGTCGTTCCCGAGCTGCTGCAGGACGACGCCACGCCCGAGGCGCTGGCGCGCGAGACGCTGCTGCAGCTGAACGACCAGGACAACACCGCCTTCCTGTACGAGCACTTCACGCAGATGCACCAGACCCTGCGCCGCAATACCGCCGATATCGCCGCCGACGTGGTGGTCGATCTGCTGCGCAGCCGGAGGGCCGGCTGATGGCGCGGCTGCCTGCGCGCAAGCCCGCCACCGCCGCCGGTGTCGCCAGCGGGAAGGGCGGCAAGACGACGGCCGCCAAGGCGGGCAGGGCGGGCAAGGCCGCCCGCGCGGCCGCCGCCGAGGCGCAGCTGGGCCTGTCGCTGTCGCCTGCCGCCGCGATGGCGCAGCGGCTGTGCGGCGTCGACGAGGCCGGACGCGGGCCGCTGGCCGGCCCGGTGTTCGCCGCGGCGGTGGTGCTCGATCCGGCCCGGCCGATCGAGGGCCTGGCAGACTCCAAGATCCTGACCGCGGCCCGGCGCGAGGCGCTGTTCGACGAAATCTGCTCGCGCGCGCTGGCCTGGCATATCGCCTTCGCCACGGTCGAGGAAATCGACACGCTGAACATCCTGCACGCGACGATGCTGGCGATGCAGCGCGCGGTGCACGGCGTCGCCGCCTGCGGCATCGCACCGGACCTGGTGCAGGTCGACGGCAACCGCTGTCCGCACGTGCCGTATCCGGTCGAGGCGGTGATCAAGGGCGATGCCACCGTGCAGGCGATTTCCGCCGCATCGATCCTTGCCAAGGTCGCGCGCGATCGCGAACTGGTCGCGTTGCACGCCCAATTTCCCGAGTACGGTTTCGACAGCCACGTCGGCTACGGCACGCCGCAGCATCTGCTGGCGCTGGCGCGCTTCGGCGCCACGCCGCATCACCGCCGCTCGTTCGCGCCGGTGCGCGAGGCGCTGGTGCGTGGACCGCTCGGGCCCGACGCCTTGCTGCCGGCCGGCGCGCTGGATGGCGCCGCGGCGGGCTTGGGGCCTTCGCCGGACGAACTGGCCGAGACCATCGATGCCTTCGATGCGCTCGATGCGATCGAGGACGCCATCGGCGCGGCCATCAGCCCCGGGCCGGCACTGTCCTGAGCCGCTGCATCCTTGCGGCATAACGTAGAACAACGTGGATTAACGTGAAGCACGTCAGCTCGCGCGACAACGCGCTGTTCAAGCATCTGAAGGCCCTGACCGGCTCGACCCATCAACGGCGCAAGGCCGGGCAATCGGTGCTCGACGGGGTCCATCTGGCCGACGCCTATCTGGCCGCGCTGGGCCAGCCGGTCAGCTGCGTGGTGTCGGAGCGCCATCTCGACCATCCCGAGGTCGCCGCGCTGCTGGCCCGCATCGACGATCAGCGCATCGTGGTGCTGGCCGACGCGCTGTTCGCGCAGATCACCGGCGTGGTCAACGGCATCGACCTGATGCTGGTGATCGACACCCCGGCGGGCCATCTGCCGGCCAGCATCGACACCGACTGCATCGTGCTGGACGGCGTGCAGGACGCCGGCAACGTCGGCTCGATCCTGCGCAGCGCCGCGGCGGCCGGCATCCAGCATGCGTTCCTCGGTACCGGCTGCGCGTTCGCGTGGTCGACCAAGACGCTGCGCGCCGCGATGGGCGCCAACTTCCACCTGAATATCGTCGAGCACTGCACGGTCGAGATGCTGGCGCCGCGGCTGGCGGTGCCGCTGCTGGCCACCTCGTCGCACGCGGATGCCGCGCTGTTCGACACGGACCTGCGTGGGCCGGTCGGCTGGGTGGTCGGCAACGAAGGGGCAGGGGTCAGCGCGGAATGGATGGCGCACGTGCAGCGCACGGTCGGCATTCCGCAGCCCGGCGGCCTCGAATCGCTGAACGTGGCCGCGGCTACCGCGGTGTGCCTGTTCGAGGCGGTACGGCAGCGGCGGGGGTAGGGCTCTCGCCCGCGACAGGTCTCGTAGACCGGCATCCCGCTCCCGTCTCCCGCCCGGCGGGAGACGGGAGAAACCAGGGAGGGGGGCCAGCGAAGGAAACGCCCCTCAATAATTGTCCCGATCGACCTTGATCTCCTGCAGGATCGTCGTGGCGATTTCCTCGATCGACTTGTGCGTCGACGACAGCCATTTGATCCCTTCGCGCCGCATCATGATCTCCGCTTCATTGACCTCGTAGCGGCAATTTTCCAGCGACGCGTATTTGCTGCCGGGCCGGCGCTCATTGCGGATCTCGGACAGACGCTGCGGATCGATCGACAGGCCGAAGATCTTCGCCTTGAAATCGTACAGCGCCGACGGCAGCTTGCCGCGTTCGAAATCGTCCGGAATCAGCGGGTAATTGGCCGCCTTCAGCCCATATTGCATCGCCAGGTACAGGCTGGTCGGCGTCTTGCCGCTGCGCGACACGCCCACCAGGATCACGTCGGCCTCGGCCAGATTCTTGTGCGACTGGCCGTCGTCGTGGGCCAGCGAGAAATTGATCGCCTCGATGCGGTTCTTGTACGCCTCGGTATCCGCATTCTGGTGAAAGCGTCCGATCGCATGGGTCGATTTCAGCCCCAATTCCTTTTCGAGCGGCTCGATAAAGGTCTGGAACATGTCCAGGATCATGCCCTTGGCGCGGCGCAGCGCCTTGTTCGACTCGGCATTGACCAGCGTGGTGAAGACGATCGGCGGGACCCCTTCGGCATAGAAGGCCTCGTTGATCTTGCCGACCGCCATATGCGCCTTTTCCGGCGTATCGATAAAGGGCATTCGCACCTTTCGAAAGCGCATCTCGAACTGGGCCAGGATCGAATGACTGAAGGTTTCGGCGGTGATCCCGGTGCCGTCCGAGACGATAAATACGGTGCGGACGGCCGGCTTGTCGGCGCGCGGCGCGGCGGGGGAATCCATGTCTGAACAATTATTTTGGGGCCTGCCGCACGCGAAAGTGCGGTGCGGCACGGTAGAATAGCGGCGATCTTTTCGCTAAGCAATTGCACGGCGCGCCACGCGCGGGACGATTCGGCGCGGGATTGTCGACAAATGGGCTCGACAGCATTCCGCCATTCCCAGGCGCCCGGATTGTTTAGCAAAGCGATCCGCCCGGTAGCAGAACTCCAACGACATTCCGGCGTGAGCGACAGGTTTCCTACTTTGTTTTGAGGCTTTTATGACCAACCTGGCAAATGACGGCGCCTACGTGCTGCCGTTCGAGCAGCTGCGCATGGCGGATGTGGAAGTGGTGGGGGGCAAGAATTCGTCGCTCGGCGAAATGATCTCCCAGCTGGCAGGCGCCGGCGTGCGCGTGCCCGGCGGCTTCGCCACCACCGCGCTGGCCTTCCGCGACTTCATCGCCCACAACAACCTGACCCAACGCATCTCCGACCGCCTGAAGGCGCTCGACGTCGACGACGTCAAGGCGCTGGCCGAGGCCGGCGCCGAGATCCGCAACTGGGTCGCCACCGCACCGTTCCAGCCGCGCCTGGAGCAGGAAATCCGCGAACACTACGCACGCGTCGCGGAGCGCGAGGGTGCGGAAGCCTCGTTCGCGGTGCGCTCGTCGGCGACCGCCGAAGACCTGCCCGACGCCTCGTTCGCCGGCCAGCAGGAGTCCTACCTGAACGTCAGCGGCATCGACGACGTGCTTGACAAGATCAAGCACGTGTTCGCCTCGCTGTACAACGACCGCGCGATCTCGTACCGCGTGCACAAGGGCTTCGCCCACGATGTGGTGGCGCTGTCGGCCGGCGTGCAGCGCATGGTCCGTTCGGACCTGGCCGCGTCGGGCGTGATGTTCACGATCGACACCGAATCGGGCTTCCCCGACGTGGTCTTCATCACCTCCAGCTACGGCCTGGGCGAAACGGTGGTGCAGGGCGCGGTCAATCCGGACGAGTTCTACGTGTTCAAGCCGACGCTGCAGGCCGGCAAGTATCCGATCATCCGCCGCTCGATCGGCTCGAAGCTGATCAAGATGGAATTCACCGCGCCGGGCGAAGCCGGCCGCGTCAAGACCGTCGACGTGCCGAGCGAACTGCGCAACCGCTACTCGATCACCGACGAGGACGTCAGCGAGCTGGCGCGCTACGCGATGATCATCGAGAAGCATTACGGCCGCCCGATGGACATCGAGTGGGGCAAGGACGGCAAGGACGGCAAGATCTACATCCTGCAGGCGCGTCCGGAGACCGTGAAGAGCCAGTCGGCCGGCAAGGCCGAGCAGCGCTTCAAGCTCAAGGGCACGTCCGCGGTGCTGGCCACCGGCCGCGCGATCGGCCAGAAGATCGGCACCGGTCCGGTCCGCGTGATCAACGACCCCAGCGAGATGGAGCGCGTGCAGCCCGGCGACGTGCTGGTCGCCGACATGACCGACCCGAACTGGGAACCGGTGATGAAGCGCGCCTCGGCCATCGTGACCAACCGCGGCGGCCGCACCTGCCACGCGGCGATCATCGCGCGTGAGCTGGGCGTGCCGGCCGTGGTCGGCTGCGGCGACGCCACCGATGTGCTGAAGGACGGCACGCTGGTCACCGTCTCGTGCGCCGAGGGCGACGAGGGCCGCATCTACGATGGCCTGCTGGAGACCGAGGTCACCGAGGTGCAGCGCGGCGAGATGCCGGAGCTCGACGTCAAGATCATGATGAACGTCGGCAATCCGCAGCTGGCCTTCGACTTCGCGCAGATCCCGAACAGCGGCGTGGGTCTGGCCCGTCTCGAATTCATCATCAACAACAACATCGGCGTCCACCCGAAGGCCATCCTCGACTATCCGCAGGTCGACTCCGACCTGAAGAAGGCGGTCGAGAGCGTGGCCCGCGGCCATGCCAGCCCGCGCGCGTTCTACATCGACAAGCTGGCCGAGGGCATCGCCACGATCGGCGCCGCCTTCTATCCGAAGCCGGTGATCGTGCGCCTGTCGGACTTCAAGTCCAACGAGTACAAGAAGCTGATCGGCGGTTCACGCTACGAGCCGGACGAGGAAAACCCGATGCTGGGTTTCCGCGGCGCCTCGCGCTATATCGCCGAGGACTTCGCCGAAGCGTTCGAGATGGAATGCAAGGCCATGAAGCGCGTGCGCGACGAAATGGGCCTGACCAACGTCGAGATCATGGTGCCGTTCGTGCGCACGCTGGGCCAGGCCGAGAAGGTCATCGACCTGCTGGCCAAGCACGGCCTGAAGCGCGGCGAGAACGGCCTGCGCGTGATCATGATGTGCGAGGTGCCGTCCAACGCGATCCTGGCCGAGGAGTTCCTGCAGTACTTCGACGGCTTCTCGATCGGCTCGAACGACCTGACGCAGCTGACGCTGGGCCTGGACCGCGATTCGGGCATGGAACTGCTGGCCAAGGACTTCGACGAGCGCGACCCCGCGGTGCGCTTCATGCTGTCGCGCGCGATCTCGACCGCGCTGCGGCTGAACAAGTATGTCGGCATCTGCGGCCAGGGCCCGTCGGACCATCCGGACTTCGCCGCGTGGCTGGCCAAGGAAGGCATCAAGTCGATCTCGCTGAATCCCGATTCGGTGATCGACACGTGGCGGCAGCTGGCGTCGTAATTTGAAACGACGACAGGCTCGGTGCCGTCCGCTGCGCCCTACCTCGGTAGGGCGTGGCCATGCCCCCGCAGGTGCTTCGGCGCCGCGGGGGTTTTTCGCTTTGGCAGGGCGCGGCCGCGGTCGACACAAGAGGCCCGCGCCTGCGGATCAGAACTAAAACAGCAACAACGAGATCGAGGGGTGAATCGCCATGGCGGACTACCACATCTGGTTCGGCCTTGCGGTACTGCTGGTCATCGCCGAACTGGCCAGCCTGACGCTGTATCTGCTGATGGTCGCGCTGGCGGCCGTCGCCGCGGGCATCGCGGCGCTGTCGGGGTTGGGTATCGCGGCGCAATTCGGCGTCGCGGCGGTGATCGCGCTGGTGGGCTTCGCGGCGCTGCGGCGCTCGCGCTATGGCCGCGCGCGGCGGGGTGCGGCTGCCACCGATCCGAACGTCAACCTCGATATCGGCCAGGAGCTCGATGTGCCGGCCTGGGGCGCCGATCGCCGCGCGCGTGTGCCGTACCGGGGCGCGCAGTGGCAGGTCGAACTGGGCGCGCCCGGCGAGGCCTTGCCGGGCCGCTATCGCATCGTCGAGGTCCGCGGTAACACGCTGGTCGTGGTGCCGCGCTAGCCTGTCGCCGGCGCGGAGCCGCGCCGCCTCGTGCAGGCCGTGGCACGGCCTGCCGTGGGCGCAAAGCCGCGCGCGGCTTCCTTCCTTTGTCCTTCTGTCCTTTTCCCTGCAACAACCGATGGAGTCCCCATGCTAGATGTCGCCGGCAGCGTGCTGCCTCTCCTGGTCCTGATCGCCGTGATCGTGCTGCTCGCGCAGAGCTTCAAGATCGTGCCGCAGCAGCACGCCTGGGTGCTGGAGCGCCTGGGCAAATACCGCGCGACGCTGACGCCCGGGCTCAACGTGGTGCTGCCGTTCATCGACCGCGTGGCCTACAAGCACATCCTGAAGGAAATCCCGCTCGACGTGCCCAGCCAGGTCTGCATCACCAAGGACAACACGCAGCTGCAGGTCGACGGTGTGCTGTACTTCCAGGTCACCGACCCGATGAAGGCGTCGTACGGCTCGAGCAACTTCGTCGTCGCGATCACGCAGCTGGCGCAGACCACGCTGCGCTCGGTGATCGGCAAGCTGGAACTCGACAAGACCTTCGAGGAGCGCGAGTTCATCAATCACAGCATCGTCAATGCGCTGGACGAGGCGGCGTCGAACTGGGGCGTCAAGGTGCTGCGCTACGAGATCAAGGACCTGACCCCGCCGAAGGAAATCCTGCACGCGATGCAGGCGCAGATCACGGCCGAGCGCGAGAAGCGGGCGCTGATCGCGGCCTCCGAAGGCCGCCGGCAGGAACAGATCAACCTGGCCTCGGGCGCGCGCGAGGCGGCGATCCAGCAATCCGAGGGTGAACGCCAGGCCGCGATCAACAAGGCGCAGGGCGAGGCCGCCGCGATCCTGGCCGTGGCCGAGGCCAATGCGCAGGCGATCGAGAAGATCGGGCGCGCGATTCGCGCCGAGGGCGGTGTCGAAGCGGTCAATCTGAAGGTCGCCGAGGAATATGTCGGCGCCTTCGGCAATCTGGCCAAGACCGGCAATACGCTGATCGTGCCGGGCAATCTCGGCGAAATGAGCTCGATGGTCGCGTCGGCGCTGCAGATCGTCAAAAGCCAGAAGGGCGCGGGCTGAGCGATCGCGCTTGGTGTCCCGTCGTCCCCGCGGAGGCGGGGACCCAGCGGCTTTGAACCACCCCTGAAAGACGCTGGATTCCCGCATTCGCGGGAATGACAGCCTGGCGCAGCGGGGGCGTTATTCCTTGCCGCCGCTCTTGATGATCCGCGCCTTTTCGCGCTGCCAGTCGCGATCCTTCTCGGTCTCGCGCTTGTCGAACAGCTTCTTGCCCTTGGCCAGGCCAATCTCGCATTTGACGCGGCCGCGCGTGTAATGCAGGTTCAGCGGCACCAGCGTATAGCCGCGCTGCTCGACCTTGCCGATCAGCTTGCGGATCTCGTCGGCCTTGAGCAGCAGCTTGCGCGTGCGCACGGGGTCCGGCTTGACGTGCGTGGAGGCGCTCTGCAGCGGGCTGATATGCGCGCCGATCAGGAACAGCTCGGCGTCGCGCACCACCACATAGCCTTCCTTGATCTGCACGCGCCCGGCGCGAATCGCCTTGACCTCCCAGCCTTCGAGCACGATGCCGGCTTCGTATCGCTCCTCGATGAAATAGTCGAAGAAGGCCTTCTTGTTGTCTGCGATGGTCATGCGTGGTGGTGGATGGTAGGGTGCGGCGGCGCCGTCGTGCGGCCCCGCCGGTTCGGCGGACGCCGGTGGCGGCCGCTGGTACGATGACTGGCGCCGGGCTAGATGCCGGCGTCCCGGCCGGAGCGTGCGCCAGGGCAGGCGCGCGTCGGCTAAAATCCGGATTCTAGCAAACAGACCGGCCCCGGTTGTCGCCCGTGGACAGCCATCGGCCCAGAATCGTCAACTCATGGCAGACGTCCATAAAACCGTGCTGCTCGGTTATTCGGCCGAGCGAATGTACGACCTGGTCACGCGCGTCGAGGACTACCCCAAGTTCCTGCCCTGGTGCGGCGGCGTGGAAGTGTTCGAGCAGACCGAGACGTTGCTCGACGCCAAGCTGCATATCCATTTCAACGGCATCAAGCAGTATTTCCATACCCGCAATACGCAGCATCGGCCGACCCGCATCGACATGAATTTCGCCGATGGTCCGTTCAAGACCTTCAACGGCTACTGGAATTTCATTCCGCTGCGCGAGGACGCCTGCAAGATCGAATTCCATCTGCATTACGAGTTCTCCAGCATCATCCTCGAGAAGATCATCGGGCCGGTGTTCAGCATGATCGCGAATACCTTCGTCGACGCCTTCGTCAAGCGCGCCGAGGTCGTCTATGGCAACAGCTGAAACAGCTGAAACGGCTGGGCAGGAGGTGGCCACCGTGCGCGTGGCCGTCTGCCACGCGAAGCCGGACACGGTCTTCCTGAAGGAAATCGAACTGCCCGCCGGCGCCACGATCGCCGCGGCGATCGAGGCCAGCGGCGTGCTGTCGGCCCATCCGGAGCTCGATCCGGCGACGCTGCGCGTCGGCATCTTCGGCAAGCTGAAGACGCTGGAGACGGTGGTGCGCGCGGGTGACCGCATCGAGCTCTACCGGCCCCTGGTGGCCGATCCCAAGACCGCGCGGCGCCGCCGCGTGCAGAAGGCGCGCGAGGCCGGCACGCGCGAAGGGCAGAAGTGGATGCGCGGCGGCGGCGACAGCGAGGCCGGGGACCGCTGAGCCGTCGATCGGCGCGTCAGGCCGGCCGCTTGCCCGCCTGGCCAGGCTCGGTGGCCGCGGTGGCTGCGGTCGCTTCGATGGCTTCCGCGTTCGCCGGCTCGTCCGCCGCTGGCGCCGCGCGCTTGTCGCCGGCATGCAGCCGCACCGACCAAGCCACGCCGATCATCAGCAGCACGATGGCCGCCAGTTCGAGGCCGCGCGGCCAGCGCTGCTCGTAGAGGAAGCCGTAGGCCAGCGCGAACAGCGTCTCGAACACGATCATCTGGCCCGACAGCGTCAGCGGCAGCCGCCGGCTGGCGATATTCCACAGGTTGTTGCCGATCAGCGAGGCGCCCAGCGCCACCGCCGCATTGACCCACCAGAACCATTGCCAGTCGCGCCCGCTGCCCGGGGCGGTCAGCACGTCGCGGAACAGCAGCCAGCCGATCAGCGCCAGCAGCGCGGAGACGATGCCGGTCGACAGCCCGTACAGCGCCGACCATTCGTTGCCGCTGTATTGCGGATTGCGCTGCAGGTAGCGGGCATTGTCGACCGCGTACAGCGTCCAGCAGACCAGCGCGCCCGCCGCGCAGACCACGCCGGCCAGCTTCTGCCAGACCGGCCGCGCTGCTTCGGCGGCGGCCGCGCCATGGGCGCCGTGGCCGCCGCCGGCGAACAGGTCCAGGTTGATGCAGGCGATGCCGACCGCGACCACCAGCAGCGGCAGCAGCAGCCGCGACAGCGGCACCGCGCCGTGGTCGCGCCGGCCCATCACCGTGACGGAAATCGGCAGGATGCCGATGATCAGCGAGGTCGGGCCGACGCCGGCCAGCTGCACGCCGAAGGCCAGCAGCACGTAGTACAGCAGGTTGCCGGTGAAGGCCTGGCGCAGCAGGGCGATGCAGTCGGCGCGGGTCAGCTTGCGGGCGATGCGGCGCATCAGCGGCGCCGCGGCGATCGCGGCGACCAGCCCGTAGGCCAGGTAGCGGCCGATCGCCAGCTCCCACGGCGAAAACACCGGCAGCAGCTTGGGCGCGATGAACACCATGCCCCAGAACGCGCCGGCCAGCAGGCCGCACAGTACGCCGATCCCCATCCGTTTTGCCGCGCTGGACGCGCCTCCGCTCAGAAAAGCCTCAAAGGATAGCATTGGCCAGGCAGATTCCGAGCACGCGCCCATCATGAAAGGGGCGGTTCCTGTATAATTCGATTTTGCGCCTAGAGGAATCGCTATGCGTCTTGTCCAGAAAGCACTCACGTTCGATGATGTGCTGCTCGTCCCGGCCTATTCGGCCGTCCTCCCCCGGGATGTCTCCCTCCGCACCCGCCTGACCCGCTCGATCGAATTGAACATTCCGCTGGTTTCCGCCGCCATGGATACCGTGACGGAGGCGCGTCTGGCCATCGCCATGGCACAGGCGGGCGGCATCGGCATCGTTCACAAGAACCTGAAGCCGGCCGACCAGGCGCGGGAAGTGGCGCGCGTCAAGCGCTACGAATCGGGCGTGCTGCGTGATCCGATCACCATTTCGCCGGACATGAAGATCCGCGACGTGATCGCGCTGTCGCAGCAACACGGCATTTCGGGCTTCCCGGTGCTGGAAGGCAAGACCGTCGTCGGCATCATCACCAACCGCGACCTGCGCTTCGAGGAAGAACTCGACGCCCCGGTGCGCGCCAAGATGACGCCGCGCGAGAAGCTGGTCACGGTGGCCGAGGGCGCCAGCCTGGACGAGGCCAAGCGCCTGATGAACCGCCACCGCCTGGAGCGCGTGCTGGTCGTCAACGAGGCCTTCGAACTGCGCGGCCTGATCACCGTCAAGGACATCCAGAAGGCGGTCGAACACCCGCTGGCGAGCAAGGACGACCACGGCCAGCTGCGCGTCGGCGCGGCGGTCGGCGTCGGCCCGGACAACGACGAGCGTGTCGAGCTGCTGGTCAAGGCCGGCGTCGACGTGATCGTGGTCGACACCGCCCACGGTCATAGCCAGGGCGTGCTGAACCGCGTGCGCTGGGTCAAGGACAACTTCCCGCACGTGCAGGTGATCGGCGGCAACATCGCCACCGGCGAAGCCGCCCGCGCGCTGGTCGAGCATGGCGCCGATGGCGTCAAGGTCGGCATCGGCCCGGGCTCGATCTGCACCACGCGTATCGTCGCCGGCGTCGGCGTGCCGCAGATCACCGCGGTGTCGAACGTGGCGGAGGCGCTGGCCGGTACCGGCGTGCCCCTGATCGCCGATGGCGGCGTGCGCTATTCCGGCGATATCGCCAAGGCGCTGGCCGCCGGCGCCCATACCGTGATGATGGGCGGCATGTTCTCGGGCACCGAGGAGGCACCGGGCGAAGTGTTCCTGTATCAGGGCCGCTCGTTCAAGAGCTACCGCGGCATGGGCTCGGTCGGCGCGATGAAGGACGGCGCGGCGGACCGCTACTTCCAGGAAGACAACACCGCCAACGTCGACAAGCTGGTCCCCGAAGGCATCGAAGGCCGCGTGCCCTACAAGGGCTCGGTGATGGCCATCATCCACCAGCTGACCGGCGGCGTGCGCGCGTCGATGGGTTATTGCGGCAGCAGCTCGATCGCCGAATGGCACGAGACCGCCCAGTTCGTGCAGATCACCGCCGCCGGCATGCGCGAGTCGCATGTCCACGACGTGCAGATCACCAAGGAAGCACCGAACTACCATATCGACTAACGTCAGCGACGGACCGGCGAGCGCCGCGCCATGCGCGATGCCGGTGATGCGCGGCTGCACGGCTTCAGGGCGGTGCGGCCGCGCTTCATATCGGGGCCGCGTATCGGCTCCGGCCGTCGGTGCACCCCTCAGTCCGCCAAGGAGATTCGATGAAGGTCCTGCTCCGCGCCGTGTTGTTCTTCGACGCCCTGTTCGATCTCGCGCTCGGCGCCGTGCTGCTGCTCGCGCCGTTCGCCACCTTCTATGCCGCGCTGCAATTGCCGCAGCCGCAGCCGGCGCTGTACGGCCAACTGCTCGGCTTCACGCTGCTCGGCGTGGCGTGGCTGCTCGCTCAGGCCGCTTTCCGCGGTCAGCTGACCGTACCGGTGGCCCGCATGGCGGGGCCCGTCAATCTGGCGTGCGCGTTGCTGATCGCCGCGTGGCTGATCTTCTTCGATCTGCCGGTGCAGGGCGCCGGCAGAATCTGGCTCGGGCTGCTGGCGGCGATGCTGGCCTTCTTCGCACTGGTGCAGATTCCGCTGGCCAAGCGCATCCGCAATCGCGAGCGCGAGGAACTGCTGCGCCGCGAGTCCGAGCTGGCCGCGGCCAACCGTCCGGCTCCCGCTACGCCGACCGTTCACCCATCCCCATCCCCCGAAGTCCGGCGCGAGCCGGTCATCACGCCGCCGCCCGGCTACGGTCCCGGCACCGAAGTGGTGACCGATGTCGAACCGGTCGACACGTCAATCGCTCCCCATCATGCACGACAAAATCCTCATCCTTGATTTCGGCTCGCAGGTTACGCAGCTGATCGCGCGACGCGTCCGCGAGGCGCACGTCTATTGCGAGATCCATCCGAACGACGTGTCGGACGAATTCGTGCGCGAGTTCGCGCCGAAGGGCATCATCCTGTCGGGCAGCCACGCCAGCACCTATGAAGACCATCAGCTGCGCGCGCCGCAGGCGGTGTGGGACCTGGGCGTGCCGGTGCTCGGCATCTGCTATGGCATGCAGACCATGGCCGTGCAGCTGGGCGGCAAGGTCGAGTGGAGCGATTCCCGCGAATTCGGCTACGCCGAGGTGCGCGCGCACGGCCATACCGAGCTGCTGAAGGACGTGCAGGATTTCGTCACGCCGGAAGGCCACGGCATGCTGAAGGTCTGGATGAGCCACGGCGACAAGGTCACCGAACTGCCGCCGGGCTTCAAGCTGATGGCTTCGACGCCAAGCTGCCCGATCGCCGGCATGGCCGACGAAGCGCGCGGCTACTACGCGGTGCAGTTCCACCCCGAGGTCACGCATACGGTCAAGGGCCGCGACATGCTGGAGCGCTTCGTGCTGAAGATCGCCGGTGCGCGCCCGGACTGGGTGATGCGCAATCATATCGACGAGGCCGTCGCGAAGATCCGCGAGCAGGTCGGCGACGAAGAGGTGATCCTGGGCCTGTCGGGCGGCGTCGATTCGTCGGTCGCCGCGGCGCTGATCCATCGCGCGATCGGCGATCAGCTGACCTGCGTGTTCGTCGACCACGGCCTGCTGCGCCAGGACGAGGGCAAGCTGGTGATGGAAATGTTCGCCGGCCGCCTGCATGCCAAGGTCGTGCATATCGACGCGTCGGAACAGTTCCTCGGCCACCTGGCCGGCGTCACCGATCCCGAGCAGAAGCGCAAGATCATCGGCCGCGAATTCGTCGAGGTGTTCCAGGCCGAGGCGAAGAAGCTGACCCGCGCCAAGTGGCTGGCCCAGGGCACGATCTATCCGGACGTGGTCGAATCGGGCGGCACCAAGACCAAGAAGCAGACCACGATCAAGAGCCACCACAACGTCGGCGGCCTGCCCGAGACGCTGGGCCTGAAGCTGCTCGAGCCGCTGCGCGACCTGTTCAAGGACGAAGTGCGCGAACTCGGCGTCGAACTCGGCCTGCCGCCCGAAATGGTCTACCGCCACCCGTTCCCGGGCCCGGGCCTGGGCGTGCGGATCCTCGGCGAGGTCAAGCGCGAATACGCCGACCTGCTGCGCCGCGCCGACGCGATCTTCATCGAAGAACTGCGCGGCACCATCGCCACGGCGCAGGACGCCGCCGCGGGCCTGTGCACCGAAGACCAGGTCGGCAAGAGTTGGTACGACCTGACCAGCCAGGCCTTCGCGGTCTTCCTGCCGGTCAAGTCGGTCGGCGTGATGGGCGACGGCCGCACCTACGACTACGTCGTCGCGCTGCGCGCGGTGCAGACCACCGACTTCATGACCGCGCACTGGGCGCACCTGCCCTATGCGTTGCTGGGCCGCTGCTCGAATCGGATCATCAATGAAGTGCGGGGTTTGAACCGCGTCGTCTATGACGTTTCGGGCAAGCCGCCGGCGACGATCGAGTGGGAGTGATTTGGTATCTGGCACCGGCAGGTGCCAGATAGCACCAGGACCAGCTAGGCTCGCGTCACTGCGGGCTTTTTTTTGCCGAGAAACGTGGCCAACGCGAACCCGGCCGTTGCGCCGGTGCAGAGAGCGGTCTTGCCCAAGCGCGATTGCCCGAACGAAATCCTTACGCGACGATCTCGCCGTTTCGGATCGCCACTCGGATCGCCTGCGCTGTCGTTGCGACGCCGAGGCGTTTGCGTATGCGGCGCAGATGGTTCTCCACCGTACGTTCGGAAAGACCAAGGGTCGCGGCGATGTCGACCTGCCGTCGGCCGGCAGCCGTCCACGCGAGCACTTCGCGTTCACGGTCGGACAGCGATCTGTTGCCATGATCCTGGGGCAGCTCCAGCAGTCTACGCGCTGCCAGAAACGCCGATTCGGCAATGAGCCGGAAGGCGAGACGCGCCAGCGGTGAAGCATCGATCCGCTCCCCGCCAAGGCTCATCGCGCCTTCCAGGCCCAACGGGCCGAATATTGGAACCTGTAGTCCGTGAATGCCACGGCCCATGGGCGTACGGACAACCCGATAGCGTTCGCCTTCTCTTCCTGTCGTCTTGGTCCAGAAGAATGGCTCGTTGGTATCCAGAATGTGACGCGTCACCGGACAGCGCCGCACATAGGTCTCGGCATTGATCGGCTCACCGGTGCCGAACCAGTCGCCTTCCACCCAATAGATGCGGTCGACAATCTCATCCCGCGCGGCGGACGCCGAGAACAGCATGAAACGGTCGTAACCGAGCGGACCGGCAAGCGCGCGAACCTCGTTCTTGATCGCCGCAAGGGATCTGGCGCCCTCGATGGTCAGGGCGCTCCGGAAGGCCGCTTCCATCACGACCGTATTGGCCATCAGGCCGTGACTTCGTTGAGCAACGTCTGCGCTGCGAGCTTGCCCAGGTTGTTGCCCGCCAGCGGGCTGTCACCGGTCAGCAGCTTGCGATCCCTGTGCACTGCACCCGAGATGTTGTCATTGATGATTTCGAAGCCGAGGGATTTCAGCTTCTCGCCGAACTTCCAGGTCAGGTGGCCAGGCATGTACCCGATATCCGGTGTCTGCGCGTCCATGGCATCAGGGAACGCGCAGATCTTGTAGCCCCTATAGATGTCGCTGTCACCGACCGCGAGAAAGCCTGCGGGGCCGTGGCAGAGCGAGATCACGAACTTGTCGTTCGCTGCCGCACACTTCAACGCGTCGCCAACGTCCTTGCTCTCCGGAATGCCGATCAGCGCACCATGCCCGCCAGGAATGAAGATCGCCGCATAGGTATCAAGGCCGCCGGCGACCACATCGGCTAGCTTGAGGGGCTTCTGGAACTGGGGGTGGTACTTGTCGAAAAAGCCGTTCACCGCCTCGTCCTCGGACGGCATCGCCCAGAACTCGAACTTGACCGGATTGCCCGAAACGGTCGCCACATCGAAGGCGAAGCCTGCCTTGTCAAGGTGATACATCGGCAGCAGCGTTTCTACCGGATGGTTGCCGGTCGAGAAGAAGGTGCCGTTGTCGGTCAGCAGGTAGCGCTCGTCGGCACCGATCATCAGGATCTTCTTGCCGCCCGTGTAGGTCGTGGGGTAATCGGCCCCGCTCAGATCGGACTTCGGCGAAGTGAATTGGCTCAGAGAATAGCTCGAGGGAAAGAATGCATTCCTCTCCGCTGGATCGGGTTGCGGCTTCCTGGCGGTTTGATCGGACATGTCGAACCTCCTTGTTCGTTTGTTGACAAGCTCAAAAATAGCTTCTCCAGAAAGCCCGATGCAATGAGGGATTTCCGTCAACGCCATACGCAATCCAGGTACTGTAGATACCGGCGCGGTGGCCGACCGTCGATGTGTCCCCGCTGAACCAGCTTGTCCAGGACCGGGGTCAACTGCCCGGTATCGGCTGCGTGCGGGCCGGACGTTAAGGCAGCCGTCCAGGACCGCGCGACCTCGCTGCTCATCGCGATCAACCCGGACGGAGGCCCCCATGCCGACCTTTCCCTATGCAATTCTCGAAGCCCCTTCCACGTTGGGCCTGGCGACGGACGGCGTGGAGCGCTTGCCCGATCGGCTGCTGGATCACGGTCTTGCGCAGCGCATCCATGCGCGCGGCGCCGGGCGGCTGGCGGTGCCCCCGAAGGATCCGGCGCGCGATCCCGAGACAGGCATCCTGAATGCCGCCGCTATTGCCGCATGGTCACCCAGGCTCGCCGATGCGGTGGAAGCGGTGCTCGATGCGGGTGAATTTCCGGTAGTCCTCGGCGGCGATTGCACGATCGTGCTGGGCTCGATGCTCGCGTTGCGACGGCGCGGCCGCTATGGCTTGCTTTTCATCGACGGCAACGCCGATTTCTTCCAGCCGGAGGCGGAACCCAATGGGGAAGGCGCTTCGATGGACCTGGCCCTGGTGACCGGCCACGGTCCGTCGCTGCTGACCGACCTCGAAGGCCGCGGTCCTCTGGTCCGTCCCGAGGATGCTGTCGCGTTCGCCTATCGGGATCACGAAGATCAGCAAGAGTACGGAAGCCAGCCGCTTCCCAAGACGCTCAGGGCGATTGACCTTCCCGCCGTGCGGGCGATGGGCATCGAGGCCGCCGCGCGCGCAGCGGTCGACCACCTGACCCGAGAGGAACTGGACGGCTTCTTCATCCATGTGGACGCCGACTGCCTCGACGACGCGATCATGCCGGCTGTCGATTTCCGCGTACCGGGCGGGTTATCGCGGGACGAGCTGGGGACCGCGCTGCGGGTAGCGCTGGCGAGCGGCAAGGCAGTCGGCATCGAGATCACCATCTACAACCCGCGCCTTGACGAGGACGGCAGCGCCGGTCGCGGGCTGACCGACGTACTATCCAACGAACTGGCCGCGGCGCACGGAACAGCAGCGCCCTGATACGGGCGCAACTGCTTTTCAGCGTGACTGTTGCTCCGGCTGTCACTCCGGCTCAATCCCAGCCCCCTTGACGACACGGCCCCATTTCTGGATTTCGGCGTTCTGGAATGCCCGCAGCTCCGAGGGCGTCGTAGTCCAGGCCTGTGTCGCGGAATTGCGGTAGAAGGCGCGGGCTCCCGGGCTGTCGACCGCGGCAATCAGTAGCTGTCGCAGCCTGGCAGCCGCCGGGGCAGGCGTTCCTGCCGGCACGTAGGCGGCGAACCAATACCCCATGTCGTAGCCTCTGATGCCGGCCTCATCCAGGGTCGGGACGTCCGGAAGCTCGGGCAGCCTTTCCCTGGTGGACGCGCCTAGCGCGCGGAGCTTGCCCGATTTGATCTGCGACAGGCCGGTGACCGTGTCGATGACCATCATGTCGATGTGGCCGCCAAGCAGATCGTTAAGGGCGTTCGGATTGCTGTTGTATCCGACCCAGACGATGTCCGTACCGGTCAGTTGCTTGAGCATTTCGCCGGCGATTCGGCTGGTCGAATTCCCGCTGCCGAAGCTCAGTTTTCCTTTCGCCTTCCTGGCGGCCTGCACCAGATCATCGACGGTGCGGAAAGGCGAGTCGGCGCGCACGACGAGCACCTGACCGCCACGCCCCAATGCTGTCAACGGCAGGAAATCCGTGATGGGGTCGTAGTGCAGTTTCTTGAACAGGTGCGGATTGGCGGCTTGCGTCGTGTTGGTGGTAATCAGCACGGTGTAGCCGTCCGCAGCGGCCCGGGCCACATGCTGCGCGGCGATCATGCCGCTGGCACCTGGGCGGTTTTCGACGACGACGGCCTTCCCGGTCTGCTGTGCCATCGACGCCGACAGCGCGCGCGCGAGCAGATCGGTCGCGCTGCCCGCGCCGAACGGCACGACAAAGGTGATTGGCTTTTCCGGAAAACCTGCCGCCGGTGCCGATATGGCCCAGATCAGGCCAATGACGGCCGATGCCATCGCCGCTGCCAGACGGGCGATGCGCGTTGTAGTTCCGATCATGGTGTTTGTCTCCTGTCATATGGGGACGTGGCGTCAAGCGGCTTCACTGGCCATGCCACCGTCCCGGGCGAGCGCTGTGGCCGCGCCTTCAGCCGGGTTGGGCCTGGAAGTCGCGTCGCGCGCGGCGCTCCAGAAAATGGCGCACGGCAGCCTTGTGTTCGTCCCCGCAAAGCAGGATCGCCTGCATGGCGGCCGCAGTCTCCAGCGCCACGGGCAACGTCGTCTCTGCCGCATCCAATACCAGGCGCTTGGCCATGCGCAGGGCCTGGGGTGGGTTGGATGCGATGCGGCGTGCCAGGGCGGTACTTGTTTCGTCCAATGCCTCGGGCGAAACGACACGGGACACCATGCCCAGCTGCAAGGCGGTGGCGGCATCGATAAATTCGCTGGTCAGCGTCAGTTCCAGTGCCTTTGCCGTTCCGACGAGCCGGGTCAGGAACCATGCGCCGCCGATGCCGGACACCAGCCCCAGGCGTAGAAAGCTCTCGGCGAAGGTGGCCTGCTCGCTCGCGATGCGCAGATCGCACATCAGTGCCAGGTCGCAGCCGGCGCCGATCGCTGCCCCATTGACTGCGGCAATCGACGGCACCTGCAGTGCCAGCAAGGCATGGGTGATTCGGTGCAACGTTGTCTTCAGCCGAACCCGTACCTGTGCCGCGGAACCCTGCATCAGATCCGATCCGCTCTCCATGTCCTTGACGTTGCCGCCGGTGCAGAAGTACTTGCCGGTGGAGCGCAGCAATACGCAATGGACGTCTGGCAGGCGATTGGCCCTCTCCAGTGCCTCGGCTAGCGCCTCGGCCATGGACACCGACATGGCATTGCCCGTGCCCGGGTCATTGAGGCTCAACGTGAGGACGCCTTCGACGATGTCTTGTCGGACCAGCGTGTCAGGCTGGTCAGTGGCGGGGCGCATTGCGCCGGCTTCATCAGGTTTCATCGACGTATCCTGGGTCAGGTAGATGGGTTTGGAGGAACGACGAGGACGCCGCGTTCGAGCATGGCGTCGATTTGCGGCCGGCTATAGCCGAATTCCTCAAGGACTTCGCGGCCGTGCTGGCCCAACGCAGGCGCGGGCATATCGCGATCCTGCGCACTCGTCGCGTGAGTCGGTCCGGGTGCGAAGCCTGGCATGCGCACCTTTCCGGCGAGCGGGTGGTCAACCCAGCTGTCGATGCCGCTGGCCGTGTACTGCGGGGATCGGAGGACATCCTGGTAGCTGGCAATGGGCGCGCACAGGATGTCGTGCGCGGCCAGCCGCTGTATCCACGCTTCGGTGGAGCGCTGTTGGAACAACGGCGTCAGTGCCTGGCGCAGCGCGTCGCGGTGGGCGACGCGGTCGGCGTTGCGGGCGAAGCGCGGATCGTGCTCCAGGTCCGGTGCACCCAGCACGGCGCATAGCGCTTGCCAACGCTTCGGCTGGTAGGCAGCTACCATGAGCCAGCCATCGCGCGTCTGGTACGCTTCATTGGGCGCGGCGTACGGGGCTGCGCTGCCCGTCCTGGCAGGCACGGCATTGGTGGCGAAGTAGGACGCGTAGCCGATCTGCTGCAGCATCAGCGTGGCGTTGTACAGACTGATGTCCAGGTACTCACCTTGTCCGCTTTGCCGAGCGGCGTTGGCCGCGGCAAGGATCGCGATCGTCGCCAGATAGCCGGCCACCATATCCGCGACCGGAATCGCGACTTTGATGGGCTCGCTTTGCGCTGTGCCAAGCGTACTCATCAGGCCGCTGGCTGCCTGGATGATCCCGTCCACACCGGCGCGCTCGCGCATCGGCCCGGTTTGGCCATAGGCGGAGATGGAGCAATACACCAGCTTGCGATTGCTGCCAGCCAGCGTGTCATAGTCCAGGCCCAATGTCCGCATGACGCCTGGCCTGAAATTCTCGACCACGATGTCCGCGTCCTGAATCAGTCGACGGGCGACTTCGCGGCCGTCCGCGCATTTCAGATTCAGTGCGATGCCGCGCTTGTTGCGGTTGACGCTCAGGTACACCGCGCTTTCGCCGGCGATCCACGGCGGGCCGATCTGCCGCGCCAATTCGCCATCGGGCGGTTCGACCTTGATGACATCGGCACCCATGTCCGCAAGCATCATGGTGCAAACGGGCCCCGCGAGTACATGCGAAAAATCGATTACCCGCAGTCCTCTCAAGCTGCGCTTCAACATATTCCGGCTCCCGGATGACGCGGCTTCGCTGGTGGCCGCGATCACTTGTCATGGGCGCAGAATAGGCAGGGGCACCCGAGCCGGCAATCGACTTTATGGGCCGTACGCTTTGACTTTTTGTAAAAGGGGTCGATCGCTCGAGCGGATCAGATCGCGACGAGCGTCGACAGCCAATCGCGAAATGCGCGCAATGCGCTCGACTGCGGTTTGCTCGTCGGCCACGCGAAGTAGTATGTGTAATCACCGCGATCGAGCGTCGGACCGAGTGGCGCCACCAGCGTCTGGTCCGCCAGTTCCTTTTCGATCAATGCTTTCTGCGCGATGGCGACGCCATGCCCCTCGATCGCCGCTTGATAGGCAAGCAACGATGTTTCGTATTTCATGCCATCGGTGGGACTGACATTGCGCAAGCCTGCTGCGCGCAGCCAAAGCATCCAGTCGTCGGGGCGCGCCATCGAATGCAGCAAGGTTTGCGTGGCCAGCTGCTTCTTGTGCGTCAGGTGCACGGCAGGCGAGGCCACGGGCACAAGCTCGTTGCGAACGAGCTGCAACGTTCGCATTCCCGGCCAACGGCCATCGCCCAGCTGTATGCCTGCGTCAATATCCTCGTGCTCGAAGTCCAGCGGCGCGAACGAGGTCATGACCTGAACGTCGATGTCCTTGTGCAACCGGTGAAAGCTCGCCAGCCGGGGGATGAGCCAGCGCACGGCGAACGTGGCGGGCGATCGTAATCGCAAGGTGTTTCGGCCGGGGCTGCTGTTGGTCACCGCCAGGGTGGCTTCCCGCAATGTCTCGAACAGGGGGATCAAGTCGGAAAGGTAACGCGCGCCGGCCGGGGTCAGCTCCAGGCCGCCGTGTGCGCGGACGAACAGCGGCGTTCCCAGGTAGCTCTCCAGCGCGCGCACCTGCCTGCTGACCGCGGCGGGCGTGACGCACAACTCATCGGCGGCCTTGGAAATGCTGAGCAGCCGTCCGGTCGCTTCGAATGCTCGGGCGGGATTCAGTGGGGGGAGTAGGGCGCGACGCACCATGGCAATAACAGAAGGCGTAGGCTGGGTGGACGTCGCCATGATGCCCTATCTCCGATGGAGTCAGCGTGCCAAGCCCCCCATCAGTACGTACTTGACCTCGACATACTCCTCGATCCCGTAGTAGCTGCCTTCGCGCCCGTATCCCGAATGCTTGACCCCGCCGAATGGCACCGAGGCGGTGCCGACTGAACCGGAATTCAGGATCACCATGCCCGCCTCGATATCGCGGGACAAGCGAAACGCTCGGCCAAGATCGCGCGTGTAGGCGTAAGCCACCAGTCCGTATTCGGTGTCGTTGGCCCTGTTGACGACTTCGGTTTCATCACGGAAGCGGTAGAACGCGAAGACTGGCCCGAAGATTTCGGTTTTGGCGATCGGCATCTCTTCATCGAGATCGGCGAGGACGGTCGGTTCGTAGAACAGTCCGCCTTTCTCGTGCGGTTTGCCTCCGAGCAACACTTTCCCACCGCGCCGCTTCGTGTCTTCGACGAGCTGAACGACCTTGTCGAAGCCCGCTTGATTGATCAGCGGCCCCACGACGAATCCGGGCTGCAGTCCCTGGTCCACGCGAAATTCGGAGACCCGTTCAACGACGGCCCGGACAAGGCGATCGTAAATCCCATCCTGCACGTAGATGCGGTTGGGCGAAATGCAGACCTGGCCGGAATTTCGCAGCTTGGCGGCCACCAGGCCGGTGACGGCCTGATCGAAATCGGCATCATCGAACACGATGAACGGGGCATTGCCTCCCAATTCCAGTGTCATCTTTTTCAGCGCGCGTCCGCTGGCTTCGGCCAGCAGTTTGCCGACGGCGGTGGAGCCGGTGAACGAGATCTTCCGGATCCGATCGTCGCCGGTAAAGAGCGCACCGATCTGTTGTGGGTTGCCGGTGACCATCTCGAACACGCCCTCGGGAATGCCTGCCCGGCGCGCGTACTCGAGCAGCATGTAGGCAGTCAGCGGCGTCTCTTCGGATGGCTTGATGACCATGGTGCAACCGGCCGCCAGTGCGGTCGCGACTTTGCGCGTGATCATCATGAAGGGGAAATTCCAGGGCGTGATGGCCGCAGTCGGTCCAACGGGCTCCTTGACGACGATCACGGCGGCATGATCGGCGTGGGACGGGATGGTGTCGCCATAGACCCGCCTGGCTTCCTCGGCATACCACTCGATAAAGCCAAGCCCGTAGTCGATTTCGCCCAGCGCTTCGGCCAGGCACTTGCCGTTTTCCTTGACCATCAGTTCGGCAAAGACCTGCTTGTCGTCTCTGACGAGTTCGAACCAGCGGCGAAGCAGCTCGCTGCGTTCCTTGGCGAGTTTGCGCGACCATGCCGGAAATGCGTTGCAGGTTCTGTCTATCGCCGCTTTCACCTGGGCTTCGTTCATCTGGAGCGCCGCCCCGATGCGCGATCCGTCTGCAGGGTTCAGTACGTCAATCATGGATATTTACCGCTCCAGTTGGGTGCAATGCGCGCCGTGTCACCACGACAGGGCTTTGCGCTGCGGATTGAATAATGGAATCCAATCCTGCATGCCACCATGGCAACGGGTCTCAAATGTTTGCCTGATCCTATGAGCGGCAAGAACTCCGGTAATGGTGCTGGTAAGCTACGCCGCAGTGCAGACAAGAGGGCTCGGCCATGACTCGATCTGGCAAAAACGAGGCGCCAAGCCAGGCGATGCTGGCGCGGCGCATGGTGTCCATGCTGGCAGCGTTGGCGCCGCGCGAGGGATATAACTTGTCGGCGTTGCCCGATGTCAGATTCCTGCGTTCGAATCGCCCGTTGAAAGCGGTGCCGGTGCTCTACGATCCCGGCATCGTGATCGTTTGCCAGGGCAGGAAACGTGGGTACTTCGGCGATCAGATTTACCTGTACGACGACCGGCATTACCTCGCGGTTTCGGTGCCCGTGCCATTCACCATGGAAACGGACGCCAGCGAATCCGAGCCGCTGCTGGCCATTTACATGCACCTCGATTTCAAGCTCGCTGCCGATCTGATGCTGCAGATCGACCAGCATGGCGGCATGGAGCCGACCGAGCCGCGCGGCATGATGTCCACCCCGATGGACAGCCGGCTATGCGAATCGCTGGTTCGATTTCTCGAGGCGATGAGCCGCCCTGTGGAAGCCCGGATTCTTGGCCCGGCGCTGGTGCGGGAAATCTACTTCCATGTTCTGACGGGCGAGCAAGGGGCATCGATGCGCGCCGCGCTCGCCATGCATGGGCAGTTCGGCAAGATCGCGCGCGCGTTGCGCCGGATCCATGCGTCCTTTCATGTCGACGTCAGTGTCGAACAACTGGCGCGCGAAGCCGGGATGAGTGTGCCCAGCTTCCACGCCCACTTCAAGGCCGTCACCAAGACCTCGCCGGTGCAGTACCTGAAGTCGATACGATTGCATCAGGCACGCCTGCATATGGTCCGTCACGGCATGACCGCGGCCGCTGCAAGCGCCGAAGTTGGCTATGACAGCCCCTCGCAGTTCAGCCGGGAATTCAAGCGCCTTTTCGGGCGAAGCCCGATCGAAGAGGTCAAGCGGATGAAGGCGGAATTTGCCGTGCCGCCTCCGCATGCCGCCTCGCCGTTCGTGTCATCGCACTGACGCCACTGATCGCCCTTGTTTGGGCGCCACCATCGCCGAGCGCGCATGGCGGACCAGGCGTAGCAGCCAACCGGCCGACGTTTCGATCGTCGCGCCGCCTGCAAGGTCCTGTCCGCGCGGGCCGGCATGGACCGTCAGTTGCTGTCGGCTGAGCCAGGCCTCGATGCCCTCCAGGGCTTCATCGTCGGCCAGCATGTTCTCCAGATCCTCGACGCTCGATTCTGTTTCGGAAAAAGTGTCCAGCGGGAATGCCATGCTCCGTCTCTCCTGATTTGCACAGTAATGCCGAGGCGGGCGAGCGCGGCCCACGCGACATCCGCGGGCCGCGTACCCGGAATCAGGGGAGGGGCGCGCGCCGCCGTTGCAAATGCATCCACCGGGCCTGCAATGCGGAGCCGAGCAGAAAGACGACCAGCCACGCGGCAAGCGTGCCGCGTACCACAGGCGATTGCGGGCCGTCGGCGAGAGGATGGGCCACGGGCAATCGTGTCAGCGTTTCGTTGATTCCGGGGACGAGCAGCAGGAAGAAGCTGAACGTGAATCCGAACTGGGACAGGTAGGGCTGGGCACGGGGAAAGACCGGGACCCGTGGCAGCACCAGCGCGCCGAAGATGGCGAGCAGCGCCACGATGCCGAGCGCATGGCCGACGTTGAAGCCCCCGCTGCTGGACAGCCCGAATGACGTCAGCACCGACAACAGCAGCCCACCGAGGTAAATCCGGCCGGCATGCGTGTCGCTGTCGATCCTGAAGTAGCGCGCAAAGCTATAGACGCCCGCGATGACGGGGACGATGCTGATCAGGGTGTGCCCGGATCCCAGGGCGGAAATCGGATGCGGCATAGGACGATGGCTCCTTCAAACCATGGGTTGAAACAACGGGATTTCACATGCGTGGCAACCAACTAGTTGGTCGGTATCCCGGTGAAAAAATAGCCGGCTCGCGGCCGGTAAAAAAGCGATTAGTTCGACCCGGTCAGCCGTCTGATCGCCGCTTGCGAGATGGAGGCAAATGCCTCGGGATTGTCGAAAGCCCGTGCGGTCAACATTGCGCCGTGCACCGTGGACATGAAGGTCTGTGCCTCGACAAGCGCCGTATCGCGCAGATGCAATTGTCCTTTCCCGGCACCTGCCTCCAGGACCGTGGCCAGCCATGCGGTCAGGTCCTCGAAGTAGGCTCGAACCTCGTTCGCGATCTCTTGCGGGATGATCGGCAATTCGGCAGCCAGCATCGCGCAAATACACATCGATGACGTGCCGTCGCGTATGCACCGCGACCAGTAATCGATATAGGCCGTCAGCCGCGCCAACGGATCGCCGATCTGGCCATCGAGTGCGGCCAGGCCTTGCCGCGTCTGCGCGCGGTGTAGCGCGACCACGGTCAGGACCAGGTCCGCCTTGCTCGGAAAATGATGATGGATGCTCGGCTTGCCGATACGCACGCGCTCGGACAGATCCGCATAACTGAATCCGTGATAACCGCCAGCGGCCAGCAACAGCTTCGTATGCTCGGCGATTTCGGCCGCGCGGGGGGAAAGTTCCATAGATATCAATAAGCGGGATTGCGGCCCACGCATGCAAGACATCGCTCGTGCAACTGCCGGGATGCCGCGCGTGGCACTCAATACGTTGACCAATCTACTAGTTGGTCGGTTGTGTTGTCAAGAATTTCCGCTTGCGACATGGCATCACGCATTCGGCAACGCGATCGGCTGCTCAATGCCGACGGCGGTTTCGTCCGGCAGGCGATTGGCGGTCCGGCTCCCGCTCGGCCACCTCACGGGCCAACGCGAGGAATGCCTTCATTCCGGCAGAGTGGTGGCGCCGGCCCGGGTAATAGAGGCAGAGCCCGGGCAAAGGCGGTGTCCAATCCGCCAGCACGCGAACCAGGCGTCCTGCCTCGATATCGGGCAGCACGTCCTGCTCCATGAAATAGCCCAGGCCGATATTCCCGATCACGGCGGCCCGCGCCAGGCTCGCTTCGTCGAGCGTGATCGGGCCGCGCACGTCGATCTGCGCTGTCTCGCCGGCCTTCTCGAATTGCCACCGATACAGCGTCCCGTCGGGCAGGCGGACACGCGCGCACTGGTGCTTCAGCAGATCGGGTGGGACGCGAGGCTTCCGATGGTTCTCGAAGTACACGGGCGATCCCACGACGGCATAGCGTTGGGGCCGGCCGAGCGGCACGGCGATCATGTCGCTGGGAACGAGGTCGGCGACTCGAACGCCGAGATCGAAACCCTCGGCGACGATATCGACCAGCCGTCCTTCGGTCACCAGGTCGACATTCATGTCCGGGTAGCGGCGCAGGAATTCGAGCACCAGCGGGGACATGATGTCTCGCGCCGCAAATGCCGCGGCATTGATCCGCAGTGTTCCGGATGGCGTTTCCTGCTGCGACCGCACTGCCTCCAATGCGCCGTGAATATCGTGAAGCGCGGGCCCGACCTGCTCGACAAACTGTCGACCGGCATCGGTCAGCGAGACACTGCGCGTCGTGCGATTGAACAGGCGGATGCCAAGATTGGTCTCGAGCTTGCCAATGGCATGGCTCAGGGCCGTGGTCGACATCCCGAGATCGATCGCCGCTGCGCGGAACGTTCCACGGCGGGCAATCGCGATGACGGCTTCGAGGTCGTGAAGGGAGGTTTTTTCCATTGTCCTGTTTTTTTCATCGACACATCCAGCGTTATCGTGTTTATCAGGACAATGGTCAAGCTTAAACTGGCGCTGCAACATTGCCAGGCAAGCACAGATCAGGAGCAGAAGGAATGGATATTCCGACCGTTGTGGACGCGTATTTCGAAGCAGACAAGGGCGACGATGCCGATGCGCTTGTTTCGCTTTTTCTACCCAATGCCGGGGTCAACGATGAGAGTGCGCGGCATCAGGGAAGGGAGGCGATACGCGCGTGGTGGCAGGCGGCCAAGGAAAAATACCGCCACGTCGCCGAGCCAGTCGAAGCCGCTGGCAACGACACCGAGGTCCGTGTTCGCGCCAGGGTGAGCGGGCAGTTCCCGAATAGTCCTGTCACGCTGCAATTTGTCTTCACGATCGAGAAAGGCAAGATCGCCGAATTGAGCATCCATTAAGCGCGGCGAACGTGCGATTGCGCCTGGCGCCGCGGGCCTTTCGCCGGCCGCTGGCGCTTCGCGGCACGCCGTGTTTCCGCCGAAGGAAATACGCGCGCACTAAGAAAATCGACAAATGCGCGCACCTTGGGAGAGGGGTGCTTGCTGGCCGGCCACAGCACGTAGAACGGGTTTTCCCACTCCAGATGGCTGTCCAGCACGCGTGTCAATTGACCGCTGGCGACCAGGTCCGTGACCGAAAAGTCCGGCACGAACGCGACGCCCAAGCCTTGCAGCGCAAAGCAAACGCGCGTCTCGATGTTGTTGCAGATCATCGATGTTGGAAGCTGCAATTCCGGTTGGCCTGGCGCGCGACGGAGCGGCCACGGTTCCAGCTTGCCGCTGTTGGGGAAGCGATAGTGCAGGCAGGCATGGTCCAGCAGATCGGCGGGTACTTTGGGTGTGCCGCGTCGCCCCAGATAGTCTGGTGAGGCCACCAGCATCCCTTCGAAGATGCCGAGCCGGCGGGCTGACAGGCGGGAATCGGTCGGTTCGCCGGTTCTGACCACCGCGTCGAAGCCTTCCTCGATCACGTCAACCATCCGGTCGGTGAAATCCAGATCGAGCTCGATGTCGGGGTAGTCGCGCATGAAGTCCGCAAGCACCGGCAGCAGCAGCGAACTGACCAGCGGCAGGCTGACGCGTAGCCGGCCTCGCGGCGCCTTCGTCGCTTCTGACAACTCCGATTGCGCGGCTTCGATCTCGGCGAGGATGCGGCGGCTGCGTTCGAGGAACCGTGTGCCTTCGGCCGTCAGCGTGATACTGCGCGTGCTGCGGTGGAACAGGCGTACTCCAAGCTTGTTTTCCAGCCTGGCCACGGTTTTGCCGATGGCGGAAGCGGATACGCCGAGCATTCGCCCGGCCGCGACAAAGCTGCGCGTTTCGGCGACCTGCACGAAGACCATGAAGCCGTTCAGACTGTCCATGTCGCGATCTCCATCCTTATCCTGATCTTCATCCGATTGCGGACATATTTGTCCGCATAAACCGGAAATCTACCCCACTTTTTCTTCAATGCGGGGCTCTCTATCGTGACAGCGTCATTCCTCCAAGGAGAATTGCGTTGTCCGATTCCACACTTGCATGGCGCCAGGAGGCTGGTGCAGCGTGCCTTTCCGAATGCGTCGACACGGTTGTCCAGCAGGCGCTGGACGAACGCCGCCTAGTTGGTGCTGTCGTGCTGGTCGCCAGAGACGGCGAGCTCGTCTACCGCAAGGCGGCTGGCCTGGCCGATCGTGAAGGCCAGCGGCCGATGGCGGTCGATACGGTGTTCCGCCTGGCTTCTGTCAGCAAGCCCATTGTTTCCGCCGCAGCGCTGGTCCTGGTCGCGCGTGGGCAGATCGACTTCGATGCGAGTCTCGACCGCTGGCTGCCGGAATTCCGGCCACGCCTGGCCGATGGACGCGTGCCGCGGATCTCGATCCGCCAGTTGTTGAGCCACACCGCGGGCCTGGGCTACCGCTTTCTCGAGGCTGATGACGATGGGCCGTATGCGCGGGCTGGCGTATCGGATGGCATGGACGAAGCGGGCATCGATCTGGACGAGAACCTGCGGCGCATTGCCAGCGTGCCGCTGCTGTACGAACCCGGCACGGGTTGGGGCTACTCGGTGGCGATCGACGTGCTCGGCGCCGTCATCGAGCGGGCCCATGGCGCTGCGCTTGGCGAGGCGGTGCGTCAGCTCGTGACAGGGCCGCTCGGCATGGTCGATACCGACTTCGTCGTCCGCGATGCGCAGCGGCTTGCCACCGCCTATGTCAACGACCGCCCGCGGCCGCATCGCCTACGCGAAGGCGAGATCGCGCCGGTCTTCGACGGTACGGTCGGCATTCGGTACAGCCCCGCGCGCATCTTCGACTCACAGGCCTTTCCGTCGGGCGGTGCCGGCATGGCGGGCACCGCGGAAGACCTGATGCGCTTGCTCGAGGCGTTGCGTCAGCGGAACGGCAAGCTATTGCCTGCCGAGCTGGTTGCCGAAATGGCCCGCGACCAGACCGGTGGTTGCGAACTGCCTGGCGCGCCGGGGTTCGGCTTTGGACTCGGCTTCTCGGTCCTGCGCGATCCGGCGCGCGCGGCGTCTCCGGAATCGGCGGGGACGTGGCGCTGGGGAGGCGCCTATGGTCACGCGTGGTTTGTCGATCCGCTACAGCGGCTCAGCGTGGTGGCATTGACCAATACGCTGTACGAGGGCATGACAGGCCGATTCGTCAACGATTTGCGCGACGCGATCTATGGCGCGCTGGAGTCCGTATGAGCGCGCATGGCGAAGGCCTTTCTCTCGATGCGGGCGCGGCCACGGTGCGTGCGAGCGAGAAATTACCGCTGGGCGCGCTGTTGGCGCTTGCGATGGCGGCGTTCATCACCATCCTGACCGAGGCGCTGCCGGCCGGACTGTTGCCGCAAATGGCCGGGAGCCTGGCGGTTTCCGAAGCCATGGTCGGGCAACTCGTCACGGCCTATGCGGTGGGCTCGCTGGTCGCCGCGATGCCGCTGACCGCCGCCACGCAAGGGGTTCGGCGCCGGCCGCTGTTGTTGTTCGCCATTGCGGGCTTCGCCGCCGCCAATACGGTCACGACCTTCTCGGCAAGCTATGCATTGACGATGGTGGCGCGGTTCCTGGCCGGCGTGTCTGCGGGGCTGCTATGGGCGCTGTTGGCAAGCCATGCGGCGCGCATGGTGCCCGAGTCCCAGAAAGGACGCGCCATTGCGGTCGCGATGGTTGGTACGCCATTGGCGCTGTCGCTCGGCGTCCCGGCCGGCACCTTGCTCGGCACGCTGGTGGGATGGCGCGTCTGCTTCGGCATCATGAGCCTGTCGGCCTTGATCCTGATGATCTGGGTGCGGTTCAAGGTCCCGGACTTCGCCGGGCAGGCCAGCGGCAAGCGCTTGCCGCTGGCAGCCGTGATTGCAATCCCGGGCGTTGGCGCCGTGTTGATCGTGGTGCTGGCGTTCGTGCTGGCGCACAACATCCTCTACACCTATATCGCACCATTTCTCGCCACGGCCGGCATGGTGGCGAGCACCGGCCGCGTGCTGCTGGTGTTCGGCATTGCGTCGCTGATCAGCATCTGGATCGTGGGTGTTCTGATCGACCGTCATCTGCGCGCGCTGACGCTTGCCAGCACGCTGCTTTTCGGTCTGGCTGCAGCGGTGCTCGGCGCGGCCGGACAGACGCCGCTCGTGGTGTATGCCGCGGTCGGTGTCTGGGGACTCGCGTTCGGCGGCGCAGCGACGCTGTTTCAGACCGCGTTGGCAAAGACGGCCGACGACGCGGTCAACGTAGCGCAGTCGATGTTGGTGACCGCGTGGAATGCAGCGATCGCGGGGGGCGGCCTCATCGGTGGCGTGCTGCTCGACCGGTTTGGCACCGGCGCTTTCTCGGCCGCCTTGCTGGTGCTGCTCGGTACCGCGCTGACGGTGACGTGGAGGGCCAGGGAGCGGGGCTTTCCGGCATCGGTGAACTGATGCGCGAAGACCGGCTTACCGCGGCAGCTTCACCGTGGTCTCCCATGGCCGCACGACCTTGCCGTCGGCGGAGCGGGGCTCCATCACCGTGAGCGGTTTTCCGGAGCCCTTGTCCACCAGCACCGAATGCGCGTCCCGCGGACCGAACAGATGCTGCTCGCCCCATTGCCGGAAGGCCACGATCACGGGAAACAGCCGCTCTCCCTTGGGCGTCAGCACATATTCCTGATACGACGTGCCGTCCGATGCCGGGCTGATCTCGAAGATGCCGGCTTCGACCAGCAGGCGCAGGCGGTCGGCCAGGATACTGCGGGCCACGCCCAGGCGCCGCTGGAATTCGCTGAAGCGGCGCACGCCATCGAAGGCATCCCGCACGATCAGCAGGCACCAGCGGTCGCCGATCAGGTCGAGCGAGCGGGCGACCGGACAGGTTTCCGTCTCGTTGTCGCGACGTTTTGCCATCAATGCTCCTTTGGTAATGGCATGAGCCAGATGTGGGTTTGTCTTGGTGGTTTCATTTTAAGACCAGTTTGCCTACAATCAAACCGGTCTTGATTTGAAACTACTTTGATGAAGGGAAAATCCATGCCAGGCGAATCATCGACAGGGCCCGTGCCCAAGCACCCAACGCCGTCCGCGGGCTCGATGCCCGGCGCACTGGTCGCGCTGTTCGCCTGCGCCTGCGGGCTCAGCGTGGCGAACGTCTACTACGCGCAGCCCTTGCTCGACGCGCTCGGCGGGGAGTTCGCGCTGGACCATGCCGCGGTAGGGGGCGTGATCACGGCCACGCAGGTCGGCTGCGCGCTGGCCTTGCTGCTACTGGTGCCGCTGGGCGACCGCATCGATCGGCGGCGCCTGATGCTGTGGCAGGCCGCTGCACTCGTTGGGGCGCTGATCGGCGTGGCCGCGGCGGCGTCGGCGCCGGCCTTGCTGCTCGGCATGCTCGTCGTCGGTTTGCTCGGTACCGCGATGACGCAGGGGCTGATCGCCTACGCGGCGACCGCCGGCGCGCCATCGGAGCGCGGACGGGTGGTCGGTGCCGCGCAGGGCGGCGTGGTCATCGGCCTGCTGCTGGCGCGCGTGCTGGCCGGTCTGATTGCCGATATGGCCGGATGGCGCGGCGTGTATCTGTTCTCGGCGCTGGCGATGCTGGTGCTGTCGCTGGTGCTGTGGCGCCGTCTGCCGGCACAGACTCCGGCGATTCCACGGCTGAGCTATCCGAAGCTGATCCTGTCGATGCTGACGCTACTGCGGCAGCAACGCGTGCTGCAGATCCGCGGCACGATCGCGATGCTGATGTTCGCGGCGTTCAGCGTGTTCTGGAGCGCGCTGGTGCTGCCGTTGAGCGCGCCGCCGTACGCGTTCTCGCACACGGCGATCGGGGCATTCGGGCTGGTCGGCGTGGTCGGCGCCTTGGCGGCCGCGCGCGCCGGGCGGCTGGCCGACCGCGGCCTGGGGCAGCGGGTCACCGGCGGCGCGCTGCTGGTGCTGCTGGCCTCGTGGCTGCCGCTGTGGTGGTTCGATGCGCACGGGCTATGGTGGCTGGTGATCGGCATCATCGCGCTGGACCTCGGCGGCCAGGCCATCCATGTCGCCAACCAGAGCATGATTTTCGCGGCGCAGCGCGATGCGCACAGCCGGCTGGTGGGTTGCTACATGCTGTTCTATTCGGTGGGCAGCGGGATGGGCGCCATCGCGTCGACATGGGTCTATGCGCTGGCCGGATGGCAGGCGGTCTGCCTGCTCGGCGCCGGCATCAGTGCCGCCGCGCTGGCGTTCTGGGCGCTGACCCTTCGCCATATGCCGAAGATCTCCGCAGCTTGCGCGCAGCCCGCCTAAGCTGAAGGTTTCGACAAAGCCAACCGACACGCAGGAGGGCACCATGGACGACGACGTCGACACGATGAGCCACGAACAACTGGTTGAGGAAGTAAAGCGCTTGCGCGCCGGCATCCGCCGCCATCGGGATGCGTCGGGCCACGATCTGTGCTGGCATCACCCGGACCTGTGGGCCTTGCTGCCCGACGCGGCCACGCACACGCCGGCGGTGCCGGACTGGCCGCAGTTTCTGCGCGGCTGCGTCAAGTATCGGGAGTCGCTGGATCGGCAGTGTCCGCAGGCGCCGCGCATCCAGCAGGAATTCGGCGAGTAGTCCGGCGCAGGATTGCGCCTCAACGCGCGCCGCGCGCCGCCGCCAGCAACACGCCAAACGAGACCAGCAGCCCGCCGAAAATCCGATCGATCCAGTGCCGCACCGACAGCAGCCGCTCGCGTACGGCGCCCGTCGACAGGCACACCGCGACCAGGCTGAACCAGCCGATATGGGCGGCTGCGATGAAGGCGCCGTAGCCGATCTGCGTGGCCAGCGGCGTATCGGGGCGCACTACTTGCATGAACAGGCTGACGATAAAGACGGTGGTCTTCGGGTTCAGCGCATTGGTCAGCAGGCCGGTGCGCAATGCGGCGAGATCCGACAGCGGGGCGGTGCGGCCTTCGGCCAGCGAGCCGCCCGGCCTGGCGCGCAGCATGACGATACCCAAATAGACCAGATAGATCGCGGCAATCCATTTGGCCGTGTGGAACAGCCATAGCGACTGCTGGATCAGCACGCCGACGCCGAGGATGGTGTAGCCGACGTGGATCAGTACGCCAAGTCCGATCCCCAGTGCCGTCAGCACGCCGGCGCGGCGCGACAGCACCAGGCTGTTGCGGGTCACCATGGCAAAGTCCGGTCCAGGGCTGATCACGGCGAGCAGCGTGATGGTGATCACGGCTAACAGTTCGGTCATGGTTTACTCTGTCGATTCCTGTGGCAAGCACCACGAATGGTTGCCCTATGTTAGGGGACCTGACGATCGACGAATAGCGATGTTTACTGACCACCATGGTGAGTCCCACTCACCATCGGGCGACGCCCGTCTGCCTTCACTGCTGGCACTGCGCTGCTTCGAGGCGGCGGCGCGGCTCGAGAACTTCAGCCGCGCCGCCGACGAATTGCACCTGACGCATGGCGCGGTCAGCCGCGCGGTGCGTACGCTTGAGGACGACCTTGGTGTGGCGCTGTTCGAACGGCGCAGCCGCCGCGTCTTCCTGACCGATGCAGGGCGCAGGCTCGCGCAGGCGGTGCGCGATGGTCTCGGCGTGATTCGGCAGGCCACACGCGAGCTGCGCGCCAGTGCGAGGCAAGCGCGGCAATGGGTGCTGTCGTGCGAGCCGACGTTGCTGATGCGCTGGCTGATTCCGCGCTGGCCCGATTTCAAGGCGCGGCATCCCGAATTCGACGTGCACCTCGTTGCCGGCGGCGGGCCGGTCGAATTCGACAGCGGCATCGATCTCGCGCTTCGGCGCGATGACTTCGCCTGGCCCGACAGCGTCCACGCGGTGCCCTTGTTCGTCGAACGGATCGGTCCGGTGTGCCGGCCGGACCAGGCCGGCGCGTGGTTTGCGGCACGCAAGGGCAAGGCATCCTTGCGTCCTTCCGCACCGCGCCTGCATACGCGGACAAGGCCGAACGCCTGGCGGACCTGGGCCGACATCACGGGACAGACGCTATCGCGCGCGCCGGAGCAGGGCTTCGAGCATTTCTACTTCAGCCTGCAGGCAGCGGTGGCGGGCCTTGGTGTCGCCATCGGGCCCTGGCATCTGGTGCAGGACGATATCGCCAACGGCATGCTGGCCGCGCCGATGGGCTTTGTCGAGGACGGTTCACGCTATTGTCTGTTGTCTCCGGTGCCCATCCAGGCCGGCACGCCCGCCGCCGCGGTGCTCGAGTGGTTGAAGACAACGGCGGCGCTCGACCGGTTGCGTGCGGATTGAGCAGCCGCAACGCCAACGCCTACGTCCAGAAGCAACTCGGCGAGTAAATCCGGGCGTCAGCGAGGTTCCGAGCCGAACCAGCGTGCCAGCAGCGTATTGATATCGCGATGGCGCTCGTACTGGACCCAGTGCCCGGCGCCGGGCACCAGGCACCAATCCCGGTGCGTCGCGGGCCCCGCGATTCGATTTGCCACATCGATCGGCGAGGCGGTGACGTCGTGCTCGCCCCAGATCAGCAGCGTGGGACCATTGAACCTGTCCAGCGCGGTTTCCAGCAGCGCCTGTCGCGAGATCGCCTTGCTCCGAAATCGCGTCGCCCGGCACGCGAGCTCGTGCACCAGCATGGCGGTCTCATCGATGCTGGCTTCCTGGTGCAGCATCAGCGCGAGCAGATTGTGCCGCAGTGCGCTTCGCATGGCGTGAGGGTCGTCCTTGCGCCAGTCGATCATCTCCATGCGCTGGCGTCGTGTACCGCCGTGTCCCGCGGGCCCCAGCAGTGCGAGCCGGGCTGTGCCGCCGCGCCGGGCCGCAACGTGGGCGGCTACCAGTCCGCCGAACGAAAAGCCGGCGAGCGAGACGGTTGCGTCCACACCGACCAGAAGGTCCAGCGTCGCGATGACGGTGCCGACCAAGCGATCGAGGCGGTCGGCCGCGTGCGGATCCCCGGGCAGCGCGTCGGACTCTCCGAATCCCGGCAGATCGGGAATCCACAGCGTATGCGTTGCCGACAAGGGCTCGATGTTGCGGGTCCAATGCAACCAGTTGCCATGGCCGCCATGAATCAGCACCAGCGGCGGCCCGCTGCCGAACTTGCGCCAGACCATCGCGCGGTCCCCGTCACGTACGACGCAGGTCTGCGCGCGTCGGTCCAAGGCGGCCAGTTCGGCGTTCATCGGGGGGGCTGGGGGCAGGGCAGGCGTCTTCACGATGTCAGCACGAGGGCATCGACGGCGAGCACACCTTGCCCCTCGGGCAACACCATCATCGGGTTGACCTCCGCTTCGGCGATGCCAAGCTCGGGGCGTACCGCGAGCTGGGACAACGCAGAGATGGCCCGTGCCAGCGCTTCGAGGTCGCCACGAGTCCTGCCGCGCAGTCCCGACACCGTCTTCAGCGCCTTCACTTCGACGATCATCTCCCGGGCGGCATCGACGGTGACCGGTGCCAGCCGGATGCTTCGATCGCGTGCGACTTCGGCCCAGATGCCGCCGGCGGCCAGCATCACGATCGGACCGGCGTCCGGATCGATGCGGTAGCCGATCAGCACCTCGGTCAAGCCCCTGGTCATCGGCTGCACCAGCACTTCATCGCATCGCACGGTAGGCGCGCGCTCGGCCAGGTTGGTCTTCAGCGTCGCCAATGCGCTGTTCAACTGTTCGGCGTCACGAATGCCCAGTACGACGCCGCCCACTTCCGTCTTGTGCGGAATCTCGGGCGAGCAGACCTTGGCGACCACCGGATAGTCGAACGGCAGCGCAGGGATGGGAGCGGCGATCGGGAGTGTGATCGCCGGCGCGTAGGGCACACCGAGCTGTTCCAGTACGGCGTATGCCTGCGCCTCGCTCAGCGCGCGGGGCGGCCGCTCCCGGAGCAGTCGCACCGCCGGTTGCGTGCCGGGTGGGCGGCGTGCCAGCACGGCGGCAATGGCATCGGCGCACGGTTCTGGCGAACGGAAGCAGGGCACCCCGGCGGCCGTCAGCGCGGCCAGCGCTTCGGGTGCGTCGGGCACCAGCATCGCGGCCATCGGCTTGGCGCTGTCTGCGCTGTCGATGATCGGCTTGACCGCGAGCTGCGGCTGGAACCGTGCGGAAGAACCAACGACGGCAAGCACGATATCGAACTCCGGCGCCTCGAACATGATGTCTAGCGCGGTCTTCATGACGTTGTAGTTGGTGCCGGCCAGCGTCAGGTCCAGTACGCGCCCCGGCGATACCGCGATACCGGCGGCCGCGAGCCTGTCGAGCGTCGCCGGCGAGGCGGCTTCCACCGCGACATCGCGAATGCCCAATTGGTCGACGACCATCGCCGCGCCACCGCCCGTGGTAGTGACCACGCCCACGCGGCGCGGCGGCAAGTGTGGCTGGCCGCCCGGCTGCGCCAGCGGTATCCGCCGTGCCAGCGGGAACGCTTCCAGCAGTGCTTCGAGCACGCCGACGCGCGCAATGCCGAGATCCTTGAGAAAGGCGTCGGCGATATCGTCCTCGCCGGCCAGTGCTCCGGTGTGGGTGGCGGCCATCTCGGCGGCGACGGCCGATCGCCCCAGCTTGTATGCGATCACGGGTTTGCCGCGCCGGGCGGCCTCGATTGCGAAGGCGCGCAGCTTGTCGCCGTGGCGCAGACTTTCGAGGAACAGCAGATAGCCGTCGATGGCGGGATCGTCGAGCGTGGCCAGGCAGATTTCGCCAATGGACAAGTCGGCTTCGCCGCCGACCGACACCAGCCCCGCAAAGCCGACGCCACGCGCCTTGCCGCGCGAAACGAGCGAGCCGATCATGCTGCCGCTGTGCGAGGCGACGAAGACGCGCCCTTGCGGCAGTTCCGGCTCGGCGAAGGCGGCATTGGCGGTCAGCACGAGGTCCGCCTGGGGATGGATGACGCCGAGGCTGCTGGGACCGAGCACGCGGATGCCGGTCTGCCGGCTCAGGGCTTGCAGTTCCGCCTCCCTGGCCGCGCCTTCCGGCCCAGACTCGGCAAAGCCGCTGGCGAGGATGGTCACGACCTTGACGCCGAGGCGGGCGCTCTCGCGCACGACATCGAGCACGGTATCGGTTGGCGTCAGCACGAAGACATGGTCGGGGACTTGCGGCAGCGATGCGAGGCTGGGGTAGGCGGTTTCACCCTGCACGGTATCCCGGTTCGGATTGACCGGATAGATCGTTCCGCGATAGCCGCCCGCACGCAGGAATTTCAATGGCCGTCCGGCGGTCTTGGCCGGATCATCCGACGCGCCGAACAGTGCCACGCTGCGTGGAGACAGCAGCGCCCGCGCGAGCGCCGAGTCGATGGGGCCGGATGCTGGAGAAGTCGAGTTCATTGAGGCTGGGAACAAGGAGCAGGGAACAGGGAAAGTCGGGGAGCTCGGCCGGCGTTGCATGCTCAGTTCGAGGCCGGCCTGGGAGGACGCTGGGGAAACGATCGGCCAAACACCCCTTCCGCAATGCGGTTCTTCAGCATTTCGATCGAGCCGCCAGCGATCATCCAGCCGCGGATGCGGCGCAGGCAGTATTCAACGATCGATTCCTGGCTGTAGCCCATGCCGCCCATTATCTGCAGCGCTTCGTTGGCGACGTCCCAGCCCGCCTGGTTGCACGCGAGCTTGGCCATCGCCGTGCTATGCGCGGACGGCAGGCCGTGCTCGCCCTCCATGGCCGCGCGATAGAGCAACAGCTGCGCGGATTCGAGCTTCAACGCCATCTCCGCGAACTTCCATTGGATCCCCTGGAATTCGCACAATTCGCGGCCGAACTGCTTGCGGACCATCGCGTGCTCGCGGGCCACGTTGAAGCAATGACGGCCGAGCGCGAGGGCGCGCGACGAGTTGCCCAGCCGCTCGACATTGAAGCCGGCGATCTGGCGCTTGAAGCCGCCTTCGCCGAGCAGCAGGTTGTCGGCGGGAATGCGGCAGTCCTCGAAATACAGCTGGCACCATTGCTCGCCGCTCATGAACTTCGAGGGCTCCCCAATCTGAAAGCCCGGCGCGCCGCGCTCCACCAGCACCGAGCCGATGCCGTTGACGCCCGGGCCGAAGCGCACGTAGATCAGGAACAGCTCGGCCTCGGGGCTATGCGTCGAGAAGATCTTGCTGCCGTCGATCACGTAGTGTTCGCCGTCGCGTCGCGCGGTGGTGCGCAGCTCGGTGACGGCGGAGCCGGCCTCGGGCTCCGTCATGCCCAGCGCGATCAGCTTGCGTCCTGCCAGCAGATCGGGCAGGAAGCGCGCCTTCTGTTCGGGCGTCGCGTATTCGACGAAGGTCCGGATCGGTCCGAAATTGCCCGCCTGCACGATATCCGCGCTCTTGGGGCAGACCAGCGCGATCTCCTGGATCGCGATGACGGCGTGCATCAGCGTGCCGCCCTGGCCGCCATCCTCTTCCGGGAAGGCGATGCCAAGCAGTCCCTGCTCGGCCAGCATGCGTGCCGCATCCCATGGGTACTGCGCGGAGTGCGCGCGCTGCAGTGCGCCGGGCGCGAGCTTGTCCTGGGCGAACCGGCGCACCGATTCCGCAAATGCCTGATGTTCTTCGCTGAGTTCAAAGTTCATGTCGAAATCTCTGGGGGGCAGAAGTCAGGCATCAGCTTCCGCTATCCCGAGACGGTTGTGAACTTCGCGTTTGGAGAGCAGGTAGAACCTATCGTCATACCTGAGCCCGCCGCATCTCGCATCCTCATTTCGCCGCGCGCTGTTCGCGTGCCACGGTGTCGAGCAGCCAATCCCGGAATGCCGTGACCTTGCGGGACTCGCGTTGGACGGCGGGTCTGACCAGGTAGTAGGACTTGCTGCGTACCAGTGGTCGCGCGAACGGCCGAACCAGGCGGCCGGAAGCGAGCTCGGCCTGCAGCATGGCGGCCTGTCCAATCGCGATACCAAGGCCATCGAGGGCCGCCTGCCAGGTCAGCACCGAGCTGCCGAAGCTCATGCGCTCGGTGCGGTCGGCCATCTCGGCCAGTCCGGCGAAGGCCAGCCAATCGTCCCAGTCGGCGCGGCGATAGTGCGACACCAGCAGTCGGTGGCGCAGCAGCGCTTCGGGCCGGCCGCGGCCGCCGCCGCGATGCGTGCGCAGGTATTCGGGCGTGCAGACCGGTTCGATCTCGTCGTGGAACAGGAAGTCGGCGCTGACACGGGGCCAGCGGCCATCGCCAAACTGGATGGCGAGATCGGCGGGATCGCGATCGAAGTCGACATCGGGAATCGCGTTGTCGATGCGCACTTCGATGCTGGGATACTGGGCCTGAAAGTCGGGCAGTCGCGGGATCAGCCATTTCGCCGCGAAGGTGGTGTAGGTGCGCACCCGCAGCGCGCCTTGCGAGGTGTTCTTCAGCAGTCGGGCGGTGGCAGTGGCAATGGCATCGAAGGCCGGAACGACTTCCTCGGCGTAGGCCTGGCCGACGCGCGTCAGCGAAACGCCGTGGCGTTCGCGACGGAACAGTTCGATGCCCAGATAGCCCTCGAGCACCGCGATCTGCCGGCTGACCGCCGACTGGGAAACATGCAGTTCCTGCGCGGCGACGGTCAGGTTCTGACTGCGCGCCACGACTTCGAAGACCCGCAACGGGTTCAAGGGGGGAATACGCCGAGCCATGTTGTTGCGTCCGAGCAATGACTTTTCATTATATCTATGCTCTCGGACGCACCGCCCCTCAGGGCAATGACGCCGCGCTGTCGAGCGACCACAGCCGCTGCAGCAGCGCCCGCGTACGGGCTTGACCCAGCACCGGTTCCACCAGCTCGACGAACTTGTCATCGAGGTCCGCATCGCTCAGCGGCTCCTCCGGGTCGCCCTTGCGGTTCGGTTGCAGATGGGTCAGTTCGCGTCCATCGCGCAGAAGCACGGTGATGCGCGCCGCGCGTTGTCCGGGGAAGGCGGCATCGAGCTGGCCGTCGACCGACAGTTCGATGCGCGCCATCAGGGCGCGGATTGCGGGGTCGGCCAGCCGATCCGGGGAGAAGGCGGCGAGCCGCACGCTGCCATGGATCAGCGCGGACGCCACGGCGAACGGTACGCTGAAGCGAGCCTCGGCGGCGGTACGCGGGTCGGAGTTGCCCGCCACGTCCAGCGCCGGACGATAGGTGCCGATTCGCACGGCGGCGATATCGTCGACCGCAAAGCGGTGCGCCCGCTGCAAGGCTTGTGCGCCGTCGATCGCGGCGAAGGTGTGCCCGCAGCAGGCGTGATTCTTGAAGGTGATCTGCATGATATGGAAGTCCCGGCCCAGCGTTGCGGCAGCGGCCTGCCAGTCCGGGCCATCGCTCATCGCGCGTCCCAATCCCGCCTCGCCGTCAATCACGTCGAGCGAGCCGGTGACGCCGGCCTCGGCAGCCAGCGCTGCCAGCAGTCCCGCCTCGGCGGCTCGGCCCGAGTGCAGCGGCTTGGACATCGAATCCATGCGGAACGCCTGCTGCAATCCCGCGGCGAAGGTGGCGCTGGTGGCGAGCGCATGGGCGAAGCGCGTGGCATCGAGCTTGAAGAGGGCAGCGGCGGCCGCGGCCGCGCCGAAGGTACCGACGGTGCCGGTGTTGTGCCAGTAGCGGTAATGAGTGCGTCCGAGCGCCGCCCCGATGCGGGTCGAGATCTCGTAGCCGATCACGACCGCATGCAGGAAAGCCGCACCGCTTGCGTTGCGCTGCTGGGCGGCGGCAAGGGCGGCGGCAATCGTCGGTGCGCCCGGATGGTAGATCGCGTGCTTGTAGATGTCGTCGACCTCGACCGTATGCGCGGCGGTGCCGTTGATCAGGGCGGCGGTGCGTGCGGTGGCCGGGCGGCCGAGCGCGAGACGGGCATCGCCGCGATCGAGATCGTCCGCGCATGCGCGCTCGAGCAGCGTGCATGGCGCGACGATCGCGCCGGGCAGCAATGCCGCATACCAGTCGATCACCGCGCGCTTCGCATGATGGACGACTTCGCTGGAGTGTGCACCCGGGCCGGGCTCCTGGGCGAAGGCGGAAAACGTCTCGATGATGGTCATGGTGTCGGTTTCACGTTGGCAGGCTGGCGCCGATGCTCGCCCACGGCGGTGCCGCTGGCAACTTCCAATTCATTGTGCAGGTATGAGATATCGGAATGCCAGGCGAGTGCGGTGGCAGCGCCGCTGCGTTGAGTTTTTGTCATGGCAGCGGCCCGAATCGGAAGTTCTCATCGGCGAGCGGTTCGCAGACCATGGCAAGGCAACAGAGCATTTCAGCCAAAGAGCGCAGCCATACGGAACGCGCCATCCCCAGATGCCATGACGGAGACATCCATGAAGACTTTCGGTCCGGTCGCCGGCGCTCTCGCCGCCGGTGCGCTGATCCTGTCCCTTGCCAGCGCGGCCCATGCCACGCCGTCCAGCTATCCCACCAAGCCGATCCGCATCATCGTTGGTTACCAGGCCGGCGGTCCTACCGATCTGACGGCGCGGCTGTTGGCGAGCAAGCTGCAGGCGGGGCTCGGCCAGCCCGTCATCGTCGAGAACAAGGTCGGCGCGGGCTCCAATATCGCCTCGGACTATGTCGCGTCCGCGCCTGCCGATGGCTACACGCTGCTGCTGGCGGCGGCGCCGATCACGATGACCAAGTATCTCTACAAGGGTCTGAAGTTCGATGTGCTCAAGAGTTTCGAGCCGATCGCCAATGTGATGACGGCACCTGCAGTGCTGGCGGTTTCGACCAAGCTGCCGGCGCACGACTTGCGCTCGCTGATCGCGCTGGCGAAGAAGAAGCCAGGTACCTTGACGTTCGGCTCGACCGGCGCCGGAGGGTCGCAGCACCTCGCTGGCGAACTGCTGAAGCAGCGCGCGGGCATCGACATGCTGCATGTTCCGTACAAAGGGGCCTCGGCCGCGCTGACGGATCTGATGGCCGGCACCGTCGACATGGTCTTCATGACGTCGATGTCGGCGTTGCCCACGCTGAAGTCCGGCAATCCGCGCGCGATCGCGGTGGCCTCGAAGAAACGGATGCCACAGATGCCGCAGTTGCCGACGATGGAGGAAGCCGGGCTGCCCGGTTTCGAGGCCGATTCATGGAACGGCCTGCTGGCGCCGGCCGGAACACCGAAGGAGGTGCTCGACCGGCTCAATAGCGAGGTGAACAAGGCGCTGGCCTCGCCCGACGTGCGCGACACGCTGGTATCGCAGGGGGCCATTGTGGTCGGCGGCTCGCGCGAGCAGTTCAGGCAATACCTGGTCGAAGAGGTGGATCGATGGGGCAAGGTATTCCAGACGGTGCAGCTTTCTGTGCAGTGAGCGCCGGCGGGTTCAGCGACAGCGCCGCGATCTGCTGCGCGATCCAGGCATCGGCCAGGGCCTGCGCGCGCTCGAGATAGGCCGGTCCGCGCCGCAGATTGTCGAGCCGCAACACCGACAGGTCGTGAAGACCCGCGGTCGTCAGCGCGTGACGCAGATAGGGCGTCAGAAAGTCCGGCTGGCCCTTGCCGTCATCGTCGAGCGGTCCGCCGCTGCCGACGATCAGATAGACGGGGCGGCTGGCCAGCAGCCCCGTCTTGCCTTCCGGCGTGCGCGCGAACGTGCGGCCGGGGCGCAGAATCTGATCGATCCACGCCTTCAGCGTCGCCGGCACCGTGAAGTTGTGCATCGGCGTCGAAATCACGATGCGGTCCGCGGCCTGCAGTTCGGCGATCAGCGAGGCCGACAACGCGAGCACGCCCGTGTCGCTGGCAGCGTCGGCCGACTCCGCCGCGAGGCTGGCGTGCGCGAACGCCTCGTCGACGAGCGGCGGCGGCCGGCGCGCCAGGTCTCGGTCGATCACGCGCAGCGCTTCGCGCTGGCCCATCCGTTCGATCAGCGCGGCGGCCGTGCGCCGGCTGTTCGAGGCCTCCCCATTGGGACTGGCGCTGATATGGAGTACGGTTTTCATCGTTGTTCACGCCCGCCGATGCGAGCGCGCGTGTCTTCGTCGATCAGATCGCGCATCGCCCGGAACAGCGCATGCGTATCGGTGTGCCGCTTGCCGTAGTCAAGGTTGAAGCGATAGTCGAAGTCCGGCGGATTGTTACCCTGGTTGTGCTGGAGCAGCGTTTCCAGCTTGTCGAGCGCCTTGACGGCCTTGGCTTCCGGCGATGCCGCGGCTTCGTATTCGTCCCACAGTGACAGGATGCTGTCCCGCATCGAGGCATCGAGCACGCACGTCAGCGCCAGCAGATCGTGCCGTTCCTGTTCGCTCTTGCCGGGGCTCGCCGACTGTTCGGTGGCGGGAATGTCCCCGTGGATCGCCTCGCCAAGGTCGTGGACGATGCAGAGCTTCAGTACCTTCAGCCAGTCGAGTTCGGGAAGCTGATCGGCGAACACCATGGCCATCAGGCATAGCCGCCAACTATGTTCGGCGGTGCTTTCGGGGCGGCCCGACGACGTGCGCGCGCTGCGCAGCACGTCCTTCAGCCGTTCGGCCTCGCGCAGGAAGTCGAGCCTGCCCTCGATCAGTGCGGTATCCATCTGTTGCGGTGTCCTGATGCAGTGTCCTGATGCAGTGCCGGCGCTCAGCGTAAGGGGAGCCCGTGGCGCGGTCTACGCATCCATTATGCGTCGTGCCTACTATAGCGCCATGGCGTAGGCGCGTGACCGTAGCTCTTCGTCAGCCCACCGCCTCCGAAAACCGCAGCCCGATGATGCCGACCACCGTCAACGTCAGGAACAGCACCCGCTGCCACTGCACGCCTTCGCCGAAGCTGACGATACCGATGGCGACGAGGCCCAGCGTTCCGATGCCGGTCCAGATCGCATACGCGGTGCCGACCGGCAGGTTGCGCAGCGCCTTGGCCAGCAGGTAGATGCTGGCCAGTCCCGCGGCCACCGCCACCACGCTGGGCAGCAGCCGTGTCCAGCCCTGGTTCAGCTTCAGCGCGACGCCCATGACGATCTCCAGCGCGGCGGCGATAAATAGAAAGGTCCAGGCCATCGCTCAGGCCTCCGCCGCGTCCTGCGTGGCGTCCTGGCTCGTACCCAACGGCGGACGCAAGGCCGCCAGACCGCGCTGCACCGCCGGACGCTCCGCGATGCGATCGAGCCAGCGCAGCACGTGCCGGTATTCGGCGATGTCGAGCTGCAGTTCGTCATGGGTACGCAACCAGGGAAACGCGGCGATGTCGGCAATGGTGTAGCGGTCCAGCGCCAGGTATGCCGATCGGGACAGCTGGCGCTCGACCACGCCGTAGAGCCGATGCGCCTCCTTGGCATAGCGTTCGATTGCCTCGCGATTGCCGCTGCGCGAGCCATGCCGGAACCACCATAGCTGCCCCAGCATCGGCCCAATGCCGCCGATCTGGAAATGCAGCCATTGCTGGATCTGCCATTGCTCGCGAGGGTCCGCCGGATGCAGCGCGCCGTAGCGGCTGGACAGATAGCTGAGGATGGCCCCGGATTCGAACACCGTGATGTTTTCGCCGTGATCGACCAGCGCCGGGATCTTGCCGTTCGGGTTGATCGCCAGATATTCGGGGCGCTTCTGCTCGCCCTTGTTCAGGTCGATGTCGACCTGCCGGTAAGGCAGTCCCGCTTCCTGCAGATAGATGCTGACCTTCTGGCCATTGGGGGTATTGGCCGTATAGAAGGTCAGGGCGGGGCTGGCGGTGTCGTTCGCGTTGGCTGACTCGGCTGACATGATGGATTCCCTCCGATAGAATGCCGATGAATTGCAATTGCAATCGTTGCTGTTGCAACTCTAATCGACGGCGCGGCATTCGGCAAGCGCCGCCATTACTGGAGCGAATCCATGGGCCATTCAAGGACGCCGGCCGCCTTTGGTTCCATCGCCGCGACGCGAGCGGCGGCGATGGCCTGCATCACACGGATCGAAGCGGAAAGTGGGGCGAAGGCGGGTGCTTCGCCCGCCGCGACGGTCGCTCAAATTGCTGGCCAGCTGGCCGAGGCCGCGGCGGCCACGACCGGCGCGGCTTCGCCCGCATGGGTCGTGCGCGGGCCCGACGCTATCGACATCGGCGATGCCGGCGAACACAGCGCGGACGGGGCAGGAGGCGGCCGCTACGAGGCCAGTGCCTGGCGCTACTGGCTCGGCGCGCGGCGCCAGGCCGCACAATGGCCGCTGTTGTACCTGCTGCGCAGCGGCCGCGCGGATGCCGTACGGGCATCGGCTCTGGAGACAGGGGAACGCGGCATCTTCTGCAACGACATCGAAACGCTGCCGTCGCCGTGGCCCAAGGGCGCGCGGCCCGAGCTGCCGCTATGGCTGGCGTCGCACGGCCGCTGCCTGCCCTATGACCCGGCTTCGGGCGAGGAGGCGAGGGCCATCGTGCTGCATGCGCTGCGCAGCCTGTATCTGCAGGGGCGTTCCGGCTTCGTCTACCTGAGCGCGCACGGCGAGGAGTGGCCGGCATGGCCGCAACTCGATCGCCGTCGCGCGGTGGCTGCGGCCAAAGGGATGTATCTCCTCGAGACGGCACGTGAGCGGCAGGGGCCGTGCGTTCGGCTGCTTGGCGCCGGCAAGGCGTTGCGCACGATGTCGGAGGCGGCGCAGCGCTTGCGGGCAGACTGGCACGTCGAGGTCGAACTATGGAGCTGTCCGAGCTATACCCGGCTGGCACGCGACGCCGAGGCGGCGGCACGCTGGAACCGGCTGCATCCGCTCGCGCGGCCGCGGTCGAGCCATCTGCAGCGTTGCCTGGCGGCGGGCGGCGGTCCGATCGTCGCGCTGACCGGCTATGGCGCGCCGATTGCGCAGCAGATCGGCCCCTATCTTGCGGATCGCTTCATCGCGCTCGGCGTGGAGGCGGGGACCGGGGCCAGGACTAGCCATCACGCCGGCGCCGTCGACGTACAGGATCCGCGCTGGATCGCGGTGATCGCATTGAAGGCGCTGGCCGACGAACAGGTGTTGCGGGCCAGCGTGGTGGCGGAAGCGATGCGGCGGTATCGGCTGGTCGGCGATTGAAGCGAGGGCCGCGGCGTCAGGACGGCCGTGGCGCCACGGCGGCCTGGCGCACCGCCTGCGCGGCGCGATCGAGCGCGTCGGCGAAGCGCTGCTCGTCGGCCGGGTCGAACTGGGTCAGGAACAGGTCGGCGATCGTGGCCTGATAGACCTTCCACATCTTCTTGCGCAGCGCGCGGCCCTCGCGCGTGATCGTGACGAAGGCGGCGCGGCCGTCGTCCGCCGATCGCGTGCGCGTGACCAGGCCCTCGCTCTCGAGCCGATCGACCAGGCGCGTCAGGTTGTACCGCTCGATCGCCAGCGCATCGGCCAGCTCGTGCATGCGGCGAGCGCCGCCCGGGCCGCTCTCGAGGCCCCATAGCACGTCGTACCAGGCGTAGCTCGGCAGCCCGGCGTCGGCCAGCCGCCGTTCCACCTCGCGAATCATCAGCCGATGCGCTCGCACGAACGAGAACCAAAGGTCTGGTGCGTCCGTCGTCATGGTCATTCTCCGAATTCGTTGCAGTTGCAATTATGCCGGCGATCGCTACAATGCGCCAGATACGATTGCAATTGCAACGAATGACTACGAGTGCCGATGCAATCCGCTGCGCGGCACGCCCGCGATCCCACCTATCTGACTCGCACCTATCTGACCTGGAGCCACGCCATGCCAACCTCTTCCTTACTCCAAGACGTCGATCCGCTCGAAACGCGCGAATGGCTCGAATCGTTGCAGGCCGTCGTGCGGGTCGAGGGCCGGCCACGCGCTCACTATCTGATCGACCAGCTGCTCGACTTCGATGGTTCGATGCATGGCGACTTCCACGGCCGTGTCAATACGCCGTACGTCAACACGATCCCCGCCGACCGCGAGTTGCCGTATCCGGGCGACGCTGTACTGGAGCGCGAATTGAATGCGCTGATCCGCTGGAACGCGATGGCGATGGTGCTGCGCGCCGGCAAGCATTCGAACGTGGGCGGGCATATCGCCACCTATGCCTCCGCGGCGGTGCTGTACGACGTCGGCTTCGATCATTTCTTCCGCGGCCGCACCGATACATTCGCCGGCGACATGGTCTATATCCAGGGCCATTCGGCGCCGGGCATCTATGCGCGCGCCTATCTGGAGGGCCGTATCGACGAAGCGCAGCTCGACAATTTCCGCAGGGAAGCGGGGCGCCGCGGCCTGTCGTCGTATCCGCATCCGCGCCTGATGCCGGACTTCTGGCAATTCCCCACCGTGTCGATGGGGCTCGGGCCCATCATGGCGGCCTATCAGGGCCGCTTCCTGCGCTATCTGGAAAATCGGGGCCTGCAGCAGCACCAGGGCCGCAAGGTCTGGGCCTTCCTCGGCGATGGGGAAATGGACCAGCCGGAGTCGCTGGCCGCGATCTCGATGGCGGGGCGCGAGAAGCTCGACAATCTGATCTTCGTCGTCAACTGCAATCTGCAACGGCTCGATGGTCCGGTGCGCGGCAACGCGAAGGTGATCCAGGAATTCGAGGCGCTCTATCGCGCCGCGGGCTGGAACGTCATCAAGGTGATCTGGGGCGGCGGGTGGGACCGGCTGCTGGCCAGGGACCATACCGGGCTGCTGCGCCAGCGGATGATGGAGTGCGTCGACGGCGAATACCAGACCTACAAGTCGCAGAACGGCGCCTATGTGCGCCAGCATTTCTTCGGCAAATATCCGGCGCTGCTCGAGATGGTGGCCGACATGAGCGACGACGAGATCTGGGCGCTGTCGCGCGGGGGCCATGATCCGGTCAAGGTCTACAACGCCTATGCCGCCGCAGTGCGGCACACCGGTCAGCCAACCGTGATCCTCGCCAAGACCGTCAAGGGCTTCGGCATGGGCGAGGCCGGCGAGGGCCAGAACATCAATCACCAGCTCAAGAAGCTGAACGCGGACGCGGTACGGGCTTTCCGCGACCGCTTTGCGCTGGATCTGCCCGACGCGCGCCTCGACGAGATGCCGTACCTGAAGCCGGCGCCGGACAGCGAGGCGGCGCGCTATTTCGCGTCGAGGCGCCGGGCGCTGGGCGGCCATGTGCCGGCGCGCTTCGGCGATTGCGCGCCGTTGCCGGCGCCGCCGCTGTCGACCTTCGCGACGCAGCTGCAGGACTCCGGCGAGCGGGAGTATTCCACCACGATGGCCTTTGTGCGCATGCTTGGCGCGCTGCTGAAGGTGCCGGAGATCGGCAAGCGTATCGTGCCGATCGTGCCGGACGAGTCCCGCACGTTCGGCATGGAAGGGCTGTTCCGCCAGATCGGCATCTATTCGCATGTGGGGCAGCTGTACACGCCGCAGGACGCGGGCCAGTTGAGCTACTACAAGGAGAGCCGGGACGGCCAGATCCTGCAGGAAGGGCTGAACGAAGCCGGCGCGACCTCATCGTGGATCGCGGCCGGCACCTCGTACAGCAATCACGGCGTGATGACGGTGCCGTTCTACATCTTCTATTCGATGTTCGGCTTCCAGCGGATTGGCGATCTGGCGTGGGCCGCTGGCGATGCCCGCACGCGGGGCTTCCTGCTGGGCGCGACCTCCGGGCGCACGACGCTGATGGGCGAGGGATTACAGCACGATGATGGGCACAGCCATGTGCTGTCGTCGGTGATCCCGTGCTGCGTGTCGTACGACCCCACCTTTGCCTACGAGCTGGCGGTGATCGTGCAGGACGGCATGCGCCGGATGTTCACCGAGCAGCAGGACATCTTCTACTACATCACGCTGCTCAACGAGAACTATCCCCATCCGGCGCTGCCGGCCGGGGCGGAACAGGGCATCCTGAAGGGCTTCTATCGGCTGAAGGCGGTCGGCGAGGCCAGCCAGCGCATGCCGAGCGTGCAGCTGGCCGGCAGCGGCGCGATCCTGAACGAGGTGATTGCCGCCGCCGAGCTGCTGGCGGACGATTTCGGCATCGCCAGCGAGATCTGGAGCGCGACGAGCCTGACGGAGCTGCGCCGCGACGGGTTGGCTGCCGAACGCTGGAACACGCTGCATCCGGGGAGCGAGCCGCGCGTGCCCTACGTCCAGCAATGCCTGGCCGGACACCAGGGCCCGCTCGTCGTGGCGACCGATTACATGAAGATCGTCGCCGACCAGATCCGGCCCTTCGTGACGGACCGCCGGCTGGTTGCGCTGGGCACCGACGGTTTCGGCCGTTCGGACACGCGTGAATCGTTGCGGCGCTTCTTCGAGGTCGATCGGCACTTCATCGCGGTCGCCGCGCTGAAGGCGCTGGCCGACGATGGTGCGTTGCCGGTCGCCAGGGTCGCCGAGGCCATCGCGCGCTACGGCATCGACGCGGACGGCGCGGACCCGGCCGCGGCTTGATCGAGTGGCAGGCGCCGCGGGAACGCACGCTCCCGCGGGCCGCGCGGCTTACCAGCGGTGCTGGTACATCGCCGTCAGCGTGATGCCCGCCGCCGGCAGCCGGCTGGTATTGCTGCTGTTGCGCAGCAGCTGGCTGTACAAGGGGTAGTAGTCGCGATTGAGCAGGTTCTCGATGCCGATCGTGATCGTGTCCTTGCGCGTCAGCTGGTAGCGGCTGATCAGATCGAGCGTCGTATAGCTGCCGGTATCGCGCCGGCCGAAGCTGTTCTGGCCGTTCAGGCGGTAGTCGCGCCCGGCGTAATAGCTGACCTGCAGGCGGTTGGTCCATTGGCTGATCGGCCGGTATTGCAGGTAGCCGGTCAGCTTCAGCGGCGGAATGCGGTAGCCCGTCATGTTCTGGAAGCTGCTGCTGCCTTGCGGCTGCTCGCGGCCGCGCATCCAGGTGAAGGTCCCGCCGACGCCCCATTTCTCGTCGTCGGTCAGATAGTCGGCCGCCGCCTCGACGCCGAAGATACGCTCCTTGGTGCGGGTCAGGATCAGCCCGTTGTTGAAGCTCTGCACGTCGCCGAGCTTCGAGGTGGTGTAGAACACCGCCACGTTGGCCAGCGTGTTGCTGCCCAGCGCACCGCGCCAGCCGAGCTCGTAGTTGTTGGTCTTGACCGGCTCCAGGCTCGACGAGTTGATGTCGAACCCCGGCCGCGCATTGCGGATCTGCAGGCCGATGTCGGGCAGCTGGAAGCCCTGGCTGAAGGCGCCATAGAACTCCTGGCCCTTGACCGGCGCAAACGCGGCGCCGATGTTGAACAGCCAGGCGCCGTAGTCGACGGTGCCTCCCTTGACGCCGACCGGGTTGGCGACCTTCGACTGCGACAGCGGCACGAAGTCGTCGAAGCTGGCGCTGGCGCGCTCGTAGCGCGCGCCGCCTTCCATCGACCAGCGCTCGTCGAACTTGTGCTGCAGCTGGCCGAACACGCCGCCGCTGCGCGTGGTCAGCGGCGGCATATAGGTCAGCTCGCCGGTGCGCTGGAACACCAGGCCGCCGCTGGCGTCGTAGCGCGCGGCGTCGAACACGTCGAGCGGCATGTCGCTGCGTTCCTGGTTGTAGTCCGCGCCCCACAGCAGCTTGGTCTGCTTGCTGGTGCCCAGCGGCGTGCCGACGGTCAGCCGGCCGCCGAAGACGCTGCTGTTCTGGGTGATCTGGTCGACGTTGCCGCCGCGCGTGGCCACCGCGCGCGCGTCGAACGGGGGAAAGCGCGTGAAGTAGTCGCGATAGTAGAACTGCGTCGATACGGTGCTGCCGTAGAAGTCCTGGTGCTGGTAGTCCAGGTTCAGCACCGTGTTGCGCAGCGCGTTCTGGTTTTCCAGCTGCAGGCCGCGAATCGCGCGCGCCGTGGCCGAACCCGGAGGCAGCCGTCCGACCGACGGGTCGGAGGCGTAGTCGGTGTTCTGCCTGGCGTGGTAGCGGCTCAGGCTCAGCTGCACGCGCTGCTGGCCGTCGATGCGCCAGCCGAGCTTGCCGCTGACGTTGTAGACGTTGGAATCGAACAGATCGCCCTGGCTCGGCTCGGGCGCGATCCGATGACCGTGCGCGTCGTAGGGGCTGCCGATGCGCTGCGCGCCGACATGGAAGGCGTAGTCGATCGGCCCCTGGCTGCCCGAGAAATGCTGCTGCACGTTGGCGCTGAGGCCTTCCTTGCTGAGCCGCGTCAGCGGCGTGCCCAGCGTCACGGTGGTGTCGGCGCTCGGCGGACCGCCCGCGGTGCGGGTCGTGATCGAGATGATGCCGCCGCTCGCGCCGGCGCCGTAGAGCGCGCTGCTGCCGCGCAGCACTTCGATCCGCTCGATGTTGCTCGGATCGATGGTTGCCAGGTTGCGGGCGGAATCGCGATTGGTATTGAGCGGAATGCCGTCGACCAGCACCAGCGCGCTGCGTCCGCGCAGCGTCTGGCCGAAGTCCGTCACGGTGCGGCTCGAATCGGCCATGCCCGGAATCAGCTTGCTCAGCATCGTCGCCAGATTGGTCGAGCCGGTCTTCAGCTCCTCGATCTGCTCGCGCTCGATCACGGTGACCTGCCGCGTCGGATTGACCAGATCGCTCTTGATCCGGTCGACCCGCACCTCGACGGTACTGAGCTCATGCGCGGGCGCCGTGCCCTGGGTGGCGGATGATGCCTGCTGCGCCAGCGTGGAAAGCGGGGCGCCGCCAGCGATGGCGGCGAGGATCAATGCCGACGGCGTCAGGGCCGGTGGCGTCGGCCGCGACGGTTGCGAACAGGCTGGTTTTTGTCTCATGGCGCGTGGCTCGGGCTCTCTCGTAATCTGCGGTTACAAAAAACCGTCAATCTTATTGATAACCATTCCTGTTTGCAACATAACGCGCGCTTCATTGGCGCTTCGCAACATAACGAGCGGGGTCAGCCTTGCGCGGCGATGCGTGTCAGCGCTTCCCGGAACGCCTGCGCGGCCGGACCGAACGGCTGGTCGACGCGATAGGCCAGGTAGGCCTCGTACAGAACGCGCGCATCGCGGCCCAGTGAGGGTGTGGCGACGCGCACCAGCCGGCCTTCGCGCAGATCGCGTTCGACCAGCCAGCGCGGCAGTCGGCCCCAGCCGAGGCCGGACAGGATCAGTGCGTACTTGGTGTCCTGGGTGTTGACGCGGCACGTCTGCGGCGACAGCACGCCGAAGTCGCGGCCGGCGGACAGCGGCGTGGGATCGGACTGCACGATCTGCAGGTGATCGGCGAGGTCGGCCACGCCCAGCGGCGGGCCGCGCCGCCGCGATGCCAGCGGATGGCGCGCGGACACGACCGCCACCACCTCGGTCGACGACAGCGCCTGCAGCGCGACGCGCGGATCGCGAAAACCCTCGCCGACCATCACCGCCAGCGTGGCGCGTTGCTCCAGCAGGGCTGCCAGCGGCCCGCCCAGCGGTTCGACCGCGACGCGGATCGCCACCGACGGATAGCGGCCCCGCATCGCTTCCAGCGCGGCGCTGATCTGCGCCAGCGGAAACAGCGTATCGACGACCACCGACAGTTCGAGCTCCAGTTGCTGGCCAAGGCCGCGGGCGCGCGCCCGCATCGCATCGACGCGCAGCAGGATGTCGCGCGCGTTGACCAGCAGGGCCTGGCCCTCGGCCGTCAATACCGGACGCCGCCGGGTGCGGTCGAACAGCGCGACGCCGAGCTGCGCCTCCAGATTGGCGATCGCGTGGCTGACCGCCGATTGCACGCGGCCGAGCTTGGCCGCCGCCGCGCGGAAACTGCCGGCGTCCGCGACGGTGGCGAAGGTGCGCAACTGGTCGAGTGTCAGGGCGTCGAGCATGAGTTGGGTAGCCGGAAGCCGTCGCTCCAATGATCTATTGGATCGATCGTTTGGATCGAACTTATATCACTTCCGTCGATGCCCCGCCGATGCGATGCTGTGCCCCATTTCGAGGGTTCCAGGGCAGGAGAACGAGATGACCGATTGTGCGAACGGGCGGCGGGGGTGGTCCGCCCGCAGAGGACAGGCAGTGGTACCGCGGACGCCCACGACACTGACGACGTCCGCGCCTTCCGGTAATGCTGCGATGTGGCTGACGGTGGCGGTCGTGGTCGGCGCCGGCGTCGTCGCGGCGCTGCAGGTCGGCAAGGCCGCGATCGCGACGCCGATGCTGCGGGCAGACCTTGGCGCGAGCCTGGCGCAGGCGGGCTGGCTGATGGCGATCGTCGCGGTGCTCGGCTCGCTCGGCGGGATTCCGGCCGGTGCCCTGGTTACCGCCTTCGGCGACCGGCGTGTGCTGCTTGGCGGTCTGCTCGCGGTGGTGGCCGGCGCTGGCGCCGGCGCGCTGGCGCCGACGCTGCCTGCGCTGATGGCGTCGCGTTTTGTCGAAGGACTGGGCTTCCTGCTGATCGCGGTGGCGGGGCCAGCGGTGCTGCAGCGCGTCGTGCCGCCGCAGCGGCGCGATATCGCCTTTGCGCTGTGGAGTTGCTTCATGCCGGCCGGCATGGCGCTGGCGATGGTCGCCGGTCCGCTGTTCGGCACCTGGCGCGGACTATGGTGGGGCAGCGCGGCGCTGGCCGTGGTCGCGACAGTGGCGACGCGGCTGGCGATACCGGCTGCGGCGCAGCGGCCGGCATCGCCGCAGCCGTCCTCGCGAGCGCAAGGCGTCGCGGGCGCTGCCGCAACCATGCGCGCCGATATCGTGTCCGTGCTGCGCGCCTCGCAGCCGCTGCGGCTCGCCGCCTGCTTCGCGCTGTACAGCCTGATGTTCTTTGCGTTGTTCAGCTTCCTGCCGGTGCTGCTGATCGAACGGATCGGCGTCTCCCACCGCATGGTCGGGCTGCTGACGGCGCTCGCGATCGCCGCCAACATGATCGGCAATCTGGCCGCCGGCTATCTGCTGGCGCGCGGCGTATCGCGGTCCCTGGTGATGGGCGCTACCTGCCTGACCATGGGACTGGCCGCGCTCGGCATCTTCCTGCCGCTCTTCGGCGATGTGCCGATCTTCCTGCTGTGCCTGCTGTTCTCGGCGGTGGGCGGGCTGATTCCCGCGACCTTGCTGTCGAGCGCGTCCATCGTCGCCCCCACGGCGGGGCTGTTGCCGGTCGTGATCGGCCTGCTGATGCAGGGCAGCAATGTTGGGCAAGTGGTCGGACCCGTTACCGTCGGCGCGGCCATCGAGGCCTGGGGCTGGCACGCCGCCGCGGCCGTCGTGGCGCTATCGGCGTTGGCTGCCATGCTGCTGGCGCGCGGCATGCGGTTTGGGGCCGAGCAGTGTGAATCGGCGTGAACCGGAGCTTTGAACCGCCCTTCGCCATAGCGCGAGCCGCGGATCAGAACGTCTTTTCGGGCAGTGGTTCTGTACCTCGGGCCAGGTCGTTCGCTCTGCGTTCGATGGTGGCGCAGCGCTCCAGCAGTATTTCAAAGGGCTCGCCATCGTCAAGCAGCAGGCCGTCGTCGATCATGTGCTGATAGTCGGAGGCCAATGCGCTAAGCGCCTTGTCGTCAGGGACCAATCGCAACCCTCCGGACACCGCCACGCCATAGTCGATCGGTTCGCCGCCAGGAAATTTCTCGGCGAAGAAAATCCCCTTGTGCTTCGCGACGGCGTGGGCAAGACCGCGATCGGCAAGGGCGGCATCGGCGAGTCCGACGTCGTCGAGGCGCACCAGATCGTGCCAATGCCGGGCGAAACGCGCGCTGCCACGGAACTCACCCTGTGCGCAGTAGACATGAATCGCCGTGGCCTTTTCCCAGAACGTGCGTTCGGCGCGCATGACGCGCGCGGTAGTGTCTGGAAACGCGATCTCGCGAAGATGCGCGGCCGCATCGCAGTGGATCCGGCGCAGATGACTTGGCTCGCCCGTACATCGGGCACCGAACTCGAGCATGACGACCGGGGAAACGTAGCCGGTTCCACAGGACAGCGGCTCGTACGCAATTAAGACCTTGTCACCGTCCACGCTGGCGGCCGCCGGCAGCCGTTGCCTCCCCAATTCGTCTTGAATCGACGGAAGCATCTCGGTCATGACCCAAGCCGACAGGCGCGTGCGGATGGCCTTGGTCCATCGCTTCTCCTGACTACGGTTAGGCGGCAGCGGTTCGCCGGTGTCCCCGATCAGGTCGCCGGCGATCGCCCTGATGTCATAGGTCAGGTCGATGTCTTCTGAGAAGCGGCGGATCGCGCCATACGCCTTGGACAGAGAAGTACCGCCCTTGAAGACCAGATGATCGGCATGAGGGCCGGCAAAGAGATGGCGCAGCGACCATACCACCCATAGATCCTTTTCGAGCAGATGCGGCGGCCGGCCGGATCGCGTCGCGACCACTTCGAGAGCATCCCGTTGTTCCGCCCGGGACAGGCTGAAGAACTCGGTCACGTTGCGTCAATGCTGCAGCAAGGTACTCACTTCCTTGGCCATCCACGTGGGCAGCTGACCGCGTGAAGACGCGACTTCGGCAAGGTCGGATGCCGAGAGCCGGGCGCGCAGTTTTGCGATCGCTTCGTTGGCATGTTGGGGGCCAAGCCATGTCAGCGCGCGCAGGACCTTTCCGGCGTGGCGGCCGGCCAATGCCAACTGCCATCGCGGTGCGTGCCGGAACTCAATCACTTGAGCGCCCAGCGTAAGCAGGCGGCTGCGGCCGGAGGTCAAATACACGGCGCGCACGGGAACTTGCGTCGTCAGCCCCAGTTCGTTGGCCGCCGCGGCACCATGAGGCACGACCGTTTCCCCACGCTGCCGGGCAAGACCCTCGATCAATGCCGAGGCGGCCGGCGCCCGGTTGCCGAAGCGGGTAGGCACGGGAACGGCATAAATACCGCGTTCGATGCGAAGCAATGCGCCACGGCGCGCCATACGGCTGAGCGCCTGGTCGACGGCGGCGCGATTTCCCAGATGCAGCAAGCCCTTGGCGACCAAGGGCGTGCCTTCCGGTAGTCCGGCTGCGTATTCGGTGATCTGTTGGGCAAGGGTTCGCATCGTTCCTCCTTGAACTGTCGGAAGTTTATATCGATTTCTGACACAAGGCAACGACGGTGGCATCCGGCGACCTGCATCGCGCTCGTTTGGTCGTCAGGGAAGAAGGTCTTGAAGAGGCGTATCAGGCACTACGCTGCCGCGCGGGGCGTTTCTGCGGCTCGCCGGATAAGCTATCCCACACCCGCATCGCGCAGTCCACCACCCGGTGCAGCCGCTGGCGCGAAGCCCCGGTGCGGGCCTGGATCGACAAGCCCTGCAGCACCGTCTCGAAGTAAGCCGCGAGGGCGCCGATGTCCGTGTCGGCCGGCAGTTCGCCGGCCTCGACGCCTTGCTTCAGGCGCTGGCGCACCGATTCGCCGACCGTGCGCAGCTTGCTCGACAGCATCGTCTTCATCTCGCTGTCGTCGTCGGGACAGGCGGCGGCGATCGACACCACCAGGCAGCCGCGCGGCGTCGTCGGGTCGCAATAGGCGTCGACGTTGTCACGCAGCATCGCCTCGATCGCCGCGCGCGCGGCCGGGCGGGCCAGCGCCGGCGTGGTGAAGTTCATCGTGCGCTGATACAGCGCCATCGCTTCCTGAAACAGCTGCGCCTTGTCGCCGAAGGCGGCATAGAGGCTGGGGCGGTTGATCCCCATCGCGGCGGTCAGCTCGCTCAGCGACGCCTGTTCGTAGCCGCGCTCCCAGAACACGCGCATGGCCGCCTGCAGGGCGGTGTCGCGGTCGAAGGCGCGGGGTCTTCCTCGTTGGCTCATGGATGGAACGGTGAATTCTGTACTGACCGGATAGTAAATCCCTTGACCGTCGGCGACAACGTGCCAATAATGCCATTCAAATTTGTACCGACCGGTATGAATTGCGGGCGCGGCGATCGATACCGGCGACACCTGTGTGGCAACCCGGTTCAAACCACGCCGAACGACGCGTTGAAACCACGTTGAATACCAACTTCAAGGAGCAAGACATGGCATCCCTGCAAGGAAAAACGGCCCTGGTCACGGGCGGCAGCCGCGGCATCGGCGCCGCGATCGCGCGCCGGCTGGCCGCCGATGGCGCGGACGTTGCACTGACCTACGCCAGTTCGGAGCAGCAGGCCGAAGAGGTTGCCGCCCAGGTGCGGGCGCATGGCCGGCAGGCACTGGCAATCCGGGCCGACAACAGCGATCCGGGGGCGGTGGCCGATGCGGTCGCGCGGGCCGCGGCGGCGTTCGGCAAGATCGACATCCTGGTGAACAACGCCGGCATTTTCCGCGCGGGTTCGCCGACGGAAGCGACCGTCGAGGACTTCGACGTGACGATGGCCGTCAACGTCCGTGCCGCCTTCGTTGCGATCAAGGCGGTGGCAGCGGTCATGCCCGATGGCGGCCGCATTATCTCGATCGGCAGCAACCTCGCGGTGCGCGTGCCGGGGCAGGGAATGGCGATCTATAGCGCGAGCAAGGCGGCGCTGGTCGGCATGACGCAGGGCCTGGCGCGCGATTTCGGTCCGCGCGGCATTACCGTCAATGTGGTGCATCCCGGCTCGACCGCCACCGACATGAACCCGCCCGATGGGCCGCATTCCGACTGGCAGCGCTCGCTGATGGCAGGGCAGCAGCGTTACGCCTCGCCGGACGAGGTGGCCGCCGTGGTGGCGCTGCTGGCCTCGCCGGAGGCGCAAGCGGTGACCGGCGCAGCATGGACCATCGATAACGGCACCAACGCCTGATCGCACGCCGCATCGATCGATCCGAGCGCGGGAGCGTGGGCACCGCAACATCGGCGTCCACGCTTCCCGCTTGACATCCGAATTTCCACGGCGGTATAAAGGCGCCGTGGGTAGAAGCGGTCGATTGAACAAGCAGCGGCGCAATGCCGCGATCGTTCAACTGGAGATTGCTCACTGACGGAGTACCGTCGGTGGCGCATTCTTCCAACGCTCCCCCTCGACAGTGCTCCCGAACGCAACGCGCGCCTGGCCCGTCCCGCAATGACCGGCCCGGTCCCGCATGCCTTCAACCTGCAGCATTGCGAGGAGACACCCGCATGATCATCGACACCAGTTGCTATCCGACCAATCTGGTCGATCTGGCATGGCGGCACGATGGCGAGCCCTTTACCGGCGAGCGCCTGATCCAGATGATGGATGGCCCATTCCTGATCAACGGCAAGCCGCGCCGCATCGATCGCGCCTTCATCCAGCCGCCGCAAGGCAACACCATCTACACGTGGACCGACGGCACCAGGTCGGGCAGCGAATCGATCGACGCCTATATGGCCTACACGGTCGAGATGGTGCGCAAATATCCCGACCGCTTCATCGGCTGTTTCGTCTACAACCCGCGTTGCGGCGTCGAAAACGGCGTCAATGCGATCGACCATTACGTGCGCAAGCTCGGCTTCAAGATGGTCCAGTTCCAGGCCAACATGCACGCCTATCGGCCCGACCGCGCGCTCGACTGGCTGCGTCCGGCGCTGCAGAAATGCGCGGAACTGGGCGTGCTGGTCAAGCTGCATACCGGCGACGGCCCCTACAGCATCCCGACCGAATGGGTGCCGATGATCAAGGAATTCCCGACGGTCAATTTCATCATGGCCCACTTCGGCGTGCAGACCGGCGGCGTCTATTGCTTCGAGCCGTTCCAGATGGCGATGGACATGCCGAACGTCTATTGCGAATCGGGCTGGTGCCTGCAATCGCGCATCGTCGAATTTGCCAAGGTCTTGCCCAGGCACAAGATCCTGTTCGGGTCCGATACGCCGCCGAACGAGCCGGGCATGTGGCTGCGCCTGCTGGAGGTGCTGTGTTTCGAGCCGCCGCAGGGGCTCAATCTGGACGAGGACACGCTGGAGGACTACCTCGGCAACAACGTCGCGCGGATGATCGGGCTCGAACCGACGCCGGTGCCGCGCACGGTCGAAGAGGCCCGCGCCAGGCTCGCCGCCTGAGCCGCGCCGCCCACGACCGCTTCCAGACAACGCAGCCCCGCACGGAGCCACTGCAATGATCATCGACACCCATCTGCATCCCACCAACCTCGTCGACGAGGCCTGGCGCCATACCGGCGAACCGTTCACCGGCGAGCGCCTGCTCAAGATGATGGACGGCCCCTACATCATCAACGGCAAGCCGCGCCGCATCGACATGGGCTTCATCCAGCCGCCGCCCGGCAATACCGGCTATCGCGACGGCAATCGCCGCGGCCGCGAAGGCGTGCGCGACTACATGGCCTATGTGGCCGAGCTGTGCCAGAAATATCCGGACCGCTTCATCGGCAATTTCACCTTCAATCCGCGCTGGGGTCCGGAAGAGGGCGCGCTCGAGCTCGAATACCACGTCAAGGAATACGGCTTCAAGATGATGAAGCTGCATGCCAACATGCACGGCTATCGCCCCGACCGCGCGCTCGACTGGCTGCGGCCCGCATTGAAGATGTGTGCCAAGTACAACGTCGTGGTGCTGATCCACACCGGCGACGGGCCGTACACGATTCCGACGATGTTCTATCCGATCATCCGCGAATTCCCGATGGTCAATTTCATCATCGGCCATTTCGGCATCCAGACCGGCGGCAATTATTCGTTCGAGGCGTTCTGGATGGCGATGGACACACCGAACGTCTATTGCGAATCGGGCTGGTGCTTCCAGTCGCGCATCGTCGAATTCGCCCGCCAGTTGCCGCGCAACAAGATCGTGTTCGGCACCGACACGCCGCCGAACGAGCCCGGCATGTGGCTGCGCGAGCTGGAGATGCTGTGCGGCCCCGCGCCGCAGGGGATGGATCTGGACGAGGACGGGCTGGAGGACTACATGGGCAACAACATTGCCCGCCTGATCGGCCTGGAGACCACGCCGCCGCCGCGCACGATGGAAGAGGCGCAGGCCCGGCTGACCGATACCTACGCCGGTCTTCGCTGAACCGTCCCACACGGCGGCCGGCCGGGCCCGGCACCTTCGCGTGCCGCGGCCCGGCCGGCGTGACAAGGAGAGAACGATGACATCGTCGCTCAATTCGGGGCGGGATTCGGGGCGCGATTCTGGGCGCTACTCGTCGTCGCAGGATTTCCGCGACTTTCTGTCGGCCTATCGGGCCGCGCATCCCGATGATGTGCTGGTGATCGGCGACGAGGTCGGTGCCGATCAGGATGCGACCGCCGTGGTCTGGCAACTGGCCGCGCAGGGGCGCCATCCGATGCTGGTGTTCGAGCGCGTGCGGGGTTTGGGGACGCCGCTGGTGACCAATGTGTTCGCCTCGCGCGAGCGCGTCGGCCGGCTGCTTGGCGTCGGCGCCGACGGCATCCACGCCGAATATCAGGCGCGCAGCCGCCGCCTGGTGCCGCCGCGCGAGGTCGACAACGGGCCGGTGCTCGAGGTCGTGCAGAGCGAGGGCATCGACCTGCGGACGATCCCGGCGATCCGGCATTTCGCCACCGATCGCGGGCCCTATATCACCAACGCGATCCTGATCGCGCAGGACCCCGAGACCGGCATCGGCAATGCCAGCTACCACCGCTCGATGGTGCACTCGCCGACCGGCATCGCCACCAGCCTGCATTCGCGCGGCCACCTGTGGCGCATGCAGCAGCAGGCCGCCGTGCGCGGGCAGCCGTTGCCGGTGGCGATGGTGATCGGCGCGCATCCGCTGTTCATGCTGGCGGGCGCGGCACGGCTGCCGTACGGCGTCGACGAGCGCCACGTTGCGGGCGGGCTGTTCGGCGCGCCGCTGGAGGTCGTGCGCACGCCGCGCCATGGCATCGCGGTGCCGGCCAGCGCGGAGATCGTGCTGGAAGGGGTCATCGATCCGGAGGCGCGTGTCGACGAGGGGCCGTTCGGCGAGTTCACCGGCTATTCGTCGGACCGCTCGACCAACAATCTGCTGCGCGTCGAGACGATCCTGCGCCGGCGCGACGCGATGCTGATCGACGTGGTCGGCGGCAATTCGGCCGAGCACCTCAATCTCGGACGGATTCCGCGCGAGTCGGAGATGGTCGAGAAGCTGAAGGAGCGTTTTCCCAGCGTCACCGCCGTGCACTACCCGAGTTCGGGCACGCACTTCCATGCCTATGTCGCGCTCAAGCCAATGCGTGCCGGCGAGGCGCGCCAGGTCATGCTGGGACTGCTCGGCTGGGATCCGTACCTGAAGACGGTGATCGCGGTCGACGAGGATGTCGACGTCACGCGCGATGAAGAGGTGCTGTGGGCCGTCGCCACGCATCTGCAGCCGCATCTGGACGTGGTGGTCGTCGACGGCCTGCCCGGCAGCGCGCTCGATCCGTCGGCATCCGGCGTCGGTACGACGTCGCGCATGGGGCTCGATGCGACACGCGGCCCGCAGTTCGATGGCATCCGCGCGCGCATCGGCGACGACGCGATGGCGCGGGCCGCGCGGCTGCTCGGCGATGTGCTGGGGCGCCCATGAGCCGCCGCCTCGTGGTCGCCATCACCGGCGCCAGCGGCGCGATCTACGGCGTGCGCCTGCTGCAGTGGCTGGCGCAGCAGCCGGACTGGCGCACCGACCTGGTGGTGACGCCGTCCGGCTGGCTGACTATCCGGCACGAGCTCGGCCTGTGCCGCGCCGAGGTCGAGGCGCTGGCCGACGTCGCCCACAACGTCCGCGATATCGGCGCCACCATCGCCAGCGGCTCCTATCGCTGCGCCGGGATGGTGGTGGCGCCGTGTTCGATGCGGACGCTGGCGGCGATCGCGCATGGCCTCGCCGACAACCTGGTCACGCGCGCCGCCGACGTGATGCTGAAGGAAAGGCGCCGGCTGGTGCTGCTGCCGCGCGAGACGCCGCTGCATCTGGGCCATCTGCGCAACCTGACCGCGGTCACCGAGATGGGCGCGATCGTGCTGCCGCCGGTGCCCGCGTTCTACCACCGGCCAGGCTCCATCGACGATCTGGTCAACCATACCGTCGGGCGTACGCTCGACCTGTTCGATATCGACCATGCCGGTCTGGTCGCGCGTTGGCAGGGGATGCGTCCCGTGCCGGGCGACGCGATGCCGACTGCCATGGCGGAGGAGGAGACACGATGAATGCCCTAACGTCCCTTACCCATGAAGCGATACGTTCGACTACGGTCCAGCAGGCCGCCGGAGATCATGCCGAGCGCGCCGCGGTGCCGGTCCCCGTGACGATCCTCACCGGCTTTCTCGGCGCCGGAAAGACCACCCTGCTGAACTACATCCTGACCGAGCGGCACGGCCATCGCATCGCGGTGATCGAGAACGAGTTCGGCGAGGTCGATGTCGATTCGGACCTGGTGCTGAGCTCGGACGAAGAGATCTACCAGATGACCAACGGCTGCATCTGCTGCGTGGTCGACGTGCGTACCGATCTGGTCCGCATCCTACAGAAGCTGCTGGCGCAGCCCGAACGCTTCGACCATATCATCGTCGAGACCAGCGGCCTCGCCGACCCGACCCCGGTCGCGGCGACCTTCTTCATGGACCACGAGGTGGCGCGGGAGGTCGCGCTCGACGGCGTGGTCACGCTGGTCGACGCGCTGCATATCGAAAGCCATCTGGACGATCCGCGGCTGCGCGGCTTTGACAATCAGGCGGTCGACCAGATCGTCGCAGCCGACCGCATCGTCATCAACAAGACCGACCTGGCCGACCCGGCGGCGGTGGACGCGCTGGAGGCGCGGCTGCGCCGGCTCAACGAGGGCGCGCAGATCCTGCGTTCGAACTATGCACGCATCGATCTGCGGAACATTCTGGGAATCGGCGGGTTTACGCCGGGGCTGGCGGTGCTGGACGACAGCGGGGACGAGCACGATCACGGCCACGGTGATGATCATGGCGAAGGGCACGTCTGCGACGAGCACTGCGGACACGACCATGACCATGATCATGATCGGGAGCATGCCCACCGCCACGATCCGTCGGTCTCGTCGGTCTCGCTGGTATTCGACCGGCCGTTTGACGGAGACCGCCTCGCCAGCGCGATCCGGGCCTTGCTGGCGGCGCAGGGCGACGACCTGTTCCGCATCAAGGGCATCGTCGCCGTCGCCGGCAGCGAGCGGCGCCATGTGCTGCAGGCCGTGCACCGGCAGCTCGACCTGCATGCGGGCGATCCATGGCTGGACGCGCCGCGCGACAGCAAGCTCGTCTTTATCGGCCGCAATCTGGACCGCGGCCGATTGCAGACAATGCTGGGGATCTGCCTGGCACGTTGAGGCGAGGGCGCAGCGTCGCATCGGCGCCGTGGCGGCGGGGGCGGCGGGGCGGAAAACCCGCGCCGCCACGGCTGGGATCGCTGGATAAAACTGCCGCTATCCTTCGCGCCGCTGCGCGCGGCGCAACGTGTCCGACGGCAGTTCTCCGAATTCGCGCCGGTATTCGCGCGAGAACATACTCAGATGCGCGAATCCGTGCCGCAGCGCGATCGCGGTGACCGCGCCGGGCTGCTGCGGCGCGCGCAGCAGGCTGTCGCGCGCGCCCTGCAGCCGCAGCAGCCGCAGATATTCCATCGGTGTCGCGTTCTTGCTGCGCCGGAAACCGACCTGCAGCGAGCGCTCCGACACGCCGCAATGGTCGGCGAGTTCGCGCATCGTGATCGGACGATCGAGATTGCGCCGCAGATACTGGATGGCCCGGCGCACATAGGCCGGCAGCGTCGGCTGGAAGCGCCGCGGCAGCGTGGCGCCGTCGCCGGAGAACTGGTCGAACAGCAGCGTCGACACCACCATATGCTCGATGCTGGCGTCGATGGTCGGATTGGCGGTGCCGGCCCGGCGCGTGCGCATTTCCGCGCGCAGATAGCCGACCAGCGCCTGCCAGCGCTCGGCCACACCATTCAACGCATTGGACCCATTCAACGCATTGCCGCTGGCTAGCCGTGGCGCAAACGCGATCGGCGCCGGCGGCTCGAAGCCGAAGTGCTCGCGGAACGCGTGTTCGATCGCGCGCCGGCGCAGCACCACGCAGAAGCGTTGGCAAGCCGCATCCAGCAGCAGCCGCGTGCGCAGTGTCGGCGAGGCAATCAGCGTGCTGCCGTGCGGGAACTGCTGCAACTGGCCATCGGTGAACGCCTCGCAATGGCCAGCCACCGTGGTTTGAATCACGTACTCGTCCTTGCCGGGCCGCGGCTCGATCTCCATCGCGGTGCTGTAGCGGATATCGACCAGCGACAGCTGGCCGATATGGCATTGCTCCACCTCGACATGCAGCGGCGCCGCGGCGTCGAGCGGCCGCACGCGCGTGGGCCCGAACAGCCGCGTGCACAGCGTCTGCACATGCGGCAATTCGCTGGCATGGAATCGATGGACGGCGCCGAGGGCCGGCGTTGAAACGTCCGCGGGAACGTCGGAAAGCGGCTGCATGGAAGCGCGGAGCTGAGAATGCGATGGCAGGCACCCGGAACGGCGGTGCGCGCGCTATCGTAAGGGCCGCCATTGCCGACGGCAAAGCCGGGACAAACCCGCAGCACCGCTGCGATCGCCATCGGCATCGCGAACGTTCGCACGACCACCGCACGACTATCGCACCGCGCGGCTCACATCGCTGCGCTTTGCGCCTATCGCCTTCGCAATTGCGCTATGACGGCGCCGGCGCGGCCGCTACTGTGGCTGCAGGCGCCGCCTCGAGCGCCCTTCAGCCACCACCAAGGAGACGACGATGGCTTCGCCCCAACACCCGGTCGACGCGGTGCTGCCGCCGCGCGCCATGCTCACGCTGGGCTTCCAGCACATGCTGGTCAGTTATCTGGGCGCCATCACGGTGCCGATGATCGTCGCCGCCGCGTTGAAGATGACGCCGGCGCAGACGACGCTGCTGATCAGCACCGCGCTGTTCACCTCGGGCATCGCCACGCTGCTGCAGACCGTCGGCTTCTGGAAGTTCGGCGTGCGGCTGCCGATCATGCAGGGCGTCGCGTTCAGCTCGGTCGGTCCGGTGATCGCGATCGGCACCGATCCGTCGCTGGGTTTCCAGGGCGTTTGCGGCGCCATCATCGGCGCGGGCGTGATCACGCTGCTGCTGGCGCCGGTGATCGGCCGGTTGCGGCAGTTCTTCCCGCCCGTGGTGACCGGCTGCATCGTCACCGCGATCGGCCTGTCGCTGTTCCCGGTCGCCTACCAATGGCTGGGCGGCGGGCGCGGTGCGCCCCAGTTCGGGGCACCGGTGTTCTTTGCGGTCGCGATCGGCGTGGTCGCGCTGATCCTGGCGATCAACCGCTACGGCAGCGAGTTCCTGCGCAACCTGTCGGTATTGATCGGCCTGCTGGCCGGCGCGGCGGTCGCGACCGCGCTCGGCATGGGCGACTTCGCCGAGGTGCGTCGCGCGCCGTGGTTCACGATGGTGCAGCCATTCGCCTTCGGCCTGCCGGTGTTCGATATCGGGGCGATCGTCACGATGACGATCGTGATGCTGGTGCAGATGGTCGAGTCGATGGGGCTGTTCATCGCGATCGGCGATCTGGTCAAGCGCCCGGTCAACGAACGCGAGGCGACCAACGGCCTGCGCGCCAACGGCCTGGCCAGCGCGATCGGCGGCATGTTCGCGGCCTTTCCGTATATCGCGTTCATGGAGAACGTGGGGCTGGTGATCGTGACGGGCGTGCGCAGCCGTTGGGTCGTGGCGAGCTGCGGCCTGATGCTGTGCGCGGTCGCGCTGGTGCCGAAGATCGGCGCGCTCTTTGCTTCGATTCCGGCCGCGGCGCTCGGCGGCGCCGCGCTGGTGATGTTCGGCGTGGTCGGCGCGGCGGGCATCAAGACGCTGGGCCAGGTCGACTACGAGAACAACCGCTCGAACCTGACCATCGTCGCCATCACGCTGGCCTGCGCGCTGATGCCGGTGATCATGCCGTCCGTGCTCGAGAAGCTGCCCGAAGCGCTGCAGCCATTCGTGCACAGCAGCGTGATCATCGCCTGCGTGGTGTCCGTCTTCCTGAACCTGCTGCTCAACGGCGTGCCGCGCCGTGACGCACCGCTGGCGCACGCCGGCGAACATGCCCCGGAGATCTGATCTTGACCGAAGTCCAATGCAACAACGAAGACTCGCGGGACAACCCGCGCGAGAACCTGCTGATCCGCGGCGCCGCTGCGGTCATGACGGGCCTGGCCGGTCCGGCGGCGCGCGCCGGCGCGGCCGATATCCGCATCCGCGACGGCCACATCGCCGAGATCGCGCCAGGGCTCGCGCCGCTGCCCGGCGAACGCGTGCTCGACGTCCAGGGCGCCGTGGTGTATCCCGGCTGGATCAATACGCACCACCATCTGTTCCAGAACCTGCTGAAGGCCGTGCCGGCCGGCATCAACGCCGATCTGCAGGCCTGGCTCGCGGCGGTGCCGTATCCGCGCCTGGCGGCCTTCACGCCCGAGGTACTGCGCGCCGCGGTGCGGCTCGGCATGGCCGAGCTGCTGCTGTCGGGCACCACCACCTGCGCCGATCATCACTACCTCTATCACCACGGCCATGGCGCCGAGACCGGCGACCTGCTGTTCGAGACGGCCGCGGATATGGGGCTGCGGCTGGTGCTGTGCCGCGGCGGCGCGATCCAGTCGGCGGCCGACCATCCCGGCATGTCCAAGACCGCGCTGGTGCCGGAGACGCTCGACGAGATGGTGGCCGACATCGAACGGCTGAAGGCGCGTTATCACGACCCCGCCGGCGATGCGATGCGCCGCGTCGCGGTGGCGCCGACGACGCCGACGTTCTCGCTGCCGCCCGCGATGCTGCGCGAGCTGGCGGAGTTCGGCCGCGGTCTCGGCCTGCGCCTGCATACGCATCTGTCGGAGACCGACAACTACGTGCGCTTCTGCCGCGAGAAATATCGCTGCGCGCCGGTGGAATTCGTCGGCGAGCACGGCTGGCTGGGCCCGGACGTCTGGTTCGCGCATCTGGTCACGTTGTCGCCGGACGAGATCCGCATGCTGGCCGCGACCGGTACCGGCATGGCGCACTGTCCGGTCAGCAACGCGCGGCTGGGCAGCGGCGTGGCGCCGGTGCGCGCGCTGGCCGATGCCGGCGTGCGCATCTCGCTCGGGGTGGACGGCGTCGCCTCCAATGAGTCGGGCAGCATGGTCCACGAGGCCAACTTCGCCTGGCTGGTGCACCGCGCGGTCGGCGGCGCCGCACAGACGACGGTGGAGGAGGTGATTCACTGGGGCACGGCCGGGGGTGCCGCGGTGCTGGACCTGCCGCGGATCGGCACGCTGGCGCCGGACCAGTCGGCCGACCTGGCGATCTACGACGTCAGCGGCCTGCGCTTCCACGGCTTTCACGACGTCGCCGCCGCGCCGGTGGCGGCGGGCGAACCGACGCCGGTGCGCCACGTCTTCGTGCGCGGACGCCAGGTCGTGCAGGACGGTGCGATCGTGGGACTGGATCTTGAGGCGCTGCGCCGCGAGGCGGCCGAGGCGATGCGGGTGTTGCAGCTGGCCGCGGCCTGAGCGAGACCTGAGCGAGACCTGAGCGAGACCTGAGCGCGGCCCAAGGACAAGCCAGCGCGCCGTTGCCGGCGCGCTGGCGTCTGGCTTAGCGGCCGCCGGAGCCGCCGCTGGTCCCGCCCGAGCCGCCCGCGCCGCCGGAACCCATGCCGCCGGTGCCAAGCCCGCCGCTACCGGTACCGGTACCGCCCGAGCCCGAGGTGCCCGTGCTGCCGGAACTGCCGGAACTGCCGGGGCTTCCCGGGCTGCCGGAGCCCATTCCTGAGCCGGTGCCGGTGCCACCGGTCCCACCGCTGCCGCTGCCGGAACGCCCGCGCGGGGCACTGGCGCCGCTCTTGCTGCCCGAACCGCCGCCGGACTGATAACCCGAGGTGCCACCGCTGCCGCTGGTGCTGCCCGAGCCTGTGGCGCTGGTCCCCGTGCCGGGGGTCGTGCTCGGTCCGGCGCCGGCACTGCCGCCACCGCTGCTGCTGCCGCCGCTGCCGCCGCCACTGCCGCTTCCCGCCCCGCCGCCTTGCGCGAGGGCCGCGCCGGTCGCGAGCGCCAGGCAAGCAGCAAGCGCTGCTGCCAAGGTCGTTGCTTTCATGCTGTCTCTCCAGGATGTGTGATATCGCCGGGCGTCGCCCGGCGTTCGTTCTGTCTTGCGCGCAGACGGGCTAGCGCGACGCAAGTTGCATGCCGTGATGGCATGCGTCACATCCGCGGGGAAGGGCAGAAGAGGCTTGCAGCATTGGCCGGGAAGCGGTGCAGATTTGGCGTGTGCGGCGGCGTTTCGATTGGCGCCGCCCCGCCAGTTCGCGCGGCCGGTCAGTGCGACATCGCACCGGCGGTGCCGCCGCCGCGATGGACCACGCCATCGGCGCGATCGAGGCGGCCGCTCCAGACCGTCAGGCCCAGCGCGACCAGCACCACCAGCGCGCCGATCCACGGCGTATGCATCAGGCCCAGGTGCGTCACGATCAGGCCGCCGGCCCACGCCGCGCCGGCGATGCCGAGATTGAACGCGGCGATATTGAGGCCGGAGGCGACGTCGACCGCCTGCGGCGTGAAACGCTCGGCCTGCTTGACGACATAGACCTGCAGGCCCGGCACGTTGCCGAACGCAACCGCGCCCCAGGCCAGCACCGTCGCCACCACCAGCCAACGGTGCGGCGCGGTGAAGTTCAGCACCAGCAGTACCGCGGCCAGCAGCACGAACATCGTCTTCAGCGCCGGAATCGGACCGTGGCGGTCGGCCAGGCGGCCGCCCCAGATATTGCCCGCGGCGACGGACAGGCCGTACACCAGCATCACCAGGCTGACCGCGCCCGCGTCAAAGCCGGACACGTCCTGCAGGATCGGTGCGAGGAACGTGAAGGGGATGAACGAGCCACCGTAGCCGATCGCGGTCTTCGCATAGACCAGCAACAGCCGCGGTTCGGCCAGCACGCGGGCCTGCTGCATCAGCGACGCGGGCGGCGTATGGCGGATGCCGGACGGCACGAACAGCAGGCTGCCGACGAAGGCGACCACACCGAGCGCGGAGACGGCGAGGAAGGTCTCGCGCCAGCCGAAATGCTGGCCGATGAAGGTGCCCAGCGGCACGCCGGTCACCAGCGCGACGGTCAGGCCGGTAAACATGATCGCAATCGCGCTGGCGGCCTTCTCGCGCGGCACCAGTCCGGTCGCGATGGTCGAGCCGATCGAAAAGAACACGCCGTGGGCGAGGCCGGTCAGCACGCGGGCCAGCACCAGGGAGCCGTAGCCCGGCGCCTGCCATGCCAGCAGATTGCCGAGCGTGAACAGCGCCATCAGCGACAACAACAAGGTCTTGCGCGGCAGGCGGCCGGTCAGCGCGGTCAGCAGTGGGGCGCCGACGGCGACGCCGAGCGCGTACAGGCTGACCAGCAGGCCGGCGGAAGGCAGCGACACGTGCAGGTCGGCCGCGACGGTGGGAATCAGGCCGACGATGACGAACTCCGTCGTGCCGATGGCGAATGCGCTGATCGTCAGCGCCAACAGGGCAAGGGGCATGATGGCCTCCAGGTATCAGGGATCGGGTATGGGGGAGTGGAATGGCCCGCATTGTGACCCTCGCCGGCTTGCCGATTAATCCGTTAATATGCAGAAAATATTTGATCGGTAGTCAATAATCGCGGCAAACCCGGATCGGCCCGGCTGGGAGCGGGTGCGATTCGATCCCGCAGGAAACCCGACATGAAAATGACCCTGGAAGAATTGCTGGCCTTCGTCACCGTGGTCGACAGCGGTTCGATCACCGCCGCGGCCGACCAGCTCGGCCAGACCGTCTCGGGCGTCAGCCGGGCGCTGGCCCGGCTCGAGGACAAGCTGTCCACCGCGCTGCTGCGGCGGACCACGCGCCGGCTGGAGCTGACCGAGGAGGGCGCCGCGTTGCTGGCGCATGCCCGCGCGATCCTCGGCGCGGTGGACCAGGCCGAGGACCAGATCGCGCTGCGGCGGCAGAAGCCGGCTGGCAAGCTGCGCATCAACGCCGCCTCGCCGTTCATGCTCCATGTGGTGGTGCCGCTGGTCGACGACTTCCGCCGCGCCTATCCCGAGATCGAGCTGGAGCTGCACAGCAGCGACCAGATCATCGATCTGCTGGAGCACCGCACCGATGTCGCGATCCGCATCGGCGCGCTGCGCGATTCGACGCTGCACGCGCGGCCGCTGTGCCACAGCCGCTTGCGGGTGCTGGCCAGCCCCGCCTACCTGAAGGCGTACGGGCGGCCGCGCTCGGTGGACGAGCTGGCCGGCCACAGCCTGCTTGGCTTCACGCAGCCCGACAGCCTGAACCGCTGGCCGCTGCGCGACGAGGCCGGCAACGATGTCGAGATCACGCCGGCGGTGTCGGCCTCCAGCGGCGAGACGCTGCGGCAGCTGGCGCTGGCCGGCCAGGGCGTGGTGTGCCTGGCCGATTTCATGACGGCGCAGGATCGGGCCCGCGGCGACCTGGTGCAGCTGTTTCCGCGCGAGACCCTCGACGTGCGCCAGCCCATCCATGCGGTCTACTATCTGAACACCCAGCTGTCGGCGCGCATTGCCTGCTTTCTGGACTTTCTGTCGGCGCGGATGCAGGACGACGCCCCGCGCCAGCCCTCGGACCGCCCGCCGGCCAGGCGTGTGCGGCATTGAGACGTCTTTGGTATACTGTCGCGTTTCCCCGCGCGACCGGAAACGCCTCCGCCAGGGCCAGCCGCACCGGCATCCGCCCCTGCATGGCAGCAGAAGGGCTGGCATAGCCAGGGCACCATCCGACGCCACCATCCAGTTCGAAACCATCGGTCGAACAGACAGGTCGAAACGACCCCGAGCATGACTTACGCCGTCAAGGAAATCTTCTACACGCTGCAGGGCGAGGGCGCCAACGCGGGCCGCGCCGCCGTGTTCTGCCGCTTCGCCGGCTGCAATCTGTGGACCGGCCGCGAGCAGGACCGCGAGCAGGCGATCTGCCGCTTCTGCGATACCGATTTCGTCGGCACCGATGGCACGCTGGGCGGCAAATACCGCAGCGCCGAGGAACTGGCCGCGCAGGTGGCCTCGCAGTGGCCGCAAGGCGCGGGCGGCCGCCCGCTGGTGGTCTGCACCGGCGGCGAGCCGCTGTTGCAGCTCGATGCGCCGCTGATCGACGCGCTGCACGCGCAGGGCTTCGAGATTGCGATCGAGACCAACGGCACGATCGCGGTGCCGGACGGCATCGACTGGGTCTGCGTCAGCCCGAAGATGGGCGCCGAGCTGGTGGTCACGCGCGGCGACGAGCTCAAGGTCGTGATTCCGCAGCCCGGCCAGGACTTCGCGGCATACGAGGCGCTGGATTTCCGCTATTTCCTCGTGCAGCCGATGGATGGCCCGCTGGCGCGCGAGAATACCGCCCTCGCGGTCGATTTCTGCCAGCGCCATCCGCGCTGGCGTCTTTCGCTGCAAACCCACAAGCTGCTGGGCATCCGCTAGGCATTCGCCGCACGGGTCCCGGCACCGGCCTTCATGAACAAGCAAGTCTCGATCACGCGCCGCCTCGAATTCGACGCCGGCCACCGCATCCCCAACCATGGCGGCCAATGCCGCAATATCCATGGCCACCGATATCGGCTCGACCTGACGCTGTCGGGGGAGGTGCTGCATCGCGAGGGCGCGGCCGACGAAGGCATGATCCTGGATTTCAGCGACATCAAGGCGCTGGCCAACCAGCATCTGGTCGACAAGTGGGACCACGCCTTCCTGATCCATCGCGGTGACACCGCGCTGCTCGAATTCCTGCGCGGCATGGAGGGGCACAAGACGGTGGTGCTCGACGCGATTCCGACCGTCGAGAACCTGGCGCAGATCGCCTTCGACATGCTGGCGCCGGTGTTCAAGGACTGCTTCGGCCACCATCTGCAGCTGACCCGCCTGGTGCTGTTCGAAACGCCGAACTGCTGGGCCGAGGTCACCGCGCCCGCCATCGCGCCGGCGCAGGATTGATCCGGCTTGATCCGACCGCCTAGGTGCCGACAACCGACTCGACGATGACCCGCCGATGACCCGCCGATGACAGACACGCCGCCGCCATCGCCTATCGCCGCTACCGGAGCCATCGCCACGCCGCCGTTCGAGGGCCCGCTGGCCGATGCGCGCGACCAGCGCTTCATGCGCGCCGCGCTGGAGGAGGCCCGCCTGGCCGAGGCGGCCGGCGAGGTGCCGGTGGGCGCGGTGGTGGTCTGGAACGACGCGATCATCGCTCGCGGCCACAACCTGCCGATCCGTTCGCGCGATCCGTCTGCCCATGCCGAAATGCAGGCGCTGCGCGCGGCCGCGCAGGTGGTCGGCAATTACCGGATGCCGGAGTGCGATCTGTACGTGACGCTCGAACCGTGCGCGATGTGCAGCGGGGCAATGCTGCACGCGCGGCTGCGTCACGTGGTGTTCGGCGCCACCGATCCGAAGACCGGCGCCGCCGGCAGCGTGCTCGACCTGTTCGCCGAGGCGCGGCTCAATCACCAGACCACGATCCGCGGCGGTGTGCTGGCCGACGAGTGCGGCCAGCTGCTGCGCGACTTCTTCCGGGCGCGGCGGCGCGCGCAGAAGGCCGACCGCGCCGGCGGGCAGGCTGTCACCGAGCCTGGCAACGGCTCCGCCACCGACCCGTCATCCGATCCGCAGGGAACGCCCGACGCATGAACGCGCCCATCGAAGTCCGCCTGATCGCACCCTCCGGCTATCCCCACGACATGGCCGTTGCCGCCCGCGGGTGCGACTGGCTGCAGGCGCACGGCTACCGCGTCGCCAACCCGGAGGTGCTGGACCGCCGCCATCAGCGTTTCGGCGGCACCGACGACGAGCGGCTGGCCGACCTGCATGGCATCGGTACCGGGGCTTCCGGCGCGCTGACGCTGGCGGTGCGGGGCGGCTACGGCCTGGCGCGTCTGCTGCCGCGCATCGATTTCGGCCGCATCGCCGCGCAGGCGCGCCGCGCGGCCACGCCGATCGTCGGCCACAGCGATTTCACGGCATTCCAGCTGGCGTATCTGGCCAAGGCGGGCGGCATCAGCCTGGCCGGTCCGATGCTGCTGGCCGACTTCGGCGCCGAGCCGGTCGATGCCTTCATGTGGCGGCATTTCGAGGGCCTGCTGCGCGCGTCGTCCTATACCGTCGACATCGACGCGCCGCAGGACGGCGGCCAGCCGTTCTCCGGCGAGGTCGCGGGCACGCTGTGGGGCGGCAATCTGGCGATGCTGTGCAGCCTGCTGGGCACGCCGTACCTGCCGCAGGTCGATGGCGGCATCCTGTTCCTCGAGGACGTCAACGAGCCGCCGTACCGCGTCGAGCGCATGCTGCTGCAGCTGGAGCAGGCCGGCGTGCTCGCCGCGCAGCGCGCGATCCTGCTGGGCGATTTCTCCAGTTACCGCGTCAGCGACTACGACAATGGCTACGACCTGCCGGCCGTGGTGGCCTATCTGCGCGAGCGCCTGCCGGTGCCGATCGTCACCGGGCTGCCGTTCGGCCACTGCCCGCGCAAGCTGACGCTGCCGGTCGGCGGGCAGGGCGCGCTGCGGGCCACGGCGGATGGCTTCACGCTGACGATGTCGGGGCACCCGTTGCTGGCCCGTCCGGCCTGAGCGTCCCGCCGAGCGCCCGCAGCATCGCACCCGGCACCCGGCGCGGGTCGCAGGCTCCCTCGCAGCCCGGCCTCGCCACTCGCCGCCGTCCTCGCGCCCGATGGCGCGAGGAATGGTAAAATCTCCGATTCTTCGCGAGGTGAAGGGCCCAGGCCTGTCCGGCCACGCGCCACGGTCGCTCCGTTGGCCCAGCCCGCCGCGCCATGCGGCACGCCGTCGGCAGCTTCGCCGATTTGCCGCCTTCACCGGCCGCCATCACCGCTACACCGCATTCCAAAAGGTTCTTCGACGTGCTATCTACCGCAAACATCACCATGCAGTTCGGCCCCAAGCCCTTGTTCGAGAATATCTCGGTCAAGTTCGGCGAGGGCAACCGCTACGGCCTGATCGGCGCGAACGGCTGCGGCAAGTCCACCTTCATGAAGATCCTCGGCGGCGACCTGGAGCCGAGCGCCGGCAACGTGATGCTGGAACCGGGCGTGCGCCTGGGCAAGCTGCGCCAGGACCAGTTCGCCTATGAAGACATGCGCGTGCTCGACGTGGTGATGATGGGCCATACCGAGATGTGGGCCGCGGCGCAGGAGCGCGACGCGATCTACGCGAACCCGGAAGCGACCGACGAAGACTACATGAAGGCCGCCGAGCTTGAGGCCAAGTACGCCGAATACGACGGCTACACGGCCGAGGCGCGCGCCGGCGAGCTGCTGCTGGGCGTCGGCATCCCGACCGACCAGCATCAGGGCACGATGAGCAATATCGCGCCGGGCTGGAAGCTGCGCGTGCTGCTCGCGCAGGCGCTGTTCTCGAATCCGGACGTGCTGCTGCTGGACGAGCCGACCAACAACCTGGACATCAACACGATCCGTTGGCTGGAACACGTGCTCAACGAGCGCAATTCCACCATGATCATCATTTCGCACGATCGCCACTTCCTGAACTCGGTCTGTACGCACATGGCCGACATGGACTACGGCACGCTGAAGGTCTACCCGGGCAACTACGACGACTACATGGAAGCGTCGATGCAGGCCCGCGAGCGCCAGATGGCGGCCAACGCGCGCGCCAAGGAGCGCATCACCGAGCTGCAGGACTTCGTGCGCCGCTTCTCGGCCAACAAGTCCAAGGCCCGCCAGGCCACCTCGCGCCTGAAGCAGATCGACAAGATCAAGGTCGAGGACATCAAGCCGTCGTCGCGCCAGAACCCGTTCATCCGCTTCGAGTTCGAGAAGAAGCTGCACAACCTGGCGGTGACCGCGGAGAACATCAGCAAGGCCTACGACCGCCAGATCCTGAACAACCTGTCGCTGTCGATCCAGGCCGGCGAGCGCGTCGCGATCATCGGCGAGAACGGCGCGGGCAAGACCACGCTGCTGCGCTGCCTGCTGGACGGCGCGGTGCAGACCGGCGTGCAGCGCGGCATCGAGGTCGACCACGGCAGCGTCAAGTGGGCGGAGAACGCCAACGTCGGCTACATGCCGCAGGACACCTACGAGGAATTCCCGGAAGACACCAACCTGATGGACTGGATGACCCAGTGGACGCAGGCCGGCGACGACGACCAGTCGCTGCGCGGCACGCTGGGCCGGCTGCTGTTCTCGGCCGACGACATCAAGAAGTCGGTCAAGGTGCTGTCCGGCGGCGAGAAGGGCCGCATGATCTGGGGCAAGCTGATGCTGGGCCGCCATAACGTGCTGGCGCTCGACGAGCCGACCAACCACATGGACATGGAGTCGATCGAGTCGCTGCAGATCGCGCTGGACAAGTTCACCGGCACGCTGATCTTCGTGTCGCACGACCGCGAATTCGTCAGCGCGCTGGCCACCCGGATCATCGAGATTCGCACCGACGGTACGGTGACCGATTATCTGGGCACCTACGACGAATACCTGGAGTCGCAGGGTATCGCCGGCTGATCGGGCTTCCGTTTCTGCCAGCGAGCCGATGAAGGCCGCAATGCGATTGATGCGTTGCGGCCTTTTTTCATGGCCGGGTTGCCGGGGCGGTGGCCTGGCCCGAGTCCTGAGCGCGCGCGATGATCGGCGGCATATTGGCGCGCGCCTGGCGAACGCGATGCGGCGAAGCGATATCGGCCGACAAAATCGGTTTTACAATGTCGGCACAGAAAAAATCGATAACAACGGCAAAGGCCCTGAAACACCTGAATCAGGTTGGAAACACCGAAGGGCAATACGCCTGACGGCTCACCGAGGAATTGTGGCTATGCAGCAACGAGACAAACTGTTTATCAACGGCGCATGGGTGACCCCGCACGGCACCGGGCAGATCGACGTCATCCACTCGACCACCGAAGAGGTGATGGGCCGGATTCCCGAGGGCCATGCGCGCGATGCGGAGGACGCGATCCAGGCCGCCCGTGCCGCCTTCGACGGCTGGGCCGCGACACCGCCGCAGCAGCGCGCCGACTATATCCGCAAGATCGCCGAGGGCCTGAAGGCGCGCACCGAGGAGCTGGCGCAGCTGATCGCGGCGGAGGTCGGCATGCCGATCAAGCTGGCCCGCGCGATCCAGGTCGGCGGCCCGGTCTTCAACTGGAGCCAGGCCGCCAAGCTGGTCGAGTCCTTCACCTTCGAGGAGGAGGTCGGCAATTCGCTGGTGGTGCGCGAGCCGGTCGGCGTGGTCGCCGCCATCACGCCGTGGAACTACCCGCTGAACCAGATCACGCTGAAGGTCGCGCCGGCGCTGGCCGCCGGCTGCACCGTGGTGCTCAAGCCGTCTGAAGTGGCGCCGCTGAACGCCTTCGTGCTGGCCGAGGTCATCGAGGCCGCCGGCCTGCCGCCGGGCGTGTTCAACCTGGTGACCGGCTACGGCCCGGTGGTGGGCGAGGTGCTGGCCAGCCATCGCGAGGTCGACATGGTGTCGTTCACCGGCTCGACCCGCGCCGGCAAGCGCGTGTCCGAGCTGGCCGCGCAGACCGTCAAGCGGGTCGCGCTGGAACTGGGCGGCAAGTCCGCCTCGGTGATCCTGGACGACGCTGACCTGCCGGCCGCCGTCAAGGGCACGATCAACGCCTGTTTCCTGAACTCCGGCCAGACCTGCTCGGCGCATACGCGGATGCTGGTGCCGCGGGCCCGCTATGACGAGGTCAAGGAAATCGTCAAGAAGGTGGTGGCGGGCTTTACCGTCGGCGATCCGCTGCAGGAAACCACCAGGCTGGGTCCGCTGATTTCGGCCGCGCAGAAGGACCGCGTGACCGGCTACATCCAGCGCGGGCTCAACGAGGGCGCCGAGCTGGTGGCGGGCGGCACCGAGCCGCCGGCCGGGCTGGACAAGGGCTTCTTCGTGCAGCCGACGGTGCTGGGCAACGTCGATCCGAAGGCGACCGTCGCGCAGGAGGAAATCTTCGGCCCGGTGCTGTCGATCATCTGCTACGACACCGAGGAGGACGCGGTGCGCATCGCCAACGACAGCGTCTATGGTCTCGGCGGTGGCGTGTGGTCGGGCGACGAGGCGCGGGCGATCCGCGTCGCGCGCCGCATCCGTACCGGCCAGGTCGACATCAATGGCGGCCCGTTCAACATGATGGCGCCGTTCGGCGGCTACAAGCAGTCGGGCAATGGACGCGAGGCCGGCAAGTATGGCCTCGAGGAGTTCCTCGAGTACAAGGCGCTGCAGCTGAAGAAGCCCGCGGCCTGAGCGCCGACCGCCTTGGAAATGCCCGGCCTGTCCGGGCATTTTTGCGTCGACGATAATCAACGATAGCACGTCGGCAACGGCACATCGACAACAGCACGACACCGCAACGAACGGTTGGACGGGGGAGGGACAGGCGATGCATTGGCTCAAGCGGCTGGCATGGCTGACGGTGATCCTGGCGGGTCTGGTACTGGCCGCGGCGATCGGCGGCTATGCCTGGTATCGGCAGGCGTCGCAGCCGGCGGTGGCGGGCACCGTCGCGCTGGCGGGTTTGCATGGGCGCGTCACGATCGTGCGCGACCGCCACGCGATTCCGCGCATCGAAGCGGGCGATCCGCTCGACGCCTATTTCGGACTCGGCTTCGTCCATGCGCAGGACCGGCTGTGGCAGATGCAGATGAACAAGCGCATCGCGTCGGGCCGGCTGGCGGAGATCCTCGGGGCCAGCGCGCTGCCGACCGATCGCTTCCTGCGCACCATCGGCGTACGCCGCAACGCCGAGGCCGCCTTCGCCGCCAGCACCCCCGAGACGCGCGCCGCGCTGCAGGCCTATGCCGACGGCGTCAATGCCGGCATCGCCAGCCACAAGGGCCCGCTGCCGCCCGAATTCGCGATCCTGCGCACGGTGCCGGAGCGCTGGGAGCCGGCCGATACGCTGGCCTGGCAGACGATGATGGCCTGGGACCTGAGCGCCAACTGGAGCCGCGAGGTGCTGCGCATGCGGCTGGCGCAGACGCTGCCGCTGTCGCGCATCAACGAACTGCTGGCGCCGTATCCGGGCGAGCAGCCGTTGCGCACGCCCGACTATCCGGCGCTGTATCGGCAGCTGGCGCCGTTGACCACGGCGATGGCGAGCGTCGAGGCCGCGGCGCCGCCGGGGCTGGTCGAGGGCATGGGCTCGAACAACTGGGTGGTATCCGGCGCCCATACGCGCTCGGGCAAGCCGCTGCTGGCCAACGACCTGCATCTGGGCCTGCAGGCGCCGGCGTTGTGGTATTTCGCGACGCTGCGCGCGCCGGGACTCGACGTGACCGGCGCCACGCTGCCGGGCATGCCGGTGGTCGTGATCGGCCATACGCCGCGCATCGCCTGGGGCTTCACCAATACCGCGCCGGATCTGCAGGACCTGTATATCGAACGGCTGCGTCCCGGCCGGCCCGAGCAGTACCAGACGCCCAACGGCTGGGCCGATTTCGCGGTGCGCGAGGAGACCATCCGGGTCAAGGACCAGTCCGACGTGACGATCCGCGTCCGCTCGACGCGCCACGGGCCGGTGATTTCCGATGTCGCCGAGCCGCTTGCCGCCGCCGTCGCGCCGCTGGGCGCGCAGTATGTCGTGTCGTTCCAATGGGTGGCGCTGCGGCCGGACGATCGTACCGTGCAGGCCGGGCTGAAGCTGAACCGCGCGCACGACTGGGCCAGCTTTACCGAGGCGCTGCGCGACTTCCACACGCCGCAGCAGAGCGCGGTCTATGCCGATGTCGACGGCAATATCGGCTTTCTCGCGCCGGGCCGCGTGCCGCTGCGCAACGCCGCCAACGATCTGAAGGGGCTGGCGCCGGCGCCGGGCTGGGACGCGCGCTACGACTGGAGCGGCTTCATCCCGTTCGAAAAGCTGCCGCGCAGCTTCAATCCGCCCGGCGGCGTGGTGGTGACCGCGAACCAGAAGATCGTGCCGGACGACTATCCGTTCTTCCTGACCAGCGAATGGACGGTGCCGTATCGGCACGACCGCATCCGCGCCTTGCTGGCCGCGCGGCGGCCGCACACGCTGGACACGTTCGCGGCGATCCAGAAGGACGAGTTGTCGCTGGCGGTCAAGGACGCGTTGCCGCTGCTGCTCGGCGCCTCGATTGCCGCCGACGACTCGCGTCCGGCCCGAGAGCGCGAGCTGTTTGCCGCGCTGGCGCGCTGGGACGGCACGATGTCGGCGGACCGCACCGAGCCGCTGGTCGCCACCGCGTGGCTGCGCGAGCTGTCGCGCGGCATGTTCGAGGGCAAGGTCGGCGACGGCGTGTTCGCGCGCATGTGGGAGCAGCGCAATGTGCAACAGGCCATGCTGAACATCCTGCGCAGCTCGCGCGGTCTCGGCCGCTTCTGGTGCGACGATCCGAAGACGCCTGCCCCCGAGGACTGCAACGACCAGATGGGTGCGGCGTGGAAACGTGCGATCGCCGATCTGCAGCAGCGCTATGGCGACGACCCGCGGCGCTGGCGCTGGGGCCAGGCCCATGCCGCACGCGCCGAGCACCGCCCGTTCGCCAGGGTGCCGTCTCTGGCGGGGTTCTTCAATGTCAAGGTGCCGACCGGCGGGGATACCTATACGGTCAATGCCGGGCGCCACAATATCGGCGACGAGCAGGCGCCGTTCGAGAACGTGCATGGCGCCAGCGTGCGCGCGATCTACGACCTGGCCGATCTGTCCGCCTCGCGCTTCATCACGCCGACCGGGCAGTCCGGCAACGTGTTGTCGCCGCACTATCGCGACTGGACCGAGCAATGGGCACGCGGCGAGTACGTGACGATCCGGGGTGCCGGGCATCCGGCTGGAGCAAAAGCGTTCGAGACGCTGGTGCTGACGCCCGCGGCGGGCGATGGCGGCCGCCGGACCAGCGGGGCGAGCCGGTGAGGGCGCTTCGACGCGTCTGGCGCTCAGTCGCGCTGGAAACGGCGCGCGGTGCCTTCGCGCGTGATGCGCTCCCACACCGCCTGCTTTTCCGCGTCGCTCATGAAGACCCAGTTGCTGACCTCCATCGCGGTGCGGCCGCAGCCCTGGCAGATCTCGTCGAACAGCGTCGAGCAGATGCCGATGCAGGGGCTGTCGGGGCGGTCGAACAGGCTGTCGTCGGTGGTGCCGGTGGTGTCGGCGGTGTCCGGCAGGGCGAGCGGGTTTGACGCGGTGTCGGGGCGGGTAGGCGGCATGGCGGCTGGGCGAGGCAAAGGCGGCCATTATAAGCGGCGGGGTGAGGCGGTGCCGGCGCGCTGGGCTGCGATTCAGTCGGGCGCGTCGTCCAGCGGATTACCTGTCGGGTAATTGAACGTGCGCCGCGCCGGCTGCCATCATCGACTCACCACGACAGGCCAACGATTTTCTTTTCAGGAGCCCGCATGATGTCTTCGCTGCCCCCACTCTCCGCTGCCGGGACCTACGCCGAGGTCGCCCCCCGCGTTCGCGCGATGGTCGAGGAAATCCTGATCGGCTCGCCGGTCGCCCGCACGCTCGGCGTCGCGCTCGACGTGCTGGCGCCCGAGCATGTCGAACTGGTGCTGCCGTTCAGCCCGGGCAATGTCACGGTCGGCAGGACGGTGCATGGCGGCGTCATTGCGACGCTGATCGATATCGCCGGCGCGGCGGCCGCGGCGTCCGGCGCGGACCCGGACAAGGTCCGCGGCGGGGCGACCAGCGCGCTGTCGATCCAGTATGTCGCGCCGGCCGAGGCGGCCGCGTTGCGCGCCGTCGCGACCGTGGTGCGCCGCGGCCAGCGGCAGATCGCCACGGAAATCACCGTCTATGCCGAGCAGCCCGAAGCGGGCACCGTGGTGGCCAAGGCGTTGATGAACAGCGTGCTGTTTGGTTGAGTCCTGCGAGGTCTGGGCAGGCGTGGTTTGCCGCTATGGCGATGGACGCCCGCCTGCCGGTCATCCCAATGAAACGCAATTAACGGCCAGGATATGGCTTGCCACCCATGACATGCCGGGGCCGGCCAGCGGCCCCGGCATTACTGCGATCAGGCAACGGGGTTCCAGTCGCCCGGTACGCGTACCCAGCCTTCCATCAGGATCCGCGCGCTGCGGCTCATGATGGCTTTCTTCACGACCCATTCGCCGTCGACCTGGGCCGCTTCGGCGCCGACGCGCAGCGTGCCCGACGGATGGCCGAAGCGCACCGCCTGGCGTTTGCCGCCGCCGGCCGCCAGATTGACCAGCGTGCCAGGAATGGCCGCCGCGGTGCCGATTGCCACGGCCGCCGTGCCCATCATCGCGTGGTGCAGCTTGCCCATCGACAGTGCGCGTACCAGCAAGTCGATGTCTTCGGCGCGCACCGGCTTGCCGCTCGACGCGGTATAGCTGGCCGGCGGGGCGACGAAGGCCACCTTGGGCGTGTGCTGGCGCCGCGCGGCCTCGTCGACGTTCTGGATCAGGCCCATGCGCACGGCCCCGTAGGCGCGGATGGTCTCGAACATCGCCAGCGCCTTCGGATCGCCGTTGATCGCTTCCTGCAGCTCGGTGCCGGTGTAGCCGATCGCATCGGCGTTGACGAAGATGGTCGGAATGCCGGCATTGATCATCGTCGCCTTCAACGTGCCGACGCCCGGCACCTCGAGGTCGTCGACCAGGTTGCCCGTCGGGAACATCGCGCCGCCGCCGCCTTCCTCCTCGGCGGCCGGGTCCATGAACTCGAGCATGATCTCGGCGGCGGGGAACGTCACGCCGTCCAGCTCGAAGTCGCCGGTTTCCTTGACCATGCCGTCGACGATCGGCACATGCGAGACGATGGTCTTGCCGATATTGGCCTGCCAGATGCGCACGGTCACGACGCCCTCGCGCGGGATGCGCGCCGGGTCGACCAGCCCGGCGCCCATCGCGAAGGGGCCTACCGCGGCCGACAGGTTGCCGCAGTTGCCGCTCCAGTCGACGAAGGGCTGGTCGATCGCGACCTGGCCGAACAGGTAATCGACGTCGTGGTCGGGCCGGGTGCTGGGCGACACGATCACCGTCTTGCTGGTGCTCGAGGTGGCCGCGCCCATGCCGTCGATCTGCTTGCCGTAGGGGTCGGGGCTGCCGATCACACGCATCAGCAGCGCATCGCGGGCAGGGCCGGGCGACTGCGCGGCCTCGGGCAGGTCCTGCAGCCGGAAGAACACGCCCTTGCTGGTGCCGCCACGCATATAGGTGGCGGGGATGCGGATCTGGGGAAGGGAAACCATGGGTACCTCGTGCTGATTCAGGGTGGGGCGCCGAGCCGCGTTCATGCCGCCGATGCGGCGGACGCCGCCTGGGCCGCCTTGGTCGAGTCCAGGAAGTCCTGCGCGAAGCGCTGCAGCACGCCGCCGGCCTCGTAGATCGACACCTCCTCGGCGGTATCGAGCCGGCAGGTCACCGCGATCTCGACGCGCTCGCCGTTCCTGCGGTGGATGACCAGCGTCAGGTCCGCACGCGGCTTGCGTTCGCCGATCACGTCGAAGGTCTCGGTGCCGTCGATCTGCAGCGTCAGCCGGTTGGTGCCGGGCTTGAACTCCAGCGGCAGCACGCCCATGCCGATCAGGTTCGTGCGGTGAATACGCTCGAAGCCTTCGGCGACGATCGCCTCGACGCCGGCCAGCCGCACGCCCTTGGCCGCCCAGTCGCGCGACGAGCCCTGGCCGTAGTCGGCGCCGGCGACGATGATCAGCGGCTGCTTGCGCTCCATATAGGTCTCGATCGCTTCCCACATGCGCACGACCTTGCCGTCCGGCTCGATGCGCGCCAGCGAACCCTTCTTGACCTTGCCGTCGACCACCGCCATTTCATTGACCAGCGTCGGGTTGGCGAAGGTCGCGCGCTGCGCGGTCAGGTGGTCGCCGCGGTGCGTCGCGTACGAGTTGAAGTCTTCCTCGGGCAGGCCCATCTTCGCCAGGTATTCGCCGGCGGCGCTGTCGGGCAGGATCGCGTTGGACGGCGACAGATGGTCGGTGGTGATGTTGTCGCCGAGCACCGCGAGCGGACGCAGGCCCTTGAGCGTGCGCTCGCCGGCCAGCGCGCCTTCCCAGTACGGCGGGCGGCGGATATAGGTGCTCTGTGGCCGCCAGTCGTACAGCGGACTGATGGTCTCGGCGTTGCCGGCCTGCACCGCGAACATCGGCTCGTAGACCTTGCGGAACTGCTCGGGCTTGACGCTTTGCGCGACGATCGCGTCGATCTCCTCGTCGCTCGGCCAGATGTCCTTCAGCGTCACCGGTTGGCCGTTCTGGTCGTGGCCCAGCACGTCGCGCTCGATATCGAAGCGGATGGTGCCCGCGATCGCGTAGGCCACCACCAGCGGCGGCGAGGCCAGGAAGGCCTGCTTGGCGTAAGGGTGGATGCGGCCGTCGAAATTGCGGTTGCCCGACAGCACCGCGGTCGCATACAGATCGCGTTCGACGATCTCCTGCTGGATCGCCGGGTCGAGCGCGCCGGACATGCCGTTGCAGGTCGTGCAGGCGAACGCGACGATGCCGAAGCCCAGCTGCTCGAGCTCGGGCAGCAGGCCGGCTTCCTCCAGATACAGCTGCACGACCTTGGAGCCCGGTGCGAGCGAGGACTTGACCCACGGCTTGCGCGTCAGGCCGCGCGCGTTGGCGTTGCGTGCAAGCAGGCCGGCGGCGATCACGTTGCGCGGATTGCTGGTGTTGGTGCAGCTGGTGATGGCGGCGATGATCACGGCGCCGTCGGGCATCTGCCCCGGCACCGCTTCCCGCCTGGCGGCGATGCCGCGTTCGGCGAGCGCGGTGGTCGGCAGGCGCTTGTGCGGGTTCGACGGGCCGGCCATGTTGCGGACCACGGTCGACAGGTCGAACTCCAGCGTGCGCTCGTATTCGGCGTGCTGCAGCGTATCGGCCCACAGGCCGGCGGTCTTCGCGTAGCTCTCGACCAGGCGCACCTGCTCGTCGCTGCGCCCGGTCAGCCGCAGATAGTCGGTGGTCTGGCCGTCGATGAAGAACATCGCCGCGGTGGCGCCGTATTCGGGCGCCATGTTCGAGATCGTCGCGCGATCGCCCAGTGTCAGGCTGGCCGCGCCTTCGCCGCGGAATTCGAGATAGGCGCCGACCACGCGCTGGCTGCGCAGGAATTCGGTCAGGGCCAGCACGATATCGGTCGCGGTGATGCCCGGCTGCGGTTTGCCGCGCAGCTCGACGCCGACGATATCGGGCAGCCGCATCCACGAGGCGCGGCCCAGCATCACGTTCTCGGCCTCGAGGCCGCCCACGCCGATGGCGATCACGCCCAGCGCGTCGACATGGGGCGTGTGGCTGTCGGTGCCGACCAGCGTGTCGGGGTAGGCGACGCCGTCGACCGCATGGATCACCGGGGACATCCGTTCCAGATTGATCTGGTGCATGATGCCGTTGCCCGGCGGGATCACGTCGACGTTCTTGAACGCCTTCTTTGTCCACTCGATGAAGTGGAAGCGGTCCTCGTTGCGGCGCTCCTCGATCGCGCGGTTCTTGGCGAAGGCGTCCTTGTCGAAACCGCCATGCTCGACCGCCAGCGAATGGTCGACGATCAGCTGGACCGGCACCACCGGATTGACCTGGGCCGGATCGCCGCCCTGGTCCGCGATCGCATCGCGCAGGCCGGCGAGATCCACCAGCGCGGTCTGGCCGAGGATGTCGTGGCAGACCACGCGCGCGGGGAACCACGGGAAGTCCAGTTCGCGCTTGCGTTCGATCAGCTGCGTCAGCGCGGCGGTCAGCAGCGACGGGTCGCAGCGGCGCACCAGGTTTTCGGCGAGCACGCGCGAGGTGTAGGGCAGCTTGTCGTAGGCGCCAGGCTGGATCGCATCGACCGCGGCGCGTGCGTCGAAATAGTCCAGGCCCGTGCCGGGCAGCGGTTTGCGGAAGGCAGTATTCATGGGGAGGGGATCGATACGGGGTCGTGCTCGGCGCGCCGTGGAATGTCTTGGGACTGCGGGGCGGAAGCGGCGCGTGGCGCGGCCGCTTCCGTTTGCGTCTGCCGGATCAGCGGCGCTTCTCGATCGGCACGAACTTCAGGTTGTCCGGGCCGATGTAGTTGGCGCTCGGGCGGATGATCTTGTTGTCGATGCGTTGCTCGATGATGTGCGCGGCCCAGCCCGAGGTCCGCGCGATCACGAACAGCGGCGTGAACATCGCGGTCGGCACGCCCATCATGTGGTAGCTGACCGCGCTGAACCAGTCGAGATTGGGGAACATCTTCTTGATGTCCCACATCGTCGTCTCCAGCCGCTCGGCGATGTCGAACATCTTCATCGAACCGGCGTCCTTCGACAGGCGGCGCGCGACTTCCTTGATCACCTGGTTGCGCGGATCGCCGGTCGTGTAGACCGGATGGCCGAAGCCGATCACGACCTCCTTGTTCTCGACGCGGCGGGTGATGTCGGCCTGGGCCTCGTCGGGCGTGTCGTAGCGCTTCTGGATCTCGAACGCGACCTCGTTGGCGCCGCCGTGCTTCGGGCCGCGCAGCGCGCCGATCGCGCCGCAGATCGCCGAGTAGATGTCGGAACCGGTGCCGGCGATCACGCGGCCGGTGAAGGTCGACGCGTTGAATTCGTGCTCGGCGTACAGGTTCAGCGAGGTGTGCATCGCGCGTTCCCACAGCTCGCTGGGCTTGCGGCCGTGCAGCAGATGCAGGAAGTGGCCGCCGATCGAATCGTCGTCAGTCTCGACCTCGATGCGCCGGCCGTTATGGCTGTAGTGGTACCAGTACAGCAGCATCGAGCCGAGCGAGGCCATCAGGCGGTCGGCGATGTCGCGCGCGCCCGGCAGATTGTGGTCTTCCTTCTCGGGCAACACCGTGCCCAGCACCGACACGCCAGTGCGCATCACGTCCATCGGGTGGGCCGAGGCCGGGACCCATTCGAGCGCCGCCTTGACGTTGGCGGGCAGCCCGCGCAGCGCGCGCAGCTTGGCCTTGTAGCCGGTCAGTTCGGCCTGGGTCGGCAGCTTGCCGTGCACCAGCAGATAGGCGATCTCTTCGAACTCGCAGGTCTCGGCGACGTCGAGGATGTCGTAGCCGCGATAGTGCAGGTCGTTGCCGCTGCGGCCGACCGTGCACAGTGCGGTATTGCCGGCGACGACGCCGGACAGCGCGACGGATTTCTTGGGCTTCGGGGTGGCTTGCGCCGGAGTGGCTTCGGACATGTCGTCTCCTTGCTTCGCTCTGTTCTGGTTACTTGGCCTTGGCTTGCGCGAACAGCGCATCCAGCTTCTGTTCGTATGCATGGTAGCCGATGCTCTCGTAGAGCTCGGCGCGCGTCTGCATGGTGTCCAGCACGTTCTGCTGCGTGCCGTCGCGGCGGATCGCCGCGTAGACGTTCTCCGCGGCCTTGTTCATCGCGCGGAACGCCGACAGCGGGTAGAGGATCATCGCGACGCCGGCGCCGGCCAGCTCGTCGCGCGTAAACAGCGGCGTGGCGCCGAACTCGGTGATGTTGGCCAGCACCGGGACCTTCACTGCGTCGACGAACTTGCGGTACATCGACAGGTCGGTCATCGCCTCGGGGAAGATCGCATCGGCGCCGGCCTCGACGCAGGCCACCGCGCGTTCGATCGCCTTGTCCAGCCCCTCGACCGCCAGCGCATCGGTGCGCGCCATGATGACGAAATGCTCGTCGGTACGGGCATCGACCGCGGCCTTGATGCGGTCGACCATCTCGTCCTGCGAGACGATCTCCTTGTTGGGCCGGTGGCCGCAGCGCTTGGCGCCGACCTGGTCCTCGATGTGCATCGCGGCCGCGCCGAACTTGATCAGCGAGCGGGTGGTACGGGCCACGTTGAACGCCGAGGCGCCGAAGCCCGTGTCGACATCGACCAGCAGCGGCACGTCGCAGACGTCGGTGATGCGGCGGATGTCGGTCAGCACGTCGTCGAGGTTCGAGATGCCGAGGTCGGGCAGGCCCAGCGAGCCGGCCGCGACGCCGCCGCCGGACAGATAGATGGCGCGGTAGCCGGCGCGCTTGGCCAGCAGCGCGTGGTTGGCGTTGATGGTGCCGACGACCTGCAGGGGCTTCTCGTCGGCCAGGGCCTGGCGGAAACGGGCGCCCGCCGAGCGGGCCAGGTCTTGGGAAGTCAGGGTCATGGTGGCGTCCTGGTGAGCGGAATGCCGGCAGCGCGCAAGCGGCGTGCCAGCAGGGCGGCGCGGTGCGGGATGGCCTGGTCGGGCCAGTCCGGACAAGGGATTGTGGGAAGTCTGGTCGATACAGGTGGCGTTATGGGCGCTTGCGTTGCATTTCAATGTTGAAATTCATGGTCGCCGATTGAAATGCAACGCCGCGCGGCGCAGAATGCGTCGTTGGCGCGTCAACGTCCTATTGTGGCCGCTTTTGTTCGTCCGCTCGCTGCGGCTTGCGGCATTCGCCTTCATCTTTCCATCGATGACTCCCACTACCCCCGCCACCCCGATCCCCCCTGGCCGGCCTCGCATCTGGGCGGTCGGCATCAGCCGGCTGTCGCGCGCCTTTGCCGATCTGATCCCTTCCTATGCGGCGCAGGCCGACTTTCGGCTGGTCGGCAAGGGCTATGAGGCGGCCGCCACCGCGATCACGCGGGAGGCCAGGGAAGGGCGGCTCGACGCAGTGGTCGCCGCGGGGTCGAATGGGGCCTATCTGCGACAGCATGTGGACGTGCCGGTCACGCTGGTGAAGGTGACGGGGTTCGACGTGCTCAGCGCGCTGGCCACGGCGCGGCGCATCTCGCCGCGGGTCGCG
>NZ_CP096481.1:410000-1832500 GCF_053903255.1 Cupriavidus sp. JZ107 | reverse complement strand
TAGTGCCTCGTGTCTCACCTTCGGGGGTAGAGCACTGTCATGGTTGGGGGGTCTATTGCTGATTACCCCGCCATAGCAAACTCCGAATACCGAAGAGTGCAATCACGGGAGACAGACATCGGGTGCTAACGTCCGGTGTCAAGAGGGAAACAACCCAGACCGCCAGCTAAGGTCCCCAAGATTGGCTAAGTGGGAAACGAAGTGGGAAGGCTAAAACAGTCAGGAGGTTGGCTTAGAAGCAGCCACCCTTTAAAGAAAGCGTAATAGCTCACTGATCGAGTCGTCCTGCGCGGAAGATGTAACGGGGCTAAGCCAGTCACCGAAGCTGCGGACGCGCCTTGTGCGCGTGGTAGGAGAGCGTTCCGTAAGCCTGTGAAGGTGTCTTGTAAAGGATGCTGGAGGTATCGGAAGTGCGAATGCTGACATGAGTAGCGATAAAGGGGGTGAAAGGCCCCCTCGCCGTAAGCCCAAGGTTTCCTACGCAACGTTCATCGGCGTAGGGTGAGTCGGCCCCTAAGGCGAGGCAGAGATGCGTAGCTGATGGGAAGCAGGTTAATATTCCTGCACCGTCGTATGATGCGATGGGGGGACGGATCGCGGAAGGTTGTCCGGGTGTTGGAAGTCCCGGTCCCTGCATTGGAGAAGGCGCTTTGGCAAATCCGGGCGCAGGATTCAAGGATGTGGGGCGAGCGGCCTAGTGCTGCGAAGCAATCGGAAGGGGTCCCAAGAAAAGCCTCTAAGCTTCAGTCATACGAGACCGTACCGCAAACCGACACAGGTGGGCGAGATGAGTATTCTAAGGCGCTTGAGAGAACTCGGGAGAAGGAACTCGGCAAATTGGTACCGTAACTTCGGGATAAGGTACGCCCTGGTAGCTTGACTGGCCTGCGCCAGAAGGGTGAAGGGGTTGCAATAAAATGGTGGCTGCGACTGTTTAATAAAAACACAGCACTCTGCAAACACGAAAGTGGACGTATAGGGTGTGACGCCTGCCCGGTGCCGGAAGATTAAATGATGGGGTGCAAGCTCTTGATTGAAGTCCCGGTAAACGGCGGCCGTAACTATAACGGTCCTAAGGTAGCGAAATTCCTTGTCGGGTAAGTTCCGACCTGCACGAATGGCGTAACGATGGCCACACTGTCTCCTCCCGAGACTCAGCGAAGTTGAAGTGTTTGTGATGATGCAATCTCCCCGCGGCTAGACGGAAAGACCCCATGAACCTTTACTGCAGCTTTGCATTGGACTTTGAACCGATCTGTGTAGGATAGGTGGGAGGCTTTGAAGCGAGGACGCCAGTTCTCGTGGAGCCGTCCTTGAAATACCACCCTGGTTTGTTTGAGGTTCTAACCTAGGCCCGTGAATCCGGGTCGGGGACAGTGCATGGTAGGCAGTTTGACTGGGGCGGTCTCCTCCCAAAGTGTAACGGAGGAGTTCGAAGGTACGCTTGGTACGGTCGGACATCGTACCTAAAGTGCAATGGCAAAAGCGTGCTTAACTGCGAGACCGACAAGTCGAGCAGGTGCGAAAGCAGGACATAGTGATCCGGTGGTTCTGAATGGAAGGGCCATCGCTCAACGGATAAAAGGTACTCTGGGGATAACAGGCTGATACCGCCCAAGAGTTCATATCGACGGCGGTGTTTGGCACCTCGATGTCGGCTCATCTCATCCTGGGGCTGTAGCCGGTCCCAAGGGTATGGCTGTTCGCCATTTAAAGAGGTACGTGAGCTGGGTTTAAAACGTCGTGAGACAGTTTGGTCCCTATCTGCCGTGGGCGTTGGAATCTTGACGGGGGCTGCTCCTAGTACGAGAGGACCGGAGTGGACGTACCGCTGGTGTACCTGTTGTCTCGCCAGAGGCATCGCAGGGTAGCTATGTACGGAAGAGATAACCGCTGAAAGCATCTAAGCGGGAAACTCGCCTGAAGATGAGGATTCCCTGGAGCCTCGAGCTCCTTGAAGGGTCGTTCAAGACCAGGACGTTGATAGGCTGGGTGTGGAAGCGCAGTAATGCGTTAAGCTAACCAGTACTAATTGCCCGTAAGGCTTGATCCTATAACCAGTGCGTTTAGCGCGTTCGATACGCGCCGCTGGTATCCGCATACGTGCCATACAGCACAACCTACGCTACATCCCAATACGCCCGATTGGCCCCACAAGCCAGTCCGGCAACCCTTTATGCCTGGTGACCATAGCAAGTCGGAACCACCCCTTCCCATCCCGAACAGGACCGTGAAACGACTTCGCGCCGATGATAGTGCGGACTACCCGTGTGAAAGTAGGTCATCGCCAGGCTCTCCATTCAAGAACGCCCCAGATCCCAACAGGTCTGGGGCGTTTTGCTTTGCGGTGCAGCCGTGAAAATCACTGTCGTGAAAATCACTGTCCGCGCCGACGCAAGAGCATAAAAAAGCGGCCCCACGGGCCGCTTTTTACTATCCCGCTACCGATCAAGCACCGCAGCCGTGTTCCGCGGCCTTGGCCAGCTCTTCCGGCGGTACGTCACGCACGTGCGTGGCCACCGACCAGCGATGCCCGTACGGGTCTTCCAGTTGGCCGTAGCGGTCCCCCCAGAACATGTCCTGGACGGGCATCGTGACCTTGGCGCCCGCGTCGACGGCGCGGGCCACGGCGGCGTCCACATCCTCGACGTACAGATGCAGCACCACCGGCGTTCCCTTCAATGTCGTCGGCCCAAGGCTCTGCCATTCTGGCATTTCCTCCGCCATCATCACCGGCGAATTGCCGATGCGCAGCATCGCGTGCATCAGCTGGCCCTGCGGGGTAAGCAGCTTGAATTCCTCGGCCGCGCCGAATGCGCGTTTATAAAACTCGATTGCTTCCAGCGCATTCTTGCAAACGATATGCGGGGTCAGCGTGGGCATGCCTTCGGGAATTGGCTTGACTTGCGTTTGTGCCATCTTGGTTCTCCTGTCTGATCGTGCTGTGCGAACGGTCCTGGACCGTCTGTGTTGCGCGTGATCGCGTCGTTATTGCGATTGCTGTGGCGATTGCTGTGGCGATTGCTGTCGCTGCTGGATCTGTTCCAGCTCGCGGAAGCGCTCGATACCTTCGCTTGGCGGAAAATCCTCGAGGTCGTACAGCTGGCGTACCTCGATCTCGCAGTTGTCGTCGTCGGTGGCCGGATTCGGGAAGCGCCGGGTCCATTCCAGCGCCTCTTCGCGCGACTTCACCTGGATGATGGTGTAGCCGGCGATCAGCTCCTTGGTCTCGGCGAACGGGCCATCGGTGACGGTCCGCTGCTGGCCTTGATAGCGGATTCGCCAGCCCTTGGCGCTCGGTTGCAGGCCGGACGCATCGACCAGTACGCCGGCCTTCGATAGCTCCTCGTGGTAGGCCGCCATTTCGGCAATCAGCCCGTCCTCCGGCATCACGCCGCTTTCGGTCTTTTGCGTGGCTCGAACCAGAATCATGAAGCGCATTGCGGTATCTCCTGTCGGTAGATCAGTCTAGGCGATGCCATCGGCCGCTCAGGGCTGGAGTTCGAACAGCGCCTTGCCGCTCTCGATGTCGAACGGTGCGGAAAAATGATCGTGGGCAATCTTCCAGCCCTCGGCCGTCTTGCGCAGGCCGACGGTAACGCGCATCCACGAGGCACTCTCTTTGCCGTTCTCGTCCTGGTGGCCGCAGCGCAGCAGGTAGTGGCCATAACCGAGCTGCATGTCGACGAACAGTTGCAGGTCATGCATCTCGAACACCATCGGCCCGGTGCACATTTCCATGCAGGCCGCCCAGTGCTTGCCGTAGGCGTCGGCGCCCTTGAATTGCAGCTGCATCACGGCGTCGAAGGCGACGACGTCCGGGGTGTAGTGCGACATGATGCGCGGCACGTCGCGGGCGATCGAGGCCTGGCGCCACGCTTCGAGCATGGTCCGGATTTCGTCGTGGGCGGCGGTCTGGGATTGCGTGGCGTTGCTCATCTTGAGTCTCCTGAAAGAAAACGACGGATAGCGAGAGGAACGATGCGAAGTCCGGGGGCCGGCGCCGGCCGTCACTGCGCGGGCGGCGTACTGCCGACCGCCAGTGACATCACCGGCCGCACTTCGATGCTGCCCAGCCGCGCGGCGGGAATTCCCGCCGCCGCGTGCAGCGCCTCGTGCAGGCCTTCGGCCTCGATCAGATAGAAGCCCGCCAGCTGTTCCTTGGTCTCCGCGAACGGCCCGTCGGTGAACGACACCCTGCCGGCGCGTACCCGCAGCGTGGTGGCCGTTGCCGCGCTTTCGAGCGCCTCGCCGGCCAGATACATGCCGTCGCGCTCGAGTGCGGCGCTGAAGCGCAGACACTGTTCCACCAGGCTGCGCCATTCCGGCTCGGGCATCGCTTGCAGGACACGCTCGTCGGTATAGATCAGGCACAGGTATTTCATCGTCGCCGCTCCTCGGATTTCGGTGGCTGTTCGGACTTCCTGTTACCTAGTCGTACGGCGAACGTCCCAATCGACAATGCCCTGCAAAAAAATTCGCGACCCGGTGTTTACGACCCGCTGGCGCCCGGCAATTCCCGGATCGGCCGGATCTCGACGCTGCCGTGGCGCGCGGGCGGAATCTTCGAGGCGACCTGGATCGCCTCGTTCAGGTCGGCCGCCTCCATCAGATAGAAGCCGGCCAGCTGCTCCTTGGTCTCGGCGAACGGCCCGTCGGTGACGGTCACCTTGCCGTCGCGCACGCGCAGGGTCTTGGCGGTCTCGACCGGCTGCAGCGCCTCACCGCCGATGTAGTGGCCGCTGCTGCGCACCTTGTCGCCGAAGCGCAGGCATTCGCCGACCAGCGAATCCCATTCGTCGGGCGGCATGCTGTAGACCTGCTTCTCCTGGTAATAGATCAGGCAGAGATATTTCATCAGAGGCTCCTCGGTAGTGGTGGCGTTGGCCGGCCTCCAAGCGACGCGGCAACGAAACGGCAACGAAACGGCACGGAAAATCAGCATAGACGGCGCCGGCGACGGTGCCATGACGCCGGCAGGGCGATGGCCCTGTCATGGGATAGTCGTTCGGGACCGGGTGAAATCGACAGCGGGGATCGAAAGAAGGGGGCGACGGAGGGCCGAGAGCGAAAAGTCCGTCGCCACAACCGCTGGAAGCCCGTTATTGCGGCAGTGCGGCAAGCCGCCGTTCGATAAAGCGCCGCTCCGGGCCCTGGCGGACCAGCTCGAGCACGGTCCGATAGGCGGCACGCGCATCAGCGTAGCGGCCCAGGCGCCGGCACAGGTCGGCCCGGGCGGCGTGGGCCAGATGGTAGTCGCCCAGTTCGCCGCGGGCCAGGATCGCGTCGACCAGCAGCAGGCCCGCCTCGGGTCCGTCCCGCATCGCCACGGCGACCGCCCGGTTCAGCTCCACCACGGGGGAGGGCTGCAGCGCCAGCAACACGTCGTACAGCGCGACGATTTGCGGCCAATCGGTCGAAGCCGCGTTGTCCGCTTCGGCGTGCACCGCCGAAATCGCGGCCTGCAGCGAATAGGGGCCGAAGCGGCGCGAGGACAACGCGCGCTCGACCAGCGCGGTGCCCTCGGCGATCAGCGCCCGGTCCCAGCGGCTGCGGTCCTGCTCGTCCAGCAGCACCAGTTCGCCGTCGGACGAGGTGCGCGCTGCCCGGCGCGACTCGTGCAGCAGCATCAGCGCCAGCAGTCCCATGACCTCGGGTTCGGGCAGCAGTTCGAGCAGCAGCCGCGCCAGCCGGATCGCTTCGCCGGACAGGTCGTGGCGGGTCAGCTGGTCGCCGGAGCTGGCCGAATAGCCCTCGTTGAAGACCAGGTAGACCACGCGCAGCACGCTATCGAGGCGCTCCGGCAGGTCCTGGCGGTCGGGCACCTGATAAGGAATGCGCGCGTCGCGGATCTTGGCCTTGGCGCGCACGATGCGCTGGGCCAGCGTCGACGGCGCCGTCAGGAAGGCGTGGGCGATGTCCTCGGTGGTCAGGCCGCAGACCTCGCGCAGCGTCAGCGCGACCTGGGCGTCCGGCGCCAGCGCAGGGTGGCAGCAGGTAAAGATCAGGCGCAGCCGGTCGTCTTCCAGACAGGCGTCCTCGAACAGTTCGTCGAAGGCGCGCGTCGCGCTCTCGTCGACGATCGCTTCGACCTGTTCGGTGACGTCGTCCAGCGCCCGGAAGCGGGCATGGCGGCGGATGCCGTCGATCGCCTTGAAGCGGCCGGCCGAGATCAGCCAGGCACAGGGATTGGCGGGTACGCCGTCACGCGGCCATTGCTCCAGCGCGGCCTTGAAGGCGTCGTGCAGCGCCTCCTCGGCCAGGTCGAAGTCGCCCAGCAGGCGGATCAGCGTGGCCAGCACGCGCCGCGATTCGGCGCGGTAGACGGCGGCGACGGCGGCCTCGGAGGCCGCGCGGGCATCGGCAGCGATGGTTTCGGACGGTGCGGCGATGGGATCAGGCATCGGTCGTGGTCGGCGGAGGCCGCCGCGGACCGCGGCTGGCAGAGCGTGCACTGGCGCACGGGCATGCCGATTCTGCGGCGGATGGTTGGCGATGGCAAGGCAAGCCGAACCGTTGTAACAAAGTGCCGGCGTCGCGTTGGGGTGCGGGAGAACAGATGGATGCAGCCGACGTGCTGACGTCGGCAAGGAAAGCGCGATCCGGCGCCATCCGGACGCCTATAGTGTTCAGACCACGCGGGCATGGCTCGTGCTTGATATGGCGGCCGCGAGCAGAGTCGAGCCGAACCGAGCGCGCGCGAAAAAACGAGGAGACGCGAAGCCATGGAACGATTCCGGCGCGACTGGCGTGACCATCCTGTCCGGCTGCTGCTTGGCCTGACGATCAACGGCGGCGGCGTGGCGGTGCTGCTGGCCCGGCTGTTCGCCGATGTCTGAGCGCCCGCTGTCGCACGCTCTGCGGAGGAAGCGCGATGCCGCCTGACGCGACCCCGCCACCGGACGCCGGCGCGCAGGCCGCGGGGCCGCTCGGCGCCTGGCGACGCCCGCCCGGCGGCAAGCTGCATTGGCGCCGTCTGCTGGCCTTCCTCGGGCCCGGCTACCTGGTCGCGGTCGGCTATATGGATCCAGGCAACTGGGCCACCGACCTCGCCGCCGGTTCGGGCTATGGTTACGCGCTGCTGTGGATCGTGCTGATGTCCAGCCTGATCGCGATGCTGCTGCAGACGCTGGCGGCGCGATTGGGCGTGGTATCCGGCATGGACTTGGCGCAGGCCTGCCGGCAGCATTCGAGCAAGCGCTCGGCGCTGGCGCAATGGCTGCTGTGCGAGCTGGCGATCTGCGCGACCGATCTGGCCGAGGTCATCGGCACCGCCATCGCGCTGAATCTGCTGTTCGGCATTCCATTGACCTGGGGCGTGGCCGCGACCGTGCTCGACGTGCTGCTGATCCTGGCGCTGCAGCAGCGCGGCTACCGGCAGCTGGAGGCGGTGGTCATCGCGCTGCTGGCCGTGGTGTTTCTCTGCTTCGCGATCAACCTGGTGCTGGTGCAGCCGCAATGGGGCGAGGTCGCGCGCGGCTTCGTGCCAAGCACGCGCGTGCTGACCGACACCAACATGCTTTACATCGCGATCGGCATCGTCGGCGCGACCGTGATGCCGCACAACCTGTACCTGCATTCGTCGATGGTCGGGCCGCAACGCATCCGTCGCGGCAACGAAAGCATCGGCACCACGCTTGCCTATTACACGGTCGACATCATGCTGGCACTGGTGATCGCCTTCTTCATCAATGCCGCCATCCTGGTGACCGCGGGCGCGGTGTTCCACACCGGTGGCATGCACGAAGTCAACGACCTGCGCGCCGCCTACCAACTCCTGGGGCCACTGACGGGCACCGCGATCGCCAGCGTGCTGTTCGGCGTCGCGCTGCTGGCCTCGGGTCAAAGCTCCGCGGTCACGGCGACGCTCGCCGGGCAGATCGTGATGGAAGGCTTCGTCAAGCTGCGGCTGCCCGCGTGGGCGCGCCGGCTGCTGACGCGCGGCATCGCGGTGGTACCGGCGATGTTCGTCGCGCTCGCCTACGGCGAGGCCGGCATCGGCCAGCTGCTGGTGCTCAGCCAGGTCATCCTGAGCCTGCAATTGCCGTTCGCGGTGGTGCCGCTGATCTGGCTGACCAGCCGCCGTTCGGTGATGGGCGCCTACGTGAACAGGCCGTGGGTCACGGTGCTGGCAGTGATCGCGGTGACGTTGATCATCGGCATGAACGTGACGCTGCTGGCGACGACCGTGTTGCCCTAGCGACAGCCATCGCCAAGGCGGGAGCGCAAGACAACGCGCGTTGCCGACGTCCAAAGAAAAGAGGCGGCCAGATCGGCCGCCTCGTTCTTCATCTCCCAACATCTCGACGCGCGCAGCGCTCAGGCCTTGCCCGGAGGAGTCTTGGGCGAGCCCGATGCCGCACCGCCTGCGCCGGGTGCGCCCGGCGCGACGGTGTCGGTTGGCAGCTCGGACTCGTCGACGCTGCCCAGATCCGCGCCCGTGACCGGATCGCTGTTGACGTCAGACTCGGTGCGCATCGCCGCCGCTTCCACCGCGCTGGCCTGGGTCGGCTCGAGCTGGACTTCCGGCATGCCGCTGCCGCCATCGACCGCCGGCGGCGGATTCTCGACGAACTCGAACGTCGAATCGGCATTCCACGGGCCGCGCAGCGCGTCGCCCTGCGACATCTTGTAGTAGACGCTGGCGAACTCCGGCATCGGCGGCGCCTTGCCCGGCGGGAAGCTGGGCTGGATCGAGTACAGCGCCTTTTCGAACGACTTCTGGTGCGACACCTCGCGCGTCATCAGGAACCCAAGTGCTTCCTGCACGCCGGGGTCGTCGGTGACGTTGATCAGCCGCTCGTAAATGATCTTGGCGCGGGCCTCGGCCGCGATATTCGAGCGCAGGTCCGCGGTCGGCTCGCCGATCGTGTCGATATAGGCCGCGGTCCACGGCACGCCGCCCGAGTTCGTCAGCGGCGGGCCGCCGCCATACAGCAGCTGGGTCACGTGGCTGTCATTGCCGGGGCCCGACAGCGAACGATAGAGCTCGGCCTCCTGTTCGACGCCCTCGGCAAGCTGACCCTTGGCCCCCTTGTTCAGCATGGCGACGATCGAGCCGATCACCTCCAGATGGCTCAGTTCCTCGGTTGCGATATCGAGCAGCATGTCCTTGCGGCCGGGATCGTCCTCGGCGAGCGCTTGCGTGAAATAGCGCAGGGCGGCAGCCAGTTCGCCCTGCGGACCGCCGAACTGCTCAAGCAACAGATTGGCCAGGCCCGGATCGGGCCGTGCTACGCGTACGGTGTACTGCAATCGTTTGTTGTGAATGAACATGGGGATCCTCCGATCTCGGTCAACGGACATCAAGCAGGGACTCAAGCGGTACTTCACGCCGCATGGGCGTGGGTTGCGCTGCAATGCCCATGCCCGCAGCGGGGAACGGCGCGGAGAATCGCCGTCGCGGACACGGCCGCCGGAGCCGCGGGGGCGAGACCGGGAAGGGAGGAGGGCGCTTATCGTAGTTGCGGCCCGGTGAAATTCGGCAAACGTGTAAAACTTTCGCCTTCGGCTCTGTGCTGCGCGGGATGTCGCAAGCCGGCAACGCTTGCGGTCAATCTCGGCCGAGTCGCCTCAGCGCGCCGCCTGCGTCACCGGCAGCGCCTTCAGATGGAGATAGAGCGCGGTCAGGTCGGTGTCGCTCATCTTGGCCAGGCTTTCGAACGGCATCACCTTGCTGACCTCGGTGCCGTCCGGCCGCACGCCGGTGCGCATCATCTCGATGAAGCGATCCGGCGTGCGGTAGCGCAGCATCACGGCACCGGGCCGCAGGTCCGCGGCGGCCGGCCAGTCCGGCGGCGCGCCCGGAATCTTGCCCCCAGCCAGATCGGCGCCGTGGCAGCCGATGCAGGCATTGGCGACATAGGCGCCATATGCGGCCGTGGGCGCGGGCTCCAGCGCCGGCGACGGCGGACGGCTGTGGTCGATCTTTGCGGCCGCGTCCTCGATCATGCCGAAGCCGTACAGCACGCGCGCCATCATCGGCAGGCGGATCTCGGTCATGCCGCTGAGCAGCGGCGGCAGGCTGCGCATATAGGCGACCAGCGCCGACAGGTCCTCGTCGCTGAGCTGGTTGTAGTCCTCGCTCGGCATGATCATCAGCGGCCGGCCGGAGGGCGCGACGCCGTGGCGGATCGCCAGCACCCAATCGCGTTCGCGATAACGCGCGACATCCGGATTGCCGGCGGTCACATTGGGCGTGCGCACGAACATGCCACCCGGGTCGTTGATCATCACGCGGCCGCGGCCGTCGGCCCCGTGGCATTCCATGCAGCCGCGCGATTCATACAGATATTTGCCGCGCGCCAGCGCTTGCGCGTCATCGCGGTAAGCGACGGGAACCGCTGGCACATGCACCCGCCGCTGTGCCTTGCGTTCGGCGAGCAGAATGCCGGTCGCCAGCACCAGGCCCGCGACGACCACCAGTCCGGCGATCGTCCAACCCGCAATACGGATCACGCGCTTCATCGTCGCCCCTGTCGATGCGGAAAGGCGATATTGCAGCGATGGCGGTGGTAGCGGTATGTGCGCGAGCGCACCGAGGCGCGATGAGCGTCAGTCGCGGCGGGAGTCGCGGTATGAGAGGCAAAAGCGAAAGCCAGTTGGTTTCCGCGGTAGCGGCCTTGCGGTCATGGCGCAAAGATGGCAGCCCCATGTCCTCAAGGAGAGTTATCAATGTCACCCATTGCCATTCACGCCCAGCGGCCATTCGACATGCCGCCGGTCCCGCCGCAGGCGAAGTCCCCCGATCAGCGTTACGCAATGTCGCCGCAGGATGCCGCCAATGTGCTGCTGATGAACCTGCTGATCGCCAACCTGACCGCCAACGCATTCGCCCCCCGGGCATCGGCGCCGATCCGGATCAATGCGGTCGTGCTGATCGACAATGCCGGCAAGCTGTCGGCGGCCATCGTGGTGCTGTGGCCGGCGGGGAATCCGGAGCCGCAACCGAAGCAGCGCGACGAGCGGCAGAGCGAGCGCGCCAGACAGCAGCATCATCGGCCCGAACCGTCGCACACCACGCCACAGCCTCAGCGGCCCGAACCGGCGTACAGCGCGCCCCCGCCGCAGCGATCCGAACCATCGCACAGCGCGCCCCCGCCGCAGCGGCCCGAACCATCGCACAGCGCGCCGCCCCCGCAACGCCCCACCACTCCCGTCAATCCCTACGCGCCCGACGGATGGAGCCATGACCGTCTGCCGCACGAAATCCTCGGGCTGAACGCCGGCGAGACCGATGTCGCGAAGATCGGCAAGGCGTTCCGGGCGGCGTCGCTGAAGGCCCATCCCGACAAGGGTGGCACTCAGGAGGCAATGCAGGCGGTGTCCGCGGCGCGGGACTTCATGCAGGCCCAGGCCGAGCAGGCGACCGCAGGCTCGGCTGCCCGCTAAGCGGCTTCTCACCAAGCGGCTTCTCACCAAGCGGCTGCCCACCAGGCGGCAGACAGCATAGGCGCCCCGAGGCGCCAACACTGGCCCGTCCAGCGCAACACGCGGACGGGCCAGTCTGTTTTGAGTCTGTTCTCAGTCGACCTGCGCGCCCGATGCCTTGACGATGCGCGCCCACTTGTCGATATCGCCCTTGAGCTGCGTCGCGAACTGCTGCGGCGTGGCCGACAGCGCTTCGGCCCCCTGCGCGCCCAGCTTTTCGCGCAGCGTGGGGTCGGCCAGCGCGGCCTGCATGGTCTGGGCCAGCTTCTGCGTGATCTCCTTCGGCGTCCCCTTGACCGCGAACAGGCCGACCCACAGGTCGCCGCTGTAGCCAGGCACCGTCTCGCCGATGGCCGGGATGTCCGGCGCGAACGGCGAGCGCCTCGCCGAGCTGACGCCCAGCGCGCGGACCTTGCCGGCCTTGATGTGCGGCAACACGGAGGGCAGGCTGGCGAACGCCATCGGCACCTGATTGCCCAGCACATCGTTCAGCGCCGGTGCGACGCCCTTGTAGGGCACATGCTCCAGCTGGATACCAGCCATGCTGTTCAGCATCTCGCCGAGCAGATGGTTCAGCGTGCCGTTGCCGGCCGACGCAAAGCGATACTGGCCCGGTTTCGCCTTCGCCATCGCGATCAGTTCGGGCAGCGACTTCGCCGGGAAGGCGGGATTGACCACCAGCACGTTGGGCACGGTCGCGACCAGCGCGATCGGCTCGAAGTCCTTGATCGGATCGAATGGAACCTGGCGGTACAGCGACGGATTGATCGCCTGCGTGCTGCTGATCGTCATCAGCAGCGTATAGCCGTTCGGGGTCGCGCGGGCCGCGAACTGCGTGCCGATATTGCCGCCGGCGCCGGGCCGGTTCTCGACGACGACCTGCTGGCCGAGGCGTTGCGACAGATCGGCGGCCACCAGCCGGGCCACGATGTCGTTGGTCCCGCCCGGTGCCTGCGGCACGATCATCTGAATCGGCTTGCTGGGCCAGTTGTCGGTCGGGCTTGCGGCACCGGCCTGCGTGGCGCCGAGCAGTGCTACCGCTGAAACGACGCAGGCCAGGGCCTGGCGAATGCCTTGCATGATGTCTCCTCCTTGTTGACGCGCACCTCGGACGCGCACCTCGGACGCGCACCTTGGTCGCGATGCGCGAGCGACTTTACCGAAGGAGAACCGCGGCGGGAAATTGAATCTGCGACTACGGGCATAAGCGCCGCTTATCGGCGGCTTGACGCGCGTGTCGGCGGACCTTACTTCTCGAGGAACGGCAGCGCGTGCGCCAGCAGCACGTCGGGCGCTTCCTCGGCGATATAGTGCCCGCACGGCAACGGGCCGCCGTCGACGTCGGACGCCACGCGCTGCCATTCCCGCAGCGGCTGGAAGCAGCGATGGACCACGCCCTGTTCGCCCCACAGCACCAGCAGCGGCATCGTCAGGCGCTTGCCGGCCTCGCGATCGGCGCGGTCGTGTTCGAGGTCGATGCCCGCGGCAGCGCGATAGTCCTCGCAGACGCCATGCGCGGCGCCCGGCAGCGCGGCACAGCGCTCGTATTCGCGCAGCGCACGCGGATCGAAGGGACTCAGCCCGGCGCTGCGGCCGCCCATCAGGTCGCGGATATAGCGCGACGGATCGGCCTCGATCAGCCGCTCGGGCAGCGGTGCCGGCTGGATCAGGAAGAACCAGTGCCAGTACGCGCGGGCGAAGGCTTCGGTGGTCTGCTCGTACATGGCCAGCGTCGGCGCGATATCGAGCAGCACCATGCGCTCGATCGCGGCGGGGTGGTCCATGCCGAGCCGATGGGCTACCCGCGCGCCGCGGTCGTGCGCCAGCACGCGAAAGCGTTCGAAACCGAGCGACTGCATCACGCGCAGCGCGTCGCGCGCCATCGTGCGCTTGCTGTAGTTGCCGTGGTCCGCGGTACCGGCCGGCTTCGACGAATCGCCATAGCCGCGCAGGTCGCAGGCCACCACGGTGAACCGCTGCGCCAGCGTTGGCGCAACCTTGTGCCAGATCGCATGCGTCTGCGGATGGCCGTGCAGCAGCAACAGCGGCGGCCCGTCACCGCCGACGACGGCATGGATCGTGACCTCGCTGTCGGTCTCGACGTCGATGCTGCGAAATTGCGGGAAAAGGGAAAGGTCCACGGCGCGATCTCCGAACGGGAATCGCGCCATTCTAGTGCGTCGGCGGGGCGGGATTGGGCGCCTGCCAGGCAACACAAGGCTAACTGGCAGGAAAGAACGGCCAAGGGATGGGGCCTGTGCCGCGGAGCCGCCGCCGCCGCGCCCAAGGCGCCGCCCCGACATCAGGCTGCCAGCGCCTCCGAATTGAGCAGCCGCAGCGTCTGCGGGTTGGTCAGCGGAATCTCGGCCGCGCGCAGCCGCTTCAGGATGTCGAACAGCAGATCGCTCTTGGTGCCGCCGGCGATGCGCGGGCTGGAGACGAAGCCGGTCACGGTCAGCGTGATGCCGTTCGGCGCGAGCTGGCTGAAGGTCACCGACGGCGCCGGGTGCTCGAGGATCGCCTCGTTGTCGGCGTAGGCGGCGAGCAGCATGTCACGCACCTCCTCGGGATCGATGTTCAGCGGGAAGGTCAGCGTCAGCGAGGCCACGCCAAGCGTGCTGTTGTTCATCGTCACGTTGCGCACGCTCTGCGAGATCAGCTGCGAATTCGGCACGATCATCGTCGAGCGGTCGCCCAGCTGGATCTCGGTGGCGCGCACGCTGATGCGGCGGATATCGCCCTCGACGCCCCCGATATTGACCATGTCGCCGACCTTGACGGGCCGCTCGGTCAGCAGGATCAGCCCCGAGATGAAGTTCTTGACGATCTCCTGCAGGCCGAAACCGATGCCGACCGACAGTGCGCTGACGATCCAGGCCAGGTTGTCCCAGCGCACGCCCAGCAGCGACAGCGTCATCAGTACCAGCAGCACGTAACCGATATTGCTGAACAGCGTGACCAGCGAGGCGCGCATGCCGGGCTCCATGCCGGTCTTGGGCAGCAGGTCCGCATCGAGCCAGCGGCGCACCGAACGCAGGATGTAGACGCCCACGCCGGTGGCGATCACCGCGTTCAGGATGCGCTCCGGCATGATGTTCATCGCCCGCAGCCGCTCGCCGCCCAGCACCATCAGCAGGCTGTCGAGCAGGTCCTTGGGCGTGGTGCCGAAGCCGCCGGTCAGCAGCGCAATCACCGCCATCAGCAACAGCAAGCTCGAGCCGAGCCCCGACAGCACGGTCGACACCTGGTCCAGATGGCTGTCGCCGAGCCCGAACAGTTGCTTGATGATGCGGCCGCTCGAATAGTTGACCGAGAACAGGCTTTCGCAGGCATCGCGCGTCAGCTTGGTCAGCAGATAGAGGCTGCACAGCACGATGTCGAACCAGACGATCTCGTAGGTCAGGAAGCGGGCGAACGTGATATAGCCGGTCAGCAGCGCGGCCAGCGTGACGACGATGGTGACGGTCAGCGCGGCCAGCACGATGCCGGTCAGCGTCGAGCCGCTGCCCGGCCGCTCGCCGGCCGCGACCAGCCTCGCACGCACGCGGTTGGCCCGCAGCAGCGCGGCGCCGATCGTCAGCGTGACCACCAGCGAGACCAGGCCGCGTCCGAACAACGTGACCTGCACGCTAGTGTCGATCGTGCGGTTCAGCTGCTCGATGGTGCCGGCCAGCAACAGCAGGCCCGCCAGCACGATGGGGAAGGGCCGCAGCGCGCGGGCGATGTCGTCGTGCAGCGACGGCAGGCGCCAGGTCGGATGGCGCGTGCACAGCAGCGCGCGGCCCAGGCCGGCGATCAGCGCGCTGGTCATCGTCAGCTTGATCAGCTCGTCGGCCAGATCGCGCATCGGCTCGGACAGCTCGTAGTCGCGGGTGAAGGCGAACAGCACGATGCGCACCGCCAGCGCGGTGGTCAGCACCGTGGCCAGCGCGGTCGACAGCGCCAGCGCGCTGCGCCGCAGCCGGTGCTCCGGCAGCCGGTGCAGGCAAACCCATGCCATGCCGCGCTCGATCAGCCGGCGGCCCAGCGACCAGATCGCGAAGGCCAGCACCAGCAGCATCACCGTGCCGGTCCGGTGTTCGGCGTCCCAGGCCTGTTTCGCCATCGGCGTGACCAGCGAGCGCAGCGATTCGAAGCGCTGCCGGTCCTGGCGGCTCGGGTCGAATGCCGGCATCCAGAAGTCGCCGCTGAGGATGCTGTTGGAGCGCAGCGCGACCTGGTCCTTCAGATGGCCGCGCTGCAGCTTGGCGATCTGCTCGGCCAGATTGCCCAGGCTTTCCTTGTCCTCTTCGGCCTTCGTCAGTTGCTCGTCGAGCGCCTTGGCGCGCCCGTTCAGCTCGGCGCGCTGACGGGCCACCGCGGGCGCCTCCGATGCGCTGCCATCGGCCGGCGGCGGGCCCAGCAGATCGATCTGTGCCTGTACCTTGGCGCGCTCGGCCACCAGCGTGCCGCTCAGCGTATCGACGTCGGCCAGCAACCGGTGGACGGCGTCGTCGAGCTCGGTCAACTGGTTGCCGCTGGTGTCCCTGGAGGCTTGCTGCTTGATGCGGTCCTGCTCGGTCTGCAGCCGCTTGAGCTCCGCGCTGGCCGCGGCGGCGGAGAACGGCGCCGCAGGCTTGTCTTCGGTCTGGGACGGCTCGTCCGCGCCAAACGCCGCGGGCGCCGCGGCGGGTAACAAATGCAAAAAGACGATCAGCAGCAGGCTGAGCGCCATTCCGGGAAGTCGACGCATGTAGGGAGCACCTTTGAGCCGGCGCCTGCAGGCGCCGGACGTTGCCGTGGGGTCATCCGATGCGTGCCGGACGTCCCGCCATGCCGCGGGGAGTGGGCACGGCCACGAGCGGGCGTCGCAGCCAACGCGGATGGACGCCGCCGGCACCGGAAAGCCCGGAATTATACATACGTCGTCGAACGCCACTGCAAAAGTGGCTAATTAGCCTCTATCGTGCGGAATGGTGGATGTCAATGTCAGCCGGCAAGCGCCATCGCATTAGCGCCGGAAGCGCTCCACCACCGCCAGCAGACGGTCGCAGGCAGCCGCAACCTGCTTGGGCGGCGCCGTCGCGATGCCGAGCAGCAGGCCGGATCGGGCGCGAGCCGGGGACGCATACCAGACCGACAGCGGCGACGGCGCGATGCCGAACGCCGCCGTTTCCTTCGCGATCGCGACATCGGCGCTGCCATCCGGCAGCGCCAGCAGCACGGCCAGCCCGGTCGGGGCCGCCGCGTCGCCGACGCGCGGCCGCAGATGGGCCAGCAGCCCGTCGCGCTGCGATGCATAGAGCCGCTTGGTGCGCCGCAGATGCCGCAGGTAATGGCCGTCCTGCATGAACTCGGCGGTGGCGAGCTGGATCGACGACGCCGGAGCGGGTGCGAGACAGGCCGCGATCTCGGCGAAGCGGGACACCAGCGACGGCGGTGCGACGACGAAGCCCAGCCGCAGGGTCGGGCTGATGGTCTTGCTGAACGAGCCGATGTGGATCACGCGTCCGGCGCGGTCCAGCGAGGCGAGGGCAGGCGCCGCGCGGCCCTCGAGCCGCAGTTCGCTGAGGTAGTCGTCCTCGATGACCCAGGCGCCTTGCGCCGCGGCCCAATCGAGCAACTGCAGGCGCCGCGGCAGCGACAGCGTGCCGCCGAGCGGGGCCTGCTGTCCGGGCGTCAGCACCACCACCGCCGCATCCGGCGCGTGCTGGATGCCATAGTCCACATCGATGCCATCGGCATCCACCGGCACCGCTACCAGCGACAGGCCCGCCAGCTCCAGGCCGCGGCGCGTGTACGGAAAGCCCGGGTCCTCCGTCCAGCCCTTGCGCCCGTCCAGGCCGAGCACCCGCAATGCCAGCCCGAGGCCGCCGGCGAATCCGCCGGTGATCAGTACCTGCGAGGGCGAACACTGGATGCCGCGCGCGATGGCCAGGTAGGCGGCGATTTCGCGGCGCAGCGCGGCTTCGCCGCGCGGGTCCGGATAGAGCGCGGCGGCGCCGAGTTCGGCGCGCGCGGCATGGGCGCGCACCCGCGAGAACAGCTTGGCCGGAAGGCTCTGCTGGGCCGGCACGCCCATCTGGAAGATCGCCGGACCGGCCATGAATTCCAGATATCTGTCCATGAACGAGCCGGGATCGGGCCGCTCGTCTGCGTCGGCGCGCCGCGCGGGCCGGTCGGCGACCCGGGTGCCGCTGGCGCGCGAGGCGACGACGAGCTGCGCATCGGCCAGCTTCTCGTAGGCCGCCTTGACCGTGCCGCGCGCGACGCCGAGCTGGGTCGCCAGGTCCTGCCATGACGGCAGCCGCGCGCCGGGCGCCAGCACGCCGTGTTCGATGGCGGTGCCGATGCCGTCGCGGATCTGGTCGGCCAGCGGCGTCCTGGCGGACCGGTCGAGGGCGAGATGCAGGGGCTGGGTCATGGCCAGTTCATGGCCCGGTCACGGCTGCGGTGACCGGGCGCGTAGTACATGGAAATCAATCATTCTTGGTTCTTTTATTTGTACCAGCGCGCGACCAGAATGGGAACACTTATCTGGAGAGTGCCCCGTGAATATCCGATCCTTGATTGGCGTCGCCTTTGCCGCGACTTACGCCACTGCCGCTGTTGTCTGGAGCATGTCCGCCTTCGCCCATGGCGCGGGAGAAACCGTCACCGAGAATTTCAACCAGCGGATTCCCAACGTCCCGGGCAAGTCGCTGATTGCCGTGGTGGTCGACTATGCGCCGGGCGCCGCATCGCCCGCGCATCTGCACGCGAACTCGGCGTTCATCTACGCCTACGTCGTGTCGGGGGCGATCGAGTCGCAGGTCAATGACGGCCCGAAGCGCATCTACCGGGCGGGCGAGAGCTTCAGCGAGTCGCCGGGCTCGCGCCACCCGGTCAGCCGCAATGCCAGCGCGACGCAGCCCGCCAGGCTGCTGGCCGTGTTCGTCGTCGACACCAGCGACAAGGTGCTGACCACCCCGATCCATTCCTCTGTCACCAAGGAGTCAAAGCAATGAGCAAGCGTCTCGACTACAACCAGATCGCCCCGGCCGGCATGAAGGCGCTGGGCGGTGCCTACGGCTACGTGATGCAGTCCGATCTGCCGCCGGTGCTGGTCGACCTGGTCTACCTGCGCGTGTCGCAGATCAACAACTGCGCCTACTGCCTCGACATGCATACGCGCGACCTGCTGAAGAAGGGCGTCAAGGTCGAAAAGCTTGCGCTGGTCCAGGCCTGGGCGGAGGCCGGCAATCTGTTCGACGAGCGCGAGCGCGCGGCGCTGGCGTGGGCCGAGTCGGTGACGCGCGTCGCGCAGACCGGCGTGCCGGATGCCGATTACCAGGCCGCCCGCGCGGTGTTCGACGAACGCGAACTGGTCGACCTGACCATCGCGATCGGCGTGATGAACCTGTACAACCGCATGGCGATCAGCTTCCGCAATACGCCGCAGGCCGCGCTGGCGCAGTAAGCGGCTCGTTCAGCCGTTTCCGATCCATCTCCGAGGAGTACCGCCGTGGCGACCGACAACATCGCGGGCATCGCGATTCCCGACAGCAAGCTCGCCCGCGAGGCGACCGAACTGATCCGCGATACCGAGAGCGACCTGCTGTTTCACCACTCCGTTCGCGTCTATTTGTGGGGCAGCCTGCTGGGACGCCGGCGGCAGTTCCGTTTCGATCCGGAACTGCTCTACGTCGCGGCGTTGTTCCACGATATCGGCCTGACTTCCCGCTATCGCGAGAGCCAGCTGCGTTTCGAAGTCGACGGCGCCAATGCCGCGCGCGACTTCCTGCGCAGCCACGGCATCGCCGAGAGCGAGATCGCGACGGTGTGGGCGGCCATCGCCCTGCATACGACGCCGGGTATTCCGGAACACATGCATCCCGAGATCGCGCTGCTCCAGGCCGGAGCGGGAATGGACGTGGCAGGGCGGGGCTTCGAGCATTTCGGCGACGACGAGCGCGCAGCGGTGATCGCGGCCCATCCGCGCGGTCACGGCTTCAAGCACGGCATCATCGACGCCTTTTATGAAGGCATGAAGCACCGGCCCGATACCACGTTCGGCACCTTCAACGACGACGTGCTCGCGTTCAAGGATCCAGGTTTCCGGCGCGGCAACATCTGCAGCATCATTCTCGGCTCGCGCTGGCCGGATTGAGTCCGGGGCTCACAGCCACGACGGGGCTCGTTCAGGCTTGCTGGCTGCGAGGCTTCAGCCGTTGGACCCCCTCGAACACCAGCATGCCGGCCGCCATCGCGCCGACGAAGCCGGCTGCCTTCGGATAGCCGGCTCCGAGCGCCACCAGGGCGGGGCCCGGGCAGAATCCGGCCAATCCCCAGCCGATGCCGAATGCCGCGCTGCCCAGCACCAGGCGCAACGTGACGCCGGTCGCGGCGGGAAGCTGCATCGGCCGGCCCAGCAGCGAGCGCTGGCGCCGATTCGCGAGGAAGAACGCCGGTGCCGCGACGGCAATCGCGCCGATCATCACGAAGGCGAGCGAAGGATCCCATGCGCCGGCCATGTCGAGGAAGCCCAGTACCTTGGCCGGGTTCGCCATGCCGGACACCATCAGGCCGATGCCGAACAACAGTCCGGCGACCAATGCGGCAATCGCGGCCATGTCAGCCGCCCACCAGATGACGTTGCACGAAGACGGTCAGCAGCCCCGTGCCGATGAAGGTCAGCGTGGCGACCAGCGAGCGGACCGAGCCCCGTGAGATGCCGCATACGCCGTGGCCGCTGGTACAACCGCTCGCGTAGCGGGTTCCCAGCCCGACCAGAAAGCCGGCGATCAGTATCTGACCCCAGCCACTGTCGATGTCGGCCGTTGCCGGCATGCCCAGCAGCGCAGCGAGCACAGGGACGCCGATCAATCCCGCCAGAAAGATCAGGCGCCAGCCCGTGTCCCCGCGCGGCAAACTCAACAGACCGCCCAGGATGCCGCTGATGCCGGCAATCCTGCCGTTGAACAGCACCAGCACGGCGGCCGCCAGTCCGATCAGCAGGCCGCCAAAGAAGGAGAGGCCCGGCGTGAAGTTGGCAACATCGATTTGCATATCCGTTCTCCTGACGCGCTATTCGACCTCGCCGTCGTCGGTGTCGCCGGCCCTGGCGTCCTGCTCGTGGCGCATCGCCGCGGCCGTCAGCGTCGTGGCGACCGCCGGCGCGGCTTCCTTGCGTTCGCTGTAGCGGTCGGTCAGATAGTCCGAACGGTCGCGCGTCAGCAAGGTGAACTTGATCAGTTCCTCCATGACGTCGACCACGCGATCGTAGTACGAGGACGGCTTCATGCGGCCATGCGCGTCGAATTCCTGATACGCCTTCGGTACCGACGACTGGTTTGGGATCGTGATCATCCGCATCCAGCGGCCCAGCACGCGCAACGCGTTGACGGCGTTGAAGGACTGCGATCCGCCGCAGACCTGCATCACCGCCAGCGTGCGGCCCTGGGTCGGCCGAATGCCGCCGCTTTCCAGCGGCAGCCAGTCGATCTGGTTCTTGAAGACAGCGGTCAGCGTGCCGTGGCGCTCGGGGCTGCACCAGACCTGTCCCTCGGACCACTCGGACAGCTTGCGCAGCTGCGCGACCTGCGGGTGGTCCGCCGGCACGCTGTCCGCGATCGGCAGTTCGTGCGGATCGAACACGCGCGTTTCCGCGCCGAGGCGCTTGAGGATGCGTTCGGCCTCCAGCGTCAGCAGCCGGCTGTACGAGGTTGCGCGCAGCGAGCCGTAGAGCAGCAGGATGCGCGGCGGGTGGGTGCTGGTCTTCGCCGGCTCCAGCTTGCGCGGGTCGGGAATGTCGAGCAGCGACGGCACGACGTTGGGCAGGTCGGCGCTCATCGGCCGACCCTCCGGCCCTCGGCGTCGATGACCAGCTCACCGTCCTCCTTGGCAAACGGACCTTGCTGCGGCGAGGGCAGGATGTCGAGCACCAGTTCCGACGGCCGGCACAGCCGAACGCCAAGTTCGGTGACCACGAGCGGCCGATTGATCAGGATCGGGTTCGCCAGCATCGCGTCGAGCAACTGGTCATCGGTCAGCGACGGATCGTCGAGGCCGAGCTCGGCATAGGGTGTGCCCTTTTCGCGAATGGCTTCGCGTACGCTTAGGCCAGCCTGCCGGATCATGCCTTCGAGTTCGCCGCGCGTGGGCGGCGTCTTCAGGTACTCGATGACCGTCGGCTCGATGCCGGCATTGCGAATCATTGCCAGCGTGTTGCGGGACGTGCCGCAGGCGGGGTTGTGATAGATCGTGACAGCGGACATGGCGTTTATCGGGAGGCGTTTTTCGGAGCGCTTTGCAGCAGGCGTTTCTCAGCAGGCTTCGTACCAACGTTGCGAGCGATTGACCACGCCGACGACCAGCAGCATGATCGGCACCTCGATCAGCACGCCGACCACGGTGGCCAGCGCCGCCCCGGATTCGAAGCCGAACAGGCTGATCGCGGTGGCGACGGCCAGCTCGAAAAAGTTGCTGGCGCCGATCAGGGCAGACGGACCGGCCACGCAATGCGCCACGCCCAGTTTGCGGTTCAGCACATAGGCGAGGCCGGAATTGAATATGACCTGGATCAGGATCGGCACGGCCAGCAACAGGATGATCAACGGCTGTTCGACGATCGCATTGCCCTGGAAGCCGAACAGCAATACCAGCGTCGCCAGCAGCGCGGCGATCGAATACGGGCCGAGCGCGCCGGTCACGCGCCGGTAGGCCGCCTCGCCGCGCGCGAGCAGCAGCCTGCGGATGGCCTGCGCGATCAGCACCGGAATCACGATGTACAGCAACACCGACACGATCAGCGTGTCCCATGGCACCGTGATCGACGACAGCCCGAGCAGCAGCGCAACCACCGGCGCGAACGCCACCACCATGATCGCGTCGTTGACGGCGACCTGCGACAGCGTGAAATACGGATCGCCCTTGCACAGCTGCGACCAGACGAACACCATCGCGGTGCAGGGCGCGGCCGCCAGCAGGATCAGGCCGGCCACATAGCTGTCCAGCTGTTCGGCCGGCAGCCACGGCGCAAACAGATGCCGCACGAAGATCCACGCGAGCAGCGCCATCGAGAACGGCTTGACCAGCCAGTTGACGAACAGCGTCACGCCGATGCCGCGCCAGTGGCCCGCGACCTGTCCCATCGCGCCGAAGTCGATCTTGATCAGCATCGGCACGATCATCACCCAGATCAGCAGCCCGACCGGCAGGTTGACCTGCGCGACTTCCATCGCGCCGATCGCCTGGAACACGCCCGGAAACCACTGGCCCAGCAGGATGCCGGCAACGATGCACAGCGCGACCCAGATCGTCAGATAGCGCTCGAAAAAGCCGATGCCGCCGGCCGGCGACACCGTTCCGGCAGCCTTCGCCGTCTGTTCGGCCGCCGTCATGCCTTCGACTCCGCGGCGCGCGGCGACGACACCGATACGGGGGAACAAGCGGGCACGGGCGAGCACGGATTGCCGCCGCAGCAGTTCTCCGTCAGATAGCCGAGCAGCGCGTTCATGGTCTCGTAGTGCGCCATGTAGACGATCGAGCGGCCGTCCTGGCGGCTGCGCAACAAGCCGGCGCGATGCAGCTCCTTCAGGTGGAAGGACAGCGACGAGGCCGGCATTTCCATCCGTTCGGCGATCCGGCCGGCAGGCAGGCCTTCCGGGCCGGCCTGGACGAGCATGCGGAAGACGGCCAGCCGCGCGGAATGGGCGAGGGCGGAGAGCGCTTCGAGGGCGTTTTCAGTTTCCATCGTTCGAATATATTCGAAGCATGGAAACGAAGCAAGCATGCCCATGCAATGGACGCAACCCACGTCCTCCGGGCCCGGGCCGCTCCTTATTGGTCAGTCCAGCTTGATCCCGGCCCGAACGATGGTGCGTCCGACCCGCTCGCGCTCCTTGTCGAGGTGACTGGCAAAGGCCGCCGGGCCGGGGGCGGCCAGGCGGCTGCCGCGTCGTTCGATGGTCTCTACGTAGCGGGGCGCCCGCGAGCCGCGTTCGACGGCCTTGGCCAGCACCGCGACAATCTCGGGCGACAGGCCGGGCGGTCCGACGACGCCGAGCCACGACGAGGCCACCAGGTTCGGATAGGTCTCCGCGAGCGTTGGCAGATTCGGGAATTGCGGCAGCCGGGACGGTGCCGCGGTGGCCAGCACCTTCAGCTGTCCGGACTGCACCGCCTGCGAGACGGAGCCGAGGCTGTCGATCATGAAATCGACCCGGCCGGCGATCAGGTCGTTGGTCGCCTGCGCGCCGCCGCGATAGGGCACGTGCACGGCGTCGATGCCCGCGGCTACCTTCAGCATCTCGCCGGCGATATGCATCGTGGTGCCGATGCCGGGCGAGCCGAAGCTCAGTTCGCGCGGATGGGCCTTGCCCCAGGCGACCAGGTCCTGGACAGTGCGGAACTTCGACGTGGCCGGCACCAGGAAGACGAAGGGGCTTTCGTTGACCAGGCTGATCAGCGAGAAGCGGGTGTTCGGATCGAAGCCGAGCGACTTCTGCGTCAGCGGATTGACGACCAGCTGGCCCGGCGAGGCCAGCATCAGCGTGTAGCCGTCCGGCCTGGCGCGGCTGAGCTCCGCCGTCGCGATATTGCCGCCGGCGCCGGTGCGGTTGTCGACCACTACCGGCTGGCCGAGCAGCTCGCCCATTTCGGTGGCGATCTGGCGCGCGGTGATATCGGTGACGCCCCCGGCCGCGAAGCCGACGATCATGCGGATCGGCCGGCTGGGAAAGTCCGTCGGCGATGCAGCAGATGCGGGCGACGCGGGCGGCGCGGCCCACAAACCGGCAGCGGCGAACGCAAGCAGCACGCCAGCGAAGCGTTTCATGGTCTGTCTCCTGGATAGTTTTGTGTTCGTGGCAAGTCGCCGCTACCGCATCGAGAACCGCACGTTCTTGACCTGCGTGTTCTCCAGGATCGCGTCGATGCCACGCTCCTTGCCGAGCCCCGATTCCTTGTATCCGCCGAAGGGGGCGTCGACCGTCGCCTTGATCGGATTGTTGATCGCCAGATTGCCGATCTGCAGCGCCTGGCACAGGCGCATGGCGCGGCCCGCATCGCGTGTATAGACCACGCCCGCCAGACCGAACCGGCTGTCGTTGGCCAGGCGCACCGCCTCCTCTTCATCGCCGAAGCGGATCAACGCCTGCGCGGGCCCGAAGATTTCCTCCTGCGCGATGCGCATGCCGTTGTCCGCGGTGGCAAACAGCATGGGCGCCACGAAATAGCCGTCGCGCAGCTCGGCCCGGTCGCCAAGTTCGGCCATCGCGACGGGCGACGCGCCTTCGTCGCGGCCGATGGCCAGATAGCCGTTGACGCGATCGAACTGCGCGCGGCTGACCAGCGGCCCCATCTCGGTGGCGGGATCGTCCGGCAGGCCGATGCGCACGCCAGCGCAAGCGGCGCGCAGCTTGTCGGCGAAGGCGTCGGCGATGTCATGCTGGACCAGCAGCCGCGTGCAGGCGATGCAGATCTGGCCGGTATTGCGGGTGATGTCCTGCAGTGCGACGCCGACCGCCGCGTCGAGGTCGGCATCGTCGAACACGATCAGCGGCGACTTGCCGCCCAGTTCCAGCGTCACGCGCTTGATCCGTTCGGCGGCGCTGCGGTAGATCGCCTTGCCGGTCGCGGTGCCGCCGGTGAACGAGACCTTCTCGACCAGCGGATGGTCGACCAGCGCCTGCCCGATGGTCGCGCCGGGGCCGTGGACGATGTTGATGACCCCGGGCGGAAAGCCGGCCTCGAGGATGGCTGCGCCGAGCTCCACGGTGGACAGCGGCGTGACCTCCGACGCCTTGATCACCGCCGTGTTGCCGGCCGCCAGCACCGGCATCAGCTTGCTGATGGTCAGCGTCAGCGGATAGTTCCAGGGCAGGATCAGCGCGACCACGCCAAACGGCTCGCGCAGCGTGAAGTTGATCACCGAGGTATCGGCAACGTTCAGCGTCTGTCCGCCGATGCCCTGCGATACGCCGGCGACGTAGTCGATGCCGTCCAGCATGGTCAACAGCGACGCGCGCGTCGTGGTGATCGGCCGGCCGACGTTCCACGTTTCCAGCCACGCCAGCTGTTCGCGCCTTGCGTCCAGCGCCTGCGCGAGCTTGCGCAACAGGCGGCTGCGCTCGCGCGCCGAGGTCTTGCGCCAATGGTGGTCGAACGCGTGCCGGGCGGCGCGCACCGCAGCGTCGACGTCCTCGACGCCGGCCTGTGCGACATGCGCCAGCGTGCGGCCGTTCGACGGATTGCCCACGGCAAAGCTGGCGCCGCTGGCGGCTTGCCGTTCGGCACCGTCGATCAGAAGGGGGTAGATGCCGGTGCGCAGCACGGAGGTCGGTTGCATGGCGAATCTCGATGGATGGAGGCGGGGGTCAGCCGAGCGGCACGTCGAGCTCGCCGCGCATCGCGGCATAGAGCGCGGCGATGTCGTCGTCCGACAGCGGCCGCCCGTTCAGGCGCGCCGATGCGTTGTTGGCCGCCGCGGCATGAACGGCGCCGAGGTCGGCCGGAACGTCGCCGAGCGCATCGAGCGAGCGCGGCAGACCGGCGAGGTCGCGCAGTTCGCACACCTTGTCGATCAGCGCCGTGGCTTGCCGCACGGTGGACAGCTGCGGCGCTGCGAGGCCGCAGGTTCGTGCCGCCGCGGCATAGCGATCGGCCATCGCCGCCATGTTGAAACGCATCAGCGGCTCGCAGACCACCGCCAGCACATGCGCATGCGGTGCGTCGACGATCGCCTCGAGCGGCGTGCACAGGCCGTGGATGCCATCGACGCCGCGCAGGCTCATTGCCACGCCGGCGAGATAGCTGGCCAGCAGCATGTCGGCGCGCGCCGACTCGTCGTCGGGACAGGCCAGGACGGCGGGCAGGGCGGAGACGGTCCGGCGCAGCGCGTCGATCGCCAGCGCTTCGCCAATCGGATGGCTGGCGCAGTTTGTTGCCGCGCCGAGCGCGTGCATCAGTACGTCGAAGCCCGTGCTGGCGGTGACCGCCCGCGGCACGGTCAGCGTCAGCAGCGGGTCCAGCGCAATCCACTGCGGGCGGCAGCGATGGCTTCGCATCACGTGCTTGCGTCCGGCCTCGTCCTTGATCAGCGCCGCGACGGTGCTCTCGCTGCCGGTGCCGGCGGTGGTCGGCACCGCGGCAAACGGCGGCACGGGCCCGGACAGCGCGGCGTCGCCGCGCTGCAGGAGGTCGGCCAGCGGCGCGTCGCTGGCCAGCACGGCGGCGAGTACCTTGCCGACATCGATCACGCTGCCGCCGCCGAGCGCGATCAGCCCATCGCAGTGGTGCTCGCGCCAGCGCCGCGCGGCCGCATGGACATGAGCTGCCGACGGGTTCGCGGCGACATCGTCGTGACATACCGGATCGATGCCGGCCCGGCGCAGGTCGTCCGCGACGCGGGTGAGCAGCCCCGTGGCCGCCAGTCCCGCATCGCTGAGCAGCAGCGGGCGGTGCACGCCCTCACGACGGGCCCATTGCGGCAGCCGATCCACGCACCCCGCGCCGAACACCGCCTCGCCGGGCCAGCGCGTGCCGAAGTGTCCTGGCGTCGTGCCGAAGAAGGAGGCGGCGGGCATTGGCATGGCGTCGCGCATCAGATCTTCCGTCCGATGCGTTCCCAGTGCGGCGCGCGCAGCCGGTTCTTGAAGACCTTGCCCATGCTGTCGCGCGGCAATGCGTCGTGGAACTCGACGTGGCGCGGTACCTTGTAGCCGGCCACGCGTTGGCGCAGCCAGCCGCGCACATGGGACGCGTCGATCGTGCTGCCCGGCGCGCGTACCACCGCGGCGGCCACCGCTTCGCCGAATTCGGCATCGGGGACGCCGAACACCGCGCAGTCGGCGACCTGCGGATCGGCGACCAGCGCGTGCTCGATCTCGGCCGGATAGATATTGACCCCACCGGAGATGATCATGTCGCGCTTGCGGTCGGTGATGAACAGATAGCCGTCGGCATCGAGATAGCCGACATCGCCATTGGTGATGTAGCCATCGCGCTCGATCGCGCGGCGCTGGGCCTCGTTGTGGCGATAGGTGAAGGGCAGGGCGTTGTCGCCGGTATCGACATAGATCTCGCCGACTTCGCCGGGCGGCAGTTCGCGGCCCGCCTCGTCGAGGATGCGGATCGACGTGCCGGGAAACGGCCGTCCCGCAGTTCCGGGCCGCGCCAGCCATTCGGCCGCCGTCACGAAGGTGATCAGGCCCGCTTCGGTCGAGCCATAGGTTTCGTTGACGATCGGTCCCCACCACGCGATCATCGCGCGCCGCACCTCCGGTGCGCAGGGCGAGCCGCCGTGCGTCACGTTCTCCAGCGACGACACGTCGTAGGCGCCACGCACCGCCTCCGGCAGCTTCAACAGCCGGACCAGCATGATCGGCACCAGCGACAGATGCGTGATCCGATGGCGTTCGATCGTCTGCAGCAGCTGCTCGGCGTCGAAGCGAGGCAGCACCACGATGTCCTGTGCCAGTTCGAGCGCCACGCGCGCGGCGGCGTTGGGGCCGGCGTGATATAGCGGACCGACTACGGCGCAGCGCATGCCGGGGCGCGCGGCGCTGGCGATCGAGCGGATGCGCAGTGAGCCCTGATGCTGGGCCGGCGTGCCTGGCAGCCGCATCACGCCCTTCGGTCGGCCGGTTGTGCCCGATGTGTAAAGCATGCTGCCGACCGAGGGCACGCGATCGGCCGTCGACGGGGCGAAGCGATCCCGCCATTCGTTCCAGCACCGCGCGCCGTCGGGCAAACCGGGGGGCGGTTCGGGCAGGCGGTAGGCGGCGACGATCTCCGGCGGCGTCGGCACGACCAGCAGCGGCATGCCGTCCGGTACGCCGCTCGCGATGCCGGGCAGCAGGTCCGCATGGACGACGAAGGCCTTCGCGCCGCTGTCGCGCAGGATGAAGGCCGCCTCCTCGACCTGGAAGTGCCAGTTGATCGCGACCAGATGGACGCCCAGTCGGTCGAGCGCGACGATCAGCTCGAGGTACGGAATATCGTTGCGCAGCATCACCGCGACGGCATCGCCGGGCCGCAGCCCCAGCTCGGCGAAACCGCTAGCCGCGCGCGCCGCACGGTCCTGCAGCGTTGGCGAATCGATACGGCGCTCGCCGAAGTGGATGGTCAGGTTGGCTTGCATGAGGTATCGCTGTCAGGTTGTAGTGGCGTTGGCATTGGCGGGCGGCGGCGGCGGTGCGGACAGCGACTGCAGCCGCCGCGCGGCGCCGCTTGCCTGCGCCATCAGCCGCTCGACGGTCGCGGTCACCGGCTCGATCGCATTGGCAAAGCCGATCGCAGGCCCCATCGACAACAGGCCAGTGTCCCAGTCGCCGTGCCGGTAGCCGTGATCGCGCCCAAGCTTGCCGGTCGCCAGCGCGCCGAAGTCTTCGTAGCGGTGCGCGCCGTCCGCTTCGAGCCGCCGCGTCTCGCGCACCGTGGCGTTGTCCAGCACGCGCCACGGATGCCCGGTGCTGCGCAGCGCCAGCGTGGAAGACTGCGCCGGCTGCGCGGCGAGGTGGCGCTTGTACCCGTCGTGCGCCCAGGCCTCTTCGCAGGTCAGGAAGCGGGTTCCCATCAGCACCGCATCGGCGCCGAGCGCGAGCGCCGCGGCAATCTGCCGGCCATCGCCGATGCCGCCGCCGATCGCCAGCGGCACGCGCAGGCGCTCGAGCGCGAGTGCCCCGAGCGTGAAGGCGGACAGCTCGTTGGTCCCCGGATGACCGCCGGCTTCGGCCCCGACCAGCGCGACGGCATCGGCGCCGGCCTGCTCCGCCTTCAGCGCGTGTTCGACAAAGGCGCATTTGTGGATCGCCAGCCCGCCGCCGGCGTGAATCCGCTCGAACAGCGGCCCCGGCGAGGCACCCACCGTCTCGAAGTGCCGCACGCCTTCTTCCAGCGCGATGTCGAGCCAGGCAGGGACCAGGCGATTGGCGTCCGCGCGGCGCGATTGCGTCAGGTTGACGCCGAACGGCAGTCCCCGCGTCAGCGCCTTGCAGTCGCGCAGCGCGGCGCGATAGGCCGCCAGTCCGTCGAACGAGCGCGGCGTCAGGAATGCCATCGTGCCGGCGTCGACATGGGCGGCGACGTAGCGCGCGTCCGACAGCCACATCAGCCCGCCGGCAAGGATCGGATGACGGATGCTGAAGCGCTCCGTGATCCGTGTGCGGAACGATGGGGAAGCGCTGTCGTCGGCGCGAGGGCTCGTCATGATGGCGGCAGCTCAGAGCATTACAAAGCCGCCGCTGACGCCGATGCTCTGGCCTGTGATGTAGGCGGCGCGGTCGGAGGCCAGCAGGCACACCATGCCCGATACGTCCTCGGGACGCGCCAGCCGCTGCAGGCCGCGGCCGATGGGGTAGGCGTTCAACATCCTGGCCAGGCGCTCGTTGTTCTCGGGCGTCGCATCGGGATGCAAGGCGCCTTCCTTGATGCCCTCGTGCGACACCGCGCCCAGCGCCACCACATTGACGTTGATGCAGTCGCGCCCATGCTCCTGCGCGATCGCCTTGGCGAAGCCGAGCATCGCGGCCTTCGCGCCCGAGTACACCGCCAGCCGGCCTTCGCCGGCCCGGCCGGCTTCGGACATGATGTTGACGATCTTGCCGTAGCGGCGCGCCTTCATGCCGGGCAGCACCGCGCGGCAGCAATGCATCATGCCGAACACGTTGAGCGCGACGATGCGCTCCCAGGCCTCGGGCGTGGTGTCGATGAACATTGGTGCGGCGCCGCCTTTCTCGCGCCGCTCGACCAGCACGCCGGCGTTGTTGACGAGGATGTCGATCGGGCCCAGTGTCTCCTGCGCGGCCGCGATGGCCGTGTTGATGTCGTCTTCGCGCGTGATGTCGGCCACGGCGGCAAAGCCGCGGCCGCCGGCGGCCTCGATCTCGGCGACCACCGCCCGCGCCCGTTCGGCGAACAGGTCGTTGACCGCGACGCGGGCGCCCTCGGCCGCCAGATCCAGGCAGATGCGCCTGCCGACGCCCTGGCCGCCCCCGGTGACGAACGCCACCTTGCCTTGCAGATTCAGATCCATGTCGATGCCTTTTTCTCGTTGTCGTTGGACAGTTGCGATGGCGCGGCCTAGCGTCCGCGGAACACCGGCTTGCGCTTCTCGATGAAGGCGCGCATGCCTTCCCTGCGGTCCTCGCTGGAGACCACCAGTGCCGCGGCGTAGCGCTCGTATTCCAGGCCGGCGTCGATACCCACCTGCATGCCGAGGTCGATCGCATGCTTGACGTAGCGCAGCGCCAGCGGCGCGTTGGCGGCCATGCGTCCGGCCATCGCCAGTGCCGTCGGCAACAGCGCATCGGGCGGCACCACGTGGTTGACCAGCCCGATCGTCAGCGCTCGCTCGGCGTCGATATGGTCCCCGGTCAGCATCAACTCCTTGGCGATGCCGACACCGACCAGCCGCGGCAGGCGCTGCGTGCCGCCGGCCGCGGGCAACACGCCGATGCGCGCTTCGGGCAGGCCTAGCCGCACGCCTTGGGCGGCGATGCGCACGTCGCAGCAGAGCGCGATCTCGAGGCCGCCGCCGAGCGCCACGCCGTTGATCGCGGCGATCACGGGCTTCTCGAATTGCTCGAGCGCGCGGAACAGTTCGTGCGTGGCCTTCTGCAGCAGGTGATATTCGGCCTGGGGCACGACGCGATCGGCGCGTTCCTTGATGTCCGCGCCCGCGCAGAAGGCCTTGTCGCCGGCGCCGGTGATCACGACGCAGCGCACCGTGTCGTCGCCACGGGCGCGCTCGAACAGCGCATGCGCCAGTTCGGCCTTCATGTTTCCGCCGATCGCGTTCATCCGTTCGGGCCGGTTCAGCTGGATCAGCGCGACGCCGTCGCGCGTGTCGTAGAGCAGGGTGGAGTAGTCCATGTTCAATGTGGCTCGCTGGTCGGTGAGAGAAGCGGCTCAGCCGCGCGACAGCACATGGGCGACGGCCACCGAGCCGAGGCCGATCATGTGGGCAAGCGCCAGGCGCGCGCCGGGGTGCTGGCGGTCGCCGGCCTCGCCGCGCAGCTGGCGCGTGATTTCGGCGACCTGGCCGATGCCGGTCGGTCCGAGGGGATGGCCCATGCCGATCAGGCCCCCGGACGGATTGACCGCGCACTGGCCGCCGATCTGCGAGCCGCCGCGGGCCAGGAACGCTGGCCCTTCGCCGGCCTCGCAGACGCCGATCGCCTCGCTGTACAGCAGCTCCTCGATCGTGAAGGCGTCATGCAGTTCGACGATGTCGAGCTCGCGCGGCCCGATGCCGGCGTGATCCAGCGCCTGGGCGGCGGACTTGCGCACCAGTTCGACCAGCGCCGGTGCGTCGTCGACCAGTTCCTCGCTGCTGGCCACCGACGACAGCACGCGCACCGCGCGGGAGCGATCCAGCCCCAGTTCGCGCATGGCCTGTTCCGACACGACGATTGCCGCCGCAGCCCCTTCGCCACGCGGGCAGCATTGCATGGCCGTCAGGTCGCCGGCGATGCGCGGCGAGTTCAGGACCTGCTCGATGGTCCTTGGCTTGCGGAATTGCGCATACGGATTGCGCGCGGCGTTGCCATGGTTCTTGACCGCGACCGCCGCCAGATCCTCGATGTGCAAGCCGCCTTCGCGCATGGCCCGGCGTGCCAGCAGCGCGAATTTGACCAGGGGCACGTTGGCGGTCGGGCTCAATGGCGGCAGGCCGTCCTTCAGCACGGCGCGCCGGCCGTCGCCAAACTTGTCGACGCCGACGGCGAGCACGACATCGCGTTCCCCGGAGGCCACCTGCAGGCAGGCCAGACGGAAGGCGGTCGAGCCGGAGGCCGACGCATTCTCGACCTGCGCCACCTCGAGCCCGGTCGAGCCCAAGTGGCGCAGCATCACTCGGCCGGCTGCCATGCCCAGCGCCGCCGTCCCGACGAAGGCGCTCTGCACCTGCGCCCATGCCAGCCCCGCATCGGCCAGCGCCTCGCGCACCGCGCGCAGGCCCAGCTGCGGGTAGGGCGTCTCGCTCGGAAACTGGTACGGGTGCATGCCGATGCCGATCACGTAAACCGGTCGTTGCTGCAGCAGCGAGGTTGGGCGGCCCATCACACGTTCTCCTGCAGCGGCACCGCTTCCGCGCTTGCCGCGCGAAAGATCCAGCCACCGCCGTTCTCGTCGTCGACCCACACCGGCCGCACCGGCGTGCCCGGCGGTACCGCGCTCTCGTGCTCGGCGTCGATGCGGACCTCTTCGACCAGGCCCGGGCACAGCTCGACCTCGCCGATGATCGCGGGCACGGCGAGTCCGGGGGCGAGCGGTGCATGCACGGTGATCACGTCGCGCAGCGGGACCGGGCCCATGCAATCGACCGCGTCGAGCGCTTCGGCCGGGGCGCCGCAATGGCGGCATCCGGGCACGTTCGCGGGGTAGCTGTAGCCGTGGCAGTGACTGCAGCGCGCGGCCTGCAGGGTGGACGGCCGGCCGTCCATGGAGGAGCTTGCGTTCATTCGATCGACATTCCGGAGTCGCGCACCAGCTGGCGCGCGTTGCTGCGTTCGGCATCCAGTGCCCTGGCGAATTCCGCCGGCGTGCTGGCCTTGATGCCGGTGCCCAGCTCCGCGAGGCGGGCCTGCACCGACGGTTGCTTCAATGCGCCGGCGAACGCGGCGTGCAGCCGCTGCACGATCGGCGCCGGCGTGCCGGCCGGCGCGACGATGCCGAGCCAGGTGGTCACGTCGAAGTTCGGGACGCCGGCCTCGGCGACGGTGGGCACGTCCGGCAGGTCCGCCACACGCCGGCCGCCGGTCACCGCCAGCGCGCGCAGCCGGCCGTCGCGAATCAGCGGCAGCGTGGTGGAGCGGCTGTCCGCCATGAAATCGAGCTGGCCGGCCAACAGATCGTTCAGCGCCGGGCCGCTGCCCTTGTACGGAACGTGGATCAGTGGCGTGTTCAGCCGCACCTGCAGCGTCGCGCCGGCGACATGCATCGAGCTGCCGTTGCCAGCCGAGCCGTAGCTCAGCTTGCCGGGTTGCTGGCGTGCCCTGCCCAGCAGGTCGCCCATCGATCGGAATGGCGAGTTCGCCGGGACCACGACGACCATCGGGCTTTCGGTCAGCTGGGTGACCGGCACGAAGGCCTTGACCGGGTCGATCGGCACCCGCTTGTAGAGGAAGGGGTTCAGCACCAGCGGCCCCGGATTGCCGAGCAGCAGCGTGTAGCCGTCCGGTTCGGCGCGCGCCACCACTTCGTTGGCAATGTTGCCGTTGGCGCCGGGGCGGTTCTCGATGACGACCGGCTGGCCGAGATCCTTCTGCAAATGGGGCTGCAGCAGCCGCGCGACGATGTCCGACGCCCCGCCCGGCGGGAAGCCGACCACCAGCCGGACCGGCTTGCCGGGAAAGTCGGCGGCATGGGCGGGCGCGGCCGCGGCGGCGAAGACGGCGGCACAGGCCGCTGCAACGGCCGCGGTGCCAGCCTGGAACCAGCGATGTGACATGGGCCTTGTCTCCTGTATTTTTTGGTGTTGTTGTCGTTGTACGGGCGAGCGCGGTCCGGCCGCGTCGCATCATGGATCGGCGCGCAGTCGGCGTGGGAACGGCAAGGGGAACGCGCCGGCTACTCGGGCGCTTCGGCAGGCTTTGCGGGGCGCACCAGGCGCGCGCGCAGGTTGTCCTTCAGCGCCCGGATCGCAACCGCGATATTGCTGGTGGTCGGATTGAGCATCGACTGCATTCGCAGTCCGCGCACCGTCGCGATCAACAGCTGCGCTTCTTCCGAGGCGACGATATCGGGGCGAATCTGCCCGGTGCGCTGGCCGGCTTCGATATGGCGAGTGATCGCACGGTGCCAGCGCGCGCTGATCGCGGCGAAGGTCGGTCGGACCTGCGGGGCCGGGCCGATCGACTCGAGCATCAGCACGAAGAAGGCGCGAGAGTTTTCGGACGGATCGTCCATGCCTTCGAGGTAGCAATCGATCTCGCAGAAGATCGCGTCCAGGCCGGTCAAGCCCTGCATCCGTGCCAGCAGGCGTTCGCGGTGGGCGTTCGCAATATGCTTGACCAGCTCTTCGAGCAACCGGTCCTTGGTGCCGAAGCGGTGCTGCACCAGGCCGCGGCTATATCCGGCTTCGATGCCGGTCGCTTCCAGCGTCGTGTGCGTGTAGCCGCGGGTCGCGATCAGCCGCGTCGCCGCGGCCATCAGCCGGCGGTCGGACTCGGCGACGCGCTCGGCCTGCGTGCGGCGCGGGCGTTTGATCGGTACCGCCTCAGCGCCATCGGGCAGCGCGCGGCTTTCCGCTCCAGACGAATCGGCCTGGGAGCCGGGGAGGGTGGCAAGTGTCTTGGGCATGCGAGCCAGTGTATTTACGATCGGTACGTACCGCAAGTTAACGATGTTAGGCGTATACCCGCAGATACTTGCTGGGCGTACCGCAAGTTTTCTGTCTGAGGGCCGGGCGTCCTTAACCGCCGCGGCGCTGCGCCATCCGTTGCCCGATCGCCTGCAAGGTCGACTCCGGCAGCCGGGTCGCGAAGGGAAAGATTTCGTGCTCCTCGCGTTCGACATGACGCAGGTAAGCGGCGGCGAACTGCGCTAGCGCTTGCGGCGCCGCGCCGGCCGATCCCTGCTGCACGGCCTCCAGCCACGGCCGGGCCTGGTTCCACAGCGCGTCGAGCGCGTCGTGGTCAACCTCCAGGGCCCGCATCGCCGACGTCAGCGCCTCGTCGCCGAGCGCGCGAAGGGCGGGGAACAGGTCCTGTTCCTCATCGTCATGGTGCAAGGGCGCGGCAACGGTGAAGTACCGTACGATGCCGGCCGCCGCCGTGCGCGCCTGGTCGTCCGCGCCATGCCGGGCGGTGTGCTCGGCCAGGCGGCCGCACAGCGAGGCAAAACGCCTGACCTTGTCGTGGCAGGCGATCAGCAGTTCGATCGGGGAATCGAATGAAGGAATGGTGGTCGTATTGGGCAGCATGGCGCGCCCATTATCGCGCCGTCGGGTGGGCGCCGTCTGGACGCCATGGTCCAAGCGCCCTTCCGGGGGCGGGCGGGCAATCTTTACCGGCCGGTTCGGCTCGCACCGCACGTGTCCGGCCATTCCAGCGGTGGCGCAGGGCTTGCTTGGCGTCAAGGGATTGCGCTGCGGTTCGACCACTTTAGTGACTCTCTGGAGACCACCATGTCCGATGGAAAACTTGGCATCGCCGGCACGACGTTCATCGCCTTTGCCGTGGCCGGGCTCGCGCTGGCCGCTTCGATGTATCTGGCGTACCTGGCGGCGCCGCCGAAGGGCAGGGCCCTGATCCGCAATGCACTGGATCACGACTCGGGGCCCGGTCCGCAAGGCTGATCCTTTGGCGATGAAGGCGTTGCGCAATCCCAGGTGCCTGCTGCTCGAGAGCCGCTGGCTGGTCCCACGGCATTTCGACGGCATCAGTCTGGGCCCGATCGTGCTGCTTCGGCCGGGCGTTTCGGCCGGGCTGATCGCGCATGAGCTGGTTCATGTGCGCCAGTTCTGGCGCCGGCCGTTCACCCACGGGCCGCGCTATCTGCTGTCAAAGGCCTATCGGCAGGCCTGCGAGGTCGAGGCCTACCGTGCGCAGCTGGAAGCCGCGGGAAGGACGCCATCTCGCATTGCCAATCTGGCGCGCTACCTGGCGACAAAGTACCGGCTCGATCTCGACGAGGAGACGGCGGCGCGGCTGCTTTCCGCCGTTTCCGCCGACGATTCGCCACCGTGATCCCGCCAGCGCCGCCGGCGCGATTCCAGGGCGCCGGCCACGATTCCGGTAGAATCCCGGCCATGTCGCGCGTCGTTGCCATCCTCCTGATGCTGTTGCTGCCGCTGCAGGCCATGGGCGCGGTGGACCGGCAGTTCGCGCACGCCTCCGAGGCCATGCTCGAGCACATGGTCGCGCATGCCGAGCATGTGCCGCACCATCACGACGAGGACGGTGCGATGCACGAGGACGACTCGACGGCCTCGGCATCGCATCAGCTGGACTTCGATTTCGCGTCCGGCCTGTACGGCACCGTCGGCCTCGCGTTTTCGGTACCGCTGGTGCCGCCGCGCTACCTGACGCCGTCATTCCTTCCTGGGCCCATTCCCAGTCCCTTCAGCAGTCCGCCTTTACGTCCGCCTCACGCCGCCGCCTGACGGCGGGGAAGCGTTCGTTCCATGTCTGCGCCGCGCCGGCACTGGCGCGGCACCCCGTCGCATCGTCGATCCGCTTTCGTTGCGTTGGGGTGTTTCATGCAGAAGATATTGCTGTTCATTGCAACAGCCGTCGTGCTGGCGCGCATTGCCTGTGCGCAGGCGCCGGCAGGCCAGGCCGCGCCTGCCGACCTGCACGCGCTGTTCGAAGCCGCGTGGGCGCATTCGGTCGCGCTGCAGGCCGCCGAAGGTCGGCGGGGGGAGGCGGCCGCCAGCCGCGTGCAGGCCGACGCCTGGATTGCCGGCCCGCCGGTGGCCGAACTGCGGCATCGCGGTGATCGCCTGGCCGATCGCCGGGGCGTGCGCGAGAGCGAGGTCTCGCTTGGCGTGCCGATCTGGATGCCGGGCCAGCGTGCCGCGCGCGGCGAGCTGGCCGATGCGCAGATGGCGGAGGCCGACGCCCGCGCAAGCCTGGCGCAACTGGTGCTGGCCGGTGACCTGCGCGAGCGTGTCTGGGAACTGGCGGCCGCCACCGCCGAGCAGCAGGTGTTGCGCCGCCGCGTGGCGGTCGCGACATCGCTGCGCGACGATGTGGCGCGCCGGGTCGATGCCGGCGACCTGGCCCGCACCGATCTGTTGCTGGCGGACCAGGATCTGCTCGCCACGCGTGCGCTGGTGACCGAGGGACAGTCGCGGCTGAACCAGCTGGCGACGCAGTTGTTCCAGCTGACCGGCGTAGCGGCGCTGCCTTCGCGATACGAAGAGCGGCCCGCCTCGCCGCAGGCCGCGATGACCCATCCCGCAATGGCGGCGGCGGACACTGCGCTGCTGAGGGCGCAGCGGCAGCTGGGCTACCTGCGGAAATCCCGGCGCGACGCACCGGAGGTGGGCGTCTCCTACCGGCGCGATGCGGCAGGCGGCGGCTTGCCTTCCGACCACACCGTCGGCGTGTTTGTGCGCATCCCGTTCGCGACCGACGCGCGCAATCTGCCGCGCGAAACCGCGGCGCACACCGACGTCGCGACGGCGATCGCCGAACGCGACCGAACCGAACGCGTGGTGCGGTCCGAGACGGATGCCGCGCGGCAGGCGCTGACGCTGGCCGACGAGCAGCTGTCCCTGGCCGAGCAGCGCAGCGCGATGCTGGCCGAGCGGGCGCAGCTGCTGCGCAAGACCTTCGACGCCGGCGAGATCGGGCTGCCCGAAGTGCTGCGCGCACAAAACCAGGCGCTGGAAGCCGAGGCCGAAGCCGCACGCCAGCGTGCGCGTCGGGGCCTTGCCATCGCGCGACTGAACCAGTCCCTTGGAGTGTTGCCATGAACCGTTGTCTCGTTCTCGTTCTGCTGGCATGGGTCTGCGGCGTCGCGCAGGCCGGTCCCGGCGCGCATGGTCCGGACGGACAACACCTGGATGCGCCGGCCGCCCAGGCCAACGCGGCCGTTGCGCCCACTGTCGAGGCCAGTACCGAGACGTTCGAGCTGGTCGGTACGCTGCTCGACGACGAGCTGTCTGTGCTGGTCGATCGCTACGCGACCAACGAGCCCGTCACGGAGGGCACGCTGGAGGTCGAAGCCGGCGACGTCAAGGCGACGGCGAAACTGCACGCGGACCTTGGCGACTTTTCGTTCACCGATCCGGCGCTGCTCGCGGCCCTGCGCCGCCCCGGCGAGCATCCCCTGGTCTTCACCCTGATGACGGGGACCGATTCGGACCTGATCGAGGGTCGCCTTGCCGTGGCCGCAACGGGCGACGACCACGATCACATGGATCGGACCGTTGCGGGCTGGGCCGCGCTGGCCGTGGCAGGCGCGGCCGCGCTCGTCATGGCGATCCGCCGGTTCCGGCGGAACCGCCGGAACCATCCGATCCCGCGCCATCCGTCGGCGTGAAGCGACAAGGACGACCCGATGATGAACAAGACTTCGTTCCGGACGCCGGTGGCCTTCGCGCGCATTGCACGGGTAGCACTGGTTGCGCTGGTTGCGCTGATCGGTGCCATCGATGCCAACGGCCCGGCCTCTGCCGCGCCGGGCGCCCATGGGCCCGATGGCCAGCATCTCGACGGACCGGTCGCCGGCCCGCCGGCGGCAGGGCTGGCACGGCTGCCGGATGGCAGCGTGCAGGTGTCCAAACTGGCGCAGCGGCGCATGGGCATCCGTACGCTGATGCCGCAGGCCGGCGATCACCCGCTTGCCGTCGAGCTCAACGGCACGGTGGCGATCGACCCGAACGCCGGCGGTCGCCTGCAGGCGGGGCACCCCGGCTGGATCGAGGCGCCGGCGGGCGGCTTTCCGGTGCTGGGCCAGCGCGTCGGCAAGGGCCAGGTGCTCGCGGTGTTGCGGCACAAGCATGAGCCGTTCGATATCGGCAATCAGCAGGCACAGTTCGCCAACCTGGAGGCCAACCTGAAGCTGGCGCGGCAACGGCTGCAACGCCTGGAATCGCTGCGCGACAGCATTCCGCGCAAGGACATCGAAGCCGCGCGGGCCGAAGTCCAGAGCCTGTCGGGCCAACGTGCCGCGGTGGCCGCCAGCCTGCATCGGACCGATGCGCTGCGCGCTCCGGTCGGCGGCATCGTTGCGTCGGCCAACGCGATCGCCGGCCAGTACGTCGAGGGATCGGACGTGCTCTACGAGATCGTCGATCCGGCGCGGCTGCTGATCGAGGCGCAAAGCGCCGACGCATCGCTGGCCATGCGGATCCGGGACGGTGCGCTGGCCAACGTCGACGGCGGGGCCCTGCAGTTCGTCGGAGCGGGGCGCAGCCTGCGCAATGGCGCGGTGCCGCTGACGTTCCGGCTCGCCGGCGGGTCGGCCGTGCCGCTGGCGGTTGGCCAGCCCGTCACCGTGGTGGCTCATCTGACCGACACCATCAAGGGCATCGCGTTGCCGAGCGAGGCCGTCGTGCGCGGCACGAACAACGAGACGATCGTCTGGGTCAAGTCCGGGACGCAGCGCTTTATCGCGCAGCCGGTACAGGTTCGCGTCCTCGATGCCCGCCGCGTCGTGGTGGTCCAGGGCCTGTCGCCGGAGAACCGCGTGGTGGTGCAGGGCGCGGCCTGGATCAACCAGATCCGGTAGGGGCGGACATGTTCGACTGGATCGTTCGAGCGAGCCTGGGCAACCGCCTGCTCGTATTGGCGCTGGCGGCAATCCTGATGGTCTGCGGCGCCGTGACGGCCTGGCGTACGCCGGTCGATGTGTTCCCGGACCTGGACAAGCCGCTGGTCACCGTCATCACCGAAGCGGGTGGCATGGCGCCGCAGGAGGTGGAGCTGCTGGTGTCGTTCCCGATCGAAACGGCGCTCAACGGCATGCCCGGTGTGACGCGGGTGCGCTCGGTCTCCGGCGTTGGCCTGTCGATCGTCTATGCCGAGTTCGACTGGGGCAGCGACGTGTACCGGAACCGGCAACTCGTATCGGAGCGGCTTGCGCTGGTGCGCGAGCAATTGCCGGGCGGATTGACGCCGATCATGGGACCGGTCTCGTCGATCATGGGCGAGATCATGCTGATCGCGCTGCCGATCGATGCGGCGGCGGTCAGCCCGATGGCGGCGCGCGAGTACGCCGACTTCGTGTTGCGGCCGCGCCTGCTGTCGGTCCCCGGCGTGTCGCAGGTGATTCCGATCGGCGGCGAGGTACGGCAGCTGCGCGTCGAGCCGGACACCGCCAGGATGGCGCAGTTCGGGGTATCGCTTCGCCAGCTGACCGACGCCTTGCGCGACTTCGCCGCCAACAGCAGCGGCGGTTTCCTCGACTTGAATGGCCAGGAATACCTGATCCGCAATCTGGGCCGTACCACGCGCGTGGACGATGTGGCCGGCCTCGCGGTGGCCTACCGGGACGGTGCGCCGGTGCTGCTGCAGCAGGTTGCCACGGTTCGGTACGCGGCCGCGGTCAAGCGCGGCGACGCGGGTTTCAACGGCAAGCCCGCGGTGATCGTCAGCGTGCAGAAGCAACCGGCCGCCGACACCGTCAAGCTGACGCGCCAACTGGAGGCGGCGTTGTCCGAGCTCAGGCCCGGCATGCCGAAGGGGTTGGAGGCGCCGCGCGTGCTGTTCCGTCAGGCCGACTTTATCGAGGCATCGATCGGCAACGTGGTGGAGGCGCTGCGCGATGGCGCGATCATGGTCGCCATCGTGCTGTTCGCCTTTCTGTTGAGCGCACGCACGACCGCCATTTCGCTGATCGCGATTCCGCTGTCGCTGGCGGTGACCGCCCTGGCGTTCCATCTGCTGGACCAGTCGATCAATGTGATGACGCTGGGCGGACTGGCCATCGCCATCGGCGAACTGGTGGACGATGCGGTGGTCGATGTCGAGAACATCCTGCGCCGGCTTCGGCAGCGCGAGCGGGCGAACGATCCGCCTTCGGTGCTGGAGGTGATCTGGCGCGCCTCGGTGGAGGTGCGATCCGGCATCGTCTACGCGACGCTGATCGTGGTGCTGGTGTTCGTGCCGCTGTTCGCCTTGCCGGGCATCGAGGGCCGGCTGTTCGCGCCGCTGGGCGTCGCCTATATCGTGTCGATCCTGGCCTCGATGCTGGTGTCGATGACGGTCACGCCGGTGCTGTCGTATTACCTGCTGCCCGGCATCAAGCGGCTGGAGCGGCCGGACAGTCCGCTGGTGCGCTGGCTGAAGGCGCTGGACTCGCGCGTGCTCGAGTGGTCGTTGCCCCGCGCGCGCGCCGTGCTGGCGGCGGCCGGCATCGTCGCCCTGATCGCGGCGGCGTCGGTGCCGTGGATGCCGCGTGCGTTCCTGCCGCCGTTCAACGAGGGCTCGCTGGTGCTGTCGCTGATGTTCCAGCCGGGCACCTCGCTGGCCGAGGCGAACCGGATGGGAGCACTGGCCGAAGCGCTGATCCGGCAGGTGCCGGAGGTCGCGCAGGTGGGCCGTCGGACCGGGCGCGCCGAACTGGACGAGCATGCCGAGGGCGTGCACTCGTCCGAGATCGATGTCGACCTGAAGCCGTCCGCGCGGGGCCGCGAGCAGGTGATGGCGGCCATTCGGACGCAGCTCGCCTCGCTGCCGGCGTCGGTCGCGATCGGCCAGCCGATCTCGCACCGGCTGGACCATCTGCTGTCGGGCGTGCGCGCGCAGATCGCGCTGAAGATCCATGGTGACGACGTCGATACGCTGCGCGGCGTCGCGGAGTCGATTCGAGCCCGCCTGTCGCGGGTGCCCGGTCTGGTCGACATCACGGTCGAGCGGCAGGTATGGATTCCGCAGGTCAATGTCCGGCTCGACCATCGCAAGGCGGCCCAGTATGGGATCACGCCCGGCGACGCGCTCGCCGCGATGCAGACGCTGTCCGAGGGCACGCGCGTCGCCCAGCTGATCGATGGCGTCAGGCGCCACGATGTGGTCGTGCGCCTGCCCGATACCGGGCGCACGCCACAGGACCTGGCCCGCGTCATGCTGCAGTCGCCGCGCGGACCGATACCGCTTGCCGCCATCGCATCGGTGGAGCAGGGCGATGGTCCCAATCAGATCGGCCGCGAGAACGGCCGGCGGCGCATCGTCGTCTATGCGAACACCGACGGCACCGACATGGGCCGCGTGATCGAGGGCGTGCGGGGTGCCGTCACGGGCGCGAGCCTGCCCGGCGGGTACTTCGTCGGCATCGAGGGACAGTTCCAGGCGCAAGAGCAGGCAACCCGGCTGATCGCGCTGCTGGCCGCGATGTCGCTGGCGCTGATCTATCTGGTGCTGTATTCGCGTTACCGCTCGCACCGGCTGTCGCTGATCGTGATGGCCAATATCCCGTTCGCGCTGATCGGCAGCGTCGTCGCGATATGGGCGACCGGGCTCGCGCTATCGGTCGCCTCGATGGTCGGCTTCATCACGCTGACCGGCATCGCGAGCCGAAACGGCATCCTGAAGGTCAGCCACTACATCAATCTGTGCCGGCTCGAAGGCGAGCCGTTCGGCATGCCGATGATCGTCCGCGGCTCGCTGGAACGGCTGACGCCGGTGCTGATGACCGCGCTGGTCGCCGCGTTCGCGCTGACGCCGCTGCTGCTTGCGGCCGATGCGCCCGGCAAGGAGATCCTGCATCCGGTGGCGGTGGTGATTTTTGGTGGCCTGATCAGCTCGACGCTGCTCGACACGGTGTTGACGCCGCTGGCGGTCTGGTTGTTCGGGCGGGAACCGATCGAGCGTCTGGTTGCCCAGGCGGGTACGGAAGCGTTTTGACACGACACGACACGACACGACACGACACGACGGCGCGCGCGCCGTCGGTCATTCCTTTTCAGGAGAACGGCATGAACCCACGCATTGGGGCGGCACTGGCTGCCATCGGCATCTCGCTCGGCACGCTGCCGGGTGCCGTGATCGCCCACGACGCGACACCGGCCCAATATGGCGGCATCGTCCAGACCGCCAGCGACCTGCAGTTCGAGCTGGTGGAAAAGGACGGCAGGGTCAGCCTTCATGTCGACGATCACGGCCGCAAGAAGGCCGTGGCCGGGGCGAGCGGCAAGCTGACGGTGCTAAATGGCGCGCGCAAGAGCGAAACCGCGCTCCAGCCGGCGCGGGACAACGTGCTGGTGGCCGCCGACAAGGTCGTGCTGGCGCGCGGTGCCAAGGCCGTGGCGAAGGTCACCTTCGCCGACGGCAAGACCGTGACCGTGCGGTTCGTGGTCAAGTAGGCTGCAGCGGTCCCGGCAGAGGCGCGGGTCGGCGTGCTGTCGTGGATCAGTTGCGGCCGGCCATCACGCCGCCGTCGACGTCCCAGATTGCGCCGGTGACCCAGCCCGCCTTGTCCGACAGCAGGAAGGCGATCACCTCGGCGACATCCTGCGGCGTGCCGACGCGGCCGATCGGGTGGAAGCCGTTGAAGCCCTGCATCGCGCTGTGGACCTCGGCCTTCGGGATGAAACCTTCGTAGATCGGCGTCTGCACCACCGCGGGCGACACCGCATTGACGCGAATGCCGTTGGGCGCCAGCTCCATGGCCAGGTGCTGCGTCAGCGAGTGCAGGCCGGCCTTGGCCATCGAGTACGCCGACGACGGCGTGGCGGCGATGGCCTGCTTTGCCCACATCGAGCCGATATTGACGATGGCGCCGGGACGTTCAGCGGCAACCAGATTGGCCGCGACCTTCTGCGTGATGAAGAAGAACGCCTTGTTCAGCTTCATGTACTGGTCGTAGTCCGCTTCCCGATGTTCGAGGAAGGGCTTGGGGAAGAACACGCCGGCCGCATTGACCAGCAGATCGACATCGGCGTGCTGCTCGTCGATCGCCCGCAGCAGCGTGGCGAGGCCTTCATCGCTGCTCAGGTCCGCCGTCAGCGCCGACACGGGGCCGAGCGCCGCCAGTTCCTTGCGCGCGTCTTCGGTCTTCTCGGGCCGGTGGCCGACGATGACTGCGCTGCCGCCGCCGGCGAGGACCATGCGGGCCGTCTGCAGGCCGATGCCGCTGGTGCCGCCGACCACCAGCAGCTTGCTGCCGTTGAATTGCTTGTCCATTCTGGGATCTCCAAGAAAAGCTATCGAGCCGGCTGGCTCGCAGCCCGCGCGGGGGCGCCTGCCGGCGGCGCTGAACTGAAGCGAATTCTTGGCCGATTTAGCGCGACCGGCAAACGAGATAAAGTGTGCGGCATCGAAAGAAAAACTTTGCCGACATGAAGTCACTCGTTCATCTGAACGCGTTGCGCGCCTTCGAGGCCAGCGCCCGCCATCGCAGCTTCTCGGCCGCGGCGGACGAACTGCACGTCACGCCCGCCGCGGTGGGCCAACTGGTGCGCACGCTGGAGGAGTGGCTGGGAACGCCGCTGTTCCTGCGCGGCAGCAGCGGGCGCGCTCGCCTGATGCCCACCGATGCGGCCGAGCGGGCATTGCCGGACATCCGCGCGGGGCTGGACCGGCTGGCGTTGGGTCTGGAGCGGCTGAAGGAGGGCGCGATCAGCGGGGTGCTAACCGTGACCGTCAGCCCGGCCTTTGCCGCCAAGTGGCTGCTGCCACGGCTCGATCGCTTCCAGGCCGCCTGCCCGGACACCGATGTGCGGCTGGAGACCAGCCTGAAGCCGGTCGATTTCGTCGCGCAGCGCATCGATATCGGCGTGCGCTATGGTGGCGGCAGCTGGCCAGGACTGGTGGCCGACAAGCTGATGGATGAGGAGGTCTATCCGGTCTGTTCCCCTGAACTGCTGCGTCAGCGCCGGGCTCCGCGCGAGCCCCGCGATCTGGCGCGGCAGACGCTGATCCACGATCTGTCGATGGACGGCCACGCGGGATTTCCATCGTGGGACGTGTGGCTGCGCAAGGCAGGCGTGACCGACGTGCCAACCACGCGCGGCTTGAAGATCAACAACTCCGCCGCCGTGCTGCAGGCAGCGATCGACGGGCAGGGCGTGGCGCTGGCCCGCAGCGTGATGGCGCATGACGATGTCGCGGCCGGACGCCTGGTACGGCTGTTCCCGAAGACGACGTTTCCGTCGGCGCTGGCGTACTACGTCGTCTATCGCGCCGAATCCGCGAACCTGCCGCGGCTGGTGGCGTTCCGCGAGTGGTTGCAGCGCGAGGCAACGGCCCGGTCGAGGTGAGCATCGACCCGCCGCCGAGCAGGGGGTTCAACTGCCGAAGTAGTTCAGCCCCAACGCGCCCTTGACCTCGGCGAGCGTCGCGCCGGCGGTTTCCCGCGCGCGCATCGTGCCTTGCCGCAGGATCTCCAGCACGCCCGCGCGGTCGCGCTCGAACTCGCGGCGCCGCTCGCGGATCGGCGCGATCAGCGCCTGCAGGCGCTCGTCGAGCCGGCGCTTGACGACGCTGTCGCCAAGGCCGCCACGGCGATAGTGGGCCTTCATCTCGTCGATCGCAGCGGTATCCGGATCGAACGCATCGAGGAACATGAAGACGACGTTGCCCTCGACCTGGCCCGGATCGCTGACCCGCAGATGATTCGGGTCGGTGTACATCGCGTGGACCGCCTTGGAAATCTCGTCCGGCGTGGCACCGAGCGTGATGGCGTTGCCGAGCGACTTGCTCATCTTGGCCTTGCCGTCGATGCCGGGCAGCCGTGGCACCTGCGACAGCACCGCCCGGCATTCGACCAGCACCTCGCGTCCGACCGTCTGGTTGAAGCGGCGTACCAGCTCGTTGGTCTGCTCGATCATCGGCTGCTGGTCGTCCCCGACCGGCACGAGCGTCGCCTTGAACGCGGTGATATCGGCGGCCTGGCTCACCGGATAGGTCAGAAAGCCGGCAGGGATGTCGCGCTCGAAGCCGCGCAGCCGGATTTCTTCCTTGATGGTCGGATTGCGCTCGAGGCGGGAGACAGTCACCAGGTTCAGCAGGTATTGCGTCAGTTCGGCCAGCTCGGGCACCTGCGACTGGATCACGATGGTGGACTTGTCGGGATCGATGCCGACGGCGAGATAGTCGAGCGCGACCTCGACGACGTTCTCGGTGACCTTCTGGTGGCGGCCGACGTTGTCGGTCATCGCCTGCGTATCGGCGAGCAGCAGGAACTGCTTCGCTTCGTGCTGCAGCTGCACGCGCGAGCGCAGCGAGCCGATGTAGTGGCCGAGGTGAAGCGGACCGGTGGTGCGGTCGCCGGTCAGGATGACGGGCTGTGAGGTGGTGGTCATTCGATGGTGTTCCGGTTGCCGACACCACCAGCCACTGTGCGCAGAAACGAAAATGCCGCCAGCAGGCTGGCGGCATCGCGTTTTCGAGGTGCGTATGGAAACGGGCCGCCTGGGTCAGGCGCGCCACCAATATTGCCGGGAGGGCGTGTTGGGCATCGTATTGGGCTTCGTATCCATGGGGAGCGAGTATAGCGCAGGGGGAGGCGGATCAACCTGGGCTGCCCGATCCGCCCGCATGCCCCGGCGACGGCTGCCATGGCGGTTTCTACGGTGTTGCCGCGATCGATCGGCCTGCATATGCTCGCGGTATGCCATTTTCCGGCCGATCGCCAACCATGAGCTCGCATCAAGAACTGCCGATGACCCCGCCCGCATCGATCGACGTACCGCCCGGCGCCAACGGACCGACTTACACGCTGCGGCAACTGGTGCTGTATTTCCTGCGCCTTGGCACGCTGGGCTTCGGAGGACCGGTGGCGCTGGCCGGCTATATGCACCGCGACCTGGTCGAATCGCGGCAATGGATTGGCGAGGCCGACTACAAGGAAGGCCTTGCGCTCGCACAACTGGCGCCGGGCCCGCTGGCCGCGCAATTGGCCATCTATCTCGGCTTTGTGCATTACCGCATCGTTGGCGCGACGCTGATCGGCATCGCCTTCGTGCTGCCGTCGTTCCTGATGGTGGTGGCGCTGGGCTGGGCGTACGTGCGCTTCGGCGGGCTGACGTGGATGCAGTCCGTGTTCTACGGCGTCAGCGCTGCCGTGATCGGCATCATCGCCATCAGCGCGTACAAGCTCACCAGCAAGAGCGTCGGCAAGGACAAGCTGCTGTGGGCCGTCTACCTGGTGCTGGCGGCGGTGACGGTGATCACCGAGTCGGAGATGGCGTGGTTGTTCCTGGCCGCCGGCATTCTGGTCTGGTTCTGGCGGGCGCCGCCTCGATGGCTTCCCAACCGGCTGAACGCGGCAGCCGCGGCGCCGATTGCCGCCTCGGGCGGCTTGCTGAGCACCATCGACTGGCCGCTGCTGACGCAGATCGGGCTGTTCTTCGCGAAGGCCGGCGCCTTTGTGTTCGGCTCGGGGCTGGCCATCGTGCCGTTCCTGTATGGCGGCGTGGTCACCGAACACCAGTGGCTCAACGAGAGGCAGTTCGTCGACGCGGTGGCGGTGGCGATGATCACGCCGGGTCCCGTCGTCATCACGGTCGGCTTTATCGGCTATCTGATTGCCGGACTGCCCGGTGCGTGCGTGGCCGCGGTCGCCACCTTCCTGCCGTGCTACCTGTTCACCATCCTGCCGGCGCCGTACTTCAAGAAATACGGCAAGTTGCCCGGCATCCTCGCCTTCGTCGATGGGGTGACCGCGGCCGCGATCGGCGCGATTTCCGGCGCGGTGATCGTGCTGGCCAAGCGTTCGATCGTCGACGTGCCTACCGCCCTGGTGGCGCTGATTACGGTCGTCTTGCTGCTGAAGTTCAAAAGGTTGACGGAACCGGTGATCGTCTTTGGCGCCGCCGTGATCGGCCTGGTGGCCTATCCGCTGCTGCATCACTGAGCCGATAGACGGTTCCTGCCGGCTCTTCGGCGTAGCGCGCGCAAGCACGCTGCTGGTGCCGGTCGCCATACGCTCTGGCCGGCATTTTCGGGGAACATATACGGATTTGTTATACCATCGGGGCGGTCGCGTGCCGCGGCTGCTGCTTGTCTTTTCGTCCCCCGTTTTCCGTTCGAAGTCCCTGGCATGAAGTTCAAGGAAATCAGTGCGTTCCAGGCCGTGATGCGCTCCGGCTCGATGACCGCGGCAGCGGCCGAACTCTATACCTCCCAGCCCAATATCAGCCGCATGATTGCGCAGCTCGAGCACTCCACCGGGCTGACGCTGTTTGCGCGCAGTGCCGGCCGGCTGACGCCGACCGAGGAGGGACTGGCGTTCCTGCGCGAAGTCGAGCGCGCGTTCGTCGGTCTCGATGCGTTGAAGGACGCGGCCCGCAATATCCGCCAGTTCGGCAAGGGCCGGCTGCGCATTGCCGCGGTGCCATCGCTGGCGATGACGGTGCTGCCGCTGGTGCTGCAGCGTTTTCATGCCGAATTTCCCGACGTCAACGTCGCGATGGAGACCGGCAGCACGCAGCTGGTTGCCGACCGCGTCGGCAGCCGCTACTGCGACCTGGGCCTGGTGTCCTTCCTGCCGCCGGCCGCGGTGACCGAGTCCCAGCCGATCGCGCAGCTCGCCGGATGCTGCGTGGTGCCGCCAGGGCACCGGCTCGCCGAACGGGAAGTCATCACGCCCGCGGACCTGGCCGGCGAATCGTTCATCTCGATGAGCCACGGCGATGGCCTGCGCGCCGCCGTCGACGCCGCCTTTGCCGGCGATGACCAGCGCGTGATGCATTTCGAGACGCCCTATGGCGCCACCATCTGCAAGCTGGTGGGCCTCGGGCTCGGCGTGGGGATCGTCAACCCGCTCGTCGCGCGCGAGCATGCCGGCGAAGTGGTGGTTCGGCCGTTTCAGCCGCAGATTCCGTTCGTCAGCTATCTGCTGCTCGCTCGTAATCGGCCCGTCAACGTGCTGGTGGACCGGTTTACCGAGCGGATGATCGAGGTGATCGACGCCGAAATGGCATCGCTGCCGCCGGGCCTATCAGGTTATTGCATGGGAGCCTGACGGACTCGTATTTGCCGCTGCGGCGCACGCGCCGCATACTCGCTCGAACCGACACACCGGGTCCGATCCAATGCCGATCGGGCGATTTGACCGGTGGCATCACGATTCCTGCGAGACCCACATGAGATTCACCAGGGCCCAAGGCCCGCATCGTTCGCTGCGGAGGCGCGCCCGATGACGGCAGCCTCCACCTCCCGATATCCGTTGTTCGACGTTGCCGTGGTTGGCGGCGGCCTGGTCGGCTCGGCGCTGGCCTATGGGCTGCGCCAGCATGCCGGTTCGATCGTCGTGCTCGACGAGGGCGATATCGCGCTGCGGGCGTCCCGCGGCAATTTCGGCCTGGTCTGGCTGCAGAGCAAGGGCTATGGCATGGGCGCCTACAGCCGCTGGACCCTGAAGTCCACGCGGCTGTGGCCGACGCTGGCGGCCGACCTGCTGCAGGAGACCGGCATCGACGTCGCGCTCGAGCAGAAGGGCGGGCTGACGCCGCTGATGGGCGACTACGAGATCGAGGCGCGGCTGGCGTGGGTCAACACGCTGATGTCGCAGCCGGACGTCGAGCCTTATGAGTGGAAGCTGCTGGACCACCATCAGGCCGCGTCGCTGGTGCCGGGCCTCGGACGGGATGTCACCGGCGCCATCTGGACCCCGCACGACGGCATCGTCAATCCGCTGAAGCTGCTGCGCGCGTTCCATACCGCGTTCAGCACCAGCGGAGTGCAATACCTGCCGCACCACGGCGTGACCGGCATCGTGCAGCAAGCCGGCGGCGAATTCGTGCTGACCACCGCCAACGGGGTCGTGCGTGCTCGCAAGGTGGTGCTGGCCGGCGGGCTGCGCAATGGCGATCTGGGCCGCATGGTCGGCATCGATCTGCCGATGGCCCCGCAACGCGGCCAGATCCTGGTCCTCGAACGGACGCGCCGGCTGCTCGATACGCCGATGGTCACGCTGCGCCAGAACGACGAGGGCAGCTGGCTGGTCGGCGACTCGCAGGAAGACGCCGGCTACAACGACCACGTCACCACGCTGCCCGTGCTTGCCACACTGGCCGACCGCGCGGTGCGTACGCTGCCCGCGCTGCGCGACGTGCGCGCGGTGCGCGCCTGGTCCGCGCTGCGCGTGCGGGCCAAGGACGGTTTTCCGGTCTACGAGCAATCGGGCACGCATCCTGGCGCGTTCGTCGTGACCTGCCACAGTGGCGTGACGCTGGCGGCAACGCATGCGCTGCATCTGGCCCCGATGATCGCCGCCGGCGAACTGCCGCCCGAGCTGGCCACTTTCTCGACCCGGAGGTTTCATGTTCCGAAGAATTGACGCGGCCGTCTCGCAAGCGGCGGACCGCAAGGTGCGGGTCACGGTCGATGGTGCCTCGCTGGAATGCCGCGAGGGCGACAGCGTCGCCGCGGCGCTGTTTGCCGCCGGCGTGCTCGCCTGCCGGGACACCGCGGTGTCCGGCGCCGCGCGCGGACCGTTCTGCATGATGGGCGTCTGCTACGACTGCCTGGTGCGCATCGACGGCCGGCCCAACCAGCAGGCCTGCATGACGCCGGTGCGCGAGGGCATGACGGTGGAGCGCCAGCTTGGCGCGCGTGAGGTGGCCGCATGAGCGTGGACATCATGACCTGCGACCTGCTCGTGGTCGGCGCCGGCCCCGCGGGCCTGGCCGCCGCGACCCGTGCCGCCGGGCTCGGCCTGTCGACGGTGCTGATCGACGAGCAGCCGGCTCCGGGCGGGCAGATCTATCGCGCCATCGGCAATACGCCGGTGCGCGATCGCGCGATTCTCGGCGAAGACTACTGGCATGGCGAAAGCCTGCTTGAACCGTTCGCCAATAGCGGGGCGCGGCATCTGTCCGGCGCCACCGTGTGGTCGATCAATGCCCACGAGGGGCAGGCCGCGGCTGGCGCCGAAGGGCAGGGCGAGGGCCCGCGTGCTGGCTTCGAGGTCGCCTATTCGATCGCCCGGCCCGGCCAGGACCCGCAGGCCGCGCTGCTGCATTGCCGCCATATCGTGCTGGCCACCGGCGCGCAGGAACGGCCATTCCCGATTCCTGGCTGGACGTTGCCGGGCGTCATCACCGCCGGCGCGGCGCAAATTCTGCTGAAGACCTCGGGCGTCGTCCCGGAGGGGCGCACGGTGCTGGTCGGCGGCGGTCCGCTGCTCTATCTGCTGGCCTGGCAATACCTGAATGCGGGCGTCAAGCTCGAAGCCATTCTCGAAACCACCGACGCCGGCCAATGGCGCAAGGCGCTGCCGCATGCCTGGGGTTTCCTGCGTTCGCCTTATCTCGGCAAGGGGCTGAAGCTGCTGCGCAAGGTCCGCAAGGCGGTGCCGATCGTCAACGGCGTGACGGCGCTCGAAGCGATGGCAGGCGCCGACGGCAAGGTCGCCCAATTGCGCTACCGGGCCGGAGGGCAAGACCGCACGATCGCGGTCGACCAGGTGCTGCTGCACCAGGGCGTCGTGCCCAATACCAACCTGTCGCGCGCGGCCGGTGCCGAGCACGCATGGAACGAGCGGCAGGACTGCTGGGAACCCGTGGTGGACGCCTGGGGCGCGACCTCGGTGCCGCACCTGACCATTGCCGGCGATGGCGCCGGCATCGCCGGCGCGGTGGCCGCGGAGCATCGCGGCCGGATTGCGGCGCTGCATGCCGCCGCGGACCTCGGCCGGATCGGCATCGCCACGCGCGACAGGGAGGCCGCGACGCATCTTGCGGCGCTCGCCAGGGCGACGCGCGGGCGCGAGTTCTTCGAGATCCTGTATCGCCCGCTGGCCCAGTTCCGGCGCCCGGTCGGCGACACGATCGTCTGCCGCTGCGAGGAGGCCACCGCGGAGCAGGTGCGCCATGCCGCGCGCATCGGCTGCCAGGGTCCCAACCAGCTGAAGGCGTTCCTGCGCTGCGGCATGGGTCCTTGCCAGGGGCGTTTCTGCGGGCTGACCGTCACCGAGCTGATCGCCGACGAGCAGCAGCGCCATCCGCGCGACGTGGGCTACTACCGGCTGCGTTTTCCGACCAAGCCGGTGACGCTCGGCGAGATCGCGACGCTGCCGCAGACGCAGGCATCGCGCGAGGCCGTGGTGCGCTTCAAGAAATGAAGCGGCGCATGGCGAGGCAGCACACCGGCCCGCACGGCGGGCCGGTCTGAATACAGCAACACCACAATAAGCGAGCAAGGCCGGATCGCCCCGTGGCATGCCGAGTCTTGCCGATTGCACCAGCACAGCGACGAAACCTGAGAGCACTCCCCAAACTATCTATCGAGGTTCAACCATGGCGTTTTCCAAGATTGTCCCGGCTCTCGCCCTCGCATTGGCCGCCACCCATGGCATCGCGCAGGACTTGCCCGCGGGCCCCATCCGGATGCTGGTCGGCTTTGCACCCGGCGGCGGCAACGATGTGATTGCCCGCCTGGTTTCGACGCAGTTTCAGTTGAATACCAAGACCACCGTCGTGGTCGAAAACAAGCCCGGTGGCGGCAGCACGATCGCGACCGCCGAGATGACGCGCGGCAAGCCCGATGGCTCGGTGCTGCTGCTCGGTTCGGTGGGCGGGCAGGCGATTGCGCCGTCGATCTACAGCAAGCTGCCTTACGATCCGGTCAAGGGCGTGCAGCCGGTTTCGCTGGTCGCCAAGTCCGCCAACGCGCTGGTGGTCAACAACGATCTGCCGGTCAAGACCGTGCAGGAGCTGGTCGCCTATGCAAAGGCCAACCCGGGCAAGCTGAACGTGACGTCGCCGGGCAACGGCACCATCTCGCACCTGTCGGCCGAGCTGTTCAAGAGCATGGCCGGCGTCTCGATCACGCATGTGCCTTACCGCGGCGATGCGCCGGCGATGCAGGACGTGATGGCGGGCCAGGCGCAGATGACGTTTGCCAGCCTGCCGTCGGCGAAGGCCGGCGCGGATTCCGGCAAGGTCCGCATTCTGGCGGTCACCAGCACCAAGCGCGTCGAGACGATGCCGAACGTACCGACGATCGCCGAGTCCGGCGTGCCGGGCTATGAGGTCGTGTCGTGGTACGGCGTGTTCACCACCGGCGGCACGCCGATGCCGACGGTCAACCGCCTTGCACAGGAAATCGCCGCGGTGATCGCCCAGCCGTCCATCCGCGACGCGATCGCCAAGCAGGGCATGGAGCCGAGCGCGCTCGGTCCGGTCGAGTTCACGCAGCTGGTCAATCGCGACACGCAGAAGTGGGCCAAGGTCGTGAAGACCGTCGGCATCAAGCTGGACTGAATGGCCTGCGGTCCGCTGGCCGGCGGACCTGCCGCCGCCGCGAGGCTGTGCGGCGCGACGCCGAACCTGGTGCCGGTCCGGTAGCGCGTGGCGATGTATTCCTCCCCGGAATACATCGCCGAAAAATCTTCACGCCGGACTTCGCGCGCTACTCCATACTCGCTGCATCATCGAACGCAGCGATCGTGGAGGAGCACCGTGAAAATTGCATGCGCATGGATCTTGATGGCGGGCGCGCTGGGCATGTCGATGCCGTCGGCACAGGCGGCCTGGCCCGAGAAGCCGATCAAGCTGATCGTACCGACCGCGGCCGGCGGCGCCCCCGACATCGTTGCCCGCCTGTTCGGCGACGCGCTGTCCAAGCGGCTGGGCCAGGCCATCGTCGTCGAAAACCGGCCCGGCGCCGGCGGCAACATCGGCATGCAGGCATTGCTGCAGGCGCCCGCCGACGGCTACACCATCGCCTACGGCAACAACGCCACGCTGGCGACCAACCGGTTCCTCTATAGCAAGCTGCCGTACGATCCGGACAAGCTCGTGCCCATCGTCGGGCTCGTGACGACGTTCAATATCCTCGCGGTCAACAATGCGCTGCCGGTCAGGTCCGTGCGCGAGCTGATCGCCTATGCGCAGGCCAATCCCGGCAAGCTGTCGATGGGGTCCGCCGGCAATGGCACGACCAGCCATCTGGGCGGAGAGTTGTTCAAGACCCTGGCCCATCTCAATATCGAACACGTGCCATACAAGGGCAGCACGCCGGCGCTGCAGGACCTGGTCGGCAATAACGTGCACCTGATGTTCGACAACGTGCCGTCGATCGGGCCCTATGTCAGCAGCAACAAGGTGCGGGCGCTCGCCGTGACATCGACCAGGCGCTCACCGCATTTCCCGCAGGTGCCGACGATGGACGAAGCCGGCATCAAGGGCTACGAATTGACCGCATGGGCCGGCCTGGTCGGTGCGCCCGGCATGCCGGCCGAGGTGGTCGACCGGCTCAATCGCGAGGTCAATGCGGTGATCCGCGACCCCGGTTTCCGTGCGCAGCTGGACCGGCTCTCGTTCGAACCGCTGGGCGGATCGCCGCGCGACTTCCAGGCGCTGGTGACATCTGAGACCGTGAAGTTCGGCGAGCTGGTGCGCAAGAGCGGCGCCAAGGTCGATTGAGGGCGAACGGCATGCCATCTCATTTCGATCTGATCATCCGCAACGGCGACCTGATCGACGGCAGCGGCGCGCCCCGACGCTGCGCCGACGTGGCGGTGCGCGACGGCGTCATCGCCGCGATCGGCGTCGCACCCGACGCCACCGCCGACGAGGTCGTCGATGCCGCCGGCATGGTCGTCGCGCCCGGATTCATCGACACCCATACGCACGACGACTGGATGGTCTTCCAGTCGCCGCAGATGCTGCCCAAGGTGACGCAGGGCGTCACCACGATCATCGCGGGCAACTGCGGCATCAGCCTGTTTCCGCTGGTCACCGACACGATTCCGCCCGCGCCGCTCGACATCATGCGCGGCGGCTTCGTCTTCGAGTCGGTGAGGGACTACCGCGAGGCGTTCGCCGCGCGGCCCGCCGCCGTCAACGTATCGGTGCTGGTCGGCCAATCGACGCTGCGCGCGCGGCGTGTGGGAGAGCTGGGACGCCCCGCGCGCGACGATGAGATCGAACACATGCGGCGCGACGTGGAGCAAGCCCTGCTGGAGGGCGCGATCGGCGTTTCCACCGGCACCTTCTATCCGCCGTCGGCGGCGGCGCCCGAGCAGGAGATCCTGCGGATGTGCGAGCCGATGCGGCGGCTGGGCGGCGTGCTGGTCTCGCATATGCGCGACGAAAGCGACAAGGTGGCCGAGGCGATCGACGAGACGGCTCGCCTGGGCCGCGCGCTCGAGGTGCCGACCGTGATCTCGCACCACAAGCTGGTCGGCAAGCGCAATCATGGCCGCAGCCGCGAGACGCTGGCGCAGGTGCGGGAACTGGCGCAGAACATGCCGCTCTGCATGGACTGCTATCCGTACGCAGCGTCGTCGACCATGTTGCGCCCGGAACGGGTGGACCAGTGCGACCGCATCCTGATTACATGGTCTGCCTCGCATCCCGAGGCGGCGGGCCGATATCTGGAGGATCTGGCGCGGGAGTGGCAGCGTTCGCGGCGGGAGGTGGCCGAGGCCTTGCTGCCCGGCGGCGCGGTGTACTTCATCATGGACGAAGGCGATGTGCGGGACATCCTGCGCTACCCCGACACGATGATCGGCTCCGACGGCATTCCGTCCGACGAAACGCCGCATCCCCGGCTGTGGGGTACCTTCCCGCGCGTGCTGGGGCTGTACTCGCGAGATCTCGGCCTGTTTCCGCTCGAGCGCGCCGTTCACAAGATGACCGGTCTGCCCGCACAGCGCTTCGGACTGCAGGGAAGGGGCCACCTCGCCGTCGGCAAGGTCGCCGACATCGCCGTGTTCGATCCGGCAACCGTCCGCGACTGCGCGACCTTCGATGCGCCGACGCAGCCGTCGGTCGGCATCCGCGACGTGTTCGTCTCGGGCCAGGCGACGCTGCGCGATGGCGTGCCCACCGCCAACCGGCCCGGACGCTTCGTGACGTCGACCCTGGTCAGGTCGGGCGCGCCGGCGTGAGCCGATGTCGCGGGCGGTGCGCGTCAGCCTTGGCCGTCTGCAGCAGCCAGTCGAGAAAGGTGACGAGGGTAGGGTTGGCGCGCTTCTCGTCGAGGCAGACGAAGTAGTACGACTTCGGCGACAGATAGCTGGTGTCCGACAGCCGGATCAGGCGGCCGGCCCGCAGGTCGTCGCCGGCCACGAATTCCGGCAGCAGCGCAATGCCCATGCCGCTGACCGCGGCCTGCAGGCCCATGGTCAGCAGCCCGTAGCGCGGACCGTCTCCCGGCCTGGCCACCTTGGCGCCGATCTGTGCGAGATAGGCCGGCCATGCGTCCAGCGCGGTATGTTGATGGAGCAGCGGCAACTGCCGCAGGGCCTGCGAGAGCGAGCCACCGCGCGGCAGCCGGTCCGGCGCGCACACCGGGAACAGCTCCAGCGGCATGACCTCGACGCCGAAATGGCCGGGCGGGGGTCCGCCGCAGTACATGATGGCGGCGTCCAGGCCGCTGTGGGGCAGGTCGACAGGCCCGACCTTGGTGGTGATATTCAGCTGGATCTGCGGATGCTGCTTGGCAAACTGGAGCATGCGCGGCAGCAGCCAGATGTTGCCCAGCGAGACCGGCACCGACAGGTCGAGCCGCCCGCCGGAGCCGCGGCCGGTGAGCACTTCGAGCGTGGCTTCCTCGAGCAGGTTCAGTACCTGCGTGACGCGCTTGAGGTATTCCGTGCCGGTCGCGGTCGCGACGACGCCACCCTTGCGCCGGTCGAGCAGCCGCACGCCGAGGAAGTTTTCCAGCTCCGTCAGCTGCTTGCTGACCGCACTCTGCGTCAGGCACAGCTCGTCGGCGGCCTCGGTCACGCTTCCCTTGCGCACGGTCGCTTCGAGAGCGACCAGATTGGCAAGGGCAGGCAGGTTCCGGCTGGTGGTGCTTTTCATCGCGACATCCTCGGGGCGGGCGGCAGCTTTCGGTGCCATGGCGGAAAACCGGGGCTGCGCCATTGTCGTTCATGTATTCCGTGAAGGAAACCAACACGATGTCCGATCGTTCTGCGGATGAAAGGGCCACCACCGCTGATCCGGCGGCCACCAGCGAGATGGCCCCGGCATCCGATATCTTCGAATTGCCGATCGCGGAACTGGCGCGCCGCATGGACGCCGGCACGCTGACCGCCGAGCAGCTGGTGGCGGGCCAACTGGCGCGCATCGAGGCGTTCGATCGCGCGGGCCCGTCGATCAATGCGATCAGCCACCTGCACCCCGACGCGCTGCGCGAGGCGACTCGGCTGGACCGTGAACGACGCCGGTATGGTGCCAGGAGTCCGCTGCATGGCATCCCGATGGTGGTCAAGGACAATATCGACACCGCGGGATTGCCAACCACGGCCGGCTGCGCGGCACTGTACGACGCGCAGCCCGCGGCCGACGCGCCGGTGGTCGCACGGTTGCTTGCCGCCGGTGCGATCGTGCTCGGCAAGGCCAATATGTCGGAGCTTGCCGCCTCCAATGGACGCTTCGGCTACAGCTCGGCGAGCGGCCTGACCTTGAATCCATACCGGCTGTCCCGCAACGCCAGCGGCTCCAGCAGCGGCACGGGCGCCGCAGTGGCGGCCGGCTTTGCGGTGTTCGGACTCGGCACCGATTCGTTCGGGTCGGTACGCGGACCGGCCTGTGTGCATGCGCTGGTCGGGGTTCGTCCGACCCATGGCCTGCTGGAGGCGGCCGGCGTGCTGCCGCTGGCGCAGTCCTTCGATACGGTAGGACCGCTGGCCCGCAGCGTCGACGACGCGGCCCTGGTGCTGGGGGCGCTGGCCCCACAGGCCGGATTTGGCCACACGGACGACCGGCTTGCCGGCCGGCGGCTCGGTATCGTGATGGATTTCAACGGCGCCAACGACGAGATCGACGCGCTGTTTTCGCGAGCATGCGCGGACCTGGTGACAGCGGGTGCGTCCATCGTGCCGGTCGCGCTGCCGGCCGATGCGCGGCAGCTGTACGAGCGTGTGCTGGGCGATATCGCGCGAAGCGAATGGGCAGGGCAGCTCGACCGCTATCTGGCCGCGCTGCCGTCGTCATGCCCGCGCGATACGGCGGCGCTGCTGGCGCGGATCGATGCACTGGAGGGCGATGCGCAAGGTGGCGATGCGCAAGGTGGCGATGCGTCGATGGCCGGCGCGCGAATCGCCGATGCGTCGCGACGCTCACCGAACCCGGTGACGATCGCCGCGCTGCGCCATGCCCTGGCAACGCGCAACGAACCGCCTCGCCTCGGCCTGTCCGCCGCGCGCGCATTCGGCGCTGCGCTCGCCGGCCTGATGCAGTCCAGTGGCTGTGCCGCGCTGGTGTTTCCCACGCTCGCGTGTCCGGCGTCGCCGCGCTTCGATCGCAACGATCCGACCTACCGCTGCCGCGTCTCCAATCCGCTGGCGGCGATGCACATGGCCAGCGCGGCCGGCTTTCCCGAGATCAGCGTGCCAATGGGCTGGACCGAGGCCGGCGTTCCGGCCGGGCTGTCGCTGCTGGGCCGTGCCGGCGACGACCGCCTGCTGCTCGGCATCGCCCGCGATTACGAGGCGGCGACGCGGCATCGCCGGCCGCCGGGCTTGGGGTAGCGCTCCACACGGGCCCGGAAGCGCCCGAAAAACGACGAGATCGGCAAAGCGCATTGGCGGCATGCCTTTACCCGAATCGATTCCACTGGACCGCGAGGACCGGCCGCAGGACGTACAGGTATTTCTTGTGGCGTACGGTGTCTCCCTGCAAAATCGCCCCCAATCGCGAGTTGGGGCTGACTGGCCGCGTTATGATCTTGAAAAAATTAGATGGCCATTTACGATCAGACCAATACGCCGATGCGCCGCCGTTTCAGCCCAACCCGTATTGCGGAAATTCTGTTTGGCGGATTGGCCAAGGGGACCCTGGCCGTTATGGCAATTGGCCTTGTGGTACTGGCGGTTCTCTCTGGTGACGTCACAGGCCTCACCGGCTTGCCGGACACGCGGCGACATTGGGCGATCTTCGCTGGCATCGTCGCCATCGTGGCGGCAGGAGCGGTGATCTACTACCACAGCATGCGGTAATTCGTGGTCGCCCATGGAGTTATCGTCATTACCCACCCAACATTGAGGTTGCCGACGTTCGTGCCGTGGTGGGAGCAGTCTTAACGGCGAGACACTATCACGCTTGCGCGGCTGCCGGCACCACCGCCGGCCGCGGACCGCGCGCCAGCATCGCCATCGCCGCCGCAACCAGGCACATCGCGCCCGCGGCATACAGGGCCGGCGTATAGGTCAGCAGCAGCGTCCGCGTCATGCCGGCCCCATATGCGGCAACGGCCGCGCCCACCTGGTGGGCGGCAAACACCCAGCCAAACACCATCGCCGCACGCTCCTTGCCGAACGCGCTGCCCGCCAGCTTGACGGTGGGCGGCACCGTCGCGATCCAGTCCAGGCCGTAGAACATCGCGAACACGGACAGGCCAACCAGCGTGAAGGTGGAGTGGGGCAGCCAGAACAGCGACAGCCCGCGCAGCGCGTAATACCAGAACAGCAGCTTGCGGTTGTCATAGCGGTCCGACAGCCATCCGGACAGGATCGTGCCGACGAAGTCGAAGGCGCCCATCATGGCGAGCGCGGACGCGGCGGGCACCGGCGCCATGCCAAAGTCGCCGCACAGCGCGATGAAATGCGTCTGGATCAGGCCATTGGTGCTCAGGCCGCAGATGAAGAACGTTCCGGCCAGCACCCAGAACGTGCGATCGCGGATCGCTTCCCGCAATACCAGGAACGGGCCGGACCAACGCATTGGTGCGGCGGGCGCTGCCGCGACCGAGGTGCTGGGCGCCTCGCCGAACGGCAACAGGCCGACGTCGGAAGGACGATTGCGCATCAGCGCGGCGACCAGCAGCGCCAGCAGCGCGCACGCGAGCAATACCGGCAATACCGCGGTGCGCCAGCTGACATGTTCGATCAGCCAGGCGGCCAACGGAAGGAAGGCGAGCTGGCCGGTTGCCGCGCTCGCAGTCAGAATGCCAATCACGAGGCCTCGCCGCTGGCTGAACCAGCGATTGGCAATGACGGCGCCCAGCACCAGCGCCGTCATGCCGGAGCCGGCGCCGAGCATCAGGCCCCATGCGATGAACAGCTGCCACAGCGTGGTGGCCACCATGCCGAATCCCATGCCGCCGGCGATCAAGGCCAGGGCCGTAAATACGATGCGGCGCACGCCATAGCGGTCGATCAGCATGGCCGCGAAGGGCGCCATCAGCCCGAACAGCGCAAAGCGAATGGCCAGTACGGTCGAAATCCTGTCGGTGTTCCAGCCGTGTTCGTTCGACAGCGGCACCAGCAATGCCCCCGGCAGTCCGAGCGCCGCCGCGGTGGTCAGCATGACGAGGAAGGCCAGCGCTGCAACGATCCAGGCGTAGTGGATGCCGCGCCGTTCGAGGCGGCGCGCAAGCAGTTCAGCAAACATGTTCGAGGTCGGGGAAAGGAGGGTGGATTCGACGGTGGATACGCGCTGCTCGGACAAAACAGGCAAAAAGGGGCCCGCGTTCCCGACAATGGGGAACGAAACGACATGGCAAATCGAATGAGGCCACACGCGCGACAGCGAGCGGCGACCGGTCAGTCTTCGGGTGCCGCCGGGCGCGAGGTTCGCTTCTTGCCTCGGGTCGTGGTCTTGGCGGTGTCAGCGGCGTTGCGGGAGGGCGGTCGGTTTTCCCCGGCGACCGGCCGGGTCAGCGCGGCGAGCGTCGCGGAAAGAATCTGCTCGGACAGCGGCGCGCCGTGCGTGGCGCGGGCCAGCATCACGGCGCCCATCATCATCGCCATCTCGGCCAGCGCCCTGTCACGCCGCGCGTCGTTGGGGCCCGGCAGCGTGCGCTCCCACTGCGCGATCAGGCCTTCGAGGCCCTCGATATAGGACTGGCGCACCGGCTTGTCCGCGTTTTCGCGCGCGACGTCGGCCGCAAGCGCCACGCCGGCGCATCCCGCCCCAGGCGCATCGCGATGCCGCTCCGACAGATAGGGCACGATCACCGCGGCGCGCGCCGCATCGGCGTCCCCGGGATGGGCGTCGATGCGTTGCCGCCATCGCTCCAGCGCCTCGGCAAACGCGCGATCGCAAGCCGTGGCCGCCAGCGCGTCCTTGGACGGGAAATGGCTGTAGAAACCGCCATGGGTCAAGCCGGCGGCACCCATCACATCGGCCACGCTGATGCCCGTCAGACCGCGCTCGCGGAACAGGCGCGACGACGCCTGCTCGATCGCTTCACGGTTCTGGCCGGCTTTTTCGCGGGAGGATCGCGGCATGATGCTTCTCTATGCTGAGTCAATGGACAGCATATTAGATGATGGGTGTCATGTATTCAAGGGGCTGCATCGGGACGATCGGTCTGCATGCATGAAGCGCGTGCGGGGCAGGGACGTAACGGTTTGACTTGATTGTCTTTATTGGCGAGCCAGGTCACACGACGTCGCCAGCAGCATCTGCGGCCGCTGGCGCAACGGTTCTCCGTCCAATGGAGCCGCGACAGTGCCGATCCGTTGCGCCCCGCAGGCGAGATAGAACGGTTCGGCATACGGCTCCGCATCGATGGTCAGGTGCTTGACGCCGTGACCGGCAGCCAACGCCGCCGCATGCCGCAGCAGGGCTCGCCCAACACCACGCCGCATGTAATCCGGTGCGACCCAAAGATGCTCGAGCGCCCATGTCACGGCGTCCGTCGGCAACACCGAATGGAATCCGGCGATCGATCCGTCGATTTCCGCAACGTAGGTCAACGATTGAGCGACATAGGAACCTGTGATGGTCAGGTCCTCGCGCCATGCTTGAAGTTGGGCCTGGGTATATGGCCAATGCGCCTTGGCTTTGTTGGCGATCTCAGTCAGCAAGGGCGCCTCGCATTCGAGGCCGCGTCGGATCTTCATTGGTGGTGCTTCGTGCAAAACCGTATTTTCCAACATCAGGTCCTGGCGGCCGAGCGCCTCGTTCAGCGTCGGCACCCCGGGCAGGTTCGGCAACCGATGCGTTTGTGCCAGGGTCGCGGCGATCGCTGACCGGCGCTCAGCGTCGTAGGTGTCGAGCGGCCGGTATCCGCCTTGCCGCGGTCGACCATTGCGCGCTTCCAGGCGAGGTTGTGTGCATCGTGGATGCCCAGCGATGCGCCTGCCGCTGCGCCACCAACCAAAGCCAGCACGACAAGACAGACGGCGCAGTCGGCTGGACCCGCGCGAGAAGTGAAAACTACCGAATTCTGATTTTGCTTAATTCGGTTTTTTCAGAACTCAGTCTTTCCTTAATTGAGATTTACCTTAAATCTAATATTAATTTTTCGTCTGCTCTTTAAATATGTCTAAATCTGAAAACAATGTTACTTGGTGGTCTTTTTGCAATCTCCGTGTTAAAAATTCCCATGTTCTAATTTTGGAGCAGAGGCAATGAATGGACGGAGCGGCAATTTGTGTCCACCGATTTATGTCATTCCCGGACAAGGCGATAATCCCGTTGGCGCATTGCTCCCTCTGTACCAAAGCGGCCAACTCGCGCGTGCATCGATAGACGAGACGCTCGATGTCATCGAGACAGCGCTAAGCGAACATCATGACGGCTTCGACCCCAAGCTCGTCCGCAAAGTGCTGCTGGGCGTCGCGCCCATCGATGCAATTCCCGTTGGTGTGCCGCAGATGTCGGCATTCGCGACGGCTGTGTGCGTGCACCGGGTACTCGAACGCCAGGGCTGGTGCCCGTTCGCGATCATCGGGCAGAGTCTTGGCGAAATCGCGTCGCTTGTCTGCTCGGGAGTTTGGAGCATCCCCGACGGCGCTCATGCGGTCCTCGCTATGAATTCGGCGTTTCGACCATTCGAGGGGCGAGGCGGAATGGTGGCGATGATAGCGTCCGAAGCCGATACGCTGATGCTGCTCGACACTCTCAGCGATAGCGAACTTGTGCTGGCCTGTGTGAACGCGCCGCGGCGAACCATCGTCAGCGGCCCCGATGCCGCGCTTGCCGAACTGGCGGCCCTGGCGCGCCGTCATAGCATCGGGTCTCAAAAACTTCCGGTCCCGTATCCCGCTCATCACCCGGCATTGCAAGCCGCCGCGGACGAATTCCATGATGCGATCGCGAAATTGCCGCGGCGGGATTTCCAGGTTCCGGTCTATTCCGCGGTCTCGCGTCGGCGCTACACGAATTCGGACAATCTGCCGCGGCTTCTGGCCGATTGCTTCACCAAGCCATACCACATGCCGGCGGCGCTGGAACACGCTGGTATCGGACACGATGCGATTTACGTCGACCTCGGCATGACCGGAATCATGAGTCGCTGCATTCGCGCGATATTGCCATCGGCTAATGTTTTGGTGCCAACTCGCGCCAATCCACTGTCCCCATTTGAAAGGGATATTTCCAATGTATAGCTTTCTCCAACGGAAAATGAGGTGAGAAATCATGGTCACACCTGAAATGTTCAAACGAGCCCACATTGACGATATCGAGGAGGTCGAGGCTGCGCCCGGCATCTTCGTCAAGATGCTGCACCACACCGACGAGGGTGTGATGGTTCGCCAGATTCGATTCGCTCCGGGCGCAGTCCTCCCCATGGAAGACACTCATGACCTTGGCCTGGAAATGGTCTACGTGCTCGAGGGCACGTTCGCCGATGATGCGGGACGCTATCCCGCAGGTTCGCTCCTGTATGGCAAGAAGGGCTCTTCGCACATTCCGGCGAGCCCCGAAGGATGCACGGTTTTCTCCATCAACTTCGTTGACTGACCGACAGGAGGGGGCATGAGCGCCGACAACATCATCGAGTTCTTGCGCTGGTACGCGGGCGAACGACTCAACTCTCGCCTCATTGACGAACACCGACGGCCACCCGTCTCACTGCCAGCCGACCTGGCTTCGGGAGGGCTGCTCGGCCTAAGGATCGGCGCGGAGCACGGCGGCCAGAGCCTCTCCGCGCGCGACACCGCCCGTGTCCTGGAGCAGCTCGGCGCAATCGACGGCAATGTGTCGCTGCTGACGACCGTGCACAACGCGGTGGGAGTCGACCCCATCCTCGCTTTCGCGAACCAGGACACCAAGGACAAGGTGCTTCCCGTTTTAGCTTCCACGGGGGCGCTGGCGGGCGTGGCGGCGACCGAGCCGGAGGTCGGCACGAACTTCCAGGCGATGACGTCGCGGGCCGTGCGCGATGGTTCCGGTTACGTCATCAACGGCACCAAGTCAATGATTTCGCTGGGCGGCTGGGCCAAGTACATCAACCTCACGGTGCGCCTTGACGACAGCCTGACGACGTTCCTCGTGCCGACCCAGACGCCGGGGTGGGTGCCCGTTTCCGAAGCCCTCACGGTCGGAATGCGGGCCGTGCCGCAGCATCACATCGAGATGCGCGACATGCGGCTCGACGCCGATGCTGTGCTCGGCGGGGTCGGCAATGGCGCAGCTGTTGCGACGCACGCTTTCCAGACTGGCCGCTGGATGCTCGCTGCTGGAATCGTCGGCACGATGAAGCGGTGCCTCCAGCTGGCCACCCGCTACGTCTCGCGTCGTACTGTGGCGACCGGGCCGCTGTTGACCAATGGCCGGATTGAAGAAATTCTGAGTGGTTGCGTCGCTTCCGTTGACGCTGTTGATGCGGTAACACGCTTGATCTATGACCGCCTTGACGAGGGGCGCGTCGTTGATTCCACGTACTACACGGTATGCAAGATCGTCAGCGGCGAGCGGTCGTGGAGCGTGATCGACACTTGCGTGCAGCTCATGGGGTGGCGCGGATTCCTTGACTCGAACCCCGTCACGCAGAACTTCAGGGATTACCGAGTTCTTAGGGTCTTCGAAGGTTCCACGGATGGAATCGCCGGCTACCTTGGACGTTCAGTGCTGAAGAACCCAGGAAAGCTGCACACCCTCTTGACGGAGGACTTTCCGGATGCAGATTGTCTTGCACCCCTCTGGTCAGCTCTTGACGAAGCGTCTGCATCATTCCGGTCACTTTCCCCGCAGCGTCAGCACCGTCTCGCCGACCGTACAGCCCATGCTGTGGCGTGGGCCGTGACCGCAGCAGCGCTCCAGAAGGAGGGCGGCGAAACTCGCGCGCACACTGTCGAGTGGGCCACGCGCAGCCTCTCGGGTGCATTGCAAGCCATGCGGCGATCGCACCACGAGGAAGCGAGCGTACTCGCGTCCGCGAAGCTCTCGGAGTACATCGATTCGTACGAGGATCAGATCGGAGACATCGAGCAGGCGTACGGTGGCGAGGTACACACGCTCGATCCGCTGCTGCGGCGCACCTTGTAGGCGTCTTCGTGGCATCGCTTTTGGACTGGGAGCTCGATATCTGGTGGTGACTCGATGTCGGCTCGCCAAATACGCCGGGCTACCTTCAACGCGTACGCGAAGAAACGGAAATCCGGAAGATCGCAGCGTCTTTTACAAGCCTTTCTCATTATGTGATTCAGTTGGGCGTTCGATCTTTCCGGATTCGGTAGCCGGACTTCCATCGCGACTTTTCCGGCATCGACTCGACGTGCGGCGAAAGTGCCACGAGCAGGCGGCGTTCATTCGTAGGGCAGGCGCCAGGCGGTTTCCGGACCGCCGCCTGCGGCCTGCATCGCCGGCCCACTGAGCGAGGTGGGCTCGACGGTCAGGGTTGCAGTCACCAGCAGCCGGTCGTCAGGGCGCGACGACGCTCGGTACGTCCGTATATTGTTATGTCATTTAACATAACAAACATTATCGGCGGTACGGTCAGGCATGAATTGAAATGTCCGCTTCGGGATGATTGGAGATGTCCGAGCTCCCGGGCCCGCCTTAGCCAAATGCACGCCGGATCTTCCTCGCGATCCTCAGCGCCCACGTACCACGCCGCGGCGTTCCCGGAACGTGATCGACCAGCGCAATTCCTTGGTTGGCTCGACGCTGTGTTGCCACTGCCAGCGTGCGTCGCCTTCTATCCGGTAGATCGATCTGGGCTCCACGTCGAGCGCCACAATTTGGCGTCGTAGCGACGTGCTGTATGGATAAGGACGGAAGCGCAGTCGCGCGACACCACCGAGCGATACGCCGAAGATGCGCTCGAAATCGGGCACGTCACGGTGCCAGCCCAAGGGCGTGTCCGGCGCGTACTCCGCCACCAGGGTATGGGCCAAACGTTCGGGCGACATTTCGGCCCATTGCGCGACGCGTTCGCGCAGCGGCAGCAGCCGTGCGTCGAGGGGCTGCGCAGGCAGCAGTTCGTTGCTGTCGAAGTCGTAGCTGCCCCCGAAGCTGACCACCCGCCGCCGGGCCAGATAGCCCTTGTACCGCGCCGCCTGCAAAGGCAGAGATCGAATGATGTCGATCAGGGACGCTTCTTCATCAGGCGAAAGGAAATCGGGCTGGTAAATCAGCCCAGGAATCGAGGCCTCGATCGGGCCCTCGCCGAACAGGCTGAATTGATCCATCACGTTCCTTTTGAATCCCGCTGCCGGGTGCGCGGCGGACCGCCGTTTCGCGCTCCTGGGGGGCGATGCAGGACAAAAAGGTTAGCACGTCGCGTCGCCTCGATTCGGCAGGGGCGGCTTCGATCTCGGCCTCGCCGGTTCGACTTCGCCAGCCAGCCAATAAGGATCGCTATGAAAGTGTGGCGATGGACGCCGTGGCGTGTTCCGTTTCGTGCACAATCGCGCTTCGAATACCGCAAAAGCCACCGCCGAGGAGATTCCACGATGAAGAGAACCCAAAACGCCCTGGCCGTCCTTGCCCTGGTCTGCCTGCCCTGCTCTGCCTTGGCCCAGCCGGCCAATTCGACCTTGAACCGCATCAAGGACAGCGGCACCCTGCGGATCTGCACGCCTGGCGACTACAAGCCGTTCAGTTTCGAGAAGGCGCCCGGCACGTTCGAAGGTCTCGATGTCGATCTGATGCAGACGCTGGCTACGGCCCTGCAAGCCAAGCCGCAATACGTCAAGACGAGCTGGGCGAACCTGATGCCGGATTTCGTCGCCGGCAAATGCGATATCGCCGTCGGCGGTATTTCGGTCACGCTGGAACGCCAGCGCCAGGCTTATTTCAGTGCCCCATACATGATCAATGGCAAGACGCCGTTGACCCGCTGCGAGAACGCCGCCCGGTTCCACACGATCGAATCGATCAATCAGCCGGCGGTGCGGGTCATCGCCAATCCGGGCGGAAGCAACGAGCGCTTTGCGCGGACGCATTTCGATCGCGCCCAATTGAAGATCCATTCGGACAACCTGACGATCTTCGACGAGGTCATCAAGAAGAATGCCGATGTCTTTGTCACGGAAGCCGCGGAAGCGATCGTGCAAAGCAAGGCGCATCCCGAGCTATGCGCGGTCAATCCGCAGAAACCGTTGCAATACGCCGAGATGGCGTACTTGCTGCCGCAGGGCGACGAGGTGTTCAAGCACTTCGTCGATCAGTGGCTGCATCTGAGCACCGCTACCGGCGATTTCGGTCGTGTGCGAGCCAGGTGGCTGCCTGAGTAGGCGTTTTTGGAATTGCAATGACGATTGGCAACGCATTTCTTTCAATTGCATTCGACAATGCTGTTCCATTGCCATTTCCATGGCAATTAATTCTGTATTGAATCGGCCGATACACCGGTAGCGTATAAAGCGGGCACACTCCCCGTCTTGACGCCGAGGCCGACCCGGCAAGCAGTGGTGCGGCCCTTATCCGCGACCGGCCACACATGGAAGACGAGACAGGAGGCCGCCAGCCCGATGCGCTGCCGCCCCTGCTGCTCAGTGCTTTCTGTTCCGCGACGACGGCCGGCGTGCGCGAGCTTGCGGCCTTGCCCGCCGATGTCCTGGCATTCGGTTATCTGGGCGAGCGTATGCCCGACGGGTCCATGCGGTTGTTCCGCCTGGACACGATCGCGCTCGGCGCAAACGACGCCCCGTCTGCAAGCGCACCGCCGCTTTGGTTGGGCGCGGCGCTGTTCAAGGAGCCGCCGCTGACGGCAGCCGTCGCGCCGCCTGGCGATAGCTTGTTCCTGCTGCAGGGCGCCCTGCCCGCTTATCGTGGCCAGGCGCGTGGTACCCCTGTCTATCTGCTGCCGTTGCGGTCGGACTGGGCTGCCGGCACGCTGGGCTATACCCTGTCCGCGCTGCCGCCGGGCGGGCAACTGCCCTTGTCCGTGCCGCTGGCGACGTATCTGCGCGCGCAGATGCTGCTGCTTGCCCGCCTGGCGCCGGGACTGTCCCGGGACGAATCCATCGCCATGGCGCTGGCGACCGCCGAACTGGCCGCCACCCTGCTGCGGACATGGGCCCATGCCGCTGCCGCCTCCCCGCCGGCGGCCACTGCTCCGCCCGGCAGCGCCGTGCCCTCTTCCGCCGCCGCACGGATCTATCGCGCGGCCCTTGCCCATATCGCCTCCCACCTGTCCGATCCGCAGCTGACCGGCCAGCGTCTTGCTCGTGCCGTCGGTTGCTCGCGCCCGACGTTGTACCGGGCCTTCGCCATGCACGGTACGACGGTGGCAACGCAACTGCTGGACGCCCGCATGGCGCATGCGCGGGCCCTGCTGGAAGCCGGCGGCGATGCCGTGAAGCTCGCAGGCATTGCCTACGACTGCGGCTACGCCGATGTATCCGCATTCATCCGTGCGTTTCGCCGGACTCACGGGCTCACCCCACGGCAATGGCGCGATCGCGCGCATTCCCTTCCTTCGAGGGGGGTGAGACAGCCTGCCGACCGGTAGAGACAAACTGCCTGCTGCTGCCCTGTGTCTGCCACCTACGCTGGGTCGCGTCGACGACGTTTGCGTTGACGTTCTCCCCTCCAACCGAAGGAGCATGCAATGAGCGACCAGCAACAGGCACAACAGAACTTTCTCGCGGCGATCGAGGCGCAGATGCGCACGATGCTCGGCAGCCAGCTCAATGGCGAGCTGCGGGCGCTGATCTATCCGCCGGGATTCAATTTTCAGACCACCGTGGGTGCGAACGCGTACTTCAACCCGTTCACGCTGAAGGTGCTGGATTACCCGACGATCGACGGCGGCAACGGTGCGAAGACGCTCGACAACACCGACAGCTATTCCGGGCTGTATATGCGGCTGCTCAAGAGCGCTTCGTACCAGTTGTCCACGGCCGACAATACGCGCGTGCAAAAGGCGCTCGACGACGCAGCCGCGCAGCAACAGGCGCTAATCTCCGCCTGGGAGGAAGCCTACGGGACGATCCGGCTCGACGGCTCCGGCTTCGCCAACAAGGCGCTGTACATCAATGACGTCGTGCGCAAGGAGTACGGCAACGATCCGTCGAAGCTCGACGCCAGCGTGCGAATCGTCTATCTGACCTGGGCACTGGCGGCCGCTCCCGCGCTGACGGTCAAGCAGGCACAGTTCGATGCGCTGCAACGGCTCAATGCCGCGGCGGCCAACGTGCTGAACCCCAGCGCCAGCAACGGTGGCCTGCAGGTCGAAGACGGCAGCTACGTCGCCGCTTTCGACAACATTCCGACGCCGACCGAGCTGCTCGGGCGGCTGCGCAATACCGGCAATACGGTCACCGTCAAGGCCAGCGTGGCCTACAGCGAGAGCGGAACCACGTCGATGTCGGTCGGCGGCGGCGCAGGCGTGGCCATCCCGCTGGACTTCCTGTCGATCTCGGTGGGCGGCTCGGCGCAGTACAACCTGGACAAGATGATGTCGCGCAATCAGTCGATGTCGGTCGAGATGGCGTTCACCGGCGTCACGCCGATTTCGCCGTCGCCGCGCGTGCTGTCGGCCAACGGCCAGAGCGGCTGGTACGACAAGGTCATCGTCGACGAACTGGCGCGCAACAAGGCTGGCGACGACTTCACCGGTTTCTATCTGAGTTCGGACGAATGGAAGGGGCGCGCCGTATTTGGTCCGCAGGGCCGCTTTACCCGTGCCCGCACCCTCGTGCTGAGCCAGCGCCCGACCGTGACGCTGCGTTTCCACAAGGCTGACGCGTCGTCGATCAAGTCGATGTTTCAGGAGAACGTCGGCGTCAAGCTGAACCTGTTCGGGCTGATCCCGCTCGGCCACGCCGAGCAGTCCTACAAGACCACCAGCGCCCGCAGCGACGATGCCAGCGGCGACGTGGTCGTGACCTTCGGACCCGACAGCTTTGACGGCGGCACCGTCAATCCGCGGGACCGTACCTGCTACATCGTCGGCGCCGTGCTCGAAGAGATCGACGGCAAGTAAGCACGCGCGGCCCGCGGTGGCGCCGTGGGCCGTTGATCCATGCCCTGCCCTGCCCGGCTCGCGTCGCCACGCCTTGCGTCGCGTCGTGGGCCGAGCCTTACCTATCCGGTGACACCATGGCCAATATTGCCCCCTTCTTCAATACCGTGGCGCGGCAGCTGACCGCGTCCGTGCCGCGGCCGCATGCAGGCCAGTACCAGATCGTCGATGCCCCGCAGCGGGCCGCCTCGATCGGCTGGCAAGCGGTTTCCGTCCATCCGCTGCAGGTGCTCGAGACCGAGTACCAGCGTCTGGTGCGCGAGCAGCGCGCACAGGCGCAGGACGTCAATGCGAAGCGGGAGGCCGAAGCCGCGGCGCTGGCCCGCTTCTTCGTGCTTGACACGCAGGCTCCCGAGCCGCTGGATATTCCCGATTCGCCGTTGCGGACCCAGCTGCGCAATGCGCCGATGGCCGATCAGCGCCTGCAGGCAATGCGCGAGCAGCTGGAGCGCTGCGAGCGTCTGGCGTCGGCCAATCCGGCGCTGCCGCTGGCGCCGGCATTGGCCGATGCCGTCAACACCTTTCTGCAGCAGGCCATCGGTCTGTGCACGCTGGCGGTGCCGGTGCGCACGGCGGATCTGGTCGCCGATCCGATCTGGGCTGCACTGCAGTACTTGCACTTTATTGACCAGGCCAGCCCGCAGGATGCCATCGGGGCATGGCGGGCCGCCAATGCGGCCAAGGACCCCGCCTCGCTGATCGACGACCTGCATCAGAACGTCATGCGGCCGCTGTCGTCAGCGGCATTGAGCGTGGCTTCGGTGCGGGCGCTCTACAACATCCGCGATTTCTACCTGTACCGGCTGATGCATCGTTTCGAGGGCTATGCCGCGCAGGGCCGTATGGACCTGGAGACCAAGGCAGTCATCAGCGGCGCCGCGACGGGATATTTGCACAGTTCATTCGACTGGCTGACGCCTTGGCACGAAGCCCGCGTGCGAGAGCTGGCCGACGCGATCGCAAACCTGAACCAGCAGCTGCGTCAGCAATTTCACCGCAACGAGGACTGCCTGCGCTTCTTTTTGAAAGGCGGCCGCGCGCTGTACACGGCGTTGGGGGCGCCTGCGGAAGGCGGCAACGACTGGGACACCGGCGTGCTGATCGATCCGACGCTGCCGGCGGCGGACTGGTATGCCGCGTTCGGCGCGGTCAACGATCTGGTGTTGTCCAAGATGGACGTGTTCCGCTTCCAGTTCAACGCGCTGATGTACGCCCATGCCAACGTACTGAACGCCTGGCGGCCGCCGCAGCCGCAAGCGCAACTGGCGGGCGTGCATGACGCGCTGCCGGAGGCGTCGCCCTATAGCGAAGCCGCGATGCACGCGGAGGATCAGGCCGAACGCCTCGGTGCGGCGCCACGCGCCGTCACGGGAATCGTCCTTGCCAATCTCGGAGACCCTTCCGGCCCGGTCGGCATCAATGGGGAGTTGATCGATATCGGCATCGCCACCCGCAGCTCGGTGGAGCTGCGCGAGCACTGGAGCGAGGTGCGGATCGGCGATCGCCCCGGTGTATCGCAGGTGCAACTGCCGGTGCCGGATCTGGGCTATTTCGTCGACGACTTCAGCACCATCGTGCGCGAGGCCCTGTCGACGGGCCAGCCGCCCCGGGACACCAAGCTGGCGAAGCGGCTGGAGCGTCTGGACCGGGCCCTGGGCAGCGGCGATGCCGATTTGCGCAACGCCGTCGCCGCACGCCGACAGGCCTTGGCGGCCGCCGTGCCTGCGTGCGCCGCGGCGCTGGGCAACGCCGACGATACGGTGGCGCGGATACGCGTCTGGTCGCTGGCCGGCCTGCTGGCGGCCTTGCAGGCTTCGACACCGGCGGTCCAGCAAGGCTGGTGCCACGCGCTTGACGCGTGGCTGGCGCCCCAGCTGCGCGCCGGCACGTGGGTCAATCTTGCCGCCGTGAATTTCATCTGGAACGCGATCCGCGACGACGGCGCGTTGCGCGATGCCGAGCGTGCGGCGCGCTGCCGCGAGATTCTGGCCGTGCTGGGCGCGGTGGCGCAGCTGGCCGACACGGCCATGCAGAGTCTGGCGGCACGCGAGCAAGGGTTGACCGCGGGTGAGCCGGGGGCCCGGCGCCTCGATCAGGCGCTGCAGGCGCTAGGCGTCATGCAGATCGCGCTCGACGAGGCGCGGCACGCCGGCACCGTGCTGCTGACGGGTGCCGTGGCGGTACGCCAACAGGCATTGCACGCCGGCCTCACCGCGCAAGACTGGGCCGCCGCCTGGCCGGTCGATGTGGTCGAGGCCGAAGTCCACCTGAATGCGCCGCTGGCGCAGCCGGTTGCCGATACCGTGGCACGCATGCTGATACGGCCGGCGTCGGTCAACCCGTGGCGCTGCTCCCAGTTGGCCGACGGCACCGTGCTGGTTCAACGCGCCAACAGCGACTGGCGCGTCGACGGGACACTGCCCGATGCCGATCCGATCGTGATGGCGCTGCGGCTGGTGGTGCCGGGCGATGCCGACGCGGTACGCGCCGCGGATGTCATCGATGGCCAATCGGTGCAGGCACAGCGGCCGCTGACGCTGTCCTATCGCGATCGCGGCGGCCATGCCGCCGACTTCCGCGTGCGGCAGGCGCTGCGGGCGACGGCCGATCTGGTCGGAGAGGATATTCTCGGCCGCCCCCTGTAATCGGAGGACCGTCGAGCGCTGACCGCATTTGGGCCGGCGGTTGGCGCTCGACACGCGGCTTCAGCAAGGGCTCATGGCGGGAGCGGTATCAGCGGCGCTTTCCTTTGCTGCCGTTCAACACCGCCGCCGCCCGCACCAGCTCCTTCAACGCCTTCTCGTCGATCTGCGCGCCTTGCTGGAAATCGATGGCGCGCCTGGTATTGCCGTCCAGGCTTGCATTGAACAGCCCGGCGGGATCCGGCAGCGCCGCGCCTTTGGCGAAGGTCATCTTGACGACGCTCTTGTAGGTCTCGCCGGTGCAGATGATGCCGTTGTGCGACCACACGGGAACGCCGCGCCATTTCCATTCTTCGATGACGTCGGGAGCGGCTTCCTTGATCAGCGCGCGCAGCCTGGCCAGCATTTCGCCTCGCCAGTCGCCCAGCTCCTCGATCCGTGCATCGATCAGCGCGGAGGCGGATTGGCCTTGCTGCAATTCGTTATTGTTCATATCGGATTCCCTTCCTATTCGAAGCGCGCGCAGTGCAACGTTCACTGGCTGGGGCACGGCATTGCCGTGTGACAATGCGGACCATTGCCACCCTGCCCGCTTCGACCCGTGACCTTCCTAGCCTATACGGCGCTGTTCGTGCTGACGGCGCTGGCCGAGATCGTCGGCTGCTATTTGCCCTACCTGGTATTAAAGCAGGAAAAGAGTCCGCTGCTGCTGATTCCCGCGGCGCTGGCATTGGCGGCGTTCGCCTGGTTGCTGACCTTGCATCCCACGGCCGCGGGGCGCACGTATGCGGCCTATGGCGGCGTCTATATTGCGGTCGCGCTGCTGTGGCTTCGCCTCGTGGATGGCTTGCCGCTGACGCGCTGGGATGTCATCGGCGCGTCCGTGGCATTGGCCGGCATGGCCATTATCGTGCTGCAGCCTGCGTCTGGGACCGGCACGGGTTGATTGCGGATCGGCGTCCGAGAGCATCCGATCCGATCATCGCCGTACCGGTTCCGGCGGCGCGCCGGCCGTTCTGGCGACGGACCGGTCGATGATCCACACCACCAGCATCGTGATCCCCATCAGCGGGAATATCGCACCCAATACCGCCAGCCCTGCCACCCATGCACGCATCGGCGGCGGGCTTGCCGGACGCGACGGCGCGCCCAGCGCATTGGCCGGTTTTCGCTTGATCCACATGATGAAGCCAGTGATCGCCAGCGCCATCAGGCCCAGCGAGATCACGGCGCATACGATCTGATTGGCCATGCCGAAATACCTGCCCATATGGAGCGAGGAGCCGTACGACACCGCCTTGGCGACGGCGCCGTAGTCCTCATAGCGGATATCGCGGACGATATTGCCGCTGTGCGGATCGATATGCAGCGTTCGTTCTCCCCTGGGATCGTTGGGGAAGCAGGAAACCGAGTAGACCGAGCCGGTGCCTGCCGGCAGCGCGACCTGGCATCCCGGACCGGCACCGCGCGCGCGGACGATGGCCAGTACCCGATCCAGCCCGATGGCTGCATGGCCGGTGGAGGCGACGGAACGGGCTGGCACGGCGGTCAATCCCGTTGCCCATGGCACATCGCCAAGCGGCAGCGACTCCATGGTCTTCGTGTGGCCCCGATGGTCTTCCAGGCCGGCATCGCCCCCATTGCCTCGATCGCGGGCCGGTGCGTGCATGTGCCCCGCTCCGCCATCGGCCGGCCGTCCCAGATTCGCCGCGGTGGTGATGGCCTTGAACTGCTTGCCCCAGAGAGCGGTCCACGGCAGACCGGACAGCACGAACAGCAGCGCGCCGACGGCGAGCGACACGCCGAGCAGTAGGTGGATTTCCTTCCACCGCCCTCGCCTGCCGCTTGCCGGCCGCATCCGAAACGCGCCAACGCCTGATTCGCGCAAGCGCGGCCACCACATCGCCAGGCCGGTGGCGATCATCACCAGCGTCCAGCATCCGGCCAGTTCCATCAGCACTTCGCCGGGCTTGCCCGCGAGCAATGCGCGATGCAGCATGCGGACCTGCTTCATCAAGCGGTCCTCGACGCTGAGGCTGCCCAGCACCGCGCCGGAGTACGGGTTCAGATAGAGGCTTTCGCTGTTGCCCGAGGGCAGCCGGAAGATGAATTCGGAGCTGGCGCGCGGGTCATTGCGCAACGTGTACGTCGTGGCGACTGCTCCGGCCGGGGCCGCCGCTCTCGCCCGCTCCAGCAGCGTTTGCGCCGGAAGCGGTTCGCCCTGCGGCGTTACGCGCAATAACTGCGGATACAGCCATGGCTCGATTTGCGGTTGGAAGCAATAGATCGTGCCGGTGATTGCCAGCACGATCAGAAACGGCATCACGAACAGGCCGGCATAAAAATGCCAGCGCCAAAGCGTGCGGTGGGCGGCAGAGGTTCCGGAACGGGTTTGGGAAATCGACACGGGCATCGGCGCGCGGTGATGGTGTAAATCTCTTGGGAAATGCGCCATTGCGGCGCGAGTCCGTACTTTGCGACGAAATCCCGCGGCGGTCCTGCGTCATGGTGTCGCATGTACCGCTAAAGGCGTGGCAAATAGAATCGGGCAGCAAAAAAAAACAACCGCCTCTCTTGGTCGCGCGCCTTTTCCGCCGACACATCCATTTGCCCATGGCCCGATTTCTTCCACGCGAGGTGGCGCTAGCCGCTGCCGCCGTTTGCCTGTCCGCCCAAGCCGCCGATCCATCGCCGGAGATCCACGAACTGGCACCGGTCACCGTCCATGCCGGCGGCCAGACCGGGCTGGACGAACCGGCCTCGATCGGGTCGAATCTCGGCCTGACACCGATGCAGACGCCGGCCAGCGTGGACGTCATCGCCCGCGACCAGCTTGAGATCCGGGGCGATGTGTCGCTGGTCGATGCCATTACCCGCGCCCCGGGGCTGTCCGGGCTTGGCCATCCCGGCAATGGCGGCGCTTCGCTATCCGCGCGAGGCTTTACCGATGCGGCTTCGGTCATGCGGCTCTACGATGGCGTGCGCCAATACGGCGGGATCGGTGTCACCTATCCGTTCGATACCTGGTCGGTCGAACGCATCGAGGTGCTGCGCGGTCCCGCCTCGGTGATCTATGGCGAGGGCGCGATCGGCGGCGTCGTGAACGTGGTGCCGAAGAAGCCGACGCGCGGTCCGATCGAGAACGAAATCCAGGCGACGATCGGCACGGAAAACACCCAGCGGCTCGCGTTCGGCAGCGGCGGCGCCATCGACGAACGCTGGTCATACCGCTTCGATGTCAGCGGCAATCGTACCGATGGGTCGGTGGATTTCGGGGATTCGCGCAATCTGTCGGTGTCGGGCGCGCTGCAATGGGATCCGACGCCCGAGCTTGCGCTCAAGCTGAGTTACGCCAAGGGCTGGCAGCAGCCGGCACGCTATTTCGGCGTGCCGCTGATCAATGGCCGCCAGGATCCGTCCTTGCGAACGCGAAACTACAACGTCAGCGACAGCCGCATCCAGTACGACGACCAGTGGACCGAACTGTCGGCGCGGTGGACGCCGAGCGCCGATCTGACGGTTCGCTCGCGGGCCTACTACATCGACAGCAATCGCCATTGGCGCAATGCCGAGTATTACGACTATCTGCCGGCGAGCGGCCTGATCCAGCGCTCGTCCTATGTCGAGATCCTTCATGACCAGTGGCAGGTCGGCAATACGACCGACGTGGTCTATCGCCATGCGCTGTTCGGCATGAACAACAGCCTGTCGGTCGGCTTCGACATCAATCGGGCATCGTTTCGCCATACCAACAACTCCCCCTACTCCGGCAGCACCGTCGTCGATCCCTACACGTTCGAGCGCGGCCAGTTCATCAACGTGGCCGGCACAGCGCCGCGCTACAGCAACGAGGCGGTCCAGTACGCCTTGTTTGCCGAGAATCGGCTCGAAATCACGCCGCGCTGGTCGGTGTTGGGCGGTTTGCGCTATGACCATGCGCGGATCGAACGCCACGATCTGATGGCCCATCGCGAGGCGTTCGACAGGACCTTTTCGCACGTCGGCTGGCGCGCCGGAACGGTCTACAACCTGACGCCGAATCTCGCGCTATACGCGCAATACTCGGAAGCCGCCGATCCCGTCAGCGCGCTGCTGATGCTGTCGTCCTCCAACAGCCATTTCGACCTGTCCACCGGCCGCCAGATCGAAGCCGGCGTCAAGCAGGACTTCTGGAACGGCGAAGGGGAATGGACGGTCGCGGCTTATCACATTGTCAAAAAGAATTTGGTCACCCGCGACGCAGCCAATCCCGCGCAAAGCGTACAGGTCGGCGAACAATCGTCGCGTGGAATCGAGGCCAGCGTCGGCGTCGAATTCCTGCGCGGCTGGCGGCTCGACGCCAATGCGGCGCTGCTGCAGGCGCGCTATGACGACTTCACGGAATCGGTGAACGGCACGGCGGTCTCACGGGCCGGCAACGTGCCGACCGACGTGCCCGAGCGGCTGGCCAATGCCTGGCTGACCTGGCGCTTCCTGCCGGAATGGACAGCAGGCGCCGGCATCCGCTATGTCGGCCGCCGTTTTGCCGACCGAGCCAATACGCTGGAAATGCCGGCCTACACCACCACGGATCTGCTGCTGCAATGGCGGCCGCGCAAGAACACCACGCTGTCGCTGCGCGGCTTCAATGTGTTCGACCGGCACTATGTCGCGACGGCTTACTACAACCCCACGCAGTGGCTTCAGGGGGCAGGACGGCGCGTCGAATTGACGGTCAATCACCGGTTCTGAGTCGTGGTATTGCCTTGACGATGCGGCATCATAGTGCCCTGGCGCGGTAGGAAAGGCCTACCGCGGTTGGGTTTGCCTTGCTTGCGCCGCTTTTTTTCCGGCAAGGCACGCACCCTGTTGGCAAGCATCGGATCGTGCAAATCACCACCTACGACCATTTCACCTTCGACCTGGCGCGCTTTGGCAATCCCGTCGAGCTTTGCTCGCTGCGTGTCGGCGAGCATGACTTCGGATGGCGATGCCGCTTTACTGTGCCAGTGCGCAAGGGTGGCGACGGCGGGCGATACCAGACGGTACAGGTACGCTTTCTCCATCCGTTGTCCTCCCCCGACTTTGCAGGCTGGTCCGCCCGGCGGTTGAGCATCGACGCCTCGCGGGGAACCTATCGTGCCGGTCGCTGGCAGTCGCTGGACATCAGCGCGCCCGATCTGACGCGATTGCCCTCGCCGCCACGATGGTTTGCCACCGATCGCGACGTGGCGGATTTCGAGAAGCCGCCGGACGATGATGCTGGCGAACAGCAGTACGAATTGCGCGACGACGCACTAGTGTTTGCCGCGTACGACGGACAGGTCTGCGTGCCATGGAGCGAGGTCGTCGCCATCGAATTGACGCGGTATGCCGACGCCCATTCCTGCAGCGAGATCCCGTTGCGGCGAATGAGTTTTCAACTGATGCAAGGCTGCGAGCAACAGTTTGCGCCGCCACGTAGCGCGTCGGACCCGTTCTATGCGTCGCTCCAGCGGCGCTTCGGCATCGAACTCGCGCAAATCGAAGCGGTTCTACAGGCGTCGCGACCTTGCAAGCGGGTGCTGTGGACTCGCTTGCCGATGTTGAAGCTCGACCCGGCCCCGATACTCGATGGCTCGCAAATTGCGGATGCGCTGGCGGCGTGGGTCGATGCAGGCAGCGCGGGCCTGCTGCAGGCCGGCCCCCTGACCATAGCCGAGCTGGATCTGCATCGCCACGATGAACCGTTCGCAAATTTCCCGCCGCGCAGGGCTTCTTTCCGGTTCTCAGGCATCAACGGGTTGACAGACAAGGCGGCGTTGGTTCAGGTGGTAAAGGGGATGCGCGTAGCGGAAGGCGTTGCGCCGGAAATTCGTCCAGATTCGCACATGTTCATGGATTGGCGGAACGACCGGATCCACATCAGCTTGCACTTCGACGTACTCGGCCACGGTTGGCTGAACCTGACAGACGCGGACTATCTTGCGAGGATCCGCGGGCGTTGGCCGCACTGGCAGGAATGCGCCCCGGACGTGTGGTTACCGCTCGGTTTCGAGGTCAGTTCGGTGGACTATGACGGCGTCGATACCGACTCGATATTGCCGCGCGTCGATCCACTTGATGACATGAAGCAAATCGTGCTCTGGACCGCAGGCGATTGGCAGGGCTTCAGCAGCAAAGTCTGGAGTTTCCGATGGCGAGTTGGCGAATTGTCGGCCATCGATACGTGGGAGTCGGATATCTGCGCGGACCGTGGCGGACCTTACTCTCATCTGGCCCTGACGCTGAACGCGGGCGCACGATTTGATATTCGCAGCCGTGAGCCGGTCGATGTCGATATCGTTCGAGCGTTCTTCCGTTGCGGCGGCCATGGAGTCGAAGCTGGCGGGAACCATGCGCGTGGCACTATCGACCGTATCGCCTAGTCTCAGTCCATCGGAATCGCGTCCCTCATGGCTTCCTGTTTGATCGTGTCCTTGCGCCTTTGTGCTTCATCGCCATTCCCGCCATGGCAACGCTGCTGCTCGGCGGATGCGCCCTGCCGCCGCTCGCGGACCGGACGCCTTCCCACGCACTGACACCAGAGCAGTCCCGCGCTACCGCACTCGGGCGTGCCTTGGCGCCGGCCCTGTCCCAGCGCCCGGGTCTATCGGGTATTCACGCGCTGGCCGATCCGCGCGAGGCCTTCGCCGCGCGGGTCCATGGCGCGCGCATGGCCGAGCGCACGCTGGACGTGCAGTACTACATCTGGCGCCTGGACACCACGGGCACGCTGCTGCTCGATGCGCTGCATGAAGCGGCCGAGCGCGGCGTGCGGGTGCGTCTGCTGCTGGACGACAACGGTATTTCCGGGCTCGACGAGATCCTGTCCGCGCTGGATGCCCATCCCAATATCGAGGTCCGCCTCTTCAATCCATTCGTGGTGCGGTCGCCGAAATTCATCGGCTATCTGACCGACTTTCCCCGCCTGAACCGGCGCATGCACAATAAATCGTTCACCGTGGATGCGCAGGCCACCATCGTTGGCGGTCGCAACGTCGGCGACGAATATTTCGGCGCCACCGATGGCGTGCTGTTTTCCGACCTGGATGTGCTGGCCGTCGGGCCGATTGCGGCCGATGTCGAACGGGAGTTCGATCGCTACTGGGCCAGCGCCAGTGCCTATCCGATCAATGCGATCGTGCCGCCTGTCGCACCGGACAGGCTCGAGCAGCTGACCCGGGAGGCTGCCGTCGCGCGGCGCGACCCGGCCGCCGAGGCCTACATGAACGCCCTGAAGGCGATGCCGGCATACCGCCGCATCCTCGATGGCACCTTGGCGTTCGAGTGGGCAAAGACCCGGATCGTCAGCGACGATCCCGCCAAGGTTCTGGGCAAGGCGCCGCGCCATGCGCTGATCGGACATCAGCTGATGGAGACCATCGGCGTGCCGGCGCGGGAACTCGATCTGGTATCCCCCTACTTCGTTCCGACCAAGTCCGGCGCCAACGCCTTCACGGACCTGGCGGCCAAGGGGGTCAATGTGCGCGTGCTGACCAATGCAGCCGAGGCGACGGACGTCAAGGTAGTGCACTCCGGCTATGTCAAATGGCGCTGTGCGTTGCTGGAATCCGGCGTGCAGTTGTTCGAGTTGAAGCGCGAGATCGCGGCGCCGGCGGACAAGGCCGATACCACGCCGCCGACCAGGCCAGAGGAGCGCGCCGGACCGTTCGGCAGCTCCGGCGCGAGCCTGCACGCGAAGACGTTCGCCGTGGATGCGCAGCGCGTCTTTGTCGGCTCGCTCAACTTCGATCCCCGCTCGGCGAATCTGAATACCGAACTGGGCTTCGTGATCGAGAGCCCCACGCTGGCGGGCCGCATTGAATCGGCGTTTGGCACCAGCGTCCCGCAGAACGCCTACGAGGTCCGGCTGTCCGACAACGGCAGCCTGTACTGGCTGGAACGGCGCGGCAACGACACGATTCGCCACGATACCGAGCCCAACACCAGCTGGCTGGAGCGCGTCTGGATCCGCGGGCTGTCGTGGTTGCCGATCGACTGGATGTTATGACGGTGTGATAGGCGAGCACTGACGGTAGCGTGCAAGGCCGCTACGGCGGGAATCCCTGCGAGCGGCCGCCGCATTGCGCCAATGGGCTATTGCGCTGTTGCGCTACTGCCCTATTGCGCGCCCTGCTCGCCCATCATCGCGTCCGGATTCATCCATACCGGCTCGAACAGATGGCCGTCGGGATCTTCGAACGTGCGCAGATACATGAACCCCATGTCCTGCGGTTCACGAATGTCCGCGCGGCCGCCAGCCGATTTCGCGGCCTCGACGATGGCGTCCACATCCTCGCGATTGTCGATCGTCAGCGCGATCAGCATGGCGCTGGTTTCGCGCCCATCGGCGATCGGCTTGCTGGTGAAGGTCCCGTAATAGGCGTGCGTCATCAGATGGAACGTGATGGTGTCCGACCACACCATCGACGACGTCTGGTGGTCGCTGAACTGCTCGTTCTTGACGCAGCCGATCGCCTCGTAGAACCGCGTCGCCGCGGCAAGATCGCGGACCGGCAGGTTCAGGAAAATCATCTTAGCCATCGTGTCTCCTCCGTTGGTTTTACTGCAGGGGGCGCGTGCGCGCCTCGGGTTGCTGATGTCCGCCTGGATTCTCGCGGGGATATTCGAGCTGCATCGCGACCAGGGATTCGGTTCGCGCGCCATAGCGCTGGCCGATGCCGTTCAGCGCCTCGTCCAGCGCCCGCGCCGGCTGCGATTCCGCGGCGAGCGCTATGGTCCGGCCTCGATCCCAGTCCGTGCCGACGTGCTCGGGCACCAGGCGAATGCCGTTTCTCGTCTGGATCGGCCCCGCCCGCTGGGCGAACGATACGGCCTGCGAACGGTATGTCCGCGACCACGCGTCGGCCACCAGCGCCAGCGACACCTCGTCGACGCCAGGCCGTAGCGCGATGCCCAGCCGCTCGCGATTCCAGAACGCCATCGTATTGCCGATCGCCGTCAAGGCGAATGGGCGCGTAAAGGTGAAGGCATCGCTGTCGTGGCGCGCATCCCAATGCGGCAGGCCCAGGTCGCGGGCCACGGCCTGTGCCCTGTCGCGGCCCGCGACGGCTTCGATCAGCGTCAACGTCATTGGCATCGACGCGGAAATGCCGGTGGTCGTGGCGACACGGCCATCGACGACGATGCGCCGGTCGGCAACGTAGCGCACGGTCGGATGCTTGTCGAGCAAGTCTTCCAGGTAGTACCAATGGGTGGTGGCGCGCTTGCCGTCGAGCAGCCCCGCCGCGGCCACGACCTTGGCGCCGGCGCAGATGCCGATGACCGTTGCGCCTTTGGCCGCCTGGCTGCGGATCCATTGCAGCACGGCCGGATCGTCGTCGCGGCTCATCGCTGGCACCAGCACGTAGTCGGCGCCCTGGGGATGCTGTGCGTCGAACTGCGCGATCGTCGCGTCCGGCTCGACTTGGAGCACGGGATAGAGCTTGACCGGCCCCGGCTGCGTCGCCAAGGCAGTCACCTCCCCGATGTCGGCGCGGCGCAGGATGCCGTAGGGCATCAGATAGTCGGTGGTCTCGGTCGCGTCATTGATGCCGACGATGGCAATCACCGGGCGCGGCCGCTTCTGGGGCTTCAGCGCGGCCAGCGTGGCTGTCCGCTCCGCTTCGGCGATCGCCGGCGGTTCAGCGGGAGCGGTGGCGGGCGGCAGGGACAGCAGCCACGCCGCGCCGGCGGCCAGCGCGACGGCCGCGATACCGAGCGCGATCCATGCTGCCAGACGTAGGTTCAGTAGGTTCAGCGGCTTCAGCCGGTTCCACCGGTTCATCGTCGTGGTCTCCTCCTTGGCGTGAGCCAGACCACTAGCTTAGGCGGACGGAATCCCGACGCCAAGCCACGCCAAAGTGTCCACATTGGGCGAGATCGGCCGATGCCGGCATGGCGCGTCGGCAGACGGTAGCCGTTGCGCCTTCGCGCCCTACCCCTTTCGCAATCCTTCCACCGGGTCGGTCTCGAACGCCTGCCACAGCGCATCGCGCCGCTGCAGCGCCTCGATCACGGCAGGCTGGCGTAACTGCGCGACGGCGGATACCAGTGCATTGCACAAGAAGAACGCGGCGGTGTACGAATCGAATGGCGATGCGTTGGCGGTGCGTACAAGCAGATGGTGATCGGACAGCGGCACCAGCGGCGCGGCCGGGCTGTCGCAGATCGCGACGACGCGCGCGCCCCGTTCGCGGAAAGCACGGGCGATGCTGACCGGCGCGCTCGAATAGCGCCGGACGCTGAAGGTCAGCAGCACGTCTTCGGGCTGGACCCACAGCATGGCGTCGGTGGCCGTCACCGCGCCGGCCCCGAGCTCCTGCACATTGGGCCGGCACATGTTCAGATGCAGCGCCAGCCAGGCGCTGACCGGTGCGCTGTTCTTCTGCGCCAGGATGAACAGGCGCCCTTTTCCTCCGGCCAGCAGCCGCGCGATCGCTTCGAACGCGGCGATGTCGAGCGATTCGTGCGTGGCCGTCAGGTTGTGCTGGTCATGCATCAACGCGTCGTCGAGGCACGCCCGCAAGGTTCGCTTGCCGCCGATCAGCGCCGGTGCGCGCTGACCCGCGGTCGGCAGCGCGGCAGTCACGCTCGCCCGCGCTTCGCGCTGCGCGTCGGCATAGCTGGCATAGCCGAGCTTGGCGAACAACCGCACCACGGTCGACGCGCTGGTCCCGTGCTGCGCCGCCAGCGCGGTCGCCGATTCGAGCAGCACGTGCGGATAGCCGCGCGTCAATGCATCGGCCAGTTCGCGCTCGCGCGCGGTCAGCGTGGCCGCCTCGCGCGCCAGCCGGTCCAGCAGCGTGGCGCCATGATCGGCGGTCTCCTTGCGGGAATTCGTCATATTGACACCCTGCAATGTGTATTGCATGATGATATCACCATTGCAACGATCGTTTCATCGCCTGTTTCTCGGCCGATTCACGCACGTTGCACAACGCGTTTCATCACGCCTTTCATCGCGTACCGTTCCCCGGCCGCGAACAGGAACCCCATGCAGGATAGAGAAGTAGCCCAGGGCGAACAGGCCCTGCTGGACTGGCTGCAAGGCCAGCAACAGGCGATGCAGGACTTGCTGCAGAAGATTGTCGACATCGACAGCGGCAGCCGCCATGAAGCCGGCGTGCAGGCCGTGGCCGAGGCGCTGCGCGCGCATCTGGAAGCGGCCGGCATTGCCGTGCGTTTCCATGCGGTGCCCGGATACGGCGTCTGCCTCGATGCGCAGGTGTCCGGCTCCGGCGAGGGCCTGCCGGTCCTGCTGATGGGGCATATGGATACGGTCTATCCCGAAGGCACCGCGGCCAGGCGGCCCTTCCGTGTCGAGGACGGACGCGCCTACGGTCCCGGCGTCGCCGACATGAAATCCGGCCTGGTGCTCAATGTGTTCGTTGCCGAGGCGCTGGCGCGGCTGGGCCGCCAGGCGCCGCCGGTGCGGCTGTTCTTCTCGTGCGACGAGGAGATCGGTTCGCCGGCGACCCGCGAGCGGATCATGGCGGTTGCCCGCGAAGTTCGCGCCGTGTTCAACGCCGAGCCGGGCCGCGTCAGCGGCAACCTGGTGACGGGTCGCAAGGGTTCGATGGTGGTCGAGTTCGAGGTCGAGGGCGTGGCCGCGCATTCCGGCATCAACCACGCCCATGGCGCCAGCGCGATCGACGCATTGGCGCGCAAGATTCTCGAACTGCATGCGCTGACCGACCCGGCCTCCGGCGTCACCACCAATGTCGGCTGCGTGCAGGGCGGCATCGTGCCGAACATGGTCGCGCCGCATGCCAAGGGGCAGCTCGATGTGCGCTTCACCGCGGAAACCGATATGGACGCGCTGTACGGCCGCATCCGCGAGATCGTCGAAGCCGAATCGATTCCCCGTACGCGCGGCCGCATCACCGACATGCGCCGCACGATGCCGATGGCGACGACGCCCGCGTTCCTGCTGTCGCTGTATCAGCGCAGCGCCGAACGCGTCGGCTTCACCGTCGACGGCGAGTTCACCGGCGGCGCGGCCGACAGCGGCCTGACCAGCTCGGCCGGCACGCCGACGCTGTGCGGCACCGGCCCGGTCGGCGGCCATCCGCACACCGAGCGCGAATACTGCGAGCTCTCCACCTTCGTGCCACGGGCCCAGGCCCTGGCGCTTGCCGTTCTCGGACTCCGATGAGCGGCAGGCCCGCCTTCGAGCCAATTCACAAAACCATCCTGCCTTTCTGATCATGCAGAACCTGCCCTTCTCCCGCCGCCGTTTCGTAGGTCTTGGCCTGAGCGCCGCTGCCATCGCCGCCGCTGCGCCGCTTGGCGCCGTGGCACAGGAAAACTGGCCGTCGCGTCCGATCACGCTGGTGGTGCCGTTCCCGCCTGGCGGATCGGTCGACATCATGGCGCGCCAGTATTCGGAGCCGCTGTCGCGCATTCTTGGCGTGCCGGTCGTCGTCGACAACCGCCCCGGCGCGGGTGGCTCGGTCGCGACCCAGGTCGTCGCGCGCAGCAAGCCGGACGGCTATACCTTGGTGGTGTCGTCGCAGAGCAGCCACCTGGCCAATCCGCTGACGCAGCCGCGCATCGGCTACGACCCGATCAAGGATTTCGAGAACATCGCCATCCTGGGCCGCCAGCCCAATGCGCTGGTCGTGCATTCGAGCCTGCCGGTGCGCACGTTCGCCGAATTCATCGCCTATTCGAAGAAGAATCCCGGCAAGCTCGACTACGGCAGCGGCGGTGTCGGCAGCATGGGCCAGCTCAATGTCGAGATGTTCAAGGCCAGCACCGGTGCGGTGGCCACCCATATCCCGTACCGCGGCGGCTCGCAACTGATCACGGCGGTGCTGAGCAACGAGGTGCAGTTCATCCTGGATAACCTGGTCATCATGCTGCCGCACGTCAAGGACGGCAAGGTCCGCGCGCTGGCGGTCGCTTCGGAACAGCGGCTCGAGCAGTTGCCCGACGTGCCGACGCTGGCTGAACTGGGCTATCCGGAGCTGAACCTGAGCTCGTGGACCGGCATCGCGGCACCGGCTGGCACGCCGCAGCCGGTGGTGCAGAAGATCTACCAGGCAGTGCGCAAGGCAGCGAGCGATCCCGCGATGCAAGCCGCCCTGCGCTCGCGCGGCGTGGTCCCGCCCGAAGACATGGCCCCCGCCGCCTTCGAACGGATGATGGCCGACCGCCTGCAGCGCTATGGCGAGGTGGTCAAGCGGGCGAAGATTTCGGCGGAGTAAGGGGCGTTCAGCATTCGGAGCAGCCGCTGAGGCTTCCATCCCCCATTCGGCATCGCCGATGATCCCCGCCTACCGGCGGGGATTACGACGTTCGGAACAGCCTCTCGTCCCAACGCACCGGCTCCGGCGCCGAGACGACGAGCTTGGCTGTGTCCGGGTGCATCGGATTGACTAGCGCGTTCCACTCGAGAGGAGCTACGACCGAGGGCACGATCAGCACGGCGGATCTCATGTCGGCCAGCCAGCGATCGCCGAAGCCGCGAGCCGCGCGGGGATCGTCCAAAGCGTCCCAGCCCCTCGGCAAGTCGTTCGGGCCTGCGCGTTCGATCCCGATGTCGTCGGGCACGTTGGCGACCACCACGACATGCTGCCTCGGCACCTTGCCGATGCGTGAGTGAACGAGAACCTCGAGCATGGCACCTGCGAAGCTGAGGGCGCCGTAGATGACAGGACGGCCCGGGCTGTTGAAACGGCCCCCCATGAGCATGGCGCCGGTACCGTTCCACACGTCATGGCGGCGGTCTGCGATCCGGTAGATCAGCATCACGCAGCCATGCCATAGAAAAGCCTCCAGAGAACTTCCTCGACCCGCTTGGCACCGAGCTCCGTCATCGATACGTCGAGCGGTGTGTTGCCGGCCAAGAGCGGATGCGGCGCATGCAGAAACTCTCGGGCATCCTCTTCGTCATCCCATACGAAATTGGCCGTCGCGAAGATCCGAGCTAGCCGCTCGGTTTTTTCGGACTCGTCCGGCGTCAGACGATCCTTCCGGCGTTTGAAGGTCGCCTCTGGCACGATCCGCGACATCAACATCCGTCGCTCCTCTGACGTTCGTACCACGTGCTCGACGATTTCTCGCAGTGCGGACTTTGGCAATCCTTCTCGCACCGCTGCATCGAGCTCGGCAAGGGAGGCGCGGGGCGGCGAAAGCGCCATGGCGGCGCTGATGCGGTCCGGCGGAACGACCAACATATCGGCACCCATTGGATCAGTTGATTCCAAATTGTAGTCCATTTGATCTCCGCCAGCTAAGTAAGTGGACGAAGAATCTCTCCGATTGAGGCTGTGTGTCGTTTCGTACTGTTACCGCTGTCGTTTACCGACATTAATGGTCGGTCCGATATAGGTGGCGGATGCTGCTTCGGCATGGTCGTCCGTTCGCCTGACACAAACGGGGGTAACCATGAAGCCAGCGTCTCGCTTTCGACAGCGCGTGTTGACCGCCGCCTTGGCGCTGCTCGGCTGCTGGCACGGGGTGGCGGGCGCTGCTGAGCCTCGTGGGGCGCCCGCGCCGGCGGTCGCGCCGGGCACGGTGGTCGCACCCATCACCGACGTCGGCACGCTGAGCGGGTGCACCAACCCGATGATCGGCAAGAACGGCGATACCGGCAGCGGCAAGCGGGCGGTGTTCGTCGACGTCAAGCAGATGCGGCCGGACAGCGAGCCGGTCTACGAGAAGAACGCCATCTTCTGGACCTCGCGCGAGAACCGGCCCGGCCAGAGCGTGTTGATGAGCGGCGCCTTTACGGCGAACCGCAAGACCGTGCGTCTGGTGGCCCTCACGTCCGGGATGACGGACTGGCGCAGCGCGGTCCGTGCCAGCGCAATCACGGTGCCTGCCGTCAATCTGAGCTCGACGGGGTTGACCTTCACCATCCCGGCGAACCTCAAATACGGCCCCTACGCCTACCGCATCGAGGACCAGGATCGCGCGGTGCCGGCGCTGGAGGGCATCGTCAATCGGCCGGAAATCCAGTGGATTCTCGGCACGCCGGATACCGATTCCAGTCTGGAGGCGCCGGCGCATGAACTGGTCAATTGCGGTGCGGAGGCCGGCGGCAAGCTGCGGCTGTTCGGCAAGAACTTCAACGGCAGCAAGGAGGCTTATCTGCAATCGGCCGACAACCGGCTCTATCCGCTGACGGTCGAGCACGCCGACGACACGGCGATGGTGGCCGGCGTGCCCGCCGGCATGGCGCCCGGTTCGTACCACGTCTGGATCGGCTCACAGCACAAGGACCTGACCGCCGCGCTGCCGGTGCCGATCCGCATCCAACCCGCGCCAAAGCCGCCTGCCGTGGTGTCGTGCCCCGGACTGACGGGCGATGGTGTCACCGACAACGCCGCCGTGCTGCAAGGCTGTCTCGACAAGAACCGCAGCAATGGCGTGCGCACCGTCTTCAAGCTGCCGGCCGGACAATTCGCCATTTCACGAACGATTGCGCTGCGCCGCCATCAGTATCTGGTCGGCGAATCCGAGGACGCGACGACGCTGCTCGGCAAGGCGAACAGCGCCGCGGCAACGCCCGCGTCGTGGATCACGGGCGAAAGCCATTTCGGCGTGGCCTCGCTGACGCTGCGCGCGCCCCATCGCGAAACGATGCTGCGGGCCGCCAACCTCGGCAGCGATCCGCGCGCGAACGGCCATATCCTGATCCAGCGGGTCAATTTCGTCGTGTCGGCCGACTACACCAACGGCGCGGGAAGCGCGCAGCTGATCAAGATTGCCGGCCCGGACCTGCGCATCGTCAATTCGACGCTGAGCTCGCGCAAGACGATGTCGATCGACTACGGCGACGGCGTGCTGATCACCGGCAACCGGGCGACCAAGGGCGATTACGGCATCGCCAACAGCCAGAACGTCGTCGTGACCAAGAATCTGTTCGGCGCCCAGGACGAAATAAACGAAGGCGTGGTGATCGGCGCCAGCCGCCCGATGATCAGCGGCGCCACGGCCAACGCCACGCGCAACTTCTATCTCGGCTACAACCTGTTCCGCAACATGACGTACACGCCGACCAACCAGTTCTTCACGACGGACGGCGGCGGTGGCGCGTATCTGGGCAGGCTCGCCGCCAGCTCGGCCAGTTCGGTGACGCTGGCGCGCGATCCGAACTGGGACATGGTCGGCACCAGCAATCCGGAAAACGTCGTGATGTCGATCGTCGCCGGCACCGGAGTCGGTCAATACCGGCATCTGAAATCGATCAAGGGCCGCGTGATGGAATTGGCGACGCCCTGGGACGTGGTGCCCGATTCGTCCTCTGTGATCAACATCACCACCGGCTATCTGCGCATCACCGTCAGCCACAACGAATTCCGCAACATGCATGGCCGTGCGCTGAATTCGATCCTGTTCTTTGGCGGCGTGTTCGACAGCGTGATCGACCACAACTACAACATGAACGCCGGCGACGGCATCGCCATCGCCGCCTATGGGCCCTATGGCGACAATACCTATCTGCCGACCTTCAATATCGATTGCCTCGATAACACCGTCGCCGAGGATGGCGACCCGGTCTTCGTGATGCGCACCGCGGCGCGCAACGTCACGCGCGGGCTGGCGGTGATGGGCATGCCGGGCGCGACGCTGTCCGGCATTCTGGTACGGGGCAATCGGGTCGCCAGCCCCGGCATGATCTTTTTTCCGAACAGCTTCAAGGACAACTACTCGATCCTGGTCGAACAGAACCAGGCGCGCGTCGAACCGTGGTTCGGCGGATCGAGCGGTCCGCCGGGGGCGATGATCCGGAACAACCGTCCGTAGGCGCGGGCGCGAGGCCCTTCGGCGAGGGACGCGAGCCTATGCCAGCGCGGGTCCGCCGCCGGCCGCATCGCCGCGCATCGTGGCCAGCGCGCGCAGCGACAGATGGGCGAACCAGTAGACCAGGAACAGCATCCCGAGCACGCGACCAATCGTCACGCCGGCAAACGCGGCCGGCCCCGGCATCAACAGCGCGATTGCCGCCGAGATCGCCGCGGCGATCAGACCGCTGAGCACGACGCCCGCGACCGCCACGCCGGCAAACGGTAGTCGCCATCCTTTGCTCAGCGCGGAGAATTCGCCGGCCGATGCGCGCTTGCGCAGCGCCAGATACGGCATCAGCCGCATCGCCAGCCACGCCTGCGCGGCGAGGTTGGCCGCGGCATACAGCAGCGGGACCGTGGCAAGAAACTGGATCAGTGCGCACAGCACGATATAGGTGCCGACGTAGTGCGCCAACGCGCCGCGCTGGCCGGAAACGGCGTCGCCCGACGGCCCGGCGGCGGGGTAAGCGCCCGCGATCTGCGCAATGGCGCCCGGCATCGACCACAGTGCGACCAGCAGGATCAGCGCAAGCTGGTACAGCACCACCAGCAGCGTCTGTGCGACGCCGCGCGCACCGCCGTACAGCGCCTGCACCCAGGGCGGTACGACACCGGTCATCAGCATGACCAGCGGCAGCCCGAGAAAGACGGCACCGGCGATCAGCAGCACCACGATCGGGCCGACGGCGAGTTTGAGGGCGCGGGAACTGACGAAACTGGCAAGCGTGGCACGAAAGGCGGCGAGCGACGGCTGCATGGCGATTGGCGTGGAGTGCAAAGTGCGGCAGCCTAGCACATCGGTCCCACGCCGCGCGCCTTGCCGGTGCGCTACATCCGGTACCGCAGCCCGACGAACATACTGCGCGGCGCACCGGGGGCGATGAAGCGCGACGTCGCCGCATCCTGCGGCGCCACGTGCGGCTGCACCAGACGTCCGTCCGGCAGGATGTTCTCTGCCAGCTGGCCATAGCTGGCATAGCGGCGATCGAACAGGTTGTCGACGCGGGCATACAGCTCGAGCTGCTTGCTGACGCGATAACTGGCGCGCAGATTGACGGTGGCATAGCCGGCGGTATCCCAGCGGCGTGCATCCGGTGCCCTGCCCGGCCGCGGATCGCTGGCCAGGCCGTCCTCGTTGCCGCTGATCACGCTGGATGACACGGCCAGCACGTCGGCGCCGATTGCGAACGACGGCGTCACGCGCCAGTCGGCGCCGAACTTCAGCGTGTGCCGGGGCAGCCCGGCAAGCCGCATGCCGGGACGGACATCGATCGTGCGCTCGCCGGCCAGGATACGTCCGTGAGCCTGGTACGTAGCCTGCAGATAGCTGTAGCCAAGCCGCAGCGTCACCGCATCGAGGCGCCAGTTGGCCAGCAGGTCCACGCCCTGGTGGCGGGTGCGATCGAAATTCGAGAAGTAGCCCTGCTGGCTGTTCGGCGCGCGCAGGAACAGGATGTCGTCACGGTTGTCGGTGCGGTAGGCGGTGCCCGACAGTTCCAGGCCGCGCGACGGCCGCCAGCGCGCCCCGACCTCGTAGGTGTGCGAGACCACCTGCTTCAGGTACGGATCGGCCTGCAGGCCCGCCGGCAGGCGGCACGGCTGCGCGGGATCGGCGCAGCCGAGTTCGATCACCGTCGGCACGCGATTGCTCTGCGCGGCGCTGGCAAACAGCGTCAGACCGGCGCCAACCTGCTGGGTCAGGCCGATCGCTGGATTGAGCTTGCTGTAGGTGAAGCGCTCCGTCGGCTTGTCGCTGCCGTCGCTGTCGATCAGCGTGCTGGTCACCTTCAACCGGTTCCAGCGGGCCGACAGGTTCAGATGGGTCGTCGGCGTCAGCGCCCACAGATCGGCCAGATAAACGCCGATCGCGCGCGACTTGCCGTGGGCGCCCGAGAACAGCTCGACCTCGGACCCGGGCGCGGCCGACACGCCGCGGTCCGCGCTCAGCAGCGCCTCCTGTTCGTACTGGGCGTAGCGCACCCGGTTGGCGTCGAAGGTCACGCCCATGTTGATGCGGTGTGCGCCCAGTTCCTTGGCCAGGCTCAGTGCGGCGCCCTGGCCCCGCTGGCGGGTGTGGGTCGTGTTCAACACGGCCGGATGCAGCGCGGCGCCCTGCTCGCGCGTATAGCCACAGTCGTCGTCGGCCGGCGAGCTATCGGCGTTGAAGCCGTCCTCGCAGGCCTCGGCATATTCGGCGTAGTCCTCGCTGACGTCGCCGTTGACGGTGTCGCGCCGGCTGTGGCGGACGTATGCCATGGCGGAGATGCGGGTCGTGTCGTCGAGCCAGTGGCTTCCGTTCAGCGTGGCTTGTGTGACGCGGTTGCGGGTCTGGTCGGGGTAGGTGAACACCGCGCGCCGGTTCCCCGCATACAGGTCGGGCAGCACGGCACTGCCATCGAGCCGATAGTCCGGCACCAGCCCGTTGCCGACGAGCCGGCTGCTGCCATGCAACAGAGACAGGTCCCACTCGGTCGCCCCGCTGCTGCGGCCGGCCTTCACGAACAGATTGCCGAGCCGGCCGTCGGAATGGTCGCGCCAGCCATTCTCTTTGAACAGCGTGCCGGCGACGAAGCCGTGCCAGCCGTCCTCGCTGCGCGCGCCGAACGACAGGTCGGCGCGCTTGCGGGCACCGCTGCCGTACGAGATGTCGGCACCGAAGCCCTGCGAAGTCAGCCCCGATTTGGTCGTCAGCGCCAGCGCGCCGCCCAGCGTGTTCAGGCCGTACACCGGGTTTGAACCCGACACCAGCGCGATATGGTCGAGCGCGGCTTCGGGAATCATGTCCCAGTTGACCACGTCGCCGAACGGCTCGTTGACGCGCACGCCGTCGAGATAGACCGACAGGCCCTGCGGCACGCCAAGAATCGACGAGGCGCGGAAGCCGCGGTAGGTCACGTCGGCCTGGAATGGGCTGCCCTGGATCTCGTTGACATTGACGCCGGCCAGATTGCGGCTCAGGTACTCGACAAGATTGCCGGCGCGCGGACCGGACGCAGTGTCGCGCTCCGCGCCCTGTACGGTGTATGGCAGCGTATCGCGCTCGACGCCGATGCCGGGCAGCGGCGCGGCGGCGACGATGGTGACCGTCGGCAGCGAACTGTCCTGTTGTGACACAGTGCTGCCCTGTTGTGCAACAGCGTGGCCGGCGCCGAACATCGCGATCGCGCAGGCCATGGCGATGGCACGGGGAATGGGGGACCCGGTACGGCGCGTCGCGGCGGGCGCGCGGGGCCTGCCGGCGGCGGCAGCGGTCCGGTTGGCTGACATCTTGCATCTCCTCCTGGTATCGAGCGGACCTCTGTCGGGCCGCACGATCCCGTCGAGCAGGTTCCATACCCCGACGGCCGGGAAAAACTCCCGACCGGGACGGGAACCGGCTCGCCAGGCCGGGATCGATGCGCCGCGCAGCCACGCCACCAGAGCGCGGGGCCGCCTCGATGGAAACGAGGAGACCCCTGCCATGCCCCTGTCCCGCCATCTGCTGCTTCGGGCCGCGCCGATCGCATTGCTGAGCCTGGTCATCGCCACGCTGTTCGCGCTGGCCACGGCCGCAGGCGATATCCGCAGCGAACGGCGCGGCGCCGATGCCACCGCCAGGATGTTCCGTCATCTCGCGGGATTGCAGGCCGACCACGCCGAGGCCCGTAACGGACATTTGCGCGCCCTGCGGGACATCGCGGCTTCCGGCGCGCTGCGCCATCTGCGCCTGACACTGCGGGACGATCGCGGCGTGGTGCTCGTCCCGCAGACCGGCGCTGCCGGCAGTGAAGCGCCCGCGGAACCGGCCGCGTCGTGGACCATCCCGGCGGCCGAGGGGGCCGGATACCGCGTGGCGTTGGACTGGAATCCGCGCAGCGAGGAAAGCGAGGCGCTGAACACCTTCGCCGGCCAGCTGGCGACGTTGACGCTGTACAGCGCGCTGCTGTTTGCCGGCATCGCATGGTCGGCACGACGGGCATTGGCCCCGCTGCGCGGGATGCTGGCGGCAATCCGCCGCTACGAGCACGCCGAATACGATGCCGCGCTGCCGCCGACGCGGATCGCCGAACTCGACGCGATCCGGGGCGCGTTGCAGCAGCTCGCCGCGGCACTGGCGCAGGCGGAGGCTTCCCGCCGCGCGCTGAGCCTGCGGCTGCTCGACGCACAGGAGCACGAGCGGGCCCGGATCGCACGCGAACTGCACGACGAGCTCGGCCAGACGTTGACGGCCATGCGGGCCGACGCGGCCTACCTGTCGCGCCGGCTGACGCACGACGCCGCGCTGCGCAGTGTGTCCGACGGGCTGTCACAGCATGGCGCGCGCATCCAGCAGGATGTCCGCTCGCTGCTGCATCGGCTGCGGCCGCATGGCACGCAGCCGGGCAACGGGCCGGTCCCGCTGGCCCGCATGCTGCAGGACCTGCTGCAAGGGTGGCGCGCGCAGCCGGATTCGCGCACGGACTTTCGCCTGGAGATCGAGCTCGGCGCGGTGGCGGTGCCGCCGGCGCTGGCGCTGGCGCTCTACCGCATGACGCAGGAGGCCCTGACCAACGCCGTGCGGCACGCGGGCGCCGCGACGGTCCAGGCCCGCGTGGCCGCCAACGCCACCGGCGACATCGTCTGGTGCGTCGAGGACGACGGCGTCGGCATCGGCGATCTCGACGCCGCGTTCGAGGCCGGTTGCGGATTGGGCGGCCTGCGCGAACGGGCGTGGGCACATGGGGGGCAACTGGAGCTGAGCGCCTCACGGTCCGGCGAAACGCGACCGGGCCTGAAGCTGCTGGCCCGTTTCCCTGGCGCACTGGCGGCCCAGCCTGCTGCCGTCGCGGCGATTTCGCCGGGTGTGGCAGTTGCGGCGGACCATGCGCCGGACACCGTGGCCCGGGCCGGCGGCCCCGGCCACGGCCGCGTGCCGGAGCTGGCCTGATGATGCCGCTGCGTGTGGCGCTCGCCGACGACCATGCGGTGGTCCGCGCCGGCTACCGCCGCCTGCTGGAGCTGGATGACGGCCTGCAGGTGGTCGCCGAGTTCGCCGATGGCGACGCCGCCTACCTCTGGCTGAGCCGCCATCCCGCCGACGTGCTGGTGCTGGACCTGTCGATGCCCGGCCGCGGCGGGCTGGAAGTGCTGCGCTGCCTGAAGGCACGCGTGCCGGCGCTGCGCGTGCTGGTCTTCAGCATGCACGACAGCCCGGCCATCGTTGCGCAGGCGCTGCGCGCGGGCGCGGACGGCTATCTGACCAAGAGCAGCGCACCGGACCTGCTGGTCGACGCGGTGCATCGCGTCGCGGCCGGCGAGCGGCCGCTGTCCGACGACATCGCCGCCGTCGCCGGCGAGGGCGACCCGAAGGCGCTGCCGCACATGCGCCTGTCGCCGCGCGAATTCGATCTGTTCCGCCTGCTGGCGCGCGGCATCGCGATCGAGGACATCGCCGCGCAGCGCTACCTGAGCACCAAGACGATCGCCAACTACCAGACGCTGATCCGCAAGAAGCTGGGGCTGGCCAATGTCGTCGAGATGTACCGCTATGCGCGCGAGCACGGACTCGACTGAAGCCTGGCTGCCGGCAGCCGCAACACGATTGCTCCATTTCAGGACACCGTGCGCAACGTGTCGGTGAGCGGCGCAACAGTGGCGGCGCGCCTTGCCGCGAAACCGATGCCGGAACGCGGCGAACGGCCAGTGGCACGCTCCTTGCGCTGATGGGAGTGGACTGGCCGGACACCCGGTCGTCAAGACAGCAGCGCAAGCGCAACACGAACGATTCGTCAGGAGACACCACCATGAACCATGCGGAACTGAAGTTCCTCGATATCGAATTCCCGTACAAGGCGTCCTACGACAACTTCATCGGCGGCAAGTGGGTACCGCCGCAGTCGGGCCAGTACTTCGACAACGTGTCGCCGGTCACGGGACAAGCCTTCTGCAAGATCGCCCGTTCCAACGCCGACGATATCGAGCTGGCGCTCGACGCGGCCCACGCCGCCAAGACGGCCTGGGCCCGCACGTCGCCCGCCGAGCGCGCCAATGTGCTGAACCGCATTGCCGACCGCATGGAGGCCAATCTGCAGCGCCTGGCGGTCGCCGAGACGATCGACAACGGCAAGCCGCTGCGCGAGACCATGGCAGCCGACCTGCCGCTGGCGATCGATCATTTCCGTTATTTCGCCGGGGCGGTGCGCGCGCAGGAAGGCGGCATCTCGGAGATCGACCACGACACCATCGCTTACCACTTCCATGAGCCGCTGGGCGTCGTCGGCCAGATCATTCCATGGAACTTCCCGCTGCTGATGGCGACGTGGAAGCTGGCGCCGGCGCTGGCTGCGGGCAACTGCGTGGTGCTCAAGCCCGCCGAGCAGACCCCCGCCTCGATCATGGTGCTGCTCGAAATCATCGGCGACCTGCTGCCGCCGGGCGTGCTCAACGTCGTCAACGGCTTCGGCCTGGAGGCCGGCAAGCCGCTGGCGTCGAACAAGCGCATCGCCAAGATCGCCTTCACCGGCGAGACCACCACGGGCCGGCTGATCATGCAGTACGCCAGCCAGAACCTGATTCCGGTCACGCTGGAGCTCGGCGGCAAGAGCCCGAACATCTTCTTCGCCGACGTGCTGGACAAGGACGACGCGTTCTTCGACAAGGCGCTGGAAGGCTTCGCGATGTTCGCGCTGAACCAGGGCGAGGTCTGTACCTGCCCGTCGCGGGCGCTGATCCAGGAATCGGTCTACGACCGCTTCATGGAGCGCGCGATCAAGCGCGTCGAGGCGATCAAGCAAGGCCATCCGCTGGACCGCAGCACGATGATCGGCGCGCAGGCCTCGCAGGAGCAGCTCGAGAAGATCCTGTCGTACATCGACCTGGGCAAGCAGGAAGGCGCGCAGTTGCTGACGGGTGGCGAACGCGCCCAGCTGGGCAACGGGCTGGAGAACGGCTACTACGTCAAGCCGACCGTGTTCCGCGGCCACAACAAGATGCGGATCTTCCAGGAGGAGATCTTCGGGCCGGTGGTATCGGTGACGACCTTCAAGACCGAGGAAGAAGCGCTCGAGATCGCCAACGACACGCTGTATGGCCTTGGCGCCGGGGTCTGGACGCGCGACGGCACGAGGGCCTACCGCTTCGGCCGTGCGATCCAGGCCGGCCGCGTGTGGACCAACTGCTATCACGCCTACCCCGCGCACGCGGCGTTCGGCGGCTACAAGCAATCGGGCATCGGGCGCGAGAACCACAAGATGATGCTCGACCACTACCAGCAGACCAAGAACCTGCTGGTCAGCTACAGCCCCAACGCGCTCGGCTTCTTCTGACCGACGGGCCTGGCAACGGCCCTCGCCCGCGCGAAGCCGAATCCTGGCGCCTTGTTCTGCCGCGAGCGGCAAGCACGCCGGGCGCTCGGCCTTCGCTCGGGCGGGGGCATCTTCGCGGAATCCGACGATGAATACCCCCTTGCCCCCACGCGTCATCGCCACCGACGCCGCGCTCGCGCTGATCGCGCGGCTGATCGCCGACCACGGCCCCATCCTGTTTCACCAGTCCGGCGGCTGCTGCGACGGCAGCGCGCCGATGTGTTTCCCCCGCGGCGAATTCCTGGTCGGCGGCAGCGACATCAAGCTCGGCGAGATCGGCGGCGCACCGTTCTACATGAGCGAATCGCAGTTCGAATACTGGCGGCACACCCAGCTGATCATCGACGTGGTGCCCGGCAACGGCGGCATGTTTTCGATCGAACGTGCCACCGGCATGCGCTTTCTGACGCGCTCGCGGCTGTTCGGCGACGAGGAAGCCGAGCGGCTCGCCGCGACGCCGCCAGAGCGGGCGACGGTCGACTATCCCGACCTCGCCGCGTGATGGCGCCCGCGCAGACCCTCCCGATGCCAAGGCGCCGCGCCCTCGCAATCGCCCTTGGTTCGCTGGCCGCGAGCGCGGCGTTTCCCGCCGTCGCGGCCTGGGCCGATGCCGGCACCACTGCGGCCGCCGATTACCCGTCGCATCCGCTGACGCTGATCGTGCCCTGGCCCGCGGGCGGCGCCACCGATCTGTCGATGCGGGTATTGGCCGAACTGGTCGCACACGAGCTCGGCCAGCCGGTGGTGGTCGAGAACCGCGCCGGAGCGGGCGGTGCGCTGGTCGGCGCCCTGCTCGCCGTGGCAAAGCCGGACGGTTACACGATCGGCCAGTTGCCGGTCACGGTCTACCGGCTGCCGCACCAGCAGAAGACGACCTGGCAGCCGCTGCGCGATATCCAGCCGGTGGTGATGATCTCCGGCTATACCTTTGGCGTGGTGGTGCCGGCCGACAGCCCGTTCCGCAGTTTCGGCGACCTGGTGGCCTGGGGCCAGGCGCATCCGGACGCGTTGACGGTCGGCTCGTCCGGCATCGGCACCACGCCGCATCTGGCGATCGACGACGTGCTCGGGCGCCACCATATCCGCTATGTGCATGTACCTTACCGCGGCATCGCCGACCAGATGCTCGCGGTATCCGGCGGCGCGCTGATGGCCGGTGTCGGCGCGACCGGTTTCGCACCCTATGTCGACAGCGGACGCCTGCGGCTGCTGGCGCTGTTCAGCGAACACCGGTCGCCGCGCTGGCCCGAGGTGCCGACCATGAAGGAGCTCGGCTATCCCGACGCGGTCCACAACTCGCCCTACGGCATCGGCGTGCCGCGCGGCACCGATCCGCGTATCGTCCGGCGGCTGCACGATGCCTTTGCCCGCGCGATGCGCCACCCCCGGCATCTGGCCGAGCTGGCCAGGTACGACCAGGAACTGACCTATCTCGATACCGCGCGGTACGAGGCCTATCTGCGCGGGGTGTGGGCCCGCGAGCGCGACTTCGCGCAACGGCTGGGCCTGGCCGCCGGCAAGGAGCCATCGTGATGGGTTCCACCCTCGCCCCCGCGATGCGCGCGGACGCCGCATCGAACGAAGCACCGTGCGATACCGCGCCGGCGCTGCGCTGCGACGGACTGGTCAAGCGTTTCGGCAGGCAGGCTGCGCTCGATGGCGTTTCGCTTTCGGTGCGCCCCGGCGAATTCGTTGCGTTGCTGGGGCCGAACGGCGCCGGCAAGACCACGCTGTTCCAGATCCTCAGCGGGCTGTTCGTGGCGGACGCGGGGCGCGCCGAGGTGATGGGCGCCGACATGCGCGAGCATCCGGCCCGCGCGCTGGCCCGGCTCGGCATCGTCTTCCAGCAGCCGGCGATCGACCTGGACCTGCCGGTGCGCGACAACCTGCTGTTCCATGCCGACCTGCATGGCCTTGCCCGGCGCCAGTCGCTGCCGCGGATCGCCGCCCTGCTCGCGCGCTTCGGCCTGGCCGAGCGCGATCGCTCGCCGGTGCGCGCGCTGTCGGGCGGCAACCGCCGCAAGGTCGAACTGGCGCGGGCGCTGCTGCACGAACCGGCGCTGTTGCTGATGGACGAGGCCACGGTCGGACTCGACCCGGCTTCCCGCATGCAGATCGTCGACGAGGCCCGCCGCCTTGCCGCGGGGCAATCGACCGCGGTGCTGTGGGCCACGCATCTGGTGCAGGAGGTTGCCGGCTGCGACCGCGTCGTCGTGCTGCACAGGGGCAAGGTGCGCTTCGACGGTCCTCCGGCGATGCTGTGCGACGCCACCGGGCAGCCCGATCTCGAAGCGGCCTTCCTGGCCCTTACTGATTCGGAGGCATTGCCATGAGCCATCTGCCACCGGTGCCGCGCATCCGCTGGATCGTGGGCGCCACGCTTGCCGTGACCGCCGTGCTGGTCCTGGCCGGATGGTCGGAGGCGGCACCACCAGCGGGCCGCGGCCAGGTGATCGTCTCCAGCGAAAAGGACGGCAGCCTGATTTTCTACGAGGCCGCCAGCCGGCAGATGTCCGCCGTGTTGCCGCAATGCCGCCGGCCGCGCCATCTGCAGCTGTCTCCCGATCGCAGCCGGCTCTATGTCGCCTGCAGCGACGACGATCGCGTCGACGTGGTCGATGTCCGCGCGCGCAAGACGCTGGCCGTGTTGCGTGTCGGCGACGATCCCGAAATCTTCGACCTCAGCCCGGACGGCAGGACGCTCTACGTCTCGAACGAAGAAGAGGCGCTGCTGACCGCGGTCGACACGGCCACCGGACAGAAGCGTTTTTCGGTGGCCGTCGGCGAGGAGCCGGAAGGGGTCAAGGTCAGCGCCGACGGCAAGCGCGTCTACGTCGCCTCCGAAGTGGCCAATCTGGTCCACGTGATCGACGTGGACAGCCGCAAGATCATTCGCCATATCCCGGTCGGCAATCGGCCGCGCCGCTTCGCGCTGTCGCCGGACGGCAAGGAGCTGTGGGTCAGCAACGAGCTCGCCGCGAGCGTGTCGATCATCCGCACCGACACGCTGCAGGTCGTGCACGTGCTGACGTTCGCACCGAAAGGCTTTCGCGCGGACGACGTGACGCCGGTGGGTATGGCGCTGTCGCGCGATGGCCGGCGCGCCTATGTGGCGCTCGGACGGGCCAACCATGTGGCGGTGGTCGACGCCGCGAGCCGGCGCGTGCTCGACTACGTGCTGGTCGGCAGGCGCGCGTGGGGCCTGGCGCTGACCCGCGACGATGCGCTGCTGTACGTGACCAACGGCCTGTCGGACGACGTCAGCGTGGTCGACACCATGCGCGCCAAGGCAGTGGCTACGCTGAAGGCGGGCCGCGTACCGCATTCGGTGGTCATCGATGACTAGGCTGGCCCGGCTGCGCGCCCTGGCCGGCGCCTGCGCACTGCTGGCCGGTATCGCGACCGCTTCCGCGGCGGAGCTGCGGATCGGCGTCGTCAGCCTCGCCGACGATCCGCGCTACGAGCCCAAACGGCTGGAACAGCGCTATCCGGGCCACCCGGAGGGCCGGCCTTTCGACGGCATGCGCGTGGCCGCGGCCGAATCCCGCCTTGCGCTCGAGGCCGCGGGGCTGACGCTGAAGCTCGAAGCGGCCGAAGCCCGCGATGCGCAGGCCGCGGCCCAGGCCGCCGCGGCGCTGGCGCGCCAGGGTGTCCGCTATATCGTGCTGGACCTGCCCGCCGATGCCGTCCGCGCGGCGGCCCGTGCGGTCAAACCGGCCGACGCCCTGCTGCTCAATGTTTCGGCCGACGACGACGCGTTGCGCGGGGAAGGCTGCGCCCCGCATCTGCTGCACACGCTGCCGAGCCGGCGCATGCAGGCCGACGCGCTGATGCAGGCGCTGGCCGCCCGCAAATGGCGCAAGGCATTGCTGCTGACCGGACCCGCCCCGGAGGATCGCGCGTGGCAGGCGCTCTATCAGCAGGCGGCCCGGCGCTTCGGGGTCGCGTGGGCCGCGCAGCGCGATTTCCGCCTGTCGAACGATCCGCGCGAACGGGAGCTCGCCAACGTCCGCCTGCTGACCGGTGGGCCCGACCATGACGTCGTGATCGTCGCCGACGCCGATGGCGAGTTCGCCCGCACCGTGCCGTATGCCACGCAGCTGCCGCGCCCGGTTGCCGGCGCCAACGGGCTGACCGCGATGGCGTGGCACCGCGCGTGGGAGCGCCACGGCGGCCCGCAATTGAACCGGCGCTTCGTCAAGGCAGCCGGGCGGCCGATGAGCGGACACGATTGGGCGGGATGGGTGGCGATCAAGGCGGTGGTCGAAGCGATGACGCGCGCGCCGAAGGCGCCGTTTGCCGAGCAGGCGAAGGCGCTGCGATCCGGCGACATTGCCATCGACGGCTTCAAGGGCCCGCGCCTGAGTTTCCGGCCCTGGGACGGGCAGCTGCGCCAGCCGGTGTTGCTCGCGCATCCCGACGGCGTGGCGGCGGTCGCCCCGCTCGACGGTTTCCTGCATCCGAAGAACAACCTCGACACGCTGGGCGCGGATGCGCCCGAGAGCGCGTGCCGCCGCTGATCCCCATGCCCCCCATCGCCATGCCGACCTCTCCCCTGCTCCACCGCTGGCGCGCGCTGCGCGCCGTCGCCGGGCGCGAATTGCGCAAGTTCCTGCGCCAGCCCGGGCGGCTCGTCTCGTCACTGGTGCGGCCCCTGCTGTGGTTCCTGGTATTTGCCGCAGGCTTCCAGAACGTGTTCGGTGTCGCCATCATTCCGCCCTACGACACCTATGTCGAATACAAGGTTTATCTGACCCCCGGCCTGCTGGCGATGATTGCGCTGTTCAACGGCATGCAGTCTTCGCTGGCGATGGTCTACGACCGCGAAATGGGCGTGATGCGGCTGCTGCTGACGGCGCCGCTGCCGCGGCCATGGTTGCTGGCATGCAAGCTCGCGGCCGGTGCGCTGCTGTCGCTGCTGCAGATGGCCGTGTTCCTGCTGGTTGCCGTGCTGTTCGACGTGCCGGTTGCCTGGACCGCGCTGCCGATGCTGCTGGCGGCAATGACGCTGGTTGCACTGATGCTCGGTGCGCTCGGCCTGGCGCTGTCGGTGCATGTCCGCCAGCTGGAGAACTTCGCCGGCATGATGAACTTCGTGATCTTCCCGATGTTCTTCATCAGCACCGCGCTGTATCCGCTGTGGAAACTCGAGGAATCGGGGGCCGAGGCGATCCACCAGTTGGCGCGGATCAACCCGTTCACGCACGCGCTCGAGGCCATCCGTTTCGCGCTGTATGGCCAGGCGGCATGGGGCAGCCTCGCCGTGGTGGCCGCGTGTGCCTGCCTGTTCTTCGGCGTGGCATTGTTCGGCTACGACCCGCAGCGCGGCATGGCAAGGCCGCTGGGGAAGCGGGCATGAGCCGGCCAGCCTGGCCCCGCCGCCATGGCGGGCGCAGCCGCGGGTGGTTCGGCACGCTGCTGGCCCTGGCGGCGGTACTGGCCGCGGCACGGGGGCATGCGGCGGCCGATGCCGATCCCTTCGCCTCGCCGCAATGGCCCACGCTGCGCGCCGAGATGCTGGGCAATGCGCCGGCGGTATTCGATCCGCGCGTCAAGGTTATTGGCCCCGCTTTCGCCGAGGATGCGCTGAACGTGCCCATCGCGTTCGATGCCTCCGCGCTGGGCGAGGTCGACAGGATCGTCGTGGGCGTCGACCGCAATCCGATCCGCCAGGTGCTGACCTTCACGCCTGGCAGGCTCAAGCCCGCCCTGTCCTTCCGCTTCAAGCTGGAACAGGGATCGCCGGTGCGGGTGGCGGCGCGCACGCGCGACGGGGTCTGGCATGTCGGCGGGCTGCTGGTCGACGCCGCCGGCGGCGGCTGCACGGTGCCCGGCGTGACACGCAAGGATGGCTCGTGGAGCGCGACGCTGAACCGGGTCGAGGCCCGGCGCTTCGCCGCGCTCGATGGCGGCGGTGGCCGCGTCCGGATCCGCGTGATGCATCCAATGGATACCGGCCTCGTGGCGGGCATCCCTGCCTTCCATATCGAGCAGCTGGCCCTCGTCGACGGCCGCCGCGAACCGCTCGGCACGCTGGCGCTGCACGAGCCCGTTTCGGAGAACCCGATCTTCTCGTTCGACCTGCGCGAGCCGGCTGCCGAACCGCTGGCGGTGACCGGCCGCGACAACAACGGCAACCGTATCGACGCCAGGGTGCTGCCATGAGCAACAGGCTGGCCACGATCGCCCTGCAGATTGCCCTGCTGTTGCCCGCATCGGCATTCGGCGACGGGCTCGCGGAGAGGCCGCTGCAGCCGCCAGACTACCGCCTCGCGCCGCGCGGCATCGGCGACGGCGTCTGGCTGCTCGAGGGCGCGAACGCCGACTTCGCGGTCGGCAACGGCTGCAACATCATCAATACCGCCTTCATCGATACTGGCGATGGCGTGGTCGTCGTCAATACGGGACCGTCGCGGCGCTACGGCGAGCAGCAACGCGCGGCGATCGCCAAGGTAACTGATGCGCCGGTCCGCCTGGTGCTGAATCTGAACCTGCATCCCGACTACTTCTTCGGCAACCAGGCCTACGCCGACGCGAAGCCGGCGGCGCTTGCCGGCACCGTCGCGGGTGCTGCGCGCGAGGCGGGCTCGTATGCCGACAACCTGTATCGGCTGTGCGGAGACTGGATGGCCGGCACTGAACCGGCGCCGCCCGCCACGACGATCGAGCCGGGACAGCGCACGATCGGCCGCCATCGCTTCGAGCTGCTGCACCTGCAGGGCCATACCGGCGACGACCTGGTGCTGATCGACCATACCGCGCGCGTGATGTTCGCCGGCGGCCTCGTCTTCCGCTCGCGCGTCCCGACCACGCCGCACGCCGACATCGCACGCTGGCTGGCCAGCCTGGACGTGCTGGAACGCCGGATGCGCGAGGACGGCTTGCGTCTGCTGGTGCCAAGCCATGGCCCGGCGCTCGATCGCGCCGATGCGATCGCACAGACGCGGGATTACCTGCGTTGGCTCGACGCGCGCCTGCGCCGAGCCGCCAGAGAGGGCCGCGATCTCGCCGAGGTCATCGCGATGCCGGTGCCGGCGCCCTACTCGGAATGGGCCGCGATGCCGGCCGAATACCTGCGCAACGTCACGCACCTGTACCCCGCGTACGAACGCGAGGCATTGGCGCCATGAACGCCTGTGCCGGGCTCGGCCAAGAGGTGCTCCATTCCGCGACAGCGGTTGTTGCGCGGTAGCGCGATACGGCCCGGTACGGCGCATCTGCGCAGTCGGTCGCGGCGCGAAATGGCCCGCCAACAACGGGAATTTTTCACGGCTGGCGTGGCACGCGATTTGCGGTTTGGCGCACCGGCGCGGCATTGCCGATCGGCCCGTGCCGCGCCTACCGAAGAACCACCGGGAAAACCGCAGCAAAGATGATCGAAACCGATGATCGACAAAAAGAGAGAGGAGCAAACGATGAGCAAGTTGAAGGTGCTGGTGCTGGCAACCGCCTGCGTGGCCAGCTTCGCCGCGCGTGCCGCGGTAACGGACGCGATGATCGAAAACGACGCGAAGAGTCCCGGTGATGTGCTGTCGTGGGGAATCGGACCGGAGGGCCAGCGCTTCTCGCCGCTGGCAAGAATCAACACGAAGAACGTCGCACGCCTGGTGCCGGCGTGGTCGTTCTCGTTCGGCGGCGAGAAGCAGCGCGGCCAGGAATCGCAGCCGTTGATCCATAACGGCAAGATGTTCGTTACCGCATCGTATTCGCGGATCTTCGCGCTCGATGCGAAGACCGGCGCCAAGCTGTGGAAGTACGAGCATCGGCTGCCCGAAGGCATCATGCCCTGCTGCGACGTGGTGAACCGCGGCGCGGCACTCTACGACAACCTGGTCATCTTTGGCACGCTCGATGCGCAACTGGTGGCGCTCAACCAGGACACCGGCAAGGTCGTGTGGAAGGACAAGATCGACGATTACGCGGCAGGCTATTCGTACACGGCGGCGCCGATGATCGTCAAGGGCCTGGTGCTGACCGGCGTGTCCGGCGGCGAGTTCGGCGTGGTCGGCCGCGTCGAGGCGCGCGACGCGAAGACCGGCCGGATGGTCTGGGTCCGCCCGACCGTCGAAGGGCACATGGGCTATCGGTTCGACGCCGAGGGCAACAAGATCGAGAACGGCATCACCGGCAACCTGAACGCCAGCTGGCCCGGCGAGACCTGGAAGACCGGCGGCGCGGCGACCTGGCTCGGCGGCACCTACGATCCGAAGACCGGGCTGGCCTATTTCGGCACTGGTAACCCGGGGCCGTGGAACAGCCACTTGCGCAAGGGCGACAACCTGTACTCGTCGTCGACGGTCGCCATCGATCCGGCCACCGGAAAGATCGTCTGGCATTACCAGAACACACCGAACGACGGCTGGGACTTCGACGGCGTCAACGAGTTCGTGACCTTCGATCTCGACGGCAAGCGCGTCGGCGGCAAGGCCGACCGCAACGGCTTCTTCTACGTCAACGACGCGCGCGACGGCAAGGTGCTGAACGCCTTTCCATTTGTCCGCAAGGTGACCTGGGCAAAGGACATCGATCTGAAGACCGGCCGGCCCAACTTCGTCGCCGAAAGCCGTCCCGGCGATCCCGCGGACCAGAAGAAGGGGCAGTCGGTGTTCGCGGCGCCGGGCTTCCTCGGCGGCAAGAACCAGCAGCCGATGGCATACAGCCCGCAGACCCGCATGTTCTACGTCCCGGCCAACGAGTGGGGCATGGACATCTGGAACGAGCCGATCACCTACAAGAAAGGCGCGGCCTTCCTTGGCGCGGGATTCACCATCAAGCCGCTGAACGAGGACTATATCGGCGCGCTGCGCGCGATCGATCCGAAGACCGGCAAGATCGTCTGGGAGGTCAAGAACAATGCCCCGCTGTGGGGCGGCGTGATGACGACCGCCGGCGGCCTCGTGTTCTGGGGCACGCCCGAGGGCTATCTGAAGGCGGCCGATGCGAAGACCGGCAAGGAGCTGTGGCAGTTCCAGACCGGCAGCGGCGTGGTGGCGCCGCCGGTCACCTGGGAAGAGAACGGCGAGCAGTTCATCGCCGTGGTGTCGGGCTGGGGCGGCGCCGTGCCGCTGTGGGGCGGCGACGTCGCCAAGCGCGTCAACTTCCTCGAGCAAGGCGGCTCGGTCTGGGTGTTCAAGCTGAGCAAGGTCTGAGCGTTTGTCCGAAGGGCCGGCCCTCGGCGGTGCCGGCCCAGCAAGAGCTGGAGAATTCCATGCAGAAAGAACGAAATCGACGTATCGCGCCGCGCGCAGCCGCCCTTGCCTTCGGCCTCGCGCTTGCGGCATCGGCACAGGCGGCACCCGATATCAAGGCGCTGGCGGACAAGAACGGCTGCTTCTCCTGCCATGGCATGCAGGGCAAGCTGGTCGGCCCTGGCTTCGCCGAGGTTGCCGCCAAATACAAGGGGGACGGCGAGGCCGCAGGCAAGCTGGCGCGCAAGATCCAGGAGGGCGGCAAGGGGGTATGGGGGCGGATTCCAATGCCGCCGCATCCATCGCTGAAGGACGAGGAAGCGAAGCAGCTGGCGGCGTGGGTGCTGGAGGCCGGCTGAACGGCGGCCCGTGCGAGGCGCGATGTTCCATCGCCCTCCATGGTCCTTCATCACCCTCTCCCTAGCCCTCTCCCCAGCCCTCTCCCGCAAGCGGGAGAGGGAGCATGGTGCCGGCAGCGCGACGGCTCGCCGCGCGACTCGCCCTCTCTTCCGCTCTTCCGCTCCGCCGCTCCGCCGCTCTGCCGCTCTCGCGCTCTACCTCTCGCTCAACCGCAGCGAATTGGCATCGGTGCGGAACAGCAGCGGCGCCTCCTTGCCCCGCTCCACGCGTCCCTGGGCCAGCACGGCGGCCAGGCGGCCCTGCGCCACGATGGCACGCAAGCGATCGTGATCGCCGGACCGGTCGCAGACCGGATCCGTCGCGTCGGCGTCGCCGGTCAGTTGCCATGCCTGGCAGCGGCAGCCCCCCGCGTCGGCCTCCTTTTCGTCGCAGGACCGGCATGCGCCCTTCATCCACGCGGTGCCGCGATAGCGGTTGAATGCGTCGCTGTCGAACCAGATCTCGCGCAGTGGCATGTCGTTGACGTTTGGCAGCGCGAGGCCCGGCAGCATGCGGGCGGCGTGGCAAGGCAGCGCCGTGCCGTCGGGCGCGACGCCCAGAAACGTCGTGCCCCAGCCGTTCATGCACTTCTTGGGCCGCGTTTCGAAATAGTCCGGTACCACGAACAGAATGCGGCAACGCGAGCCGATGCGCCGCCGATAGCGCTCCACCACGGCCTCGGCTTCGCGCAGTTGCGCGGCATCGGGCATCAGCGCCAGGCGGTTGCGCCAGGCCCAGCCGTAGTACTGGGTGTTGGCCAGCTCCAGATACTCGGCGCCCATCTCCAGCGCCATGTCGATGATGGTGCCGACATGCGGCAGGTTATGCCGGTGCAGCACGCAGTTCATCACCATCGGATAGCCGTGCGCCTTGATCATCCGGGCCACGCGCCGCTTCAGGTCAAAGGTGCGCGTGCTCGACAGGAAGTCGTTCAGCTCGCGCGTCGAATCCTGGAAGGAAAGCTGGATGTGGTCGAGCCCCGCCTCGCGCAGCGCCCCCAACCGTTCGTCGGTCAAGCCGACACCGGAGGTGATCAGGTTGATGTAGAAGCCGAGCCCGCGCGCATGCGCGACGAGCGCTTCGAGATCCTTGCGTATCAGCGGCTCGCCGCCGGACAGTCCCAGCTGCACCGCGCCCAGCGCTCTGGCCTGCGTCAACACGTCCAGCCACCGCGCGGTGTCGAGCTCCTCGCCGTGCCGCGCATAGTCGACCGGATTCGAGCAGAACGCGCAGTGCAGCGGGCAGCGATAGGTCAGCTCGGCCAGCAGCCACAACGGCGGACCGGGGCGCGCTGCCCCCTCAGGCGAGCCAGCCGCGTTCGAATGCATGTTTGACAAAGGCATGGACCTCCGCGGCGATTCCTTGTACGTCGTACGCGCCCTGCAGTTCGTCGATCAGCATGTCGAGTGTCCGTGAGCCGTCGCAGCGCCGCAGGATTGCCGCCGCGCTGTCGTTCAAGGTGACCATGCCCTCGGGATACAGCAGCACCCAGGCCTGTTGGGCCTCCTCCCATTGCAGGCGCAGCGTCCGATGCAGGGTCGGCATGCCGGTGTGCGGGGATGACTGGGATGGCGGGGATGGCGCGGTCATGGATAGGCCCTCTCGATGGCATCGAGCATCGACCACAGCACGTCGAGCTTGAACTGCAGGATCTCGAGCGCGCGCCGCTGCTCGGCCGGCGTACGGAAATGTTCGAGTGTCACGCGCAGGCCGTGGTCGACATCGCGCTGGGCGAGCGGGATGCGCGAGCGGAAATAGTCCAGCCCGTCGCGCTCGATCCATGGGTAGTGCTCCGGCCAGCCTTCCAGCCGCTGCCGGTGGATCTCCGGGGCGAACATCTCGGTCAGCGACGAGCACACCGCCTCCTGCCACGGCGCGCTGCGCGCGAAATTGACGTAGGCGTCGACGGCGAAGCGCACGCCGGGCAGCACCAGCTCCTGCGACCACAGCGCCTGGCGCGGCAGGCCCACCGCCTCCCCGAGCCGGACCCAGGCTTCGATGCCGCCGGGCTCGCTGTCCGTGCCGTCATGGTCGACGATGCGCTGCACCCACAGCCGGCGTGTCTCGCGGTCCGGGCAGTTGCCCAGGATGGCCGCGTCCTTCTGCGGGATGCGGACCTGGTAGTAAAACCGGTTGGCCACCCAGCCTCGGATCTGTTCCGGCGTGCAGCGCCCCGCCGCCATGCGGCGATGGAATGGGTGATGAATGTGGTAGCCCGACTGCTTCGCGCGCAGCCGCGATTCGAATTCGGCGGGGCTCCACGCGGTGGCCTGCGTCATAGCGCGATCTCCATGCCATCCCAGGCGACCTCGATGCCGCGCGCGCTCAGATGGCGGCGCTGCGGCGACCGTTCGTCGAGAATCGGATTGGTGTTGTTGATATGGATCAGGATCTTGCGCGATGCCGGCAGCGCGTCGAGTACCTCGACCATGCCGCCTGCGCCCGACAGCGCCAGATGGCCCATCTCGGCCGCGGTCTTGTTCGACAGCCCCTGCCGCAGCATCTCGTCGTCGGTCCAGAACGTGCCGTCGACCAGCACGATATCGGCGCCGCGCAGTTCCTCCATCAGCTCGGCTGTCACGTGCCCGAGGCCGGGAGCGTAAAAAACGCGTCTGCCGGTGGCGGTGTCGACGACGCGCAGGCCGATATTGTCGCCACGCTGCGGCGCCTGCCGGTTCGGCGAATACGGTGGTGCCTTGCTGTCGAGCGGCACGGGCGTGATGGTGGCGCGCTGCAGCGGCGCAATGCGCAACGGCTTGCCATCGAGCGGCAGCGGATGCGGCTCCAGACCGCAGTAGTGCGACAGCACGCGCGACAGCGGCAAGGCGTCGGACAGGTCGGCGAGCACCGGCGCGGTCGCATATAGCGGCAGTCGACGACCGTGCTCGCGCAACATCAGCAGCCCGGTGACATGATCGATCTGCGCGTCCATCAGCAGCACGGACGCGATGCCCGTGTCGCGCCGCTGGCGTGCCCGCTGCAATGCCGGCGTGGCGCGGATCTGCGCCAGGATGTCGGGGGATGCGTTGACCAGCAGCCAGTCCAGCCCGTTCTCCGTCAACGCGATCGAAGACTGCGTGCGTGGCATCGCCGAAACCGCGCCGCGACGCACGCCGTCGCAATTGGTGCAGTTGCAGTTCCACTGCGGAAAGCCCCCGCCCGCCGCGGAGCCCAGAACCTTTAACGTCGTCATCGCGGTGCCACGCGCCGTACGCGCCTTGCGTTCGTGTTGCAGTCCCCGCGGACGCGGGGACCATCGGCTGATCCGCTCGACGTCAGCGGTTGGCGATATACATCGTGATCTCGAAGCCCAGGCGAAGATCGGTATAGGCGGGCGTGGTCCAGTTCATGAGGTCTCCTTCGATGTGGTTGCTTGGCACGGACTGTGATTGCCGAGTCGGAACGGGCGGCGGCGCAGTGCCCCGCCTTTCCGCATCGACGATGAGGCAACATCCATGCCCGACACCGCACAGCGGCAACGCCTTCCCGGCGGTTCCGCAGACCGCGTCTTCCGGCTGCGCACGGCGGACATGCACAGCCTGAACGTGCGCCTCCATGGCCGCGCCGACGGCGTTCCCTGGCTGGTGCTGCATGGCGGCCCGGGCAGCGGCTGTTCGCCGTCGATGGCGGACTGGTTCGATCCGACGCGCCACCTCGCGATCCTCGCCGATCAGCGCGGCGCGGGCCGGTCGCGCCCTGCCGGCACGCTCCGGCGCAACACCACCGGTGCGCTGCTGGCCGATATCGAACGGCTGCGCGCGGTGCTGGGCGTCGAGCGCTGGCATGTGGCCGCCGGCTCATGGGGCGCCGCGCTGGCGCTGGCCTACGCCGCGCGGTGGCCGCAGCGCGTCGCCGGCCTGGTGCTGCGCGGCACCTTCCTGACCGGCCGCGACGATATCCTGCGGCTGTTCGCCGCGCGCGCCCGCGGCATGTCGGTGCCGCCTCCCTTGCGCACCGCCGTTGCTGCACCGCAAGCACGCGGCAATGGGGCCGACGCACAACGGCGTTGCGCCGTACGGCTGCTGCAGAATGGAACAGGTGTTCAACAACGGGACACCGCAAGGCGGTGGCGCGCGGTGGAAACGGCGCTGCTGGGCGGACGCGCTGCCCGTCATCGACGGGGCCGTCCCGCCATGCGCGAGGACGAAGTGCTTCGGCGCAAGTACCGCATCCAGGCGCACTACCTGCAGCGCCGCTGCGGATTGGGCAAGCCCGCGCTGCTGCGTTGCGCCGCCAGCATCGCGCGGCACCGGATTCCCGCGATCCTGCTGCATGGTGCGCGCGATCGCGTCTGCCGGCCCGGCAATTCGGCCCGGCTGCTGGCGGCAATGCCGCATGCCGTCCTGCGCGTGTTGCCGCAGGCAGGACATCTGGCCACGGGGCCAATGGCCGAGGCGTTGCGCGCGGCGATCCGGGAGCTGTCCGCGTGACGGGCGGCCGCCGCGTGTTCCTGCGGCGTGCCGCCGGCCTGGGACTGGCCGCGCTGTGCGCGCGCCGCGTGGCCGCGGCGGCAGGCGCGGGGAAGCCGCTGATACTGTCGCCGGTGGCGCCCGGCATCTACACCGGCGCGGTGGAGCGCGACGACCTGCCGCTCTCGCCATGCCTCGTCGCGATCGGCCCGGACGGTGTGCTGGTCGTCGATCCCGGCCCGAACCGGAACCACGGCCGCCGCCTGATCGCGGCGATCCGGCGACGGACCGCGCTGCCGGTGCGTTGGGTCGTCAATTCGCATCCACACCCCTGGCAGGTGTTGGCCAACGCCGCCTTCGCGGAATTGCGCCCGCGCCCTGCCTTCCTGGCGTCGACGGCGACAGCCGACGCGATGCGATCGCGTTGCGACGCCTGCCGCCGTCTTCTCGTGGCCGAACTGGGGCCCGCAGCGATGGCGGGCACGGGCATCGTGCTGCCGCGGCCTGCGCTGCGGGACGGCATCCCGCTCGAGGCGGCCGGACTCCGCTGGCAGGTGCGGCTCTTCGCCAACGCGCACAGCACCTCGGACACCGCGTTGTATGCGCCCTCGCTGCAGCTGCTGTACGGCGGTGGCTTGGTCACGGGCGACCAGGTGCCGGATCTGCGTGACGGCTCGCTGACGGGCTGTCGCGCCGCGCTGCGCGCGCTCGCGGCCCTGCCCGCGACCGTCGTGGTCGGCCGTGTCGCCGGGCCGCCGCAGCGCAGCCTGGCACCGACGCTGGCCTACCTGGACAGCCTGGACAACGCGATCCGGCAGGGGCTGGCTCGCGGCGTGGACGCGGCCGACGCGACGCGCGCGGTGCCCGGCGACGCCTTCCGGCACTGGCGCGGCTTCGTGCCGCGGCACGCGCTGAACGTACAGCGCGCTTGGCTGGAGCTGGAGGATCAGTGGATGCGGACCGCGCCGGCCGGGCCATCGTGAGGCATGGGCCCAGGAATGGGCCAACGACCCCGCCAACGGCCGGGCCAACGATTCGGCCAACGCGGGGGCAGGCTCAGTACGGGGCGTCCGGGCCGGCCTCCCCGTCGCTCTGCAGCAGGCGGTCCGCCTCGCCGAGCTTGCGGTAGACCGTATTGCGCGAGATGCCGAGCGCCTTGGCGGCCGCCGAGATATTGCCGTGATGCGCCTTGACGGCTGCCACGATCGTCAGCGCCTCGACATCGGCGAGCCGCGTCGGCCGCAGCGGCTGCGACGGCGAGCCCGCCGGCGCGAAGTTGGGCATCCCGCCGGGCGGCGCGGCCGACACCGCAGCCGACGCCCCCGGGCCCGCTTCGTTGCGTTCGCGCCAGTCGTCAAGGAAGTCGTCGGGCAGGTGCGACACGTCGATCTCGTCCTCTCCCTCCGCCATCAAGCGCGCCGTGTTCAGCAGGTTGGCCAGCTGGCGGATATTGCCCGGCCAGTGGTAGGACGCGAACATCCGCATGACCGGCTCCGCGATGCGCAGCGGCGGCGACGCCCCGCCATGCCGCGCCAGCACCTTGGCCGCGACCACGTCGAGGTCGCTGCGGTCGCGCAGCGCGGGCAGCCGCACCACCAGGCCATTGAGCCGGTAGTACAGGTCCTCGCGGAAGCGCCCGGCCGCGACTTCCTCGCGCAGATTGCGGTTCGTCGCGCAGATCAGCACGAAGTCCACCTCGATGACCTTGTTGCTGCCCAGCGGCGTCACCGAGCGTTCCTGCAGCGCCCGCAGCAGCCGCACCTGCAGATGCAGCGGCATGTCGCCGATCTCGTCGAGGAACAGCGTGCCGCCGTTGGCCAGCAGCATCTTGCCGATGCCGCCCTTCTTGCGCGCCCCGGTGAACGCGCCCTCCTCGTAGCCGAACAGCTCGGACTCGAACAGCGTCTCGGGAATCGAGGCGCAGTTGACCGCGACGAACGGGCCCTGCTGGCGCTGGCTCTCGGCGTGGATCGCACGCGCCAGTAGTTCCTTGCCGGTACCGGTCTCGCCGCAGATCATCACCGGGATATCGCGGCCGACGACCTTGCGCAGCTTGCCGATCACCGCCGCCATCTGCGGATCGCCGGTATCGAGCTCGTCCAGGCCGCCGGGCTGGGCGGCGTTCGGCAGCCGGCTGCGGCGCGGCACGGCCGTCTCGCGGGCCTCGGGCATCAGTCCGCCGGACGGGACCACCGTCGAGCGCGTGATCTCGACGCGGGCCCAGACCTTGACCCCGCTCGACAGCTGCAGCGGCATCACGCCACCGGGGGCGCTGCGCAGCGCGTCGAACAGCTGCCCCATCGACAGCCCGAACAGCGACGAAAACGTATGCGCGCGCAAGGCGCCGACCGACAGGCCGAGCTGGAACTGCCCGCTGCGATTGGCCGACAGGAAGCGCCCGCCGGGCGTGAACGAAGCCAGCCCTTCCGCAATGGTGCCGATGAACTCCTGGCGCGCATGAAAATGGACGCGCACCATGTCCTGGAACGCGTTTTCGAACAGATGGTTCTCGATCATCTGCGCGGACATGCGCACCAGCGCCATCGTGTGCTTGTGGAAGCCGCGATGGTCCCCCGTGACATCGAGCGCGCCGACCGTCTTGCCGTAGGGATCGAGGATCGGCGAGCACGAGCAGGTCAGGAAGTGATTGGCACGCAGGAAGTGTTCGTCGCCATGGACCAGCGTCGGCAGCCCCTCCGTCAGCGCGGTGCCGATCGCGTTCGTGCCCTTGCTCTCCTCGGACCACACCGCGCCGGGACGCAGCGCGACCTTGTCGGCCTTCTCCAGGAAGTCGTCGTCGCCCAGCGAATGCAGGATCAGTCCGGCCGTATCGGTCAGGATCACCATGCTGTGCGTGTTGACGATCTGGTCGTACAGCATCTCCATCACCGGCAGCGCGTGCGTGAACAGCGACTGGCTCTTCTCGATCTGGCTGCGCAGGTCGACCGGAGCGACGGGTCCGAAGTCCGGTGTCTCGTAGGGGCGCAAGCCGTAGGACTGCGATCGCTGGTGGGCCTGGGCGATGGTGTCGGCGTGCGTGCCGCCGTGCGGCTCCGGCTCGTGCGGGGTCATGGGATGTCTCCTGTTCGGCTGCCCGGCATCTTGGTGCCGGATCTTCGGCGATCGGGGCGCCCGCGCGGAGCGTTGCGCCCGGGCACTGTTGCATTGTGGAGCAAAATGCTTGCCAGGGTGTTGAATTCGAGGGCGCCCCGGCGGCCATGCTGCAACGCGGGCGACGCCGCCGCATGGCAATTCCCGCGGTTTCCGGGCCTGGCGCGAGTGGCACAGCTCTTGCGGACGATCGGGGCAAACGATCCCGACAACATCAGGAGACCACGATGGCGACTTTCCGCCCGACTTTCCGCCCGCTTTTCCGTCCCCTCCTCTGCGCCCTTGTCCTCGGCGCTGGCCTGACCGCCGCCGCGATCCCGGGTGCCGCGCACGCCCACGGCGACGTCACGCCCCAGGCGGTCGACACCAGCACGTTGCCGCAGCTTGGCAAGGAGTGGAAGCAGGAAAACCCTTACCGCACAGGCCCGGCTCACGACGAGGCGCTACGCATCGGCAGCTCCGCCTATAACCAGAACTGCGCGCGCTGCCACGGGCTCGACGCGATCTCCGGAGGCATTGCGCCGGACCTGCGCAGTCTCGATTCGGACTGTTCGGCGCTGGCCGACCCGAAGAAGAAGCAAGGCTGCTACAGCGAGATCGACCAGTACTTCGCCACCACCGTGCGCCGCGGCCGCACGCGCGACGGCCGCGTCTACATGCCGCCCTTCGACGAAACGCTGACGCAGGAAGCCGTGTGGGCGCTGAAGACCTATCTGGAGTCGCGCCGGCCGCAGTGAGCGCGGGCGGCGATGCCTGTCGCGCTTCGGCGCGGCTCGGTGCGCCGCGGTCGCTCCCCTTCTTTTCCGTTCGCCCCTTCAGGAGACAACGATGCCCCCGATGTCCCACGCGCCTTCGATGCGGGCAGCGCTCGCACCGAAGGCGACCCCGCGCCGCCGCGCCATCGCGTTGCTGTTGCTGTCGGCCGGACTCGCCTGGTCGGCCGGCGCCTGGGCCGATCTGGCCCGAATCCGAGAGAGTGGCCGACTGAAGGTCGCCGTCTACAAGGCCTTTGCCCCCTTCTCCGATGTCGTCGATGGCAAGCCGACCGGCGTCGATGTCGCGATCGCGGAAGCGCTGAGCCGCCAGCTGAATCTGTCGCTGACGCTGCTGCCCTTCGACGCGGACGAGAACATGGTGGACGACCTGCGCAACATGGTCTGGCGCGGCCACTATCTCGGCTATGGGCCGGCGGACGTGATGCTGCACGTGCCGGTCGATCGCGCCTTCATGCGGGAGAACGACAAGGCGACGATCTTCGCGCCGTACTATCGCGAGCAGTTCGTGCTGGTGCACGACACCGCGCGGCTGCCGCAGATCCGCGACCTCGGCGATCTGGCGGGCCTGCCGCTCGGCGCCGAAGCCGGATCGGCCGGTGCCAATGCCCTGCTGGCCGGCGCCGGCGGCGCGCTGCGAGACAAGGTCCGCATCTATCCGTCGCCGCGCGACAGCTTGCGGGCGCTGTTCGCCGGCGAGATCGCGGCCGCGATGGTCACGCGTTCGCAGTACGAGAGCGCGCTGAAGGACGAGGGTCGCGCCGCTTCGCAGTACGCGGCCGCGGAAGTCTCGTCGCCGCTGCTGCCGCCGCGCGGCTGGGCGGTCGGCATGGCGGTCAAGGCCGATAACAAGGAACTGGCCGACGCGGTACAGCGCGCGCTCGATGCGCTGCGCGGCAGCGGCGAACTGCAGCAGATCTTTACCGCGGCCGGACTGACGCCGGTGGCGCCGTGAGGTCGTGATGTCGTGATCCCCGATGCAGTGATGCGGTGATGCGGTGATGCCGCCGGGTCTCAGGCTTTCGAGGACCCCGCGGGCCTCGCGCGCGACTGGCGCGCTTTGCCGCGCGCGGCCTTGGCCGGACTCGCGGCGGGCGGCGTGCTCTTGCTGTCGGCGGCGCGGTCGGCGGCGCTGTCGGCGTTCATCCGCTCGAGCCGCGACAGCGTATCGACATACGACAGCAACTGCTGCAGATAGCCCGGCGACAGCTCGCGCATCGCCGACAGCGCGCGGTGGATCAGATGGTTGGAGTTCAGCGGTCCGGCGTTCTCGGGGACGCGTTCCAGCGATTGACGCCAGGCGCGATCGGCGCTCAGACGGGTCCATGTGCGGCGCACATAGTCGACCAGGGCCGGATCCGGTTGCGGCGGATGCCTCGGCGCGATCGCCGCGGCTGCCGGGCCCTCGCCTTGCGCGTCCGTATCGCCTCTGAGCTCGCACGCCAGCGCCGCCAGCGGTCCCGGCGTGCGCGCGCCTCGCTGTGGATTGTGCTCGGGCTCGCCGGACTTGCCGGCTGCTTGCTGAAGCGCGTCGTCATAGGCCTGAACGAGTGCGGCGAGCCTGTCCTGCAGGCGCCGCCGCGCCTCGCCGCCTTGGGCTTCCATCCGGCGTGCCAGTCCCTCCAGCAGGCGAAAGCGGACCGGATCGACGCGATCCGCCCCGCTGTCGCGCCATGCGTCGATGCGCGCGCGCATGTCGTCCGCATCCAGGCTAGCCACCGGACTTCCCTGTTCCCATCGACACGCGCGGAATCGGCGCGATCTCGACGCGGCGGTTGCGAGCGCGGCCCTGCGCGTCCTTGTTCGACGCGACCGGCTGCTGCGAGCCGAACGCGGCCGAGAACACCGACGCCGCCGGCACGCCCGCATCGATCAGCGCGCGGGTCACCGTCAGCGCGCGCTGGGCCGACAGCTCCCAGTTGTCGGCGAACTGGCGGTTGCCGTCGCGCACCTGCCGGTCGTCAGTGAAGCCGCTGACCATCAGGATCTCGTCCCGATTGCGCAGATAGGCCTTCAACGGCGCCGCCAGGCTCTTGAGCACGTCCTGTCCTTCGGGTTGCAGCTCGGCGGAATTCAGCGCGAACAGCACGTTGCCGCTGATGCCGATGCGTCCGTTCACCAGCGTCACGCGCCCTGCCGCCAGCGGCCCGGCCAGCGCCTTTTCCAGGCTCTCGCGGCGATGCATTTCCTGCTGGCGCTGCTTGACCTCGTTGTCCAGCCGCGAGGCGAGTTCGAGCTGGATGCCGATCACGCCCAGCAGAATCAGCACGAAGGCGCCGAGCACGACCGACATCAGGTCGCCGAAGACGGCCCAGGTCGGTACGGCCGGCTCGACGCCGGCGTCGATCTCCTCTCTCATGCCGCCTCTGCGTCGGGTGCGCGCCGGCCGGCGACATGCTGCAGGTCCTCCAGGATCTGCTTCTGCGAACGCATGCTGAGATCGACCACCTCGCGCGCCTGCGCCACGTAGTAAGCCAGCTGCTCGTCGCTGCGGGCCATCGACTTGTCGAGCGCGGCCTCGATGCGCTGCAGATGCGCGACCAGCTTGTCGTTCGATTCGCTGAACAGCTGCACCGCCACGCCGAATGCTTCGCCCAGGCTGGCCACCTCGGCCGCGCTGCCGGTGACCTGCGCCGCGACGTCGGTCAGCTTGCCGGTCTCGGCCTCCACCTTGTCGGTGAAGCGCGAGCCGATGCGTTCGAGCAGTTCCGCACTGGTGCCGACCAGCGTGTCGACCGCCTCGCGTTGCGCCGTCGAGGTCCGGCTGACCTGGTCGAGCAGCGTGGACAGGCTCTCCATCAGGCGCGTGCGTTCTTCCAGCATCGCGTTGTCGCGCGCCATTTCATCGGACAGCTTGCGCCGCAGTTCGGCAATGGCGTCGGCGGCCACGCGCGGCGCTTCGCCGGCCACCTGGGCCAGACGGGCGACCTCGGCGATGGTGGCACCGGCCTGCGCCTGCGTCTGCGCGGTGATCTCGTGCGCGGTGCGCTCCAGTGTCTCGCAGATCTGTTGCTGCCGGCTCGCGGTCTGCGCACCGGTCTGTTCCCATTGCTGGCGCAGTGCGGCGGCGATGCCATCCAGCGTCGCGCTCCAGTTGGCAAGGCGCTGCTCGTCGTGCGCCGCCAGTTGTGCGCGCAGGTCGGCCTGCGCCCGTGCCACCGTGGTCAGCAGCGTGCTCGCATTCTGTTCGAACGCGCCCGTGGCCGCCGCCAGCGCCTGCTGGTTCTCGGTCGCGATCGCGCCGATCGCGCGCTCATGGCTGGACAGCGTCGCGCTCCAGTTGGCGAGGCGCTGCTCGTCCTGCGCGGCCAGTTGCGCCCGCAGTTCGGTCTGTGCCTGCGCCACCGTGGCCAGCAGCGCGCTGGCGTTCTGTTCGAACGCGCCCGCGGCGGCCGCCAGCGCCTGCTGGTTCTCGGTCGCGATCGCACCGATCGCGCGCTCGTGGCTGGACAGCGTCGCGCTCCAGTTGGCGAGCCGCTGCTCGTCCTGCGCGGCCAGTTGCGCCCGTAGTTCGGCCTGGGCCTGCGCCACCGTGCCGAGCAGCGCGCTGGCGCTGCCCTCGAACGCGCTCGCGGCGGTGGCGAGCGCCTGCTGATTCTCGGCGGCGATCGCGCCGATGGTGCGCTCGTGGCCGGACAATGCCTCGTTCCAGCGGGCCGACGCAGCGGCTGCCGCGGTGTCCATGCGCTGAGCGACCTGCTCGAGCAGGCCGGCCGAGCGCTGCTCGAAGTTCGCGGCGAAGCCATCGAGCGTGCCGCGCAGGCCTTCGGCCAGCGCCGCGGTGGTGCGCCGGTGGTCCGCCAGCGCCTCGTTCCAGAGGCCGGCCGCCTGGGTCGTGGTGGCATCGAAACGGGATGCGAGACCTTCCAGTTGCTGCTGCATCGACTGCGTGACGGTGTCGCGCAGACCGGCCGCTTCGCGGGCCAGGCCCGTCATCGTGGCCTCCACCGCCGGCTGGATTGCCGCGCTGGCGGCCCGCGCGCTTTCCGCGACGCCGTCCTTCAGCGACTGCTCGACCGACGCGGCCAGGCGCGTGTAGACCGCCTCCGTCTTGCCATGGAACGCGTCCTGACTGGCGGCGAGCCGTTCGGTCAGCGCCTGGCTCTGCTGCTCCATCGCGGCCATCATCGCGTTCAGCCGGTCCACCAGCACCGGCATCGTCTCCGCCTGGCTCTGCATCAGCCGGAACGCCTCCTCGCGCTGGTGGGCCCGCGAATGGACGCGCAGCGTCGTCGCGATATGGGCGTCCAGCGCCTGCGCCGCGTCGATACGCTCGCGCCGGCATAGCGCCGACAGCAGCCCCAGCATGGCCGAGGTCGCCACGCCCGCCACCGAAGTACCGAAGGCAAAGCCAAGGCCCTTGACCGGCGCCGCCAGCGAGGCGCGGATCGCCTGCAGATCGGTTGCGGTTTCCAGCGCAAGGCCGGTGCCCTTCAGCGTGGCGACCATGCCCAGAAAGGTGCCAAGCATGCCGAGCAGCACCAGCAGCCCGACGAAATACGAGGTCAGCGCGGGACCGGGCAAGGCCACGCGTTCGCCTTCGACACGCAGCCGAACGGCCTGGCGCAGGCCCGGATCGATGCGGTCGAGCCAGGCGCCCAGGCTGGCCGGCGTCTCCGACAGGCCGTTGACCGCCTGCGTCAGGCTCGCCGTCGCGCGGCGATAGCGTTGCAGCTCGAAGGCGCCACCGACATAGAAGCCGCCGATCAGCAGCGTCACGGCGAACGCCAGCGCATTCGAGCCCGCGTAGCCGGCACCGATCCAGCAGACGGCCAGCAGGCCGGCGAGGAACACAACAAGTTGAATAGGGAATCGGGTCATGATGTTCTGATTAGCTGCCGGATCGATTCGCGCCAAGCGCCGCGACCAAGCCCTCCACGGGTTGGAAACGCAGGTCCAGTTCGGCCAGCAGCAGGTCTTCCATGTCTCGGCGGAACACTCGGCGCCACGCGCCCGGCGTGATCGTCACCGCCACGCCAGCGGGCTCGGCCCTTTCGGCGGCATTGGCGGCATTGGCGGCATTGTGGGTATCGGGCGCTTGCGCGGCTTCGGCGGCTTCGGTTGCATCGGCGGCCGCAATCTGGGCCAGCGCGCGATCCTCGGCCTGCCGCAAGCGCTGATAGCGCGCCTCCAGCACGGCCGGCAGGTTCGCCAGCAAGGCTTGCTCGCGCGCGCCCATCACGCGTTCCATCACCGCATCGAGCATGGCAAGCCTGCCTTGGCCTGACCGGCGGGCCAGGGCCGCACGCAGGCGGCCGCGCAGATCGCCGATGGCGGTCTCCATCCGCTGCTGCAACGTCAGATAGCGTTGACGGTAGATCGCGAAGTCGGCTGACGCATCGAGCGCCTCCGCCGGCAACGGCCGGACCGGACTGCGCCGCCCCCGGGCCGAAGCGCGGTCGTCGCGGATCGCGTCGACCAGCATCGCCCGCACCCGCTCGCAGTCGGCCGCTTCGTCGCTGGCGACGCGCGCGGCGGCCGCCGGCGCGGCCGGCGGGTTGCCATTGAGCGCCGACGAGAGGGCAATCGCATCGGTCCAGCCCAGCCATTGGCTCAGCTGGCCGGACAGCGACGGCGCCGGTTCGGGGGCCTGGGCTTCGGTCAGGTGCGCAAGCAGCCGGATCAGCGTCTGTCCGCCGGGGCCTGCGCTCGGGGGCACTTGCAACATAGCGCCTGAGTGAAAAACCCCGCAGTTTACACTGCCGGGGCCCCGTTCCGGCCGCTGTGCGGGCGAGCGTGCCCCAGCCCTCGTCCCGCGCTCATCCAGGAGCCGGTTTGCGGTCCGCCTGGCGCAGCGCGGCGCGGAAATGATCGACAGCCAAATTGGCGTGCCCGTGCAGGCTCGCGACCACGATGGTGGCCATCGTGCGGGACGGGTCCTGCAGGGGCACGAAGGCGAGCGACTCGCTGCGCAGGCGCGCCAGCGAGCGCGGCACGATGGCGGCCCCGACGCCAATCTCGACCAGCGTCAGCACCGTCGGTATCACGCTGTCCTGCACGAAGCGCGGCGACTTGCCCGCGTCGGCGAACATGGCCTGCAGCATGCCGCGGAAGTATGGCGACGCCTGTTGCGAATAGCCGATCAACGGCAACGTCGCCGCCTGGTCGACGCTGACGCGGCGGCGGCCGGCCCAACGATGGTCCCGCCGCAGCGCCAGCATCATCGGTTCGCGAAAGACCTCGAAGCGGTCGAACTCCGGATCCATCGACATCGGCCGCATCACCGCGACATCGATCGTCCGCGCGCGCAGCATCGCCTCCATCGTCACCGAATTCATCTCGCGCAGGTCGAGCGTGACTTCCGGATGCGCGACGCGGTAGCGGTACAACGCGTCCGCCACGGGCGAGTACGCGGCGGTCGGCGCGATGCCCACCACCAGCGAGCCGCCCTCGCCTTCGGCGGCCTGCCGCACCGCGCGCAGCATCACGCGTGTCTGTCCCGCGATGGTGCGGGCGTGCTGGTACATGACCTCGCCGGCCGGCGTCAGCCGCACCGATCGCGTGGTACGGACGAACAGCGGCGCGCCGACCATGGCCTCGAGCCGCTTGATCTGCTGGCTGAACGGCGGCTGGCTCATGAACAGGCGCGCGGCGGCACGGCCGAAGTGCAATTCCTCGGCCGCCGCGCAAAAGCACGCCAGCAATCGGTCGTCGAGAAACATTATGTCGGTATTGGTCATAATGTCGCATTGATTTTGAATTGGACGGTACACACTAGTGTAACTAGCATGGGGGCATCTTTCGGTGCCCCATCGTGAATCGCTATCCCGTCCCCTCCGTTTCTTCCTTCCCCACCCTGGTCAGGGCCGACGATCTGACGAACTGGGTGCGCCGCGTGGCCGATCAGGATCGAGCCCTGCATGCGTGGGTTCGGCTTGCCGGCGAGGCCGCGCTTCGCGACGCCGGTTCGCTGTCCGGCCCGCTGCAAGGGATGCCTTTCGGCGTCAAGGACGTGCTCGACGTTGCCGGCATGCCGACGCGGTGCGGCTCGCCCGCCAGTCCGGACGACCCAGCGCCGGCCGACGCCGATTGCGTGGCGCGGTTGCGCGCGGCAGGCGCCGTGCCGATCGGCAAGACCGTGACGGCGGAGTTCGCCCATGTGACACCTGGGCCCACGCGCAATCCCGCCAATGCGGACCACACCCCCGGCGGCTCGTCGAGCGGATCGGCGGCGGCAGTCGCGGCCGGCATGGTCCCTTTCGCGCTCGGTACGCAGACCGGAGGCTCGATGATCCGGCCGGCAGCGTTCTGCGGCGTGGTGGGTTTCAAACCGACTTATTCCGTGCTGTCGCGCCGCGGCATGCGCGTGATGTGCCCCTCGTTGGACGTGATCGGCTGGCATGCCGACACGGTGGACACCGCGGCGCGCGTTGGGGCCGTGCTGCTGCCAGGCGCCGATGTCGATCGCCGCGCCGCATTGCGCATCGGATTCCTGCCCGAGCCGCCCGGATATCGGCTCGAGCCGGCAGCCGCGAACGTCCTCGACCACGCGCGTCGCGACCTGCTGGAACGAGGCCATGCAATAGCCACCGTTGCACCGCCGGCGTCCTCGGCGCGGCTGCTGGAGGCGCATGGCGTGCTGGTGGCCTATGAAATGGCGCGCAGCCTGGCGGCCATCGCGACCGCCGCCGATGCGCTGCTGAGCCCGGCGCTGCACGACACGATCCGCCGTGGCCTGTCGTTGTCCGATGCCGATCATGCGCAGGCGCGGCGCCTGCAGGAGTCCGCGCGCAACAGCTGGGAACACAGCTTCGGCGACATCGACCTGGTACTGACCAGCAGCGCACTGGGTCCGGCGCCGGCCGGCCTGTCGCATACCGGCAATTCCGGCTTCAACAAGGCTTGGTCGGTGCTGGGCTGGCCCTGCCTGCATTTGCCCGTAACGGTCGACGCCGCCGGACTGCCGATCGGCGTGCTGCTGGTGGCTCGGCCTGGCGCCGACCGGCAACTGCTGGCCTGGGCCGGCCGCCTGCATGCGGCAATCGACCGGCGCCGCGGCGTGTTGCCTGCGAGCCGGACCGCTTACTCTTTCCTATCTTGACGGAGACATCCACCATGAACCTCGCCATCCGCAAAGTCGCCGGCCGTGCCGCGCTGCTGGCAGCTGCGGCGCTGACCGCTGCGGCGCCTGTCGCCCAGGCCGCCTACCCGGAGCGCCCCATCGCCATCACCGTGCCGACCGCACCGGGCGGCACGGTCGATATCGTCGCCCGCATCATGGCGGAGCAGCTCGGCGGCACGCTGGGTCAGCCCGTCGTGGTCAACAACAAGGCGGGTGCCGGTGGCGTAGTGGGTACGCAAGCCGCCAGGCGGGAAGCGGCGGACGGCTACAACCTGCTGTTCACCGCCAACAGCAATCAGCTGATCGTGCCGTGGGTCTACAAGAAGCCCGGCTTCGATCCGATCAAGGACTTCGTGCCGATCGCGGCGGTCGGGATCGTGCCCAACGTGCTGTGCGTGCATCCGTCGTTTCCCGCCAAGGACCTGAAGGGCTTCCTCGCCGAGGTGAGGGCGAATCCCGACAAGTACCGCTATGCCTCCGCCGGCAGCGGCACGCTGAATCATCTGCTGGGCGAGATGATGAACGAGAAAGGCGGCCTCAAGATGCAGCACATCCCGTACAAGGGTGTCGCCCCGGCGATGACGGATGTGCTGGGCAACCAGGTGCCGATGCTGTTTGCCAGCCTGCCGTCCGCGGTGGAAGCGGTAAAGGCCGGCAAGCTGCGCGCCATCGGCGTCAGCAGCGCGACGCGCGCCCCGCTGCTGCCCGACGTGCCGGCAATCGCCGAACAGATTCCCGGGTTCAGCGGCGACCTGTGGGTTGCCTTCTACGCGCCGCGCGGAACGCCGCAGCCCGTGGTCGACCGGCTGCATGACGCGATCAAGACCGCGCTCGCATCGCCGGCGCTGCAGCAGCGCTTCCAGCAGTTGGGCGTGACCGTGCTGCGCGACGGCCCCGAGCAGCTCGCGGCGCGGCAGCAGAAGGAATTCGCGCAATGGAAGCAGATCGTCGAGCGGTCCGGCGCTGCGGTGGACTGAGCGCGGGGAGCGGGCGTCGGACGTGCAGGCGGGCTACGGCTGTGGCTGCGATTTGAGCTGTTCGTTGGCCAGTTCCAGCACGCGCAGCGCTTCGTCGAAGACACCGGTATCTGCCGGATCTGCGGGCCCTTGCGCTCGTACGCCGTCCCGGTCGGCCGCGACCCCGCGTATCAGCGAGTCGAGCAAGCCGGGCTGCTGCTGTTCCGCGCGCTGCAGCAGCATGTGCAGCAGGTAAACGCAGGCGTCGATGCGGTGCCCTTCGGCGTGTTGGGGAACTTGGGCGCTCATCGTCATCCTCCCTGGTCGGTATCACCGGAATGTTGGCCTGGGAAAGGCACTGTCCGGCTCGCGGGCATTCTACCGTGGCCCAGCGGGCCGCCGGAGGCATGGCGGTGTGCGATGGAGGCGCCGTTTCTTCGTTCCTCGGCGCAAATCGGAAGCGCGCTGCGGCAGCGCTCGCGACAATCGCGCGGTTCGCGTCGCGAACATCAACTTGACCGCGGTGGCGGCGGATCAGCAAGCCAGCCGGCACGCCACGGTCTTCCGCCCAACGCCTACCCCCTTCTTCCATCATGTACACCACCTCCACGGGCGCTGCCGCGCCCCAGCAATCCATTTCCGAGCCATTACCGCTTCAGTCCGACGTCGATCTCGCCGCAGCAGGCGAACTGCCCGTACCGCCCCTACTGGCCCTTGGTGCCGACGACGCGCGGGTCGCGCTCGAATCGCGCGATGACAGTCCTGTACTGAGCACGGTATTCGAGGCGCTCGAGCACAGTGGGCAGCCGCATCCCGGCGCTCATCTCCGCGAACTGCTCGGCGCGCTGCTACAGAACCGCGGTGCCCGCCTGAGCAATTGCCTGGTGCGCGATGTCGAGCAGTTCGCCGGGCTGGCCAATCAGGGGCGCGGCGCCGCGCCGTGGGAAACGCCGAGGGCGTATCTGGCCAGGCTCCTCGCCGATGCAGGGAGTCCGCAGGCGGCCGCGGCGCTGACCGGCACGATGGCCGCGTGCTCGCAGCTGCAGGAGCAAGCCGCGCGCCTCGCGCTGCGTCCGGGCGCTTCCCCTTCGTCGATCTCCGCCATCGAATCAGGGCTGCCCGCCATGCCGGCGGATCTGCAGGCTGCATGGCTGGCCGAATGGCTGGCGTGGCCGCAGCCGCCCGCCGGTGTCCAGGACAAGGCAATGGCGCTGATCCACAGCGGTCAATTGAGCGATGCGGCGCGGACCAACCTGCTGGCCAAGGTTACCGTGCGCAATCTGATGAGTCCGCCGGCGAGTTCGCCGGCGGCGCTGCATCCGCTTTGACGGCCGACCGCTAGCGCCCGGCGGGCTGCGCCGGCACTGCCGCCCTCGCCTTCTGCCGCAGCTCCTCGGCGCCGCCGACCTGGCGGAACAGCGGTCCGCCGGGCGCGAAGCTGTCGGCAATCTTCAGCGGACCGATGACCACCGGCTCGAAGCCGGCGGCGCGCACCAGTTCCGAAGCGGTGTCCAGCGCGGCCCGATCGTCGCCGGCGATCGGGATCGCGATCCGCGGTTCCTGGTGGTGCCGGGTCGCGAAATCGCTGGCGCTGGTGAAATTGAAGGCGCGCACGATGCGCGCGCCGGACAGGTACTTCGCCGTAGTGAGGCCGATCCCGTTGGCCAGGGCGTCCTCGCCGGCGGCGCCATCGCGATGGCGATAGGCGTTGGTGGCGTCGAGCACCACCTTGCCGGCCATTCCGCGGCCATGCTCCTTGCCGATCTCGGGCAGCGCACCGTAGGGCACGGCGATGAACAGCACGTCGCCGAAAGCGACCGCCTCGGCCACGGTGCCGGCCCGGGCAAGCGGTCCAAGCCCGTCGACCAGCGGCTTCAGCTGTTCCGGATGCCGCGACGAGAACAGGACCGGATAGCCGGCCTTGACCCACAGCGCCCCGACCGTGCCGCCGATGCGGCCACTGCCGATCACGCCGATCTGCATCGGCTTGCTGCCCGAGGGCCTGGGCACCGACTGCTGTGGCGATGGCGATGGCGATGGCAATTGGGCCGACGCCAGTCCGGGCCATGCGGCAGGCAGCAGCATCGCGCCACCACCGATGGCCAGCAGCCGTCGCCGGCGCGGATTGGGCCGCTGCCGCGGCGGCAATGGATGCGAAGGCGGCAACAGGCGCGAGGGCCGGCGCAATAACGGGCGATCCATGGCGATGTCCTCCGAACGGCGAACGGCGAACGGCAAGCGGCGGCAGGCGGCGCCGCGCGAACGCTGCGCTGGCCGCGGCCAATGTCGCCACTCTAGGCCAAAATACGGCCGCGCTCCATGTCGCACTACAATGGCCGCGGCGTGGAATGCCTGTCCCAGGCCACCGCATCCCGCCGCCTGATTTCGCACAGCGGCCCCTGCACCGCCGATCGTTTTCCCCGCATGGATCCCAGCCTCGACGTCAGCCTCGACCGATCGTCATCGGAACCCCTGAGCGCGCAGATCGCCAGCAATCTGCGTGTAGCAATCCACGAGGGGCGGCTGGCGCCCGGTGCGCGGCTGCCATCGTGGCGCGACCTCGCAGCCCGGCTTGGTGTGGGCCGCGGCACCGTGCGTAGCGCCTATGATCGGCTGCTCGACGAGCGGTTGATCGTCACGGCGGGAGCAGCCGGTACCCGCGTCGCCGCGCAGCCGGAGCGCCCCGAACCCGCCGCCGAGCCGATTCCGGCGTTCAACGCACCGCTGAGCGGCATCCTCCACGACTTCTCTGCGCCGCCGCTGCCGTTCGAAATGGGCGTGCCGGCGCAGGACGCGTTTCCCGCCAAACTGTGGTCCCGGCTGCGGGCACGGGCGCTGCGCACCGGCGCGATGTCCCCGGTTACTTATCCCGATCCGCGTGGCGCGGCGATGCTGCGGGCGCAACTGGCCGGCTATCTGGCGATCGCGCGCGGCATCCATTGCGCGCCGGATCAGATCGTGCTGACGGCCGGCTATCGCGGCGGACTGGGCCTGACGCTGGCGGTACTGCAACTGGCCGGCCGCGCCGCATGGATGGAAGAGCCGGGCTATATGGTCACGCGGACCGGCCTGCAACTGGCGGGGCTGCGCCCGGTGCCGATACCGGTGGACGCGCACGGACTCGACGTCGAACGCGGCCTTGCGCTGGCCCCGGAGGCGGTGCTCGCCGTGGTCACGCCCGGGCAGCAGGCGCCGATGGGCGTGGCGATGTCGCCGGCACGGCGTCAGGCGCTGCTGCGCTGGGCCGCCCGCACGCAGGCGTGGATCGTCGAGGACGACTATCTGAGCGAACTGCAGCTACAGGGCCGCGCCGCACCGGCGTTGGCGGCCGCCGATCGGCACGGCCGTGTGATCCATATCGGCACGTTCAGCAAGACGATGAGCCCTGCGTTGGGACTGGGCTTCGTGGTGGCGCCACTGCCGCTGGCCGAACGCTTCGCCGAGGTGGCCGGCTGCCTGGCTCCCGCGCCGAACCTGGCGACACAACTCGCGTTTGCCGAGTTCATGGCCCAGGGCCACTATCTGCGCCATCTGCGGCATATGAAGGCACTGTATGCGCAGCGGCGCGACGCGCTGCGCGCGCGCCTGGGGCCGCAGGCGGACGTCGATGCGATGGCCGGGCTGGCGGTTCACCTTCGGCTGCCACCCGGCAGCGACGATCGCGCGATCGCGGCCGAAGCGGTGCGCCGCGGCATCGCACCCTCCGCGGTATCGCGCTGGTATGCCGATCCGCAGCAGGACCCGCGGCAGCGCGGCTTGCTGCTCGGCGTCACCAATCTGAGCGACGCGCGGCTGGGACCGGCTTGCGACACGTTGATGGCATTGCTGGCGGAGATGCGCTGACCCTTGCCGGGGCGCTATCGTGTGCCGAGCCGCGATGGAGCCTGCATTCGATGGTGCCTGCACTTGCTCGGATCTTGGTACTGTTCCGGCCCACCCCGCCACCCCTACCATCCCCACGTATCGATCCAGGCGGATCTCCGCCGTTTTCAATCGTGGGGTGTCATGAGCAAGCAAGTCGTTATCGTCGGGGCCGGTTTTGCCGGCATGTATGCGGCGCTGGCCGCCGCCAGACTGCGCGATCGCCACGGCGTGGCGCCGGACGCGATCGAGATCGTCGTGGTGGCACCCGAAGCAGCCATCACGCTGCGGCCACGTCTCTATGAACGCGCGCCGGCCACCATGGCGGCGCCGCTCGATGCGCTGTTCGACACCGTCGGCGTACGCTTCGTCGCGGGCTGGGTCGAAGCCGTCGACGCCGCGGCCGGCCGCATCGTGCTGCGCGACGGCGAGGGCCGGCACAGCGAGATCGGCTACGACCGGATGGTGCTTGCCGCGGGCAGCCGTTTGGCGATGCCGGCGCTGCCGGGCCTGGACCGCTTCGCGTTCAGCGTCGATCAGCGCGAAGACGCGATCGCGCTCGATCGGCATCTGCATGCGCTGGCCGAGCGGCCGTGGTCGGTCGCGCGCAATACGGTCGTGGTGGCCGGCGGCGGTTTCACCGGCATCGAGACCGCCGCCGAAATGCCGGCGCGCCTGCGCGTCGCGCTCGGCGAAGACCGCGACGTGCAGGCGATCGTGGTCGAGCAGGCGGACGCGATCGGCCCCGATCTGGGGCCGGGGCCGCGGCCTGTCATCGAACAGGCACTGGACTCACTCGGTGTGCAACGGCGCCTGGGCGTCGCGGTGACGGCGGTCGATGCGAAGGGCATCACGCTCAGCGATGGCAAGCGCATCGATGCCGCCACCGTCATCTGGACCGGCGGTGTCCGCGCAACGCCCTTGACGCAGCAGATCCCGGGCGAACGCGATCGCGCCGGACGGCTGCTGGTCGACGGCGATCTGCGGGTGCCTGGCGCGCCAAGCGTGTTCGCGGCTGGCGATGCGGCCAGCGCGCAGACCGACGAGGCCGGCCACCGCACGCTGATGTCCTGCCAGCATGCGATGCCGCTGGGGCGCGTCGCCGGCAACAACGCGATGGCCGATCTGCTCGGCGTGCCGGCGACGCCGTATGCGCAGCCCCGCTATGTCACGTGCCTGGACCTCGGCCCGTGGGGCGCGGTGCTGACCGAGGGCTGGCAGCGCGAGGTCCGGCTGTCCGGTGCGGCAGCGAAGGCGCTGAAGCGGCAGATCAACCAGCAGTGGATCTATCCGCCGCTGGCGCATCGCGGCACGGCCTTTGCCGTGGCCGAGCCCGGATATCACCCGACGGCGGCTTGATGACCATTGCGGCTTCGTCGTGGCGGCCGGTGGATCATCGGATTGGCCGCTCCGCCAGGTTCAGCAGGCATCCCGCGACGCAGCCCATCAGCACATTGCCCAGCCCGAACACCGCGGCGGCGGCGGCCCAGTCATGGGTGGCGGCGAAGGTGGCACCGCTCGCCCCTGCTACCAGGCCGAACGCGACACCGGCAACCGCCCCGGCTGCCACCTTCGGGTAATCGGACCAGAAGCGGCTACAGAGGCCTTGCTGGCGGGCATCGGCGTCGACACGAATGCGGGATTCTTGCAGCAGCCCGTAACCATCCTCCCAGGTGCGATTGACATCGAGCGCCGCCATGTCGATTGCGAGATGGGTCGGAAGCAACGGGGTACGGTTTGTTTGCATGATCGGACTCCTGTCATCTGGTGATTCGGAAATGGTGGGAGGCGCGGGGCGCCGATCGCCGACCGACTACACGGAACGGCGATGCGCGGATCGTAGGTGTCGCACTGATACCGGCGAAGTGGTCCGTCCTGCATGCCGCCCAATTACGTACAAGGCAAACGCAAAAGCACAAGTACGCGGTTCCTTCGCGCCGGCGTTGGGCAGCCGAACGGTTAGCGTCCGCAACGCGTCGGGCCGCAGCGAACTCGCGTCGCCGTGCGGTCCACCGCCGTCTACGATGAACTGGCAGGCCAAACAAGCGGCGAGCGCCCTGCTCCGCAGCCTGCCAGGAGACTCACCATGACCACACCGAACACCGACAAGCTGTTCACGGGCCCGATTCCCGAGCTGTACGAGCAATACCTGGTACCGATGATCTTTCAGCCCTATGCCGACGACATCGCTGGCCGTGTCGGCGCGCGGCGCCCTGCCCGCGTGCTCGAGATCGCCGCCGGCACCGGGGCTGTCACGCGCGCGATGGCGAAGGTGCTGCCCGACGAAGCGCAGCTCGTCGTCACCGACCTGAATGCGCCGATGCTGGCGCGTGCGGAGGCGATCGGCCTCAGCGGCCGCGTGGCCGAATGGCGCCAGGCCGATGCGATGCAATTGCCGTTCGACGACGGCAGCTTCGATCTGGTGGTGTGCCAGTTCGGCGTGATGTTCTTCCCGGACAAGGCAAGGGCCTTCGCCGAGGCGCGCCGGGTACTGCAGCCCGGCGGCACCTTGCTGTTCAACGTCTGGGATCGCATCGAGGAGAACGAGTTTGCTCACGCGGTGTCGCGCGCGCTGGCCGAATGCTTTCCGGACTCCCCGCCCGACTTCATGGCCCGCACCCCGCATGGTTACCACCAGCGGGACAGGATCGAAGGCGACCTGCGCGCCGGCGGTTTCGCCACGGCGCCCGATTTCGACACGGTAGCCAGGCGCAGCCATGCGGATTCGGCGCGCGTGCCGGCGGTCGGCTTCTGCCAGGCCACGCCGATGCGCGCCGAGCTCGAGGCGCGCGGCGGCGATGCGATGCAGCGCGCCACCGACTATTGCGAGGCCGCGCTGCGCAGCCAGTTCGGCGAGGGACCGATCGAGGGCCGGATATCGGCGCATGTGGTTGCTGTGACCGCCTGACGATGTGCGTGGCATGACGGAGCGGCGCGATCGCTGGTGTATGCTTGCCACGGCGCCTGTCGTGCCGCGCTCGCGCATCACTCTGCTCCATCACCTGCTTCATCACCTGCTCCGTTACCCACACCGCATGAAAGACCCGAGGCCGAGCGCATCCGTCCCGCCCCGACGCATCACCATCCACGACGTGGCCCGGGAGGCCGGCGTATCGCTGACGACGGTATCGCATGCGCTGAACGATCGCGGCGTCGTCGATCCGGCCACGCGGGCGCGGGTCAAGCAGATTGCCCAGCAGCTCGGTTATCGGCCCAGTGTCCGCGCGCAGCGGCTGCGTTCGGGACGCGCCAACAGCATCGCGCTGGTGTCGTCGATGCCGTTCGCGGTGGCGGGCGGCACCTCGCGGCTGGGCTTCATGATGGAAGTGGCGGCAATCGCCGCCGAAGCGGCGCTGGGCCGCGGCATCGGCGTGGTGCTGGTGCCGCCGCTGGAGGGTGCGGGCGGCCTGCTGGACAGCCTGGACATCGATGGCGCCATCGTGATCGAGCCGGTCGCCAGCGACGCGCATATCGCGCTGCTGCGCCAGCGCGGCGTCAGCATCGTGTCGATCGGCCGGGAGCCCGGCACCGACGATCCGGTCCCCTTCGTCGATCTGCAATCGGAATACACCGCGCGGCTGCTGCTCGAGCATCTGCACGCGCAGGGCCGGCGCCGCATCGGCCTGCTGATCGGCGCCACGCCGCGCCAATCCTATGTCGAGACCGAGCGCGCCTATCGCGCCTTCGTCGCCGAGGCCGGCCTGCCCTGCCATATCGTCACCGCACAGGAGAGCGAAGGCGAAGCGGGCGGCGCGGCCGCTTGCGCGGCGCTGCTGCGCGAGCAGCCGGACATCGATGCGCTGTGCGCGCCGGTCGATGCGTTCGCGGTCGGCGCGATCGCGCATGCGCAAGCGCTCGGCAGGCGCGTGCCCCAGGACCTGATGGTGGTGACCCGCTACGACGGCATTCGCGCGCGCAGCCATCAGCCGCCGATCACGGCGGTCAATCTGCATCTGGAACGGGTCGCGTCGCAGGCCGTCGAACTGCTGTTCGAACATGTCTCGGGCCGGCACGAACGCGCTTCCGTCGCGGCGCCGCTGCCCGAGCTGGTGCCGCGCGAGTCGTCGGCTGCGTCGGCGACATCCACTCCCCCCGCGACGTCGGCGACATCGGCGGCCTAGGCGGCGTCAGCCGCGCACCAGCACCACCAGTCCCGATACCAGCGCGAACACCAGCACGCCGATACGCAGCATGCGCTGGTTGATGCGCCGGTGCACCAGATGGCTGGCCAGCATGCCGGCGCCGAGCACCGGCAGCATGCCGAGCGCGTAGTGCCACTGCGGCGCGCCGAGGCGCTCGCTTACCGCCAGTACGATCAGCGAGATGACCTCGCCCACCAGGAAGCACAGCGCAACGGTGGCGCGCAGCGTGGCCACCGGCGCGTGCTGGTAGGCCAGCGCGAGCGGCGGCCCGCCGACGCCGGTGGCGGTCTCTGTCACGCCGGTGATCAGGCCGGTCGAGGCGAACGTCATCCTGCCCGGCGTGAAAGCCGGTGCGATCAGCGACACCAGCGCGGCCAGGATGGTGCTGCCGCCGACCAGCGCATTGAGCCAGGCCATCGGCACCGCCACCAGCACCCACAGGCCACCGAAGGTACCGGCGAGCCGCCCGGCGCTGATCCAGCCGGCGCCGCGCAGATCGATCGCATGCCGCTCGCGCCAGGCCACATAGGCGTTCAGCGGCAGCATCGCGATCAGCAGCGAACCGGGCAACATCGCGGGCGCGGCCAGCGCCAGCACCGGCACCACGATCAGCGCAAAGCCCATGCCGGTGGTGCCCTGGATCAGCGCGCCGGCGAACACGGCGAGCCAGACGCTCAGCATCGTCGTATCGAGCATCATGCCTGCGCCCCGCCCTTTGCGGTCCGCAGCCAAGCCGCGCAGGCGGCGCGATGGACGTCCGCCGGATCGTGCAGCTTGGTGATCGGCGCGTTGGCGATGGTCTGCTCGGCCATCTGGCGGATCTCCGCCATCAGCGCACGCGCGTCCCAGTCCAGCGGCCAGCCGTCCCACAGGCGCAGCCGCCCGTCGACGAAGACGCCGCGGATCTGGTCGCGATTGGCCAGCCGCACCAGTTCCCAGCTCAGGTCCCACGACGGCGTCAGCTCCGGCACATCGCAGTCGACCAGCAGGAAGTCCGCCTGCTTGCCGGCCGCGATCTCGCCGGTGACCTTGCCCAGGCCCGCCGCATCGGCGCCATCGTGCGTCGCCATGTCGAGCCAGCGCCAGCCCGCGCCGCAGGACGAATCGCCGACGCCGATGCCGAAGGCAAAGCGCTGCGCGGCCTCGGCATAGTCGAGCAGTCGGAAGCCGTCGCTGCGGGTGCCGTCGGTGCCCAGGCCCAGGCGTACGCCGAAGGTCGCCATGGTTTCCGCAGGGGCCACCGCATTGCCCTTCCAGGCGCTGGCGACGGGGTTGTAGGCGACCGCCGCGCCCCGCTCGGCCAGCAGGCGGATTTCGTGCGGGGTCACCAGCGTCGCGTGCGCCAGCAGCGCGGCGGGGCCCAGTGCGCCGACCGCTTCCAGATGTTCGATCGGCCGCTGGCGGCGCGCATTGAGCGAGCGCTCCACGGCGACCAGGTGTTCGTTGGCGTGCGTCTGGAAGACGCGGCCCGCTTCCTCGCACAGCCGATAGACGTCATGCAGCATCGCATCGCTGGCCACCTCGGGAATCGAGATCGCCAGCGACGGCACCACCAGCGGGTGATCGTCGTACATCGCCAGATGGCGCTCGGCCCGGCGCACGATGGGCGCGGCGTCGAGGGTCTGGCCGCCGGGGCGATCGTTGCAGATCAGGCCCAGCACGCAGCGCAAGCCGGCCTCGCCGACGGCCTGCGCGATCGCCTCCAGCCCGGCATCGGCACGGGTACCGGCATCGCACACCGTGGTGAAGCCGCCGCGCAGCGCCTCGAGTGCGGCGAGCTTCGACGACAGGTACAGATGCGTCTCGGTCAGGCTGCCCTCCAGCGGTACCCACACGCGCCGGAAGATCTCCGACGGCTCGCCGAACACCAGTGACTTGCCGAACGATTGCGTCAGATGATGATGGGTGTCGATCATCCCGGGCATCAGCAGCATGCGTGGCAGCGCCAGCGTCGGCAGATGCGGGAACTGCGCGGCGATCTGCGCGGCCGGGCCGACCGCGGCGAAGCGGCCATGCTGCACCACGATCGCATGGTCACGCACGATGCCGTCGCGCAGCAGGGTCCATTCGGGGCGCAGGATCTGCGGGCGGTCGAAGGACGCGGGGCGCAGTGCGGCGTGCTCGGGATTGGAATTGGGATCGGGCAAAGCGGAAGGAAAAGGCGACATACGTTCTACGGGTTGCGGCGCATGCATGCAGCGGCATGCGCCTGGGTGAATCGCTCCCTCTCCCGCTTGCGGGAGAGGGTTGGGGAGAGGGAAACCGGCGGTGGTCCAACCAGCCGCGTCAGCCATGACGAGCGCCCTTTCCCTCTCCCCCGCCCCCTCTCCCGCACGCGGGAGAGGGGAGAAAACCTGGTGGGCCCTTCTCTCCCCGCAATCGGCAGAGGGAGCACCGACGGGGCGATCAAGCGCGAACTCAATGCGCGACCGGCACCTTGCCCACACCGCGCCGCAGGCCGGTATGGAAGAACAGGAAGTTCATCAGCGCCGCGGTAATCGCGCCCATCGCCACGCCGTTGCCGACCAGGATGCGGATGTTGGCCGGCACGCTGGCATAGATGCCCGGCACCAGGATCGGCAGCAGCCCGACCGCGAGCGCCACCGCGACGATGTACATGTTGGCGTGGTCGCGCAGGTCCACCTTGCGCAGCATGTCGATGCCCATGGTGCCGACGATGCAGAACACGATCAGCCCGGTGCCGCCGACCACGGCCTCGGGAATCGCGGCGATCAGCGACGACACCGGCGCCAGCAGGCCGAACACCACCAGGATGCCGCCCGAGACCGCGGTGACGAAGCGCGAGCGCACGCCAGTCGCCCGCACGATGCCGATGTTCTCGCCGCTGGTGATGATCAGCGAGGTCCCGAACAGCCCGCCCAGCAGCGAGGTCAAGGCGTCGCCGCGAATCGTGCGGGGCACGTCGCGCTGCTCGTCGATCGGCTTGCCGACCGCATCGCCGATCGCAATGGTCTGGCCGGTGGCCTCGACCATCGACACGATCGAGAACACCATCAGCGGAATCGCCGCGATCAGGTCGAATTTCGGCATGCCGAATGGCAAGGCCGACGGCAGCGCCAGCACGGGCCACAGCGACAGGTGCTCGCCATGGAAGGCGCCGATTCCCACCGCCACCAGCGCCCCGCCGAGCAGCCCCAGCAGGATCGCCAGCTGCCCCAGCATGCCGGTCAGCACGCGCGAGAACAGCACGGTGAAGGCGATCGTCGCGAATGCCAGCAGCAGGTTGACCGGCGCGCCGAAGCCGGGCGTGCCCGGCTGGCCGGCGATCAGCTTGCCCGATACCTGCGCCAGGTTGATCGCCACCAGCAGCAGCATCGTGCCGACCACCGCCGCCGGGAAATAGCGCAGGCAACGGCGAAACACCGGCAGCACGAGGAAATAGAACACGCCGGTCAGGATCACCGCGCCGGCGGCGGTCTGCACATCGGTCTGCTGCGCGATCAGGATGAACAGCACGATCGGCGCCCCGCCCGGCAGCATGATGAAGGGCAGCCGCGCGCCGATGCCCTTGGGGCCGAACGACTGCAGCAAGGTGCCGAGGCCGCAGATCACGAAGGTCGCGCTGAGCAGCTGCATCGCCAGCGCGGGCGGGAAATTGAGCGCCTTGCTCATCAGGAATACCGAGGCGATCGGCGAGGCGGCCATCACCAGCACATGCTGCATGCCGAAGGCGAACAGCCGCCGCCATGGCAATACCTCGTCGACAGCCGCGATTGCGGGTTGGGACATGGGGGTCTCCTCCTTGGATGACAGCGGCGTCTATTGGTGAATGCGTCGGTGGCGCGATCGGTGGCCGCGCCCGTGCGTCTGGGCGTCTATGCGCCCGTCTGTGCGTATTTCGCCGCTGAATGTTAGAAAACTGCTGAACCAAAACGTTTTGGTTAGTCTATGCGAAGGCCGGCAGCCATGCAAGCGGCCGGCCGAAACCAGCGGTATCGGCTGTGTTGCCCGCTGCTGCGGGCCACCAAGGCCCGGCGCAAGCGTGAGCTGGATGGGTGCGAAGGAAACGCGTGAAGGAATCAGGCCGGCAAGGATCCAGCCGCGGTTGCGTTCAGCCCCAGCGTGGACTTGAGCATCTCGTAGACCTGCCGCGTGGCCGGATTGATCACGTCGGGACGCATCCACAGGTAATACGCGACATCGGGCAGTCGCGGCATGCCGTCGTTCTCGCCCAGCACGCGCATGTCCGGCCCGAGCAGTTCGATGCTGCGCGCGGTTACGCCCAGTCCGGCGCGGATCGCGGCCTTGATGCCGATCAGGTTCGGCGCCAGATAGCCCGGCCGCCACGGCACCTGCGCCAATTCCAGCGCCTCCAGCGCGAGGCGGCGGAACAGGCTCGGTTCGTCGGCCAGGATCAGCGGCACCGGTCGCGAGATGTCATGGACGTAGTCGGCCGCGCAGATCCACACCGTCGGCGAAGTCCGCAGCACCACGCCCTCCAGCGTCGGATCGCTGCGCGTCGACAGCGTCAGGTCGATCTCGCCCCGGCGCAGCGACTCCATCAGGAAGGGGCTGCGCCCGACGTGGATTTCCAGCTGCAGCTTCGGCGAGCTGCGCGCGATATGCGCGAGCAGCGGCGGCAGCATCGTGTCGGCGATATCGTGCGGCGCGCCGATGCGCAGCGCCCCTTCCAGATTGCCTTCGCGCAGCGCGCGCAGCGCCTCGTCATGGATCGCCAGCATGTGCTTCGCGTATTCGAGCAGCTTCTGGCCATGCGGCGACAGCCGCTTGCTGCGGCCCTGCTTGTCGAACAGCGGCAGCCCGACCTGCTCCTCCAGCCGCTGCATCTGCTGGGTTACCGCGGACTGGGTCTTGTGGGTCGCGTCGGCGGCGGCCGCAAAGGTGGTGTGCTCGGCGATGGCGACCAGCGTCCGCAGCAGTTCGAGATCGAGGTGGCGCATGGGAATAGAAAGGTGTGGTCGGCAATGTGCCGACGACCATCGCGTCATTCCCGCGAAGGCGGGAATCCAGCGTCTTTCAAAGCCACTGGGTCCCCGCCTTCGCGGGGACGACGGCCAAGTATATATAAGACTTACTTATATGTTTGCGCAATATTCTAAGTTGTTCGCCCCCATCGCGTTCAGTACAGTGTGGCTCCAGACCCGTATCCATCCGCATCTATCCGCATAATTCAGGAGTTTTCGATGAGCCTCGCTCCCGCCCGCGCCGAAGCCCGCACCGCAGCCGTCCAGGGCGCCATTCAAAGCATTAAGGATATTGTTGAAAACAAGGCGCTGACGCGCGAGGCGCTGGACCGGGTGCTGGCCGTGGTCAAGGACCTGGCGGCCCATCGCGAATGGTGGAGCGAAGCCGATTTCGCGCCGCCCGAGGCCGGCGAGCGCCAGGCCCGCTATCTGATCAGCGAAGACCCTGACCAGCGCTATGCGCTCTATCTGAACGTGATGCGCCCGGGCAAGCGGATTCCGCCGCATAACCACACCACCTGGGCCTGCATCGCCGCAGTCGAGGGCGAAGAGCAGAACTACGTCTATCGCCGACTCGACGACGGTTCGCAGCCTGGCATCGGCCATCTCGAGCAGAGCGATACCGTGCGCGTCGGCCCCGGCGAAGGCATCGCGCTGATGCCCGACGACATTCACTCGGTCGAGATCCAGGGCGACCAGGTCATCCGCCATCTGCACATGTATGGCCGCGCGCTGGAAACGCTGAAAGAACGCATCGCGTTCGACCTCGAGACCGGCCGCTACCAGGTGATGTCGGTCGGCGTGCAGACGCGCCGCTGATTTCCGCGCGGCCCGTCGATCCGCGCCAGCGCATCGCGCGACGACCGCCACCTCCGACCGATTCCCCTCCCCTTGCCACCTATGGCTGTCCTCGGCCAGGGGAGCGTTTTGCCTGAATTCCGCCGGCCACCAGTGTCGCAACCGCTGGCCCATGAACCTGCAATGCCCCGCAATGACCCCGCAATGACCCAATACGTAGACGCCCCGACCCTGAAGTCCTGGCTGCATGACGGCGCCGAGATCGCGCTGCTCGATGTGCGCGAACACGGCCAGTACGGCGAATCGCACCTGTTCCTCGCGGTGCCGCTGCCGTACAGCCGCCTCGAGCTCGAGATCGGCCGCCTGGTGCCGCGCCGCGATGTCCGCGTGGTGGTCTACGACCATGACGAGAGCGTCGCCGTGCCGGCCGCCGCCGCGCTGCTCGCCGCGGGCTACACCGACGTGCACGTGTTGCGCGGCGGCACCGCGGCCTGGGCCGCGGCCGGCTATGCGCTGTTCGCCGGCGTCAACGTGCCATCGAAGACGTTCGGCGAACTGGTCGAGCACAAGCTGCATACGCCGCGCATCGGTGCCGAGCAGCTGCATGCGATGCAGGCGCGCGGCGACAAGCTGGTCGTGCTCGACGGCCGGCCGCTGTCCGAATACCGCAAGATGAATATTCCCGGCGCGATCTGCTGCCCCAACGGCGAGCTGGCCTACCGGCTGCGCGACCTGGTGCCGGACGACGACACGCCGATCGTGATCAATTGCGCGGGACGCACGCGCAGCATCATCGGCGCGCAGACGCTGATCAATCTGGGCGTGCCCAATCCGGTCTACGCGCTGGAGAACGGCACGCAGGGCTGGTATCTGGCCGACTACCAGCTCGAGCACGGCAACGATCGCCACTATCCCGAGAAGACCGGCGCCAGTGACCTGGAACCGATGCGCGCCGCGGCGGCACGGCTCGCCGAACGTCACGGCGCCGAGACGGTCGGCGCCGCGACGGTACAGGGCTGGGCCCGCGACACCGCCCGCACGCTGTTCCTGTGCGACGTCCGCACCCCGGAAGAATTCGCGCGCGGCTCGCTGCCCGGCGCGCAGCATACGCCGGGCGGCCAGCTGATCCAGGCCACCGATCAGTACGTCGGCGTGCGCGGCGCACGGCTGGTGCTGTTCGACGACGACGGCGTGCGCGCGCCGGTGGTCGCGAGCTGGCTGCGCCAGCTGGGGCACGACGCCCATGTGCTGGCGGACGGCTTGCGCAGCGGCCTGGCGCTTTCGCCCGCTCCCGCGGCCGCACTGCCGGCACTGGCCTCCGTCGATGCGGCACGTCTGGCGCGCGAGCTCGACAGCGGCGAGGTCGTCGCGATCGATCTGCGCGCCAGCATGGATTACCGCAAGGCGCATGTCCCCGGTGCGCGGTGGTCGATCCGCCCGCGCCTCGCCCACGACATGGCCGGCGACGCGCGCCCGCTGGTGCTGATCGCCGATCAGCCGGAAATCGCCGCGGCCGCCGCGCTGTCGTTGCCCGCGCCGCAACGGGCGCTGGCGCGCGTGCTCGACGGCGGCATCGCGGCGTGGAAGGCCGCCGGCCTGCCGCTGGCCGCGTCGCCGAACGAGCCCGCCGACCACGACTGCATCGACTACCTGTTCTTCGTGCACGACCGCCACGACGGCAACAAGGCCGCCGCCCGCCAGTACCTGGCGTGGGAAACCAATCTGATCTCCCAGCTCGACGACGCGGAGCTGGGCAGCTACCGCCTGCCGTAGTACCCACCACGCCTGGAGGAGTCCCCATGAAAAGAACCATATCCCTGTCGATGCTCGGCCTGCTGACCGCGGTGCAACTGGCCGCGGCCCCGATCGCCAGCGCGCAGCCGCTGGCGCCGGTCGGCGGCTATCCGAGCCAGCCGATCCGCTTTGTGTCGCCCTTCCCCGCCGGCGGCGGCAACGATGCGATCACGCGCATCGTCACCAACAAGCTGGCCGCCGTCACCGGCCAGCCCGCGGTCGTCGACAACCGCGGCGGTGCCGGCGGCAATATCGGCGCGAAGCTGGTGGCCGAGACCAAGCCCGACGGCTATACGCTGCTGACTTCGCAGGTCTCGCTGATGGCGGTCAATCCGACGCTGTACTCGTCGGCCGGCTTCGATCCGATCAAGAGCTTCACGCCGATCACGCAACTCAATGCCGCGCCACTGGCCATCGTCGTTGCCGCCGATTCGCCGCTGAAGACCTTTGCCGACCTGGTCACGCAGGCCAAAGCCGAGCCGGGCAAGCTGACCTATGCGACGCCGGGCAACGGCACGCTGTCGCATCTGGTCGGCGTCGTCCTCGACAAGGACCACAAGATTGCGCTGACGCATGTGCCCTACAAGGGCGCAGGCCCGGCCATTACCGACCTGCTCGGCGGCCAGGTGGCGACGCTGATCACGTCGACGTCATCGGTCGCGGGCTTCGTGCAGAACGGCAAGATGCGTGTGCTGGCGGTGACGAGCCCGAAGCGCCTCGGCGTATTCGCCAAGGTGCCGACGCTCGACGAGCTCGGCTACAAGAACGCCAGCTTCGAGGACTGGTACGGCATCTTCGCGCCAGCCGGCACCTCGCCCGAGCGCGTCGCCTACCTGCGCGCCTCGATCGTGCAGGTGCTGCAGTCGCCCGAGGTCGTCAAGCTGATCCACGACGGCGGCAGCGAGGTCGTGGCCAGCACGCCCGAGGCCTTCGCGGCGCAGCTCAAGAGCGATATCGCGAAGTGGTCGCGCATCGTCAAGCTGTCGGGCGCGAAGATCGACTGATTGCCGATGCCGACGCCGTTGCGCGGTGCCGGGTCCGTTCGCGGCCGGCACCGCGCCTGAGTCACCCGCCTCCGCCGCTTCCGTCTCACACCATTCCGCATCCATTCGGCGCCGCCGCTCCGCCGTGATGGCCGCCTTGATGCCGCTCTGACGCCATGCCCGATCCCACCAGACATTCGCCGCTGACCACGCTGATCCACGCCGGCAAGGCGCTCGACTACCCAGGCGGCCGCCCGGTCAATCCGCCGGTGGTGCGCAGCAGTACCGTGCTGTTCGACACCGTCGCGCAGCAGCGCGAAGCGCGCGCCCGGCGCGGCGAGGAACGCCTGTTCACCTACGGCGCGCGCGGCACGCCGACCAGCTTCGCGCTCGAGGACGCGGTCTGCGCGCTCGAAGGCGGCTACCGCACGCGGCTGTATCCAACCGGGCTGGCGGCAATCGGCATGACGCTGCTGGCCTATCTGCGTCCGGGCGACCATGTGCTGATGGCCGACTGCGTCTACGAACCGGTGCGCAATCTGGCCAACACCTTCCTGCGCGACCACGGCATCCGCGTCGATTTCTACGCCGCCGACGGCCACGATATCGAGGCCCGCATCGAACCGAACACGCGCATGCTGTACGCCGAATGCCCGGGCTCGCTGGTCTACGAGATGTGCGACCTGCGCCAACTGTCGGCGCTGGCGCGCCGGCGCGGGCTGCTGCTGGTGGCCGACAACACCTGGGGCTCCGGCCTGCAATACCGGCCGCTGGCGCTCGGCGCCGATGTCTCCATCATGGCCGCGACCAAATACCTGTCGGGCCATTCCGACGTGATGATGGGCACGGTGACGACCACCAAGGACGCCTGGCAGCCGCTGTCCACGCTGGCCGACAGCTTCGGCATCGCGGTCAGCCCCGACGACGCCTATCTGGTGCTGCGCGGCATCCGCAGCCTGGCGCCGCGGCTGGCGATGCACGAGGCCAATGCGCTAGCGGTGGCCGACTGGCTGACGCAGCGCGCGGAGGTCGCCACGGTCTTCTGCCCCGCACTGCCCGCCGATCCAGGCCATGCGCTGTGGCAGCGCGATTGCACGGGTACCAACGGCCTGCTTTCCTTCGAACTGCGCGGGCACGGGCTGGCGGCCGCCGAGCGCTTCATCGACGCACTGACGCTGTTCGGCATCGGCGCGTCCTGGGGCGGCTACGAGAGCCTGGCCACGCTGTCCGACCTGGGGCGCGCTCGCAGCGTCGACGACTGGTCGGCGCGCGGGCCGATCGTCCGGCTGCATATCGGCCTCGAGGATCCGCGCGACCTGATTGCGGATCTCGAGCAGGGACTGGCGGCGATGGCGCGTTGACATCCCGGTTCATCGAGCAGTTCGCTTGCTCCACCGCGGCCTGCGCGCCATCCTTTGACCACGATATGGCGGAAACTGAGTTGTCTTCGTATGAGGGTACCGAGAGGCGGTAGCCGGATCCGAGCCCTACTCTTCGGCCGCGTCTGCATTGCGTTGAAGTGCACCCGCACGACCAAAGTCCTGGAAGGCGTTTCTCAACGCCATCGCGGATCTCCTATGCGTTTAAACGCACCTGTTTACCGATTAAATATTGCTTATTTTTAGAAAAATTATTTAAACATCACATTTCAGTCGTCCTGCCGGGTATTCCGTCGAGCCAGTTTCGGCCGGGCGATAGCGCGTCTCATCGAGCCGTCAAAATCGCGTTTTCGGGCCCGCTCGGCAAAGCAGGTAAACTACTGCCCGTTCGCCGTACCGGGGACGACCCGGAACATGCCTTCACCGTCCGCCCTGCGATAGCCGGAACGACGCGCGAGGTGGGCGCCGGCGAACCCACCATCAGGCCTTCGGGCCCACTCTAGCGGCGCCGGACTGTCCGGCATCGCGCAGGCTTGCCCGGCTCCACTGCCGGCATTCGCCGCCAGCAAGGCAACGTCGCCCACTTCGACCCTCGCCCGGGATAGGCGCCATCGCGCACGTCCCGATGACGACCCGCGTGCCCGCGCGGGACTGGTACCGCGGGCCATCGGCCTGACGGGTCCGCCGGCGCCCCGTGCGCCGGACGGGTCCGACCTCGGAGGACAATCCATGAAGAAGACAGCCAGCCCCTGGCTGCTGGCGGCCGGGCTATTGCCCGTCGCCGCTCTCCCCGGCGCCGCGCAAGCCGAGCCCGGCGTCACGCTGTACGGCATCGTCAGCTCGGCGGTGCGCTACACCTCGAATCTCGACGGCCATCACAACGACCAGGTCGGGCTGGTGTCCGGCGGCATGGTCGGCAGCCGCTTCGGCCTGAAAGGCGACGAAGACCTCGGCGGCGGCAATCACGCGATCTTCCAGCTGGAAGCGGGCGTCGGCAGCGACGACGGCCGCCTCGGCTACAACGCGTTCTTCGGCCGGCAGGCCTATGTCGGCCTCAAGGGCGACTGGGGCAGCCTGACCTTCGGGCGGCAGTACAACGCACTGAACAATATCGGCTGGGCCTTCAATCCGCTCGACCACGGCTGGGGCAACTTCTGGTCGGACCCGCTGTACCTGGGCGGCGACATCTTTATCCAGGACTACCGCATCAACAACAGCGTGGTCTACCAGCGCACGATGGGTCCGCTGACCGTGCAGCTCGACTACGGCGCCGGCGAGCAGCCCGGCAGCATGGTCCGCGGCACCACGCTGGGCGGCGGCGCGCTGTACCAGCAAGGACCGGTCGCCTTCGGCGTCGCCTACGACCAGCGCAAGAACGACGATGGCAGCGGCACCGTGCGCAACTACACGGTCGGCGGCTCGTATGCGTTCGGCAAGGCCAAGGCGTTCCTCGGCCATATGGGCCGGCGCGAATCGGCGACCGATGCGCGCCATGCGATCGCCTTCGCCGGGCTGGGCTATCAGCTGACGCCGGCGCTGCATCTGTCCGGCGCCTACTACCGCTACTGGCAGAACGGCAACGTCGCCACGCAGTTCCAGGACGTGCCGGTGCCGCTGGGCAGCGGCAATGCCGACAGCATCGCGGTGGTGGCCGACTATGCGCTATCGAAGCGCACCCACGTCTACGTCGAGGCCGATGCCGCACGGGCGCGCGGTGGCGCGGTCGGTCGCGAGACCGAGTACTGGGCCGGCACGCCGGCGCTCGACGTCGACAGCACCACGCGCGTCGGCGTGATGGTGGGCATGCGCCATCACTTCTGATCGTTCCTGGCCGCGCGCTGGCCGCGGAACAGCACCCAGCGCTCGGCGGCCTCGAAGAGGCCCTGCGCCAGCAGCGCGAGCAGCGCCGACGGTATCGCGCCGGCCAGCAGCAGCGTGTCATCGTTGAGCGCAAGGCCGGTGGCGATGCGTTCGCCATAGCCGCCGGCACCGACGAAGGCGGCCACGGTGGCGGTGCCGACGCTGATCACGACCGCGGTCTTGATGCCGGCCAGGATCACCGGCAGCGCCAGCGGCAGTTCGACATGACGCAGCCGCTGGCGGGCGGTCAGCCCCAGCGCGCGGCCGGCGTCCGACAGGCCGGCCGGCACCTGCTGCAGCCCGGTGCAGGTATTGCGCACGATCGGCAGCAAGGCGTACAGAAACAGCGCGACCATCGCCGGCCACAGGCCGATGCGGCCAAGCAGCGGAATCAGCCCGGCCAGCAGCGCGAGCGACGGGATCGTCTGCAACATGCCGGCGATCGCCAGCACGACCTGCCCCAGCCGCCGTCGGCGCGCCGCGACGACGCCCAGCGGCACACCGACCACCACCGCGGCCCCGACCGCGCCGGCTACCAGCGCCAGATGCTGGCGGGTCAGCCGCCAGGTATCCGGGCCGAGCAAGGCGCCTAACAGCCCTGCCCGCTTGTCGGCCGCGTTGCCCTCCGGGATCTCCCCGGACATCTGCGCCGACTTTTCCTCGGCCCCACGCTCGCCCGCCAGAAACCGCCGCGCCACCGCCGCGAAGCTGGCCCCATCGAGCTCCGCCTGCGCATTCATCGCGATCATCCGTTCGCCGTCGATACGGCCTTCGAGCTCGGCGATCGCACGCCATGCGGCCGGATGGCGCTGCGGCACATCGAGCCGATACAGCACGATCGCGTCATAGCGCGGAAACACCTGGCGGTCGTCGTCAAGCACGCGCAGCCGATAGGCCCGGATCTTGGCGTCGGTCGAATAGATGTCGATCGCGTCGACCTGTCCGGCCACCAGCGCTTCGTAGGCAATGCCGTGGTCCAGCCCGACCGGCTGCTGGGGCAGGCCATAGCGGCTGGCCAACGTGTGCCAGCCGTCGGCGCGGCCGAGGAATTCGTGCGACAGGCCGAGCCGCAGCCCCGGTGCGCGTGCCAGGTCGGACAGCGTGCGCAGGTTGTCAGGCGCGGCTGCGGCTTGCGCAGCCTTGCCCCTCTCGCCGCGCACGGCGATCGCATAGGTGTTCTGGAAACCGAAGGGCACCGCCGCGCCCAGCCCCAGTGGCGCGAGGGCCGCGTTGATCTGCGCCAGCGTCGCGGTGGCCGGCAGCTTCAGCAGTTCGGCAGCGACGGTGCCGGTGTAGTCCGGATACAGGTCGATGCTGCCGGCGCGCAGCGCGGCGAACACGATCGCGGTATTGCCGAGTCCCGCCAGATGGCGGGCGGGCCCGGCGCTCGCCGCGCTCTGGGTCAGGATTTCGCCGAGGATGTAGGACTCGGTAAAGCGCTTCGAGCCGACCTTCAGCGGGGCGTTGGCGGCGGGCGGATCGCCCTGCGCCCAGCCGGAAAGCGGCATGCCGCATCCGAGCAGCACCGCGACCGACAGCGCCATCAGCAGGCTCGACAGCGGTCTCCATCGCGGACCGAAAGGCCGGCCGCATGATTCCTTCATCGCATTTCTCCACGCGAACGATCGGCTCATGATAGCGACCCACCGCCCGGCCGCCCCCGCAGCAGGACGCCCGCCCGCGCCCGGTCGCAGAAGCGTATGCCGAAATAGTATTTGCCTTTGGCATCATAAGCGCGCAAGAATGCGATATACGCATACTCACCCGCCATGGAAATCCGTCAGCTCGAAGCCTTCGCAGCAGTGATGTCGACCGGCAGCGTCACCGCCGCCGGCCGCCTGCTGGGCCGCTCGCAGCCGGCGATCACGCGCTCGATCCAGGAGCTGGAGAGCGAACTGGGCTTCGCGCTGTTTGCCCGCAGCGGACCGCGCGTCAGCCCGACCGAGCGCGGCTTCCTGCTATACGAGGAAGTCGAGCCGGTGCTGCTCGGCATGCAGCAGATCCGTGCCAGCGCCGCGGTGATCGGCCGCGAAGGCAGCCGCTCCCTCAACGTGGTGGCAACGCCGGCGCTGGCCGCCGGGCTGGTACCCGCCGCACTGGCCGCCGATCCGTCGCTGCCGGCGCAGATCCATCTGCACAGCGCCTCGCCCGAGAAGGTGGTGCACGCGGTGCTGACTGGCGCCGCCGAGGTCGGCGTCACCAGCCTGCCGCTCGAGCATCGCGGCGTGGCGGTGCACTGGATCGGCGAGGTCCAATGCGTGGCGGCGCTGGCCGCCGGCGATCCGCTGGCGGCCGCCGATACCGTGCCGCTGGCCGCCTGCGCCGAACGCGCGCTGGTGACGATGCAGAACCCCTACCGGCTGCGCCAGCTGGTGGACCGGGCGCTGGAGAGCGCCGGCATCGCGGTGCCGTGCCGCATCGATACCAATACCTCGCTGAACGCGCTGGCGCTGGTGCGCGCCGGGCTGGGGCTGGCGGTGCTCGAGCCGGTGACGGCCTATGGCCTTCCGGTCGACGGCGTGGCCGTGCGGCCGATCGACGTGCCGATCCCCTTCCATTTCTGCGTGATCACGCCGCAGGGACGGCCGCCGACGCCGGCGGTGCAGAGCCTGACCGAGCAATTGGCGCTGGCCGCGGCGCGGCTGTTGCCGGGCTTCGTTCGGCGAGACCCGCGCGAGGGCGACAGCGTGATGCCGCTGGCGCCGCTGGTGCCGCCGCTGGTGCCGCCGCTGGTGCCGCAATCCGAAGCGGTCAGCGACGCCGGCACCGCACGCGGGCCGGCCCGTCCCGCCCTATCCCGACAGAACGATTGATGTCAGCCTGAAGTGCTCTCGATGTCCACGACCGATTCCACACTGTCTTCCGCTCCCGCCGGCCTGCCCGCGCTGGAAGCCCGCCTGCGCCAGGACCTCGCCTGGCTGGACCTGCCCGCCAAGCCGTGGGTGCCGCCGCGCCAGTTCGACGGCGCGCCGGTGCTCGACGTCGCCATCATCGGCGGCGGCATGGCCGGCCTCGCGGCCAGCGCGACGCTGAAGCATCTGGGCATCGCTGCCCGGATTTTCGACCGTGCGCCGGCGGGTTTCGAAGGGCCATGGGCCACCACCGCCCGCATGGAAACCCTGCGCTCGCCCAAGCAGCTGACCGGCCCGGCGCTCGGCCTGCCCGCGCTGACGTTCCGCGCCTGGTTCGAGGCGCAATTCGGCACGGCGGCATGGGACGCGCTCGACAAGATTCCGCGCCTGCAATGGATGGACTATCTGCGCTGGTATCGGCAGGTGCTCGATCTGGACGTGGCCAACGAACACACCGTCGATACCGTGCTGCCCCGCGCCGACGGCCTGGTCGAACTGCGGATGACCACACCCGCCGGCCCACGGCGCGTGATGGCGCGGCGCGTGGTGCTGGCCACCGGGCGCGATGGCCTGGGCGGCCCGCTGCTGCCATCCTTCGCGCAGGACCTGCCGGCCCATCTGTGGGCGCACTCGTCCGATCCGATGGATTACCGCCTGCTGCGCGGCAAGCGCGTCGGCGTGGTTGGGGCCGGCGCATCGGCGATGGACAGTGCCGCGACCGCGCTGGAGGCCGGCGCGGCCAGCGTCGACCTGCTGATCCGCCGCGCCGAGATTCCGCGCATCAACAAGAGCAAGGGCTCGGGCAACCCCGGGCTGACGCACGGCCACTACGGACTGCCCGATCAGTGGAAATGGCGGCTGCGCCATTACATCAACAGCGAACAGGTGCCGCCGCCGCGCGGCAGCACGCTGCGCGTGTCGCGCCACGACAATGCGCGCTTCCATGTCGGCTGCCCGATCGAGCGAGTCGAAGTCCGCGGCGGGGTTGGCGGCGGGGGCGACAGCGATACGCTGCGCGTGCACACCGCCAAGGGCGTGTTCGAGCTCGACTTCCTGCTGCTGTCGACGGGCTTTCGCGTCGATTTCGGTGCGCGGCCGGAGTTCTCGGTCATCGCACCGCAGATTCGGCTGTGGGGCGACCGCTTCCAGCCGCCGGCCGGCCAGGAAGACCCGGAACTGCGCGATTCGCCCGACCTGGGCCCGGTATTCGAATTCCAGGAGAAGACGCCCGGCGCCTGCCCCGGCCTGTCGCGCGTGCACTGCTTCTGCTATCCGGCCGCGCTGTCGCACGGCACGATTTCGGGCGACATCCCGGCCATCAGCGACGGCGCGCGCCGGCTGGGCCAGGGCATCGCCGCGCTGCTGTACCAGGAAGACGTCGAGACCCATTTCGCCGTGCTGCAGGCCTATGCCGAGCCGGAGCTCTACGGCGACGAATGGACGCCGGCGCCGCCGCCTGCGCTTCAAGGGCAATGAACACGATCGGCCGTGATGTCGTTCCCGCGAAGGCGGGAACCCAGCGTCTTTGGAAGTTCTGGGTCCCCGCGTGCGCGGGGACGACGGATTCGCTGGCAAGCGCCGAACCCTGTTCCTTCGCTGACCGCTGACTTTTCTGGCTTTTTCCTTCCGACACCATGACTGCTTCGTCCACCCCAGCCAACGCCACCGCCGAACTCGACCTGATCGACCGCCTCGCGGGCCTTGCCGCCGGCAGCGCCACGCATGCGCTGCGTCATCAGCGCGACAAGGTCGCCGTCGCGACCGAGGGCAGCTATCGCACGATGTTCGATCCGGCCCTGCCCGGCCTGTCGCTGACCGAACGCCTCGCGGTCGCGCTATATGCGTCGCGGCTGACGCCGTCGGCCGAACTGGCCGCGCACTATCTGGATCGGCTGCGCGCGGCCGGCGCCGATGCCGAGACGGTGGCGGCGGCCGACGGTGCGCGTCTCGATGCCGTCGCCGATGCGCGGCTGCGCGCGATGCTGGCCTTCACGCGCAAGCTGATCGAAAAACCGGTCGAAGGCGACCGCGCCGCGCTGCTGAGCCTGCCGGCCGCCGGACTGTCAACGCCCGAAGTCGTGACGCTGGCGCAGCTGATCGCCTTCCTGTCATACCAGGCGCGGCTGGTCGCCGGTCTGCGCGCGTTGAGCGGCGCGTCGCAGGGCGAGGCGCTGCCGAGCGACCTGGCGCCGGCCGCTGCGGCGACCACGAGGCCGGGCGACATCATTCGCATCAACGGCTTCACCAATGAAGTGCTGGACTGGAAGGCATGGCTCGACGTGGTGCCGGTCGACCGGGCGACGCCCGAGCAGATCGCCGTGCTCGAGGAAAGCCATCCGAAAGCCAAGGTCTCGGACTACTACCTGTTCCTGGTGCACCAGCCGGAGATCCTGCGGCAGCGTTCGGCGGCCTTCAACGCGATCATGTACGCGCCCGGCGGCATGGCGCGCGCCGAGCGCGAACTGGCGAGCACCGTGGTGTCGTGCATCAATGGCTGCGTCTACTGCGCGTCGGTCCATGCGCAACGCTTCGAACAGCTGGCCAAGCGCAACGACGCGATCGCGCAGGTCTTCGACAATCCGCGCACGGCGGGCACGACCGCGCGTGAGCAGGCCATCGCGCGCTTCTCGGTCGCGCTGACCGAGCACCCGGACCGCATCGGCGCGGCGTCGCTGGCGGCGCTGCGCGAAGCCGGATTGAGCGATGCCGAGATCCTCGACGGCATTCACGCCATTGCGATCTTTGCGTGGGCGAATCGGTTGATGTTGAATCTGGGCGAGCCGGTGGTGGCAGTGCAAGCGTAAGGGGTTGTTGGGCCGCTGTTTGCCCTCTCCCCGGCCCTCTCCCGCAAGCGGGAGAGGGAGAACACCAACGGTATTTTTTTGCTCCCGTTGCCCGCCTTCCGGGTAGTGGGAGAGGGAGAACATCGGCGGTGTTTTTGCTTCCCTTGCCCGCCTTCCGTGTAGTGGGAGAGGGAGAACATCGGCGGTATTTTTGCTCCCCTTGCCCGCCTTCCGGGTAGTGGGAGAGGGAGAACATCGGCGGACTTTGCTATCGCGCTTGGTTGCTCCCCTCGCCCGCTTGCGGGAGAGGGGCCGGGGGAGAGGGCAAGCGGCGCTCGCCAACCGCCACCGTCCGCGCGCTACTCCTGCCCCCCAGGCGCCAGCACATCGCGCGCGCCATTACGTCCCATCGGCGAAACCAACCCCGCCACTTCCATCTGTTCGATCAGCCGCGCCGCGCGGTTGTAGCCGATGCGCAGATGGCGCTGTACCGCCGAGATCGACGCGCGGCGCGACGTCAGCACGAAGGCCGCGGCCTCGTCGTACAGCGGATCGGCCTCGGCATCGCCGCCGGGTCCGTCGCCGAACAGATCGCCGCCAGTGGCTTCAGCCGGATCGGGCGCGAGAATGGCGTCGTCGTAATCCGGCTCGCCGAACTGCTTCCAGTGCTCGACCACGCGATGGACTTCGTCGTCGCCGGCAAAGGCGCCGTGCACGCGTTGCGGATAGCCGGTGCCCGGCGGCAGGAACAGCATGTCGCCCTGGCCCAGCAGGCTTTCGGCGCCCATCTGGTCCAGGATCGTGCGCGAGTCGATCTTCGACGAGACCTGGAAGGCCACGCGCGTCGGGATATTGGCCTTGATCAGCCCGGTGATCACGTCGACCGACGGGCGCTGCGTGGCCAGGATCAGATGGATGCCGGCCGCGCGCGCCTTCTGCGCGAGGCGCGCGATCAGTTCCTCGATCTTCTTGCCGGCCACCATCATCAGGTCGGCCAGCTCGTCGATCACCACCACGATCAGCGGCAGCGTCGACAGCGGCTCGGGCGCGTCCGGCGTCAGCGAGAACGGATTGCGGACCTTGTCGCCGGCGGCCTCGGCGGCGCGGATCTTCTGGTTGTAGCCGGCGAGGTTGCGCACGCCGAGCGCCGACATCAAGCGGTAGCGCTTCTCCATCTCGCCGACGCACCAGTTCAGCGCGTGCGCGGCCTGCTTCATGTCGGTGACCACCGGCGCCAGCAGATGCGGGATGCCCTCGTACACCGACAGCTCCAGCATCTTCGGGTCGATCATGATCATCCGCACATCGTCCGGCGTGGCCTTGTACAGCATCGACAGGATCATCGCGTTGATCGCCACCGACTTGCCCGAGCCGGTGGTGCCGGCCACCAGCAGGTGGGGCGCGCGCGCCAGATCGGTGACCACCGGATTGCCGGTGATGTCCTTGCCCATCGCAAGCACCAGCCGCGAGGCATGGGCCTGGAACGACGAGGCGGCGACGATCTCCGACAGGCGGATCATCTCGCGGCGGGCATTGGGCAATTCGAGGCCCATGCAGGTCTTGCCGGGAATCGTTTCGACCACGCGGATCGAACTGACGCCGAGCGCGCGCGCCAGATCCTTCATCAGCCCGACCACCTGCGCCCCGCGTACGCCCATCGCGGGCTCGACCTCGAAGCGCGTGATCACCGGACCGGCCGACGCGCCGACCACGGACACCGGCACCTTGAACTCGGCCAGCCGCTGCGCGATCAGCTCGCCGGTCTCGGCCAGATGCTGTTCGGAGACCTGCTCGGCGTGTTCGACGGCCGGTTCCAGCAGATCGATGCCGGGCAGGCGGTAGTCGACGATGCGGGGCGGCGGTGGCGGGACGATCGGCTGAGCCGGTGCGGCCGGTCTTGCCGTCGCATTGGCGACCGCGGGCGGCGCTGCGGCGTCGAGCGGCACCGCGCGGCCGACCACGGCCGGCAGCACGATGCGGGGCTTTTGCGCCGGGGGCGGCGTGGGGTCGGCTGTTTCCGGTGCGGCTTCGCGCGCGGCTTCCGAAGTGTGTTCCATCGTGCCGGCGGACGCTGCGGCGACATCGTCCGGCTCGTGCCACGGCGGTTCCCAGGCTGGCGTGGGCATCGCCGCGGGCGCCGGCTTTGGAGTCGGCTCGATGTTCGGCTCGGACGCCGGCTCTGGTTGAGGCTCCGAGTCCGGTTCGAAGGTCGGCGGCAATGCGGCCATCGGCGTCGCGTCATCCGATTGCGTCGGCGCGGCCTCGAGGACCGCGTCGACCGGAATGTGCTGAGCTTCGATCGGAGCGGCCGGCCCGCCGTCAGCCGCGAGCTCGCTGCCCGGCTGGCCCTGTTCGGCGCCAGCCAGTGCGCGCAGTTCGGCCAGCAGCGCCTGCGCCTCGGCGCGGATCGCCGCGTAGGCGGCGGTCTGCTCGGCGTGCGCTGGCTCCGCTTCGGCCCGGTGAGATTCGGCCGGCGCGGCCGTCGGTTCCGCGACGGCTGTGGCTGTAGCAGTGGCCACGTCGTCGGTCGGCACGGTGGCGCCCTGCTCCACGGCCGGCGCCGCCGTCGGGGAAGGCACCGCTACGTTGCCGCCATTCGCCGGCACAGCGCTCGCCGCCCTCGCCTGCGGCTGCGCTGCGGGCAACGTCGTGATTGCGCTGCGCAAACCCAGTTGCGGCTGATGGAAGGGACTGGCGACGACGGTCGCGCGCAGTTGCCCGCGCGACGAAGCGGCGGCGGCAGCGGACGCGGTCGATGCCACAGCGGCCGTCGGCGCAACGGCTGCCGGCCGCGATGGTGCCGAAGCGGTCGTCCTGGCGGGCGGGGATTTCTGCGCTGGCGCGGTTGCCGCGGCGCTCGCCGGTGGAACGGTTCGGGTCGGTTGCGTCGGATGCAGCCAGATTTCGCCGGGCTGTGGCGGCGACACGCGGGTGCGCGGCGGCGGTTGCCACGCCGGCGATCGTCGGGCCGACACCGCTTCGATGCCCTTGTGTCGGGCCGTCGGGCGCCGGACGCTGTCGTCGCCGACCGGCGTCCATCGCGTGGCCGCGGGAGCCGGCATGGAAGCTTCACGCAGCGGACGCGACGCGGCAGGCACCGCTTCTTCGCTGGCATCGCCGGCAGCGGCATGGCGCCGCGGCTTGCGTGCGAACAGGCTGGGCCAGGTCTCGCCGAACACCATCGGCGCGGCCAGTGCCAGCACACCGAGCATCAGCAGCAGCGCGCCGGTCCAGCCGAACAGGTCGGCCGCGATGCCGGCCACCCCTGCCCCGGCGGCGCCGCCGGAGGACGCGCTGGGCTCCACGTCGGACGAGGCCGACGCGCTGGCGGTCAGCGCCTCGAGCGCCGCGCTCGCGCACAGCGTCAGCGCACTGCCGAGCCAGACGCGCAGCGTGCCGGGCCCGGAAAACACCGGCTGTCCTGCCAGCATGCGCGCGACCATGCGCCACGCCAGCGGCAACAGCCAGAAGGTCGACAATCCGAACCAGCCCAAACCCATATCGCTACGCCATCGAAAAAACCACGGGCAGCGATTGTAGCGGTTATGCCGCCGGTGCCGTCCCTGCCACAGCCAAAAAACGCCGCGCGCGGCGGATCAATTCAGCGGCCCGCCGGCTCCGCCGACGCTGAAGCGGCCCGCACCGAGCAGCATCACCGCGACCGCGGCGCCGAGGAACATGCCCTGCAGTTCCAGCTCCCAGCCACCGCTCTTGTTGAGCATGCCCAGCTGATGCATATGGACCAGGCCGACCGCGAACAGCATGTTGATGACGATCACCAGCGCCGCGGCGCGCGTCCACAGGCCAATGATCAGCAGCACGGGCGCCAGCACTTCGCCGATGTAGACGCCATAGGCGAGGAAGGAAGGCAGGCCCGCCTGGTCGACCATCTGCACGATGTGGCCGGGGCCGTTGATGACCTTGGCGATGCCGTGCAGCAGGATCAGTATTCCCAGCACGATGCGCAGCACCGCCTTGCCCAGATCCTGAGAACCATGAGTAGCAGCCATCGATGTCACTCCTTTGGTGGTTGACGCAAACGGGTCCCCGGTTCGATCCGTGCGCGGACGTTGTAGGCGCCTTGCGCTGCACGCGAGGCGCCCCTGTACCTTAGCGCCGGTTCGCGTGAAGGTAAAGCCGCAAATGCTTGTGGAGTCCTTGCTGGGCGCGGGTTGTGGCGCGGATCGCAACACCGCGGCATGCCGCCCCGCGCCGAACCGTCCGCACGACGGCGGATCAGCCCGGGGCCGCCGGCGGCAGCGGCTGGTTCATGCCGGGCGGCATGATCGGCTGCATGCCGGCCTGGCGCACGTTCTCGGGCAGGATCTCGGTCAGGAAATCCAGGAAGCGCCGCACCGCCGGCGGCATGCCGGTCCTCGATGGGAAGACCGCGTGCAGGGTCCCGACCGGCATGCGCCATTGCGGCAGCAGCACTTCCAGCTCGCCGCGCTCGATCGCCTCGCGGCAATACATGCGCGGCAGCATCGCGACGCCGATGCCTTCGACCGCGGCCGACAGCAGCACCGCGAACTCGTCGCAGACCAGCCGGGGATCGTAGGGAATCTGCGTGGGCGGCTCGTCGCCGATCGACAGGTTCCACACATGGCGCCCATCGTGCGGCTTCTGCCCGACGCCCGGCACGCCGGCCAGCGCCTTGGGCGTGCGCGGCCGGCCGATCGCGTCGAGCAGGCCGGGGCTCGCCACCAGCGTCAGCGGACTGGAGCCAAAGGTGCGGATCGCCAGCGACGAGTCGTCGAGCACCTCGCGCACGCGCAGCGCCAGATCGTAGCCCTCCCCGATCACGTCGACGCGCCGATTGGTGGCGTCGATCTCGACCCGCACGCCGGGGTTCTCGCGCATGAAGCGCCCGATCGACGGCGCCAGGAGGTTCTGCGCGATGCCGACCGCGCAGGCGACGCGCAGATGTCCGCCGGGCTGGGCGCGCGCCTGCTCGACGACGTCGCGCGCGGCCTGCGCCTCAGACAGCATCGCCTTGCAGCGCTCGTAGAACGCCTCGCCCAGCGGCGTCACGCGGACCTGCCGCGTGGTCCGGCGCAGCAGCTGCACGCCGAGCTCCTTTTCCAGCTGGGCGATGCGCCGGCTCAGGCGCGACTTGGGCACACCGGTGGCGCGGCTGGCGGCGGAGAAGCTGCCGTGCTGGACCACCTGGGCATACAGATAGAGATCGTTGAGGTCTTGCATGGTCGCCATCGTAAGGGCTGAACGGCCGGCGTGGCCGGGGTAGCTCGTTCTATAGGCAGAACAATAATTTCCATTATGGATCACTACCGACATCAATCGCCAGCCATTATCTTTCCTCCCATCCAAACCAATTCCGATGTGGAGAGCGTGATGAAGATTCTGCAAATCGATTCGAGCGTACTGGGCGACAACTCGGTGTCGCGCAGCCTGACGGCGCAAGTGGTGGCGGATCTGCGCGCCCGCCATCCGGAGGCCACCGTGACCGTGCGCGATCTGGACAAGGAGGCGGCGCCTCACCTGTCCGGCCATCTGCTGCCGGTGCTGGGCGGCCCGAAGGAAGGGCTGGACCCGGTGCAGCAGGCCGAACTGGAGCGCACCGAGGCCTGGCTGAAGGAATTCCTCGAGGCCGACGTGCTGGTACTGGGCGTGCCGCAATACAACTTCGGCATCCCGAGCCAGCTCAAGGGCTGGATCGACCGGATCGCCCAGGCCGGCCGCACCTTCCGCTACACCGAAAACGGTCCAGTGGGCCTGGCCGGCGGCAAGAAGACCATTGTGGTGTCCTCGCGCGGCGGCGTGCGCCAGGACCCGAACGGCCTGGATCTGCACGAGGTCACGATCGACACGGTGCTGCGCTTCCTCGGCATCACGGACATCACCTATGTCCGCGCCCATGGCCTGGCGATGGGGCCGGAATACCGGACTGCCGGCCTCGATGCCGCCCAGCGCGAGCTGGCCGCGCTCAACGACGAGAACGGCCGCCTGGCCGCCTGATCGCGGCGCTGCTGACAGGCCTCTGACGGCAAGCGCCGTCAGAGGCTGCCCGACTCCCCGCAGGGAGGGATCGCGTCTATGATGGAGCGGTTCGTACCTGCGGTTTCGGCGTACGCCCACTCGGGGGAGCAGGCGCTGCCGCGCGATGCGCGGGCTGGCCGGAACCGGCCACGGCGACGGTGCCAGGCAGGCATCGCCGCGCCATCGACCCCGGAGCCCGCATGCCCTCTTCCCTGTTGCCCGCCAGCGTCGTCCCCCCTCCGCAGGAGCCGGCGCTGCTGTCCCGGTATCGCCATATCCGCGCCGCCACCGAAGCGATGGTGGCCGATATCAGCGACGCCGACGCGACGGTGCAATCGATGGACGATGCCAGCCCGGCCAAATGGCATCTGGCCCATACCACCTGGTTTTTCGAGGAATTCGTGCTGACGGCGCGCATCCCGGACTACGAGCCGGTCGATGCGCGCTACCGCTATCTGTTCAATTCGTATTACGAGGCCGTCGGCGCGCGCCATCCGCGCCCGCGCCGGGGCCTGCTGACCCGGCCCACGCTGGACGAGGTGCTGGCCTACCGGGAAGCGGTCGACGAGGCGATGTTCGATCTGCTGATGCGCGCGCAGACCGACGAGGAAGCGGCGCTGATTGAACTCGGCCTCAATCACGAACAGCAGCATCAGGAGCTGTTGCTGACCGACATCCTGCATCTGTTCGCGCAGAACCCGCTCAAGCCCGCGTTCGCGCCCGAACTGGTGGCCCCGGTGATCGCCGATCCGCGGCCCGCGCCGGAATGGCTGACCTTCTCCGGCGGCGTGGTATCGATCGGCCATGAGCTCGGCCAGGATCGCGCCGGCTTCGCGTTCGATTGCGAGGGGCCGCGGCACCAGGTGCTGCTGCGCCCCTACCAGTTGTCTTCGCACCCGGTGACCAACCGGCAGTGGTTCGAATTCATCGAGGATGGCGGCTATCGCAGCGCCGGGCTGTGGCTGTCGGACGGCTGGCGCTGGGTCGGCGAGCAAGGCATCGAGGCGCCGCTGTATTGGGAGGAGCGCGACGGCACCTGGTGGCAGATGACGCTGCGCGGCATGCATCCGGTCGATCCGGAGAGCCCGGTCACCCATATCAGCTACTACGAGGCCGATGCCTTCGCGCGCTGGGCCGAACGCCGGCTGCCGACCGAGGCCGAATGGGAGCACGCGGCGCGCAACCTGCCGGCCACCGGCAATTTCCTGGAAGGCCGCGCGCTGCGGCCGCTGCCCGACCGGCAGAACACCGCCGGCGCGCTGCGCCAGATGTACGGCGACGTTTGGGAATGGACCGCCAGCGCCTTCCTGCCTTATCCGGGCTTCCGCCCCAGCCCCGGCGCGGTCGGTGAGTACAACGGCAAATTCATGAGCAACCAGATGGTGCTGCGCGGCGGCTCGTGCGTGACACCCGAGTCCCATATCCGCGCGACCTACCGCAATTTCTTCTATCCGCACCAGCGCTGGCAGTTCACGGGCGTGCGGCTGGCGGACGATGCCTAGCCGGCCGTTGCCGCGATCCGCTTGATCGCTCGGCCGGATCGGCCGGCTGTAGCGATGGTTGGCTCCCTCTCCCGCTTGCGGGAGAGGGATGGGGAGAGGGAAATTGCGCCCGTTCTTCCGCTGCCGTCTGACATGACGAGCGCCCTTGCCCTCTCCCCCGACCCCTCTCCCGCACGCGGGAGCGGGGAGCAAACCCCGGGGTCGCTCAGGCCCGCTTCACCAACCCGCCTTCCCCTTGCCGCCGTCCATCGGCGTGTCCGGAAACTGCTTCTGCCAGCGCGAGCGCAGCCCCTGGGCGATTTCCGGCTGGTTATAACGGTCGGCGAAATCGATCGCCGTCATGCCCTGCTGGTTGCGGATCCGCAGGTCGGCGCCCTCGTCCAGCAGCAGCTTGACCGTCTCGATATGGCCGCCACGCGCGGCCATCATCAGCGGCGTGGTGCCGTTCGGGCTTTCCGCGTCGACATAGGCCGACTCTTCCAGCAGGTAGCGGACGATCTCCAGATGGCCGTTGGTGGCCGCGTAGTGCAGCGGGGTCCAACCGGTCTTGTTGATCTCGACCTGGCGCTGCTCGACCATCAGCTTGACCATGTCCAGCTGGCCTTGCAGCGCGGCCATCATCAGCGCGGTTTCGCCGGCGGCATTGGTCTTGTCGAAATCGAGGTTCTTTGCCTGGATCAATGCTTCGGCGGCCTTCAGCGACTTCTCGCGCAGCGCCGCCACCAGCAGCGGATCGCCACGGCGGTCGGTCAGGTTCGGATCGACGCCGCGCGACAGCAGCTTCCGCACTTCATAACCGTTGTCCAGTTCGACCGCCAGCCGGAGGTCGTCGGCCGGCGCCGCCAGCGCCGGCAGCGCGCCGCCGGTCAGCGCCGCGGCCAGCACCGTGGCCCGCATCGACGCCAGCAAAGGGCTGCGCAGCGACTTGATATCAAGCATTAGCAGTCCTTTCTATGTGCTTGAACAGATTAAAGAAGTTGTCCGTCGTCTGCTGCGCGACCTGCTCCACCGGCAGCCCTCGCAGCGTGGCGATGAACTCGCCGACATGCCGCACCCAGGCCGGCTCGTTGGTCTTGCCGCGGTACGGCACCGGCGCGAGATACGGCGAATCGGTCTCGATCAGCATCCGCTCGAGCGGCACCTTGCGCGCGGTCTCCTGCAGCTCGACCGCGTTCTTGAAGGTCACGATGCCCGAGAACGAGATATGGAAGCCCATGTCCAGCGCCTGCCGGGCGACGTCCCAGGTCTCGGTGAAGCAGTGCAGCACGCCGCCGACTTCGCCGGCATTCTCTTCACGCATCAGCCGCAGCGTGTCCTCGGCCGACGAACGGGTATGGATGATCAGCGGCTTGCCGGTCTGGCGCGCGGCGCGGATATGGGTGCGGAACCGCTCCCGCTGCCATTCCATCTCGTCGATGCTGCGGCCGTTGAGCCGGTAGTAGTCCAGCCCGGTCTCGCCGGTGCCGACCACGCGCGGATGGTTCGACAGCGCGACCAGCCGCTCGACCGTCGGCTCCTCGGCACCGTCCTCGTAGTCCGGATGCACGCCCACCGAGGCGTACAGGTTCGCATGCTGCTCGGCCAGCGCCAGCACGCGCGGGAAATCCTCCAGCGTCACCGAGATGCACAGCGCATGGGTGACCCGGTTCTCGCGCATATGCGCCAGCAGTTCGGGCAATCGCGCGGAAAGGTCGGGGAAATCGAGGTGGCAATGGGAATCGACAAACATGGCAGATCGGGGAATCAGGCGGATTGGGCGGACGGGGACAGATCAAGCGCTCTGGTCGACGCGCCGCCCCACGATGATCAGGTCGCGCTCGATGCCGTCGAGCACCGCGACGCGCGGCAGCTCGCCCCAGCGGGCAAAGCCGAGCCGTTCGAACAGCGCCAGGCTGGGCGCGTTATGGCCAAAGATGAAGCCGAGCAAGGTATTGACGCCGATCGCCGGCGCGTGGGCCATCGCCCGTTCCAGCAGCAGGCGGCCCAGGCCCTGCCCGCGAAAGCGCTCGTCCAGGTAAATGGACACCTCGCTGGTGGCGCCATAGGCCGGCCGGCCATAGAAATCCGAATAGCTGAGCCAGCCGGCCAGTTGGCCGCCAGCGTCCTCGACCACCCACAGCGGCCGGCGCTCCGGACCGTGCGCGTCGAACCACGGCTGACGCGAGGCGACGCTGACCGGCTCGGTGTCGGCGGTGACCATCCGCGAGGCAACCGTGCCGTTGTAGATCGCGACGATGCCGGGCAGGTCCTGGCGCTGTGCGTCGCGCACGGTGAAACCGCTTGCTTCCATGTTTCTCTTCTTTTTTAAATCAAACTGTTATGGCAGTAACTTCACGTCTTTTATGAGAAACGCGCCGCCGGTGTGAGCGATGCTTAAACCGGCTGCCGCGGGAACAGTTGCCGGTAGTCCATCAGCACCGCCTCCATCACCAGACGCGCCGCCAGCGGATGCTGCTCATGGCGGCGGTGCTGGACCAGTCGTCCGGCGAAAGCCTGCAGCCGATGCGCGTCGGTCGCCCCGGCGCAGCGCCGCAGCGCCGCCATCTCGCCCGGGAAATAGCGGGCTGCGCCCTCGCCGCCGAGGCATAGCGCCAGCAGATCGTAGGTCCAGCGCTGCAGGATGCCCAGCACCGACGGCACCGGCAGCTTCTGCAGCTGCTCGGCGGCGGCCAGCGCGTCGAGGGCCGGGCCGGTGGCGAGTTGCCCCAGCAGCCAGCGCTGCAGCGGCAGTTCTTCGGCCTCGGCCGCATGCAGCGCCGTCAAAGGGGCCCCGCCGGCCTGCGCCAGCTGGGCCGGCGCATCGGCGACACCTTGCGCGCGCAACCATTCGAGCGCAGCCTGTTCGCCCGGCCGGCGCAGCGCGACCTGGCGGCAGCGCGACAGGATGGTCGGCAGGATCCGGTCGATCCGGTCGGTGACCAGCAGGAACACCGTCGCGGGCGGCGGCTCCTCGAGCGTCTTCAGCAGCGCGTTGGCGCCTTCGTTCTGCAGTGCGTCGAGCGGGTAGATCACGACCGGCCGCAGCCCGGAGCGGTGCGTGCCGATGCCGACCGCCTCGATCAGCGCCCGTACTTGCTCCATCCGGATGATCTTGCTGGGCGCCTTCTTCTTCCCACCGCCCTCGTCGGCCTTGGCGTCGGCATCTGAATCGCCGCCTTCCATCGCCTCCGGGCGCACCACGGTGAAGTCCGGATGGTTGCCCTGGCCGAACCAGTGGCAGGCCGCGCAGGTGCCGCAGGGCTGGCCATCGGCGAGCGGGGTATCGCACAGCAGCGCCTGGGCGAAGTGCAGCGCCAGGTCGCGCTTGCCGATGCCTTGTTGGCCATGCAGCAGCAGCGCGTGCGGCAGCCGGTCGCGCAGCGCCATCAGTTGCTGCCAGTCTTCGGTTTGCCAAGGATAGAGCATGGAAATCAACGAGTTATCGGCAAAAATTGATGTTGTTTGAGAGCATGGAACGTTGTTGCGGATTCGACAACGACGATACCGCGCTCCCTATCATCGAGTCTTGATACTGTATGTGCTTCAAAGACTTGCGAGAATTTCCTCAAGCGTCTTCTGAATATCCGCGATCGGCCGCGTGCTGTCGATCAGACGGAAGCGCATCGGTGCCTCTTCTGCCCGCCTCAGGTATTCGGCCCGGGTCCGCGCAAAAAAGGCGGCCGACTCGGCCTCGAACTTGTCCGGCTCGCGCGCGCCGGCCAGGCGGGCGCTGGCGACCTCCAGCGGCACATCGAACAGCAGCGTCAGGTCCGGCTGCAGATCGCCCTGCACCCAGCGCTCCAGCGTTTCCAGCCGCTCCCGGGCCAGGCCGCGGCCGCCGCCCTGGTAGGCGAACGTCGCATCGGTAAATCGGTCGGAGATGACCCAGTCGCCGCGCGCGAGCGCCGGTTCGATGACTTCGGCCAGATGCTCGCGGCGGGCGGCAAACATCAGCAGCGCCTCGGTCTCCAGATGCATCGGCCGGTGCAGCAGCAATTGGCGCAGGTCCTCGCCCAGCGCGGTGCCGCCTGGCTCGCGGGTCGTCACCACTTGCCTGCCCTGCCCCAGCCGCTGCTGCAGGCGCTCGGCGAACCACGCCAGGTGCGTGCTCTTGCCGGCGCCGTCGATGCCTTCGAAGGTAATGAATGTTCCGCGCATGGCGATCGTGTTCGTGATTATTTGCCGCGCTGGTATTGATCGACCGCGCGATTGTGTTCGGGAAGCGAGTTGGAGAAGTGGCTGGTGCCGTCGCCGCGGGCGACGAAATACAGCGCGTCGGTCGGCGCCGGCGTGGTCGCCGCCGCCAGCGACGCCACGCCCGGCAGGGCGATCGGCGTGGGCGGCAGGCCGGTGCGGGTGTACGTATTGTACGGAGTGTCGGCCTGCAGATCGCGCTTGCGCAGGTTGCCGTCGAACACCTCGCCGATGCCGTAGATCACGGTCGGATCGGTCTGCAGCATCATGTTCTTGCGCAGCCGGTTGATGAAGACGGCGGCGATCATCGGCCGTTCGGCGGCCTGGCCGGTCTCCTTCTCGACGATCGACGCCATGATCAGCGCGTCGTAAGGCGTCTTGTACGGCAGGTCGGGCGAGCGCGCGTTCCAGGCCTCGTTCAGGCGCCGCTGCATCGCCCGGTAGGCGTGCTTGTACAGCTCCACATCGCTGCTGCCGCGGGCGAACAGATAGGTGTCGGGGAAGAACAGCCCCTCGGCCGAGGGCTCGGTGGCGCCGATCGCCTTCAGCAGGTCCGCCTCGCTCATCCCCTTGGTGTCGTGGCGCAAGGCCGGATGGGCATCGACGGCCGCGCGCATGCGGCGGAATTCCCACCCCTCGATCACCGTCAGCACATGGTGGTTGACCTCACCGCGCGCGATGCGGCCGATCACCTGCAGCGGCGTGACGCCGCTCTCGAACTGGTAGCCGCCCGCCTTCAGGCTGGCGTGGTTGCCGGTCGCCCGGGCCAGCAGCACGAACAGCCGGGTATCGATCGGCACGCCGCCGCGGGCCACCTGACGGGCGACGCTCGGCACGCTGGAATTGGGTTTGATGATCACTTCGAGCGGCGAGCTGCGCAGCGTCAGCGGCTGGTTGGCCCACCAAGCGAAGGCGCCGGCGGCGGCCAGCGCGAATGCCACGGCGGCCAGAACCAGCCGGGAGAAAAAACGTTTCATCGACAAGCTTGGGTAAGGTGCGGATAAATGCGCTCAACGGGCGGATCTGCGCGCGGATCTGCGTGCAGCCTGCGTGTATCGGTGCCGCGGGCCCTGCCGCGCAGCGCCAACAGGGCAAAGCGGCAGAGGTGGAAGGCCCCACCGGTGACCAGAAGTCGGCCGCCGGCCGCAATGGCGGCAGACCCATATAATACCGGGAGCCTTGTCAGGAGCCGCCGCTCACCGAGTCACAAGTTGTGACAGGCCCTGCACAAGCCATCCGCCAACCCGTGCCGGCCCGCGCGCCGGCTCCGAATCGAAGTCGATCCATGCACGCCCCCAATCCCGCCCGCGCCGCCCAGTTCGCCGCCCTGCGCCAGGACGGCGTCGTTTGCCGCCCCGCCGATCTGGGCCTGATCCGCGTGGCCGGCGATGATGCCGCCACCTTCCTGCACAGCCAGCTGACCAACGCCGTCGAGGACCTGCCGCAGGGGCAGGCCCGGCTGGCCGGCTATTGCTCCGCCAAGGGCCGCCTGATGGCGACGCTGCTGATCTGGCGCGACGCCCACGGCATTGCCATGCAGCTGTCGGCCGACCTGCAGCCGGCGATCCAGAAGCGGCTGACGATGTTCGTGCTGCGCGCCAAGGCCAGGCTGACGGACCTGGGTGCCGAGTCCGGCATCGTCGGCGTGGCCGGCGCCAAGGGCGACAGCGCGCTGTCGGCCGCCGGCCTGCCCGCGCCGGCAGAACCTTGGGCCACCGCCAACGCCGGCGAGGCGACCGTGATCCGCCTGCCGGATGCCGACGGCGTGCCGCGCTGGCAGATCGTGGCGCCTGCCGCGCAGGCCGATGCGCTGCGCGCATCGCTGGGCACCACGCTGCTGCAAGCCGATGCCGAACTGTGGGACTGGCTGGATATCCGCGCCGGCATTCCGCGCATCGTGGTGGCCACGCAGGAACAGTTCGTGCCGCAGATGATCAATTTCGAGCTGATCGGCGGCGTCAATTTCCGCAAGGGCTGCTATCCGGGTCAGGAAGTCGTCGCGCGCAGCCAGTACCGCGGCACGCTCAAGCGCCGCATGTGGCTGGTCAGCGGCGAAGGCGAGACGCCGGACGAAGGCGCCGAGATCTATCGTGCCGACGATCCCGGCCAGCCGAGCGGCATGATCGTCAACGCGGCGCCCAAGCCCGATGGCGCCGGCTGGGACGCGCTGGCCGAGCTGAAGATCGATGCGGCCGGCGCGAGCCTGCATCTGGGCCATGCCGAGGGGCTGGCGATCACCGTGGGCGAGCTGCCCTACCCGGTGCCGCTGCTGGCGACCGATCCGGCCGCCTGAGGCCGGCCTTCCACGGTCCGCAGCAAGACGCCGCAAGGAGACGCCACGATGAGCGACCACCTGTTCGTCTACTTCCGCGTGCGCGAGCAGGATGCCGCCGAGGCGCTGCCGCACTGGCACCGCTGGATGGCCACGGTGGCCGAAGCCACCGGGATCGGTGGTACGCTGATGCGCAGGCCCGAAACCCGCGCCGGCCTGCAGACCTGGATGGAGGCCTACGCCGACGTGCCGCCGGCCTTCGATGCGACGCTCGACGGCCTGTGGCGGCAAAGCGGTTTGCAGCACTGGCTCGAAGGCGAGCGCCAGGTCGAACGCTTCGTCGACCTGGACCTGTTGTAGCGCGGCGCCGCCCGCAGCGATGCGGCGGTCCGCAACAAGGAAAGGCTTATGTGTTTGATCCTCGTCGCCTGGCAGGCCCACCCCGACTATGCGCTGGTGGTCGCGGCCAATCGCGATGAATTCTATGTCCGCCCGGCGGCGCCGGCGCACTGGTGGGACGATGCGCCCGAAGTGCTGGCCGGCCGCGACCAGGCGGACGTGATCGGCGAGCCGGGCACCTGGATGGGCGTGACCGCGGGCGGCCGCTTTGCCGCGCTGACCAATTACCGCGCGCCTTCCGAAAAGCGCACCGATGCCCGCTCGCGCGGCGAACTCGTGGCCGGCTTCCTGCGCGGCGAGGCGTCGCCCGAGCAATACGTCGGCGATCTCGCGCGCGGCGCCGGCATCCGCAGCCCCGCCGCCTACAACGGCTTCAACCTGCTCGCGGGCGATCTCGACGCGCTGTGGTGGTACAGCAACCGCTCGCCCGACGGCGCCCCGCAGCGGCTCAAGCCCGGCCTGTACGGCCTGTCCAACGCGCTGCTCGACACGCCGTGGCCCAAGGTGCGCAGCCGCGTCGGCGCGCTGGCCGAGACGCTGGCCGCCGACACCGGCGCACCCGGCGCCAGCGTCGAGCCCTATCTGGCGCTGCTGGCCGATACGCGCCAGGCCTGCGATTTCGAACTGCCGCAGACCGGCGTCGCGCCCGAATGGGAGAAGCTGCTGTCGTCGGCCTTTATCCGTTCGCCCTCTTACGGCACGCGCGCCAGCACGGTGCTGCGCGTGCGCCACGATGGCCGCTTCGACCTGAGCGAGCGCAGCTTCGACGCGTCCGGGCCGATCGGCGAGGTCTCGTACCAGGGCCAGATGAACGTGGTCAGCAGCGCGGGCACGATTCCGGCGCCGCGCTAAAGTCCAGCTGTCGTTCCCGCGCAAGCGAGAACCCAGTGGCTTAGACAGGCGCCGCTGGCAAAGACACTGGGCCCCCGCCTGCGCGGGGGCGACAGGATATGGACTGTCAGGCGGCAAGATAGCGCCGCACCGTGCGCGCCCCGGCCAGCGCGATCCATCCCATCGTCAGCGCCACCAGGCCGAGCCCATAGCGCAGGTCGCTGGCATGCGCGACGCCGCCGATCATCACCGGACCCAGCATCAGCCCGATATAGCCGAAGCGTGCCACGCGCGAGATGCCCTCGGCCGGGGGCACACCTGGCAGCCGCGATGCCGCCACGAAGAAGATCGGAACCATATTGGCCGCCCCCAGGCCCATCATCGCGAAGCCCAGCAGGCTCGCCCACGGCGCGGGCCACAGCAGCGCCAGGCTGATGCCGACGAAGGCCAGCCAGGCGCTCGCCGTCAGCGTGCCGGCGTCGCTCCAGCGCGCCCGCGCCAGATCGCCGGTGAAGCGGCCGACCGCCATGCCGCCCGAGAACGCGGCATAGCCAAAGCTGATCCAGCCGATCGGCGCCTGCGCGATCTCGCGCATATAGACGCTGGTCCAGTCGTACATCGCGCCCTCGCCCACCAGCCCGAGAAACGCCATCAGGCCCAGCAGCCACAGCGCGCGGCCGGGGTGGTCGTGCCCCTTGCCGGCGTGCGGCGCGGTCGGGTGGTCGGGCAGCAGCCAGTGCTTCGACGCCAGCCCCACGCCGGCGGTCAGCAGCGCCATGCCGATCGCGTGCGCCAGCGGCGCGACCTGCAGCGACAGCAGCAGCCCGCCGACCGCCGCGCCGACCATGCCGCCAAGGCTGAACATGCCGTGCAGCGCGGACATGATCGGCTTGTGGCGATTCGACTCGACCGTGGCGGCCTGCGCGTTCATCGCGACATCGAACACGGCGCTGGCCATGCCGAAGGCGATCAGCGCGGGCACCAGCGCGTAGAAATGCGGCATCGCCAGGATCGCGATGGTGGCCAGCCCATAGGCGACGCCGCCCGACACGCAGGCGCGCGTGCTGCCGACCCGGGAGATCCAGCGTCCCACCGGGCCCATCGCGACGATGGCGCCGAAGGCCACCGCCAGCATCGCCATCGACAGCACGGCATCGGACAGGCCGAAGCGCGCCTTGATCGTCGGGATATGGACGCCCCAGGTGGCGAAGGTCGCGCCATTGACGAAGAACAGCGCCATCGTGGCCCAGGTGGCCGGCGCGGTACGCTGCGGCGGAGGCGGATCGGGCGGTGCGGGGGGATGCGGGGCCGAAGCGGACGGCCGCGGCAGATCGGTGGACAGGTCGTTCATGCGAGACGGTGGGTACGGCTCGGTATGGTCCTGCATGGTCTCATACCGCCGCCGCGCCGGCCGTCGGCCGATGACTGACGCGCGGGTGCTCGAGCGTCGCCCGAGCGTCGCTCGAGCGTGTTCGGCCCTTGGAGGCTAGCCTCCCAGCCGCTTGCGCATCTCGATATGGGGAATGCCGGCTTCCTCGAACGGCTCGCCGACCTGCTGGAAGCCGACGCGCGCGTAGAACGGCGCCGCATGCGACTGCGCGTTGAGCACCAGTTCGGGATAGCCGAGTGCCTCGGCCTTGGCCATCAGCGCATCGAGCACGCGGGCGCCGACGCCGGTGCCGCGCGCGCTGGCCAGCACCGCCATGCGGCCGATGTGGCCGTCCGGCAGCAGGCGGCCGGTCGCCACCGCGACGCCCTGCGCGTCATAGGCGATCGCATGCCAGCTGGGCTCGTCCCATTCGTCCCACTCGAGTTCGACCGGTACGCCCTGTTCTTCGACGAACACGGCATAGCGGATCGCGCGCGCGGTCTCGCGCGCTTCGGACCAGGGCAGCAGGCGAACGGTAAGGGTCATGATGCAGGGATGGCGCGTCGGTTGGCGAGGATCGGCATGATACCCGCGTCGGACCGATCTTTCAGCGGACCCGGGGGTGGCCCGTGCCGCGGCCCTTCATCTTGTCGAGATGGGCAGGCTTACTGCTCCGGCGCCACCGCCTCGTACGCGACGATCGCCTCGCGCACGGCCGCCGGCACCGGGGCCGAGCGCTGCGTCGCCGGATCGGCGCAGACGTAGACGATCTCGCCGGTGATCAAATGCTCGTCGCCGCGGTACATCTCGACGCGGAACAGCATGCTCGAGCGGCCGATGCGCGCGATGCGGCCGCGGATGTCGAGCATGTCGTCGAAGCGCGCCGAGCCGTGGTACTCCAGCGTCGACTTGACGACGTACATGTCCACGCCATGCGCGTGCAGGACGTCCTCGGGATAGCGAATGCCGACCGCGCGCCAGTACTCGGTCACGCAGATATCGCAATAGGTCAGGTAATGCGCGTTGAAGACGATCGACTGCGGATCGACCTCGGCCCAGCGCACGCGCAGCGGCATGCTGTGGCGAAATTCTTCCTTGGCCATGCGGGGTCCTCGGGTAAGACAGCGTCCGGGAAATTCGTCGCCCCCGCGATTGCGGGGGCCCAGCGGCTTTTCCCATTTCCGCGTGGCGCGGCAAGCCACTGGGTCCCCGCCTGCGCGGGGACGACGGGATCAACGGCCCTCGGCGAGGGCCAGCGCGCATATTGCTGCCGCGGCTTACTGCGGCCGAGCCAGGCCCAGCTTCTCGATGATCGCCTTTTCCTTCTTGACCGTATCGGCCGCGAACTTCGCGTACTGCTCGCTGTTCATGTAGAACGGCTCCATGTCGAACTTGGCCAGCGACTCGCGGTAGTTCGGCATCTCCATCGCCTGCTTGAACGCGTCATGCAGCTTCTTGACGATCTTCGGGTCGGTGCCCTTGGGCGCGGCCAGGCCGAACGGCGAGGTCTGCACGATGCCCAGGCCCAGCTCCTTGAGCGTCGGCACGTTGGGGAAGCGCGGCGAACGCTTGTCGCCCCACACCGACAGCAGGCGCAGGCGGCCCTGCTCGACGTACGGCGCCCAGGCCGGCGTGTCGGCCACCGACATCACGTGGCCGCCCAGCAGCGCCTGCATCGACTCGGAATTGCCCTTGAACGGGATGTGCGAGAACTGGACGTTCTGCTTCATCGCCAGCTCTTCCATCGTCAGATGCAGCGTCGTCATCGAGCCGGGCGTGCCGTAGGTCAGCTTGCCGGGATTGGCCTTGGCGTAGGCGATGTACTCCTGCATCGTCTTGATCGGCGAATCGGCCGGCACGACCAGGCCGAACGCATAGCCGGCCAGGTTGATCACATAGGTCAGGTCCTTGACCGGGTCCCAGTTGATCTTGGTCGTGTACGGCAGGCGGAACACCGGCAGCGGGATCTGCGCCAGCGTATAGCCGTCGGGCGGCGTGGCCTGCATCATCTGCGCCGGCAGCACGCCGCCGGCACCGGGCTTGTTCTCGACGATCACCGGTTGGCCCAGGATCTTCGAGGCGTTCTCCGCGAGCACGCGGAACGGGATATCGGTGGAACCGCCCGCGGTATAGCCGATGATGAGGCGGATCGGCTTCTGCGGGAAATTGTCCGCCTGGGCGTGGGCCGCGGGGGTGGCGGCCAGGCCGGTTACCGCGGCGGCGGCGATGGCGCCCGCGCGGGCGAGGAAGTGGCGGCGTTGCATCTGTAGTCGTCTCCTGTTGCTACAAGGTACTGCTCGGGTACTCGTGGATTGCCTGAAAAAACCGGGGTTCTGCGACCGCCTTGGCTTGGCATCGAGCGCGGCCCTAGTTGGGCGGCGCGGTGCCGAAGGCCGTCCGCAACGCGCGCACGGCATCGTCGTGCGCGCGCGCCACTGCCGGGACGAAGCGTCCCAGCTTGAAGAAATCATGGATCATGCCGGGGTAGTCCGCCACTTCTGCCGGCACGCCGGCGGCGCGCAGCTTGCCGGCATACGCGACGCCTTCGTCGTGCAACGGATCGTAGCCCGCCACCGCGATCCAGGCGGGACAGCACCCGGCCACCTCCGCACCGCTGCCGCCGCCATCGAGCGGCGCAAAGCGCCAGTCGTCGCGGCTCTGCTCGCGGTCCAGATACTGCGCGAAGAACCACTGGATCATCGACGCGGTCAGCAGATAGCCGTCGGCCAGCGCCCGCTGCGACGGCGTGTCCTGGCGCGCGCTGGTGCCCGGATACAGCAGCATCTGCAGCACCGGCGCGAGGCCGCGGTCGCGCGCCTCGACCGCACAGGCCGCCGCCAGCGTGCCGCCGGCGCTGTCGCCGCCGAGCGCGATGCGATTCGCATCCACGCCCAGCCGCGGCGCCTGCTCGAAGACCCAGTGCAGCACGTCGAACGCATCGTCGACGGCCGTGGGGAATTTCCATTGCGGTCCGAGCCGGTAGTCGACCGACAGCACCATCGCATCGGCGCGCGCGCACAGCAGCCGGCACAGCGGCTCGTGCGTGGCGATGCTGCCGACCGTGAAACCGCCGCCGTGGAAGTACAGCAGCAGCGGCAACGGCTCGGCCCAGTTCGCCTCGCGCGGCGCATAGAGCCGTACCGGAATCGGATGGCCGTCGCGCGCGGGTACCGTCATGTCCTCGACGCTGTGCACCGGCGCCGGTGCCACGTCCAGGATCAGCGCGCTCTTCTCGTAGGCGGTCTTGGCGTCGGCCGGGTCCAGATGATGCAGCGGCGGCCGCTTGGCGCGCGCCACCATATCCAGCAGCTGCGCAATCTGCGGATCGAGCGGCTGAGCCGGCATGCCGGGCACGCTGGACTGGGGCGAGGACGCGGGGAACGCGGACGGGACGGCTGACATGAAGACGAGGCGATCGATGCGGTGGATCCGGTGTAACGGTGAACTGCGCGGCTGGAATTCCGGTGAAGTTCGAATTGTGAACGAGCGTTCGATTTTAGTATGATGCCAACGCTTTGTGGGCATACCGGCATGGAAAATGTGGCAATGCGACACCGCGTTTGCCCCCTCCCCACCCGACGGAAAACGCTGCGACAATCGTCCGGGCCTGGATTTGCACCGCGGCGCCGGCATGGCAGCGCAGCACGATACGACCGCCCATCGCCCGCACCGACATAACAATCACGGAGACAAGCACGATGGCCTTTATCTATTACCTGACCCATATCCATCTCGATTTCGGCGCGGTCAAGCTGCTGAAGTCCGAATGCGAGCGCATCGGCATCCGGCGGCCGCTGCTGGTCACCGACAAGGGCGTGGTCGCCGCCGGCATCGCGCAGCGCGCCATCGACGCGCTCACCGGGCTGCCGGTGGCCGTGTTCGACGACACCCCGTCCAACCCGACCGAGGCAATGGTGCGCCAGGCCGCCGCGCAATACCGCAGCGAGGGCTGCGACGGCCTGATCGCGGTCGGCGGCGGTTCTTCGATCGATCTGGCCAAGGGCATCGCCATCCTGGCCACGCACGAGGGCGAACTGACGACCTACGCGACCATCGAGGGCGGCAGCGGCAAGATCACCGAGCGCGCCGCGCCGCTGATCGCGGTGCCGACCACCTCGGGCACCGGCAGCGAGGTCGCGCGCGGCGCGATCATCATCCTCGACGACGGGCGCAAGCTTGGCTTCCATTCCTGGCATCTGCTGCCCAAGGCGGCGATCTGCGATCCCGAGCTGACGCTGGGCCTGCCGCCGGGGTTGACCGCGGCCACCGGCATGGACGCGATCGCGCATTGCATCGAAACCTTCCTGGCCCCGGCCTTCAATCCGCCCGCCGACGGCATCGCGCTGGACGGCCTGGAGCGCGCGTGGGCCCATATCGAACGCGCGACGCGCGACGGCAGCGACCGCGAGGCGCGGCTGAACATGATGAGCGCGTCGATGCAGGGCGCGATGGCGTTCCAGAAGGGGCTCGGCTGCGTGCATTCGCTGTCGCACCCGCTCGGCGGCTTGAAGATCGACGGCCGCACCGGCCTGCATCACGGCACGCTGAACGCGGTGGTGATGCCCGCGGTGCTGCGCTTCAATGCCGATGCGCCGAGCATCGTGCGCGAGGACCGCTATGGCCGCCTGCGCCGCGCCATGCATCTGCCTGCCGACGCCGATGTCGCGCAGGCGGTGTACGACATGACCGCACGGCTGGGCCTGCCGACCGGGCTGGCCGCGATGGGCGTCACCGAGGCGATGTTCGACAAGGTCGTGGCCGGCGCGCTGGCCGACCATTGCCACAAGACCAATCCGAAGGAGGCCAGCGCCGACGACTACCGGCGTATGCTGGCGGAATCGATGTAGGGCTCAATCGCTGCAAGCCGCGGTTGATGTAAGCCGCAGTGGATGTAAGACGCAGTCGGTGTAGGGCGCAATCGTGTAAGGCTCGATCCGATGCCACCCGCATCGGGCGCAAGGAGGCAGGCATGGCTGGCGAACACTTGCAGGTGGTGCACGGCGATATCACGCGGATGGAGGTCGATGCCATCGTCAACGCGGCCAACAGCGGGCTGCTGGGCGGAGGCGGCGTCGATGGCGCGATCCACGGCGCCGGCGGTCCGGCGATCATGGCGGCCTGCCGCGAGATCCGCGATCGCGAGGGCGGCTGCCCGACCGGCGAGGCGGTGATCACGACCGGCGGCCTGCTGCCGGCGCCCTATGTGATCCACGCGGTCGGCCCGGTCTGGCGCGGGGGCAACGACAACGAGGACGCGTTGCTGGCCAGCGCCTATCGCAGCAGCATCAAGCGCGCGGCCGAGCATCGGCTGCGCACGCTGGCGTTCCCCAATATCAGCACCGGGGTCTACGGCTTTCCGCGCGAACGTGCCGCCGATATCGCGATCGCCGCGGTGCGCGAGGCGCTGGCCGACGCCGACACGATCGAACAGGTGACCTTCGTCTGCTTCGACGACGAGAACTACCGGCTGTATCGGGAGCGGCTGGGGGCGTTTGGCGGGCTTTGACGGTGGCGGGATGGCGGGCGCTGCTTGCCCTCTCCCCCAACCCCTCTCCCGCTCGCGGGAGAGGGGAGCCAACACCCGGCAATGCAAGAACGCCCGCGACACCACTTGTGCCCGCAAACCGAACTCCCCTCTCCCGCTTGCGGGAGAGGGGTCGGGGGAGAGGGCAGCGGCGCTCGCCACCCTACCCCATCCCGCTACCCCAACGCGCTCCGAATCAATAGATTGATCCGCTCCGGCTGCTCGTGCACGACCCAGTGGGTGCCTTCGGGAATCCGTTCGAGCCGCAGCTGTGGCACGAAGCGGTCGAGCCCGTCGACCAGCGACTTCGGCAGCGCGCGATCGTTCTCGCCCCAGATCACCAGCGTCGGCACGCGCACGACGAAGGCCTCCGGATCGAGGCGCGACAGATCGGGCGGCGGCTCGCCCGGCGCCGGCGGATGCAGCGGCGAGGCGCGATAGTAGTTGACGCTGCCGGTCAGCGGATGCGAACCGCCCTCGCCCGGCTGCGACCACGCGGCCAGATACTTGTCGCGCGTGTCGCCGCTGAACCAGTCGGGCGGCGCGTCGCCGCCCGACAGCAAGGCGGCCAGCTTCGCATGGTTGTCGGCCGCCAGCACCTCCTCGCAGCCCGGCTTGCGCAGCCAGTTCATATAGGCCGATGCCGCCTGCTGCCGCGGATCCTCGGCCAGCGCCCGGGCGAACAGATACGGGTGCGGCGCGTTGACGATGACCAGCTGCTGCACCAGCGACGGATACTGGATCGCCAGGTTCCAGCACACCGCCCCGCCCCAGTCGTGCGCCACCACCACGCAGCGGTCATAGCCCAGCGCCGCGATGAACTGGACCAGATCCTCGACCAGATGGCGCGGCTTGTAGGCCTCGACCGCGGCCGGCTTGCTCGACAGATTGAAGCCGCGCAAATCCGGCGCAACCGCGAAATGGGTCTGGCCGAATTCGGCGAGCTGGGCCTCCCACGCGTACCAGAACTCGGGGAAGCCATGGACAAAGAGCATCAACGGCTTGCCGCGCTGCCCCGCGCTGGCATAGTGCAGCCGCGTGCCATTCGGCAGCGAGGCGTACTGCAGATGATGGATCACTGCCGATGTGCTCATGGTCTCCTCTCTGTGTGGTGCAAATGCCGTCGTCCCCGCGAAGGCGGGGACCCAGTGGCTCCCGGCGACGCGGAGAAAGTCACTGGGCCCCGCCTTCGCGGGCGACGAGCGTGGTCGTCAATGGAACGGCATGCACGCTCCATGCCTGCGGCGCGAAGCGCCTGCCTCAGCCGCGCAGCGCCGCCACCAGCTCGTCGCGCACCTGCGGCTTGCCGGCGAACGGGTCGCCGGGATTGCGCTGCCCGACGATGTCCTCGAAACGCTGCTGCACCGGCGCCAGCGCGTGCGGATGCGAATAGATGTAGAAGCGCTGCTCGCGGATCGCGTCGAAGGTCATCCGCGCCACGTCCTCCGCGCTTACCTTGCCCGACGTGACGGCCTTGTCCGACAGCGCTTGGGCAACCAGCTGCGAGCGCGTCGGCGGCGCCTCGTTGCTCAGGTCCGCCGGGCGATTGCGGTGCGACTGGTGAATGCCGGTCGGCACGAAATACGGGCACAGCAGCGAGCAATGCACCTGTTCGGTCACCAGCGCCAGGTCCTGGTACAGCGACTCGGACAGCGACACCACCGCGTGCTTGGACACGTTGTAGATGCCCATCGCCGGCGGGTTCAGCAGCCCCGCCATCGATGCGGTATTGACGATATGGCCTTCGTACGAGGCATCGCGCGCGGCCGCCTCGAGCATCAGCGGCGTGAAGATGCGCACGCCGTGGATCACGCCGTGCAGGTTGACGCCGAGCACCCAGTCCCAGTCCTTCTGCGAGTTCTCCCAGACCAGCCCGCCGGCGCCGACGCCGGCATTGTTGAACAGCAGGTTGACCTCGCCGAACGCCTCGATCGCGGCATCGGCCAGCGCCTGCACCTGCTCGGCCTGCGAGACGTCGACGCGCAGCCCGATCACGCGGGCGCCCTGCCCGCGCAGTTCGGCCACGGTCGCATCGAGCGCATCCTGCTGGACGTCGGCCAGCACCAGCCGCATGCCGAGCGCCGCGCCAAGGCGCGCGAATTCCTTGCCGAATCCCGACGCGCCGCCGGTGATCACGGCCACCCTTTCCTGGAACTGTTTCATCGTGGTCTCCTGGTGGTCCCCTTCGCGCGTCAGTCGAGCAGGTCGGGCTGTTCCTTGACGATGCGCGCGTACAGCGGCTGGAACTGGAACCAGCCGGCCTGGGCGGTGCCGACGATCGAGTACGCCTGGCGCGCCGCCGCGTCCGAGATCGTCTTCGGCGCGCCGCCGGTGCGCGCCGCGGCCGCCTCGGCCAGCAGCTGCACCTGGCACGAGCGCTCCATCGTGATGAACCACCAGGCCGCTTCGTCGACCGTGCGGCCCACGGTCAGCAGACCGTGGTTCTGCAGGATCACGGCCTTGTTGGGCCCCAGCGCATTGGCGATGCGCTGGCCCTCGTCGAGCTCGACCACCACACCGCCGAAGTCATCGTAGACCGCGTGGTCCTGGTAGAACGCGCAGACGTCCTGCGTCAGCGGATCGAGCGGCCGGCCCAGCGTCGACCAGGCGCGCCCGTAGGTGCTGTGCGAATGCGCGGCTGCGACTGCGTCCTCGCGGGTCTGGTGCACACGCGAATGGATCGCGAAGGCGGCGGCGTTGACCGGGTGATCGCCCTCGACCACGTTGCCGTGGTGGTCGCAGCGGATCAGGTTCGACACCTTGACCTGGCTGAAGTGGACGCCGAACGGGTTGACCCAGAAGGTGTCCGTAAACTCGGGGTCGCGCGCGGTGATATGACCGGCCACGCCCTCGTCGAAACCGAACTTCGAGAACAGCCGGAAGGCCGCCGCGAGCCGCTGCTTGCGGTGCAGGCGCTCCTCGGCGTGGGTCTCGAAGCGCGGCGGACGCGGCAACACGCGGTACTTGGCCTTGATTTCCTCGGGCAGATCGGCGCCGATCTCGTCGGCGCGGCCGGCACGCTGCGGTGCCTGGATGGGAGCGTTCATCGCGGTCTCCTGCATTAAAGGGCGGGGAAAGAGCGGAGAAGGAGCCGGCCGATCAGATCAGCTTGACCAGCTGCTTGCCGAAGTTCTTGCCCTTGAGCAGGCCCATGAAGGCCTCGGGCGCGCTCTCCAGCCCCTGCGCCACGCTCTCGCGGAACTTCAGCTTGCCCTGCGCCACCGCGCCGCCGAGCTCGGACAGCGCCTGCGGCCATACGTCCATGTGCTCGGAAACGATGAAGCCCTCGATCTTCAGCCGCGACACCAGGATCAGCTGCGGGTTCTTCATCGGCAGCGGCTCGCCGTCATAGCCGGCGATCATGCCGCACACCGCGATGCGGCCGAACGCGTTCATCCGCGACAGCACGGCATCGAGGATCTCGCCGCCGACGTTCTCGAAGTAGCCGTCGACGCCCTGCGGCGTGGCTTCCTTCAGCATCGCGTACAGCGCCTTCGGGTCGGACGCGGCCTTGTAGTCGACGCAGGCATCGAAGCCCAGCTCGTTGACCACGTAGTCGCACTTCTCCTTGCCGCCGGCGATGCCGACCGCGCGGCACCCGGCCATCTTGGCCAGCTGCCCGACCACGCTGCCCACCGCGCCCGAGGCCGCGCTGACCACCACGGTCTCGCCCGCCTTCGGCGCGATGATGCGGTTCAGGCCGTACCAGGCGGTGACGCCGGGCATGCCGACCGCGCCCAGATAGGCCGACAGCGGGATCTTGCTGGTGTCGACCTTCTGCATGCCGCTGCCGTCGCTGACGCCCATCTCCTGCCAGCCGAACATGCCCAGCACCTTGTCGCCGACCGCGTACTTCGGATTGCGCGAGGCCACCACCTCGCCGACGGTGCCGCCGATCATCACCTCGTCCAGCGGCTGTGGTGTCGCGTAGGACTTGCCTTCGTTCATGCGGCCGCGCATGTACGGATCGAGCGACAGATAGTGGTTGCGGACCAGCACCTGGCCGTCGGCCAGCTCGGGCACCGGCACCTGCTCGAGCCGGAAGTTGTCCGGCGAGACGGCGCCGCTGGGACGGGAGGCGAGGACGATGCGCTTGTAGGTATCGGACATGGGCGGTTCCTTTGTCAGGGAGTCGTGGGACGTTGGACTTCGATGTTGGCGTCGGGTTTGGTGTCGACCCAGCCGCTCAGCGCTGCATCAGCGCGAGCGCCAGCGCACGATAGGCGCGCAGCGTGATCGGGTCATTCGCGGCATTGCCGGCGATCGGGTGCGAGGCATAGCGCACGATGGTCATCTCGGCCTTCGGGTCGACATGGATGCGCTGGCCGAAGATGCCGCGCGCCTCGAACACGCCGTGATCGTCGTGCGAGACCCACCACATGTCGCGATAGCTCCAGCCAGGCAGATGAGCATAGACCGATTTGGCGAACTTCGCGCGGTCGCCGCCGCCGCGGATCTCGGCCACCACCGCGCCGGGGATCACCTGGCGGCCGTTGAAGCGCCCGTCGTTGCGCATCGCCTCGCCGAAGCGGGCCAGGTCGCGCAGCGTGGTGCTGATCGCCCCGCCGCCGCCCGGCGTGCCGATGCTGTCGACGGTGAAGTAGGCGTCCTCCTCGGCGCCGAGCGGCTGCCACAGCTTGTCGGACATCAGCTTCGGCAGCGGCACGCCCGATGCGCGCTGGACGATCCACGCCAGCACCTCGGCATTGACGGTCTTGTAGGCGAAGGCGCGGTCGTGCTCGCCCTCCTTGCGCAGCGTGGTCAGGAACTCGTAGAAGGTACGCGGGCCCGCATAGTCGGGCGCGCGCGGGATCATGCCGCCGGCGCGCGCATAGTCGTTGACCTCGGCCTTCGGATCGGCGTAGTCCTCTGAGAATCTGACGCCGATCGTCATGTCCATCACCTGGCGCACGGTGGCGTCACCATAGGCGGTGTCGGCGAGCTCCGGCACGTAGCGCGTGACCGGCGCGCTCGGGTCCAGCTTGCCCTCGACGGCGAGCATCGCCGCCAGCGTGCCGACGAAGCTCTTGGTGATCGAGAACGCGGCGTGCGGCAGCTGTGGCTGCAGCGCGCCGAAGTATTTCTCGTAGACGACCTTGCCCTTGTGCATCACCAGGATGCCGTCGGTATAGGTCAGCGCCAGCATGTCGGCGAAGGTGCGGCGCGTGCCATCGGCATCGACGAACGGAACGCCGCCGATATCGCGCTCGGCGCGTGGCAGTGCCGAGACCGGGCCCGGGCCGCGCCAGACCGAAACGGTCGGCACCAGCTCGCGCACATGCGAGAAGGTCCAGCGGTGCCGTGGGAAACCGTTGCTCTTGCCGCTGAAGCTGATGACCTTGTCCGGCGCCGGCGGAAAGCCCTGCATCCATCCCAGCGTGATGGGATCGGTCGCGGCGGCATCGGCGTAGGTGCGTGCCGGCGGGGTCTGTGCTTGCGTGGGATTCGTCATGGCGGTCAGCAGCGCGGCCGCGACGGACAACGCGGTGGGAGCGAAACCGGGAACAATACGGGGGAAGCTGCGGCGAAGGCGCGTGCGCCCGCGTCGAAAGGCCTGCATGGTGTCTCCATTTGTTTTTCTCTTTGGATTCGGTTGGTGCGGATTGCTTGGTGCCGCGGTACCCGGCGCGGGCAGCGTCAGCCGTCGGCGCCGGTATCCGCCGCGGTGTCGGCGCGCTGCGGCGGCGAGCGGCGCACGTACTTGAACGTGCCGGAGCTGCGCGCCACCAGCTTGCCGTCGGCGTCGACGATTTCCGCCTCGCAGAACGCCATCGACGTGGTGCGATGCACGCAGTCGCCGCGCGCAATCAGCGTGCCACGCCCTGGCGCCATGAAGCTGGTCTTCATCTCGATCGTCACCACGCCGCGGCCGTCCTCGGTATCGGCCGACCGGCAGGCCACCGCCATCGCGACGTCGAGCAGCGTCATCAGCACGCCGCCATGCGCCATTTCCCAACCGTTGTGATGGCGTTGCTCGATGTCGAGCTCGAGTTCGCTGACGCCGCCGCCCATGTGCGTGCAGCGCAGGCCGAGGTTATCGACGAAGGGGATCGGGATCGGGAAGCCTTTGCGCGGCTCGGTCATGGTGTGATGGTCCTTAGGGTGGTGGCGATGGCCTGGGTGTCGGTCGGGATGCGCTACTTTGCCCTCTCCCTCGATCCCTCTGCCGCAAGCGGGAGAGGGAAAAGAACCATCGAATCGCCGATGGTGTTCTCCCTCTCCCCTCATGGGGAGAGGGCTGGGGAGAGGGGTGGTCTCAGCGCACACAATCTCAAACCGCGCTGACGCCCCCATCCACCGCCAGGATCTGCCCGGTAATGTGCTTGCCCGCCTCCGTCGCGAACAGCAGCGCCGCGCCCTTCAGGTCCTCGTCGTCGCCGAGGCGATGCAGCGGCACACCCTCGCACATCTTGTCGACGCCAAGCCGCGCCAGCGAGCCCTGCGTCATCTTCGACGGGAAGAAGCCCGGCGCCAGCGCGTTGACGGTGATGTTGTGCTCGCCCCATTCGGCCGCCAGCGTGCGCGTGAAATTGACCACCGCGCCCTTGGACGTGTTGTAGGCGATCGTCTCCATCGTGCCCGGCGGATTGCCGGCGAGCCCCGCGATCGACGCGACGTTGATGATGCGGCCATAGCGGCGCGGAATCATCGATTGCTTGCCAATGCGCTGCGTCAGCAGGAACAGGCCGCGCACGTTCAGGTTCATCACCTTGTCCCAGGCCTCGACCGGATGGTCCTCGGCGGGCGCGCCCCAGGTTGCGCCGGCATTGTTGACCAGGATGTCGACGTGGCCCAGGCGCGCCAGCGTCTCGTCGGCCAGCCGCGCGATCTCGTCGTCGCGCGAGCCATCGGCGGCGATCCAGTCGGCCTCGATGCCGCGCGCCTTCAGGTGTTCCTGCGCCGCCTTCAACTCATCGGCCTTGCGCGCGGACAGCACCAGCCGCGCGCCCTGCTCGCCCAGCGCCTCGGCGATCTGCAGGCCGAGCCCGCGCGAGCCGCCGGTGATCAGCGCGGTGCGCCCTTTCAAGTCGAACAATTCAGCGATGGTCTTCATGGTGTCTCCTCGTTATTCGGTGCTGCGGGGCCGGGTGCGCCGGCTAGAACCAGGCGTCCTGCATGTCCAGCGTGGTGCGGTCCAGCGACGCCAGCAGATCCAGCTGCGGTCCGACCTTCGGCAATTCCCAGCGGAAGAAATAGTCCGCCGCCGCCAGCTTGCCGCGATAGAAGTCCGCGTCCGCATGGCCCGACGGCCGCGCCGCCAGCGCGGTGTGCGCCAGCATCGCCTGCTCCAGCCAGATCCAGGCGACCACCACGTGGCCGAACGCTTCGAGGTAGACCGAGGCATTGGCCAGCGTGACCGCCGGATCGCCGGCCGCCCACAGTTGGGCCGTGACGTCGGCCAGCCGCGCGACGCGCGCGGCCAGCGCGCGGGCATGCGTGCCCAGCGCCGCGTCGCCGCTAGCCATCGCGCGCTCGATCGTCCCCTGCACCACCTGCCCCAGCGCCTTGAACGCGGCGCCGTCCTTCATCACGACCTTGCGCCCGAGCAGGTCCAGTCCCTGGATGCCGTGCGTGCCTTCGTGGATCGGGTTCAGCCGGTTGTCGCGATAGAACTGCTCGACGTTGTACTCGCGCGTATAGCCGTAGCCGCCGTGCACCTGGATCGCCAGGCTGTTGGCCTCCAGGCACCATTGCGACGGCCAGCTCTTGGCGATCGGGGTCAGGATGTCGAGCAGCAAGGCGAGGCGCTGATGTTCCGCGGTATCGCCGGCCGTGGCGGCGGCGCGCTCCTCGTCGACCAGCCGCGCGCAGTACAGGTTCAGCGCGAGCCCGCCCTCGACGTAGCTCTTCTGCGCCAGCAGCATGCGGCGCACGTCGGCATGCTCGACCAGCCTGACCTGCGGGCTCGACGGGTCCTTGCCGCCGGGGCCCACCGGCCGGCCCTGCGGCCGGTTGCGCGCGTAGTCCAGCGCGTGCAGATAGCCGGTATAGCCGAGCATCACCGCCCCGAGGCCGACGCCGATGCGGGCCTCGTTCATCATGTGGAACATGCAGGCCAGGCCGTGGTGCGGCTCGCCGACCAGATAGCCGATCGCGCCCGCCTTGCCGCCGGGACGGTAGCGCGTGCCCTCGCCGAAGTTCAGCAGGCAGTTGGTGGTGCCGCGATAGCCCATCTTGTGGTTCAGGCCGGCCAGCACCACATCGTTGCGCTCGCCGAGCGAGCCGTCGGCATTGACCAGGAACTTGGGCACGATGAACAGCGAGATGCCCTTGACGCCGGGAATCAGCTTGCCGTCCGGGCCGGGGATCTTGGCCAGCACCAGATGGACGATGTTGTCGGACACCTCGTGCTCGCCGGCCGAGATCCACATCTTGTTGCCGCGCAGCCGGTATTGCGCGCCCAGCGGCGATTCGCCCTCGTACTCGGCGCGCGTGGTGATGTCCGACAGCGACGAGCCGGCCTGCGGCTCGGACAGGCACATGGTGCCGAAGAAGCGCCCTTCCAGTTCCGGCTTGACGAATGTCTCGATCTGCGCCGGCGTGCCGTGCGTCAGCAGCAGATTGGCGTTGCCGATGGTCAGGAACGGATAGGAGCTGGTGCCGACGTTGGCGCCCTTGAAATACGCGAAGCCGGCCTTCTCGACCACCACCGGCAGCTGCATGCCGCCCAGTTCGTAGTCCTGCCCGGCCGCCATCAGGCCGGCCTCGCAAAACGCCTTCAGCGCGGTCTTGACCTCGGGAATGATGGTGACGGTCTCGCCGTCGAAATGCGGTTCCTGCTGGTCGTTCTTCTTGTTGTGCGGCGCGAACAGATCGGTGGCGATCTTCTCGCAGGTATCGAGCGCGGCATCGAAGGTCTCGCGCGAGTGGTCGGCATAGCGCGGGATGCGCGTCAGCGTTTCGACATCGAGCCACTCGTAGAGCAGAAAATCGAGGTCGCGGCGGGAAAGGATCAACGACATGGCGATTGCCGCTCCTTGGGATGGGAATGGATTGGGGATGCGGGCGTGGGTTGCCCTCTCCCCCGGCCCCTCTCCCGCGAGCGGGAGAGGGGAGCAGACCGATGGCATGTCAAAGCCCGCCGGTGTTCTCCCTCTCCCGCCTGCGGGAGAGGGCCGGGGAGAGGGCAAGCCGCCCCATCCCAACAAAAAAACCGCTCAGCCCGCCTCGCCCATCCGTGCAATGGTGCCCTGCGCGACCGCGCACAGCTTTTCCTCGCCGTCCCGGACGGCGAAGACATCGCAACGGACCACGGCCTGCTGCCGCCCGCGGCTGATGCACTCGGCGCGCGCGATCAGGCGCTCGCCCAACGCGGGGCGAACGTAGTTGATCTTGTATTCCGAGGTCACCACCGGCGCCGCCATCGCGGCGCCGCCGGCATAGGTCAGCGCATTGTCGGCCAGATAGCTGACCACGCCGCCGTGGGCGAAGCCATGCTGCTGCTTCAACGGTTGCCGCAGCGGCAATTGCAGCTCGGCACGCTGCGGCGTCAGCAGGGTCAGCTCCGCGCCGAGCAGCACCGAGAACGGCTGCTCGGCGAGGATCGCGCGGCCGTGGGCCAGCAGGTCGCCCGGCTGGCCCAGGTCACGCGGCTGGCCACGCTCGGACGATGCCTCGGCGGAGCCGGCGGCCGGTGCGGTGGACGGTGTGGTGGACGAAGCGGAAGACACCGCGGCCTGCGCTTACAGCACCTCGAACAGGCCTGCCGCGCCCTGGCCGCCCCCGATGCACATGGTGACGACCACGTACTTGACGCCGCGGCGCTTGCCTTCGATCAGCGCATGGCCGACCAGGCGAGCGCCCGACACGCCGTACGGGTGGCCCACCGCGATCGCCCCGCCGTTGACGTTCAGGCGGTCCATCGGAATGCCCAGCGTGTCGGCGCAGTACAGCACCTGCACGGCGAACGCCTCGTTCAGCTCCCACAGGCCGATGTCCTCGACCTTCAGGCCGGCCTTCTTCAGCAGCTTGGGCACGGCGAACACCGGGCCGATGCCCATTTCATCGGGCTCGCAGCCGGCCACCGCGAAGCCGCGGAAGGCGCCCAGCGGCTTCAGGCCGCGCTGCTCCGCCAGCTTGGCGCTCATCACCACCGCCGCCGAGGCGCCGTCCGAGAACTGCGACGCATTGCCGGCCGCGATCACGCCGCCCGGCATCGCCGTGCGGATCTTCGACACGCCTTCGTAGGTGGTATCCGGACGGATGCCCTCGTCGGCCGAGACCGTGACCTCGCGCGTCACCAGCTGCCCGGTGGCCTTGTCCGCCACGCCGGCCAGCACCGTCAGCGGCACGATCTCGTCGTTGAACTTGCCGGCCTCCTGGGCTGCCGCCGCGCGCATCTGGCTTTGCACGCCGTATTCGTCCTGGCGCTCGCGCGGGATGTTGTAGCGCTTGGCGACGTTCTCCGCGGTCTGCAGCATGCTCCAGTAGATCTCGGGCTTGTTCTTGACCAGCCAGCCTTCCTGGATCATGTGGCGGTTCATTTCCTGCTGCACGCAGGAGATGCTCTCCACCCCGCCGGCGACGAAGATGTCGCCCTCGTCCGCGATCACGCGCTGCGCGGCCATCGCGATGGTCTGCAGGCCCGACGAGCAGAAGCGGTTCACCGTGGCGCCCGGCACCGTCACCGGGCAGCCGGCGCGCAGCGCGATCTGGCGTGCGATGTTGGCACCGGTCGCGCCTTCGGGGTTGGCGCAGCCCATCAGCACGTCCTCGACCTCGCCCGGCTCGATGTTGGCCCGCGCGATCGCGTGCTGGACCACATGGCCGCCGAGGGTGGCGCCGTGCGTCATGTTGAAGCCGCCCTTCCAGCTCTTGGCCAGACCGGTCCGTGCGGTCGATACGATCACTGCCTCGTTCATTTGTTGCTCCTCAGTATTCTCGGTGTCTGGTGTATCGATGTCTCGATGTCTCGGTGCCCATGCGCTGTCGCACGGGCCATCTCAGCTCAGCAGCTCGGCGGCACGCACCCTGCCGACGCCCGCCTCGGCGAGGCTCGCCCAAGCGGCGTCCAGCGATCCGTTCAGGTCGATCGCGCGGCAGGCGTCCTCGACCACCACCGCATCGAAGCCCGCCGCGCGCGCGTCCAGCGCGCTCCAGGCCACGCAGTAGTCGGTCGCCAGGCCGACGCAAATCACGCGGCGCACGCCATGCTCGCGCAGATAGCCGGCCAGCCCGGTCGGGGTCGTGCGATCCGCCTCGACAAAGGCGGAATAGCTGTCGACCTCGCGATGATGACCCTTGCGGATCACCAGCCGCGCGTGCGGCACCGCCAGTTGCGGATGCAGCTCGGCCCCCGGTTGCCCCTGCACGCAGTGCGCGGGCCAGAGCACCTGCTCGCCATACGGCAGCGTGGTGGTCTGGAACGGCGCCGCGCCGGCATGGTTGGCCGCGAACGACACGTGGTCGGCCGGGTGCCAGTCCTGCGTCAGCACCACATGCGTGAACGCCTCGGCCAGCCGGTTGATCACCGGCACGACCTGGTCGCCTTCGGGCACGGCGAGCGCGCCACCGGGCATGAAGTCGTTCTGCACATCGATCACCAGCAGGCAATCGCTGTTGCCGAAGCGTCGTTGCATGGTCGCGTCCATTGCGTCGGTGCCGTGCCGTTCGCCGCTCAGCCGTTGAAGCCCTTGCCCTCGGCGGCCAGCTTCTTGAGCAGCGGCGCCGGCTCCCACGCTTCGCCGTGGTAGCCCTTGGCATAGCGCTGCATCGACAGCAGCACGTTGTACAGGCCGACCTGGTCCGCATACAGCATCGGGCCGCCGCGATGCAGCGGGAAGCCGTAGCCGGTCAGGTAGACCATGTCGATGTCCGAGGCCTTCGAGGCAATGCCTTCCTCGAGAATCTTCGCGCCTTCATTGACCAGCGCGTACACCAGACGCTCGACGATCTCCTCGTCCGAGATCTTGCGGCGCGTGATGCCCAGATCCTTGGAATGCTGGACGATCATCTCGTTGACCTGCTGGTTCGGATACGGCTTGCGGTCGCCCGGCTTGTAGTCGTACCAGCCCGCGCCGGTCTTCTGGCCGAAGCGTCCCATCTCGCACAGCAGATCGGCGGTCTTCGAATACTGGATGTCCGGCTTCTCGACCGCGCGGCGCTTGCGGATCGCCCAGCCGATGTCGTTGCCGGCCAGGTCGCCCATGCGGAACGGGCCCATCGCGAAGCCGAACTTCTCGATCGCCTTGTCGACCTGCTCGGGCAGCGCGCCCTCGTCCAGCAGATAGCCGGCCTGGCGGCTGTACTGCTCGATCATCCGGTTGCCGATGAAGCCGTCGCAGACGCCCGACACCACCGCGGTCTTCTTGATCTTCTTGGCGACCTGCATGACCGTGGCCAGCACGTCCTTGCCGGTCTTGTCGCCGCGCACCACTTCCAGCAGCTTCATCACGTTGGCCGGGCTGAAGAAGTGCATGCCGACCACGTCCTGCGGACGCCTGGTGAACGAGGCGATCTTGTTGACGTCGAGCGTCGAGGTGTTCGAGGCCAGGATCGCGCCGGGCTTGGCAACCTCGTCCAGCTTCTTGAAGACGGTTTCCTTGACGCCCATTTCCTCGAACACCGCCTCGATGATCAGGTCGGCGTCCTTGATGTCGTCATAGGACAGCGTGGTCGACAGCAGGCCCATGCGCTGCTCGACCTTCTCCTGCGTCAGCTTGCCCTTCTTCGCGCTGTTCTCGTAGTTGCGGCGGATCGTCGCCACGCCGCGGTCCAGCGCTTCCTGCTTGGTCTCCAGAACGGTGACGGGGATGCCCGCGTTCAGGAAGTTCATCGAGATGCCGCCGCCCATGGTGCCGGCGCCGATCACGGCAACCTTCTCGATCTTGCGGGTCGGCGTGTCCGACGGCACGTCGGGGATCTTGCTGGCGGCGCGCTCGCCGAAGAAGGCGTGGCGCAGCGCGCGCGATTCCGGCGTATTGACCAGGAACATGAAGCCTTCGCGCTCCAGGCGCAGGCCCTCGTCGAAGGGCTTCAGCGAAGCGGCCACCGCCTCGACGCACTTGCCCGGCGCGGGGAAGTTCTTCGCCACGGTGGCGACGGTATTCTTGGCGAAGGCGAGGAAGCCCTCTGCGTTTTCATGGCGCACCTTCAGGTCGCGCACCTTGGGGTGCGGGCCCGACGCGGACGCCGCATTGCGGGCGAAGGCGATCGCCGCGGGCAGCACGTCGCCATCGACGATCTCGTCGAACAGCTTGGTGCCGGCGAACTTCTCCGACAGCACCGGATTGCCGGTCACGATCATGTTCAGCGCGGCCTCCAGGCCGATCACGCGCGGCAGGCGCTGCGTGCCGCCGGCACCCGGCAGGATGCCCAACTTGACTTCGGGCAGCGCGATCTGCGCGCCCTTCGAAGCGACGCGGTAGTTGCAACCCAGCGCCAGTTCCAGGCCGCCACCCATCGCCACCGAATGCACCGCGGCGACGACCGGCTTGGTCGAATTCTCGATCACCTTGATCACCGAATGCAGCGTCGGCTCCTGCGTCGCCTTCGGCGTATTGAACTCGCGGATATCGGCGCCGCCCGAGAACGCCTTGCCGGCGCCGGTGATGACGACCGCCTTGACCGCGGCATCGTCCAGCGCACGGGTCATGCCTTCGACGATGCCAAGCCGGGTGCTGTGACCCAGGCCGTTGACAGGGGGATTGTCGAGCGTGATGACGGCGATGCCGTCCTGAACCTGATACTGCGCTGTCATGCTGGTTCCTTTGGTGTCTTGGTTGTCTCGGGATTCGAATTCTCGAATATTGTTTTACTTCGGCTGCGCCATCGGCATCGCGGTGCGCCTCGGGAATAGTAGGCGCGAGCCGGCCGTCCGGGGAGGCGAGCGAAACAAGCATACACAAAATAGAACGGTCGTTCAATTTCTATTTTGGAGGAGAAATTCGCCGCCGCAGACACAAAAAAGCGCGCCATGCGGGGGCTGCATGGCACGCCTTCATGGCATGCATGGTCGAAACGGAAGCGGTCGATAACACCCTGCTTAACAGCCTCTTTGGCAGTCTCTTTAGCGGCCTCTTCAACAGCCTGTTCCGGCCCTCAAACCTCCAACCACTCCTTGCGCACCTGCGCATTGCCCTTCAGCTCGGCCGGCGTCCCTTCGAAAACGATGTGCCCGTGGCCCATCACGTAGACGCGCTGCGAGATGTCCAGCGCGATCGCCAGCTTCTGCTCGATCAGCAGCACCGACACGCCGCGCTCCTTCAGCACCTTCAGGTAGTCGGCAACCTGGGCGACGATCATCGGCGCGAGCCCCTCGGTCGGCTCGTCGATCAGCACCAGGTCGGGGTCGCCCATCAGCGTGCGGCACAGCGTCAGCATCTGCTGCTCGCCGCCCGACAGGACGCCGGCCGGCGTGTTCTCGCGCTCCTTCAGGCGCGGGAACAGCGCGAACATGTCGTCGGTGCTCCAGCGCGGCCGGCTCTGGCGCGGGTTCGGCTTCTCGCCCAGCAGCAGGTTCTGGCGCACCGTCAGCGTCGGAAAGATGTCGCGATTCTCGGGCACGTAACCGACGCCGAGGTGCGCGATCTCGAAGGTACGCCGCCCCAGGATCTCGTCGCCGCGAAAGCGTACCGAGCCCTCGGCCTTGACCATGCCGAGGATGGCCTTGGCCATCGTCGAGCGCCCCACCCCGTTGCGTCCCAGCAGCGCGACGATCTCGCCCTCGTCGATATGCAGATCGACGCCATGCAGGATATGGCTCTTGCCGTAGTAGGCGTGCAGCCCTTGCACCTCCAGCATGCGCTTGCCCATCAGTGCGCCCCCTCGCTTGCGCCCACCGCGCCCTCGCCTTCGCCCTCGTCCAGCGTCGTGCCCAGATAGGCTTCCTTGACGCGGCGATCGTTGCGGATGGCCTCCGGCGTGCCGGTGGCGATCACCTCGCCGTAGACCAGCACCGAGATGCGGTCGGCCAGCCCGAACACCACGCTCATGTCGTGCTCGACCATCACCAGCGTCTTGCCCACGGTGACCTTGCGGATCAGCTCGACCGCATGGTCGGATTCCGAGCGGCTCATGCCCGCGGTCGGCTCGTCCAGCAGGATCACGTCGGCGCCGCCCGCGATCGTGATGCCGATCTCCAGCGCGCGCTGCTCGGCGTAGGTCAGCAGGCCCGACTGCGTATGGCGGCGATGCTGCAGGCCGATCAGCTCCAGCACCTCCTCGGCCCGTTCGCGCGCATCGCGCAGCTCGGACAGCCGGTGCCAGAACGAGTACTTGTAGCCGAGCGCCCACAGCACCGCGCAGCGCAGGTTCTCGAATACGGTCAGCCGATGGAAGATATTGGTGATCTGGAAGCTGCGCGACAGCCCCTTGCGATTGATCACGAACGGCTGCAGCCCGCCGATCTCCTCGCCATTGAGCCGCACCGATCCCGAGGTCGGCGCGAACCGGCCGGAGATCAGGTTGAAGGTAGTGGACTTGCCCGCGCCGTTGGGGCCGATCAGCGCATGGCGCTCGCCGCGCGCAATGTTCAGCGTCACGCCGCGGATGATCTCGGTCTGGCCGAAGCGCTTGCGCACATCGGTCAGCTCCAGCGCCGCCGTGGTATCCCGCCTCATGCCGCTCCTCCCGCGATTTCCGCCTGCACTTTGTCCCACCGCAGCCGCGCCTGCCCCACCGTGAAGCGCCATGCGGCCAGCCCGACCAGCCACAGCGCCGCCGCCACGCCCCACGGCGCCAGCGTGCCGGCATCGAACGCGATGCCGAACAGCGTCATCGCGGTGCCATTCGCGCTATCGACCTGCACCTTGTAGACCAGCTCGACCGTCAGGATGATCGCCGCCAGCAGCACCACCCCGGCCAGGGCGCACAGCCCGTAGGACGGCAGCATCTGACGGAACTTGCCGCGCGCCACCAGCGGCAGCTGCATCATCAGCAGGCTGGCCAGCCCGCCCGGCACGAACATCACCATCAGCACGAAGAACAGGCCCAGGTACAGCAGCCACGCCTTGGTCAGGTCCGACAGCGCGACCGCGAACAGCACGAACACCACCGCGCCGACGATCGGCCCGAAGAAGAAGCCGGCGCCGCCGATGAAGGCGGCCAGCAGCACGCCGCCGGAGCGCACCGCGCTGACGTTCTCCGCCGACACGATCTCGAAGTTGATCGCCGCCAGCGCGCCCGAGATACCGGCGAAGAATGCCGACAGGATCAGCACCAGATAGCGCACGCGCTGCGTGTTGTAGCCGATGAACTCGGCGCGCTCGGGGTTGTCGCGAACCGCGTTGGCGATGCGGCCGAGCGGCGTCTGCGTCCACGCATACATCGCGGCCATCGACAGCAGGCACCAGATCGCGATCAGGTAGTAGACCTGCCGGCCGGGGCCGAAGGTGATGCCCAGGAACGGCTCGCCGACCACGCGGTTGGTCGAGATGCCGCCCTCGCCGCCGAAGAATTCCGGGAACATCAGCGAGCTGGCGAACACCATTTCGCCGATGCCCAGCGTGATCATCGCGAAGGTGGTGCCGGACTTCTTGGTCGTCACGTAGCCAAAGATGACGCCGAAGAAGGCACCGGCGAGTCCCCCGACCAGCGGCAGCAGCGACACCGGCATCCACACGGTGCCGGCGCCGGCCATGTTCAGCACATGGACCGCGATGAAGGCGCCCAGGCCCGAGTAGACCGCGTGCCCGAACGACAGCATGCCGGTCTGGCCGAGCAGCATGTTGTAGGACAGCGCGAACACGATCATGATGCCCATCTGCGACATCAGCGTGATCGCAAACCCGCCGGTAAAGATCAGCGGCAGCACCAGCATCAGCAGCGCCGTGGTGCCCCACAGCACCCAGCGGCCCAGGTTCAGCGGCCGGTAGCGCATCGTGCGGCCGGTGACCGTGGTGTCTTGCGTGCGTTGCATCGTCGATTCCATCGCGTCAGCTCTCCCGGGTTCCCATCAGGCCGCGCGGGCGGAAGATCAGCATCACGACCAGCAGCAGATACGGCAGCACCGGGGCGACCTGCGCCACCGTCAGCCGCCACAGCGAATAGAACGGCGTTTCGCTGGTCACGTTCAGCCCCAGCGAATTGAACATGCCGGCGAGCGACGCGTCGATGGTGACCGCGAAGGTCTGCAGCAACCCGATCAAGATCGACGCGATGAACGCCCCGACCAGCGAGCCCATGCCGCCGACCACCGCCACCACGAACACGATCGAGCCGACCGCGGCGGCCATCGACGGCTCGGTGACGAAGGCATTGCCGCCGATCACGCCGGCCAGGCCCGCCAGCGCGGCGCCGCCGCCGAACACCATCATGAAGACGCGCGGCACGTTGTGGCCCAGCGCCTCGACCATCTCCGGATGCGTCAGCGCGGCCTGGATCACCAGCCCGATGCGGGTGCGCGTCAGCACCAGGTAGATCGCCACCAGCATCGCCAGCGACACCAGCATCATGAAGGCGCGGTACTTGGGGAAGGCCGAGGTGAACACGGTAAACAGCGGCCCGTCGAGCTCGGCCGGAATCCGGTACGGCACCGCCGCCAGGCCCCAGACCAGCTTGACGCCTTCCTCGATCAGGTAGGCCAGGCCAAAGGTGAACAACAGTTCGGCGACGTGGCCGTACTTGTGCACCGCCCGCAGGCCGAAGCGCTCGACCAGCGCGCCCGCGAACGCCACCAGCAGCGGCGCGGCGATCAACGCCGGCCAGAAGCCGATCTTGGTCGAGATCGAATACGCGAAATAGGCGCCGAGCATGTAGAAGCTCGCATGCGCGAAGTTCAGCACGCCCATCATGCTGAAGATCAGCGTCAGGCCCGACGACAGCATGAACAGCAGCAGCCCATAGCTGATGCCGTTCAACAGCGAGATGATGAAGAATTCCACAGCCAGTCCTTCCATCTGGCGCCGGGCCGGCGGCAAGTGCCGCCGTCCGGCGAAGGCGAAGCGAGGGCGGGCGCGGCGGCCGTGTCTGCGCCCCCAGGGGCCGGCAGCATACCACCGGCGCTGGCGGTCAGAGGCCGCGCGGGCGCGCCGCGTGTGGCGCGTCCGGGATCAGCCTGGACGCTTCATCTGGCAGGAGGTGGGCTGGGCGGCGACATGCGCGTCCAGCACCGCGTTGGTCTTCCAGCCGTAGCCGGTGTTTTCCTGGTCGTACTTGACTTCCTTGCCGTCGACCTTGGTCCAGGTCGCGATGGTCAGCGGCTGCTGGGCCTGGTGGTCGGTCGCGCGCATCTCGACGGTGCCGTTCATGCTCTCGACCTTCATGCCCTCGAGCGCCTTGGCCACCTTGACCGGATCGGTCGACTTGGCGTTCTTGAAGGCCTGGCTGAGCATCGCGATGCCGGTATACGAGGCCATCACGTAGAAGTCGTCGTTGTACTTCTTCTCGTAGCCCTCGATCACTTCCGAGCCGCGGAAGCCCTTGTTGTTCGGGTTGTAGTAGCCGACGTAGCGCACGCGCTCGGCTCCGGCCGCCCCCATCGCGGTCGGCACCCCGGTGGTGGCCGCGTAATAGGTGTAGAAATTGGCGGTCAGCCCGGCGTCCTTGGCCGCCTTGATCAGCAGCGCGAGGTCGCTGCCCCAGTTGCCGGTGATCACGGTATCGGCGCCGGCCGCCTTGATCTTGGCCACGTAGGGCGAGAAGTCCTTGACCTGCGCCAGCGGGTGCAGGTCCTCGCCGACGACCTGGATGTCCGGTCGCTTGCGCTTCAGGTATTCCTTGGCGGCGCGCGCGACCTGGTGGCCGAACGAGTAGTTCTGGTTGATCAGATAGACCTTCTTGACGTTCTGGTCCTGCGCCAGATAGGTGGTCAGCGCCTCCATCTTCATGTCGGAGTTGGCGTCCAGACGGAAATGCCAATAGTTGCATTTCGAGTTGGTCATGTCCGGATCGACCGCGGCATAGTTCAGATAGATGATCTCCTTGCCGGGGTTGCGCTCGTTGTGCTTGGCCACCGCGTCCTGCAGCGCCAGGCCGACCGACGAGCCGTTGCCCTGCACCACGTAGCGGATGCCCTGATCGACGGCCTGCTTCAGGATCGTCAGGCTTTCCTGCGGCGACAGCTTGTTGTCGAATCCCACGACCTCGAACTTGTGCCCGCCGGCCCAGTTCTTCTGATTGGCCAGCTCGGCGACGTACTGCCAGCTCTTGAGCTGGTTCTGGCCGACCGGCGCCATCAGGCCCGACAGCGGATCGATGAACGCGATCTTCACCGTATCGGCCGCGGCGGCTCCCGAACCGAGCGCAGCCATCAATGCCACGCCGGCGACGAGCGGACGCAATCTGATCATGGTTTGTCTCCTTCTCTCTTTCTCTCGTTGGCTATCGTGATGAGCGGGCGCTCGGGGCTGCCGCTTTTATGCTGTCTCGCGGCTTGCCCGATGGTCCCGTTTGCTTCTACGGCGGCGCCATCAAAGACGCCCCCGGCTGCTGCACGTGCCCTGCGACGGCCCTGGTTCAGGCCGTCGGCAGCCGATAGTCCTTGAACTGCTCGCGCAGCTTCAGCTTCTGCATCTTGCCGGTGGCCGTCAGCGGGATCTCGTCGACAAAGGCCACATCGTCGGGGATCCACCATTTGGCGACCTTGCCCTCGAAGAAGCTCAGCAGCTCCTCGCGGGTCAGCTCGGAGCCAGGCTTCTTCATCACCACCAGCAGCGGCCGTTCGTCCCACTTGGGATGGTGGACCGAAATGCAGGCGGCCATATGTACCGCCGGATGCGCCGCGGCGACGTTCTCGACGTCGATCGACGAAATCCATTCGCCGCCGGACTTGATCACGTCCTTGCTGCGGTCGGTGATCTGCATATAGCCGTCGGCATCGATGGTGGCGACATCGCCGGTCGGGAACCAGCCGTCGGCCAGCGGCGAGCTGTCGCTGCGGTAATAGCGGTCGATAATCCAGGGGCCGCGCACCATCAGGTCGCCAAAGGCCTTGCCGTCCCACGGCAGCTCGCGCCCCTCGCCGTCGACGATCTTCATGTCGACGCCGTAGATGACGCGGCCCTGCTTTTCCAGGATGGCCTGCTGCTGCTCCGGCGGCAGCGATAGATGCTTGTTCAGCAGCTTGCAGGTGGTGCCCAGCGGCGACATCTCGGTCATGCCCCAGGCATGGATCACCTCGACATCGAGCGCGTTCAGCGCCTTGATCATCGCCGGCGGCGCGGCCGAGCCGCCGATCACCGTGCGCTTGAAGCTGGAGAAGCGCAGCTGGTTGGCCTGCACATGCTGCAGCAGGCCGAGCCAGACCGTCGGCACGCCCGCCGAAAAGGTGACCTGCTCCTGCTCGAACAGCTCGTACAGCGAGGCGCCGTCGAGCTTCGCGCCGGGGAATACCAGCTTGGCGCCGACCAGCGGCACCGAGTACGGCAGGCCCCAGGCATTGACGTGGAACATCGGCACGACCGGCAGGATCACGTCCTTGGCCGAGCAGCCCAGCGCGTCGGGCAAGGCGGACGCATACGAATGCAGCACCGTCGAGCGATGCGAATAAAGGGCGCCCTTCGGATTGCCGGTGGTGCCGGACGTGTAGCAAAGGCTCGACGCGGTGTTCTCGTCGAAGCTCGGCCAGCTGTAGTCGCCGTCCTGGCCCTCGATCAGGTCCTCGTAGCACAGCAGCGGCAGCTTCGATTCGGCCGGCAGGTGCGCGCGGTCGCTCATCAGCACCCAGCCCTTGACCTGCGGGCAATGCGGCGCCAGGCCCTCGACCAGCGGCAGGAAGGTCAGGTCGAAGAATACATAGCGGTCTTCGGCGTGATTGACGATATAGGCCAACTGCTCGGGGAACAGCCGCGGGTTGATCGTGTGGCAGACCGAACCCATGCCCGATACCGCGTAGTAGATCTCGAGGTGGCGGTAGCCATTCCACGCCAGCGTGCCGACCCGCTCGCCGGGCTGCACGCCCAGCTTGCCCAGCGCCTGCGCCAGCTTGCGGGCGCGCAGTTCGCAGTCGCGGTAGGTATAGCGGTGGAGATCCCCTTCGGTGCGCCGCGAAACGATTTCGGTGCTGCCGTAATGGCGGGCGGCGTGGGTGATGATGGAGGAAATGAGCAACGGCGCGCCCATCATTTGTCCCATCAATGCCATGGGAATGGTCTCCTTTATCGGTGGCGATGTCCGCCGCGGCAACGCCGAGAAGCGAACAATCGTTCTTTTTTTAGGCCGACAAAAACCTTCCAGCGGAAGGCGTCGGCAGACACGCTCGCACTTTCCATCGATGCACTACGCCGGTGCACTGCGGGCGTGCAAGCGGGCGGCATGACGGGAAGACTGCCGGTGATGGCCGCGCCGCGCGACGGGTACAAGCAGGAGCAAGCGTGAACAAGCGGGAACACCGGCCGCGGCGCCGCGGTCAGACCAGGGAAAATGCGGCGTGCAAGTACAATACTGCCAGCCATGTTGCACCTCAACATGTCGTTTTCCCTAGCCTGCAAGCGCACTTCCAGGCAGGCCTCCGATTGCAGGCTGTTGCACCGCGCCGGTCCCCAGCCACCCTCCGCGACCATTCGCGCCCGGCGCGTGATGCCAAGGCCCCGACCTCATGTCCTCTGATCCGACCTCAGCTGTCTCCCCCACACCGGCCCCGTCGTCGCCTGCAACCAGCACGCAGCCGCCCTTCTCCGTGGCGCCGGGGTTTGCCGCGCTCGGCGAACGTTTCTTCACGCGCCTGCGCCCCACGCCGCTGCCCGCGCCATATCTGGTGGCCGTGGCGCCCGCCGCGGCGGAACTGCTGGGCTGGCAATGGAGCGACGGCGCCAGTGCCGGCAACCCGCTCCCGCCGGACTTCGCCGAGATCTTCATCGGCAACCGCGTGCCGGACTGGGCCGATCCGCTGGCCACCGTCTACTCGGGCCACCAGTTCGGCGTCTGGGCCGGTCAGCTCGGCGACGGCCGCGCGATCCGCATCGCCGAGGCGCAGACCGCCAACGGCCCGTGGGAAATCCAGCTGAAGGGCTCGGGCAAGACGCCGTATTCGCGGATGGGCGACGGCCGCGCCGTGCTGCGCTCGTCGATCCGCGAATACCTGTGCTCGGAGGCCATGGCCGCGTTGGGCATCCCGACCACGCGCGCGCTGTCGATCGTCGGCTCCGACGCGCCGGTACGCCGCGAGACCATCGAGACCGCCGCGGTGGTCTCGCGCCTGGCGCCCACCTTTATCCGCTTCGGCCATTTCGAGCATTTCGCCGCGCACGACGACGTGGCGGCGCTGCGCCAGCTGGCCGACTTCGTCATCGACCGCTTCATGCCGGAATGCCGCGACAGCGCCGGCGGCGAGATCATCAGCCCCTACCAGGCGCTGCTGCGCGAAGTGTCGCTGCGCACCGCCGACCTGATGGCCCAGTGGCAGGCCGTGGGCTTCTGCCATGGCGTGATGAACACCGACAACATGTCGATCCTCGGCCTGACCATCGATTACGGCCCGTTCGGCTTTCTCGACGCCTTCGACGCCAACCATATCTGCAATCACTCGGACACCCAGGGCCGCTATGCCTACAGCCAGCAGCCGCAGGTCGGCTTCTGGAACCTGCATTGCCTGGCGCAGGCGCTGCTGCCGCTGTGGATCGAGCGGGAGGACGGCCAGGCGCCGACCGAAGCGGCCAAGGAGGCCGCGATCGAGGCCGCGCACGCCGGCCTCGATCCCTTCCGTGACCGCTATGCGCAGCGCTTCTTCCAGCTGTACCGCGCCAAGCTGGGCCTGGCCAGTGCCGATATCGACCACGCGGCCGACGAGGCGCTGCTGACCGACCTGTTCCGCCTGCTGCATACCCAGCGGGTCGACTACACCTTGTTCTGGCGCAACCTCGCCCGCATCTCCTCGGCGGACGGCAGCCGCGACGCGCCGGTGCGCGACCTGTTCATGGACCGGGCCGGCTGGGACGCGTGGGCCGAACGCTACCGCGCCCGCCTGCGTGCCGAGAACTCGGACGACGCGGCCCGCGCGGCGTCGATGCTGGCCGTCAATCCGAAGTACGTGCTGCGCAACCATCTGGCCGAGGTGGCGATCCAGCGCGCCAAGGAGAAGGACTTCAGCGAGGTGCAGCGGCTGCTGGCGGTGCTGTCACGGCCATTCGACGAGCAGCCCGAGGCCGAGTCGTATGCCGCGCTGCCGCCGGACTGGGCGTCCGGTATCGAGGTAAGCTGTTCGTCCTGATATCGGTCCCCATCTCGAACCGATCCATCGAACCCAACACCGATCGCCCCCACAAGGATCCGCATCATGCCCGTCAACAAGACCGAAGCCGAATGGCGCGCGCAACTGTCCGACATCGAATACCGGGTCGCGCGCGAGGCCGCCACCGAACGCGCCTTCACCGGCCGCTACTGGGACCACTGGGACCCCGGCATCTACCGCTGCGTGGGTTGCGGCACGCCGCTGTTCGAGTCCACTACCAAGTTCGACGCCGGCTGTGGCTGGCCCAGCTACTTCCGGCCCATCAACGGTGAGGTGATCGACGAACACGTCGACCGCAGCCACGGCATGGTCCGCATCGAGGTGCGCTGCAAGGAATGCGGCAGCCATCTGGGCCATGTGTTCGAGGATGGCCCGGCGCCGACCGGCCTGCGCTATTGCATCAATTCGGCTGCGCTAAAATTCGACGACCGCGAACCCGAACCGGGCTCCGGCGAGGATGCTGGCCACGCCGGCAAGTCCGGCACGCCTGGCTGAGCCGCAGCGCTGACCAACGCACGCTGACCAACGCACGCTGACCCGCCGCGGCCAGACCCCACGATAACGATTCCGCGATGCCGCCCGCCGGCATCGCCTTCCCCGACGGACCCGCATGAAATTTCTGTTCGACCTGTTCCCGGTCATCCTGTTTTTCGTCACCTTCAAGCTGGCGGGCATCTTCGCCGCCACCGCGGTCGCCATCGCGGCCACCATCGTGCAGATCGGCTGGGTCTGGCTGCGCCACCGCAAGGTCGAACCGATGCAGTGGATCAGCCTGCTGATCATCGTGGTGTTCGGCGGCGCCACGCTGCTGCTGCACAACGAGACCTTCATCAAGTGGAAGCCGACCGTGCTGTACTGGCTGTTCGCGGTCGCGCTGCTCGCCTCCGCCGCGATCTGGCGCAAGAACCTGATCCGCGCCATGATGGAAAAGTCCGTCAAGCTGCCCGAGCCGGTCTGGGGGCGCCTCAATACCGCCTGGGCCGGCTTCTTCGCCGTGATGGGCGTGCTGAATCTGTGGGTGGCCTACCAGTTCTCGACCGACATCTGGGTCAACTTCAAGCTGTTCGGCAGCATGGGCCTGATGCTGGTCTTCATCGTCGCCCAAAGCCTCTGGCTGTCGCGCCATATGAACGAAAACGCGCCCGAAAAAGCGCAGGAAAGCGCCCGCGATTGAGCGTGGGCATCGCAACCATGAACCACGTCTCTTCTTCGTTGCCTCCCGAAAACTCCGGAAGCCCCGAAAGCCCCGCCGGCGATACCGCCGCGCAGATCGATGCGCTGCTGCGCGCCGAACTGGCCCCGTCGCAACTGACGGTGCGCGACGACAGCGCGCTGCACGCGGGCCATCCGGGCGCGGCCTCCGGCGGCGGGCACTATCATGTCACCATCGTCAGCGAGCGCTTCGCCGGCGCGAGCCGGGTTGCCCGGCATCGCATGGTGTATGATGCGCTGCGCAGTCTCTTCCCCATGCGGATCCATGCCCTGGCAGTGTCCGCATTCACCGAGCAAGAGTATTCCGCGCAGTGACCATCATCCGCGCGGTGTCTGCACAAGCCTCTGCGCAAGTATCTGCATAATCGTCCAGCCTTCCCCAGACTTCCCAACACTGATTCCATGAAGACCACTGTCCTCTCGTTCAGCCTGGCGGCTGTGCTTGCCGCTGGCAGCTTGCCCGCACTCGCCCAGAATGCCGCCGTCGTCAATGGCAAGGGCATTCCGTCGGCCAAGCTCGACAAGCTGATCGCCGGCACCGGCCAGCCGGATTCCCCGGAGCTGCGGGATCGCGCGCGCAATATGCTGATCGACCGCGAACTGCTGGTGCAGGAAGCCACCAAGCGCGGCGTCACGCAGAACCCGGACGTGCAGGAGCAGCTGGAACAGGCGCGCCTGAACGTGCTGGCCGGCGCGGTGTTCGAAGACTATGTGCGCACCCACGGCACCAGCGATGCCGAGCTGCGCAAGCAATACGACAAGATCAAGGCCCAGTTCGGCAACGGCAAGGAATACCGCGCCCGCCATATCCTGGTCGAGAAGGAATCGGAAGCGGTCGCGATCATCGCCAAGATCAAGGGCGGCGCCAAGTTCGCCGACGTGGCCAAGGCCTCGTCGAAGGATCCGGGCTCGGCCGCCAACGGTGGCGATCTCGACTGGGCCAGCAGCAACAGCTATGTGCCTGAGTTCTCGGCCGCGATGGCCGGCCTGAAGAAGGGCCAGATGACCGAGACCCCGGTCAAGACCCAGTTCGGCTGGCACGTGATCCTGCTCGAGGACGAGCGCGAGACCAAGATCCCGACCTTCGAGGAAGCCAAGCCCCAGCTGCAGCAGATGCTGATGAGCGACCAGAACTGGCAGCGCGAGCAGTTCCAGTCGATGATGAAGTCGCTGCGGGACAAGGCCAAGATCCAGTAAGCCATCCCGTCATTCCCGCGCACGCGGGAATCCAGCGTCTTTGGCAGGCCACTGGGTCCCCGCCTGCGCGGGGACGACAAAGAAAAACCGGCGCTTTAGGCGCCGGTTTTTCTTTGGGGCGGCGAGACCTTGGCCCGCCCTACTTCGTGTCGATCTTCACCGCGATACCATCCTCGGTCACGGTGATCGCGCCGGGCTCGACCTGCTTGCCGTTGACCTGCAGTTCCTCGGGCTTGAAGGTGTGCAGCGGATAGTCCTTCAGCAGTTCCTGCGCCACCAGATTGCCCACCGCATTGAGCTGCGCGCTGTATTGGCCCGGCACGCCGTCGACCTGCACCTGCTCGACGGTCGGGTTGTCGAGCAGCACCGCGCGCTTGACCGGGTCGTAGCGCAGGCCGCTGTTCAGCGCCAGCGTGCCGTTGATCGGCGGCGCCGGCAGCAGGCTGTTCGTCAGCTGCGCATCGACCTGCGTGGTGATGCGGTTGCCCGCTGCATCGAGCGTCAGCCGCGGCCGGGTCAGCCGGACGTCAAGCACTTGCGCATAGCGCAGCGTCGCCGGAAAGCGGCCTTCGACGGCGCGCTGCAGTTCCTGTTTGGTGAAGGTGTATTCGCCGGTCCAGATGTTGTAGCCGGCGATGGCGGCGCCCGAGAGCACGGCGAGGCCGGCACCGAGGCCAAGCGCCGCGGCGGTTGCCGTGGCCGCCAGGGGCCGCCGGAGGCCCCGGCGGCGGCCATGCGAAGGGATCGAAGACATGCGCGATGCTGGAGTGGTCACCTCGGTCAGACCCGGGCGGCGTCCCGGCGTTCCACCATCGGCGGTCCAGGGCGGCAATGGCTCAGTAGTGCGGCGGTATTTCGTGCACCGACCCGTCGGCCGCGGTGCCCGTGGCGGCGGGCAATTGCTGGTACAGCGCCTGCATTTGCTCCTGCAGCAATTCGATCTGCCGCTGCTGCTTCGCGACGGTCAGGTTCAGCGTTTCCAGCAGGTCTTCCTGGAAGGCCAGCTTGACCTCCAGCTCGGTGATTCGCGATTCCATGAGGTCCTCCAATGCCAGATGTCAGACATACGGGCGGGCATGCGCCCGCGGGGCGCGCATTGTACCGGACCGGCGCCCCGGCCCGGGCCACCGCGGACGGGGTTGTCAGCACATCATAGAGCGTGTACGCTTGCGCGAGTCGTGCCGCGGAGAGCATTCGATTTCGGTCTGATTCCGATAGATCGCCCCCGCCGACGCACCGGCCGTCCCATGACGGTCGTGTGACGGTTTTCCACCCCTTTCGGTTCCGCTTGGGTTCCATGACGCCTGTACGCCGCGCTTCTTCGATTGCCGATCCGGTCCTGCCGACCGGTGGCGCGCGCGCGTCGGCGCCTCCCCGCGTTTCTCCTGTCTGGTCGCCGCCGGCCGCTGTCTGCTCGCCGCCGGCTGACGTCGCCGCCGTCGTGGCAGGCGTAGCACCGCCGCGCGCTGTCGTGGCCGGTGTTGCACCGCCGCCGCGCGCCGTCGTCGCAGCGGTCGCCCCGCCGCCCGCGGCGGTCCTCGGCTGACCCCAGCCGACCTCCACTCTTCCGTCTGACCGTGCGCGCCCGGCGCGCGCGAACGCCATTGCCGCCTGCTGGATGCCGCGCATCGCGCCGATGCCGGCTCGCAATCGCCGCCGGCGTTCGCTCACGGTCGACCGAAGCCCGTCACACCAATGACAGGTGAAACCGATGAACTTCCAAAGATTCGCGCATGCGGCGCGATCGACGTTGTCCTTGCTGTCCTTGTCGGCGCTCTCGTCGGCGCTGTTGTCGGCGCTGTTGTCAGCATTCTCGTCCCGATCGACCTCGTCCCGGCCTTCCTCCTCCCGACCGTCCCTGCGCTCGCGCGTGAAGCTGCCGGATACCTGGGCCGCCCACGGCTCCACCGCGCTGTTCGTGCTGCTGTGGAGCAGCGGCGCGATCGTCGCCAAATGGGGCCTGGCCTATGCCTCGGCCTTTGCCTTCCTGACGCTGCGCTTCGTGCTGGCGTTCGGCGTGCTGCTGGCGATCGCCGCATGGCGCCGCCGCTGGCTGCCCGAGCCCGGACAGCGCGCGCGGGTCGCAATGGTCGGGCTGCTGCTGACCGGCTGCTATTCGATCTGCTACCTGCTGGCGCTGGACCGCGGCGTCACGCCCGGCATGCTGGCCACACTGCTCGGCGCCCAGCCTATCCTGACGCTGCTGCTGACCGAGCGCCGCTTCTCCCCGCTGCGGCTGGTCGGGCTGATGCTGGCGCTGATGGGACTCGTGATGGTCGTCTACCAAGGCGTCGGCATTGCCGGCACCCCGGTGGCCGGCATGCTCTATGCGCTGACCGCGCTGGCCACGATGACGGCCGGCACCATCGTGCAGAAAGGCATCCGGCAGGCGCCGATCGACGTGATGCCGCTGCAATACGGCATCGCGCTGCTGATGTGCCTGGCGCTGCTGCCGTTCGAGCCGATCCACGTCTCGTGGACGCCCGCGCTGCTGCTGCCGCTCGGCTGGATGGCGCTGGTGATCTCGATCGGCGCAACGCTGCTGCTGTACCGGATGATCCAGGGCGGCAATCTGGTCAACGTGACCAGCCTGTTCTACCTGGTGCCCGCCGGCACCGCGGTGCTCGACTATCTGATCCTCGGCAACCGGCTCGCGCCGCTGGCATTGGCCGGCATGGTTACGATCCTGCTCGGGCTGGCGCTGGTGTTTCGCAACAAGCCCGGCGCTTGATGAGTCCGTGCGACGTCGCTCCGCCGGCCGCCACTGCTCAGGGCGGCGGCCGGCGCCGGCGGGCCAGCACCGCGCCCAGGATCAGGCCGACCACCAGGGCGACCACGATCCACAGCCATGACGCGGCCGTCGGTGGCGCCGTAGCGGGCGCCGTCGGCGACCCGGGGGCGGCGGTTGGCGTCACGCCGGCCATCGTCGCGGTCAGCGCCTGCCAATCGGCTTTCGTGATCTGCGTCATGCGGGCCGCATCGGGCAGCCCGAACACGCAGATCTCGCCGCCCGGCAACTGGCAGAAGCGCTCGGCCGGGCAAGCCTTCAGGATCTGTGGGGTTTCTCCCGTGCCACACCGTGCGCCGGCGCTCTTGAGCACCTGCAGGGTGACGTCGGGATGCTTGGTCAGTTGTTCCGGCATGGTGCCTCCCGCTGACATCGGCGACGAAACGCGTCGCAAGCGCGAGGCCCCTGCCCCGCCTTACTTCCAGAACCCAGTATGGGACTGGGCCGCCTCGTCTTCCAGCATCGGACCGTGCACCTCGATCTGGCGCTGTCCTCGCGCGAAGACCTCGCGGCAAGGCAGCGAGAAAGTCGGATTCTCCGGATGGTCGCCGGTCAGCCCCAGCAAGGTGTGCTCCGACAGCGCATAGACCACGCGACCGATATTGCACCAGTAGATCGCGCCGGCGCACATGCAGCAGGGTTCGGCGCTGGTGTACAGCGTGCAGCGTGCCAACTGTTCCGGACTCAGGCGCTTGGCGGCCAGCGCCGCTGCGGCCAGCTCCGCATGCTGCGTCGGATCACCCTGCGGCGGCATCGAGTTGTTGCCGGCCGAGGCGACGATATTGCCGTGCTCGTCCGCCACGATCGCCGCGAAGGGATGGCGGCCGTTCTGCTTCGATTGCTCGGCCAGCGCGATTGACTCGCGCAGCAGCCGCAGGTCCAGTTCGGACAGCGTGGAGGTGGTGGTACGGGTCTGGGTGTCGATGGCTGGCATCGGACGATTCTCCTGGCAAAGATGCGCGTGATGGCGCGATTCGATTCGATTCAAATAGATTGCGGCCGGCATGGCCGCGTGGGATCAGGACTGGCCCGGGGCGACGGCATGCTCGCTGTCGGTCACCGCGGCCTGCGATGTCCCACGATTGAGCAACAGGTTCAGCAGCACGGCCGTGATCGCGCCGAGGAAAATGCCGCTGTCGAGCACCAGCTTCAGCGGCCCTTCGACGCGCTCGAACAGCGCCGGCAGCGACATCGGCAATACGCCCACGCTGACCGACACCGCGACGATGATCGCGTTGCGCGTGCCGTCGAACTTCACGCGCGACAGCTCCTGGATACCGGCGACCGTCGTCATGCCGAACATCACGATCGCGCAGCCGCCCAGCACCGGCCGCGGTACCGATGCAATCAGCGCGCCAAGCTTCGGGAACAGGCCCATCAGCACCATGATCGCGCCCGCCGAGGCGACGACATAGCGGCTCTTGACGTTCGAAAGCGCGATCAGCCCGGTGTTCTGCGTGAACGCGTTATAGGGAAAGCTGTTGAAGACGCCGCCCAGCATCGTCGACAACCCATCGGCGCGGAACGCGTCGCCCAGCGTGCGCTGCGTCGACGGCCGGCCGACGATGGTGCCGATCGCCAGCACATTGCCGGTGGTCTCGGCCATGATCACCAGCATCGCCAGCAGCATCACCAGCGTCGGCATCGGGGCGAACGACGGCGCGCCGAACGCGAACGGCGGGCTGATCTCGAACCAGGCGGCACGCCCGACCGCGTCGAAGCTGGTCATGCCGCAGGCCATCGCGATCGCGGTGCCCGCCAGCAGGCCGATCAGCACCGATAGATTGCCGATAAAGCCGGAGAAGCGCGCATAGACGAACAGCGTGATGGCGATCGTCGCCAGGCCGAGCAGCAGGTTCGGCGTCGCGCCAAAGTCCGGTGCCGCGGGATTGCCGCCGCCCAGCCAGATCGCCGCTGCGGGCATCAGCGTGACGCCGATGATCACGATCAGACTGCCGATCACCACCGGCGGAAACCAGCGCAGCAGCCGGCTGAACAGCGGCGCGATCGCGATGGTCAGTGCACCGGCGGCAATGACGGCACCGAACACATGGCTGAGCCCGTATTGCTGGCCGATCAGGATCATCGGCGCGATCGCGATAAACGAACAACCCTGGATCAGAGGCAGGCGCGCGCCAAAGCGCCAGAACCCCAGTGTCTGGATCAGCGTCGCGATGCCCGAGGTCAACAGATTGGCATTGATCAGCGTGACCATCTGCTGCTGGGTCAAGCCCAGCGCGCTGCCAAGAATCAGCGGCACCGCGACGGCGCCCGCGTACATCACCAGCACGTGCTGCAGGCCGAAGCTGGCCAGCTGCCGCACCGGCAATCGTTGGTCGACGGGGTGGACGGCCGGGCGGACGTCCGGGTGGTTGGCCGATTGACAGGCCGATTGATAGGCCGAGTCACCGGCCGAATGAGCGGCCGGCTCCTGCGGCATCGGTTCTGGTCCCGCCTGCTGCTGCGAATGCATCGTGGTCTCCTCCGTCTGGTCTGTGGTCCCGCGCTTTTGCGCCGGCCGGATCGGTGCGCCATAATCCGGCGGGTTTGCGCGGCGGGCCAAATCGGCAGCCATCGATTTTTTTGATAGGCAGTTTTTTGACGGGCAGGAGTCAGGCAGCGATGCGCTATTCGCTCGATCAGCTGGAAATGTTCACCCTGGTGGCCAGCACCGGCTCGTTCTCGGCCGCGGCCCGGCAGTTGCGCAAGACGCAGTCCGCGGTCAGCACCGCCATCGCCAATCTGGAGGCCGACCTCGGCCTGGTGCTGTTCGAACGCGGCGGCAAGGCGTCGACGCTGACGCCGGCCGGAGAAAAGCTGCGCAACGAGGCCGAACTGGTGCTGGAGCGCTGCCTGCAGTTGGAAGCGCATGCCAACGAGCTCGGCGAACGCGTCGAGCCGGCGCTGACGCTGGCGATCGAGGTCCCTTACTCCACCCTGATGCCGCCGCTACGCGACTTCGCCGAGCGCTTTCCGCATGTCGACCTGCAGATCCGGCATCCGCTGCATGGCGATGTGGCCGAACTGCTCGCGCGCGGCGAAGCGGACCTGGGCATCGCGTTCTCGCAGCCGGCCTACCCGCGCGATCTCGGCTTTGCCCAGATGGGCAAGCTGATCCTGTCGCATGTCGCCCACCGCGACCATCCGCTGTCGAAGCTGAAGCGCGTCGATTTCGCCGACCTGCGTGCGCACCGGCGGCTGGTGTTCAGCGGCCACAACCACAAGCTGCCCAGCAGCGAATACCTCGATGCGACGCGCTGCTGGCAGGCGGAGAGCTACGCGGCGCTGCTGGAACTGGCGCGCACGGGCCTAGGATGGACCACGCTGCCGCGGCAACTGATCCTGTCCGAGCTGGCCTCAGGGGAACTGGTCGAATTGCCGCTGACCGCTTATCCGTACACCGACTGGCTGGTTGGTGTGGATCTGATCTGGGCGAAGGCGCATGTGCTCGGCAAGGCCGGGTTGTGGTTGAAGCGCCGGCTTGGCGAGCACAAGGTGTATGAAGTGGATCGGGAGGGGAAGAGGACGACGTTGTAGCGCTATATCAGGGCGATGCAATCGCACGGGCCAGCGCTTCTTCCGTACCCCAATGGCGCAAGAAAACCAGTTCGTCAGCCTTCGACAGTTCGCCTTTGGCGCGATAGACCATCGCCGTCATCACGGCCCCAGTCTGCACCGGCCGATCCTCCGGCTCGCCAATCCCGGAGTCGCTTCGCCACTCCGCCGGAAATCGCGGCCAGCGGCATGTTGCCTGGCTCAGCTTCTGATAGAAGGTCTCCATGACGCCCGGGCGCATTTCAAGCTTGTATTGTTCAGCGCTTGGCATTCCGCAGAAAGTCGTATAGACGGGGGGAAGGTGCCTCGGAATGGCGCGATACCCTTCTGGAGCGTTCTTGGGGATGTATTCAACCGTGGGCCCCTCTTCCATGTAGAGGCGGATGTATTCCCACAGACCTGCGGTGTACTCGTATGAAGGCATGGTGGGCCCGACGAAGATCACGTCCTCGTCCTCACCGGACATGTCGGCAGGATTGGCAGGTGGGTGATATAGCGCCAGCGCTTTCAGAATCTGTCGATCCTTAGGTGCCCTACCCTCCGGAGCCAGCACAGCCAATAGCCGGTCCCAGTCATACACCTTGTTCCCACCGCAGCAGCGGGGACGCAGCACATAGACCTGTCGCGTCTTGCGATTGAAGCGGATCCGGCCGCGCGCGTACGTAAAGAACGCAGTGCGGCCCGCCATATGGTCAAAGAATATGATCAAGAGAGTCGCCGCGCCGATTGCCATTGGGAAGAACAACAACCACCCTCCCCAAAACAGCGGCGCCATATCGGGCTCGTAAGGAAGCGAAGAAAAGAATGGAACAATGGTTCCGAACAAGAGGGGGTGAACGGCCACGCTGTACCAGGCCCAGATGGCTGGCGGGCAGAATATCAATACCGTTGCTGCCGCCATCGCGTACTTCCATTGATATTCCCAACCTGGATTGGTCATCTCCAGGTAGGCATCGTTCTGGGCGTACACGGAGTGATTTGGCAGAATCACTCCCTCCTGATCCAGGCTCTCCTTGACGCTCCACAATCGCTGATCATTGAGACCGAGGCGTTCCCGGCTTCGAGCGATGGAGCCTCGGCTGCGCCAGTAGTCGTACTCACGAGGGAACATTGTCGCAGCGACTCCCGTGACTAGCCGCCTGCCCGTACCACAAACGACTGTGTCGTCGTGAACGGCACCAGGGCACCGTTACCCCGAGTTGAACAACGCATGCCGTTCATTGCCCGGCGCGCCGCGTTGTCGACCGGCTGGAATCCGGACGGCTTTTCCAGCGCGGTGCGGGCAACCGAACCATCCTCACCGATCCACACGCGCACCGTCACCGATACAGGCTTGTCGGGCAGCTCGCTGACCAGGCTCAGGCGCGGCTGCGAGCAGCCGACGTTGGGCGGCAGCCCTTCCCGATAGTTGACCGGCGCGGGCGCCGTGGGACGCGGTGAGGTTTCTTCATTGCGGCAGATCGCCTGCTGTTCCTCGAACACCTTGCGCATCGCCTGCAACGTGTTCGGCTGCGTGGCCGCGCCGGCAGACCACTTGGCTGCCAGCGGAGCGGGCAGAGCCTTGCCTACCACGGCAGATTCCTCGGGCGTCAGCCGGAAAACGAGATTGCCCGACGCCAGCCGTTCGGCTCGCGCCTGCTGGATGCGCTTGCCTTCCGGGGTATCGAGGAAGCGCGTCAGAGCAAGGAACTCGTCCCTGGAGAAATCCTCGGCGAGCGGATAGCCGATCCGGTTGGCGACGGTGCGCGGCTCCAGGGCAGACAGGCAGGCCGCGCGCGCCGGCGGCACCTTGTCGCCTTGCTGCTTCAGCGTGCCTTTTGCGGCGGCGATGACTTCGCCGGTGGCGACGGCTTCGGAGACGCGCTTCACGGCGACTCCAAAGGCATCGTCCTTAACATCAGCAGCGGCAATTTGGGCAGCAAGCGTCAACAGAACAGCTGTCAATGCCGTCCTTGGCATGCGCAAATCCGGATCACTGAAAATCGAGCCACTCCTGCCATCATCGCTACTACCGCTCCTCGATTTCATTCAATTCCCTTAGCCGCGATCTGGCCAGGAGTCATCTGTGCTCCTCCGGCCGCTTGCTCAATATGCGGCGGAAAACGCAGCGGAGAATTCGCGTTCCGTGGTTTGCGGAGTGATTCACCCTCATTAATAATGTTCCCTGTCCCCTCCATGTAACGTCTGATATGTTCCCATATCTGAAGGCAGGGCTCATCTCCCCACGTAAAATTATCCCCCACAAAAACCAGCTCCTTCAGCATGGAGGGATTATTCTCATCGCCCCACAATAGGGCCAGTTCAAACACCTGCTTAAACCCTACACCGGTAAACTGTGTCGTCTTGTAGATCCTAAAATGAGCATCATTCCAAGAGCGCACGGAGACTACAGGTTTAGTGGGACACCAGAACTTGAAGAAACGCGGAAGCCTTACCGGAAAATACGCCACCTCTTTCGTCTTTCTGTTAAACATGATCGGCCAGTCCGGGGGCGACTGCAAAAGCAGATTTCGACACCAAATTCCGGTCAAAACAATAATAATCAATGCCGTGATCACAATAGTGCAATTTATCACCGCCAACACTGATGGATAGGAGACCGCTCGTGACATTACGAACGTAAGCATCCACAGGAACAACAGGAATGAAAAACCACACAAAGCAATTGCAAACCACACCCAATAGGTCGTCGCCGCCCTCCCGAATGGCGAACCGACCAACAAGGCATCCGGATAGGCACCGACAATAGAGCCATGTGAGTTTGCATCGAGGTAGACCGGCTCATTCGCGGCCGCTTTTGCAGCGCGCACCGGATAAGTGCGTAGGCACCCGAAGCGGTTGATTAATGAATCTGGTATTTCAAAGTACCCCTCCGGCTTTCCCCATTTTTCTAAAACGACCTTCCTGGCAGCATCATCCAAAAGCATTGATTAATCTCGCAAATATTCTTCGACTATCACCACTTCATCGCCGGACGCGCTCGCAATTGGTGCGAACACCGTCACCTTTGCGTAGGCATCCTTGTATTGGAAACCGTCGACCTTCGCAGACACCACATGCTCAGCATAGCCGTCTTCTTCCCATTTCCTGTGATTTCCATGTTGCGAACCATGCTGACCACTAACGAGGGGAGCGATCTCACCGTTCCCATAATGGCGAAAGCCCGCGATCATCGACTCGCCGCGGTTACCTTTTGCATAAATTCGCATTTCCCAAGGCAGCTTCTTACTAAGCGGCTCGGGTAACTTGATGCGTAGCCGTGCCTCCTTCGTATACGTCGGCATCCCTGCGCCCATCGGAATAGGGCTCATGAATCCCATATGGCTTGAAGCTGACGACGAGGCCAAATTATCCAGTAGACTCATGCCAAATGAATAGTCCGCCTCCATGGCCAGCAACACCTTGTTTGCTTCCACAGATTCTCGCTGAATGCTGCCCCATTTTTGCGAAGCCGAGCCCCACAGCGTCTTCGCCGCCCATTTCTCCGGTGGCTTGTCCTTAAATATCATGACAACAAAGGCCACCATCACGCCTAATGCAATGAGCAATAAACCCCAGCCTGTGGCGGTAAGTCCTAACAATGTTGCCGATGATCCAGTTATAACGCCTACCGCCGCCGCCGTTGCGCCAAAATATATAAACGTTTGAATAACATAGCCGGTCAACGCCGCTTCATCTCCATCATCGTATGCTCGTCTGGCATTGATGACAGCCTGAACAAGGTCTATGGCGGTCGCTAGTGCAGTTAAAGAGCCGGCTACAAACTTTAGGCCTTGAGTAGCCAGGCCGATTCGGTTGAGGTAAACAACCCGTATTTCCAATCCAGCACCAACGAAACCCAAGCCAGCAGACAAGAGTCCTAGGGCAGCGTCATTCCGTTCGTCGTTGCTTCCTTTCGAGTAATCCTTCCACGCCTTCGCTATGACGAACAACTGTAATGCTGCAGACCCCAACGACAGAACGGCGGAGCCATGTGTCATGGTCGCGACCGTGTTTCGTGCCTTCTCTTTAACGCCTGAAAAATCAAGCGACAGTGCCATATCGGCAAGCTTTCCGCCGTAGATCTCTGCCGGCCGTACAACGTACTTTGCCGCAGCCGAGCCTACGCCCTTCGCGTGGACAAAGATGGTTTCCGGCGCACCTTTCGCAAGGAGATACACGTCAACCATTCCCATCGCAGCCATTGGCGCGCCATTCATCTCCAACGCCGTCGCACCTTGCAAAACAAGGCTCTCGACTTTGCGCTCGGCCGATTTAGTGGTCGCAGTCACCGCCTGCCGTACTTCGCCCATCATGGTATGCCATAGAGCAGCAGCCTCGCTCAATGTAACGCTAACGCGCATGAGGGTGACTGGCGAGGACTCGCCCTTGACCATCAGCGCCATTGTCGCGAGCTTTAACTTGTACCGCAGTTGCTCTGGCAAATTGCCCGCCTTTTCTAATCCAGCGGACACTGCGCTGACGATCGGGATCAAATCCTGAGCGACCTCCCGCACTACGGCCTTGAATTTTTCGCCGGGCTCTAGGTCCGCGAGAGTCTTAATGGAGTCAAAACCTTTTGACCATTGATTAGGGTCTTCGGCCCATTTTGCGAAGGTCATCTGATTGCCAAGAAGGGCGCGCCACAGCAGCGCCTCATCCATGGTGGGTTTCAACAGCAAAAAATCTTTGAAGACTTCCTGACCTCTTGCCGTCATGGGGCCGCCAAGCGTCAATTTGCAGACACATTTCGCATACGCAAGGCCGTCTGCCCGGTTTGCGGTATCGAAGTCGTTCTTCGTTACGACCTTGCGTGCGTCGCTCTGCAACCAAGCTATGTAGTCCTGCTCAACTCGCTCGCGCTTCCTTTGGTCCTCTTTGACCATTAGGTGGTACTGCTGGATAAACTCGCGATGCTTGGGGGCCTTACGTCCTCCCTGCAAATTATCCAAGACATCTCCGACCAACTCATTGGTCTGGTAATTGATTTCCCTCGCATTGGGGATATCAATTGTTCCATTCAAATTGTCGGGATACCAATGATTTGGGTTGGGCGACCTTTTCACTAGTCCCGGCTGGAACCGCGCATCAGGGGGCAATTGCTTATTAGCCACCATCGCATCGAACTGCTTTCGCGTCACGGCCTTGCCCTGCAGATGCGCGAAGCTCGCGTTGGTGCGCCTTCTGTCGGCGCCGTTCTGTTCGATGATCTTCAGCATGCCCTCAATCTGGAGAGCCGATGGCAAGAGCTCTGGGCCCTTTTTCTGGAGCCATCGGGCAGCATCATTGCAAAGCGTCAGCCTCCGTTGCGCCGCCTCAGTCGTCACGCCGACAGGATCTGGCACGCTAACAATCATCAGATTGGCGTCAGTAAACTTCTTGGACGGGTCGGCCGCCACAAGCTTGCGCGCTTCAGCCATCAAGTGCGACGCCCATTCCCGTCGTTTCTTTGGGGGCTCGTCGTCGAGTATGTGCGGCTGGTCCTTCTTTCCCTGTTTGGAGTCCTTGGCTTGTGGCTCATTCTCCGTCAGCTGATGCCCCTGAAACGGATTCCCGCGCAATGCCTCGGGGTGTGTCTGCGCAAGCTTGGGCTTATAGTCGGCGACGCATTCCTCGATGTTGAGCACCGACATGGGCAGCGAACGTTCAGCCCTTCCCGCCTTTGCGTCAATGCATGCCATGCGCTTGCTACGCAGGCTTTCATTCGCGGCATAGCGCTTGCGTACGGGCTCGCTCCACGGATGGTCGCTGAAGCCGACCCACACGCGCTGTGTATTGGCGGCGTCTGGAATGACGAACAGCATGGCGATGGCGTACGCCTCGGTCCGCTTGCAGTAAAACGCCTTCGGATCCTCGCCGGCTGCCCCCAGGGCGACCGGCGTCAGATATCCGCCCTCGTCGACATGGAACAGTTGCCAGCCACCTTGCTGCTTCAGTTCCGGCGTATGAGGATGCTCGTAGTACGCATGAAGGTAGCCCTTGCGCAGCGTTCGCATGACATAACCGGACGCGGTGAGTTTCTGATCCGCCACGCCCTTTAAAAGAGGCTCGACGTATTTCCTGCGTGCGTTGGCATAGGCCGCGTCTGCCAACCCCGGTCGCACCAGCAACACAGGCAGCCCCGTCTTCACACAGGACGGGCACCCCTGCCCGCCACAAGCCGTGGCCGTCGCCGCTGCCGCATTGGCACGCGAGCCGTAGGTCATTACTTGTCCTTCTGCCATGTCTTGGATCCGATGGTTGTGTTGCGTCGAATTGAGCGGATGAAAGCCGGACGCTGCGGCGCTATGCCGGCACTTCCGCGCGCTCCAGGTCGCGCCGGATGGCGTCCCAGCCTTCCGGGTCGGGGATTTTTTCCAGGGCCATGCCGAGCGGAATGCCTTGCTCGCGGGCCTCTTCGACCGCCCTGATGATGCGGGAGTGTTCGGTCAATCTGGGATGCAGCATCAGCTGATAGGCGCCGAGCAGCACGATGTCGGCGCTTTCTGTAAGACCGATGCCGCGAGCCGATGCGACCGCATGGTCCGCCTGCTTCAGGTAGTCTTGCGGCAGTTCGTCCTCGAAGGCGCGCCAGCCTCGCAGCATCTGCTGAACCTCTTCACAGCGGTGTGCGTGACGCCATTGCGCCTGCGACAGTTGCAGCGGCGGCATTCCTGCGGCAATGGGCGCCAGCGGAACTGGTGGCCCGACATACCGCACTACGGCACCACGCCGATCCAGTACGAGCCATTGTCGGATAGGCTGCATCAGCGACGCCTGCTGGCCGGACTCGAGCACCGGCCACATCCATTCGAGCACGCGCCGATCTGCGAGACGGAAATAGCGAATGCCGTGCCCCGGTTCGATCGGCGACATGATGTTGGCAAAATGCCGGGCCAGTGCGTCGCCGGATTCTTCGGACAGCAGCCAGCCACCGACGGCAAATCCGCGCGTGCTTTCGAGTTCCGGGTTTTCGAGCTCAGCAATGGATGCGACAACGCTGGCTTCCAGTATCTCTACCGCGGTCGCTCGCAGCCCCAGTAGGTACGGGCGTTTGTCGTGATCGATGCCCGGCCGGCGAATCGGAATGTCCCAACGCTGAAGCGCCGCCGCCTCGACGCGCTCTGCATCGATCGGCTCGTAGAGCATCGGATCGATCAGCAGGTACGCACGCAGGCTGTCGTCGGCTTGCAGCGACGTGCCGATTTGCTGGATCAGGTGGTCCGCATCGATGGCCATGGCTATAGCACCGCGCTGCCGCTGGCCGCGGCAGCATCGTCCTTGGTGGGACAAGCCTTGAGGTCGCCCTTGGCAAGGTCGGTACTTGCCTCCCCGCCCCCCGGCCCCACAAACCGATGCCCCGCCCCCTTGAACTGCACCTTCCCGGGCGCGTGCAATTCGATCTTCCCGCCCAGCACGCGAATCTGCGCCCCGGCGGCGTTCAGCAGCACATGCTGTTTGCCTTCGACCGTGACATTGGCCTGCGTCGAGGCGATCGTCACGGTGCGCTCGGCGGCGTAGCGGCTGGCGCCGGTCAGGCTGGCGACTTCGACCTTGCCGGTCGCGGCGTGAAGGGCCATGCCTTTGGCGTCGCCGCCCTTCTGGGCGGTCTGCGTACCTTGGCCACCCGCTCCGGAGGCCGCACCCGATCCGCCTTGCCCATCGGTAAACAGGCTCAAGCCATCGGCCACCGCGACGGCCAGATTGCCGCCTGCCGCCAGATTGACATGCTCGCCCGCCACCAGCGTCGCATTGGTCCCAGCGACCAGCACCGCATCGGCCGGCGTCGACAGTGCCACGCCCTTCGGGCCCGACACCACGAGATGCGGCTTGCTGTAGGCAATCGCAGAGCCGCCGTCCTCGGCCTTCGCCTCGGTACGCAGCACCTCCGCGCTGCGCTTCAGCGATTCGAGCGCCGGCAGCGCATCGGCAGCAGGCTCGCCGGGCAGCGCGGCCTTCTGCTTGGCGGCCTGCTGCGCCAGCGTGCGGGCGAGCTCCAGGCTGTCCTCGACCTGCGTCGCGGCCTGTTCGCTCTGCAGCAGCGGTTGCGTGACGCTGCCATCTTCGGCGGCGATCAGCAGGCCGGATCCGGCGCGGACGCTGCCGGAAGCGTCGGTGGCGAGCGCCGCGCCGTGGCCCAGGTCCGCCTCGCGGGCGTTGTCGCGCTGGAACAGGTGGTGGCCCAGCGTCAGCGACGTCGCGGCCTGCGTGGTCGACAGCAGCGTGCGGCTCTGGCCCTCGGTGTCGTCGAACACCAACTGGTTGTAGCCGCCGTTGCCGGTCTGGCTGGCGGTCAGCGCCTGCGTCTTGATGCCGGACAGCACGGCGTTGTGCGCGTAGGCTTTGTCCTTCTGCCCCTCGCCGGCGAACCAGGCGGGCGCATTGCCGGTCGCGTTGGCGGCGCCGGCCTGTTGCTTGTTGATCTGCGCGTCAGGCTCGCCGGCGCCGTTGTAGGCCGCGCCGACGACCACCGGCCGGTCGATATCGCCGTTGACGAACTCGACCACCACTTCCTGGCCAACGCGCGGCAGCGCGACGCCGCCCCAGTTGTCGCCGGCCACCGGCGTGGCAACGCGCAGCCAGCAGCCCAGTGCGGACTCGGCCCGGGCGTTGTCGTCGCCGGCCGGGTGAGATTGGCGGCTGGATGAACGCCCGCCGCGCTGCCAATGGAATTGCACCTTGATGCGATGGTCCCGATCGGTATGGACAGGACCGCCGTCGCCGACGACCAGTGCGGTCTGGCCGCCGCGCACGGTGGGACGCGGATGCAGCAGGCGGCCGTCGTCGCCGCGCAGCGCGGGGCGGTATGGCACGCTCGCGCGCACGGCGGTGAAGCGGTTGCGGTACAGCGGCAGCGTTTCGTTGTCGCCGGCCGGCGCCAGGCCCGTCATCGCCAGCAAGGCTTGGCCGAATCCCTCGTTGAAGTTGTTGCGGGCCTCGTGCGTAACCGACAGCACCACGAAGCGGCGGCCGTCGTCCTCGTCGCCATCGTGCTCGTAGTGATCGAGCAGCGAGAACGTGGTCGCCGGCGCCAGCGTGCGCACCGTGCCGCCGCCATGGAAGGCCTTGTTGCGAACCTCGAGCGATTCCATCGCGATGCGCGCGATGCGCTGCGCCTGCTCGGCATCCTCGAACGCGTACTGGCCGACGTAGTCGGTGTCGGTCAGCGGGCTGGCCTGTTCGCCATTGTCGTGGTGGGTGCTCAGCGTGGCGCTGCGCAGGGAGGCGGTGCGGTAGTCCCAGGTCGCCAGCTCGACCGCATTGGTCTGCCACTGGCGCTCGCCCTGCCATTCGGTGATCACGTCCTCCGAAGCGGTCGCATCGGCGCGGCCGAAGCGGATGCTGGCCTGGGCGTTGTCCTTGAATACGTCGTTGCGATCGGCGATCACCATCCGATGCAGGCCGAGGGCGTCGCCATCGGCAGCCTCGTGCTCGAAGTAGTAGAACAGCCCTTCCTCGGCCAGCAACCGCGTCACGAAGTCGAAGTCGGACTCGTCGTACTGCGTCACCACGCTGCGCTTCGGATAGATCGCGGCGTCGGCCACCGCCCAGCGCCATTCCGGCACCAGCTTGCCCTGCCCGCGGTAGTCGCCCAGCACGCTGTCGACGACTTCGATCACCGACATGTCCTGGAACAGGAAGCTGTCGCGCCGATGCCGCAGGAAGGCCAGCCACGGCTCGATCATGAGCCGGTAGCGCGCCAGACCGCCATTGGCGCCGACGCGCTCGAACACCGTCACATGGCCGTGCAACGCGCGCGGCTTGCCGCGGCTGCGCTGCGTCAGCAGATCGATGCGCACCGGCTGGCCGAGCAAGGCGGCCGGATCGAGCTTCGCGTCGTCCGACAGCGCCGACAGCTCGATACGAAAACCACCGCCATCGAGCTGTTCGCGCGCGAGCAGACGCTCGGCCAGCAGCACGTCGTCGCCCAGCGGCGTCGCTAGCCGCAGCAGCCGGTCGTGCTGGCGGAAGGCGGCGCGCAATTGCGCCGCCAGTTCATGCGCCATATCGGTCAGTACGCCCATCGCTGCCTCGACTGTGAGTTACGGTGTCAATCGACTCAATTGATTCAATTGGCCTCAATTGACCTTGTAGCGGAAGCCGCCGTTCTTGTTGACGCCGACCTTGATCTTCTGGATCGCCTCGCCCTGCGCCATCTTCGCCAGCACGGACTGCGCGATCTCGGGCAGCAGCGTGCCGTTCAGGATATGGTCGACCGCGTGCGCGCCGGTATCGACCTCGGTGCAGCGCTGCAGCACCGCCTCGGTCACGGCGTCATCCCATTCGAAGACGGCGCGGTGGTTCTGCTGCACGCGCTCGCCGATGCGGCGCAGCTTCAGCTCGATGATCTCGACCAGCGTGTCGTCGCTGATCGGGTAGTACGGCACGACCTTGGTCCGCCCGATAAACGCCGGCTTGAAGGTCTTGTACAGCGTCGGGCGTAGCGCCTCGGTCAGCGCGTCGGCGTCCGGCAGTTCTTCGGCCGACTTGTTGAGGCAGGCCTGCATGATCGAGGCCGAGCCCGCGTTCGAGGTCAGGATGATGATGGTGTTGCGGAAGTCGATGGTCCGGCCCTCGGCGTCCTCCATCCAGCCCTTGTCGAAGACCTGGAAGAACATCTCCAGCACGTCCGGATGCGCCTTCTCGATTTCGTCGAGCAGCACCACGCTGTACGGGTTGCGGCGCACCGCCTCGGTCAGCACCCCGCCCTCGCCATAGCCGACATAGCCCGGCGGCGAGCCCTTGAGCCCCGACACGCTGTGGGCCTCCTGGTACTCGCTCATATTGATGGTGATCAGCTTGCGCTCGCCCCCGTACAGGATGTCGGCCAGCGCCAGCGCGGTCTCGGTCTTGCCAACGCCGGACGGGCCGACGAACAGGAACACGCCGCGCGGCTTGTGCGGGTCCTCCAGATTGGCCGCCGCGGTACGCACGCGCTGCGCCACCGCTTCGAGCGCGTGCGGCTGGCCGACCACGCGCTCCTCGAGCAGCGGCTTCAGGTTCATCACCGTGTGCAGCTCGTCCTTGACCATGCGGCCCAGCGGAATGCCGGTCCAGGCCGAGACGATCTCGGAAACGACCTGGCCGTCGACCTGGATCGGCACCAGCGGCGTTTCCCCCTGCAGTTCGCGCAGTTCAGCCTTCAGGCGCGACAGTTCGTCGGCCGGGGCCGCCGGCGCGGCGGCCTTGCGACGGCGCCCGGCGGCGGGCGCGATATCGCTGTTGGCAGCGACCGGATCGGCTTCCTCTGCAGCGCTATCGGCGGTCGCCTCACCGGCACCCGCATCGCGCGAACGCAGCAGCGCGACAATCCGTTCGACCAGCTCGCGTTCGCGTGCGAGCCGTTCGTTACCCGCGGCAATGCGCTCGCGCAGCGTCTGCTCCTGCTTCTGCAACTCGGCCAACCGTGCCTGATGCTGTCCGCCGGTCGTCAGCTCGCGTTGCAGCGCGCCGATCTCGACGGTCAGGCGCTCCAGCGCCTTCTGGTCCTGTTCGATCTCGGCAGGCGTGGCGCTCTGCGCCAGCGCGACCTTGGCGCAGGCGGTGTCGAGCACGCTGACGGCCTTGTCCGGCAATTGCCGGCCGCTGATATAGCGGTGCGACAACCGCACCGCCTCGGTGATCGCCTCGTCGAGCACGCGCACGTCGAAGTGCCGCTCCATCAGGCCGACCATGCCGCGCAGCATCGCCGAGGCCAGCGCTTCGTCCGGCTCCTCGACCTTGACGACCTGGAAGCGCCGCGCCAGCGCGGCATCCTTCTCGAAGTACTTCTTGTATTCGGCCCAGGTCGTGGCCGCGATCGTACGCAGCTCGCCGCGCGCCAGCGCGGGCTTCAGCAGATTGGCGGCGTCGTTCTGGCCGGCCTGCCCGCCCGCCCCGATGATGGTGTGGGCCTCGTCGATGAACAGGATGATCGGCTGCGGGCTGCGCTTGACCTCGTCGATCACATTGCGCAGCCGGTTCTCGAATTCGCCCTTGACGCTGGCGCCGGCCTGCAGCAGGCCCATGTCCAGCGTACGCAGTGCAACGCCGCGCAGCGGCGGCGGCACGTCATCGGCAGCGATGCGCAACGCCAGCCCTTCGACCACCGCGGTCTTGCCGACGCCGGCCTCGCCGGTCAGGATCGGGTTGTTCTGCCGGCGGCGCATCAGGATGTCGATCATCTGGCGGATCTCGGCGTCGCGGCCGATCACCGGATCGATGCGGCCGTCGCGCGCGGCGGCGGTCAGGTCGACGGTGTACTGGTCCAGCGCCGGGGTCTTCGACAGCGCGCCCTGCCCCAAGGGCTCGTCGGCCGCCGCGGCGCCGGCGTCCGCGAACGCCACGGCCTGCTCGGCCTCTTCCGAGCCCTTGGTCAAGACGGCCAGTTCATGCTTGAGGCGCTCGACCGGGAACTGGCCGAAACGTTTGGAGCCGCGCTCGGCCAGCGGCGCCAGGCTCGGCTCGGTCAGCAGCGCCAGCAGCAGATGGCCGGAGCGGATGCGCGTGGTCTGCGAATCGAGCGAGGCGATCAGCCAGGCATGCTCGAACAGCTTCGGCAGCCACGGCGAGAACGCCGGCGTGCGCCCATTGCCGGTCTGGAAGCGGCCCAGCTCCCTGTCCAGATCGCTTTGCAGCGCGGCCGGATCGATGCCGCTCGCCCTGGCCGCGACCGACACGTCGCTGCGGGGATTCTCCAGCAGCGCCAGGAACAGATGCTCCAGGTCGACCTCATAGTGGCCGCGCGCCATGCACAGCGAGGCGGCCCGTTCGGCGGCCTGCCGGCTGGTGGCATTGAGCTTGGCGATCAGCGTCTTCAAGGGGGTGGCCATGATGGCTCGGCTCCGGTCTATCAATGAATGGGCGACAGCGTGTAATGCGCGTCGCTGCGATCCTGCGTGGCGGGTCGCGAAACGAGGAAGGTGTCCCAGCCGACATGGCCGCTGCCTGCGGCGCCGAGCCGGGACCCGGTCACGTCCTGCCGGCGCAGGATCGGTTTGACTTCGTATTCGAGCGTGGCGCCGCCCAGCACGGTCAGCATCTTGCGAAGCGCCAGCGCGCCCTCGGCGCCGGGCAGGAAGGCGCGGTACTGCTCGCGCGCCAGCGGCCCGATCCAGACGCGCACCCGCAGATCGCGCTGCCAGACCCGCTGACCGGCCAGCGCGGTGGCGCCGAGCACGTTATTGACGCCGCCCAGCCGCGACCACTGCGACGGCGGCACCCGATACCAGCCGCCGACGAACTGCTCGACGCGGAACGGCACGCGGAAATAGTCGGCCAGCACCTGCTGCAGATACGACGCCGACATCGGCCGATGCCGCACTGCCGTCGCATAGCCGGCGACCGCTTCGTCGTGGATGGTCCCCGGCGTCTCGTGCAGGCCGCGGCGGACGCCCGCATCGGCGACGCCGGCCAGCGACAGCAGCAGCGGCAGGTAGTGGCGAGTGCGGTCGACCTCGTGCTGGAACGGCAGCCGGTATTTCTTCCACGCCAGATAGAACAGCGCGGCGGCGCGGTTCGAGAAGATATCGAAGAAGGCGCGCGCAGCGCCGTCGCGGCGCATTGTCTCGCGCTCGGCCACCACTTCGGTGTAGTGCAGCGGCAGCGCGCCCTGCCCGCCCAGCATGCCGAAGAAGGCCGGCGTCACGACCACGTCGTCGAGCGGGCGTTGTGCCAGCGCCTCGGCGAAGCCGGCATCGCTGTCGAGCGCCTCCTTGGCGAGGCTACCCGCCTCGATCTGCACGATTTCGCTGGCCGGGAATGACAGCGACAGCGCGTTGGGAAAGCGCACGCGCGTGGCGAGCTGGTGCTCGGGAGTGTCGGCGACGCGCGCGATGGCATTGCCGTTCACTGCCCCGTTCACCGTGCGATTCGCCACGCCGTTGGCCGCGCCATGCACGCCGCCATTGGCATCGCCCTGCGCCCGGCCCTGACGGGCGAACTGAATCTGCAGCAGCCGCACCGCCTGGAAGAACTGGAAGCGATACGGCTGCCGCAGCAGCCGCCGTATCACACCAGGATCGATTCGCCGCTTCGGGGAGCGCATTGGATCAATTCCTTGCCGGTGCGGCGCGAGACGGCGACGAGCTGCACGAAGCTGTTCAGATGGACGTACAGACCGAAGAAATGGTCCATCACGCGGATGAAGCGGTGCAGGCCGGTGCCGACAAAGGCTTCCTCGTCCAGCGTCAGGCGGACTTGCAGGCCGCGCACGAACGTCGCGAACGGCTTGCCGGCCAGCCACTGGGTGGTGGGCTGATAGTCCAGTCCGACGATGCCTTCGATCTGCCGCGCCGAGATGCCGCTGCGGGCCAGGTCATGCAGGCGCAGCATCTCCTTGAGCGCCGGCAGGCCGTCCTGCACCAGCGACAGATGGTTCAGCGCCAGCAGCGAGATCAGGCGCCATTGCGCCGCGCGGCCGCCCGGCAGCCGCAGCGACGGCGTCGGCTTGCGCAGGAACGTGATCTGCCGCGCGATCGATGTGCCTTCCATCGTCAGATCGCCGTCGGCATGGCCGAACGACAGGCTGGCCGGCAGATCGCGATTGGTGCAGGTGACGTCGATGCTCAGCGTATCGGTCTGCGGCTGCGCCGGATCGAAATCCAGGTCGACGATCGAGATCTCGGTTTCGTAGCCGGGACTGCGGCGCGCCACCAGCTCGTCGCGCCGCGCCAGCCAGAAATGGCCAGCGCGGTTCGGATCGTCGGCGTGGTGCAGCGAATAGAACGGCCGGAATTCGATCACGTCGTTGCCATTGGCGGTCTCGCGCACCAGATGAACGCGGTCGATCGAATAGATGTCGTAGCCGTGCGCGCGGCGGCCGTCGGCCACCACCGGATAGGCGCTGGCCGTATGCTCGATGCGGATCGGGTCGGCCTTCTGTGCGAACAGGTTGACCACCGGTGTGCAATGCAGCCGCAGATGCTCGGCCTGCAGGCTCTCCAGCAGGCGCGCGGTGTGCGAGTCGCTGCGGATGTCCGTCATCACCAGATGCAGCTGCAGGCGCCGGGTGTTGCCGCCGGCCGGCCCCAGCGCGCGCCGCAGTGCCGCCAGGTCGATGTCGACGAAGTTGAATTTCTCGGCGAAGGCGAAGTGTTCGGACAGCAGCCGGTAGGCGGGATGCGAGCGCGCCGGCGTGTCGATCAGCGCCTCGTCGGGGGCAAAACCCACCTCGCGCAGCGGCACGGCGGACAGCCGCTGCCAGACGCCAGGCCTCGGGCCTTCGAGATACGCTGCCGCGGTATGCAGGAACAGCGCGTCGCCGAGCGCGGCGACGAAGGACGGCTCGCCGTCCAGATAGACCCGCAGCGTATCGAGCGCCAGCGTGTCGAAACCGCCCCGCTCGCCCTGGTATTCGAGCGAGACCGTCAATGCACCGGTTGCGCCCTTGGGCAGCACGGTGGCGGCCGGCGCCACCGCCGCGCCCCGATAGCTGGCCTCGGCAATGCGGACCGGGGCAAACGTCACGTCGTACGCGGTACGAAAGCGGCATTCGACCCGGTTGACCGGCCGCGTGCTCAGCATCGTGCCGCGCGGCACCGTCATCGGCGCGGACAACTGCGCGGCCGCGCCACGGACGTCGAAGTGCGCGATGGAGCAGGACGGAAACGGCCGCAGGTAATGCGGATACATGACCTCCAGCAGCGCTTCGGTCAGTTCCGGGTAGTCGTCGTCGAGCTTCTTGCTGATGCGCGCCGTCAGGAAGGCGAAGGACTCGACCATCCGCTCGACGTGCGGATCGTCGCAACCGTCGGCCGACATGGCGAGCCGCCCCGCGATCTTCGGATATCGCTCGGCGAAGTCGCGCGAATACCGGCGCAGGTAGGCCAGTTCACGCTCGTAGTAAGGCAGTAGCTCTTCCATGGCTGCTCGGCGGTCGGTGCGTGGCGGTGGCGGGTTGGATTGGCTCGGGCATGGATTGGGACAATGACCCGTTCATGGATCCGTGCATGGACCCGTTCATGGGTCAAGGACCATGCGCCTGCCCTGTCAGGTTCGTCCGCGCGTCACCGAGTACTGCAGCGTCGACGGCTGCAGCAACGCATCGAAGCTCACTGGCTCCCGCGCCGGCCCCACCAGCAGCATGGCGGTGATGCCGAAGCACAACGCATTGGTGTTGCGCTCGCTGACATCCAGCGACACGGTGACATTGCGCAGCCGCGGCTCGTGGCGCTCGATGGCCTTGGTCAGCGACTGGCAGATGTAGTTGCGGTCGTAGTAGCTGGCCAGACTGAGCCCGGCGAAATCATTGAGCCCGTACGTCAGCAGCGAACGCTTGCACTCCGGCAGGCCGCTCAACTGCGCTTCGTCGATCACGATGCGCGTATTGAGCAACGCCTCGATGTCGCGCGCCACCGTCGACTTCAGCTCCTCGAGCGTCAGCTGCCGCATCGCGGTGGGCAGCGGCGCGTGGGGCTCGTCGTCGAACAGCTTGTCGAGCAGACTCGGTTCGAAACCTTTCATGGCAAGCGCCGGCACCCCGGCAACCCGCGCGTTGCCGCGCCGAATCGCCAGGATGCCGGCATTCGCTTCAACCGATCATCGGCCAGCATCGCCCCCAAGGAACGGCATCAGACCGAGTAGGTCTTGTCGTTCTTGGTCAGGCTCCAGGCGCCCTGCGAGTTGCCGCCCTGGTTGCCGCCGATCTTCTGCTGGGTGTACTTCCACTGCACCGCGGCGTACTTCAGCGAGAACTTGTCGGTCGGCAGGCCTTCGGCCGCGACCTTCGCATCCACCGCGCCCAGGATCGCGTTCTTCAGCTTGATTTCCAGGTACTTGACGCGCTTGCCTTCGCCGTCCGCGCGCATGAAGTCGATCGTGACCTCGTCGAAGGTCGTGCCGCCCGACGCGTGCTGATACAGCAGCGGGCTCACCACGTCCATGTCCTTGGTAAAGATCATTTCGCCGTGCTCGCAGCGCTCGGCGGTGTGACCGCCAGCGGTCGAAGCGGTCGCCGAACGCGGCTGCTTGATGTTGTGCTCCCAGCTGAGGACTTCGATCCAGTCCTTGTGGTCCTTGTCCTGGGATTCACCCTTGATGGCGGGATTACCGAACTTGACGTAGATATCCTTCATGAGACCCTCGATGAGATAGTGGCTTTGTTTCGCCTTAGAAAGTACTGCTGCCTCGGCCGTCGGACGCCGGCACAATGCCGGCACCGACGGCAACCGGTTACGAGTTGGCGGCCTGCGGCAGGTCGGCGACCAGGCGCAGCGAAATCGACAGCTCGTCGAGTTGGAAATGCGGACGCAGGAAGGCTACCGAACGGTAAGCGCCGGGCTTGCCCGGGATTTCGGAAACCTGGATCGACGCCTCGCGCAGCGGGAACTGCGCCTTCTGCTCCTGGCTGGCGTTGTCGTCCAGCAGAACGTATTGCGAGATCCAGCGGTTAAGGAAGCTTTCAACGTTCTGGGCCGAAGCAAAGCTGCCGATCTTGTCGCGCATCATCGCCTTCAGGTAATGAGCGACGCGCGAGACCGAGAAGATGTACTGCAGCTGGGCGGACAGCACCGCGTTGGCATTGGCGCTGTCGGTGTTGTACTTCTTCGGCTTCTGCACCGACTGCGCGGCGAAGAAGGCCGCGTAGTCGGAATTCTTGCAATGGACCAGCGGGATGAAGCCCAGGTCGCTGAGCTCCTTCTCGCGGCGGTCGGTGATCGCGATCTCGGTCGGGCACTTGAGCGCGATCTCGCCGTCGTCGGTCTTGAAGGTGTGGGTCGGCAGGTCTTCCACCAGGCCGCCACCCTCGACGCCGCGAATCGCCGCGCACCAGCCGAAGTCCTCGAACGCCGCGGTCAGCCGCGCGCCGAAGGCCCAGGCGGCGTTGCACCACAGGTACTTGCTGTGGTCGGTGCCGTCGACGTCCTCGACGAAGTTGAAGCCCTCGACCGTGGTGCCGTCCTTCGGGTTGTACGGCAGACGGCCCAGGAAGCGCGGCATCGTCAGGCCGACGTAGCGCGAATCCTCGGACTCGCGGAACGACTTCCACTTGGCGTATTCGACAGTGTCGAACACCTTGGCCAGGTCACGCGGCTTGCCCAGGTCGGCGAACGACTCCAGCCCGAACAGCTCCGGCGAGGCCGAGGCGATGAACGGCGCATGCGCGGCCGAGGCGACGTGCGACATCTGCTCGATGAAGTAGATGTCTTCCGGCTGGCGCGTGATCTCATAGTCGCCGATCAGCGCGCCGAACGGTGCGCCGCCGAAGGTGCCGAACTCTTCCTCGTAGACCTTCTTGAACAGCGCGCTCTGGTCGAAATCGATCGCGGTCTTGAAGTCGCGCACCAGGTCGCGCTTGGTCGCATTCAGCGCCTTGATCTTAATCATCGTGCCGGTCTGCGTTTCCTTGACCAGGTACGACATGCCGCGCCAGGTGCTTTCCAGCTTCTGGAATTCCGGTGCGTGCATCACGGCGCTCAACTGCGCCGAGATCAGGCGGTCCAGCTCGGCCACGCGGGCATCGAGCGTCGCCGACAGGTTGTCCGACACCACCACGGTGCCGTCCAGCACTTCCTTGACCAGCTCGCCGATGATGTCCTTGGCGCGCGCGTGTTCGGCGTCGGACTTGGCGACACGACTCTGCTCGACGATCTCGTCGAGCAGGCTGGCATTGGCAACGGGCGCCGCCTGCGCGGCGACTGCGGCTTGCGTCTCAGGCATCCTGACCACCCTTCGGTTCCTTGCCGCCATGGCCGAGCTGCTGCAGCTTCTCGGTATTGGTGAGCACTTCGCTAAGCAGATCTTCGAGCTTGTCGTTGCCGGCGAGCTTGTTGCGCAGGTCGGCCAGCTTCGAGCGGGCCTCGAGCAGCTTGCGCAGCGGCTCGATCTGGTCGACCACGGCTTCCGGGCTGAAATCGTCGAGCGAGCGGAATTTCAGGTCGACGCCGAACTTGCCGCCATCCTCGGACAGCTTGTTGGGGACCTGAAAAGCCGCGCGCGGCTCGACCGCCGACATCACGTCGTCGAAGTTGTCCCGATCGATATTGACGAACTTGCGGTCGCGCAGCTTGGGCAACGCGACTTCCGACTGGCCGGACAGGTCCGCTACCACGCCGACGACGAAGGGCAATTCCTTCTGCTCGATGGCGTCGCCCTTCTCGACGTCATAGGTGAGCTGCACCCGGGGCGGACGCACCTTCTGCAGACGCTTCTGCACGCTTTCCTTCTTGGCCATGCGGATTCTCCGGTTGTTCCGGTCGTGTTTGTCGGGGTGTTCGGGACGTGGGTGCCTGGCCGTGGATCAGCGCAGCGCGCCGAACGGATCGGCGGAACCGGTACCGGCATTGGTGGCCGCCGGAGCGGCGGCCGGAGCGGCCGGAGCCGCCTGTTCGGCGGGCGCGGCCTTGGCGCGCGGCGCCGGACGCGCGACCGGACGCTTGCGCACCGGCGGCTTCTTTTCCTCGGGGAACAGCACCTGCTCGCCCAGCGTTTCGCGCAGCATCTTGGCCAGTACCTGCGCATCGGTGCGCACGTCCCCTGCCAGCGCGCTGTCGTCGCGCAGCTCCATCACCGAGCGGCGCGCTACGCGCAGGCCGCTGACGGCCAGGATGCTCTTGGCCTTGCGATCGTTGCTGTCGCGCTGCAGTGCCTCTTCGGCAGCGAGGATGGCCTGCGGATATTTCTCGTCGGCGTACTGGATCTGCGCGATCTGCGACCACGGCTCCTGGCGAGCGGGGTTCGCCTTCGCGATCTCTTCGTACAGGCTCACCGCCTGTTCACGCTGGCCACCCTTCAGGGCCGCGTCGGCCTGCGCCATGCTTTGCGTGAATGCCTCTTCCGATTGCGGACCCGAGGTGCTCCCTGTGGAGGCGCAACCGGAAAACAATGCGGCGGCACCAATGGCAATTGCAAAAGATCGTGAAAAGCGAAAAGGGATCATGGCTCTGACCGTCGCGTGGCTTTGTTGTTGACGTATTGTTCAATGCCTTCTCCGCGCTGGATAAAACAAAGCGGAGTAATTGATTGGTAAGCGATATTGGCCCAATCGGCGCGCAATAGTACACTCTGCGCGTCGCCGCTGACAACCATACCGAGGGTAGGTTCCAGACAGTGAATTAAATGAAACTGAACTCTGGTTTTCGCGCGGCAATGCATCGTTGTGCAAGCCATTACATAACACCGCCGCCAGACGTCAGGGTCGCCCGCCATATAGCACAGGCCAATAAGAAGAATCCGATTTGTATGACTTTTTTACAATTCTTTATAAAACCCCGGATAGCTCTGGCCGGGCTGGCCGTCGTCACGCTGGCGTCATGCTCCGTTGGTACGCAAGTCCTGGCCGGCGCAGCCGGTGGAGCGCTGGAAGCGTTGGGAATCAAGCCTACCAACGTACCGGATGCGCAAAAGCCGCCGCGGCAGGTACCATTGCGGCTTTATGCCGGCAATAACCTGAATGCGGCCAATGACAACCGCGCCGCGGCATTGGTGGTACGGGTTTACACCTTAAAGGAATCGACCGCCTTTATGCAGGCGCCCTTCGACGCCTTTGTCGATCCGGCGCGGGAAAAACAGGTGCTCGGTTCCGAATTGGTCAACGTTCGCGAAATCACGCTGATTCCGGGTCAGCGTTATGACGTGATGGAAAAAGTCTCGCGCGAAGCGGGTGCGATCGGCGTGGTCGCCTTGTTCCGCAGTCCGGCGCCGCAGCGCTGGAAATTCGCCTTCGATGCAGCAAAGGGAGAGAAGTCCGGTATCACGATCGGCCTGCATGCCTGCGCGATGACGCTGACCGCGGGCGAGCCGCTGACGCCCAGCGATGGCGTGCCGCGGTCCTCGCTGAACCTGCTGTCGCCGACCAGTTGCCGGGCGTGAGAGCGCAGCCATGATGGCATCCATTGCCCGCGGCCGCGCCGATCGGGACAAGAAAGACAACAAGGCTATACAAGGCTAATTGTGAGCGATTCCGCCAAGATCCTCTGGGGCGAAGGTCTATTCCTTCGCCCGCAGCATTTCCAGCAGCAGGACGCCTATCACGAGGCGCGGCTGCACGCCACCGCGCAGGCGATCCAACCCTACGCCTGGGGGGTGCGCCACGCCCGCTTCGATACCGACGCACTCGCCAGCGGCATTCTGCGCATCAGCGAACTGTCGCTGTTCTTTCCCGACGGCGAATGGTATTGCGCGCCGCAATCGGACGAGCTGCCGGCGCCGCTTGCCCTGGCCAATCTGCCGGCCGGCGTTTCGGAATCGACGTTCCATCTCGCGCTCTATCCGCTGCGCGATTTCGGCGGCAACTACCGCGAAGCCAGCGAAGGCTCGCCCTCTTCCCGCTTCGTCGGCCACCAGCGCGACACCGCCGATCTGTTTACCGAAGCAGAACCGGCATCGATCACCTATCTGAAGAAGGCGGTCAAGCTGGTCGCCGATTCGGAACCGCGCGACCAATATATTTCGCTGCCGATCGTCCGCGTGCGCCGCACGGCCACCGGCGGTTTCGAACTGGACGAGAATTTTGTCGCGCCAAGCCTGGCCATCAACGCATCGGCCGTGCTGTATCAACGGCTGCGCCGACTGCTCGATGCGCTGCAGGCCAAGGTCAATGCGCTGTACGGCTTCCATCGCGAGCCGACCAAGAACATCATCGAATTCCGCTCCGGCGATATCGCGTCGTTCTGGCTGCTGCATACGGCCAATGCCTCGTTCGCCGCGCTGTCGCACCTGTATCACCATCCCGAAGTCCATCCCGAACGGCTGTTCCAGGAATTGCTGCGCCTCGCCGGCGCGTTGATGACCTTCTCCAAGTCGTACTCGCTGGCCGACCTGCCGGTCTACGACCACGGCAATCCGGGCAAGGTCTTCGCGCAACTGGACACGATGGTGCGCGAGCTGCTCGATACCGTCATTTCCACGCGCTATTTCGCGATTGCGCTCGACGAATCGCGGCCATCCTTCCATCTGGGCCGCCTGGATTCCGGCAAGATCGACGACAAGACCCGCTTCTACCTGTCCGTATCGGCCGACATGCCGACCGTCGAACTCGTCGATGCGATTCCCGCGCGCTTCAAGGTCGGTGCGCCCGACGACGTCGACAAGCTGGTGCTGTCGTCGATGCCCGGCGTACCGCTGACCTATACGCCGCAGGTGCCGCCGGCCATCCCGGTGCGCCCCGGCGCCTGCTATTTCGCCGTCGAGGCGCGCGGGCCGTTGTACGAACGCATGCTGCAGGCGGGCACGATCACCATCTATACGCCGGCCGGTATCCGGGAACTTCAACTTGAACTGATCGCGGTGACCTCATGAGCTCCACTTCGATGCCCTCGCTGTTTGGCGACGCCCCCGCCGGCGCGGCCAGCACCTTTGCCGATTCGGGCGACGCCTCGCGCCACGCGCGCACGCTGCTCGATCTGCTGTACGACGGCTTCTTCATGCTGTTCCTGCTGCGCAATGGCCAGCCGCCCGACAGCGCCGAGAACTTCCTTGCCAAGGTACGCGGGTTTCTCGACGAGTTCGACCGTGGCGCCAAACGCCTCAACGTGTCGGCCGACGATGTCTTCGACGCCAAATACGCGTTCTGCGCGGCGATCGACGAGACCATCCTCGCCTCGGACTTTGCGATCCGTGCCGATTGGGAACGTCGCCCGCTGCAACTGGTGCTGTTCGGCGAGCAACTCGCCGGCGAGACCTTCTTCACCAAGCTCGAGGCCCTGCGCGCGCAGGGCGCCCCGCGCCTGCAGGCGCTGGAAGTCTTTCACATGTGCCTGCTGCTGGGATTCCGCGGCAAATACATCCTCGAAGGACCGGAGAAGCTGTCCTACCTGACGGCTCGGCTCGGCGACGAGATCGCCGCGATCAAGGGCAAGCGCGCGCCGTTCGCCCCACACTGGCCGCTACCCGACAAGATCGCGCACACGCTCAAGCGCGAGACGCCGCTATGGATCTTCGGCGCCGTGTTCGCGCTGATCGCGCTGCTGGGATTCCTCGGCCTGTCGTCGGTGCTGAACAAGCAGACCAACGATGCGATGCAGGAGTACTCGCAGGTGATCAAGCTCGGTCCGCGCTTCTCGCATCTGACGATTTCCCTGCCGTAAGGCCGACGTCCATCGATCATCGGACGGCCCTGCCCTGACAGCGCCCCAACGCCGGACGCCAACCACCACTTCGCCAAGGTTGCCATGATGCCCACCACGTCGCTGCCGTCGGCCGTACTTGCCACGCTGCTCGGCCAGGGCACGAGGCAGATCGCGCTCGACACCCCGCTTCGCGAAGCAAACCTCATCGTGGAGCGCTTTACCGCGATCGAGGCGGTCTCGCGGCCCTTCGCCATCGAGATCGACTGCCTGTCGCCGTCGGCGCATCTCGATACGGTCGAGCTGGCGCGCCAGGAGATCACGCTGCGGCTGATGCTGGCCGATGGCCGCTATCGCGCCTGGCACGGCTTCGTCGTCGATTGCGCGGCAATGGGCGGCGACGGCGGCCTGGCCCGTTACCGGCTCACCGTGGCGCCGTGGCTCGAGCGCCTGCGCGGCCGCGTCGACTGCTACGTCTATCAGGACAAGAACGCCCAGGAGATCGTCGAGGAAGTCTTCCGCGACTATCCGGCCGCCAACTTCCAGTTCACCGTCTCACAGCCGCTGCGGCGCCGCTCGATCTGCGCCCAGTACCGCGAGAGCGATTTCGACTTCGTGCAGCGGCTGCTGGCCGAGGAAGGCCTGTCCTACCGCTTCGAGCACCTGCAGGGCGAAGACGACAAACCGGAAGGCAGCCGGGCTCGCCATCGTCTGGTGGTGTTCGACAACGATGCCGAACGCCCGCCCTGCCCCCAAGCGAGCATCCGCTTCCATCGTGCCGACATGACCGAGGAATCGGACACGATGACGGTCTGGTCCACGCGGCACAGCGTCGGGCCCAATGCCGTCACCGTCTCGTCCTGGGACTACAAGACGCTGACCGCCGCCTCGGCGCAGGCCAATGCCGCGGCGGTGCCTGGCGAGTGGCCCACGCTGGAATCGTTCGACGCGCTGGGGCCCTATCGCTATCCCGATGCGGCGACCGCCGACCGTGCGGCACAACTGCGCATGCAGGCCGAGGAAAGCGGCTTTGTCCGCTTCGACGGCGCCGGTACCGTGCGTCAGTTGGGCGCCGGTCAGCGCTTTGCCCTGACCGAACATTTCGCAGCTGACGGCGACGAGTTCGTCGCGCTGTCGGTGCGCCACGAGGCGGCCAACAACCTCGGCGCCGATGTCGCCAAGCTGCTCGGCACCACCGACATCGAGGCTGGCGGCTATCGCAACACGCTCGAAGCGGTGCGGGCCGATGCCCCGATCGTGCCGCGCTTCCGCGCCAAGCCGACCGCCCCGGAAGGCCAGACCGCGATCGTCATTGCCGAGGGCGAGACGCCCCTTCACACCGATCGCGATCATCGCGTGCGCGTTCGCTTTCCGTGGCTGCGGGCCCCTGCCCCGGCTGACCAAACCGGCCAGGCGGGCCAAGCCGCGGCCTTCACCGATCCCGGCTCTGATGACCTGACCCAGGTCACCGCCTGGGTCCGCGTCGCCGGCGCCATGGCGGGCCCCAACTGGGGCACGCACCACCTGCCGCGCGTCGGCACCGAACTGCTGCTGACCTTCCTCGACGGCGACATCGACCGGCCGCTGGCCGCGATGCAGCTGCACAACGAGCAGGACACCCCGCCCTGGGCCAACGACGACAAGCCGCTCGCTGCGATGCTGTCCGGCTGGCATACCCGCGGCCTGGGCGGCGATGGTTATAACCAGTGGGTCGTCGACGACTTCAAGGGCCGGCTGCGCATGCGGCTGGCCAGCTCCGCGGCGCAGACCCAATTGAATCTGGGCTATCTGGTCGCTCAGGACCCGCAGGATGCGCAGCGCGGACCGTGGCGGGGCACCGGGGCTGAGCTGCGCAGCGATGCGTGGGCGGTGGTGCGCGCCGGCCAAGGCCTACTGCTATCGACCACCGCTCGTCCGCGCGCCACCGGCACCGTGATGGGCATGCCCGAGGCGATCGCGCTGCTCAAGGGCGCGCAACGCACCGCCGACCGCCTGTCGACCGCCGCGCAGACGCAGACCGCCCTGTCCCTGGCTGCTAACGAGCTGTTCGAACCACTGCTGACGATGGTCGAGCCTGAGCAGGACGGGCACTACGCCGACACTGTCAACGGCCAGGACGCCAAGCAGCCGGACGGCAAGCCGGTTGAGCGATTTGCCGAGCCGCTGTTGGTGGCGGAGGCGCCAACTTCCATCGCGGTCGCCAGTCAGGAAACCACTGCGGTCTATTCGGGCCGACACCTGCACGGCACCGTGCAATCGGACTGGCAGCTGACCGCCGGCAAGACCATCGCGATGGCAGCGGCCCAAGGCGTGTCGCTGTTCGTGCAGCGTAATGGCTTGAAGGCCGTTGCCGCTAACGGACCGCTGTCGGTGCAGGCGCATGGCGGCGCGATGTCGATTTTGGCGGACAAGGAAGTGGTGGTGACTTCGTCGAATGAGGCGGTCGAACTGTTGGCACAGCAGAAAGTCGTGCTGCATGGCGCTGAGTCTCGTATCGTGCTTGATGGCGGCACGATTACGTTCGAAACGCCGGGGATATTTGAGGTCAAGGGAGCGGGTCACCCATTTTCTGCGGGCGCTTCCAACGCGGCGGAGATACCCGCACTGCCGTTTGGCGCAGTGACATCGACAAACGCCCTGGAGCTGTATTACCGCTACGACGATATGAAGCCGGTTGTGGGCGCCCCTTACCGGATAGCCTTCGCTGACGGCACGACACTGAGCGGCAATCTAGATGAGCAAGGATACGCGCGCATCGATAATCCGCCGGCATCCGGCACGGTGTTTTTTGGCTACGACTCCCGAGAGCCGTTTAGCGTCGATGATCGCGCCCCCAATACCTTGAAGGGCTTCGCCCCGGCATCCCCGGAGGATGCCAAGGCTGCACTGGATCGCTACATCGCCCAAGAAAAGGAATATCTGGAGGATAACTACTTCCCTGACGAGATTGCGGCGATGGACGAAGGCTTGGACGAATTCGAAGACATGATTAACGACTACGAATACGAGGGCGAAGTGGAAACTCCGGTAATGGACGAAGACAGCAGTGATGACCACAAGGAAATCATGCTCGGGGAAGCCAGCGCTGAAGAAGGTGCCGCATGAGCAGCGCCATTCAGCGGGCCCAGCAAGATACCCTCGGTGAGATTCTGACCTGGGTGGGCGAAGTCGTCGAAGGTCGCGGCGATTCCATTGCACAAATGATCGTCACCACAGTGCTCGGTTGCATCCCGTTTGTTGGACAAGCCGTCGATGCGTACAACATCCTGCGATGCATTTGGCTCCTCACCCGCAATGCACGCAGCACGGACAACTGGATCGAACTGGTACTCAGCCTTATCGCGCTTGTCCCCGGAATTGGCGACGCCTTGAAGAATGTGTTCAAGGCTCTGCGTAACGGCAAAGCAATGGGGCGTATCCTCGACTCGCTGCCCCGCTCTGTGCGAGGCAATATCGAGAACTGGTTTCGCAATCTGAACTGGGCTTCCTACACCCGGGAATTGACACGCAATGTCGACGACATTCTCAGCGGACTCATCAATGTCCTTGACCGCCACGTAGTTGAATGGGTGATGGGACGCGACGGCGTCCGCCGGTTGGTCGCCCAGCTCAATTCTTTGAAGCGAATGGCGGCGCAGAAAATCAATGAGGCAATGGACACGCTGCGTCGGGCACACCAGCAGGCGATGATGCAGCCGCTTCCGAGCACCACGGCTCACGTTCCAGCCGCTCCGCGTGCGCCCCGCAATCCCACGCCACAATCTCGCGCTCCAGCTACGGTAAAGACGACAACGTCTGGCACGGCTGCACCGCGAGCTGGGCAGGCGACGGCAACGCAGCGGCAAAGCCAGCGAGCAAAGCAGTCGCGTTCATACACTGGCGTCTCTGGTGAACACATCTCGGATTATTACTATGTAAAGCGGCAGAGATCTCGCGCCAAAGTTAGCAATAGCGGTGTCTTGTACGAAATGACACAGCCGGGACACCGTGGCATTGACCATGTGTGGCATTCGGAAAGGCTTCCGTTCAAATACCGTATTAGCGATACCAAGGGAACGACCGCTGGCTTTCACGGTAAGCTGGAAACGGCCGAATCAGTCTGGGCTGGATTGAGATATGGCTTGGATGCATATCTCGGCGAGGACAAGACAACCAGAGTCCGAAACGCCGTCGGCAACACGGTAGGAGACGGTAGACAACTAAGCCATCGTTGGATTGCCAGAAAGATTTCCAGCGCTCGTATCTCTGCTGCACATTCGAGGGCGCTAGTAGCATCGATTCAGGAATGGGAAAGGGCTGGCTTCAAGATCTCGGCGCAAACGACGTTCGAAGATGGTGAGATAAGTCGGACGTTGGCCAGATGTCCCTATGACCGAAGCCTCATTACGGTCGTCGGCCCAAACCATAACAAGCACAAAACAGCGACAGGAGCAGTGAGTCCCCGGTGTTGTAAGGCAACCACATCACATCAGATCGCAACCGAGTTCGTGTTGCCTACCACACTGCTTGCCGAGTGAATATCGATTATGAATAGCAATCAGCCCGACTGGAAGCGTTGGTTCCAATGGAAAGCGTCAGAAGGCGACTTTGCGGGGCGTCGCGAACCCCTGATGCGATATGAAACCTATGAGTTTCAATTTAAAAATCATTTAGGCGGATTGGCTTCCGTCACCATTGATCTTCCGAAATATATCGCGAAGTCCAAACCTGACGGGCTGATGACTTCGACGCGGCGGCGTCTTTGGGACATCCTGGACTGGATGAGTCTGTTGTACTCTTCAGGGGCCCCTGTTTCACACATCGCAGATGCATGGCCACACGCCATTCGTTGGGCAGAAGAGTACGGTCAGTTCCACGCGGACTACCACGCCTCTCCCGATGCAGACAACTACGTCACACCACACGCGACGCTACGCGACGAGGAATACTGGATAGTCGCCCTTCGCATGGTTTGCTTCGGTATTCTCAGCGGATTCGGGCGCGACATGCCGCGCGTCATGGCCTTCCTCGACTATGGCAATGAGGACATGGGTGTACGCGATGGACTGATTGAACGATTGGTCGCCCCCTTCGTTGCCGACCGTGGCCCTCCGCCAAGCGAAGCGACTCGTCATCTTCCATACCGCAAACTATTCAAGGTCTTCGATGCTTCGCCGAGCGAACGCCCTGCTCTAATGGCGAAGTATCTCAACGAGTGGTATCACGCCAGCCGCAGAGAACCTTATGTCGATCAGCATGGTGAAGCAGACGTATCGTTCTACGGCTATTGGTCTTGGGAGGCCGCTGCAACTACAGTCGTGCTTGATATCGATGATTCCAGCTATCGTGATATGTCGTTCTACCCCAGAGACTGGGTGGACTACGCACGAAGTGAAAACGCTGGACCACCTTCCGATATTGCACGGAAATCCTTTGCCGCTGGAGATACGGTTCCGAGGACGGGATGGTGGTTCACGCCAGCATTGTCGAGGTCGCGCCGTCACTTTCAACAAGGCGACACGTTTCCCAATATCGAAGGCTCTCAGTACGGCACGACATTCTGGCAGTGGGATGTCGATCAATCCGACCCGAAACTGTAAGCATCAGCACGTCAGCGCGTATCAGGCCGCAGAGCTTGCTGACGGTCCGTAGCACCATGCACACATTCGTCGCCAGGGACTTTTGCAAGCATGGGACTACGGAATTTGTCGACAACCGCTTGTGCTTGCGCGGCAGTGCCTGTCGAAGCAAAGGCATTACGTATGCAGTTTAACGATAAGCGGCGTCAGCAGTTCTCGAGCGAAGAAGGTTATCAATCTGCTTGCAAGGACCTCACCGAAGTCATCGAACTGCTTGAAGCTGCACCAGCCGGCTCGGGAAGGAACGAAGCGGAAGGTTGGTTGATTTTCTACCGCATGGCCGCCCAGCACATCTTCGACAAGCTAACGTTACGGTACACCGCTGGAGAGGCGATCGATCCGCTCCGTCAAGAACTGGAGCACGTAGTGGCTGCATACGAGCGCGCCACAAAACAATTACGAAAGTATGAGCGTGATCCTAATGCCATCGGTTTTGATATTGGCTCGTTCGATGGATACTGCCCATGTATTGGGCTAATCAGCCTTTGGACTTTGTCATCGAGGAGTTCCTTGCCTACGCGCCATTAGACCGCTACGAGTGCGATGTTCTGCTCGCCACAAAACCTTTCGCAACACTGGCCGACGCGATGTCGACGGACGACAATGTCGCGGCACTCAAGGAACTACAAAAGTTCCTGAAGCGATGGTACAAAGATCTAGCCGCTGCGCCATGGCACGACACGCACAAGTCTTCGAGCCAGGCCGGCTACTACGGCTACTGGTCCTTCGAAGCAGGCGCTGCTGTTTTACTGCTTGGCATCGAGGACGACACAAGCCTGCACTCCTTCCTCTACTACCCGAAGGATCTGGTTGCTTGGGCAAAGGCAAACATAGGGCTACAAGACAGTGGTGAAACCACAGCCTTGCGATGCGGTGCGGACCAGGGTCGCAGTGCTGGCCGGCGGGCTCAGATGACCCCCGTCAGGATCCAGCCTGTCAGGATGCTCCCGCAGGCGCTTTTCGGAGCAATGGAAATAATGGTGTTCAATGAGACAGATATATGAATGCCAATCATCCTGACTGGAAGCGTTGGTTTCAATGGAAGGCGTCAGACGACGACTTTGCGAGACGTCGCGAACCATTGATGCGATTTGAAACCTATAAGTTTCAATTTAAGAATCATTTGGACGGGATGGCTTCTGTCACCATTGACCTTCCGAAGCATATCGCGAAGTCCAAGCCTAGCGGTCTAATGACTTCGACCCGACGACCTATCGCTCGTGCCGGGCGCTCCGTATAAGCTGGTTTTTGACGATGGCACCGTACTCGATGGCACGCTCGACGACAACGGCTTTGCGCGCATTGAAAACGTCCCCAACAGCCCAGCCAGGGTCTATTACGGTGAAGACCCGCGGCCTTTCCAACTGGAGGCAACACTCCCTCCAAATACGCTGAAGGTGGGCTCGGAAACCAACGAGGAAGCGTTGGCAAACATCGAACGCTATTTGGCGGAAGCCGATGAGTTCTGGGAGTCTCGGGCGACAGCGGAACAAAAGGAATATCTGGCTCTCCTTAACGACTCTCCGATGAGGACCCGGGAGAAAACCTGTGGAACTACCTCGACGCACAGCAGCAGAAAGAACTCGAAGGTGAATTGCGGGGAGATAAAAAAGCATGAGCGGTACCGCTACGCTTCCGAGGATGGGGAGAGCCGCCCCGCCCTCCAAACGACGGGGCTGGTTCCAGTCGCTTGCCGACGAAGCTGTCAGCTTCTTCAAGGGCGACAACAATGCACCTTGGGCCATTCTGGCCGAGACGGTGATCGGCTTCGTACCCGTGGTCGGACAAGTTGTCGACGCGCGGGACATCATCAAAGGTCTGGTGGAAGTATCCGGCGCTCCCGCCTCTCCAGCTGCCTGGTTCAACTTGATTACCGCGCTCATCGGCGTCATTCCGGGCGGCGGCGACGCAGTGAAGCGCAGTCTGCGCGCAGTCAAGAGTGGAACTGCCAGCATTGACAGCCTGCTTGATGTCATCCGCAGATTCGGCAAGGGCGACCCAGAGAAATTCCTTCGTGAAATGCTGGACCCGAGCAAGCTTCAGAAGTTGCTCGACGACATGCTGGGCAATCCTGCGCTGAAGCGTCGGCTGGGACCGGATGCGCAACGACGCCTCGACAGCATTCGCCAGAACTTGCGCCAACAGTTCGATGCATTCAAGCGCGAAGTCGATGGCTGGTTAAAACAAGGACGCAAAACGTCGGCAGAAGCAGCCCCCGCAGCTCGCCGTCGTCAGGATCCCGTGCCCGCCAAGCCGCAGACCAAGGCGGATGCCGGCACAAAGAGCCGTGCCGACGCCAACGACCGGGCCAATACCAATCAATCGAAGTCATCGGAACTCGCACGTCGGACGCTAGGGCAACTTCAGCAGAAGGCGCTCGGCGTCCTGGGCGAACACATGGCGGACTATCATTGCCAGGAGATCAAGCGTTGGGGAAAGCAGGCCCAGCATGACGGGGGCCACCGAAATCCTGCGAAGCTGAACGATGATAGCGAACTGGTTCAATTGTGGCCGCTGCGTGTTCGTGGCAGAGGGATCGATGCAGTTTGGGAGTCCAGTGGCACCAAGCCATATGCCATTGTGGAGGCGAAGGCAGCTATGATGCCACGAAGCGGCTTCCGTCACTGATAAGAGACTTGAGGGACAAAATCGGAACAGACGCATCCCCTTCAAACCGCGGTGGAGGCAAACGAGGAGGTGCCCGAAATCATGGCAGCCAAACGCCCAAGCCATATGATCCCTCACGCATGCCAATGAGTCACGGCTGGATCAAGTTGAGACTCGGAGCCGCGGTAAAAGACGAGCGACTCGTCCAAAAGATAAGATATACCGGTTACAGTCGTCATGTACTCTTCTTCTCCGTGCCACATGGGGTCGCACACTCCGAAGCTCTATTACGTCATATAGCTAACGGAGCTGTCCGACATCAGGAACACGCGGCGCATCCCGTTACGCAGGAATGGTTGGATCATGACTTGAATAGGTTGAGCGAAAGCCGACGTATGCGCTCAACCGGTGGACCGGAACGATAAGTATATTGCTATGGACTTTCATCTGAAGCGGCGACAGCAGTTTTTAACGGAAGAGAACTACGTGGCAAGTGGCGCCGCGATGCGTGACGGCATCCAGCTTTTTGATAGCCACCCAGCCGGCGTTGGTGATACAGAAGAAGAGCGTTGGTTAATGGCTCGTAGCTTCGTCGCGGACGACCGATTCAACTTGCTTTGTCTTCGTTATACCGCCGGCGAGCCCATCATCGAATTGCGTGGCGAACTCGAGTCCGTCATATGTGCGATCGAACAATTCGCTGCCTTGGAGCGCGACTATTATCAGGAGCCTGATCGCTCACCCTTCGTCTTTACATCGATAGACGACTACTCACGGCTTCTTCAGCTTATCGGTCTGTGCTATTTGCTGCATCGTCGAGATTTGCTACCCCGCATTGCTGACCTGTCTGATTACTTTCGTGGCCAAGACGCTGTCTACGAAGACCTTCTCGGCTTCTCAATCACAGGTCGGCCTGATGTCGACGAGTGGTTCTGGGACAAGCCGTACGGCGACCTTATCAAGGCGTTCTACAAAGACAACGAAGCGCAGCGCCTTGACTTGTTGCATCGGTTTTTAAAACGTTGGTACAAGGACTTGGCGGGCACCGGTTGGCACGACGCTCATAAGCCCGATAGCCAAGGAAGAACCGGGGGGTACTACGGCTATTGGTCCTTCGAAGCGGGCGCAGCCGTACTGCTTCTCGGGATCGAGGACGACAGCAGTTTGCACTCGTTCTTGTACTACCCGAAAGACATGGTTGCCTGGGCCAAAGCAAACGTAAGGCTGCAAGAGAACACAAATACATCGTCAGCCGCCGCGATGCGATGCGAGCCAAGTCAACCATGTCCACGCGGTGGCTATTGGCTAAGCCCGGCCAAAGCGAACTCGCGTCGCTACTTCAGTGCAGGAGAAATCATGCCCGACGTGTCATCGGACTATGGCACAGTCATCTGGCAGTGGGATGTTGATCAATCCGACCCGAGATTGTAGGTATCAGCACATCAGCGGAAGCGTATTACACCGTAAAGCTTGTTGTTGCGCTCCCGTAGCACCATGCCACAATTGTTGCTGCGACACATTCGCCGCAGGGGCCTTCGGCAAGCATGGGACCATAGAACCTGTCGACAACGCTTGGTGCTTGTCGAACTGCGCTTGCACGCCAAGACATTTCGTATGAATTTTAACGATAAGCGGCGTCAGCAGTTCTTGCGCGAGAGGAGCTATCAAGCCGCTTGCAAGGACCTCTCCGAAGTCATCGAACTGCTTGAAGCTGCACCAGCCGGCTCTGGACGAAACGAAGCGGAAGGTTGGTTGGTTTCCTACCGCGTGACCGCCCAGCACATCTTCGACAAGCTAACGCTGCGGTACACCGCTGGAGAGGCAATCGATCCGCTCCGTCAAGAACTGGAGCACGTAGTGGCTGCATACGAGCGCGCCACAAAACAATTACGAAAGTATGAGCGTGATCCTAATGCCATCGGTTTTGATATTGGCTCGTTCGATGGATACTGCCCATGTATTGGGCTAATCAGCCTTTGCTACCTACTCCATCGCCGAGACTTGCTTCCCCGTATTGCGGAGATGCTCGACGGGCCGGACAAGGTAAACGCCGGCATGGACTTTGTCATCGAGGAGTTCCTTGCCTACGCGCCATTAGACCGCTACGAGTGTGATGTTCTGCTCGCCACAAAACCTTTCGCAACACTGGCCGACGCGATGTCGACGGACGACAATGTCGCGGCACTCAAGGAACTACAAAAGTTCCTGAAGCGATGGTACAAAGATCTAGCCGCTGCGCCATGGCACGACACGCACAAGTCTTCGAGCCAGGCCGGCTACCACGGCTACTGGTCCTTCGAAGCAGGCGCGGCTGTTTTACTGCTTGGCATCGAGGACGACACAAGCCTGCACTCCTTCCTCTACTACCCGAAGGATATGGTTGCTTGGGCAAAGGCAAACATGGGACTACAACAGAGCGGAGGCACCTCGACAGGCGCAATGCGATGCGAACCAGGCGAGCCGTGCCCGCGTGCTGGTTACTGGATGACCCCCGCTAAAGCGAACTCTCGTCGCTATTTCGGTGCTGGCGAGATCATGCCGGATATTCAATCTGACTATGGCGCCGCCATCTGGCAGTGGGATGTCGACCAAGGCGACCCGAAACTGTAGGTCTCGGCTCGCCACCGGTTAGTAAAGCTTGCTGAGGGCTGTCCGTAGCACCATGCCGCCATTCTTGCCGCGACACAGTCGCCGCGAGAGCTTTTGGCCACCATGGAACGACGGACCATGACGCCCGATCCCTTGAAGGACACCACGTGACTACGCCACTGTACGCTCAGGAGATCTATCTGCTGGAACGCTATAGTTCGCCTGAGTATTTCGACAGCATGCGGCGCGCCTGGGAAGCCATGTTGATTCATGTCGAAGACTGCTTGGCGCGTTTCATGACGCAGCCGCCTCCCGACTATCGCAATCGCCCTCTCCCCATGCAGCCGGACGTGGTTTGGGGCCAGCGTGTGCTCCCAAATTTTCGCCGAACCTCCCTAGTCCTGGATGCCGGCTTTATCAAGCTCACTCACGGGGACGCGTCCGGACTGTTTGCTGCTGCCGGCATCAATGGCGACGTACGAGGACAAAGGGATTTTTTCTCCGATTGGTTCGATGAGGTGGACCCAGATGCAGGGGGGCTGTATCACGAGCTGCTCTACAAGGCCGATATGTATGCGTCAAACATCAGTGCTACGGTAGAAGCGGGGTGGCCGCAAACTGTACTTTCCACAGATTATTCGGCTCGCCATCAAGGTCCACTTGACGCGCCTGCAGAATGGCCGAAGTATGGACTGGACGCCACACAAAGAGTCCGGACTGGTGAGCCCGTTAAGGAGTCTGGCATCTACCTTCCAGATATCGATTATTCTTGTGCACAGTTCTTGGTGGCCGGTAAACCGGCGCCCCCCGCATTGGTTGGATTCGATGGCCAACAGTATGTGTCAGCGAATCTGGCTATCTGGACGCGTGTGCGGCGAATCCGAGGCGAACGCGTCACCGATGCCTCGCATGTCTATTGCCAAGGGCAGACACAAGAAAAGCCGGCGACGCGTGCATGAGCGGTACCGCTACGCTTCCGAGAATGGGGACAGCCGCCCGCGCTCCAAACGACGAGGCTGGTTCCAGTCGCTTGCCGACGAAGCTGTCAGCTTCTTCAAAGGCGACAACAATGCGCCTTGGGCCATTCGAAGTTAGGACCCGACGGAATCGTTGGCTTCGCTATTGCGCGATCTAAGGGACAAGGGCGGCAAAGATTCTGCCCCGGCGGGTAAGGGCTCTGGCAATAGAAAGGCACCGCGACCACGGCCGGAGCACCGTCAGCAAAAGCCAACAGCCGGCAAGGCCACGTCGGCGCGGTTCGGAATCGATAGACGCAAAAACATGACTTTTCAGCAAGCACGTCGGCAGAAATTCCTTAGCGAGGCGACCTTTCAGCGGGAAATGGACGAAATCCCAAAATCGATCGCCTTGCATTCGAGCAAGCCATCCGGGGCCACACGCTCCGAAGCGGAAGGATGGGCACTGTCCTACCACGCGATCGCGAACGCGACGTATGAAAGGCTCTCTATCAGATATACAGCTGGCGACCCCATTGAGTGCCTGCACAGCGATCTGGAGGCAGTCCTTACGGCCTATGAGGAATTTGCCGAGGCCGACCGCGCGTTGCACGAAGACCCTGACCGGCCCGCTTTTATTTTTACGTCGGCCGACGACTATAGCCGTGTCATGCAGCTCATCGGCCTTTGTTATCTTTTGCATCGGCGGAACCTGCTGCCGCGAGTGTCTGCCCTTTGCGACGGCTTCCGCGGAGAAGATGCAGTCTATGAAGAACTTCTATCCTTCGCTCTTCCTGATCGGCCCGATGTCGACGAATGGTTCTGGGATATTCCGTATGGCGATCTGGTGAGGGCGCTCCATTCGGAATCCCACGACGAAGAGCTTTCTGTTCTCACGTCCTTCTTGAAACGCTGGTATAAGGGGCTCTCGGGAACTGCGTGGCACGACACACACAAATCTGTAACCCAAGCCGGCTACTACGGCTACTGGTCCTTCGAGGCAGGCGCTGCTGTTTTACTCCTTGGCATCGAGGACGACACAAGCTTGCACTCCTTCCCCTACTACCCGAAGGATCTGGTTGCTTGGGCAAAGGCCAACATCGGGTTACAAGACAGTGGGTGACACCACGGCCTTGCGATGCGGTGCGGACCAGGGTCGCAGTGCTGGCGGGCGGGCTATCGGATGACCCCCGTCAGGATCCAGCCTGTCAGGATGCTCCCGCAGGCGCTTTTCGGAGCAATGGAAATAATGGTGTTCAATGAGACAGATATATGAATGCCAATCATCCTGACTGGAAGCGTTGGTTTCAATGGAAGGCGTCAGACGACGACTTTGCGAGACGTCGCGAACCATTGATGCGATTTGAAACCTATAAGTTTCAATTTAAGAATCATTTGGACGGGATGGCTTCTGTCACCATTGACCTTCCGAAGCATATCGCGAAGTCCAAGCCTAGCGGGCTGATGACTTCGACCCGACGGCGCCTTTGGGACATCCTGGACTGGATGAGTCTGTTGTACTCTTCAGGGGCGCCTGTTTCGCACATTGCAGAAGCATGGCCACACGCCATTCGTTGGGCGGAAGAATACGGTCAGTTCCACGCGGATTACCATGCCTCTCCCGATGCAGACAACTACGTCACACCACACGCAACGCTACGGGACGAGGAATACTGGATAGTCGCCCTTCGCATGGTTTGCTTCGGCATTCTCAGCGGATTCGGCCGCGACATGCCGCGCGTCATGGCCTTCCTCGACTATGGCAATGAGGACATGGGCGTACGCGATGGACTGATTGAACGATTGGTCGCACCCTTCGTTGCAGACCGTGGCCCTCCGCCAAGCGAAGCGACTCGTCATCTTCCATACCGCAAACTATTCAAGGCTTTCGATGCTAGCCCCGGCGAGCGACCTGCTTTGATGGCGACATATCTGAACGAGTGGTGTCACGCCAGCCGCAGAGAACCTTATGTCGATCAGCATGGCGAGGCAGACGTATCGTTCTACGGCTATTGGTCCTGGGAGGCCGCTGCGACCACAGTCGTGCTCGATATCGATGATTCCAGCTATCGTGATATGGCGTTCTACCCTGGAGACTGGGTGGACTATGCACGCAGTGAGAGCGCTGGACCACCTTCCGATATCGTGCAGGAACCGTTTGCCGCCAGAGAAAACGTACCGAGGGCTGGATGATGGCTCACGCCAGCATTGTCGCGATCGCGCCGCCATGCCAACAGGGGGAGACGTTTTCCGATGTCGAGGATTCCCAGACGGCGCGACATTCTGGCAGTGGGATGTCGATCAACCCGACCCGGAACGGTGGGCATCAGCCCGTCAGCACGTATCACACCGTAGAGCTTGCTGAACACTATCTTTAGCACCATGCCGTCTGCGGCGGAAGAAGGTGATGGTGATATGACCACAACAACCGAACTGTTTACCAGCGAAGAGCTTGAGTAGTTCATCTCCCTGCTGGAAGAGTGGCCCAACTCTCAGTATGGCGATGACGCCTCGATGCTCAGCGTTAGTCCGTTTGTGACGTTCTACTTTTCATACGACCCCGAACGCCACCTTGACGCATCGCTGACCATGATCGACACGCTGGAGGCCTTTGAGGCGCTATCCGGCAGCCCGTTCACAATCGCAACTCACCCGGATTCAGAGCGCCCGCATCCTTACGGTTCCAAGAGACTTGGCAATCTTCGCGACTGGGCAAAGAAGAAGAGAGCCGATGATGACTTCCTCTTCAAACTGACCGATGAACCCAATCACCGAAGCTCGCCCGCAACAGCGGCCTATTGCTGCCGGGCGGCCTGGTGGCCAGGTCTACGGAACGGCTACTCTTACATACAGTTCTACTATCGCTGGCAGTGGTGGCTGGACAATCGCGAAGCATGGCAACGCTTTGTGTTGAAAACAATCGACGCACTCAACGCAGATCAGGTCTATAGCGGCTTCACCGTAGCCAATCCTCTGGAATTAGGCAGTCGGTCTGAAGCCAATGTCTGGGAGCGCGCGCTTGCCGAACACTTTCTCGGACTCGACATCGACTACCCCTTTGCCATGAAACATCTTGCCGATGGGCTGCCATTCGGCATCCGCCCTCCCACCTGGGGATTTTTTCTATCGGACAACTGGCGCACACGACTTGCTTGCACAAGAGACGAGCTTCGAGACCGCCTGCGGCACGCCGACATCCATATGATCGACTGCGACAGCGGCATTTGGATCGAGCTTGGCTCGAAACCGGATCTGTACCCCGTGAGGAGCGGCGTACCTGAACTGCCATCTATCCTGAACCGCGTGCTGAAGCCGATTCGCCACCAGAGGCTCGACCTTACCGGATTCGGTCAGTGGGATGGAGACCCTAACGAGCGATTTAATGTGACCGACACACGAAGATGGTTGAGCCGGTTCGATGAAACCGGTGACTGGCCCTGCGCCGATGCTCGACAGCGGCTCCAGCGGACATTCGACCGTCGTCCACCTTCAACCCCTTGAGAAACGCCATGTCCAGCGGACGACGGCCGCTTTCCGGGAAGGCAGGAACCATATGAAGTTTGTCGAACAACGCCGGCAACCGTTCTTGAGTGAAAGCAACTACCGCATGGAGCTCGAAGGCCTCCTTGCATCCATAGATTTGTTTTCAATACAACCATCTGGCGTTGGCAGGAATCTACAGGAAAGGTGGTTGGCGTCTGCTGAGACCATCGCGTCGAAATACTTCGAACTATGCCTGCTGAAATATACAGCTGGAGATGACATTTCAGCACTGCGCTCGAACCTTGACCAAATCGTCTCGGCGTACGAGGACTTGGCTCAACAGAATCGGAACTTTCACGCGGAACCCGACCGTCCGGTGTTCTCATTCGCGTCCCTGGACGACTATTGCCGGCTCCTGCAGCTTATTGGCCTGTGCTACTTATTACATCGGCGCGATCTATTGCCCCGCATTGCCAAGCTTTGCGACGCATTGAAGGGCGAGGATGCCATCTATGAGGACCTGCTGGCCTTTTCCCTCAGTGACCGCGTCGACGTTGATCAATGGTTTTGGGACAAGCCCTACGGCGACTTGATCAAAGCATTTTACAAAGACATCGAAGCAGAGCGCATTGCATGCTTGCGGACATTCTTGAAGCGTTGGTACAAAGACCTTTCCAGCACCGGATGGCACGATGCTCACAAGCCCGATAGCGAAGGAAGAACTGGGGGCTACTTCGGCTACTGGTCCTTCGAAGCAGGCGCAGCCGTTTTGCTGCTTGGCATCGAGGACGACACAAGCCTGCACCCCTTCCTCTACTACCCGAAGGATATTGTTGCTTGGGCCAAAGCGAATATGGAACTTGGAAATGACCTGGATGCCTCAGCAACCGGCATACGGTCTGGTGCCGACCAATCGTGCTGATCGGCCACGATAGCGTCTCGCCATAGGCCGGCTGAGATGTCTCACGACCCGTGGCAGAGCTGCGACCAGAGGATCATTGCATCGGAACGGATGGAGACAAACATCGTACCGCCCCCGGATCGGACGGCCAGAGAAGGCGCAGAAGATGAGTACGACCCATGGAGTTTTTACCCCGGAACAACTTTCCGACTTTGTCCAGAACCTGCAGGAGTGGCCGGCGACCGCCTGGGGTAGTACTGACTACGAGCTTGGAGTTTCCCCTTTCACAACCTTCTACTTTTCGTACGAGTCGACACGGTCAACCGAGACCGCACAATTGCTCGTTGATATCCACGAAGAGTTCGAGGCATTGACAGGGGTGAAATACGAAACGTGCACACGCCCCCGGCACGAGCCGCCCACACCCATACGGATCAAAGCGTCTACCCGAGCTGCGCCAGTTCGCCAAAGAGGTCAAAGCCGACAAGCATTTTTCCTTTGATGTTTCAGACAGCAAGAATACCGCGTCCTCCCCTGTCGTCGGCGGCTACTTCTGGCGCAATCCGGCGTACATAAACGATGCCGATGACACCGACCGCAGATGCTACTCGCACATTCAGCTGTACCACGCCTGGCAGTGGTGGCTGGACAACAGTGCAGCATGGCGCCGTTTCTTGTTTTCGGCGATCGACCGATTGAAACCTCAGCAGGTCTATAGTGGGTTCGCGATGGCCAATCCCCCTGCTTTCGGAACGCGATCCGAAGTTTCGGTGTGGGATAGAAGCTTGGCGATGCACTTCTATGGCCTGGACACCGACTACCCCTTCAGCATGGGGTTCGGGCTTACCAAGGGCATACGTACACCAACGTGGGGATTCTTTCTCTCGGATAGTTGGCGCAAGAAACTTCACTGTTCCCGAGAGCAGGTGCGCTCGCAGCTACGGCATCCCAGGATCACCATCACGGACTTTGAAAATGGACAATGGATAGAGCTGGGTGACACTCCACAGCTATATCCGGTGAGTGAAGGCATTCCGGAGTTACCCGTGCGTCTGAACGAACTGCTTCGACCCATTCGGAACAACGATCTCGATTTGGTCGGCAGCGGCGAGTGGGATGGCGACCCAAACGTTCGCTTCACCCAATGCGATTCTCGGAGGTGGTTGGGGCGCTTCGATGAGGAAAGCGATTGGCCGAGCGCGGAAGCACACATGCGGCCAGGCGCTCCATCTGACGACAATCAATGACTGAAGCAAAGCTGACACCGTACGACATCCCACGCAACCTTGATCAGGACGCGTGGTATCTCTACCAGATTACGGCAATTTCGCACTACGAATTGTGTGCCCGGCTATGCGAGGAATTTGCGGAGATCTTCAATACCTACCTAACGGGTCATGGACTCCACGGGGCAGCTCGCCTCGATTACTGGGTCTCGCGCTACCTAACGCATGCTGAAAACATTAGACGTGGCATAGGATTTATCAAGAACGGCGGTGATTACATACCGATGGTTGACATCCTCAATGCTCCCGCAACCGATTATCGCGGCCTCGTGGAACAGCCGCTAGGGTGGATGAGCGATGAACAGCGCAAGCAGTGGGACCATGTGTTTGGACGACTTAGCTACGCATGTGGCATCGGTAGCACCGCCTTACGGAACAACCTTACTAAAGGGATCCATTGGTTAAATCGCCGGTCCATTGGTAAAGATCAAGTCTACCTTGACCGGGATGATAGCAATGCGGGAGACGCGGCCACTGCGATTCAGTCCGCTGAGAAATACGGAGTCATTTCGGCGCCCAGCTCCTTTCCAATGCATCCGGTCGACGTTGGTCAGAGCGTGTGCCCTGGTGAGCGCTGCCCCCGTACAGGCGTATGGGTACCTAAACAATGGTTGGACGGTGCCACAGATCTTAGTCTTGCGTTCGGTGTTGAAGGCCGCCCCATGCAACCAGCATATCGAATAAAGGGGCTCGAGCTTAATAACCCTTTCATTGGATACGATGAAGAGATGGCAGCGGAGTATGAAGCCATAGCAACCGGTTCGCCGGTTACGGAGGCAGTAGACACCACTTGGTATTTTGTTTGGGATCCCATGCACAAGACGGATCCGGTTGACAATCTGCGTTTGCGCCGGGAAGCCGGGCGGTAAAATTGAGACTCCTTGCCGTTTCCGCCCTTACATTTGCCTTGACTCTTTGCCCGGGAGGGGTACTTTCCGCCCAAGCCTCTGCAGGCTCCGCAGTGTCGCAAGGACCCACACGGGAAAGCGCTGAATCAAGCCTCACGCTGTTCTACAAGCCTGGACGGACGAAAGCGCAGATCGACGTCTCCGTCAACGAATCGGTCATCACGCGGATCCAACCAGGCGAGACCATCAAGCTGCTTCCCTCCTCCGGTCCTCTCACCGTCCACCTGGCCGCGTTACCACTGCGCGGCGAGGGCTCGGCGCCCACGCTCGCATGGCGAACAGAAATCGAAGAAGGCAAGAGCAAGCATGTGGTCGTACAGGTGAGCAACACAGGCATCAGCCTGCTTGAACGACGACGTTATGTGCGAGCACGTCCGTTCGCCAAGACCTTTGCTCTCGATGGGGAGGACAACAGTTGGGTCGACGTATCGCCGCCCCCACCCAATTCACTGCGTCGAAACGATGAGGCGCCCCGACACAAGATTCAGTGGTCGTCGCCAAGATCATGGCCTGTGCGTGTCCTCTTCATCCCCGGCGATGCACTCTACGAGTTCGACAAGAAGGGAAACGTCACACGCATGGACGGGCGGCAACCGTCTACGCCCCTGTCGATAAAGCAGGAGCAACGCGGCAACAAACCTGCCTGGTCGAATGGCAATGTCTTCCATTTGGTCAGCGGCAACGCCGTCTTCGACGACAAGGTCGAGAGCGCACGAACATTCGTCCTGACAAAAGGGGGACGGGTCTGTCCAGCCATGGTTATCGCGGAAGCGTATAGGCTTCTACACGAGCTCCCGTCTCCCATTTTCAGCGGAGCATGCGAACAGGCCGTCCAATGGCGGCAATCGGGCACGCCCGTGTGGGCATATCAGTCAGACGCGAACAGCTGCGAGCCGCCCGGGTTGCTATGGAGCGTCCAGTATTTTCGCGATCCCGTGCGACCGCTCGCGGATTCCGAAGGCAAGTGCGTGTATGGATGCTCCGCGGAACTTATCCAGTCCGACCATCCTGCGACAAACCAAAAACAATGATTTGATAGCAGCTCCGCCACAAGATCATCTCCAGACGAAATGGCAAAATGAGTACCCCGCTCTCCCCGCAGGAAATTTACCTACTGGAGCGCTACAGCTCCGTAGAATATTTCGACGCCATGCGCCGTGCTTGGCAAGATATGCTGGACCATCTTGAGGAGTGCCTGGCCCGCTTCGTGACACAGTTGCCGCCCGATTATCGTGCTCGTCCACTACCTTTGCAGGCCGATATCGTCTGGGGACAGCGCGTGATTCCCAATTTTCGCCAGACTGCGAAGCATCTAGACGATGGCTTTATCAAGCTGACACATGGCGACGCCGAAGGCCTATTTGCTGCAGCGGGTGTTACGGGAGGGGTTCGCGGACAGCGTGATTTCTGTTCTGAGTGGCTGGACGAGGTAAGTTCCCATGCGGCAGCGCGCTATGAGGAACTGCTACACGGTGCACATGGCTACGCCATCAATATCAGCACAACCGCGAACAGCGGCTGGGTCGCCACCGTCCTGACAACAAATTACTCCGATGATTTTCACGGCCCACTCGATCCACCTGCGACTTGGCCACGGTATCAACTCGACGGCACGGTTCAGGTAAGAACCCATGAACCGGTACCCGAGTCCGGCGCTTATCTACCTGAGATTGCGGACTCCTGCGCGCAGTTCTTGATTGCTAACCGATCGGCGCCGCACGCGCTCGTAGGGTTCGATGGACAACAATACGTTTCCAAGGGCGCGGCCCTGTGGACACGCGTTCGTCGGTGAAGCACAAGACAGGTCTCACCGCTGAAGCTGACAAGCCTTACGTGCATTCGATATGGACTTTCAAGCCAAGCGACGTCAACGCTTTTTGAATGAAGCGAGCTATCAAACTGCCTGCCTTGAGTTGGCTGGGGGCATCCAACTGCTGGAATCCGCCCCTGCCGGCTCAGGCCGCTCCAAGGCTGAGGGTTGGTTGATCTCATACCGTGTCGTCGCGGAAGACCTTCTCAATTTGCTCACGCTTCGCTACACCGCGGGTGAGCCGATCGAAACGCTTCGTACGGAACTGGAAAGCGTCGTCGCGGCACACGAACGGGCCACTCGGCAGCTACGCGAATACGAGGGTGACCCCAATGCAGTCGGGTTCGATATCGGCTCATTCGATGGCTATTGTCCCTGCGTAGGATTGATCGGCCTTTGCTATCTTCTACATCGCCGCGATCTGCTTTTCTCGCCTACGCACCATTGGACCGTTATGAGTGCGACATACTTCTAGCGACGAAGCCCTTTGCCTCTCTGGCCGATGCGATGTCAAGGGAAGATAATGACGCAGCGCTAAGCGAGTTGCAGAAATTTCTGAAGCGCTGGTACAAGGATCTAGCCGCAGCACCGTGGCATGATGCCCATAAGTCACCAACCCAAGCCGGCTACTACGGCTACTGGTCCTTCGAGGCAGGCGCGGCCGTTTTGTTGCTTGGCATCGAGGACGACACAAGCCTGCACTCGTTCCTCTACTACCCGAAGGACCTTGTCGCTTGGGCGAGGGCGAACATAGGACGATGAACAAACAAGAGATCAACTGGGAGAGGTGGGCCAGTTGGAAGGTCCAGGAAGAACGCTTTGAAAAGAAGCGCGAATCACTCCTCCGCTACCCCACTTACTCGAAGCGTTTCGATGACAAGCTCGGCGGGATTGCTTCCGTGACCATCGATTTGCCAAAGCACGTGTCAAAGGCAAAGCCTGGTGGCCTGATGACGTCAGCCCGTCGCCGCTTGTGGAACGCATTGGATTGGATGAGCCTCCAGTATTCCGCAGGAGGTCAAGTCGATCAGATTTCGGAGGTCTGGCCCCATTCGATGGCTTGGGCTGAAGAGTATGCGAACTTCCATGAGACGTATCACACCACTCCGGAAGCCGACAACCAAATCACACCGCATGCCGCGCTGCGTGACGAGGAATACTGGATAGTCGCCCTTCGCATGGTTTGCTTCGGCATTCTCAGCGGATTCGGTCGCGACATGCCGCGCGTCATGGCCTTTCTCGACTATGGCAATGAGGACATGGGCGTACGCGATGGACTGATTGAACGATTGGTCACACCCTTCGTTGCAGACCGTGGCCCTCCGCCAAACGAAGCGACTCGTCATCTTCCATACCGCAAACTATTCAAGGTCTTCGATGCTAGCCCCGGCGAGCGACCTGCCTTGATGGCCACATATCTAAACGAGTGGTATCACGCCAGCCGCAGAGAACCTTATTTCGATCAGCATGGTGAGGCAGACGTAGCGTTTTACGGCTACTGGTCCTGGGAGGCCGCTGCGACCACAATCGTGCTCGACATCGATGATGCAATCTATCGGGATAAGCCGTTCTACCCCAAAGATTGGACCGACTACGCGAAAACTGCGCCCTGCTCCATCGTCCGGTATGACCAACAGATCGTTTGACCCCACAGACACGACGCGACAGTCGCGGTAGATTCGCCTGTCCCACATCATCCGTCGATCAGATCCGCATTCTTTCAAGCGAACCAGGAATCTGTGCACTCAATCATGAAATTTCAGCAAGCACCGGCAGGAGCGGCTCCGCGAGGCGACGAAGGATTTGGTAGCCTGGACGAAGGGATATGTGGCCACAAGCCGTTAGGCAGCATATCGCATTGGCAACGTCACCGTTAGGATAAGAGTGAAGCTCGTATGGGAACAACTCAATTGCTCTTCACAGAGGAAGAGCTTTCTGACTTTACGAGTGCGCTGACGGAGTGGCCCTCCACCGCGTTCGACAATGGCTACTCCGAGGTTGCCGTTTCCCCCTTTACAACCTTCTACTTCCTTTATGAGCCTCACAGCTGGCGCGATACATCATTGTTGATGGTAGATACGCACGAGGAGTTCGAGCGCCTGACTGGCCATCCCTACAGGATTGCGACGCATCCGGTAACAGAACGACCACATCGATACGGCTCCAAGCGCGTCCCTAATCTTCGATCTCTCATCACGAAGATGAAGGGGAGCGAAGCTTTTCTGTTTAGCTTCACAGACGAAGAAAACACGAACTCGTCTCCCGCCATAGCAGGCTGCTTCTACAGGAAGCGGGATTACCTGAACAAGCGGGATCGGGATGATGATCGTCCCCCGGCCTACTCCTACGTGCAGTTTTATTATCGGTGGCAATGGTGGCTAGACCATCAGGAAGACTGGCGTCGGTTCCTCCTCAGCACCATAGAAAAGCTCCGCCCCGAACAGGTTTACAGCGGGTTTTCCATCGCGAATCCGCTGGCGTTTGAGGCCCGATCTGAGATTTCAGTATGGGAGCGCAGCTTGACGGAACGCTTCTATGGCTTGGACATCGACTACCCATTTGGCATGTCGATGGGGATGGACGAGTCTTTGCCGGCCGGCCTAAAGCCTCCAACCTGGGGCTTCTTCCTTGCGGACCACTGGCGAGCGAAGCTTGATGTAAGCCGCGAGCATGTGGTTGCGGTGGCGAAGGCAGCAGGAATCCGAGTTTACGACTGCAAGACTGGATTGTGGTTGGAGCTTGGCGATGAGCCACGCTTGTATCCCGTTGCGGACGGCGTTCCTCCAATGCATGTCGCGCTCAATGCCCTACTGCGACCGCTTCGCAACGATGCCCTTGATCTTGTCGGTACAGGGCAATGGGACGGCGATCCGAACGTCCGCTTCAACCGGCGCGACGCCAAACGATGGCTAGGCCGCTTTGATAAGGAAAGCGATTGGCCAAACGCCGCCGCCCGCATACGAAAAAACGCGGTCTCGCGAAGCGAACCAACCTGAGCTTCGATATGAGGATGAACCGACGAAGATCGATAGAACGCGTCGAATCACGAATCACGAGAGTGTAACGAGAAAAGTTCGGCAAATGAGCACAAAAAGCGCAAAGCCCTATGACCAACGACGCAACCTGGATCAGGATGCATGGTTCCTATACCAGACCACCTCCCTTGCCTATTACGATCTGTGTGTCCGTCTGTGTGAGAACTTCGCCGAACTCTTCAACACTCTCATCGCCGGCCGGGGATTGCACGGCGCTGCGCGCCTCGACTACTGGGTCTCACGCTACCTGGAACACGCCGAAAACATTCGGCGCTGCATCCGATTCATCAAAACTGGGAGCGACTACATCCCGATGATCGATGCTCTCAGGGCCCCTGCAAGCGATTATCGCGGCCTCGTAGAGCAACCCCTCGGCTGGATGGGCGATGAGCAGCGTCAGCGTTGGGACCGTGCGTTTGAACGGCTGAGCTATGCGTGCGGAACCGGTAGTGTAACGCTGCGCAACAATGAAACGAAGGGGACAGATTGGCTGAACCGTGCGTCAATTGGCAGGGAACGGGTATATTTGGATCGCGACGATAGCCACGTGGGCGATCGCGCTGACGCCGTCCGTTATGCGGAGGAATACGCAGTCTTGACGAGGCCCGCGGCATATCCAAAGTGTTCCGTTGATATGACCCGGCGCGCAAAGCCCGGCTCGCTCTGCCCGCGCACCGGCGTATGGGTACCGGATCAATGGTTGGATGGGGCAAACGACTTTAGCGTCGCGTTCTGCGTCTATGGACGTCCTATGCAACCGGCATATCAGGTGTACTGGGGTGAGCCCATCGACATCTGGGCGGAGTTCCCCATGCCGGAAGACAGTGATGTGGAGGACCGGTCAATTACCTTCCTCGAAACAAGAGCTGTCGATACGAACTGGTATTTCGTTTCGCAGTAGGCCACTAAGCTCCGACGCTGTGGCCAAGTTTTCTGCTACACGGATACCTTTCTGCCGGGCCCAGCCGGCGCTCGTGACACAGAATCGGAAGCAAGGGCCGACGGCAATAGAGTGTAAACAACATGAGCCTCTCTTTCTCTGAACGACGACGGCAGGACTTCCTCAGCGAGCAGCACTGGCTGCAGGAGGTGATCGACATACCCGAAGTTCTCTCGATGCATGCAAGCGGGCCTTCGGGCGCAGCGGACTCCGAGGCAGAGGGATGGACTCTTTCACTTCAGTCCATTGCGCGTATCCGCTATGAGTACCTGTCACTGAAGTACACGGCAGGCGAACCGATCCATTCGCTACGCGCCGACTTGGATGCCGTCGTCACTGCGCATGAGGCGGCCACTGAGCAACTGCGCAAATATGAGCGAAATCCAAACGCCATAGGGTTGGATATCGGATCGTTCGATGGCTATTGCCCATGCGTTGCGTTGATCGGTCTGTGTTATCTGCTCGACCGGCGAGACGTGCTTCCAAGAATCGCAGCTTTGCTTGACGGCCAGGACAAGGCAAACGCTGGCATGGATTTCCTCATCGAGGAGCTCCTGGCGTACGCTCCCATGGACAGGTATGCATGCGATACCCTGCTGGCGCCGAAGCCGTTCGAGTCCTTGGCGGACGCGATGTCGACGGATGATAATGAAGCGGCGCTAAAGGACCTGCACAGGTTTCTTGGACGTTGGTACAGGGATCTTGCCGGCGCTCCGTGGCACAACACCCACAAGTCCAAAGGCCAGGCCGGTTACTTCGGGTACTGGTCATTTGAGGCAGGAGCAGCCGCCCTATTACTGGGCATTGAGGACGATAGCGCCCTACACTCTTTTCCCTACTATCCGATGGATCTGGTTGCCTGGGCCAAAGCAAACGTAAGGCTACAAGCGGATGAGGACACCTCGACAGCCTTCGCCCGGCGGTGAGAGCCAGTACCGATGGAACGGTGATCCGGCAGAAGGATCTCGATCAATCCGGCCCAAGACTGTAGGTATCGGCCCCTCAATGAACGTCGTATCAAGCCGTAAAGCTTTCTAAGGTCCGTCCGTAGCACCATGCCACCATCCTTAACGCAACCCGTTCGCCGCAAGGACTTTGGTAAGCATGGGACTACGGATCATGACGCCCGCCCCTTTTGTTCCGGTTCATCTCATCGTTGCTCTGCTGCGCCAGAGCAGCCGACTGATCGCGTTGGAAACGGCGCTGGCCGGCGTCAGCCTCATCGTCGAACGCTTCTCCGCAATCGAAGCCGTATCCAACTCCTTCGCCATCGAGATCGACTGCCTGTCGCCGTCCGCGCATCTCGATACGGTCGAACTGGCGCGCCAGGAAATCACGCTGCGGCTGATGCTGGCCGACGGCCGCTACCGCGCCTGGCACGGCTTCGTCGTCGATTGCGCGGCAATGGGTGGCGACGGCGGGCTGGCGCGCTACCGGCTCACCGTGGCACCATGGCTCGAACGCCTGCGCGGCCGCGTCGACTGCTACGTCTATCAGGACAAGACCGTGCAGGAGATCGTCGAGGAAGTGTTCCGCGACTATCCGGCCGCCAACTTCCAGTTCTCCGTCTCGCAACCGCTGCGCCGCCGCTCGATTTGCGCGCAGTACCGCGAGAGCGATTTCGACTTTGTGCAGCGGCTACTGACCGAGGAAGGCCTGTCGTATCGCTTCGAGCACCTGCAGGGCGAAGACGACAAACCAGAAGGCAGCCAGGCTCGCCACAAGCTGGTGGTGTTCGACAACGATGCCGAACGCCCACCCTGCCCCCAATCAAGCATCCGCTTCCATCGTGCCGACATGACCGAGGAATCGGACACGATGACGGTCTGGTCCACGCGGCACAGCATCGGACCCAATGCCGTCACCGTCTCGTCCTGGGACTACAAGACGCTGACCGCCGCCTCGGCGCAGGCCAATGCCGCGGCGGTGCCTGGCGAATGGCCGACGCTCGAAGCGTTCGATGCGCATGGGCCTTATCGCTATCCCGATGCGGCGACGGCAGATCGCGCGGCACAACTGCGCATGCAGGCCGAGGAAAGCGGCTTTGTCCGCTTCGACGGTGCCGGCACGGTGCGCCAGCTGGGCGCAGGCCAGCGCTTTGCCCTGACCGAACATTTCGCAGCTGACGGCGACGAGTTCGTCGCGCTGTCGGTGCGCCACGCGGCGGCCAACAACCTCGGCGCCGATGTCGCCAAGCTGCTCGGCACCACCGAGGTCGAGGCTGGCGGCTATCGCAATACGCTCGAAGCGGTGCGGGCCGATGCCCCGATCGTGCCGCGCTTCCGCGCCAAGCCGACCGCCCCGGAAGGCCAGACCGCGATCGTCATTGCCGAGGGCGAGACGCCCCTTCACACCGATCGCGATCATCGCGTGCGCGTTCGCTTTCCGTGGCTGCGGGCCCCTGCCCCGGCTGACCAAACCGGCCAGGCGGGCCAAGCCGCGGCCTTCACCGATCCCGGCTCTGATGACCTGACCCAGGTCACCGCCTGGGTCCGCGTCGCCGGCGCCATGGCGGGCCCCAACTGGGGCACGCACCACCTGCCGCGCGTCGGCACCGAACTGCTGCTGACCTTCCTCGACGGCGACATCGACCGGCCGCTGGCCGCGATGCAGCTGCACAACGAGCAGGACACCCCGCCCTGGGCCAACGACGACAAGCCGCTCGCTGCGATGCTGTCCGGCTGGCATACCCGCGGCCTGGGCGGCGATGGTTATAACCAGTGGGTCGTCGACGACTTCAAGGGCCGGCTGCGCATGCGGCTGGCCAGCTCCGCGGCGCAGACCCAATTGAATCTGGGCTATCTGGTCGCTCAGGACCCGCAGGATGCGCAGCGCGGACCGTGGCGGGGCACCGGGGCTGAGCTGCGCAGCGATGCGTGGGCGGTGGTGCGCGCCGGCCAAGGCCTACTGCTATCGACCACCGCTCGTCCGCGCGCCACCGGCACCGTGATGGGCATGCCCGAGGCGATCGCGCTGCTCAAGGGCGCGCAACGCACCGCCGACCGCCTGTCGACCGCCGCGCAGACGCAGACCGCCCTGTCCCTGGCTGCTAACGAGCTGTTCGAACCACTGCTGACGATGGTCGAGCCTGAGCAGGACGGGCACTACGCCGACACTGTCAACGGCCAGGACGCCAAGCAGCCGGACGGCAAGCCGGTTGAGCGATTTGCCGAGCCGCTGTTGGTGGCGGAGGCGCCAACTTCCATCGCGGTCGCCAGTCAGGAAACCACTGCGGTCTATTCGGGCCGACACCTGCACGGCACCGTGCAATCGGACTGGCAGCTGACCGCCGGCAAGACCATCGCGATGGCAGCGGCCCAAGGCGTGTCGCTGTTCGTGCAGCGTAATGGCTTGAAGGCCGTTGCCGCTAACGGACCGCTGTCGGTGCAGGCGCATGGCGGCGCGATGTCGATTTTGGCGGACAAGGAAGTGGTGGTGACGTCTTCCAATGAGGCGGTCGAGATTCTGGCGAGAAACACCGTCGTGCTGCATGGAGCCGATTCGGCAATCCGGTTGGAGGGGAATGCGATTACCTTCGAGACGTCAGGCCTGCTCGAAGTCAAAGCGACTCAACATGCGTTCGCCGCGTCGGATGGCAACCCAACAATCCCTCCCCATTCGACCTCAGCCACCGTGGCCCCGCCCGGGTACTTCGCTGTCCGCATCACCCGGCCATACGAAGCGGAATCCACAGTCGGCAAGCCCTATGTGCTGTGCCTGGGATTCCAGATCTTCGAAGGAAATGTCCCGGCCAGCGGAGTCATAGCGCATCCCATGGTGCCAGGCACGAAAACCGCCACGCTGACAATTCATCCGTTCGACCATCAACACAGGCCGTGGCAATGGACATTGGATCTACGCGTGCAGGCCGATACGAAGGATCACCGCGGCATCCAGTCCCGACTAAAAAATCTCGGCTTCTATGATGGCAATCTCGACGGAGTCTGCGGCCAAAGAACCCGGGCGGCACTGCGGGCGTTCCATGAGACGGTCAAGATGCCCTCTTCCTCCGGCCTACATGCGGATGCGCTGACGTCGCTTAGCGCCCAGCATGACATCTGACTCTCGGCCCCCATGCGATACGGCAACTTCGACCTTCAGCGCGACGATCACGATGGCGTCGTTCGAGACAACCGCCCGCCGCGTTGGGGCGGGCTCGTTGACCCACCTATCTCTCCGTCCACCGGCGAGACGCCTCAAGATCAGGGTGGGGCGACGCTCGTCGTACCCCAATACGTGCAACAACTGCAGCGCGATCTTCGATCCCTCGGGTTCGGTGTCGTGGGCGTACCCAGCGGCTACTTCGACCGTTATACAGAGTGGGCAGTACGCGAATTCCAGATCTATGCGGGGATGTCGCATGTCGCGCAATTCAGTGCAGCACGACTTCGAAGTCTCCTTCCCGCGAGCCAACTCGGCACGCCGTTGGCCGAGCACGCGCATGATGTTGCATCGCTAGGAATGCGCGATGACCCGAGTCCGGCAGAGTCACTCTATGTTGCGACGCTGTCCCGCGTCCCCAACACCTGCAGATACACAGGTCCGATATCGGGAGTCGTCAACCAAACGACTCGGGATGCCCTGGACCACTGGGTGCACCACAACTACCGTTGCCCTGTGGTCATTGAGGCGTGGACGGTGGACGCCCGAACGCAGGCTCGTACCCGACCGTTTGTCAAAGGGATAAACATCTGGCGACACGATGAGATCACGCACGTAGGCGTAAAAAGCGGACCCCGGTGGGAGACCCACACCCGAATGTTCTTTCGAGACTTCACGCGCTACTACTGCTATCCCAGCACGCAACGGGACGACCATTACCAACCACTTGGCAGCTACACCAACTACAAGGGCTACGGCGGCCCCGTCAGCACTGTGCCAGCGCACTGCTGGCCCGAAAGCGAAATGACTCCGGAACGCTTAATCGAGGGAAGAACGTTGGCGGCACTACAGGCGGACCCGCGGTGTGCCACGGCATCGACGTACAGGGTAGTCAGAGCCACGGCCGAGCAGGAGTGCCTGGCAGCGTTCGACTCCGTCAACGCATACGACGACGCTCTTGTTTCTATCGGGCCGTGTCATTGGACATTTGGCGTCCTGCCAGCCAAGGGCTACCACAATGGCGAGCTGGCCGGGTTCCTCGCCTATGTGCTACATCACCATCGATCCGACTACATTACGGCCTTCGGCAATTTCGGGCTCTATCCGTCCGCCGCGTGGGTACGGAGCAACCAGGGAGCGCTATGGAACGCTGGCCAGCGCAAGTATGCCGGCTGGATTCGCCAGCACGCGCCCGTCACAAGTCCCGCCGAGGCGCCGGACAATCTCGGCAGACTCGCGGAAGTCAGCCGCCAGCTACCAGAGGCGAATTACTACAAGACGTGGCACTGGTTCTACCGGTGGGTGATGGCAGGCCGATGTGTACCGGGCGTTCGTAGCTCGATGTGGGATATGGTACGGCTCCGATTAAGAGACATCCTCGCTATTCCAGTGCAGGCAAGAACAGGAACCCAGCAGATAAAGGGCGCCCTCGGAACGGTCCTCACCTCGGAGAAAGCTATCGCGATCGTGCTACGTTGGCACATCTTTCGTCCCGCACACGTGGCCGGCAACGCGGTAGGGGACTCCCTGCATAAGGCAATACAGGCGAACCCAAGTATCGATTGGGCACTACCGCTGAATCGTTGGACCGATCTGCACGAGAAGGCCCTGAGCCGACAACTATTGACGGATGCGACCGCGATCACCGATAGCCAGAAAGCTCTTGCATCCTGGCCGGCATACGCCGGACGGGAGATCCGCAAGTACTCCCTGAACCACGAGTTGGGACCGCTTTCAGAAGCGCGACACTCCTTCGTGTTGGACACCACAGGACTGTGACATTGATGCTAAAGAAAATCATCGTGATGGCTGCCGCGGCGTCCGTGGTAGCGCTGACGGAGGCCGGAAGTCTCCATTCAAGCGAAGGAATTCAGCGGTTCTGCAACAAGGCTGCTGACGACCGCATTTTCGACATCAAGTTTCGTGATGACGGAGCCGTCTCCGTGTGCTTCCCCGGTGAGGACGACGTGGATTGTTTCTATTCGTACACACAGGGAAAAACGTACTTGCACTCGCGTCCCGACCTGAACAACGATGGTCTTCCTGACGTCATCGTAAAGGACTTTCGATCGGCATACGGGCTACATGAGGTGGTTCATTTGATGGCATTCGTCCAGTGCAAGGACAAGACTTTCCTTCAGGTAGCCGATGAAATGCTCACGGATCTGAAGCCAATACGCCGTGCCAAGCCACAGCAGTTCAGTGATCTGAGGGCCAGCCGCGCGTGCTATGACGAGAAACTCGAGCGGGTGCGGACACGCTTCTTTCGGCTTAGATTTGACAGGAAGGCATTCTTTTACGGCCCGCCCGATGGGGACCCGGAGTTGAGCCAGTACTGCACCGATAAGGAGCTCTCCCTTCCATCGTCGGCTCTCATCGGTCCGGCGCACTAAGGGCGTGAAACTGCAACTCTTTCGGGACCCCGTTCACCTCTGCCGAGGCCGGAACCTTCCGCTTCACCACTATCCCGAGCCTTAGCTGCGCGCATCGATCGTCGCTTGTCGCTCCCGTGGCTCCCAAGACTTCTTACCTTGGCTTCCGCGAGAACAGCAGGCGACACCAATCGGCAATACCTTCGGCGCCATGCTCCTGAACGTCCGCAGGCGCCACAACCTTGCGGTTTGCACCGATGTCCCATACCCCGGGGTAGCTATCAGGTCCGCAATCCATCTCACCGTTGGGAGACGCGAAGTGTCCATCTGCCGATAGCCTTCCCTTGGCACGGGCGCCATCATATGCAAAACCGTACTTCTGAAGCTCCTCCAATGGCATTGACGGAACATAGGCCCCCGGGATGTCAACAAGATTGCGCGAGGTTCCTATTCGCGCGATTGTCGCAAGAAAACTTGGCGGCGTTGTTGAGATGGGATCTATGGACAGATAGATACCCTTGTTGATATTTAGATCAATCAATGTTCCTGCCGCCGCTGGAATGCTCTTCTTCGATGGACGAGCTTGTTCGCACCGAGACAAGTCCTCCATCAAGACATACTCAGTGTCCGAGACAATGAGCGCAGCACCATCGGACGACGGCTCAGCACTGTCAGCCTTGAACCCAAGCTTGCAGACAAGCGTTTTGCCATTGCCGTCTTGTATCGCCACTTCTCGACCATCCGACCGGAGCGCAAAGCTCGGGTTAACAAAGGCCTCCGCTATGCCTAGGCCGGGCGATAAAAGGCCGAGGAAAGCAGACAACAACACTTCTACTGTCAAAGGGGACATGCCTGCCGATGCGCAGGTACCACTGCAGGCGCCGGAGAGAGGAATGTCGGAGCCCGTCTTGCGCCGGCTTTTCCGCATCATCATCTCTCCTTTCCTCCGGGCCCACTGGGATCGATACCATGCCGAAGCTGCGCATCGGAGCCTTTCAGGGGATAGTGCGGCGACCATAAGGCATACATCGTCACGAACACCTTGATCTCGCCGTTCCGAAGAAAGTGAACGGCGAAGTGCCCGACTTCGTCGTATCTCGGCACAGGCACTACGCGTTCCCGGTAGTTCTTGTCATGCTCGTCGGTCCAACCGATCTTCACTGCGAGGTCTGGTCTCCATGATTCTGGCACCGCCACGCAGCATACGAAGCCGCCTCCGCCTTCGTGTGCACCAAGATAGGTGCCTCCTTTCCCATCGACTGTAAAGTGCCCGATATCCTTATCCGTATGGTTGTAGCCGACGATGTTGGTGCCGACCACTTCGCTCTCGCATGCGGACAACATCCACATTGATATCGCGAAGACAACTACCTTCGCAACGCGACGTACTGACCTATTTTTACTCGATCGCCGCGCGACATTGATAAACACAAGTGCGCTGGGAACGTCAACTTGTTCCATGTGGTTGATAACCTTCGCGCAAAATATATTTCTTCGCACACGCCTCATTTTTTGCACAGATTTCACCGGGCGACAACCTTAGTGGCTCAGGGGCTCGCGGCCCTGGCGAGTATCTCGAAGGGAAAAGTCGTACTTTTCCGTCCGGAAAAAAAGCAATCCAAAGAACGCTCGGATAATCCTCCGTATATGGCTCCACCTCTACTTCAGCCCTATGGAGCGCATTCTTGTCTTTCTGATAAAGCGCTTCGTCCCGCCACTCAACGGTCATCGTCATGCCGGGTTTCCATTTGGCAGGAACACCTACGCTTCCAGCGAAACTAGTCCCCCCGGCCCAACTTCCCATGCCACCCGCCCAGACTCCATTGACATAGACAACGCCCAACGGCATGTCCGTGTAGTTCAGAATGGATAGCTTCAGCCCCCAGCCTTCGTCTTCCTCCTCGGCATGTCTTTTACAGCCGGACAACACGAAGACGGCGATTAGAACAGCGGAAAGAATCCTAACCATGTTAGACCTAAGGGTGGGTAGATACCGACGGGACGTATGGCTATCATAGCCTCTCTGAATAGCGACGGCCTGCTCGGATCTCGCAAGGCCGTTGGCTGTTGGGCAAACGCATCTTCAAGATTGGGGTGCATGGCCGGACAATGCCAATCGGTCATATCCAAACGCCGGATATCTTGGACTCGCGTCCGAGCCGTGCCGGAGAATGCGTAGGTGACGGCTCAATGGCACTGCCGCCGTCGTCCAACATATCCCTGCATTGGAATGCCGATCCGAATCAAGCCAGGCTGACTGACATTCGAAACGATGACGGAACGACAACCTGACTGGCAAGACTGGTTCGGGCAAAAATTACCCAGCACCAGTTTGAAAGAAGCAAGCGGGAACCGCACTTCCGCTTCAAAACCTACGACAAGCGTTTCAACGACAAGTTGGGCGGTCTGGCAACCGTCACTGTGGACCTGCCAAAGGCCACCGCACGGCGGAAGGTCGGCGCATTGACGATGGCCACTCAACAGCGTCTTTGGGATGTGTTGGACTGGATGAGCATGCAATACTCCGCCGGCACAGACGTTCAATGCGTCGCGCGGGTATGGCCCTTCGCGCTCGAGTGGGCCCTGGAATATGCCTTGCACCATGAGCAGTATCATCGCAGCCCAGAAGCCGACAACTACGTGACACCTCATGCCCCGTGACGAGGAATACTGGATCGTTGCCCTTCGCATGGTTTGCTTCGCCATCCTCAGCGGCTTTGGCAACGATATGCCGCGTGTCATGGCCTTCCTGGACTATGGCAACGCCGATATGGGGGTACACGACGGACTTATCGAGAGATTGGCCGCGTCATTCGTCGGCTCCCGAAATTTGCACCCGACGGACACGACGCGCCATCTTCCGTACCGTAGGCTAATCACTGTTTTCGATGCCGATCCCGGCGCACGTCCAGCCCTTATGGCGAAGTACCTGGCGGACTGGTACCACCTCAGCCGAAGCGAGCCCTAATTCAACCAGCAGGGCGATGCCGATGTATCGTTCTACGGTTATTGGTCCTGGGAAGCCGGCGCAGCCACCGTTGTGCTGAATATGGATGACTCGGGCTACCGTGACATGCCGTTCTACCCCCGTGACTGGGTCGACTACGCACGGACACAGACGTAGGCCAGCAGCCGATTCACTGATGTAGGCCCTTGTTGGCGCTCATGCCCAGGAGGGGCACTCCTTGCACCGTATCAAGTCGACCAGGAATGGCGAGCACTTGGACAATACGAGAATGCCTACCCTGTCTCGCCCGCAGCGCCCGCTCCGCGCGCTCCGAATCACCATCTCGGCCTTGGCATTCGCACTTACCGCATGCTCGGAGTCGCAGCCGGGGCTCAACGCAGATCCGAGCGCCTTCGGGACGCATCTCCGCTTGCAACAGCCCGCCCGCGACGTTCGATTCGAGGTCGTAACGTTGCCCGAATCCAAGAAAGGCGATGACGGAATCGGCCCAACCGACTATGTGTCGGTGATCGGCGTGGCGACGCTGTCCGATTCTGATGTGAAGCGCATTTCCGCGGAATCGTCGTATCGAGGCAACGCCACCATTCCCAGGGCCTTCGTTCGGCCATGGCTTGGTAAAGACGCCACCGTCGCGCTGGAAGAAGCCCTCCGCGGCGCGCGTCCCATCTACGACGCACGGTGGATGGTGAGCAGACCATCCGGGCGCGCATTCGGCGTTCCGGTTGCCGGCAGCAGGTGGTTGTTCTACGTCGAATACGTCGGCCCCGGCTGAGTCTTGGGGCACTGAATTTGCAAGATGGCCATGGGCTGCCGGCGCTCTTCGCTACCTGTGCGCGCACCGTCGTTGCACGGCGCGCAGCAGCTCAAGTTGGCTTCCAAGCAGAATCAGGCGCATATCGAGCTGCTGCCACGAGCCTGGTTCAAGGGCCCCTTCTATGTCGCCTCTCAGGGCATCGTATTTTTCCGAAACGGCTCTCAGATCGACCGGGCATGCGATAGCCGATGCGGCCGCTATCGTGTCATGAATCGTCGAGACATATCCATCCTCCACCTCGTCATAGCAGCTCTTCGCTATCAAGCCACACCCACTCTTGCACGAGGCCAGGGCCATACTCTTCGTCTTCATGCAAGCGGCGATATCGTCCTGCACGACGGATGTGGCAGCGTGGGAGGCCGACATGCAGAACAGGAACGGCAGGCACATCAAAGAATGAGAAAGTCGCTGTGTCATAGCGTTCGTCAATCTGGATAGCGCTTCAGGTGCACGTCGCCCTCTATCGAACCGTCGCGAGCATTCGCCTTGTCGCTCTCAACTGGCCGGCCCAGCAGCGCTCGTACTGCTTGCAGCCAGAGGCCTTTCCCAGCAGGAAAGTAAAGCTCACAACTTTGCTCTCCAACGGCAGAACTGCAACGTAACATTGCCCGCCATATGGCATCCAATCACTACCATCATGCCAGCCGCAAAGGGGAAATGCTTCCAGTATCAACCGCCCGGCGAGCGTTCTCCGTCGTACGGGTTCCGTAGGACCGAAGACTCTCAATTCGCTGCCTTCGTCAAGCCAATAGGGAAGCTCCCCGCCGCCCCTGTTGGCGCACGTATTCAGAGGCAAAAGACAGACAGTGCCCGCATCGGCATCACTCTCTCCGATCGCATGACGCCGATGCAATGTCAGGTTGTAGGCCTGAGCAGGCGTGCTGCCATCACCTCGCTCAGCACTCCCCGCCTCCGTTATCGATTGGTAGCGTGTGGCGTCGAACTCGAAGGAGACGGACTCGCCGGAAAAGCGGCGATGCTGGCCATCGGCAAAGAGCGTTGTGCTGGCGAGCGCCAGGGACAGGATCAATGCGATGTGAAGCGTCACTGCGATATGCCACCGGTTCCCTTCACTGACTAATACGCGCTTCACGTGCGACCCCCGTCATTCGGAAATCCTTACTGATCTCCATAGGCCGACGATGTCATCCATGCGGACCTTTCCCTGCCCCGATACATGGTTCTGCAGCACGAAGGAACTGTACAGAAAGCGCCGTTTCGGCAGAAACGAGACGGCCACGTGACAGCTCGACGTGGCGCGGTACACGGCCGCGCCCTCCTCATCGCAGTCGATGACGGCACCGAATACCGTATGTGCCAGCTTGAGATCTTCCATCACTTCCATTGGATGCAGCGACAACCCGGTAGCGACACTGACGCCTCGCGGGCCGCGGCCGCCGTCAGCAAATAGCCGTCCGTCCTGGTCCGTCATAACGCCGAAGTCCGACAGGAATTCCTGGCTCGAAGAAACACACATCAGACCGACAGCCTGGGCTGCTTCAGGAAGCCCGAACGAGACACACGTCGTACCGGCATATCGGGAAGACAGCGCGGTGTTGGGCTTCGCCTTCAGCGCCTTTGGGACACATATGCCTGGTCCGCCGGCCAACAGATCCATCCGGATGCAGTCGGCCGCAGCAATGGCAGGCACACATCCAAAGACGAGAAGGGAAATCAAGACGTACTGTCGGATGGTCATCTGGACTTGTTGGCGACTGACGACGACAAGCGGCCGTGGCTCAGGGGGATTCACTGAAACAGGCTACTTTCGATCAGGCCCTTGACGGCATTGAACCCCATGCGCCCCGCACTGGCCGGAATGCACCCCGTCATCAGCAGGGTTGTCGATCCATTGCTTCTTATCGCACTGGTACATCGTTCTCTTTCCTCCGTTTCAACCGCCTCGGACGGAGAGATGGTTTTGATCGTGCTTACCCTTCGGTCGTACTCGACCACCATATATCCAACCCCCTCTTTGATCGTCGAGATGCTGTGCAAGACCGATATGGGATAACTGGAATAGCCGGTGGCCGCATGCTCCGCTGGTTCTGGCATTCGGAATTCGACTCCTCCGCCTGGCTTCGACATAAAGTTGGACGGCACTTGTCTTATGGTTTCTACGATATCCCCGCGAAGCACCGAGATCGAGAAAACCCACGGCCGCCGGTGCGCATGATGCGGAGAGCCATTGTAGTGATAGAAGCGCGCGCACCGACCAAGGTCTTCGGCGCGCACCGGTTGCGCCTCGAAACCATACCGCTTCGACGGAATGGAGACGCCACAGCCGGCCAAGTCGTCCGCAATCGCGGCGGAGCACAGGACCAACATGGCGGCAGGCATATAGGAAACGAAGCGCACTATGTCGTCTCACTGGTTTTCGAGCCGGCACAACGATTGGGAACAGCCCCACGCAGCCATCCCTGAAACACGTTCATTCACCTTCTATCTCGCACTTCAGCGGGCTCGGGCTCACCCGCATGTGCCGAACATGGTGTCATTGACCACGTTGCCAGACGCCTTGCGCTTGGTGTAGTCGAAGCGATCGATCAGTACGTGAGGCACGGAAGGGTAGTCGGACAGGGCCACCTTGATCTTCCCGTCCTGGTGGAAATGCACTTCGAAGTACCGCGGATCCGCCGGCACCGGTCCCTCGAGCAACACCGTCTGCCGACAGCGGGGCACATCGCCGTCGCGCTTCCATTCGATCCGAACCCCCAGCGGTAATGGGGTATCGGCTGGAATTGCCGCGCAGCAAGTACCGCCACCATAGCTGTGTTCCTTGGACGAAACCTCGATATTGCCGCCCCCTGCACCATTGACCCAGAAGTCGCTGATATAGGTGTCGGTGTAGTTGTATCCGACGATTGTCAGGCCCTCCATCTTCGCCGGCGTACGGTACGTTCCAGTGGAGCCGCTGGCGCCGCCAAGCGCCGGTCCGTCGCTCTTCTCCATCCGTCGGATGCGCTCCCCCTGCTCGCCATGGAGCTTGGCAACGGTGTCGACCCTACCCTCGCACGCCGTCATCGTACAAAGAAGGAGAGCGGCGGCAGCCCTGGCGCGCCATGGCTCAAATTCTTGTACCAGCACATGCACCCTCAATATCAATTTACTCCGTGGGGGTGATAACCCTCACGCCGAATATACTTCTTTGCGCAAGCCTCGCTTTTTGCGCAGACGTCACCAGGTGACTGCCTTAACGGTTCCGGCGCTTCTGGATGACCTGGCCCATACATTGAAGGAAAGAGCCTTACCTTACCGTCCGGGAAAAACGCAACCCAAAGAAAACTCAGGTAGTCGCCGTTATACGGCTCGACTTCTACCTCAGCCCTATGGAGAGCGTTCTTGTCTTTCTGATAGAGCGCATCATCCTGCCACTCAACGGTCATCGTCATGCCAGGCCTCCATTTGGTAGGAACGCCTGCACTTCCAGCGAAGCTCGTCCCTCCTCCCCAACTTCCCATGCCACCCGCCCATACCCCGTTGACATAGACAACGCCCAGCGGCATGTCCGTGTAGTTGAGAATGGACAGCTTCAGGCCCCAGCCTTCGTCTTCCTCGGCTGCTTGCTTTTCGCACGCAGCCAACATGAAGACGGCGATTAACACCGAACAAAGAACCTTAATCATGATCGTCCAACGGCATTCTCGTCCTCGTGGTTGAGCTCATCATCTTGCTAATCCAGGGTTACCTTCCTTCCGGAACGCCATTTCCCGAGCCGTACTTCCAGCCACCCGGACACTTGGGAACTGAAGCGGTATCATCGGCGTATGACATGTTATGGGTGCAGATATCCTTTGATACCATATCGAAGTCGATCTGTAATGCTCGATTCATTAATCGGATAACCCTCACCCTGCCTTATCCTGATCGGAAACTCTATGCCTTTCACATCCTGGTTCGCTACCATGCGGGGTTTTCTCGTCCAGGAGCAAAATGGATGGGCTTGGATCAATTTCAGGCTCCCCTCCTCCACATGATATAGCTCACAACTCATGTAGTCCCCAACCCGCAGTTGCACAGCAACGATACGGCCACTACGCCCATAAAATTTCCAATCCACGGCATATGCGATCTTGGCACCCGAAACTGGCTGCGCGAGGGATCGTTTGACGTCGTGTGCATCCTTAATGCTTACAGCCGGCACCCGGGGATCCACATGATCGGCGCGTGAGGTTCGGCATATCGCCACCGCCACAAAAAGCAGCCAACATACGTGCAAGACTATCTTCGGATAGTTCAACATTATCCGATCACGAATAAATCGCTCTCATTGGATATATTTTTTTGCACACGCCTCGCTCTGAGCACAAACATCCCCTGGCGTAAGCCTCAATGGTGGGGGCGACTGCGGAAACCCCGGGGCGTATGATGAGGGGAACAGTCTGATCTTGCCGTCAGGAAAGAATGCCACCCAGAGGAAACTGGGGCGCTCCCCTGTGTAGGGTTCCACCTCTACCTCAGCCTTATGAAGAGCATCCTTGTCTTTCTGATAGAGCGCATCATCCTGCCACTCAACGGTCATCGTCATGCCGGGCCTCCATTTGGTAGGAACGCCTGCACTTCCAGCGAAGCTCGTCCCCCCTCCCCAACTTCCCATGCCACCTGCCCACACTCCATTGACATAGACAACGCCCAGCGGCATGTCCGTGTAGTTGAGAATGGACAGCGTCAGGCCCCAGCCTTCGTCTTCCTCGGCGGCATGTCTTTCACAGCCGAACAACAAGAAGACGGCAATTAGTGTGGACAAAATGATCCTAGCCATGATCGTTTGACGACATCGAATGCTGCTACCGCGCATCCCGCGCAACTCTGGGGGTCACCTTCGCAGCGATGCCCCTCGCCAGGGCAAGGAACGATGCTTCATCGAGCGGCGTAATCCCTGCCTTACGGGCAAAGTCGGAACGTTGAATGACGTGAAGCGTCACGCTGGAACTGCCCTGTGCGTGGGGACTGCCTAGAGCTACAACCAAGTAGCCATGATCAACGGTTCCATCCTCGCGACGAAGGCGGACGAACGACTCAAGGGCCTTCACCCCAGCGATCGTAGTACGGCGGTAGCGGTCCCTCCAGATGCTCGTTACCTCGCGACGATTCTGGTACAGGTGGGTCCAGAAGAAGTCCGACACACCCTCGGGATCCCGCATCCTCGCGTTCAGCTTCGCATTTGGCGGAGCGGCTGACTTGTCCTCCAGACCGATGATCACGTCGGGCTGCCCTTTCAGGCGATAGCTGGCCGCTACATATCGAGGCGCAACACCGTCATCGGGCAAGAACACATAGGGCATGCACAGGCCGCGCTTTGGAGGCACAGTGTTTGGAACCCTCGGCATCGCCCCCGCCACCAGGGAGGCGAACGCCTCCTCGTCGGCTTTGGCGTCGCTGTCGTGGGTACTTAGCTTCCACCACAAGCCGGAATCGCTGACCGTGGTAAACGCGGAGAGTTGACTGCCTACACGCCAAGCCTTGCCGCCAGGTCCTGCCCAGTCCAAGTTGTCGAAAGTCGCGCGCGTGCCATACACGTCGTTGCCATCGCGCGCTTTCAACATGGCGCCATCCTTCGTCATCCGACTATCGACAGCGGCTCGTATCACCCCGCGTTGGCTATCGCTCATGGGGTGCGTAATCAGCAGTGGCCCGCGATCACCAAGATTCACGTGAAATGCACGCTCGCCGTCGGGATAGCGTGCCGGCGGATCGCGGCGCAGATCGCCACGAATGCGCTTGGCGACTTCCACAGGATCCCAGGCCGCCTGGTCGGCCGGCCCAGGCAATTGCAGTTCCAGCCGCCCTACGCATTCGGGGAGCCATTGCCCACTCGCCACGGCGGCCTGGCCAAATGCCAGCGGCGAGCATGCCAGGGCCGCAGCAGGAATCAAGCTACGGACAATACCTTGCCTCATGCTCCGCTCCGTTCCACGGGATATTGCGAGGATGGAAGACGACTTTCCAATATCAATCCACCGGTATCGTTCTCGTTGTACTTTGGAACTAGCTGGCACCTCGTCTCCGGTTGCGGAACATCCGACTGCGACCAGCAATACCGCGATACCCATCGCGCCGATACCGATTGAACGCACCCCATATCTTTCTTTCCCTTGAACACGTCAGTGATGCAGATTCCTGATCTTGACGCTTGCGGCAATTTCGCGTGCCAGCGCAAGGAACGAAGACTGGTCCAACGGTGCAACGCCAGCCTTCTTGGCGAAATCGGCGCGCTGTATGACGTAAAGCATCACACTCGAGCTGCCCCCGGTGCCCGGGCTACCCAATGCCACGATCAAGTAGCCATGGTCGATGGTTCCATCCTCGCGACGAAGACGCACGAATGACTCCACGCCCTTCACCCCGGCTATCGTGATGCTGCGGTAGCGGTCTTTCCAGACGCTTCGGACTTCCTCGCGATCCTGATACCGGGCGGTCCAGAAGAAGTCCGAGACACCCTCTGGGTCGCGCATCCTGGCATTCATCTTCAGATCCAGCGGGGTGGCGGACTTGTCTTCCAAACCGACAATGACATCGGGCTGCCCCTTCAGGCGATAGTTGGCCTCGACAAAGCGTGGCGCGACCCCATCGTCAGGAATGAAGATATATGGCATGCACAAACCTGGCATCGTGGGGACCACGTTAGCGTCACGGGGTCTCGCCTTGGCCACTGCTGACGCAAAATACGCTTGTTCGGCAGCGACATCGCCATCACGATTGCTGAGCCTCCACCACAATCCGACCTTCCCAACTTCAGTAAATGCCGACAACTGGCTGCCAATACGCCAGGCTTTGCCTGTCTGACCCGCCCAGTCCAATGGTTCGAACTTCACGCGGTCCCCGTAGACATCCTTGCCATCGCGAGCCTTCAACATGGCGACATCCTTCTTCATCCGCACGTTCACGGCGTCGCGCATCGTCGTGCGCGCTGCGTCGCTAAGCGGATGCGTAATCAGCGACGGCCCGCGACTGAGGTTCACACGAAAGGTACGCTCCCCATCGGGATAGCGCGTGGCGGGTTCAATGCCTAGGTCTCCACGGATGTCCTTGGCAACCTCGTCCGCATCCCAGGCCGCCTGTTCGGCCGGCCCAGGCAATTGCAATTCCAGTCGCCCTACGCACTCGGGGAGCCATTGCTGACTTGCTATGACCTCCTGGCCATATAGCAACGCGCAGCATGCCAATGCGGCGGCAGGAATCAAGCCGCGGGCAATTACTTCCCTCATACCACGCTCCGTTCAGGCGACTGCCGGGATCTCGCCCATCGGCGACCGCAACCGCGAGGGTTTCGCCATCCTTGCGGCGGCGTCGTTCTCCATGGGGAACTTGCTAAGCCACTACGCTTCATAGCGTTGACCATGACGATGGGCATTGGCCCCAAGACGGAGAGCTCCAGTCATGCGCTCACGCCCGGGTGGGCCGACCGCGCCGCCAAAGCGCCTGTCTAACGTCGCCTTACGCTGCACCGGGTCGCAGTCGAATGGAATCAATAATGGCGTCCCACAATTGCATGGCTTGCTCATCGGACTGTTCAGCCCATTGTGGCGAGACGCGACAAACGCCGCCCGCCGCAAGGAGATCCAGATTGGCTATCATTTTTGCGCATCGACAGGAGCGATTGGATCCACACCTGGCCTCAATTGCGCCTCTGCCCCTTTAAGGGGATATTGCGGGTGCCATAGCGCGTAGTTGGTCACGAATATCTTTATTTCGCCGTTCCTCAAGAAGTGGACCGCCACATCCCCAACCTTGTCGTACTTCGGCACCTCCACAATGCGCTGTCGGTAGTTCTCGTCAAATTCGTCGGTCCAGCCGACGGTCATGGTCAATCCGGGCCGCCATGGAGTTGGCACGCTAGCGCAACACGCAAATTTCCCGCCACCCGCATGAGGATGCATGTAAGCGCCGCCTCCTCCATTGACTGTGAAGTGGCCGATGGCCTTGTCGGTGTGGTTGTAGCCGACAACGTTGGCACCGATCAACTCGTCGCCACACGACCCTAGTGCGCATGCGACAAAGGCGACGGCAATCCACCTCATTGGTACACCTCACGCGCGTATCGACGAATCGCCCGGCGTAGGCGCATGGTGCCTTGCAGTTCCACGCGGCCCCTGTGACAAGTCTTTCTTACCTGTTGGGCGTGTTTGTATTGCATCCTCAGAAGTTCGATGCGCCTCTTCTGCTCCTAAGGTAAGCCTGGTTCAATTTAGCTCTTTCTCGCATTTTGCGATCGTTGCGGCATTCCCACCGTAGAACGTGTCATATGAACAAAGACGTTTACGTATTGGATCAAAGTTCAAGCGCAAGCTTGAATCAATATATTGAAAATCCGCCGACTGCTTGATTCTTATCGGAAATTCAATCAATTTGGCATTCCCTTCGGGTGCGACAAATGGCTTTCCCGCCCATTTGCAAAATGGGTGGCCCTGAATGATCTTAGGCTTACCACCTTCCAGCTGGTACAAGACGCAGCCAGAATATCCACCATTCAATTGCTGCACAACAAGAATAGTGCCTTCTTGTCCGTATAATTTCCAATTTACGACGTAATCAATGCGGGAGCCGGGATCGAGTTTAATTTTGTCTTGAGGCGCGCCACCTTTCTTTATCGAAACATCGGGCATTCCGTCGGCTGCTGAAGCCCAAGATTTCCATGAAACTGACAATAATGTGAAAAGAATGGCAATGGACAAGCCTCCCATCATGCAGGCCGCAAAATTTCCCGTCGCTTCGATCATTTCCTCTTTTCATACCAACACCATTGAACAGCTGCCTTCCATGCGAAAGCCATTGCATTCGGCCCGGTGTGATTCAGAGGGTCGGAATGCCGTTGCCGAGAAGGCGGCGAAGTGCTTCTGAAGCTTGGCGTTGAAGATAATCTGTGCCTTCTTCGACACCGGTCCCAACGAGATCCGCCCCCGTCTTCTTTATTGCGGACTCGAGGTCTGTCACCGCGTCCTTAGCCTTCTCCATGGTGCGCTCCGGTAGCGATGCGACTTCGCCCCAAATCGCCATAACTTTTTCGCCAAGCGTTTTTTCGGGTTGGTAGTGAGTTCGCCACCGCAGATACCCCCAGATCGAAGACCATTCACGGCCTTTGGTCTCCGTCGGCAGCTGCCCCTTTTCATAAGCTTCTAGCTGGGCCAGTTGTTCACCTGTCAGCGGTAGCGGCAAGACCTTCCCGCCTCCCCCCTTATGAATAGGCATATAGCGCATTGCAGTTCCATGTGGATCTCGGGACAAGTCCCTATCCAGCTGTTGGAAGTCTTCGTGCTGCTTCTTAAGACGCTCCATGCGCTCCTTCTGTTGCAGCTTCCAGACTTCTTCGCTCGTGGCCCCGAGCGGTTTGAACCAAGCGCGCGAGTCGTGGACATGGTCGTCAAAAAATCGGACCACACGGCTGTCGAGGGGCTCCTTATGATTCCAAATAGATTTCACCTCACGCCATTGCTTGACCTTCTCGCCAGCAACTTGCTGATACAGCTGGCCCATAAGCACTGGGCCCGCAGCGACGGGTGTCCATGCGAGACCCGAGCGGCGCATCCAGCCGTCGATTAGCCCGGACGCTTTCTCCATGGCGGGCAACGCCGCCGCTTCGGCCTGTAGCTCGCGATTGGCACTTCGCAGATCCTCAGCGTCTTGACGGCTAAATTTCTCCGCACGCTTGAAGAATGGTTGGTTTTCCAATGCCTCCGGCGTACCTGGCAAGCGGAGCTTTCGCCAGCGTAGATACATGCCGTATTGGGCTTTAGCGGCGCCTGTCGTCCCGCCGCCGTGAATGGACACGACCTTGTTCGCTACATCAACGTAGTCGTTGTAGGCGCGGGCTAGGGAGGCCGAGATCCAGAAAGCAGCCCTGGACTTTGGCACAACGCTTGGTGCATTGATGTCTAGCGGAACACCCGCGGCAACGGCTTCTCTGTACATTCGCGCCAGGGGAATTTGTGACAACTTACAGCTATCATCGGGCGCGCCGGTCTCATTGCAGCTCTTCCCTTGCTCGCCAGGCACATATCCGCCGCCGAGGTCAGAATGTACACCTGGGTAAACAAGCTCCAGACAGTTTTCGGCCTCCGCTTTATCGAGAGGGAAGGAGCCCCTCACCTCGTGCGCTGAAACCAGATGTACAGTGCGTCGAACATACTTGGGAATACGGAGATATTCCTCCTGTGCCCATCCGCCGTGGCCCTCAAACAGTAGGAAGCTTTGAGCGAATCCAACGGAGGCAACGGTATCGAAGATTCCAAGAAAATCCACCTCGACCCGTACCCCAGCAATCGTCATATCCTTGTCTAGTGCATCAGTCAACCAGTTGCAAAAGACGCGTGCAGCGGCAGCTCCTCGGGAAAATCCAAATATTGACAAATGGATTCTTTTCAAAGCGGGCTTGCTTGCCACGAGCACGGGCATCAGTTTGGAACGCAAATAATCGCGCCGCCGCTTCAGTACAGCCCGGCGCCCTGAGTGATTGGGCGACATAGCGGCCGTATCTAAAATATAGCCGGTAGTTCCCAGGGTTCCGGCATTACGCAATTGCTCAACTTCCGTCTGTCCAGCCGATCGGAGCAGCCGATCCGTCATATTGACGTCCGTAGACATCATTTTGACAAAATCTTGATCTGTCGTGCCTAAAGCATCAGACAAATCCGTACCAAAAAAACGCGCATGCAAGGCATTGGATATCTGTAGCAACGCCCAGTTGATTCGTGCCTCACCGCCCCACCCTGCTCCAAGCCCGGCACGAGAGTCGTACCCTCGTCCGGTATCGCTTGTTTCTTTTTCGAAAGGAGTACCAACGCCAGCACAATAAAATTTATAACGATTTTTATCACCCACCGGAATGGCGAATGCATCGAAAAGCCTTCCAACATTGCTATGCGCATTCTTGGGTGCATCTCGATCTTTGTTGTTATTTGTGCCATCGAAAAATACACCTATGTGCATCTCCTCGCAGCAGCGTGAGGCCGCCCTTTCCATCTCCTTGGCCAGTTTTTTTGCCTGCTCTTCTCGTGTTAGAGAAAGCGGATTCGTCGCATCAACCTTCTCAAGCAACATCGTCCCCTCACTTGATGTATTTTTTTGCACACATCTCATTTTTGGCACACACCTCTCCCGGTGTGAGCCTCAATGGTTCGGGGGACTGTGGAAACCCCGGCGCGTAATTTGACGGGAACAATCTGATCTTTCCATCAGGAAAAAATGCTATCCAAAGAAAACTGGGACGCTCTCCTGTATATGGTTCCACCTCGACTTCTGCCTTATGAAGAGCATCCTTGTTCTTTTGATAAAGCGCGTCATCCTGCCATTCAACAGTCATTGTCATGCCGGGCTTCCATTTGGTGGGGACACCCACACTTCCCGCGAAACTGGTTCCCCCACCCCAACTACCCATGGCGCCTGCCCACACTCCATTGACATATACAACGCCCAATGGCATGTCCGTGTAATTGAGGATCGACAGCTTCAAGCCCCAGCCTTCGTCCTTCTCGACGGGATGCTTTTGGCAGCCGGCCAACAAGAAGACGGCCATTAGGGCGGACAAAATGATCTTGAACATGATTGTTTAACTACGTCAAAAGAGAATTGGATTTGCCCTCGGAATCGCTGCCAACCTCAGAAATTGAGGACAGCATATTTTTGTGCTCCAGTACTGCTAGGACCGATCGATACACTTCAGCGTCATGGGTTTCGGGAGGGGCTTCCCGTAGTACCTTTGAAATACAAGAATGCGCTTCGGACGGACGGCCAGTGAACCGCCCAAAAATGTGCGTCGAGCGCTGAATAAACGTCAGCACGGCATCGGCACGTGCGAGCGACGCAAGGTCATCTACTTGGCGATCGCTTAACCGCAATGGTCCGTCCGCTCCGACATGTGCATCGACGCGGCCTCGAACACATTGCAACTCCGCTGACCGATCGGCGTACCACCACGTGCCTTTCCCCAACACGCGGGTGCGCTGCTCCTCGTCCAACACCAACAGCAACTGCTGTAGTGCGCGCGTATCCGCGATCCGTATCAGAAACGCCGTGTCGGACGAATCGACGGCTTCCAGCTGTCCGCGCAAGTGGTGCATGCAGGCATCGAAGCCATCGGGCCAATGCAAGAACGTCAGCATGGGCTTTGCATTCGCGCGCCGAAGAGCCAGTTCCAGCATCGCAGTTCGCAATGACTTGTCGTTCGGCAATGCGACAAGCTGTGGCGCGATCTCGGCCAGGCCGGGCCCCTCATAAAGCCCTTCAAAGAGCGATTTGATCCTGGTTTCGGGAAACCGCCTATGCAGTGCGGGCACGAAGCCGGTGTCGAAGCCGCAATCGACGAGCATCAGGATCGATGCGTCGCCGAAGGCGGCCTGTAGCCGAGACAGGAAATCCACCGGATAGTCATCGACCCAGCGCGGCTCGGACAACATGGGACGAGAACTTACGGCTGCGTCTCTATCAGCCATTTTTCAAGGCCAATGCGTGGCCCCCTTCCATCGCGTGCTTCATGCATTCAACGCACACGCTCTGTGGGAATGCGGGCAAGGGATATGTTCCGCTCACCGGCCCCTCAAACTTCCGCTGCGCACTCTTGTAAGTAATCGCCCCCGGGCACTCCACCGTAATATTCCCACCCTCAATCGTGATCGACGCCCCGCCAGCCGTTGCCACCCGAATCCGCTTGGCCGCAGCAAAGTCCACCTGCATATTTGCCGACACGACCTTGAGTTCATCCTTGGCCTGCAGCTTCATCGCATCGTGCTGCGCCTGCACGTCGATGTCTTCGCTGCCCGCGATCAGCTTCAGGCCGGTGTCGCCCTCGCCCGCTTTCTCCAGCGCCGCGGCGATGCCGATGGCTTGACCGCTGTGCAATCGTGCCTGCTTGCCGATCGCCAGGTTGGTGTCCTGGCCCGACACCATGCCCAGCGATTTGCCGTTGACCATCTGCAGCTCCTGCCCCGCAACCATGGCAAGGCCGGCACGGCCGGCCAGTTGCACGATGGCTTCGCTCGGATGCGGCACCTTGCCTTGCGTCTGCTTGTTGCCGCTGGCGGCGTCCTGCATCGCGGCGTCCAGGTCCTTGCCGTCGACCATGCCGGAGGCCGCGGTTTCCAGCTTGGCCAGAGGGGCCTCGTCGTCCTTCGCGGTCAGCAGGGCTGCCGTCTGGTGTTTGACCGAGCCATCGCCCAGCTTCTGCGTCAGCGACTTCGCCTGGCGGATCAGCGCGATGCCGGCGGCGTTGTCGCCGGTCGGCACCGGCCGCTGGCTCTGCGCATCGCGATAGGTGCTGATCAGCACGCCGGCCTTGCCACGAATCGCGCCGTAGCCGTCGGTGCGCAGCTCGAAGCCTTCGCCGCGGAAGCTGCCGCGGTAGTTGTCCTGCTGGTGGATCAGGTGGCCGAGGTTGAGTTGAGTGTGCTGGACCGTCGTGGCGAACTGCGTGCGCAATTGCCCATCGCTGTCGTCGAACACCAGCTGGTTGGCGCCGTCGCCCCCATGTTCGCGGCTCTTGAAGCCGCTCAGTGCGGCGGCGTTGCGGTGGCCTTCCTGATCAGCGCTCATGCCGTGCCACGCGGGCGCATGGCCGCCGGCGACATTGGCCTGCGCACTGGGCGCGGTGTCGCTGCCTTGCTGATACACCGAGGCATCGGCGGCAGCGGCCTGCTTGCCACCCGGCGTCGGCGCGATGCCACCCTCACCCTGCCCGTTGTACAGCGCGCCGATCACGATCGGTTGATCGATATCGTCGTCAGCGAACTTGACCAGCACCTCCTGGCCGATCCGCGGCAGCCATTGCCAGCCCATGCCGACACCGGCCTGGCGCTGCGCCACGCGGACCCAGCGCGTGCTGCGGTCATCGTCGCGCTCGCCCTTTTGCCACGGGAAGCGGACCCGAATCTCCCCGCGCGGGCTGACGTGGTGTTCGGCATCGCCGCTCGGCTGCGTCTCGCCTTGCGGGCCGACCACGGTCGCGGTCTGCACGCCGATCGCGGTCGGCGTGGCGAACAGCCTGGCGCCGTTGCCGTCGACCACGCGCGGGCGCCACGGGCGTCGCGCATCGCAGGCGCGGAACAGATTGGCGTAGCCGTATTGCTCGGCGGCCTGGCGCAGCGACGCCGTCGGCACGCTGCGCTCCACCGCATCGCCAAGCGCCAGGAAGCCCATCGTCATCGGGCCGTTCTCGGGCGCGCTGGGCGGCGTATCGAAGCACAGCGCGGCCTCGAGCGGGCCCAGCCGCTGGCCCAACGCGGCGCGCGTCTCCGCCGCGAGGTTGTTCAGGCCGCAGTGCTCGACGATGTCGAGCAGCAGCGGATAGGCGGCCTCGGCATCTTCCTGTTTGGGCAGATGCGGACAATCGGAGACCGCCACACGGGTGCCGCTGACGAAGGTGCGCACCGTACCCTGCCCGGCGAACAGCTGCGCGCGGGCCTCGATGCTCTCCATCAACTGCTCGGCCAGCCGCTGCGCGCCGGCGGCATCGCCGACCACCGACTGGCTGACCGACAGATAGGGCTCCGGGCATTGCGCGCCGCCGCCGAGCTTGGCTGGCGCATGGCCGCGCAGCGTGCGCTTGCCGTTGCCGTCCCACGCCACCACCGCGACGCCGGGCACCGTCACGCGGCTGTGGCAAGCGAGCTGCTGCACGGCGTCGGCTTCTTCCTGGCTATGCGCGCGGTGATAGCGAACGCTCGAAACCTGACCTTCCGGCAATTGCGGGCTGTCCGCGAAGATCGTCAGCGCATGCCCCGACGGTGCCTGCTCGTCGTCGACGAAGGCGAAGCCCAACCCCGCCTCGGCCAGCAGCCGCGACAGGAACGCGTAATCGGTCTCGCGATATTGGCTGACGTGTTCGCGCGGACCCAGCGTGTCGATGCGCTGCTGCGCGCCCGCCGTATAGCGCCACACCGCATGTGGCGCGTACGGCGACAGGATCTGTTCGGCGATATCGGCCAGCGTGCGGTTCTGGAATACCTGGCTATGCCGCTGCTGCGTGGCCAACCACAGCCACGGCACCACGGTCAGCCGATAGCGCGCCAGGCTGCCATCGGCGCCCAGCTTCTCGGCCTTGCGCACCAGGCCGCTGCGGCGAATGCGCCCGCCATCGGCCAGCGTGGTCCACAGCGTGACCTTCGCACCGAGCAGGGACATCAGCGGCAGGCGGGCATTGGCGCTGACCGCGACGATGCGCCATTCGCTCAGCTCCGACAGCGCCTCGCGGCCGAGCCAGGCCTCGACGGCCAGTTCGCCGACGGCCCCCTCGCCTTCGAGCTGGAACAGCCGCCGCGCCGGGGAAAACAGGGTCTGAATCAGGGTGGTGTGGTCCATGGCGGTTCGGTGTCGCAGCGGGTGTCGCAGGGGATATCACAGCGGATGTCGAGCGATCGGCAAGCCCGATCGGTTGCCCGACAACGCCAATGGCCGCGTCGATGCCGCGGCCATCTGCTCTGTCAGCACCCTTGCCTCTCGGCCGTCATTACTGCGAACGCTGGGCGGTGCCGCTTTTGCGCGTCCGCGACGCGGTCGTGGTTTTCTCTTCGGGCGTGGGGGCCAGCAATGCCGCCAGCAATTCGGCATCGCGATCATTGCCGGTATTGGCGCCCGCCTTTTTTGAAACTCGGCGCGTATTGTTGGAGGCAATACGCGAGCGCTCGGTTTTCGTCTTCCCTACAGTCGTAGGGTTCGAATTGGAACGCGAAGCACCCTTGGTCGCCGTATTCGAATGTTGCCGTTTTGTCACGGTCTGATTCGATGCAGTGATCTTCGTTTTATTTACTTCTTGGTTTAGCGTTTTTTTATTCGGTTCCTTGGCGGCGACCGTCGTCGATTTGGCGTGACGGTCCGCAGCGCTCTTGTCATGATCTGGCGCCGCATTTGCTGCCAGCGCGGTACCGCCGGCCAGTGCCGCGGCACCGAGGCCGGCTGCGGCCAGATCGCCGGATGGCATCTTGCCGAGATTGTCGAGAGCATCGTCATCGGCATCGCGCTCGGGGCTGACATCGACGATGGTAGCGGAGCTGGCCGGCGCTTCGACGGAAGCGGCCGCGCCTGCCGCGGCGGCCTGCATGTCGGCGGCCGGGGCCGCGCTGGCGGCGGAATTCGCGCTTTCAGCCGGCACGACGGTGGCCACCGTTGGGGCCTCGACGTCGTTGCCCTTGCCCAGCCAGAAGGCCACGGCGCCCGCGCCGACCAACAGCAGCGCCAGCGTGGCGAACACGCCGTGGCGCTTGATATCGGGAGTCTTCTTCTTGACAGGAGCGTGACTGGCGACCCGCCCTTCGAGGCTGGCCAGGATGCGCGTATCGGGTCCCTGGCTGTCGGCATTGCCCGAGCCGAACAGCGACGGTGGTCCATTTCCTTTGAAGTCGTCGCCGTGGCTCATCTTTTGGCTCTCGAATTGCAATAAAATGCGCGTCGGACAGCGCAGGGATGGAATTGAGTTAAGCGATCGGCAACATAACTCGAAGACAGGGCCCGAGCAGAAATTCGACGAGGTGGCGCCAGCTGCCGATGCGGACGAAGCGCGCAGATTTTATAGCTGGCCGCAACAAAAATGCAAATATGTGAACGGCGCCGTCACAACTCGCAGACGGCGATATTTTTGCAGCCGAATGTCAGCCCGGAATCGAGCCAAATAAAATGTCACAAAATGTAACTATTGAAGCCGTTGTCATGGGCGGTTTGGACGGCGCGCGGTACGCGCACTGAGCGGATGATCTTTATTACGCTGTTCCTGTATTTCGCGCTGATGGTCGCGATTGCGGCCATTCTGCTGCTGCCGGACGTGCGCGAGCGCGTGCTGCTGGCCGCGCGCACGCAATGGCAGCGGCTCAGTATCCATGCCAGCGCGGCAAGCCAGCGATCGGCCGGAACCCTACGAACGTCGGCTTCCCAGGCAGCCGATTCGATGGAAGCATTGCGCGCCTTCGTTGCGCGCCGAAAGGTCTTTCTGCTGTGCGCGGCGGGCGTCGTCGCGACCCCGCCGATCGTTGCCCTCGCCTTGCGACCGAAACTGCTGTTCGAGTACGATGACGCGCTGCGCGAGCCGGACCAGAAGATTTCCGCTTTATTGAATGGCGAACGCCTGGTTCCGCCGGCGCCATTGCCGCCGGAAGTATTCACCACGCAGGAAGTCGAACGGATTCGCCCGACCATTCGCGAAGCCAGCCGCAATTGGGATCTGCTCGACGCCGATTTTCGTCAGCGCCTGCTGCTGGTCTACAAGATCATGCGCGACGAGCATGGCTATGAAATGGCGCTGCTGGAGGGCTATCGCAGTCCGGAGCGCCAGGCCAGGCTGGCCGCGATGGGCACGCATGTCACAAAGGCGGGCGCCTATCACAGTTACCATCAGTTCGGCCTGGCCGCGGACAGCGCCTTCTATCGCGACGGCAAGCTGGTGATCAGCGAAAAGGATCCGTGGGCAATGCGCGGATACGAGTTGTATGGGCAAATCGCCGAGTCCGCGGGGCTGACCTGGGGCGGGCGCTGGAAGATGATGGATCTTGGGCACGTCGAGTTGCGCCGGCCCGGCGTGCTCGGCAAGAAGCCCGGCTAGCGTGCGATGTGCGGGGGCATGGCGCACGCAACGGCGGCCGGCGAAAGCAGGCTGCGAATCGATAGCTGGTGGCGGGATCGCCCTTCTCAGTCGAGAGAACAACAATGACACGGCCATTTATCGTATTGGGTGACAAGACCGACCACGGCGGCGTCGTGATCAGCGCGTCGGGCACCACGTCGACCAACGGCAAGGGCATCGCCTGCGTCGGCGATCGCGTGACCTGTCCGAAGTCGGGTCATGGCGAAACCACCATCGTCACCGGCGATTCGACCGTGATCATCGATGGCCGCGCCGCGGCCCGCCACGGCGACAAGACGGCATGCGGCGCGACGCTGCTGTCCAGCCAGGGAGTCACCGGCAGCGCGTAAGCCGGCGCGCCCTTCCGCTGCTGCGCTTCCTGTGCCGACCCTCCCCGACACCATGCTCGCACGCCTGTTCCGTTCCGGCCTGATCCTGTTCGCCGTCTTCGCGCTGGTCTGGACCGCGACGATCCTGTGGTGGCAATCGATCCATCGGATGCCGACCACGACCGATATCGTCACGCATCTGTTCCTGCTGCCCGCGGGCATGATCGCGGGCTATCTGGTCATCCGCCGCGCGCTGGACGGCATTCGGCGCAATGTCGCGGCCGCGGTCAGCACGCCGGCGGCCGCCGCGCAAGACGGCGGGGACTCGGCCGACGGCGCCATGCCCGACGACGACCCCACCCGCCGTTGGCGCGCGCTGGTGTTGGGCGCCGCCCTGCATACCGCCAAGGGCGGCGACACGGCCGCCACCGCCGCGGCCACCGCCGAGCAGCAGCGGCCGGACGTCGTCGACGTGCTGGGCGATGGCGTGCCGATCTTCGCCGCGCCTGCCGAGGACATCGATGTCGATGGCACCCGCGAGGCGCTGGAGCAGGCCTTCGCCGAGCTGCCGTGGAATGACGAGGCCGTGCGCACCGTCGCGCTGGCCAGCGACGTGGCCGAGCGGCTGGTGGCGCAGGTGCTGGAGCAATATCCCGGCCTGTATTTCCCTGCCGCCGATGAGACAACCACGGCGCCGCAGGCCGAAGAACCGCCGCGGCTGGTGCTGACGCTGCTGCTGCCCGAGCGCTGGCAGGCGCCGATGGCGGCGGCCGCCGGTCAATATGTGCGCGGCCGCCTGACCGGGTTGTGGCCGGTCGAACGGATCTCGATGGAGACGCTGACCGCCAAGGGCGACGGCGATGCGATGGTCCAGGTCGATCGCGCAATCCTTGCGCTGCATCGCGAACCGACGCACGAACTGCGCGGCGTGATCGCCGCCGATTCGCATATCGGCGCAGAAGCAATCGACCGGCTGCGCGCAACCAACCGGCTGTTCAGCGCCCAATGCGAGCACGGCGTCGCGCCCTCCGAGGCGGCGGCGGGCATCCTGCTGTATCCGCCGCAGGGACCGCTGGCCGCGATGCTCGCGCAGGACGCGCCGCCGGCGTCGATCGGTCGCGCCACGCTGACGCGGCTCGATGCGCCGACGCCCGACAAGGGCCAGCCGCGCACCGCGGCGCTCGATCAGGCCATTGCGCAGACCGTGGCGCTGCTGGCCGATCCGGCCGACGACGCGAAGACGAAAGACGACGACCAGGCAGAGCCGGCCACTGAACCCGCGCCGGCGCCCCAACCGGTCGTGGTTACTGCGGACATCAGCCCGCATCCGGTCCGCACCGTCGAACTGGCGCGGGTGTTCTCCGAACGCTTTGGCGAACTCGACGTCAGCGCGGACCTGCTGGCGGTCGGCATCGCCTGTGGACACACCGGTAATGCCGGCGCACTGCTGGCGATCGTGCTCGCGCATCAGCAGTGCACCGAGCGCGGCGGCCCGGCACTCGCACTGACCGCGGCCGATCCGCAGCAGCGCGGCGCGATCGCGGTATTGCCGCCGGCCACCACCTAGCGGCCATCTGCCCCAAGCCCGAACACGCACAAGCTCGCACCAAGCCCAAGCACAAGCGCAAGAACCAGCACACGCATTCGCAAACCGCAGGCCACCATGCATCGATTCCTCAGTTTCCTGACCAACACGCGCACGCTGTCCGTGATAGGCGTCGTCGCGCTGACGCTCTTCCTGCTGCTGGCGGCCGATACCTTCGAGGTGGGGCTCACCTGGGTCGGCATCGTGCTCGGCCTGCTGGTGGTCGCATGGCTGATCGCCTTCGCATGGCGTCACTATCGCGCACGGCAAGCCAGCGGCAAGCTCGGCGCACTGCTGGAACAGCAGGCCAATGCGGCGGCCCAGGAAGCGCCGCAGGAAAAGCGCGGCGAGGTCGAGGCGCTGCGCACGCGGCTGGTCGATGCGGTCAAGACGATCAAGACGTCCAAGCTCGGCCAGCTGTCGGGCAACGAGGCACTGTACGAACTGCCGTGGTACATCGTGATCGGCAACCCCGCCGCGGGCAAGAGCACCGCGGTGCTGAACTCGGGCCTGCAGTTCCCGTTCGCCGACAAGAACAACGCGATCATCCACGGCATCGGCGGCACGCGTAATTGCGACTGGTTCTTCACCACCGAGGGCATCCTGCTCGATACCGCGGGCCGCTATTCGGTGCACGAGGAAGACCGCAAGGAATGGCTGGGCTTCCTGGACCTGCTCAAGCGCTACCGTCCGCGCGCGCCGATCAACGGCATCGTGGTCACCGTCAGCATTCCGGAGCTGACGCAGAACCGTCCCGAGTTCGCGATCCAGCTGGCCAAGAACCTGCGCCAGCGCGTGCAGGAACTGACCGAGCGGCTTGAAGTCTTCGCGCCGGTCTACGTGATGTTTACCAAGGCGGACCTGATCACCGGCTTCACCGAATTCTTCGGCGACAGCGACAAGCACGAGCGCGACCGCGTCTGGGGCGCTACCCTGCCCTTCGAGCCAGGCGAAAAGCGCGATGCCGCGGCGATGTTCGACGAGCGTTTCGACGAGCTGTACGACGGTCTGAAGGAAATCAGCGTGGCGCAGATCGCGCAGCACCGCAACGGCAAGCTGTCGCCGGGGCTGCTGAGCTTCCCGCTCGAGTTCGCCTCGATCAAGCCGGCGCTGCGCGCCTTCCTGGTGACGCTGTTCGACGAGAACCCGTTCCAGTACAAGCCGGTATTCCGCGGCTTCTATTTCACCAGCGCGGTGCAGGAGGCCAGCACCACCAGCGCCTCGGCCGAACGGATTGCCCGCCGCTTCGGCCTGAAGCTCGACAGCGCCGCCCATAGCCGCGAGGTGTTCTCCAAGAACGGCTTCTTCCTGCGCGACCTGTTCTCCAAGGTGGTGTTCGCTGACCGCAAGACCGTGCGGCAGTTCTCGAGCCCCGCCAAGACGCGGATGCGCTTCGCCACGTTCTTCGGGCTGGTGCTGGCGCTGGGCCTGCTGCTGGGCGGCTGGACCTGGTCGTTTATCGGCAACCGCCAGCTGACTGCCAATGTGCAGGCCGACCTCGACAAGATCGTCAAGCTGCAGCAGAACCGCATCGACCTGCAATCGCGGCTGGAGGCGCTCGATATCCTGCAGGACCGCATCGAGCAGCTGGAGCGCTTCCGCGCCGACCATCCGATCGCGCTGTCGCTGGGCCTCTATCAGGGCGATACGCTGCAGCACAAGCTGCTCGACGAGTATTACAACGGCCTGCGCCAGGTCATGCTGAAGCCGGTCGGCACGTCGATCGAGCGCTTCCTCGCCGAAGTGAATGCGCATCCGGACCAGCTTGCGCAGAACGTGCGGGCGCCGGTGGCCAATGGCGCCGTGGTGCCGGCCTCGGCGCAAGCCGGTGCGAGCGCGGCGGCCGCCGCCCTGGCCACGGCAGCCACTACGGCGCCCGCCGCCACGCCTTCCGCGGCCGACATGACGGCCGCGCTCAATACCGAATCGCCGAGCGCGAAGCGCTATGCCGACGCCTCGCCGACCAATGTCGAGGACGCCTACAACGCGCTGAAGACCTATCTGATGCTGGCGGACAAGCGCCATGTCGAGGTCGCGCATCTGACCGACCAGGTCACGCGCTTCTGGCGCGGCTGGCTCGAGGAGAACCGCGGCAACATGCCGCGCGAGCAGCTGATCCGCGCGGCCGAGCGCAACATCTCGTTCTACCTGGCCCGCGTCAACGACGACAACTGGCCGCTGCTCGAAAGCAATCTGTCGCTGATCGACCAGACCCGCGAGAACCTGCGCCGCGTGGTGCGCGGCATGCCGGCGCGCGAGCGTGCCTACGCCGAGATCAAGGCACGCGCGGCGACGCGCTTCGCGCCGATGACCGTGGCCCGCATCGTCGGCGACGCCGGCGCGACGGTGGTCACCGGCAGCTACGCGGTGCCCGGCACCTTCACGCGGGAAGCCTGGCTGCAATACGTGCAGCCGGCCATCCGCGAGGCGGCCAGCAAGGAGCTGCAAAGCAAGGACTGGGTGCTGAACGTCGCCGCCCGCGACGACCTGACGCTCGAGGGAAGCCCCGAGCAGATCCAGAAGACGCTGGTGTCGATGTACAAGAACGAATACGCGAAGGAGTGGCAACGCTTCATGCAGGGCGTCGCGGTACAGGAATTCAAGAGCTTCGATCAGGCCGTCACCGCGATGAACCTGCTCGGCGATCCGGTCAATTCGCCGATCCGCAAGCTGTTCGACGCCGCCTACGAGCAGACCTCGTGGGATAACCCGTCGATCGTCAACGCGGGCCTGAAGCAGGCCAAGACCGGCGTGATCGAATGGTTCAAGCGCTGGGTCTCGCGCGGCACGCCGTCGGGCGTCAGCGTCAATGTCGACAGCGCGAGCCTCGCCTCCTCGTCCGAAGCCGGCAATATCCCGATGGGGCCGGTCGGCAAGGAGTTCTCGGGCCTGGCCAAGATCGCCGTGATGCGCGACAACAATTCGCTGCTGCGCGGCTATATGGAGACGCTGTCGAAGGTCCGCACGCGCTTCAACACCATCAAGAACCAGGGCGATCCCGGCCCCGGCGCACGCCAGCTGATGCAGCAGACGCTGGACGGCAACGGCTCCGAGCTGGCCGATGCGCTCAAGTACGTCGACGAGCAGATGCTGACCGGCATGACCGACAGCCAGCGCCAGACGCTGCGTCCGCTGCTGGTGCGGCCGCTGCTGCAGTCGTATGCGGTGACGATCCGCCCTGCCAGCGTGGAAATCAACAAGGTGTGGAACGCGCAGGTCTACCAGCCGTTCATGCAGACGCTGGCGACCAAGTACCCGTTCGCGTCGGACGCCAAGATCGAGGCCAGCGCGGCCGAGATCGGCCAGGTGTTCGGTCCGGACGGCGCCATCGCCAAGTTCGCCGGCACCACCATCGGCCCGCTGTCGGTGCGCCGTGGCGACATGATCGCCGCGCGGACCTGGGGCGACCTGGGCGTGACCTTCGCGCCGGAGTTCACCACCAACTTCACACGCTGGATCGCGCCGCTGACCGGCGGCGCGGCGGCCGGGGCCGGCGGTGCCGCCGCTGCGGCGCCGCAGACGGTGTTCCAGATCCTGCCGTCGCCGGCGGCCGGCACTACCGAGTACACGATCGAGATCGATGGACAACAGCTGCGCTATCGCAATACGCCGCCGCAGTGGACCAACTTCGTCTGGCCCAATCCGCAGGGCACGCCGGGCGCGCGTATCACCGCGACGACCTTCGACGGCCGTACCGTCGAGGTGCTCAGCGAACCGGGCCGCTTCGGCCTGGAACGGCTGATCGCCACGGCCTCGCGCAAGCGTCGTCCGGATGGCGCCTTCGAGCTGTCGTGGACCCAGGGCGGCACTACCGTCGCGGTGGCGCTGCGCATCGTCAGCAGCCCGCAGACCACGACGGCCGCCGCGGACTCGCCGCAGGGACAAGGTCTGCGCGGCCTGAAGCTGCCGCCGGCGATTGCGGACGCCTCGGCGCCGGTCAGCACGACCGAGGCGGCACAGCCCGCCGCGTCGGCACCGGTTGCGCAATCCGGCGCGCCCGTCGCGCAATCCGGCGCCACCGTGCGTGCAGGAGGTGCGCAATGAGCCAGGCAGCGCAATTGCAGCTCGCGTACTTCGGCAAGCTTCCGTCGCGCGGGGATTTCGTCAAGAGCCCGAACCAGACCCAGCTGCTCGATACGCTCGATCGCTGGCTGTCGCAGGCGATGGAAATGCTGGCCGAGGATCCAGGCTGGAAGACCGTCTATGACGCGTGGCAGCCGGTCCAGTTCGCCTTCCTCGGTTCGCAGAGCCGGCTGGCGATCGCCGGCACGGTGATGGCCAGCAACGACCAGTCGTCGCGCCGCTTCCCCTTCCTCGCCGCCGCCGCGCTGGAGACCGACCAGCCGCTGCCGTTCATCGCGCGCAGCCCGCTGGCGCTGACGCGGCTGTGGACGCGCGCCAGCCATCAGATGCAGGAACTGGTTTCCGCCGCCGATCCGGCCGAAGGGCTGCGCAATCTGGCGCAGACCCAGTTCGCGGTCGAGATCGGCGCGGGCGCGCAGGCCTACGATGCCAGCTTCAAGGACTTCATCGAGTTCCAGACGGTAGCCGGCCTGGAGCAGATGCTGCGCGCCGATGGGCAAACGCTTTGCCTGCGCCGCACGCTGGTCGCGCTCGGCATCCTGCTCGAACCGGTGATGAGTGCCGGCACCTCGCGGCTGGACAAGGGCCTGACGCTGCCATTGCCCTCCGATCCGGTCTATCGCAGCCTGGTGGCCAGCTTCTGGCTCGACCTGGTGTCGGGCTTCCTGAAGCGCGGGGACTTCGAGCTGTCGCTGTTCCTCGGCCGCGTCGGCAATCCCGGTGCCGGACAAGCCGGCCGCAGCGAGCGGCTGGTGATCGGCTTCAACGGCGCCTCGTCGCGCACGTTGCACGGCATCATGTCGCCGCTGGCGTACGGCGAAGTCAATATCGACATCGACGACCCGCAGTGGGTGGACCAGCATGCCGGCTCGCGCTATGGCGTGGCCAAGCTGGCCAGCTATCTCGAGCAGCCGCAGCTGTCGCTGCGCGCGGCGCTCGACACCTTCCGCGAAGTCTTCATCGGAGAATGATCATGCGTTCGGTTTTCCCGGCCTGCCGCGCTGTTGCGCTGGCGACGGCCCTGACCTGGCTGCTGGCGGCGCCCGCCTCCGCCCAGACGCCTGCCGGCGCGGAGGCGGCGGCGGGCCGCGTGGTAGCCGGCGGCGCGGTGCCGGACGAGGCCACCAAGGCCGAGGTGCTCGCACGGCTGCGCGAGCTGTATGGCGCGGCCAATGTGGTCGACCAGATCGAGGTGGGCGGCGTGGTGTCGCCGCCGAACTGGACCGCCAATGTACAGAAGGTGCTGTCGCCGCAGATCAAGCAGGTCAAGCGGGGCCAGTTGAGCATCGACGGCACGCAGATCGCGCTGTATGGCGACGTCGCCGACGAGGGGCAACGCCAACAGCTTGCCACGATGATGTCCAGCGGACTGGGGCAGAACTACACGATCAAGAACGGTCTGCGCGTGCCGGCCTCGGGCCAGGATCTGCTGGACCGTACGCTGGCGAACCGGATCATCGAATTCGAGACCGGCAGCGCCACGCTGACGCCGAAGGGCCGCGTGATTCTCGACGAGATGGCGGCGGTGCTGCCAAAGCTGTCGGGACGCAAGATCGAGATCGTCGGCCACACCGACAATTCGGGCAGCCGCGCGCTCAATCTGGCGCTGTCGCAATCGCGCGCGGAGACGGTCAAGAGCTATCTGGCCGGCAAGGGCATCGAGCCGTCGGTGCTGTCCGCTGTGGGTGTCGGCCCGGATCAGCCGATCGCGCCGAACGACAAGGAAGAAAACCGGGCGCGCAATCGGCGCATCGAGTTCAGGGCGAGTCAGTAAGGCGTTGATCGACGATTTGCTTGTCGTCCCCGCGCATGCGGGGACCCAGTGGCTTGATCCATTGCTGGCAGCCGTGCAGGTCGCTGGGTCCCCGCCTGCGCGGGGACGACAGGTTGTTGGCTGCGCGGCGGGCTGACTCAGCTGCCCGAATCGCTCTCCGCGTCCGGCATCACGCCCAGCAACTCCTCGATCTGCGACAACGTCGCATCGTCCTTCACGACGGTGCGCAGCCACGCGTGCAGCGGCATCTCGCCCCACTTGGCGGCGCGCGCGGCGAGATAGGCGACCGGGCTGTGCGGCTCGGTACGGCGGAAGAAATCGGCGACTTCGCGCAGTTGCGCCAGGGCCTGCTGACGCGTGCGGATCGGGCCGCCGGCCGCGGCGGCGCCCTGCCCGCCCACTGCCGGCGCTTCGACACGGCCGACGGCCGTCGGCGCAGCTGCCTGCTGCGCGTCGCCGGCGACAGTGGCGGGTGCGGCGGGCTTGCCGACAAAGCGCTCGACCAGCGCCCGCACCGCTTCCAGCGCCTCGCGCGCCTGCCGGAAGCTCGGCGCATGCTCGCCGGCCTTGGCGTCCAACACATCGCTGAGCCTTGCCAGCGCCTGCTGGCACGACACGACGTCCTGCAGCAGCGCGACATGGAATTCGGCCGGCGTCGCCTTGCGCGCGGCCTCGAACGCTTCCTGCGTGACCTTGCCCTCGGACAGTTCGTCGGCGTGGTCCGGATCGCGGCGGATCGCCTCGGTCAGCGCGGTCGCGACCTCCCAATCGACATAGCCATAGCCGCCGGCGGCCTCTTCGACCAGCGCAATCTCGCGGATCAGCTGGCGCGAACGCGTGGCTAGCCACGCCACGCTGCCGGTGCGATATTCAAGGTCTTCCTCGTCGGCACGCGGATGCAGGCCGCTCCAGAATGACTCGCACAGCTGCGCGGTCACCGTATAACCGTCGCGCAAACCCGCAAACCCTCTTGTCTTGGCCAGCGCCTCGGTCAGCCACACCGCCAGCCGCAGATCCTTGGTCCGCTCGGACAGCAGCCGCGTCGACAGGTCGACCACCTGGCGCCAGTCCGCCTCCTTCAACTCGGTCACCCACTCGCCTTGATCCAGCGAAGGATCGTCGAAACGGCGCGCCTCCTGAATGCGGTCGAATTCGGCCGAGAACAACAGATCCTCGCCGCAAGGGTCGTCGCCCGAAACAGGTTGCAGCAAACGGTCGAAGGAAAGAGTCGCCATGTCAGCCCGCAGGAAATGGAATGGCGGGTAGTTTAGCGCCTGCCGCTTCGCCGGCCAAACATGGGGCCAGACAAAGCAAAAAAGGCCCGCATCGTGCGGGCCTTCTTGCTTCAAACCAACCTCAACCGAGATCGGTACCGGAGCGGCTTACCCCACCCACTTGCGCGCATTGCGGAACATGCGCATCCACGGGCTGGCGCCGTCGGGGATCTGCTTCCAGGCGTCCGGGGCCCAGCTCATCGTGGCGGCACGGAACACGCGCTCCGGATGGGGCATCAGCACGGTGAAGCGGCCGTCGACCGTGGTCACCGAGGTGATGCCGTCCGGCGAGCCGTTCGGGTTCAGCGGATAGGCCTGCGTCACCGCGCCGCGGTTGTCGACGAAGCGCAGCGATACGTCGACCTTGCTCTTGTCGCCCTGCTGGGAGAAGTCAGCATAGCCCTCGCCGTGCGCGACGACGATCGGGATGCGGCTGCCTTCCATGCCGGCGAAGAAGATCGACGGCGACTGCTGGACCTCGACCGTGACGAAGCGGGCTTCGTACTGCTCGCTCTGGTTGCGGGTGAACTTCGGCCACGCGCCGGCGCCCGGGATGATCGGCGCCAGATTGCTCATCATCTGGCAGCCGTTGCAGACGCCCAGCGCGAAGGTGTCGGTGCGGTTGAAGAAGGCCGCGAACTGCTCGGCCATCGCGCCGTTGAACAGGATGGTCTTGGCCCAGCCTTCGCCCGCGCCCAGCACGTCGCCGTAGCTGAAGCCACCGCAGGCGACGAAGCCGACGAAGTCGTCCAGCTTCGCGCGGCCCGCGATCAGGTCGCTCATATGGACGTCGTAGGTGTCGAAGCCTGCGCGGTCCATGCTGTAGGCCATCTCGATCTGCGAGTTGACGCCCTGCTCGCGCAGGATCGCGACACGCGGCCGGGCGCCGCTGGCGATGAACGGCGCGGCGATGTCTTCGGCCGGATCGAAGGTCAGGCTCGGCGTGATGCCGGGATCCGCGGCGTCGAGCAGCAGCTCGTATTCGCTGTCGGCGCAGGCGGGGTTGTCGCGCAGCCGGGCGATGCGCCAGCTGACCTCGCTCCAGACACGTTGCAGCTCGGCGCGCGGCGCGCCGAACACCTTCTTCGCGTCGCGGTAGATCTCGATCTGGTCGCTGCCATTGGGCTTGCCGACCACATGGCTGCAGGCCGACAGGCCGGCCTCGCGCAGCGCGGCGAACACGGCGTCGCGGTCTTCCAGCTTGACCTGGATCACCGCGCCCAGCTCTTCGGAGAACAGCGCGCGCAGCGTCTGGTCGTTGCGGCGCTCGGCGATCTGCTGGGCCCAGTTCTTGGCGTCGCCGTAGTCCTGTTCCTGCGTCGGATCGAGCGTCAGCATGTCGACGTTCAGCGACAGGCCGCAATGGCCGGCAAACGCCATCTCGGCCAGCGTCGCCATCAGCCCGCCGTCCGAACGGTCGTGATAGGCCAGCAGCTTGCCCTCGCGGTTCAGCCGCTGGATCGCATTGAAGAAGTTGCGCAGGTCGGCCGCGTCGTCGACATCGGGAACGCTGTCGCCGACCTGTTGCGTGACCTGCGCCAGGATGCTGCCGCCCAGGCGGTTCTTGCCGCGGCCCAGGTCGATCGCGATCAGCACGGAATCGCCCAGATCGGTGCGCAGCTGCGGCGTCAACGTGCGGTCGACGTCGTCGACGGCGGCGAACGCCGAGATGATCAGCGACACCGGCGCGACCACTTCCTTGGCCACGCCCGCATCGTCCCACTTGGTGCGCATCGACAGCGAATCCTTGCCGACCGGAATGCTGATGCCCAGCGCCGGGCACAGCTCCATGCCGACCGCACGCACCGTGTCATACAGCTTCGCATCCTCGCCCTCGACGCCGCAGGCGGCCATCCAGTTGGCCGACAGCTTGACCTTGCCGAGGTCCTTGACCGGCGCGGCGACCAGATTGGTCAGCGCCTCGCCGATCGCCATGCGGCCCGATGCGGGCGCGTCGATCACGGCCAGCGGCGTGCGCTCGCCCATCGTCATCGCCTCACCGGCCTTGCCCTGGTAGTCCAGCGTGGTGACCGCGACATCGGCCACCGGCACCTGCCACGGGCCGACCATCTGGTCGCGTGCGTTCATGCCGCCGACGCTGCGGTCGCCGATCGTGATCAGGAAGGACTTGCTGGCGACGGTCGGATGGCGCAGCACGTCGCGCACCGCCTGATCCAGCGCGATGCCGGTGACATCCACCGCCGGCAGCGATTGTTCGACCCGCTTGACGTCGCGATGCATGCGCGGCGGCTTGCCGAGCAGCACGTCCATCGGCATGTCGACGGCGTAGTGTTCCTTCAGCGCCTGGTCGACGCTGGCATCGACCAGCTGCAGCTGCTTTTCCTCGGTCGCCACGCCGACTACCGCGAACGGCGAGCGCTCGCGTTCGCACATCGCGGCAAAGCGCGGGAAGCTGTCCGGCGCGATCGCCAGCACATAGCGCTCCTGCGATTCGTTGCACCAGATCTCGGCCGGCGACAGGCCCGACTCTTCCAGATGGATCTGGCGCAGCTCGAAGCGCGCGCCGCGGCCGGCGCCATCGACCACTTCGGGGAAGGCATTGGACAGGCCGCCCGCACCGACGTCGTGAATCGACAGGATCGGGTTCTCGTCGCCAAGCTGCCAGCAGGCGTTGATCACTTCCTGCGCGCGCCGCTCCATTTCCGGGTTGCCGCGCTGCACCGAATCGAAATCGAGGTCGGCCGTATTGGCGCCGGTCGCCATCGAGCTGGCCGCGCCGCCGCCCATGCCGATGCGCATGCCCGGGCCGCCCAGCTGGATCAGCAGCGAACCGGCCGGCAGCGGCTCCTTGTGCGTATGCGAGGCGTCGATATTGCCGATGCCGCCGGCGATCATGATCGGCTTGTGATAGCCGCGCACGGTGCCGCCGACGTTCTGCTCGTAGACGCGGAAATAGCCGCCCAGGTTGGCGCGGCCGAATTCGTTGTTGAAGGCGGCGCCGCCGAGCGGACCTTCGATCATGATCTGCAGCGGCGAGGCGATGCGCTCCGGCTTGCCGGTCACCGCGGGACGCTCGTCGGGATTGCGGAAGGCCAGCGGCTGGGCGGCGTCGCGCGCGTTCTCCCACGGCTCGACCGCGTCGGGCAGCATCAGGTTGGACACCGTGAACCCGGTCAGGCCGGCCTTCGGCTTGGCGCCGCGGCCGGTCGCGCCCTCGTCGCGGATTTCGCCGCCGGCGCCGGTCGATGCCCCGGGGAACGGCGAGATCGCGGTCGGGTGGTTATGCGTCTCGACCTTCATCAGCGTATGGGTCAGCGCCTGATGGCGGCCATACTGATGCGCGTCGCCGCGCGGGAACCAGCGTTCGGCGACATCGCCCTCCATCACCGCCGAGTTGTCCGAATACGCGACGATCGAACCCTGCGGGTTCAGCTGGTGCGTATTGCGGATCATCGCGAACAGCGACTTGTCCTGTTGCTCGCCGTCGATCGTCCACGTGGCGTTGAAGATCTTGTGGCGGCAGTGCTCGCTGTTGGCCTGCGCGAACATCATCAGCTCGACGTCGGTCGGGTTGCGGCCCAGCTTCGCGTAGGCATCGACCAGATAGTCGATCTCGTCGTCGGACAGCGCCAGGCCCATCGCGACATTGGCCTCGGCCAGCGCGGCGCGGCCGCCCGCCAGGTCGATGAAGCGCAGCGGCTTGGCCGGCAGTTCCTCGAACAGCCCGGCCGCGGCGTCCCGCGTGGCGACCACGGTCTCGGTCATCCGGTCGAACAGCAGCGCGGCGACGGCATCGCGCGTCAGCGGATCCAGCGTCTTGCGCCCGCGCAGCAGGCCCTTCTTGCAGATCACCGTGAATTCGATGCCGCGCTCGATCCGGTGCACGTGCGACAGGCCGCAGTTGTGCGCGATATCGGTGGCCTTGCTGGCCCACGGCGAAATCGTGCCAAAACGCGGGATCACGACGAAGCGGTCGCCCTCGGCCTGCTCGGCGAACGGCGCGCCATAGGTCAGCAGCGCGCGGATACGGTCGGTATCGCCCTTGTCCAGCGGCTGGTCGGTGTCGACGAAGTGCAGGAACTGGCCGTGCACCGACTCGATGTCGGCGTCGATCTGTTGCAGGGCGGTGAGCAGGCGTTGCTGGCGGAAGGCCGACAGGGCCAATGCGCCGGGGAAGCACGAGAAATGCGCCATGATCTGAGCGGTCGGAGGGCGATGGAGGGTAAGACGGCGGCCGGGCCGCTGGCGCGGGGGTGGCGCCAGCCGGGGCAGTCCGGCGAAAACCGCTATTGTACCTTGCCGGGCGGTAATCCTTGCGGCGCAGCATCCGCCCGATTTCGGCCCCCGGCGGCCGCCGATCCAGCACCGACCAGCCACCGGGCCGCCCCCCGGGGTGCGCCCTGCGCATCACGCCGCTGTCACAACGCCCTGCTCCAATCCCCTTTTGACGGCCGCTGCGGCTCGTCCACGGCCGTTCACGGCTTTTTTCCCTTCGGGACGCGCTCCCGAGCCACTCCCAAAGAGAACGACAAGACATGGACAGAAGGCGATTTCTGAAGCTGGGCGGCTTCATCACGGTGTCGGTGGCCACGGCGGGCGGGCTGGCGGCATGCGGGGGCGACGACCACGCCGACGGCAACCCGGATGGCGGGACGCCGGCCGCGCCACCGGCCACCGGCACGAACTGGAAATTCCCGCAGAGCGTGGCGTCGGGCGATCCAAGGCCGGACGGCATCCTGCTGTGGACCCGCGTCGTGCCGGCGAACGTCGACGATGCCGCGGCGGCCAGCCTCGACGCCAGCTTTGCGATCCGGCTGCGCGTGACGGCCGCCGACAATGCCGGCGCGCTCGGCACTACCACGGCGCTGGCCGGCGCCGCGGTAGTCGATGCCGCGATCCCGGTGTCCGGCGCCTACGACTGCACGGTGCGCCACAAGATCACCGGCCTGGATGCCGGACGCACCTACTACTACCAGTTCACTGCCGGCGAGGTCCGCTCGCGCGTCGGACGCTTCCGCACCGCGCCTGCCGCCGATGCCGACGTATCGCAGCTGCGCCTCGGCTTCTTGAGCTGCCAGGACTGGAGCATCAACCACTGGGGCACGTTCGAGGCGCTGGCAGCCGAGGAGCTCGATTTCGTCGTCCATCTGGGGGACTACATCTACGAGACCGTCGGCGAGGACTTCCAGACCGGCGCGGTCGAAAGCCTGCACACCGCCCTCGTGCTGCCGGACGGCACCTTCAAGAACGGCAGCAGCGGCGCCAGGTACGCGACCACGCTGAACGACTACCGCTACCTGTACAAGCGCTACCGCAGCGACCCGCGCCTGCAGGCGGTGCACGAGCGCTTCGCCATGGTCGCCACCTGGGACGACCACGAGTTCAGCGACGACTGCTGGGGCGACGCCGAGACCTACAACGCGGCGGGCAACGGCGTCGAGCAGCACCAGCCCGCCCGCCGGCGCGCCGCGAGCCGCGCCTGGTTCGAATTCATGCCGGCCGACATCGTGTTCGACGAGACGCAGGACGGCATCCATGCGATCCGCATCTATCGCGAGCTGCGTTTCGGCAAGCTGGCCCATCTGGTGATGACGGACGAGCGGCTGTACCGCACCGACCACGTGCTGCCCGAGTCGGCGATCAACCCCGCGACCGGCGCGCCGCTGGGCAGCATCGGCGCCCGCCACATGGTGCCGGCGGGGGCGCTGGCCGCCGCCGAGGCGGCCAAGATGGCCGCCGCTGGATCCGCCGACCCGCTGGCGCTGACGTCGATCCTCGGCAATGAACAGCGCAACTGGTGGCGCGACACGATGGCACGCTCGCCGGCAATCTGGAAGCTGTGGGGCAACGAGGTCTCGCTGCTGCGCATGGGCATCGATGGCAGCAACGCCATTGCGACGCTGGTCGCGCTGCAGGCCGTCGGCACGCTGTCGGCCAGCATCCAGGGCGCGCTGGCCTCGACCGGCGGCAATGCGCCGGTCGCCGCGGCGGTGGTCGCCGCCGTCACGGCCGGCGCCTCTCAGGCCAGCGCAGCGACAGCAGCGCAGGCAATTGCGATGGCCGACGCCACCGCAGGCGACAAGACCTCGGCCGCCATCGGCGCCGGACTGACCGCAGCGCAGGCGGGCATCGCAGTGCTGGCCTTCGAGCAGGCCAAGGCCGCTGCCGCCAGCGGCGTGGCGGCGCAGATCGGCGCGGCCTCACAGGCGGTCGCGTTCGGCTACGTGAAGCCGGACGTGCTGGCCAATCGCGAAAAGTCGGCTTTTATCCCAGCGGCGCAGAAGACGGCGCTGGCGGCCTTCTTCCAGCGCTTCCTGCTGAACGCCGACCAGTGGGACGGCTTCAACGCCGAGCGCAAGGCCCTGATGCGGCATCTGGCGGACAACGGCATCCGCAATGTGGTGGCGCTGACCGGCGACATTCATGCGTTCTACGCTGGCACCGTGCACGACGATTACGATGCCGAGGGCGGCGGCACGCCGGTGATGGTCGACCTGGTCACGGCCGGCATCAGCTCGGACTCGTTCTTCTCGTATCTGAAGTCGGCGGTCGGCGCGCTGTCGGAGAGCCTGTCGACGCTGGTCTACCGCACGCTGTCGGTGCCCGTTCCCGCGCTGGGCAGCGAGCCGGTGTCGGTCGACGTCAACCTGCTGGACCATACGCTGGCGCCGTCGACGGTCACCGCCGCCACCGTTGCGGAATCGCTGCGGATCTCACTGCGCGGCGCGCTGGCCGCACGGGGCGTGGCCGAGGGACAGCTCGATGCGACCACCGATGCGGTGCTGTCCGCGCTGCAGGCCGATGCGGGCTTCGTGCAGCAGGTCGTGCCGCTTTGCCAGCAGCTGGCGGCGCTGCGCAGCAATCCGTGGCTGCAGTACGCCAATACCGACGCGCAGGGCTATGCGGTGGTGACCGTCACGCCGGCCGCGCTGACCTGCGAGTTCAGACAGGTCAACCGGCTGGTCGGCGGCAAGGCGCCGGCCGAGGTGGTGGCGCGGACGGTGAAGGTGACGGTGCCGCGGGATACGGCGGCGGTATCGATCGAGCGGTAGCGATACGCTGGCCGCTCTTGCCCTCTCCCCCGGCCCCTCTCCCGCTCGCGGGAGAGGGGAGAAGACCGGCGGACCGATAGACCTACGTCACAACGCACACGACGCTCCCCTCTCCCGCTTGCGGGAGAGGGGCTGGGGGAGAGGGCAATCGCCGGCCCTCCCCGCCTACACCGCCCCAAATCCCCCACCCCCGGGCGTCTCGATCACGAACACATCCCCGGCGCCCATCTCCGTCCGCGCCACATGCGGCAGCGTCTCCTCGCTGCCGTCGGCGCGGATCACGCGGTTGCGGCCCGTCGCGCCCGGCTCGCCGCCCACCATGGCGAACGGCGCATGCACGCGGTTGTTCGACAGGATCGACGCCGTCATCGGCTCGAGGAAACGCACCTTGCGCACGCCGCCATTACCGCCGTGCCAGCGCCCCGACCCGCCCGATCCATGCCGGATCTCGTAGCTGTCCAGCCGTACCGGGAAGCGCCATTCCAGCACCTCGGGATCGGTCAGGCGCGAGTTGGTCATATGCGTCTGCACCACATCGCAGCCGTCGAAGCCGTTGCCGGCGCCGCTGCCGCCCGAGATCGTCTCGTAATACTGGTAGCGCGCGTTGCCGAAGGTGAAATTGTTCATCGTGCCCTGGCTGGCCGCGACCACGCCCAGCGCGCCGTACAGCGCGTTGGTGATGCACGACGACGTCTCGACATTGCCTGACACCACCGAGGCCGGATAGCGCGGATTGAGCATCGAGCCCTCGGGGATCACCACATGCAGCGGCTTCAGGCAACCCGCGTTCAGCGGGATGTCCTGGTCGACCAGCGTGCGGAACACGTACAGCACCGCCGCCATGCAGACCGCGCGGGGCGCGTTGAAGTTGTTCGGCAGCTGGTCCGAGGTACCGGTGAAATCGACGGTCGCTTCCCTGCGCTCCCGATCGACGGTCACGCGCACGCGGATCTGCGCACCATTGTCGAGCGGATAGGTATAGCTGCCGTCCTTCAGCGCCGTGATCACGCGCCGCACCGCTTCCTCGGCGTTGTCCTGCACATGGCCCATATAGGCGCGCACCACCGGCAGGCCGAAGTGCGCGACCATCTTGCGCAGTTCCTCGACGCCCTTCGCGTTGGCGGCGACCTGCGCGCGCAGATCGGCCATGTTCTGGTCGACATTGCGGGCCGGATAGCGCGCGCCGGCCAGCAGCGCCCGCATGCCGGCGTCGTCCAGCACGCCGCCATCGACCAGCAGGAAGTTGTCGATCAGCACGCCCTCCTCCTCGACCACCGTCGAGTCCGGCGGCATCGAGCCCGGCGTGATGCCGCCGATATCGGCGTGGTGGCCGCGCGAGCCGACGTAGAACAGCACCTCGCGGCCGTCGGCATCGAACACCGGCGTGATCACCGTCACGTCCGGCAGGTGCGTGCCGCCGTTGTACGGGTCGTTCAGCACGTAGACATCGCCGTCCTTCATCCGCCCGGCATTGCGCGCGATCACGGTCTTGATGCTTTCGCCCATCGAACCCAGATGCACCGGCATATGCGGCGCGTTGGCGATCAGGTTGCCCTCGGCGTCGAAGATCGCGCAGGAGAAGTCCAGCCGTTCCTTGATGTTGACCGAGTAGGCGGTGTTCTGCAGCCGCAGTCCCATCTGCTCGGCGATCGACATGAACAGGTTGTTGAAGACCTCGAGCATCACCGGATCGGCCTCGGTGCCGATGGCGCGGCGCTGGGGCCGCGGCACCGCGCGCGTCAGCACCAGATGGTCCTGCCCCGTCAGCAGCGCCTGCCAACCGGGTTCGACCACGGTGGTGGCGTTCTGCTCCGCAATGATGGCCGGACCGGCGAGCCGGTCGCCGGGACGCAGCGTATCGCGCCGGTACAGGCCCGTGTCGTGCCAGGCGCCGCCGCTGAACATCCGTACCGTCTCCACCGGCCGCGGCGGGCCTTCGCGCGGCGCCAGTTCGGGCGGCCGCTCCTGCGGCGCCTGCGCGACGCCGACCGCCTCGACCGAGACCGCCTCGACGATCAGCCCCTTGTCCGGCATCAGGAAGGCATAGCGCTGCCGGTAGGCGGCCTCGAAGCCCGCCCGCATCGCGTCGGCGTCGCCGAACGGCACCACCAGCGCAGAATCGGTGCCCTCGTAGCGCAGATGGACGCGCCGCAGCACCTCGATGCGGCCGGCGTCCTCGCCCTGCTCCAGCAGCTCGTCGCGCGCCTGCTGCGCGAGCGCGTCGAGCCGCTGCGCCAGCATCGGCACCGCGGCCTCGTCCAGCTTGGCTTCGATCGACAGTTCGCGCATCGCCGTGCGGTCGGCCAGGCCCATGCCGTAGGCCGACAGCACACCGGCCAGCGGATGAACGAACACGGTCTGCATGCCGAGCGCATCGGCCACCAGGCAGGCATGCTGGCCGCCGGCACCGCCGAAGGTCGTCAGCGTGTAGCCGGTCACGTCGTGGCCGCGCTGCACCGAGATCTGCTTGATCGCGTTGGCCATGTTGCCGACCGCGATCTCGATGAAGCCCTCGGCGACCTGCTCGGGCGTGCGCCGGTCGCCGGTATGCTCGGCGATCTGCGCCGCCAGGTCCTCGAAGCGCGCGACCACGGCATCGCGATCGAGCGGCGCGTCGGCGCGGGGGCCGAACACCGCCGGGAAATGCGCCGGCTGGATCTTGCCCAGCATCACGTTGCAGTCGGTCACCGCCAGCGGGCCGCCGCGCCGATAGCTGGCCGGCCCCGGATTCGCGCCCGCCGAGTCCGGGCCGACACGATAGCGGCTGCCGTCGAAATGCAGCACGGAGCCGCCGCCCGCCGCCACCGTATGGATGCTCATCATCGGCGCGCGCATGCGCACGCCGGCCACGCTGGTCTCGAACACGCGCTCGAAGTCATTCGGGTGCTTGCCGCTGAAGTGCGACACGTCCGTGGAAGTGCCGCCCATGTCGAAGCCGATGATGCGACTGAAGCCGGCGCGCTGCGACGCGCGCACCATGCCGACGATGCCGCCAGCCGGTCCCGACAGGATCGCGTCCTTGCCCTGGAAGCGATGCGCGTCGGTCAGCCCCCCGCTGCTCTGCATAAACTGCAGGTTCACGCCGGGCATCTCGCGCTCGATCTGCTCGACATAGCGGCGCAGGATCGGCGACAGATAGGCATCGACCACCGTGGTGTCGCCGCGTGGCACCAGCTTCATCAGCGGCGATACCTCGTGCGACACCGATACCTGCGCGAAGCCCAGTTCGCGCGCGATCCGCGCCGCGCGCGCCTCGTGATCCGAATGGCGATAGCCGTGCATCAGCACGATCGCCACGGCGCGAATGCCGTCGGCCAGCACGCGGGTCATCTGTTCGCGCAGCGCGGTCTGGTCCAGCGGCTGCACCACGTCGCCATGCGCGCCGATCCGCTCGTCGACCTCCACCACCTCGCGGTACAGCAGCTCGGGCAACACGATATTCAGGTCGAACAGCCGCGGCCGGTTCTGGTAGGCGATCCGCAGCGCGTCGCGATAACCGCGCGTGATGAACAGCGCCGTCGGCTCGCCCTTGCGCTCGAGCAGCGCGTTGGTGGCCACCGTGGTGCCCATCTTCACCGCGGACACCAGGCGCGGCGTGATCGGCTCGCCGGCAGCCAGGCCAAGCAGATGGCGGATGCCGGCGACCGCCGCATCGGCGTATTGCTCGGGGTTCTCCGACAGCAGCTTGTGCGTGACCACGGTGCCGTCCGGACGCAGCCCGACGATATCGGTGAAGGTGCCGCCCCGATCGATCCAGAATTGCCAGCGCGGGCCGGTCGAAGGCGTTGGCGATGCGGCTTGCGATGCGGCTTGCGATGCGAAAGAAGACACGCTGAACTACCTCGCGATAGGGATGGTTGTCTGTCGTCCCCCGCGCAGGCGGGGACCCAGTGGCTCGCGTGCTCCTGCAAGACGCTGGGCCCCCGCTTTCGCGTAGGCGATGTGATGGGGGCGCGCTACAGCGACGTCGCCGAGCGCGCCGCCTGCTCGTACAGTCCGGTCAGCACGCGCAGCAGCCGTGCCAGTTCGCCGATCTCGGCGTTCTCGGCGCTGCCCGGGGTCATATTGCTGGTCAGGCATTGCTCGCGGATTTCGCGATAGCGCGCGCACGCCTCGGTGCCTGCCGCGGTGGTGCTGTAGGTCGCCTCCTTGCCCACGCGCACGCCGGCGACCAGGCTCATGCCCTGCAGCTTCTTCAGCGAGTAGGTCACCAGATGGGTGTCCTCGACGTTCAGCACGAAGCAGATGTCGGCGAGCCGCTTGGCGCGCCCACGGTGGTTGACGTGATGGAGCACCAGCACGTCGAGGAAGGTCAGGTCGCGCACGCCGGCCGCGCCCATGCAGCGCACGACCCAGCGGCTATAGGCGTTGTAGGCGGTGTTCAGGCCGAACTCGAATTCCGACAGTTCGGGACTGCGCGAGGACACCAGATGGGCGGACGACACGATGCCGGCGCTGCTCGGACGAACAATCGCTTCGGCAGCCGCGGCATCGGCCGATGCGGTATCGGCGGAAACCACGTCGGCAGCGGCAACATCGGGAGACGCAACCTCGTCGCGGCGGCTCGGCTTTCGGGCCATGGACAGCACTCCTGCAGAAGGACAGCGGAGAACGAACGATCAGGCACGCCGTGTAGGGATTTCCCGGGGGCCGCGGCAGTAATTTCAGCTTGACAGTTTATCGACAAATTATGAGCATGAGTACCCGGTAACGATGGGGATTGCGCGGCACTGAAACGACCGCCTCCGACTCGATTCGCGCACGAATTCTGGGCATCCGGCGGGCCGCGCACTGCTGCGGGGCAGGCGGCAACGAGTACGGGCCCCATCCTCCGTTCCTGGCTTCCACGACGCCCGAGCGCACTGCCCGGACACACCATCCGGACACACAACCCGAACCTGTACCGATGACGATCCCTGCCGCGCTGCTTCCCGATATCGACACGCTGAACCGCCTGGCCCGCGATGGCCGATTGTCGCGCGCGGCACTGTTGCAGCAGGCCGAGGCCCGGGCGAAGGAGCCGTCGGCGCACGCGGTATTCCTGCAGACCAGCTTCGATACCGCAGCCAGCGCGGCGCAGGCCGCCGATGCCGCGGCGCTGGCCGGCAAGCCGCTGCATCCGCTGGCGGGGCTGCCGGTATCGATCAAGGACCTGTTCGATATCGGCGGCGATGTCACGCGCGCCGCCTCGACGGTGCGCGCCGATGCCGCGCCGGCAACCGACGATGCGCCGGTCGTGGCGCGGCTGCGAGCGGTGGGCGCCGCGCTGGTCGGCCGCACCAACATGACCGAGTTCGCCTTCTCCGGCGTCGGCATCAACCCGCACTACGGCACGCCGGTCAATCCGCACGACAGCACGGTGGCGCGCATCTGCGGCGGCTCGTCGTCGGGCGCGGCGGCCTCGGTGGCGCTTGGTCTCGCGGTGGCGGCACTGGGCAGCGATACCGGCGGGTCGATCCGCATCCCGGCTGCGCTGTGCGGCTTGACCGGTTTCAAGCCGACCGCGCGGCGCGTGCCGCTGGCCGGTGCCTTTCCGCTGTCGTTCTCGCTCGATACCGCCTGCGCGATGGCGCGCACCGTGGCCGACTGCGTGCTGGTCGACGGCGTGATCGCCGATCAGGCGCTGGTGCCCGTGCGCAAGGCCGCCAGCGCGCTGCGGGTGGCCGTGCCGCGCCAGCTGCTGCTCGACGATCTCGACGAGACCGTGTCGCGCGCCTTCGATCGCACGTTGGGACGGCTGTCCGCCGCCGGCGTGCAGATCGAACACGTTGACCTGCCCGAGCTGCTGCAGCTTTCGGCGCTGAACGCGCAAGGCGGGCTGACCGCGGCCGAGGCCTATGCGATCCACCGCGGCACGCTGTCGTCGCGGCGCGCGCTGTACGACCCGCGCGTGGCGGCGCGCATCGACCGCGGTGCCGCGATCGGCGCGGCCGACTATGTCGATCTGGTGCGCGCCCGCGCCGCCTGGAGCGAGCGCGTGATGGCGCGGCTCGACGGCTTCGATGCGCTGGCCTGCCCCACCGTGCCGGTGGTGGCGCCACCGATCGCACCGCTGGTCGCCGACGATGCGCTGTTTACGCGCACCAATGCGCTGCTGCTGCGCAATCCTTCGACCATCAACTTCCTCGACGGCTGCGCGATCTCGCTGCCGTGCCACCAGCCCGACGAACTGCCGGTCGGGCTCATGCTGGCGCACGGCCCGATGCGCGACGCGCCGCTGCTGGGCACGGCGCTTGCATTGGAGGCCGTGCTCGCGCCCACGCTGCAGCAGGCCTGAGCCGGCGCGCGGGACGGGGCCAACGACGCGCGACAACCTAGTGGACGACCCAGTGGACGAGCCACCGCTGGCGGCGCAAGATCCACGGACGCGTGCGCACCAGGACGCGCCACCACGCGCGGTCACGCGCAACGACGCGGTACTGACACAACCAGGAGAGAAATGATGCAGCGCAAGGGATTGCTCAAGTCGATGTCTGCGTGCGGGCTGCTCGCCTGCGCCTTCGCGATGGCGCCGCTGGCGCAGGCCCAGGTCAAATGGGATCTGCCGACCGGCTATCCGGCCAACAACCCACACACGGTCAACCTCGACCAGTTCGCCAAGGAGGTCAGCGCGGCCACGCAGGGCAAGCTGGCCATCACGCTGCATCCGAACGGTTCGCTGTTCAAGGCCAACGAGATCAAGCGCGCGGTGCAGAGCAACCAGGCCCAGGCCGGCGAGGTGCTGATGTCGCTGCTGGAAAACGAGAATGCGCTGTTCGGCGTCGACGCCGTGCCCTTCCTCGCCACCGGCTTCGATGCATCGTACAAGCTGTGGCAGGCGCAGCGGCCCGTGATCGACCGCCTGCTGGACCGCCAGGGCATCAAGCTGCTGTACGCGGTCGCCTGGCCGCCGCAGGGCATCTACGCGAAGAAGGAAATCCGCTCGGGCGCCGACATGAAGGGCCTGAAGTGGCGCGCCTACAATCCGGCCACCACGCGCATCGCGCAGGCGGTCGGCGCGCAGCCGATGACGATCCAGGCCGCCGAGCTGTCGCAGGCGCTGGCCACCGGCGTGGTCGACAGCTTCATGTCGTCGGGCGCCACCGGCGTCGACAGCAAGGTCTGGGAAAGCCTGTCGCACTTCCATACGGTCGACGCCTGGCTGCCGAAGAACATGGTGATCGTCAACAAGCGCGAGTTCGACAAGCTCGACAAGCCGTCGCAGGAGGCGCTGATCAAGGCCGCGCAGGCCGCCGAGACGCGCGGCTGGCAGCGGATGCGCGAATACACGCAGCAATCGCTGGACACGCTGGCCAAGAACAAGATGACCATCGTCAAGCCCACGCCGCAACTGCAGGCCGACATGAAGAAGATCGGCGACGAACTGCTGGCCGAATGGGAAAAGAAGGCCGGGCCCGACGGCAAGGAAATCATCTCGGCGTATCGCAAGTAAGGCGAACGTTTCCGCGATGCCGGCCCCGGCTTGCTCCACCACTTCGTCGCCCCCGCGCAGGCGGGGGCCCAGTGTCTTGGTGCAAGCCGCTGGGTCCCCGCTTTCGCGGGGACGACGTGCTGCTGGAGTCCGACATCCGGCCGCGGCCTTCGCCTTCTCCTCCTAGCCTCCCGGACGCATCATGACTTCCCGCTTCCAGTGGTTCTACCAGGCGCTCGGCGCGCTGGCGGCCGTCTTCATCTGCCTGACGCTGCTGATCGAACTGGCCATCATTGTCGGGCGCTTCGCCCATTTCCAGATCGATGGCGGCGATGCCTACGCCGGCTATTTCATGGCGGCCGGGTCGTTCCTCGCGCTGGCCGCGACGCTGCGCCAGGGCGACCATATCCGCGTGACGCTGATCCTGCAGCGCCTGCACGGCAAACCGCGCGTCTGGGTGGAGATCTTCTGTCTGGCGGTGGCCACGCTGCTGACCGCGTACTTCACCTACTACGCCGGCAAGCTCGCGTACGACTCGTACATCTATCACGACATCTCGCAGAACACCGACGCCACGCCGCTGTGGATTCCGCAGCTGTCGATGGCGGTGGGCCTGTTCGGGCTGTTCGTCGCCTTCGCCGAGGAGTTCATCTACGTGCTGCGCACGCGGCGTCTGCCGCGCGAGGAAAGCGGCGAAATGGCGCGCACCGAATAACGCCGCGTACCGACACGTAGCCTCCGTATCGCACCACTCGGCCATCTCGACTGAACGGCATCCCCACAGGAACGCAACAACATGGATCTCTGGATCACCCTCTTCCTGATCGTCGCGATCTTCGCCGTGCTCGGCGCCGGCGTCTGGATCGGCATCGCCATTCTCGGCGTCGGATGGATAGCGATGGAGCTGTTCACCAACAAGGTCGGCGGCGAGTCGATGGCGCTGACCGTCTGGGGCTCGCTGTCGAGCTGGACGCTGACGGCGCTGCCGCTGTTCATCTGGATGGGCGAGATCCTGCTCAAGACCAAACTGTCCGAGGGCATGTTCCGGGGGCTGTCACCGTGGCTGCAGCGCCTGCCGGGCCGGCTGCTGCATGTCAACGTGATCGGCTGCACGATCTTCGCCGCGGTGTCGGGCTCGAGCGCCGCCACCTGCGCGACGATCGGCAAGATCTCGCTGCCCGAACTCGCCAAGCGTGGCTATCCCGATTCGATGGCGATCGGCTCGCTGGCCGGCGCCGGCACGCTGGGGCTGCTGATTCCGCCGTCGATCATCATGATCGTCTATGGCGTCACCGCCGACGTGTCGATCGGCAAGCTGTTCATCGGCGGGGTGCTGCCGGGGCTGATGCTGGCGCTGCTGTTCATGGGCTATGTCGCGGTCTGGGGCTGGCGCCATCGCGACGCGATCCCGGTGCCCGAGCATCGGCTGGACCTGCACGCCAAGCTGGCCGAGTCCCGCCATCTGATTCCGGTGGTGCTGCTGATCGGCGCGGTGCTGGGCTCGATCTACGCCGGCGTCGCCACCGCGACCGAGGCGGCGGCGCTGGGCGTCGTCGGTGCGCTGGTGCTCGCGCTGGCGCAGCGCACGCTGACCTGGCAGACCTTCCGCGATTCGCTGATGTCGGCCACGCGGCTGTACTGCATGATCGCGCTGATCCTGGCGGGCTCGTCGTTCCTGACGCTGGCGATGGGCTTCATCGGCCTGCCGCGCCACCTGGCCGAATGGATCGTCGGCCTGAACCTGACGCCGTTCCTGCTGATCGTCGCGCTGATGGTGTTCTTCATCATCCTGGGCTGCTTCCTCGACGGCATCTCGATGGTGGTGCTGACGATGTCGGTGCTGCTGCCGACGATCCAGGCGGTCGGCATCGACCTGCTGTGGTTCGGCATCTTTGTCGTGCTGGTGGTCGAGATGGCGCAGATCACGCCGCCGGTCGGCTTCAACCTGTTCGTGCTGCAGGGGATGACCCGGCGCAATATCAGTTATATCGCCTGGGCCGCCTTCCCCTTCTTCGTGCTGATGGTGGTGGCGGTGCTGCTGATCTGGGCCTTCCCCGGCCTGGTGACCTATCTGCCCGCGCAGATGAAGATGTAGATCCCCATGCGCGCCATCGTGATCGGGGCCGGCGTGATCGGCGTGTGCTCGGCCTGGTATCTGCGCGAGGCCGGATTCGAGGTCACCGTGCTGGACCGGCGCGCCTCTCCGGCCCAGGAGACCAGCTTCGGCAACGCCGGCGTCATCGCGCCCGGCTATGTGACACCGTGGGCCGCGCCGGGGATGCCGGCCAAGGTGCTGCGTACCCTGTTCGCCAGTACCTCGCCGGTGGTATTCCGGCCGAGCGCCGACCCCGCGATGTGGCGCTGGATCGCGCGCTGGCTCGGCGAATGCCGGCTCGAGCGCTACCGGGTCAACAAGCTGCGCATGCAGCGGCTGGCCTTCTACAGCCGCGCCTGCCTGCACCAGTTGCGCGACCAGCTGCAGATCGACTACGAGCAGTCGCAGGGCTATCTGCAGCTGTTCAGGACCGAGCGCGACCTTCAGATGGCCCAGCCCGCGCTGGCGCTGCTGCGCGAGAACGCCGTGCCCCATCGGCTGGTCGATGCGGCCGAATGCCGCCGGCTCGAGCCTGGGCTGGCTCCGGACACCGCGCTGGCCGGCGGGCTGCATCTGCCCGAGGACGAATCGGGCAATTGCCCGATGTTCACGCGCCGGCTGCGGCAGTTCGCTGAGGCCGCGGGCGTGCGGTTTCAGATGGACACCACCGTTCACGGCATCGCCGCGCCTGGCGACGGCGTGCTGTCGGTGTCCGTGCGGTGCCAGGGAGGGGACTCGATCCTGCGCGCGCAACATGTCGTGGTTGCCGCCGGCGTCGCCAGTGCCGCGCTGCTGCGCCCGCTCGGCCTGCGCGTGCCGCTCTATCCGGTCAAGGGCTATTCGGCCACGGTGCCGGTGCGCGATGCCCTGCAGGCGCCGCTGGCCGCGCTGATGGACGAGTCGTACAAGGTCGCGATCACCCGCATGGGCAATCGCATTCGGCTGGCCGGCACCGCCGAGCTCGGCTCGCGCAAGCTGGACCTGCGGCAGGCCGCGGTGCGCACCCTGCTGAAGGTCGGCCGCGACTGGTTCCCGGGCGCGGCGAACTACGCCGAAGCGTCGTTGTGGACCGGTGCCCGTCCGATGCTGCCGGACGGCCCGCCGCTGATCGGCGCCACCGCCGTGCCCGGGCTGTTCCTCAATCTCGGCCATGGGTCCACCGGCTGGGCGATGGCCTGCGGCTCCGGCAAGCTGCTTGCGGCCCAGGTGTCCGGCGCGCCGGCCGAGATCGACCTGGAAGGCCTGACGCCGGACCGCTACGGCCTGGGCCCGCGGCGATGAGCCGTTTGCCGGCGGCGCTGCGATAATGCGCCGATGACGCCCTTCTCCTCTCCCGCCGTTGCCGGGACGGCCGCCGAGGCCGCGGACTGGTTGCGGTTCGATCCGCTCAGCGCCACGTCCATTCCGCTGTTCGACAGCGCAGCGATCCGCCGGCTCGAACAGGCGGCCTACGCCACCCTGTCGCCGTTCACGCTGATGGCCCGTGCCGGGGCTGCCGCTGCCGCCTGGCTGAGCGCCCATGCACCGGCCGGACCGCTGTTGTTGCTGGCGGGTCCCGGCAATAACGGCGGCGACGCGCTGGTCGCGGCGACGCACCTGCATCAGGCCGGCCGCGAGGTGCAGGCATGGCTGCTGGCCGATCCCGCACGCCTGCCCGCCGACGCCGCACGCGCGTGGCGGGAGGCGAACGATGCCGGCGTGCCGCTGCAGGTGCTGGTGCCCGATGCCGCCTCGCCGCAAACCGCGCCGCCCTGGCCTGCGGCGGCGCCGCGTTTTGCCGCGGTGGTGGACGGCCTGCTCGGTATCGGCCTGAACCGTCCCGCCAGCGGTGCGCTCGCCGAATGGATCGCGCGGCTGTGCGCGCTGGCCGACGACGGGGTGCCGGTGTTCGCGCTCGACGTGCCGAGCGGCCTGTCGGCCGATACCGGCGCCGGTACGCCGGCGGTGCGCGCGACCCGGACCTTGACCTTCATCGCCGCGAAGCCGGGCCTGCTGACGCTGGACGGCCGCGACTGCGCCGGCGAACTGGATATAGCGCCGCTCGCGCTCGACTATCCGCCGCAGGATGCAGCGGTGGCCTGGGCCGCGTGGGCCAATACGCCTGCCCGGTTCGCCGCGGCGCTGCCCGGCCGGCGGCATGCCAGCCACAAGGGCAGCTTCGGCACGCTGGCGGTGATCGGCGGCAGCATCGGCATGGTCGGCGCGCCTCTGCTGGGTGCGCGGGCCGCGTTGCATCTGGGCGCCGGGCGCGTGCATATCGGCTTTCTGGCCGACCCCGCGCCGCCATTCGATCCGGTGCATCCCGAGCTGATGCTGCATCCGGTCGACCGGCTGCAGTTGCAACAGATGTCGGCGCTGGTGGCCGGCCCCGGCATGGGAACCGGCGAGGACGCGCGCCGATGGCTCGAGACGGCGCTGCGTTCGGCTACGCCGGCCGTGCTCGATGCCGATGCGCTGAACCTGCTGGCCGCAGACGCGGCGTTGGCCGCGCTGGCGAAGGCCGGCGCCGCACCGCGCGTGCTGACGCCGCATCCGCTCGAAGCGGCGCGGCTGATGGGCTGCACGGTGGCGGAGATCCAGCGCGATCGACTCGGCGCGGCGCGTGCGCTGGCTGCGCAGTGGCAGGCGGTGGTTGTGCTGAAGGGCTCGGGTACCGTGATCGCCCGGCGAGACGGGAACGCGGTCGCCATCAATCCCACTGGCAATGCGGGCCTGGCCACCGCCGGCACCGGCGACGTGCTGGCCGGCATGATCGGCGCGCTGCTGGCGCAGGGCATGGCGGCCGAGCCCGCGGCGCTGGCCGGGGTCTGGCTGCATGGCCGCGCCGCCGATCGCCTGGTGGCCGGCGGCGAAGGACCGGCCGGGCTGACGGCCGGCGAATTGCCCCGCGCCGCGCGGCACGAACTCAATGCGTTGAACGCGATGAAGGTGCCGAACATGCCGGGCCCGCGGCGATGAGCGGCGCGATCTCGGTACAGAGCGCAGCGCCGAGCCGCCGGCAGCTGTTGACCGGCATCGCGCTGCTGGTGCTGGGCCAATGGATCCTGACGCTGCTCGACGCGACCGGCAAGACGCTGACCCAGCAGGGCCTGCCGATCATGGCGGTGGCCTGGGTCCGTTACGTGGGCCATGTGGTCGCCATCTTTCTGCTGCTCGGTCCGGCGCGCTTCCGGGCCCAGGTCCGCACCGGCCAGCCAAGGCTGCAATGGATGCGCGGCGCCCTGATGCTGGCCTCGACGCTGGTGTTCTTTTCGGTGCTGAAGCTGATGCCGTTGGCGACCGCCACCGCGCTGAACTTCTGCGCGCCGCTGTTCGTGGTCGCGCTGTCGCCATGGCTGCTCGGCGAACGGCCGGGGCGCAACGCCCGCCTGATGCGCTGGAGCGGCGTGCTGATCGGCTTTGCCGGCATGCTGGTGGTGGTGCGCCCCGGCGGCGAGCTGACGCCGGGCGGCGTGGCGCTGGGTCTCACCTCGGCACTGCTGTTCGCGCTGCTGCAAATGCTGACGCGACGCATGGCGGCCCACGACGCGCCGATGACCACGCTGATCTGGAGCGGCATCACCGGCGCCGCGCTGACGACGCTGCTGGTGCCCTTCTTCTGGTTCACCGCGATGCCGACGCCGCTGCAATGCGCGCTGCTGCTGTCCGCCGGCATCACCGGGTCGCTCGGGCACTACTTCGTGATCCGCGCGTTCCAGTACGCCGACGCCTCGTTCCTCAGTCCCTTCCTCTATCTGCAGATCATCTCGGCGACCACGGTCGGCTTCCTCGCCTTCGGCCAGTTGCCGGACTGGACCACGGCGCTGGGGATTGCGGTGATCTGCGCCGGCGGCCTGTGGGTCGCGGGCGGCGAATCGGCATTGCGGCTGGTGGCCCGCAGCCTCGGCGGAACGCGCTGATTGCGGCGTTGTCTGACAGTTCTCGCCGAATGTGCGCGCTATACTCGGCACGTTCCGCGTCTTCTGCGCTCGTAGTATCCGGCCGAACTATCCGGTCGTACTATCCGCTCGACACTTTTCCGCCCGTATTTCGCAATGCCCACTGACCTTCCCGCCTGGCAACGTCTGCAGCAGCACTACCAAGCGATCCGCGACCAGCGGATGCGCGACTGGTTTGCCGCGCCCGACGCCGGCGAGCGGGTCGACCGGTTCTCGCTGGAAGCGGCCGGCCTGTTCCTGGACTATTCGAAAAACCGCATCGTGCCGGAGACGATGGACCTGCTGGTCCAGCTCGCCGAAGAGGCCAAGGTACCCGCGCGGCGCGATGCCATGTTCGCTGGCACACATATCAATGCGACCGAGGACCGCGCCGCGCTGCATATGGCGCTGCGTGCCGCACCGGACGCGCCGTTCCAGGTCGACGGCAAGCCAGTGATGCCGGCAGTGCACGATGTGCTCTCGCGCATGCGGGACTTCTCGCAGCGCGTGCGCAGCGGCGAATGGAAGGGCCATGGCGGCAAGACCATCACCGACGTGGTCAACCTTGGCATCGGCGGCTCGGACCTCGGGCCGCGCATGGTGTGCCGGGCGCTGGCGCACCTTGCGGGCGATGGCCGTGGTGACAGCAGCGGTAGCGCGGCTTCTGGCCCGCGCGTGCATTTCGTGTCCAACGTCGACGGCACCGAACTGGCCGAGACGCTGGCGCGGCTCGATCCCGAACGCACGCTGGTGATCGTCTGCTCGAAGACCTTCACCACGCTGGAGACGATGGCGAACGCCAACAGCACGCGCCAATGGTTTATCGCGCGCGGCGTGCCGGAGAGCGGACTGGCGCGCCATTTCGTCGCGGTGTCGACCAACCCGGAAGCGGTGCGCGCCTTCGGCATCGATCCGGCCAATATGTTCGAGTTCTGGGACTGGATCGGCGGACGCTTCTCGCTGTGGTCCTCGGTCGGGCTGTCGATCACGCTGGCGCTCGGCTTCGAAGCCTTCGCGGAACTGCTGGCCGGCGGCCGCGAGATGGACGAGCACTTCCGCAGCGCACCGCTCGCGCGCAACATGCCGGTGATCCTGGGCCTGCTGGGGGTCTGGTACCGCAATGTGTTCGGCCTGCCGACCAGCTGCATGGCACCCTACTCGACCTCGCTGGAACTGTTTCCCGCCTTCCTGCAGCAGCTGGAAATGGAGAGCAACGGCAAGTCGGTGCAGCGCGATGGCCAGCCGGTGCGCGTGGACACCTCGCCGGTGGTCTGGGGAACGGCCGGCACCAACGGCCAGCACGCGTATTTCCAGCTGATCCACCAGGGCTCGCAGATCGTGCCGGTCGATTTCGTTGCACCGCTGTCCGCGCCGCGCACGCTGCCGGGCCATCATGCCAAGCTGCTGGCCAACTGCTTCGCGCAGGCCGAGGCGCTGATGCGCGGGCGGACCGAGGAAGAACTGCGCGCGGCCGGCATCGTCGAGCCCGAGCGCATCGCGCATATGCGCTTCGAGGGCAATCGGCCCAGCAATATGCTGCTGATCGACGGCATCACGCCGCGCGCGCTGGGCGCGCTGATCGCGCTGTACGAGCACCGCACCTTCGTGATGGGCGCGATCTGGAATATCAATTCGTTCGACCAGTGGGGTGTCGAACTGGGCAAGCTGCTGGCGCGGCCGATCGAGGCCGAGCTGAACGGACGCGCCGAGGGTCCGCACGATCCATCCACCAGCGCGCTGATCGCGCGCGCGCGAGGCGCGCTGGCCCGGGGAGGCTGAGGGCCTGCCCTTGCCCTCGATTTCGCGTTCTCAGACTTCCGCGCCCATCCACTCGTCGCTGGCGACCTTGCCTGCCTCGATCGTCAGGATGCGACCGCAGCGGGCCGCCACCGAGCGATCGTGCGTGACCAGCACCAGCGTCGAGCCGGCGTCGCGATTCAGTTCGAACATCAGCGCGATCACCGCTTCGCCGGTCGCGGTGTCGAGGCTGCCGGTCGGCTCGTCGGCGAACAGGATGTCGGGCCGCGTGACAAAGGCACGGGCCAGCGCGACGCGCTGCTGCTCGCCGCCCGACAGCGTGCGCGGATAGTGCGACAGCCGCGCGCCCAGGCCGACCCGCTCCAGCATCGCCTTGGCGCGCTCTCGCACGCCGTCGGCCTCGCCGCGCAGCTCCAGTGGCAGCATCACATTCTCCAGCGCGGTCAGATGGCCGACCAGCTGGAACGACTGGAACACGAAGCCGACATGCCGCCCCCGCAGCGCGGCGCGCTGGTCCTCGTCGAGCGCGAACAGGTCGTGACCGTGCAGCGACACGGTGCCGCGGCTGGGCAGGTCGAGCCCGGCCATCAGCCCGAGCAGCGTCGACTTGCCCGACCCCGAGGCGCCGACGATGGCCAGCGTTTCGCCGGGCGTGACGGAAAAGGACACGTCGTGCAGAATCGTCAGCGAACCGGTCGCGTCCGTCACGGTCTTTCCCAAGGATTCGACAGCAAGAATGGATGAGGACATGAGCAAGGGTTTCCGGAACGGTTTCTGGCGGGACATCGGGGGACGCTGGCGCGCCCTGGTGCTGGGCGGGCTGCTGGCGCTGGCAGCGATGCCCGCGCTGGCGCAACGCGCGCCCACGATCCTGGTGCTTGGCGACAGCCTGTCGGCGGAATACGGCATCGCGCGCGGCGCAGGATGGGTCAAGTTATTGGAAGACCGCCTGCGCGCGGAGAGGTTCGATTATAGCGTCGTCAATGCGAGCATCAGCGGCGAGACCACGGTAGGCGGCAAGACGCGTCTGCCCGATCTGCTGTCCCGGCACCGGCCCGCCGTGGTGGTCGTCGAACTCGGCGCCAACGACGCGCTGCGCGGCCTGCCGCTGCAGAGCACCGAGGCCAACCTGCGCCAGATCGTCACCAGCGCCAAAGCCGCGAAGGCCAATGTGCTGCTGATCGGCATGCGGATCCCGCCCAACTACGGGCCCGACTACACCGAGCGCTTCTTCGCGCTGTATCCGAAGCTGGCCAAGGAATACCAGCTGCCGCTGGTGCCCTTCCTGCTGGACAAGGTGGTGACGCGGCCGGACTGGTTCCAGGACGATCGCATCCATCCGACCGCGCAGGCCCAGCCGGCGCTGCTCGACACCGTGTGGCCGCAGCTGGAGCCGCTGCTCAAGCGCCAGCGGCGCAGCGCGGAGGAAGGCAAGGCACAGCAACGGCGCGGATGAACGGCGGGCCGGCGGCGTCGGCCGCCGGTGCATGACATCGGCGCATGACAAAGGGGCCCCGCGGGGCCCCTTCTTCATCGCTGCAGGACCGACCTGTGCGGCCGGCCACGTCAATCGTCGTCAGCCTGCCGGCTGCGATTCCGCCGGCGCCGCGGGCTTGAGCACCTCGACGTCCGAACGGGCCTTCAGGCTCTCGAAGAACGCTTCCAGTTCGCTCTGGCCGGCCAGTTGCGACAGCTGCTGCGCGTCGGCCTGGCGTTGCGCCGGATTGGCCTGCGCCGGCTGCGAAACCTTGGCGATGCGATAGATCGCATAGCCCTGCGCGCCCAGATCGACGCCGACCATCGCCGGCAGCTTCGATGCATCGGCGCGCATCACGGCCTCGACCGCCTTCGGCGCGAGACCGGCCGGTTGCTGCCGCGACACTGTGACGGCGCCGCCAAAGCCATCGGCCGACCCGCTCTGCTTCAGTTTGGCCAGCTGCGCTTCGCCGTCCTTGCGCGCCAGTTCGGCGGCCTGCTCGGCCACGTACTGCGCGCGGACCTGATCGCGCACCGCGTCGAACGGACGTACTGACGCCGGGCGATACTCGACCACGCGGCCGGCGACCAGCGTTTCCGGACCGACCTGGATCGCTTCGGTATTGCGCTTGTTCTTGATCGCGTCGTCGCTGAACAGCGCGGTCAGCACCTTCTCGTTGTTCAGCGGATTGTTCGCGCCCAGCGCGGGGTTCGGCGCGCGGGTCACGTTGTCGGCGGTCTGGATCGTCAGCTTGAACTTGTCGGCGGCCGGCTTCAGGCTGTCAGACTGCTCGTAGACGGTATTGCCGAAGGCATCGGCCTGCTCGGTGAACTGCTTGGCCGCGAGCTGCTTGCGCAGTTCGGCCTCGAGTTCGGCCTTGACCGACTCGAGCGGACGCGTCTGCGACGGCTTGACCTCGGTCACCTTGATGATGTGATAGCCGTAGTCGGTCTCGACCACATCGCTGAGCTGGTTCGGCTGCAGCGCGTACATCGCGTCCTCGAACGGCTTGACCAGCGCGCCGCGGCCCATGAAACCGAGGTCACCGCCCTTCTCCGCCGAGCCCGGATCCTGCGACTGCTTGCGCGCGACATCGGCGAAGGTGTCCGGCTGCTTGCGCAGTTCTTCCAGCAGCCTGGTGGCCTTGTCCTTGGCGGCCTGACGCTCCGCGGCGGGCGCATCCTTCGGCGCCGCGATCAGGATATGGCTGGCGCGGCGCTGCTCGTCGGTACGGAAGCGCGCGATATTGCTGTCGTAGTAGGACTTCAGCTGCTCGGGCGTGATGCTGATGCCCGCGGCCAGCGCATCGGCCGACAGCACCAGGTATTCGACCTTGGCCTGCTCGGGCACGCTGAAGGCCTGGCGATGCTTGTCGTAGTACGCCTTCAGCGCGGCGTCGTCGGCCGACACCTTGGCGGCGTAGTCGCTGGCCTTCAGCAGCAGCGGCTGGACCTCGCGCTGCTGGTCGCGCGCGGCGATCAGGCGGTCCAGCAACGACTTCGGCATGAAGGCGGTCGCGCCGATCGACTGGCCGAGCTGCTGCGTCGCCAGGTCGAAGCGCATGCGCGCGTCGAACTGTTCGGGGGTCATGCCCTGCGAGGCCAGCAGTTCGAGATAGGCCTTGTCCTCGACCCGCCCGTCCGCCTTCTTCGGCAGCTGCGCGATCGCAGGAATATTGACGATCGCCTCGTACAGGCGCTCGTTCGACACGGTCAGATGCTCGCGATTGACCTCGTTGGCGACCACGCGCTGCAGGATCAGCTGGTCCAGCACGGCCTTGCGCGCTTCCGGACCTTCGAACTGGCGCGGATCGTAGGCGGCGCCCAGCACCTGACGCATCCGCTCGGACTGCTCGCGCAGCACGTTGTCGACTTCCTGTTGGGTGATGGCACGGCCATCGACCTTGGCGGCGTCGTGCGAACTGTCCATGAAGCGCGAATAGCTTTCCACGCCGAAGAACACGAACGACGGAAACACCAGCACCAGCAGCAGCAAAAGCATCAGGCGCCGGTTGTTGCGAACGAAATCAAGCATGCTGACTCGGGATCAAGTTGGGACGGAGGTCAAACTCCGCGATTCTAGCAGGCTGCGCGGGGCCGCCCGGTGGATGTGGCGTCGGCGGCCGCTAAGGGTGGGCTACAGACCGGGTCTGCAAATGAAAACAGCCGCATGGAGGCGGCTGATTCGGCCGGCCACCTGGCGGTGCCCGGATGCAATGTGGCGGAGTGGACGGGACTCGAACCCGCGACCCCCGGCGTGACAGGCCGGTATTCTAACCGACTGAACTACCACTCCGATGTCGGTCTCGCTGCCCGGCGACACGGCCCGATCAGTTGAGGCATGACGATCGGGCCATCGAGAGAGTGGTGGGTGCTGAGGGGATCGAACCCCCGACCTACGCCTTGTAAGGGCGCCGCTCTACCAGCTGAGCTAAGCACCCGCTCGATGTTGCCGCGATGTTGCCACCCGATGTTTCCACCATGTGGCCGCAATGCTGCCAATCCGGCTGTATCGCCGCGCACGTATCAGCCGTCGACTGCCGTTTGCGCTGCGAGGCCGCAAGTGTAATACAGCGTGTTTGGCTTTGCCAAGCCGAACACCGCGCGGCGCGCAAAAAAAAAAAACCGCAGGGCGAACCCTGCGGTCTTTGCGGTGCCGGCCGGTGGAATCGCCCGGCCGGCGCACGCTCGGCACGATCAGTGGTGAATCATCTCGTGCGTGGCGGCCGCGCCCTTGTCCTTGACTTCGGCAGGGCTGGCGACTTCCTCCGGCAGCGGCTCGGGTACGCGCTCGAGCGCCATTTCCAACACCTTGTCGATCCAGCGCACCGGAACGATCTCGATGTTGTTCTTGACGTTGTCCGGAATCTCGGCGAGGTCCTTGACGTTCTCCTCCGGAATCAGCGCCAGCTTGATGCCACCGCGGTGGGCGGCCAGCAGCTTCTCCTTCAGACCGCCGATCGGCAGCACTTCGCCGCGCAGCGTGATCTCGCCGGTCATCGCCACATCGGCGCGCACCGGAATACCGCTGAGCACCGACACCAGCGCCGTCGTCATCGCGATACCGGCGGACGGACCGTCCTTCGGCGTCGCGCCCTCGGGCACGTGGATGTGGATGTCCCGCTTCTCGAACATCTCGTCGGTGATGCCGAGCCGGCGGGCGCGCGAACGCACCACCGAACGCGCGGCCTCGACCGATTCCTTCATCACGTCGCCCAGCGAGCCGGTGCGCGTGATATTGCCCTTGCCCGGCATCAGCGCCGCCTCGATCGTCAGCAGATCGCCGCCGACCTCGGTCCACGCCAGACCGGTGACCTGGCCCACCTGGTTTTCCTTGCCGGCCAGGCCGAAGTCGTACTTGCGCACGCCGAGGAATTTGTCGAGGTTCTCCGAGTCGACCTTGACCGTGCCGCTCTCCTTCTTCAGCAGCAGCATCTTGACGACCTTGCGGGCGATCTTCGACACCTCGCGTTCCAGCGAGCGCACGCCGGCTTCGCGGGTGTAGTAGCGGATGATGTCGCGGATCGCCGCTTCGCTGACCTCGATCTCACCCGGCTTCAGACCGTTGTTGCGGATCTGCTTCGGCAGCAGATAGCGCTGGGTGATATTGACCTTCTCTTCCTCCGTGTAGCCGGACAGCCGGATCACTTCCATCCGGTCGAGCAGCGGCGGCGGAATGTTCAGCGAGTTCGACGTGGCCACGAACATCACGTCCGACAGGTCGAAGTCCACCTCGATGTAGTGGTCCTGGAACGTGTGGTTCTGTTCCGGGTCCAGCACCTCGAGCAGCGCCGACGACGGGTCGCCGCGGAAGTCCATGCCCATCTTGTCGATCTCATCGAGCAGGAAGAGCGGATTGCGCACGCCGACCTTGGTCAGGCTCTGCAGGATCTTGCCGGGCATCGAACCGATATAGGTACGGCGGTGTCCGCGGATCTCGGCTTCGTCGCGCACGCCGCCCAGCGCCATGCGGACGAACTTGCGGTTCGTCGCACGCGCCACCGACTGGCCCAGCGAGGTCTTGCCGACCCCGGGCGGCCCGACCAGGCACAGGATCGGCGCCTTGACCTTGTCGACGCGCTGCTGCACGGCGAGGTATTCCAGGATCCGTTCCTTGACCTTCTCGAGACCGTAGTGGTCTTCGTCCAGCACGCGCTCGGCGTTGGCCAGGTCGTTATTGACCTTGCTCTTCTTGCGCCACGGCAGGTTGACCAGCGTGTCGATGTAGTTGCGCACGACGGTCGCCTCGGCGGACATCGGCGACATCAGCTTGAGCTTCTTGAACTCGGCCTCGGCCTTCTTCTTGGCCTCCTTCGGCATGCGGGCGGCCTTGATGCGCTTGTCGAGCTCCTCGAGATCCGCGCCCTCTTCGCCTTCGCCCAGTTCCTTCTGGATGGCCTTGACCTGCTCGTTCAGGTAGTACTCGCGCTGGCTCTTCTCCATCTGGCGCTTGACGCGGCCACGGATGCGCTTCTCGACCTGCAGGATGTCGATCTCGCCCTCGAGCTGCGACAGCAGGCTCTCCAGGCGCTCGGTCACGTTGACCATCTCCAGGATCTTCTGCTTCTGCTCGAGCTTGATCGGCAGATGCGCGGCGATGGTATCGGCCAGGCGGCCCGGCTCGTCGATGCCCGACAGCGAGGTCAGGATCTCCGGCGGGATCTTCTTGTTCAGCTTCACGTACTGGTCGAACTGCGACACGATCGCGCGGCGCAGGGCCTCGGTCTCGGCGCTCTCGCCCGGGCCCAGGGGCACCGGCACGGCCTCGCACATGAAGTGCGAGTCGTCCTCGCTCACTTCGCGGATATTCGCGCGCTGCGTGCCTTCGACCAGCACCTTCACGGTGCCGTCCGGCAGCTTCAGCATCTGCAGGATATTGGCGATGCAGCCGACCTCGTACAGGTCTTCGGCGGTGGGCTCATCCTTCGCCGCCGTTTTCTGGGCCACGAGCATGATGCTCTTGCCCGACTCCATCGCAGTTTCCAGCGCCTTGATGGACTTCGGGCGACCCACGAACAGCGGGATCACCATGTGCGGAAACACCACCACGTCGCGCAGCGGCAACAGTGGGAGGCGAATCGGCTCAGCCGGGAGGAGTTGTGTTCCAGACATCAGTTTCCCCAGTCAGTCATTTAAGGCGTAAATTGGGTCGCACGAACCGATTACAAGACAGCAATCACCGGTTCGCAGCATCAGTCAAATGACGGCCCCGACACTTGCGAATCCCGCGCAAACAGCATACCCGCGTTTCCTCCCGTTCGTTTGGCGAAATGAAGAAAAAAAGCCGCTCGCTTCTCGCGAACGGCCTGTCGGTTGGCTGCCGGCGGGATACGCCCTTGCGCCGGCGTTCGCGTCAGTTGGAGCCAGCCACCTTGGGCTGCTCCTCGTACATCAGCAAGGGAGGCGCGTCGCCGGTGATCGTGCTTTCGTCGATCACGACTTTTTGCACGCCCTTGTAATTCGGCAGGTCGTACATGACATCCATCAGCGATTGTTCGAGGATCGAACGCAGGCCGCGCGCACCCGTCTTGCGCTTGATGGCCTTGCGGGCAATCGCGGACAGCGCCGCCGGCCGGATCTCCAGTTCGACGCCTTCCATCGCCAGCAGTTTCTGATATTGCTTGACCAGCGCGTTCTTCGGCTCGATCAGGATCTGCACCAGTGCGGCCTCGTCCAGCTTGGACAGCGTCGCGACCACCGGCAGGCGGCCGATCAGTTCGGGAATCAGGCCGAACTTGATCAGATCCTCGGGTTCGGTCTGCGGCAGCACCTCGCTGACATCGCGCTCTTCCTTGCTCTGGACCTGGGCGCCGAAGCCGATGCCGGTCTTGTCCGAGCGCTGCATGATGACCTTTTCCAGTCCATCGAAGGCACCGCCGCAGATGAACAGGATGTTGGTGGTATCGACCTGCAGGAAGTCCTGGTTTGGATGCTTGCGCCCGCCTTGCGGCGGCACCGAGGCCATGGTGCCCTCGATCAGCTTCAGCAGCGCCTGCTGCACGCCCTCGCCCGACACGTCGCGCGTGATGGACGGGTTGTCCGACTTGCGCGAGATCTTGTCGATCTCGTCGATGTAGACGATGCCGCGCTGGGCCTTCTCGACCTCGTAATTGCAGTTCTGCAGCAGCTTCTGGATGATGTTCTCGACGTCCTCGCCGACATAGCCGGCTTCGGTCAGCGTGGTCGCGTCGGCGATCACGAAGGGAACGTTGAGCAGGCGTGCCAGCGTCTGGGCGAGCAGCGTCTTGCCCGAACCGGTCGGGCCGATCAGCAGGATATTGCTCTTGGAGAGCTCGACATCGTCCTTCTTGCCGAGATGCTTGAGCCGCTTGTAGTGGTTGTAGACGGCCACGGCCAGAATCTTCTTGGCCTGCTCCTGGCCAATCACATACTGGTCCAGGCTTTCGCGGATCTCGTGCGGCGTCGGCAGATCCGACTTGGCCGCGGCCGGGGCGTCCTTGTCGGCGCCGGCGGCTTCATCGCGAATGATCTCGTTGCACAGGTCGATGCATTCGTCGCAGATGAACACCGACGGGCCGGCGATCAGCTTCTTGACCTCGTGCTGGCTTTTGCCGCAGAAGGAGCAATACAGAAGCTTCTCGCTGGATGAACCTTTTTTGTCCGCCATAGGAATCGTCACATTAGCAGGGGCGCGCCAGGGCGCAGAAAGGACCTTGGCGATACGCGTCAAACGCATCATACGCCAAAACCTTTAGGGCAGCGGGCGGAACCCCCAAGGTGTGGGGGCAAACACCACAAACGAGGCGCGGGGCCTCGTTTTGTGGTGTAGGCTTGGCCGTTTGAGGCCGGGCCGGGACTCGAAAGCCGGCGGGCTCGGAAACCGGGCCGCCGCGTCGGCTTAACCGCGGCGGGCGATCACCTTGTCGATCAGGCCGTAATCGACTGCCTGGTCGCCGCTCATGAAATTGTCCCGGTCGGTATCGCGGGCAATCTTCTCGACCGGCTGACCGGTCACCTCGGCCAGGATCGAATTCAGGCGTTCACGCAGATAGAGGATCTCGCGCGCCTGGATCTCGATGTCCGATGCCTGGCCGCGCGCGCCGCCCAGCGGCTGATGGATCATGATCCGCGAGTTGGGCAGCGCCAGGCGCTTGCCCTTGGCGCCGGCGGCCAGCAGGAACGCGCCCATGCTGGCGGCCATGCCCATGCACAGCGTCGACACGTCCGGCTTGATGAACTGCATCGTGTCGTACACCGCCAGACCGGCCGAGACCGAACCGCCCGGCGAGTTGATGTAGAGGAAGACATCCTTGTCGGGATTCTCGCTCTCCAGAAACAGCAGCTGCGCGATCACCAGATTGGCGGTCTGGTCGTTGACTTCGCCCACCATGAACACCAGGCGCTCCTTCAGCAGGCGCGAGTAGATGTCATAGGCGCGCTCGCCCCGACCGGACTGCTCGACCACCATCGGCACCAGCCCGAGGCCCATGGTCTCCAGCGCCGAGGCTTGCGTGGTGGCGAGACGATCGAGCAAATCATTGCGGGTCATGCAGAGTTCTCCAGGAATTCGGTGGCAGGCCAGTGGCCTCGGCAAAAGGCAAACAAGCCGCCCGAAGGCGGCTTTGCCCTGAGGCGGCTGTCGATCAGGCTTGCTGGCCGCCGTTGCCTTCGGCCGTCAGCTCCTCGAAGGACACCGACTTGTCGGTAACCTTGGCCTTCTCGCACACGAAATTTACCACGTTGTTTTCGAGCACGTAGGCTTCCATCTCGGCCAGGCGCTGCTGGTCGCCGTAGTACCAGCGCATGACTTCCTTCGGATCCTCGTAGCTCTTGGCGAACTCCTCGATCTCGGCCTTGATCTGGTCGGCCTTCGCTTCGAGGCCGTTGGCCTTGACGATCTCGGCCAGGATCAGGCCCAGCTTGACGCGGCGCTCGGCCTGCTGCGCGAACATCTCCGGCGGAATCGGCATGTCCTTGGCGTTCGGCATGCCACGCTGCTCCAGATCGCGGCGGGCCATCTGCACCAGGCGCTCCTGGTCCTGTTCGATCAGGGCCTTGGGCACGTCCAGCTCGCTGGCCTTCAGCAGCGCTTCCATGACCTGGTCCTTCAGCATCGCGTGCGTGCGGCGCTTGACCTCGCGCTCCAGGTTCTCGCGGATGTCGGCGCGCATCTTCTCGACGCTGCCGTCGGCGATGCCCAGCGACTTGGCGAAGTTGTCGTCGACCTCGGGCAGGTGCGCCCACTCGACCTGCTTCATCGTGATGGTGAATTCGGCGGTCTTGCCGGCGACTTCCTTGCCGTGATAGTCCTCGGGGAAGGCCAGCGGGAAGGTCTTGCTCTCGCCGACCTTCAGGCCCAGCGCGGCCTGCTCGAACTCGGGCAGCATGCGGCCTTCGCCCAGCACGAAGACGAAGTCCTCGGCCTTGCCGCCGGCGAACTCGACGCCGTCGATCTTGCCGACGAAGTCGACCGTCACGCGGTCGCCATTCTTGGCTGCGACTTCGCCGCCGCCATCGCCATGCTCGCCGGCTTCGCCGCGGGCGTGGTAGTGGACGCGCTGCTTGCGCAGGATGTCGATGGTCTTGTCGATCTCGGCGTCGGTGATCTCGGTCTTCGTGCGGGTCACCTCGGCGGCCGACAGGTCACCGATCTTGACTTCCGGGTAGACCTCGAAGGTGGCGTCGAATGCCACTTCGTCGTCCGCCACGCCTTCGGTCTTGATCTCGAACTTGGGCTGGCCAGCGACCTTGACGTCCTGCTGCTGCGTGATGTCGAAGAACTTGCGGGCGGCCTTGTCGAAGCGCACTTCGAACTCGACCTGCTGGCCGTACTGCTTCTCGACCATCTTCATCGGCACCTTGCCCGGGCGGAAGCCGGCCATCTTGACCGTCTTCGACAGGCGAACCAGGCGTTCCTGCTTCTCCTTCTCGACCTCGGCCTTCGGGATGGCCAGGGTCACCTTGCGGTCGAGTTTGCCGAGGTTTTCAATCACATTCGACATGGTCGTCAATCCAATCCAGAAATGTTGTTGTGTTCGTCAGCGCGTTCCGCTTGCGTGCCTGCGTGCAGGGGTTTTCTCCCTCAGGCCGTCGAACGGTTCGCACGCACCAGCCACGCATGAGGCACGCGGGCAAGCCGCCTGAGCCCCGATCGCGAACTCGCGCAAACAAACACACCGCGCAAACGGAAAACGCGGATTATCGCACGGTTTCGAATCGGTTCCGGCAGTTTTTACCCTGACAAGGCTTGACCGGGGCTCGGACCGAGGCCCTCATCGCCCTGCCCGGCCTCGTGCCCGGCCTCGTGCCCGGCATCCTGGTCGGCGCCACCGTGCTGCCCATGCCGCAGCGCCCGCAGCAGCAGCCGCGCCGGATCAAGCGCGTCGGCCAGGTCGCTTTCCAGCGGCAGCGGCTCGCCTTCGATCCGGCTGGCCAGCAGTTCCCCGGCCAGCGCCGCCCAAGTCAACCCGCGCGAGGCAAAGGCCAGCGCCACATACAGGCCCGGCAGCCGCCGCAGATCCCGCAGATGCGCGCCGCGCAGCGAGGCCGCCCGGCGCTCGCACTCGGCCTCATCGGCGACCTGGCCGACCCACGGCAGGCGATTGTGCGAGACGCTGCGCACGCCGACATAGCCGTGCAGCGCGGCGGGGTCCAGTCCCTCCAGCGCCGCACCGCGGTCCGGCAACAGCGTCGATAGCCGGCGCAGATTGTCGGCATGGGTCTCGACCCGTTCGACCAGCGGCCCTTCGTCGGGCTCGTAGCTGGAACCGATCCTGGCGCTGCCGTCCCCGTCGCTCGGCAGCAGGTAGCCGCTACCCGTCACCACGCAGTCGGGCCAGCGGCCCAGTCGGGCCACATCACCGGGCTCCAGCGTCGTCAACTGCCCTCGTACGCGGCGGATCGGCAGATGGCGCAGCCGCAACAGCTTGCTCGCGTGGTGCGCGTTGGCCAGCACCAGCACCGGCGCTTCGGCCACCCGCTCTCCGGCCTCGTCGAACACCTGCCAGCCGTCATCGGCGTGGCGCAGCGAGGCGATGCGGGAGCCGAACCGTGTCTCCACGGCCGCGCCGGCCATCGCCAGCTGCGCGCGGCAGACGTCGGGGGGCGCGACCCATCCGCCTTGCGGGAACCACAGGCCGCCGCGCGCCACCGTCGCGCCATGCTCGGCGGCCGCCTGCGGCGCGCTCATCCATTGCACGTACTCCGGCGGCAAGCCGAGGTCGGCCAACGCGCGCTGCTGGAGCGCCGAGTCATCGTCGTCCTGGCCGACCTGCAGCACGCCGCACCCCTTCCAGCCGACCGGATGCCCCGCTTCGGCCAGCGCCCGCCAGGCGCGCAAGGCGTACTGATTGCCGGCGCGCGACAGCCGCGACAGCACGCTGTCGTCCGGCGAAAGATGCGGATGCATGGCCGCGGCGCGATGCGACGAGGTCTCGCGCGCCGGACCGTCGTGCGCATCGATCAGCGTCACGCGCCAGCCACGCGCGGCCAGCCGCTCGGTCACCGCGCAACCAGCCAGGCCCGCGCCGATCACGATCGCGTGGCGCCGCGTCCAGGCACCGGGCATCGGCGGGGCATGGCGACGGCGGCGTTCGGCGGGCATGTGCGCGACCGTCATGTCGCGCTTGCTGCCGAAGCCGGGCACCTTGCTGACTGCGAAGCCCGCCGCCTGCAGCCCGCGCCTGACGAAGCCGGCGGCCGTATAGGTCGCCAGCGTGGCGCCGGGACGGGCCAGCCTGGCCAGCCCCTTCATCACCGTCGGGTCCCACATGTCGGCATTGCGCGCCGGGGCGAAGCCATCCAGATAGAAGGCGTCGGCGCCGACGGCCAGCCGCGGCAGCAGCGCCTGCACGTCGCCCAGCGCCAGCGTCAGCACCACCGCGCCGCCGTCGAAGGCGAGCCGATGCAGCCCGGGCAACGCCAACGGCCACGCGGCCTGCAACTGCCGCGCCAATGGAGCGAGCTCGTCGAGGCCGGCGTGCAGCTCGGCCAGCCCCTCGCGCGTGAACGGATGCTTCTCGATCGAGACGAAATGCAGGCGCGCGCAGCGGCGCGGATCGTCGCGCCAGGCCTGCCACGTCGCGAGGAAATTAAGGCCTTGGCCGAAGCCCGTCTCGACGATGACGAACTGCTCGCGGCCCTGCCAGGCCTGCGGCAGCCCGTTGCCGCCGAGAAAGACATGGCGCGCCTGCGCCAGCCCGCCCTCGACGCTGTGATAGACGTCGTCATAGCGGGGCGAGTACGGCGTCCCCTGGTCGGACAGGATCGGCTCGGCGGGATCGAGGGCGCGGGGCATGGAGCGAACGGAAAACAGGGTGGCGAACGGCAGAAGGACGCCGCCGCAAAGCCGGCCGGATGGTAGCATGGCGCCCTGCTCCGCCCGCCCCTGCCATGCTCAGCTATCGCCACGCCTTCCATGCCGGCAATCACGCCGACGTTCTCAAGCACGCCATCGTCACCCACCTGCTCGATTACCTGACGCAGAAGGACAAGCCGTTCTGGTATATCGACACGCACGCCGGCGCCGGCCTCTACGCGCTGGACGAGGGCTACGCGACGAAGAAGGCGGAGTTCGAAACCGGCATCGGGCCGCTGTGGCGCGCCGCCGCGGACGGCCGCGCGCTGCCGCCGCTGCTGCAGGAATATCTGGACCAGGTACGCACGCTGAACCCCGACGGCCGCCTGCGGCACTATCCCGGCTCGCCGTGGCTGGCCTGGCAGATGCTGCGCGAAGCGGACCGGCTGCGGCTGTTCGAGTTGCACAGCACCGAAATCCAGGTGCTGCGCGACAACTTCCGCGGCGCGGGCCGCCGCGTGATGCTCTATGACGGCGACGGCTTCGGCGGCATCAAGGCCATCCTTCCCCCGCCACCGCGCCGCGCGCTGGTGCTGATCGATCCGTCGTACGAGGACAAGCAGGACTACGCCCGCACCGTGCAATGCCTGCGCGACGGGCTGCAGCGCTTTGCCACCGGCACCTATGCGGTCTGGTATCCGCAGGTGCAGCGGCGCGAGTCCGTGCAATTGCCGGTCCAGATGAAGGCGCTGCCGTTCAAGAGCTGGCTGCACGCGACGTTGACCGTCAAGCATCCGGTGCCCGGCGGGCTCGGCCTGCACGGCAGCGGCATGTTCGTCGCCAATCCGCCGTGGACCCTGCGCGCGGCGCTGGAGGCGGCGCTGCCGGCGCTGGCCGAACTGCTCGGCCAGGACGCCGGCGCCACCTTCACGCTGGAAGGCGAACAGCCTTGAGCGCAGGACGGCGCTGCCTGCCGGCGCTGCGCCCTCCCCGCTACATCATGCGACGGGTGAACTGCCCTCGCTCGGCGCCGGACATCAGCTCGAGGAAGGCCTCCGTCGTCATATGGATCAGTTCCTCGTGGTCGCCCGCCTCGAAATAGACCTCGGGCTGGCCGAGCAGGCTGTCGTCGATATAGGTGCGCATGCCATAGGCCATGCCGACCGGCGGGATCGCGCCGAGCACGCAGTCCTTGAACACTTCGCGCACCTCGTCCTCGCTGGCCATCGTCAGCCGGCGGCCGGTGCGCTCGCATAGTTCCGCCAGGTCGAGCAGGCGAGTCGACGGCATCACCGCGACCACGTAGCCCGCCTCGTCCTCGAGCAGTACAGTCTTGACCAGGCGATCGCCCGGCACATGGGCGGCCTGCGCGGTGGCCATGCTGCCCAGCGCATAGGGGTGGCGGATGATATCGAAATGGCTGTTCTTGCTGCTCAGGCAAGTCGCCAGGGTGGTTGCCAGTGCCATGATGGGTCCCCTCATCGAGATACAGGGATGGCGCGCACTGGCGTGAGGCGCGTGGCGCGCCGTCCATCAGCCATCACTGGGGGGCGCCGGTGCAACGCTGGCCTGCGGGTATCTACTATAGGACGCGGGGGACGTGGCGCGGGAACGGGACGGCGGCGATCGCGCCGCCCGATGCGGAGGGAAATCAGCGGGGAAAGGTCACGGTACCGTGCACGGTGACGCCCGGCGGCACATAGACCGGGGCCGGCTCGACATAGGCCGGCGCCGGACCGTAGTAGCCATAGCGCGGTCCCTTGCACTTGCGCTCTTCCTTGTAGTCGCCGTTGCCCTTGAACTTGCGTTCGACCTTGCAGTTACCGTCCCAGTACTCTTCCTTGTAGTCGCCGCCATGGTGATGGCCGCGCCATTTGCCATGGCCGCTTTCGTCCTTCCAGGGGTCGGCCTGGGCGGCCAGCGGCAGGGCGAGCAAGGCGGCGAGACAGAGGGACTTTGCGGTAGGGGTCATGATCGTGTCCCGCCTCGACGCGGGCGTGATGCGCAGTTCTTCTTGTCTGGGAGATTAGCGCCGGCACCGGTCCGCGGCGAGGCAGAAGGTGAAACGACCGTAAGCAAATGTTTCGCCGATCAGAACGGCCGGGGCATGCCGGTTCCGATCGAAGCGATGAAGCGGTGTGGTGCGAGGGAGGGGACTCGAACCCCTACACCATTGCTGGCGTCAGGACCTAAACCTGGTGCGTCTACCAATTTCGCCACCCTCGCGGTCCAGGCGGTGCCGTCCTGAAGGGAGGCGCCGCGTGTCTGCCGAACATCGGGCCGAAAAAACAAAAGAGGCGACCGGAACCGCTTGCCGCCCCCTGCTTCTCCGACCGGCCTGCGGCGTTGCACCGCTGCCCGGCAAAGACCGCGGATTGTAGCGCATGGTTTCGCGCGAATCCAGTCCCCCGGGCAGCGGGCGGGCATCCGGCGGTCAACGCGCCATCAGGCCATCACGCCACTGCCCTGCTCCGGCCGCCGCACGCGGAACCAGGCGGCGTACAGCGCCGGCAGGAACAGCAGGGTCAGCACCGTGGCGACGATCAGCCCGCCCATGATCGCGACCGCCATCGGCCCCCAGAACACCGAGCGTGACAGCGGGATCATCGCCAGCACGGCGGCCGCCGCGGTCAGCATGATCGGCCGGAAGCGGCGTACCGCGGCCTCGACGATCGCGGTCCAGGCTGGCACGCCGGCGCGGATGTCCTGCTCGATCTGGTCGACCAGGATCACCGAGTTGCGGATGATCATGCCGACCAGCGCCGTGATGCCGAGCTGCGCGACAAAGCCCATCGGCGAGCGCAGCAGCAACAGCGTCGCGGCGGCGCCGATCAGCCCGAGCGGGCCAGTCAGGAACACCATCACGGCGCGCGAGAAGCTATGCAGCTGCAGCATCAGCAGCGTGAAGATCAGGAACACGCACAGCGGCAGTTGCGCGGCAATCGACGCGCCGGCCTTGCCGCTCTCCTCCTCCGCCCCTGCCACCGTGATCAGGTAGCCGGCCGGCAGCTCGGCGCGCAGCTTGTCGAGCTGCGGATCGATCTGCGCCGTCACGGTCGGCCCCTGGATACCGTCGACCACGTCGGCCTGCACGGTCACGCCGAAATCGCGATTCTCGCGCCAGACGATGCCCGGCTCGGAGCGGATGCCGATGCGAGCCACCTGCGTCAGCGGCACCGCGCGGCCGCTGCTCGTCGGCACCTGCACGTTGTGCAGATCGGCCAGTGCCTCGCGTTCGTCCTTGGCCGAGCGCATCACGATGTCGATCAGCTTGTCGCCGTCGCGATACTGCCCGACCGGCGCGCCGGTCAGCACGGTCTGGGTGACGCGGGCGATCGCATTGGTGGTCACGCCGAGCGCGCGGGCCTTTTCCTGGTCGATGTCGAGGCGCAGCACCTTGACGTTCTCGTTCCAGTTATCGTTGACGCCGACGGTGTTCGGGTTCGCGCTCATGATCGCCTTGACCTGGTCGGCGATCCGGCGCACCGCCGCCGCTTCGGGCCCGATCACGCGGAACTGCACCGGATAGGCCACCGGCGGCCCGTTCGGCAACAGCTTCACGCGGCCGCGCAGCTGCGGGAAGTCGCTCGCCAGCAGCGCGATGATGCGCTGGCGCAGCCGCTCGCGCACCTCGACGTCGACCGGCAGCACGATCAGCTGCACCACATTGCTCTGCGGGAAGATCTGATCCAGCGGCAGGTAGAAGCGCGGCGCGCCGGTGCCGACGAACGTCGTGATGCTGCCGACATCGGCATCGCCGCGCAGCGCCGCCTCGAAGCGCCTGGCCTCGGCCTCGCTCTGCGCGAAGCTGGCGCCTTCGGGCAGCCACATCTCGACCATCAGCTCGGGCCGGCTGGAATCGGGGAAGAACTGCTTCTCGACGAACTGGAAGGCAAAGATGCCAAGCGCGAAGGTTCCCAGCGTGATCGCGATCACGGTCTTGCGCCAGTCCACGCACCAGTCCACCGCGCGCCGGAAGCGCGCATAGAACGGCGTGTCGAACACCTCGTGATGGCCGCCCTCGCTCGGCTTGACCTTCAGCAGCAGGTAGCCGAGGTACGGCGTGAAATAGACCGCCGCCAGCCACGACAGCACCAGCGCGAGCGCCGTCACCGCGAAGATCGCGAACGTGTATTCGCCGACCGTCGAACGCGCCAGCCCCACCGGCAGAAAACCGGCGGCGGTGATCAAGGTGCCGGTCAGCATCGGCATCGCGGTCGAGGTATAGGCGAAGGTCGCGGCCTCCATCTTGGAGAAGCCTTCCTCGAGCTTGCGCACCATCATCTCGACCGCGATGATCGCGTCGTCGACCAGCAGGCCCAGCGCGATGATCAACGCGCCCAGCGATACCTTGTGCAGGCCGATGTCGAACACGTTCATGAACAGGAAGGTGACCGCCAGCACCAGCGGGATCGTCAGCGCCACCACCAGGCCGGGACGCGCATCGAGCCGCAGCGGCTTCGTGTGCAGGCCCAGCGAGATGAAGCTGACCGCCAGCACGATCACCACGGCCTCGATCAGCACGCGCACGAACTCGCCCACCGAACGCTTGACCGCCTCGGGCTGGTCCTGCACCTGCTCCATCTCGATGCCGACGGGCAGCTGCTTGCGCAGCGCGTCGGCCTCGGCGCGCAGCGCCTCGCCCAGCGCGATGATGTCGCCGCCCTTCTCCATCGAGATGCCCAGGCCGATCACGTCCTTGCCGTTGAAGCGCATGCGTGGGGCGGGCGGATCGACATAGCCGCGATAGACCCGCGCGATATCGCCGAGCCGGATGTTGGCCGCGCCATTGGGGCCGCGCAGCACCATGTTGCGCAGGTCGGCGACATCGGCGAACTGGCCCGACACGCGTACCTGCACGTTGTCGCTGGGCGTCACCAGCACGCCGCTGGCGGTCAGGTTGTTCTGCTCGGCGATCTGGTCAGCGATCGCGTTCAGGTCCAGGCCGAGCTGCGCGAAGCGGGTCTGATTGAATTCGATATAGATCTTCTCGTCCTGCAGCCCGATCAGCGACACCTTGGCCACCGACGGCACGCGCAGCAACTGCTGCCGCACCAGGTCGGCGTACTCGCGCAGCTCCTTGTAGGTGAAGCCGTCGGCCGACAGCGCATAGATGGTGCCGTAGACATCGCCGAACTCGTCGTTGAAGAACGGCCCGCGCACGCCGGCGGGCAGCGTGCCGGCGATATCGCCGATCTTCTTGCGCACCGTGTACCAGATCTGCGCGGTCTCCTTGGCCGGCGCATCGTCGCGCAGCTGGAAGATCACCGTGGTCTCGCCCGGTTTGGAGAAGCTGCGGATCTTGTCCGCGTACGGCACCTCCTGCAGCTGGCGTTCGAGCTTGTCGGTGACCTGCACCGCGATCTGCTCGGCGGTGGCACCGGGCCAGAAGGCCTGCACCACCATCACGCGGAAGGTGAACGGCGGGTCCTCGTCCTGGCCCAGCTGGAAGTACGACATCAGCCCGGCCAGCAGCAATACCACCAGCAGATAGCGGGTCAGCGCCTGGTGCTCGAGCGCCCAGCGCGACAGGTTGAATCGGGAATGCTCCATCGCGGCGCCCTTAGCTGCGCGCGGCCGGGGCGCTGGCCGGAGGGGTTGCAGGGGCGGCAGTCGGAACCGGTGCCGACGCTGGCGCTATGGTCTGCAGCGGCCGCACCTTCTGGCCCGGCTTGAGCAAATGTACGCCCGCGGTGACGATGGTCTGGCCGGGACGCAGCCCGCTGCTGACTTCGATCTCGTTGCCGATCGGCTGGCCCAGCGTGACGGCGACCGGCTGTACCGTGCCGGCCGCGCCGTCGTAGACCCAGACCTGGTTGGTGCCCTGCTGCTGCAACAGCGCGGTCAGCGGCACGCGCACCGCGGGCGATGCGCCGGTCCGCACGAAGGTGACCATCGCGGTCATGCCGAACTTCAGGTCGGCGGGCGGATTGGGCACCGTGATGCGTGCCGCGTAGGTACGCGTGACCGGATCCGCGGCCGCCGCGATCTCGCGCACGCGGCCCGGCAGCCTGCGCTCCGGCTCGGCCCAGGTCCGCACGCTGACGTCGCGGATGTCGCGCAGCCAGTCGACCTGATCCTCGGGCAACCCGATCGCGACCTCCTTCTCGGCGGTCTGCGCGACCCGCACCACCGACTGTCCGGCGCTGACCACCTGCCCCACTTCCGCGTCGATTGCGGTAACCACGCCGTCGGCATCGGCAGCGAGCACCGTATAGCCGGTCTGGTTGCTCTGCTCGCGCAGCGCGGCCTCGGCCTGGCGCAGCCGCGCGGCGGCGGCCTCGTAGCTGGCCTGCCGACGGTTCTGCTCGGCCGCGCTGATAAAGCCCTTGGCGAACAGATCGTTGTAGCGCTTCAGGTCGGCCGCCGCCAGGTCGCGATCGGTTCGCGCCGCCTCGTACTGCGCGCGGGAGCCCTGCTCGGCCAGGTTCAGGTCGGTCGGATCGAGCCGGGCCAGCGGCTGCCCGCGCCGCACCGTCGCGCCCACGTCGACCAGCCGCGCGGCGATCTTGCCGCCGACGCGGAAGCCGAGCCGGGACTCGATGCGCGGCCGCACGTCGCCGGAAAACTCATACGCGGACTGGCCGGTGGCCGACTGCAGCTGCAGCAGGCGCACCGGCCGGACGTCGGGCGCCCGCTCGGCCTCGCGCGAGCAGCCGCCGAGCACCAGCAGGGCAAGCAACAACGGCAACACCATGCCGACGGTCGACGGCAGGGGCTTCAAAGCGTTGACGGCCGCGACTTCCGGCCCGGGACAAGGCACTGGCATGGATGGCGATAAGACGGGTGCAACGGCATGACGAGGGGCGACGCGCGCCGGCACGGCCGGACTGGCGGCGAGCTGCAACGCTGCCGCGCGACACGACAATGGCGCCGCCCGAGGGACGGCGGGTCCGGCAGTAAATAACCGGCCGGTCAGCAATATATCGACCCCTTCGGGGTGCGTCAAACGCGACGCGACGAACCACCCCATTTGGGGGGTGAAACGATCGATTTAGGCCCCAATTGGCGCGTGTTGCGTGTCGAGACGCCCCCACTCGGTAGGGTGCAGGGCGCCCCCGGATGCCCTCTCAAGCAGGCCGCGTGGTTACAATGCTGCCGCCATGTCCAAGCCCGACGCGCCTTCCGCCGATACCCCGCAAACGCCGTCCCCGATGCCGGCGTCAATGCCGGACGCCCCCGCGGCCGCGGAAGGCTATGCCGTCGACCACTACGAGAACTTTCCGGTGGCCAGCGTGCTGCTGCCCCGGCCGCTGCGCCGGCCAGTGGCGGTGATCTACCGCTTCGCCCGCACCGCCGACGATCTGGCCGACGAGGGCGATGCGGCGCCCGCCGAGCGGCTGGCCGCGCTCGGCGCCCTGTCCGATGCGCTCGAACGCATCGCCGCCGGCACCGATCCCGGTACGCCGATGATGCGCGCGCTGGCCGAGGTCATCGCCGAATACCGGCTGCCGCTGCCGCTGTTCCACGATCTGCTCGACGCGTTCCGGCAGGACGTGACCGTGCACCGCCATGCCGACTGGGACAGCCTGCTCGACTATTCGCGCCGCTCCGCCAATCCGGTGGGCCGGCTGATGCTGCATCTGTACGGCGCGGCCACGCCGGACCGCTTCGCGCGTGCCGATGCGATCTGCACCGGCCTGCAGCTGGTCAACTTCTGGCAGGACGTCGCGATCGACTTCGCGCGCGGCCGCATCTACCTGCCCGCCGACGCGATGGCGCGCCACGGCGTCGACGAAAACGCGCTGGCCGAGGGCCGCTGCGATGTGCGCTGGCTAGCGCTGATGGAGGAGCTGAAGGTCCGCACGGAGGCGATGCTACAATCCGGCGCTTCGCTCGCGCTGGACCTGCCTCGCACGGTGGACTGGCGTATCGGCTGGGAGCTGCGGCTGGTGGTGCAAGGCGGCCTGCGCGTGCTGGAACGCATCGAGGCCGTCGGCTACGATGTCTTCCGGCGCCGTCCGACGCTCGGGCCCGCCGACTGGCTGCTGCTGGCATGGCGGGCGGCAGCGCGCTACCGGAGTGGCACCGCGCCGAGCAAGCCCGTTCATTGAACTCGGGATCGAGCCCGGATGGATTCCGGGATCGCCCCCGGACCGAGCCGCCGATCGACTCCACCGAGTGTGTCCCCTAGCGAGCGCGAGACCGCTTTGACGCCCGACCAGTACTGTCAAGACAAGGCCGCCCAGAGCGGCTCCAGCTTCTACTACAGCTTCCTGTTCCTGCCGCCGGAACGGCGGCGCGCCATTACCGCGCTCTATGCCTGGTGCCGCGAGGTCGACGACGTCGTCGACGAGACCCAGGACCTGACCGTCGCCCAACAGCAGCTGGCCTGGTGGCACGGCGAGCTCAAGCGCCTGTTCGCCGGCGAACCGACCCATCCGACCACGCTCGCGCTGCAGCCGCATCTGGCCTCCTGCGGCCTGACGCAGCCGATGCTCGCCGAGGTGCTGGAGGGCATGGAGATGGACCTGATGCAGACGCGCTATCTGGACGAGGCGGGCCTGGACCGCTATTGCCATTGCGTGGCCGGCGTGGTCGGCACGATGAGCGCGCGCATCTTCGGCTACCGCGATCCGCGCACGCTCGAATTCGCCGAGAAACTGGGGCGCTCGCTGCAGCTGGTCAACATCATCCGCGACGTCGGCGAGGACGCGCGGCGCGGCCGGCTCTATCTGCCGGTCAATGTGCTGCAGCGCTTCGAAGTGCCGGCCGCCGACATCATGCAGGGCCGCCATTCGCCGCGCTTCGTCGCGCTGATGGAGTATCACGCCGAACGCGCGCGCACCTTCTACCGCGAGGCGCTGGCGCTGCTGCCCGAGACGGACCGCCGCGCCCAGCGCGCGGGCCTGCTGATGGGCGCGATCTACCACGCCCTGCTCGACGAGATCGAGGCCAGCGGCTTCCAGGTATTGAACCAGCGCATTTCGCTGACACCCATGCGCAAGCTGTGGATCGCATGGAAGACGTGGATACGCAACCGCTGAACCTCGCGATGGCGGAACGCACCGCCACGCCCGACGCAACGTCGCCGCGGACCGGCGGCGCGGCCGGCGCGGCCGGCGCGGTCGGCGTCATTGGCGGCGGCTGGGCCGGCATGGCGGCCGCGCTGGAACTGGCGCAGGCCGGCCGCGTGGTCCACGTGTTCGAGGCCGCGCCGGTGCTCGGCGGCCGCGCGCGCCGCGTCGCCCGGCGTCATCCGCAGGTGGCAGGCGAACTCGACAACGGCCAGCATCTTCTGCTCGGCGCCTATCGCCATACCCTCGCGCTGATGCGCCGCGCCGGCGTCGATCCCGATGCCGCGCTGCTGCGGCTGCCGCTGCAGATGGCCTATGCCGATGGCTGGCAGCTGCAGGCGCCGCGCCTGCCGGCGCCCTGGCATCTGCTCGGCATGGGCCTGACCGCCCGTGGACTGGGCTGGCGCGAGCGCGCGGCATTGGCGCGGGCGCTGTCGCGGCTGCGCGCCACCGGCGATGACGACGATGCTGCTGATACCGATGGCGCGGGTGCCAACACCACCGGCGAGACCGTCGCCGCGTGGCTGGCGCAGGCACCGTCGTCGCTGCGGGAACGCCTGTGGTTCCCGCTGTGCGTGGCCGCGCTGAACACGCCGGCCGAACAGGCCGATGCCCGCGTATTCCGCCGCGTGCTGCGCGACAGCCTGCTGGCGGCGCGCGGCGACAGCGACATGCTGGTTCCGCGCCGGGACCTGAGCCGGCTGTTTCCCGAGGCCGCCGCGCAGGCAATCGTTGCCGCGGGCGGCACGGTACGGACCGGCGCCGCGGTACAGCAGATCTCGCAAGCCCAGCACGGCTGGCTGCTGCAGACCGGTGCCGGCCAGCAGGAAGTCGCGCAGTTGGTCATCGCCACCGCGCCGCGGCAGGCGGCGCGGCTGCTGGCGCAGATCACGAATCGCTCGCACCAGCCCGCGCTGCAGGCGGCCGCGGCGAAGCTGCAGGCGTTCGACCATGTGCCGATCGTCACGCTGTATCTGAACGTCGGCGCGCTGCGCCTGCCGCGTCCGTTTCTTGCGCTCGACGCCAGCGCCGCCGCGCCGGGTCAGTTCGTCTTCGATCGCGCCGCGCTGTCGACCGAACCCCACGCATCGGCCGCGCCGGACCGCGACAACGTCTGGTCGGTCGTGATCAGCGCGGCCGACGATGCCGCAGCGATGCCGCAGGCGGAACTGGCGCGGCGCGTGCGCGCGCAGCTTGCCGCGCAACTGGCGCCCTGCATCGGCGATGCCGCGCGCCTTGCCGATGCGCGCGGCGAATTCGTGATCGCCGAACGCCTGGCCACGTTCCGCTGCGTGCCGGGCCTGGCGCGTCCCGGCAACGATATCGGCGTGCCGCGCCTGGCGCTGGCCGGCGACTATACCGACGGGCGCGACGGCGCCTATGGGCCCTACCCAGCCACCATCGAAGCGGCGACGCGCAGCGGCTCGGCGGCCGCGGCGCTGCTGCAGCGCGAGCGCGTGCCGTCCGCCGAGACGGCATGACGTTCGCCGCATGACCCTCCTTCCCATCGACGTACCGAAGAGCCAGCACATGCATTCCCCCTCTCCTTCCCTTGGCCAGTCCATTCTCGATGCCGCCGATGCGCTCGCGCGCTTCTCCGATATGGAGGGCGGCCTCACGTGCGCCTATCTGACGCCGGCCCATCGCGCCGCCGCTGCGATGCTGGCCGAGCGCATGCGCGCGGCAGGCATGCAGGTGCGCGTCGATGCGATCGGCAACGTGATCGGCCGCTACGAGGCCGATCCGTCCGCCGGCCCGGATGCAAAGGTACTGATGACCGGTTCGCACTTCGACACGGTGCGCAACGGCGGGCGCTATGACGGCCGGCTCGGCATCCTGCTGCCGATCGCGGTGGTCGGCGCGCTGAACGAGGCCGGCATCCGGCTGCCCTACCATTTCGAGGTGGTCGGCTTCGCCGAGGAGGAGGGGCTGCGCTTCAAGACCAGCTTCCTGGCCAGCAGCGTGCTGGCCGGCCGCTTCGACCCGGCGCTGCTGGCGCGCGCCGACGCCGACGGCATCACGCTGGCGCAGGTGCTGGCGCAATCCGGTCTGCCGGGCGGCGGCGATCCCGAGGCGCTGCGCGCGGCCGCGGTCGACCCGGCGACGCTGCTCGCCTTCGTCGAGGTCCATATCGAACAGGGACCGGTGCTGCTGCACCATGACCTGCCGCTGGGCATCGTCACGCAGATCGCCGGCAGCAGCCGCTTTCAGGTGCGGGTCGAGGGCCTGGCCAGCCATGCCGGCACCACGCCGATGACGATGCGCAAGGATGCGGCCGCCGCGGCCGCCGAGATGGTGCTGCTGGTCGAGTCGCGCTGCGCGCAGGCGCCGACGCTGGTCGGCACGGTCGGCCAGCTGCAGGTGCCGAACGGCTCGAGCAACGTGATTCCCGCCGCGTGTCACTTCTCGATGGATATCCGCGCCGGCGAGGACGCCGTGCGCGAGGCCGCGATCGCCGATATCGTCGCCGGCATCGAGGCGATCGCCGCGCGCCGCGGCGTGCGTGCCGAGGTGGAACGGGTGCCGCCGGTCAACAACGCGCCGTGCGCGCCGTGGCTGCGCGAGCAATTCGCGGCGGTGCTGAACAAGCGCGGCCTGCAGGGCTTCGAGCTGCCGTCCGGTGCCGGGCACGACGCGATGATGATGCAGCGGATCACCGACGTGGCGATGCTGTTCGTCCGCTGCGGCAACGGCGGCATCAGCCACAACCCGCTGGAGACCATTACCGCGGAGGACGCGCAGCTGGCGGCGGAGGTGTTCGTCGATTTCCTGCGGCATTTCAAGGGGCGGTGAGCGCAGACGCGGAGAGCGGGCCGTCGCTGCGCTCTACCTCTTGCAGGAAGCCGCGGAGAAAGAGCTGTCGCTCCCCTCTCCCGCGAGCGGGAGAGGGGTTGGGGGAGAGGGCAAGGGCGTACGTCCTGGCTGACGACGTACGCTTTGGAACGGCTGCTCCCTTTCCCCCGCCCCTCTCCCGCAAGCGGGAGAGGGGAGAAAAACATCGGGCACTGCTGCAACCGCTAGCTTTCCTTTGCCTTGCCGCTCAATTGCCGTGGTACATCTCCCTGCCGATGTCGTACAGGCTCTGCCGCAGCTTGCGCCGCTCGTCGGCGGACAGCTTGCCGCCCCGCCCCTGCCGCTCGGCGGCGTCGCGCTCGGCGCGCTGGCGGTTGGTGCGGCCCCGGCTTTCGCGCGGCGACGGGCGCTCGCGCTCGTGGCGCGCATGACCCGGAGTGCCCGCATAGCCCTCCCCGCCCCGGCCCGGATGGCGCCCGTGTCCCTGCAGCAGCGCGCCGAGTCCCGGCGACTGCGCGGACGCGCTCGCGGCATGCAGCAGCATCGACGGCAGCAGCAGCGCAAGCAGGGCTCCGGCGACACGGCGTCGGGCGCCGGAGGCGCGGCGCGGTTCGGACCGGGTGGATTTCGCTTTCATTGATAATGGCGGTCTGGGGCTTGGCCGCTCGGGCTACCGCTGGACGACGCCAAGGCTCCCGGATCGAGGCTGACCGATTTGCCCTTTGCGGGCAGCGCGCAGTGTAAACGCTGCCCGCTGTGCACTTGGCGAGCCGCAAGGTAAAGTATGTAACCTTTTGTTAAGCCATTTTGACCCCTAGCGAGACTCGCTAAGATTAGCGCCATGGAAAATACCAGCCACAAGATTCTCGTCGTGGACGACGACCCCCGTCTCCGCGATCTGCTGCGCCGCTATCTCGGCGAGCAAGGCTTTACCGTGCTGGTCGCGGAAAACGCCACCGCCATGAACAAGCTCTGGCTGCGCGAGCGTTTCGACCTGCTCGTGCTCGATCTGATGATGCCGGGCGAAGACGGCCTGTCGATCTGCCGCCGTCTGCGCGGCGCCAACGACCAGACGCCGATCATCATGCTGACGGCCAAGGGCGAGGACGTGGACCGCATCGTCGGCCTGGAAATGGGCGCCGACGACTATCTGCCCAAGCCGTTCAATCCGCGCGAACTGATCGCGCGCATCCACGCGGTGCTGCGCCGCAAGGGCCCGGCCGAAGTGCCCGGCGCCCCGTCGGAAACGCCGGAGACCTTCGCCTTCGGCGACTTCGTGCTGAACCTGGCCACCCGCACGCTGACCAAGAACGACGAGGAAATCACGCTGACCACCGGCGAGTTCTCGGTGCTCAAGGTGTTCGCCCGCCATCCGCGCCAGCCGCTGTCGCGCGAGAAGCTGATGGAAATGGCGCGCGGCCGCGAATACGAAGTGTTCGACCGCAGCCTTGACGTGCAGATCTCGCGCCTGCGCAAGCTGATCGAACCCGATCCCGGCAATCCGCGTTTCATCCAGACCGTCTGGGGGCTGGGCTACGTCTTCATTCCCGATGGCGTGAAATAAGTCCCGGCCGTTATCGTGGCGACTGTGATCCGCCGCACGGCCACGCGTTTCTTCGGTTCGCTGTTCTGGCGGACCTTCATGCTGATCGCGCTGTTGCTGGCCATTTCGCTGGGCATCTGGTTCCAGAGCTACCGGCTGTTCGAACGCGCCCCGCGCGCGCAGCAGATCGCGATGCAGGTGGTCAGCGTGGTCAAGCTGACGCGCGCGGCCCTGCTCTATTCCGACCCCGCGCGGCGCCGCTTCCTGCTGCTGGACCTGGTGCAGAACGAAGGCATCAAGGTCTATCCGCGCGAGCGCGACGACGACTTCACCACGCCCACCGCGAATCCCTTCCTGACCCAGCTGGTGCAGCAGGAAATCCGCGGCCGGCTCGGCGGCGATACCGTGATCGCGACCACGGTCAACGACATTCCCGGCGTCTGGGTCAGCTTCGAGATCGAGGGCGACGACTACTGGGTCGCCATCAGCCCGGAGCGCTTCGAGCGCGTGCCGGGGCTGCAATGGCTGTGGTGGACCGTGGCCGCCCTGCTGCTGTCGATCTTCGGCGCGGCCTTCATCACCGCGCGGGTCAACCGGCCGCTCAAGCGGCTGGCCGATGCCGCGCGTGCGATCGGTTCGGGCGGCGATCCGCCGCCGCTGCCCGAGCGCGGCGCCAGCGAGGTCGCCCAGGCCAACCACAGCTTCAACCAGATGGTGCGCGACCTGCGCCAGCTGGACGATGATCGCGTGGTAATGCTGGCCGGCATCTCGCACGACCTGCGTACGCCGCTGACGCGGCTGCGGCTCGAGACCGAGATGTCCCCGGTCGACGACAGCACGCGCGAGGCGATGATCGCCGACATCGAGCAGATGGACGCGATCATCGGCCAGTTCCTGAACTATGCGCGGCCCGCGCAGGAGAGCAGCGAGCCGGTCGACCTGTCGTCGCTGGTGCGCGATGCGGTCAACGTCTATGCCGCGCACGATGACATCCGCATCCGCGTGCATGCGCCCGAGCCGGTGATGGCGATGGCTAACCGGATGGAGGTGCAGCGCATCCTCGACAACCTGGTCGAGAACGCGCGCCGCTATGCCAAGGATCCGGACAGCGGCATCGCCGAGGTCGACATCACCACGCGCAATCACGACAAGGAGGCGATGCTGGTGGTGGCCGATTGCGGCGACGGCGTGCCCGACGCCCAGCTGCCGCTGCTGACGCGGCCGTTCTACCGGCTCGACGCGGCGCGCAGCGAGGCCAAGGGCGCCGGGCTCGGCATGTCGATCGTCAACCGCATCATGCAGCGCAATGGCGGCCGCCTGGTGCTGACCAATCGTCCGGCGCCGGACAGCGGGCTGGTCGTCAGCGCGTGTTTCCGTCGCGCGTGAGGCGGGTCCGGAAGGCGCCCGAAACGCGCGGGAAGCGCACCTGAAACGCACCCGAAGTGCCCCGCGTCGCCGTTCCGTCTTCGCAATCGTGTATCGTTGCCGGATGGCCGCGAGCCGGCGCACCGCGCCGCTTCGCGCCGTCCCTTGCGGGTCCCTCGCCTATCGGGCTCTTTGAGATTTTCAATTAGCCGTGCCGAGCAGGATGCTGCATACTTCCCATTCGTTGCGCGGCATGCGCAAGGACCCGAGGAAGTCGTCTTCGACGATGGTCGTTTGTCATGCCGCGCTGGCGTCTGTTCAACCGTATCCAGGAGAAGTCCATGAAGACCGTTGGTGACAAGCTCGAACCGTTCCACGTCGTCGGTGTCAAGCCGGGTTTCAACGCCCACGAAGAAAACGGCCAGTCGGCCTTTGAAGACATCACCGAGAAGTCGTTCGAAGGCAAGTGGAAAATCATCTACTTCTACCCGAAGGACTTCACCTTCGTGTGCCCGACCGAGATCGTGGCCTTCGCCAAGCTGAACCAGGACTTCGCCGATCGCGACGCTGTCGTGCTGGGCGGCTCGACCGACAACGAGTTCGTCAAGCTGGCATGGCGCCGTGAACACAAGGACCTGAACAAGCTGAACTCGTGGCAGTTCGCCGATACCACCGGCTCGCTGGTCGACCAGCTGGGCGTGCGCGAGAAGGAAGCCGGCGTTGCGCTGCGCGCCACCTTCATCGTCGACCCGGACAACACGATCCAGCACGTGTCGGTCAACAACCTGAACGTCGGCCGTAACCCGGAAGAAGTGCTGCGCATTCTGGACGGCCTGCAGACCGACGAGCTGTGCCCGTGCAACCGCGCGGTCGGCGGCGCGACGCTGTAATTCGCGCGACGTCGATGTTGCCGGCGGCCCCGCCGCCGGCAACCGCGCCCCAGTGCGCACCGAAACCCGCTGACGCGGGTTTTTTCCGCCCAAAGCGATAGGAGAATTTGATGGAATTCCTTAATACGATCAAGAATCTCATTCCCGACTATGCGAAGGACATTCGCCTGAACCTGGACGGCACCATCGCACGCTCCTCGCTGGAGGGCAACGATGCCGTGGGCGTGGCGCTGGCCGCCGCCTTCGCCGCCAAGAGCAAGATCATCGTCGACGCGATCCGCAACGCCGGCGTGCTGTCGCCCGAAGAGCTGAACGGCGCGCTGACCGCGGCCGCGCTGATGGGCATGAACAATGTCTGGTATCCGTATGTCGAGATGGCGGCCGATCCCGATCTGGCCAGCCAGCCCGCGGGCCTGCGCATGAACGCGTATGCGACCCACGGCGGCGTCGACAAGCGCCGCTTCGAGATGTACGCGCTGGCCGCGTCGATCGTCGGCAAGTGCCATTTCTGCATCCGCTCGCACTACGAGCTGCTGAAGAACGAGCAAGGCATGACCTCGCAGCAGTTGCGCGATGTCGGCCGGATCGCGGCCGTGATCACCGCCGCGGCGAACGTGATCGCAGCCGAGTAAGGTCGGACCGCGAGTCCTGACCGGGTCCCGCGCACGCGGGCATCCCGGATGATCGATGGCCGCCCCGCGCGGCCATCGTCATTTCCGGCGCGCCGACGCCACCGCGCGTCCGCATTTCTCCGACTGCATTTGTGCACGGTCCGGCCTACAATCGAGGCAGATTCTGCTTCGCGGACCGTCCATGAGCCAACTGCCCTCGCCCTCCTCGCCGCATTTCCACTATCGCCTCGCCACCGCTTCGGACTGGGGCCAGATCGCCGCGGTCACGCAGGAAGCGTATGCGCAGTACGAGCTCGAGATCATGGAAGACTGCCGCGCGTCGTTCCAGCAGGGCATGCGTTCGGTGCTCGCGACCAAAACGTCCGACATGGAATGGTGGGTCGCCGAGGCCGATCACGGCATCAGCGGCGCGGTGCTGTTCTGCCATCCGGGCGCGACGCTGCAGGCGCTGGACGGCAGCACGGTGACACTGGCCCTGCCCGAGGCGCGACTGCTGTCAGTCAGCCCGCAGGCACGCGGGCTGGGGCTCGGGCGGACGCTGATGCAGATCTGCATCGAGCGTGCGCGCGATATCGGCGCGCAGGCGCTGGTGGTGCGCACGATGCCGGAAATGGGTGCCGCCAACCGCCTGTGCCAGCAGATGGGCTTCGTCAAGCGGACCGAGGCCGGGGCGCGTTCGGGGCCGCTGGAACGGTTGGTCGACTACGTCTACGCGATCGAGCCGAAGGAAGCCGACGCGCCGCAGCCGGGCCTGTAGCGGCACGCATCGCGCCGAAACCACGACGCCGCGCTCTCGCCGCGCTCTCGCCGCGCTCTCGACGCGCTCTCGACGCGCTCTCGACGCGCCGGCGCTCAGTCCTGCGGCGCGACGATCGCGCCGCGCCACAGCAGCACCACCGCCTGCGCGACAATCCCCTCCTGGCGCCCTTCGAAGCCCAGCTTCTCGTTGGTCTTGGCCTTGACGTTGCAGCGGCCGGCCGCGATGCCCAGATCCTCGGCCAGATTGGCCACCATCGCGCCAATATGCGGCGCCAGCTTCGGCGCCTGGGCGATCACCGTCGCATCGACATTGCCGACCTCATAGCCGGCCTCGCGCACTCGTCGCACCGCCTCGCGCAGCAGCGCGCGGCTGTCGGCGCCGGCAAAGGTGGGATCGGTATCGGGGAAATGCCTGCCGATATCGCCCAGGCCCGCGGCACCGAACAAGGCGTCGGTGATCGCATGCAGCAAGGCATCGGCATCGGAATGGCCGAGCAGGCCGCGGTCGTGAGGAATCTCCACGCCGCCGAGCACCAGCTTGCGGCCCGGCACCAGCGCGTGCACGTCGTAGCCTTGTCCCACGCGGATATCGAAGGGCATCATCGCGATCGGTCTCCAGAATAACCAGAAGAAGCGGCGGCGGACGGGCCGCCGAGCAGGACTTCGGCCAGCCCGAAGTCCTCGGGATAGGTCACCTTGAAATTGCGCAGCGAGCCGTTGACCAGCCGTGGCTTCAGGCCGAGCCGCTCGATCGCGCTAGCCTCGTCGGTCACGACCGCGCCGCTGACAAGCGCGTCTTCCAGCGCCTGGCGCAGAACGCCGACGCGGAACATCTGCGGGGTCTGCGCCTGCCACAACCCTTCGCGCGGCACCGTGCCGCCGATGCGGGACGGCTGCGAGGGATGCAGCGGTTCCGCCTCGGCACGCTTGAGCGTGTCGGGTACCGGCACCGCCAGGATGCCGCCGATCGCCGCGTCGGGCCCATCGCCATCGTCCCCTTCGACCGCGCGGATCAGCGTATCGATCATCAGCGGCGTCAGGCCGGGGCGGGCGGCGTCGTGGACCAGCACCCAGTCCTGATCCTCGGCGCCCAGCTGGACCAGATGTCGCAGCCCGTTCAGCACCGATTCATGGCGCGACTGGCCGCCGACGAAGGCCGTATCGAAGCGCAATCCGGCAAAGGCCGCCGAGCCGAAGCGCGCCTCCAGCGGCAGGTCGTCGGGCGCCAGCACCAGCGCGGTGGCGCTGATCGACTCGCACGCCGAGAACGCGGCGAGCGCGTACCAGATCATCGGATGGCCGGCCAGCTCGCGATATTGCTTGGGCAGGCCCGCGCCCGCACGGCTGCCGCTGCCGGCACAGGGAATCAGGGCAAATCGTCGTTCGGACATGCGGCGGACTGGCGGAACAAGGCGGATAACGCGGATAACGGAATGGGGCGGCACCAATTGGGCCACCGACTGCGGCACCGACTGCGCCACCGAAGGCCGCATCAAAGCGGCACCCGATGGCCGGGCGCTGCGCATTCTATAATACGACCCTCTTCTCGACACCCCCGCCCGCGCTGCCGGCGGGGCGTCGTCGTTTGATCCGAACCGCTTTTATGTCCGACGCCAACTCGCTTTCCGCGCTTCCCGTTTCCACTCAGCTACCGCTGATCAAGGCGGGCCAGCGCCACCAGATCGCCGGCCTGCACGGCTCGGCCGATGCGCTGGCGCTGGCCGCCTATGCCCGCGCGCATCACGACAAGGGGCAGATGCCGATGCTGGCGGTGATCTGCGCCAACGCGGTCGACGCGCAGCGGCTGGCCGACGAGATCCCGTGGTTCGCGCCGGAGCTGCGCGTGCGCGTGCTGCCCGACTGGGAGACGCTGCCTTACGACAGTTTCTCGCCGCACCAGGACCTGGTGTCCGAACGCCTCGCGACGCTGCACGATATCCAGACGGGCCAGTGCGACGTGATGCTGGTGCCCGCGCAGACCGCGCTGTACCGGCTCGCGCCGCCGGCCTTCCTGGCCGCCTACACGTTCTTCTTCAAGCAGGGCGAACGCCTCGACGAGGCCGCGCTGAAGGCGCAGTTCACGCTGGCCGGCTACGAACACGTCAGCGCGGTGATGCGGCCCGGCGAATACAGCGTGCGCGGCGGCCTGATCGACCTGTTCCCGATGGGCTCGGCGCTGCCCTACCGGATCGACCTGTTCGGCGACGAGATCGAGACGATCCGCGCGTTCGATCCGGACACGCAGCGCAGCCTGTATCCGGTCAAGGAGGTGCGCCTGCTGCCCGGCCGCGAGTTTCCGCTGGACGAGGCCGCGCGCACCGCGTTCCGCGGCCGCTGGCGCGAGGTGTTCGAGGGCGACCCGAGCAAGTCGCCAATCTACAAGGACATCGGCAACGGCGTGCCGTCGGCCGGGATCGAGTACTACCTGCCGCTGTTCTTCGAGTCGGCCGCGACGCTGTTCGACTACCTGCCGGCCGGCACGCAGCTGGCCTATGTCGGCGCGATCGACGACGCGATCCGCCGCTTCTGGACCGATACGCAGCAGCGCTACGACTTCATGCGGCACGACCGCGAACGGCCGCTGCTGCCGCCCGCGCAGCTGTTCCTGAACGAAGAGCAGTTCTTTACCGCCGCCAAGCCGCTGGCGCGGCTGGTGCTGCAGCAGGGCCCGGCCGGCGCCGATGCAGCGCCGCTGTCGGCCGCGCTGCCCGACGTCTCGGTCAATCGCCGCGCCGAGGACCCGCTGGTCAACCTGGAGGCGCTGCTGCTGCGCAAGCAGGCACGCGTGCTGATGTGCGCCGACTCGGCGGGCCGCCGCGAGACGCTGCTGCAGCTGTTCGCCGACAGCGGCCTGCGTCCGCACCCGGTCGAGGACTGCGCGGCCTTCCTCGCCAGCGACGCGACGTTCGCGATCGCGGTGGCACCGCTGCAGAGCGGCTTCGTGCTGCCCGGTGCCGACGGCCATCCCGATCTCGCCTTCGTCACCGAGGCCGAGCTCTATGCGAATACCGCGCGCCGCGCCGGCCGCCGCAAGCAGGAGCAGGCCAGCAGCGTCGACGCGATGGTGCGCGACCTGGCCGAGCTGAAGATCGGCGATCCGGTCGTACACAGCGAGCACGGCATCGGCCGCTACCAGGGCCTGGTCACGCTCGACATGGGCCAGGGCGATGAGGAATTCCTGCATCTGGACTACGACAAGGGCAGCAAGTTGTATGTGCCGGTCCACCAGCTGCATGTGATCTCGCGCTATTCGGGCGCCGACCCGGAGACCGCGCCGCTGCATTCGCTCGGTTCGGGCCAGTGGGAACGCGCCAAGCGCCGCGCCGCGCAGCAGATCCGCGATACCGCCGCCGAGCTGCTGAACCTGTACGCGCGCCGCGCGCTGCGCGAAGGCCATGCGTTCGCGCTGTCGCCGAAGGACTACGAGACCTTCGCCGAGAGCTTCGGCTTCGAGGAGACGCCGGACCAGGCCGCGGCGATCGCGGCGGTGATCGCCGACATGACCTCGGGCAAGCCGATGGACCGGCTGGTCTGCGGCGACGTCGGCTTCGGCAAGACCGAGGTGGCGCTGCGCGCGGCCTTCGTCGCGGTGATGGGCGGCAAGCAGGTCGCGATGCTGGCGCCGACCACGCTGCTGGCCGAGCAGCATTTCCAGACGCTGTCGGACCGCTTCGCCGACTGGCCGGTGCGCATCGTCGAGCTGTCGCGCTTCAAGACGAAGAAGGAGGTCGAGGCCGCGATCAAGCAGATCAACGACGGCACCGTCGACATCGTGATCGGCACGCACAAGCTGCTGTCCGACGACGTGCGCTTCCAGCGGCTGGGCCTGGTCATCATCGACGAGGAGCATCGCTTCGGCGTGCGACAGAAGGAGGCGTTGAAGACCCTGCGCGCCGAGGTCGACGTGCTGACGCTGACCGCGACGCCGATCCCGCGCACGCTCGGCATGGCGCTCGAAGGACTGCGCGACTTCTCGGTGATCGCCACCGCGCCGCAGAAGCGGCTGGCGATCAAGACGTTCGTGCGGCGCGAGGAAGACGGCGTGCTGCGCGAGGCGATCCTGCGCGAGCTCAAGCGTGGCGGCCAGGTCTACTTCCTGCACAACGAGGTCGAGACCATCGAGAACAAGCGCGCGCGGCTGGCCGAGCTGGTGCCAGAGGCCCGCATCGCGGTCGCGCACGGACAGATGCACGAGCGCGAGCTCGAGCGTGTGATGCGCGATTTCGTCGCGCGGCGCGCCAATATCCTGCTGTGCACGACGATCATCGAGACCGGCATCGACGTGCCGTCCGCCAACACGATCCTGATCCACCGCGCCGACAAGTTCGGCCTGGCGCAGCTGCACCAGCTGCGCGGCCGCGTCGGCCGCTCGCATCACCAGGCCTATGCCTATCTGCTGGTGCACGATCCGGAAGGCTTGACCAAGCAGGCACAGCGGCGGCTCGAGGCGATCCAGCAGATGGAGGAACTGGGCTCGGGCTTCTACCTGGCGATGCACGACCTCGAGATCCGCGGCGCCGGCGAGGTGCTGGGCGACAAGCAGTCGGGCGAGATCCACGAGATCGGCTTCCAGCTGTACACCGACATGCTGAACGCCGCGGTCAAGGCGCTGAAGGCCGGCAAGGAGCCGGACCTGATGGCGCCGCTGGCGGCCACCACCGAGATCAACCTGGGCACGCCGGCGCTGCTGCCGAACGACTACTGCACCGACGTGCACGAGCGGCTGTCGCTGTACAAACGGCTGGCCAACTGCGAGCGGCCCGAGCAGGTCGACGACATCCACGAGGAACTGGTCGACCGCTTCGGCCGCCCACCGGCGCAGGCGCAGGCGCTGATCGAGACGCACCGGCTGCGCATCGCCGCGGTGCCGCTGGGCGTGCGCAAGATCGACGCCGGCGAGGCCTCGATCAGCGTGCAGTTCGTGCCCAACCCGCCGATCGACGCGATCCGCATCATCGACCTGGTGCAGAAGAACCGGCATATCAAGCTGGCCGGCCAGGACAAGCTGCGCATCGAGGCGAAGATGCCGGACGTGGCGGTGCGCGCGCAGACGATCAAGCAGACGCTGCGGCAGCTGGCTTGAGCGGATGATGGGCTGTGGGATGACGGGCGGCGGTTGCCCTGTCCCCCACCCTCTCCCGTAAGGCGGGAGAGGGAAGCGTCCTGCCTGCAATCGGGCGCAGGAGTTCTGCAGCGAAGGCCGCAGCTGAAGCGCTCGCGTTCGGCCCCCTCTCCCGCTTGCGGGAGAGGGTTGGGGAGAGGGCCGCCCACTGGGCAAAGTGGACCCCACCACATATCCGGGTGTAGGATCGGACATCCAACAGCGTGATCCTGCCGCATGCCTGCCCATACCCCTGCCCCCGCCGACGCCCTCGCCGATGCCCCCGAACACTCCGCCCTCGACTGGACCCGCCGGCTGATCGAGTTCGACACCACCAGCCGCGAGTCCAATCTCGGCCTGATCGAAACGGTGCGCGACCACTTCGTCGCGCAAGGCCTGAAGCCCCACCTGAGCTACAACCCGCAGCGCAACAAGGCCAATCTGCATGTCATCGTGCCCGCCGCCGACGGCAGCGAGCAGCGCGGCATCGTGCTGTCCGGGCATACCGACGTGGTACCGGTGGACGGCCAGGACTGGAGCACCGATCCGTTCCGGCCCGCGCTGCGCGACGGCCGGCTGTACGGCCGCGGCGCCTGCGACATGAAGGGCTTCATCGGCACCAGCCTGGCGCTGCTGCCCACGCTGCTGCAGGCGCGGCTGCGCGAACCGGTGCACTACGCGCTGTCGTTCGACGAGGAAGTCGGCTGCATGGGCGCCCCCTATCTGATCGACGACCTGCGCGAGCGCGGCATCCAGCCCGCGGGCTGCATCGTCGGCGAGCCGACCAGCATGCGCGTGATCGTCGCGCACAAGGGCATCAACGCCTATCGCTGCTGCGTCAAGGGCCAGGCCGCGCATTCCTCGCTGACCCCGCGCGGCGTCAATGCGATCGAATACGCGGCGCGGCTGATCTGCTTCATCCGCGACCTCGCCGACGAGTTCCGCGCCAAGGGGCCCTACGACGATGCGTTCGACGTGCCCTTCACCACCGCGTCGACCGGCACGATCCAGGGCGGCATCGCGCTGAACACGATTCCCGCGCTGTGCGAGTTCGTGTTCGAGTACCGCAACCTGCCGGGCGTCGATCCGGAAGCGATCCGCGCGCGCATCGAGGCCTATGCCAACGATGTGCTGCTGCCGCGCATGCGCGCCGAGCATGCCGACGCGGACCTGAGCATCACGCGGATCGCCGCGGCACCGGCGCTCGACGCCGCCGAGCGCGATGCGATCACGCAGTTGGTGCGCGCGCTGACCGGCGACAACGCGATCAGCAAGGTGGCCTACGCCACCGAGGGCGGCCTGTTCCAGCGCGCCGGCATCCCGGCCGTGGTCTGCGGCCCCGGCGACATCCAGCAGGCCCACAAGGCCGACGAGTTCGTCGCGCTGGAGCAGCTCGCGCAATGCGAGGCCTTCCTGCACAAGGTCGTCGACAGCCTTCGCCTCGCGGCCTGACGGCTCCCGTCCAACGCCAGGACACCGAAGACACCAGTCCCCGGAAGCGCATCGCGCTTCCTCACCGATGGCCTGAACGGCCGGGCCGCGCATGGTCCGGCCGGATCGACAAGGGGCACGCAGAGGCCCCGTTGCAGCATGCACCGCAACACCAACCACAACGACACCAAAGGAGAACTCGACATGGCAGCACGCCGCTCCCCCGCTCCCGCCCGCACCCAACGCTTGCTGACGCTGCCAGCCGCCCTCTCGGCGCTGGCAGCGGCCACCGGCCTGCTGTGCGGCTCGGCCCTGCTTTCGCCGTCAATGGCGCAGACCGCATCGCCGGCCCCGTCTTCAAACACGGCAAGCGCGACAAGCACCGGCGACCCTGCGCTGCACGCGCAGATCGAGACGCGCGCCAAGGCCGCCGAGGCGCGGCTGATCGCCTGGCGGCGCGACATCCACCAGCATCCGGAGCTCGGCAACTACGAGACGCGCACCGCGAAGCTGGTCGCCGACCATCTGCGCAAGCTCGGCATGGACGTCAAGACCGGCGTCGCCAAGACCGGCGTGGTGGGCCTGCTCAAGGGCGGCAAGCCGGGACCGGTGGTGGCGCTGCGCGCCGACATGGACGCGCTGCCGGTCAAGGAGCGCGTCGACGTGCCGTTCGCCTCGAAGGCCAAGGGCAAGTACCTCGGCAAGGAGGTCGACGTGATGCACGCCTGCGGCCACGACACCCACGTCGCGATCCTGATGGCGACCGCCGAGGTGCTGGCCGGCATGAAGGACCAGCTGCCCGGCACCGTCAAGTTCATCTTCCAGCCGGCCGAGGAAAGCCCGGCCGATATCGAGCCGGACGGCACCAATATCTGGGGCGCCAAGCAGATGGTGGCCGAGGGCGTGCTGGAGAACCCGAAGGTCGATGCGATCTTCGGCCTGCATGTCAGCAGCGGCATCGAGTCGGGCAAGCTGGCCTGGCGCAGCGGTCCGGCGATGGCCGCGGCCGACCAGTTCTGGATCGACGTCAAGGGCCGCCAGACCCATGGCGCGCGCCCGTGGGGTGGCATCGACCCGATCGTGGTGTCGTCGCAGATCGTGCTCGGTCTGCAGACCATCCAGAGCCGGCAGGTCAATGCGATGCTGGAGCCGTCGGTGATCACGGTCGGCACGATCCACGGCGGCAACCGGATGAACATCGTGCCCGAGAAGGTCGAGATGATGGGCACGATCCGGACCTACGACGAAGGCATGAAGAAGGACATCCATGCGCGGATGAAGCGCACCACCGAGTCGATCGCGGCCAGTTCCGGCGCCGAGGCGACCTTCCGCGTGGTCGAGCTGTACAACGCGACCGTCAACCAGCCCGCGCTGACCGAGAAGATGGCGCCGACGCTCAAGCGCGTGGCCGGCGACGGCAACTGGATGCTGGCGCCCAAGGCCACCGCGTCGGAGGACTTCTCGTTCTACCAGGAAAAGGTGCCGGGCCTGTTCTTCAATCTCGGCGTGACGCCGAAGGGCACCGATGTCACCAAGGCGCCGTCGAACCACTCGCCGGAGTTCTACGTCGATGAGCCGGCGCTGATCCATGGCGTGCGGGCGCTGTCGAACCTGACGGTCGACTACATGACCATGGCGCAGCGCTGATCGGCATGGCGCAGGGACAGGCGCGGGACGATTACAATAGCGTCCTTTCACCGCCGCCCCTGCCCCGGCACCGTCGGCCCCGCGCGTTCCTGTCGCCCCCCGCGCACGCGGGGGCCCAGCGGCCTCCTGGCCGCTGCCGGTTCAACAAGCCGCTGGGTCCCCGCCTTCGCGGGGACGACGCAAGACTTGATTTCCCATGCCCCTGATCGTCCAAAGCCTCCAACCCATCGCCCCTCAGGATATCGACGCGCTGCGTTCGCTTGCCGACGCGCCCGGCCTGAGCCTGCGCGGCGACACCGTCGCCACCGCCGAGGCCTGCGCGCCGCTCGACGACCGGCTGCGCGATGCGCTGGAGGCGTTTTGCGAGCCGCGCCGGCTCGACTGGGCGGTGCTGCCGACGCACCGGAAGCTGTCCGACTTCCGGCTGGTGGCGATGGACATGGATTCGACGCTGATCACGATCGAGTGTATCGACGAGATCGCCGATTTCTGCGGGCTGAAGGCCGAGGTCTCGGCGATCACCGAGGCCGCGATGCGCGGCGAGATCACCGACTTCAACGAAAGCCTGCGGCGCCGCGTCGCGCTGCTGAAGGGTCTCGACGCCAGCGTGCTGGACCGCGTCTACGAGGAACGGCTGCGGCTGTCGCCGGGCGCGGAGCGGATGCTGCAGGCCGCGCGCGCCGCGGGCCTGCGGACGCTGCTGGTATCGGGCGGCTTCGTGCACTTCACCGAGAAGCTCAAGGCCCGGCTGGGCCTGGACTTCACCCGCGCCAATACGCTCGAGATCGTCGACGGCAAGCTGACCGGCCGCGTCGAAGGCGAGATCGTCAATGCCGAGGTCAAGGCCCGCACCGTGCGCGAGACCTGCGAAGCGATCGGCGCCGACCCGCGCCAGGCCATCGTGATGGGCGACGGCTCCAACGACCTGAAGATGATGGCGATCGCCGGCCTGTCGGTCGCCTTCCGCGCCAAGCCGGTGGTACGCGCGCAGGCCAGCGTGGCGTTCAACCATGTCGGACTCGATGGGTTGTTGAATCTGTTCGCGGGTTGACGCTTCTCGGCGGGCTTCGCTGCCGGCCAGCCTGGCGTCTGTAGTTCTCCCAGGCCGCATTGCCCTCTCCCCAACCCTCTCCCGCAAGCGGGAGAGGGAGAACGCCGTTGGTGTCGGCGAACCGATCTCGTGTCCGTAACACTCCCCGCCTGCGCCAACCGGCTCCCCTCTCCCGCTTGCGGGAGAGGGGCTGGGGGAGAGGGCAAGCCGCCCCTCTCACCCGACTATCAATACATTGCAAACAATATCAATAACTTGCATCGTCAAATACGAATCATTACCATTTGTGTTTTGAATTCGGTAACAAAATATTGGCGATGCAACTCTTTGCCGCTCTACTCGGCCTGGCGGGCGCTGCCTGCCTGTATCTGGCCGGTCCCAACCAGGTGCTGCTGCGCCAGCCTTCCCAACGCCGGATGATGGTTTGGCTCGGCGTCGTGCTGACCTCGGCCGGTGCGGTCGGCTGGTCGGCCGAGCACAGCTGGCCCTCCTCCATCGCCGCGACGCTGGCCACGCTCGGCACCGGCCTGTCGCTGTGGCCCTTTCTCGGCTGTTATCTGCACAAGCGCCGCGGCGGCGAGGAGGCGGCATGAACGGCGGCATCGGCACCAAATGGCTGGCCGGCACGCTGCTCGGCTTTCCGCTGTCGCTGGCGGTCTGCACGCTGGCCATCCTGTGGCTGCCGGGCGGCTGGCAGAGCGGCATCATCGGCGCGGTGACCGCCAGCCTGCCGCTATGGGTCGCGATCATCAGCACCAGCCTGCTGTTTTCCAGCAGCCGCGCCGCCTGGCTCTGGCTGGGCGCGGCCAACCTGATCTGTTTCGGTGCGTTGTGGGGATGGCGGCTGATGGCCGTGCCCGGCGCGGCCGCGTAAGGAGTCCCCCATGAAGGCTGCAACGCTGCGCGTTTATCAGACGCTGCATACCTGGGTCGGCCTGATGGCCGGCTGGGCCCTGTTCATCGCGTTCTTCGCCGGCGCGATCACCGTGTTCCACCACGAGCTGCACGAGTGGCAGTCGCCGGCGCGTATCCGCGGCGAGACCCACGCCGCCGCCAAGTCCTCGCCCGAGGACCTGGACCGCTTCGTCGCCACGCTGGTCAAGGCCCATCCCGAGGCGGCGGCCAGCGTCTATATCGGCCTGCCGACCGAAGGCGAGCCGCACACCACCGCCTACTGGATGGACGCCAAGGGCGAGTGGCAGACCACCAACGAGGAAAAGCTCGGCGCCGGACGCACCTCGCCACAGGACACCTCGCTGGACGGCGTCCGCGGCGAGCTGTCGAACTTCCTGAACGCGCTGCACTACACGCTGGGCCTGCCGATGCAGGTCGGCATGCATTTCATGGGCGTGGTGTCGGTGCTATACGGGCTGGCGCTCGTTTCCGGCGTGCTGCTGCACCTGCCGCGGCTGAAGAAGGACCTGTTCGCCGTGCGCCCGGGCCGCAACCTGAAGCGCTTCTGGATGGACGCGCACAACGTGATCGGCCTGTTCAGCCTGCCCTTCCACTTGGTCATCGCGATCACAGGCGCGCTGTTCTGCGTGTCGATGACGCTGGCGATGGCCTTCAACGTGCTGACCTTCGACGGCAAGCTGATGTCGGCGCTGCCGACCGCGATGTCGTCGGTGCCCGAGGTGCAGGCGGCCGGCAAGCCGGCCCCGCTGATGCCGGCACGCGAACTGATCGAGATCGCGCAGCGCACCGCCGGCGAGGGCTTCAAGCCCAATTCGGTGCGCTACCAGCGCGTCGGCGACGCCAATGCGCTGATCGAGGTGCGCGGCGACAGCGAGCGCGCGCTCGGCAACTTCGGCTCGGTCGGCATCCACGCCGCCGCGGGCCAGCCCGACAGCGGCCGCGTGATCGCCAACCAGACCGCCAGCGGCCGCGACGCGAACCACGGCCTGTACAGCGCGCTGTTCGCGCTGCATTTCGGCACCTACGGCGACCTGGCCCTGCGGCTGGTCTATCTGATCGCCGGGCTGGCCGGGGCCTTCCTGTTCTACTCGGGCAATCTGCTGTGGATCGAGTCGCGGCGCAAGGCGCGCCAGGCCGAGCAGCCGCGCGTGCACCGGCTGCTGGCGCAGGCGACCGTCGGCGTCTGCATCGGCTGCTGCGTCGGCGTGGCGGTGGCCTTCACCGGCGCGCTGCTGTGGCCCGAGCGCCCGTCGTCGTTCGTCTACTTCCCGGTGTTCTTCGCCGCGCTGGCGTGGGCACTGCTGCGCCCGCCGGTGCGCGCGGCAATCGAGCTGCTGTACGCGGCGGCGCTTGCCTATCTGGTGGTGCCGGTGGCCAACGCGATCCTGACCGGCGACCATCTGCTGCGCAGCGTGCAGCACGGCGAATGGGCCGTGGCGGGCTTCGACATCGGCGCGCTGGTGTTCGCGGTGGGCTTCGTCGCGCTGGCGCGCGCCACGCAGCGCCGCGCCCGCACCGGCCCGGCGGACTCGGTATGGGCGCCGCGCCCGAGCCGCGGCGATCCCGGGCCGTCGGCGCCGCCCGTGGTCGACACGCCGTAATTCCCTTCGCGCCCAACCGGGCGCGCCAGGGCTGATCGTCGCCATTCCGCAGCGTCCCGGCCCCACAAGACACACCCCCACCCGATTTGCACTGCTCCGAGGCGCATGCGGTTCTCCGCGGCGTCCGCGGAGCCGTGCGCGTTCGCATAACGAGTTCGCACAACAAGTTCGCACAACACGTTCGCATAACACCGAAGAGGAAATCGAGCCATGCCCAACCCTCGCCGCGGCCGCCCCGCGCTGACACCGCTGGCGCGCCAGCTGGCCCTGATCGTCGCCGTCGGCGGCGTCACGCCGGCGCTCGCGCAGAACGCCACGCCCACCGCCTCCGCTCCGGCCGCACCCGCCGCCACACCCGCCGCCACACCCGCCGCCGCACCCACCGCCACCGCGCAGGCCGAACTGCCGACCGTCCACGTCACCGCCGGCAGCGAGCCCGCCTATCGCGCCCGCGACGCCAGTACCGGCGCCCTCGGCGACAAGCCGCTGCAGGACACGCCGTTCTCGGTCTCGGTGGTGCCGCAGGAGCTGATCGAGAACCGCCAGGCGATCACGCTGGGCGACGTGTTCCGCGGCGATCCGTCGGTTGCGCCGATCGGCGACGGCTATATCGGCGAGTCGGCGGGTTTGACGATCCGCGGCCTGCATCTCGATCTGCTCGAGGGCTACAAGATCGACGGCCTCGCGATCCCGAACTGGGGCAGCGACGTGCCGCTCGAACACTTCGAACGCGTCGAGCTGCTCAAGGGCTTGGGGGGCTTCATGTACGGCTTCGGCGCGCCGGGCGGCATCGCCAACTTCGTCACCAAGCGTCCCACCTCGAAGTTCGCCGGCAACGCGACGCTCGGCTATGTCTCCGACGGCGTGCTGCGCGAGTCGATCGACGTCGGCGGCCGCTTCGGCGCCAACGACATGTTCGGCGCGCGCGTCGGCTTTGTGCACGAGGAAGGCGACACCTTCGTCGACGGCGGCCATATCAAGCGCGACTCCGCGTCGGTGGCGCTGGACGCCAGGCTGACCCGCAACCTGCGCTGGTCGCTCGACGGCCTGTACCAGCAGCGCAACGTCAAGGGCGCGTACTACGGCATCATCCCCGGCCAGGACTTCGGCGCGCCGGTGACCGAGTTCGTCAACACGCCCCGCACGCTCGACGGCAGCCAGCGCGTGGCGAGCAAGGGCACGTACTACGAGACCGAGATCAAGAGCATCGGCACGGAGCTGAACTGGGGCTTCGCCGACGACTGGAACCTGCGCACCTCGTACCGCTTCACGCAGCAGAACCGCGGCAACGCCGACAGCGCGATCCTGCTGCTGGACAACGCCGGCAACTACGCCGAGAACCAGTACAGCTCGTATTCGCGCTACCACTATCAGCACGCGCAGACGCTTGCGACCGGCAAGGTCCGCACCGGCAGCATCGAGCACGATATCGCCGCCGGCCTGTCGTGGCAGAGCCTGGTGCAGAACTGGGGCAGTTTTGCCGGCGGCGGCATCATCGGCTACGGCAATCTGTACGATCCGGGCCAATTCGTGCCGACCGGCCTGCCGCTGTCGCGCGTACCGTCGTCGGACGTGTTGTACCGCGCGTCGAAGATCGAGCAGAAGTCGGTCTTCTTCAGCGACACGATCAAGTTCAACGAGCAGTGGTCGGTGCTGGCCGGCCTGCGCTACACCCGCTACGACCAGACCGGCTACACGCCGGAGGGCGCGATCTCGAGCACGTACAGGAAGTCGCCGCTGACGCCGACCGTCGCGCTGATGTACAAGCCGGTGCAGCCGCTGACGCTGTACGGCAGCTATGTCGAATCGCTGGAAGCCGGTGGCTCCGCGCCGCTGACCGCGCGCAACGCGGGCGAGGTGTTCGGCCCGCTCAAGAGCCGCCAGTACGAGATCGGCGCCAAGGCCGAACTCGAGGACTGGACCATCCATGCGGCGTTGTTCCAGATCCAGCGCGGCCTGAACTACCTGCGCAACGACAACGTCTACACGCAGGATGGCGAGACCCGCTATCGCGGCATCGAACTGTCGGCGCGCGGCAAGCTCGCGCGCGACTGGACGCTGATGGGCGGCGTCACGATGCTCGATTCGGAGAATGTCGAGGCCTCGCCCGACGTGCTGGGCAAGCGCGCCTACAGCGCGCCGACCTTCAAGGCGACCGCGTATGTCGAGTACGCGGTGCCGCCCGTGCCGGGTCTGGTGCTGAGCGCCGGTGGACAGTACGTGTCCAAGATGGCGCTGGAGGCGAACAACAGCAACTGGGTGCCGGCGTACCACACCTTCGATGCGGGCATCCGCTATTCGACCAAGCTGGGCAAGACGCCCGCGGTGTTCCGGCTGGTGGTCGACAACCTGACCAACGAGAAATACTGGCTGCCCAGCTACGGCTTCATCCTGACCCAAGGCGCGCCGCGTACGGTGCGGGCCAGCGCGACGTTCAGCTTCTGACGTGGTGCCGTCGCGGCAGCAAGACGCAAGCTGAAACGAGAAAGGCGGACCGGTGGGTCCGCCTTGTTGTCGAGCTGGTCCTTGGCGAGCGTCGCGTCAGGCCCGGAAAACGTCCTCGATCACTTCCGCGCGCAGAAGCTGAATGCCCCAGCGCTCGAGTTCTTCAGGGGTCGCGATCTCGATCCGCTGCACGACGGACGCGTGCAGCGAGCCGAAGCGCTCGGCCAACTGCTTTTGCAGCATGCGGGCCTCCCCTTCCTGCCGAGCCTCCTCGCGGAGCTTGTGGGTGAAACGTTGAAGATTGGCACCTACCACTTGCATGTCGACCTCCATCAATTGAAACACCTGATCGGGTGTCAGGACGCTGCCCCGTTGGCCGCACGGCAGTGCCGCGAAGGTATTGGCGAACGCCAGCTTGAGTTTCGGCTCATGCCGCAAGCGCGTCCTGCATTCGATCATCAGCGACACGACAGTATCGTAATCGGCTGCCCGCTCAATGCGAAACAGCAGCGACGCTAGATTGTCATCGGGCAACTGCGCTTCGCTCAATCGGTTGATGTCCAGCAACGTATGTTGCTGGTGCAATTGACACGCTGCCAAGCCATTGGGCAGCGACACAACGACATCGCGGATGTTCGTACATGCGCTCCATGGCGTATCGCCGTTATACAGGACGATCGACAGCGCCGCGGGCACCCTGCGATCCGGCAACACCTGGCCCGCGCGAACAAGCTCCTGGTGCAGCAAAGCCGTATAGGTCGCCATGCGCGGCGCCATGTAGCGATCGATGGTGCTCTGGAATTCGAGCAGCACGTACAGGTGGCCCCATGGATCGCCGGCATCGACACGCCACACCATGTCGCTGGCACGCTGCCGCATGTTGTCGGCGACGTAGTTGCCGGAAACCCGTTCCAGCGTCGAGTAGTCCAGCGCGCGAAGCCAGTCGCTGCGAATGAATTCGCGCAAGAGGTCGCGCATCATTTCCGGCATGGCGAACAACAGCTTGTAGCCGGCGTCGTAGTCCCTGGCCATTGCTTCGTTCAGCGTTGTTGAGATGCCGCAAAGAATGCCTTTGCACGGGACCTCGTGCTGACGAAAAGATGTGCCGTACTTTAGGTTGCAGACGGGATGGGGCGAGCCAGCTTCGCCACGGCGTGATCCGGCTTCCGGACCCTGCATGCAACGGAACGAGGCCCGCTCAACCGACCAGCTTCGCCTCCATCGCCGCCTTCAGATCCGCGATCAGATCGCGCGTATCTTCGAGCCCGATATAGAGCCGCACCAGCTCTCCGGCATCCTGCCAGCCGGCGGGCGGCCAGCTGCCCGCCGGACGCATGGTGGGCACGTGGTATGGCACGGCCAGGCTGTGCGCCCCGCCCCACGACCAGCCGATCGAGAACAGCCGCAGCGCTTCAACGAAGGCATCGACCTGGGCGCGCGGATAGCGCGCGCGCAGCACCACCGCGAACAGGCCGCTGGCCCCCGAGAAATCGCGGCGCCAGAACACATGGCCGGGGCAGTCGGGCAAGGCCGGATGCAGGACTCTCGCCACCTCGGGCCGCTGCGCCAGCCACTCGGCGACCTCGCGCGCGGCGCGGTCATGGGCGGCGAGCCGCACCGGCATGCTCGGCAGCGAGCGCAGCACCAGGTAGCAGTCGTCGGCCGACACGCCCCAGCCCATCAGCATGCGCACGCGCGCGATGCGCTGGTAGAGCTTCTCGTCGCGGCACAGCACCGCGCCCATCAGCACGTCGCTGCCGCCGGACTGGTACTTGGTCAGCGCCTGCACGGACAGGTCGATGCCCTTGTCGAAGGGTCGGAAATAGATGCCGGCCGACCAGGTGTTATCGATCGCGGTCAGCACGCCGCGCGCCTTGGCGGCGGCGACGATCGCCTCGCTGTCTGGCACCTCCATCGTCACGGAGCCCGGTGCCTCCATCCAGATCAGCCGGGTATTGGGCTGGATCAGCTCGGCGATGCCGGCGCCGATCATCGGGTCGTATGGCCGCACCGTGATGCCGAAATCGCGCGCCAGCCATTCGCCGTGCTCGCGATTGGGACCGTAGACGTTGTACGGCACCAGCACGTCGTCACCGGCCTTCAACAATGCGAAATAGACCAGCGAGATGGCGCCGAGACCGGATGGCAGCAACAGCGCGTGGTTGGCTCCCTCCAGCATCGCCAGATGCTGGCACAGCGCCTCGCTGGTGGGGGTCGCGTGGATGCCGTAGCGCCAGTAGGTGGTCGCGCCGTCGCCATGCGCGCGCAACTCGGCGAGATTGCGGAACACCACGGTGGAGCCGCGCTGGGTCGGCTGGGAGAAGGAGGCGAAACCGGGAGGAACCTGCAGCGGCGGCTGCACCGCCAGCGTCTGCACGTAGCAGTCGGGCGTTGCGGAGGGATCGTGGTCGTTCGGGGAAGCGGCGTTCGTATCGGTCAGGGGACGGTCGGACACGGCGGATTCCTTGTCTGGCGAGTGCGGATAGAGTCTCCGAGCTTACCAGCAATGGCGGCCGCGCCGCCATGAAACGGGTGGCCGCTGCGCGGCCCTCCCCGCTTAAGCGCTTGCGCGCTCAGCGCTTCCGGTCTTCGACGATTCCCGAGCGTGGGGGCGGCGGCCCGTAGACCACGCCGCTATTGGGCGTCATGTCGATCGATGGCACCGCGACCACGCCGTCGGGGCCGACGTAGACAGGCATTTGCGCGCCGGAGGGATATGGCTGGGGCGGCGGCGTGGCAGGAACGGCGGGCATGCCGCGTGCGGCGTCGCGGTGGCGTTGCGCCGGCGCATGGCCGGTGCCGCTGCGATCGCCATTGCCGGCGCGAGCTGGCGACGCGGTCGACAGGACCGTGTCGCCTGCCGCGGCGGCCGGCACCGGCGAGACCAGCGTGGCCCCCGCCACGACCGCGCCGATCGCTGCAACGAAGCCTGCCCCGCGCCGCCGTTCCATGGTCAGATCCGCTCGAAGATCGCGGCGATGCCCTGGCCGCCGCCGATGCACATCGTCACCAGTGCATAGCGGCCTTGCACCCGCTGCAGTTCGTACAGCGCCTTGACCGTGATCAGCGCGCCGGTGGCGCCGATCGGGTGGCCCAGCGAAATGCCCGAGCCGTTCGGATTGACCTTCAACGGGTCCAGCCCCAGCGCCTTGTTGACCGCGCAGGCCTGCGCGGCGAACGCCTCGTTGGCCTCGATCACGTCCAGGTCCGACACCGACAAGCCGGCGCGCTCGAGCGCCTTGCGTGTGGCCGGCACCGGGCCGATGCCCATGGTCTTCGGGTCGACGCCGGCATGGCCGTACGACACCAGCCGCGCCAGCGGCTTCAGGCCGCGCCGCTCGGCGACGCTGCGCTCCATCAGCACGACCGCTGCGGCGCCGTCGTTCAGGCCCGACGCATTGCCGGCCGTCACGGTGCCGTTCTCCTTGACGAAGACCGGCTTGAGCTTGGACATGTCCTCGGCCTTGGCGTCGTGGCGCACATGCTCGTCGGTATCGAACACGACGTCGCCCTTGCGCGACTTCAGCGTGACGGGAAGGATCTGGTCCTTGAAGCGCCCTTCGCGGATCGCGGCCGACGCGCGGCGATGCGATTCCAGCGCGGCCTCGTCCTGCTGCGCGCGGCTGATGTCGTATTCGCGCGCGACGTTCTCGGCGGTCACGCCCATGTGGATCGAATGGAAGGGGTCGTGCAGCGCGCCGAGCATCATGTCGAGCAGCTTGGCGTCGCCCATGCGCGCGCCCCAGCGGGCAGCGGGCGCCAGATACGGCGCGCGGCTCATGCTTTCGGCGCCGCCGCCGATGGCGACATCGGCATCGCCCAGCATCACGGTCTGCGCCGCGCTGACGATGGCCTGCAGGCCCGAGCCGCACAGCCGGTTGACCGTCAGCGCCGGGGCGTCGATCGACACGCCGCCGTCCACCGCCGCCACGCGCGCCAGATACATGTCGCGCGGCTCGGTCTGAATCACGTTGCCGAACACCACGTGGCCGACCTCGTCGCCCTGCACGCTGGCGCGGGCCAACGCCTCGCGCACCACCATTGCGCCGAGCTCGGTCGGCGACAGGTCCTTGAGGCTGCCGCCGAAGGTTCCGATCGGGGTCCGTACGCCGCTGACCACCACCACTTCACGGGTCATGTCTGTCTCCATTGGGTAATGTTGCACCGCAAAGTATAGCCCTGCGGTCCATTTTCCGAACGATCGTACTTTTACCTAATGTCAGTGTGGCGATCGGTGCGGCGGCCGGCCCCGGCCGGCATGCCGGCAGCGTTACACCACCGCCTCGCCCCACAGATCGTGGCCGTCGGCGCCGGTAATGCGGACCGAGACGAACTCGCCGGTCTTGTAGCGCTGGTACGGCTTCGCGGGCGGATCGATATAGACCAGGCCGTCGATCTCGGGCGCATCGGCGGCCGAGCGGCCGATGCCGCCGTCCTGGTTGACTTCGTCGACCAGCACGCGCAGCGTCTGGCCGACCTTGCGCTGCAGGCGGCGGGCCGAGACCTCCTCGGCGACTTCCATGAAGCGCGCACGGCGCTCCTCGCGGACCTCGTCCGGCAGCGCGCCGGGCAGGTCGTTGGCGGTGGCACCCTCGACCGGCGAATAGGCAAAGCAGCCGACGCGATCCAGCTCGGCCTCGGCGATGAAGTCGAGCAGCGTCTGGAACTCGGCCTCGGTCTCGCCCGGGAAGCCGGCGATGAAGGTGCTGCGGATGGTCAGGTCCGGGCAGATCTCGCGCCAGGCGCGGATCCGCTCCATCGTCTTCTCGGCGTTGGCTGGGCGCTTCATCCGCTTGAGCACATCCGGATGCGCGTGCTGCAGCGGCACGTCCAGATACGGCAGCACATGGCCGTCGTTCATCAGCGGGATGATCTCGTCGACATGCGGATACGGATAGACGTAGTGCAGCCGCACCCAGGCACCGTACTCGCGCGCCAGTTCGCCCAGCGCGCCGACCAGTTCGGTCATCCGCGTCTTCAGCGGACGGCCGTTCCAGAAGCCGGTGCGGTACTTGACGTCGACGCCGTAGGCGCTGGTGTCCTGCGAGATCACCAGCAGTTCCTTGACGCCGGACTTGAACAGGTTCTCGGCCTCGAGCATCACCTCGGCGACCGGACGCGACACCAGGTCGCCGCGCATCGAGGGGATGATGCAGAACGAGCAGCGGTGATTGCAGCCCTCTGAAATCTTCAGGTAGGCGTAGTGCTTGGGCGTCAGCTTGATGCCGGCGGGCGGCACCAGATCGACGAAGGGGTCGTGCGGCTTGGGCAGGTGCGTGTGCACCGCCTGCATGACCTCACCCAGCGCATGGGGGCCGGTGACGGCCAGTACCTTCGGATGCACGCTGGTGACGATATCGTTGCCACCGGCGTCCTTCTTGGCGCCAAGGCAACCGGTGACGATGACCTTGCCGTTCTCGGTCAGCGCCTCGCCGATCGCGTCCAGGCTCTCCTGCACCGCCTCGTCGATAAAGCCGCAGGTATTGACGATCACCAGATCGGCACCGTCATAGGTGCCGCTGATGGCATAACCCTCGGCACGCAGCTGGGTGATGATCTGTTCGGAATCGACGAGGGCCTTGGGGCAACCGAGTGATACGAAGCCCACCTTCGGCGTGGTGGCGGCCGCGCCAGTGACGGCGCCGGCGGGAGACGAGGACGGAGAGGACGACTGAGACGACATGGATTTCGCGGTGTGGGGGGCCGCGCCTTCTGGTGGCGCGCGCGGTCTTGGGCCGCGACCTGCCATCCCGAAGACGGCCGTGGCGGCGGAACGACCGCGATTCTACCCCGAGACCACCGCGTCGGCAGGCGGGCGCTCTGGCCCGCCGCGAGTGCAGTTCAACGACAGGCGGCGTTCAGCCCTGGCCGGTCTTCTTGTTGTTGTCCGGCTGGTTGAACGGGAAATTGCCGAACATGTTCTTGGCCTGGTTCTGCATCTGCTCCTGCATCTGCACGAACAGGTTCTTGCTCTGCTCGATGTAGTTGCTCATCATGCCCTGCATCATCGGCGCCTGCATGTTCATGAATTGCGACCACATGTCCGGGCTGAAGGCTTCGCCCGAATACAGACCCTTCGAGTTCTCGGCCAGCTTGTTCTGGATGTCGATGAAGGCCTGGATGTTCTTCTCCAGGTAGGTGCCCATCATGCCCTGCATCGCGTGGCCATAGAAACGGATGATCTGCGACAGCATCGCGCTGGAGAACATCGGCACGCCACCGGTTTCTTCCTCGAGGATGATTTGCAGCAGGATGCTGCGGGTCAGTTCGTCGCCCGACTTGGCGTCGACGACCTTGAACTCCTCGTTGTCCATCACGAGCTGCTTGACATCGGCCAGGGTGATATAGGTGCTGGTCTGCGTGTCGTAGAGCCGGCGATTGGGATATTTCTTGATCAGTCGCTCTGCGCCTTTCTTGGTGGTGGCCATCGGTGCTCTATCCTTTTGTAGTCCGCTGCCGGTGCGCTGACGCCGCGGCCCGTGCTCGTGCGGCACGGTCGATCGGTTCGCTGTTGCACCGCATGCCGTGCGGTGCGCAATCCGGCAACGCTTGCGGCGCGGGGCCGATCCGCCGGCCAAGGCGCGATCCGCGTCGTATTTCTCGATGTCCCAAATTGGTGCCGGCGGCGTTGATGCCCTGATTCTATGCTTAACAAGGCACTGTGAAAAGGCGCGGGCGCTAAGGAAAACCCGCAAGCAAACGCGCGAAATCGCCGGGTAAAAGCGGGAAAAACGAAGTATCGGCGCGCGACGCGAGCGGGCGCCGGCACCGTGCTGCGGCGCGTCCAACGCAGCGCAGCACCGCCCGGCGCCATGTCGGCGTCGGGCGGGCAGCGGGCCGGAGCGGTGCCGGCCCGCTCGGTCAGCCCATGTGCAGGCCGCCGTTCAGCGAGAAGTCGGCACCGGTGGCAAAGCCGGATTCCTCCGACGCGAGCCAGGCGCAGATCGAGGCGATCTCCTCCGGCTGGCCCAGGCGCTTGACAGGGATCGTGCCGACGATCTTGTCGAGCACGTCCTGACGGATCGCCTTGACCATGTCGGTGGCGATATAGCCGGGCGACACCGTGTTGACCGTCACGCCCTTGGTCGCGACTTCCTGCGCCAGCGCCATCGTGAAGCCGTGCAGGCCGGCCTTCGCCGTCGAGTAGTTGGTCTGGCCGAACTGCCCCTTCTGCCCGTTGACCGACGAGATATTGATGATCCGGCCCCAGCCGCGATCCGCCATGCCGTCGATCACCTGCTTGGTGACATTGAACAGCGAGGTCAGGTTGGTGTCGATCACCGCGTCCCAGTCGGCGCGCGTCATCTTGCGGAACACCACGTCGCGCGTGATGCCCGCATTGTTGATCAGCACGTCGACCTCGCCGACCTCCGCCTTGACCTTGTCGAACGCCGCCTTGGTCGAATCCCAGTCGGCCACGTTGCCCTCGGAGGCAATGAAGTCGAAGCCGAGCGCCTTCTGCTGTTCCAGCCAGCGCTCACGGCGCGGCGAGTTGGGGCCGCAGCCCGCGATCACGCGAAAGCCGTCCTTGGCCAGGCGCTGGCAGATCGCGGTGCCGATGCCGCCCATGCCGCCCGTTACGTATGCAATGCGCTGAGTCATATCCACTCCTGATCAGATTCTTGTTATCGACGCCGGCGCGCCGGTCGGACGGCGCCATGCCGTCCGCATTGAAACCGCGCGTGCCGGCCCACCCCTCCTCACCGTTCCACGGCGAGCGCCACCCCCATGCCGCCGCCGATGCACAGCGACGCCAGGCCCTTCTTCGCATCGCGCCGCTTCATTTCGTGCAGCAGCGTCACCAGAATGCGGCAGCCCGATGCGCCGATCGGATGGCCGATCGCGATCGCGCCGCCATTGACGTTGACCTTGTCGGTGTCCCAGCCCATCTGCTTGTGCACTGCCAGCGCTTGCGCGGCGAACGCCTCGTTGATCTCCATCAGGTCCAGGTCCTGCACGCTCCAGCCGGCGCGCGACAGGCAGCGCTGCGAGGCCGGCACCGGGCCCATGCCCATGACCTTCGGATCGACGCCGGCGTTGGCGAACGCGCGGATCGTGGCGAGCGGAGTCAGTCCCAGCTCGCGCGCCTTGGCGGCCGACATCACCACCACGGCGGCGGCGCCATCGTTGATGCCCGAGGCATTGGCCGCGGTCACGGTGCCTGCCTTGTCGAAGGCCGGCTTCAGGCCGGCGATGCTCTGGAGCGTCGCGCCGTGGCGAACGAACTCGTCGGTGGCGAACGCCACCGGTTCACCCTTGCGCTGCGGGATCATCACCGGAACGATTTCCTCGTCGAAGCGCCCGGCCTTCTGCGCGGCCTCGGCCTTGTTCTGCGAGCTGACCGCGAACTCGTCCTGCGCCTCGCGCGAGATACCGTATTCCTTGGCGACGTTCTCGGCGGTGATGCCCATGTGGTACTGGTTATAGACGTCCCACAGGCCGTCGACGATCATCGTGTCGATCAGCTTGGCATCGCCCATGCGGAAGCCGTCGCGCGAGCCGGGCAGTACGTGCGGCGCCGCGCTCATGTTCTCCTGGCCGCCGGCCACGACGATCTCGGCATCGCCGGAGGCGATCGCATTGGCGGCCAGCATCACGGCCTTCAGGCCCGAACCGCACACCTTGTTGATCGTCATCGCCGGAACCATATGCGGCAATCCGGCCTTGATCGCGGCCTGGCGCGCGGGGTTCTGGCCCGAGCCGGCGGTCAGCACCTGGCCCATGATCACTTCGCTGACCTGCTCCGGCTTGACGCCGGCGCGCTCGAGCGCGGCCTTGATGACGATGGCGCCCAGCTCGGGGGCCGGCACCTTGGCCAGCGAGCCGCCGAATTTGCCTACCGCGGTGCGCGCGGCCGATACGATCACAACGTCAGTCATGTTCAGTCCTCTCAATGGAATGCGGATACTGCGGATTCAGGTTGTCGATGCGGATGTCGATGCGAGGGTGCGGAAGAGGCAGCGGCCGGGTCGGTCTCCCATGAAGGGTTCGCCTTCGGTGACGGTTGAGCTCGTTGGCAGCCCGGCGCTCTCCCCCCTCTCGCGTTGCCCCGGTTGTCTAAGCCTTGGCCTTGACGTAGCGGCCAGGCGCCGGCTCGATGGCCGGAAAGTCGCGGCTGCCGTACTGCGTCGGTGCCGCCTTTTTCGCGCCGGCGTGCTTGCCGAGCCAGGCAAACCAGTCCGGCCACCAGCTGCCGGGCGCCTCCGTCGCGCCGGCCAGCCAGTCGTTCGGGCTGTCGGGCAGGTCTTCGTTGAGCCAGTGGCTGCGCTTATTCTTCGCCGGCGGATTGATGACGCCGGCGATATGCCCGGACGCGCCCAGCACGAAGCGCAGGTCATTGGACAACAGCCGCGTCGACGCATACGCCGCGGTCCACGGCACGATATGGTCCTCGCGCGAGCCGTACAGATAGGTCGGCACGTCGATCTTGCCGAGGTCGACCGGCACGCCGCAGACGGTCAGCTTGCCGGGCACCTTCAGTTCGTCCTGCAGATAGGTGTGGCGCAGATACCAGCAATACCAGGGTCCCGGCAGATTGGTCGCGTCGCCGTTCCAGAACAGCAGGTCGAACGGCACCGGCGTGTTGCCCTTCAGATAGTTGTCGACCACGTAGTTCCAGACCAGGTCGTTCGGCCGCAGGAACGAGAACGTGTTGGCCAGCTCGATGCCGCGCAGCAACGCGCAGGGCGCACCAGCCGCGCCGCCGAGCGTGGCTTCGCGCAACTGCACGTGGGCTTCGTCGACGAAGACGTCGAGCACGCCGGTGTCGGAGAAATCGAGCAGCGTGGTCAGCAGCGTCAGGCTCTGCGCCGGACGTTCGCCGCGCCCTGCCATTACCGCCAGCGCGGTCGACACGATCGTGCCGCCCACGCAGAAGCCCAGCACATTGATGCGCGGCTGCCCGCTGATCGCGCGCGCGACCTCGATCGCGCGGATCGCACCGTGCTCGATATAGTCGTCCCAGGTACGCGCCGCCATGCTCGCATCCGGATTGCGCCACGACACCAGGAACACGGTATGGCCCTGCTCGACGATGTGGCGGACCAGCGAGCTCTCCGGCTGCAGGTCGAGGATGTAGTACTTGTTGATGCACGGCGGCACCATCAACAGCGGCCGTGCATGGACCTTGGCGGTCAGCGGCTTGTACTGCAACAACTGGAAGTATTCGTTCTCGTAGACCACCGCGCCCTCGGTGACCGCGACATTGCGGCCCACTTCGAAGGCCGACTCGTCGGTCTGCGAGATCTTGCCGCGCGTCAGGTCCTCGAGCATGTTGCGCAGCCCCGCGCGCAACGATTCGCCGTTCGATTCGATCAGGCGCCGCTGCGCCTCCGGGTTGGTCGCGAGGAAATTGGCCGGCGACATCGCATCGACCCACTGCGTCACCGCGAAGCGGATGCGCTGCCGCGTCTTCGCATCGGCCTCGACGGCATCGGCCATCTCGCTCATCGCGCGCGCGGTCAGCAGATAGAAGGCCGCGGCGTAGCGATACGGCGCGTTGCTGCGCCAGGCATCGCCGGCGAAGCGCCGGTCGGTCAGCTGCACCTGCTGCTGGTCGCCGGCCGCCATCGCGCGCCACAGGTCGGTGAAACCCTGCATGAAGCGCTGCTGGATCTCGGCGAGCTGCGCCGGGGCAATCTTGATGCCGGGAAATGCAGCGCCGGGGAATCCGGCACCAGGAAAGGCGCCGCCGGGAAAGCCGCCCAACGCCGCGAACGCTTCCGCGCCCGGCATGCCGCCGGCCGCGCGGCCATTGGCCTGGACCTGCCTGGACCACTCCAGCCATGTCGCTGGATCGAATGGCCCCGGCGTCGATGAAAACGGTGTGGTCTTTTCTTCCTGTCCGGAAGCTGCCGCGCCTTTGCCGGTCGCCATGATGTCGTGTCTCTCTGCCGTCTGATGGTAAGCCGGCCCGGAACGCGTTCAGCGATTCGCTCCGGGAGAACCGGCACGCGTCGCGCTCCTCCGGCCACGGAGCGCGTGCGGTATGCTTGCCGAATGACGGCCAGCGCGCTTTCCACGGCATACCGTGGTGCGGGGCGCTGCGGGCCGCACAGTGACTCGCCGTCCGGGGCATTGTTGCCTTGCAACGATGACGCTGTCAATGCGGGAAACGTCTTGACGCAAAGGCGCTGCGCGACCGCCGAGTTCGGCCGCGGCAGTGTCCACGAAGAGGATGAAATTCCGATGTATATCGTCGCGATCGGCTGGCTCTACGTCGCGCTGATGATGGCCATTACCGAACACACGGTGGTGGCGGCGATCGCCACCTTCCTGCTGTATGGCGTCGGGCCGGTCGCGTTGCTGCTCTACATTCTCGGCACGCCGGGACGCCGCAAGCGGCGGCGGGCCGCCGAACAGGCAGAAGAACAAGCGGCACGGCAGGCGAAGGCAGCAACGCCGCCGGACGGCGGCGCTGCATGAAGCCAAATGTCATGTCGTTCGGACAATAGAGCAGCAGAACCGCCTCGCCGCCCTGCCACTTGGCTCACCGCTTATCTTTCCTTCGCGGCCGGCTCCAGCCAGACCAGGCTCGCCATCCGCCCGGTCACGCCATCGCGCCGGTACGAATAGAAGCGCTGCGGATCGCTGACCGTGCAGGCATCGCCGCCATGGACGTCGACACAACCTGCGCGCGCGAGCCGGGTGCGGGCCAGCGCGTACAGGTCGGCGAGGTACTTCCCGGCCGCGGCCGGCCGGAACGCTCGCACGACGGCATCGTGCTCGTGCGGCAGGGCCTGCTCGAGAAATGCCGCACGGACTTCGGCGCCGACCTCGAACGCATCCGGGCCGATCGCCGGACCCAGCCATGCAAGCCATTGCGGTGGCGATCCCGCGTCCTTGCGTTGCGCGTCCATGCGGGCCAGCGTGGCCTCGATCACGCCGGCACACAGGCCGCGCCAGCCTGCGTGCGCGGCACCGACCACCGTGCCCACGCGATCGCACAGCAGCACCGGCAGGCAGTCCGCCGTCATCACCGCGCAGACCTGCCCCGGCGTGGCGGTGATGCTGGCATCGGCGCGCGGCGGCACACCGTTCGCCAAGCGATCGACATCCTCGACGTCATCGGCACCGTCGGTCCCCTCGTCAGTCACCACCGCGCAGCCGTGCACCTGCTCCAGCCATCTGGGCGCCGACGGCAGCCAGGACTGCAGGCGCCGCCGGTTCTGCGCGACCGCTTCGGCATCGTCGCCAACATGAGTACCGAGATTGAGCCCGCCGGGGCTGCCGTCGGCAAGACCATACGGACCGCGGCTGACGCCGCCGATGCGCGTCGTCGACAGCGCCCGTACCCGCGCCGGCGCGGGCCAGTCGGGTACCAGCTGCGAGAGCCTGCCGGCATCAACGTTGGTCATCGTCATCGTCGTCATCGCCCTCGTAAAGGATGGCGCCATCCCATGCCTCACCGTCGCCATCGTCCTCATCGTCGTAGCGATCGCGCTCTTCCAGCGTGGTGAACTCCAGCGCGTCGATCAACGCCTGCAGGTCGTCCGGGGCCGGCGCGCGCCACGACATCGCCTTGCCGGTGACCGGATGCACCAGACCGAGCCGATAGGCATGCAGCGCCTGGCGTTCGAACGGCACCGGCAACGGCGCCTTGATGGCCGGACGCTGGCCGCGCTGGGTAGCGCGGTGATAGACCGGGTCGCCCAGCAGCGGATGGCCGATCGATTCGAAATGCACGCGGATCTGATGCGTGCGGCCGGTCTCGAGCTGGCACATCACCATCGACACGCAACCGCGTCCGAGCGGCGCCACGCCCAGCGTGCGGAAATGCGTGCGCGAAGGCTTGCCGCTGGCGGTATGGACCACGCCCATCCGGGTACGCTCGCGCGGATCGCGGCCGATCGGCGCATCGATGGTGCCCTCGTCGGGGGCCTCGCCCCACACCAGCGCCAGGTAGGTCCGCTTGACGGTGCGCGCCTGCAGCTGCCGCACCAGATCGGTCTGCGCCGTCAGCGTGCGCGCCACCACCATCAGGCCCGAGGTCTCCTTGTCGAGCCGGTGGACGATGCCCGCCCGTGGCAGTGTCGCCGCGGCCGGGTCGCGATGCAGCAGTCCGTTGAGCACGGTGCCGCTCCAGTTGCCGGCGGCGGGATGCACGACCAGGCCGGCCGGCTTGTCGATGACCAGCAGCGCGGCGTCTTCGTAGACGACCTGCAGCGGCACCGGCTCGGGCGTGAAGGCCAGCGTTTCGGGCGCGGCCTGCGGCCTGACCTCGATGCGCTGCCCCATCTGCACGCTGTCGCGCGGCCGGCGTACGGCACCGTCGACGGTCACGGCGCCGCTGTCGATCCACTGCTGGATGCGGCTGCGCGAGAATTCGCTGAACTGCCGCGCCAGTAATTTATCGAGGCGTTCTCCGTGTGCGGCGCTGTCGACTTCCAGCACCAGCGGGACCATGTCGGCGCCGCTTTCCGCCTCGACAAGTGCGGCCGCGGGCAGCTCGTCGAAATCCTCCAGCTCGGTTTCCACCGCCGCATCGCGTGCGGGCTGGCCGTCGAAGGCCATTTGCGGGCTGGCGACCGAGGGGCTTGGGCTATAATGCTTGACGCTTTTTTTCATCCGGAATAGGTTGCCCATGCAATCGATGAGCATGAGACGCGCCAGTTGGCGCGCAAGATTTGGAGCGATTCTGCTCGCGGGCGGCTGCGTCATGCTGTCGGCATGCGGCCTGCTCTCGGAACAACCCGACGAAACCGCGGGTTGGTCAGCCAACAAATTATATTCGGAAGCCAAGGACGCCCTCGACAGCGGCGACTATCCGCGCGCGGTCAAGCTGTACGAAAAGCTCGAGGGCCGCTACCCGTTCGGCCGCTTCGCGCAGCAGGCGCAGATCGATACGGCCTACGCGAACTACAAGGACGGCGAGACCGCCGCGGCGCTGGCCTCGGTCGACCGCTTCATCCAGCTGCACCCGAACCATCCGTCGGTCGATTACGCCTACTACCTGAAGGGCCTGATCAACTTCAACGACAACCTGGGCTGGCTCGGCCGCTTCTCGGGCCAGGACCTGAGCGAGCGCGATCCGAAGGCGGCACGCGCGGCCTACGACGCGTTCCATACGCTGGTCACGCGCTTCCCCGAGAGCCGCTACACGCCGGACGCCGCGGCGCGGATGCAGTACATCGTCAACTCGCTGGCCCAGCACGAGGTCCACGCGGCGCGCTACTACTATCGCCGCGGCGCCTATCTGGCGGCGGTCAACCGCGCGCAGCAGGCCCTGAAGGAATACGATGGCGCGCCGGCCAACGAAGAGGCGCTGTACATCATGATCCGTTCGTACGAGGCGCTCGGCATGAAGGACCTGCGCGACGACACGGCGCGCGTGATGGAGATGAACTTCCCCAACAGCGACTTCATGAAGTACGGCGAGCGCCGCGAGAAGGACAAGCCGTGGTGGAAGCTGTTCTGATGCCACTGCGACAGGCATAGGAAGCATAAGAAAAGCCCGGTTCGATCTACCGAACCGGGCTTTTTGTTTTGGCGGCTTGTTTTGGCGGCTTGTTTGGCAGCGATCGCGGGCCCACCGGACCGCTGTCGCGCTACGCCTTCTTCAACCCTTCCAGAAACGCCACCACCGTGTCCCGCTCGCGCGTGCGCTTGAACGGAGGCAAGCTTTGCCAGATCTGCCGTCCATAGGGCTTCTCGACCAGCCGCGTGTCGCAGATCACCAGCACGCCGCGGTCGGTCTCGGAGCGGATCAGCCGGCCGGCGCCCTGCTTCAGCGTGATCACCGCATGCGGCAGCTGGTGCACGGCGAACGGGCTCAGGCCCTTCTTCTGCAGCGCCTCCATCCGCGCGGCCAACACCGGATCGTCGGGCGGCGCGAACGGCAGCTTGTCGATCACCACCAGCGACAACGCTTCGCCGCGCACATCGACGCCCTCCCAGAAGCTCTGGCTGCCGACCAGCACCGCGTTGCCCAGCTCGCGGAAGCGATCGAGCAGTTCGGTACGGCTGGCCTGGCCCTGCACCAGAATCGGCAGCTGCAGCCCGCGCTCGGCGAACGCCTCGTACAGCAGATCGGAGGCGCGCTGCACCGCGCGCAGCGTGGTGCAAAGCACGAAGGTACGCCCGCCGGCCGCCTCGATCAGCGGCAAGGCGGCCGCCACCACCGCGTCGGTGAACTGTGGCGACTGGGGCGCCGGCAGGTCGCGCGGCACGTACAGCAGGCCCTGCTCGCCGTAATCGAAGGGGCTGGGCAGCGACAGCGAGCGGTCCTTGTCGAGCCCCAGCTGCGCGGCATAGTGGCCGAAATTGCCTTTGACCGACAGCGTCGCCGACGTGAAGATCCACGCGCGCGGATGTCCCGCACGCTGGCGCGAGAAGATCGGCGCGATCGACAGCGGCGTGCGGTGCAGCTGCACGGTATGCGAGAACACTTCGACCCAGCGCACCGTTTCGGGCGGATGGAATGAGGGCGCGGTGTCGGCGGACACGGCGCCCGCCGACTCGGCGCTCGCCTCGCCGGACTCCGACAACGCCGCCAGCGCGGGCTGCGCTGCCTCGGCGCCGGCGCCACCGGCATCGACCGCCGGCTGCGGCGCCGCATTGTCGTCGCGCCAGGCCGCCAGCCGCTGCGCCAGTTCCTGCGCGCGCCGATGGCACTGCTCCAGCGATTCGGCGCGCTCGGCCTGCCCCTGCAGCAGCGCGACCACGTCGCTCAACGCCTTCTCCAGCGCATCGAGCGTGTCGAAGAACGGCTCGCCGATGCGCGCATCGGCCTCGATCTGTCCCAGCGCCAGGCGGACGTTGTCCTTGCCGAAGGCCAGCCGCAGGTCGCGCGTGGCGCGCTCGAACGGCGCGACGATGCCAACCCAGTCGGCCGCATCGCGCGCGTGCGACAGGCCCTCGGCCACCGTATCGCGCGCCAGCTCCAGCAACTGGCTGGTCGACAGGCTGTCGCCGAAGAACAGCGTCGCGGTCTCCGGCAGCTGGTGCGCCTCGTCGAAGATCACCGTATTCGCCGCTGGCAGCAGCTCGGCCATGCCGGTATCGCGCAGCACCACGTCGGCGAAGAACAGATGATGGTTGACCACCACCAGGTCGGCCTGCTGCGCTTCCTTGCGCGCCCGCATCACGAAGCATTCCTTGTGGTGCGGGCATTCGGTTCCCAGGCAGTTGTCGCGGGTTGAGGTCACCAGCTGCCATACCGGCGCGTTCTCGGGCACGCTGGCGAGCTCGGCCTTGTCGCCGGACGACGTGGTCTTGGCGAAGTTCGCGATCTCGCGCAGCCACGCCGCGTCCTGCTTGGACGCCAGCCGCCCGTTCATCTGCGCGCGCTCCATGTGGTAGTGGCAGACGTAGTTGGCGCGGCCCTTGAGCAGCGCGACCGAGACCGGCACATTGAGCGCGCGGCGCACGGTCGGGATGTCGCGCAGGAACAGCTGGTCCTGCAGGTTCTTGGTGCCGGTCGACAGGATCACCTTGCCGCCCCACAGCATCGCCGGTACCAGATAGGCAAAGGTCTTGCCGGTACCGGTGCCCGCCTCGACGATTACCGTGTCGTTCGCCTCGATCGCATCGGCCACCGCGGCGGCCATCTTCGCCTGCGCATCGCGCGGCCGGTAGCCGTGGATGGCCTGCGCCAGCGTGCCGCTCGGCGCGAAGATGCGCGCCAGCGCCGCGGCGCGCGCGTCAGCGGCGTCCGGCTGGATGGCGGGACCGGCGGCATCGTCGCCGGGATGGGAAAGATCGGAATCGGACAAGGCTGGCAGGAATTCGGTGCGCCACCGGCGGTGGCCGGCGGCGCTGGCGTGGCGGCCCGCGGCATCGCGGACCGGGACATCAGGCGGGAACGTCGGGTTCGAGCTGCAGCTGCAGCAGCGTGATGGCGTCCTTCAGCTTCAGCCGGCGCTTCTTGAGCCGGCGCAATTGCAGTTCATCGTGGCTGGCCTCGGCGGACAGCCGGTCGATCAGATAGTCCAGATCGCGGTGCTCGATCTGCAGCTCGATGATCTGGCGTGCGACGGTGTTCAGATCGCGGTCCATCGTCCATTGGCCTCCCCCACCGGCGACGTCCATCATCAGAAGCCGAACGGCCGCGGCGACTCGCCGCTGCCCTGCTTTTCCTTGGCCTTGGCGCGGCGCTCCTCGACCTCGCGCTGGCGCTGGATCGCCTGCTGCTGCTTGGCCTCGTACGCCTTGACGTTCTCGGCGCGCTGGCGGGCCTGCTCGGCGCCGCGTTCGCGCGCCTCGCGCATCCGCGCGTCGTAGTCGGCCTGCTTCTGCTGGTATTCGGCGGCATTGGCGGCACGTTGGGGCGCCTCGGCCTGGCGCTGCGCGTCGCGCAGCTTCTGCTCCTGCTGCTTGCGCTCGAACTCGGCGCGGTTGGCCTGTTCCTCGGCCGCGCGCTGCGGCTGGCTGGCCTCGTACTCGGCCTGGCGCAGCGCCTGCTCGCGATCGCGCTTCGCGGCCTTGAAGGCACGCTCGGCCTCGCCGATCTCCAGTTCGCGCTCCCGCAGCACGGCCAGCTCGGTGCGCTGGGTTTCCTTGGCGCGCTCGATGCAGTTGGTGACGAAGAACTTGTCGTAGCAGGCGCGCTCGGCGGTGGCGAAGCGGTAGTGGGTCCAGGCCCGGGAATCGGCCACGGCCTTGCGCTCCGCATCGAAGTCGCGCGGCGGCTGCAGGTCGGCGGAGCCCGAGGTGGCCGCGGCCGGGGCGGCAGCCGCGCCCTGCGCCAGCGCCGCGGGCAGCGGCACGGTCAGGCACGCCAGCGCCAGCGTCAGCGCCAGCATCGGGCCCCTGGCCGGCCCGGCGGCGACCGTCGTTGCCGCGCGATCGGCGGCCGGAAAACTTGCCGGCAAAGCGGCCCGTTGTGGCTTGAGGTTCATGGGCGGATTCTACCATCGGGGCATGCCGCCGCGCCCACGCGCGGCCCGTGTGTGGCCTGTCCGTCAAGGCGATTCAGAATCGAACCCGTACGTACCGCATGCCGGGGGAAGCGCCCGTTGCTTGTGGCAAAATGCCCCGCTTTCGACTGAGTGTTTCTTCGATGTCCAACCTGCCAGCTTCCGTCACGCAAAAGATCGTGTCGCTCATCGCGGCCGAGCTGTCCGTCCAACCCCGCCAGGTGGCGGCGGCCGTCGAACTGCTCGACGAAGGCGCCACCGTGCCGTTCATCGCGCGCTACCGCAAGGAAGTCACCGGCAACCTCGACGACACGCAGCTGCGCACGCTCGAGGAACGGCTACTGTACCTGCGCGACATGGAGGAACGCCGCACCGCGATCCTGGCCTCGATCGAGGAACAAGGCAAGCTGACCCCCGAGCTGCGCACCGCGATCGAAGCGGCGGTCACCAAGCAGGCGCTGGAAGACCTGTACCTGCCCTACAAGCCCAAGCGCCGCACCCGCGCCCAGATCGCGCGCGAATGCGGGCTGGAGCCGCTGGCGCACGCGCTGCTGGCCGACCCGACGCTGGATCCCCAGGCCGAGGCGGCCAGGTACGTCAACGGCACGCCCACCGCCGACGGCGGCGTGCCCGACGTCAAGGCCGCGCTGGATGGCGCGCGCGACATCCTGTCGGAGCAGTTCGGCGAGACCGCCGAGCTGCTGGGCAAGCTGCGCGAGCATCTGTGGTCCAACGGCGTGGTCACCTCGTCGGTGGTCGATGGCAAGGAAACCGCCGAGGAAGAGAAGTTCCGCGACTACTACAACTACAGCGAGACCATCCGCACGATCCCGTCGCACCGCGCGCTGGCGCTGTTCCGCGGCCGCAATGCCGGCGTGCTGATGATCAAGCTCGGCCTGGGCGAGGAACAGGACGCGCTGGTGCCGCACCCGTGCGAGGCGATGATCGCGCGCCATGTCGGCATCCAGAACCTGAACCGCCCGGCCGACAAGTGGCTGGGCGACGTCTGCCGCTGGTGCTGGCGCGTCAAGGTGCAGCCGCATCTGGAGACCGAGCTGCTGACGCAGTTGCGCGAGAGCGCGGAAGGCGAGGCCATCAAGATCTTCGGCCGCAATCTGCACGAACTGCTGCTGGCCGCGCCGGCCGGCCCGAAGGCGGTGATGGGCATCGACCCGGGCATCCGCACCGGCTGCAAGATCGCGGTGGTCGATGCCACCGGCAAGCTGCTGGAGACCGCGACGATCTACCCGCACGAGCCGCGCCGCGACTGGAACGGCTCGCTGGCCACGCTGGCGCGCCTGGCCAAGCAGCACGGCGTCTCGCTGGTGTCGATCGGCAACGGCACCGCCAGCCGCGAAACCGACAAGCTGGTGCAGGACCTGATGCGCCAGGCGCCCGAACTGAAGCTGACCAAGATCGTCGTCAGCGAAGCTGGCGCCTCGGTCTATTCCGCCTCGGAGCTGGCGGCCAAGGAATTCCCCGAGCTGGACGTGTCGCTGCGCGGCGCGGTCTCGATCGCGCGCCGGCTGCAGGATCCGCTGGCCGAACTGGTCAAGATCGATCCGAAATCGATCGGCGTCGGCCAGTACCAGCACGACGTCAACCAGCGCGAGCTGGCGCGCACGCTCGATGCGGTGGTCGAGGACTGCGTGAACGCCGTGGGCGTCGACGTCAATACCGCGTCCGTGCCGCTGCTGGCGCGCGTGTCGGGCCTGAACAGCGTGCTGGCGCGCAATATCGTCGAGTTCCGCGATGCCAATGGCGCGTTCCCCAATCGCGACGCGCTGAAGAAGGTGCCGCGCCTCGGCGACAAGACCTTCGAGCAGGCGGCGGGCTTCCTGCGCATCAATGACGGCGACAATCCGCTGGACCGCTCGTCGGTCCACCCGGAGGCCTACCCGGTCGTCAAGCGCATCCTCGACCATATCAAGAAGGACCTGCGCGACGTGATGGGCAATCGCGACGCGCTGCGCGGCCTGTCGCCGACGCAGTTCACCGACGACACCTTCGGCCTGCCGACCGTGCGCGACATCCTCAGCGAACTGGAAAAGCCGGGCCGCGACCCGCGTCCGGAATTCAAGACGGCGACCTTCCAGGATGGCGTCGAGGACATCAAGGACCTGCAGCCCGGCATGGTGCTCGAGGGCGTGGTGACCAACGTCGCCGCCTTCGGCGCCTTCGTCGATATCGGCGTGCACCAGGACGGCCTGGTCCATATCTCGGCGCTGTCGAACAAGTTCGTCAAGGACGCGCACGAGGTCGTCAAGGCCGGCCAGATCGTCAAGGTCAAGGTGATGGAAGTCGACGTCAAGCGCAACCGCATCGGCCTGTCGATGCGCCTGGACGACGAGCCCGGCCAGAGCGGCAATCGCGCGGCCGGCGGCGAGCGCCAGGAGCGCGGCGGCAATCGCCCGAGCCGCGGCTTCCAGGGCGGCGGCCGGCGCGAAGCCGAACCGGCCGGCGCGATGGCGGCGGCGTTTGCCAAGCTGAAGCGGTAAGCAGAGACCGGCGCGACCCGGGGCGGCCGCAGTGCCGCCCCGGTGCCGCCCGCCATCGAGCGGGATCTCAAAGCCCGCGTTGGTTTTTCGATATCCCCCTGGCTGGTACGGTCGAGACTTCCGGCACGCGTTACGGCGGCAAGCCGGCCGACGTCGTGCACCATTGCCAGGAGGAATCGACGCATGCAGGCAGCCCGCAGTCTTGCCTCGTCCGCGCCCGCGCGGCCTACTTCGAACCATCCCGAACCGGCCGCTGCCAGCGGCATGCGGGAGTCGCCGCACGCCTCGGATGCAGGCGACGGGATGCCCGCCATCTCGCCCTTGCGCCCGCAAGCCGATGCACAGCCCGGACAGCCCGGCCAGACACTGCTGGCTCGGTGGCTGTCATGGAGCCGTCGGCACCTCGGCCAGGTGGCGACGTGGCGGGCCATGGATGCCGCCGCCTGGTCGGTTCGCGGCCCCAGCCCCGCGGCGCGCGCCTGGCCCCGCGGGCTCGGTTTCGCGGCATTGCCTGAACCCATCGTGATGCAATTGGCCGGTTATCTCGGCCCGCGGGACATCAGCGCGCTGTCTCGCGTGGAGCCGCATTGCCGTCGCCTGCTGGCACCGATGGCGTTCCGGCACGGTATCGACGTGCGCAGCGATCGTGCGGTGACACCATCGAACCTCGATGCGGTATTGCACGACAGCGTTCGCCTGCTGCCCGGGCCCCGCGCCGAGGTTCTGGCACGGCTGGGCCGATCGATTTGCCGGATGCCGCCCGCGCTGTGGCTGTCCGCCGCCGGTTCGCTGCTCGGCGCGGTGGAGCGTCTGCCGGAGGCGGCGCGGCCCGCACCGCTCGGCATGGTGGCGCTCGTGATGCTGGCGTGCGACGACTTGCCCCCGTCATGCGCCCTGGAGTCGCGCAGGCAGCTGTATCGACGTGTGCAGGACGCGCTGATGGACCTGCCCGTGTCATTGCGGGTGGATGCCCTGTCAGTCGTGATGCGCGACCTCCCGTCGCAGCGAATGGCCGAGCCCCCGGTCAACCACTGTCTGGCCGCGATGGTGGCGTCCACTTTGGAGGTGGAACAAATCTGGACGCTGCGCAGCGCGGCACGGCGGACATTCGAAGCGCCGCCGGCCTTTCGGCACGCCGACAATGCCTTGCGCCGCGCCATCGCGGCGTTGTCGGCCGATACGCCCGAGGCATTGCTGATCGCGTTCGCCATGCCGACGCGAGCGATGCAGACGCAGACCGTCACGCAGCACTACGAACGCTTCATCGAGTTCGCCGCCTCCCACGAGGGATCGTCAGCCGCGCTCGGTCATATCGCCGCTGCACAGCTGCTGCCGTTGCTACCGCCGGAGGACTGCCTGGTGGGCTGGCATGGCGCGATCTACAAGCTCGGCGAACTGCCGCCCGATTTGCATTGCTGGCTGCTGGAGGCGCTGGCTGACGCACTTCCCGGACTCCCACCAGAATTGCAGGCGGATTACTGGCTGACCCTGTATACCCTGGCCATGGTCCACCTGCGGTCATCCGGCGAGCGCTACATCGTCCTGCGGCAGCTTTGTCGGGTCCAGAACGGGATCGTCGGCGAGCACAACATCGATCTCGTGACCACGCTGATCGACGCTAGCGCCGTGCAAGCGCTGCCGTTCCGTCTCATTCTGCTGCCCCTGGCACTGGTGTCCGGCGAGCCGAGGGTGCAGGCGTGGAATACGGTCCTGGACCATGCCGAGGCGCTTGAACCTGAACAGCGCAATCAGGTGCTGCCGGCACTCGCGTTGACACTGGACAGGGCGCCCGACTGCGGCGCCGCATGGGACGCGATTCTCGCCATGACGCTTGAACTGCCTGTCCACGAACAAGGCGCGGCCCTGTCGGCCCTGGCGAATGCCATGGCTCACCTGCCCCGTGAGCAGGTGGATTCGGCGCTGGATCGCCTGCTGGAAGCCGCCGGCCGCTTGCCTCGCCGGGACCGCATCGACCTGCTGGCGCTGCTATCGCGGCTGGTGGTCGACAGCGGGCTGTGGCAGCAGGTATTTCGCGCGATCCAGGCGCTGCCGCGCCTGGATCGACCGTTGCCGCTGTCCAGTCTGGCTGACAATATCGAACGGCTGCACACGGCAACGGAGATGACGGCGGCCTGGCAACGGATATGGGAGGCCACGCTGGCGTTGCATCCCAACGATCGACTGCTGCCGTTGATGGCGCTCGATTCGACCCGGAACAGGCTGCCGGCGCGGGGCGGCTGGCTGGCGGATTGGCAATGGAAACGCCAAACGGCGGCGTTGCCGCGGACGGACGCGATCTGGCTGGACGGGTCCGCCTTTCGTGCCCGCCCGTAGCCGGCGGCACCGTCCGCGGCAGAACCGCACGCATGGGCGGCCCACATGGATGCCCCCGCCGGATCAGTCCGCGTTGTACTTCGGCGAGCGCGGGCCGTACAGGATGCCGCCGGGCTGTCCGGCCGTCAGCAGGCGGCTGGTCGTGACACCCGCGACGGTGTGACCGGCATCGGTGGCGCTGTTGATAATCTGCTTGACCGCCGCCGCGATCAGCATGCCGACCAGGCCGCCGCCCGAGCTGTTGCCGCCCTCGTTGCTCGACGCCGAAGCGGAGCCCGTCCACAGCTGCGTGCCGGTCTTCAGGTCGACCAGCTTGGCCTTCGCCGTCACCACGGTGGCGCTGTCGATCACGTAGTACTTGGTGCCGTAGCTGGTGATGTCGATGTACAGCGCGGCGTCCGCACCGAAGATCTCCTTGAGCTTGGCCGGCGCCACCGCGTGCATTTCGCCTGGCTGGGTGATGCCGTTCTGCTTGAACGTCTCGTCGACCAGGGTCACCGGCAGCACGTAGTAGCCGGCCTCGGCCAGCGGATACGTGGCCTGCGACAGCACGCTATAGGTCGCCTGCACTTCGGGCGATTCGTTCTGCGGCGGCAGCACGAGGATGGTGCGCGGACGCGCCTGCTTGAACGCGGCGTAGTCGATCTGCTTCGGCGCGGCACAGCCGGTGGCGAGCGCGGCGACGGCCGCCAGCGGAAGCAGCCGCGAGAGCAGCGTGCGAGAAAACGGCGTGCGGGAAAACAGCGTCTTCATTTACTTGACCTCCGCCTTGTTGCCGCCGGCGTCGGCCTTCTTCTGCGGACGCTTGATATTGCGCAGCAGGAAGTCGACATAGGTGCCCGACTCCGGGAACAGCGCCTTTTCGGTCTGGAATTCGCGCACCATTTCGTCGTCCTTGCCGAGATCGGCGTACAGCAGCCCCAGATGGGCGTGGTAGCCGGGCGGCGGCAGCTTGCCGGCGGCCTTGATCTTCTCGAGATCGCGCTCGAGCACGATCACCTGCTCCTGCTTCGGCTCGCCCTTGAAGTAGTTGTAGACCTGGGGCTGATACCCCTCCCACTGGTACAGCGTGTTCTGGCTGGCGCAGCCGGCAAGCAGCGCGCCACACGCCGCGGCCGCCAATGCCAGCCGCGACGTTTGCAACGTCGTTTTCATGACCCGTTCCTCGAAGAGGTGTTATTGGATGGCGGGCTTCCAGGCTCCGCTCTCGATACCGCCGACCAGCTTGGTGACCGCCTCGCGCATCGCAAGGTCGAGCACCTTGCCGTTCAGCGTCGAGTCGTAGCTCTGCGTGCCGCCGAAGCCGATGATCTCGCGGCTCGACAGCTCGTATTCGCCGGCGCCCTGGGTCGAGTAGACGACTTCGGACGTGCTGATATTGACCACGTTCAGCGCGACCTTGGCGTAGGCGACCTGCGACTTGCCACGGCCAAGCAGGCCGAACAGCTGGCGATCGCCGACTTCCTTGCGGCCGAATTCGGTCACGTCCCCGGTGATCACATAGTCGGCGCCCTTCAGGTTCTGCTGCTGCTTCTTGATGCCGGCTTCGCGCTTGATCTCTTCCATGTTGTCGCGGTCGAGCACGTTGAAGCGGCCGGTCTGCTGCAGATGGGTGATCAGGATGGTCTTGGCCTGGCCGCCGAGGCGGTCCACGCCATCGGAGAACACACCGCGCATGTAGCTGGAGCGGTTGTCGAACTTGCCGACCGCGATCGGTGCGCGCACGCCCTGGTACGGGCGGCTGGCGCTTTCGACCTGCTGCACGGGCAAGGCCCGCGACGATTCCGTGGCGCATCCCCCTGCGGCGAGCAGCGCGAGCATCCCGATCAGGGAAACTGCATGGACTTTCTTCACTACCTGTTCTCCTGGTTGAACGACATAGAGCGACATGCGCCGAAGGCCTGCATGCAGGCAAGCCGGGGCCTGCGTGCGGCTCGGGCGGACGTCCCCGAGGAGTTTACGGTGCCGCCCTACGAAAGTTGACACTTCGGCACGTCACTCCCCTCGTCAGTAGGGCAAGAGGCAACAAAAAAGCCTGCAAACGGCGGTGCCGCATGCAGGCTTCCTGGTGGTGCGACGGGCGGCGCCCGCAGGCGCGCCGCCGCGCTCAGATCTCGACCTTGGTCCCCAGCTCCACCACCCGGTTGGCCGGGATGCGGAAGAAATCCGACGGCTTGGCGCCGTTCTGATGCATCCACGCGAACAGCGTCTCGCGCCACATCGGCATGCCGGGCAGGCGCGACGGGATCACCGATTCCCGGGCGATGAAGAACGAGGTCTCCATCAGCTCGAATTCCATGTTCAGCTTGCGCTTGGACAGATCGAGCACCTTGTGCACGTCGGGGGTTTCCTTGAAGCCGTATTCGGACTTCAGGATAAAGACGCCGCCGCCGAGGTCCTTGCAGCTGAGCCGGTGATCGTCGTCGACATACGGAATGTCGCGCGTGACGAAGCTCAGGAACACCACGCGCTCATGCAGCACGCGGTTGTGCTTCAGGTTGTGCAGCAGCGACACCGGCACGAATTCGGTGTTGCCGGTCAGGAAGACCGCGGTGCCCTCGACGCGGTGCGGCGGATGGGCCAGCAGCCCGGCCATGAAAGGCTCCAGCGGAATGCCCTCCTCCAGGCTGCGCGCGCGCAGCAGCTTGCGGCCGCCGTACCAGGTCATCAGCAGGAAGAAGGCGGCGCTGCCCAGCAGCAGCGGGAACCAGCCGCCCTCGGCAATCTTGAGCAGGTTGGCCGAGAAGAACGACAGGTCGATCACCAGGAAGGCCGCGCCCGCGGCGGCGACCACCGCTGGCGGCCATTTCCACACATGGCGCATCACGACGATCGACAGCAGCGTGGTGATCACCATCGTGGTGGTTACCGCGATGCCGTAGGCGGCGGCCAGGTTCTCCGACTTCTTGAAGGCCAGCACCACCAGTACCACGGCCACCAGCAACACCCAGTTGATCACCGGCAGATAGATCTGGCCGATCTCGGCTTCCGAGGTGTAGCGGATGCGCATGCGCGGGATGAAACCGAGCTGGATCGCCTGGCTGGTCAGCGAGAACGCGCCCGAAATCACCGCCTGCGACGCGATCACCGCGGCGCAGGTGGCCAGCAGCACCATCGGGATCAGCAGCAGCTCGGGCACCATCAGGTAGAACGGATTGCGCACCGCGCTGGGGTCGCCCAGCAGCATCGCGCCCTGGCCGAAGTAGTTCAGCATCAGGCAGGGCATCACGATCGCGAACCAACCGCGGCGGATCGGCGCGGGACCGAAATGACCCATGTCGATGTACAGCGCCTCGGCGCCGGTCAGCACCAGGAACACCGCGCCGAGCACGATGAAGGCCTGCAGCGAATGCTCGAGCAGGAAGCGCACCCCGTACACCGGGTTGATCGCGGCGAGAATGGCCGGCGACTCGATCAGGTGATAGATGCCCAGCGCGCCGAGCGACAGGAACCACGCCACCATGATCGGCCCGAACAGCTTGCCCACCGAGGAGGTACCGCGCCGCTGCAGCAGGAACAGCACCAGCAGGATCGCCAGGGTGATCGGGATCACGTAGTGCGACAGTGCCGGCGTCGCGATCTCGATGCCCTCGACCGCCGACAGCACCGAGATGGCCGGCGTGATCACCGCATCGCCGTAGAACATGCAGGCGCCGAAGATGCCCAGCATCATCAGCAGCTTGGCCCGGCGCGAGCGCGGTGCGGCGCTGCGCAGCGCCAGCGCCATCAGCGCCAGCACGCCACCCTCGCCGTCGTTGTCCGCGCGCATCACGAACACCACGTACTTGATCGACACCACCAGGATCATTGCCCAGAACAGCAGCGAGATCACGCCCATCACGGCTTCGGGACTGAACGGAATGCCATGCTCGGCGCTGAAGCACTCCTTCAGGGCATACAGGGGACTGGTGCCGATATCGCCGAAGACGACACCGATCGCCGCGAGTACCAGCATGCGCATGCTGGGCGTCTCGACGAAGTAATGGCTCGTGGTGGGTTGTGTCATGGATTCGCAGCGGGAGGCCCGTCATGCCGCGGCCGGCCGCATCGTTCGAGAATTTTTTTGCAATGCACAATCGGGCGCCATTCTAGTGGAAACGGGCCGGCAGCGTCATCAGGAATCTTTTTGGGACCGTTCCGAGGCTCTTCCGGAGCCGTTTCGGCACGCGCTGCGGTTCGAGCGCGACAACGTCGCTGGCCGGCGATCGCCCTCCCCAGGAACGCAAGGATGCGAGCGAAGCAGCGCTCGGTCAACCCTTGGGTGTGGCGCGCCCGCCATAGAAAAACGGCGCGACAAGCGGTATTCGCGCCGTTCCATGTCTGCTATGTCTTCTACGAGTTCGCCGATATCACCGCGCTGGATCAAGGCACCGAATGCGGACGAACTTCGAGGCGCTCAGACGCCGAGATACCGCTCGAGCAGGCCCGGCGTGGCCGCCAGTTCGGCCGCCGCGCCACTTGCCGCGACCAGTCCCTTCTCGAGCACCACCACGCGGTCGGCCTGCGCCAGCACCGCGCGATAGTTGCGGTCGACCACCACGGTCGAAATGCCGGTGGCCCGCACCGCGGCGATCACGTCCCAGATCTCGCGGACGATCTTCGGTGCCAGTCCTTCGGTCGCCTCGTCGAGGATCAGGCAGTCGGGATTGGTCATCAGCGCGCGGCCGATCGACAGCATCTGCTGCTCGCCGCCCGAAAGCTGCTGGCCGCCATGGTCGAGCCGCTCCTTCAGACGCGGGAACAAGTCGAGCACCCTCGCCTCGTCCCAGTCGTTACGCCCGTTGCAGCCCTTGCGCGCGGCCATCAGCAGATTCTCGCGCACCGACAGGTTCGGAAAGATGCCGCGGCCCTCCGGCACGTAAGCGACGCCGAGGCGCGCGACATCGTAGGGCCGCGCGCGCGAGACGTCGCGGCCGGCGACGACGATGGTGCCGGCGCGCTGCGTGACGTGGCCCAGCAAGGTCCGCAGCAGCGTGCTCTTGCCCATGCCGTTGCGCCCCAGCAGGCCGACGGTTTCGCCGGCGTCGACGCGGAAGTCGACACCGCGCAGCACATGGCTGGTGCCATACCAGGCCTGCACGCCGGTGGCTTCGATCATCGGCTTCACGCTGCGCACTCCTTGCGCGTGCCGGCGGCCGCGCCTGCGCCATGGGGATGGGAATCGGCGTCGGCCGCGACATCGGCAAGCTCGCCCGCGCCTTCGTCGTCGCCCAGGTAGGCTTGTTGCACCTCTCGGTTCGCGCGAATCGCGGCCGGCTCCCCCGAGGCGATCACCACGCCGTTGACCATCACGGTGATGCGGTCTGCCACCGCGAACACCGCATCCATGTCGTGCTCGACCAGCAGGATCGCATGGCCCTCGCGCAGATCGCGCAGCAGCGACAGCATCCGCGCCGATTCCTCGGCACCCATGCCGGCCAGCGGCTCGTCGAGCAGCAGCGCGACCGGCTGTGTGGCCAGGCACATCGCCACCTCCAGCTGGCGCTTCTGCCCGTGCGACAGCGCCATCGCCGGCAGCGCCGCGCAGTCCGCCAGACCGGCCCTTTCCATCGCCTCGTCGCCAAGCGCGCGCGCGGTGCGGCACGATTGCGCGCTTTCCCACAGGCGCCAGGCACGCTGCGCGCGCGACTGCGCCGCCAGCCGGCAGTTCTCGCGCACGCTCAGCGGTGCGAACACGTTGTTGCGCTGATAGCTGCGTCCGACGCCGGCGCAGGCCAGCCGCGGCTGCGGCCAGCCGGTGACGTCGGTGCCGTGCAGGAACAGCTGGCCCGCGGTCGGCGCAAGTTCGCCCGACAGCAGATTGATCAGCGTCGATTTGCCGGCGCCGTTGGTGCCGATCACGGCGTGGATCTGATGCAGGTCCAGCGCCAGATCGACGCCGGACACCGCGGTCAGGCCGCCGAAGCGGCGCGTCAGTCCGGCCGCGCGCAGCACCGGTTCGTTGCCATGGCGCGCGTTCATCGCCGCTCTCCTCGCATGCCAACCCCGCGGCGATCCGCGCCACCACCGAGCCGGCGGCGCAGCAATGCCGCCAATCCGACCAGCCCGCCCGGCAGCAGCGCCACCGCGCCAATGATGAAGCCGCCCATCAGCAGCTGCCAGTGCTTGGTCAGCGTGCTGAACCATTCGGCCAGCAGCACGAACGAGAACGCACCGATCACCGCGCCGGCGAGGCTGCCGACGCCGCCCAGGATCACCATCAGCATCGCGTTGCCCGACTGGTGCCACGACGCGATCTCCGGATTGACGAAGCCGAACTGGATCGCATACAGATAGCCGGCCAGCCCCGCAAAGGCGCCGCCGGCGACAAAGGCGCCGAGCTGGTAGCGGTAGGTGGCGAAGCCCGCCGCGCGCATGCGTTGCTCGTTGTGGCGGATGCCGATCAGCGCATGGCCGAAGCGCGAACGCAGCACCATCGCCAGCGCCGCCACCGTGAAGATCAGCGCGCCCAGCACCAGCCAGTAGAAATGCACGGGATCGTCGATGCCCAGCGGCCGCGCGCCGAACACGCCGAACTCGGGCCGGAAATAGATGTAGGTGCCGTCGCTGCCGCCGGCGATCTTGGTGTCGTGGAAGATGAAATAGACCATCTGCGCGAACGCCAGCGTGACCATGATGAAGTAGATGCCCCGCGTGCGCAGCACCAGCATGCCGACCAGCAACGCCAGCACCGCCGCCGCGGCAACCGCCGCCACCAGCAGCCACCAGCCATTGCCGGGCTCGGACTGCGGCGCCAGCATCGCGGTCGCATAGGCCGCGGTGGCGAAGTACGCGGCATGGCCCAGGCTGACCAGGCCCGTATAGCCGATCAGCAGCTGCAGCGACAGCGCGAAGATCGCCATGATCATCACCTTGCTGAGCAGGTCGATGTAGAACTTGTTGCCCTCGCCGCCGAGTGCCAGCGGCAGCGCGGCCAGCGCCGCGAAGGCGATCGCCCACGCCAGCGTGGTCCAGCGCAGGCTGGCGCGCCGCTGCAGGTCGAAGGCCGCGCCGATGTCGGCGCCGAGGTTGGTCGGAGGTGTCGATGCCATCGCGCTAGCCCGCCTTGAACAGGCCCTGGGGTTTCCAGAGCAGAATGATCGCCATCAGCAGGTAGACCAGCACGCCGGCCGCCTCCTGCCAGAACACCTTGCCGAAGGTATCGACGAAGCCGAGCAGCAGCGCGGCGACCATCGCACCCTTGACCGAGCCGATGCCGCCGATCACCACCACGACGAAACAGACGATCAGCACCTGGCTGCCCATGCCGGGATAGACCGACGAGACCGGCGCGGCGATCATGCCGGCGAGCACCGCCAGCGCGACGCCGAGCGCGAACACCAGCCGGTACAGCCGGCCGATATTGACGCCCAGCGACTGCACCATCTCGCGATTGCTGGCGCCCGCGCGGATCGTCATGCCCAGCCGCGTGCGGCGGATCACGTAGTACATCGCCGCGGCCACCAGCAGGCACACCGCCGAGATGAACAGCCGGTAGACCGGATAGGTCATCTCGTTGCCGATCGGCAGCGCGCCGTCGAGCAGCGGCGGCACCGGCACGCCATGCACGTCGTCGCCGACCAGGATGCTGCGCATCTCCTCGAACACCAGGATCAGCCCATAGGTCATCAGCACCTGCTGCAGGTGATCGCGTTCGTACAGATAGCTGAAGAACACCCACTCGAGCAGATAGCCGAACGCGACCGCCAGCACGATGCCCAGCGGCAGCGCGATGAACAGGCTGCCGGTCATGCTCGCCAGCGTGAAGGCCAGGTAGGCCCCCAGCATGTAGAAGCTGCCGTGGGCGAGATTGATCACGCCCATGATGCCGAAGATCAGCGTCAGGCCGCTGGCGACCAGGAACAGCAGCAGACCGTACTGCACGCTGTTCAGGCACTGGATCAGGAAGGAGACGAAGTCCATGCGAGGCGATCGGTCGTTGACGAGGCCGCGGCCGGCAAGCGCCGGCATGCCGCGGCCGGTGACGCGCGCAAGGCGCAGGCGATGGGCGTTGGCGGCCTCGCGTTACAGGCGGCAGCCGCGCGCGGGATCGGCAAGCGCCTTGACCGCGATGCCGGCGACCTTGTTCTCGCGGCCCTCGACCTTGCGCAGATAGAAGTCCTGCACCGGGTTATGGGCACGCGACAGCGTGAAGGTGCCGCGCGGGCTGTCGATGCGCGCGGCGGCGATGGCCTTGTAGACGTCCGCCTTGCGGCTCATGTCGCCCTTGACGGCGGCGGCGCCGGCGGCCAGCATCTGCGCCGCGTCGTAGCCCTGCACCGCGTAGACATCGGGCTGCAGCTTGTAAGCCTTCGCGTAATTGAGCCGGAACTGCTTGTCGCGCGGATTCTGCAGGCCGTCGGCGTAGTGCAGCGTGGTCTCCAGGCCCTGCGCCGCGGTACCCTGCGCCTCGAGCGTGCCGTCGGTCAGGAAGCCCGATGCATAGAGCGGAATCTTGTCCTTCAGGCCCGCCGCGGCCCAGTCCTTGACGAACTTGACGGCGCCGCCGCCGGCGAAGAAGACGAATACCGCATCGGGCTTGAGCGACGCGATCTCGGTGATCTGCGCCTGGAATTCGACGTTCGGGAACGGCAGGCTCAGTTCCTTGACGATCTTGCCGCCCTTGGCCTCGAACGCCTCCTTGAAGCCGCGCACCGACTGCTCGCCCGCCGCGTACTTCCACGTCAGCGTGACGACCCGCTTCATGCCGCGTTCGGCCACCACCTGCCCCATCGCATAGCCGGGCTGCCAGTTCGAGAACGACGAGCGGAAGATATTGGGCCCGCACAGCGGACCGGTAGCCTCGTCGGCGCCCGCGTTCGGAATGATCAGCAGCGTGTTGCTTTCCTTGGCCACCTTGACGATGCCCATCTGCACGCCCGAGTGCACGGTGCCGATCACCACGTCGACCTGGTCGCGCTTGACCAGCTTGTTGGCGTTCTCCGGCGCCTTGGCCGGATCCGATTCGTCGTCGACCTTGAAGAATTCGACCTCGCGCCCGCCCAGCCGGCCGCCCTGCTCCTGCACGTACATGCGGAAACCGTTCTCGATCGCCGTGCCGAGCGCCGCATAGGTGCCGGTGTAGGGCAGCATGAAGCCGACCTTGATCTTGCCGGCGGCCGCCGATGGCGCGGGCTGCGCCGCGGCGGTGCCCGCCAGCGTCAGCGCCAGCGCGGCGGCGGCAACACAGGTCGGCGCCAGGCGGCGCGAGATGAAGCGATGCATGGATGTCTCCTCCTGGTGGTTCAAGCGGTTCGCTCGCTCGACGGTGCGGCGGCGCCGGCTGCCGAGGCGGTGCGGCGCCAAATTATTTTAGGTTTGAAGTTTTCGCCGTTATAAACCCGGCCATGGATGGCGTCAATGCAGTGGAACCCGGCGCCGGCCCTGCCTGGCTTGCCCCGGCCACCGGCTCGCGCCCGAGTGTAATGACGCGTGGGCCTCGGGGATATCGCGGCTTACCCTGTCTCATGACGTGGATGGCGAAGGGATGGCGCCCGCCGTGTCCGACGCGCCCGCCGCGTCCGACGCGGCATCGCGCGCCTGTTGCTCCCGCTGCCGCAGGCGGAAGCGCTGGATCTTGCCGGTGGCGGTCTTGGGCAGCTCGGCCACGCATTCGATCCGGCGCGGGTACTTGTACGGCGCCAGGCTGCTCTTGACGAAGGCCTGCAGCTCGGCCTCCATGCCTTCGTGCCAGGCATGGCCCGGCCGCAGCACCACGTAGGCCTTGGGCTTGACCAGGCGATCGGCATCCTCGACGCCGATCACGGCGGCCTCCAGTACCGCCGGATGCCGCGCCAGCGCCGCCTCGACCTCGAACGGCGACACGTAGATGCCGCCGACCTTCAGCATGTCGTCGCTGCGCCCGGCATAGACGTAATAGCCGGCGGCATCGCACAGATACTTGTCGCCGCTGCGGGTCCATTCGCCGACGAATGTATCGCGGGTCTTGTCGCGATTGCCCCAGTACATCAGCGCGGCAGATGGGCCCTTGATAAACAGATCGCCGATCTCGCCCGCGGCGCAGGGCCGGCCGGCGTCGTCCAGCAGTTTCAGTTCGTAGCCGGGCACGGGCTTCCCTGTGGTGCCGTAGCGCACGTCGCCGGGACGATTCGACAGGAAGATATGCAGCATCTCGGTCGAGCCGATGCCGTCGAGGATGTCGCAGCCGAAATGGGCGCGGAACCGTTCGCCGATATCGCGCGGCAAGGCCTCGCCGGCCGAGGTGCAGACGCGCAGCGCGACCGCCTCGCGCGACGGCAGGTCAGGCGCGGCCAGCATGCCGGCGAACAGCGTCGGCACGCCGCAGAACACCGTCGGCCGCTGTTCGGTCAGGCGGCGGAATACCGCCTGCGGCGTCGGGCGCTCCGCCATCAGCACCGTGGTGGCGCCGACCGACAGCGGAAAGGTCAAGGCGTTGCCGAGCCCGTAGGCGAAGAACAGCTTGGCGGCGGAGAACACCACGTCGTCCTCGCGCAGGCCCAGCACCTGGCGGGCATACAGATCGGCGGTATGGAACAGGTTGCCGTGGGTATGGACGGTTCCCTTCGGCCGTCCGGTCGAACCGGACGAATAGAGCCAGAACGCCATGTGGTCGGGCCCCGTTGCGGCAGCGTGCGCGAGCGGCGTACCGCTGCCCGCCAGGCCCGCCACGGTCGCCGCCGCCGGCTCCTCGCCTAGCGGTAGCTGCCCATCGGCGGGCAGCGGCGCCGCGACGATCCACAGCGGTTCGACCCCGGCGCGCTGCGCCGCCTCGCGCAAGGCCGGCAACAGCGGCGCGGAGACCACCACGGCGCGCGCGCCGCTGTGCTCCAGCATGTAGGCGTAGTCATCCACCGTCAGCAGCGTATTGACCGCCACCGGTACCACCCCGGCCAGCAGGGAGCCCAGAAACGCTACCGGAAAATCGATCGTGTCGAGCGCGCACAGCAGCAGCCGCTCCTCGGGCCGCACGCCGGCCGCCAGCAGCGCGCCGGCGAAGCCCCGGCTGCGCGCATCCAGCTCGGCAAAGGTCAGCGTGGCGGCGTCGTCGCGATAGGCCAGCTTGTCGCCCCGGCCGGCATCCAGATTGCGCGACAGCAGATCGGCGGCGGCGTTGTAACGCGCCGGCAAAGCGGTCGAGGACGTCATGTCTCACTCCTTGGGCGGCCCGAGGGCGGCCTCTTGTCGGCCGTTGGCGCGTGCGCCGGCGCCGGTTGTGGAGCGCTGATGTGGCGCTGATGTGTCGCTGATGTGGCGCTGGTCTGGCAGCTGTGTGGCGGCTTGGCTGCAGCACCTTGTCGTTGTTGATGCATTTTATTGCACATCGACTAAGATGCAAGCTCAGGAATGCACTATATGGCAGTGAAACAGGCTCGGGGTCTACCCGGAGTTTGCGATTCGTGTGCCCTATAATGCCGCACCCAGCGCCCGTCGCTGCCCTTCCATCGAACCCATGTCCGAGATGCGCCGCGCCACCGAAGCTACTGCGCCCTTGTCCGACGCCGAGCCCCGCCAGCCCGGCGAGCGCGATCCGTATCTGACCCAGCTGGGCGAGCGCATCCGTTCGCTGCGCGCGGCCCGCGGCATGTCGCGCAAGGATCTGGCGCGCGGCGCCGGCGTCTCCGAGCGCTATCTCGCCAATCTCGAAACGGGTACCGGCAATGCCTCCGTGCTGCTGCTGCGCCAGGTGGCGGCCGCACTCAACGTGCCGCTGCCGGTGGTGCTGGCCGAGGCCGATGGCGGCAACGGCGCGCGCGCCGCCGAGTTCGGCCAGCTGCTGCAATGGCTGGCGCAACTGCCGCCGGCCGATCTGGCGCGCGTGCGCGAGGCCTGCCGCAATGCGCTGGCGCCGTCGGCGCCGTTCGACGCCCGCCATCAGCGGATCGCGCTGATCGGCCTGCGCGGCGCCGGCAAATCGACGCTGGGCCGGGCATTGGCCGCCGCGCGCGAGCTGCCATTCGTCGAGCTGAACGGCGCGATCGAACAGGAGGCCGGCGCGACGCTGTCGGAAATCCATTCGCTGTACGGCCAGGCCGCCTACCGCCGCTACGAGTTGCGCGCGCTCGAGCGCGTGCTGCGCGAACACGAGCGGCTGGTGCTGGCGACGCCGGGCAGCCTGGTGTCGGAGCCGGCCACCTTCAATCTGCTGCTGGCCAACTGCTACACGGTCTGGGTCAAGACCTCGCCCGAGGAGCACATGGCGCGCGTGGTCGCGCAGGGCGATATGCGGCCGATGCAGGGCAACAGCGAGGCCATGGCCGATCTGCGCCGCATCCTGCAGGCGCGCACCCCGCTCTACTCGCGGGCCGACGCCATCATCGACACCAGCGGCCAGAGTCTCGACGCCTCGCTGCAGGCGCTGCAGACGGTGCTGCAGGACGCCGGCGCCTGATTCCTGGTCGCTCCGGCCGTGCGAGGCCTTCCCCGGCCGGGATCGCACTCTATTTCATCGCCGGTGGCGGCCCTGCCGGCAAGTCGTTTCGGCCTGTCCCGGGCAGCCCGGGAACGGCTTGCGAACGCCGGCTGTCGAACCGGCGTACGCAAGGAATCCCGGCAAACGTGGTTTTCCTGCTTCCCTTGCGAAACAAGTGGCCTATAATGTTTCCAAGGAAACAGGAGCATGGCGATGCAGACCAAGCAACTTCGGCAGCAGCTTCCCGCCGGCGCCCCGGATGCCGGGGCGACCCTGACCAAGGCCGTGATGCGCGCGGCCGGCTTCCTCGGAATCAGCCAGGCCGTGGTCGCCAGCGTGCTCGGCATCAGCACGGCCTCCGTCTCGCGCATGGCTTCGGGCCATTACGTACTGGACAACCACCGCAAGGAATGGGAGTTCGGCGTGCTGTTCGTGCGACTGTTCCGCTCCCTCGACGCCATCCTCGGACATGGCGACCAGGCCCGGCTGTGGCTGGCCAATGACAACCTCGCGCTGGGCGGCAAGCCGCTCGAACTGATCCGCACTACCGAAGGCCTCGTTCGTGTCGTTCACTACCTGGACGCCACCCGCGGTCGCATCTGAGCGCAAGCCGTTTGCGCTCACGTTGTGGCGGGCGGTGGAAGCCCAGCATGTGGTTTCCACGATGCCGCTGGTCGACAGCCTCGAAGAGCAGGCTGTGCTGGAAGCCGTGCTCGATGCCGGCAAGCCGGCAGTCCCCTCCTACGCCCGCCATCTTCACTATCTGCTGTTCACGCCGTTCCGCTATCCGCCGTCGCCGTGGGGCTCGCGCTTTCGCGCGGCCCACGATCCCGGCGTGTTCTATGGCGCGGACGAGATCCGCACCGCCTGCGCGGAACTGGGCTACTGGCGCTGGCGCTTCCTGCGCGACAGCCCCGCGCTGCCGCGCATCGATGCGCGCGCGCAGACGTTGTTCCAGGTCGGCGTGCGTACCGAAGGCGTTGCGCTGGACGAGGCGCCGTTCGCACGCGACGCCGCGCAATGGCAGGACCCGGTGCACTACGACGGCTGCCAGGCCTTTGCCCGTGTCGCGCGCGAGGCCGGACTCGGGCTGATCCGCTACCGCTCGGTGCGCGATCCCGGCCAGGGCCACTGCGCCGCAGTGCTGACGCCGCTGGCCTTCTCCGCGCCGGCGCCGCTGGTCACCACCACCTGGATGCTGACGGTGCGGCCCGACCGCGTGATCTGGCAACGGGACGATCTGCTGCAACGCGAGAATTTCGAGTTCGAGGCGGCGATGTGGGAACGCCCGAACGGCAATGCGGCGCCCGTGACCGCTTGAAATGCGGCACGCGATACTTTGGTCAAAGCTGCTGTTGCATTGCGAAAGCGTTTGCCATATAATCACTTCTTCGACGGACGCGGGGTGGAGCAGTCTGGCAGCTCGTCGGGCTCATAACCCGAAGGTCGCAGGTTCAAATCCTGCCCCCGCAACCAACCGATCGAAGCCGGCGACAGCGTCGCAAGAATCCACCGCCCCCGAGGCGGTTTTTTTACGCCCTTCGCTTGCCCCTCGCCCTCAAGGTCCTGCCCCCTCGGGCACGTTACCGCCGGCGCCCTTGCCGCAAGCGGCTCAGGCGTATTGCGCGAGCCCGTGGCCCAATGACCAGGCCTCCTTCGCCACCTCGACCAGGCTGACGAACACATCCTCCGGCCGGATACCGGGGCGATCGCCGAGCAAGTCGGCGGTGCGCCGGAACAGCGCCTTCTTCTGCTCCAACGTGCGCGTGTTGTTGGCCGTGATCTGGATGAAGACCAGGTCGTCGCTGCGCGCGACGCCGAGATAGGACGCGCCATAGCGAAAGTTCGCCGGCTCATGCTCGGTGATGGTCATGAATTGATCGTCTTCGGGCACATTGAACGTTTCCCGCAGTGCGCGATAGACGCTATCGAAGATGGCCTGGCGATACGCGTCCGGCTTTCCGGCACGCATCGCGATATGGACGAGCGGCATGGCGGCTCCCCGGTGGTTTCGTGCTGCCATCCTATTTATTTCGCTATGCTATGGACAGTTATTTCATCGATAAGAGATTGAAATGAAGAGCCGGCCTCTGGATCTCGATGCCGTCCAGGCCTTTGTCCGCATCGCCGAGCTTGGCAGCTTCACGCTGGCCGCCGAAGCGATGCAAACCACGCAGGCCGCGGTCAGCCTGAAACTGAAACGGCTGGAAGACAGGCTGGGCTTCCGGCTGATCGAGCGCACGCCCCGCTACGTCGAGCTTTCCGCGAGCGGAGCGGCGTTTCTGGAACACGCCCGCGAACTGCTGGAAGCGCACGATCGCGCGTTGTCTGTTCTGGCCGGCGGGCGCCAGCGGCTGACCATCGGCATCAGCGACCATGTCGCCGGGCCCGAGCTGCCCACGCTGATCGCCCGCATGAATGCCCAGGATCCGGAGTTGCTGATCGAGATCCGCATCGGTTCGTCGGGCGAACTGCTGCAGAGCTTCGACCGCCGCGAACTCGATACGGTGATCGTCCGGCTGCATGCGGGGCGCAGCGACGGGCAAGTGCTGGCCGAAGAGAAATTCGGCTGGTTCGCCGCTCCGGGCTGGCAGCATCGGGCAGACGAGCCGCTGCCGCTTGCCACGCTGGCCGAGCCGTGCGGCGTGCGCGCGATGGCGGCGCAGTGCCTCGATGCGGCAGCCGTGCCCTGGCAGGAGATCTTTGTCGGCGGCGGCGTCGCGGCCGTGGGCGCGGCGGTGATGGCGGGGCTGGGCGTGGCAGCGCTGGCGCCGCGCATGCTTCCGTTCGGCGCGCTCGAGGTAGGCGCCCGCCTGGGTTTGCCCGAGTTGCCGCGTTTGCCGATCGTGCTGCATTCGCGCGTCAGGGACGGCCGGCCGCGGGATGCGCTGGCCGCGCTCGGTGCCGCGTTCCGCAGCGCGGTGCGCGGCTAGGCTGCCTGTGCGGCGCCGTCGTTCGGGATCGCCCTGACGCCCCCGGGCCCGGTGATAAACTGCGCCCATTCCTCCCGGACCGAATCCATGAAATTCTGCTCGAACTGCGGCCATGCGGTCGTGCTGCGCATTCCCGATGGCGACAACCGGCCGCGCCATCTCTGCGATCAATGCGGCACCATCCATTACGTCAATCCGCGCAATGTGGTCGGCACGGTTCCGGTCTGGGAAGACAAGATCCTGCTGTGCAAGCGCGCGATCGAGCCCCGCTACGGATTCTGGACGCTGCCGGCGGGCTTCATGGAGATCGGCGAGACCACCGCGCAGGCCGCCGCACGCGAGACGCTGGAGGAAGCCGGCGCCCGCGTGCAGATCGGCGAGCTGTTCTCGATGCTGAACGTGCCGCACGTGCATCAGGTCCATCTGTTCTATCTGGCCAGGCTGGAAGATCTCGATATCGCGCCGGGCGAGGAAAGCCTCGAGGTCAAGCTGGTCGACGAGGCCGACGTGCCCTGGGACGAGCTGGCCTTCCCCACGGTGATCCACACGCTGCGCTGCTTCTTCGCCGACCGCGCCGCCGGCCGCATCGCCGACGGCAGCTTCCGGCTGCATACGCTCGATATCGACAAGCCGATGCGGCCGCTGTCGGCGCGCGCGACGGTGGAGCCCTGAACGCAGGGCACGCCGCCACGGCCCGCCATGCCCACCAAGGCCGCCCCCTCCCGGTTCAACCGCTGGTTCGCCCCCGCCCCCGCCCGCGCATGATCGCCTGGCTCGACCCGCACGATCCGTTTCCCCCGGTCGATGCCGCGCTGGGCCCCGACTCCGAAGCCCCCGGCCTGCTGGCCGCCAGCCGCGACCTTACCCCGCAGCGCCTGCTGCTGGCCTACCGCCATGGCATCTTTCCCTGGTATGCGCAGGGCCAGCCGGTGCTGTGGTGGAGCACCGATCCGCGCATGGTGCTCGACCCGGCTGCGCTGCGGGTCTCGTTGAGCCTGCGCAAGACGCTCAAGCGCGTGCTGCGCGAAAACGACTGGCAGATCCGCGTGGACGACGATTTCGCATCGGTGATGCGCGCCTGCGCCGAGACCCCGCGCGCGGGCCAGCACGGCACCTGGATCACGCCGGAGATCGTCGAGGCCTATGGCGCGCTGCACGCGCGCGGCATGGCCCATTCGGTCGAGACCTGGTACCGCGGCGAGCGCGTCGGCGGCCTGTACGGCGTGGCGCTCGGCCGCATGTTCTACGGCGAGTCGATGTTCGCGCGCCGCACGGACGCGTCGAAGATCGCGCTGGCGGCGCTGTGCGGCTTCCTCGCCGGCCACGGGGTGACGATGATAGACTGCCAGCAGGAAACCGAGCACCTCGCCTCGCTGGGCGCGCGGCCGATTCCGCGCAGCGAGTTCGTCGCGCATCTGCGCACGGCGACCGCGCAGCCGCAGATCGTGCCCTGGCGGTTCGACAAGACGGTGCTCGAATGGTGGACACGGGCGCGCGACGCTGAACGCTAGCGCCTCGCGCTCCGACCGCGGCAGCACCCGACGGCAGCACCCGATCATGAGCAAGCTCAAGGAATTGCCCCTTTCCGCGCTGCAGTTCTATGCAACGGCGCCCTACGCTTGCAGCTATCTCGAAGGCCGCATGGCCCGCTCGCAGGTGGCCACCCCCGCGCACCTGATCAATGCCGACGTCTATTCCCGCCTGGTCCGCGCCGGCTTCCGGCGCAGCGGCGTCTTCACCTATCGCCCGTATTGCGACGATTGCCATGCCTGCACGCCGTGCCGGCTGGCGGTCGACCAGTTCGAGCCGGACCGCAGCCAGCGCCGCGCCTGGCAGCGCCACCGCCATCTGCAGGCGTTGGTCGCGCCGCTGACCTACGTCGAGGAACACTACGCGCTGTATCTGCGCTACCAGTCGATGCGCCATGCCGGCGGTGGCATGGACCAGGACAGCCGCGACCAGTACGAACAGTTCCTGCTGCAGAGCCGCGTCAATTCGCGGCTGGTCGAATTCCGTGATCCGGCGGACGCCGCCGAGCCGGGCAAGCTGCGGATGGTCAGCATGATCGACGTGCTCGACGACGGCCTGTCGTCGGTCTACACGTTCTACGATCCGCTGCAGCCCAAGACCAGCTACGGCACCTACAACATCCTGTGGCAGATCGAGCAGACCCGCGAACTGGGCCTGCCTCACCTTTATCTCGGCTACTGGATCGCCAACAGCCGCAAGATGGCCTACAAGGCGCGCTTCCAGCCGCTGCAGGTGCTGGTCGGCAACCAGTGGCGGCCGTTCGAGGCCGACGCCGCCTGAAAGCGCACGCCCCCGCGCCGGCCTGGCGCTGGCGGACTGCCGGCGTCCCAAGCGCCGCTGCCGTTACAATATCGCCCTGACCGCGCCGCGATCCGCCCGCGGTGCATTCCGGTACTGCCCGCCGCTCTCCGACAGGTCGCCCGGTACCGGTTCCCTGCCCCGATTCTCTGTCCTTCCCTGCCCCGATTTCCGCCGTGCTCAACGCGCTCTATCCCCTGTTTCGTCCCGCCCTGTTCTCGATGGATGCCGAGGACGCTCACCATCTGACTCTCGACAATCTGCGCCGCGCGCAGCGCCTTGGACTGGCCGGCTGCGTCGGCAACCGCATCGACGACGATCCGCGCACCGTGATGGGCGTGCGCTTCCCGAATCCGGTCGGACTCGCTGCCGGTCTCGACAAGGACGGCGCCTATATCGACGGCCTGGCCGCGTTCGGCTTCGGCTTCATCGAGGTCGGCACGGTGACGCCGCGCCCGCAACCGGGCAATCCGCGCCCGCGCATGTTCCGGCTGCCGAAGGCAAAGGCGCTGATCAACCGGATGGGCTTCAACAACGGCGGCGTCGACGCCTTCGTCGCGAACGTCAACGCGTCGCGCTGGAAGGCCGAAGGCGGCGTGCTGGGGCTGAACATCGGCAAGAACGCCGACACGCCGATCGAGCGCGCGGTCGACGACTATCTGTACTGCCTGGAGCGCGTCTATCCGCATGCGAGCTACGTGACCGTCAACATCTCGTCGCCCAATACCAAGAACCTGCGCCAGCTGCAGGGGGCGAGCGAGCTCGACGGCCTGCTGTCCGCGCTGAAGACCGCGCAGCAGCGGCTGGCCGACCAGCACCGGCGCTACGTGCCGCTGGCGCTGAAGATCGCGCCCGATCTCGACGCCGACCAGATCGGCAATATCGGCGACGCGCTGGTCCGCCATCGCATCGACGGCGTGATCGCCACCAACACGACGATCTCGCGCGAGGCCGTCAAGGGCCTGCCGCACGCCGACGAAGCCGGCGGCCTGTCGGGCCGCCCTGTGTTCGATGCGTCGACCGCGGTGGTGCGCGCGCTGCGCGCGGTGGTCGGCGACGCGCTGCCGATCGTCGGCGTCGGCGGCATCTTCGACGGCGCGCAAGCGCGCGCCAAGATCGACGCGGGCGCGCAGCTGGTGCAGCTCTACACCGGGCTGATCTACCGCGGCCCGGCGCTGGTCAAGGAATGCGCCGCCGCGCTGCGCGCTTGATGTCCGCTCGATGCGCGCCTGACGCGGGCTTGCCGGCCCGCTGATGCGCCCGTCGCTTTCGTCCCGCCCCATTCAAAGGAATACCGCATGGAAACGATCCGACTAGGCCAGAGCGATTTGCAGGTCTCGCGCATCTGCCTCGGCACGATGACCTTCGGCGAACAGAACACCGAGGCCGAGGGCCACCAGCAGCTCGACTATGCGTTCTCGCGCGGCATCAACTTCATCGATACCGCCGAGATGTACCCGGTCAAGCCGCGCGCCGAGACCTATGGCCGCACCGAGCAGATCGTCGGCAGCTGGCTCAAGCGCCAGCCGCGCGACCGCATCGTGCTGGCCACCAAGGTCGCCGGCCCGGCGCGCATGCCGTGGATCCGCAACGGCGGCGACCTGACGCCGCACAGCATTCGCGCCGCCGTCGACGAGTCGCTGAAGCGCCTGCAGACCGACTACATCGACCTGTACCAGATCCACTGGCCCGCCCGCAACGCGCCGATCTTCGGCCAGAAGCAGTTCGATCCGTCGCGCGAGCGCGCCTGCACCAGCATCGCCGCGCAGCTCGATGCGATGGCCCAGCTGGTGCGCGCCGGCAAGATCCGCTACGTCGGCGTGTCGAACGAAACGCCGTGGGGCATCGCCGAATTCGTCAAGCAGGCGGAGCTGCACGGGCTGCCGCGCATCGCGACCGTGCAGAACCCCTACAACCTGGTCAATCGCAGCTTCGAGCAGGGCCTGGACGAAGCCTGCTACCGCACCGGCGTCAGCCTGCTGGTCTACAGCCCGCTGGCGTTCGGCCAGCTGACTGGCAAATACCTGAAGGTCAACACCGCGCAGCCCACCTTCGACGCCTCGGCGCAGGGCCGGCTGACGCGCTTCCCGGCCGACTGGAGCCCGCGCTATCTGCGCCCCGAGACGCTGGCGGCCAGCGCGCGCTACGTCGAGCTGGCGCGCGCGCACGGCCTGTCGCCGGCCACGCTGGCGCTGGCCTGGTGCTATTCGCGCTGGTTCGCGCACAGCACGATCATCGGTGCGACCACGCTGGCGCAGCTGCAGGAAAACATCGATGCCTGGGGCGTGCGGCTGCCCGATGAGGTGCTGGCCGGCATCGAGCGGATCCACGCCGAGATTCATAATCCGGCGCAATAACACGTCCAGTGGATCGGCCCGGAAACCCGACCTCGGTGGGGGTTCGACACCGCGCCGCAACAAGGCACCGCGGGCCGGGGAAGTGGTATCCTCGCGGGCTTGACGCCGCCCCGCGGCAGGTGCGCGAACCGCGCGCGCCGGCCGGCGATCCACTGCAACCACCGAGGCACAGGGGCGGCCGACCCGAACGAAACCCACAACCAAATATTCGAGGGGAGATTCGACCATGACCATGCTGAAAACTTCGACCAAGACCCTGCTGGCCGGCGCCGTTGCGCTGGCCCTGCTGCACGGCGGCGCGGTGAACGCGCAGACCGTCAAGGTGCTCTCGATCGTCGATCACCCCGCGCTGGACGCGATCCGCGACGGCGTGCGCGCAGAACTGAAGACGGCCGGCTACGACGCGGACAAGAACCTGAAGTGGGAATACCAGAGCGCGCAGGGCAATACCGGCACCGCCGCGCAGATCGCCCGCAAGTTCGTCGGCGACCAGCCGAACGCGATCGTCGCGATCGCGACGCCGGCCGCGCAGGCCGTGGTCGCCTCGACCAAGACCGTGCCGGTCGTCTACTCTGGCGTCACCGACCCGGTCGCGGCACAACTGGTCAAGGGCTGGCAGGCCAGCGGCACCAACGTGACCGGCGTGTCCGACAAGCTGCCGCTGGACAAGCAGGTCGCGTTGATCAAGCGCGTGGTGCCCAAGGCCAAGACCGTCGGCATGGTCTACAACCCGGGCGAGGCCAACTCGGTCGTGGTGGTCAAGGAACTGAAGACACTGCTGGCCAAGGAAGGCCTGACGCTGAAGGAAGCCGCCGCGCCGCGTACCGTCGATATCGGTCCGGCGGCCAAGAGCCTGGTCGGCAAGGTCGACGTGATCTACACGAATACCGACAACAACGTGGTGTCGGCCTACGAGGCACTGGTCAAGGTCGCCAACGAATCGAAGGTGCCGCTGGTGGCCGCCGATACCGACAGCGTCAAGCGCGGTGCGATCGCGGCGCTGGGCATCAACTACGGCGATCTGGGCGTGCAGACCGGCAAGATCGTGGTGCGCATCCTGAAGGGCGAGAAGCCGGGCGCGATCCCGTCCGAGACCAGCGACAAGCTGGAGCTGTTCGTCAACACGACGGCCGCCGAGAAGCAAGGCGTGACGCTGTCGCAGGACCTGATCAAGGAAGCCAAGCAGGTCATCAAGTAATGACGCCATGACGACCCGCCGCCCGGCTGCCGGCACGCCGCGCAGCGGGCGGCTGGCCGGCGCCACGCCCTACCCGGCCACGCGCCGACGCCGCTGGTTGCAGCCTGCGGCCCGCCCAGGCGCTTGATCCGCCGGCGGCCGCCGCGCCAGTCAGCACGCCCGGCCACCGGCGGGCGCGCATACCGCAACAGGATTCACCATGTCCCTCTTCTCCCTTCTGGGCGCGCTGGAGATCGGCCTGATCTTCAGCCTCGTCGCCCTCGGGGTGCTGATCTCCTTCCGCATCCTCAATTTCCCCGATCTGACCGTCGATGGCAGCTTTCCGCTGGGCGGAGCCGTCGCGGCCACGCTGATCGCGATGGGCCAGGACCCGTTCCTCGCCACGGCGCTGGCCATCGTCGCCGGCGCGATCGCCGGCCTGATCACCGGCTGGCTCAATGTCCGGCTCAAGATCATGGACCTGCTGGCGTCGATCCTGATGATGATCGCGCTGTACTCGATCAATCTGCGGATCATGGGCCGGCCCAACGTGCCGCTGATCACCGAGCCGACGATGTTCACGGTGCTGCAGCCGGAATGGCTGCCCGACTTCATGCTGCGCCCGCTGGTGCTGGTGGTCATCGTGATCGTCGCCAAGCTCGGCCTGGACTGGTTCTTCTCGTCGCAGCTCGGGCTGGCGATGCGGGCCACCGGCGCCAATCCGCGCATGGCGCGCGCGCAGGGCATCGCCACCGGCCGCGCCACGCTGGCCGGCATGGCGCTGTCGAACGCGCTGGTCGCACTGGCCGGCGCGCTGTTCGCGCAGACTCAGGGCGGCTCCGACATCTCGATGGGCATCGGCACGATCGTGATCGGCCTGGCCGCGGTGATCATCGGCGAGACGATCCTGCCGGCCCGCCGGCTGATTCTGACGACGCTGGCCGTGGTGCTCGGCGCGATCCTCTACCGCTTCTTCATCGCGCTGGCGCTGAACAGCGATTTCATCGGCCTGAAGGCACAGGACCTGAACCTGGTCACCGCGCTGCTGGTGACGGTCGCGCTGGTGCTGCCGGCCACGCGCAAGAAGCTGTTCGGCCGCAAGGCGAATGGAGGCTGACATGCTGCGCGCACAAGACCTGAAGCTGACCTTCAATCCCGGCACGCCGATCGAGACGCGCGCGCTGCGCGGGCTGAGCCTGGAGATTCCGTCGGGCCAGTTCGTCGCCGTGATCGGCTCGAACGGCGCCGGCAAGTCGACCTTCCTGAACGCCATCAGCGGCGACCAGATGGTCGATGCCGGCACCATCACGATCGACGGCAACGACGTCACGCGCAAGCCCGCCTGGGACCGCGCGCCGCTGGTCGCCCGCGTGTTCCAGGACCCGATGGCCGGCACCTGCGAGGCGCTGACGATCGAGGAAAACATGGCGCTGGCGATGGCGCGCGGCTCGCGCCGGGGTTTTCGGCCGGCGCTGAACCGTTCGTCGCGCGAGCTGTTCCGCGACAAGCTGCGGCTGCTGAACCTGGGGCTGGAAAACCGGCTGACCGACCGCATCGGCCTGCTGTCCGGCGGCCAGCGCCAGGCGGTCAGCCTGCTGATGGCATCGCTGCAGCCCTCGCGCATCCTGCTGCTCGACGAGCATACCGCCGCGCTGGACCCGAAGACCGCGGCCTTCGTGCTCGAGCTGACCGCCCGCATCGTCGAGGAAAACAAGTTGACCACGATGATGGTGACCCACAGCATGCGGCAGGCGCTGGACTACGGCCAGCGCACCGTGATGCTCCACCAGGGCCAGGTGGTGCTCGACGTGTCGGGCGACGAACGCAAGGGCCTGGACGTGCCGGACCTGCTGCGCATGTTCGAGCGCAGCCGGCACGAGCAGCTGGACGACGACGCGCTGCTGCTGGGCTGATTTCGCCCCTGCGGCGCGACCAACGTCATTCCCGCGCATGCGGGAATCCAGCGGCTTTAAAAGTCACTGGGTCCCCGCATGCGCGGGGACGACAATGTGGATTGGCAAAACGAACCCCGGCCTTGGCCGGGGTTTTTTTGTTGCCGTGTGGATGGGAACTCAGGGGCTCAGGGGCTCAGCACTCAGGCCGTCGCCGCCTTCGCGAGCCAGCGCTCCAGCTGGTCCGTCACCGCGGAGCTGGAAAACGAGCAGCTGTCCTGGGCAAACACCGCCGACATCTCGAGGCGGCGCAGCAGTTCCTCCATCGCCTGGCCGAATACCGGCGGCAGCGTCAGTGCCGGCGCCTGTTCGCGCCACACGCGCACCAAGGCGTCGGCGGGCAACGTACCGGCACGATGGCGGTCCAGCGCTTCTCGCATCGCGCGCAACGGCGCCTGGTTGGCGGCATCGCTCATGCCTTCGCCCTCCTTTCCTTGTAGAGATCGCGGAAGGTACGGCCGCTGGGCGCGGGCATGTCGCGCGTATCGGTCCAGCCGCGGCCGCCCAGCGGCAGCTTGGCGATGCGTCCGTCGTTGCGGCCCATGCGCGACAACACACTGGCCCCCAGTCGCGTGGCCAGCGCATACAGCCCCGGCCGCTTGGCGACATAGCCCCAGGCGCGCAGCGCCCAGCGCTCCTGCCACGGCCGCATGCCGCGCTCCATCTGCTTCTCGCGCAGCTTGCGCAGCAGGTCCGACAGCGGGATCGAGGCGGGACAGACGCGGTTGCACTCGCCGCACAGCGTGGCCGCCTGCGGCAGGTCGATCGCGTTGCCCAGGCCGACATAGCTGGGCGTCAGCACGCTGCCCATCGGCCCGGGATAGACCCAGCCATAGGCATGACCGCCGATCTTCTGGTAGACCGGGCAGTGGTTCATGCAGGCGCCGCAACGGATGCAGCGCAGCATCTCCTGGAAGTCGCCGCCGATCAGGCCGGTGCGGCCGCCATCGACCAGCACGAAGTACATGTGCTCGGGGCCGTCCTGCTCGCCGGGCGCGCGCGGGCCGGTCAGCAGCGAGAAATAGTTCGAAATCGCCTGGCCGGTCGCCGAGCGCGGCAGCAGCCGCATCACGGTGGCCAGGTCCTCCAGCGTCGGCAGCACCTTCTCGATGCCGGTGACGGCGACATGCACGCGCGGCATCACCGTACACATGCCCTCGTTGCCCTCGTTGGTCACCACCGCGACCGAGCCGGTTTCCGCGATCAGGAAGTTGCCGCCGGTCACGCCCATATCGGCCGACAGGAACTCGGGGCGCAGCACCTCGCGCGCTTCCCGCGTCATGTCCGGGATCTCGGTCAGCCGCGGCTTCTGATGGACCTTGGCGAACAGGTCGGCGATCTCGTCCTTGTCCTTGTGCACCACCGGCGCAATGATGTGCGACGGCGGCTCGGCGTCGTTGATCTGCAGGATGTATTCGCCGAGATCGGTCTCGATGCTCTGCACGCCGAGCTCGCCGAGTACCTCGTTGAGCCGCATCTCCTCGGTCACCATCGACTTGCTCTTGATGACCTTGCGCACGCCGTGACGCTGCGCGATCTCGCCGACCAGCCTTGCCGCGTCGGCGGTCGTCTCGGCAAACAGCACCGTGGCGCCGCGGCGCGTGGCGTTCTCCTCGAAGGTCGCCAGCCAGACGTCCAGATTGGCGAGCGCACGGTCGCGGCGCTCCTTCAGCGCCTCCCGCGTGGCGGCGAAGTCGATGTCCTCGATCGCGGCCGCGCGCGCGGTGACGAACTTGGTCGACAGCTTCTTCAGGTTCTGCTGCAGGCGCTGGTCGGCCAGCTTCTGGCCGGCGCGCGCCTTGAATTCCATGCTGTGCACTTGCATGCGTGGTGGCCTCTTGCGTGGTGCGCGATCGATGCGGGAATGCCGGGATCGGGGATGCGGCGATCAGGCGTCGCCGGCCAGTACCTGCGCGATATGCAGCACGCGGGTGCGCGTATCGCCGGTCCTGCGCAGCCGGCCTTCGATGTTGAGGATGCAGCCCAGGTCGCCGAGCACCACCGCCTCGGCGCCGCTGGCCGCGATATTGGCGCACTTCTCGTCGACGATGGCGGTCGAGATATTGCCGTACTTGACCGCGAACGTTCCGCCGAAACCGCAGCAGGCCTCGCAGTCCTTCATCTCGGTCAGCTGCACGCCGGGCAGCTTGCCGAGCAAGGCGCGCGGCTGCTGCTTGACGCCGAGTTCGCGCAGCCCGGAGCACGAATCGTGGTAGGTCACGTGGCCGGCGAAATTGCTGTCCAGCGAGTCGATGCGGGCGACATTGGCCAGGAAGTCGGTCAGCTCGTAGACCCGCGTGCGCAGGCGCTCGTAGCGGCCGTTCAGTTCGGGATCGTTGCGCAGCAGGTCGCCGTAGTGATGCAGGATCATGCCGCCGCAGGAGCCCGACGGCACCACGACGTAGTCGAACATCTCGAACTCGCGCAGGAATTTCTCGGCCAGGTCGCGCGAGGCGGCGCGCTCGCCGGAGTTATAGGCCGGCTGGCCGCAGCAGGTCTGGGCCTCGGGGACCATGACCTCGTAGCCGGCCTTCTCCAGCAGCTTGAGTACCGAAAAGCCGATCTCCGGCCGCATCAGGTCCACCAGACAGGTGACGAACAGACCGACTCGCATGGGGATTCCTACCTTTTTCCAGACCCAAAACCTCGCAATTATGCGCTTTTGCGCAGCGGTTCCGCCACTGCGGCGCGCCGCCACCGGCGCTTTTGTCGGCCGCCGCCGGCCTTCCGGGGCCTTTTGGCGCCCCATTCTGGGGCGCATGGATGTGCAGAATGCCCGACTATGACATTTCACGTATTGAAATTTTCACGATGCGAGATAGAATCAGGCAGTCGCTTAATTTGCCGCATGGCAACAATTTCCCCATGGCTGAAGCAGAAAAGGAACCCGGCAAGACGTCGATCCAGGTGATCGAGCGGATGATGACGCTGCTCGATGCGCTCGCGCGGCATGCCGATCCGGTCAGTCTGAAGGAACTCTCCCAGGCTACCGGTCTGCATCCCTCGACGGCGCACCGCATCCTCAACGACATGGTCGCGTGCCGCTTCGTCGACCGCTCCGATCCGGGCAGCTACCGGCTCGGCATGCGGCTGCTGGAACTGGGCAATCTGGTCAAGGCCCGGCTGTCGGTACGCGAGGCGGCGCTGGCACCGATGCGCGCGCTGCACCGCGTCACCGGCCAGACCGTCAACCTGTCGGTGCGCCAGGGCGACGAGATCGTCTATATCGAACGCGCCTACAGCGAGCGCTCCGGCATGCAGGTGGTGCGCGCCATCGGCGGCCGCGCCCCGCTGCACCTGACCTCGGTCGGCAAGCTGTTCCTCGCCGCGGACGAGGTCGCACGGGTGCGCAACTACGCCACCCGCACCGGCCTGGCCGGACATACCCGTACTTCGATCACCGACCTGTCGAAGCTGGAGCGTGAGCTGAACTGGGTCCGCACCAACGGCTATGCGCGCGACAACGAGGAGCTCGAACTCGGCGTGCGCTGCATCGCGGCGGGCATCTACGACGACTCGCGCCGGCTGGTCGCGGGCCTGTCGCTGTCGGCCCCGGCGGATCGCCTGCAGGACAGCTGGCTGCAGAACCTGAAGGAAACGGCGTTGCAGATTTCGCGCGGCATGGGCTATACCGCCGATAGCGACGTGTAGCGACGTGTAGGGGCGCGTGTAGGGGCGCGCAGTCTTCCGCCGCCCCGCACGCCACGCCCCGGAGCGCGACGCCACGCGCCGCGCCCTTCCCGATTTCGACAGACAGCACACGACGAGATGCAAGACTCCGGTTTTCTGCCGCGCCTGCTCGAGGCGCTGGGACCCGATGTGGTGACCACCGATGCGCAGGCGATCGCGCCCTGGCTCAGCGACTGGCGCGGAATCTACCGGGGCGATGCCCAGGCCGTGGTCCGGCCCCGCAATACCGACGAAGTCGCGCGCTGCCTGGCGCTGTGCCAGCAGTGGCGCGTGCCGGTGGTGCCGCGCGGCGGCAATACCGGCCTGTGCGGCGGCGCGACGCCCGACGATCGCCCCGCCAACGTGGTGCTGAGCCTGGACCGGATGAACGCGATCCGCTCGGTCGATACCATCGCCAACACGATGGTCGCCGAGGCCGGCTGCATTCTCGGCAATCTGCGCCGCGCCGCCCATGACGCGGACCGCCAGTTGCCGCTGTCGCTGGCCGCCGAGGACTCGTGCCAGATCGGCGGCAACCTCGCCACCAATGCCGGCGGCGTCAACGTGGTCCGCTACGGCATGGCGCGCGAGCTGGTGCTCGGACTGGAAGCGGTGCTGCCGGACGGCGAGGTCTTCCACGGACTACGCACGCTGCGCAAGGACAACACCGGCTACGACCTGAAGCAACTGCTGATCGGGTCCGAAGGCACGCTGGGCGTCATCACAGCGGTCGCGCTGCGGCTCCTGCCGCGCACCGATCAACGCGCCGTGGTGCTGGCCGCGGTGGAATCGCCGCAGCAGGCGCTGCAGCTGTTCTCGCTGCTGTACTCGCGTTGCGGCGCACGGCTGCAGGCCTTCGAATTCTTCACCGGCCCCTGCCTGGATCTGGTGCTGACGCATGCGGAAGGCGTGCAGGAGCCCTTCGCCGACCGCCATCCGGCCTATGTGCTGGTCGAACTGGCCGACACCACCGACGAGGCGGGACTGAATTCGCTGCTCGAAGCGACCATCGGCGACGCGCTGGAACAGGGCCTGTGCCTCGACGCCGCGGTATCGGCGTCGCTGAGCCAGGTCCACGCGATGTGGAAGCTGCGTGAGGAAATCTCCGAAGCCCAGCGCGCCGACGGCCCGCATCTGAAGCACGACATCTCGCTGCCGATCGAATCGATCCCGGTGTTCATGGCGCGGATGGAGGCACGGCTGCAGCGGCTCGACGCCGCGATCCGCCCCTTCGTGTTCGGCCACTTCGGCGACGGCAACCTGCACTACAACCTGTCGCGCCCCGCGGGCGCACCGAAGGAGTGGGCGACGATCCACGGGGAGGCCGTCACGGCCGAGGTATTGGACGAGGTGATGCGCCATGGCGGCAGCATCAGCGCGGAGCACGGCATCGGCCAGCTCAAGCGCGAGTATTTCCACCGCTACAAGGATCCGCTCGAGCTGCGGCTGATGGTCGGCATCAAGCGGCTGCTCGATCCGGCGGGGATCATGAATCCGGGCAAGCTGCTGTGATCGGCTGAACCTCGCCGGTTGCTTGACCGCCTGGCCGACCCGGAAACGACGACGCGCCCTCGAGGGGCGCGTCTTTCGTTGCGGAACGGGCTTGCGTCCTGCGGTTCGGTTCAGCTCAGCTCAGGCCAGCTCAGATGCCGCGAGCCTGCTGCGACGTCAGCACGTAATGCGGCGAGTTGGCCGGACCTTGCGTCAGGTTCGGCGTGCTCGGGAAGCGGTTCGGCGCCGACGGCGGCGAATGCTCTAGCCAGTCGCGCACGCGGTTGGCATCGGCAAAGCGCGTCAGGTTGCCGGACGAGTCCAGGAACACCATCACCACATCGCGGCCGCCGACGCGTGCCTGCATCACCAGGCAGCGCCCCGCTTCCGAGATGAAGCCGGTCTTCTGCAGGCCGATGTCCCAGTTGCCGCCGCGCACCAGGCGATTGGTGCTGACGTAGTGCTGGGTGCGGCCAAGCACGTTGACCTCATGCTCGGTCTGCGTCGAGAACGCGCGGATGGTCGGATTGCGATAGGCCGCCTTGACCAGCCGGGCCAGGTCCAGCGCCGACGAGACATTGCTGCTCGACAGCCCGCTCGAATCGACGAAGTGGGAGTCGTTCATGCCCAGTTCGCGGGCCTTGCGGTTCATCGCCTGCACGAAGGCTGGCAGCCCGCCCGGATAGTGGCGGCCGAGGGCCGAGGCGGCGCGGTTTTCCGACGACATCAGGGCCAGCAGCATCAGTTCCTGCCGCGTCAGCTGCGTGCCGAAGCGCAGACGCGAGCTGCTGTGCTTCTCGGTGTCGCGGTCCTCTTCGGTGATGGTCAGCACCTCGTCCATCGGCAGGCGTGCGTCCATCACCACCAGCGCGGTCATCAGCTTGGTGATCGAAGCGATCGGCAGCACCGCGGCCGCGTTCTTCTGAAACAGCACTTCGTTGGTGTTCTGGTCCATCACCAGGGCGACGCTGGAGCGCAGCGACAGCGCATCGTCGGTATCGCGCAGTCCGAGCGCCTCGCCCAGCGACGGGCGCGACGGCGGCGTATAGGCGGCGCGCACCGGGGCGGCCTGACGCTGGACCAGAATGACCTTGCGCTTGCCATTCTTCGAAACGATGACCTTGCGGCTGCCGGTCTTGGCCACCGTCGAGCGCTTCGACACGCTGCCGGCCTTGGCGGACTTGGTGGACTTCGACGATTTAGCCGAGGATTTTTGGACTTTGACGACCTTTTCGGTCTTTTTAGCGGATTTAGACGACTTACTCGCCGCCTCCGCCATGGGCGCGGCAATCAGCGCCGCCGACACCAGCATGGTCGCTGCCACCGAGGGCAGAGGCAGGGTGCCGAGAAATCTCAGGAATGGGAGGTCGAACCGGGACATGATTCTCGGGCGCGCATCGGGAATGGCGCCAGTGTAGAAAAAAAAGAATTTGTTAGCAAGATTAATGACTTACACAGCGGACTTAAAGCTTCGATTACAGACATTTCCGTAATACGAAAAATAAGACGCTTGCAGCACATGAAAATCTGCATGACGCGGCCTCCCGGCCCGGCAATCTTCCGCCCTGCGCACGCGCATGCCTTACTAACGTCAGTTCTGGCGAGAAATTGAGTGGCCGGCGCAAAGTCGGCCGCGTCATCTGGATCAGCAACGCGCGGAACCGCGTTCCGGTTCACATCCGCACCGCAACATTCGCCGCGCGGCGCGCCGGCTGCCCTGCCCCCGATACCGGGCGCCAGGGACAGGCCGGTACGGCACCTGCGCGCGCTCACGTTCACGCTCCCTACCGATCCACAGCCGCCACCAGCAGCGGCTCGAGTGCCTTGCGCAACGGCTCGGGCAAGGCGACCGGGCGGCGCGTCTGGCGGTCGACGTAGACATGCACGAAGTGCCCCTGCGCGGCGGCGCTGTCATCGCCCTCGCGAAACAGCCCCACCTCGTAGCGCACACTGCTGTTGCCGAGCCGCGCGACGCGCAGACCCGCGATCACCGTTTCGGGAAAGCTCAGCGAGGCGAAGTAGTTGCACTGCGTCTCGATGACCAGCCCGATGGTGTCCCCTGCCTCGATGTCGAGCACGCCGCGCTCGATCAGGTAGCGATTCACCACGGTGTCGAAATAACTGTAGTAGACAACGTTGTTGACGTGGCCATAAACATCGTTGTCCATCCAACGCGTCGTGATCGGCAGGAAGTGGCGATAGCAGTCGCGGGTCTGGGCTTGCGGCTTCATGGCGGGGAAAGAGCAATAACGGTGAGCGGAAGGAGGGTTGCGGAGGGGCCGGTCAAGCGCGGCGCGACGGCGCCGCTGCGCCGCGCATCACCAGCGCGACGCCGGCCGCCGCGAGCGCCATGCCGGCCGCGGCCATCGGCGGAAAGCGTTCGTCGAACAACAGCCAGGCCATCACGGCGGTGGTCGGCGGCGTCAGGTACATCAGGCTCGATACGCTGGTGGCGGCGCCGCGCCGGATCAGCACGAACAGCAGCGAGATCGCGCCGATCGACAGGGCCACGATCGACCAGGCCAGCGCGCCGACCATCTCGAGGTTCCAGTCGACTTTGCGCGTCTCGAACAGGAACATCCAAGGCAGGCAGGCCAGCGCCGCCGCGGTGAACTGGATCAGCGACCCCATGCGCAGATCGAACACCGGGCAGCGATGCTTCTGATACAGCGTGCCGACGGTGATCGACAGCAAGGCGCCGACCGCGAGCAGCACGCTGAACGGCGTCGCCGCGCCGGCCGACAGCTTGCCGGCCACCACCAGGCCGACCCCGACGATGCCGAGCAGCAGGCCCAGCCACTGCCAGCCGCGCAGGCGTTCGCCGAGACGCAGCGAAATCAGCGCCGTCAGCAGCGGCTGCATGCCGACGATCAACGCGGCCATGCCGGCCGGCATGCCGAGCTTGACCGCGGCCCAGACCCCGCCCAGATAGCCGGTCTGCAACAGCAGCCCCGCCAGCGCAATGCGCCCGATCATGGCCCAATCCACATGGCCATCGCGACGAGGGAGCGGCACGCGCGCCAGCACGACGAACGGCACCATCAGCACCACCACGCCGGCAAAGCGCAGGAACAGAAAGGTCATCGGCTCGGCATGCGGCATGCCGTACTTGGCGACGATAAAGCCGGTGCTCCAGATCAGCACGAACAGCCAGGGCATCGACACCAGCCACGCATTGGTGCCGTCTGACGCGGTTCGGCCCGCGCTGGCCTCTGACGCCGGCCTCACGCACGCCCCTTCATGGGTGCGCCGATGTCGAACGGATTGGGACGCAATGGAATCGCGATGCGGACAAAACGGCTGCGGGAGGCTTGGCGGGACATCGGCAACAAGGGCGGAACGGGCGGGCCGCGCGGCGGTCAGGCATATCGCCCTGCCCGGCCATGCGTTGAATGGAATGCGCGATGGTAGCACCGGCCAGTTCGTCACGTCGCCGGAGGCCGCAAAGGTGATCGGGCAGTCGCAATGTGGCGAAGCGGCCCGGGGGTTTACCCCAGACCGGTTGTGCGATGCACAAAAACCGCTTGACACACCAAACATGGTCCATACAATACGGAATTGTTGCGACGCACCATGAATCGAAAAGACGGTTTCCGGCCGGCCAAATCGAGTCGTTGGAGCGCACGCACAAACCATTCACGCGCCTGGGCTGGCCACCGCAACGTCACGGCCTTGACATCTAGGCGACCTATTTTTTGAGTTCGCTTGAACTCGACTTCATTTGATGGAGACCAGCATGTCCTTTACCCCCGAACAAGTTGCCGCCGCCCACAAAGCCAATCTGGAAACCCTGTTCGGTTTGACCACCAAGGCCTTCGAAGGCGTGGAAAAGCTGGTCGAGCTGAACATGCAAGTGGTCAAGACCACGCTGGCTGAAAACGTCGAGCACGCCAAGCGCACGCTGACCGCCCGCGACGCCCAGGAACTGCTGGCGCTGCAGGTTTCGCTGATCCAGCCGGTCGCCGAAAAGGCCGTCGCCTACAGCCGCCACGTGTACGAAATCGCGGCCGACACGCAGTCGGAATTCACCCGCGTCGCCGAGGCCCAGCTGGCCGAAAGCTCGCGCAACGTGCAAAGCCTGGTCGACAACTTCGCCAAGAACGCCCCGGCCGGTTCGGAATCGACCGTGGCCATCGTGAAGTCGGCCATCTCGGCCGCCAACAACGCCTACGAGTCGGTCCAGAAGGCCACCAAGCAAGCCGTCGAAATCGCCGAAAGCAATTTCCAGGCGGCCGCCACCGCCGCGACCAAGGCCGCCCAGCAAGCGAGCGCCACCGCCCGCACCGCTGGCAAGAAGACCACCGCAGCCTGATCGCGCTGAACGGTGCCCCGCTCGCGGGGCACCCGGTCGACGCTGACCTCCGAAGCCCGGCATTGATGCCGGGCTTTTTATTGCCTCTGGCACCGCAATTAGCGCATTCGAACTTCAGCCCGGGATCGTCACAGTCGTACAACGTTCGGACGCCGCATCGCAACTATCATCGCCGCCTTTCGCAAGGCGATCCGGTTGCGCTTCGCAGTCAGTTTGTCATGGTGACGCCAGGGCGGCTGGTGCATCCGTCGCTTGCGATTTATATCCGAACAGGTATAATTCGTGCCCGACGAACGCAAGCTGTTGTATTGGGAAGGCTCCTCGAAAAAGGACTTCAAAGCATTCCCCATTCCGGTTCAAAAAGGCATGGGGGTAGCCCTGTTCGTCGTGCAGTTGGGGCGCACGCCTCCTTCAGCAAAGCCGTGGAAGGGCCTGGGTTCGGGCGTGTACGAACTGGTCGACGATCACTGCGGCGATACCTTCCGGGCCGTATACACGGTCTGCGTCGGCAACGCAGTCCACGTGCTGCACGCGTTTCAGAAAAAGTCCAAGTCGGGCATCGCCACGCCGCAACCGGATATCGCCTTGATCGAGAAGCGGCTGAAGGCGGTGCTCGCCAGATACGGAAAAAGCGGGAGATCGTGATGCCATGCAATCGCACTCGAACAGGCACGGACAATGTGTTGGCCGACCTCGGATTTGCCGATGCCGAAGAACTGTCGGCAAAAGCGCTGCTGGCGGTCAAAGTCAACGAAGTGATCGACAAGCGAGGGCTCAGCCAGGTCGAAGCCGCCCATATCGTCGGCATGAGCCAGCCAAAGGTGTCGCAGATCCGGCGCTACAAACTCGACAACATCTCTCTGGAGCGCCTGATGCAGGCGCTCGTCTCGCTCGATCAGCACGTGGAAATCGTGGTTCGGCCGGCTCGCCAGTCGGCAGCCGCAGGAATTTTCGTTACAGCCTGACCGCGCCCCGCACTTGTCAGCTCCAGCGCAGCTATATCTGTATTTCGAAAATAATGGCGGTTAATTGCATTCTCAAGTAAAACAAGGCCCGCCATCCCGGCGGGCCCTGCTCCTGTACTGCTACAACCGGCCGCTCAGCGCTTGCGCGGCGGCGGCACGTCCGTGCAGACGCCCTCGTAGATCTCGCCTGCCATGCCGATCGACTCGCCAAGCGTCGGGTGCGGGTGGATGGTCTTGCCGATATCGACCGCATCGGCGCCCATCTCGATCGCCAGGCACACTTCGCCGATCAGGTCGCCCGCATGCGTGCCGACGATGCCGCCGCCGATGATGCGGTGCGTTTCCTCGTCGAACAGCAGCTTGGTGAAGCCCTCGTCGCGGCCGTTGGCGATCGCGCGGCCCGAAGCGGCCCACGGGAAAACGCCCTTGCCGTACTTGATGCCCTGCGCCTTGCACTGTTCTTCGGTCAGACCAGCCCACGCGACTTCCGGATCGGTATAGGCCACCGACGGAATCTGCCTGGCATCGAAGTACGCCTTCTCGCCGTGCGCGGCTTCGGCGGCCACGTGGGCCTCATGCACGGCCTTGTGCGCCAGCATCGGCTGCCCGACGATGTCGCCGATCGCGAAGATATGCGGCACGTTGGTGCGCATCTGGCTGTCGACGTCGATGAAGCCGCGGTCGGTCACCGCGACGCCCGCCTTCTCCGCGCCGATCCGCTTGCCGTTGGGCGCACGGCCCACCGACACCAGCACCAGGTCGTAGCGCTGCGCCTCCGCCGGGGCCTGCTCGCCCTCGAACTTGACGTAGATGCCATCGGCCCTGGCTTCGACGCCGACGGTCTTGGTCTTGAGCATCACGTTGTCGAAGCGATGCTTGTTCATCTTCTCCCAGACCTTGACCAGATCGCGGTCCGCGCCCTGCATCAGGCCGTCGAGCATTTCGACGACATCGATGCTGGCGCCCAGCGTGCTGTAGACCGTGGCCATTTCCAGCCCGATGATGCCGCCGCCGATCACCAGCATGCGCTTGGGGATCTCGCGCAGTTCCAGCGCGCCGGTCGAATCGAGGATGCGCGGGTCTTCCGGGATGAACGGCAGTTTCACCGCCTGGCTGCCGGCCGCGATGATGGCCTTGTCGAAACGGATCACCGTCTTCTTGCCGGTGGGATCCTTGCCGTCGCCGCCGGTTTCCTGGACCTCGAGATGATGCGGATCGAGGAAGGTACCGATGCCGCGCACGACCTGCACCTTGCGCGCCTTGGCCATGCCGGCGAGGCCGCCGGTCAGCTTGCCGACCACGGATTCCTTGTACTTGCGCAGCCCGTCCAGATCGATCTTCGCGTCGCCGAACACGATGCCGTGCGCGGCCAACGCCTTGGCCTCGTCGATGATCGCCGCGTTATGCAGCAGCGCCTTCGACGGGATGCAGCCGACATTCAGGCAAACGCCGCCCAGGCTCGCATAGCGCTCGACCAGCACGGTGTTCATGCCGAGGTCGGCGCTGCGGAACGCCGCCGAATAGCCGCCAGGGCCGGCGCCCAGCACCAGCATCTCGCACTGGATGTCGGCGCCGCCGGCATGCGTCGCCGCAGCCGGTGCCGGTGCCGGCGATGCTGCCGGCGCGGGCGCGGGCGCCGCAGCCGGGCTCGAAGCAGCCGGAGCCGCCGCGGGCGCCGGCGCTGGCGCTGCCGCCGCGGCCTGCGCCTCGACCGTGCAGATCACCGTGTCCTTGGCGACCTTGTCGCCGACCTTGACCTTGACCTCGACGACCTTGCCGGCCGCCGACGACGGCACGTCCATGCTGGCCTTGTCCGACTCCAGCACGATCAGCGACTGCTCCTGCTCGATCGTGTCGCCGGCCTTGACCAGCACCTCGATCACCTCTACCGCGTCGAAATCGCCGATGTCCGGCACCTTGACTTCGATCACAATCATGCTTTGCTCCTGTGGCCGGGCCGCTTACAGCAGAATGCGGCGGAAATCGGCCAGCAGCTGACCGAAGTAGGTATTGAAGCGGGCCGCCTCGGCGCCGTCGATCACGCGGTGGTCCCACGACAGCGACAGCGGCAGCGTCAGGCGCGGCACGAACTGCTTGCCGTCCCAGACCGGCTTCTGATACGACTTGCAGACGCCCATGATGGCCACTTCCGGCGCATTGATGATCGGCGTGAAGTAGGTACCGCCGAGGCCGCCGAGCGACGAAATCGAGAAGCAGCCGCCCTGCATCTGGTCGGGCTTGAGCTTGCCCTCGCGCGCCAGTTTGGCCAGTTCCGCCATCTCCTGCGCGATCTCGATCACGCCCTTCTTGTCGGCGTCCTTGATCACCGGCACGACCAGGCCATTCGGCGTATCGGCGGCGAAGCCGATGTTGAAGTACTTCTTCAGGACGAGGTTGTCGCCGTCGAGCGAGGCATTGAAGTTCGGGAACTTCTTCAGCGCGGCGACCGTGGCCTTGATCATGAAGGCCAGCATCGTGACCTTGACGCCCTGCTTCTCGTATTCCTTGTTCAGCTGCACGCGGAACGCTTCGAGCTCGGTGATGTCGGCCTCGTCGTGATTGGTCACGTGGGGGATCATCACCCAGTTGCGATGCAGGTTCGCGCCCGAAATCTTCTTGATGCGCGACAGCGGCTTGCTTTCGATCTCGCCGTAGCGGGTGAAATCGACCTTCGGCCACGGCAGCAGACCGAGTTCGCCGCCGCCGGCACCAGCGGCCGCTTGCGCCGGCGCAGCGGCCTGCCCGGTCATGACGCCCTTGACGTAGCGCTGCACGTCTTCATGGGTGATCCGGCCCTTCGGACCGGAGCCCGGCACGCGCGACACGTCGACGCCGAGTTCGCGCGCGTACTTGCGCACCGACGGGCTGGCATGCGCGGCCTTGCCGCTGACGCCGGCCGGCGCGGCCTGTGCCGCCGGAGCCGGCGCAGGGGCCGCAGCGGCAGCCGGAGCCGCTGCTGGGGCCGGCGCGGCAGCGGCCGGCGCGGGAGACGGTGCCGCGGCAGGCGCGGGAGCGGGAGCAGCAGCCGGAGCAGCACCGGCGCCTTCCAGGATCACGATCAGTGTGCCTTCGGACACGTTGTCGCCGACCTTGACCTTGACTTCCTTGACCACGCCGGCCGATGGCGACGGCACGTCCATCGTGGCCTTGTCCGACTCGAGCGTGATCAGCGATTCCTCGGCATTGACGCTGTCGCCGGGCTTCACGTGGACCTCGATGACCGGCACGCCTTCGTAGTCGCCGATATCGGGCACCTTGACCTCGACGGTGCCGCCGCCGGCAGCGGCCGGGGCAGGCGCCGGCGCGGCGGCGGGAGCCGGTGCAGGTGCTGGTGCCGGAGCCGCGGCGGGCGCAGCGGCCGGGGCGGCAGCCGCCGGAGCCGGTGCGGGAGCGGCGGCACCCGCGGGGTCGAGCATCACCAGCACCGAGCCTTCGGCGACGTTGTCGCCGACCTTGACCTTGACTTCCTTGACCGTGCCGCCCTGCGGCGAAGGCACGTCCATCGTCGCCTTGTCCGATTCCAGCGTGACCAGCGCATCCTCGGCGTTGATCGTGTCGCCCGGCTTCACGTGGACTTCGATGACGGGAACGGCGTCGTAGTCGCCGATATCCGGCACCTTGATTTCAATCGCTTGACTCATTCAGTGTCTCCTGGACAGGACGGCGCGCGTGACAACGAAGCGTCGAGATTACTTTGACGCACGTGCCTTGTCACGCCGCGGCGCCCCGGCCATTTACTGGGCAACGCCCAGGCAAGGCCCGGGCGACCCGGGCACGGCATGGCCATGCCCGGGGGTTCGCGGGAGTGACAGCCGGATCAGACCGTCATCGGGTTCGGCTTGTTCGGGTCGAGGTTGTACTTCTTGATGGCCTCGGCGACCTTGTCGCGCGGGATGGCACCCTCGTCGGCGAGCGCCTTCAGGGCGGCCAGCGTGACCCAGTGGCGGTCCACTTCGAAGAAGTGGCGCAGCTTCTCGCGGGTATCCGAGCGGCCGAAGCCGTCGGTGCCCAGCACCACGTAGCGGCGCGGCACGAACGGGCGGATCTGCTCGGCGAACGCGCGCACGTAGTCGGTCGACGCGATCACCGGACCGCGCACCGACTTCAGGCACTGGGTCACGTGCGATTCGCGCGGCGTCTCGGTCGGATGCAGCAGGTTCCAGCGCTCGGCGGCCTGGCCTTCGCGCGCCAGCTCGGTGAAGCTCGGGCAGCTCCACAGATCCGACTCGACGCCCCAGTCCTTCTTCAGCAGCTCGGCGGCGGCGATCACCTCGCGGAAGATCGTGCCGGAGCCCAGCAGCTGCACGCGCGGCGCGTTGCTGTTCTCGGCGCCCTTGCGGAACGCGTACATGCCCTTGACGATGTCCTTCTCTACGCCAGCCGGCATTTCCGGATGCTCGTAGTTCTCGTTCATCACCGTCAGGTAGTAGTAGACGTCCTCCTGCTCCGCGTACATGCGGCGCAGGCCGTCCTGCATGATCACCGCCAGCTCGTACTGGAAGGTCGGGTCGTACGAGATGCAGTTCGGGATCACCGCGTGGAACACGTGCGAGTGGCCGTCCTCGTGCTGCAGGCCTTCACCGTTCAGCGTGGTTCGGCCCGAGGTGCCGCCCAGCAGGAAGCCGCGCGAACGCATGTCGGCGGCGGCCCAGCACAGATCGCCGATCCGCTGGATGCCGAACATCGAGTAGTAGATGTAGAACGGGATCATCTGCACGCCGTGCGTCGAGTACGACGTGGCGGCCGCGATCCAGTCGCACATCGCGCCGGCTTCGTTGATGCCTTCCTGCAGCACCTGGCCAGTCTGCGATTCCTTGTAGAACATCAGCTGGTCATGGTCTTCCGGCACGTACTTCTGGCCCTGCTGGTTCCAGATGCCGATCTGGCGGAACAGGCCTTCCATGCCGAAGGTGCGCGACTCGTCCGGGACGATGGGCACCACATGCTTGCCGATCTGCTTGTCCTTGAGCAGCGTGTTCAGGATCCGCACGAAGGCCATCGTGGTCGAGACCTCGCGGCCCTCGCCGGTGGCCTTGAGCAGCGCCGAGAACGCCGACAGGTCGGGCACCGGCAGCGGATCGGCCTTCTGGCGGCGCGTCGGCAGATAGCCGCCGAGCTCCATGCGGCGGGCGCGCATGTATTCGAGTTCCTTCGAGCCTTCCTCGAAGGTCAGGTACGGGACCTCTTCCAGCTTGTCGTCCGGCACCGGCAGATTGAACTGGTCGCGGAAGCGGCGGATCGCCTCGACCGGCATCTTCTTCTGCTGGTGGGTGATGTTCATCGCCTGGCCGGCATCGCCCATGCCGTAGCCCTTGATGGTCTTGGCCAGGATCAGCGTCGGCTGGCCCTTGTGCTCGGTGGCGGCCTTGTAGGCGGCGTAGATCTTGTGCGGATCGTGGCCGCCGCGGTTCAGGCGCCAGATGTCGTCATCGGACCAATCGGCCACCATCGCCTTGAGCTCGGGCGTATTGAAGAAATGCTCGCGCACATAGGCGCCGTCCTTGGCCTTGAAGGTCTGGTACTCGCCGTCGACGCATTCCATCATGCGCTTCATCAGCAGGCCCTTGGTGTCGCGCGCCAGCAGCGAATCCCAGCGGCTGCCCCAGACCACCTTGATCACGTTCCAGCCGGCGCCGCGGAATTCCGACTCCAGTTCCTGGATGATCTTGCCGTTGCCGCGCACCGGACCGTCCAGGCGCTGCAGGTTGCAGTTGATGACGAAGACCAGGTTGTCCAGCTGCTCGCGGCCGGCCATGCCGATCGCGCCCAGCGATTCCGGCTCGTCGGTCTCGCCGTCGCCGAGGAAGGCCCAGACCTTGCGGCCTTCCGTGTTGACCAGGCCGCGGCTCTGCAGGTACTTCATGAAGCGGGCCTGGTAGATCGCCATGATCGGGCCCAGGCCCATCGACACCGTGGGGAACTGCCAGAAGTCCGGCATCAGCCACGGGTGCGGGTACGACGAGATGCCCTTGCCATCGACTTCCTGGCGGAAGTTGTCGAGCTGCTCGGTGGTCAGCCGGCCCAGCAGGAAGGCGCGCGAATAGACGCCCGGCGCCGAGTGGCCCTGCACGAAGACCAGGTCGCCGCCGTGCTTGTCCGACGGGGCATGCCAGAAGTGGTTGTAGCCGACGTCGTACAGCGTGGCCGCCGACGCGTAGGACGAAATGTGGCCGCCGACGTTGGTGTGCTTGTTGGCCCGCAGCACCATCGCCATCGCGTTCCAGCGCGAGTACGAACGGATGCGGTGCTCGATGTCCTGATCGCCAGGAATGCGTGCCTGTTGCTCGACCGGAATCGTGTTGATGTACGGGGTCTCGGCGTGGAACGGCTGGGTGACGCCGTTCACGCGCGCATATTCGATCTGCTTGTCGATCAGGAAGGCCGCGCGCTCGCTACCTTCCGCGCCGATCACGCCCTGCAGGGCCTCGAGCCATTCTTGGGTTTCCTGCGGGTCGGCGTCATTGGCGCCGGCTGCGCCGAGGATCTGCTCTGGTACGGCTGACATGGATCGTCTCCTGTGGAATGCGTGCGCCAGCAACGGCCGCTTTTGTGGGTGGCTGGCCTGGCGCTGTCTGACGGGGGTGCGGAGCGAGGCGCGGATGGGCGGATGAGCTGGCCTGTGTCGCCGGCACTCGGACAAGGTCCGACCGCCTTCCTCCCGCATCGTTCGGTCGGCACCGATTCTATGGAAGGCGATTTCCCAGCACAAGGGAAATTTTCAAATTACGGTATCGTTTCTCATGATGCGAAATATTGCGGCAACGCACCACGGGACCGCCAGCCGCGCCACGATGCGGCCTGCGGGCAAACGGCCGGCGGCGCGTGCCGCATAGGCGCTTTCCCCAAGCGACGCACTGCAACATTCGAGCTACACTGCCCGGTCAGTCGTCAATCCCATCATGCTGTCCATCCACCGCCTCGCCGCCCGGCTGCTGCCGGCCCTCCGCCTGCCGATGATTCCCCCCGCCGCCGATGCCACCCGCGATGCCGGCGGTGCCGGAATCAGTGGTGGCGGCCACGGCGCGATCGACCAGTTGAGCGCGCTGACGCCACTGGACGCGCTCGAAGGGCTCGGCTCCGCCGACGAGGCCGCCGACGGCCGTCCCTTCACCGGTCCGCCGCGCGGCCTGTGGTGGCTGCGCTGGCGCAACCTGGTCGCGACCAGCTGGTTCATGTTCATCCCGCTGGTCGCGATCGTGCTGTTCTCGGGCGCGATGGGCGTGATCCTGTGGTCGTTGCACGAGACCGAGCGCCAGCAGCAGCGCGACGCGCTGTATCGCGACGCCGCGTGGGCGCAACAGCGCGTACGGCTGTCGCTGCTGAGCAACCAGGATCAGCTCGCCTCGCTGGCGCGCGACATCGCCGCCGCGCAGCTGGACCAGCGCGCCTATCGCACCGCCGCGCAGGAGGTGCTGCGCGAGAACCCGGAAATCGTCTTCATCAACTGGCTGGACGCGACGCGCCGCGCCCGCTGGTCGCTGCCGTCCACGTCGGAGTTCGCCGCGCGGCTGCGCGAGACGCCCGAGCAGCCGCTCGAACCGGAGGTGCTCGACACCTTCGATACCGCGCGCGAGACCCAGCGCGTGGTCTATTCGCGCCCGCTGGTCAACGAACGCGGCGACAGCTTCATGCTGATGCAGGTGCCGATCGTGCGCGACAACGAGTTCCTCGGCACGCTGGGCGCGCTCTATTCGATCAACGGCATCCTGACCCATCTGCTGCCGCCAGAGCTGACCGAGCGCTACCGCTTCTCGCTGATCGACAAGAACAACCAGCTGCGCGCCAGCACCTCGCTGCGTCCGGTGCCCGCCACCGCGCTGTCCTACGAGGTGCTGCTCGACCCGCCGGGCCACTCGCTGTCGCTGCGCGCCGATGCCTATCCGCCCGCATCGAATCTGCCCAACAACATGCTGCTGTGGCTGGTGGTCGGGCTGTCGTGCTTCCTGCTGTGGAGCCTGTGGAGCATGTGGCGGCATACCAGCCGCCGCTCCGAGGCGCAGCGCGCGCTGCTGGCCGAGACCTCGTTCCGCCGCGCGATGGAAAACTCGATGCTGATCGGCCTGCGCGCGCTGGACCTGAACGGACGCATCACCTATGTGAACCCGGCCTTCTGCCGCATGACCGGCTGGCAGGAACACGATCTGGTCGGCCGCGTGCCGCCCTTCCCCTACTGGCCGCCCAACGACCAGCAGGAGATGCAGCGCCAGATCGATCTGACGCTGCAGGGCAAGTCGCCGACCGGCGGCTACGAGATGCGCGTGATGCGCCGCGATGGCACCAGCTTCTTCGCCCGCATGTACGTGTCGCCGCTGATCGACAGCCGCGGCCGCCATACCGGCTGGATGAGCTCGATGACGGATATCACCGAGCCGAAGCGCGCGCGCGAGGAGCTGGCCGCCGCGCACGACCGCTTCACCACCGTGCTGGAGAGTCTCGACGCCGCGGTGTCGGTGCTCGCCACCGACAAGCCGGAACTGCTGTTCGCCAACCGCTATTACCGGCAGCTGTTCGGCTGGGAGCCCGAGGGCCATCTGAAGCTGGCCGGCGGCGAGGTCGAACAGGAACAGGTCACCAGCGACCACACCGATTTCGTCGACGCCTATGCCGGGCTGCCCGCCTCGGAGCTGATGCCTTATGCATCGGACGCGCGCGAGATCTTCGTGCCGGACATGCAGAAGTGGTTCGAGGTGCGGCGCCGCTATATCCAGTGGGTCGACGGCCACCTGGCGCAGATGCAGATCGCCACCGACATCACGGTGCGCAAGGCGGCCGAGGAAATGGCGCGCCAGCACGAGGAACGCCTGCAGTTCACCAGCCGCCTGACCACGATGGGCGAGATGGCCTCGTCGCTGGCGCACGAGCTGAACCAGCCGCTGGCCGCCATCAACAACTACTGCATGGGCGCGGTGGCGCGGCTGCGCTCGGGCCGCAGCACGCCCGAGGACCTGATGCCGATCCTGGAGAAGACCTCGGCGCAGGCCGTGCGCGCCGGCACGATCATCAGCCGCATCCGGGGCTTCGTCAAACGCAGCCAGCCGCAGCGGCGCGAGACCGCGCTGCACGATATCGTCGCCGACGCGGTGGGCCTGGCCGATATCGAGGCGACGCGCCGCCGCGTGACGATCCTGACCCGGCTGCCGGCCCCGCCGGTCACGCTCTATGTCGACCCGGTGCTGATCGAGCAGGTGCTGGTCAATCTGCTGAAGAACGCGGTCGAGGCGATGTCGGGCCTGCCCGCGATGCGCGCGGCCGGCGTGGTGCGGCTGCATGCCCGCATCGACCAGGGCGAACTGGGCCAGACCGTCTGCATCGACGTGATCGACCAGGGCCCGGGCGTGGACGAGGCCACCAAGGAGCGGCTGTTCGAGCCGTTCTTCAGCACCAAGTCCGACGGCATGGGCATGGGCCTGAATATCTGCCGCTCGATCATCGAGTCGCACCAGGGCCGGCTGTGGGTCGAAAACAATGCGGACGGCATCGGCTGTACGTTTAAAATCATGCTGCCGCTGGAGCCGGAGGTTGCCGATCAGTGAAGGCCGATCGTTGAGGGCCGATCGCCAGGCAACCGCCCCGCTGCCCCCGCCGTGGCGGGTGTGCGGCGCAGGCGGCCGGAGTTACACTAGCCGAATCGCACAGACGCAGCATCAGGAGACTTCATGACCGTAGCGCCAAACCCCACTCCCCACCGCGGCGAGACCGTCTTCATCGTCGACGACGATGAAGCGATGCGCGACTCGCTGACCTGGCTGCTGGAGGGCAATGGCTACCAGGTTCGCAGTTTCGCCAGCGCCGAGCAATTCCTGGCCGCCTACGATGCCAACCAGGTCTCCTGCCTGATCCTGGACGTGCGGATGCCGGGCATGAGCGGCCCGGAACTGCAGGAGCGCATGATCGCGGAGAACATCCATCTGCCGATCGTCTTCATCACCGGCCACGGCGACGTGCCGATGGCGGTATCGACGATGAAGAAAGGCGCGATCGACTTCATCGAGAAACCGTTCGACGAATCCGAGCTGCGCGCGCTGGTCGAGCGGATGCTGCAGAAGGCCCGGGCCGACCACTCGGCCGCGCGCGAGCAGCGCGCCGCGCAGGACCTGCTGGGCAAGCTGACCACGCGCGAACAGCAGGTGCTCGAGCGCATCGTCGCCGGACGGCTGAACAAGCAGATCGCCGACGACCTGGGCATCTCGATCAAGACCGTCGAGGCGCATCGCGCCAACATCATGGAAAAGCTGAACGTCAATACCGTGGCCGACCTGCTGCGGCTGGCGCTGTCGCGCAACAGCTGATCCGCGGCGGCAGATCGGCTCACGCCTGCCGCCTTCCGCGTTCCCCTCTTCCCGGACACCCCACTGGCCAGCGGCCGGCATCTCGCCGGCGCTGGCCAGTTCGTTTTGCACCGCCCCGTGGCGCCGTGCGAGGATGCCGCCGCAGCGCGACACCTTATAATGTCACCCCTGCGACCCGGCCGGCCCGTCCCGATGCGCCAGCCGATGGCGTCGCTCCTGATTTCCACCTCCCAGCCGCTCTGCGTCCCCGCCCATGTCTGCCCAATTGATCGACGGCAACGCCCTTGCCAAGCAAATCCGTTCCGAAGCCGCCCAGCGCGCCGCCCGCCTGACCGAACGCGGTCACCAGCCGGGGCTGGCCGTGGTCCTGGTCGGCGAGGACCCGGCCAGCCAGGTCTATGTCCGCAACAAGGTCAAGGCGTGCGAGGACAACGGCTTCTTCTCGTCGCTGGACCGCTATCCGGCCGATCTGTCCGAGACCGACCTGCTGGCCCGCATCGACGAACTGAATCGCGATCCGAAGATCCACGGCATCCTGGTGCAGCTGCCGCTGCCCAAGCACATCGACAGCCACAAGGTGCTGGAGGCGATCGCCCCGGAGAAGGATGTCGACGGCTTCCACGTCGCCAACGCCGGCGCGCTGATGACCGGGGCGCCGCTGTTCCGCCCCTGCACGCCCTATGGCTGCATGAAGATGCTCGAGTCGATCCAGTACCCGCTGCGCGGCGCACGCGCGGTCGTCGTCGGCGCCTCCAACATCGTTGGCAAGCCGATGGCGATGCTGCTGCTGCAGGCCGGCGCCACGGTAACGATCTGCAACAGCAAGACCCGCGATCTCGCGGCGCACACCCGCGAGGCGGACGTGATCGTCGCCGCGGTCGGTCGCCGCAACATCATCACGGCCGACATGGTCAAACCCGGCGCGGTGGTCATCGATGTCGGCATGAACCGTGACGACGCCGGCAAGCTGTGCGGCGACGTGGACTTCGCCGGCGTGCGTGAAGTGGCCAGCTATATCACGCCGGTGCCGGGCGGCGTCGGCCCGATGACGATCACGATGCTGCTGGTCAATACGCTGGAGGCGGCCGAGCGCGCGGCAGGCTGAGGCGAGCGCCGGTACACTCAGCGCAGACCGCGCCGGGACGCTGCCGGCAAGCCATCGGGGAAACCGCTGGAAAATCGCGGATATGCCCCAAGTTGCGGAATATCCGAACGTCAACGCGAACGTCAACGCCACGCCAACGAGAAAGCCATGGATCAAGCCGACAAGAACGCCGCCAACCCGTTGCTGGATTTCAGCGACCTGCCCCGCTTCGCCGAGATCCGCCCCGAGCATATCGGCCCGGCGCTGGACGTGCTGCTGGATGCGGCGCAACGTGCCGTCGCGCTGGTCGAGGACCCGGCCCGGCCCGCCAGCTGGGCCGAGACCGTCGACACGCTCGAGCAGGCCACCGAGCCGCTGGGCCGGGCCTGGGGCGTGGTGGGCCACCTGAGCTCGGTCGCCGACACGCCGGCGCTGCGCCAGGCCCACGCCGAGAACCTGCCTCGCATGACCGAGTTCTGGTCGTCGCTGGGCCAGAATCTGGCGCTCTACGAAAAGTACAAGGCGCTGGCCGCCAGTCCCGAGTACGCGACGCTGAGCCCGGCTCGCAGGCAGCTGCTCGACAACGAGCTGCGCGGCTTCCGCCTCGGCGGCGCCGAGCTGCCGGAGGACCAGAAGCCGCGTTTCGCCGAGATCCAGGAGCAGCAGGCCCAGTTGGGCAAGGCCTTCTCCGACCACGTGCTGGACGCGACCAACGCCTACTCGCTGGTGATCGAGGATCCGGCGCGCCTGGCCGGCCTGCCGCCCGACACGCTGGAGGCCGCTCGCGAGGCGGCGGCCAAGGACGGCAAGGAAGGCTGGAAGTTCACGCTGCATTTCCCGTCGTATTTCCCGGTGCTGCAGTACGCCGACGACCGCGCGCTGCGCCAGACGCTGTACGAGGCCAACGTCACGCGCGCCTCCGAGCTGAGCCCGCAGTACGGCACCGGACAGGCCGACTGGGACAATACCGCCAATATGCGCGAGCAGCTGGCGCTGCGCCGCGAAGAGGCCCGCATGCTGGGCTACGGCTCGTACGGCGAGGTGTCGCTGGTGCCCAAGATGGCCGATTCGCCGGCGGAGGTGCTGCGCTTCCTCGACGAACTGGCCGCCAAGGCGCGGCCCTATGCCGAGCGCGACTGGGCCGAGCTGCGCGAGTTCGCCGCCAGGGAGCTGGGCCTGGCCGAGCTCGCGCCGTGGGACGTCGCCTATGCCTCCGAGAAGCTGCGCCAGCAGCGCTATGCGTTCTCGGAGCACGAGGTCAAGCAATACTTCCCCGAGCCCAAGGTGCTGGAAGGCCTGTTCGGCGTCGTGCAGAAGCTGTTCTCGGTGCGCATCGCGCCGGACGAGGCGCAGACCTGGCACAAGGACGTGCGTTTCTATCGGGTGACCAGCCCAGACGGTGCACTGCTCGCGCAGTTCTACCTGGACCTGTACGCGCGCGAAGGCAAGCGCGGCGGCGCCTGGATGGACGACGCGCGCGGCCGCCGCGAGCGCGGCGACGGCACCGTGCAGACACCGGTCGCCTACCTGACCTGCAATTTCTCGGCGCCGGTCGGCGACAAGCCGGCGCTGTTCACGCACGACGAGGTCATCACGCTGTTCCATGAGTTCGGCCACGGCCTGCACCATATGCTGACCCAGGTCGGCGAGCTGGGCGTGTCCGGCATCAACGGCGTCGAATGGGATGCGGTCGAGCTGCCCTCGCAGTTCATGGAGAACTTCTGCTGGGAATACGAGGTGCTGGCCGACATGACGCGCCACGTCGATACCGGCGAGCCGCTGCCGCGCGCGCTGTTCGAGCGCATGCTGGCGGCAAAGAATTTCCAGAACGGCATGATGACGCTGCGCCAGATCGTGTTCTCGGCGTTCGACATGCATCTGCACACGGACTTCGATCCGGACGGCGACAAGTCGGTACTCGAGCTGTCGCGCGAGATCAACGACCGCATCCACGTGGTGCCGCAGTACCCGCTGTCGCGCTGGCCCAATACCTTCAGCCATATCTTCGCCGGCGGCTATGCGGCAGGGTACTACAGCTACAAGTGGGCCGAGGTGCTGTCCGCCGATGTCTACGCCGCCTTCGAGGAAGCCGCGCAGCTGACCGGCAGCGTGCTCGACAGCGAGACCGGCGCGCGTTATCACCGCGAGATCCTGTCGGTCGGCGGCAGCCGTCCGGCGATGGAGTCGTTCACGGCGTTCCGCGGCCGGCCGCCGCAGATCGATGCGCTGCTGCGCCACGGCGGGATGGCGGCATGAGCGGCGCGCCCGACGACCTGCTGGCCGGCATCGACGGCGCCGCGGCGGCGCCCGCGCCCGGCAGCACGCTGCCGCCGCCGCTGCCCGCCACCGCACCGTCCACGCTGCGGATCGCCTCGTGGAATGTCAACTCGCTGAAGATCCGGCTGCCGCAGGTGCTCGACTGGCTGATCGCGCAGGAGAACGCCGATACGCCGATCGACGCGCTGTGCCTGCAGGAACTGAAGCTGCCCGAGGACAAGTACCCGCTGGCGGAACTGGAGAGTGCCGGATTCCACAGCATCTTCGTCGGCCAGAAGACCTATAACGGCGTGGCGATCCTGGCGCGCAACACGACGATGCCGCCCGCCGCCGACGTGGTGCGCAATATCCCGGGCTTCGAGGACGAGCAGCAGCGCGTGGTCGCCGGCACCTATGGCGACGTGCGCCTGGTCTGCGCGTACTTCCCCAACGGGCAGGCGCCCGACAGCGACAAGTTCGCCTACAAGCTGCGCTGGCTCGAGGCGCTGACCGCGTGGCTGCGCGAGGAACTGCAGCGCTATCCGAAGCTCGCGCTGCTGGGCGACTTCAATATCGCGCCCGAGGATCGCGACGTGCACGACCCGGCCAAGTGGGAAGGCCAGAACCTGGTCTCGCCGCCGGAGCGCGCCGCCTTCCAGACGCTGCTCGAACTGGGCTTCGCCGATGCCTTCCGGCTGTTCGAGCAGCCGGAAAAGAGCTTCTCGTGGTGGGACTACCGGATGCTGGCATTCCGCCGCAATGCCGGCCTGCGCATCGACCATATCCTGCTGTCGCCGGCGCTGCGCGAGCGCTGCACCGACTGCACGATCGACCGCACGCCGCGCAAATGGGAACAGCCGTCGGACCATACGCCGGTCGTCGCGACGATGCGGCTGGGCTGAGCTTCAGCGCTTCCGGCACATCGCCCGCCCCGGGCGAAGTTTTTCGAATGGCGGCGGCATCGCTTATCATGCGGGGCAGAGACACCAGCGACGCACCGGCCCACGAGCCGGTGCGCAGCCCCTCCCGCCCGCCATGCAAGCCGTGCAACCGTTCCCTTCCTTCGCCTTTGCTCCCGCCTGCCTGACGATCGGCGCCGGCGCCCATGACCTGCCGCGGGACATCGTTCCCGCGACCACCCGGTGACCGCGCCCGCGGCGAACCGCCCCGCCCGCGGCTGGCAACGGCTGCTGCCGGCCTGGCGCCATCGCGTCAGCGCAGCGACGCTGCGCGCCGACATGCTGGCAGGCCTGCTCGGCGCGGTGCTGGTGCTGCCGCAGGGCGTGGCCTTCGCCACGCTGGCCGGGCTGCCGCCGCAATACGGCATCTACGCGGCGGTGGTGCCCTGCATCGTCGCCGCGCTGTTCGGCTCGAGCTGGCACGTGATGTCGGGCCCCACCAACGCCAATTCGCTGGCGCTGTTCGCGATGCTGAGCCCGATCGCCTTCGCCGGCAGCCCCGAGTACATCAATCTGGCGCTGGTCGTCACGATCCTGGTTGGCGTGCTGCAGTTCGCGGTCGGCACGCTACGGCTCGGTTCGCTCGCCAACTTCATCTCGCCGTCGGTGCTGCTGGGTTTTACCTGCGGCGCGGCGTCGTTGATCGCGCTATACGCGCTGAAGGATCTGTTCGGACTGCAGGTGCCGACCGGTACCAGCGCGTTCGGCGTCGTGCGTCACCTGTTCGAGCAGGCCGCCACGATCAACTGGAGTGCGGCGGCGGTCGGCGCAGTGACGCTGGCCGTCACGCTGGCGGTCAAGCGTGTCTCCCGCCGGCTGCCGTTCATGCTGCTGGGGCTGCTGGCCGGCTTCCTGTGCGCCTGGCTGCTGAATCGCAGCGGCTGGGGCGGCGCCCACCATGTCGACGTGGTCGGTCCGATTCCCGCCGCGGTGCCGCCCTTCCGCATTCCGGATATTCCGTGGGACCGGCTGTCCGATCTGCTCGGCATCGCGTCGGCGCTGACCATCGTCGCGCTCGGCCAATCGATCTCGATCGCCAAGGCCGTCGCGCTGCGCTCGGGCCAGCACATCGACGCCAATCGCGAATTCATCGGCCAGGGGCTGTCCAATATCGCCGGCGGCTTCTTCTCGGCCTATATCTCCTGCGGCTCGCTGAACCGCTCGATGCCGAATTTCGAGGCCGGGGCGCAGACGCCGCTGGCCAGCGTGTTCTCCGCCCTGCTGCTGGTCGCGCTGGTCGCGGTCAGCGCGCCGCTGCTGGCGCAGATTCCGCTGGCGGCGATCGCCGCGATGCTGCTACTGGTGGCCTGGGGCCTGTTCGATTTCGCCCGCCTGCGCCGCATCGCGCGGCTCTCGCGCACCGAGTTCGCGATCGCGCTCGGCACCTTCGCCGCCACGCTGGTAATCCGGCTGGAAATGGCGGTGCTGCTCGGCACCGTGCTGTCGCTGGTCGCCTATCTGTACCGCACCTCGCGGCCCGCCGTGCGCACGCTGGTGCCCGACGCCGACGATCCCGACCGCCGCTTCACGCCGCTGGACGAACTGCGCCGCCCGCAGCCCGAATGCCCGCAGCTGAAACTGATCCGGATGGAAGGCGCGATCTTCTTCGGCGCGGTGCAGTACGTGACCGACCGGCTGCACGAGGCGCGCGCGCAGATGCCGACGCAGACCCGGCTGCTGGCGATGACCAAGAGCATGAACTTCATCGACCTGGCCGGCGCGGAAATGTGGGAGGCGGAATTGGCCGAGCGCCGCGCGCTGGGCGGCGATCTCTATTTCCATCGCCCGCGCTCGCAGGTGCTGCAGACCTGGGCGCAGACCGGCTTTATCGCCAAGCTCGGCGAGGACCATATCTTTGCCACCAAGCGGCACGCCCTGCACAGCATCGTGCCGACGCTGGACCCTCGCATTTGCGCGACGTGTACGGTGCGGGTGTTCGAGGAATGTCCGCATGATCCCGCGGGGGGCGCGGTGGAAGCGGTGGATGCGATGGAAGCCGTGGAAGCGGTGAAGCGGAAATGAAAAACGCCGGCATGAAACCGGCGCCAGACTGGGTCCAGCCGCAGCGCGCCCTGTTGCCCGGACCGTAGCGGCCCGGTGCGGGCGCCCCTGCTCAGACGGGCGCCACGTGCGCGCGCTTGACCACGATGGGCTGCGGCACGCCCTGTTCGATCAACACGACTGCGGCGCGTTCGATGGTATCGCGACCGGCGCGGAATGCTTCTTCGAGCGACAGCACCTGATCGGCGCTGAAGCCTTCCCACAATGCCTCGCGCGTGACCACGCAGGTCACCTTCTGGCCGTCGACAATGGCGTGAAACAGCAAGCCTTCGTTATTGATGTCATAACGATCTTGCTCCTGGAATTTGATCTCCATCGGTACAGCCCTCCATTGCAAGTGAGTGGGCATCCTAACATGGGTCCCGCCGACGTCGCAGAAAAGTCCTTTGCGGCAATCGGTCATCTGCGAGACTGCCGCCGCCATGCCGAGTTCCGTCGGCGCGCGCAAATTTCGTCACGGGTACCGAAGGGAGTTTCCGTGCCAGCATTTGACAACTTTTCAAATGATGCTAGAATCTCGGACTTCGTTGGGGCGTTAGCTCAGTTGGTAGAGCAGCGGACTCTTAATCCGTAGGTCGAGTGTTCGAGTCACTCACGCCCCACCAGCGAATATTGTAGAAAAGGCCGGGCTGCTTCGCAGCGCCGGCCTTTTTGTTTTGGGGCGCGAATCGCGGGAGCCATGTCGTCGCCGCGGCCAGCGCCGGCGTTCAGCGCCGCGCCGCCGCCAATTCCCCCGCCATGCGCCGATGCTCGGTCAGGACCGTCGGCAGATCGGCGCTCAGCAGCACACCGTCGCGCACCACCACCCTGCCGTTGATCACGCTGGTCGATACGGTTCCCGGCGTGCAGAACACCAGCGCGGCGACCGGATCGTGCCCGGCGCCGGCATAGCCGACCGCCGACATGTCGAAGGCGACGAAGTCGGCCGACATGCCCGGCGCCAGCGCGCCGATATCGTCGCGGTTCAGCACCCTGGCGCCGCCCAGCGTGGCGATCTCCAGCGCCTCGCGCGCGCCCATCGCCGCCGGCCCATAGCCCACCCGTTGCAGCAGCATGGCTTGGCGCGCCTCGCCCAGCATGTGCGCGCCGTCGTTCGATGCGCTGCCGTCGACGCCGAGTCCGACCGGCACGCCGGCGTCGCGCATCGCGCGCACCGGCGCGATGCCCGAAGCCAGCCGCATGTTCGAGCAGGGACAGTGCGCGATGCCGGTACCGGTGCGCGCGAACAGCGCGATGCCGTCCGCGTCGAGCTTGACGCAGTGCGCGTGCCAGACATCGTGTCCGACCCAGCCCAGGTCCTCGGCGTACTGCGCCGGCGTCATGCCGAAGCGCTCCAGCGAATAGGCGACGTCGTTGTCGTTCTCGGCCAGATGGGTATGCAGCGACACGCCATAGTGACGCGCCATCGCCGCCGACTCGCGCATCAGTTCGCGCGATACCGAGAACGGCGAGCACGGCGCCAGCACCACGCGCAGCATCGCGTGGCGCGACGCATCGTGGTACTGCTCGATCAGCCGCTGGCTGTCGCGCAGGATCGCCTCCTCCTGCTCGACCACCGCATCCGGAGGCAGCCCGCCCTTGCTGCGTCCCACACTCATCGAACCGCGCGCCGCATGGAAGCGCATGCCCATCTGTGCCGCCGCCTCGATCGCGTCGTCCAGCCGCGAACCATTCGGATACAGATAGAGATGGTCGCTGGTGGTCGTGCAGCCCGACAGCATCAGCTCGGCCATCGCGGTGCGGGTCGACGCGGCAATCATCGGCGGCGTCAGGTTGGCCCACCGCATGTACAGCTCGCCGAGCCAGCCGAACAGTTCCGCATCCTGCGCGGCGGGCACCGCGCGCGTCAGGCTCTGGTACATGTGGTGGTGGGTGTTGACCAGGCCGGGCAGCACCACATGGCCGCGCATGTCGAGTACCTGTGCGCTGCCATCGTCGATGCGTGCGCGCCAGGCGGCCGGCAGATCGGCGGTCGCGCCGACCCACTGGATTGCCGGCCCGTCGGCGACCAGCGCGCCGTCGGCAATCTCGCGGCGGTTCGCGTCCATCGTCACCAGAACGTCGGCATGGGTCAGGATCAGCGTCATAGCGGGGGTCTCCTTGGCGGGTCGGACAGCGGGCGCCAGTCTACGGCGAGCGGCCGTGGCGCGATAGCGCCGATTTGCGCCTACGGTGTGCACATTGCGTGCACACCGGTGCGATCCCGCCAATGCGAAGGGAGGCTAATGCGAAGGGAGGCTATCGGCGACCGAGGGCCTCGCTAGCGCCGGGCGTCGCCCGACAACGCCTTCAGCGCGCCCCCGATCCGCTCGGCCATCAACGCCGCCGCCGAATCGAGCGTGCCCCGTGCCCGCGCGAACAGCGTGAGCCGTTGCAGCGGCAAGGCCGGATCGCGCAGCGGCACGAACAGCAGCGTGCCGGCCTCCAGTTCGTCGATCGCGTCGAGCGGATTGAGCAGCGCGATGCCGCTACCCAGCATCACGAGCCGGCGCATCAGTACGGTGGAACCGGCCTCGACCGCCGGCGGCACCGGAATCGCCGCACGGACGAAGGCGTCGTCGAGCAGGCCGCGGATCGACATCGACGCGACCGGCAGGATCAGCGGATAGCCGACGCACTCGGCGAGCAGCGCCGACGACTGCTCGGCCAGCGGGTGCCCGGGCGCGACCACCGCGCCGATCGGCCATTCGCCCGCGGCGAGCGTCGCGAACGCCGGGGTCGGCGCCAGGTCGTAGCCCAGCCCCAGGTCGGCGTCGCCCTCGGCCAGCGCGGCAACGATCTCGGCCACCGGCAGGTCGAGCACGCGCACCACGATACCGGGATGGCGGCGGCGGAAATCGTGAATCAGCGTAGGCAGCAGCGAGCCGGCCAGCCCGGCGGTAGTCGCCACCGTGACGATGCCCTGCTGTCCTGCGTTGTACGCCGCGATCCGCTCGCGCAGCGCGTCATGCTCGCGCAACGTCTGCCGCACGTGGGCCAGCACCATCTCGCCCAGCGGCGTCAGCCTCAGCCGGCGCTGGATCCGCTCGAACAGCGGCGCGCCCAGCTCCGCCTCCAGATCGAGAATCTGCCGGTTGATCGCGGTCGGCGCGACGTGCAGCGCTTCGGCCGCCTTGCGGATGGAACCGCGGCGGACCACTTCATCGAGATAGCGCAACACGCGGGCATGCATCGGACCAGGTCTCCGGAGAACGGCGGCGCGGCGGCGGGCCGCGCGGACAGCGGGGCATTGTAGCCGCGTACGCGTTGCCGGCCCTGCCAGGCGCCGCCGGCATCGCTTCGGTGCTTGCAAACCCGCAAGGTCCACGCTAGAATAGCGGACTTCGTTGGGGCGTTAGCTCAGTTGGTAGAGCAGCGGACTCTTAATCCGTAGGTCGAGTGTTCGAGTCACTCACGCCCCACCAGCGAAATTCCTCGAAAGGCCGGACTGCATCGCAGCCCGGCCTTTTTGTTTGCCTCCTTCCTTTCATCGGCCATCCGGGTACGCACCCTGTTACGGGTTGTTACGGATATCCCCGCCACGCCTTTCCGGGTTGAATGCCGGTCCGGGCATATTACGAAACCAAGTTCCGCAATACGGAACCATGCCCGAACCCGACCGGCGCCCTGCCTTTGCGCGGCGCGCCGGCCAACGCAACAGATGGAGGCATTCTTGAAATCCGCATTGACCGCCAGCGTGGCAGCCTGCCTGGCCGCATTCGGCCTGACCCATGGCGCCGCGCATGCCCAGGGCAACTATCCCAACAAGCCGGTGCGGCTGATCGTTCCGTTCGCCGCCGGCGGCACGACCGATATCGTCGCCCGCGCCGTGTCCGATGCACTGGGCCGCGCGCTGGGCCAGGTCGTGGTGGTGGAGAACCGTGGTGGCGGCGGCGGCGCGATCGGCGCCGACGCGCTGGCCAAGTCCGCGCCCGACGGCTATACGATCGGCATCGCCACGGTCAGCACGATGGCGACCAACCCCGCCACCAACCCGAAGAACCCGTACGATCCGCTGAAGGACTTCGCGCCGATCACCAATCTGGTCAACGTGCCGAACGTGCTGACGGTCAATCCGAAGGTCCCGGCCAGGAACCTGAAGGAGTTCATCGCGCTGCTGCGCGCCGAGCCCGGCAAGTACAGCTACGCGTCGGCCGGCAAGGGCAGCATCTCCCATCTGGACGGCGAGCTGTTCAAGCTGACCACCAAGACCGACATGGTTCACGTGCCGTACCGCGGCTCGGGCCCGGCGCTGAACGACACGCTGGCCGGCCAGGTCAGCGGCCAGTTCGACAACCTGCCGTCGTCGATGCCGCATATCCAGGCCGGCAAGCTGCGCGCGCTGGCGGTGGCGGCGCCCAAGCGCGTCGAGGGCCTGCCCGATGTGCCGACCTTCGCCGAGGAAGGCATGAAGGACAACAACAATATGGCCTGGTACGGGCTGGTCGCGCCGGCCGGCACGCCGCCCGCGATCGTCGCGCGCCTGCACGAAGCCGCGGTCAAGGCCCTGCAGGACCCGGCCGCCAAGCGCCGGCTGACCGAGAGCGGCGCCTACCCGGACGGCAACACGCCGCAGCAGTTCGCCGCGCAGATCAAGCGCGAACTGGAACTGCGCAAGAAGATTGCGCAGGAGCAGAAGATCACGCTCGAGTAATTCCGGGACTGTCCAGCACCCGGGCATACCCGGACGTAGCTGGACGTATCGGCGGACCGCCCCCGTCGGCGGCGGTCCGCCCGCGCGATTCGGTCTTCCCGCGCCCTCCTTCCTTCCCTCGCTCTCCGCTTCCCCGCCACCGCCGTGTTTTTGCTCTACATTAAGAGCAGGCGCCGGCACTCGCTTCGCCCTGCGACTGGGCGCGGCGCATCGCACCGAAACGACGGGCGGCGGCTTCCCCCGAGGAGAGATCATGCAAGCGGACAGCGAAGAACGCGTCGAACAACGACTGGCCGATCTGGTGGAGTTCGCGCGGGCCCGCCTGCCCGAGACGACCTTCGCGATCGCCGAGCCGCTGCTGCGGCACTACTACGACGTGTCCGATGCCGAGGACCTGGCCGAGCGCGATATCGCCGATCTGTACGGCGCCGCGATGGCGCACTGGCAGACCGCGCAGCGCTTCGTGCCGGGCAGCGCCCAGATCCGCGTCTACAACCCCAATCTCGAACAGCACGGCTGGCATTCGGACCACACCGTGATCGAGATGGTCAACGACGACATGCCGTTCCTGGTCGACTCGGTGACGATGGAGATCAACCGGCATGGGCTGACGCTGCATTCGGCCTTCCATCCAGTGTTCCGCGTGTGGCGCGGACCGGACGGCGGCATCGCGCGCATCGCGCTGGGCGGCGACAAGGCGCCCGACCCCGAATCGCGGCTCGAATCGTTCATCCACTTCGAGGTCGATCGCTGCAGCGAACCGGCCCAGCTGGAAGGCCTGCGGGCCGGCATCACGCGCATCCTCGGCGATGTGCGCGCCGCGGTCGAGGACTGGCCCAAGATGCTGGACATCGCGCGCGCCAGCATCGCCGACCTGCAGCGGCTGCCCGGCGGCAACGAGGGCGACACGGCCGAAGCCTGCGCGCTGCTGCAGTGGATGGTCGACGACCACTTCTGCTTCCTCGGCCATCGCGACTACCAGCTGGTCGAGCAGGACGGACGCTTCTTCCTGCGCGGCGTGGCGGGCTCCGGCGCCGGCATCCTGCGCGAGAGCCGGCGCGCGCCCACAGCCGAAGAGCTGACGCCGCTGCCTCCTGCCGCGACCGCAATCATCCAGGGCGAATCGCCGATCTTTTTGACCAAGGCCAATTCGCGCTCGACCGTGCACCGGCCAGGCTATCTCGACTACATCGGCATCAAGCTGGTCGACGCAGACGGCAAGCTGTTCGGCGAGCGGCGCTTTCTCGGGCTCTACACCTCGACGACCTATATGGTGTCGACCAGCGAGATTCCGCTGGTGCGCCGCAAGTGCGCCCATATCCTGGCGCGCGCCGGCTTCCTGCAGCGCGGCCATCTGTACAAGTCGCTGGTCACGATCCTCGAGCAGTACCCGCGCGACGAACTGTTCCAGGCCAGCGAGGACGAGCTGTTCGACATCGCGCTGGGCATCCTGCGGCTGCAGGAACATCAGCGCATCCGGCTGTTCGTGCGGCGCGACCGTTTCGACCGCTTCGTCTCCTGCCTAGTATTCGTGCCGCGCGACAAGTACAACACCGACCTGCGCCAGCGCATCCAGAAGCTGCTAATGCAGGCGTTCGGCGGCACCAGCTGCGAGTTCACGCCCCAGCTGTCCGAATCGCCGCTGGCCCGGATCCACCTGACCGTGCGGGGCGAGCCAGGCACCATGCCCGAGGTCGATACGCGCGCGCTGGAGGAACGGATCGTCGCGGCGACGCGCCGCTGGCAGGACGACCTTTCGGTGGCGCTGCTCGACAAGGCCGGCGAGGAACAGGGCAACCGGCTGCTGCGCCGTTACGGCGACTCCTTTCCGGCCGGCTATCGCGAGGACTATCCCGCGCGCACCGCCGTCCGCGATATCGAGCTGATGGAGCAGGCGCGCCGGCGCAGCGGCCTGTCGATGAACCTGTACCGGCCGATCGAGGCGCCGCCGGGCGCATTCCGCTTCAAGGTCTACCGTGCGGGCGAGCCGATCGCGCTGTCGCACAGCCTGCCGATGCTCGAGCATCTGGGCGTGCGCGTGCACGAGGAACGTCCCTACCGGATCGAGCCCGACGAGGGCGCGCCGCTGTGGGTCCATGACTTCGGGCTCGAACTGGTCGGCGGCGCCGAGCTCGACATGGCGCGCGCCAAGGACCTGTTCGAGGACGCCTTCGCCCGCGCCTGGGATGGCGCGATCGAGAACGACGACCTGAACCGGCTGGTGCTGCTGGCCGAGATGCCGGCGCGGGACGTGACGATCCTGCGCGCCTACGCCAAGTATCTGCGGCAGGTCGGCTCGACCTTCAGCGACGCCTATATCGAGCGCGCGCTGACCGGCAATCCGCGCATCGCGGCGCTGCTGGTGGCGCTGTTCGCCGCGCGCTTCGATCCGGCGATCGACCCGGGCTCGGCCCCGGCGCGCGAGGCGCGCTGCGCGCAGCTGCTGGAGGCGATCGGCGCCGCGCTGGACCAGGTGCCCAATCTCGACGAGGACCGCATCCTGCGCCAGTTCCTCGGCGTGATCGAGGCCACCACGCGCACCAACTGCTTCCGCCAGAGCGCGGATGGCACGCCGCGCCCCTGCCTGTCGTTCAAGCTCGATCCGGCCCGCATCGCCGGCCTGCCCGAGCCGCGGCCAATGTTCGAGATCTGGGTCTACTCGCCGCGCGTCGAGGGCGTGCATCTGCGCGGCGGCCGCGTCGCGCGCGGCGGCTTGCGCTGGTCCGATCGCCGGGAGGACTTCCGCACCGAGGTACTGGGACTGATGAAGGCGCAGATGGTCAAGAACACCGTGATCGTGCCGGTCGGCTCCAAGGGCGGCTTCGTCGTCAAGCGGCCGCCCTCGCCCACTGACCGCGATGCGTGGATGGCCGAAGGGGTGGCCTGCTATCAGACCTTCCTGCGCGGGCTGCTCGACGTCACCGACAACCTCGCCGGCGGTGCCGTGGTGCCGCCGCCGCAGGTGGTGCGCCACGATGACGACGATCCCTATCTGGTGGTCGCCGCCGACAAGGGCACCGCCAGCTTCTCCGACTATGCGAACGCGATCTCCGGCGAATACGGCTTCTGGCTCGGCGACGCCTTCGCCTCGGGCGGTTCGGTCGGCTACGACCACAAGAAAATGGCGATCACCGCGCGCGGCGCCTGGGAATCGGTCAAGCGGCATTTCCGCGAGCTCGGCACCGACATCCAGTCGACCGACTTCACCGTCGTCGGCATCGGCGACATGTCCGGCGACGTATTCGGCAACGGCATGTTGCTGTCGCCCCATATCCGGCTACTGGCCGCGTTCGATCACCGCCATATCTTCCTGGACCCGGACCCGGATCCGGCCGCCAGCCTCGAAGAACGGCGCCGGCTGTTCGCGCTGCCGCGCTCGAGCTGGGCCGACTACGATGTGGCCAGGATCTCGGCCGGCGGCGGCGTCCATCCGCGCAGCGCCAAGACCATTGCGCTGACGCCGCAGGTGCGCGCCGCGCTCGGCATCGAAGCCACGGCGCTGACGCCCGCCGAGCTGATCCAGGCGATCCTGACCGCGCCGGTCGACCTGCTGTACAACGGCGGCATCGGTACCTACGTCAAGGCCACCGACGAGACCCACCAGCAGGTCGGCGACCGCGCCAACGACGCGGTGCGCGTCAATGGCGCGGCGCTGCGCTGCAAGGTGGTCGGCGAAGGCGGCAACCTCGGCTTCACGCAGCTCGGCCGCATCGAATACGCGCGCGCCGGCGGCCGCATCCATACCGACGCGATCGACAACTCGGCCGGCGTCGATTGCTCCGACCACGAGGTCAACATCAAGATCCTGCTCGGGCTGGTGGTCGCCGACGGCGAGATGACGGACAAGCAGCGCAACAAGCTGCTGGCCGAGATGACCGACGAAGTGGCCGCGCTGGTGCTGCAGGACAACTACTACCAGACCCAGGCGCTGTCGATCGCCAACCGGCGCGCGGCCGAGCTGCTCGATGTCGAGGCGCGGCTGATGCGCGCGCTCGAACGCGCCGGCCGGCTCAACCGCGCGCTCGAATTCCTCCCGCCCGACGACGAGATCGTCGAACGCAAGGCCGCCGGGCTGGGACTGACCTCGCCCGAGCGCGCGGTGCTGCTCGCATACAGCAAGATGTGGCTGTACGACGCGCTGCTCGCCTCCGACGTGCCGGAGGACGCGACGGTGGCCGGCCTGCTGGCCGACTACTTTCCGCAGCCGCTGCGCGCGCGTTACGCCGACACGATGCAGCGGCACCCGCTGCGGCGCGAGATCCTTGCCACCTATCTGACCAACACGCTGGTCAATCGCGTCGGCCCGACCTTCGTGCACCGGATGATGGAGGAGACCGATGCGCGGCCCGCCGATATCGTGCGTGCCTGCCTGACCGCGCGCGACGTGTTCGGACTGCCCGGGCTGTGGCACGCCATCGACGCGCTCGACAACCGCGTCGCCGACGAGGTGCAGGCCGGCATGTTCGGCGGGCTGGCCAGGCTGCTGGAGGGCGCCACGCTATGGCTGCTGCGCCGACGCCCGACCAACGGCGCGCCGGCCGGCGTGCGCCCCGACTACGCCGCCGCGGCGGCCTGGCTGACGCCGCGGCTGCCGACGCTGCTGGCCGAGCACGAGGCCACCGCGCTGACGCAGCGGCGAGAGTCGCTGACCGCGCTCGGCATCGACGACGCGCTGGCACTGCAGGTCGCGGCCGGCGATATCGCCGTCGCCGCGCTCGATATCGCCGAGGTGGCCTCGGGCTGCGAGCGCAGCCTGGCGCAGGTCGCCGACGTCTATTTCGCGCTGGACCGGCATCTGAGCTTCGGCTGGCTGCGCGAACGCGCGCAGGCGCTGCCGGCGGACACGCATTGGGATCTGCTGGCGCGCACCACCACGCTGGACGATCTGGACCGGCTCAAGCGCGCGCTGACCGTCAGCGTGCTGCAGCAGGCCGGCCCCAGCGTGCGCGAAGACAGCGCCGATGGCCTGATCGAGCGCTGGCGCGAGGCGCGGCACGCGCCGCTGGAGCGCTTCGGCCGCATGCTGGCGGACCAGCGCGCGGCCGGCGCCACCGGGCTGTCGATGCTGTCGGTCGCCACGCGCGAGATCGGCATGCTCGAACACGCGGCCTGAGGCGATTGGCCAGCGCGGCGAAGACCGCTTCGCGTGCTGGCACGCTCTCTTGCGCAGCGCAACACTGCGTGTGGCAACGCACGGACGCCCGAGAACCCGAACCCCTAGATTGGGCGTGTCGAACCGGCCCATGCCTTTCGCGCCCCACCCGGGCGTGCGGCAGGCCGTCCCGCGTCATCCCGTGATCGCCAGGCTGCCGGAGAACCCCCATGGTACTGCGTCCCCCCTCGCACCAAGCGAGCTTGCGTACGACCGTCTGCGTGGTCGGCTCAGGGCCGGCCGGCATCACCTGCGCGATGGAACTGGCCCGGCGCGGCATTGCGGTGATGCTGGTCGAAAGCGGCGGCGAGACGTTCCAGGACGAAGCACAGGCGATGTGCGACGCCGAGATCGCCGATGCGTGCCGCCATGCGACGATGCAGGACGCGGTGCGGCGCGCGTTCGGCGGTACCTCGTGGCTGTGGGGCGGGCGCTGCATCCCGTTCGATCCGATCGACTTCGAAGCACGCGACTACGCGCCCGACACCGCCTGGCCGATACGTTACGAAGAGCTGGCGCCCTACTACGCGCGCGCCTGCGAGTACGCCAATTGCGGCCAGCCCGCCTTCACGCTCGATCGCCTCGCCGCCGAATCGGCCGGCCGCCCCATCACCGCACGCTTCGAGCCGGGCGACGTGATCGCCTCCGATCTGGAGCGCTGGAGCGGCGAACCGAATTTCGCGCGCCGCTATCGCGACTGGTTCGAACGCGATCCCACCGTGCAGCTGTTGCTGGGCGCAACCTGCGTCGATATCGAACCCGCAGACGACCGCGAGCATGTCGGCAGCATCGTGGTGGCCCGCGGCACGGCGCGCACGCGCATCGTCGCCGACCATTTCGTGCTCGCATGCGGCGGACTGGAAGCGACGCGGCTGCTGCTGAACGCCAATGCGCGCCGCGCGGACCGCCTGGGCAACCGCAGCGGCCTGCTGGGCCGGCATTACATGGGCCACATCTCCGGCAAGATCGCCAGCGTGCGGTTCGACTCGGAGGCGGCGCGCACCATCTATCATTTCGAGCGCGACGCGCAGGGCTTCTATGCGCGCCGGCGCTTCACCGTGCCCGCGCGCGTGCAGCGCGAGCAGCGCCTGCTCAATACCGCGATGTGGCTGGACAACCATCCGCCGGCAGATCCCGCGCACGGCAACGGCATCCTGTCGTTCGCCTACCTGGCGCTGTGCACACCGGTGATCAGCCGCTTTCTGGCGCCGCCCGCGATCGCCAAGCTGGTCGCCAACGCCAGCGCGCGCAAGGACCGCGGCGCCCATGTCCGCAATGTCTGCAAGGACCTCGCCAAGATCGCGACCTTCGTGCCACCTTTCGTCTATCGGCGCTACTTCGCGCGGCCGCGGCTGCCCGGGTTCTTCCTGCCGAGCCCGAACAATGTCTATGCGCTGCATTACCATGCCGAGCAGCTGCCCTCGCGCGAGAGCCGTGTGACGCTGGCCGACAGTACCGACTGCCACGGCATGCGGCGGCTGCGCATCGACTTGCGCTATCAGCAGGCGGATGCCGATTCGGTGGTGCGCTGCCATGCGCTGCTGGACCGGCATCTGCGCAAGACCGGCGCGGGCCGGCTCGAATACTGGATGCCGGAAGCCGAGCGCATCGACGCGGTGCTGGCGCAGGCCGCCGACGGCTTCCACCAGATCGGCACCGCGCGCATGGCGGCGCACTGGCGCGATGGCGTGGTCGACCCGCGCTGCCGCGTGTTCGGCACCGACAATCTGTACGTCGCCAGCAGCGCGGTCTTCCCCTCTTCGGGGCAGGCCAACCCGACGCTGACCATCGTCGCGCTGTCGGCGCGCATTGCCGACGACATCGCGGCACAGTTGGCAGACGATGTCGCGAACCGAAACGACGACCGCATGACTAACGACATGGCGACCGACGCCACCCCCGTGGCGGACCGGATGCCCCCGTCCGTCGAACCGATCGACGAGCCCGTTGCCGTAGCGACCGCAGGAGCGCCAAGGTGAGTGAGCATTCCCAGGAACTGTCGGGCCGATTGGGCTTTGGTTGTGCTCCCATGCTGGGCCGGGTGGGAAGGAAGGCCTCGCTGCGCGCGCTGTCGATCGCGTATGACAACGGCATTCGCCATTTCGACGTCGCCCGCTCCTACGGCTTCGGCGAGGCGGAGGCACTGCTCGGCGAGTTTTTGGCGGGCAAGCGCCAGCACGTCACCGTCACCAGCAAGTTCGGCGTGGTGCCGCCGCGCAATACGCGCGCGCTCAGTTTAGCCAAGAGCCTCGCGCGGGGCTGGATCAAACGCATGCCGGGGGGCCGTCGAATGGTGCATGCCGCCTCGCGCGTCGCGCTGTCGCAGCGAAACTATGAGGTCGGCTATGCGCGCAGCTGCCTCGAACAATCGCTGCGTCAATTGCGCAGCGAGCGCATCGACTACTACCTGATCCACGAACCGCATTCGCCCGAGGTGCTGACCGACGAACTGCAGCGCTTTCTGGATGGCGCGCAGCGCGATGGCAAGATCGGCCAATGGGGCGTGACCATCGATGCGCCGGAGATCATGGCGGCGCCGCTCGTGCAACAGGCGCCGGCCTGGCTGTTCGAGGCCAACCTGAACGTGCTCGACCGACTGCACACCGGCATCGGCGCCGGGCGGCAGCGCTTCCTGTCGCGGCCCTACGGCGGCGGGCCAGACAGCCTGGCGGCGGGCGCGGCCAGCCGGCCGGTGCGCGAGGCCGTCGACAAGCTCGGGCTCAATGAGCTGAGCGAGCAGGAGCTGGCGATGCATTTCGCGCTGAGCCTGGCCGGCGAGCATGGCATCGTGATCACCTCGATGTTTTCCGAGCAGCATATCCGCCAGAACCTGGCGCTGCTCGAGCGGTATCGCGCGCTCGGCGAACGCGGGCGCGCGCTGGCGCCCACCATCCTCGGTGGGGCTTCGCCACGGCCTTGCCGCAACGGGCCCTGCAACGATATGCCGGCGCGCGAGCCGGCATGAGGCGGTGATGGTGCGCCGGCTAGCCGCCGGTGCGCCGACTCCACGCCGATCAGGACGCCGGTGCGAACGGATCCTGCGGCGCCGCGGGGTTGTCGGACAGATCGAACTCGTCGCGCACCTTGTCGACCACGGCGCGGATCGCGCGCTCATGGCCCCGAACATGGCCGAAGCCCTGCATGTCCCAATTGCGGCCGCGCGCATCGCGCGGATGCGGCTGCGGCACGGGCACCCGCACCTTCAAACCTTCGTCGACGATCTCGTCCAGTCGCTGGATACGCCGGCTGACTTCGTCCTGCAGCGCACGTGCGGGCCGTTCGCGCTTGGCCATGATGTTCTCTCCCGTGACCTCGATCGGGCCATGCTAGCATGCGCGCTGCCTTGCCAACGTGCGATATCCGCTCCAGCGCCCTTGATTCCCGCCAGTTCGGCGATGTCCGCGATCTCTTCCATGCTCGACGCCTTGCGCGCGTGGGCCGCACGACTGCGGCGCGACGTGCTGACGCTGTGGTTCGCCTGCCGCCATCCGGCGACGCCGTGGCTGACTCGCGGCCTGTGCGCGTTGATCGTCGCCTATGCGTTCAGCCCCATCGACCTGATTCCGGACTTCGTGCCGGTACTGGGCTACCTCGACGAAATCGTGCTGCTGCCCGCGCTGATCTGGTGCGCGCTGCGCACGTTGCCGGCGCCGCTGGCCGACTCCTGCCGCCAGCAGGCCCAACACTGGATCGAGCAGCGGCGCGGCAAGCCCCGCAGCTATTGGGGCGCCGCAATCGTCGTGGCCCTGTGGCTGGCGGCAGCGCTGCTCGCGTGGCGGTGGTGGCAGCGCTGACGCGGGCCGCCACCCGCGGCATCCACGCTGCTTGATCGCCTGTGCCATCCGGCGTCCGGCTCACTGTCGGACAGCCACCGATACCACGCGCCCCGCCCCCGCTCTAGAAAGAAAGAAAACCCTGATCAAGAGGTGCCACCATGGCAGGACGCAATATCCATGTGACGCCGCACGGCAACGGCTGGAATGTCAGCCGCGAAGGCGAACCGGTCGCCAGCTCGCATCACGACACCCAGGAAGAAGCGATCGAAGTCGCTACCGACGCGGCGCGGCGCGACCGCGTCGAACTGCTGGTCCACGGCCGCGATGGGCAGATCCGCATGCGCAACAGCTTCGGCCACGATCCCGCGGCCTCGAAGGGCTGACGTAGGACGAACTCGCATACTGGGCGATATCCCGATGCACTACGATGCAAGTTCCCTCCGCTCTCGACCGAAGACCATGCCCCGCAACTTCGTATTGAAAGCCACCCATACCGGATGGGAATTGACCGTCGAAGGCCAGGCGCAATCGATCCTGCGCTACGACGCCCGCGATGACGCGCTGCAGCTGGCGATGGCCGCCGCCCGGCGGCGTGGCGTCGGCCTGCTGGTCCAGGAGGCCGACGGCGAAATCCGCCGGCTGACCGAACAGGAAAGCCTCGCGGCTTGACCATGGGCAGCGCGGTGGCCCTGCGGCTGCCGCCCGCTGCCCGCCATGGAAGACGACCATGAACCGTACCGTCCACGTGCTGCCGTCCGACCGCGGCTGGGCGGTGACCGTCGAAGATACCGACGGCGCCACCTCGCACTACCCTTCGCAGGAAGAAGCGGTCGCGGCCGGACGTGAAAAGGCCAGCAAGGACCAGGTCGAACTGGTGATTCACGGACCGGATGGCCAGGTCCAACAGCGCACGCGCTATGACGGTGGCGATGGCCAGGGCCATGATGGCGATGCGGGGGACGGCGGCGGTGATGGTGGCGGTGGGGACGGCGGCGATTGACTCGCTTGCTGCTCGGCGGAGCCGGCAGAGTCGGCAACCGACGTCCTGATATGATCGGCCGCGCGACAACGAACCATCAGCATCCCCATGTCGAGTACCGACACCGAAACCGACGCCGACTCCGACAAGATCGACCATCGCAGCCAGAAGGAAAGAATGCTTGCCGGCGATCTCTATATCGCCGAAGACCGCGAATTGCAGGCCGCATCGCGCCGCGCGTATCGCCTGTCTCGCGAATACGAGACGCGCTATGCCGTCGATCTCGACAGCGCGCAGCAGGTCCTGCATCAAATGCTTGGCGCCGTCGGACCGGACGTCAATATCAAGCCACCGCTTTACGTCGACTACGGCAAGTACATCACGGTCGGCGCGCGGACCTTCGTCAACTACGGATTGATGGCGCTCGACGTCGCGCCGATCACGATCGGCGAAGACGTGCAGATCGGGCCCAACGTCCAATTGCTGACGCCGACTCATCCGATCGATCCCGAGCTGCGGCGGCAGAAATACGAAGCCGCCAAGCCCATCGTCATCGGCAACAACGTCTGGCTCGGCGGCGGCGCCATCGTGCTGGCGGGCGTCACGATCGGCGAGAACAGCGTGATCGGTGCCGGCGCGGTCGTCACGCGCGATATTCCGCCGAACGTGGTCGCGGTAGGCAATCCGGCGCGCGTGATCCGGGAGATCGCTCAGACGCCGAACGATGGCGCCGGCGCATGATGGCGTCGCGCGCTCGCAGCATGTTCCGGCAATGGCGGCGCTGATCCGGCCCGCAGAGCGCAGCGACGCCGCATCGCTGCCCGAAATCGAACGCTCCGCCGCCGAACTGTTCCGTAGCGTGCCGGCATTGGCGTGGATCGCCGAGGACGAGGTGCTATCCCCCGAGGTCCACCTGCGCTTCATTGCCGCCGGCACGGCCTGGGTTGCCGTCGACGACACCGGCAAGGTGCGGGGCTTTCTCAGCGCCGAGCGCTTCGGGCAAGCGCTGCATATCTGGGAGCTTGCCGTTCATCGCGATTGGCAAGGCCAGGGCCGCGGCCGCGCGCTGGTCTCGCAGGCCATCGAACATGCCCGTCGGCAACGGCTGGCGGCCGTCACGCTGACCACGTTCCGCGACCTGCCCTGGAACGAGCCCTTCTACCGCCGGCTGGGCTTCGACGCGATAGAAGGCGATGCACTCGACGAACGGCTCACCGCGGTACTGCAGCACGAACGCGAACTCGGCTTGCCCGTGCATCTGCGCTGCGCGATGCGGCTGGCGCTGGACGTGCCGCGCTCCGGCACCGAGGCCGCCGTGCCGGCGTCGCCGTAGAATCGCCGATATTCCAACCCGACGAGACTTCGTATGGCACGCTTGAACCGACCGCATCGCGCCCTGCTCGCCGCCCTGTTCGCGACCGCGGCCTGCGCCGCCATCGCGCAGGACAACAGCCCGCTGACCGACTCCCAACGTCAGGCACTCGACCGCGCCATCGGCACCCTGCGCACGCCCGCCGACCGCAACGTCGGGAGCCAATGGAGCGACGCCAAGAAAGTCGCCGAGGTGATGTGCCGCCCGCTGGCCCTGCAGGAATTGAAGCGCACCGACGCCAAGGTCGACCGCGTCTTCCTCGGCGACGACACGCCGCAAAGCCTGACGCTCAAAGGCAATACCGTGCTGGAAGGAAAGGGCCAGGCCCGCGGCCGCAAGGGCTGGCGTAATTTCACGTTTACCTGCGCGCTCGACGCGGAAACGGCTCGGGCCACGGCGTTCCAGGCAACGTTCGCAGACGCCAGGTAAAGGCCCGCGCCACGGGATTAAGGCGCGATCACGGGTTCTTGGTCCAGGTGCGACAAGGCATCGACGGACCAGGAGATGCCGGTCCTCACCACCCGTGCCGGGTTGCCAACCGCTACGCAGGATGCGGGGATATCTCGCGTGACGATCGAACCCACGCCAATCACGCTGCCTGCGCCAACGGTCACACCTTTGAGAATGCGGACGTCAGAGCCGACCCATACCTTTTCGGCAAGCCTGACCGGTGCCGGCATATTGATCCGCTGCCCGCTTTCGATGTCGAAGATCGGATGCCAATCGCTGGTGCGGATTTCGATGTTCCACGAGAACAGGCACCACGGACCGATTTCGATACGACTGTGTCGCTCGACGGCGAACAGCTTCGCTTCGATGATGTTTGTCCCTTCGCCGATTTCCACGGAGACGCAGTCGCCTCCGAGAATGATCTGTCCCTGGGAATATTGAACGCCTCGTCCGATACGGGTCCGCGTCAGCTTCACCGCATTCCGGCCGGCGCGGTCGACCCAGGCCTTGATGATGGCGTTCGTTACACAGCAATCTTCGTCGAACTCGATCACGTTGTCGTCGCCATGGATCTCGATGACGACATTGCTCAGGCAGGACCGTCCAATTCGAACCGTGTTTCCATTGCCGATGAATGTGATTTTTACGTTATCGAGGATGGCGTCCTCGGGATGCTCGATGCTGTTGCCTTGTCCGTTGTTCTGGAGGTCAATACCGGTCATGCGTGGGCCTAGTCTTGAGTAGCCGACATGATACTCCGTTCGCGTGCTCGACCCGGTTGAACGTCTTCTAAATCACAATTAAAGCGACGGCCTACTGCAGTAGGTTGACCGGTGCCAACAAAGACGCACAATTCTCTTTTTTGTGCCAGTCGATAAATCGAGGGGCATTTTTCCTCTGCTACGATCCACCGGCAACCACAAGAAAATCCGCCCCGATCGGATACGGCCTGATTCGAACGAGGGAAAAACAAGCCGGATATGCGCTTTGGCAGTCAGGTTCGCCAAAAGCAATCCAAAGTCACTGCCGTGGCTCCAACACCCTTCGCGCGGCATGGCCGCAGCAGTCCGTTCGTCGGCGGCTTCACCGCAGCAAAATGGCCTCGCCAGTCGCGAGTGTGCACAACGCAATAGTCAATTCTCGGAATATGTCGATCCCTTTATTGTCATTGGTAGTGCCATTCTTTAACGAGGAAGAAGCGATTCCCGAATTCTTTAGCCGTGTGATTCCGTGCCTGGAAGCGATTGACAATATCGAGTTTGAAATTGTGTGCATCAATGACGGAAGCACCGATCGCACGCTCGAATGCCTGATCTCTGCCGCGGATACCGATGAGCGCGTGCGCGTCATCGACTTGTCGCGAAATTTCGGCAAGGAGGCGGCCATGTCCGCCGGGCTGGCAGAAGCGCAAGGCGACATCGTCGTACCGTTCGACGCCGACCTGCAGGATCCGCCGGAAATCATCGGCCAGTTGGTGGCCAAGTGGCGGGAGGGATATGACGTGGTACTCGCCCGACGGGTGGACCGTACAACCGATACCTTCCTCAAGCGTTTCTCCGCCTCGAACTTCTATCGGCTTCACAACAAGCTGGCCGATGTCAAGATTCCCGACAACGTCGGCGACTTCCGGCTGATGACGCGCGAGGTCACCGACGCGGTCAACTCCCTTCCGGAATCCCGCCGTTTCATGAAAGGCCTGTTCGCGTGGGTCGGATTTCGGACCGCGGTCATACCGTACTCGCGCGATCGCAGGGTGGCCGGCACGACCAAATTTTCGGGCTGGAAGCTATGGAACTTCGCATTGGAAGGCATCACCAGCTTCAGCAGTCTCCCGTTACGCATCTGGACCTACTTCGGCCTGCTTGTTTCGGCATTGTCCTTCCTGTATGCGGCGTACCTTGTGATCCGGACCCTTGTTCATGGCATCGATGTTCCGGGCTACGCTTCGATCTTCGTTTCGATCCTGTTTTTCAGCGGCGTACAGCTGATCGGCATCGGCATCCTCGGCGAATACATCGGACGCATCTACATGGAATCGAAACGGCGCCCGCTGTACCTGATCCGGGCCCAGTACGGCAGAAAGGTCAAGCATGCCCGGTAGTGCGATGCTGCAACGGCTGGTCAAGTACACGATCATCGGCGCGGCCGGCACCGTCGCCCACTATGTCGTCCTGGTCGGCCTGATCGAACTCGGCCTGCTCGCCAGCCCCGTCGCGGCCTCTTCGGTCGGCGCCGTGGTCGGCGCGCTGATCAACTACTTCCTGAATTACAGGTTCACGTTTCAAGCCAGCAGCAGCCACCTGTCCACCCTTCCCAAGTTCCTGATGATTGCGGGAGCCGGCGTGGTGCTGAACGGCTTCGTCATGGCGATACTGACGCATCTGGCGACCTGGTTCTATATCGTCAACCAGCTGATCGCCACCGCCGTAACGCTGTTGTTCACCTTCGCCGTCAATTCCGCCTGGACGTTCAAAGAAAAAAGACATGGCTAAGCCCGCAAGAACCGGAGATTCCTGGATTGCCGTACTGATCGGTCTGGCGATCTTTGTCGCATTCAGCGGCGGACAAATCGTCAATCCGGCCAATGTCGACTGGATCATGGCAAGCGGTGGCGACCCCATTCAGCACTACATCGGCTGGAATTTCTTCCGCTACGGCGATTTATTGCAATTCCCAATCGGATTGAACACCAAGTACGGCGAAGCCATCGGCAGCTCCATCGTATTTTCCGACTCGATCCCGCTGCTGGCGATCCCGTTCAAGTTCCTCCGCGCCGTGCTGACGCCGCAGTTTCAGTATTTCGGCATCTGGATTGCCCTGTGTTTCGCACTGCAGGCTTTTTTTGCCTGGCGCATCCTGTCGCTGTTTACCGACGGCATTGTGGTACGCGCCATCGGTGCCGCACTGCTGACGCTGTCTCCGCCGATGCTGTGGCGGCTGCTGGGGCACGAAGCATTGATCGGCCACTGGATCCTGCTGGCGGGTCTCTATCTGTATCTGCGAGGGCTTGCCACGCCCTTCCAATGGATTGTGCTGCTGTGCGTGGCGGCGCTGGTCCACCCCTATTTGCTGGCAATGAGCCTGGGCCTCTGGACCGCGGATCGGTGGCGTGCCTTGAGGGCGCGGGAAGTGACCGGGAAATCGCTGACGATGGAGATCGGCCTTGCCTTCCTGTTGCTGGCCGGCACGATGATTTCGGTGGGCTATTTTGCGGTCCGGGGGGTCGGGTCGGAGGGATACGGGTACTACCGCTTCAACATCACGTCGCCACTACATCCGCTCGACATCTGGTCCATCTGGCGGCAAACGCCATATGTCGGCGGCAATTACGAAGGCTTCAGCTACCCGGGCGCGGGCATGTTCGTCCTGGCTCTGCTGGTCGTGGCCTTGCTGGCGTTCCGATGGCGGCATGCCCGGTTCGCGTGGCGTCCAGCGTTCCCGCTTGTTGCAGTCTGTGCGATCTTCTATGTATATGCGCTCTCCAATCGCATAGCGTTCGGCGGGCACGAACTGATTCAGTTTCAGGTACCGGCCATTTTCGAGAAGGTCGTATCGACGTTCCGCTCCACTGGCAGATTTATCTGGCCGGTCCTCTACGCCGTGGAGATACTTCTGCTGGTACTGCTGCTGCGGCTGTCGCCAAAACGGCTGCTGGTGCCAGCGCTCGCCGTGATCCTGCTTTTTCAGGCCACCGACCTGTTGAATGCGTCCGCCTTCTTTCGTGCCCGATGGGCGCAGCGTTGGGACAATCCGCTGAAGTCGGCGTTCTGGAACGACGTTCCGAAGCAGTACAAACGCATTGCATTCGTGCTCCCGCTCGACGGCGGCGAGCGGTACGCTCCCATTGCGTTCCTGGCCTCCAATGCGCGAATGAGTATCAACGGTGGATATTTCGCCCGTGTCGACTTCGACAAGCTGAAAGCGATGGAAGACGAGCTGCTGGCCGCCATCGAGACCGGCAACTTCAGAGAGGACACGCTCTATATCTTCAACAAGGATACGTACTGGAACAAGGCCCGCGGCACCCTTGGGGGCAACGGTTTTGCGGGGTACGTGGACGGGTTCCGCGTGCTGGCGCCCGCATGGCGCGGATGTACGCAGACATGCGCATTCCGCTCCGAAATCGCCCGTGTCGATTTCAGGGACGCGGCCAGCGAGCGTTTTCTGAAGCGAGGCTGGTCGACGACGGCCGGCGAAGGTGGCCGCTGGACCGACGGGCGCGAAGCGGAGTTGTCGATTCCGCTGGGTGACGAATCCCTGCAAGAACTCTCCGTCCGCCTGCGTTTTATTCCGTTCATCAAGCCGGGGCAGGAACAGCAACAGGTTGTCGTTGTTGTTGCCGGGAAAGAGATTCAGCGCTGGCGGCTCACAAGAGAGCAGGTCGAGACCCGAGAATTGCGCGTACCGGCGTCGGTCCTGAAATCGACGCCTGGATCCCTGGATGTCAGACTCGAGTTTCCCGACGCACGGTCGCCGGTCGAGCTCGGCATCAGCGACGATACGCGTGTACTGGCATTGAACGTCGATTCGATGGAGATCCATGGGCGGTAGCCAGCGGTAGTCGGCGGTAGAACCGTGCACGCGTCAACGCCCGACCTTTGTATTGAAACAATATGAAAGGAGACGTCAACCGTGCCCAACGCCTTACCGTATTCCACGCTGGGACAGCTGATCGCTTCCGGCATCGTGGCAATCGATTACGAGAAGCTGCTGGAATCCCACTACAAGAAATGGCTGCGTCCCGGCGACGTGGTGGTCGACATCGGCGCCCATAGTGGCAGGCACCTGCGGCACTTCCTGACTTCGGTCCGCAATACGGGCCGCGTATTCGGCTTCGAGCCGCTGCCGGATCAATACGCAAGCCTCGCCAAACGATTCGATGTCCATAACGCCAAGCTGCACAATATGGCGCTATCGAACTGCTCTGGCACGGCGGAATTCACATACGCGGAAGGCTCGCCGCAGGAAAGCGGTCTGCGCCAGCGGATCTACAACGATCCGGATTCGGCACGCCCACGCACGATCATCGTTGCGGTCGAAAGCCTCGATGCCTTCGCAGACCAATTGGAAGGGTTGAGCTTCATCAAGATCGATATTGAAGGCGCCGAAATCGATTGCCTGCAGGGCGCACAGGCCGTTCTCGACAAGTACCGGCCCTTGATCAGCGTCGAATACGGCATGCAGGGTTATAGCGTCTATGGCAACACCAAGTGGACACTGTTCGAGTTTTGCCATGCGCACGACTACGTGCTGTACGACATGTTTCTGAACCGTCTTGCCTCGCGACAGGCCTGGGGCGCTGCCGTCGACAGTATCTACTGGGATTACTTCATGGTGCCACGGGAAAAGGAGGACGTCTTTCTCTCCCGCCTTTGCCCCCACGACACGACGAGGCCCGATGGGTATTCCTTGATCACGTCCCAATCGCTGACGATTGCGGCCGCCCCGACTCTTGCCCTTCTGCAAGGATTCTCAAGCCCGGAACAGTGGGGATACTGGACCGATGGCTGGCATTCGTCCCTGCGCCTGACGCTGCCGGATCCGCCCGACAACGATCTGCTGCTCGTCATCGAAGCGCACGGATATGTCAACGCCCATCATCCTGAAACCGAGGCCACGGTCTCGGTCAATGGAAGAGAGGTCGGCAATCTGGCGTTCGCGCTCAGCAACCTCACGTCGGACGCCGATGTCTTCGAATTCACGGTGCCGATGCAGCTTTGTCGGGCAAACGCGCTCGTGATCGATCTGATGATTCACGAGCCCTGTTCGCCTTCACAGTTCGGAATATCCGACGATCCCCGGCATCTGGGCATCGGGCTCCATCACATCTCCGTCTATGAACGTCTGGGCGAACGTCTCGCCGCACAGGCTTGAGCCGATCCTCGCTCGCGAACGTCCCCCAATAAAAAAAGCCGAGCCCCGTTCACCACAGGACTCGGCCCTTCCCCTTCCGGGGCAGCGTATCGCTGACGCTTATGCGCTTATGCGCCTTCGCGCGACGCGCGCTTGCGCTCGTGTTCCTTCAGGAAGCGCTTGCGCAGGCGGATGCTCTTCGGCGTGATTTCGACCAGTTCGTCGTCGGCGATGAATTCCACCGCGTATTCGAGCGTCATCTGGATCGGCGGCACCAGGCGCACCGCTTCGTCGGTGCCCGAGGCGCGCACGTTGGTCAGCTGCTTGCCCTTGATCGGGTTGACGACCAGGTCGTTGTCGCGGCTGTGGATGCCGATGATCATGCCTTCGTACAGCGGGTCGCCCGGCTTGACGAACATGCGGCCGCGATCCTGCAGCTTCCACAGCGCGTAGGCCACGGCCTCGCCGTCGTCCTGCGAGATCAGCACGCCGTTGTGGCGCTCGCCCAGGCCGCCCTCGCGCACCGGCGCGTAGTCGTCGAAGATGTGCGAGATCAGGCCGGTACCGCGCGTCAGCGTCAGGAATTCGCCCTGGAAGCCGATCAGGCCGCGCGCCGGAATGCGATATTCCAGACGGGTACGGCCCTTGCCGTCCGACGCCATGTCGAGCAGTTCGCCCTTGCGGCGGCCCAGCTCTTCCATCACGGCGCCCTGGTGGCCGTCCTCGACGTCCACGGTCAGCAGCTCGTACGGCTCATGCTTGACGCCGTCGATTTCCTTGAACACCACGCGCGGACGCGACACGGCCAGTTCGTAGCCTTCGCGGCGCATGTTTTCCAGCAGGATGGTCAGGTGCAGCTCGCCGCGGCCCGATACTTCGAACACCGTGTCGTCGCCGGTCTCGGCCACGCGCAGCGCCACGTTGGATTTCAGTTCGCGGTCCAGGCGCTCGCGCAGCTGGCGGCTGGTGACGAACTTGCCTTCGCGGCCGGCCAGCGGCGAGGTGTTGACGCAGAAGTTCATCGTCAGCGTCGGCTCGTCGACCTTCAGCATCGGCAGCGCGTCCTGCGCGTCGGGCGCGCAGACGGTGCAGCCGATACCGAGCTCTTCGATGCCGTTGATCAGCACGATGTCGCCGGCCTCGGCCTCGGGCACGATCTCGCGCTCCAGGCCACGGAACTTCAGCACCTGGTTGATGCGGCCCTTGATCGGGTTGCCCTCGGGACCGAACTTGACGACCACGTCCTGCAGCGGACGGGCACGGCCGCGCGAGATGCGGCCGACGCCGATCTTGCCGACATAGCTCGAGTAGTCCAGCGAGATGATCTGCAGCTGCAGCGGGCCATCCGGATCGTCATTGCGGACCGGCACCTTGTCGAGCACGGTCTCGAACAGCGGCTTCATGTCGCCGTCGCGCACGTCCTCGGTCAGGCCGGCGTAGCCGTTCAGGCCCGAGGCGTAGATCACCGGGAAATCGAGCTGTTCGTCGGTCGCGCCCAGCTTGTCGAACAGGTCGAAGGTCTGGTTGATGACCCAGTCCGGACGGGCGCCCGGGCGGTCGATCTTGTTGATCACGACGATCGGCTTCAGGCCCAGCGCCAGCGCCTTGCGCGTGACGAAGCGGGTCTGCGGCATCGGGCCTTCGACGGCGTCGACCAGCAGCAGCACGCCGTCGACCATCGACAGCACGCGCTCGACCTCGCCGCCGAAATCGGCGTGGCCCGGGGTGTCGACGATATTGATATGGGTGCCGTTGTACTCGACCGCGCAGTTCTTCGCCAGGATGGTGATCCCGCGTTCTTTTTCCAGGTCGTTCGAGTCCATCACCCGCTCCGCAACCTGCTGGTTCTCACGGAAGGTGCCTGCCTGGCGCAGGAGTTGGTCCACCAGGGTGGTCTTGCCATGATCGACGTGGGCGATGATGGCGATATTGCGGATTGCGCGGGTCATTGCGGCTCTCGCTTGCAGCTGGGCATCAAAATTTAACCCGCCATTCTAGCATGTTGCGGCGCAAAACTGCGGGACACGTCTCGGCCTGTCTTTCGTCTTGCTGCAAGGCCTTGCGGCGCACTATTTCGCAATCCGCAATGACAAATTGACGTTCTTGTTGTTTCGTCAATCGCCGCATATATTTGCCACGACAAAGATTGCATAGGCAAATGATGAACGCGCCCGTCACCGACGATACCTACCCTTTCGACCCCGCCTCCTATCGGATCTGCGACAGCGTCGGCTATCTGATGGCACGCGCCAAGGGCGAGCTGTCGCGCGATGTCGAGCAGGAGGTCGGCGCGCTCGATATCACGCACGCCCAGGCTTCTTGCCTGGTGATGCTGGCGCATGACCGCGCCCGCACGGTGACCGATCTGGGCCGCGAACTGAACACCGATATCGGCTCGGTCACGCGGCTGATCAGCCGCATGGAGAAACGCGGCCTGGTCGAGCGCCAACGCAGCGACGCCGATCGGCGCATCGTCGATCTGCAGGTCACGCCGGCCGGCTGGGCGCTGGTCGAGCAGTTGCCGACGATCTTCTGCCGCGTGCTGAACCGGCGCTTTCGCGGCTTCTCGGAGGCGGAAGTGGCGCAGTTCCGCGACATGCTGCGACGGGTGATCGCCAACAACTCCGGGTAGCGCTGCTGCCGCAGTCCCGTACGTCCCGAATCCATCGGCGGCCCGTGCCATCCGGCACCGGACCGCGGCATCCGTTTTTCGTTGTCGCCATCCCATGAACCACCAACTTTCGACTTCCCGCCGTGCCGTGGCACGGCAACCGGCCCGCCGCCTCGGCTCCTTCGCGCTGACTGCGCTGGCCGCCGCCGCACTGGCCGGCTGCGCCGCCTTCGGCAATTCCCACACCACCCAGGTCATGACCGAGCCCGCGCAACTCGCGACGGCGCAGACGCTGCCCGGCCAGCATGGCCAATGGCCGTCGCAGGACTGGGTCGACCAGTTTGGCGATCCTCAACTGCGCGCGCTGGTCGACGAGGCCGTGCAGAGCAGCCCGAATCTGCAGGCAGCGCTGGCGCGGGTGCAGGCCTCGCGGGCGATGGCCGATGCCACCCGCAGCGCGCTGTACCCGCATATCGACTTCGATGCGTCGCTGTCGCGCCAGCGCTTCTCCGAGACCGATCTGTACGAAGGCACGCCGCGCGCCGGCTCCTGGCAGAACCTGTCGCGCACGCAGGCCGGCCTGTCCTGGGACCTCGACTTCTGGGGCAGGAACCGCTCGGCGCTGGAAGCGGCGCTGTCGGACGACCGCGCCGCCGAAGCCGAAAGCCAGGCCTCGCGGCTGCTGCTGACCACCGCAGTGGCGCGCAACTACGCGCGGCTGGCCGCGCTGTTCGCGCAGCGCGATGTGGCCGAGCGCGCGATCGCCCAGCGCGGCGACCTGACCGAGCTGTCGCGCCAGCGCCTGTCGGCCGGTCTCGACACTCAGGTCGAAACCACGCAGGCGCGCGCGACGGTGGCCTCGGCCCGCACCGACCTGCAACGGATCGACGAAGAGATCGCGCTGGCGCGCAACCAGATCGCCGCGCTGCTCGGCAAGGGTCCGGATCGCGGGCTGGCCATCGCGCGCCCGACGCTGCTGGCGCATGCGACGCCGACGCTGCCGGACAACCTGGCGATCGACCTGCTCGGCCGCCGGCCCGACCTGGTGGCGGCGCGCTGGCGCGTCGAGGCCTCGTCGAAGGACATCGACGTCGCGCGCGCCGAGTTTCTGCCCAATGTCACGCTGAGCGCCTTCGCGGGCCTCGCCTCGCTCGATCCGTCCAACCTGCTGCTCGGCATCAGCCGCCAGTTCGGCTTCGGCCCGGCGGTGCGCCTGCCCATCTTCGAGGGCGGCCGGCTGCGCGCGAACCTGAAGGGCAAGCACGCGCAATACGACCTGGCCGTAGCGAACTACAACCAGACGCTGGTCGATGCGCTGCGCGAGACCGCCGATACGGTCACCAGCATCCGCAGCGTCGATCAGCAGATCCAGACGCAGCGCGAGGCGCTGGATCTGGCCGAGCACGCCTATGCGCTGGCGACCACGCGCTACAAGGCTGGCCTGGGCACGCAGCTGACCGTGCTGAATGCCGAGAGCAACGTGCTGCAGCAGCGGCGCCTGGCCACCGATCTGCAGGCACGGCGGCTGGATCTGCAGATGGCGCTGGTCAAGGCGCTCGGCGGCGGTTATCAGCAGCCGGACGAGGCCAGCGCTTCCCGGCCGGCACAGGCCGCCAGCCCCGCCACGCCGGCGCACGGCTGAAGCGCCCGACCACCAGCCATACGACATCGAAGAACAACGACAACGTCCGAACCGTTCAAGCGACCGACATCATGAGCGACCAACAACAGAACGCGGCCACCCGCACGCAACTCTCCGACAACAACAACGGCAAGCGCAAGCGCCTGCTGCTCTCGCTGACCGCCGCCGTGGTGGTCGCGGGCCTGGCCTACGGCGGCTACTGGGCCCTGTATGCGCGGCATTTCGAAAGCACCGACGACGCCTACGTGGCGGGCAACGTGGTCCAGGTGACCCCGCTGGTGCCCGGCACCGTGGTGGCGATCGGCGCCGACGACACGCAGCTGGTCAACGCCGGCCAGCCGCTGATCCAGCTCGACCGCGCCGACAGCGAGGTCGCGCTGGCCCAGGCCGAGGCCCAGCTGGCACAGGCGGTGCGCGAGGTGCGCACGCTGTACGTCAACAACGGCTCGCTGGCGGCCAACGTGGCGCTGCGCCAGGCCGATGTCGCGCGGGCGCGCGAGGACCTGAAGCGCCGCCAGGCAATCGCCGGCTCGGGCGCGGTCTCGTCGGAAGAGCTCGCGCATGCGCGCACCACGCTGCAGGCCGCCGAATCGGCGCTGCAGGCGGCGCGCGAACAGCTCGCGTCGAACAAGGCGCTGACCGACCAGACCACCGTCGAGAAGCACCCGAACGTGCAGCGCGCCGCCGCCAACGTGCGCGCCGCCTATCTGAGCTATGCGCGCTCGGCGCTGCCGGCGCCGGTGACCGGCTATGTCGCCAAGCGCTCGGTGCAGGTCGGCCAGCGCGTGGCCGCCGGCGCGCCGCTGATGGCGGTGGTGCCGCTCGACCAGGTCTGGGTCGACGCGAACTTCAAGGAGGTCCAGATCACGCATATGCGGATCGGCCAGCCGGTCACGCTGCATGCGGACGTCTACGGTACCGACGTCGAATACCACGGCAAGGTGGCCGGCTTCTCGGCCGGCACCGGCTCGGCGTTCTCGCTGCTGCCGGCGCAGAACGCGACCGGCAACTGGATCAAGGTGGTGCAGCGCCTGCCCGTGCGCATCGCGCTCGATCCGCAGCAGCTGAAGGACCATCCGCTGCGCATCGGCCTGTCGATGAACGTCACCGTCGACGTGCGCAAGACCGAGGGCGCGGCGATGACGACGACCACCGCCAGCAAGCCGATGCAGACCGATGTCTATGACAAGGTCGGCCACGATGCCGATGCGCTGATCGCCCGCATCATCGCGACCAACAGCGGCCGCCAGGGCGCCGAGCCGGCGGCTCCGGCCTCGGCGGCGCGCGCTTCGACCGCCCGCGCCTCGACCGCGAATTCCACGGCAACCGCCAAGAAAGCGACCACGCACGCCTGATCATGGCCGATACCCTGACCGCCCGCGAGGGCGTCGAACCCACGCCCCCGGCGGCCCCTGCTGCGCCAGCCCGCCCGGCGCACCAGCAGCCGCTGACGGGCGGCAAGCTGATCGTCGGCACGATCGCGCTGTCGCTGGCCACGTTCATGAACGTGCTCGACTCGTCGATCGCCAACGTATCGATTCCCGCGATCTCGGGCGACCTCGGCGTGTCGCCGAACCAGGGCACCTGGGTCATCACCTCGTTTGCGGTGGCCAACGCGATCTCGGTGCCGCTGACCGGTTGGCTGACCACCCGTTTCGGCGCGGTGCGGCTGTTCGTCACGTCGATCCTGCTGTTCGTGCTGTCGTCGTGGCTGTGCGGCGTCGCGCCGAACCTGGAAGTGCTACTGGCCGCGCGGATCCTGCAGGGCGCGGTGGCCGGGCCGATGATTCCGCTGTCGCAGTCGCTGCTTCTGTCGAGCTACCCGCCGCACAAGAGCACGATGGCGCTGGCGCTATGGGGCATGACCACGCTGGTCGCGCCGATCATGGGCCCGCTGCTGGGCGGCTGGATCTCGGACAACATGACGTGGCCGTGGATCTTCTACATCAATATCCCGGTCGGCATCCTGGCCGCGTACGCGACCTGGGTCATCTATCGCGACCGCGAGACGCCAAAGCGCGTGCTGCCGATCGACACGATCGGGCTGGCGCTGCTGGTGATCTGGGTCGGCGCGATGCAGCTGATGCTAGACAAGGGCAAGGAGCTCGACTGGTTCCATTCGACCGAGATCGTCATGCTGACGGTGGTCGCGGTGGTCGGTTTCCTGTTCTTCCTTGCGTGGGAGCGCTACGAGAAGCATCCGATCGTCGATATCAGCCTGTTCAACGGCCGCAACTTCAGCGCGGGCGTGGTCGCGATCTCGGTCGCCTACGGGCTGTTCTTCGGCAATCTGGTGATCCTGCCGCTATGGCTGCAGACCATCGTCGGCTATACCGCGACCGATGCCGGCATCGTGATGGCGCCGGTGGGCATCTTCGCGATCCTGCTGTCCCCGGTGATCGGGCGCAATCTGCCGAAGATGGACCCGCGCTGGGTCGCCACCGCGGCCTTCGTCACGTTCGGCATCGTCAGCCTGATGCGTTCGCGGTTCACGATCGACGTGGACACCACCACGCTGATGATTCCGACGCTGATCCAGGGCGCGGCGATGGCGATGTTCTTCATCCCGCTGACGTCGATCATCCTGTCGGGACAGCCGCCCGACAAGATCCCGGCGGCCTCGGGCCTGTCGAACTTCGTGCGGATCACGTTCGGCGCGATCGGCGCCTCGGTGTCGACCACCGTGTGGGAAAACCGCTCGGCGATGCACCATGCGCACCTGGTCGAACAGGCCAATCCGTACAACCCGGTCTACAACGCCCAGGTCGAACACCTGATGCAGCAGGGCATGAGCCATCTGCAGGCGGTCGGCATGATCGAGCGCACCATCTCCCAACAGGCGTCGATGCTGGGCGCCAACGATATCTTCTGGATCTCGGGGGTGATGTTCTTCGCGCTGATCGTGTTCGTCTGGCTGACGAAGCCGAAGAGTGGCGGAGGCGGGTCGGCGGATGCGATGGGGGCGCATTGAGGCTCGCGCAATGGCGCACGCCCCCTGCCCTCTCCCCCGCCCCTGTCCCGCAGGCGGGAGAGGGGAGAAAACCAGCAGTGCCCTCGACCCCTCTCCCTTCTCGCTCCCCTTCTCGCTTACTGGTCTCCCTTCGTTGACCGATTGGGTTCTCCCTCTCCCGCTTGCGGGAGAGGGCCGGGGAGAGGGAGATCCGCCCGGATCAGTCGGCGGGAGTCAATCTGACCAGCCGCTCCGGCCGCAGCGCGCCTTCGCGCCATCTGGCCACGCCCAGCAGCCGCGGCGGTTCGCCGCCATAGACGCGCGCCAGCGCGTCTTGCTGCAATCCAAGCGCTGCGAACGCCTGTGCCGGCAGATCGCGCCCAGCAATCCGTTGGCCCTGCAGAAAGCGCTGCGTCGCGGCGGCATCGAGCGTGACCGGCGCGCAGCGTTGCAGCAGCGCGTCCACCGGCGCCAGCAACGCCGGACGCGCCGCGTCGTCGTGCTCGCCCAGCTGCTCCAGCGTGACCGCGCCGTCCAGCGTCAGATCGCCGACCGCGGTGCGCCGCAGCGCGGTCAGATGCGCGCCGCAGCCGAGCGCCTCGCCGATGTCCTCGGCCAGCGTCCGGATATAGGTGCCCTTGCTGCAGGTCACGCGCATCGCGAACACTGGCGCGCCGGGCAGCTCGCAGCGGAGCAACGCGATCTCGTGGATCGTCACGCTGCGCGCCGCGCGCTCGACGGTCTGGCCCGCGCGCGCGTACTCGTACAGCGGGCGGCCGTCCTTCTTCAGCGCCGAATGCATCGGCGGCACCTGCTCGATCGCGCCGACGAAACGCGCCAGCGCTTCGTTCAGCGCCGCGGCATCGCAGCGAACCGGACGCTCGGCGATCACCTCGCCTTCCGCATCGCCGGTCGACGTGCGCTGTCCCAGCCGCACGGTCGCCTCATAGGTCTTGTCGGCATCGAGCAGATCCTGCGAGAACTTGGTCGCCTCGCCGAAGCACAGCGGCAGCAGCCCGGTCGCCAGCGGGTCTAGCGTGCCGGTATGGCCGGCCTTGTTGGCGCGCAGCAGCCGCTTGGCGCGGATCAGCGCATCGTTCGACGACAGCCCGAGCGGCTTGTCGAGCAGCAGCACGCCATGCACGTCGCGGCGCGGCAGCCGCGGCGGACGTGGAGCGTTGGAATCGGTCATGGGAGAGGAAACGGCGGGGAGCGGTGCCGTACTTGAGGAGCGATGACGACGCAGGACGCACCGGCGCCGCGGACTTACTCGTCCTTGGCGCGCGTGGCGTTGGCCTGGTCGATCAGCCTGGACATCTCGATCGCGTGTTCGACCGAGGTATCGTGCACGAAGCGCAGCGTCGGCACGGTATGGATATGCAGCCGCTTGAACAGCAGCGAATGCAGGTAGCCGGCCTTCTCGTTGAGGATCGCCTCGGCGTCGGCCGGTTCGGCGCCCAGCACCGTGAAGTGGACCTTGGCGTGCGCGTAGTCGGGCGTCAGCGCCACCGACTGCAGCGTGACCAGGCCCAGGCGCGGATCGCGCAGTTCGCGCTGGATCATCTCGGCCAGATCCTTCTGGATCTGATCGGACAGGCGCAGGTTACGGGAGGAGATATTGCCTTTCTTGGCCATGCGATACGACTTTGCCAGCGGCGTCGCCGGCTAAGGCGATGGGTCCGACGGCGTGGATGGGCCGGCGGCGGCAAACCGGTGAAGGTTCGCCGCCGCGGCGCGCCGCCTTACAGCGTGCGCGCGACCTCGGTGATTTCATACACTTCGAGCTGGTCGCCTTCCTGAACGTCGTTGAAGTTCTTGATCGACAGACCGCACTCGAAGCCCTGCTTGACTTCCTTGACATCGTCCTTGAAGCGCTTGAGCGAATCGAGCTCGCCCGAGAACACCACGACGTTGTTGCGCAGCACGCGCACGAAGGCGCCACGCTTGACCAGACCGTCGGTGACCATACAGCCGGCCACCGCGCCGATCTTCGGCACGCGGAACACCTGGCGCACCTCGACCTGGCCGATCGTCACTTCGCGCTTCTCCGGCGCCAGCATGCCCGACATCGCCGCCTTGATCTCGTCTACCGCATCGTAAATGATGTTGTAGTAGCGGATGTCGATGCCGTTGCTCTCGGCCAGCTTGCGCGCACCGGCGTCGGCACGCACGTTGAAGCCGATGATGACCGCCTTCGATGCCGTCGCCAGGTTGACGTCCGACTCGGTGATGCCGCCCACCGCGCCGTGCACGATCTGCACCCGCACTTCGTCGGTCGACAGCTTCTGCAGCGACTGCACCAGCGCTTCCTGCGAACCCTGCACGTCGGCCTTGACGATCAACGGCAGCGTCTGCACTTCGCCTTCGGTCATCTGCTCCAGCATGGTCTCGAGCTTGGCCGCCTGCTGCTTGGCCAGCTTGACGTCGCGGAACTTGCCCTGGCGGAACAGCGCGATTTCGCGCGCCTTGCGCTCGTCGGGCAGCACCAGCACTTCCTCGCCGGCCGCCGGCACTTCGGACAGACCCTGGATCTCGACCGGAATCGACGGGCCGGCTTCCTTGGTCGGCTTGCCGTTCTCGTCGAGCATCGCCCGGACACGGCCGTAGGCGCTGCCCGCCAGCACGACGTCGCCGCGCTTGAGCGTGCCGCTGTTGACCAGCACCGTTGCCACCGGGCCCTTGCCCTTGTCCAGCTGCGCTTCGACGACTAGGCCCTTGGCCGGCGCGTCGACCGGCGCCTTGAGCTCCAGGATTTCGGCCTGCAGCGACACCTGCTCCAGCAGTTCTTCGACGCCAGCGCCGGTCTTGGCCGACACCGGCACGAACGGCGAATCGCCGCCGTACTCTTCCGGCACGACCTGCTCGGCCACCAGTTCCTGCTTGACGCGGTCCGGGTTGGCTTCGGGCTTGTCGATCTTGTTGATCGCCACCACGATTGGCACACCGGCCGCCTTGGCGTGGGCGATCGCCTCCTTGGTCTGCGGCATCACGCCGTCATCGGCGGCCACCACCAGGATCACGATATCGGTCGCCTTGGCGCCGCGCGCGCGCATCGCCGTGAAGGCCTCGTGGCCCGGCGTATCGAGGAAGGTGATCACGCCGCGATCGGTTTCCACATGGTAGGCACCGATATGCTGCGTAATGCCGCCCGCTTCGCCGGCCGCGACCTTGGTGCGGCGGATGTAGTCCAGCAGCGAGGTCTTGCCGTGGTCGACGTGACCCATCACGGTGACGACCGGCGGACGCGGCAGCTGCTCGGCGTCCGACTGGTCCTCGCCGCCTTCGATCAGCAACGCTTCCGGGTCGTCCAGCTTGGCCGCCAGCGCCTTGTGGCCCATTTCCTCGACCACGATCATCGCGGTCTCCTGGTCCAGCACCTGGTTGATGGTGACCATCTGGCCGAGCTTCATCATCTGCTTGATGACCTCGGAGGCCTTGACGGCCATCTTGTGGGCCAGATCCGCCACCGAAATCGTCTCGGGCACATGGACCTCGCGCACCACCGGCTCCATCGGCGCCTGGAAGCCGCTGCGGTCGTCCTGCTGATGCTTGCCGCCACGGCCGCGCGGGCCGCCGCGCCAGCCGCCGACACCGCCCGACGAATCGCCGCGGGTCTTCAGGCCACCGCCCTTCTTGCGCGAACCCTCGTCCTGCCAGGTCGACGAGCCCTTGACCACCTTGCCGGTCTTCTTGTCGACCGTCGTGGCAGCCACCGCGGGCTTCTTGTCGTCCTTCTTGGCCTCGACCGTGCCGGCCGGCTTGACCGGCTTGTGCAGCGTGCCGCTCTGCTCGGCCTTCTTTTCCTCGGCCTTGCGCTCGGACGGTGCCTTCAGCACGCGCGCCGGCGCATTGAGCATCTGCTGGATCGCGCGGGCCTCGGCTTCGGCGGCCTCGCGGCGCTTGCGGGCCGCGTCCTGCTCGGCGCGCACCTTGTCGGCGGCGGCCTTCGCATCGTCGGCGGCCTTCTGCGCGGCGGCCCGTTCGGCCGCCAGACGCGTCTTGTCGTCCTCGGCCTTCTTGCGGTCCGCGTCCTCGTTGGCCTCGCTCGCGGCGCGCGTCGCCGCGGCCTCTTCCTCGGCCTTGCGGGCAGCCAGCTCGGCCTGGCGGCGCTCTTCCGCCTCCAGCGCTTCCTGGCGGGCGCGGCGTTCGGCTTCCTCGCGTTCGGCCGCCTCCTGGCGGGCCTTCAGCTCGGCTTCCTGGCGCGCCAGCAATTCGGCCTGGCGGCGTTCCTCTTCGGCGCGGCGCGCCAGCTCGGCCTGGTCGACCACCGGCTCGGACACTTCCTGGCCGTCGGCCGCGCCATCGGCGGGCGTCTCGTCGCGCTTGATCAGCACGCGCTTCTTGCGCACCTCGACCTGCACCGTGCGCGTCTTCCCGGTCGCATCCGCCTGGCGGATCTCCGAGGTTTCGCGCTTGGTCAGCGTGATCTTCTTGCGCGAGCCGTCATCGGCCTGACCGTGCGAACGCTTCAGGTAGTCCAGCAACCTGGCCTTGTCGGTCTCGGTGACCACGTCCTCAGGCTTGGACTTGCCCACCCCAGCTGCCTGCAATTGTTCCAGCAGGGCAGCTGCGCTGCGACTCAGTTCTGCGGCCAGTTGGGCAACTGTTGTGCTTGCCATTCAAACCCTTTCAATGCTCGGTTTCTACGTCGGGACAGTCTTGTGCGGAAAGCGCGCTCTATGCGAACGTGTCCCTCAGTTGAACCAGTGTTCCCGTGCTTTCATGATCAGCGCCTTGGCTTCTTCTTCGCTGACCCCGGTCATCTCGACCAGTTCGTCGACCGCCAGTTCGGCGAGGTCGTCACGCGTGTGGATGTCGCCTTCGGCCAGCTTGCCGATCAGCTCCGGCGTCAGGCCGTCGAGCGAGCGCAGGTCCTGCGACACCGACTCGACCTTCTCTTCGCGGGCCAGCTCCATCGTCAGCAGCGCATCGCGGGCGCGATTGCGCAGCTCGTTGACGGTGTCCTCGTCGAAGGCCTCGATCTCCATCATCTCGCTGATCGGCACATAGGCGACTTCCTCGAGCGAGGAGAAGCCTTCCTCGATCAGGATGTCGGCCACTTCCTGGTCCACGTCCAGCTTGGACATGAACAGGCGCCGCACCACTTCGCTTTCCTCGGCCTGCTTCTGCGCCGATTCTTCCTGCGTCATGATGTTGATCTGCCAGCCGGTCAGCTCGGACGCCAGGCGCACGTTCTGTCCGCTGCGGCCGATCGCGACGGCGAGGTTTTCCTCGTCGACCACGACATCCATGCTGTGCTTCTCTTCATCGACGACGATCGACTGCACTTGCGCGGGCGCCAGCGCGCCGATCACGAACTGCGCCGGATCTTCCGACCACAGCACGATGTCGACCGCTTCGCCGCCGATCTCGTTGCGCACCGCGGTGACGCGGGTACCGCGCACGCCGACGCAGGTACCGATCGGATCGATGCGCTTGTCGTGCGCGACCACCGCTATCTTCGCGCGCACGCCCGGGTCGCGGGCGGCCGCCTTGATCTCCAGCAGGCCCTGTTCCATCTCGGGCACTTCGTTCTCGAACAGCTTGATCAGGAACTGCGGCGAGGTGCGCGACAGCTCGATCTGCGGGCCACGCGCGGTGCGGTCCACATTCAGGATATACGCTCGAACGCGGTCGCCGGTACGCAGATTTTCCTTCGGAATGATCTGGTCGCGGCCCAGCAACGCCTCGACGCGGCCGGACTCGACGATCAGGCCCTTCTTGTCGGCGCGCTTGACCGTGCCGGTCATGATCTTCTCGCCGCGCTCCAGGTAATCGTTGAGGATCTGCTCGCGCTCGGCGTCGCGGATCTTCTGCAGGATCACCTGCTTGGCGGCCTGCGCGCCGATGCGGCCGAATTCGACCGACTCGATCTGCTCCTCGACGAATTCGCCCAGTTCGATATTGGCATCCTGCTCACGGGCTTCGAACAGCAAGATCTGCTTGTCCGGCTCCTGCAGGCCCTGCTCGTCGGGCACCACCAGCCAGCGGCGGAAAGTCTCGTGCTCGCCGGATTCCCGATCGATGTGCACGCGGATATCGACGTCTTCCTCGAAACGCTTCTTGGTGGCCGAAGCGAGAGCCGCTTCCAGCGCACCGAATACCACATCCTTGTCGACGTTCTTCTCGCGCGCAAGCGCATCGACGAGCAACAGAACTTCGCGGCTCATTGCTTGTTCCCTTTTCTCTGATTTCCTTTGAAGTCGATTACCGGCACCAGGCGCGCCTTGTCGACATCGGATACGGTAAATTCCAGCAGCGCCGGGCCATCCTTGCCCTCGAATTCCAGGCCGATCTTCTCGGCGCCGGGCTCCCCGGTGGGCGGCTGCAGGATGCCGACGAAGTTCTTGCGGCCGTCGATCGGCAGGCGCAGCGTCACGCGCACCTCCTCGCCGGCAAAGCGAACATAGTCGGCCAGTTTTTTCAGCGGACGGTCCAGTCCCGGCGAGGAAACCTCGAGGCGTTCGTAATCGACGTTCTCGACGGTCAGCACGTGGGTCAGCTGGCGGCTGACCTTCTCGCAATCCTCGATGGCAATGCCGGTGTCAGGCTGATCGATATAGACGCGCAGCAACCCGCCTGGGGCGCGTTCGAGTTCGACCAGCTCATACCCCATGCCGGTCAGTGTGGTTTCGATCAAATCTGCCAGATGCACTGTCGTTCCGAAAAATGGCCATCAAACTACCGGGCGAGGCCGCGGCGAATGGCCGGCTGCCTGCCGTCATCTCCGGCGGAGCCCCACATCGCGATTTTCCGCGTGTTCGGACGATCGGACGAACCAAAAAAAAAATGGGCGGAACGCCCATCATTCGCCCATCCCCTTGGAGGATGACTTTTTGAATAGACTCGCATTATACGCGCTAGAGCCACAAAAGGCAAAGCCGAGCGAAGGGGGCACGGACTGTGCCCGCCCTCGCCCCGTGCCACCCTGCGGCCGGGCGCGCACGCGCCTCAGCGTTTGCCGCCGCGCGGGCGTCCGCGCCCGGGGCCGCTCGGCTTGCCAGCCTTGGGCATCACATTACCATTGGGCTCGCCACCGCGCCGTTGCGGACGTCCCTGCCCCTGGCCGCCCTGCCCCTGCGCGCCGCGGGCACCGCCACGCGGACCGCCGCGGCCGCCGCCGGCCGGCCCGCGCATGCCCGGCTGCTGCGGCAGGCCGACGCCCGCCGCGAACTTGCCGGTGTGCGAGGTCAGCAGCGTCGGCGCGGTGATATAGCCCATCGACGTCTGCATCGGATCGGGCTGGCCGCGATTGGCACCGCCGCGGCCGCCTTCCTTGTTGAAGCGCGGCAGGCCGTCCATGCCGGTCGCCATCGGCCGGCCCTCGATCGCGGCCTGCTCGCGCTGCTTGCGGCCGCCGACCTTGGTCGCCCCCTTCGGCGCGCCTGCCTGCTTGGCCGGCGCCTTCAGGCCGATCGCGGCCATCATCGCGCGCACCTCCTCGGGCTCGAGCTCCTGCCAGCGGCCGCGCTTCAGGCCCCTCGGCAGCAGGAACTGGCCATAGCGGGTACGGATCAGCCGCGACACGGTCAGGCCGACCGCCTCGAACATGCGGCGCACCTCGCGGTTGCGGCCTTCGGTCAGCGCCACGTGATACCAGTGGTTGACCCCTTCGCCGCCGCCATCGACGATGCGCAGGAAGTTGGCCTGGCCATCATCGAGCTGGATGCCGTGCAGCAGGCGCTGGCGATCCGCTTCGGCGAGTTCGCCCAGCGTGCGCACCGCGTATTCGCGCTCGACGCCGTAGCGCGGGTGCATGAAGCGGTTGGCGATATCGCCGGACGTCGTGAAGATCAGCAGGCCTTCGGTGTTGAAGTCCAGCCGGCCCACGGCGACCCATTTGGCGGTCTTCAGGCGCGGCAGGCTGTCGAACACGGTCGGGCGGCCTTCCGGATCCGACTGGCTGACGATCTCGCCCGACGGCTTGTGATACAGCAGCACGCGCGGGGGCTTGGTGGTCACACGGCGATGAATCAGCTTGCCGTTGACGCGGACCTGGTCGGTCGGCAGGATCCGCTGCCCGATATGCGCAGGCAACCCGTTGACCGACACGCGGCCCTGCAGGATCAGCTCTTCCATTTCACGGCGCGAACCGAGGCCGCCTTCGGCCAGCACCTTGTGCAGCTTGGGCGCGTCGTCCTCGGCGGACAGTTCGCGCACCGGCTTGGCCTTGCGCGCCGGGCCCGCGCCGCCGCCGTCGGCGTCGTACTGGCCCGAGATCACGAAGCGGAACAGGTCCTCGGCCGCGGCGCTCTTGTCGCCCTTCGCGGCCGGCCTGGCGCCGCCCTTGTCCGCCGTCGGCGCGGCCGGCTTGCCGGCGCCCCTGGCGGGCCGGGCCGCGTTCTTGCCGCCCTTGCGCTTGCCGGCCGGACGGGGCTGGCCGTTGTTGCCGCCCTCGCCTTCCGGGCGCGCGCCTTCCGTTCTCGCGCCAGCCTGCTGGCCTGCGTTCTGGCCGCCGCCCTGGCCGGCATTGCCTGCATTGCCGGCATTGCCGCGGCCGCGGCGCTTGCCGGCGTTCTCGCGCGACGCGTCGCCTTCGGCGGGCTTGGCGCGACGGCCGCGTCCGCCTCGCGATCCGGGCGCGGGCGCCGCCGTGGCGCCACCCTCGGGCGCCACCGCCGCGCCGGCTTCGCCTGCCACGGCGTCGGCGGCATCGCGGTCCTGCGCGGCCTGGCGGCGCGAGGCCACCAGATTGCGCAGCCCGCGGCGCAGGCCCTTGCGGCGCGGCGCGGCGCCCTCGGCAGGCGTCTCGGCCTCGCGCACGTCTTGATCGATAGAGTCGGACAAAGTATTCACACTCGCTTGTTGCATCTGGTGTTAGTTCGGGACGCGCGCGCCTTGCTCGTCGGCATCGCGTTCATCGAGTTGGGGCGCGTCGGCGTCGGCCTGGTCGGCTGTCTGGCCGACAGCGTCAGCAGCGTCGGCGGCTTCCGCGGCAGCGTCGCCGGTATCTTCGGCGGCCGCCGCGGCGGGCATCTCCGCGGATTCGCCAGGTATTTCAGGTTCGGCCGGTTCGTCGGTATCGGCCTGCGGCGGCGTCTCGTCTGCCTGTTCCGCAACATCGACCGCATCGACCGCATCGACCGCATCGACCGCATCGACCGCAGCGACCTCATCGACCGCAGCGACCGCGACCGCATCGACGCCATCCGCCTGCGCCACACCTTCCGGCGCCGCGGCGAAGGTTTCCTCATCGGCGCCGGCCGCGGTGGCGACCTCTTCGAAGTCGATGGCGCCCTGGTTCAGCAGCGCTGCCTGGACCTGCGCCTGCGGATCCTCCAGCGGCGGCAGTTCATCCAGCGTACGCAGCCCCAGGTCGTCGAGGAAGGTCTTGGTGGTTGCGTACAGCGCCGGCTTGCCGGGCACGTCGCGATGGCCAATGACCTCGATCCAGCTGCGATCCTCGAGCTTCTTGATGACCTCGGTGCTGACCGTGACGCCGCGGATTTCCTCGATATCGCCGCGCGTGACCGGCTGGCGATAGGCGATGATGGCCAGCGTCTCCATCACCGCGCGCGAATATTTGGGCGGCTTTTCGGGATTGAGCCGGTCAAGGTATTCGCGCATCGCCGGACGGCTCTGGAAGCGCCAGCCGCTCGCCAGCGCCACCAGTTCGACACCGCGCGGCTCCCAGTCCTTGCGCAACTCCTCCAGCAGAACACGGATCGTGTCGGCGCCGACATCGTCGGCGAACAAGCGGCGCAGATCGGCGACGCGCAGCGGCTCCTGCGCGCAGATCAGCGCCGTCTCGAGGACGATTTTCGCCTCTTGGGTATTCATGTTGTGGTGTGCGGCCTGTCTTTGCATCTGCGTCCGTGACACCCGGACGCGCTGGAGATTGGTCGATTCAGCGGCGCGCGTTCCGCTTCAGGGACGCCTGCCGCCATTCATCGCGCAGCCGACCGGGATGCTTGCCGCATCGGGTCCGCGCGCTTCTCATCGGTGCATCGATTGCCGGTCCGTTCCGGCAGAAGATCGTCCGCCCGTCTCCCGATATCGGTCGGCGGAAGGACCAGCGTGTCGCGCCGTCTCCCCTGTTGCGGCCGACACGCCCGGACAGCCGCGACCGTCCGGAATGCGAGACAACTTGGTCATGGCCTGGCGTGCAGCCTGTCGGGCCCCTCGCTGCCACGCCGCTGGCCGGTATTCTTGGCCGATGTCGACATCGGATGTTCTAGCCGGACAGTGCGGGGAGGGAGATGGGTATGGATACCCATGAGTGCCTTGACAGACGCCTGGATCAAGCGCGACCGGGCGACCACGACACCTGCGCGAAAGCGGCCCGGTCGCCGTGGCTTCCCGCGATTGTATGGCATTCCCGCGCCGGCCTGCAACCGCGGCCTTGGCGGGCGGGCGGCGCCCGGCCTCACAGGGTCAGGCAGAAGCCGTGCGCGGCCAGCGTCTCGGGCAGCATCGCGGCCCGCGCAAGACCGGCCGCGCCAAACAGCGCGACGGCCGCGCCGATGCCGCGGCGGACCCACGGCCGGCGCGCCAGCACGCGCAGGCCGGCCGACAGGCTCGACAGCATCAGCAGATTGGGCAGCGTACCGAGGCCGAAGGCCAGCATTACCAGCGCGCCGGACGCGGCGCTGCCGGCCAGCAAGGCCAGCGCGAGCGCGGCGTAGACCATGCCGCAGGGCACCAGCCCCCAGGCCAGTCCGGCGACGTAGCGGCGCAACAGGCGCCGGGCGCCGCGCGGGGCCGCGCCAGTTTCCTTGCGCGCGATGGCCCTTGCGCCCCAGCGCGCCCAGCGCGCGGCGAGCCGCCGCGCCACGGCATCGACGCCGGGGATCGCTCCAACCAGCCGCGCGGCACCCAACGTCCACAGCCCCGCCAGCAGCAGGCTCGCGCTGCCGGCGGCGAACAGCGCCCGCTGCACGGGCAGATACTGCGCCTTCCAGGCGGCCGCGCCGACCGCGCCCAGCAATGCGCCGAGCAAGGCGTAGGCGCTCAGGCGGCCGGCATGCAGCACCAGCAGTTCGCGCACCCACGCCGCGCGGCTGCGGTACAGCGCCACCGGCGCGGCCTGCCCGGCATCGTTGCCCTCGAGCACCAGCGCGATGCCGCCGCACATCGCCGCACAGTGGACGCCGCCCAACAGCGCCAGCAGAAACACGCTGGCCAGTACGCCGATCGCCATGTCAGGCTCCCCTCGCCGGCATGGGGCACGGTAGAATGGCCGCTTGCTTCACGCCCATCGCGCCCATCGCGCCGTCGATGGCAGTCCCTTCCCTTCGCGCGGATTCCAATTGCTGAACGCCATTCCCCTGAACGACCAATCGACCCGCTGCTCCACCTGCTCGCTGGGACAGCTGTGCCTGCCGGTCGGCATGTCGGCGCAGGACGTCGAGAAGATGGACACGCTGGTGCAGGAGCGCGTGCGCGTGCGCAAGGGCGAACCGCTGTATCGCCTCGGCGATCCGCTCGACGCGGTCTATGCGATCCGCTTCGGCACGCTGAAGACCCACGTGACGATGGAAGACGGCCGCGCGCAGATCACCGGCTTTCATCTGCCCGGCGAAGTGGTCGGCTTCGATGGGCTGACCGAGATGCGGCATGCGTCGGACGCGACCGCGCTCGAGGACACCGAGGTCTGCGTGGTGCGCTACGACGAGATCCAGACGCTGTCGGCCTCGCTGCCTTCGCTGCAGCACCAGTTCATGCGGCTGATGAGCCGGGAAATCACGCAGGACCAGATGATGCTGATTACGCTGGGCTCGATGCGCGCGGAGGAGCGGCTGGCGGGCTTCCTGATCAGCCTGTCCGAGCGCCTGTCGGCACGCGGCTATTCGCCGTCCGAGTTCGTGCTGCGGATGAGCCGCGAGGAAATCGGCAGCTATCTGGGCCTGAAGCTCGAGACCGTCAGCCGGCTGTTCTCGCGCTTCGCCGAGGCCGGCCTGATCCAGATCCGTCAGCGCCACGTAAAGCTGGTCGACATGGACGGCATCCGCCAGCTGCTGGGCAAGACCGCCTGCTGATCCCCGCGCGGCAGTCGCGGCAGTGACGCCCGCGGCAGCCGCTGCCAGCATTGCCATCGCCCTACTCCAGTTCGTCGGCCGCCGACATCGGCGACGACATCGGGGCCAGCATCGATGCCGGCAGCATGCACAGCGTCAGCGCGCTGGACAGCGCGCACACCGCCCACGCGACCGCGAAGCCGATCGTATAGATGGCGCCGTGCGACAGCTCGAGCGGCCGCCCGAAGACGCGCAGATCGCGCGGATCGATCAGCGAAAACACCAGCACGAAGGCCACGGCCGCGCCGACGAAGGCGGGCCACAGCACCCACATTAGCCAGCGCGCCTTCATGGCCGTGCCACCGTCCGAGCATTGGGCCCCTCGCCCACGCCCCGCCCGCCCGGTGTTGCCGGCGCCGAGGTTGCGGCGGTCTGCCGAATCACCAGCCCCTGACGCACCACGCCGTCGACGATCGGCCGGTCCGCGTGCCGCAGCGCGACCCAGATCGTCACCGCACAGCCGATCATCGCCAGCGCCGGGCCACTGATCAGCAGCCACGGCCACGGCTCCTTCCACCACGGTTTGCATTGGGACATGTCGATGCCTCGTTACGGTTGGTCGGGAACGAAAAAGCGGGTGGACTGCCGCACCTGCGCGCGCTCGGCTCCGGGTCCGGCCCCAGGCGCTGCGGGCGAGCCGCTGACGACGATGTCGACCACATGGGTGCCCGACGCGGCCTGCTCCAGCGGCACGCGCAACCGCAGCGGCAGCAGCCGGTTCGACGTCGGCGCCAGATGGCCGGCAGCGCGCTCGTATTCGACGGACAGCCCCGGCAGGCCAGGACTTTCCGCCGCGATGGCCACGTCCAGTTCGCCTTCGGTGGTGTTGATCAGCTGCAGCCGGTAGACGTTCTCGATCCAGCGCCCTTCCACTTCGCGCGCCAGCGCCTGCCGGTCGCGGATGATGTCCACCTTCAGCGGCGTGCGCACCGCGACCGACCAGACGAAGCCGCCGGCCAGCGCCAGCCACAGCACCGCATACAGCACGATGCGCGGGCGTACCACGCGGCGGCGCGCATTGGCCGCGGACAGCGCGCGCCGCATCGCGTTCTCGGAGGTGTAGCGAATCAGTCCGCGCGGATAGCGCATCTTGTCCATGACCTGGTTGCAGGCATCGATGCAGGCCCCGCAGCCGATGCACTCGTACTGCAGCCCGTCGCGGATATCGATGCCGGTCGGGCACACCTGCACGCAGATGCTGCAGTCCACGCAGTCGCCGATGCCCAGCGCGCGCGGGTCGGCCTTGCGCGAGCGCGAGCCGCGCGGCTCGCCGCGCTGCGTGTCGTAGGTCACCACATAGGTGTCCTTGTCGACCATCACGCTCTGGAACCGCGCATACGGGCACATGTACTTGCAGACCTGCTCGCGCATGAAGCCGGCGTTGCCCCAGGTGGCGAACGCGTAGAAGCCGATCCAGAACGTTTCCCACGGCCCGGTGGACAGGTCCAGCACCGCACGGCCCAGCGCGTCGATCGGCGAGAAGTAGCCGACGAAGGTAAAGCCCGTCCACAGCGCGATCGCGATCCACAGCAGATGCTTGGTCGCCTTCAGCCGCAGCTTGCGCGCGCCCCAGCGTTCGCCGTCGAGCCGGATGCGCGCGATGCGGTCGCCCTCGACCTTGCGCTCGATCCACAGGAAGATCTCGGTGTAGACCGTCTGCGGACAGGCATAGCCGCAGAACAGCCGTCCGGCGATCGCGGTGAACAGGAACAGCGACAGCGCCGAGATCACCAGCAGTACGGCCAGGTAGATCACGTCCTGCGGCCACAGCACCAGGCCGAACAGATAGAACTTGCGCGCGCCGAGGTCGAACAGCACCGCCTGGCGGCCGTTCCATTGCAGCCACGGCGTGCCGTAGAACACCAGCTGCGTGGCCAGCACCATGGCGATGCGCCAGTTGGCGAAGGCCCCGCTTACGGCGCGCGGATAGATCTTGCGCCGGACCTCGTACAGCGAGGCCTCGGCCGAGTCGATGCCTGGCGCGTTCATGGCTGCTCCGGACGAGTCGGCATGCGAGACCGGTTGCCGCAAGCGATGTCCATCATTGCCCCGCGGCCGGCATCGTGCCGTTGTCGGCCGACAGTCCCCACACGTATGCGGTCAGCATGCGGATGCGCTCGGGCGTCAGGATGTCCTCGTGCGCGGGCATCCGGTTGTCGTGTCCCTGCAGGATCGCCTTGACGATATTCGCCTCGGCGCTGCCGTGCAGCCAGACCTTGTCGGTCAGGTTGGGCGCGCCGAGCGCCTGGTTACCCTTGCCGGCGCCACCGTGGCAGGCGACGCAGGTCGACTTGAACAACGGCTCGCCGCGTGCCGCGCGGATCGGGTTGAAGGCCAGGCCCGCCAGCGATCGCACGTATTGCGCGACATCGCCGGCGCCCTTCTCGTCGATGACGGCGGCGAACGACGGCATCACGCCATGCCGGCCCTTGGCGATGCTGTGCATGATCGTGGCCGGATCGCCGCCATGGAGCCAGTCGCGGTCGGTCAGGTCGGGAAAGCCGCGGCTGCCGCGCGCATCGGACCCATGGCACTGGGCGCAGTAGTTCAGGAACAGCCGCTGCCCGATCTCGCGCGCCTCGGGATCGGCGGCCACCTGTTCGATCTTCAAGTCCATGTACTTGCCGTACACCGCCTGCTGGCCGCGCAGCGCGGCCTGCCGCTGCGCCGCCAGCTCGCCCTGGCTGGTGAAGCCGAGCATGCCGCGATACGCGCCGAGGCCCGGATACAGCACCAGATAGCCGAGCGCAAACACGCAGCTCAGCAGGAACATCCACATCCACCAGCGGGGCAGCGGGTTGTTCAGCTCGCGCAGATCGCCGTCCCAGACGTGGCCGGTGTCCTGCGTCGGTGCACCGTGATCGGCGCCCGCGGGGGCGTTCGATGCGGCCGCTCCCTTGGCGACGCGCGTCTGCGAAAACAGCAGCCAGACGCACCAGACGATGCCGCCCAGCGCGATCGCGCCGATGTAGTAGCCCCAGAAATCCGAAATAAAGTCGCTCATGACATCAATGTCCCTGCTCGATGGCCTGCGGACGCGCGGCGCCGCCGCTGGTGTTGTCGCTGGTGTTGTCGCTGCCGGCCTCGTCGGGCAGCGCGAACGGCAGCCAGGCGGCTTCCCGATTGGCGTGGCGCCGGCCGCTGGACCACGCCCAGCAGACGATGCCGATAAAGACGACGAGGAAGATCAGCGTGGAAAACGCGGTCAAGGTCGCCATGGTCATTGCCCTGCGCTGGGCGCGCCCACGGCTCGCCGATTGGTGCCGAGGCCCTGCAGATAGGCCACCAGCGCGTCCTCTTCGGTCTTTCCCTTCAGCGCGTCGGGCGCCGTTTCGATGTCGGCCTCGCTGTACGGCACGCCGAGCGTGCGCAGCGTGCGCATGCGCTGGCGGATGTCTTCGGTCGGCAGCGCCGTCCTGGCCAGCCACGGATACGAAGGCATCACCGACTCGGGCACGACGTCGCGCGGATTGCGCAGATGGATGCGCTGCCAGTCGTCCGAGTAGCGGCCGCCGACGCGCGCCAGATCGGGGCCGGTCCGCTTGGAGCCCCACAGGAACGGATGGTCGTAGACCGACTCGCCCGCGGTCGAGTAAGGGCCGTAGCGCTCGACCTCGGCCTGCAGCGTGCGCACCTGTTGCGAGTGGCAGCCGACGCAGCCCTCGCGGATATAGATGTCGCGCCCCATCAGCCGCAGCGGCGAGTAAGGGACGATGCCCGGATCGGGCTGGGTGGTCGAATGCTGGAAAAACAGCGGCAGGATCTGCACGAAACCGGCAATGCTGACCACCACGATGGTGCACAGGATCAGCCAGCCGATGTTCTTCTCCAGCGTCTCGTGCGAAAGGAAGCGTCGTTGTTGGGACATGATGGAATCCGGATGACGTTCAGGCTGCGGGGGCGGTCGCGGCCACGGCGGCCGCGGCACTGGCACTCGCCGGAATCACCGCATCGAAGGCGCGGCGGCCGGCGATGGTGCGCGCGACGTTCCACGCCATCAGCAGCATGCCGGCGAGGAAGCACAGGCCGCCCAGCAGACGGATCAGGTAGAACGGCGTCTTGGCCTTGACCGCTTCGACGAAGGCATAGGTCAGCGTGCCGTCCGGCTGCGTGGCACGCCACATCAGCCCTTCCATCACGCCGGCGATCCACATCGAGGCGATATAGAGCACCACGCCGATGGTCGCGATCCAGAAGTGCCATTCGATCAGGCGCGTGCTGTACATCTTCTGCTGGCCGAACAGCCGCGGCACCAGGTAGTACAGCGAGCCGATCGTGATCATCGCGACCCAGCCCAGCGCGCCCGAATGCACGTGACCGATGGTCCAGTCGGTGTAGTGCGACAGCGCGTTGACCGTCTTGATCGACATCATCGAGCCCTCGAAGGTCGCCATGCCGTAGAAGGACAGCGCCACCACCAGGAACTTCAGGATCGGATCGGTACGCAGCTTGTGCCAGGCCCCCGACATCGTCATGATCCCGTTGATCATGCCGCCCCACGACGGCGCCAGCAGGATCAGCGAGAACACCATGCCCAGCGATTGCGCCCAGTCGGGCAGCGCGGTGTATTGCAGATGGTGGGGACCGGCCCACATATAGGTGAAGTTCAGCGCCCAGAAATGGACGATCGACAGCCGGTACGAGTAGATCGGGCGCTCGGCCTGCTTCGGAATGAAGTAGTACATCATGCCGAGGAAGCTGGTGGTCAGGAAGAAGCCGACCGCGTTATGGCCGTACCACCACTGCACCATCGCGTCCTGCACGCCGGCATAGGCGGAATACGACTTCCACAGCGACGCCGGCAGCTCGATGTTGTTGACGACATGCAGGATCGCGATCGTCAGGATGTAGGCGCCGAAAAACCAGTTGGCCACGTAGATGTGGCGGGTCTTGCGGCGGGCGATGGTGCCGAAGAACACGATCGCGTAAGCGACCCATACCGCCGTGATCAGCAGGTCGATCGGCCATTCCAGCTCGGCGTATTCCTTCGAGGTCGTGATGCCCAGCGGCAGCGTGATCGCCGCGGCGACGATCACCGCTTGCCAGCCCCAGAAGGTGAACGCCGCCAGCGGCCCGGCGAACAGGCGCGCCTGGCAGGTCCGCTGCACCACGTAGTACGACGTCGCGAACAGCGCGCTGCCGCCGAAGGCGAAGATCACCGCATTGGTATGCAGCGGACGCAGCCGTCCGAACGACAGCCACGGCGTATCGAAATTGAGTTCAGGCCAGATCAGTTGCGCGGCAAGCAGCACGCCGACCGCCATGCCGACGATGCCCCATACCACGGTCATGACGGCGAATTGCCTCACGACGTGATAGTTGAAGGTGTCGGCGGCGCGCGCGGGCGTGGCCGTGCCGGTCAGGCCGGCGGCGGTGACATCCATTCAGACCCCCAAGGATGGATATGGATTAGAAATCGATGGGGACAATGTAGAGGGGGTCGGACGGCGCGCCCTTGATCCGGATCAAGCGCCGTGCAGATGCACCGCGCCCCGGGGAACCTCGGTAGTGATTCACGCAACGGCCATCGCTACGGCGCGGCCGCGCCGCGGCGCCCGCCTGCGTTTCGGGGCATATCGGGACGGTCGTTGTCGAGCAGGATCGCCTGCCCCGGCCGCTCGAGATCGTCGTATTGGCCGGCGCGCAGCGCCCACCACAACGCGGCCGCGATCAGCACGACCAGCGCGAGGCTCATCGGCACCAGCAGGAACAGCGTATCCATTACAGCGCGTCCATCGCTAGCGCCCCTTCGGCACGCGCAGCAGGCGCCAGGCATTGGCGACCACCAGCAGCGAGGACAGCGACATGCCGACGCCGGCCATCCATGCGGTGACGTGGCCGCTCGCGGCCAGCGGAATGGCCACCACGTTGTACGCGAAGGCCCAGCCGAGGTTCTGCCGGATCACCGCCCGCGTGCGGCGCGCGATCGCCAGCGCGGTGGCGACGTCGGCGATGCCGTCGTGGGTCAGCACCGCATCGGCGCCGACTTGCGCCAGCGGCGCGCCGCTGCCCAGCGCGATCGACACCTGGGCCTGCGCCAGCACCGGCCCATCGTTGATGCCGTCGCCGATCGCGAGCACCACCGCGCCGTCGCGCTGCAGCGCCGCCACGTAGTCGCGCTTGCCCTCGGGACTGACGCGCCCGTGCGCGGCGTGGATGCCGAAATGCCGGGCCCACCAGCACACCGTCGCCTGGCTGTCGCCCGATATCAGATGACAGCGCAAGCCCAGCGCGCGCAGGCGCGCCAGCAGCTCGGCCGCCTGCCCGCGCTCGGTGTCCGACAGCACGAAGACGGCAAGCAGGCCGTGCCGGTCGCCCAACCACACCGGCGACGCGCCGTCGTGCAGATGGTGGCGCAGCGCGTCGAGGGCTGCCTGATCACCGGCGGCGTTGTTCGTACTGTTTTTGACGGCGTTGTCGGACGCGTTGCTGGAGGCGTTGTCGGAGGCGTTGTCGGAGGCGTTGTCGGAGGCGTTGTCGGAGGCGTTATCGGAGTCATCATCGCCGTCGCCGCACATCGCGAGCGCGTCAACGAAATCGCGACGCCCGATCCGGATCGGGCGGCCGTCTAGCAACGCCTCCACACCCTGTCCCGGATGGTTGCGCAATCGCGTCAACCGTCGTGCGAATGTCCGGTCCCCGGCCGCGGCGGCCAGCGCCCGCGCCACCGGATGCTCCCCGCCGCGGCACAGCGCGCCGGCCAGCGCCAGGCATTCGGACTGCGCCACAGCGCCGAGCACGATCACGTTGGCGACGGCGAAGCGTCCCTCGGTCAGCGTGCCGGTCTTGTCCAGCACGACATCGGTGACACCGGCCAGCGTTTCCAGCGCATGGCCGCGCGTCAGCAGAACGCCGCGCCGCGACAGCGCCGCACCGGCCGCCGCCAGCGCCGCGGGCGTGGCCAGCGACAGCGCGCACGGGCAGCTGACCACCAGCACCGCGACGGTCACCATCAGCGCGCGCGCCGGGGCGATGGTCCACCACAGCAGCCCCACGGCCACCGCAATGAGCAGCAGCGCCGCGACGAACCACGCCGCCACGCGATCGGCGATCACCGCGAGGCGCGGCTTGTCCGCCAGCGCACGCTCCAGCAGCGCGACGATTTCAGCCAGGCGCGTGCTTGCTCCGACGCGGCGCACTTCGATCACCAGCGCACTGCTGGCGTTGTAGCAGCCAGCCAGCACAGATTGCCCCGGCCCGCGCGGCACCGGCCGGCTCTCGCCGCTCAGCATCGACTCGTCCAGATCGCTGCCCCCTTCGACGATCTCGCCGTCGGCCGGCACGATCTCGCCGGCCCGCACGCGCACGCGGTCGCCGGGGGACAGCCGCGCGACCGGCACGCGGCGCTCCGTGCCATGGGGCAATAACTGCTCGCAGGTGGCCGGCAGCTGCCGCGCCAGCATCTCGGCGCCGCTGCGCGAAGCCTGCCGCACGCGCAATTCGAGATAGCGTGCCAGCAGCAGCAAGGCGACGAACATCGTCACCGAGTCGTAGTAGACCTCGCCGCTGCCGCGCACGGTGGCAAGCAGGCTGGCGCCGAACGCCGCCGCCAGGCCCAGCGCGACCGGCACGTCCATGCCGACATGGCGCTGGCGCAGGCTGCGCCAGGCGCCCGCAAAGATCGGCGCCGCGCTGTAGACGATCACCGGCAGCGTCAGCGCGAGGCTCGCCCATTGCAGCAGCCGCAGATGCGTCGCGGCGATCGTGCCCTCGTGCGTATAGACGGGCCACGCGTACATCATCACCTGCATCATGCCGAGCATCGCCACCGCCAGCCGCATCAGCAGCCCGCGCCGGGCCACGCTGTCCCGGCGGTCCGCCGCGGAGAACTCGAACGGCCACGCGGTGTAGCCGATATCGGCGAGCGCGCCGAGCAGCCCCGCGACGGTCAGCGCGCCGCCGCGCCAGCGTACCAGCACGCGGCGCGTGGCCAGATTGGCGACCGCGGACTCGACGCCGGGCAATTGCGCCAGCTTCTGTTCGATCAGCCAGGCGCAGGCGGCGCAGCGGATGTTCTCGGGCGCCAGCGTGATTTCGAAGCGGTGCTGCGGTCGTTCCTGCGCCCGCGCCTGACCCGCGCCATCAAGCCGCCGCACGAAGCGCGCGCGCAGCTCGTCGGTGTCGTAGGCCTGCCAGACCGGCTCCAGCCGCGCCCGTGCCGCCGCGTCGAGCGGCCGGCCGAAGCGGAATTCGCCGGCATACAGATGTGCGAAACCGGCCTGGTCCAGTGCCTGCGCCAGCGCCAGGCAGCCGGCGCAGCAGAAGCGGCGCGATCTCCCGCCGACCTGCGCGCGCAGCACGTCCGGCGCGGCGCCGGCCGGCAGCCCGCAGTGGAAGCACGAGGTGGCGTCCGCGTTGGCGTCCGCGTTGGCGTCCGTAGCGGCGTCCGCCTGCACGGCGGACCCGGATGGTTGGGCGTGGGAAGAAGGGGCGAAAGCGATCGGCATCGTGGTCCTGGATGTCCGATCGATTCTAGGGATCGCCGCCGGGCGGCGGTTTGATCCCGGTCAAGGCGCACGCAAACGGCGCCCCTGACTGAGCTGCGGCGTGCCGGGGCCGTTCAGGCCAGCTCGGTAGCGCCGGCGCGCCGCGGCGCCTCGAGATACTCGCGCGACTGCATCTCGATGATGCGCGACACCGTGCGATGGAATTCGTTGGCCATCTGGCCTTCGACATAGAGCTCGTCGGGCGGCACCTCGGCCGACATCAGCAGCTTGACCTTGTGGTCGTAGAACACATCGACCAGCCAGGTGAAGCGGCGCGCCTCCGACGACATCCGCGGCGTCATCTTCGGCACGTCCGACAGGATCACCGTGTGGAAGCGCTCGGCCAGCTCCAGATAGTCGTTCTGCGAACGCGGGCCGCCGCACAGCGTGGCGAAGTCGAACCAGACCACGCCGTTGGCCTTGCGCAGCGCGTGCAGTTCGCGCTTTTCGATATGCAGGATCGGCGATTCGTCGGCGATGCCGGCCAACGCCGCGAAGGAATCCCGCAGCGCCGCGCTGGCCTTGGCGTCCAGCGGCGTGTAATAGGCCTGCACCTGTTCCAGCGTGCGCTTGCGGTAATCGATGCCGGCATCGACGTTCAGCACGTCGAGCTTGCGCTCGAGCAGCGCGATCGCCGGCAGGATGCGGTCGCGATGCAGGCCGTCCGGATACAGCAGGTCCGGGCGGTAGTTCGACGTCATCACGAACTGCACGCCATTCTCGAACATCTGCTCGAGCAGCCGATGCAGGATCATCGCGTCGGCGACATCGCTGACATGGAATTCATCGAAACAGATCAGCCGGTACTTGCGGGCGATCCGTTTGGCCAGCTCGTCCAGCGGATCGGGCCGGCCGCGCAGTTCCTCGAGCTGGCGGTGCACCTCGCGCATGAACTCGTGGAAATGCAGGCGGGTCTTCCTGACCACCGGCACGCAGTGGTAGAAGCTGTCCATCAGGAACGACTTGCCGCGCCCCACGCCACCCCACAGATAGACGCCCTTGGGCACCTCGGGCCGGATCAGCAGCTTCTTCAGCGCATTGTTGCGCCGCTGCTTGTAGGCGACCCATTCGTCGTAGCACTGCTGCAGCCGCGCCACCGCGCGCAACTGCGCCTCGTCGGACCGATAGCCGCGCTGCTGCAGTTCGTGGTGGTAGTACTCGGTGACGTTCATTGGGGGAAGGAGTGGTAGCGGAGCATCGGCGGCCCCGAACGCATGGCGTACGCCGTCGCACCGCGAGACTCCCGTCTCCCGCTTGCGGGAGAGGGGCCGGGGGAGAGGGAGAGCAGCGGCCGATCGACCGGCAGCGCCCTTGCAAGCGCCCTTGCAAGCGCCCCTACCCTCTCCCCAACCCTCTCCCGCAAGCGGGAGAGGGAGCAGATTGTCGCCAGCGCCCTCGCTCCCGCGATCAGCAAGCGGGAGAGGGAGCAGGTTGTCGCCAGAGCGTCGGCCACCGCAATCGGCGAGCCGGCGAAGGCGACACCGGACTTACATATTGAGCTGACGCTTGTCCACCGCGAGCGCGGCTTCGCGCATCACCTCGGACATCGACGGGTGCGGGTGGCACACGCGGCCGATATCCTCGCTGGCGGCCTTGAACTCCATCGCCACCACGGCTTCGGCGATCAGGTCCGAAGCATTGGCCGCGACCACGTGCACGCCCAGGATCTCGTCGGTCTTGGCATCGGCCAGCATCTTGACGAAGCCGTCCGAGGCGCCCATGCCCAGCGCGCGGCCGTTGGCCACGAACGGGAACTGGCCCGACTTGTACTCGCGCCCCTCGGCCTTGAGCTGCTGCTCGGTCTTGCCGACCCAGGCGATTTCCGGGTAGGTGTAGATCACCCACGGAATGCAGTTGTAGTCGATGTGCGGCTTCTGGCCGGCGATGCGCTCGGCCACGGCCACGCCTTCGTCCTCGGCCTTGTGCGCCAGCATCGGGCCGCGCACCACGTCGCCGATCGCCCACAGGCCCGGCACCGAGGTCGCGCAGTGGTCGTCGACCGGAATGAAGCCGCGCTCGTCGGCAGCCAGGCCGACCGCGTCGAGGCCCAGGTTGTCGGTATTCGGCACGCGGCCGACCGACACGATCAGGCGATCGACTTCCAGCGTCTGCGCGTTGCCGTCCTTGTCGGTGTAGCTGACGGTGACGTTGTTGTCGCCGGTCTTGACCTCATTGACCTTGACGCCCAGGCTGAACTTCAGGCCCTGCTTGGTCAGCAGCTTCTGCGCTTCCTTGGCGACGCCTTCGTCGGCGGCACCCAGGAACGCCGGCAGCGCTTCCAGCACGGTCACGTCGGCACCGAGACGGCGCCACACCGAGCCCAGCTCCAGGCCGATCACGCCGGCGCCGATCACGCCCAGCTTCTTCGGCACCTCGGCGAACTTGAGCGCGCCCTCGTTATCGTTGACCAGCTTGTTGTCGACCGGAATGCCGGGCAGATGGCGGGCCTTCGAACCGGTGGCGATGATCACCTGCTTCGCGGTGATGGTCTCGGTGCCGGCCTTGCCGGCGATCTCGACCTGGAAGCCGTCGGCGTTCTTGCCGACGAACTTGCCGAAGCCCTTGAACAGCGTGACCTTGTTCTTGCGGAACAGGAACTCGATGCCCTTGGTCATCTTGCCGACGATATCGTCCTTGCGCTTGAGCATCTTGGCGATATCGACCTTGACGTCGCCCACGGTGATGCCATGGTCCGCCAGGTGGTGCTGCACGTTCTCGTACTCTTCGGACGAGGCCAGCATCGCCTTCGACGGGATGCAGCCGACGTTCAGGCAGGTGCCGCCCAGGCGCGCTTCGCCCTTCGGATCGTCGTACGGATTGCCTTCGCAGCAGGCGACGTTCAGGCCAAGCTGGCCCGCGCGGATCGCGGCGATATAGCCGCCGGGGCCCGCGCCGATCACCAGCACGTCGAATTGTTTGCTCATGGGAATTCCTCGTTGCGTCGGCGCGCCCTGCCCGACTCGGGTCGGGGCCGGCGCGCGGCATGGTGTTGCATTCGGTTGGCCGCCGGGCTCGCCCCAAGCGGCGCGCGGTCTCCGCCAGGGAGACCGCGGCGGGTGCTGCGATTACAGGTCCAGCAGCAGGCGGGCCGGATCTTCCAGCGCTTCCTTCATCGCCACCAGGCCCAGCACGGCTTCGCGGCCGTCGATGATGCGGTGGTCGTAGGACATCGCCAGGTAGTTCATCGGACGGATCACGATCTGGCCGTCCTCGACCACGGCGCGGTCCTTGGTCGCGTGCACGCCCAGGATCGCCGATTGCGGCGGGTTGATGATCGGGGTCGACAGCATCGAGCCGAACACGCCGCCGTTCGAGATCGAGAAGGTACCGCCCGACAGCTCGTCCAGCGACAGCTTGCCGTCACGGGCCTTGGCGCCGAACTCGGCGATCTTCTTCTCGATGTCGGCCAGGCTCATCTGGTCGGCGTTGCGCAGGATCGGCACCACCAGGCCGCGCGGCGAACCGACCGCGATGCCGATGTCGAAGTAGCCGTGGTAGACGATGTCGTTGCCGTCGACCGAGGCGTTGATGATCGGGTACTTCTTCAGCGCATGCACGGCCGCCTTGACGAAGAAGGACATGAAGCCCAGCTTGACGCCGTGTTCCTTCTCGAAGCGGTCCTTGTACTTGTTGCGCAGATCCATCACCGGCTTCATGTTGACTTCGTTGAAGGTGGTGAGGATGGCGTTGGTCTGTTGCGATTGCAGCAGACGCTCGGCGATACGGGCGCGCAGGCGGCTCATCGGCACGCGCTCTTCCGGACGATCGCCCAGCGCGGCGAAGTCGACCGGTGCGGAGACCTGCTGCAGCGCCGGCTTGGCGGCCGGGGCCGGGGCGGCCTTGGCGGCGGGCGCCGAACCGGCGGCGAGCACGTCGCCCTTGGTGATGCGGCCATCCTTGCCGGTGCCGGCGACCTGGCCGGCCGACAGGCCCTGCTCGGCCATCAGCTTGGCGGCCGACGGCATCGCCACGGCGCCGGCGGCGGCGGGCGCGGCGGCAGCCGGGGCGGCGGCCGGAGCCGGTGCCGGTGCGGCAGCGGGTGCCGGTGCGGCGGCGGCCGGAGCGGCGGCGCCAGCGGTGGCCTCGGTATCGATCTTGGCGATGACTTCATCGGCCGTCACGGTGTCGCCGTCGTTCTTGACGATCTGCGACAGCACGCCCGCGGACGGTGCCGGCACTTCGAGCACGACCTTGTCGGTCTCGATTTCGATCAGGATTTCGTCCTGCGCGACCGCTTCGCCGGGCTTCTTCTTCCAGTTCAGCAGGGTCGCCTCGGCGACGGATTCGGACAGTTGCGGGACCTTGACGTCAACAATGGCCATGGTGTGAGTTTCCTCGGTAAATGCGTGTATGCAGCGGTATTCGGGGCGAACCGGCGCAGTCGTGGCGGATGCGGGCGACTGCGCGCGATTCGATGCGTTCGATGCGATGCGTCGGGGATTGCAGGGCGCAGGTGCAAGCACGGCGGCAAGCGCAGCGCGGGAGGGCCCGCCAACCGGCGCGCCCTGCCCGCACTGGCGCTTACTTGCTCAGCACGAAGCCCTTGAGCTTGGAGAACGCCGCGTCCAGCAGCGCCTTCTGTTGCTCGTTGTGCTTGGCGTAGTAGCCCACGGCCGGCGAAGCCGACGCCGGACGGCCGGCGTAGCCCAGCTTCTGCCCTTCCGTCATGTTCTCCATGATGTAGTGCTGGACGAAGAACCAGGCGCCCTGGTTCTGCGGCTCGTCCTGGCACCACACGATCTCGGTGGCGTTCGGATACTTCTTCAGTTCGGCGGCCACCGCCTTGTGCGGGAACGGATAGAGCTGCTCGAGGCGGATGACGGCGACATCGCTGGCGCCCCGCTCCTTGCGCGTCGCGACCAGGTCGTAATAGACCTTGCCCGAGCACATGATCACGCGCTTGACCTTGCTGGCGTTCAGTTCTTCCTGCTCGCCGATCACGGTCTCGAAATGGCCCTTGGCCAGATCCGACAGCGGCGACACCGCGTCCTTGTTACGCAGCAGCGACTTCGGCGTCATGATGACCAGCGGCTTGCGGAACAGCCGGATCATCTGGCGGCGCAGCAGGTGGAAGATCTGCGCCGGCGTGGTCGGCTGGCAGACCTGCATATTGTGGTCCGCGCACAGCTGCAGGAAGCGCTCGATGCGCGCCGAGCTGTGTTCCGGACCCTGGCCTTCGTAGCCGTGCGGCAGCATCAGCGTCAGGCCCGAGGCGCGGCCCCACTTGACTTCGCCCGACGAGATGAACTGGTCGATCACGACCTGCGCGCCGTTGACGAAGTCGCCGAACTGGGCTTCCCAGATCACCAGCGCGTTCGGCTCGGCGGTCGAGTAGCCGTATTCGAAGCCCAGCACCGCTTCCTCGGACAGCACCGAGTCGATCACGGTGAACGGAGCCTGGCCTTCCGACACGTTCTGCAGCGGCACGTACGAGCCCGCATCCCAGCGCTCGCGGTTCTGGTCATGCAGCACGGCGTGGCGGTGCGTGAAGGTACCGCGGCCGGCGTCCTGGCCGGTGATGCGCACCGGATAGCCCGAGGCCACCAGCGAGGCGAAGGCCAGGTGCTCGCCCATGCCCCAGTCCAGCGGCTGGTCGCCGCGGCCCATGTTGGCGCGATCCTTGATCACCTTCTCGACCAGCGGGTGCAGCTTGAACTGTTCCGGGATCGTCGTGATCCGCTCGGCCAGGCGCTTCAGTTCGGTCACCGGCACGGCGGTGTCGGCGGCGTCGGTCCACTTGCGGTTCAGGAACGGCATCCAGTCGACGGCGAACTTGTTCTTGAAGTTCGACAGCACCGGGTCGACCGTGTGCTTGCCCGCGTCCATCGCGGCGCGGTAGGCCTTGACCAGCTCGTCGCCGAAGTCGGCCGGCACCACGTTCTGCGTGGCCAGCTTGTCGGCGTAGACCTTGCGCGTGCCCGGATGCTGCGAGATCTTCTTGTACATCAGCGGCTGCGTGACCGCCGGGGTGTCCTGCTCGTTGTGGCCCAGCTTGCGGAAGCAGATGATGTCGACGACGACATCCTTCTTGAACTCCATGCGGTAGTCCACCGCCAGCTGCATCGCGAACACGACGGCCTCGGGATCGTCGCCGTTGACGTGCAGCACCGGCGCTTCGATCATCTTGACCACGTCGGTACAGTACAGCGTCGAACGGGCGTCGCGCGGGTCCGAGGTGGTGAAGCCGATCTGGTTGTTGATCACGATGTGCATCGTGCCGCCGGTACCGTAGCCGCGGGTCTGGGCCAGGTTCAGCGTTTCCATCACGACGCCCTGGCCGGCGAAGGCCGCGTCGCCGTGCACCTGCACCGGCAGCACCTCGCGATGGCCGGCTTCGCCGCGGCGCTCCTGGCGCGCCTTGGCCGAACCCTCGACCACCGGGTTGACGATTTCCAGGTGCGACGGGTTGAAGGCGAGCGACAGGTGGACCGGGCCGCCTTCGGTCGACACATCGCTGGAGAAGCCCTTGTGGTACTTGACGTCGCCTGCCGGCAGATCGTCGACGTGCTTGCCTTCGAATTCGGCGAACAGGTCGGCGGGCATCTTGCCCAGCGTGTTGACCAGCACGTTCAGGCGGCCACGGTGGGCCATGCCGATGACGATTTCCTGCACGCCCTGCTTGCCGGCGCGCTGGATCAGCTCGTCCATCGCGGCGATGAAGCTCTCGCCGCCTTCCAGCGAGAAGCGCTTCTGGCCGACGTACTTGGTATGCAGGAAGCGCTCGAGGCCTTCGGCGGCGGTCAGGCGCTCGAGGATGTGCTTTTTCTTCTCGGCCGTGAACACCGGACGGGCGCGCGTCGATTCGAGGCGCTCCTGCCACCAGCGCTTCTGCGCCTGGTCGCTGATATACATGAATTCGGCGCCGATGCTGCTGCAATACGTCTCGCGCAGGTTCTGCAGCAGCTCGCGCAGGCTCATCGACTCCTTGCCGAAATAGGTATTGCTGGCATTGAAGACGATGTCGAGGTCGGCCTCGGAGAAGCCGTAGAAGGCGGGATCCAGATCCGGCAGGGGCGGACGCTCCTGGCGCTTGAGCGGATCGAGGTCGGCCCAGTGCGAACCGATGTTGCGGTAGGCGGCGATCAGCTGGGTCGCGGCGACGCGCTTGCGGCCCATGTCGGCATCGGCCGAGGCGACGATGGTGCGGATCGGGCCCTGCTTGGCGCGCTCGGCGAACGAGGCGACGATCGGGGCGTGGGGAATGTCTCGGGAGGCGGTGCCGTTCGCGGCCGGCACGTTCTGCATCGCGTCGAAGTACGCGCGCCAGTTGTCGGGGACGGAGGCGGGATTCTGGAGGTAGGCTTCGTACAGCTCTTCCACGTACGGCGCGTTGCCGCCGAAGAGGTACGAATTGCTCTGATACTGCTGCATCATGGGGCGCTCACTATTCTTCGGGTATGCCGAAGTTAAGCGGGTTTATCAACCTTCCGCGACACGGCTTGACCGGTTAGCGGATTGCAAACAACTCTTGGAGGCCCCTAAGCAAACGGCACCACTGGGGTGCCGGCGCGCAGAAGCCCGGAAGGGCAAGTTGTGCGGGGAAGGACCTAAGTCTTCACTGCGCGTAAGAATAGCACGATTGCGCAAACGTCCACCGCTCTTTTCCTGTAGTGCAACACCGATCCAACGATTTCCCGCGGTATTGCGCGCCTTGCCGGTTTTCCGGGCCGAAAACCCCGTCTGGAACAGGGAATGGCTGTTGCGAAATCCCCTCGCTTTCTTTCAGCCGGCTTTCATTTCTGATTCACCCCGGCTTTCATTTCCGTGCTGCGGCGCAATAAGGTCGACCGCGTCGGTAATCACCGCGTCGACGCCCCAGGCCAGCAAAGCCGTGGCCCGGTCAGGGTCGTTGACGGTATAGCAGGCGACCCGATAACCGGCCTGATGCGCCTCTTCAATCACGTCTTGGTCCAGTTCCCGGTGATTGGCATCCAGCGCGACGCAGCCCAGCCGCGCCAGCCGGTCCCGCCAGTCGGCCGGCAGCGTGTCCAGCAGCAGCGCGCGCGGCAGGTCCGGCGCGACCCGGCGCGCCGCCTCCAGCGCCGTCTCCGAGAACGACGACAGCAGCGGCGGCACGGCGGCGCCGGCCCACAGCGCCAGCGCGTCGAGCGCCACCGCCGCGCCGGTGCGCGCCTCGGTACCGGGCACCGGCTTGATCTCGATATTGACGTGCAGGCCGTTGGCGCGCGTGTAGGCGGCGATCGCCGCCAGCGTCGGGATCGGTTCGCCGGCATAGGCCGGGCTATGCCAGCTGCCCGCGTCGAGCTGCGCCAGCTCGCCCAGCGTCAGCGCGTCGGCGCGGCCGCGGCCGCTGGTGGTGCGATCCAGCGTCGCGTCGTGCAGCAGCACCGGCTTGCCATCGGCCGACAGCTTGACGTCGAACTCGAACATCCGATAGCCGAACGAGGCGCCGTGGCGGAACGCCGCCAGCGTGTTCTCGGGCGCCAGCTTGCCGGCGCCGCGATGGGCGATCGTGCGCGGATAGGGCCAGGGGGAAAGCGTGGTCGCCATCTCAGGCCTCGATCCGCTTCTCGATCCGCTTGCCGCTGGCATGGTCGAAGAAGTGCAGATGGTCGGCCGATGCCGTCACCGGCAGCTGCTCGCCCGCGCGCACGTGCATATGGCTATCGAGACGGACCACCACCTGCTGGCCGCCGAGCGTGCCGTAGGCGAACGAGTCCGCGCCCAGCGCCTCGACCACGCGCACGTCGATCCGCGCGATGGCCTCGTGGGCCGCGCACGGTTCCAGATGTTCGGGCCGCAGGCCCAGCAGCGCCTGCTGCGGCAGATGCAGCCCCATCGGCAGATGGCCCAGCGTCGCGTCCGACGGCTTGCCGTCCGCGCCGAGCACGCGCATCTGCGCGTCCGATGGCACACCCGAAGGTACCGTGCCCTGCCCCGCCTCGTTGCGCGCCACCGGAATCAGGTTCATCGGCGGCGAGCCGATGAAGCCGGCGACAAAGATGCTGGCGGGCCGCGCATAGACCTCGAGCGGCGTGCCGATCTGCTCGACGCGTCCGCCGTTGAGCACCATCATCCGGTCGGCGAGCGTCATCGCCTCGACCTGGTCGTGCGTGACATAGAGGCTGGTGGTGCGCAGCCGCCGATGCAGCTCCTTCAGCTCCAGCCGCATCTGCACGCGCAGCTTGGCGTCCAGGTTGGACAGCGGCTCGTCGAACAGGAACACCGCCGGCTCGCGCACGATGGCCCGCCCCATCGCGACCCGCTGGCGCTGGCCGCCCGACAGCTGGCGCGGCTTGCGCTCGAGCAGCGGCGCCAACTCGAGAATGCCGGCCGCATGGCGCACGCGCTGTTCGATCTCGGCCTTCGGCATGCCGCGGATCTTCAGGCCGTACGCCATGTTGTCGTAGACGGTCATGTGCGGATACAGCGCGTAGTTCTGGAACACCATCGCGATATCGCGCTCGGCCGGCTCCAGCCGATTGACGACGCGATCGCCGATATGGACCTCGCCGCCGGTGATGGTCTCGAGCCCCGCGACCATCCGCAGCAGCGTCGACTTGCCGCAGCCCGACGGGCCGACGATCACGATGAACTCGCCATCGTCGATCTCCATGTCGATGCCATGCACGGCCGTGACATTGCCGGCGTAGGTCTTCTGTACGTTTCGGAGCGACAGTTTTGCCATGTGTTTCTGTTGTTCTGTTCGATATCGATCGATGCGACCTTACGCATTTACTCCCCTCTCCCGCTTGCGGGAGAGGGGTTGGGGGAGAGGGAAACGGCGGTTGACGCCGCGAACGCGTTCGCGATTGTCAAGCGCCCGTTGCCCTCTCCCCCGCCCCTCTCCCGCGAGCGGGAGAGGGGAGGAAACCATCGCGGATGGAGGATCGTGACAGTCTTCCCCTTACTTCTCGGTCTCCACCAATCCCTTCACAAACCACTTCTGCATCAGGATCACCACCACCGCAGGCGGGATCATCGCCAGCAGCACGGTCGCCATCACCAGGTTCCACTCGGTGGCGGCATCGCCCGAGCGCGAGATCATCTGCGTGACGCCGACCACCACCGGGATCATCGACTTCTGCGTGGTGATCAGGAGCGGCCACAGGTACTGGTTCCAGCCGTAGATGAACTGGATCACGAACAGCGCCGCGATGCTGGTCTTGGACAGCGGCAGCAGCACGTCGAGGAAGAACCGCATCGGCCCGGCGCCATCGATGCGCGCGGCCTCGGCCAGCTCGTCGGGCACGGTCAGGAAGAACTGGCGGAACAGGAAGGTCGCGGTCGCCGACGCGATCAGCGGCACCGTCAGGCCGACGTAGCTGTCGAGCATGCCGAGGTCCGACACCACCTCGTAGGTCGGCAGGATGCGGACCTCGACCGGCAGCATCAGCGTGATGAAGATCATCCAGAAGAAGGTCTTGCGCAGCGGGAACTTGAAGTACACCACCGCGAAGGCCGAGATGATCGAGATCGCGATCTTGCCCAGCGAAATGCCCAGCGCCATGATCATGCTGTTCATCAGCATGGTCGACACCGGCGCCGCGGCCACGCCGACGCCCTCGAACAGCACGGTGCGGTAGTTGTCCAGCAGATGCGGGCCGGGGATCAGCGTCATCGGCGCGTCCAGCACCTGCTCGGCGGTCAGCGTCGAGGCGACGAAGGTCACGTAGACCGGAAAGGCCACGATCAGGATGCCGACGATCAGCACCACGTGGGTCAGGAAATCGAGGAAGGGACGCCGTTCTACCATGAGGGATACCTGTCTGCGGTCTTCATTGCCGTATTCATCGGCCGCCGTTCAATACTGGACGCGCCGTTCGACGTAGCGGAACTGCACCACGGTCAGCGCGATCACGATCGCCATCAGCACCACCGACTGCGCCGCCGAGCCGCCGATGTCCATGCCGCGGAAACCGTCGTGATAGACCTTGTAGACCAGCGTGTTGGTCGAATTGAACGGCCCGCCGTGCGTGACCGCATCGATGATCGCGAAGGTATCGAAGAACGCGTACACCACGTTGATCACCATCAGGAAGAACGTGGTCGGCGACAGCAGCGGGAACACGATCGACCAGAAGCGGCGCCACGGTCCGGCGCCGTCGATCGCCGCCGCCTCGATCAGCGAGCGCGGGATGCTCTGCAGCCCGGCCAGGAAGAACAGGAAGTTGTAGCTGACCTGCTTCCACGCGGCGGCGATGATCACCAGCAGCATCGCCTGGTCGCCGTTGAGCAGGAAGTTCCAGTCCACGCCCATCTGGCGCAGCACGTACGAGACGATGCCCAGCGTCGGATTGAACAGGAACATCCACAGCACGCCGGCCACCGCCGGCGCCACCGCATACGGCCAGATCAGCAGCGTCTTGTAGGCGACCGCGCCGCGCAGCGCGCGATCGGCGAAATAGGCCAGCAGCAGCGCGAACGACATGCCCAGCAGCGCCACCCCGACCGCGAAAATGGCGGTCACGCGGAACGACTCGATGTAGTTCGGGTCGTTCCACAGCGTCATGAAGTTGGCCGCGCCGACGTATTCGAGGCTGATGCCGAAGGCGTCCTGCTGCAGCACGGACTGGTACAGCGCCTGGCCGGCGGGCCAGAAGAAGAAGATCAGCGTGATCGCGATCTGCGGCAGCACCAGCAGATACGGCAGCCAGGGCGAACGGAAGACGACGCGTTTTTCCATGCGTGGCGATGGCAAGGGAGCGCCGTCGCGGCGCCCCGGGGGAAATCAGGCTGCCGCCGGTCCCAGGACACGGCGGCAGGTTCCGATGGAAACAGGGATCGCAGGCGGCGGACCGGCGGGCAAACCGTGGCGCCGATCGCCTGCCGCCGCTTACTCCTTGGCGGTGCGCTGGAAGCGTTCGAGCAGCTCGTTGCCGCGCTTGACCGCGGTATCGAGCGCTTCCTTGGGCTCCTTCTTGCCGGCCCAGACCGCTTCCAGTTCCTCGTCGACCACGGTGCGCACCTGGACCATATTGCCCAGACGCACGCCGCGCGACTTGTCGGTGGTCTTGACGACCATCTGCTGCACCGACACGTCGGCGCCCGGATTCTTCTCATAGAAGCCGGACTTCCTGGTCAGCTCGTAGGCGGCCATCGTAACCGGCAGATAGCCGGTGGCCTGGTGCCAGTCGGCCTGGACTTCGGGGCGCGACAGGAAGGTGAAGAACTTGGCCACGCCCTTGTATTCCTCGGGCTTGCGGCCGGCCATCACCCACAGCGAGGCGCCGCCGATGATGGTGTTCTGCGGGGCACCCTGCACGTCCGGGTAGTACGGCAGCTGCGACACGCCGAAGGCGAACTTGGCGTTCTTGCGCACGTTGGCCAGCGTCGCCGACGAGCCGGTGAACATCGCGCATTCGCCGTTGAAGAACTTGGCGCCCGACTCCGCCTTGCGGCCGCCATAGCTGAAGTAGCCCTTCTTGACCATGTCCTGCAGATTGCCGATGTGCTTGACATGCAGCGGGCTGTTGAACACCAGGCGCGTGTCGGTGCCGCCGAAGCCGTTGTTCTTGGTCGCGTACAGCGTGTTGTGCCAGGCCGAGAAGCTTTCCAGGTGGACCCAGCCCTGCCAGTCGGTGGTGTAGGCGCAGTTGCCGCCCGAGGCCTTGATCTTGGCCGAGTACTGCATCACCTCGGGCCAGGTCCTGGGCGGCTTCTCGGGATCGAGGCCGGCCTTCTTGAAGGCGTCCTTGTTGTAGTAGAACACCGTGGTCGAGCTGTTGAACGGGAACGACAGCATCTCGCCCTTGGCGGACGTGTAGTAGCCGGCCACCGCGGGGATGTAGACCTTCTGGTCGAACTTCTCGCCGGCTTCCTTCATCACGGTGGACACCGGCTTGATCGCGCCCTTGGCGCTCATCATCGTGGCGGTGCCGACCTCGAATACCTGCAGGATCGCCGGGGCGCCGCCGGCGCGGAAGGCGGCGATGCCGGCGGCCAGCGTCTCGTCGTAGTTGCCCTTGTTGACCGGCACGATCTTGTACTCGGTCTGGCTGGCGTTGAACTTGCTGGCAACCTCGTTGACCTTGTCGTTCAACGCGCCCTGCATCGCATGCCACCACTGGACTTCGACAGCAGCATGGGCGGCACCGGTGGCGGACAGCGCGGCCACGGCGGCAGCCGCGGCGGCGAGCTTGATGGTGATGGTGCGGGGGTTGGTCATCGACGGCTCTCCTCGTTTATTGCGTCATCCAGTCTGAAACCGGCTGAATGTATGCATTTTTTGTGACAAGCGGATGTTACTCCGCCAGCGCGCGCCGAGAAACCGAGCGTTTCTACCAATGTCCATGCGGCCTCGAGCCGAATCGGACCGGGGCCAAGGCAAGATGACAGCGCCGTGACATAGCTTAGGCCACGCCACATGCGAGGTACAATGCGCCGCCATGCCGACCCGCCAAATGCCCCCCGCGCTCCCCGACCTTCCCGTCTTTCCGGCGGCCCTGCCCGCCGCCGCGCTGCGCCGCGTGCGCGGCGTGCTGACCGATATCGACGGCACACTGACCACCGCCGGCCGCCTGCCGGCCGTGACCTACTTGGCGATCGAACGCCTGCGGCACGCGGGCCTGCAGGTGATCCCGGTGACCGGCCGCTGCATCGCCTGGGCCGAGATCCTGACGCGGCTGTGGCCGGTCGACGCGATCATCGGCGAGAACGGCGCCTTCTACTCGCATCTGCGCGACGGCCGGCTGGTCACGCGCTTCATCGACGACGCCCAGACGCGCGCGCACAACCTGCGGCGCATCGACGAACTGGCGCAGCGGATCCTGCGCGAGGTGCCGGGCTGCGCGCTGGCCTCCGACCAGCACTGGCACGCGGCGGACCTGGCGATCGACCACGCCGAGGACGTCGCGCCGCTGCCGCCCGCGGCGGTCGACCGCATCGTCGCGCTGATGCGCGAGGCCGGCATGACGGCCACCGTCAGCTCGATCCATGTCAACGGCTGGTTCGGCCGGCACGACAAGCTGAGCACCAGCCGCCTGTGCGCGGCCGAGCTGCTGGGCGCCGACCTCGACGCCCAGCGCGACGAATGGGTGTTCATCGGCGATTCGGCCAACGACGCGTCGATGTTCGCCCACTTCCCGCTGTCGGTCGGCGTGGCCAATGTGGGGGAGATCCTGCCGTTGCTGCCGGTGCCACCTGCCTATGTGACCGAGGCCGCCGGCGGCGAGGGTTTTGCCGAGATGGTCGACGCGCTGCTGGCGGTGCGGGACGCCGGCTAGGCGCCCTGCCGTCCGGCCGCACCGCCGTATCACCGCACCGCCGTATCACCGCACCGCCGCATCGCCGCATCGCCGCCCGATCCGGCATGGTCCCGGTCCCGGTGCCGGCGTAAACACCGACACCGGCCGCCGGCATCAGCTCATGATGCCGATGTGCCAGGGCACGAACTCGTTGTCGCCGAGCCCCAGCAGCTCGCTCTTCGAGCGCTGCCCCGACGCGGTGCGCAGCATCAGCGCGAAGATCTCCTCGCCGACCTGCTCGATGGTCTTGTCGCCGTCGAGGATGCTGCCGCAGTTCAGGTCCATGTCCTCTTCCAGCCGGCGGTACATCGGCGAATTGGTCGCCAGCTTGACGCTGGGCACCGGCTTGGCGCCGAACATCGAGCCGCGCCCGGTGGTAAACGCGATCAGGTTGGCGCCGCCGGCGATCTGGCCGGTGGCCGACACCGGGTCGTAGCCCGGCGTATCCATGAAGACCAGGCCGTGCTCGGTCACCGGCTCGGCATAGCGGTAGACCGCCATCAGCGGCCCGGTGCCGCCCTTCATCGACGAGCCCAGCGACTTCTCGAAGATGTTCGCCAGCCCGCCCATCTGGTTGCCGGGGCTGACCTGCCCGTTGATCTGCACGTCGCGCCCGACCGAATACTCGTCCTTCCACCAGCGGATCCGCTCGACCAGCTTCTCGCCGACTTCGCGGCTGACCGCGCGCCGCGTCAGCGTGTGTTCGACGCCATAGATCTCCGGCGTCTCCGACAGGATCGCAGTGCCGCCGTGGCGCACCAGCAGATCGACGGCGGCGCCGAGCGCCGGATTGGCGGTAATCGACGAAAAGCCGTCCGAGCCGCCGCACTGCAGGCCCACCGTCAGGTGGCTGGCCGGCACCGGCCGGCGTTCGACGCGGTTGGCCTCGGGCAGCATCGCCATCACCGCGGCGATGCCGGCCTCGATGGTCTTGCGCGTGCCGCCGCTGTCCTGCATCACGAAGGTCCGCAGCATCGGGCCGTCCCGCAGCGACTGCGTCTCGAGCAGGCCCTTCAGCTGGTTGCGCTCGCAGCCCAGCCCGACGACCAGCGCGCCGCCGAGATTGGCGTGGCGCGCGTAGCCGGCCATGGTCCGCCGCAGCAGGTCCATCGGCTCGCCGGTCATCTCCATGCCGCAGCCGAGCGAATGGCTGAAGGCGACCACGCCGTCGACATTCGGATAGTCGGCCAGCCGCTCGGGCGTGAACCACTCGGCGATCTTGCGCACCACGGTCGCCGAGCAATTGACGGTCGACAGGATGCCGACATAGTTGCGCGTCGCCACGCGGCCATCGGGCCGCACGATGCCGTCGAACATCGCCTGGCGCGACGCCGGCACGCGCTGCACCGGCACATAGTCGCGGCCGTAGGCGTAGTCGCGCTCGTACTCCTGGAAGCTGACGTTGTGCGAATGCACGTAGCTGCCCGCCGCAATGTCGGTCGCGGCGAAGCCGATGCAGACGTTGTACTTGACGATCGGCTCGCCGGCACGGATCGCCCGCGCGGCGATCTTGTGGCCGGCCGGCACCTGGCCGCGCGTGGTCCAGGCCTGGCCCGGCACCTGCGCGCCGATGCCGACATCGATGCGCGCGACCAGCACGTTGTCGGCGGGATGCAGGCGGATGCAGGGCCCCAGCAGGGCCTTGTCTTGGCTGACGGGAGGGCGAACTTCCATACGGGAGGGGATTGGCTGGTTTGGTGGAGGGGAACGCAGATCGAGAACAACCATCCTGTCGTTCCCGCGCACGCGGGAATCCAGCGTCCTCCAAAGACCCTGGGTCCACGCCTGCGCGGGGATGACAACGTTGGCTCAGCGTTCTGCTCGGATACGCTTATTCCGGCCGGATATTCGACGCCTTGACGACCGCAGCCCATTTCGGCACTTCTCCGGTCATGAACTTGCCGAACTGCTCGGGATTGGTGCCCAGGATGTTCAAGCCCTGCTCGGCGAATTTGGCACGCAGCCCCGGCTCCTTCAGCGCCTTGGCCACCTCGTCGCTGATGCGCGCGGCGATCGGGCGCGGCGTGCTGGCGGGCAGGAACAGGCCATACCAGGTCAGCACCTCGAAGTCCTTCAGGCCGGCCTCGGCGACGGTCGGCACCTGTGGCAGGCCTGGCGCGCGCGCCAGGCTCGATACCGCGATCGCCTTGAGCTTGCCGGACTGGATGAACGGCGCGGCCACCGGCACGTTGGCGAACATCACCGGCACATTGCCGGCGATCACATCGGTCAGCGCCGAGGACTCGCCCTTGTACGGCACGTGCGTCAGCTTGATGCCGCTCATCGTGTTGAACAGCTCGCCGGCGATGTGCTGCGGACCGCCGGGCCCGGACGACGCGTAGCTCGTCAGCTTGCCGGCACGCACCAGGTCGGCGACCTCCTTGATTGTGCTGGCCGGCACCGATGGATTGACCACCATCACCAGCGGCATCGATACCACCTGGGTCACCGGCATGAAGTCCTTCAGCGGATCGAACGGCAGCTTCGCGTACATGCTGGGCGCGATCACCATGGTCGATTGCGAGGCCAGCATCATCGAATAGCCGTCCGCCGGCGATTGCGCGACGTTCGACGCCGCGATCGTGCCGGTCGCGCCGGGCCGGTTCTCGATGACGACCGACTGCCCCATCTGCTTCGACAATTGCGCGCCGAGCTGGCGCGCCACGATGTCCGCGCCGCCGCCGGGCGCAAAGCCGACCACCACGCGGATCGGCTTGCTCGGGAACGTGTCGGTGGCGGCCGCCGCGGGGACCGCCGTCGACGCGGCGATGGCGAATCCGGCCACGGATGCGCACAGCGCGAGGCGAAGGCCGGCGGGACGCCGGCATGGCTGGGTAGCGAACATCATGTCGTCTCCTGGTGTTGTCGTTGTGTGTGCTGGTGTATGTCTTGCTGCCTGTGTCGCTGCCTGCGTCATTGTGCGAACCGCTGCGTTACGCGCCGGCCGACATCAGGCCGCAAGCCGCTCCGCGCCCGGCATCGCGAAGCCGAGCGCATCGAGCGCCTGGCGTAGCAGCGCGCGCTGGCCTTGCTGCAGCTCGGTCAGCGGCGGCCGCACCGTGCGCCAGCCGCCGTCGGCGCTCTGCACCGCGATCGCCTCCTTCATCGCGGCGATCATCGGGAATTGCTGGAAGGCCGCGCGCGTGCGGTTCAGCGCGGCCTGGCGCGCATCGGCATCGGGCGCCTGCCAGTTGTCGTACAGGTCGACGATCGGCCCGGGATTGACGTTGCCGGTCGCCGTGATGCAACCCGCCCCGCCCGCGCGCATCGTCTCCAGCAGGATCGCCTCGGTACCGGCGAAGACATCGAAGCCGCGCGCGCCGAAGCGCTCGATCATCGCGCGCGTGTTGGCGAGGTCGCCGGAGCTGTCCTTGATGCCGGCGACGATGCCGGGATAGGCGCTCAGCAGCCGGTCGATCAGGTCCAGGCCGAGCGGCACCTGGCTGACCGCGGGGATGTGATACAGGTAGATGCGCAGCCGCTTGTTGCCGCTCCCCTCGCCAACCGCCTCGATGACCTGCGCAAACGCGCGGAACAGGCCATCGTCGCTGACGCCCTTGTAGTAGAACGGCGGCAGCATCAGCACGCCGGCGCAGCCGGCCGCCACCGCGTGGCGCGTCAGTGCAATGGCGTCCGGCAGCGCGCAGGCCCCGGTGCCCGGCATCAGGCGATCCGGCGGGATGCCGGCCTCCAGCAGACGATCCAGCAGCGCGCGCTTCTCGTCCAGCGACAACGAATTGGCCTCGGAGTTGGTGCCGAACACGGCCAGGCCGACGCCCTGCTCGATCAGCCAGTGGCAATGCCGCACCAAACGCTCGGCATCCGGCGCATAGCCGTCGGTGAACGGCGTCAGCACGGGGGAAAAGACGCCGCGTGGGCGGGCGGACTGGATCATGGCTGTCTCCGGGGATGGGCGCCCTCCATGTCGTCCCCGCGAAGGCGGGGACCCAGCGGCTTCCCATTGCGCGCAAAGATGAGCGCGGAAAGACGGACGCGGAAAGGCGCTGGGTTGCCGCCTGCGCGGCAACGACATCGATAGCGATGCGGGCCTGGTTGGCGGTCTTGGCCACCTGGTCGAATGGAGCCCATTCTAGGAACCGCCACCCCGCGAAAACAGCATCGGACGGCTGCTTCAAACGATAAAGTTTTTTGCGTTCCAGCCAGACCGATCTGGCGCGCACCCTTTGCTAAGATTTGCCGCGCGCCCCCCTACGACAACAACGAGAGACAACCAGAGGCCTGCCCGCCGTGGACATTCGCTACCTGCAGAGTTTCGTCGCCGTGGTCGAGCACGGCTCGTTCGCCGAAGCGGCGCGACGCCTGGGCCTGACGCCGGCCGCCATCGCGGCGCGGGTCAAGGCACTGGAAGAATCGCTGGATACGCCGCTGGTGCAGCGCGCCGGCCGCACCGTGGTGCCGACCCAGGGCGGGCTGCGCATCCTGCCGAAGGCGCGCGCGGTGGTGCGCGATGTGCGCGACCTGAACGCGGTCGCGCACGACGACAGCCTGCTGGGCGAACTGCGGCTGGGCGTATCGACCTCGGCGCTGACCGGTCTGCTGCCGCCGATCCTCAAGCGCGTCTATGCCGCGCATCCGCGGTTGAAGATCTTCGTCGAACCGGGTTCGTCGTCGCACCTGTATCGCCGCATCGTCGGCGGCGATCTCGATGCCGGCATCATCGTCGCGCCGCAGTTCGCGATCCCGAAGGCGTTCGAGTGGCACGTGCTGGTGCGCGAGCCCTTCATCGTGCTGGCGCCCGAGTCGATGGCCGAGCGCGGCGCGCACGAGCTGCTGGCGACCGAGCCCTTTATCCGCTACGACCGCGGCATGTGGGGCGGCATGGTCGCCGACCGCTATCTGCACGAGCACAACATCGTGCCGCACGAACGGCTCGAGATCGACGCGCTGAACGCGATCGCGACGATGGTGGACCAGGGCATCGGCGTGTCGCTGGTGCCGGACTGGACGCCGCCCTGGCCCGAAGGGATTCGCGTCGCCCGCATTGCGCTGCCGGGGCGCGCGCCGGTGCGGCAGGTCGGCCTGCTGTGGTCGCCGCACGCCGCGCACGGCGCGCTGTCGCGCACGCTGCTCGAGCATGCGGCGAGCGCGACCGGGCAGCGCTAGGCGGCCGGCCGTCGCGCTACGCGCGCGGGCCGCTCATTCCGGAGTTCCAGGCGTCTTGCCGCGCGTCTCGGCGGCGCGCAGGAAGTCGAAGTCGACGCCGCGGTCCGCCTGCGTCACGGACTGCAGGAACAGCTTCAGATAGCCGCGCGGTGCGCTCGGCTCGCGCACCGGACTGGCCGCACGGCGCCGTTCCAGCTCGTCGTCCGGCACCAGCAGGCTCAGCTCGCGGCGGCTGACGCTCAGGCGAATACGGTCGCCGGTGCGCACCAGGGCCAGCGGTCCGCCCACCGCGGCTTCCGGCGTGACATGCAGCACCACCGTGCCGAACGCGGTGCCGCTCATGCGCCCGTCCGAGATCCGCACCATGTCCTTGACGCCGGCGCGCGCCAGCTTGCGCGGGATCGGGATATAGCCGGCTTCCGGCATGCCGGGCGCGCCCTTCGGTCCGATGTTCTTCAGCACCAGCACATCGTCGGCGTTGACGTCGAGATCGTCGCCGTCGATGCGCTCGACCAGGTCCTGCGAATTCTCGAACACCACCGCGCGCCCCTCGTGCTCCATCAGCGCGGCGTCGGCGGCGGACTGCTTGATGATCGCGCCGCCCGGCGCCAGGTTGCCGCCGAGCACGGCGATGCCGCCCTGCGGATAGACCGGATCGGCGATCGGGCGCACCACGTCCTGCGCGAAGCCCGGCCCGGCGGCGTCGAGCTCCTCGCCCAGCGTGCGTCCCGTGACGGTCAGCGCATCGAGCCGCAGCAGCGGCCGCAGCTCGCGCAGCAGCGTGGCCATGCCGCCGGCCTTGTGGAAGTCCTCCATGTAGTGCTGGCCGCTGGGCTTCAGGTCGAGCAGCACCGGCGTCTCGCGGCCCATGCGGTCCAGCGCCTGCATGTCGATGTCCAGCCCCATGCGGCCCGCGATCGCGGCCAGGTGCACGATGCCGTTGGTCGAGCCGCCGATCGCCAGCAGCACGCGCATCGCATTCTCGAACGCGGCCGGCGTCAGCACCTTGTCGATGGTCAGCCGTTCGCGCGCCATCGCGACCGCGCGGGTGCCGGTCAGTTCGGCGATGCGGATGCGATCGGCGGTGACGGCCGGCGGCGTGGCGGCACCGGGCAGGCTCATGCCCATCGCCTCGGTCAGGCAGGCCATCGTGCTGGCGGTGCCCATCACCGAACAGGTGCCGACGCTGGCGACCAGCTGGTCGTTGACCTGCGCGGTCTCGTGCGCGTCGATCTCGCCCGCGCGGAACTTGCCCCAGTAGCGGCGGCAATCGGTACAGGCGCCGACCCGCTCGCCGCGATGCGAGCCGGTCAGCATCGCGCCGGTCACCAGCTGGATCGCGGGCACGCCCGCCGAGGCCGCGCCCATCAGCTGCGCCGGCACGGTCTTGTCGCAGCCGCCGATCAGCACCACCGCGTCCATCGGCTGCGCGCGGATCATCTCCTCGGTATCGATCGACATCAGGTTGCGCAGCACCATGCTGGTCGGCGCGGCGAAGCTCTCGTGGATCGAGATCGTCGGGAACGGCATCGGCAGCCCGCCGGCCAGCAGGATGCCGCGTTTGACCGCCTCGATCAGCTGCGGCATGTTGCCGTGGCATGGGTTGAAGGCGCTGCCGGTATCCGCGATGCCGATCACCGGCCGCTCGAGCGCGGCGTCGGTATAGCCCGATCCCTTGATGAAGGCCTTGCGCAGGAACAGCGAGAAGCCCTGGTCGCCGTAGTTGGTCAGGCCCTCGCGCAGGCCGGTGTCGGGCCGGGTATCGCCTCGGATATCGCCTCGGGTATCGCTGGGCGTATCGCGTCGCTTGTCGTTGCCGGATGCGTCGGGTGTCTTCGAAATCGTGCTCATGGTGGGTGCGGAAATGATCGGTCTCGCGAATGCCTGTCAAACGATGTCGTCCCCGCGCAGGCGGGGACCCAGTGACTTAAAAAGACGCTGGGTTCCCGCGTGCGCGGGAACGACGAGATGAATGCGGAATCGGCTTCAGCTGTCCGACTCGATGCCGGCGTCGGTGATCACCTTGTGCCAGCGGCTCACCTCGTCGCGCAGCCGCTCGGCGGCCTTGTCCGGCGTGGTCGCGGGCAACGCGTAGACGCCCTGCTGCAGCAATTGCGCCTTGACCGCCGGCATCTGCAGCATCTTCGCCAGCGCGGCGTTCAGCCGCTGCACCACCGGCGCCGGCGTGCCGGCCGGCGCCAGCACGCCGAAGGTCGAGCTGACATCGAGCGCCGGCATGCCGCTCTCGCCGGCCGCCGGCACGTCCGGCAGCATCGAGATCCGTTTCGACGCCGCCACCGCGACCGGCCGCAGCTGGCCGCTCTTGATGAAGGGCTGCGCCGCCGGCACGGTCTCGACCATCATGTTGACCTGCCCCGCGACCAGGTCGGTCATGGCCGGGCCGCTGCCCTTGTATGGCACGTGCACCATGTCGATGCCGGCCTCCTTGCGGAAGATCTCGGCCGCCATTCGCTGCGGCGCGCCGGCGCCCGAGCTCGCGTAGTTCAGCTTGCCGGGATTGGCCTTGCCGTACTGGATCAGCTGCTGCAGCGTGGTGACCGGCAACTGCGGATTGACCACCACGACCAGCGGCACCGAGCCGACCACCATCACCGGCACGAAGTCCTTCAGCAGATCGTAGCGCAGCCGCCCCTTCTCCAGCGTCGCCATCGTCGAATGCGAGGTCAGCGCGCCCATCAGCAGCGTGTAGCCGTCCGGCGCGCTCTTTGCGACCGCCTCGGCGCCGATATTGCCGCCGGCGCCGCCGCGGTTCTCGACCACGACCTGCTGTCCCAGCGCCTCGCCGAGCCGTGCGGCGACGATGCGGCCGATCACGTCGGTGGCGCCGCCCGGGGGATAGGGAATCACCAGGCGCACCGGCTTGTCCGGGTACGCGGCCAGGGCGGCGGGCGCGAGCGCGGCCCATAGCGGCGCGGACAAGGCGAGCAGGCCGGCGCGCAGCCAGGTCCGGCGGCGTCGCTGGAATGAGGGGATCGGCTTGGTGGTCATGGGGTCTCCTGGATCTCGTTGTCGTGGGCGCTGTCCTCGGGCCTTGCGTGGGAACGCATCGAAGCACGGGGCGCCGTGACGGCAAGTGTGGAGACGGGCGGCGGGCGGAAGAAGCGGTTGCCGCACCGATTAACCAAAAAATTATTTTGGTCTGGGCGGATCGCGCCAGCGAATCATCGATCGGAGTTTTTGATGCTCAGCGCCAAAATCATTCGTTTCATATCGCGAGTCCTGCTCAGTACAATCGGCCTGGCTTCGCGCGGATCTCGCCGCTGTCGACGACCCTCGCCGAACCCTTCGCTTCTCTCTCGATTCCATCACACCATGACCGAATTCGTGATTCCGCCCGTTGAACAAGCCAGCGTCGCCGTCGCCGGCAGCCACGCCCGCTTTCCGATCCGCCGCGTGTTCTGCGTGGGGCGCAACTACGCCGCGCATGCGCGCGAGATGGGCAAGGACCCGGACCGCGAGCCGCCGTTCTTCTTCACCAAGCCGGCCGATGCGGTGGTGCCCGCGCAAGGCACCGTGCCCTACCCCCCGCTGACGGACAACCTGCACCACGAGATCGAAATGGTGGTCGCGATCGGCACGGGCGGCACCGACATCGCCGTCGAGCGCGCGCTGGATCATGTGTGGGGCTATGGCGTCGGCGTGGACCTGACGCGCCGCGATCTGCAGGATGTCGCCAAGTCGATGAGCCGGCCGTGGGACTGGGCGAAGGCCTTCGACGCGTCCGGCCCGTGCGGGCCGCTGCAGCCGGCCAGTGCGGTCGGCCATCCGGCCCAGGGCCGCATCTGGCTCGAGGTCAATGGCGAGGTGCGCCAGCAGGGCGACCTCGACGAGATGATCTGGCCGGTGGCCGACGTGATCGCCTATATCTCGCAGAGCGTCGCGCTGGCCCCCGGCGACCTGATCTTCACCGGCACGCCGGCCGGCGTCGGCAAGCTGCAACCGGGCGACGCCGTGCGCGGCGGCGTGCAGGGGCTCGGCGAGTTCGTGTTTACGGTGGGTCAACGCCGCGGTTGAGCGCGGACGCGTCTTTCGCTGTCATTCCCGCGCAGGCGGGAATCCAGCGTCGTTTTCAAGCCGCTGGGTCCCCGCCTTCGCGGGGACGACAGCGCCGCCAAGCAAAAAGGCCACGGCATGGGACCGTGGCCTTTTGTTTGCGTGGCGGCAAGCACCACGCAGCGTTCAATCGAAGCCCAGCTCCTGCAGCTTGCGCGTGATGGTATTGCGGCCGATGCCGAGCCGGGTCGCCGCCTCGACGCGGCGGCCGCGCGTGACGCCCAGCGCGGCCTCCAGCACCGCCTTCTCGAAGCGGCGCGTCAGCAGGTCCATCACCTCGGGCTGGCCCGCTTCCAGCATTGCGCGCGCCTCGCCCGCCAGCAGGCTTTCCCAGCCGGGGGCCGGCGCCGAAGGCAGCGCGCCCGCGGCGCCGAAGCCCGGCGCCAGCCGGCCGCCGTAGGCCGGGCCTTCCGCATCGGCTGACAGCGTGGCCGTGCCATCGGCGGCAAACCCGCCCCCCATCGCACCGGCGATGCCGCCCGCCACGCCGCCCGCCACGCCGCCCGCCAATCCGCCAGCCATGCCGTTGCCCAATGCCCCCGCCTCGGCCGCCTCGGCGCCGCCCTGCGCGTCGCGTTCGGTCACGCGCGCGCCGCCGTAGCCGGCCATGCCGGCCTGCCCGTCCGGGGCACCGCCGCCGATCATCTCGCGCGGCAGATCCTTGACCTCGATGGTCTGCGCCGGCGCCATCACGGTCAGCCAGTTGCACAGGTTTTCCAGTTGCCGCACGTTGCCGGGGAACGGCAGCGTGCTGACGTAGGCCAGCGCCTCGTCGGACATCCGCTTCGGTTCGACGCCCAGCTCCTTGGCGCTCTTCTGCAGGAAATGCCGCGCCAGCAGCGTGATGTCCTCTGGCCGTTCCCGCAGCGGCGGCAGCCGCAACCGGATCACGTTCAGGCGGTGGAACAGGTCCTCGCGGAACAGTCCCTCCTTGACGCGCGTTTCAAGGTTCTGGTGCGTGGCGGCGATCACGCGCACATTGGCGCGCAGCGGATTGTGGCCGCCGACCCGATAGAAGTTGCCGTCCGACAGCACGCGCAGCAGCCGCGTCTGCAGGTCGAACGGCATGTCGCCGATTTCGTCGAGGAACAGCGTGCCGCCCTCGGCCTGTTCGAAGCGGCCGCGCCGCATCGTCTGCGCGCCGGTGAAGGCGCCGCGCTCGTGGCCGAACAGTTCGGACTCGAGCAGGTCCTTCGGAATCGCCGCGGTATTGAGCGCGATGAACGGGCCGTTGGCACGCGGGCTGTGCTTGTGCAGCGCGCGGGCGACCAGCTCCTTGCCGGTGCCCGACTCGCCGGTGATCAGCACCGTCACGTTCGACTGCGACAGCCGGCCGATCGCGCGGAACACGTCCTGCATCGCCGGCGCCTGGCCGAGGATCTCCGGCGCGTCGAGCAGGCGGTCGTCCATCTCCTCCTCGCGCAGGCTTTCCTCGAGCGCGCGGCGGATCAGCTCGACGGCCTTGTCGACGTCGAAGGGCTTGGCCAGGTATTCGAAGGCGCCGCCCTGGAAGGCCGCCACCGCGCTGTCGAGATCCGAATAGGCCGTCATCACGATCACCGGCAGGCCCGGATGGCGCGCCTTGATCGCCTGCAGCAGATCGAGCCCCGAACCGCCGGGCATGCGGATGTCCGAGATCAGGACCTGGGGCTCGTCTTCCTCGAGCGCCGACAGCACGTCGCGCACATTGGTAAAGCTGCGGGACAGCAGGCTCTCCCGGGCCAGGGCCTTTTCCAGGACCCAGCGAATAGATTGATCGTCGTCGACTATCCAGATCGGCTTCATGTGCGTCGCTTGTCTGCTCGGTGTTTCGGAGGTCCGCCTTCGCTGCGCTGTTCAGCCCGCCGCCCGGCGGGGGAGGCATCGATCGTCAGCCGATCTCGGGCGATTCAGCGCAGCGGCAGCAGGATGCGGAAATCGGTACAGCCGGGCCGGCTCTCGCATTCGATCAATCCCTCGTGCTGCTGCACGAAGGTCTGCGCCAGTGTCAGACCGAGCCCACTGCCGCCATCCCTGCCCGACACCAGCGGGTAGAAGATGCGTTCGCGAATATCGTCGGGAATGCCCGGACCGTTGTCGATCACATGCAAGTCCAATGCCAGCTTGTACAGCCGCTTGGCGATCGTGACCTGGCGCGCGACGCGCGTGCGCAGCACGATCTGCGCATCGCCGCGCGCGATGCGCTCGGCCAGCGCCTGCGCCGCGTTATGGACGATGTTGAGCACGGCCTGGATCAGCTGCTCGATGTCGCCCGACAGCTCGGGCAGGCTGGCGTCGTAGTCGCGCACGATCTCGAGGCCATTGGGGAATTCGGCCAGCACCACCGAGCGCACCCGCTCGAGCACCTCGTGGATATTGAGCTCGCGCACGATATGCGGATGCCGGTGCGGTTCGAGCAGCCGGTCGACCAGCGTCTGCAGGCGGTCCGATTCCTTGATGATGACCTGCGTGTATTCGCGCAGGCTGCGCTCGGGCAGCTCGAATTCGAGCAGCTGCGCCGCGCCGCGGATGCCGCCCAGCGGGTTCTTGATCTCGTGGGCCAGATTGCGGATCAGCTCCTTGTTGGCCGAGGTCAGGTCGAGGATCCGTTCCTCCCGTTCACTGCGGACCTTCTGCTCGTTGGGCAGTACCTCGACCAGCGCGGTGCCGGGGCTGGCGTCGATGCCGCCGATCACCACGTGCGCGTGCATCGGCTCGCGCAGCGGCGGTTGCAGGACCACGTCCTGGCGCCGCGCGTCGACCTGGCGCGCCAGCACCGAATCGATCATCGCGTCGAGCTCGTCGGCGCGGCCGAACAGCGCCGACAGCGACAGCTCCAGCATCGACTTGCGCGAGAGGCCGAAGCTCGCCTCGGCCGCCGGGTTCGCATAGACGATCCGCATGCCGGGCTGCGCGACCAGCAGCACCGGGTTCGGCATCATGTCGAGCCCCGCCGCAAGTCCGGTCAACGCGGCCAACGCGGGCGCCACCGGTGGCGCGGCGCTTGCCGGCGACCCGGTGTCGTCGTCGGCCGGCGCGCGTTCGCCGCCGCCGACCTTGCGTGAAACGCTGCGAATCAGGCGGCGCATCGATCGATCCTCAGTCCTTCAGGTTGGCCAGCTCGCGCCGCAGCGCGGCCGCATTGGCCTCGCTGCGCGCGATGTCGTCGCGCAGCGCGGCGGTCCGGTCCAGATAGCGCTGGTAGTTGCGCTCGTCGCCCTGCCGCTCCGGCTGGCCCTCGTTGAATTGCGCACGCAGCGCGGCCAGCTTGGCGTGTTCGCTGCGCAGCTCCTCTTCCAGCACCGCGCGGCGTTCGCCGTCGCGGCGGCGCTGCGTGGCCGCGTCGATGCGCGGGAAGTTTGCCGCGGCGGCGCCATCGGGCGGGGCCGCACCGGCACCACCGCCGCCGCCACCGCCGCGTGACGGCTGGCGGGTCACCGGCACGGTCAGCACCTCGGGCAGGTCCAGCCGCCTGCAGCCCTTGCCGCCGTTGCCGTTGCGGTATTCGGGCACGCCCTTCGGGCCGCTGCAGACGTAGATCTCCGAGCCGTTCGGCGCGGCCTGCGCCGCTGCCGGCGACACGCCAGCGGAACCGAGTGCCGCGGCGACGCCCAACAACAGGGCGGCCGATGCACCGGGCCGGGCAGGCGGCGCCGATCCGGCACCGGGGCGGTGCGGCAAGCGGAACGAAGACAGGGTCGCGGTCATGGACGGGCGTCGCATCAAGAGGCATCGAAATCGGAGGAAGCCCAATTCTAGCGAGCCAAACAAAAAGGGACAGCCGAGGCCGCCCCTTCCTGGTGCAACAAGCACGGTGTGCTTACAGCGCGTGCTGGCAGCGAGCGCTTACAGCGAGTAATACATCTCGAACTCGAGCGGATGGGTGGTCATGCGGAAGCGGGTCACTTCCTCCATCTTCAGTTCGATGTAGGCGTCGATCATCGTGTTGCTGAACACGCCGCCACGGGTCAGGAACTCGCGGTCCTTGTCGAGGTACTCGAGGGCCTGATCCAGGCTCGCGCACACGGTCGGGATCTTGGCATCCTCTTCCGGCGGCAGGTCATACAGGTTCTTGTCCGCGGCTTCGCCCGGGTGGATCTTGTTCTGCACGCCGTCCAGGCCGGCCATCATCAGCGCGGCGAAGCCCAGGTACGGGTTCATCAGCGGATCCGGGAAGCGCGTCTCGATGCGGCGGCCCTTCGGGTTCGCCACGTACGGGATGCGGATCGAGGCCGAGCGGTTGCGGGCAGAGTAGGCCAGCTTGACCGGGGCTTCGAAGCCCGGCACCAGACGCTTGTACGAGTTGGTACCCGGGTTGGTGATCGCGTTCAGCGCACGGGCGTGCTTGATGATGCCGCCGATGTAGTACAGCGCGAACTCCGACAGGCCGGCGTAGCCGTTGCCCGCGAACAGGTTCTGGCCGTCCTTCCAGATCGACTGGTGCACGTGCATGCCCGAGCCGTTGTCGCCGACCACAGGCTTCGGCATGAAGGTCGCGGTCTTGCCGTAGGTGTGGGCGACGTTCTGGATCACGTACTTCTGCAGTTGCGTCCAGTCGGCGCGCTGCACCAGCGTGCTGAACTTGGTGCCGATCTCGTTCTGGCCCTGGCCGGCCACTTCATGGTGGTGGACTTCGACGGGGATGCCCAACGATTCCAGGATCAGGCACATTTCCGAACGCATGTCCTGGAACGTGTCGATCGGGGCGACCGGGAAGTAGCCGCCCTTCTTGCCCGGACGGTGGCCGCTGTTGCCGTGCTCGAATTCGCGGCCCGACGACCACGGCGCTTCTTCCGAGTGGATCTTGACGAAGCAGCCCTGCATGTCGACGTTCCAGGTCACGCCGTCGAAGATGAAGAACTCGGGCTCCGGACCGAAGTAGGCGGTGTCGCCCAGGCCGGTGCTCTTCAGATAGGCTTCGGCGCGCTTGGCGATCGAACGCGGGTCGCGGTCGTAGCCCTTGCCGTCCGACGGCTCGACCACGTCGCAGGTCAGCACCAGCGTCGGCTCTTCGTAGAACGGGTCGATATGGGCGGTGTTCGGGTCCGGCATCAGCAGCATGTCCGAGGCCTCGATACCCTTCCAGCCAGCGATGGACGAGCCGTCGAAAGCATGGCCGCTCTCGAACTTGTCGTCACCGAAGTGCGAGGTCGGCACGGACACGTGCTGCTCCTTGCCCTTGGTGTCGGTGAAACGGAAGTCGACGAACTTGACGTCGTTTTCCTTCACCAGCTTCATCACATCTGCAACGCTCTGCGCCATGCCTATCTCCTGGTAATTCGGCTGAGTTCAGTTGGAGCCATTCACGTGCCGGCCGCCGGGGGCGCATCGCTGCCGCCTGCCGGCGGCGACCGGCCTTCAAAAGGACGAAGCATGTTAGCAGAAAGCATGCCAACGTCCGCACGGATTTGGCGCGGCGGTGACGCGCGCGCCGCGTCCACGACCGGCCGTTCCCGCAATCTGTGCATCGGCGCGGGAAGGCGGCCTCGCACCGCGTTGGCGCACGGACCGGGACGGATGCCGGCCACGCCGCAACAGCGCGCCGCTTGCGCGGCCGCGGCGCCGTCCGGCCGGCCGCGCACCCCAAACCGGTGCATCGCCGCCGTCGAATGCACCGTCATGGTGCCACCAGCACCATGCTGGCGCCAGCACCGGATTTCGGACCTGCCGGCTGGCCTCGCACTGCGGCCGCGCCGCGCCGGCGGAGTAGAATAACGGTCTTTGCAGCAGGCGTGGCCGCGATCGGCGTCACGCCCGTATCGATCCCAACCCGCGACCCGAACCCGCGACCCAATCCCGCGATCCAAACCCGCGATCCAAACCGCCCCTTGCAATGACCACCCGAGACGCGCTTCTGCAGGCCGCCAACGCGCGGCAACAACAGGACCAACTGCCCTACTACGGCGCGCTGACGCCGCAGCAGGCCTACGATCTGCTGCTGGCCGATCCCGCCGCGGTGCTGGTCGACGTACGCACCCAGGCCGAGCTGGACTGGGTCGGCGGCCCGGACGTGCCGGAGCGCCAGTCTCTGCATGTGGAATGGTCCGGGTATCCGGGCGGCGCGCAGAATCCGCGTTTCGTCGAGGAACTGAAGGCGAAGGTGCCGCAGGACGCGCCGGTGCTGTTCCTGTGCCGCAGCGCGGCGCGCTCGAAGCACGCCGCCCGGGTCGCCACCGAAGCCGGCTACCGCTACGCGATCGATGTGCTGGAAGGCTTCGAAGGGCCTCGCGACGAACACCATCACCGCAAGACCGTCGAGGGCTGGTGCGTGCGCGGGCTGCCTTGGCACGGGGCTTGAGGACTGGACAGTGTCGTCCATGCGCTTGTTTTCTCCCCTCTCCCGCCGTGCGGGAGAGGCGAGCAAACCCGGCGAGACTGGCAGCGCAATAGCCTACGGCCTGTTCACCCAGCGCTGACGCCCGCCCCCGCGTTCTCCACTACCTCGAATCCCATCGCGCGCACGCCGTCGCGCAGCATCGCGTAGGCCGGCTCCACCAGCGCGGGCGTGCCCTTGACGCCCAGATCGATATGCCGGCGCGCATAGAGCTCGCCGCGCTGGGCGTCGCCGACCGACGGCAGGCTGAACACGCGCACGCCCGGGAAGGCGGTCTCGACCTGCTCCATCAGCGGCGTCAGCGTCGATTCGGGCGCCTCGAACACCAGGAAAGCGCGCTCGACATGCTGGACCTGGTGGAACAGGTGCGAATACTCGTTGTCCAGCACCCACTCCATCATCGGCCACGCCATTACCGGGAAGCCCGGCATGAAGTGGTGGTGGCCGATCGAGAAGCCCGGGATCCGGTTGTAGCTGTTGGGGATGATGCGGGCGCCCCGCGGAAACTCGCCCATCTTGAAGCGATGCTGGTTCTCGGGCAGCGACAGATCGGCCTTGACCGGGTCGCCGCCCGCCGTTTCCGCGATCCGCTGCGCGATCAGCTCCCGCGCCTCGGGATGCAGCTCGAGCGGCACGCCCAGCGCCGCGGCCGCGCACTGGCGCGTGTGGTCGTCAGGCGTGGCGCCGATGCCGCCGGTGCAGAACACCACGTCGGGGCCCGCCAGCGTGCGCCGCAGCGTCGCGGTGATGCGCTCGCGTTCGTCGCCGACATACTCGGCCCATTGCAGCGCCAGTCCGCGCTCGGCCAGCAGCGCGATCGCGCGCCGCATGTGCTTGTCCTCGCGTCGTCCCGACAGAATCTCGTCGCCGATCACGATCAGGCCGAAACCCATGATGCCCCTCTTTTCAGGATGATTCGATGCGGCGCACGTCCGACGGCGCCAGCTCAATGACGTCCGGCCCGGCCGGGGGCGGTGCCACCGACTGCCGCTCGGCGCGCAGCTGGCCGAGCGCGTGCAGGCAATAGTGGCCGAACCACAGCGCCGAGAAGATGAAGATCAGCGCGTAGAGCCACAGCGCGCCGGCCAGCACGAACGGAAACAGGAAGATGATCGCCGCCGAGGACACCCACAGCAGCGTCGGCGCGGAGCCCAGCAGGCCGACCACCACGCCGATGATCAGCAGCGGCATCCGGTGGCGCCGCATGATGGCCTTGCGCTCGTCGGCGCTGGCATGGTCGGCCAACGCGTCATAGGTCATCACGCGATAGGTCAGCCAGCCCCACAGCAGCGGCGGCACCAGCGCGAAGAACGGCGGCACCAGCCACAGCGGCAGCGAGATCAGCACCAGCAGCAGGAACACGCCGGTGCTCGACAGCGAATGCCAGACGCTGCCCAGCACGCTGCCGCCCTTGCTCTTGGCCAGCTCCGGATAGCTGCGCTCGAGAAAGCGCACCGCCGCCGGCACCGACCACAGGCCGATGAACAGCAGCAGCGAGGCCACCGCCAGCGGAATCGTCAGCGCAACCACGAACAGCGGCGCCACCACCGCGCGGAGCGACGACAGGCCGAACCAGTCGAGCGCGCCGTAGATCCAGCTGGTGAAGATCGAGGTTTCGAGGAAGCCGCGCGCGGCGGTCATCACCGGATCCCAGGTGAAGTACAGCAGGCCGCCCCAGAACACGGTGGCCAGTACGAAGGGAATCACGGTCAGCGCCAGCATGCGCGGATGCAGCTGGCTGATCAGCGCGCGGACGAAGGAGCGGACGAGGTCGTTCATGCAATGCGAAGGTCGAAACGGATCGGCGCGGATTCCGATGGCGTCATGCCGATGGCGTCATGCCGATGGCGTCATGCCGATGGCGCAGGCCGCGCGCAGCGGGGCGGCGGCCGGCCGGCGGGGCCGATTCAGGTGGGACAGACTAGCACACGTGCCGGCAACGCATCGTGTCGGCGCGGCATGACGCCGCCCACGGCGACGGCTTCAGGCGCGCCGGAACCAGCGCTTGATACCGTACCACTGCTGCTGCAGCAGGCCCGCACCGTAGTCGCGCCCACGGCCCGCCGGCGGCGGCAGCTGATCGCGGATGCCGGTGGCCTGGTAGTCGCCGACGAAGCGCGCGGTGCCGAACAGCATGTCCCACCAGGGGAACAGCACGCCATAGTTGCAGCCGCCCAGCCGCGCCGGCTGTCCGTGCGCCTCGTGGCCAATGCCGATCGCATGATGGGTGCGGTGAAAGCGCGGCGATACCAGCAGGCGCTCGCCGATGCGGCCGAAATGCAGCCGCACGTTGGCATGCTGCAGGCTCTGCATCAGCTGCGACAGCGCCACCAGCAGCAGGAACTGCGACGGCTCGACGCCGATCGCCAGCGCGGTCAGCGCGAACACCAGGCTGCGCAGCAGGTCGTCGAGCAGATGGTTGCGGTTGTCGCTCCACAGCGTCATCTGCCGCTGGCTGTGATGGACCGCATGCAGGCACCACCACCAGCGCACGGTGTGCGACAGCCGGTGATACCAGTAGCCGAGCAGGTCGAACAGCAGCAGATAGACGAGGAAGCTGACCAGCGGCTCGCTGGTGACGCCGGGCCACCAGTCCTCGACGTTGATCCGCTGCCAGCCGGCCAGGTGCAGGCGCCCTTCGATCGCGTCGACGACCGGATCGAGCGTGAAGAACAGCACCAGCCGGAACAGGCCGAGCCGGTGGATCATCGTGTACAGCATGTCGGTGCGGATCGCGGCGCGATCGGTGACCGGCTCGACCGGACGCAGCCGCTCCAGCGGCCACAGCAGCGCGACCATCACGGTCAGCTGCAGCAGCCCGACCACCAGCCATTCGGTGCCGGTGAACGCGTCCTCCGCATAGCCGCCGAGGCCGAGCGCGTAGACCACGGGCAGCACCACGTGCTGGAACAGCGCGCCCTCGAGATCGCCGAGCCAGGCGTCCAATGTCTGCAGCATCAGTTGGCCCCTTTGCCGTTGCCGGCCGGGCTGGCCTGGCGGTAGTCCGGATGCTCGCGCAGCGTGGCGAAGCAGAACCCCTTGCGGCGCAGCCCCTCGATCAGCGGCTCGAGCACGGCCGGCGCCCACGGATCGCGGCGAGACCAGATACCAAGGTGCGCCATCGCGATATCGCCGTCGCGCAGGTCGCGCAGCGCCCGCGTCAGCAGCGCGGTGTTCGGATAACGATCCGAATCGAGTTCGTCGCCGAGAAAGCCCGCCTGCGCCCAGCCGACATGGCGATAGCCGCATTGCCGCGCCCAGGCCAGCGTCTGCGGCGCGGTGCGGCCGCCGGGCGCGCGCCACAGCGGCTCCATGCCGACCCCGGCCAGGCGCTGCAGCGCGGCGGCGCTGCGGTCCAGTTCGGCGCAGAAGGCGGCCTGGTCCATTGCGATGTCCTGGCCGGCCTTCGGGCCGAACTGCGGCCGCATCAGCACCTTGCCGCCGCGCGTGCTGCGCAGGTACACGTGGTCGAAGGTGTGCGAGCCGAATACGTGGCCGTCGGCCGCCAGCGCCTTCCAGTACGGCGCCCAGCCGGGATCGAGCGAATGGTCGCCGCGCACGGTCGGCTCGTTGGCCAGGAAGAAGGTCGCGCGCACGCGCTGGCGGCGCAGCACGTCGGCGATCAACTGCGCCTGGCTCATGCTGCCGGTGTCGAAGGTCAGGTACAGCGTTCCGGCACGGCAGTCGTCGGGTGCGGCATGGGCGGATGGCGGGAGTGCCGGAGCGATGCCGATCAGCGCGGCCACCAGCGTCCGCGCCAGCCAGCAACGTCGGCGTAATGAACTCCCCTCTCCCACTCGTGGGAGGGGGGCCGGGGGAGAGGGCAAAGGCAGTCGCGCTCGCGATACGGCATCAGCCTGGTGCAGGCCGCTTGCCCTCTCCCCCGCCCCTCTCCCGCTGGGCGGGAGAGGGGAAACAACCGACAGCATCGATACCGGCAGCAGATGGCCGAGCTTCATGCCGCCCCCCTTTAATACAGCGGCGCCCGCGTGCGGAAATAGATGCCGTGCGGCGAGCGTCCGACGCGGATGGTCTTGATCAGCTTGCGGCTCGGCACGTCGATCACGCCGACCGACCGGGCCCAGCGGAAGGTGACCCACAGCGTCTTGCCGTCGGCGGCCAGTTCCATGTCGTCCGGTCCCGGCGGCAGGCCGGTGATGTCGCCGACCTTGGTCAGCGTCTGCTGGTCCAGGATGCTGATGGTGCCGGAGACGCGGTTGGTCAGCAGCAGATGGCGCTTGTCGCCGAGCGCGCGGAAGTTGTGCGCGCCCTTGCCGGTCTGGATCTGCTTGACCACCGCGCGCGTGCGCCAGTCGATCACGGCGACATAGTCGGCGCCGGTCATGCCGACCAGCAGATAGCGCTGGTCCGGCGTGACCCAGATACCGGCCGGCGCCGAACCGGCCTCCATGCGCCACAGCAGCGTCTGCGTCGGCAGGTCGATCGCCGCGACCTCGTTCGAATCCTGCAGCGTCACGAAGGCGATGCGGCTGTCGGCCGTGAAGGCGATATGGCTGGGCGTGCGGCCCAGCGGCAGCTGCTTCGCCGCCTTCAGCGCGCGCCCGTCCCAGCGGTACAGGTCGACGCGGTCGAGCCGGTTGCCGGTGACGACGAACCATTTCTGGTCCGGCGAGAAGCCGATGTGATAGGGATCGTCGATGTCCGGCACGCGCTGCTGGACCCGCCCGCTGACCGGATCGAGGAAGACCAGGTCGTTGCCGACCGCGTTGGCGACGATCAGCGAGCGATCGTCGGGCGTGGCGATCAGGTGATGGGGCTCCTTGCCCACCGGAAAGGTCTCCAGCACCTTCTGGCTGTCGCGGTCGATAAGGGTAACGCTTGCGTCACCCGAATTGAGTACCACGACCACTTCGGCATGGGCCGACAGGCCTGGCAGAGCCGCCGCGCCAAGACAGGCCCAGGATAAACAGGCGGCAACGACACGGCGAAAGGCGGGCATAGACAGGCGAACGGAACGGTTGGCGGACCGTTCGGAACGGTCGGCGGAAGGTAGGAACAAGGAAACGGATCAGGCGGAAGGGCACGGTCCGAAGGGTCCGGTTGCCCCCGGATAATGCGACCGCCAAGGCCCACGCATTCTAACGTCGAGCCCCACCGTTTCGATGACCGGGCGCGCCAAAATCGTGCGCCACCCGCCCTACCGTTGCATCGACTCCCACACCTTCTGCAGACGCTTGACAGACATCGGCACTGGCGTTCGCAATTCCTGCGCGAACAGCGCGATGCGCAGCTCCTCCAGCATCCAGCGGAATTCCTCGAGCCGCGCGTCCTCGCCGCCCCTGGCCTGGCGCCGCTGCTTGTCCGCGCGCTGCCACTGCTGCAGCAGCGGCGCCATTTCCTGCTGCCGCTGGGTATCCCGGGACGGATCGCCCTTGAGCTTGTCGATCCGCATCGCGATGCCCTTCAGATAGCGCGGGAAATGCACCAGCCTGTCGTACGGCGTCTCGGCCAGGAAATGCTTGCCCATCAGCTGCGACAACTGCGCCTGCATGTCGGCGTGGGCCGCGGCGAACGGCTTGGCCTGCAGCAGCTTGCGCGGCAGCGCCGCGTACTCGGCCAGGATGGTGCCCGCCAGCCGGGCGATCTCCTGCGCCAGCAGGCCGAGCCGCCCGCGGCCCTCCTCCTTGCGCGCGGCGAACTCCGCCTCGTTGCGCGGCAGCGGCGCCTGCATGCAGGCGCGCTCGAGCGCCAGCGTCACGATCTGGTCGCGCAGCATGTCCTGCGTGCCCAGCGTCATGTATTGCATCGCCATCTGCGACAGGCCGGGGATGTTCTTCTGCACGAACTTGACCTGCTCGCGCAGCTGCAGCGCGAACAGCCGCCGCAGCCCGGCATGGTGCAGCCGCTCGGCCTCCTGCGGGTCGTCGAACACCTCGACGTCGCAGTGGGTGTCGCGGTCGACCAGCGCCGGGTAGCCGAACAGCGTGCGGTTGCCCTTGCGGATCTCCAAGAGCTCCGGCAGCTCGCCGAAGGTCCACCCGGTCAGCCCTTCGTACTGCGCCGCCTCGGCGACCGGCGCCTCGCGCGCGACCAGGCTCTGGAACGACTGCTGCGCCTGCCCGCCCAGTTCGGCGCGCAGCTGGGCCAGGTTGCGGCCCATGTCGAGCTGGCGGCCGTGCTCGTCGACCACCTTGAAGTTCATGAAGTGGTGGGCCGGCAGCGTCTCGAGCTTGAAGTCCGCGCGCCGGATCATCGTGCCGGTCTGCTCGCGGACATCGGCAATCAGCACGTCGATCAGCTCGCCCTCGCCGAACGGCCGGCGCTCGACGAAGCCCGCCGCATAGTCCGGCAGCGGCACGCAATGGCGGCGCAGCTTCTGCGGCAGCGACTTGAGCAGCAGGTGCACCTTCTCCTTGATCATGCCGGGCACCAGCCAGTCGGCGCGCTCGGGCCGAACCTGGTTCAGCGCGTACAGCGGCACCGTCAGCGTGACGCCGTCCCGGTGACTGCCGGGCTCGAAGTGGTAGCTCAAACCCATGTCGACGCCGGCGACGTTCAGCGTCTTCGGGAACAGGTCGGTGGTGATGCCGGCCGCCTCGTGCCGCATCAGCTCTTCGCGGTTCAGGTACAGCAGCTTGCGGTCGCCCACGCTCTCCTTCTGGTACCACTGCTCGAACTGCGTCTGCTGATGGATGTCGGCCGGGATATGGCGGTCGTAGAACGCGTAGATCAGCTCGTCGTCGACCAGCACGTCCTGCCGGCGCGCCTTGTGCTCGAGGTTCTCGATTTCGCGCACCAGCCGCTGGTTGTGCGCGTAGAACGGCAGCCGCGTATCGAACTCGCCTTCGACCAGCGCGCGGCGGATGAACAGCTCGCGCGCCTCCTGCGGATTCATCGGGCCGTAGTGCACACGCCGATGCTGGTAGACCGTCAGCCCGTACAGCGTGGCGCGCTCCATCGCCAGCACCTGGCCGGCCTTCTTCTCCCAGTGCGGATCGCTCCAGCTGACCTTCAGCAGATGGCGGCCGACCTGCTCGAGCCAGTCCGGCTCGATGCGCGCCAGCGTGCGCGCGAACAGCCGGCTGGTCTCGACCAGCTCGGCGGCGACCAGCCAGCGGCCCATCTTGCGCGCCACCAGCGAGCCCGGCCACAGGTGGAACTTGATGCCGCGCGCGCCGAGGTACTCGCGGCCGCGGCCGTCGGCCTCGTCCAGCTTCTGGCCGATATTGCCCAGCAGACCGGTCAGCAGCGCCTTGTGGACCTGCTCGTAGGTCGGCTCGCTGTCGTTGAGCTTCCAGCCCTGCTCGGCGACCGTGGTCAGCAGCTGCGAATGGACGTCGCGCCATTCGCGCAGCCGCAGATGCGACAGGAAGTTGGCGCGGCACTGGTCCTGCAGCTGGCGATTGCTCTTCTTGTGCGCGACCGCGTCCTCGAACCACTTCCACAGCTTGACCCAGCCGAGGAATTCCGAGCGTTCGTCCATGAACTTGCGGTGCGCCTGGTCGGCGGCCTCCTGCGCCTCCTGCGGCCGGTCGCGCGGATCCTGCACCGACAGCGCGCTGGCGATGATCAGCACCTCGCGCAGGCAATGCTGGTCGCGCGCGGCGAGGATCATGCGGGCCACGCGCGGGTCCAGCGGCAGGCGCGCCAGTTGCTTGCCGAGCGGCGTCAGCGCATTGGCCTCGTCGACCGCGTCGAGCTCCTGCAACAGCTGGTAGCCATCGGCGATCGCGCGCCCGAGCGGCGGCTCGATGAAGGGGAACGACTCGATCGCGCCGAGGCGCAGCGCCTTCATCCGCAGGATCACCGCGGCCAGCGACGAGCGCAGGATCTCGGGATCGGTAAAGCGCGGGCGCGCGGCGAAATCGGCTTCGTCGTACAGGCGGATGCAGACGCCGTCCGCGACGCGGCCGCAGCGGCCGGCGCGCTGGTTGGCGGCGGCCTGCGAGATCGGCTCGATCTGCAGCTGCTCGACCTTGTTGCGATACGAATAGCGCTTGACGCGCGCCAGGCCCGTGTCGACCACATAGCGGATGCCGGGCACCGTCAGCGAGGTCTCGGCGACGTTGGTCGCCAGCACGATGCGGCGCGCGTTCGACGGCTTGAACACGCGCTCCTGCTCCTGCACCGACAGCCGCGCGAACAGCGGCAGGATCTCGGTGTGCGGCGGATGGTGCTTGCGCAGCGCCTCGGCTGCCTCGCGGATCTCGCGCTCGCCGGGCAGGAACACCAGCACGTCGCCCGGGCCGAGCCGGCTCAGCTCGTCGACCGCGTCGACGATGCCGTCGTACAGGTCGCGCTCGCGCGCCTGGGCCGCCTTCGCCGGGCCATCGCCGGCCCTGGCACCCTTGTCGCCCTTGTCACCCTTGTCGCCCTTGTCACCCCGCTGGTTCGCGCCGCCTTCGTCGGCGATCGGGCGATAGCGGACCTCGACCGGATACAGCCGCCCGCTGACCTCGATCACCGGCGCCGGCTTGCCGCCGCTGCCGAAATGCTCGGCGAAGCGTTGCGCGTCGATCGTCGCCGACGTGATGATGACCTTCAGGTCCGGGCGGCGCGGCAGGATCTCCTTCAGGTAGCCCAGCAGAAAATCGATGTTCAGGCTGCGCTCGTGCGCCTCGTCGATGATGATCGTGTCGTAGGCGCGCAGCAGCGGATCGGTCTGCGTCTCGGCCAGCAGGATGCCGTCGGTCATCAGCTTGATCGACGCGCCGGGCGACATCGTGTCGTTGAAGCGCACCTGGTAGCCGACGTGCTCGCCCACCGGCGAGCCGAGTTCCTGCGCGATGCGCTTGGCGGTCGAGGTCGCGGCGATGCGGCGCGGCTGGGTATGGCCGATCAGGCCGCCGCGGCGCCGGGGCTGGCCGTCCTTGTCCTTGTCCTGGTCTTCGCCCTTCCCTTCGCCGTTCCCTTCGCCGCCGGCGGCATCGGCACGCGCCGGTCCGCGGCCGATCGACAGGCAGATCTTGGGCAGTTGCGTGGTCTTGCCCGAGCCGGTCTCGCCAGAGACGATCACCACCTGGTGCTGCTCGATCGCGCGCGCGATCTCGTCGCGCCGTGCCGAGACGGGCAGCGCTTCGGGGAAGGTGATCGGAGGCAGCGGATTGGCGAGCACGGCGCGGCGCGCGGGCCGGCCTTCAAAGCGGCGTTCAGGCTTGCGTTCGGGCTTGCGTTCAGCCTGGTCTTCGGTCGGACCCTGGGACGAGCCCTCGGAGCGGCCCTTCGATGGGCCCTGGGACTGGCGTGCGGACTGCGGTCGGGACGGCCTGCGGCGCGGGGCTGCGGGTGGGACGGGGCGTTGTTCGGACATTGGCCGGGATTATAATCCGCGCCATGAACGCCAGAACCGCCACGACCCCGACAGCCGGCACGCACAACGACGCCGCCGGCGATCCCCTGCCCGACCCCGCCGCCGACGCGCTCGATCCTCCGGCTGCGACCGTGGCCGTTCCCCCCACCCCTGCCGATGTGCCAAGCGTGCCGCGGGCACCGGCCACGCCCGAGCGCGCCGCGCCCGGACCGGACCGCCAACAGTTCGTCGACTGGCTGCGCGCGGTCGCGCCGTATATCCACGCCTTCCGCGGCAAGACCTTCGTGATCGCCTTCGGCGGCGAGCTGGTCAAGGCCGGCATGCTGAACGCGCTGGTCAACGACGTTGCGCTGCTGCACGCGATGGGCATGCAGATCGTGCTGGTCCATGGCTCGCGTCCGCAGGTCGAGGAACAGCTGGCGCTGCGCCAGGTCGAGTCGCGCTTCGTCGACGGCCTGCGCATCACCGACAACGCCGCGCTCGAATGCGCGAAGGAAGCGTCCGGCGAACTGCGCCTCGATATCGAGGCCGCCTTCAGCCAGGGCCTGCCCAATACGCCGATGGCCGGGGCGCAGCTGTCGGTGGTGTCGGGCAACTTCGTCACCGCGCGTCCGGTCGGCATCGTCGAGGGCACCGACTACCAACACACCGGCCTCGTTCGCAAGATCGACGGCGACTCGGTACGCATGTCGCTGCAGCACGGCAAGATCGTGCTGCTGTCGCCGCTGGGCTTCTCGCCCACGGGCCAGGCCTTCAACCTGTCGATGGAAGATGTCGCCAGCGCGACCGCGACCGCGCTGAAGGCCGACAAGCTGATCTTCATCACCGAGGTGCCGGGCGTGCTGGACCCGGTCGGCAAGCTGATGCCGGAGATGTCGCTGCGCACCGCGGTCGAACGGCTGCAGAACAACCATCTGCCGCCCGACGTCGCCTACTACCTGCAGCATCTGGTCAAGGCGCTGAAGGGCGGCGTGCCGCGCGCGCACCTGATCCCGTTCGACATGGACGGCTCGGTGCTGCTGGAACTGTTCCTGCACGACGGCGTCGGCACGATGGTGTCGGACACCGATCTCGAGAGCCTGCGCGAGGCGACGCTCGACGACGTCGGCGCGATCGTGCAGCTGATCGCGCCGCTCGAACAGGACGGCACGCTGGTGCCGCGCGGCCGCCATCTGATCGAGCGCGACATCGCCAACTTCTCGGTGATCGAGCACGACGGCGTGCTGTTCGGCTGCGCTGCGCTCTATCCGTATCCGCGCGAAGGCATGGCCGAGATGGCCTGCCTGACGGTGTCGCCCGAGGCCCAGGGCACCGGCGACGGCGAACGGCTGCTCAAGCGCATCGAGCGGCGCGCCCGCGCGCTGGGGCTGGAACGGCTGTTCGTGCTGACGACCCGCACCGAGCACTGGTTCCTGAAGCGCGGCTTCGTGCGCGCCAGCGTCGACGACCTGCCCGAGGACAAGCGCAAGCTGTACAACTGGCAGCGCAAGTCGATGGTGCTGATGAAGAAACTGTAAGGGCGGTAGGGGCGGCGCGCGGCGGACGCGCCCGCTTCGCTACAATGGCCGCCGGACGAACGCGCCACGACATCGCACCGCGATCACACGAACAGAACGATAGAAGGAGTTCCCCATGGCCCGCATGGTCCATTGCGTCAAGCTGAACAAGGAGGCCGAGGGCCTCGATTTCCCGCCGCTGCCCGGCGAACTGGGCAAGAAGATCTGGCAGAACGTGTCGAAGGAGGCCTGGGCCGGCTGGCTCAAGCACCAGACCATGCTGATCAACGAAAACCGCCTGAACATGGCCGACGCGCGTGCGCGGCAGTATCTGCTGAAGCAGACCGAGAAGTACTTCTTCGGCGAAGGCGCGGACCAGGCGGCGGGGTATGTGCCGCCGCAGGCTTGAGTCCGCTGCAGCCGTCGACATCCCGTAGGTGTTCTCCCTCCCCCCCAGGGCGAGAGGGTCGGGGCGAGGGGGTGGTTTCGAGCCGCTGCGGCATAACGACCGCCTAATGCCCTCTCCCCTGCCGCTCTCCCGCGAGCGGGAGAGGGGAAAAGAAAAAGGCGCCAGGTTTCCTGGCGCCTTTGTCGTTTATGCGGGCTGACGAATCGGCTCAGAAATCCGTGCGCCGTACCCCGTCGGCCGTGCCCAGCAGCAGCACGTCGGCGCCGCGCAGCGCGAACAGCCCCACGGTCACCACGCCGGGCAGCTGGTTGATCGCCTGCTCCATGCCCTTCGGATCGCCGATGGCCAGGCCGCTGACGTCCAGGATCACATTGCCGTTGTCGGTCTTGTAGATGCCGCCTTCCCTGGTCATGCGCAGGCGCGGCTGGCCGCCCAGCGCCGCCAGCTGGCGCGCCACCGCGGCGCGCGCCATCGGGATCACCTCGACCGGCAGCGGGAACTGGCCCATCACGCCGACCAGCTTGCTGGCGTCGGCGATGCAGACGAAGGTGCGTGCCACCGAGGCAACGATCTTCTCGCGCGTCAGCGCGCCGCCGCCGCCCTTGATCATCGCGCCGCTGGCGTCGATCTCGTCGGCGCCGTCGACATAGACCGGAATCTCGTCGACCTCGTTCAGGTCCAGCACCTTGAAGCCGTGCTGCTGCAGGCGGCGCGTCGAAGCCTCGGAGCTCGATACCGCGCCGGCGAAGCGGTCCTTGAAGCGCGCCACCGCATCGATGAACAGGTTGGCGGTCGAACCGGTGCCGACACCGAGCACCGCCCCTTCCGGGACTTCCTTCTCGACATAGTCCGCGGCGGCCTGCGCCACCTGCGCCTTCAGTTCATCCTGAGTCATTGCCTGCTGCCTTCGGCGCCGCCGCGAACGGGTGCGGTACGGTGCGGCGCCGGAAAAGTCGGTTGCGGAAACCGCGTAGTGTAACGGATTGCGCCCGGGCCGCCAGGGGTCCCACAATGGGCCGGTACAATGAACCGATGCGGCACCGATGCGGCACCGATGCAGCCCCGCTGCGGCAGCCCCGTTCCGATTCCTTTCCCGTCCGACGCAATCATCATGAACCAGCTAGCGCAACTGAAGCAGTTCACCACCGTGGTGGCCGATACCGGCGACTTCCAGGCGATGAAGCAGTACACGCCGCAGGACGCCACCACCAATCCGTCGCTGATCCTGAAGGCCGTGCAGAAGCCCGAATACCGGCCGCTGCTCGAGAAGGCCGTGCGCGATCATCACGACGCCGGCGTCGATGCCGTGATGGACGCGCTGCTGATCGCCTTCGGCGGCGAGATCCTGAAGATCGTGCCGGGCCGGGTGTCGACCGAGGTCGATGCGCGGCTGTCCTTCGATACCGCCGCGACCGTCGACAAGGCACGCCACCTGATCGCGCTGTACGAACGCGCCGGCGTGCCGCGCGAGCGCGTGCTGATCAAGATCGCCTCGACCTGGGAAGGCATCCGCGCCGCCGAGGTGCTGCAGCGCGAGGGAATCCGCTGCAACATGACGCTGCTGTTCTCGCTGGTACAGGCAGTCGCCTGCGCCGAGGCCGGCGCCCAGCTGATCTCGCCGTTCGTCGGCCGCATCCTCGACTGGTACCGCAAGCAGGCCGGCGACAAGTGGAATCCCGACGCCAACAGCGGCGACGCCGATCCGGGCGTGCATTCGGTGCGGCAGATCTACGACTACTACAAGCGTTTCGGCTACAAGACCGAGGTGATGGGCGCGAGCTTCCGCAATACCGACCAGATCCTGTCGCTGGCCGGCTGCGATCTGCTGACGATCAGCCCCGAGCTGCTGGAGCAGTTGGCGGCCAGCACCGCGCCGGTCGAGCGCAAGCTGTCGGTCGACGATGCGCAGGCCGGCCATATCGCGCGCGTCCATTGCGAAGAGCCGGCCTTCCGCTGGCAGCTGAACGAGGACGCGATGGCCACCGAGAAGCTGGCCGAGGGCATCCGCGCGTTCGCGGCGGATGCGATCAAGCTGGAACGGCTGATCGCCGAGACGTTCTCCTGAAGACGGGCGCGGGCGCGGCTCCGCAGGCCTGCCGGGCCTTGCGTCAGGCGCTCGCCCCGTCCCACAGCATCGGCAGGCATTGGCCGGCCGGTGCCGCCAGCACCAGGTCGGCGGTCGCGTCGAGCGCCGACGGCTGCGGATTGACGACGATCACGCCGGCGCCATGGTCCTTGGCCAGGCCCGGCAGACCGGCCGCGGGATAGACCATGCCCGAGGTGCCGACCACCAGGCACAGGTCGCAGGTCTGCGCCGCATGCTCGGCGCGGTAGCGCGCCACGCGCGGCAGGTCCTCGCCGAACCACACCACGCCGGGCCGCATCGGCGCGCCGCAATGGATGCAGCGCGGCGGGCTGCGGCCGTCGTCCGGCGCGGCCTCGCAGCGGCCGCAGCCGTCCAGCCATTTGTTGGCGAACAGGTTGCCGTGCAGCTCGATCACGTCGGGGCTGCCGGCGCGCTGGTGCAGGCCGTCGACGTTCTGCGTGACCAGCGTCACCTTCTTCTGCGCGGCCAAAGCGACGATCGCATGATGCGCGGGATTGGGCTGCGCCGCCGCAACCAGCGCGCGGCGATGCTGATACCAGTCCCAGACCAGGCCGGGCTGGCGGCGGTAGGCCTCCTCGGTGGCCAGTTCCTCGGGATCGAAACGGGCCCACAGGCCCGTCAGCGCATCGCGGAAGGTCGGCACGCCCGACTCGGCCGAGATGCCGGCCCCGGTCAGCACCAGGATGTCGTTGGCGGCGGCGATGCGCCGCCGCGCGTCGGCCAGGTCGGCGGCATCGATCAGCATCGCGCCCCCTTCATTGAACCGTCCGCTCAACGCGCCACGGCGCGGCGCTGGCGCACCGCTTCATAGAGGCAGACGCCGCTGGCGACCGACACGTTCAGGCTCTCGACGCCGCCGGCCATCGGGATCGACACCAGCTCGTCGCAGGTCTCGCGGGTCAGGCGGCGCATGCCCTCGCCTTCGGCGCCCATCACCAGCGCGGTCGGGCCCTTCAGGTCGATGTCGTAGACAGTGCGCTCGGCGCCGTCGGCGGTGCCGATGACCCAGATGCCGCGCTCCTGCAGTTCGCGCAGCGTGCGCGCCAGATTGGTCACGGTGATATAGGGCACGGTCTCGGCCGCGCCGCTGGCCACCTTGGCCACCGTCGCGTTCAGGCCGACGCTGCGGTCCTTGGGCGCGATCACCGCATGGGCGCCGGCGCCGTCGGCCACGCGCAGGCAGGCACCGAGATTGTGCGGATCGGTGACGCCGTCGAGCACCAGCAGCAGCGGCGTGCCTTCGATGCCGTCGAGCAGTTCGTCGAGATTGAGCGCCAGCGACACGTCCTCGGCGCGGGCGACCACGCCCTGGTGGCGGTCGGTGCCCGCCATGCCGCGCAGGCGTTCGGCATCGACCGGATGGAGACGCACGCCGAGTCCCTCGGCGAGGCGGATGAAGTCCTGCATGCGGCGATCGCGCCGGTTGGACTCGATATAGACGTCGGTAACGCCGGCCGCGTCCTGGCGCAGGCGCGCGGTGACGGCGTGAAAGCCGATCAGAAGTTTTTGTTTGGCCATGGGCGGGATTGTACCCGTCCGAGCTTGCCCTCCCCCCACCCTTCTCCCCACCCCTCTCCCGCTTGCGGGAGAGGGGAGTGAGGTCTGCATGCGGCGGCGCGATGCGGGGCTCCATCCGATGGAAACGCTCACGGCATCCGCATGAGCGGCAGTCGGAGGGGGACCGCCTTGCTTTCCGCTCCCGCTTGCGGGAGAGGAGAGTGAGGTCTGCATACGGCGGCGCCTTGCGGGGGGCGCGGCTTATGGAAATCGCGGCGTTCGCACGAGGCGCACTCGCGGATGGCGCGCCGTCTTGCTTCCGTATTGCTCCCCTCTCCCGCTTGCGGGAGAGGGGCCCGGGGGAGAGGGCAGCGGCGGTCAATCCGCCACCGCCCGCGTGGCTCACCGCGTCCGCGTGGACTTCTTCGACGCGGTCTTGCGTGCCGTCTTGCCGGCGGCCTTGCCGGCCCGCTTGGCGGTCGACTTTGCCGCGGTCTTGTCGCCCGCCCTGCCGCCCGCCCTGCCGCTTTCCTTGCCCGCCGTCCTGGCCACCGCGCCGGCCGGCTTGGGCTTGGCCGCGCGCCTGGACGGCTTGCCGGTACCACCGGCGGTACCGCCCTCGGGCCTGCCCTTGATCGGCGTGATCACCGCCTCGAACACCGGTTGCTCCTCGAACACGCGATCGAGCGTTTCGTCGAACGACTCCTCGGGCTTGGAGGTGCCGCCCAGCAGCGCCGCCAGCTGGCGGCCCTTCTTGCGCGCGGGCAGCGCATGCGCGGCGGGCACATGCGGCGCCGGCTCGGTGGTCGGACGCGCGCGCAGGCTCTTGGCCGACGGCTCCTGCACCAGGCGGAAATCGATCTTGCGGGCGTCGAGGTCGACGCGCGAGACCTGCACGCGCACGCGATCGGTCAGCCGGTAGCGGATGCCGGTGCGCTGGCCGCGCAGCTCGTTGCGCGCCTCGTCGTACTCGAAGTAATCGCTGCCCAGCTCGGTCACGTGGACCAGCCCTTCGACATACAGCTCGTCGAGCTGCACGAAGATGCCGAACGAGGTCACCGCGCTGACCGTGCCGGCAAACTCGTTGCCGAGCTTGTCGCGCATGAAGTAGCACTTGAGCCAGGCCTCGACGTCGCGCGAGGCCTCGTCGGCGCGGCGCTCGTTGGCCGAGCAATGCAGCCCGAGCTCGTCCCACACCGCTTCGTTGCGGCGCGCGCGGCCGGCCATCTTCTCGGCGCGCGCGGCCTCGTCCTTGGCCTGCATGCGGCGGGCCTTCGGCGAGATTGCGGTATTGAGCGCGGTGCCCGGGGCGAAGGCCGGCTGGTACTTGGTGTGCGCCAGCACCGCCTTGATCGCCCGGTGCACCAGCAGATCCGGATAGCGCCGGATCGGGCTGGTGAAGTGGGCGTAGGCCTCGTAGGCCAGGCCGAAGTGGCCGATGTTGTCCGGGCTGTAGACCGCCTGCTGCATCGAGCGCAGCAGCATGGTCTGCAGCATCGGCGCATCGGGACGCGCCTTGATCTTGTCCATGACCTCGGCGTAGTCGGAGGCCTGCGGCTTGTCGCCGCCGCCCAGCGACAGGCCCGAGGTCTTCAGGAACTCGCGCAGCGCCTTCAGCTTTTCCTCGCTGGGGCCGGCGTGGATCCGGTACAGCGCCGGATGCTTGAAGCGTTCGAGGAAGTCGGCCGCGCAGACGTTGGCGGTCAGCATGCATTCCTCGATCAGCCGATGCGCGTCGTTGCGCGTGCGCGGCAGGATCTGTTCGATCTTGCCCTGCGCATTGCAGACGATATAGGTCTCGGTGGTGTCGAAGTCGATCGCCCCGCGCTCGCGGCGCGCCTTCAGCAGGACCTGGTACAGCTCGTACAGGTTCTGCAGATGCGGCACCAGCTCGGCACGCTTGTGGGCCTCCGGACCCTTGGTGTTGGACAGCACCGCCCAGACCTCGTTGTAGGTCAGGCGCGCGGCCGAATGCATCACGGCGGGATAGAACTGGTAGGCCTTCAGTTCGCCCTTGGCGGTGATCACCGCATCGCAGACCATGCACAGCCGGTCGACCAGCGGGTTCAGCGAGCACAGGCCGTTCGACAGCTTCTCCGGCAGCATCGGAATCACGCGGCGCGGGAAGTAGACCGAGGTCGCGCGGTCGAGCGCGTCGGCGTCCAGCGGCGTGCCGGGACGCACGTAGTGCGAGACGTCGGCGATCGCGACGATCAGGCGCCAGCCCTTGGCGCGGCCGATCTTGACCGGCTCGCAATAGACCGCGTCGTCGAAGTCGCGCGCGTCCTCGCCATCGATCGTCACCAGCGGCACGTCGCGCAGGTCGATGCGGTGGTCCAGGTCGGCCTCGCGCACCTCGTCGGGCAGCGCGGCGGCCTCGCTCTGCGCGCCCGGCGAGAACGTATGCGGCACGCCGTACTTGCGCACCGCGATCTCGATCTCCATGCCGGGGTCGTCGATCTCGCCCAGCACCTCGACCACGCGGCCGACCGGCTGCACATAGCGGTCCGGATATTCGACGATCTCGACGCTGACGACCTGGCCGACCTTGGCCTTGCCCTGCGCCCGCGGCGGGATCAGGATGTCCTGGCTGATGCGCTTGTCCTCGGGCGCCACCACCAGCACGCCGCCCTCGCTGAGCAGGCGGCCGATCACGAAACGGTTGGCCCGCTCGACGATCTCGACGATCTGCCCTTCGGGACGGCCGCGGCGGTCGTAGCCGATCACGCGCACCTGCGCACGGTCGTTGTGCATCGCCTTCTGCAGCTCGCGCTCGGGCAGGAAGATATCGTCCTCGCCGTCGTCGCGGATCAGGAAGCCGAAGCCGTCACGGTGGCCCTGCACGCGGCCGACCACGAAATTGGGCTGATGGGCGAGCTCGTAGCGGCCCTTGCGGTTCAATTCGATCTGGCCGTCGCGTTCCATCGCGGCCAGCCTTTTCTGGAAGCCGTCATGCTCCTTGCGCGTGACGGCGAGGGCCTTGGCGATGTCGCCGGCCGACAGTGGCGAACCGGAGGTACGCAGGACGCCGAGGATTTCTTCCCGACTCGGGATCGGATAGTTGTTCTGATTCAATTTCTTCTAAAGAGGATTTGACAAATCGATTGTCGTCGCTATAATGAGCGCTTCGGTTGTTTCGACACCTGCCCAGGTGGCGGAATTGGTAGACGCACTAGGTTCAGGTCCTAGCGGTGGCAACACTGTGGAGGTTCGAGTCCTCTCCTGGGCACCAGATCAAAAAACCCGCATCGCTTTCCGGCGCTGCGGGTTTTTTCTTTCCCGCGTGCATCTGCGTTTCCATCCGGATCGCTTGCGCGTTCTGCTTTGATCGGGCCATTGGCGCTCCAGTTCGGCGCCGCGAGCGCCGGTTGCCCCGGATCCCCGGGATCGCGTCCCGACGAATTCCGACCATGTGCCGACCTTGCGCGGCCGACGACCATCTTTCACTGCTTGCGGCGCGCTGGCAACCGCTCGAACCGACCAAACCAACCGGCCGAACCGACGCGCGACTGCGCCGCCCCTTGCGCCGGGCACGACCGTCATCGCCGCGCCTCGGCATCAACGCGCAGTGTATCAGCTTCAGTGGCGCTTCCGGCATTCTGTCGAGTTCGTGTCTGCATCGCTTGCCGGCCGCTTGCCCGCCGATCGCCCGCCGATCGCCCGCCGATCGCCCGGCGCCCTTCCCTCCATCGTTTTCCGCCGCGGTTGACAGTCGGATTATATGTAACTACGATGGTTTCACTTGTTCGTTCTCCGCCATGTCCACCAGCAGCCGATTCGCCGTTGCCGTCCATATCCTGACCCTGCTGGCCAGCGCCGACGAGCCGCTGCCTTCGTCGCTGATCGCCGGCAGCGTCGGCACCAATCCCGCGCTGATTCGCCGTCTGATCGGCGTGCTGGCGCAGGCGGGACTGGTCTGCACCGCGATGGGCGCGGCGGGCGGCGCCTCGCTGGCACGGGCCGCGAACACGATCACGCTGCGCGATGTGTTCCGCGCGGTGGAGTCGGACAGCGTGATCGGGCTGCATGCCGGCGCACCGAATCCGGCCTGCATGGTCGGGCGCGAGATCACCGGCGCGCTGACCCGCATCACCGACCGGGCGCAGGCCGCGATGGAGGAGAACCTGGCGCAGACGACGATCGCCGGCATGCTGGCCGACGTCGAGCGATCGGCCCGGGCGCGGCGGCGCTGATTTTTTTGTCCGCATATTTTTTGTCCGCATATGTAACCAAAGTAGTTTCATATACGAATCTCTCTTTGCTTCCTCGCGAAGCCAACCTGTGAAGGAGTTCCATCATGCAAATCGCCATCCTCGGTGCCACCGGACGCGTCGGCAGCCGCATCGCCGACGAAGCGCTACGCCGCGGCCATACCGTGACCGCCATCGCTCGCCACGCCGGCACGCTGGCGGATCGTCCGGGCCTGAAACGGCTGGACGCGGATATCGCCGATCCGGCCAATACCGCAAAGCTGGCGCCGGCCCTGGCCGGTCACGATGCGCTGGTCAGCGCGGTGCGCTTCGCGCAGGCGGGGCCCGAGCCGCTGCTGCAACTGGCCCGCCAGGCCGGCGTCAAGCGCGTGGCGGTGGTCGGCGGTGCCGGCAGTCTGTATGTCGCACCCGGCGTGCAGCTGGTCGACACGCCTGAATTTCCGGCGGCCTACAAGGACGAGGCGCTGGCCGGCCGCGACTTCCTGAATGCGCTGCGGGGAGAAAACGAGCTGGACTGGGTCTTCCTGTCACCGTCCGCGCTGCTGGAGCCAGGCCAGCGCACCGGCAGCTATCGCGTCGGCAAGGACGAGCTGCTGAGCGATGCCGACGGCAAGAGCTGGATCTCGATGGAGGACTTCGCCGTCGCGCTGGTCGACGAGCTGGAGCGGCACGCGCATTCGCGCGAGCGGTTTACGGTGGGGTATTGAAGAGAAACGCAACAGGTGCGCTGCCCTCTCCCCGGCCCCTCTCCGGCAAGCGGGAGGGGTAGAAAACCAATTGGGTTCGCCTCTTCCCTCAGGGGAAAGAAAACCGACAAGCGTCGATTCGCGCCGATTGGGTTCTCCCTCTCCCCTCGGGGGGAGAGGGTTGGGGAGAGGGGGTGGTCTGAACCGGTCAAAAAATTCAGCCCTGACCGCCCTCGCCCTCTGCCCGCTTGCCGCGCTTGAGCCAGGCGGCCAGGTTGTGCGGTCGCAGCGTGTCGTATTCCTCGAACGGCTGATGGATCCACGGATTGGTCGGCAGGAAGCTGACGTGATAGTCGGGCTTGACCTTCGAGCACGCCTTGTACCACAGCACCGCCGAACGAACTTCGGTCACCGCGGGATAGCGCTCCTGCAGATGGCGGCCGACGCGCTCCAGCGTCACGCCCGAGTCGACCAGATCATCGACCAGCAGGATGCGCCCGCTGAGCTCGCCGCGCGTCATCGTGATGTACTGCGCGATATCGAGATCGCCCTGCACCGTGCCGGCCGCCTCGCGGTAGCTGCTGGTGGCCAGGATCGCCAGCGGCACGTCGAAGATGCGCGACATCTGGTCGCCGACGCGCAGGCCGCCGCGCGCCAGGCACAGGATCTTGTCGAAACGCCAGCCCGACTCGTGCACGTTCAGTGACAGGCGGGCAATCAGCCGGTGGTATTCGTCCCACGAGATCCACAGGTTCTCGTCATCGTTCTGGGGCAGGGTCATCGCTTGCTCTTCGTCGCTGCTTTGTAATAGGGGGTTCCCGTGCGCGGGATACAGTAAGGCCCGCTTGCGCGGGCCGTCATTCCATCGAAGGCCGCGGTTTGCCCGCGGCTCGCGCCGGATCAGATCACCGAATCAGACCAGATACGGATGGCGCAGCAGAATGGTTTCGTCGCGGTCCGGACCGGTCGAGATCATGTCGATCGGGATGCCGACCACTTCCTCGATGCGCTTCAGGTACTGGCGCGCGGCCTCGGGCAGCGCGTCCCAGCTCTTGATGCCGAACGTCGATTCGTTCCAGCCGGCGAAGTCCTCGTAGATCGGCTCGCAGCGCGCCACGGCGTCCGAGCCGCGCGGCAGCATGTCGATCTGCTTGCCGTCCAGCGTGTAGCCGACGCACAGGCGGATCGTATCGAGACCGTCGAGCACGTCCAGCTTGGTCATGCACAGGCCCGACACACCGTTGATCTGCACCGAGCGCTTCAGCGCGGCGGCATCGAGCCAGCCGGTGCGGCGCGGGCGGCCGGTGACCGAGCCGAATTCCTTGCCGACATTGGCCAGGCGCACGCCGACCGGATCCTGGCGGCGCGGATTGTCGTTGTCGTACAGCTCGCTCGGGAACGGGCCCGCACCGACGCGGGTGCAATAGGCCTTGGTGATGCCCAGGATGTAGTGCAGCCGGCCCGGACCGACGCCGGCGCCCGCGGTGGCGGCGCCCGCCACGCAGTTGCTCGAGGTCACGAACGGATAGGTGCCGTGATCGACGTCGAGCAGCGTGCCCTGCGCGCCCTCGAACATCAGGTTCTGGCCGGCGGCGTTGACCGCGTACAGCTCGGCCGACACGTCGGCGACCATCGGCGCCAGGCGCGGCGCATAGGCCAGCGCCTCGTCCAGCGTCTGCTGGAAGTCCACCGCCTCGGCGCCCAGGTACTGGGTCAGCATGAAGTTGTGGAAGTCCAGGTTCTCGCGCAGGCGTTCGGCGAATTGCTGCGGATCGAACAGGTCCTGCACGCGCAGCGCGCGGCGGGCCACCTTGTCCTCATAGGCCGGGCCGATGCCACGGCCGGTGGTGCCGATCTTGCCGGCGCCACGGCGCAGCTCGCGCGCCTTGTCGATCGCCACGTGGTACGGCAGGATCAGCGTGGCCGCTTCGGAAATGCGCAGGCGGTTCTGCACCTGCAGGCCGGCCGCTTCCAGTTCCTCGATCTCGCGGAACAGCGCCTCGGGCGACAGCACCACGCCGTTGCCGATATAGCAGACGGTGCCTTCGCGCATGATCCCCGACGGGATCAGTCGCAGGATCGTTTTCTTGCCGCCGATGATCAGCGTGTGGCCGGCATTGTGGCCACCCTGGAACCGCACCACGCCCTTTGCATGATCGGTAAGCCAATCGACGATTTTTCCTTTGCCTTCGTCACCCCACTGGGTGCCGATCACGACGACGTTGCGTCCCTGGCTTACTGCTGAAGCGGACATGTTGAACTGGTCAGAAGGTTAAAAACGTATTCTACTCTTGTTGCGGGCCGATCCCCGATTTTGCGGGGAGAACCGCTCAGTCGGGCGAACCGGCGCTCAGCGCGGCACCACCACCCAGCGGCTACCGTCGCGCACCAGCTGGCGGTCGCAATTGAACTCGTCGAGCTCGTGCGTGTGGCCCGGCAACGACTGGATCACGATCTCGCCGCCCTCGCGCAGCGCCGCGATCGCGGTGCGCAGCGCGGGATCGGCGTCCCACGGCGCGAAGATGGCCAGTGCGCGCACCTCGACCGGCGACAGCGCCGCCACCTCTCGCAGGTCCAGCGAAAAGCCGGTGGCCGGACGCGCGCGGCCGAAGGCCTCGCCCACCTTGTCGTAGCGGCCGCCGCGGGCAACGTGGTTGGGCAGGCCCGCCACGTAGGCGGCGAACATGACTCCACTGTGATAGTGGTAACCGCGCAGATCGGCAAGGTCGATGTTGACCGTGGCGCCGCGCACCTCGCCGGCCAGGAAGGCCAGCTCGTCCAGCGCGCGGCCGATGGCCGGGCTGGCCGGCAGCACCGCGCGGGCCCGCTCGATCACCTCGGGGCCGCCGTACAGCGTCGGCAGCGCCAGCAGCGCGTCGCGCTCGACCTGCGGGAATCCGGTGGTCAGCTCGCGCAGGCCCGGCACATCCTTGTTCTCGAGCGCATCGAACAGTGCCTGCTCGTTGCTGCGCGCCGGCGGCAGGCCGTCGAGCAGCGCCGCGACGATGCCCGCGTGGCACAGGTCCAGCCGCACCTCGCCCAGGCCAGCCGACTGCAGCGCGGCCAGCATCAGGTTCTGGATCTCGACGTCGGCCTCGAGACCGGCATGGCCGTAGATCTCGGCGCCGACCTGGATCGGCTCGCGCGTCGCGTGAAAGCCCGCCGGGCGCGCGTGCAGCACGTTGCCGGCGTAGCACAGCCGCGTCACGCCGGGACGGTTCAGCAGGTGCGCGTCGATGCGGGCGACCTGCGGCGTGATATCGGCGCGCAGGCCCATGGTGCGGCCCGACAGCTGGTCGACCAGCTTGAAGGTACGCAGGTCCAGGTCGTGGCCGGTGCCGGTCAGCAGCGACTCGATGTATTCCAGCAGCGGCGGCATCACCAGCTCGTAGCCGTAGGTGCGGAACAGATCGAGCATGCGGCGGCGCAGCTCCTCGATCTTGCGGGCCTCCGACGGCAGCACGTCGGCGATGTTCTCGGGCAGGAGCCAGTGGTTGGACATGGTGCTTCTCAGATTCGTGTGGATCGCGGGCCGGGCGCGGGCGGCTCGCACAAAAGGGGCATCGGTCAGCGGACGGCGCCGATGGCGCACCGTCCTGCGAGCGAACAAAACCCCGGCAAGCCGGGGTTCGGGCACAGCGGACTACCGCATTGACGCACTCACCGAAGACCGGGCTGTCGCACTGCGGAGGCCGGCACGCTCGCTAGCGGCGGGTCGCCGTCTGCGCGCCGCCCGACGAGCGCATGTAGCGGAAGAACTCGGAGTCCGGCTCCAGCACCAGCACGTCGCGCTTGTCGCGGAAGGTGTTGCGATAGGCTTCCATGCTGCGCCAGAACTGCGCGAACTGCGGATCGCGTCCGAACGCGTCGGCGTAGATCTGCGAGGCGCGGGCATCGCCCTCGCCCTTGATCTTCTGCGCTTCGCGATAGGCCTCGGCCAGCACCACCTCGCGCTGGCGGTCGGCGTCGGCGCGGATCTTCTCGCCCTCGGCCGCGCCGGTCGAGCGCAGCTCGTTGGCGACGCGCTTGCGCTCGGCTTCCATCCGGCGGTAGACCGATTCGCTGATCGCCGGCAGCAGGTCGACGCGCTTGAGGCGCACGTCGAGAATCTCGACGCCGACCGACTGGCCGTACTCGGTCATGCTGTTGCGGATGTTCTGCATGACCTTGTCGCGCTCGCCGGCGACCACCTCGGCCACGGTGCGGCGCCCGAACTCCTCGCGCGCCGCGGCATCGATCCGCTGCGTCATGCGGTCCTGCGCGCCGCGCAGGTTGCCGCCGAAGGCGACGAAGAACTTGCGCGGATCGGTGATTCGCCATTTGACGAACCAGTCCACCATCATGCTCTTCTTCTCGGCGGTCAGGAAGCGCTCGCCGGCGGCCACGTCGATCGTCTGCAGGCGGCGGTCCATGAAGACCACGTTCTGCAGCGGCGGCGGCAGCTTGAAATGCAGGCCGGGGTCGCGCACCACCTGCTTGATCTCGCCGAAGGCGAACACCACGGCGTACTGCCGCTGGTCGACCACGAACACCATCGAGGAGGCAATCGCCAACACGATGAAGAGGCCGATGGCATAGGAAATCAGTCGGTTCATCTCGGTTCTCTCCTCAACGGGAATCGCGATCGCGATTGCGCAGCGCTTCGCGCGAACGCGTGTCGGCGCTGGCGTCCGGCACCGGTGCCGGCGTGGCCGGCGGCGGCACCGCGCCCGCCATCCCGCGGGAATCGCCCTGCGACTGCGCCATCAGCTTGTCCAGCGGCAGGTAGAGGAGATTGTTGCCCTGTTTCGTATCGACCAGCACCTTGCTGGTATTGGCGTAGATCTGCTGCATCGTTTCCAGATAGATGCGGTCGCGCGTGACCTGGGGCGCCTTGGCGTACTCGTTCTGCACCTGGCGGAAGCGCGAGGCATCGCCCTCGGCCTGCGCGATCACGCGGGCCTTGTAGGCCTGCGCCTCCTCGGCCAGGCGCGCGGCGGTACCCTGGGCGCGCGGAATCACGTCGTTGGCGTAGGCCTGGCCTTCGCTGATCGCGCGCTCGCGGTCCTGGCTGGCCTTGTTGACGTCGTCGAAGGCGGCCTGCACCTGCTCGGGCGGCTGCACGCTCTGCACGTTCACCGAGATCACGCGGATGCCGGTCTTGTAGGCCGACAGGATCGCCTGGATCGACTTGGCCAGGCCCTGGGCGATCTGCTCGCGGTTCTCGTACAGCACCGAATCCATCTTGTTGCGGCCGACGATCTCGCGCACCGAGGTCTCGGCGGCCTGCGTCACCAGTTCCTCGTCGCCGCCGCGGTCGGTCTTGTTGAAGAACAGGAATTCGGTCGCGTCCTGGATGTCGTACTGCACCGTGAAGCGGACGTCGATGATGTTCTCGTCCTGCGTCAGCATCGACGAGTCCTTCAGATTGCTGTCCTTGATCGAGGTCGAACGGCCGACCTCGACCGAGCGCACGGCCGACAGGTTGACGATCTCGGCCGACTGGATCGGCCACGGCATGCGCCAGTTGATGCCGGGGCCGGTGGTGTATTTGAACTTGCCGAACTGCAGCACCACCGCGGTCTGGCCTTCCTGCACCATGAAGAAGCCGCTGGCCAGCCAGATCGCGATCACCGCGACCGCGATGACGCCGGCACCGATGCCCGATCCCTTGCCCGGCGTACGCGTGCCGCCGCCGAAGTTCTGGTTGTTGTTGCCGCCGCCGTTGTCCTTGCGGCCCAGCAGGCTGTTCAGGCGGCGATTGAAGTCGCGCCACAGCTCGTCCAGGTCCGGCGGACCGTCCTGCGGGCGCTGGTTCTGACGGCCGTTGTCGCGTCCGCCGTCGCGCCCATCCTTGTCCTCGTCGTCCTTGTCGCCACGGCCCCAGCGGGGATCGTTCAGCGACAGGATCGCGCGCAGACGCTGCCAGCTGCTCGGCCGACAGGCGCCTCGGGCAAGGCTTGTATCAGAGGTCCGGGAGAACTGGGGCATGTAGGGCACGGTTCCGGGAAAGTTGTAACGAGGGGATTCTAGCAGCCATCGACGCCACTTTTGCTCATTTGATGCCGAAGGCGGCGCATGGCGCCGCCCGCATCAGTCGGCGTCGCGATCGGGAAGACGACGATTGGCCCGTGCCTGGGGGTCCAAACCGGGGTCCGGACTGCGGTCCGAATCAGGGTCTAGATCGGGGTCCAGATCGGGCTCCGAATGCGGATTGGCGTCTTGCGCATCCGGCCGGACATCGGCGCCGGAATCGGCAAACCCGGCGCCATCGGCGCCATCGGCCCCATCGGCACCATCGACCCCATCGGCACCATCGCCCTCCCACTGGCGGCGTTCGTGCAGGTCCTGCAGCCGCGGGTCGGCGGGGTCCGGCGCGGCCGGCCGCTCGGCCAGCCAGCGCGCGACATCGACGATCGCATCGCGCAGGCCGTCCAGTCCGATGCCGTCGCGCGCGCTGATGTAGACGCGCACCGGCACGCCGTCCTCGTTGCGTTCGATGCGGGGACCGTGCTCGAGCAATTCGGGCGCCGCGTCGATCTTGTTCATCACGACGATCTGCGGAATGTCGGCCGCGTCGATCTCGGCGAGCACGCGATTGACCTGTTCGATCTGCTCGTGGCGCACCGGACTGGCGGCATCGACCACATGCAGCAGCAGATCGGCATGCACGGTCTCTTCCAGCGTGGCGCGGAACGCCGCCACCAGTTGCGTGGGCAGGTCGCGGATGAAGCCGACCGTATCGGACAGCACCACATTGCCCAGGCCATCCAGATAGAGACGGCGCGAGGTCGTATCGAGCGTCGCGAACAGCTGGTTGGCCGCATAGGCGCGCGCCTTGGTCAGCGCGTTGAACAGCGTCGACTTGCCCGCGTTGGTATAGCCGACCAGCGAAATGCTCAGCGTCTCGTTGCGCGCGCGGGCACGGCGCTGCGTGCTGTGCTGGCGCTGCAGCCGCGACAGATCCGTCTTGAGCCGCTTGGCGCGGTCGTCCAGCATGCGGCGGTCCAGTTCGAGCTGGCGCTCGCCGGGGCCGCCGCGCATGCCGATACCGCCCTTCTGCCGCTCCAGGTGGCTCCAGGCGCGAACCAGCCGCGAGGCGCGGTATTGCACCTGGGCCAGTTCGACCTGCACCTTGCCGACATGGCTCTGCGCGCGCTGGCCGAAGATATCGAGGATCAGGCCCGTGCGGTCGATCACGTGCCGGTTCAGAAAGCGTTCGAGATTGCGCTGCTGCGCGGGGCTCAACGCGTGGTTGAACACCACCACGTCGGCGTCGAGCGCGTCGGCCGCTTCCTTCAGTTCCTCGGCCTTGCCCGAGCCGATGAACAGCGCCGGGTCCGGACGCGAACGCTTGCCGGTCAGGGTGTGCACCGGCGTGGAACCGGCGGTGGACGTCAGCAACGCCAGTTCGCTCAGGCTCTCTTCGAAATCGTGCTTGCCGAAATCGACGCCGACGAGAATGGCGCGGGTGGGTTCGGAGGGGGAAGTGGCTCTAGGTTGCAAGCTCGGGGCGCACAGCGGCGCGGGAAAAAACGGGGATCAGGAACAGGAAGGCGCGCTCCGCAAAACGCGACGATACAAAGAACGATGCCGCGCCAGCACCGGATGGCGCTGGCGCGGCGTCGGAGCGTGATTGCCGCGCGTGCGCGCGGCGGGAAATACGTGCGGCGTCGGAATCAGCCTTCCGCGGAGTCGTCGACGCGGAAATTGACCGCGCGCGCGGGAACGACAGTGGAAATTGCATGCTTGTAGACCATCTGCGTCACTGTGTTACGCAGCAGGACGACGTATTGGTCGAACGATTCGATATTACCTTGCAGCTTGATGCCATTGACGAGGTAGATGGAAACCGGCACGTGCTCCTTGCGCAGCGCGTTCAGGAACGGGTCTTGTAGCAATTGCCCTTTGTTGCTCATGGCACACTCCAAATTTATAGATTTAGTGATCAATGATGGGGATCGATATCCCCGGTTTCAAGTCGGACGACGCAAGATCGCGTCAAAAAAAGTCAAAACGGTACCAGGCCGGCATCAACCAGCGGGGGCTCCCGCTAGTGTGAATTTAGCCGCAGTTCCAAACGAACGCAAACGAAACTTCGGCGCCACAGACGGGGCTGCGGCGCCCCCATCTGGCCGCCTTTTCCGACTCAATCCTTCGAGTCCGCGTACGGGTTTTTGTTCGTACGAAATTCGATTCGAAGCGGTGTTCCCTTCAGATTGAAGGCCGCACGGAAACGCCCTTCCAGAAAACGCCGATAGGTTTCCGGCACCGCGTTCAGCGAGTTGCCGTGCACGACGATGATCGGCGGATTGGAACCACCCTGGTGCGCGTAGCGCATCTTCGGGCGAGTCGCGCCGACGCGGCGCGGCTGCTGGAAGGCCACCGCGTCGTGCAGCACGCGGGTCAGCTTCGGCGTCGGCATCTTGAGCATCGCCGCGGCGTACGCCTCATCGACCGAGCGCAGCAGCGGGCCGATGCCGGTGCGCTCGCGCGCGGAGATGAAATGGAAGTTGGCGAAGTCGAGGAACTGCAGCTTGCGCTGCAGATCGTGCTTGATCCGGTCGCGGGTATGGCCGTCCAGCCCGTCCCACTTGTTGACGCCGACCACCAGCGCCCGTCCCGACTCGACGATGAAGCCGGCGATATGGGCGTCCTGCTCCGACACGTCCTGCTGGGCGTCCAGCAGCAGCACCACCACATTCGCATCGGCGATCGACTGCAGCGTCTTGACCACCGAGAACTTCTCGATCGCCTCGAACACCTTGCCCCGCTTGCGCAGGCCGGCCGTGTCGATCAGCGTGTACGGCTTGCCGCCCCGTTCGAACTCGACATAGATCGCATCGCGCGTGGTGCCCGGCATGTCGAACGCGATCACGCGCTCCTCGCCGATCAGCGTATTGACCAGCGTCGACTTGCCGACGTTGGGGCGGCCCACGATCGCGATCTTGGTGCCGCGCGTGTTCTGGTCCTCGGGCTCGGCCAGCTCGGGACGCTGCTCGACTGCGGCCTCCAGCGCCTCCTCGACCAGTTCGCGCACGCCGTCGCCGTGGGTGGCCGAGATCGCATAGGGGTCGCCCATGCCGAGCTCGTAGAAGTCGGCCGCGACCGCGGTGTACTTCATGCCCTCGGCCTTGTTGACTGCCAGCATCACGCGGCGGCCGGTCTTGCGCAGATAGTCGGCGATGACCAGGTCCTGCGGCGCCAGGCCCAGGCGGCCGTCGACGATGAAGATCACGACGTCGGCCTCGACCACGGCCTGCCTGGTCTGCTTGGCCATCTCGGCGACGATGCCTTCCTTGGCAACCGGTTCGAAGCCGCCGGTATCGATGACGATATACGGACGGTCGGCGCCGCGCCCCTCGCCATAATGGCGGTCGCGGGTCAGGCCCGGCAGGTCCGCGACCAGCGCGTCGCGCGAGCGGGTCAGGCGGTTGAATAACGTCGACTTGCCCACATTGGGGCGGCCGACGAGTGCGATCACTGGTTTCATGCAAATCGTGGAGGGCCACGCCGGGCGCGGTGCGCCGGGCATGCCTCCAAAGAATCAGGTTGGTCCGACAGCCTGGCGCAACGCGCCGGGCCGGCAATCCTGTCGGGTGAAATCAAGTCGCGGGCCATGGCCCGCATGACGCATGCGGCCGACCCCACCATTGCGGCGGGTCGGCCATGCTGTCGGGTCCGGCGATCGCGCGCACCGACAGGTGAGCGCGCGGTTGCCGGCAGGACGCCCGCCGTGGCGGCCGCCCCTGTTTCGGTCAGCGCTTCAATCCGGAATATAGCCGTAGACGTCGCCCCCTCGGCTCTGCACCACCAGAGTCTGGCCGGCCACCACCGGTGCGGCGGTGATCGGGCTGCTGCCGGCTCGCACGCGCGCGACGAACTTGCCGTCCTCGCGCGACAGGAAATGCAGGTAGCCCTCGAAGTCGCCGAACACCACCGAGCGGCCCAGCGCCAGCGGCATGCCGAGCGGACGGTTGCGCAGCTGCTCGTTGCGCCAGCGCTCGTTGCCGTTCTGGCGGTCGAAGGCATAGACCACCGAATTCTCGTTGGCGGCAAACAACGACACGTCGTCCTGGGTCGGGCCCACCGGCGACGAGAAGTCCTTGCCCCACTGCGGCTGGCCGTTGGCCAGTTCCAGGCAGGCGATGCGGCCCTGGAAGGTCGTCGCACAGACCTGGCGGCCGTTGATCATCGGCAGGCCCGTCACGTCGTTGAGCCGCTCGATCTCGGACACACCCTTCGGATACGAGATCGTGCTCTCCCAGCGCAGCACGCCATTGGACGGGGCCAGCACGCCCAGCTTGCCGCCGGGGAAGCCCATCACGATGCCGTCGCCGGCGAACACCATGCCCATCGCGGCGCGCAGGTTCAGCGGCGTCTGCGCGCGCTGGTAGATCCAGCGCCGCTCGCCGGTCTGCGCATCGAGGCCGAGCACGCGGGTATCGGTGGTGCGCACGACTACCAGGTCATGGCCGACCAGCGGCGACGACAGGATCTCGCCATTGATCTGCTTCTTCCACAGCTGCTTGCCGCTGGCATCGAAGGCGAACACCACGCCCTTCTCGCCCGCCACCGCGGTCACGTTGCCGTCGCTGCCGGGACCGGTGGTCAGGTCGACGTCGGTGTCGACCTTCCACAGCGTGCGGCCGCTGGTGGCGTCCAGCGCCATCACGTCGCCGCCGTGCGACGACACATAGACCTTGTCGCCGACCGCGACCGGCTGCAGCGAATACGGGCCGCTCTTGCCGACGCTGGCGCGCCAGGCTTCCTTGACCGTCAGCGTCTGCGTGACCGGCTGCAGTTGGGCCGGCGGATTCTTGTCGGCCTTGCCGAACAGCGAGCAGCCAGCCAGGGCGGTGGCACAGGCAACGACGAGCGCCTGGGTCAAGCGAACAGGGCGAGAGATCCGGGCAGCGCCGTTGGGCATCGACATCATCTGGTTGCGTTCCTGAAAAAAGGTGGGAAGCGAAATGGGGAGCGTTCTGTCAGCAATGGACCACGGCCGATGCAGCGGCCGGGCCGGTGCATCGGTGGCGGCGGCCCTGCTTACGCGGTACCCAGGGCGTCCAGCTTGAACTGGATGATCTGGCGCATGCCGGCCTCGTCGACGCCGAGCTTGTCGAGCGCCTGGCGGTAGGCCGCGCGCGCCTCGTCGCGCTTGTCCTGGGCGGCCAGCAGATCGCCGCGGCGGTCCGCATACAGCGCGACGAACGGGCTCGGCGGCTCGTTCTTCAGCAGCGCCAGCCCCTGGTCGTAGGCCTTCTCGTCGAGCAGCACGCCGGCCAGCCGGACGCGCGCCAGGTGCTGGTACTCGCCATCACCGTGATCGACCGCCCATTGCAGCTGGCTCTTGGCGCCGGCCAGATCGCCGGCCTCGTACAGCACCTTGGCCGCAACCAGCGCGGTCATCTGCCCATAGGCAGTCTTGCCGTACTTGTCCTCGAGGTCGCCGGCCGCGCGCTTGGTGCGCTCGACATCGCGGGCCTCGGCGGCCTTCAGCACCTGTTCGTACAGCACCGCGGCCTCGCCGGCCTGCTTGCGCTGCCACCAGTTCCAGCCGTTCCAGGCCGCGAAGGCCAGCAGGCAGGCGATCAGCAGCCAGGTCAGGAAGTTGCCGTACTGGCGCCACCATGCCTTGATGTTTTCAAGCTGTTCCTGCTCTTCCAGATCGTAAGCCATCTCGTGGTTTCAACCGCGTTGGTTTGTCGTCGGGCAAGCGCGCGCATCAGCGCCGCGCCTGCGTCATTGAAGGTCTTCGCCGGCCTCGCCGCCCATGCCGGCGACCATCGATTCGACCAGATAGTCGACCAGGTCCTCGGCGGGCACCGTGGCCTGCTGGCCGTTGTTCTCGGTCTGCCCGTCCGCGGCACGCAGGGCCTTGACCTGCACCACGCCGGCGGCCAGCTCGTCCTCGCCAATGATAACGGCATGCGAAGCCCCGCTCGCGTCGGCGCGTTTCATCTGCGACTTGAAGCTGCCGCTCTTGCCGTCCGCGGTGGCGTGCACGACCACGTCGAAACCGGCGTCACGCATGCGCTCGGCGGCGATCATGGCCTGCTGCGCGGCGGCCTCGCCCTGGTGCACGACATAGACGTCGCAGGCATCGGCCTGGCGCGCCAGGCCTTCCTCGCGCATCAGCTCGATGATCCGCTCGATCCCCATCGCCCAGCCGCAGGCCGGCGCCGGCTTGCCGCCCATCTGCGCGATCAGCGGATCGTAGCGGCCGCCGCCGGCGATCGTGCCCTGCGCGCCGAGCTTGTCGGTGATCCACTCGAACACCGTCAGGTTGTAGTAGTCCAGCCCGCGCACGAGCCGCGGATTGATCGTGAACGGAATATTGTTGGCCTTCAGCAGACGCTGCACGCCCTCGAAGTGGGCCAGCGAGGCCTCGCCGAGGAAGTCGATCAGCTTCGGCGCGTTCGCCGCCATCTCCTGCAACGCGGGGTTCTTGGTGTCGAGCACGCGCAGCGGGTTGGTGTACAGGCGGCGCTTGCCGTCCTCGTCGAGAATGTCCTGGAAGCCTTCCAGATACTGGATCAGTTCCTGGCGATGGGCCGCGCGCTCGTCGGCCTGGCCCAGCGAATTGATCTCCAGCCGCACGCCGGTCAGGCCCAGGTCGTCCCACAGCCGCTGGCACATCAGGATGATCTCGGCGTCGACATCGGGGCCGGCAAACCCCAGCGCCTCGGCACCGAGCTGATGGAACTGGCGATAGCGGCCGCGCTGCGGACGCTCGTGACGGAACATCGGACCGGTGTACCACAGGCGCTTCGGGCCGTCGTACAGCAGGTTGTGCTCGATGGTCGCGCGCACCACCGCTGCCGTGCCCTCGGGACGCAGCGTCAGTTGCTCGCCGTTCAGCGAATCGGTGAAGGAATACATTTCCTTCTCGACGATGTCGGTGACCTCGCCGATGCCGCGCACGAACAGCTGGGTCGGCTCGACGATCGGCGTGCGGATCTGCTGGTAGCCGTAGGCGCGCAGCATCGCACGGGCCGCCTGGTCGAACTGTTCCCACAGCGGGGCGTCGGCGGGCAGCATGTCGTTCATGCCCTTGACACCCTGCAGCGCGCGGGCCTTGCCTGGGTTCTGGGCGCCGCCGTTGGCCGGCGCCGGATTCTCGGATGCGTTCATGGTTGTCATTCTGTTGCTGGGGCGCGTGGCCGATCACTGGCCGATCACTGGCCGATCATTGGCCGATCATTGGCCAATACTGGCCGCCGCGCTCCCCTTGCCGTAGTGCGTCCGCACGTATTCGTCGACCATCGCCTGGAATTCCTCGGCGATCCGCTCGCCGCGCAAAGTCCTTACCTTGACGCCGTCGACGAACACCGGCGCCGCCGGCGACTCGCCCGAGCCTGGCAGCGAGATGCCGATATTGGCGTGCTTGCTCTCGCCCGGACCGTTGACGATGCAGCCCATCACGGCCACATCCATCTCCTCGACGCCGGGATACTCGGTCTTCCATACCGGCATCTGCGCGCGCAGGTACGACTGGATGCTGGCGGCCAGCTCCTGGAACACCGTGCTGGTGGTGCGCCCGCATCCCGGGCACGCGATCACCATCGGCGTGAAATTGCGCAGGCCCATCGTCTGCAGGATCTCCTGCGCGACATGGACCTCCTTGTCGCGCGACGCCCCGGGCTCGGGCGTCAGCGAGATGCGGATCGTGTCGCCGATGCCTTCCTGCAGCAGCACCGCCAGCGCCGCGGTCGACGCGACGATGCCCTTGCTGCCCATGCCGGCCTCGGTCAGTCCCAGATGCAGCGGATATTCGCAGCGGCGCGCCAGTTCGCGGTAGACCGCGATCAGCTCCTGCACCTGCGACACCTTGCACGACAGGATGATCTGGTCGCCCGGCAGGCCGATTTCCTCGGCGCGCTGCGCGGACTCGATCGCCGACGTGATCAGCGCCTCGATCATCACGCTCTGGGCGGGCCACGGTTCGGCGCGCCGGCCGTTCTCGTCCATGATGCGTGCCAGCAGGTCCTGATCCAGGCTGCCCCAGTTGACGCCGATGCGCACCGGCTTGCCGTGCCGGCAGGCCATCTCGATCATCTGCGCGAATTGCGTGTCGCGCTTGGCGCCCTGGCCGACGTTGCCCGGATTGATGCGGTACTTCGACAGCGCCTGCGCGCAGGCCGGATGGTCCTGCAGCAGCTTGTGTCCGTTGTAATGGAAGTCGCCGACCAGCGGCACGTCGACGCCCATGCGGTCGAGCTGGTCGCGGATCGCCGGCACCGCCGCGGCGGCTTCTGGCGTATTGACCGTGATGCGCACGATTTCGGAGCCGGCGCGCGCCAGTTCCTTGATCTGGATCGCGGTGCCGACCGCATCGACGGTGTCGGTATTGGTCATCGACTGCACGCGCACCGGCGCGTCGCCGCCGATCGTCACCACGTTGTCGCCCCAGACCACGCGCGCCTGCCGAGCGCGGCGGCGCGGCAGCGATCCGGGCAGTACGGGCAGACAGGCCTGTGCGTTCATGGGGTTACCTCGTTGCTTTGGCGTGTGGTCGACGAACGGGAACGATTCGGGACCGACGGATCAATCAGGGCAGCGTCAGGCGCGCCACGTTGTTGCGGTTGGCCGCCTGCAGATCGACCGGCTCGCCGTTGCGGGTCATCGCGGCGACACCCTTGACGTTGCCGATCACGACCTTGTACGGCGCCGTGCCACCACCGACGACCTCGTCGCCGGCCTTGGCGGTACCGCCCAGCACGACCTTGCCGCTGGCGTCGCGGACCTCATACCAGGTCGGCGCGCTAAAGCGCAGCTGCAGCTCGCCGGCGGCCGGCGTGGCGGTCGCGACAGGCGCCGCCGCTGGCGATGCCGCCATCGGCGCCGACTCGTTCGCGGTGGCGGACAGACCGGTCACCGGGGCCAGCGGGGTCGCCAGCGTGGCGGACGCATTGGCAGTACCGGTACCGGTGCCGGTGGCGCCTTCCGTGCCGGTCGCGGCGCCCGGTGCCTCGCTGGCGGCACCGCCCATCACATGCGGCAGCACCGCGGTCACGGTGCCCGATTCGGACTCGACCGCGGTTTCGGAGCTCGACTGCGTGAACTGCTGCTCGCGCGCATCGAGCCATTGCTTGACATGGTCGACGCCGAACAGCGCGCCGGCGCAGACCACGGCCGCGACCAGCGCGAGCCAGACCCAGCGCCCGCCGGTACCCGATGCCGAAGCGCCGCTGCTGCGGAAGCGCCGGCGATCGTCGAAGCTTGCGTTCAGGCTGCCCTGGCGGCGGATCGCCACCTCGGGCGCCGGCGGCGCGGCCTGGGCATGGAACCGGGCCAGCAGCGCGTCGATATCGACCTGCAGCAGGCGCGCGTAGGCGCGCATCAGACCTTTGGCGAACGTCAGATCGGGCAAGGCGTCGACATTGCCGGATTCGATCGCATCGACCTTCTGCGCCGGCACCTTCAGCCGCGCGCCGACGTCGTGGATCGACAGCCCCTGGGCCGCGCGTGCCTTCGCCAGGCTCGCGCCGATCTCCTGTGCGACCGCGTTGGCGCTGCCGCTCGCATTGGTCGAGACGGCCTGGCCCTCGGCGCGCTCGTGCTCATTCATCCCATGCTCCTTGTTGGTATGCGCTCGACTCCCGCGAGTCCGGGAAGCGCTTATGTAATTGCGTCAGCAATGCCTGCTGCGCGGCCGCGTCTCCCTCGCGGTGCGCAATGCGGGCGCCCAGCCACAGCGACGCCGGACTGGCGAAGCGTCCCGCATTGACTTGCGCCGCCTCCACACGGGCGCGCGGCAGATCGCCCTGCTTCCAATACAGCAGCCCGAGCTGGGTGTGCGCGGCCGCATGGGTCGCGGCATCGCTGGCGGCATCGCTCGAATAGGCGCCCGCCATCGTGGCCGGCTGCGCGACTGCCGCGGTCAGGCTGCGGTGCGCGGCCGCCAGATCGCCCTGACGCAACTGGCAGGCGCCGAGGCTGGTCAGCATCCTGGCTGTGCCACCGGTAGAGGGCGCGGTCACCGCGCGCTGCAGCTGGGCCAGCCCTTCGGCATAGCGCCCCTGCTCGCACAGCAGCCAGCCATAGTTGTTCAGCAAGTCGCCGTCGTCCTGGCGGCGCGACAGCGCGGCACGAAAGCTCTGCTCGGCCTCGGCGGGCCGCCGTAGCGCCATTTGCGCCAGCGCCTGGACGTGATAGGCGTCGGTCAGGTCCCGATCGAGCGCGATCGCCTGCCGGGCCTCATCGAGCGCGATCGCGCTCTGGCCGGCCTGCAGATAGCGCGAGGCCAGTTGCAGCCGCAGCGCGGCGCGCTGATGCGCAGCAGCCGGTGCGGGATCGGCGTCCCGCGCCTGCGGCGCCTGCTGTCCCGGCGTGCCCTGGGTACCCGGTGTGCCGGTCGACTGGCACGCGCTCAGCAGTGCCAGCCCGGCCAGAACCACGGCGGGCAGACCGGCAGGCAGACGCCTCATGCAGATCGCGCCTCCCCGCCCGGCGCCGCCACCACGGGCGGAATCTTGCCGAAGCGGCCGCGCTCGGCAAGCCGGGTGCGATCCTGCACGCGGCCCTCGGCGGCAAGCTGGCCGCAGGCGGCGTCGATATCGTCGCCGCGCGTCTTGCGGATCGTCGTGACGATGCCGGCGTCCATCAGCACCTGGGCAAAGCGCCGGATCTGCTCGTTGTTCGAGCGCTTGAGCCCCGATTCGGGGAAGGGATTGAACGGGATCAGGTTGAACTTGCATGGCACGTCGGCCACCAGCTTCAACAATTCCCGCGCATGCTCGACGCCGTCGTTGACGCGGTCCAGCATGCAGTATTCGAAGGTGATGAAGTCGCGCGGGGCGAACTCCAGATAGCGGCGGCAGGCCGCCATCAGCTCGGCCAGCGGGTACTTGCGGTTCAGCGGCACCAGCCCGTCTCGCAAGGCATCGTTGGATGCGTGCAGCGACACGGCGAGCGCGACCGGCAGGTCCCTGGCCAGGCGGTCCATCATCGGCACCACGCCGGACGTGGACAGCGTGACGCGGCGGCGCGACAGCCCGTAGGCGTTGTCGTCAAGCATCAGCCGCATCGCCGGCACGACCTGGTCGTAGTTCAGCAGCGGCTCGCCCATGCCCATCATCACCACGTTGGAGATCACGCGATCGTCCTTCGGACCGCGCCCCAGCTGCGAGCGCATCGCGAATTCGGCCATCCAAAGCTGGCCGATGATCTCGCCGGTGGTCAGATTGCGGGAGAAACCCTGCTTGCCGGTCGAACAGAAGCGGCAGTTGACCGCACAGCCGGCCTGCGAGGAAACGCACAGCGTGCCGCGCGTTTCCTCGGGGATATAGACCGTTTCGACCGCATTGCCGTTGCCCACGTCGAGCAGCCACTTGCGCGTGCCGTCCGCCGACACGTGGTCGGTGATCGCCGATGGCGCGCGGATCTCGGCGCGCGTGGCCAGCTTCTGGCGCAGCGACTTGGCCAGGTCCGACATCTCGTCGAACTGGCTGGCGCCGAACTGGTGGATCCAGCGCTGCAGCTGCCGCGCGCGAAATGGCTTCTCGCCGAGCTCGCCGCAATAGGCGGCAAGCCCGTCCGCATCCAGATCGAGCAGGTTGACGAGTGCGTTCATGACGGCAGCGGGGCTTCGGGTAGCAGTCTAGTGTCCGGGTTCAGGCCAGACAATCAGCGCGAGTAAACGTTCATGCCGGGGAAGAAGAACGACACTTCGACGGCCGCGGTTTCCGGGGCGTCGGAGCCGTGCACGGCATTGGCGTCGATGCTGTCGGCGAAATCGGCGCGGATCGTGCCCTTCTCGGCCTTCTTCGGGTCGGTGGCGCCCATCAGCTCACGGTTCTTCGCAATCGCGTTCTCGCCTTCGAGGACCTGGATCATCACCGGGCCCGACACCATGAAGTCGACCAGATCCTTGAAGAACGGGCGCTCCTTGTGGACCGCGTAGAACTGCTCGGCTTCGCCGCGCGACAGATGCGCCATCTTGGCGGCCACGATCTTCAGGCCGGCGGCCTCGAAACGGGCGTAGATCTGACCGATGACGTTCTTGGCCACGGCATCGGGCTTGATAATCGACAGGGTACGTTCGATCGCCATAAAAACTCCGAAAAATGAAGGGGTTACCAAATTGGGAAACACAAGATTCTAGCACGAGACCCCAATCGTTTCGAGAGCGGGCGGCGGCGAAACGAAAGGGGCTGCATCCCCAACATTATCGCGGCGCACCATCGCCGCGATATGGGACAAAGGGACGGGAACACCGGCGCCTCCCATCGATCCAAGGCAACGTAAGCGCCTCATCTGTTCCTCGACGGTTTCGCGATTTTTAGTGCCTCTTGAATCACTCTGCACTTGCAATCGTGCAAGGACGATGCCACATTGGCGAGGTGTCCGCCGGCGCTTCTTCCGGCACCGCCCTTTGAATGAGGAGTCATCATGAACGACAAGCTGAATACCTATGGGTTCGGCAATGCCGGCGCGACGGCGCGAGCCGTCACCGTCCGCAATCGGGTCTTGCGCAATACCTACTGGCTGCTGGCGCTGTCGCTGGTGCCGACCGTGCTCGGCGCCTGGATCGGCGTGGCCACCGGCTTCAGCTTCATGGCCGCCAGCCCGGGCCTGTCGCTGATCCTGTTCCTCGCGATCGCCTTCGGCTTCTTCTTCGCGATCGAGAAGACCAAGAACAGCGCCATGGGTGTCGTGCTGCTGCTGGCCTTCACCTTCTTCATGGGCCTGATGCTGTCCCGGCTGATCGGCTCGGTACTGCAGTTCTCGAACGGCCCCGCGCTGATCATGTATGCGTTCGGCGGCACCGCGGCGGTGTTTGCCGCGATGGCGACCATCGCCACGGTCAGCAAGCGCGATTTTTCCGGCCTGGGCAAGTTCCTGTTCGTCGGCGTGATCCTGCTGATCCTGGCCAGCGTCGCCAACATCTGGCTGCAGCTGCCCTCGCTGATGATCACCGTCTCGGTCATCGCGATCGGCATCTTCTCGGCCTACATGCTGTACGACGTGCAGCGCGTGGTGAACGGCGGCGAGACCAACTACATCACGGCGACGCTGGCGATCTATCTGGACATCTACAACGTCTTCGTCAATCTGCTGGCGCTGCTGGGCATCTTCGGCGGCAGCCGCGAATAAGCGATCGCTTCTTCACCGCCATGACGAAGGGCCGGCAATGCCGGCCCTTTCTTATTGCCCCGCTGCTTGCCGCGGCGTTCGCCCGGACCCGGCCGCGCGCTCGAACACCGCGATCGATTCGACGTGCGAGGTGTGCGGGAACATGTTGACCACGCCGGCGCCGCGCAGCCGATAGCCGGCTTCGTGCACCAGCAGGCCGGCATCGCGTGCCAGCGTGGCCGGATTGCAGGATACATAGACGATACGGTCAGGCAGCACGTCGCTGCCGGCCTGCGCCAGTTCGGCCAGCGCCTTGCTGACGGCCAGCGCGCCTTCCCGCGGCGGGTCGACCAGCCAGCGGTTGAACCGTCCCAGCGCCGCGATATCCTCCGCGCTGACCTCGAACAGGTTGCGGCACGCGAAAGCTACCTTGTGTGCCAGGCCGTTGTAGTCGGCATTGGCCAGCGCCCGCGCGGTCAGCGCCTCGCTGCCCTCGATGCCCATCACCTCGCGCCCCTGCGTCGCCAGCGGCAGCGTGAAGTTGCCGATGCCGCAGAACAGATCCAGCAACCGGTCGCCCGGCTGGGCGTCCAGCAGGCGCAGCGCGCGCTTGATCAGCACGCGGTTGATCTGATGGTTGACCTGGGTGAAGTCGGTCGGCTTGAACGGCATGCGAATGCCGAATTCCGGCAACGTATAGGCCAGTTCGCGATCGAGCGGATAGAACGGCACCACCGTGTCCGGGCCCTTGGGCTGCAGCCAGAACTGCACGTTGTGCTGGTCGGCGAAAGCGCGCAACAGGTCGCGGTCGGCATCGTTCAGCGGCTCGAGGATCCGCAGCACCAGCGCGGTGACATCCTGGCCGACCGCAAGCTCGATCTGCGGCATGCGGTCGCGAATGGACAGTCCGGCCACCAGCTCGCGCAGCGGCACCAGCATCGCCGACACATGCGGCGGCAGCACCTCGCACGACGTCATGTCGGCGACATAGCTGCTCTTGCGCTCGTGAAAGCCGACCAGCACCCCGCCTTTCTTGGCCACGTGGCGCACCGTCAGGCGGGCACGGAAGCGATAGCCCCAGTCCGGTCCGGCGATCGGCCGGAACACCATCTGCGGCTTCACCTTGCCCAGATGCCACAGATTGTCCTCGAGTACGCGCTGCTTGATTGCCAGCTGGGCGCGCGCGTCCAGGTGCTGCATCGAACAGCCGCCGCAGACGCCGAAATTGACGCAACCGGGCTGCACCCGCATCACCGACGGATCGCGAACCTCGACCAGATGCGCCTGCTCGAAGCTCGGCTTGCGGCGATAGCTCTGGTAGGCCACCGTTTCGCCGGGCAGCGCGCCCTCGACGAAGATCACCTTGCCGGGCGTGCCGTCCTCGTTCACCAGCCGTCCGACACCGCGCGCCTCCATGTCGAGGCTGTCGATCCTGACGGTCGGATGGGCCTGGGCCTCAGTACCGGTGGCCGACGCGTTGGCCGATGCGGCGGCACCGCCACGCTTGCGGACGGGAGCGGGCGAGGCGACCGGCTGTTGCACCGGCTCGGGAGCGGATTGCGGGGAAGACACGGCTTGAGACACCAGCGGGACCTGACGTATTGTTTTGCGAAAGCGCGATTGTAGACCAGTCGCCGCGATCGGAATGGGCGAGGCGACGGCCGTCCGGCAGAGGCAAGCGATGGAACTGATCAACTGGAACATTCAATGGGGGCGCGGCTGCGACGGCCACGTCGACCTCGCCCGCACCGTGGCGACGCTGCGCGGACTGGCCGACTTCGACGTGCTGTGCCTGCAGGAGGTGACGCGCGGCTTCGGCGAGATGCCGGGCGACCCGGGTGCGGATCAGGTCGCCGAACTCGCGGCCCTGCTGCCGGGTTACCAGTTGCTGTTCGCGCCGGGCGTCGACCGCTTCGGGCCCGACGGCATGCCGCGCCAGTTCGGCAATCTGATCGCGACGCGGCTGCCCGTAACCGAAGTATTCCGCCATGCGCTGCCGTGGCCGGCCGATCCGACGGTCGCGTCGATGCCGCGCGTCGCGCTGGAAGCAACGGTGATGGTCGGCGGCCAGCGGGTGCGTGTCATCTGTACCCATCTGGAGTACTACTCGGCCTTGCAACGCAATGCGCAGGCCGAGGCCCTGCGCACCTGGCATGCCGGGGCCTGCCAGCATGCGGCAAGGCCGGGCCCGGCGGAACAGCGCTTCGGCCCGTTCACGCCCGAGCCGCGCCCGCGCAGCGCTATCCTCTGCGGCGACTTCAACAGCAAACCGGACGACACCGCCTACCAGAGGCTGACCGCGCCGTTCGACGACGGCACGCCGGCGTGGCGCGATGCCTGGCTGCATCTGCATCCCGGCCAACCGCATGCACCGACCTGCGCGCTCTACGACAAGGCGCAATGGAACGAGCCGCCATTCGCCTGCGACTTCGTGCTGGTGACCGAGGATCTGCTGGAGCGGGTGACGCGGTGCGAGGTCGACGGCAGCACGCAGGCATCGGACCATCAACCGCTGCGCCTGTCGCTGCGCGACTTCGATTAAGGAAGCAAGGGAACGACGAGCGCAGCCGCGCCGCCTGACTGCTCAGTCGATCGGTTCGTCGTCGGCCACGCGGCTCGCCGGCTGCAGTTGGAAGGCGCGCAGATATTCCATCCATTGCGGCCCGGGCAGTTCCGCCAGCGATTCCTGGACCAGTTCGACTTCGGCATCGAACTCGCGCGGCGTCAGCCCGCCGCGCATCATCTGGAAGCGGCAGTACATCAGGTAGGTGTTGACGACGTCGGTCTCGCAGTAGGCGCGGATCGCGCCGATCTGCCCTTGCTGGAACGCCTCCCAGACCTTGCTGCCGTCCATGCCCATCTTGCCGGGGAAACCGCACAGCTTGGCGAGGTCGTCCAGCGGCGCGCTGGCACGTGGCTGGTACATCGCCAGCAGATCCATCAGATCCAGATGCCGCATGTGATAGCGGCTGATGTAGTTGTTCCACTTGAAGTCGCGGCTGTCGTCGTCGCGACCCTCGCCCATTTCCCAATAGCGCGGCGCGCTGACGCCGTGGACCAGTCCGCGATAGTGCAGTACCGGCAGGTCGAAGCCGCCGCCGTTCCATGACACCAGTTGCGGACTGTAGCGCGCGATCAGTTCGTAGAAGCGCTGGATCAGCGTCGCTTCGCCATCGTCCTCGCTGCCTAGCGAGCCGACGTGGAACAGCGCGGTGCCGTCGCGTTGCGTGCGGCGCAGCACGCAGGAGATCGCGACCACGCGTTGCAGATGCAGGGGGAGAAAATCGCTGCCGGTCTTTTCGCGGCGGGCGGCGAAGGCCAGCTGCGCGACTTCGGCATCGGAGAGGCCCGGCGGATGGTCGTGCAGACGGCGCAGGCCGGCGACATCGGGAACCGTCTCGATGTCGAATACCAGCACAGGCGTCATAGAACCGCGTCCTTGCGCACCCCTTGCGAAGCGAAATGCCGCTTGAGCTTGACCAGCGCTTCCTGCTGGATCTGGCGCACGCGCTCGCGCGTCAGCCCCATCTCCTCGGCCAGCTCTTCCAGCGTGGCCGGCTCGATATGGTTCAGGCCGAAACGGCGCTCGACGACATAGCGGTGCTTCTCGGACAGGCGCGCCAGCCACAGCTTCATCAGGTTCTCGAGCTCGCGGTGTGCGACCTCCTGGTCCGGCGCGGCATTGTGTTCGTCCGAGAGGAAGTCGAGCAGGCTCGAACCCGGATCGAGATCGAACGGCGTATCGAGCGAGGTCGTGTGTTCGTTCAGTGCGAGCACGTCCTGCACTTCGTCGGGGGTCTTGCCGAGCAGATGCGCGATGTCCTCGAGACTGGCATCGCGTCCGTCGGTACCGCCCTTCTCCAGATGCCGCTTGGCGCGCAGCACCTGATTGAGTTCGCGGATCACGTGCACGGGCAACCGAACGGTACGCGCCTGGTTCATGATCGCGCGCTCGATGCTCTGCCGGATCCACCAGGTGGCATAGGTCGAGAAACGGAAGCCGCGCGAGGGATCGAACTTCTCGATCGCATGCATCAGGCCGAGGTTGCCCTCCTCGATCAGATCGAGCAGCGGCACGCCGCGATTCAGATAGCCCTTGGCGATGCTGACAACCAGGCGCAGGTTGCGCTCGATCATGACCTGACGCGCGGAGAAATCGCCGTCCTTGGCCAGCGTCGAGAAATGGAGTTCTTCGGGAGCCGACAACAGCGGCTTGATGCTGATGCGGTTCAGATAGTGCTGGACGGTATCGGCGGCGAGTTCGGTATGCAGGGCGCTGCGGAATTCGTCCTGTTCGGTGGCGACCGCTTCGGTCGCGCCCTCTTCCTCGTCGTTCTCGCGCTCGCTTTCGTCATCGTCGCGCGCGACCGCGTCGCCGTCGTCCGCCATCAGGTCGGCCTCGCGCAGACCTACCGTGCCCGCACCGGGCGCGATCGGTTCGTCGGTCAGGGGAATCAGCTCGGCCGCCAGGTCGTGATCGTAGCCATCGGCTTGCCCGTCACGATGTGCCACACCAGAACGTGTTTCCGGTTGCTTGGCGCGACGGGTGCGGCTGGCGGTTCCGGAGGAGACTGTTTTCTGGCGTGGCATGAACCCTCACTGTGGCGGCAAATACCGCATCGGATCGACCGGTTTCCCGTTCCTGCGAACTTCGAAATGCAGTTTCACGCGATCGGCATCGGAGTTGCCCATCTCTGCAATTTTCTGACCCCGGCGGACCGTTGCCTGTTCGGTCACGACAACCTTGTCGTTGTGGCCGTAGGCAGTAAGAAAAGTCTCGTTGTGTTTGATGATGACAAGATTCCCGTAGCCGCGCAAGGGGCCTACGTGAATCACCCGACCGTCGTCCGCGGCGAGCACCGCATCGCCGCGCTGACCGCTGATATCGATGCCCTTGTTGCCCTTCTCGTCGAAGCGTCCGAGCAGCGAACCACGCGCGGGCCATGCCAGCTGGATCGCGCCGTCCGCGGCCGCACCCGGGATCGGCGCTGCGGCGGCGGGAGCCGACGCGCCTGCGGGCGGGGTCACGCCCGGCGTGGTGGCCGGCGGCAGTCCCGCCTGTTCGAGCGGCTGGCCCTGGACCCCGGCCGGCGCGACCGGCATCGTCGCGACGCCGGTCGCCGCATTGACGTCCGCGCCCGGCGGCACGATGCGCAGCAGCTGGCCGACCTCGATCTGATTGGCGTTGACGATATTGTTCCAGGCCGCGACATCGCGATACGACTGGCCGTTCTCGAGGGCGATCCGATACAGCGTATCGCCGCGCTTGACCCGATAGTAGCCAGGGGGCGCGGGCTCGACCGGGGCGATCGTGGTCCCGGTACCGCCGGCGGTGCGGTCGATCACGGGCGCGGGCATCGGCGAGGAAGCGCAGGCGGCCAGCAGGGCTGCCAGCAGCGAGGCGGTGGCGAGCTGGCCCGCGCGGATAAGACGTTGCGAAGTCACGGTGTTGTGCATAGTTCGACTCAGGTGGTGCCCGATTTTAATGGCACAAAGAAAACGGCTTCAAGCGCGGTGCGGTGAAAGCGATGCCGGCTTCGGCGCTCGATCAGCAGCAATTGCTGCGTCACGGCCTGCCCCTGCTTATGCCCGTCGGCGCCGGCGGACGCGACCGCGACCGGCGCGATCAGCCGACCGCCGACCGCCAGCTGTTCCAGCAGCGCCTCGGGCACTTCCATGCCCGCCGCTGCCAGGATGATCGCGGAGAACGGCGCGGCCTGCGGCAGCCCCAGCATGCCGTCGCCATAGTGCAGGCGCAGATTGGGCAGGCGCAGCGCGCGCAAATTGGCCTTGGCCTGTTCGTGCAGCGGCCGGATCCGCTCGATCGAAAACACGTCGCGCGCAACCAGGCTCAGCACCGCGGCCTGATAGCCGCAACCGGTGCCGATCTCCAGCACGCGCTCGAGCGGCTGCGCGGGTGCCAGGCCATGGCGCAGCAATTCGATCATGCGGGCGACCACCGACGGTTTCGAGATGGTCTGCTGATGGCCGATCGGCAGCGCCGCGTCCTCGTAGGCCTGCGAGGCCAGCCCTGGTTCCAGGAACAGATGGCGCGGCACGGTGGCGATCGCCTGCAGCACGCGCTCGTCGCGGATGCCGCCGCTGCGCAGCCGCGCGGCCAGCGCGGCGCGCGCGCGGTCCGACGCCATGCCGCCGCCGCCCACGCTGGCCGCGATGGTGCGGGCCTGCACCGCGCTGCCCGGCGGCGCGGGCGCGGGGACCGGCGCGGCGGCGGGCGGCACACGGCGCGCCGGCGTCGGCGCCGGGGCCGGCGTGGCCGCGCGCTTGCCCACCATCGCCGGCAAGCCGGCGGTTCGCGCGGGCGCGGGCTTGCGCTCGACCACGGAATCGAGCGTCAGCGGAAACTTCGGTCGGCGCGGGCTCGAACTCATGGCCTCAACGCGCCCATGGTCCCGGCGGCCGGCACGCGGCTGGCCTCATGCGAGCCATTGCCGCAGCGTATCGAGCTGGGCGCGATGGGTCAGATCCAGCTGCAGCGGCGTCAGCGAAACGAAGCCTTCCGCGGTCGCGTGGAAATCGGTGCCTTCGCTGGCATCGAGCGCGTCGCCAGCGGGCCCGATCCAGTAGTTGGTCTCGCCACGCGGATTGACCTGCGAGATCACCGGCTGCGAAGGATGGCGCTTGCCCAGCCGCGTGGCGCGCAGCCCGCGGATATGTTCGAACGGCAGATTCGGGATATTGACGTTGAGCAGGAACGGTTCGCGCGGCGGCGTCGCGATCGCGCGCTCGACGATGCCGCGCGCAATGCGGGCCGCGGCATCCAGATGTTCCCAGCCCTTGTCGACCTGCGAGAAGGCGATCGACGGGATGCCGAGCAGATAGCCCTCGATCGCGGCGGCGACGGTGCCGGAGTACAGCACGTCCTCGCCCATGTTCTGACCCTGGTTGATGCCCGACACCACCAGGTCGGGCTTTTCGTCGAGCAGGCCGGTCAGCGCGATATGCACGCAATCGGTCGGTGTGCCATTGACGAAGCGAAATCCCTTCTGCTCGCCCTCTCTGGCCTCGAACACCGTCAGCGGCCGCTGCAGCGTCAGCGAATTCGATGCGCCGCTATGATTCTGCTCGGGGGCGATCACGGTGATACGGCCCAGCGGCGCCAGCGCGGCATGCAGCATGGCAAGTCCCGGCGCGAGGTAACCGTCGTCGTTGGCGAGAAGGATGTGCATGGCCGCGATTGTACCCGAGGCGATTGCGATGGCGTCGTGCGGAGGGGCTGCTGCACCGGGCGATTTGCACCGCAGCGCCGCCCTCGCCCACCGAACTGAACGACCGTACTATTTCTGCGCTACACTAGCCCGGGCCGCGTGGCCGCGCGGTCCAGATCGAGGCATCAAGACATCAAGACTGAATGGAGACACGATGAAAGCCGTACTGTGCAAAGCCTGGGGCCCGCCCGATTCGCTGGTGCTCGAAACCCTGCCCGACCTGGTCGCCGGTCCCGGCGAAGTCGTGATCGACGTGAAAGCTGCCGGCGTCAATTTCCCGGACGTGCTGATCATCCAGAACAAGTACCAGGCGAAGCCGCAGTTGCCCTTCTCGCCCGGCTCCGAACTGGCCGGCATCGTCAACTCGGTCGGCGACGGCGTCAGCCACGTCAAACCCGGCGACAAGGTGATCGCCTATCTGGGCAACGGCGCCTTCGCGACGCAGGCCAGGGCGCCCGCCGCCGCGGTCGTGCCGATGCCGCCGGGCATCGATTTCGAGACCGCCGCCGCCTTCACGCTGACCTATGGCACGTCGCACCACGCGGTGGTCGATCGCGGCGAACTGAAGGCCGGCGAGACCATGCTGGTGCTCGGCGCGGCCGGCGGCGTGGGCCTGGCCGCGATCGAGATCGGCAATGCGATCGGCGCGCGGGTGATCGCGGCCGCCTCGACCGACGAGAAGCTGGCCGTTTGCAAGGAACATGGCGCCGACGCCCTGATCAACTACAGCACCGAGGACCTGCGCGAGCGCATCAAGGCGCTGACCGACGGCAAGGGTCCCGATGTCATCTATGACCCGGTCGGCGGCATCTATGCGGAACCCGCATTCCGCTCGATCGGCTGGCGCGGCCGCTATCTGGTGGTCGGCTTCGCCAACGGCGAGATTCCGAAGATGCCGCTGAACCTGGCGCTGCTGAAGGGCGCATCGCTGGTCGGCGTGTTCTGGGGCGAATTCACGCGCCGCGAGCCACGCGCCAACCAGGCCAACATGGCGCAGATGCTGGGGTGGATGAAGGAAGGCAAGATCCGCCCGCACATCTCGGCGCGCTATCCGCTGGAACAGGCCGCGCAGGCGCTGAAGGACATGGAAGCGCGCAAGGTCACCGGCAAGATCGTGATCGTGCCGTAAGCCTGCGACACTTGAGATCGAACCTTGGGCCTCCTCCCCTCTCCCGCCTGCGGGAGAGGGGTTGGGGGAGAGGGCAGCGGCGGTGGCCATTTGCGAATTCCATCCACATGACGACCGCCCTGTTCCCTCTCCCCGCCCCTCTCCCGCAAGCGGGAGAGGGAGAACTCCCTACAGCTTCTCCGTCTCCCCGCTCTTCGGCTGCCACTTCATCAGCCGCCGCTCCACCACCCCCACCATCCAGTCCAGCACCAGCGCGAACGCGGTCAGCACCACGATGCCCGCGAACACCGTGTTGATGTCGAACGTCCCTTCCGCCTGCAGGATCAGATAGCCGACGCCGCGCGCCGAGCCCAGGTACTCGCCGACCACCGCGCCGACGAAGGCCAGGCCCACCGAGGTATGCAGCGACGAGAACACCCAGCTGGTCGCGCTTGGCAGATAGACATGGCGCAGCAGCTGCTGGCGGTTGGCACCGAGCATCCGCGCGTTGGCCAGCACCACGGGGCTGACTTCCTTGACGCCCTGGTAGACGTTGAAGAAGACGATGAAGAACACCAGCGTCACCGCCAGCGCGACCTTGGACCAGATGCCGAGGCCGAACCAGACCGCGAAGATCGGCGCCAGAATCACGCGCGGCATCGAGTTCATCGCCTTGATGTACGGATCGAGGATGGCCGAGGCCACCGGGCTCAGCGCCAGCCACAGCCCCACGCCGAGGCCCGCGACGGTGCCGATGCCGAACGCCAGCACCGTCTCGAGCAGCGTCACGCCCAGATGCAGGTAGATGTCGCGCTCGACGAAGAACCAGCTCCAGACGCGCTGCGCCACCAGCCACGGCTCGCCGAAGAAGAACGCCACCTGCTGCGAGCGCGTGGCCAGGTGCCAGGCGCCGAGGATGACGACGAGGACGAGCAGCTGCCAGACGCGCAGCATGCCTTTGGAATCGGTACGAAATGCCATGGATCGTGATTGGTTCGGGTTCGTTGGATCGTCGGCTTGGGGTTGCGGGTCGTCGCGCGCGGGGCGTCGCGCCCTTCAGGCGACCTTGCGCTGCTGCGCATAGCCCTTGAGCACTTCCTCGCGCAGCACGTCCCAGATCGCCGCGTGCAGTTCGACGAAGCGCGGATGGTTGCGGATCTCCGCCACGTCGCGCGGACGCGGCAGGTCGATGTCGAATTCGCCGATCGGATGCGTGGCCGGTCCCGCCGACAGCACCACCACGCGGTCGCTCATCGCGATCGCCTCGTCCAGATCGTGCGTGATGAACAGCACCGCCTTGCGCTTGGCGGCCCACAGCTCCAGCACCTCGTTTTCCATCAGTTGGCGGGTCTGCACGTCGAGCGCGGAGAACGGCTCGTCCATCAGGATGATGTCGGGGTCGAGCACCAGCGTCTGCGCCAGCGCGACGCGCTTGCGCATGCCGCCCGACAGCTGGTGCGGATAGCGGTCGCCGAAGCCGCCCAGGCCCACGCGGCGCAGCCACTCCTCCCCTTCCGCAACCGCCTGCGCGCGCGGCACGCCGCGGAATTCGAGGCCCGCGATCACGTTGTCCAGCGCGCTGCGCCACGGCATCAGCGCCTCGGTCTGGAACATGTAGCCGGCGCGCGCATTGATGCCCGCCAGCGGCTCGCCGAACACGCGCACCTCGCCGGACGACGGCGCCAGCAGGCCGGCGCCGACATTGAGCAGCGTCGACTTGCCGCAGCCGGTGGGGCCGACCACCGAGACGAATTCGCCGGGCGCGATCGCCAGCGAGACGTCCTTGACGGCGGTGTAGCGCTGGTCGCGGTCCTCGCGCGAGATGAAGGTACAGGTGACGTTGTCGAGGGAAAGGGCCGGAGTGCTCATGCGGTTCGCTGTGCGTGCGCCGCGCATCGGGCAGGCCGACGGCGGCGTGATGTTCGATGGCGCCTCGATGGCGCATCCATGGCGCGGCCTTTGTTCGATACAACCGAAAGCCGCGAGAACGGCGGCCCGCTCGGAAACGGGCCGTCGATCGTCCCGTCATTCCCGCGAAGGCGGGAATCCAGCGTCTCTGGAAGCCACTGGGTCCCCGCCTTCGCGGGGACGACGGTGCGTCGCAGAGTGGCTTACTTGTACTTCGCGTTGGCCTTCTGCACGAAGCTGTTGGTGAAGGTCTGGTCCAGCTTGATCGCCTTGCCCTTGAGCGCCGGATCGAACTGCTGCAGCGTGGCCAGCGCGGTGCGCGGGCCGTCGGCCGGCATCATGCCGTCCGGCGAGATCGCCTCCTTGACCTTGTCCCACGCCGACAGGTACAGCGCGCGGTCGCCCAGCAGATAGCTCTCCGGCACCGTCTTGACGATGTCCGACGGGCCCGCCTTCTGCAGCCATTTCAGCGCCCGCACCATCGCATTGGTCAGCGCCTGCGTGGTGTTCGGGTTCTGCTCGATGAACGAGGCCGACGCATAGAGGCAGCCCGACGGCATGTTGCCGCCGAACACCGCCTGCGTGTCCTTCAGCGTGCGGGTATCGGCCACCACACGGACCTCGTTCTTCTGCGTCAGCATCGAGATCACCGGGTCCAGGTTCGCCATCGCGTCGATCTGGCCCGAGCGCATCGCCGCGACCGCGCCGTTGCTGGCGCCCACGCCGATGAAGGACACGTCGGAGGGCTTGAGCCCGGCCTTGGCGAGCACGAAGTTGGCCATCATGTTGGTCGACGAACCGGGCGCGGTGACGCCGATCTTCTTGCCCTTCAGGTCCGCCACCGACTTGAAGTCCGGCATGGTCTTGTTCGAGGTCACCAGCACGATCTGCGGCGCGCGGCCCTGCAGTACGAACTCGCGGTAGTTCTGGCCCTTGGCCTGCAGATTGATGGTGTGCTCGTAGGCGCCGGAGACCACGTCGGCGCTGCCGCCGACCACCGCCTGCAGCGCCTTGGCGCCGCCGGCGAAGTCGACGATCTCGACGTCGAGGCCTTCGTCCTTGAAGTAGCCCTGGCGCTCGGCGATTGTCAGCGGCAGGTAGTAGAACAGGTTCTTGCCGCCGACCGCGATCGTGACCTTGGCCTTCTCCGGCTTGCCCTGCGCATGCGCGAAGCCGCCGAAGGTGAACCAGCCGGCCAGGAACAGCACCAGCGCGATCACCACCTGTTTCCAGAATTTCCGGTTGTACATCTGTGTCTCCTGCTTATTGTGTCCCAACGCCGGTGTGTTCCGCCGCCGCGCGGCTTCGTGCGATGCTATCCGAGCGGCGCGGCGCAGCCCAATCGGGAACACTACCTAGCGGGAACGCCGGCGAGAAGGCTGTCGTCCCGCGCAAGCGAGGACCCAGCGGGTCTCGAAGACGCTGGATTTCCGCTTGCGCGGGAAAGACGCGATGGCGCCGGCAGCCGGCAGAACGCCGCCGGGCCTTACTCGGCCTGGATATTGGCCGACTGGATGACCTTGCCCCAGCGCGTCAGCTCGGCGCGCTGGTACTGGCCCAGCTGCGACGGGTTCATGTACTTCGCCTCGGCGCCCAGTTCCTCGGCCTTCTTGCGGAAGGCATCGGTCTTCATGATCTTGTCGATCTCGCCGGTCAGCTTGTCGATCACCGGCTTGGGCGTGCCGGCCGGCGCGTACATCGCGAACCACGACGACACGTCGAGATCGGCGTAGCCGGCCTCGGGCGCCGACGGCACGTCCTTCAGGCTGGGCAGGCGGTTCTTGCTGGTGACCACCAGCGGACGCAGCTTGCCGGCCTGGATATGCGGAATCAGCGGAGGCGGCGTGGTGATGGTCAGGTCGACCGAGCCGCCGAGCAGGTCCGTCATCGCGGGGCCCGTGCCCTTGTACGGCACGTGCGTGATGCGGATGCCGGCCATCTGGTTCAGCAGCTCGGTGGACACATGCTGCAGCGAGCCGTTGCCCGACGACGCGTAGTTCAGCTTGTTCGGATTGGCCTTGGCGTAGGCCACCAGCTCGGACAGCGACTTGACCGGCAGGCTCGGGCGCACCACCAGCACCTGCGGCGCCGACAGCAGATTGGCGACCGGCGCGAAGTCCTTGACCGGATCCCACGACAGGCCCTTCATCAGCAGCGGCGTGATCACGTGGAAGCCCGAATACTGCACCAGCAGCGTGTAGCCGTCGGGCTTGGCGCGCGCCACCAGTTGGGCGGCGATGCCGCCGGCGCCGCCGGGGCGGTTCTCGACGACGACGGGCTGGCCGAGCGCCTTGGCCAGCGGCTCGGAAATCATCCGCGCGGCCAGGTCGGTGGTGCCGCCCGGCGCCGCCGACACGATCAGCGTGACGGCGCGGTTGGGATAGGCGCCGTCCTGCGCGTGCGCGCCGGCGCTCAGGCACGCTGCGGCCGCGCAAACGGCCGCGGCGAGCAGACGACGGCGGCCCGGCATGGCCGAGTCAGCGACCGGGCTGGCGGAATGGAACGGTTGGGACGAACGGATCGACATGCTGTCTCCTCCAGGAATCGATGTTGTTTTTGGGTTGGGGTTGCGGACCTTCATCCGCGTGCTTGCTGATTGCTGTTGTTCTTGGGGAATAGGCCGCCTGCCCTCACTGCCCCGCGAAATGCTCGGCCAGCCAGGCCGGCGGCTGGTGCGTCCGCAGCCGCGGACCGGCGCGCAGCAGCTGGCTGCAGACCTCGCGCTCGACCACGGTCGGCAGCTCGCCGACGATGCCGAGCAGGCGCTGCAGGTCGACGCCGGTGTCCACGCCCATCGACGCGAACATATGGACCAGTTCCTCGGTCGCGACGTTGCCGCTGGCACCGGGCGCATAGGGGCAGCCGCCCAGCCCGCCGGCCGCCGCGTCAAAGCGCGACACGCCGGTCTCCCAGGCGGCCAGCGCATTCGCCAGCCCCATGCCGCGCGTGTTGTGCAGATGGATCGTCAGGCCGGTGGCCGGCAGTTCGCGCCGGAAGGTCTCGCAGACCGCGCGCACCTGGTTCGGATAGGCCATGCCGGTGGTATCGCACAGCGTGATGCCGTCGGCGCCGGCCAGCGCGAAGCTGCGCGCCAGCGCCATCACCGCGTCGATCGCGACCTCGCCCTCGAACGGGCAGCCGAATACCGTCGACAGCGAGACATTGACCGGCACGCCGGCCGCGCGCGCGGCCTCGATCATCGCCAGCAGCTGCGCCTGCGATTGCGCCCGCGTCATCCGCAGATTGGCGCGGTTGTGCGTCTCGCTGGCCGACATCACCAGATTGACCTCATCGGGCCGGCACGACAGCGCGCGCTCCAGCCCGCGCAGGTTCGGCACCAGCACCGTGTAGCGCACGCCGTCGGCGCGGCGCATCCGGTGCATCACCGCCTCGGCGTCGGCCAGCGCGGGAATCGCCTTGGCCGAGGTGAACGAAGTCGCCTCGATGCGGGCGAAGCCGCAGTCCGACAGCGCCTCCAGCAGCGCGACCTTGGCGTCGGTCGGCACCACCACCGGTTCGATCTGCAGGCCGTCGCGCGGCGCGACCTCGTTGATCTCGATGCGGGCCGGACCACGCAGCGGGAAGTTCGTCGTCGGATGCGTGGCCGATGCGGTCGCGCTGATGTTCATGTTCATGCCACCACCCCGCGTGCGCGCAGATCGGCGATCGTCGCGGCGTCGAAGCCGGCCTGCGCCAGCACCGCATCGGTATGCTCGCCGAGCGTCGGCGCGCGATCGTGGATCGCGCCGGGACTGCCCGACAGCTTGGGCACGATGCCCGGCACCTCGACCGTCAGGCCGCTGGCCGCGGTGACCTGCTCGATCACGCCGCGGGCGCGGTAGTGCGGATCCTCGGCGATGTCCTTGACCGTGTAGATGCGGCCGGACGGCACCTGGGCCTCGCGCAGCACGGCCAGCGCGCTGTCGATGTCCTGCGTGCGCGTCCACGCGGCGATCGCGGCATCGAGTTCGTCGACCCGCGCCACGCGGCCGTCGTTGCGCGCCAGCGCCGGATCGTCGGCCAGGTCGGCGCGGCCGATCGCCTGCATCAGCCGCTTGAAGATGGCATCGCCGTTGGCGGCGACCAGCACGTATTCGCCGTTGGCGCACGGATAGGCGTTCGACGGCGCAATGCCGGGCAACGCGCCGCCGGCCGGCTGGCGCACCGCGCCGAAGGCCGAATACTCGGGCAGCAGGCTCTCGCTCAGATTGAACAGCGCCTCGTACAGCGCCACGTCGATGACCTGGCCGGTGCCGCCGCGCGCATCGCGCTCGTACAGCGCCAGCAGCACGCCCAGCGCGCCATGCAGGCCGGCGATGGTATCGCCCAGCGACAGCCCGGCGCGCACCGGCGGGCGTCCGGGCTCGCCGGTCAGATGGCGCAGCCCGCTCATCGCCTCGGCGACGGCGGCAAAGCCGGGCTCGTCGCGCTTCGGGCCGGTCTGGCCGTAGCCCGATACCCGCAGCATGATCAGCTTCGGATTGGCGGCGTGCAGCACGTCCCAGCCCAGGCCCCATTTCTCCATCGTGCCGGGACGGAAGTTCTCGATCAGCACGTCGGCCTCGGCGGCCAGCTTGCGCACCAGCGCCTGCCCGTCGGGGCTGCGCAGGTCGATGCAGATCGATTCCTTGTTGCGCGACTGCGCCTCCCACCAGACCGAGGTGTCCTGATACAGCATGCGCCATTTGCGCAGCGGATCGCCCTGTCCGGGCGGCTCGACCTTGATCACGTGGGCGCCGAAATCGGCCAGCGTCTTGGCGGCGAAGGGGCCGGCGATCAGCTGCCCGAGTTCGAGCACGCGGATGCCATCCAGAATCTGTCGCGGCATGCGGATTGTCTCCGGGGATCGGTGTGTGTCTGGCGATCGCGAGGCGCACTGGGACACGGCCCTGCGATCGAATTTGGACGCAGTGTGCCGCAGGGCCTTGGGGCGCGGAAGGCGTCAATCGGTGAAGCGGGCTTTCACCGAACGCGAAAGGCTGGTGCCCTCTGCCCTACCCCTCTCCCGCAAGCGGGAGAGGGGAAAACCGTGAGGCCAGCGGGCTCCCTCTTCCTCTAGCCGGAGACGGGAAAACCGTCGGGTGCCAGCAGCAGGCTCCCTCTCCCGCTTGCCGGAGACGGGAAAACCATCGAGTGCCAGCAGCAGGCTCCCTCTCCCGCTTGCGGGAGAGGGTGGGGAGAGGGCAATCCTCAGTGCGGGAAATCAGAACGGCGCGCGCTCGCCGCAAAGATGGGTGATCAACAGCCGGGCCGACACCGTTAGCGCGGCCGGATCGCGCATGCCGATCAGCAGCGAGCGCTGCGCCCAGGCGTCCTGCAGCTTGACCAGCGACAGGCCCATCGACTTGACGTGCGGCTCGGCGGCGATGCGCGGCAGCACGCCGACGCCCAGGCCCGCCATCACCATGCGGCACATCGCATCGAAGCTGCGCACCTGGATGCGCAGGCGGAACGGCCGCTCCAGCCGGCTGCTCTCCTCGAGCAGCCGCGCGGCCAGCGAGGTCACCTGCGGCAGGCTGACGAAGTCGTATTCGAGGGTATCGGCATAGCGCACCGGCCCGCGCTGCGACAGCGGATGCCCCGGCGGCGTCACCAATACCAGTTCGTCCTGGCGATATTCGACGGTGACCAGCCCCGCGCTGGGCGTGCGGTCGGCAAAGATGCCGACGTCGGCGCGGTTCTCGACCAGCGCCGCGACGATATCGCCGCTGTTCTGCTCCTCCAGCTCGATGCGGATGGTCGGATGCAGGCGCATGAAGCCGGCCAGATCGTCGGGCAGGAACTGCGTGATCGCCGACGTGTTGGCGCAGACACGCACCTGCCCGCGCACGCCCGACGCATAGTCCGACATCACGCCCGCCATCCGCTCGACGTCCTGCAGCACGGTCAGCGCATGATGGAAGCACGCCTGCCCCGCCTCGGTCAGCTGCACGCCGGCCGCATGGCGGAAGAACAGCGGCGCGCCGACGGCGGCCTCGAGATCGGAAATCCGTTTGCTGGCCGCGGCAACGGCCAGATGCGACTGGCGCGCGCCGGCCGAGATGCTGCCCTGCCGCGCGACGGCGACGAACAGTCCGAGCGTGACCAGATCGAAGCGGGCCAGGTTCATCGGGCGATCAGACCATGCGAGCCGATGCGATGCGCCGCGGGACCGCGCTTCACAGCGTGCGGCGGTCCATCACCGCGCGCGCGATGGTGCCGGCATCGACGTATTCGAGTTCGCCGCCGACCGGCACGCCGCGGGCCAGCCGCGAGACCTTGAGCCCGCGCGCCTTCAGCATCTCGCCGATGTAGTGCGCGGTGGCCTCGCCCTCGCTGGTGAAATTGGTGGCGACGATGACCTCGGCCACCGGGCCGCCCAGCGCGGGGTCGGTGGCGCGCGCCAGCAGCCGGTCCAGATGGATCTCGCGCGGGCCGACGCCGTCCAGCGGCGACAGCCGGCCCATCAGCACGAAATACTGGCCGCGATAGGTCAGCGTCTGCTCGATCATCACCTGGTCGGCCGGCGTCTCGACCACGCACAGCAGCGAGGCATCGCGGCGCGCGTCCAGGCAGGTCTCGCAGACCTCGGCCTCGGTGAAGGTATTGCAGCGCGCGCAATGGCGCACGCCGTCGGCGGCGCCGCGCAGCGCGTCGCCGAGCCGGCGCGCGCCCTCGCGGTCATGCTGCAGCAGGTGATAGGCGATCCGCTGCGCCGACTTCGGGCCAACGCCGGGCAGCACCTTCAGTGCCTCGACCAGCGCCTGCAGCGAGGTGGGAGTGGATGCCTTCATCGGGAGTCTGCGTGGGGCAAGCCGGCGCTCAGAACGGCAGCTTGAAGCCCGGAGGCAGCGGCAGGCCCGACGTCATCGAGCCCATCTTCTCCTGCGTGGTGGCCTCGGCCTTGCGCACCGCATCGTTGAACGCGGCCGCGACCAGGTCTTCCAGCAGCTCCTTGTCCTCGCCCTCGGCGAGCAGGCTCGGATCGATGGTCACGCGCTTGACGTCGTTCTTGCAGGTCATCACGACCTTGACGAGACCGGCGCCGGACTGGCCCTCGACCTCGATCAGGGCGAGCTGCTCCTGCATCTTCTTCATGTTTTCCTGCATCTGCTGGGCTTGCTTCATCAGCCCGGCGAGTTGGCCCTTCATCATGATGCTTCTCCTGAGTTCGATGGATTCGGTGGATTCGGTGTCGGTGCGCGCCGGGCGGCTTCTCTATGTGCGTGTGGACGTAGGGAACGTGATGGCCGGCGCGCCGGTGTCACAACGCCCGCGGCTGGATCGAGCCCGGCACGATCTGGCCGCCGAACTCGCGCAACAGGCCCTGCACGAAGGGATCGTTCTCGATCGCGGCCTCGGCCGCGCGCTGACGCTCCGCGCGCGCCTGCGCATCGGCGGCCGCGGCGGTCTCGCTGACCGTCCCGACCTCGCAGTGCACGCGCACCGCTTCGCCGAAATGGTCCGACAGTGCCTGCGCCAGCCGCTCCACTGCATTGCCTTCCGCGATCGCCGCCACGGGCGCGCGCAGCACGAAGGTGCGGCCCTGCACGCGCGCCAGTTCGCTCTGGTACGCGAGCTGCTGCGCCAGGCCCTTCAGCGGCAGGCTGGCGGCCAGCGCGGGCCAGTCGCCGCCAAAGATCGCGGGCGTGCCATCCTCCGGCGGCAGCGGCGCGGCGGCCGGCGGCGTCTTGATGGGGCTCGGCGCGAATGCCTCGTCGGCGGCGGCCGCGGCAGGCACCGGCATGGCCGCGCGCGGCGGCTCGGGCCGGCGCAGCGGCGCGGCACGCTGCGGCTCCGGTTCGCTGTCGTACGGGCCGATCAGCGGCAGGTCGGGCGGCAGCTCTTCCCATGGCGGTACGTCGCCGCCGCCGGCCAGCTCCCATGGCGGGGGCTCGGCGGCCGGGGCCGCGGACGGTGCGGCGTGGGCCGGAGCTTGCGCTTGCGCTTGAGCGTGAGTGCGAGCTTGAGCTTGAGGCGGAGCCGACGGGCGCGGCGGCTCTGGCCGGCGTTGCGGCGCGGCCGGGCGCAGCGATTGCGTCGGTGCGGGGACCGGAGCAGGCACCGGCGCGGGCGCAGGCGCTGCGGCCGCGGGCCGTGCCGAAGCGCCGCCCCGCCCTGCCGAGGCCTGGCGCGCCGCCGCCAACGCCGCGCGCGCGGGCGACAGCGGCTTGCCGTCATTGGCGGGCCGGGCGACAGGAGCCGGCGCCGCTGCAGCCGGTGCGGGGGCTGCCGGTGTGGCCGCCGGTGTGGCCGCCGACGCGGGCGCCAATGCAGGTGCCGATGCAGGGGTTGCTGCGCCGGAAGCCGTCGGGCTCGACGGCGCCGGGCGAGGACCTGGCGTCGCTACGGGTGCGGCGGCGGCAATGGTTGCGCCGGTCGCGGGGCCGGCAGCGGCCGGACTCGAGGCCGGAGCCGATGCAGCGGATGCAGCGGGCGAAGCCGGCGCAGCCGATGCTGCCGGCGCCGCAGCCGCTGCTGCGCCGGCCATACCGGCCATCGCCGGGCCCGGCATCCGCCGCGCACCGGTCGTCGCCGGTCCCGCCGGCGCCGGCGCCGACGGCATCGCCGAGGGCCGGAACGCCAGCATCCGCAGCAGCGTCATCGTGAAGCCGGCGTACTCGTCCGGTGCAAGCGCGAGCTCGCTGCGGCCGAGATTGGCGATCTGGTAGAACAGCTGGACTTCTTGCGGATCGAAGGCGGCGGCCAGCCGGCGCACCTCGCCGGCCTCGGGCCATTCCTCCTGCACCGACGCCGGCACCGCCTGCGCCAGCGCGATCTTGTGCAGCAGCGAACCGAGGTCCTGCAGCGCGCCGGCGAACGACAGGCTGCGGTCGGCCATGCTGTCGGCCACCGCCAGCATCGCGGCGCCGTCCTCGGCGGCCAGCGCGTCGAGCAGCTGCACCAGATAGCTCTGGTCGATCGCGCCCAGCATGCCGCGCACCGACGCCTCGGACACCTCGCCCGCGCTGTAGGCGATGGCCTGGTCGGTCAGCGACAGCGCGTCGCGCATCGAACCGTGCGCGGCCTGCGCCAGCAGCCGCAGCGCATTGCCATCGTGCGCGATGCCCTCCTCGGCCAGGATGCGGTCGAGGTGGTTGACGATATGGCCGGGCGGCATCTGCTTCAGATTGAACTGCAGGCAGCGCGACAGCACCGTGACCGGAATCTTCTGCGGGTCGGTGGTGGCGAGGATGAACTTGACGTGGCCTGGCGGCTCTTCCAGCGTCTTCAGCATCGCGTTGAAGGCGTGGTTGGTCAGCATATGCACTTCGTCGATCATGTAGACCTTGAAGCGTCCGACCGTCGGCGCGTAGACCGCCTTGTCGAGCAGCTGGGCCATCTCGTCGACGCCACGGTTCGATGCCGCGTCCATCTCGATGTAGTCGACGAAGCGGCCCGCATCGATCTCGGTGCAGGCCTTGCAGACGCCGCAGGGCTGCGCGGTGATGCCGCCGTTGCCGTCAGGCCCGGTGCAATTCAGGGCCTTGGCCAGGATGCGCGACAGCGTGGTCTTGCCGACGCCGCGCGTACCGGTAAACAGGTAGGCGTGATGCAGCCTCTGCTGTTCCAGCGCATGCGTGAGCGCGCGCACCACGTGCTCCTGGCCGACCAGCGTGGTGAAATCCCTGGGGCGCCATTTGCGCGCTAGAACTTGGTAACTCATGGCGGCGATTGTAGCAAATGGCGTGCCGCGGCAGCGCGGCCGCGGGACGGGCTGGTCGAGGCGTCGCCGTCGCGAGCGCTACCGCATTTCTCCCCTCTCCCGCGCGCGGGAGAGAGGCCGGGCGGAGCGGGCAAGCCACCGCCGCCCAGCGGCACGCACTAGCCGCACTCGCCGACGTAGCCGCAATTGGCGCATTTGGCGCAGCCATCGACCTTGTGCAGCGCATGCGCGCCGCATTCCGGGCATGGCTTGCCGGTGCCGACGCCGGGCGCGCCGACCGGCAAGCCGGCGCCCGGCGCCGAGGCTCCGCGCGGCGGCGCCACGTCGGGCTCAAGGCCGGTCTCGCGCTGCGCCAGCCGCTCGGCCAGCACGGCGACCGGTACCTGCTGGCCCTCGGCATCGAGAAAGCCGCGCTTGATCAGGATCCGCTGCAGCGCGTAGCCGAGCGCGGCCACCTCGGAGTCGTGGAAGCGCGGCACCTCGGTGCCGTCCTGCCGCGTCAGCGTGCCGTAGCGCACCGTGCCCTTGTCCCAGACCACGTTGCGCATGTCGGCCAGCGCCTTGGCGATCGAGCCGCCCGAGCGCGCCACCATCGACAGCAGCCGCATCGTCGAGGTAATCCATTGCTGGCCTTCGCTGCGCTGGCCGGCCGGCATGAAGAACTCGACCGGCCGCTCGATCGTCACTGGCCGACCGTCGACCACGCCGTCGACGCGCATGAAATTGACGGTCAGGTAGACCGTCTTGTGGCCCTCGTAGGTCAGGTACTCGACCTTGGAAGTCACGCCCTCGAGATCGCCCACGGGCCGGCTCTCGAAGGGCCGGCGCAGCGGATCGTCGCCATTGGCGGCCGATGTCGAGGCCGCCGCGCCGGCCGCGCCCGCGCCCTGCCCCGCCTGCTCGACCGACAGCACCGCGCCCAGCACGCGATTGGGCCGGTAGGTCGCCAGGCCCTTCAGCCCTGCTTTCCACGCCTCCAGATACAGGTTGCGGAAGGCCTCGTACGGATAATCCTCGGGCACGTTGACGGTCTTGCTGATGCTGGTGTCGATATAGGGCTGCACCGCCTCCAGCATCTTCATATGGTCCAGCGCGGACATCTGCAGCGCGGTGACGAAGCTCTCGGGCAGCTGCTCGACGTCGCCGCCCAGATGACGGTACAGCCGCCACGCATGGTCCGCGACTTCGTAGACCTTGTAGCTGTCGTCGCCCATCCGCTTGCGCCGCTGGTACGTCCACGAGAACGCCGGCTCGATGCCGTTCGAAGCGTTGTCGGCGAAGGCCAGCGTGATGGTGCCGGTCGGCGCGATCGACAGCAGGTGCGAATTGCGGATGCCATGCGCGCGGATCGCGGCCCGCACCGGCTCGGGCAGCCGGCTGGCGAAGCCGCTGCGCAGATAGGCGTCGGCGTCGAACAACGGGAACGCGCCCTTCTCGCGCGCCAGCTCCGTCGAGGCCAGATAGGCGGCATCGCGCAGCGTCTGCGCGATGCGTGCAGCCAACGCGCGGCCGGCCTCGCTGTCGTAGCGCACGCCGAGCATCACCAGCGCGCTGCCCAGGCCCAGGAAACCGAGGCCGACGCGGCGCTTGGCCATCGCCTCGGCACGCTGTTCGGGCAGCGGCCAGTAGGTGACGTCGAGCACGTTGTCCAGCATCCGCACCGCGACCGCGACCAGTGCGCGAAAGCCGTCGAAATCGAAGGCCGCCGCATCGCCGAACGGGCCGCGCACGAAGCGCGTCAGATCGATCGAGCCCAGGTCGCAGCAGCCGTAGGCCGGCAGCGGCTGCTCGGCGCACGGGTTGGTGGCCTCGATCCGCTCGCAGTAATGCAGGTTGTTGTCGTCGTTGATGTGCGACAGGAACAGGATGCCGGGTTCGGCGTGATCGTAGGTCGCCTGCATGACCTGGTCCCACAGCTGCCGCGCCGGCACGCGCCGGTACACCCACATGCCGTCGTCGCGGCGCCACGCGCCGGCGGCAATCGTCTCCGGCGCCGGCTCGGCAACGTGGACCAGCTCGATCTCGCCATCGGCCTCGACCGCCTGCATGAAGGCGTCGTCGACGCCGATCGACAGATTGAAGTTGGTCAGTTCGCCGCGATCCTTGGCGTGAATGAAGGCCTCGATATCGGGATGGTCGGCGCGCAGCACGCCCATCTGCGCGCCGCGCCGTGCGCCGGCCGATTCGACGGTCGCGCACGAGGCGTCGAACACCTTCATGAACGAGACCGGACCCGAAGCGCGCGAATGCGTGCCGCGCACCAGCGCGCCGGACGGGCGGATGGCCGAGAAATCGTAGCCGACGCCGCCGCCGCGGCGCATGGTTTCCGCAGCCTGCGCCACCGCGGCATAGATGCCCGGCTTGCCGTCGACCGTCTCGGACACCGCGTCGCCGACCGGCTGCACGAAGCAGTTGATCAGCGTGGCCTCGATGCGCGTGCCCGCGGCGGAGTGGATGCGGCCCGCCGGCACGAAGCCGCCTTCGAGCGCCGCCAGGAAGCGCTGCGCCCATCGTTCGCGCTGCGCCTCGGGCTCGGCCTCGGCCAGTGCGCGCGCCACGCGGGCGCGCACATCGGCCGCGGCCCGTTCTTCACCCTTGGCGTACTTCTCGCGCAGCACCTCGACCGAGATTTCCTGCGGCGGCAGCACGGCCTGCATCATCTGTTCGTTGGCATTCATCGCTCGGATCACCGGGTTTTGGCGCGGGACTCGCGCTCTGGGTTACAATGCCGGTCGGACGGGCCTCCTCGCATGGCGGCGCGGTCAACCTGGTCAGGTCGGGAACGAAGCAGCCACAGCCGTTTTCCGCCAGTGCCGAGGGTCAGGCTCGTCCCCCTTCTCTTTCCCCCTCCCCGCTTTCCCCCTGATTTCCCCTGCTTGCTGTTCGCTTCCCGCGTGCCACATCGGCCGAAGGATCGTATTCGTCTTCGTGCCGGGCTGCCCCCGTTGGCACTTGGCCAGCGCCCCTGCCCTTTCCCCCAGCCCCTCTCCCGCGCGGCGGGGAGCGCGATATCGGTATTGGTTGCGCTGAGGAGCTGGTCGCCGGCTCCCTCTCCCGCTTGCGGGAGAGGGGTCGGGCGAGAGGGCAACGACGCCCCGCCACCCCGCATCGTTCGCATCTTATTCCCGTTCGCCGCGCTGCGCCGAGCGCTCAGAACAGCGACGCCTGCCGCGGCTGCACGGGCGCCGACAGTTGCGCCAGCGCGATCCAGTCGCCGTCGGCCGTGGCGATGCCCGACTCGATGCGCCGGCCGGGGAACATCGGCCGCAGCGCGGCCTCGTAGCGCCGCAGCTGCGCCGCGTAGGCGGCGTGTTCCTGCGGCAGCAGCCGCAGCTTGTAGTCGACCACCACCACGCGATCGGCGTATTCGACCAGCCGGTCGATCCGCAGCAATCGCCCCTGCGCGTCATACAGCTCGACCTCGTTGCGCGCGCTCAGCGCGCCCTCGGGCAGCAGCAACGCGCGCAGCGCCGGCGCGTTCAGCATCGCGCTGACGGCGCGTACCGCGGCCTCGGCCTGCTCTCGCCACTCGGTGCGCGCCTGCGGACTGCCGGCGCCGGCCAGCGGAAACCAGCGCATCACCGCATCGGCGTCCGGCACGCCGTCGTAGGCGCCGGGATAACGCGTGATCCGTTCGAGCAGCGCATGCACCAGCTCGCCGTGGCGAGCGGCGGCGGCATCGAAGACGATCTCGTCGTAGCCTTGCTCGCTCGCCTCGCCCTGGTCCTGCCCATCGAGCGGCGCCACGGGCAGCGCATCGCGATAGCGGGCACGAAAATCGGCAAAGCGGATCGGTCCTGCCGCCGCGCCAAAGGCGGCACCGCGCACGCGGGCATCCTCGCCCGGCAGCGCCGGCACCGGCTCGCCGACATCCGCGGCCTGCAGGCGCACATACCAGCTGCCGGCGATCTCGCTGCCCGGCTCGCTGCCGCCCTCGTCGCCCTTGCCGCCCTTGCCGTTGCGCTGGATGCCGCTGACGATCAGGCCCTGCCTGGCACGGGTCATCGCGACATAGAGCAGATTCCAGTTCTCGCGTTCGGCCAGCGCGGCCTGCTCGTCGAAGCGCGCCGCGCGCGCGAGCCCACGCTCCGAGCGCTTGCCGTACGCGGAGAAATGCACCGGCGCCGGGGCCGACGGCGGCCAGTCGATCAGGATGCCCGCGCGGTCGGCGGCCGGCTCGCTGTGGTTGGCATCGAGCAGCACCACGAACGGCGCCTCGAGCCCCTTGGCAGCGTGCACGGTCAGGATGCGCACCGCGTCCAGCGTGCCGTTGCTGTCGTCCGCGCCCTCGGGCTCGTCGGCCTCGGCTTCCGCCGCATCGCCCATGCCGCCTTCGTCGGGACTCTCGTCCTCGTCGCCGCGGCGGATCGCCTGCAGTTCGTCGATGAACTTGGGCAGGCTCGGATAGCGGCCGCCATCGAGATCGAGCGACAGCTTCAGGAACGCGTCGAGGTTGGCCAGCACCTGCTCGCGGATTTCCGCGGGCGCCGCCTGCGCATAACGGCGGCGCACCTCGCCCGTGTGATAGATGTGGTCGATCAGGTCGTGCACCGGCCGATGCGGGGCGATCTCGAGCCAGCCGCGCAGCCGCGCCAGTCCTTCGCGCAGGGCCGGCGACGCCTGCTGCGGAAGCTCGCCGGCGGACAGCGCCGGCCACCAGCGTCGCTTGCCGGCCAGCTGCGCGATCGCGATCAGATCGTCGTCGCCCGCGCCCACCAGCGGGCTCTTCAGCACGTGCGCCAGATCGAGGTCCGACTCGGGCGTCATCAGGAAGGCCAGCAGCGCCGACAGGTCCAGCGCTTCCAGCGTGGCCAGCAGGCCGCCGCGCCGCGGGCTCAGGCACGGAATGCCGGCCTCGCGGAACGCGCGTTCGTAGTCGGCCAGATAGGTCTTGCGCCGGACCAGCAGCGTGATATCGCGCCAGCAGGCCGGACGCTGGTTCTCGCCTTCTTCGACCGGCACCGTGTCGCGCAGCTGCCGCAGCCACGCGGCGACGCGACGGCCTTCCTCGAAGCGCGGCGAGTCGCCCAGCGGCGTGCGCGGCTGGGTCAGCGTGTCGCGGGAATCGGGGGCGATGGTGGAGCCTTCGTTGCCGCTGCCGTTGCCATTGCCGCTGCCGTTGCCATTGTCGCCGTTGGTGTCGCGCTCGCCGTTGTCACCATTGCCGCCATTGCTGCCATTGCCGTTCGCCGGCACCAGCGGCAGCAGCCACACCGGCCCGCCCTGCTGCGTCAGCGCGGTGGTCTGCGTTTCGTACAGCGGATAGCGACCTTCGGCGCGCGCCTGGTCGAACACCGCATTGACCCAACGCAGCACGTCGCCGCTGTTGCGGCGGGTGCGGTTGGTGCGCAGCACCGTGGCGCCGAACTCGTGCTGCAGCATCTGCCGCGCGACCTCGAACAGCCGCGCGTCGGCACGGCGGAAACGATAGATCGACTGCTTCGGATCGCCGACCAGGAACACCGTCGGCCGCTCCGCCAGATCCTGATAACCGGCCAGCCACCCCTGCAGGATGCGCCATTGCAGCGGGTTGGTGTCCTGGAATTCGTCGAGCAGCAGATGCCGGTAGCGCGCGTCGAGCCGCACCTGCAGATAGGTCGCGGTCTGCTCGTCGCGCATCAGCCGCGCGGCCAGCCATTCGAGATCGGCGAAATCCATCGCGCGCTGCTGGCCCTTGTGCTGCTGATAGCGCGTCAGCAGCGCATCGCCGAGCAGATAGAGATCGCGATTGAGCGCGAGCACCGCGGCCTCGCAGCGGCGCGCGGCGACCTGCCGCAAGACGTCGCAAAGCGCCGCATGCCGCGCCAGCAGCGCATCGGCCTGCGCCTCGCCGCCGGCCGCCTTGACCAGCGCCGCGGTGCGCCGCAGCGCGCGCGGCTCGCCCTTGCCGGTGAAGAAGGCCTCCCAGCAGCAGCCGAACGCTTCGTGCGCCGGCTGCCCGCTGTGCGCGCCGGCGTCGGTCCACTCGCGCATCGCCGCCAGCGCGGCGCCGATGCGATCGGCATGGCCCTGCTCGGTCTTGCCGCCCTGCGACAGGGTTGCCGCCAGCGCCTCGCAATCGGCGCGCAGCGCCGCATCGCCGATCGCCTGCGCCAGCACGTCGATACGCGCGTCGTCGCCCAGATCGGCGGCCAGCCGCTCGGCGGGATCGTCATCGGGCGCATCCTCGCGCATCGCCCACCATTCGCTGCGCGCGTGGAACATGGCGTCGAGCAGCGCGCGCGCCGAGAACTCGCCGATCGCATCGACCAGCCGCTCGTAGGCTTCGCGGTATGGCGCCGCCTCGGGCGCCGACAACCCGCGCCAGAACGGTGCCCAGGCCTCGCGCTTCATGCGCAGCGCATCCTCGCGCAGCGCCGCGCCGGGCACGATGCCGGAGGCCAGCGGCGCGCCGCGCAGCAAGGTACCGAACCAGCCGTGGAAGGTGTCGATGGCGATACGGCCCGGGCTGGCCAGCACGCGCGCATGCAGCGTACGCGCGCGAGGCAGCGCGGCGCGCGCCGCGTCGGGCGACAGTCCGCGCTGCTCCAGCGCGGACAGCACCTGCGCGTCGGTGCCGCGGGCCAGTTGCGCCAGCACGTCGAGCAGGCGCTCGCGCATTTCCTCGGCGGCCTTGCGCGTAAAGGTGATGGCGAGGATCTGGCTCGGCTCGGCACCGGCCAGCAACAGGCGCAGCAGCCGCGCCACCAGCAGCCAGGTCTTGCCGCTGCCGGCGCAGGCCTCGACCACGACGGAGCGCGCCGGATCGCAGGCGGCGCGCGTGAATTCCGCTTCGCTGACGTCCTGGCCGTCGCGCAGATAGGCGTGCACGGTCATGCCAGCGGTCCTCCTTCCTGGTCGCTCGATGGCGCGTTTGCTGGTTTGTTCGTTTGATCTTCCATCGGTGCGGACTGCCTCGGGGGCGCGTGCCCTGGCGCGTGCTCGTGCGTGTATCCTGGCGCTGCTGTCACCGCCTCCGGCAACGCGGTCGACTGCCAATATCCCTTGCGGCACAGCCCGCGCGCATTGCACCAGATGCATGCCGCGGCGTCGCCGAAGGCCGGCAGCGGCGCCCCTTCGCGCAGGCGCAGCGCATCGTGCGTCAGCTGCTCCTGCAACCATGCCACCGCCTCGTCGAAGTCCGGCAGCGAGACCTCGCGGCGGCTTGCCGGCGAGGCGCTACGCGGCTCGTTGCGGCCGTCCTCCAGCGCGATCCAGCTGCCCGCGCGCGCATCGGCGCGCAGCAGGCCGTAGAACGGCAACTGGCAATCCTCCTGCGCATCGCGCGCCTTGCGCTTCAGGCGAGCGGCGCTTTGCGTCTTGTAGTCGAGCACCGCATGACGGCCGTCGCGATGGCGGTCGAGCCGGTCGATGCGGCCATGCAGCCGGATCGGCTGGCCGTCGCGCATCGGCAGTTCCGCGCCGGCGTCGAGCTCGCCCGCATGCCAGTACCAGCCTTCGCGCTCGCGCGCGGCCTGCCACGCGACGTACGAGGGTAATACCGCGAGCCAGCGGCGGTAGTAGCCGATCGCATTGCCGTCCTCGGCCATCACGCCGTCGAAGACCTCCCGCGAGACGGCCTGCAGATGCGCGACGCGGGCCGCATCGTCGCGCAGGTCCCGCGCCTGCACGTCGCGGTGATAGCGCAGCAGGATCTGGTGCAGCAGTTCGCCGATATCGCGCTTCTCGAGGTCGTCGCTGACCGCCTCCAGGCCAGCCAGGCCCAGCATGCGCCCGGCGAAGAACTGGTACGGGCAGCGGCGCAGCATGTTGTACGACTGCGCGCTCCAGCGCGCCGGGGCCAGTTCCGGCGCCGAGGGTGCGGGCATGCCGCCGACCTGCGCGATCGCCTCGTGCAGCGAAGGCGCGACGCTCGCGGCGATTGGCGCACCGGCCGCTTCGCAGTGCACTGCCAATCGTTCGAGCCAGCCCGATACATGCTTCGGTTCGCCGCGGCCGCCGAAACGCTGCCAGGTCATCACGACGTCGTCGTTGTTCAGCAGCACCTCGGCCAGATCGCGCGCCTGCTGCGCAAAGCGCGCCTCGCGATCCTCGAGGCCGAGCTCGCGGCGCATCTGGTTGGAGAAGAACATCAGCTCGGCCGCGGTCGACGGCAGTTGCGCGTCGTCGCAGCCGACGATCACCACACCGTCGAAGCGGCGCATTCGCGCGCCGTTCAGCGGCAGGATCGTGATGCGCGCGGCGGCGGGCTCGCTCGGCTCCTTGTAGGCCACCGCTTCGAGCAGCGCGGCCAGCATCGCGCGGAACTCGGCCAGCGTCAGCGTGGCGGTGGCGCTCGCCTCGTCGTCGGGCAGTTCGTCGAGCCGCGCCAGTGCGTCGAGCAGTTGCGCGCCGGCATCGTCGGCGGTCAGCGCGGCGCGCATGTCGAGCGCGTCGAGCGTGGCCTGCAGGCGCTGCAGCCAGAATCCGACCGGACGCGCGTCGTTGCCGCGCGGCCAGGCTTGCGCCTCGCCGGCCAACTGGCGCAGCAGCGCCGCGGTGGCGGCCTGGGCCGCGGCCAGCACGGCCGCTTCCTCGTCGTCATGCGGGCCGATATCGGGCGCTGTGTCGGCGGTCCACTGCGCCTGTGGCGTCGCCGGAAAGCGCTGCAGCAGCCGGCGCCATCCGCCGGTGATGCCGTGGCGGCGCACCTGCCGCTCGAGCAGCGCGATCGCGGCGCCGCGCTGCGGCAGCTGCGGCAGGCAGAACGGGCTCTTGAGCAGGTCGAGCAGCGCCGCGGTATCGCCGTCGCCGACCACCAGATCGAACCAGCGCATCAGTGCGGCGGCGGCGCGCGTGGTCGACAGCTTCCAGCCCGTTTCGTCGCGTACCGGCGCCCCGGCGCGCGCCAGCAGCGCACGCGCGCGCCGCGCGACCACGCGGTCATGCGCGACCAGCGCCAGCTGCTTGCGGCCCTCGTTGAGCCAGCGCACCAGCTGATCGGCCGCGGCCGCCGCCTCGTCCTCGAAGCGCGCGCTGCCGATCAATCGCACGCGCGGGCGATCGGCGGGCAGGCGCGGCGCCATCAGCATCGGCAGCGACGGCAACGCGGACGTGTCGGCGGGCAGACGGCACTCGGGCCAGAGCCTGAGCAAGGTGCGATACCAGTTGCCGCGGCCGCCATCTTCATCGCGGCCGCCATCGCCGGCGCGATCGAAGTCGAAGCCGCTCGCCCCTTCCACAGCGCCGCCGCCTTCGTCATCGACTTCGTCGGCCTCGCCCTCGGCCGCCTCGCCGCTCCAGTCGTAGCCGATCTCCAGCACCGGCACCATGTCGGCGGCGGCGCGCAGGAAGGCCGCCTCGATCGGCGTCGGCGGAGTCGGCCCGAGCCATACCACCGGGCCGGTCAGTTGCTGGGTCAGCGCCTGCAACGCGCGCCGGCGCGCCGGCAGCGGATCGTCGGGTCCGGACAGCGCCTGCCAGAACGCCAGCACGATGCGCGCCTCCTCGCCGAGGAAGCGCTCGGACAGATGCGCATAGCTGCGTTGCAACGCCTCCTGCAGCAGGCCGGCGCGATCCTCGGCCAGTACCGCGTCGTCGTCGCGGATGGCGGCATCCTCGAGCCAGCGCGCCGAGAGTTCGTCGCAGACCGTCAGCACGGTCTGCGCCAGCCCCCAGGCCGCCGGCTCGGTCTGCGCGCCGAAGGCCTGCCGCAACCAGTCCTGGCCGCGGATCGCCTGCTGCACCGCGAGCAGGCGCGCGGCGTGGCTACGTACCTTGCCGCCATGCAGCATCGCTGGCGGGAAATCGAGCAGCCAATGGCCGAGCGTCAGGATCCGCGGCAGCAGCCGCGGCGCCCCGGATGCGCGCGCGGCGCGGTCCAGCGCCTGGCGCACGCCCGGAATCTGCGCCGCGGTAGGCACCACCAGATGCGCGGCGGACGCGCTCTGGCCGTGCTGCTCGCAGCGGTCGAGGAAATACCAGGCCGCGGCCGCGGCATTGTCGAGAAAGTCGCGGCCGGGGCGGAAGCGCAGCGTTGTCATGTAGCGGGGTGAAATGGCAGGGCCTGGCTGGCGGAAACGGTGGCAATCGGTGAACGTCGGCCCGCGTTCGGAGCGGGCGCATGGGGGCGCGCATGGGGGCGCGCATGGGGGCGCGCATACGGGCGCAGCACATACGGGCGCGGCATGGCGACACCTCGACCCCATCCTGACGCCGCGCGGTCCTGCGCCGGCGTCACGCGATCGCGGCCGGCCTCAGGAGCGGTCGCCTTCGATGCGGGCGCGGATCTCGCGCGCGGTTTCGAGCAGTCCTTCGTAGCCGGAGCGCGCATGTTCGGGCAGGTCCGGATCGCCGACCAGCGTACCGAGCGTCTCGATGATGCTGTAGACAAGGCCCTTGGCCGCACCCACCGCGATGCTGTTCTCTTCGACGGCGGTACTCAGATGGGCCAGCGCATCGCCAAGATGCTCGGCGCCGGCCGATTCGGACCGTGCTTCGGCATCCGCCTCGGGCAACGGCCTGGAATCGCGCAGGGGATCGCGGATCGGGTCGCGGGTCGGGTCGCGGGTCGGATCGTCTTCGGGCGTCATGGTCATGGCCTGATCGATAGCAAGGGACTGCGCCGGGACTTGTCCGGCACGTGTTCATTCTACGCGCGCCGTGCCCGCCCACGGCAACTACGAGCCAGTGCGGTGCCCTGCGCGCCTCGGGAAAACCCGAGGCGCAAGCATGCGATATTGACAAAATCTCTGGCGCCGATTGAAAGGGATCATTGGCTTCGCGGCGCCGGGCGCGGCAGAATGGCGCCATCCCTGGTACGAGGCCGATGCCGCCGGCGCCGGGACCGCACGGCACGCAAGCGTACGGACGAAGGCAGGCACGGTTGAAATCGAGGCTGTCGCCGCCATCTTCCATATTGCGAACCCGGGCGGCCAAACCGGCCAGCTCCAACCGGCGCAATATGACCGGCCCCGACGAGCCGCGAAAAAGTCGTGTAATGTAGCGGTTCGGCATAATCCAGCCTTTTGAAATCCCCGAGCGAAACCTGAGGTTTTCCGCCATGAGCGAACAAATCAAGTATGTGAGCGACGCCTCCTTCGACGCCGACGTCCTCCAATCCGACAAGCCCGTGCTGCTCGACTTCTGGGCCGAATGGTGCGGCCCCTGCAAGATGATCGCGCCGATCCTGGACGAAGTCGCCAAGGACTACAGCGACAAGCTGCAAGTGGCCAAGATCAACGTCGACGAGAACCAGCAGGTGCCGGCCAAATTCGGCATCCGCGGCATCCCCACGCTGATCCTGTTCAAGAACGGCCAGGTCGCCGCGCAGAAGGTCGGCGCGCTGTCGAAGTCGCAGCTGACCGCCTTCCTGGACGGCAACCTCTAATTGCCCTCGCGGCGCCGCGCAACGCGCGCCGCGACAGGCATCGCCGCCCTCCCGGGCGGCCACGATCCGACCGGCTCACCGCCTCTGGTGCGCCGGTCGGATTGTGCTAAGATGCCCCCTACAACTTCCCCGAGCGTTCGCTCATTTCTTTCCCCTTCCTTTGCTTCTGCCCGTCCGGGCCCATCTGTACCCCTCGTCTATGCACCTGACAGAACTCAAATCGCTTCACGTGTCTGCCCTTCTCGAAATGGCCGCGACCCTCGAGATCGACAACGCACAGCGGATGCGCAAACAGGAACTGATGTTTGCGATCCTGAAGAAGCGCGCCAAGATGGGCGAAACCATCTACGGAGACGGCACGCTGGAAGTGTTGCCTGACGGCTTCGGCTTTCTGCGCTCGCCCGAAACGTCGTATCTGGCCAGCACGGACGATATCTATATTTCCCCCTCGCAAATCCGCCGCTTCAATCTGCATACCGGCGATTCGATCGAGGGCGAGGTGCGGACGCCGAAGGATGGCGAGCGTTATTTCGCGCTGGTCAAGGTCGACAAGGTCAACGGGCAGCCGCCCGAAGCGGTCAAGAACCGCATCATGTTCGAGAACCTGACGCCGCTGCATCCGAACCGGCCGCTGACGCTCGAACGCGATATCAAGGCCGAGGAAAACATCACCGGCCGCATCATCGACATGATCGCGCCGATCGGCCGCGGCCAGCGCGCGCTGCTGGTGGCCTCGCCGAAGTCGGGCAAGACCGTGATGCTGCAGCACGTCGCGCACGCGATCGCCAACAACCATCCCGAAGCCGACCTGTTCGTGCTGCTGATCGACGAGCGTCCCGAGGAAGTGACCGAGATGCAGCGCTCGGTGCGCGGCGAGGTGGTGGCGTCGACCTTCGACGAACCGGCGATCCGCCACGTGCAGGTCGCCGAGATGGTGATCGAGAAGGCCAAGCGCCTGGTAGAACTGAAGCGCGACGTGGTGATCCTGCTGGACTCGATCACGCGTCTGGCGCGCGCCTACAACACGGTGGTGCCGGCCTCGGGCAAGGTGCTGACCGGCGGTGTCGACGCCAACGCGCTGCAGCGTCCCAAGCGTTTCTTCGGTGCCGCGCGCAATCTCGAGGAAGGCGGTTCGCTGACCATCATCGCGACCGCGCTGATCGAGACCGGCAGCCGCATGGACGACGTGATCTACGAAGAGTTCAAGGGCACCGGCAACATGGAAGTGCACCTCGAACGCCGGCTGGCCGAGAAGCGCGTCTACCCGTCGATCAACCTGAACAAGTCCGGCACGCGCCGCGAGGAACTGCTGATCAAGCCCGAGATCCTGCAAAAGATCTGGGTGCTGCGCAAGTTCATCTCGGACATGGATGAAGTGCAGGCGATGGAATTCATCCTCGACAAGATGAAGGCGACCAAGAACAACGCCGAATTCTTCGACATGATGCGCCGCGGCGGCTGAGGCCGCGCCGGCCCGCTTCATCGCCGCATGATCAAGGCGCGCCGCGGCGCGCCTTTTTTCTGCCTGCACTGACCGCCATGCTCGCCCGCCTCGCCCGACTGCTGCATGCCCGTTCGCGCCAGCGCAAGCTGCGCCGCTACGCCATCGACGACGCACTGTGGCAGCAGACCGTTTCCGCGCTGCCCTTCCTGCAGCGCTACGGCGCCGAAGACCTGGCGGCGCTGCGCGAGCTGGCCACGCTATTCATCGCCGACAAGGAATATTCGACCGCGCACGAGCTGGCGTTGACCGACGAGATGGTGGTCAGCGTCGCCGCGCAGGCTTGCGTGCCGATCCTGCGGCTCGGGCTGCAGTGGTATCGCGGCTGGCACGGCATCGTGCTGTATCCCGGCGAATTCATCATCCGGCGGACCGTCGAGGATGAGATCGGCCTGGTCCATGGCGTGGTCGAGGAGGCCAGCGGCGAAGCATGGGAGCATGGGCCCGTGATCCTGTCGTGGCCGGACGCGAGCCTGCCCGGCGCGGGGCTCGATGCCGCCGCGGACCATCCCGACGACACCTACAACGTGGTCATCCACGAGTTCGCCCACAAGCTCGACATGCTCGATGGCGAGGCCGACGGTGTGCCGCCCTTTTCGCGCGCGCTGCATGCCGGCGTGCAGCGCAGCCAATGGGCGCAGACGTTCGATGCCGAATACCAGCACTTTGCCGACGCCTGCGATGCGATGCCCGACGCCGCCTGGGACGAGTCCGAGCGCCTGCCGGCGCCGATGCGCGTGATCGACCCCTACGGCGCCGAGGCACCGGGCGAGTTCTTCGCGGTGGCCTCGGAAGCGTTTTTTGTCGAGCCGGCGGGGCTTTCGCGGCATTGGCCGGTGCTGTACGGGCTGCTGAAGACGTTCTACCGGCAGGATCCCGCGTCGATGTGACTCCTGCGGCATAAAGCAACATCCGATCTTCGCTGCGCGATGTTTGTTGCACCTTGCCCAAGTCCTTGTTTCTCTGCCATAATCCGCGTTTGTCCGTCACCGGCAAGTGGTTCGCTCGCCGCCAGCCAGCGCAACACCGAATGGCCAAGCTTGGCCAGCACGAACAGGCGGCCGCGGACTGGCTACCCAACCTGCAAGGAAACACCATGAAAGAAGGCATTCACCCGAATTACCGCGAAGTCGTGTTCGTCGACGTGTCGTGCGACTTCAGCTTCGTGACCCGCTCGACCATCCAGACCAAGGAAACGATTACCTGGAAGGACGGCAAGGAATATCCGCTGGCCAAGATCGAAGTGTCGTCGGAATCGCACCCGTTCTACACCGGCACCCAGAAGATCATGGACACCGCCGGCCGCGTCGAGAAATTCCGCCAGAAGTTCGGCAGCAAGCTGGGCAAGGCCGCCGCGAAGTAATCCGGCGCTGGACCCAGAGACGGCGCCGGCAGCGCATCCCGCATGCCTTCTGCCGCCGTCCGATGCGCGCCTTCCTGCAGGAATCGGTGCACATTGTGTTAAAAGAGGCAGCCCAGGCTGCCTCTTTGCATTTGCAACGCGTGGGGCGCCGCGCTGTCTTCTTTCCGATGCAAGCAGTCAACCGCGCCCACCCGGTTCGGTGCCACGTCCGGCGCCATGCCAGCGCCAAACCACGCCGCCCAGTCCGCTGACCGATCGATGAGCCCCGTCAAAGCCTCCCGCGTCCACCTGACCGCCGCCGCCACCGGGGCGCTGCCCCGCGCGCTGCTGCTGGCGATCTGCATCATCTACGGCGCCGTCGGCCTGTTCGGCCGCGACCCGTGGAAGAACGAGGACGCCGCCGGCTTCGGCGTGATGTGGCAACTGGCCATCGGCGGACTGCACGACTGGCTGATGCCCAATATCGCCGGCCGGCCCTACGGGCAGGACGGCCCGCTGGTGTTCTGGGTCGGCGCGGCGATGATCCGGCTGGCGGGCGGCTTGCTGGGCGCGCCCGATGCCGCCCGGCTTGCCACCGCGCTGTTCTACTTCGGCACCTGCGCCTTCATCTGGTACGCGACCTATCTGCTGGGACGCCGCACCGAGGTGCAGCCCTTCGCCTTCGCCTTCGGCGGCCAGCCCAACGCCCGCGACTACGGCCGCACGCTGGCCGATGGTGCGCTGCTGATCTTCCTGGCCTGCGTCGGCCTGGCGATGCGCGGCCACGAGACCACGCCGCAGGTCGGCCAGGTCTGCTTCGTCGCGATGAGCCTCTATGGCCTGGTGCGCAGCCTCGACATGCCGACCCAGGGCGCGCTGTGGCTGGGCGCCGGCCTGGGCGCGCTGACGCTGGCCAGCGGGCCGATCCTGCCGCTGGTGCTGTTCGCCGCGATCCTGATCGGCGGCCTGGTCTGCAAGCCGCTGCCGCTGCGGCGCGTGCTGACGATCGCCCTGCCGATCGCGCTGGCGATGGTCGCCGCCTGGATGGCGGCGACCTATTTCGGCGCGGCGCAGCGCGACGAGGCGGTCAGCTTCATCCGTGAATGGTCGCGCTACGACCGCCGCACCTACAGCTGGCCGAACGGCTTCGCGATCGGCTTCGTCGCGCGCAACTTCTTTCTGTTCTCGTGGCCGGTGTGGCCGATCGCGATCTGGTCGTGGCTGAGCTGGGCCGGCATGCGTCGCAGCCCTCATGTCGCGCTGCCGCTGGCGCTGCTGCTGCCATTGTTCGTGCTGCTGCTGATGCTGCGCCAGCCCGGCGACGTGCAGTTCATCCTGCTGCTGCCGCCGATGGCGGTGCTGGCGGCTTTCGGCCTGCCGACGCTGACACGCGCAACGATCAATGCGATCGACTGGTTCGCGCTGCTGTTCTTCACGATCTTCGGCGGCACCGTCTGGTTCATGTGGCTGGCCAAAACGACCGGCTGGCCGCCGCGGATCGCCAACAACATCTTCAAGCAGCTGCCCGGCTACCTGCATGTGTTCTCGGTCAGCGCGGTGCTGTTCGCGCTGGCCGCTACCGCGGCCTGGGTGCTGGTGGTGCGCTGGCGGCTGTCGCGCGCGCCCAAGCAGATCTGGCGTCCGGTGGTGATCTCGGCCGCCGGCACCACGCTGATGTGGGTGATGGCGATGACGCTGTGGCTGCCGTCGATCAACTACGGCAAGACCTACCGCGACGTCGCCGAGGCCGCCTCGATGGCGCTGCCCTCGACCTACGAATGCGTGCAGCCGATCCGCATGGGCGACGCGCAACTGGCCTCGTTCGCCTTCTTCGGGCATTTCCGCTTCGGCGGTCCGGAGGACGGCTGCGACGTGCTGCTGCGCCACGATCCGGTCGACTACGGCGAACCGTCCAGCATCTCGCGCTTCGAATGGCGCCTGATCTGGGAAGGCCGCCGCCCGTCGGACCGTGACGAGCGCTTCCGCATGTACCAGCTGATCGAAAAACCCGCGGTGCCGCCGCGCAAGAGCACGCGCCGGCTGCCGCGGCAGCCTTGATTCCCCGCCGCGGCGGCTGCGGTGCCCGCCCTTCCCGCGCTGCCGGGGCTTATCCCGTCCGCCCCGGCATGATCGCGCAGCCGCGCGGCCCGGCCTTGCGCGGCGCCCTCGAACGACCATGACCCTGACCCAGGACCTTCGCCGCATTGCCGCGCTGGCCGGCCCCGTGCTGGTGGGCCAGCTGGCCGTCATCGCCTTCAGCGTGATCGACACCATCATGGCAGGCCGCGCGTCGGCCACCGATCTGGCCGCGGTCGGGCTGGGCGGATCGATCTACGTGACGGTCTACATCAGCCTGATGGGGGTGCTGCAGGCGCTGGCGCCGATCGCCGGCCAGCTTTATGGCGCCGGCCGCCACGCCGAGATCGGCGTCGAGGTGCGGCAGGCCGCATGGCTGGGCCTGGCGCTCGCTGTGCCGGGCATGCTGCTGCTCAGTTTCCCCGGGCCGCTGCTGGCGTTCGCCAAGGCCCCGCCAGAACTGGTCGACAAGGCCACCGCCTATCTGCATCTGCAGGCGTTCGGCCTGCCCGCGGCGCTGGGCTTTCGCATCTATTCGGCGCTGAACAATGCGCTGTCGCGCCCGATCATGGTGACGCTGCTGCAATTGCTCGGGCTGGCGGTCAAGGTGCCGCTCAATGCGTGGTTCATCCATGGCGGGCTGGGTCTGGCGCCGATGGGCGGCCCGGGCTGCGCGCTGGCCTCGACGCTGATCAGCTGGATGTGGTGCCTGTCCGGCGTGCTGATCCTGCGCCATGGCGGCGCCTACCGGCCGCTCGGCATCTTCGCGGCGTGGAGCTGGCCGATGCGCTCGCACCTGTGGGCGCTGCTGCGGCTCGGCGTACCGATGGGGCTGACCTATCTGATCGAGATCACCTCGTTCACGCTGATGTCTGTCTTCATCACGCGGCTGGGCACCGTGACGCTGGCCGGGCACCAGATCATCGCCAACCTCGGCGCGGTCGCCTACATGCTGCCGCTGTCGCTGGGCATCGCCACCTCGACGCTGGTGGCGCAGGCGGTCGGCGCGCGCGACCGGGCCGGCGCACGCCGTGTCGGCTGGCGCGGGATCCGGCTGGCGGCGGCACTGGCGCTGGCTGTCGGCGCGACGCTGTGGCTACTGCGTGCGCCGGTGCTGCAGGCCTATGCCAGCGATGCGGCGGTGGTCCAGGCCGCGCTGCCGCTGGTGACCTTCGTCGCGCTCTACCAGGCCTTCGACGCCGTGCAGGTGACGACCGCCTTCGTGCTGCGCGCCTACAAGATCGCGCTGGTGCCGACCGTGATCTATGCGGTATCGCTGTGGGGAATCGGCCTGGGCGGCGGCTATCTGCTGGGATTCGGGCTGATCGACGGGCTGCCGGCCTTTACACGCGGCGCGGCCGGTTTCTGGCTGGCCAACAGCCTGAGCCTGGCGATTGCCGGTGCGCTGCTGGTGTTCTATTTCATTAGGATCAGCGAGGAGCGCAGCTGAGGGCGAGCGCGGGCGGAACCTGGAGACATGACCAGCGCCCCACTCCGCGCTTTCCGGCAAACCAGGCGACAAAATCCCGCGACCAATTCCCGCGACCAAAAGAAAAACCCGCATGGCGTTAACCATGCGGGTTCAGTTTTGGCGGAGTGGACGGGACTCGAACCCGCGACCCCCGGCGTGACAGGCCGGTATTCTAACCGACTGAACTACCACTCCTTAGTCGGCTTATCGATATTGCCGCACCGAAGTGCAGGCTTTACCGATAATCTGGACGTTTGATTACGCCCATTATCTGGCGTCCCCTAGGGGATTCGAACCCCTGTACTCACCGTGAAAGGGTGATGTCCTAGGCCTCTAGACGAAGGGGACAGAAACCTGTTTTTCAACACGTTCCGTCTTGCTTCGATCATCGCGGCGAACCGCCTGATCGAAACGGATAACACCGGACTGCTGATGTTATCGCTGGAATTTTGGTGGAGCTAAGCGGGATCGAACCGCTGACCTCTTGCATGCCATGCAAGCGCTCTCCCAGCTGAGCTATAGCCCCATGTGTACTGCCGTCGCCGTTATTGCCACCGGCGTTTCGCCTTTTGTTTCAGATTATCGTTCGTTTTACCGAAGCGATTATCTTGTCGTTTCCAGCGAAGCCAAGATTATATAACAGCCTTGCTTTTTTGCAAGCCCCTATTTCACTTTTTTTACTGCTTCGGTTGCCGTCGAAATCGCTTCGGATATTCGCCGCCAAACCGCTGCGGTACTGCCGTGATGCCCGCTTGGTGCTGAACCGCGCTGCAGGGAGAAAGAGATTATGCGCAAGTCGCGGCGAAAGCGCAAGCCCCCGCCGCAACTTTTTTGCTGGATCAGGCACTCACGCCGGCCTGCAGCCGGCGCAGCACGGTGTCGCGGCCGATCAGTTCGAGCACTGCATCGATGCTGGGCGTCTGCAGCTGGCCGACCACCAGCAGCCGCACCGGCATCGCGAGCTTCGGCATCTTCAGGCCGAACTCGGCCAGCACCGCCTTGAACTCGGCCGAGATCGCCTCGCGCCGCCATTCGGCCAGCCCTTCCAGGCGCTGGGCCAGCGCGCGTACCGCCGGCGCGATCTCGGCGGTCAGATGTTCTGCCTTCAGCGCCGGATCGGGCTGCGGCTCGCCGCGATAGAACAGCAGCGCGGTCTGCGCGACCTCCTTCAGCGTATTGGCGCGATCCTTGACCAGCGCCACCACGCCGACCAGATCGGCGCCCTCGACCTTGCCGCCCAGCTGCTCGATGAACGGCCGCGTCAGTTCGGCCAGGCGCGCGTTGTCGCCGACCTTGATGTAGTGGTTGTTCAGCCAGGCCAACTTTTCCGGGTTGTACTGCGCCGGCGACTTGCCCAGATGTTCCAGGTCGAACCATTCGACGAACTGCTCGCGCGAGAAGATCTCGGCGTCGCCGTGCGCCCAGCCCAGCCGTGCCAGATAGTTGAGCACCGCCTCGGGCAGATAGCCCTCGTCGCGATAGGCGGTCACCGCCATCGCGCCATGGCGCTTGCTCATCTTCTCGCCGTGCTCGTTCAGCACGGTCGGCAGGTGCGCGTAGACCGGCGGCGTGCCGCCCAGCGCGCGAATGATATTGATCTGGCGCGGCGTGTTGTTGACGTGATCGTCGCCGCGGATCACATGGGTGATCTTCATGTCGAGGTCGTCGATCACCACGCAGAAGTTGTAGGTCGGCGTGCCATCCGGCCGCGCGATCACCAGGTCGTCGAGCTCGTCGTTCGAGATCTCGATGCGGCCCTTGACCGCGTCGTCCCACACCACGCTGCCTCCGATCGGGTTCCTGAAGCGGACCACCGGATCGACGCCGGCCGGCGGAGTCGGCAGGACCTTGCCCGGCTCGGGCCGCCAGAAGCCGTTGTAGCGCGGCTTTTCGCCCCGCGCGCGCTGCGCCTCGCGCAGTGCATCGAGCTCCTCCGTGCTCATGTAGCAGGGGTAGGCCAGGCCCGCGTCCAGCATCTGCCTGACCACCTCGCGATAGCGGTCCATCCGCTGCATCTGGTAGAACGGGCCCTCGTCGATGTCCAGGCCCAGCCAGTCCATGCTCTCGAGGATCACGTCGACCGCTTCCTGCGACGAGCGTTCGACGTCGGTGTCCTCGATGCGCAGGATGAAATCGCCCTTCATGCGGCGGGCGAAGGCCCACGGATACAGCGCGGAGCGGATATTGCCCAGATGGATGAAGCCGGTCGGGCTCGGGGCGAAGCGGGTGCGGACGCGTGTGGTCATAGAGGGGAAGAACCGGGGAAGACTGCGGAGATTCGCGGAAAAACAGCCCGCGCAACAGGGGGCGCGGGCGACGATTCGAAGCCGGTCATTGTAGCAAAGGCATCAGTCAGCGCTGACTGATGCCGGCCGCGGCCGCTACGGATGATCGGGCCGCTGCGCGGAATCATTTATGCTATCGCCCGGTCTGAACCGCTGCCGCCACTGGCGGCCGTCGGAGCGCGACGCGCCGGCACGCCGGCCCCGGGGTCCTGCCCTTTCCTATTCGTATTCCCGCATGCAACGACGTACCTTCCTGAGCGCGGCGGCGGGCGCCACCGCGGCGTCCCTGCTCGCAGCCTGCAGCCTGGGCCCGAAGCCGGATACGCCGGCCGCGCCGTCCGCCGTCACGCCCGCGCCCCGCCCCGTCCGCATCGGCCTCGCGCTGGGCGGCGGCGCCGCGCGCGGCTTCGCCCATATCGGCGTGATCAAGACGCTGGAAGCGCACGGCATCCGCCCCGACCTGGTCACCGGCACCAGCGCCGGCGCGGTGGTCGCGGCGCTCTACGCCGCCGGCATGGACGGCTTCGAGCTGAACAAGCACGCACTGAAGATGGACGAGGCCACCATCGCCGACTGGGCGCTGCCGTTCGGCACCCGCTTCGGCGGCTGGCTCAAGGGCGAGGCGCTGCAGAACTACGTGAACCGCCTGGTCGACAACCGGCCTATCGAGGCGATGAAGATTCCGCTGGGCATCGTCGCCACCGACCTGAAGACCGGCCGCGCGATCCTGTTCCGGCGCGGCAATACCGGCCAGGCGGTACGCGCGTCCAGCAGCGTGCCGGGCGTGTTCCAGCCAGTGTCGATCCAGGGACACGACTACGTCGACGGCGGCCTGGTCGAGCCGGTGCCGGTCGACTCCGCGCGCAGCATGGGCGCCGACTTCGTGATCGCGGTCAACATCTCGGCCGATCCGGCCAGCCAGAACAACGCTGGCCAGAGCGGCGTGCTGCTGCAGACCACGGCCATCATGGGGCAGTCGATCAACCGGCTGGCGCTGGCCCGCGCCGACGTGGTGATCCGCCCCGACCTGCCGGACATGAGCGGCAGCGACTTCGGCGCACGCAACCGCGCGATTCTCGCGGGCGAGAAGGCCGCCGTGGCCGCCCTGCCCGCACTGCGCGAGAAGCTGGCGCAGGCGCGCCTGCAGCCGGTTGCGCCGGTCGCGCCGGTCGCGCCGGTCGCGGGGAAGTAGGCAGCGGGCACAGCAGATCGCAACCAGCACGGCACCACCGCACCAACGAAAAAGGACTGCCGAGGCAGTCCTTTTCATTGCATGGCGATCGGCGCCAATCGACGCCAATCCGGCGCCGTTGCGATCAGCCGCCGTAGAACGTACGCCCGCTGGCGTTCGGATCGAAGCGCTTGAGCGTCTCGACCATGCCGCCGATGCCGCCGGCCGCGCCGTTGTCGCGCTCGGGCATATCGTCGATGCGGCGCGCGCCGTTGTAGCGCGTGACCCAGTAGGCCGAACGCATGTCGTCGACGCGGATCTTGCTGCCCGTCGACGGCGCGTGCACGAACTTGTTGTCGCCGATATAGATGCCGACGTGCGAGAACGCGTGGCGCATCGTGTTGAAGAACACCAGGTCGCCGGGGCGCAGTTCGTGCGCGGCAACGTTCGTGCCGACGCGGCTGATCTCGACCGAGCGCCGCGGCAGCATGAAGCCGAAGGTGTCGTTGAAGACGTAGCGGACGAAGCCGCTGCAATCGAGGCCCGATTCCGGCGTGTTGCCGCCGAAGCGATAGCGGACACCGATCAGGCCCAGCGCGTTCATCACCAGATCGCCGGCCTTGTTGGCGACGTGGCTGGTCGAATTCATCATCGACGACAGCAGGCCCTTCTTCGGCTCGGGCTGCTGGACCTCGGCGCTCAGCTCCGTGCCGGGTTCCTTGAACACCGTGTCAGCCAGGGCTCCATTCGACAAGGCCGCGCCGCATGCCAGGGTCAATCCGATGGCGGCACGCGCCAGGGAATGAAGCACCGTTCGCTGCATGGGTTCTCCCGTTGGTTCCGGTTCGGATGATTCAAATCACACGATCCCTCACGCGACGCGACAACCCATCGTCGTGTGGATCGGAGATGACTATGTGGAAAGACTGCTGACGGCGAATGCCAGGAGCCGAATCGCCCCGACAACGGTGTCGGGGTACGGCCGGACGCACCCGCCAGGAGACGTGCGGCGTGCAAACCACCCACACATCAAGTTCTCGCGGGATGGTATAAGGTCACGCCGGCGATGTCAAAGTTCGTTACAAAATCGGCCGAAATCGCCGTGTAATCAAAGGAATAGCGGGGGACTTGCACGCTGATTCTTGGGATTGACCGCGGTATCAGACAAAGAGCGGCGGCCATGGGTGGCCATGTGCGGACATCAGCCGGGCGTTCATCCCGGCCAGCCTCCGGCGTCTCCTGCCCGCAGACCCAGGCCGGAGTCCATGCCGAGTTGGGCCGCCCGCATCAGCTTGCGGGTGTAGGCGTGCTGCGGTGCGCCCAGCACCGCATCGGTCTCGCCGGCCTCGACCACCTCCCCGCCCTTCATCACGATGACGCGGTGCGCCATCGCGCGGATCACGGCCAGGTCGTGGCTGATGAACAGGTAGCTGAGGTTGTACTTGCGCTGCAGCTGCGACAGCAGTGCCAGCACCTGCTGCTGGATCGATACGTCCAGCGCCGAGGTCGGTTCGTCCAGCACCACCACCTGCGGCTTGAGGATCAGCACGCGCGCGATGGCGATGCGCTGGCGCTGCCCGCCGGAGAACTCGTGCGGGTAGCGCCCCAGCGCGGTGCGGTCCAGCCCCACCTCGCGCAGCGCCTCGATCACGCGTTCGCGCATCGCCTCGCGCGACAGCCCCGGCTGATGCAGCGCCAGGCCCTCGCCGACGATCTGCTCGATCGTCATGCGCGGCGACAGCGAACCGAACGGGTCCTGGAACACCACCTGCAGCCGGGCCCGCAGCGACGCGCGCTCGCCTCGCCTGACCTGTTCCAGGCTGCGCCCGAGAAACTGGATCTGGCCGCCGCTCTTGCGCTGAAGCGCGAGCACCGCGTGAGCCAGCGTGGTCTTGCCCGAACCGGACTCGCCGACGATGCCCAGCGTCTCGCCCTCGCGCAGGTCGAAGTCGACCTCCTTGACCGCGCGGACCACGTCGCGGCCGAACCAGCCGGCCAGGCCCCGGCGCTTGCGCGTGTAGTTGACGTCCAGGCCGCGCGCGCTCAGCAGGGTCGGCGCCAGCGGCAGCACCGGCACCACCTCGCGCCGCGGCCGGCTGTCGATCAGCCGCTGCGTGTACGGGTGGCGCGGATTGGCGAAGACCTCGGCGGTCTCGCCGATCTCGACCAGCACGCCCTGCTCCATCACGCCGATGCGCTGGGCAAACGCGCGCACCATGTTCAGGTCGTGGGTGATCAGCATCACCGCCATGCCGAACTCGGCCTGCAGGTCGCGCAGCAGCTCGAGGATCTGCACGCGGATCGTGACGTCGAGCGCCGTGGTCGGCTCGTCGGCCAGCAGCAGCTTGGGCCGGCAGGCCAGCGCCATCGCGATCATCGCGCGCTGGCGCTGGCCGCCCGACAGCTGGTGCGGGAAGCTGTCGAAGCGATGCGCCGCCTCCTCGATGCCGGTGCGCTCGAGCAGCGCGATCGCCCGTTCGCGCGCGGCGCGCTTGTCCAACCCCTCGTGCAGCTCCAGCGTCTCGACGATCTGGTTGCCGACCGTATAGAGCGGATTCAGCGCGGTCATCGGCTCCTGGAAGATCATCGCGATCTCGCTGCCACGGATCGCGCGGATTTCGCGGTCGGGCACGCGCAGCAGGTCGCGCCCTTCGAAATGGATCGCGCCCTGGTAGCGCGCGTCCTCGACCAGCCGCAACATCGACAGCGCGGTCACGGTCTTGCCCGAGCCGGACTCGCCGACCAGCGCGAAGCGTTCGCCCGGGCGCAGCGAGAAACTGACATCGCGCACCGCGCGGGTGGCCTCCGGCCCTTCGCCGAAGGTCACCGACAGGCGGTCGACGCGGATCAGTGCCGGGTCGGCGGCGTCGGGCTGCGTGGCCATGGGCTGCGGCGGCATCTTGATGGGAAGGTCGTTCATGGCCGCGCTCCCGCGGCGGACTGCCCCGCCGCTGCGGCATCCGCCGCCGGTCCGCCGGCCGATCCCGCCGACGGGTCGGGCAGCTTGGGCTCGACCCGGCCGCGCAGCGCCGCCAGGCCCAGCCGCGTATCGAAGGCATCGCGCAGCGCATCGCCCATGAACGTCAGCAACAACAGCGTGACGACCAGCACGCCGAAGGTCGACAGCGAGATCCACCACGCATCCAGATTGGCCTTGCCCTGCGCCAGCAGCTCGCCCAGGCTCGGCGTGGTCGGCGGCACGCCCAGGCCGAGGAAGTCGAGGCTCGTCAGCGCCAGGATCGCGGCGCTCATGCGGAACGGCAGGAAGGTGATCACCGGCGTCAGGCTGTTGGGCAGGATATGGCGCCACATGATCTGCGCATTGGACAGGCCCAGCGCGCGCGCCGCCTTGACGTAGTCGAGCGAGCGGTTGCGGTAGAACTCGGCGCGCACGTAGTCCGACAAGCCCATCCAGCCGAACAGCGACAGCAGGATGATCAGCAGCGCCAGGCTGGGCTCGAAGATCGAGGCGAAGATGATCAGCAGATAGAGCTCGGGCATCGAGCTCCAGATCTCGATCGCGCGTTGCGAGATCAGGTCGAAGCGCCCGCCGAAGAAGCCCATCAGCGCGCCGGTGATGGTGCCGATCACCACGCCGATCACGGTCAGCGCCAGGCCGAACAGCACCGACACGCGGAAGCCGTAGATCAGCCGCGCCAGCACGTCGCGGCCGCGGTCGTCGGTGCCGAGCCAGTTCTCCGACGACGGCGGCGCCGGATTGGGCTCCTTGGCGAAGTAGTTCAGCGTGTCGTACGAATAGCGGTTGGGCGGATAGATGGCCCAGTTGCCGTTGCTGGTGATGCGCTGGCGGATGAAGGGATCGAGATAGTCGGTCGGGGTCGGGAAGTCGCCGTCGAACGTGGTCTCGGCATAGGTCTGCACGATCGGGAAATACCACTCGCCGCGGTACTTGACCACCAGCGGCCGGTCGCTCGACAGCACCTCGGCGAACATGCTGAGCACGAACAGCACGACGAAGGCGATCAGGCTCCAGTAGCCGAGCCGGTTGCGGCGAAAGCGCTGCCAGGCGCGCTGGCGCGGCGACAGCGACGACGGCAGCCGGTCCAGGCGCGGCGGCCGGGGCGTCGAGCGGAAAGGAATTTGCCAACGCGGGATCATCGCGGCATGGCCTCGAAATGGATGCGGGGGTCGACCAGCACGTAACAGACATCGGAGATCAGCCGGGTCACCAGGCCGATCAGCGTGAACAGGTACAGCGTGCCGAGCACGACCGGATAGTCGCGGCGCAGCACCGCCTCGTAGGACAACAGGCCCAGCCCGTCGAGCGAGAACAGCGTCTCGATCAGCAGCGAGCCGGTGAAGAACGCGCCGATGAAGGCCGCCGGGAAGCCCGTGACCAGCGGGATCAGCGCATTGCGGAAGATATGCTTCCACAGCACGCGCCGCTCCGACAGGCCCTTGGCGCGCGCGGTCAGCACATACTGCTTGCGCACCTCCTCCAGGAACGCGTTCTTGGTCAGCATCGTCACCACGGCGAAGCTGCCGACCACCGACGCGGTGATCGGCAGCACCAGGTGCCACAGATAGTCCATCACCTTGCCCATCAGCGACAGCTGCTCCCAGTTGTCCGAAGTCAGGCCGCGCAGCGGGAACCACTGCACGAAGGTGCCGCCGCCGAACAGCACCAGCAGCAGCACGCCGAGCACGAAGCCGGGGATCGCGTAGCCGACCAGCACGATCATGCTGGTCACCACGTCGAAGCGGCTGCCCGCCCGGATCGCCTTGGCGATGCCGAGCGGCACCGATATCAGGTAGGTCAGGAAGAACGTCCACAGGCCCAGGCTGACCGACACCGGCAGCTTGGACTTGACCAGCTCCCAGACGCTGCGGTGCTGGAAGTAGCTCTGGCCCAGGTCGAACTGCGCGAAGCGCTTGAGCATCATCCAGTAGCGCTCCAGCGGCGGCTTGTCGAAGCCGTACAGCGCCTGGATCTCCTTGATCTTCTCGGCGTCGACGCCGCGCCGGCCGCGGTATTCGGCACCGCCGCCGCTGGCCTCGCCGCCGCCCCCGCGTCCCTTGAGCTCCATCATCATCTGCTCGACAGGGCCGCCGGGCACGAACTGGATCACGACGAACGTCAGCGTGATCACGCCGATCAGCGTCGGGATCATCAGCAGAACGCGTTTGAGCAGATAGGCCAGCATGCCGTTTCCTGTTTTCCTGTGGCGCCCGTCGCGGCGATCGCCGCGCTCAGCGCGCCGCCTTGGCCGGGGCCGCCGCCTTGGCCTGCTCGGCGCCGGGCACATCGCTGCGCCACCAGCTGCTGAGCACCCAGCCCTCGGCCGTGTAGTAGTACGGCAGCCGCTGCGGATAGACCAGCTCGCGCCGGTAGGCCACGCGGTGCGAGGCGCTGTACCAGTTCGGCACCACGTAGTAGCCGTGCATCAGCACGCGGTCGAGCGCGCGCGACGCGTTGACCAGGTCCTTGCGCGTATGCGCGCGCAGCACCTGGTCGACCAGCTTGTCGACCGCCGGCGACTTCAGCCCGAACAGGTTGTCCGAGCCCGGGGTCGAGGCCGCCTCGCTGGTGAAGCGGTCGCGCAACTCGTTGCCGGGGCTCTGCGAATCGGGGAAGCGGATCGACACCACGTCGAAATCGAAGTCCTCCAGCCGCTTCTGGTACAGCGCGAAGTCGGTGGTGCGCTGATGGACCTGGATGCCGAGCTTCTCCAGATTGCGCACATAGGTGGTGATCACCCGGCTCATCGCGCCGCCGTCGTCGAGGAACTCGAACACGAAGGGCTCGCCCTTGGCGTTGCGCAGCGCGCCGTCGCTGTAGGTCCAGCCCGCCTGCGCCAGCAGCCGGCGCGCCTCGCGCAGGTTGTCGCGCAGCGAGCGCGGCGGCTCGGTGGTCGGCTGCGTCACGATCGGGCCGAACACCTCCGGCGCCAACTGGTTGCGCAGCGGCTCGAGCAAGGCCAGCTCGCCGGGGCCGGGACGGCCGTCGAAGGTCGAGCTGGCCGCCAGCTCGCTGTTGGAGAACCAGCTGTCCAGGCGCTTGTAGGCGCCGTAGAACAGCTGCCGGTTCAGCCATTCGAAGTCGAGCGCCAGGATCAGCGCCTGGCGCACGCGCACGTCCTGGAACAGCGGCTTGCGCAGGTTCATCACGAAACCCTGCATGCCGGCGCCATTGCGGTGCGGGAATTCCGTCTTCATCAGCTCGCCGTTGCCGAAGCGCTTGCCGACATAGCTCTTGGCCCAGCTCTTGGAGCGGTACTCGACGATGGCGTCGAACTCGCCCGCCTTGAAGGCCTCGAGCCGCGCGGTTTCGTCCTTGTACAGCCGGTAGACCACGCGGTCGAAGTTGAAGGTGCCGCGCCGCACCGGCAGGTCCTTGCCCCAGTAGTCCGGATTGCGCTTGTAGATGATGCCGCGGCCGGCGTCGTAGCGCTCGATCAGATAGGGGCCGCTGGTGACGGGCGTCTCGAAGGTCAGCTTCTCGAACGGCACCTTGGCCGTCCATTTGCGCGAGAACACCGGCAGCGAGCCGACGATCAGCGGCAGCTCGCCGTTGCGCTGCTTGAAGTCGTAGCGCACCGTGCGGTCGTCGATCACGGTCAGCGATTTGACGTCGGCGCACATGCTGCGATAGCCGGGGCTCGAGGCCTTGCTCATCAGCATGTCGTAGGAATACTTGACGTCGCTGGCCAGCACCGGATCGCCGTTGTGGAAGCGCGCCTGCGGGCGGATGCGGAAGGTGACCGACAGCTCGTCGGGCGCCACCGTGATGTCCTCGGCCAGCAGCCCGTAGGCGCTGGCGGTCTCGTCGGCGCTGCCGATCAGCAGCGACTCGAACATCAGCGAGGTCAGGCCCGGCGCGGCGACCCCTTTCAACGTGAACGGATTGAATTTGTCGAAGCTGGTGCGCCGGTCCGGATTGGCCAGCGTCAGCGTGCCGCCGCGCGGGGCGTCGGGGTTGACGTAGTCGAAGTGATGGAAGTCCGCCGGGTACTTCAGGTCGCCGTGCAGCGCGAAGCCGTGTGCGGCCCATGCCGTGGTCGGCGACATTGGCAACAGCGCGGCCACCAGGGCGGCTGCGGCGGACCGTGCCAGCATCTGGACCAGGCCGGTGCGGGTCCGCGCCCGGATACGATGCCATGCCGAAAACGGCCCTGCTGCTTGCCTTTGCATCCGGTCGATGCCCTCCCCCTGAACTTCGCTTGCCAATACGACGGCCGCGGTCGGTGCCCGGGCCAAGTTGTGCGACAATTTTACCTTCGTTCGGCGGCGTTCCAGCCATCCGGACATTCCAGTACGCGGCGTGGCCGCGGCCGCAGCGGGCCTGCCCGCTCGCGATCGGCAATCCGGTACGGGCCGGCGGGGGCCAAGTGGAATCCCACCCGACCCTGCGGCCCGGCAGGACTCAGCAGAAACCGTGCCCGGCAGCGTGCCCTACCCCGGCACACCGCGAACGCGCATCACAAGACCACCATGGAGAACTTATGGGATTTCTGGCAGGTAAGCGGATCCTGATCACCGGCTTGCTGTCGAACCGCTCGATCGCCTACGGCATCGCGTCGGCCTGCAAGCGCGAAGGCGCGGAACTGGCCTTCACCTATGTCGGCGAGCGCTTCAAGGACCGTATCCAGGACTTTGCCAAGGAATTCGGCAGCGATCTGGTATTCGAATGCGATGTGTCGAGCGACGAACAGATCGCCGCCACCTTCGCCGCGCTCGGCCAGCGCTGGGACAAGCTCGACGGGCTGGTCCATTCGATTGGCTTCGCCCCGCGCGAGGCGATCGCCGGCGACTTCCTCGACGGCCTGTCGCGCGAAGCGTTCCGCGTGGCCCACGACATCTCGGCCTATAGCTTCCCGGCGCTCGCCAAGGCCGCGCTGCCGCTGCTGTCGGACAAGGCCTCGCTGCTGACGCTGACCTATCTGGGCAGCGAACGCGTCGTGCCCAACTACAACACGATGGGCCTGGCCAAGGCGTCGCTGGAAGCCAGCGTGCGCTACCTCGCCGCCTCGGTCGGCCCGCGCGGCATCCGCGCCAACGGCATCTCGGCCGGCCCGATCAAGACGCTGGCCGCGTCCGGCATCAAGGGCTTCGGCAAGCTGCTCGGCCACTTCGAGGAAGCCGCCCCGCTGCGCCGCAACGTCACCATCGAGGAAGTCGGCAATGTGGCGGCCTTCCTGCTGTCGGACCTGTCCAGCGGCGTGACCGGCGAGATCACCTACGTGGACGCCGGCTTCAACATCGTCGGCGCCAGTCTGCCGGAAGGCGAGTAAGAGGTCTGCCTTGTCCCGTTTGTGGCGTTTGACCGCGGCAGTGCCGACGGATACAATGCGCGGCTTCGGGGCGTAGCGCAGCCTGGTAGCGCATCTGATTTGGGATCAGAGGGTCGCATGTTCGAATCATGTCGCCCCGACCAGAACGATAAGGGTTAGCAGGCCAAGGCCGGCTAACCCTTTTTCTCTTCCCCTTCTGTTTCTCTTCCGACCGCCCTTAGCTCAGTTGGATAGAGCACTCGCCTTCTAAGCGAGCGGTCGCACGTTCGAATCGTGCAGGGCGGGCCATCCTTCTGTCGGCGCAGGGTTCGATTCTTCCCGAACGCCACTCGACACGGCGCCAGAGTCCTATGGAGAATGGCGCCGCGTTCGTTCCGTCCGCCCAATAAACGGCTGGCGCGTCGTCGCGTGGGGCCGGCTCGGGCCGGCACCAATAAGGGGCGGTCGAGCCACTTGATCGGTGCACGCGGGAACTAAAGGGTCCTGCCGGGAACCCAAAATGCTGCAGGTGCGTTCGTGCTATAATCGCGCATCCGCAAAGGCGGCCGTCCGGCTGCCCATCATGGAGCCACAAAGGAAGGAAGCTTGGCTAAGGAAGAACTCATTGAATTCGGCGGCGTCGTTTCGGAAGCGCTGCCCGACAACCGCTATCGCGTGCTGCTGGAAAACGGCGTGGAAATCTGGGCCTACGCATCGGGCAAGATGCAGAAGCACCGGATCCGTATTCTGGCCGGCGACCGCGTGACGCTGGAAATGTCGCCCTACGACCTGACCAAGGGTCGCATCAACTTCCGTCACAAGAGCTGATACCCGGACCGCCCGGTCCAACGGTTTCGCTCCTGCTCGGCGTCGCGGCGACGACGCGATCCTGTGCGTCGCCCGGCGGCGCCGTGCCTCCCGCTCCACCACAGCTCGTACGCGGTCAGTCGCCAGCAATGACCGCGCTGGTTGCGTTCGCCCCTGCGTTATAGCCGGCTTTCCTGCGTCCCCCGCGCTTCGTCCATTTGGCGGACGACGGCCGCGACGCCATGCCCCTGCCGTTAATGCCGGCAGCACGGCTACTCCCCCGCTGAACCTCGAGAAGACCGTCCCTGGTCCGACGCCGGTCGCCCGCTTGCAGCGCCGATCGTGACCGTCGCACTTCCGTCATCGCACTGTCATCGACGCGCCCGATACTCCCGCGTCGCCCGCTGTCAGGGGCCTGTCACCGACATGGCGGCGCATTGCCCGCGCCATGCCGCTGCGCCATGCTGGCCGCGGCATTGGCTCGCCGGCCATGTCCCGGACGTACGAGCCGACAGCACCGACCGAACGCGGCGCCTGATACCGTGCCGAATACCGTGCCGAATACCGCGCCGATTACCGCGCCGAACCCAGGCGCGGCACGCCAGTCGAATCGATCCAGACGGAGCCGGTACCGGTTTCCGGAGTACCAACACCAACGACCGCCGCACGGCATTCGCGCCGTGCCCATCTCCAGCAATGAACCTGATCCTGTGGCGCCACGCCGAAGCGGAAGCGCTCCCCGATGTCGCCGGCATGGGCCGCGCCGCGGACCTGCAACGTGCCCTGACCCGCCGCGGCAGCAAGCAGGCCGAAGCCTCGGCCGCCTGGCTGCGCGCCCATCTGCCGCCGGATGCGCGGCTGCTGTGCAGCCCGGCGCAGCGCAGCCGCGAGACGGCCGCGGCGCTGCGCTCGGACGCGCTGGTGGTGCCCGCGCTGGCGCCCGACAGCGATGTCACCGACGTGCTGGCCGCGATCGACTGGCCGCATGCTGCCGGGACAACCATCGTGGTCGGCCACCAGCCCTGGATCGGCCGGCTCGCTGCCCTGCTGCTGGCGGGCACGGAGATCAGCTGGAGCATCCGCAAGAGCGGCATCTGGTGGCTGACGGCCCGCACGCGCGAGCACGAGGATCAGGTCGTGCTGCGCGCGGTGATCAATCCGGAATTCCTGTGACCCCGGTTCGGGTCGGGTACGTGGCGCGCTGACAGCCGCCACGTCTCGATGTCGCCACGGCAGCATGGTCACGCAACCGTCATCGCCGCTTCACGGGGCTGTCACCCGCCCCCTCTACATTGTTTCGCAGCCATGTTGTCATCGAAAGGACATCTGATGCGAGACCTCCCGACGCCTACCCAGCCGCTCTTCGATTCCTTGCCCAATGGCCTGGCGGGCCATCCGGGCCGGAGGCGTCTTCATCGCCAATCCGTTGCGCAGCAAGATGCAGCGCCTGCTCTCAGCGTGGCGTGGGCGCGCCACCAGGACGAAGTAGTCGAGGCACAGCGGCTGCGCTACAAGGTGTTCGCCGAAGAGATGGGCGCGCGCCTGTCGACCACGTCGCCCGAGCTCGACATCGACATGTTCGACGCCTACTGCGACCACCTGATCGTGCGCGACCTGGCCACGCTGAAGGTCGTCGGCACCTACCGCGTGCTGCCGCCGCACCAGGCCAAGCGCATCGGCTGCCTGTACGCCGAATCGGAATTCGACCTGGTCCGGCTGGCGCATCTGAAGCCGAAGATGGTCGAACTGGGCCGTTCGTGCGTGCATCGCGACTATCGCACCGGCAGCGTCATCATGGCGCTATGGGGCGGCCTGGGCGAGTACCTGCAGCGCTGGGGCATCGAGTCGATGCTCGGCTGCGCGAGCGTGCCGATCAACGACGGCGGCCATATCGCCGCCAGCTTGAGCCGCGTGTTCGCGCGCAACTATCTGGCGCCGATCGAGTACCACGCGTTTCCGCGGCTGCCGCTGCCGGTCCACGAACTGAACCAGGATCTGGAAGTCGAGCCGCCCGCGCTGATCAAGGGCTATCTGCGCCTGGGCGCGCGCATCTGCGGCATGCCGGCCTGGGATCCGGACTTCAACGTCGCGGACTTCCTCACGCTGCTGCGTGTGGGCGACATGAATCCGCGCTATGCGCGGCATTTCCTCGGGCTGCAGCGCTGACGGGATCAGGTAAGGCGCGCCGCGCTGGCGCGCTGCCCTCTTCCTGCCCCTCTCCCGGCCCTCTCCCGCGAGCGGGAGAGGGAGAACGCCCGCGCTGTTTCCGGGCGCCTTCTGACGGCGACTGCCACAGATTCAGACGTACACCACCTTGTAGCGGATCCCGATCCGCTCCCATTCGTCGGCTTCCTTGCCCAGGCTGTATTCGACCAGCGGATTGGCCTCGACCCACGTCTTCGGCAGCCGCACCTCGAAGCCCTCTTCCAGCGCATCGGCGCGCTGGCTGACCCTGATCTCCGGCAGTTCGACATCGGCGCGACGCCGGCACAGCACGAAGGCCAGCCGCAGGCTGAACAGCATGCGCCAGTCGAGAAAGCGCCCGCGCCCCGACAGTTTGCCCAGCTTGCCGGCATGGCCGAGCAGCAGCGTGGCGAGCCGCGCCTGATCGGTCTTCGAAAAGCCCGGCATGTCCGCGTGCGTGGCGATATAGGCCGAATGCTTGTGGTAGCTGCTGTGCGCGATCGACATGCCGATCTCGTGCAGGCTCGCGGCCCAGCCCAGCAGCGCCAGATTGTCCTCGCGCCGTTCGTTGGCCGGCTCGGGAAACTGCGCCAGCAGCCGCTGCGCGGCCTGCCGCACGCGCGCGGCCTGGGCACGGTCGACGCCATAGCGGCGCATGAACTGATCGACCGTGACCGTGCGCATGTCCTCGTGATGGCTGCGGCCGAGCAGGTCGTACAGCACGCCCAGCCGAAGCGCGCCGTCGGTGACGTCCATGCGGTCGATATCGAGCTCCGCAAAGACACCCAGCATGATCGACAGCCCACCGGGCAAGACCGGAATCCGGTCGGGCTTCAGGCCGACCAGCCGCACGCGATTGGTGTTCTCGGCCTTGATCAGCGCGCGCTTGAGCCGCTCCAGCCCTTCGCGCGTGATGCCATGCTCCTGCGCATTGTCGTTCATGCCGTTCAGCTCGATCAGCTCGGCCAGCGCGCGCGCCGTACCCGACGAGCCCACCGCCTGCTGCCATCCCGCGCTGCGGTACTGGCGCACCAGCACCTGGATCTCGCGGCGCGCGGCGAGCTCCGCCTGCTTCATCGCATATTCGTCGACATTGCCGCTGGGGAAGAACTGCCGGCTGTGCGAAACGCAGCCGATATACAGCGACTCCATCAGCTTGGCGGTGTAGCCGTTGCCGATGATGAATTCGGTCGAGCCGCCGCCGATATCGACGACCAGCCGATTGCCGGCGCAGGCCGGCGCATCGTGCGACGCGCCCAGGTAGATCAGCCGGGCCTCCTCGCGGCCGGCGATCACCTCGATCGGAAAGCCCAGCGCGTTCTCTGCCTCGATCAGGAACTCAGACGCGTTCTTGGCCACGCGTAGCGTATTGGTGGCGACCGCGCGCACCTGGTCCGGCGAGAATTCGCGCAGGCGGTCGCCGAAGCGCCGCAGCGCCTCGACGCCGCGGCGCCGCGCCGGCTGGTCCAGATACTTGTCGGCGGTCAGGCCCGCCGCCAGCCGCACCGGCTCGCGCAGCGCATCGACCTGGAAGATCTGGCTGACCGGACCGGTCGCGGTCTGGGTCTCGTCGACGCGGCCGATCATCAGCCGGAAACTGTTGGAGCCCATATCGACGGCAGCGAGCAGGCGTGGAGTATTGTTCATCGTCATAGCTGTCTGGAAACACGGGCCGGCGGCGTTGCGCTCATCGCCGTCCGCGCGAGGCACGAAGAATATGTCCTGGCCGTGTCGGTGTCATGACAAAATCACGTTGTCATCAAGTTGACACGATTCTATGGAAAAGTCGCCGCATCGCCCAAAGAAGGTCATGCCCATGTCGACGACCCCGCCCGGTACGCTGCTCAATCGCGAACTTGGCATCCTGGAATTCAACTCCCGTGTGTTGGCCCAGGCGGCGGACCCGTCGGTACCGCTGCTCGAGCGCCTCAAGTTCATCTGCATCGTGTCGAGCAATCTCGACGAGTTCTTCGAGATCCGGATGGCCGGACTCAAGGAGCAGATGCGCGACAACCCCTCGGGCCTGACCCCGGACGGCCTGTCGTTCCAGCAGACCTACCAGTCGATCACCGAGCGGACACAGCGCCTCGTTGCAGCGCAGTATGCCATGCTGCAGGACGTGATATTTCCCCTGCTCGAGCGCGAGGGCGTGTTCTTCCACATGACGACGGTGTGGAACGACGCGCAGCGCGACTGGGCCCGCGACTTCTTCGTGCGCGAGATCGGACCGGTGCTGACGCCGATCGCGCTCGATCCCGCCCATCCCTTCCCGCGCGTTTCCAACAAGAGCCTGAACTTCGTCGTCGAGCTGTCGGGCAAGGATGCCTTCGGCCGCGAAGCGGATCTCGCGATTGTGCAGGCGCCGCGCGCGCTGCCGCGCGTCGTGCAGATGCCGCAGTCGCTGTCGGGCTATCCGTACGGCTTCGTGCTGCTGTCCTCGTTCATGCAGGGCTTCGTGCACGAGCTGTTCCCGGCGATCGAGGTCGACGGCTGCTACCAGTTCCGCGTCACGCGCAATTCCGACCTGTTCGTCTCCGAAGACGAGATCACCGATCTGCGCGAGGCGCTGCAGGGCGAACTGCCGACGCGCCACTACGGCGACGCGGTGCGGCTCGAGGTCGCGGCCGAGACGCCGCCGGCGCTGACGCGGCGGCTGCTGACCGAATTCGCACTCGGCGAGCAGGACCTGTACCGCGTCAGCGGGCCGGTCAATCTGGTGCGGCTGATGTCGATCCCCGATATGGTCGATCGCCCCGCGCTCAAGTATCCGCCGCACGTTCCCGCCGCCGTGAAGGCGTTCAGCGGCGGCACGCCGATGTTCGACGTGATCCGCCAGCGCGACGTGCTGCTGCACCACCCCTACGAGAGCTTCAGCTCGGTGCTCGATCTGCTGCAACTGGCGGCCAACGATCCCGACGTGGTGGCGATCAAGCAGACCGTCTATCGCACCGGCAACGATTCGCTGGTGATGGAAGCGCTGATGACCGCGGTGCGCAACGGCAAGGATGTCACCGTCGTGCTGGAGCTGCTGGCGCGCTTCGACGAGGAAACCAATATCAACTGGGCCGAGCGCCTGGAATCGGCCGGCGCGCACGTGATCTACGGCGTGGTCGGCCACAAGTGCCACGCCAAGATGCTGCTGATCGTGCGGCGCGAGCCGGCCGGCCCGAAGAGCAAGCAGACCAAGCTGCGCCGCTACGTGCATCTGGGCACCGGCAACTATCATCCGCGTACCGCGCGGCTGTACACCGACTTCGGGCTGCTGACCGCCAACGAGGAAGTGTGCGAGGACGTGCACCACGTGTTCCAGCTGCTGACCGGCACGGCCGGCTCGATCAAGCTCAAGCATCTGTGGCAGTCGCCGTTCACGATGCAGAGCAATCTGGTCGAGCATATCCGTGCCGAGGCGCGCAACGCGCGGGCCGGCAAGCCGGCGCGCATCATCGCCAAGATGAACGCGCTGCTGGAGCCGTCGGTGATCGAGGAGCTGTACAAGGCCTCGCGCGCCGGCGTGCAGATCGACCTGATCGTGCGCGGCGTCTGCGCGCTGCGGCCCGGCGTGCCGGGGCTGTCCGAGAACATCACGGTGCGATCGATCGTCGGCCGCTTCCTCGAACACCATCGCGTCAACTACTTCCTGGCCGGCGGCACCGAGCTGCTGTATCTGTCGAGCGCCGACTGGATGGACCGCAACCTGTTCCGCCGCGTCGAGGTGGCCTTCCCGATCCTGGACAAGACGCTGAAGACGCGCGTGATCCAGGAAGGATTGCTCGTGCATCTGCGCGACAACGGCTCGGCGTGGGTGATGCAGCCGGACGGCAGCTATGTCCAGCAGACCGGCAAGGGGAAGGAACGGCGGGTCAGCCAGATGGAGCTGCTGGGGATGTTCGCCTGAGGGCGAAATCTGGCGCTGATGCTCCCCTCTCCCGCTGGCGGGAGAGGGAAAACGGTGGTTCAAACACCAACCGCCTCTGCTTGCCCCCCTCTGCCCAGCCCTCTCCCCCTGAGGGGGCGAGGGAGAACACAATCGGCCGCAATGGCCGGAGTCGGTCCTGCCAGCAACAGCCCTAAGCCGCGTGCCGCGCGCCCGGCTGATGGATGCTGCGGTCGACCGGGAACACCACGCGGAACACGCTGCCCTTGCCCACCTCGCTGCTGATGCGCAGCTCGGCATGGTGGCGCGACAGCACGTGCTTGACGATCGCCAGGCCCAGGCCGGTGCCGCCGGTATCGCGCGAGCGGCTGCGGTCGACCCGATAGAAGCGCTCGGTCAGCCGCGGAATGTGCTCGGCGGCGATGCCCAGGCCGGTATCGCTGACCGAGAACACCGCATGGCCGTCGCGGTAGCACAGGCCGATGCCGATGCGGCCGCCGTCGGGGGTGTAGCGCACCGCGTTCGACACCAGATTGCCCAGCGCCGACAGCAACTCGGTTTCGCTGCCCCGGATGCCGACCGCCCGGTCGATGTCGGCGGTGATCTCATGCCGGCCCTGCGACAGCCCCTGCGCGTCGTGCACCAGGTGGTGCACCAGCGCGCCGATGTCGACGGGATCCTGGCTGGGCGGCTGCATATCGCTCTCGAGCTTGGCGAGCGCCAGCAGGTCCTCGACGATATGCTGCATGCGCATGGCCTGCGTCATCATCATGTCGACATAGCGCCGGCGATCCTCGTCCGAGACCGGCAGATCGCGCACGGTCTCGAGAAAGCCCGTCAGCACCGTCAGCGGCGTCTTCAGTTCATGCGAGACGTTGGCGACGAAATCGCGCCGCATCGACTCGGTGTTCTCGAGCTTGGTGATGTCCTGCGTCAGCACCAGCTTGCGATTGTCGCCATAGGGCAGCACCTGCACCGCCAGCACGCTCTGCTTGTGTTCGCCCATGTCGCGCATCTGCAAGGGTTCGTCGAAACGTTGCAACATCAGGTACTGCACAAACTCCGGGCGCCGGATCAGATGCGTGATGCGCTGACGCGCGTCGCGCCGCGCGCTGAGGCCGAAATGCAGCTCGGCCACGGCGTTGCACCACTCGATCTGGTCGGCGTCGTCCAGCATCAGCACGCCGTTGGGCGAGGCCTGGATGGCCTGGATGAAGCGCGTGTGCTGCTGCTCGACCTGCAGCACCTGCATGCGCCAGCGCTTGACGAGGCGATGCAGCCGGTAATAGACCTCGCCCCATAGTCCGACCGCGCTCGGAATCTCGCCGTAGGCCGGCGCGTCCAGCACCTTCCACAGCCGGTTGATCTGATACAGGTAGAAAATCAGCAGCGCCAGCAGCGCGCCGGTGGTGACCGCCAGCGCGGTCGTTACGCCGACGAAAGCGGCCAGCAGCGCGGCGGCGATGGCCAGCAGGATCAGGACGGCCGCGGATCGGGCCCAGATGACATTCATGAGATCGTGCGGTGGCAGCCTGGCGGGGAACGGCGAAGGCGACGGCAACAGTCAGAGCCGGCCCCGCAGGCGGGATGGGCCGCAGTGTGCCACGAAAAACGCAACAGCGAGGCAACAGCGCCCCGGCAGCGAAGACGCCCTGCCCCGGCCACCGAATCGCGGGACAAGCCGCGCGGCAAGCCAGGGCCAGGCCGGCCGTTCACTGGCCCGGCGACCGGGCCAGACGGTAGCCGCTGCCGCGGACAGTCTCGATCATCGCGCTGTAGCCGCCGGGGGCCAGCGCCGCGCGCAGACGCTTGATATGCACGTCAACGGTGCGCTCCTCGACGAAGACGTGGTCGCCCCAGACCTGGTCGAGCAGCTGCGAGCGGCTGTGCACGCGCTCCGGGTGCGTCATCAGGAAATGCAGCAGGCGGAATTCGGTCGGGCCGAGCTCCAGCTTGATCGGGCCCGATTCGTCCTGGCCGGTGACGCGATGCGTGGCCGGGTCCAGCCGCAGGCCGTTGATCGCCACGACGTCGTCGGTCAGTTGCGGGGCGCGCCGGCGCAGCACCGCCTTGATGCGCGCCAGCAGTTCCTTCGGCGAGAACGGCTTGGTCACGTAGTCGTCGGCGCCCGCCTCCAGCCCCATGACCTTGTCCTGCTCCTCGCTGCGCGCGGTCAGCATGATGATCGGGATCTGCTTGGTGCGTTCGTTGTTGCGCAGCTCCTTGGCGAACACCGCCCCGGACTTGCCCGGCAGCATCCAGTCGAGCAGCACCAGGTCGGGCAATACATCGCTCATCAGCGAAAGCGCCTGCTCGGCGTTGTAGGCACGAATCGGATAGTGCCCGGCGTGCTGCAGATTGACGGCGATCAGTTCGGCAATGGCCGGTTCGTCTTCGACGACCAGAATACTGCTAGGCATGAATGAGGTCTCCGCTCTCTGGCAGGTTCAGGTATTGGCAGATGGAACAGCGAGATGACGTAGTACGGCGGGCGATGTACGTCGAGCGAAACGGGCAGGTACACGCCGGGCAGCAAGACAACGGACCGATACCACGGCATCGCTCGACGGGTTGGTTCAGCTCAGCGCTTCCTTCTCCATGTCCTCGCGCGAGGTATGGCGAACGTCGGTGCCCTTGACGATGTAGATGATGAACTCGGCGATGTTCTTGGCATGGTCGCCGATGCGCTCGACGGCCTTGGCGATGAACAGGAAGTCCAGCGCGACCGAGATCGTGCGCGGGTCTTCCATCATGTAGGTGATCAGCTTGCGCACGAAGGCACGGAATTCGTCGTCGATCGCCTTGTCTTCCTTGACGATGCGCGCGGCCGCGACCGTATCGAGGCGGGCGAAGGCGTCCAGCGACTTGCGCAGCAGCGCGATCGCCAGGTCGCCGGCCAGCTTGACCTCGGCGTAGTTGATGCCCTGCGCGCCGGTCTCTTCCATGATGTGCTTGGTGCGCTTGGCGATCTTCTCGGCCTCGTCGCCTGCGCGCTCCAGGTTGGTGATGGTCTTGGAGATGGCCATCACCAGGCGCAGGTCGCGCGCGGTCGGCTGGCGGCGCGCGATGATGTTGCCGCAGTCGGCGTCGATCTCGATCTCGAGCGCATTGATCTGGTTCTCGCGCTCGATGACCTGCTCGGCCAGCGTGGCGTCGAAGTCGGCCAGCGCCTTCATCGCGGTATCGATCTGCGCCTCGACCAGGCCGCCCATCTGCAGCAGCTTGGTATTGATCGCGTTGAGGTCGGCGTCGAATTGGGTCGACAGGTGCTTGTCGGTCATCATGTTCTCCTGGCCGCGGATGCTGGCGCGTCGCGCGACACGGCGGGCGTTGCTTGGGCGGGCTGCCTTGGTGCTCAGCCGAAACGGCCGGTGATGTAGTCCTCGGTTTCCTTGCGGTGCGGCTTGATGAAGATCTTCTCCGTCTCGCCGAACTCGATCAGCTCGCCCAGGTACATGTAGGCGGTAAAATCCGAGCAACGCGCGGCCTGCTGCATATTATGGGTCACGATCACCACGGTGTACTCGTCCTTCAGTTCCGCGATCAGTTCCTCGATGCGGCCGGTCGAGATCGGGTCCAGCGCCGAGCACGGCTCGTCGAGCAGCAGCACCTCGGGGCGGATCGCGATGCCGCGCGCGATGCACAGCCGCTGCTGCTGGCCGCCGGACAGGCTGTAGCCCGACTGGTGCAGCTTGTCCTTGGCCTCGTTCCACAGCGCGGCCTTCGACAGCGCCCACTCGACGCGGTCGTCCATCTCCGAGCGCGACAGCTTCTCGAACAGCCGCACGCCGAAGGCGATGTTGTCGTAGATCGACATCGGGAACGGCGTCGGCTTCTGGAACACCATGCCGACCTTGGCGCGCAGCAGCGCGATGTCCTTGCGGCTGGTCAGCAGGTTCTCGCCGTCCATGTTGATCTCGCCCTCGGCGCGCTGCTCGGGATAGAGCGCGTACATCTTGTTCAGGGTACGCAGCAGGGTCGATTTGCCGCAGCCCGAGGGGCCGATGAAGGCCGTGACCTTGCGGTCCGGGATCGACATGTTGATGTTCTTCAGCGCGTGGAACTGTCCGTAGTAGAAGTTCAGGTTGCGCACGTCGATCTTGGCGCGGACGCTGTCGGGGATGTCGATGACGGTCGAAGTCATGCTGGGTCTCGCAGGTAGATTCGTGGTTTCGCGTGCTGCTTGCGGTTCGCTTTGCTGTCTGCCGGTCGCGCTTACTGGCTCTTCTTGAACAGCACGCGCGCCAGGATGTTCAGCGCCAGGACGCCGATCGTGATCAGGAACACGCCGGCCCATGCCAGCTGCTGCCATTCGGTGAACGGGCTCATCGCGAAGCGGAAGATCGTCACCGGCAGGTTGGCCATCGGCTTGTTCAGATCCGTGCTCCAGAACTGGTTCGACAGCGCGGTGAACAGCAGCGGCGCGGTTTCGCCGGCGATCCGGGCCACCGCCAGCAGCACGCCGGTGATGATGCCCGCGTAGGAGGCCTTGACCGTGATCGACAGCACCATCTTCCATTTCGGCGTGCCGAGCGCGAAGGCGGCCTCGCGCAGCGCGTTGGGCACCAGGTTCAGCATGTTCTCGGTGGTGCGCACGACGATCGGGATCTGCAGCAGCGCCAGCGAGCAGATGCCGGCCCACGCCGAGAAATGCCCCATCCGGGCCACCACCAGCGCGTAGACGAACAGGCCGATCACGATCGACGGCGCCGACAGCAGGATGTCGTTGATGAAGCGGATGAAGCTGGCCAGCGGCGACTTCTGGCCATACTCGGCCAAGTAGATGCCGGCCAGGATGCCCAGCGGCGTGCCCAGCACGGTGGCCAGGCCGACCATCACGAAGCTGCCGAAGATCGCGTTGGCAAGGCCGCCGCCGGCGGTGTTCGGTGCCGGCGTCATCTGCGTGAACAGGTCGATCGACAGCCCGCCGATGCCCAGCGAGATCGTGGTCCACAGGATCCACGCGAGCCAGAACAGGCCGAAGGTCATCGCGGCCAGCGAGGCGGCCAGCGCGTAGACGTTGACGCGCTTGCGCCGCGCCTGCAGGCGTTCACGGACCTCGTTGGCATCGGCATGGACCGCCGGGATCGACGAGGTCGACGAGGCCGACATGGTGGCTTGGCTGGTCGAATTCATTTCTTGCCCTCATTGCGCGACAGGCGCAGCAGCAGCAGTTTGGACAGCGCCAGCACCACGAAGGTGATGAAGAACAGGATCAGGCCCAGCTCCATCAGCGCGGCGGTATGCAGCCCCGGGCCGGCCTCGGCGAACTCGTTCGCCAGCGCGGAGGTGATGCTGTTGCCCGGCGAGAACAGCGAGGCGTTGTCCAGCAGGTTGGTGTTGCCGATCACGAAGGTGACCGCCATGGTCTCGCCCAGCGCGCGGCCCAGGCCGAGCATCACGCCGCCGATCACGCCGGCGCGGGTATAGGGCAGCACGACGTTCCACATCACCTCCCAGGTGGTGCAGCCCACGCCGTAGGCGGACTCCTTCAGCAGCACCGGGGTGACCTCGAACACGTCGCGCATCACCGAGGCGATATACGGGATGATCATGATCGCCAGGATCACGCCCGCGCACAGCAGGCCGATGCCCAGCGGCGCGCCCTGGAACAGCGGGCCGATCAGCGGCAGCTGGCCCACGGTGGCGGCCAGCGGCTTCTGGAAGTATTCGCCGAACAGCGGGGCGAAGACCAGCAGGCCCCACATGCCGTAGACGATCGACGGCACCGCGGCCAGCAGCTCGATCGCGGTGCCGAGCGGGCGGCGCAGCCAGACGGGCGACAGTTCGGTCAGGAACAGCGCGATGCCGAAGCTGACCGGCACCGCGATGATCAGCGCGATCAGCGAGGTCACGATGGTGCCGTAGATCGGCACCAGCGCGCCATAGACGTCCGCGGGGGGATCCCACTGCGCGGTCCACAGGAATTTGAGGCCGAAGGCCTGGATCGAAGGCCAGGCGCTGATGGCAAGCGAGACGATGATGCCGCCCAGCAGCATCAGCGTGATGATGGCGGCGCCGCGCGTCAGGCCACCGAACAGGATGTCACCGGTGCGGCCGGGTGCGCGTACGGCGGGAAGATCGGACGTGGTCGCCATGTTCAGGAGTACTCGGTTTGGCTCCCCTCTCCCGCCTGCGGGAGAGGGGCCGGGGGGAAGGCCGGTTGCGCCCTCCCATCAGGTCAGCTGACGATCAGTACAGGCCCTTGCCCGACGCGTCCTTGATGCTGTTCTTCCAGGTCGCGCGGATCTGGTTGACGACCGACTCGGGCATCGGCACGTAGTCCAGTTCGCTCGCCATGCTGGCGCCGCTCTTGTAGGCCCAGTCGAAGAACTTCAGCACTTCCGCGCCCTGCGCCGGCTTTTCCTGGTTCTTGTGCACCAGGATGAAGGTCGCGCCGGCGATCGGCCAGGCTTCCTTGCCCTGCTGGTTGGTCAGGATCTGGTAGTACGACTTGCTCCAGTCGGCGCCGGCCGCTGCGGCCTTGAACGCGTCATCGCTCGGCGAGACCACCGCGCCAGCGGCGTTCTTCATCTTCACGTGCGTCATCTTGTTCTGCTTGGCGTAGGCGTACTCGACATAGCCGATCGCGCCGTTCAGACGCTGCACGAAGGCGGCCACGCCCTCGTTGCCCTTGCCGCCCGTGCCGCCACCCGGCCAGTTGACCGTGGTGCCCTCGCCCACCGAGCCCTTCCAGTCGGCGCTGACCTTCGACAGATAGTTGGTGAAGATGAAGGTGGTGCCCGAGCCATCGGCGCGGCGCACCGGCAGGATGTCCTGGCTCGGCAGCTTGGCGTTCGGGTTCAGCGCCTTGATGGCCGGATCGTCCCACTTCTTGATCTTGCCCAGGTAGATGTCTGCCAGCACTTCGCCCGTGATGGTCAGGTCGCCCGGCTTGATGCCTTGCAGATTGATCACCGGCACCACGCCGCCGATCACGGTCGGGAACTGCACCAGGCCTTGCTTGGCCAGTTCCTCGTCCTTCAGCGGGGCGTCGGAAGCGCCGAAATCGACCGTCTTGGCGTTGATCTGCTTGATGCCGCCGGACGATCCGATCGATTGATAGTTGACCTTGTTACCCGTGGCTTTTTGGTATGCGTCGGCCCACTTGGAATAGACGGGCGCCGGGAAAGAAGCGCCTGCACCGGTAATTTCTGCCGCGAATGCGGAGCCCGCTACCACCATCGATACGATGCCCGCAACGGCAGTCTTGACCAGCTTCATATGTCCTCCAGAGAACATGGTTGGGAATGTCAGTTTTTTGACATCCCGAACTTTATGCGGCCACTATGACAGTTCCGTGACATCGCGAAAATTTCTCTGAAGGGACATTTAAGCGGACATTTCCGCACGCACTCAAGCAGGCATGGAAGGCACCGATCGGCCCTCGGCTGCGGCGCGACAAAGGAAACGCCCGGCCGGAGCCGGGCGTTCACGGTGGGCTGGCGCCTTGTGCTGGATCAGGTTGCCAGCGCGTCGGCCAGCTTGCGGGCCGCCTGCTCGGCGGTCTCGGCCTGTTCGGCCTCGACCATCACCCGGACCACCGGCTCGGTACCGGAAGCACGGATCAGCACCCGGCCCTTGCCGGCCAGCGCGGGCTCGATCTCGGCGCGGGCCGCCTGCAGGCCGGCATGGTTCTGCCAGTCGAAACCCTTCTGCACCCGCACATTGATCAGCGTCTGAGGGAACAGCGACACGCCGTCCAGCAGCTGCGCCAGGGTCTTGCCGCTGCGGCGCAGCGCCGCCAGCACCTGCAGCGCGGAGACGATGCCGTCGCCGGTCGAGTGCCGATCCAGGCATAGCAGATGGCCGGAGCCCTCGCCGCCCAGCGTCCAGCCGCGCTTGCCCAGTTCCTCCAGCACATAGCGGTCGCCGACCTTGGCGCGCACGAACTCGACGCCCTGGCGTTGCAGCGCCAGTTCGACCGCCATATTGGTCATCAGCGTGCCGACCACGCCGGGAACGCTGTGTCCACAGGCGACGCGGTCCTGCACGATCGCATACAGCAGCTCGTCGCCGTTGTAGAGCCTGCCGTCGGCGTCGACCACCTGCAGGCGGTCGGCATCGCCGTCGAAGGCCAGCCCGAGGTCCGCGCCGTGGGCCTTGACCGCCTCGACCAGCTTGTCGGGCGCGGTGGCGCCATAGCCGTCGTTGATATTGCGGCCATTGGGCTGGTTGCCGATCGACACCACGTCGGCACCCAGCTCGTGGAACACGTGCGGGGCGATGTGGTAGGCGGCGCCATGCGCGCAGTCGACCACCAGCTTCAGGCCATGCAGGTCGCGGTCGTACGGGAAGGTGCTCTTGCAGAACTCGATGTAGCGGCCCGCCGCGTCGTCGATCCGGCGCGCGCGCCCCAGCTGGTCGGACGGCACGCAATGCATCGGCGCCTCGAGCTCGGCCTCGATCGCCAGTTCGACCTCGTCCGGCAACTTGTCGCCGGTGGCCGAGAAGAACTTGATGCCGTTGTCGTGGTACGGATTGTGGCTGGCCGAGATCACCACGCCGGCGGCCAGCCGCAGCGCGCGGGTCAGATAGGCCACACCGGGCGTCGGCAGCGGGCCGGTCAGCAGCACATGGACGCCGGCCGCGGTAAAGCCCGCTTCCAGCGCGGCTTCCAGCATATAGCCGGAGATCCGCGTGTCCTTGCCGATCAGCACCGTGGGCTTGCCCTGCGTGCTCGGCTGGCCAAGCGCCAGCACGCGCCCCGCCGCATAGCCGAGCCGCATCACGAAGTCCGGCGTGATCGGCGCCTCGCCGACCCGGCCGCGCACGCCATCGGTGCCGAAGTATTTACGTGTCATCCGATCGTTCTCCCTGTTCTGATTCGGGTTCGAAGTGTTTGGGTTGTCAGTTATGGGGGCCGTGACTGGAAGCCGGGATCGCCGTGGCGGCATCAGGCCGCGGCATCGGCTCGCTGCTGCCGCACAGCCCACCAGGTCTTGATCGCATCGACCGATGCCTGCACATCGTGCACGCGCACGATATAGGCGCCGCGTTCGGCCGCGCACACAGCGGCGGCGATGCTGGCCGCGACGCGCTGCTGCGGCGGCCGTCCGCCAAGAATGGCGCCCAGCGTCGACTTGCGCGACAGGCCGGCCAGCAGCGGCAATCCGTCGACGGCCAGGTGCGGCAGCTCGCCGAGCAGGCGCAGATTGTGATCCGCCGTCTTGCCGAAGCCAAAGCCCGGATCGAGCACGATGCGGCTGTCGTCGACGCCGGCCGCGCGCAGCGCATCGACGCGCTGCCGCAGGAAGTCGCGGACCTCGCCGACCACGTCGTCGTAGTGGGGGGCTTCCTGCATCGTCTGCGGGTCGCGCTGCATGTGCATCACGCACAGGCCCGCCTGCCCACCCTGCCCCGCTTGCGCGACCGCCTCGATCGCCCCCGGCATGCGCAGGCCCCAGATGTCATTGATCAGGTCCGCGCCGGCCGCCAGCGCCGCGCGCATCGTCTCGGGCTTGTAGGTATCGATCGACAGCGGCTTGCCGCAGTCGCGCAGCGCCTCGACGACGGGCAGCACGCGGGCCAGCTCCTGGTCCAGCGGCAACGACGCCGAGCCGGGCCGGCTCGATTCGCCGCCGATATCGATGATGTCGACGCCCTCGGCGATCATCTGCTCGGCATGCCGCAGCGCCGCGTCGCGGCTCGCATGCTGGCCGCCATCGGAGAACGAGTCGGGCGTCACGTTGAGGATGCCCATGACCAGCGGGCGGCGGTCGCGTGCAAAGCGATAGCGCCCGCACTGGAAATACGAGGTCGACAAGTTGCAGTCCTGAATATGCGGGGAAGTAAGACCAGGTCGCTGGTGCGGGAAGTCGGGACGAAAAAAGCCGGTGCCCTGGGGCACCGGCTTTGCGGAACTCAGCGCGCGACGCGCCGCACTGCCATCATCCTCTGAACGCAGGTCCCGAATCAGGCCGCGGCGGGCGCGTTCGACGGCGTCACGGGCGAGCCACCGGACGGCGGCGTGCCGCCACCGCTGGCGCCCGGCATGCCGCGCGGAGGACGCGGCGGCTTGCCGGCCATGATGTCGTTGACCTGGTCGGCATCGATGGTTTCCCATTCCATCAGCGCGGCGGTCATCGCCTCGACCTTGTCGCGATTCTCCTCGAGCAGGCGCTTGGCCAGCGCGTACTGTTCGTCGAGGATGCGGCGGATCTCGCCGTCGACCTTCTGCTGCGTGACTTCCGACACCGACTTGGACGACATCTTGCCGAACAGGCCTTCCTGCTCCGTGTCGACATAGACCATCGTGCCCAGCGTGTCGCTCATGCCGAAGCGGGTCACCATGTCGCGCGCGATCTTGGTGGCGCGCTCGAAGTCGTTGGACGCGCCGGTGCTCATCGCGTTGAGGAACACCTCTTCCGCGGCGCGACCGCCGAACAGGATGGCGATCTCGTCGAGCATGTTGTCCTTGTACTTCGAGTACTTGTCATGCTCCGGCAGCTGCCAGGTCACGCCCAGCGCCCAGCCACGCGGCATGATGGTGACCTTGTGCACCGGGTCGGCCTTGGGCAGCAGCTTGGCCACCACCGCATGGCCCGACTCGTGGTACGCGGTCGCCTTGCGTTCCTCTTCGCGCATCACCGTCGACTTGCGCTCCGGACCCATGTAGATCTTGTCCTTGGCGTCCTCGAAGTCCTGCATGTCGACCACGCGCTTGTTGCGGCGGGCGGCGAACAGCGCGGCCTCGTTGACCAGGTTGGCCAGGTCGGCACCGGAGAAGCCCGGCGTGCCGCGCGCGATCACCGACGCGTCGACATCGTTGCCGATCGGCACCTTGCGCATATGGACCTTCAGGATCTGCTCGCGGCCGCGGATGTCCGGCAGGCCGACGAAGACCTGGCGGTCGAAACGGCCCGGACGCAGCAGCGCCTTGTCCAGGACGTCGGCACGGTTGGTCGCGGCGATCACGATCACGCCCGAGTTGGCCTCGAAGCCGTCCATCTCGACCAGCATCTGGTTCAGCGTCTGCTCGCGCTCGTCGTTGCCGCCGCCCATGCCGGCGCCGCGATGGCGGCCGACAGCGTCGATTTCATCGATGAACACGATGCAGGGGGCCTGCTTCTTGGCGTTCTCGAACATGTCGCGCACGCGGGCCGCGCCGACGCCGACGAACATTTCCACGAAGTCCGAACCCGAGATGCTGAAGAACGGCACCTTGGCCTCGCCGGCGATCGCGCGCGCCAGCAGCGTCTTGCCGGTACCCGGAGGGCCGACCAGCAGCACGCCGCGCGGAATGCGCCCGCCCAGCTTCTGGAACTTCTGCGGGTCCTTCAGGAAGTCGACCAGCTCGACCACCTCTTCCTTGGCCTCGTCGCAACCGGCGACGTCCTGGAAGGTGACTGCGTTCTGGTTCTCGTCGATCAGCCGCGCACGCGACTTGCCGAACGAGAAGGCGCCGCCTTTGCCGCCACCCTGCATCTGCCGCATCATGTAGAACCAGAACACGATGATCAGCAGGGTCGGTCCGAGGTAGTACAGGGCCTGGACCAGCACATTCGGCTCGTCATCGGCCTTGCCAGTCACCTGGACGCCGTATTTCATCAGGTCGCCGACCATCCAGATGTCGCCCGGCGAGATGATGGTGTATTTCTGCCCTTCCTTGGGCGTCACCACGAGGTTCCGGCCCTGTACGTCGACGCGGCTCACCTTGCCGTTCTTGGCGTCATCCATGAACTGGGAGTAGGTGACGCTTTCCTGCGCACGGGGCTTGTCGAACTGCTTGAAGACGGTAAACAACACCAGCGCGATCACGAGCCAGATTGCCGCCTTTTGAAACAGGTTGTTATTCAAGGCCGAACTCCTTTGCGATTGCCTTGCCAACGATAGCTGCATTGCATTGTAATGCAGCGCCGCCCCGGGGGGCGAAAAGCGTCCCTATCGGGCCAATAGTGATAGCGCTAGCGGCCGATTGCCCGTAGGCCAATGCGGGACGACAGTCAGACCGGCAATGGTCCGAATGGTGCCCGGTCGCGCGCCATGACCGGTGCCCAGGCTTCAACCCGGCGACTTCAGGTGGCGTCCAAGAATGAAGGTTTCGGAGGACTTGTCCCGCGAGGCCTTCGGCTTGCGCTTGGCCACCACCTTGAACTGGCGCTTGAACTTTTCGACGATCTGGCTGTAGCCGCTGCCGTGGAAGCACTTTACCAGCAACGCGCCGTCGGGTTTCAGATGGGCCTGGGCGAATTCGAGCGCCAGGTCGCACAGATATTCGATGCGCGCCGCATCGGCCGAGGCCACACCGGACAAATTGGGGGCCATGTCGGACAAAACAAGGTCGATCTTGTTGCCGCCGGAGGCCTCCAGCACGATCGTCTCGAGCTGCCGGAACACCTCCTCGTCGCGGAAGTCGCCCTGGATGAAGGTCACATCGGCGACCGGCTCCATCGGCAGCAGGTCGATCGCGACCACCGCCCCGTCGATATGGCCTTCGCGCGCGCGCGGCGAGGCGGCCAGCTTGTTGCGGACATACTGGCTCCAGCTGCCCGGCGCCGCGCCCAGGTCGACGATGACCTGGCCCGGCTGGATCAGCTTGTCCTGTTCGTCGATCTCCTTGAGCTTGTAGGCCGCGCGCGCGCGATAGCCTTCGCGCTGCGCCAGCTTGACGTAGGGATCGTTGATATGGTCGTGCAGCCACGACTGCCTGAACTTGTTCTTGGCCATTTCTCGTGATTTCGCCGCCAGACCATGACGGTTTGACGGATAATACGCGCCGTTGCGACGCCCTTGCGACGTAAGAGGCCCTACCGGCCGCCCTTCCAGCGCCTTTACCGGCGTCGCCCCTTTCCTGCCTGACTATGCCTGCCCTTCAATTGAATCCCGCCCAGCGCTCCGAACTCCGCTCCCGTGCCCACGGCCTGAACCCGGTCGTGATGATCGGCGCCGAGGGCCTGACCCGCGCCGTCCTGGCCGAGATCGACCGCAGCCTCGCGGCCCACGATCTGATCAAGATCCGCGTGTTCGGCGACGAGCGCGACACCCGCATCGCCATTTACGAAGCCATTTGCGATGAACTTGGCGCCGCCCCGATCCAGCACATCGGCAAGCTGCTGGTGGTCTGGCGCCCGGGCCCGGCCCGGCTGAAGGAAAACCAGCCGCAGGACCTCGGCCGCATGGCGCCGGCTCGCCGCGGCGCAGCACCGCGCACCGTCACGGTGCGCAAGCCCGCCGCCAAGCCGGGCGGCCGCCCGACCCGCAACGAGGTCCGCCTGCTGGGCAACGAGCGCGTGACCGCCGGCGGCAACGTCAAGCGCGCCCGGACCCGCCAGGCCAGCCAGAAGAAGAAGTCGCTGGGCTGAGCGGCGCGTCTTCACCCACACCGCTGTATTGCCTCTCGCCCTCAGGGCAAGAGGGTTGGGGAGAGGGGGTGGTTTTCAAACCTCGGCGGCATAGCAGCTGCCGCTTTCCCTCTCCCCCAACCCCTCTCCCGCAAGCGGGAGAGGGGAGAGAAAACCGCTCTCGAGGGACGGCCCCTCTCAGTCCTCCGCCACCGTCCGCCGGCCGGCGAGACGCCAGACCAGCACCAGCGCCAGCAGGCTCTGCAGCAGGTAGAAGGCGCTCGAGACGCCGTGCAGCATGCCGAAGCGCGCGCGGAACGGCGACTCCGACACCCCGAGCCCCATCGCCTGCGCCTTGTGCCGCAGGCTCTCCATGAAGGGCTGCAGCCCGAAGTAACCGATCAGCACGCAGCACAGCATGCCCAGCACCAGCCAGCGCAGCGCCCGGTAGCGCATGGCGCCGCGCCGGATCATCACGTTGCACAGCACCAGCTGCAGCACGCCGATCACCACGCCAAGCACGGCCTCGGTGCGGAACAGCTGCCCGGCCAGCATGCCGGCCATCTCGCGGCTCGGCAGCACGGCGAACAACGTGGGCGCGACCAGATAGCCGATGGTCCAGAGGCTGCCGGCCCAGATCACGGTCAGCAGCAGGAACAGCCGGTGAGGCAGCAGCGGCTGGCCGGCGGACGCCGGGCCCGGCAGCGGGGAGGACGGCGACACCACGGCGCGCCGCCTCAGATGTAGCGGACGGTGATGACTTCGTACTCGCGCTCGCCGCCGGGGGCCAGCACGGTCGCGACATCGCCTTCGAACTTGCCGATCAGCGCCCGCGCAATCGGCGAGCTGACCGAGATCTTGCCGCTGTCGAGATCGGCTTCGTCCTCGCCGACGATCTGGTAGCGGACCGACTTGCCCGATTCCAGGTCTTCCAGGTCGACGGTGGCGCCGAACACGATGCGGCCATCGGTATCGAGCTGGGTCGGATCGATGATCTGCGCGGCCGACAGCTTGGCCTCGACCTCGAGGATGCGGCCCTCGATGAAGGCCTGTTTTTCCTTGGCGGCGTCGTATTCCGCGTTTTCCGACAGATCGCCCTGCGCACGCGCCTCGGCGATGGCATTGATCACCGCGGGACGTTCGACGGCCTTCAGGCGTTGCAGCTCCGCTTTCAGGAGTTCTGCGCCGCGCTTGGTAATCGGAATGGTGCTCATGTCTTCGTCAGGCAAAAAAATGAGCCGCAGCGCAGCGGGCGATGTACGCAGCGGTCTTGCCGGCACACCTCCGCTCAACCGCGGCTTTTGGGTGGTTCTTGGATTGTACGACCAGGCTCTGATTGCTCAGCTTTCGGGCGCCCCTGATAACCGGGGTCCGCCGAAATTCCCGTTAGTTTAGGTCAAGACGCCGAAGCACATCAACCAGGGCCAAGGGGCCGCCCCCTCCCCGAAGGGAGGAGGCAAGCCGCCGCGCCGTGGGAAGCGCCGCGGAATCAGGCCAGCGAGCCGTGCAGGCCCTGCAGGTCGTAGACCTCCAGGTTCTGCATCTGCTTCAGGCCCTCGACCGCGGCGCGGGCGCCGGCGATCGTCGTGTAGTACGGCACCCGGTTGGCCAGCGCCGAGATCCGGATCGAGCGCGAATCGGCGATCGCGGTGCGGGTCTCGTCGACCGTGGTGAACACCAGCGCCAGCTCGCCGTTCTTCAGCATGTCGACGATATGCGGGCGGCCGTCCTTGACCTTGTTGACCACGCGCACCGGAATGCCGGCCGCCTCGATCGCGGACGCGGTGCCGCGGGTCGCCACCAGCGGATAGCCCATGTCGTGCAGCATGCGGGCGACGCTGACCGCGTGCGGCTTGTCGCTGTCCTTGACGGTCAGCAGCACGGTGCCGCGCTCGGGCAGGCGCGAACCTGCCGCCAGCTGGCTCTTGAACAGGGCCTCGCCGAAGGTCTTGCCCACGCCCATTACCTCGCCGGTCGAGCGCATCTCGGGTCCGAGCACCGGATCGACGCCAGGGAACTTGTTGAACGGGAACACCGCTTCCTTGACGCTGTAGTACGGCGGCACCACCTCGGCGCCGATGCCCTGCTCGTCCAGCGACTGGCCCGCCATGCAGCGCGCGGCGATCTTGGCCAGCGACAGGCCGGTGGCCTTCGACACGTACGGCACCGTGCGGGAGGCGCGCGGGTTCACTTCGAGCACGTAGACGATGTCCTGGCCGTCCTTCTGCTGGATCGCGAACTGGACGTTCATCAGGCCGACCACGTTCAGCGCCTTGGCCATCGCGGCGGTCTGGCGCTTCAGTTCGTCGACGGTCGCCTGCGACAGCGAGTACGGCGGCAGCGAGCACGCCGAATCGCCCGAGTGGACGCCCGCCTGCTCGATGTGCTCCATCACGCCGCCGATGAAGACGCGCTTGCCATCGCACAGCGCATCGACGTCGCACTCGATCGCATCGTTGAGGAAGCGGTCGAGCAGCACCGGCGAGTCGTTCGACACCTTGACCGCCTCGCGCATGTAGCGCTCGAGGTCGCGCGGCTCATGGACAATCTCCATCGCGCGGCCGCCCAGCACGTACGACGGGCGCACCACCAGCGGATAGCCGATCTCCTCGGCCAGCTTCAGCGCCTCGTCCTCGGCGCGTGCGGTGCGGTTCGGCGGCTGGCGCAGGCCCAGCTCCTGCAGCAGCTTCTGGAAGCGCTCGCGGTCCTCGGCCGCATCGATCATGTCGGGGCTGGTGCCGATGATGGGCACGCCGTTGGCCTCCAGGTCCAGGGCCAGCTTCAGCGGGGTCTGGCCGCCGTACTGCACGATCACGCCGACCGGCTTTTCCTTGTCGACGATCTCGAGCACGTCCTCGAGCGTCAGCGGCTCGAAGTACAGGCGGTCGGAGGTGTCGTAGTCGGTCGACACGGTCTCCGGGTTGCAGTTGACCATGATGGTCTCGTAGCCATCCTCGCGCAGCGCGAGCGCCGCGTGCACGCAGCAGTAGTCGAACTCGATGCCCTGGCCGATCCGGTTCGGACCGCCGCCCAGCACCATGATCTTGCGCTTGTCGGTCGGGTTGGCCTCGCACTCGCCATGCTCGGCCTCGTAGGTCGAGTACATGTAGGCGGTGTTGGTGGCGAACTCGGCCGCGCAAGTGTCGACGCGCTTGTAGACCGGACGCACGTTGCTGGCCAGGCGCGCTTCGCGCACGGCCTTGGCGTCCGTCTTCATCAGCCTGGCCAGGCGCCGGTCGGAGAAGCCCTTCTGCTTCAGGTAGCGCAGCTCGGCGGCCGACAGGCTGGCCAGCGTGCGGGCCTTGACCTGCGCCTCGGTCTTGACGATGTCCTCGATCTGGGCGAGGAACCACGGGTCGATATCGGTCTCGGCGTACACCTCCTCGAGCGACATGCCCAGGCGGAACGCATCGCCGACGTACCAGATGCGGTCCGGGCCCGCCTCGCCGATCTCCTCGACGATCTCGTCGCGATCGGTCGACTTCTCGTCCAGCCCGTCGACGCCGACCTCCAGGCCGCGCAGCGCCTTCTGGAACGATTCCTGGAAGGTGCGGCCCATCGCCATCACCTCGCCCACCGACTTCATCTGCGTGGTCAGGTGGCTGTCGGCTTGCGGGAATTTCTCGAAGGCAAAGCGCGGCACCTTGGTGACCACGTAGTCGATCGACGGCTCGAACGACGCCGGGGTCTGGCCGCCGGTGATCTCGTTCTTCAGCTCGTCCAGCGTGTAGCCGACCGCCAGCTTGGCGGCGACCTTGGCGATCGGGAAGCCGGTAGCCTTCGACGCCAGCGCCGACGAACGCGACACGCGCGGGTTCATCTCGATCACGATCATCCGGCCATCCTTCGGATTGATCGAGAACTGCACGTTGGAGCCGCCGGTATCGACGCCGATCTCGCGCAGCACCGCCAGCGAGGCGTTGCGCAGCAGCTGGTATTCCTTGTCGGTCAGGGTCTGCGCCGGCGCGACGGTGATCGAGTCGCCGGTATGGATGCCCATCGGGTCCAGGTTCTCGATCGAGCAGACGATGATGCAGTTGTCCTTCTTGTCGCGGACCACTTCCATCTCGTACTCTTTCCAGCCCAGCAGCGATTCCTCGATCAGCAGCTCGCGCGTCGGCGACAGGTCCAGGCCGCGCTTGCAGATCTCCTCGAATTCCTCGCGGTTGTAGGCGATGCCGCCGCCGGTGCCGCCCAGCGTGAAGGACGGGCGAATCACGATCGGATAGCCGCTGGTGTTGGTCTCGCGCGCGATCTGCGACTGGACGGCCAGCGCCTCTTCCATCGAATGCGCGATGCCGGACTTGGCCGAACCGAGACCGATCTTGGTCATCGCGTCCTTGAACTTCTGCCGGTCCTCGGCCTTGTCGATCGCCTCGGGCGACGCGCCGATCAGCTCGACCTTGTACTTGTCGAGCACGCCGTGGCGGTGCAGGTCCAGCGCGCAGTTCAGCGCGGTCTGGCCACCCATGGTCGGCAGGATCGCATCGGGGCGCTCCTTGGCGATGATGCGCTCGACCACTTCCCAGGTGATGGGCTCGATGTAGGTCACATCGGCGGTGTTCGGGTCGGTCATGATGGTCGCCGGGTTCGAATTGACCAGGATGACCTTGAACCCTTCCTCGCGCAGCGCCTTGCACGCCTGCGCGCCGGAATAGTCGAACTCGCAGGCCTGGCCGATGATGATGGGGCCCGCGCCGATGATCAGGATGCTCTGGATGTCTGTGCGTTTTGGCATTGCACGCTCTCTTTGTCGGCCGGTCCGCGCTCGCTGGGAGCAGGCGCACCGCGCCGGATATCAATATTCAGTTCAGGGTGGCCGTCGCCAGCTTGGCGCCGAAGCCGATAAACATCGCGCCCACGCCGCTCGCCATGCCGGCCGACAGCCTGCGCCGGCGGCGGAAGGCCTCGGCCAGCTTCGCGCCGACGAAGATGATCGCGGTCAGGTAGGCGAAGCTGCAGACCTGGCACACCAGCCCCAGCGCGGCGAACGACAGTACCGGATAGGCGAACTGTGGATCGACGAACTGGATGAAGAACGAAACGAAGAACAGGATGGCCTTGGGGTTCAGCAGGCTGATCAGCAGCGCCTTGCGGAACGGGTTGGTCGGGTCGGTGACCTGCACCTGCACCTCGCCCTGCCCCGCCGCAGCCTCGGCGCCCTTTCCGTGGGAGCTCCAGCTTCGCAGCGCGCCGCGCAGCATCTGGAAACCAATCCACGCCAGATAGGCGGCGCCGATGTACTTGATCACGTAGAACAGCCCAGGGCTGGCCTTGAGCAGCGAGGCCACGCCGGCCGCCGACAGCACCATCAGGATGGCGTCGCCGAGGAACACGCCGCAGGCGCCGCGATAGCCGGCGCGCACGCCGCGCTGCGCGGCGACCGACAGCACGTACATCGAATTCGGCCCCGGCAGCAGCACGATGAAGATCGTGCCCAACAGATAGGTCCAGAAGTCGGTAATGCCGAAGGTAGCGTGCATCAGGGCGTTCATGGTCGCGATCCTGTGTCGTCTCGTTCCGCTCTCGATGTCGAAGTCCGCCTTACTGGCGGGCCTCCTCCATCAGCTTCGTGAAGCGGTCGAACAGATAGGCTACGTCGTGCGGGCCGGGCGACGCTTCCGGGTGGCCCTGGAAGCAGAACGCCGGCTTGTCGTTCAGCGCGAAGCCCTGCAGCGTGCCGTCGAACAGCGAGACGTGCGTCACGCGCGCGTTGGCCGGCAGCGTCGCGGCGTCGACCGCAAAGCCGTGGTTCTGCGAGGTGATCACCACGCGGCCGTCGTCCAGGTCCTTGACCGGATGGTTGGCGCCGTGGTGGCCGGTCGGCATCTTGACCGTCTTCGCACCGACGGCCAGGCCCATGATCTGGTGGCCCAGGCAGATGCCGAAGGTCGGAATGCCGCGTTGCAGGAATTCCTGCGTGGCACGGATCGCGTAGTCGCACGGCTCGGGATCGCCCGGGCCGTTGGCCAGGAAGATGCCGTCCGGCTTGTAGGCCAGCGCGTCGGCCGCGGTCGACTGGGCCGGCAGCACCGTGATGCGGCAGCCGCGCTGGGCCAGCATCCGCAGGATGTTGAACTTGACGCCGTAGTCGAATGCGACGACGTGAAAGCGCGGGTTCTCCAGCTTGCCGTAGCCGCGCTCCAGCGCCCACTCGGTCTGGTTCCACTCGTATGGTTCCTTGACCGACACGACCTTGGCCAGGTCCATGCCGGCCAGGCCCGGGAACGAGCGCGCCAGGTCGATGGCCTTCTGCGCGTTGTCCTCGCCGGCCAGGATGCAGCCGTTCTGGGCGCCCTTCTCGCGCAGGATACGGGTCAGCTTGCGGGTGTCGATGCCGGCGATGGCGGGCACCTTCTCCTGCTTCAGGTAATGCGGCAGCGTGTGCTGCTTGCGGAAGTTCGAGGCGAGCAGCGGCAGATCCTTGATGATCAGGCCGGCGGCATGGACTTTGGTGGCTTCGACATCCTCGGAATTGACGCCGACATTGCCGATATGCGGATACGTCAGCGTGACGATCTGCCGCGAATAGCTCGGGTCGGTGAGGATCTCCTGGTAACCGGTCAGCGCGGTGTTGAACACCACTTCGCCGATGGTATGGCCGGAGGCGCCGATGGAATAGCCACGAAAGACCGTGCCGTCTGCTAGCGCAAGGATGGCGGGCGGAAAAGACGGTAACACGGGTAGGCTCCTGCTGGATTCACCCCGTGACCGACCTCTCTCGACGCCTCGTGCCCCGAATCTGACGGCGAGCGCGCCGGCGGCGAGCCGGGGCTGTCGGGCCGGGCTGCGCGGGATTCGGCTTGGGTGCGCAGACAGTGTCGACGGCGATCGGCACGGCGCTCCGGGGCGAATCCGCAGGGCAGCGGTCAGGGCGGCGGAAGGTGGAATGCGGTTGGCGCTAGGGTGAAGGGTTCTGAAAGCGAAACTTTCGGATTCTACCTCACGCCGGCCAATTTCTCAAGTTTTCAAGGACTTGCGTATGCCAGGTCCTTGCAATTTGCCTTGGGACTGCTCCCCTCTCCCGCTTGCGGGAGAGGGGTCGGGGGAGAAAGCGCAGCGTTGCCTCTGCGAGACGTTGCGGTCGCTGCGACCGCCCTGTTCCCTCTCCCCGGCCCTCTCCCGCAAGCGGGAGAGGGTGACCACCGGCGGGCATGCCTTTATGCCGTCGGCGGCACTACCGCCGTCACTTCGATCTCCACCCGCGCGCGCGGTTCGATCAGGTCCGCGACCTGCACCGCGGTCATCGCCGGGAAGTGGCGGCCGATGATCTCGCGATAGTGCTTGCCGATCGCGGGATAGGCGGCGACGTATTCGGCCTTGTCCTTCACATACCAGGTCATCCGGGCGATATGCTCGGCGCGCGCCCCGCCCTGCTGCAGCACCGCGATCACATTGCGCAGCGCCTGGGCGGTCTGCTCGGCGAAGTCGTCGCTTTCGAACTCGCACTGGCCGTTCCAGCCGATCTGGCCGCCGACGAAGATCAGCCGGCTGCCGGCCTGGAACTCGGTCAGGATGCCGTTGGCATAACCGCGCGGCGCGGCCCAATCGGGCGGCTGCAGCACGGCCATCGGCTGGCCCCGCTGCGCAGCGGTGGTGGCGTTGGCGTTGGTGGTGGTCGGAGATTTGGCGGCGGGCGCCACGATATCGTTCATAGCTTGGACTCGTCAGGAATTCGAGGAAACAGGGGCCGATGCGGCCGCAGTGGCGACGTCCGCCGCCTCGACGAAGCGCGCCATCGCTTCGCGCACCGGCGCGGGAAAGGGTCGCGGCGCCATCCGGGCGGTATCGACGCAGACCAGCCGCTGCGTGAATTCGACGCGCAGGTCCGCCCGCCCGTCGCGCTGCGCGCCGACAAAGCGCACCCGCAGCGTGCAACTGGAACTGCCCAGCCGCGTCACCGCCAGCTCGCGTGTCAGCACCTCGCCCATCCGGCTCGGCGCGACGAAGCGGCATTGCAGGTCCGCGGTGGGCACGCCGGTGCGGTCGGCGCCGTGCATCCGCTCGAACGGCCAGTCGAGCGCCTCGCGAAACCAGTCTTCGACCAGATCGTTCAGCATCTCGAAATAGCGCGGAAAGAACACGATGCCGGCGGCATCGCAGTCCTTGAAGCGCACCCGCACCGTGTTGCGGAAGCTCGCCGGTGTGGCCATCACGTCGGCGTCCCGTTCTGCCCGGCCATCTGCCGCAGCCGGAAGCGCTGCAGCTTGCCGGTCTCGGTGCGCGGCAGCGCGTCGACGAAGTGGATGCGGCGCGGATACTTGTACGGCGCGATCTGGCGCTTGACGTGCTCCTGCAGCGTCACGCGCATCGCATCGTCGCCGTGAAAGCCCGGACGCAGCACCACATAGGCGGCCACCACCTGGCCGCGCCCATCGTCGGGCGCGCCGACCACGCCGCACTCGGCCACCGCTTCGTGCTGCATCAGCGCGGCCTCGACCTCGGGACCGGCGATGTTGTACCCGGCCGAGACGATCATGTCGTCCGAGCGGGCCTGATAGAAGTAGTAGCCGTCGGCATCCATCACGAAGGTATCGCCGGGCAGGTTCCAGCCGTCGCGCACATAGTTGGCCTGGCGCGGATCGTCCAGATAGCGGCAGCCGGTCGGGCCCTGCACCGCCAGCTTGCCGGGCACGCCGGGCGGCAGCGTCTGCATGTTCTCGTCGACGATGCGCGCGACATAGCCGGGCACCACCTTGCCGATCGCGCCGGGCCGCACCTCGTCGCCAGCGCTGGAGATGAAGATATGCATCATCTCGGTGCCGCCGATGCCGTCGATCATCTCGATGCCGGTCGCGGCCTTCCAGCTCTGGCGCGTGGCGTCGGGCAACGCCTCCCCGGCCGACACGCTCTTCTTCAGGCTCGACAAGTCGTAGCGCTCGGCCGCCGCGGCCATCTGGCGATAGAAGGTCGGCGCGGTGAAGACGATGGTCGCGCGCGCGTCCTGGATCAATGCCAGCAGCGCCTCCGGCGTCAGCTTCTCGGCGAGGACGGTCGATGCGCCGGCCCGCAGCGGGAAGCACAGCAGCCCACCGAGCCCGAAGGTAAAGGCCAGCGGCGGCGTGCCGCAGAACACGTCGTCGGCCGTGGGCCGCAGCACATGGCGCGGGAACAGGTCGCACATCGCCAGCACGTCGCGATGGAAATGCACGGTGCCCTTGGGCTGCCCGGTGGTGCCGCTGGTAAAGGCGATCAGGCAGATATCGTCGCTCGCGGTATCGCAGGCGGCGAAGTCGTCCGGCTTGCCCTCGAGCGCCGCCTCCAGCGAGCCCGGCCCGCTGCCGTTGAAGCACAGCACCTGCCGCATCGACGGACAGTGGAACTCGCCACCTTCGCGCATATTGGCGTCCAGCTCGTCGCGCAGCCGCGCATCGCACAGCGCGGCGCCGACCTCGGCCCGGTCGATCACCTGCTTCAGTTCGCGCGCGCGCAACAGCGGCATGGTCGGCACCGCAATCAGCCCGGCCTTCAGCGTCGCCAGCAGGCTGGCGGCCATCATCAGGTTGTTGGGACCGCGCAGCAGGATGCGGTTGCCTGGCACCAGTCCCATGTCCTCGGTCAGCACGCGGGCGATGCGATTGGTCAGCGCGGCCAGCTCGGCATAGCTGACGGCGGCAAAACCGCCCCCGCCGCCGGCATCGGGATAGCGGATCGCAGTGCGTTCACCGCGGCCTTCGCGCACATGGCGATCGACCAGTTCCACTGCGGCGTTGAGCCGCTCGGGATAGCGGGTGTCGTCGTTGAACAGGAACACCGGCCAGGCCTCGCGCGCGGGCAGGCGGTCCTGGGCGAAGGTATCGAGATGGGCTGTGCTCGCCATGGCTGTCTCCTTGATGGGCGGCGCTCGTTCTGTGGAGCGCGCGGTCAGGACTGCGGTTGCCGCGCGGCCAGCGTTTCGCGCGCGACGATCAGCTTCTGCACTTCGGTGGCGCCCTCGTAGATGCGCAGCGAGCGGATCTCCCGGTACAGGCTCTCGACCCGGCTGCCGATGCGCACGCCGAGCCCGCCGAACAGCTGCACCGCGCGATCGATCACCATCTGCGCGTTCTCGGTGGCGGTCATCTTCGCCATCGCGGCCTCGCGCGTGGTGCGCCCCGCGCGCGTATCGCGCAGCCACGCCGCGCGCCAGGTCAGCAGCGCGGCCGCGTCCAGCGCGGTCGCCATCTCGCCGAGCGCGGCCTGCGTCAGCTGCAGGTCGGCCAGCTTGCCGCCGAACATCGGCCGCGCGGTGGCCCGCGCGATCGCCTCATCGAGCGCCGCGCGGCCGAAGCCCAGCGCGGCCGCCGCAACGGAGGCACGGAAGATGTCCAGCGTCATCATCGCCAGCTTGAAGCCCTGCCCCGGCTCGCCCAGCCGCTGCGCCACCGGCACGCGGCAGCCGTCGAAGCGCAGCGTCGCCAGTGGGTGCGGCGCCATCACGTCGATGCGCTCGGCGATCTGCAGCCCCGGCGTATCGGCATCGACGACGAAGGCCGTGATGCCGCGTGCGCCAGGCGCTTCGCCGGTGCGCGCGAACACGCAATAGAAGTCGGCGATGCCGCCATTCGAGATCCAGGTCTTGGCGCCGTCGAGCACGTAGTGATCGCCGTCCAGCGTCGCGCGGCACTGCATCGCCGCGACATCGGAACCGGCCTCCGGCTCCGACAGCGCGAAGGCCGCGATCGCCTCGCCGCGCGCCACGCGCGGCAGATAGCGCTGGCGCAGCGTCTCGTCGCCCGCCAGCGTGATCGCGCCCGATCCGAGGCCCTGCATCGCGAAGGCGAAATCGGCAAGCCCGTCGTGCCGCGCCAGCGTCTCGCGCAGCAGGCACAGCGCGCGCGAATCGAGCTGGTCGAGCGCGCCGCCGTAGGCCCGCGGCACGCAATAGCGCAGCCAGCCGGCGTCGCCGAGCTGCCGCACCAGCGCGCGGCAGTCCGCGTCGACATCGGCGCCGGGCGCATGCGGCTGCGCCGACAGCGAGCGCGCGCACCACGCGTCGAGCTCGCGCGCCAGCGTGCGGTGCGCATCGTCGAACAACGGCAGCGTCAGATCATCGTCCCAGGCGGGCATCTCGGCTCTCCTCGCTCAGTTGCCTTCGAACACGGGCCTGGCCTTGGCGACGAAGGCTTCGTAGGCACGGCGGAAGTCGCCGGTCTGCATGCAGATCGCCTGGGCCTGCGCCTCGGCCTCGATGGCCTCGTCCAGTCCCATGTTCCATTCCTGGTGCAGCAGCTTCTTGGTGACGCCATGCGCGAAGGTCGGGCCCGCGGCAAGCTGCGCGGCCAGCGCGGCGGCCTCGTCGCCGAGCCGCTCGGGCGCGTGCAGCGCGTTGAAGAAGCCCCATTGCAGCCCCTCCTGCGCGCTCATCGCGCGGCCGGTATAGAGCAGCTCGCTGGCGCGGCCCTGGCCGATCATCCGCGGCAGCAGCGTGCAGGCGCCCATGTCGGCGCCGGCCAGGCCCACCCGCACGAACAGGAAGGCGGTGCGTGCCGACTCGGTCGCCAGCCGCATGTCGGAGGCCAGCGCGATCATCGCGCCCGCGCCGGCGCAGACGCCGTCGACCGCCGCGATGATCGGCTGCGGACACGCCCGCATCGCCTTGACCAGGTCGCCGGTCATCCGCGTGAAGTCGAGCAGCTCGGGCATCGCCATCTTCGTCAGCGGGCCGATGATCTCGTGCACGTCGCCGCCCGAGCAGAAGTTGCCGCCGGCGCCCTGCACCACCACGGCCTTGATGTCGCTGGCATAGACCAGCGCGCGGAACAGATCGCGCAGTTCGGCGTAGGCGTCGAAGGTCAGCGGATTCTTGCGCTCGGGACGGTTCAGCGTCACGGTGCCGACCTTGCCGTCCGCGGATACCGACCACAGGAAGTGGCGCGGCGCGAAGTCCGCGAAGCCGCGCTTGTGGTGGCGCATGTCCAGTGCGATCTCGTTCATCTGCGTTCTCTCGTCGATTTTGTCGATGGATCGATGTATCGATGTATCGATGTATGGGTTCGTCGTGGGTCGCCGGGAAATATCCGTTCAGCCCGCCATCACCTCGCCGCCCGCCACCGCGATGGCCTGGCCGGTGATCGCGCTGGCCGACGGCCGGCATAGCCAGGCGACCGCGTCGGCCACTTCGTCCGGATCCACCAGCCGGCGCTGCGGATTGCGGCCGGCCAGTTCGGCGCGCGCCTGCTCTTCGGTACGGCCCGTCTTGCCGACGATATTGGCGACCGCCTCGCGCACGATGTCGGTATCGGTATAGCCGGGGCACACCGCATTGACGGTGACGCCGCTGCGCGCCAGCTCCAGCGCCAGCGCGCGCGTCAGGCCGAGCACGCCGTGCTTGGCCGCGCAGTAGGCCGTCACATAGGCATAGCCGGTCAGCGCGGCGGTGCTGGCCACATTGACCACGCGGCCCCAGCCGGCGTCGCGCATCGCGGGCAGCGCGGCCTGCGTGCACAGGAAGGTGCCGGTCAGGTTCACATCGAGCATGCGGCGCCACAGCGCCAGATCGGTCTTCGCCATCGGCGCGCTGTGCGCCTGGCCGGCGTTGTTGACCAGCACGGCGATCGGCCCCAGCGCCCGCGCCGCGGCGTCGAACGCGCGGGCCACACTGCCGGCATCGGCGACATCGGCCTGCACCCCGTGCAGCCGCGCACCGGGATGATCGTGCCCAAGTCGCTCCGCGGCGCGCGCCAGCGCGTCGCCGTCGCGGCCCAGCAGCGTCACGCCGGCACCCTCGGCCAGCAGGCGTCCGGCGATGGCAGCGCCAATGCCGCGCGCCCCGCCCGTGACCAGCGCATGGCGCCCCTGCAGCGGCAACGACGAACGATCGGCGTTCATCGCGCCCCCGCCAGCGCCGCGGCGCGTTCGAGGTTGGTCTCCAGCTGCCGCTTGCCGGCCTGGTATTGCACCGGCCAGTCGACCGGCCGATAGCCCAGCTGCGCTGCCTGGTGCAGTGTCCAGGCCGGATCGGCCAGATGCGGGCGCGCGATCGCGCACAGGTCGGCGCGCCCTGCGGCGATGATGCTGTCGACGTGATCGGCCTCGGAGATCGCGCCAACCGCGATGGTTGGAATGCCCGCCTCGTTGCGGATGCGGTCGGCGAACGGCGTCTGGTACATGCGGCCATAGACCGGCGCCTGCTCGGGGCTCACCTGCCCCGACGAGCAGTCGATCAGATCCGCGCCGGCCGCCTTGAAGGCGCGCGCGATCTCGACCGCATCGTCGGGCGTGATGCCGCCCTCGACCCAGTCGTGCGCCGAAATGCGGACCGACATCGGCCGCTGCGACGGCCAGACTTCGCGCACCGCGGCGAACACCTCGAGCGGATAGCGCAGCCGGTTGGCCAGCGAGCCGCCGTACTCGTCGTCGCGCCGGTTGGTCAGCGGCGAGATGAACGACGACAGCAGATAGCCGTGCGCGCAATGCAGCTCCAGCCAGTCGAAGCCGGCCTCGGCCGCGCGCCGCGCCGCGGCGACGAAATCGTCGCGCACGCGATCCATGTCCTCGCGCGTCATCGCACGCGGTACCTGCGAAATGCCGGGCAGATACGGCAGCGGCGAGGCCGAGATCAGCGGCCAGTTGCCCTCGGGCAGCGGATGGTCCATCGCCTGCCAGCCGAGCTGGGTCGAGCCCTTGCGGCCGGCATGGCCAAGTTGCATGCCGATGCGCGTGCCGCCGGCCAGCCCCGTGCCCGCATGGACGAAATCGACGATGCGGCGCCACGCGTCGCGTTGTTCGTCATTCCACAAACCCGGGCATCCCGGCGTGATGCGCGCGTCCGGCGACACGCAGGTCATCTCGGCCATCACCAGGCCGGCACCGCCCTGGGCGCGCGCGCCCAGATGCACCAGATGGAAGTCGCCGGGCACGCCATCGACGCAGCAGTACATCGCCATCGGCGACACCACCACGCGGTTCTTCAGCGTCAGGCCGCGCACGCGGTAAGGCGTGAACATCGGCGGCAAGGCGCCGTCGTGCGCGCGCAGGCTTTCCTCGGGCACGCCGGCCTGGCGCGCCAGCCAGCGCTCGTAGTCCTCGACATAGCCGCGGTCGCGCAGCCGCAGGTTCTCGTGCGAGATCCGCTGCGAGCGCGTCAGCAGCGAATAGGCGAACTGCTCGGGCGCCAGCCGCGCGTAGCGCTCGACGTTCTCGAACCATTCGGTGGAATTGCGTGCGGCGTTCTGGATCTTCAGCACCTCGACGCTGCGGACGGCCTCGTAGCGGCGCAGCGCCTCGTCCAGCGCGTCCGCACCCGGTTGCGCCAGGCCGCGCAGATTGGTGGCCAGATCGATCGCATCCTCCAGCGCCAGCTTGGTGCCGGAGCCGATCGAGAAATGCGCGGTGTGCGCGGCATCGCCCATCAGCACCACCGGCACGCGGCGGCCGCCCGCCAGCGTGTTCCAGTGGACCCAGGTGTTGCAGATCACGCGGTTGAAGCGGATCCAGTTGGCCGAGCCGCGCAGGTGCGTGGCATTGCTGATCAGCGGCTGGCCATCGAGATATTTCGCGAACAGCCGCTCGCAGTAGGCGATGCCCTGCTGCTGGTCCATCTGCTCGATGCCGGCGGCACGCCAGACCGATTCGGGAGTCTCGACGATGAAGGTCGAGGTGTCGTCGTCGAAGCGGTAGGCGTGCGCCTGAAACCAGCCGTGCTCGGTCTGCTCGAAGGCGAACGTGAAGGCGTCGAAGCGCTTTTTCGTGCCAAGCCAGACGAAACGGCACTGGCGCGTATCGATGTCCGGCGCGAAGGTCTGCGCGTAGCGGGTGCGCACGCGGCTATTGACGCCGTCGGAGGCGATCACCAGATCGGCGCGGTACTGCTCGGCCAGCGCCTGGTCGTCCTGCACGTCGGTCTCGAACACCAGCTCCACGCCGAGCGCCTCGCAGCGGGCCTGCAGGATGTTCAGCAGGCGCTTGCGGCCGATACCGATGAAGCCGTGCCCGCTCGAACGCATCGTGCGGCCGCGGAAATGGATATCGATGTCGTCCCAGTGATTGAAGGCCGCGTCGATCTCGCGCGCGCTTTCCGCATCGGCCTCGCGCAGGTTGTCCATGGTGGCGTCGGAGAACACCACGCCCCAGCCGAAGGTGTCGTAGGGGCGGTTGCGCTCGACCACGATTACCTCATGGCGCGGGTCCTGCCGCTTCATCAGCAGGCCGAAATACAGGCCGGCCGGTCCGCCGCCAATACACAGTATTCGCATCTGTCGTCTCCTCGCGGCGTGATGGCCGCTGCCGCCCTGCCGCCGTGGTACCGATTCGCCGGCGCTGTGCCGTAATCAATACAGCCCTAAATATTTTATGCTTAAAATAATAGGGCGAGGCGGCCCGCTTGGCAAGCGGCCCCTGCAGCATGGCTCTGTGGCGCCGCCTGCCCGCGGCCGGGTCAGCCCTGCAGGGCCTCCCGGAACTGCGCCAGCGCCGACGGGTCCTCGATGGTCGTCAGGTCCCCGGGGTCGCGCCCTTCCGCCACCGCCTGGATCGCGCGGCGCAGCAGCTTGCCGGAGCGCGTCTTCGGCAGCGCGCCGACGAACACCACGCGGGCGGGCCGTGCCACCGCGCCGAGCTGGCGGTCCACCGTCTGCATGATCTCTCCCTCCAGCGTCATGCGGTCTTGCGGCGTGGCGGCGCGCCCGGCATCGCGCAGGATGCAGACCGCCAGCGCGACCTGCCCCTTCAGCGGATCGGCGACACCCACCACCGCGACCTCCGCCACCGCCGGGTGCGAGGCGATGCTTTCCTCGATCTCGCGCGTGCCCAGCCGGTGGCCGGCCACGTTCAGCACGTCGTCGGTACGCCCAAGGATGAACAGATAGCCGTCCTCGTCGCGCACGCCCCAGTCGAAGGTCGAGTAGCGCTGCTTGTCGGGAAAGCCGGACCAGTAGGTCTTGACGAAGCGCTCGTCGTCGCCCCAGACGGTGCTCATGCAGCCGGGCGGCAGCGGCCCCTCGATCGCCACCACGCCCTTCTGCCCCGGTGCGCATTCGGCGCCGGTCTGCTCGTCGACGATGCGCACGTCGTACCCGTACACGGGCAGCCCCGGCGAGCCCAGCTTGGCGGGCAGCGCCTCGATGCCGTGCTGCAGCGCGATGATCGGCCAGCCGGTCTCGGTCTGCCAGTAGTTGTCGACCACCGGCTTGTTGATCGCGGACTGGATCCAGCTGGCGGTCGGCTCGTCCAGCGGCTCGCCGGCCAGGAACAGCATGCGCAGGCTCGACAGGTCGTAGCGGGTCAACCAGGACGGGTCCTGCTTCTTCAGCACGCGGATCGCGGTCGGCGCGCTGAACATCACGTTGACGCGGTACTGCTCGACCAGCTGCCACAGGATGCCGGCATCGGGCCGCACCGGCGTGCCCTCGTACAGCAGCGTCGTCATGCCGGCCAGCAGCGGACCGTAGACGATATAGCTGTGGCCGACCACCCAGCCGATGTCGGAGGTGCAGAACATCGTGTCGCCGGGCTTGCCGCAGAAGATGGTCTCCATCGACGTGGCCAGCGCGACCGCGTAGCCGCCGGTGTCGCGCTGCACGCCCTTGGGCTTGCCGGTGGTGCCGGAGGTATAGAGGATGTACGACGGCGCGCTCGATTCAAGCCATTCGCATGGCACCTGCGTCGCGCCGACGCGCTCGCGCCAGGCCAGGTAGTCCTCGTCGCGGCCCGGGGTCCGTTCCATCGGCGCGAGGCCGCGGTCGACCAGGAGCACCTTGTCGGGCGGGTTCTGCGCCAGCCGCAGCGCCTCGTCGAGCAAAGGCTTGTAGGGCACGACCTTGCCGCCGCGCGAGCCGGCATCGGCGCTGACCACCACGCGCGGCCGCGCATCGTCGATGCGCGCGGCCAGGCTGACCGAGGCGAAGCCGCCGAACACCACCGAATGCACCGCGCCGATGCGCGTGCAGGCCAGCATCGCGAACACCGCCTCGGGAATCATCGGCATGTAGATCAGCACGCGGTCGCCCTGCCGCACGCCCAGCGCCAGCAGCACGGCGGCCATGCGGTTGACCTCGGCATGCAGCTCGCGGTAGCTGTAGCTGCGGCGCTGGCCGGTTTCGGTGGAGACATGGACCAGGGCCGGCTGCTCGGCCCGCTTGGCCAGGTGCCGGTCGACCGCGTTATGGCAGAGATTGGTGCGGCCGCCGACGAACCAGCGCGCAAATGGCGGCCGGCTGTAGTCGAGGACCTGTTCGCAGGGGGTCTGCCAATCGATGCGGCGGGCCTGCTCGGCCCAGAAGGCGTCGGGATCGACGAGGGAACGCGCGTGCAGGGCGCGGGTGGTGGCCATTGCTGTCTCCTCCGCTGGGGCGGCGGTTATCGTTGGACCGCCAGTTTGCCACCACCGGCACCGGCTTCGCCATCCGCAATGTCCACAAGGTCGCCCGCCTGGCTGGCCGGACCGGCCGCGCCCAAAGAAAAAGGGACACGCCCTTTGGCATGCCCCTTCCCGGTGGCTACTGCGGTGCTACGCCTTTCGCGACCGTCAGCGACCGTCAGCGACCGTCAGCGACCGTCAGCGACCATCAGCGCGCCTTGCCCTTCGCCTTCGCCTTGGGCGCCGCGCTGGCCTTGGCGCTGGCCCGACCGGAGGAGGCCCCGGTGGTGGCCTTGACACTGGCCTTGACGCTGGCCTTGGCGGAAGCTCTCGACGAGGCCCGCACCGCCTTGCCGTGCGGTTCGACCACCACGCGCTGGCGGGCGTTGACGGCGCGGCCGCCCTTGCCCGATACGCGGATCACCCGCACCTCGTCGTCGCGCTCGGCGATCGCCCGCGCGCGCTTGACCGGCACGTTCAGCACCAGGCTCTGCCCGGCCACCAGCTTGGAGCCCGACAGCTTGTTCCATGCCCGGACCTGGCTGACCGACACGCCATAGCGGCGCGCCACCGAGGCGACCGTGTCGCGCTTGCCCGCGCGCACCACCAGCCGGCGCGCTTCGGGCAGATCCGGCTCCATCGCCAGGATCGCGTTGTCCGCCAGCTTGGCGCTGATGTCCTCGGTATGGCGGCCCGAACGCGGAATCATCACGGTCGAGCCGGGCTTCAGACGCATGCCCTTCGGAATCCGGTTGATCTCGCGCAGCGTGTCCGGATCGACGTTCAGCCGGGCCGCCAGCGATTCGACGCGCTCGCGCCCGTCCACCGTCACCGCGGTCCAGCTCGACAGCCCGCCGCGATAGGTGTTCAGGTTGTACTGGAAACGCTCGGCATTCTCGAACGGCAGCAGGATCTGCGGGTTCGACGCACCGAGGATCACCGGCTTGTTGAACGACGGATTGAGCGCGCGGAATTCCTCCAGCGGCATGTTGGCCAGCTTGGCCGCCAGCGTCACGTCGATATCGCGCGAGGTCGTCACCGTGACGAAATACGGATGGTCCGGAATCGGCGGCAGCGTGACGCCATAGCTGGCCGGGTTGCTGACGATGTTCTTGACCGCCTGCAGCTTCGGCACGTAGTAGCGCGTCTCGTTGGGCATCGTCAGGCTGGCGTAGTCGGTCGGCAGCCCGCGCGCCTCGTTGCGCGCGATCGCCCGCGACACCGCGCCCTCGCCCCAGTTGTACGCCGCCAGCGCCAGATGCCAGTCGCCGAACATGTCATGCAGCCGGCTCAGGTAGTCCAGCGCCGCTTCGGTCGAGGCCAGCACATCGCGGCGCTCGTCGCGGAACATGTTCTGCTTCAGGTTGTAGTGCTTGCCGGTGCTCGGGATGAACTGCCACATGCCGGCCGCCTTCGCGCTCGACACCGCCTCGGGATTGAAGGCGCTCTCGACGAACGGCAGCAGCGCCAGCTCGGTCGGCATGTTGCGGCGTTCGAGCTCGGCGACGATGTGGTACAGGTATTTGCTCGACCGCGCGATCATCCGCTCCATATAGTCGGGCCGCGCCGCATACCACTGCGTGCGGTCCTCGACCAGCGTGCCTTCCAGGTCCGGCATCGAAAAGCCGCGACGGATGCGCACCCAGATATCCTGCGACTGGCCCAGCGTCCAGTCGATCCTGTCTTCGTCGACATTGATCGGCGCGGTCTCGCGCGCGATGGTCGGCGGCAGGTGGATCGAATTGAGCGGATCGGTAGGGGAAAGGCCGGTCTTGGGCTTGGTGGCGGAAGCCAGGGCGGTCGGCGAGCCGGCCGTGCCGGCTTCATCAGGCGGGACGGGCGTGCTGGCACAAGCCGCCAGCAGCGCCGCACAGGCTACGGCCGCCAGGTATCGACCAATTCTCATCAAGTTCTCGGATCGTGACGCTAAAAATTGGCTGATCCTAAAGACAAAGCGGTTCTTGCGTCAATTGGATTTTCCGCTTTTCGCCCAGGCGCGGGCGGTCGGGCAGACGGATCGGCGGTGCATCCGTCAGCGAAAGCCGTCCTTCCAGGCGCGCAGCGCGCCGAAGGCCCCGGCATCGTCGGCGGCGGCAGCGCCCTGACGGTCCAGTGCCTGGCGCACCGCGGGGTCACGGGAACGCAGGAAGGGATTGACCGCGCGCTCATGGCCGACGGTGGTCGGCACGGTCGGCGCGCCCGCGGCGCGCAGCGCCTCGACCCGCGCGTCCCAGGCGGCCAGCGCGGCGTTGTCCGGCTCCACCGCGCGGGCGAAGCGGACATTGCTGCGCGTATACTCGTGGGCGCAATAGACGCGGGTCTCGGCGGGCAGCGCGGCCAGCTTGTCGAGCGAGGCCAGCATCTGTGCCGGCGTGCCCTCGAACAGCCGCCCGCAGCCGCTGGCGAACATCGTGTCGCCGCAGAACACCACGGGCCCGATGCCGGGCAGCTCGCCGGTGTAGGCGATATGTCCGGCGGTGTGGCCGGGCACCTCGAGCACCCGCAGCCGCAGCGCCGGCGCCTTCAGCTCGACCTCGTCGCCCTCGCGCACCGCGCGGGTACGATGGCCGATGCGCTCGGCGGCCGGCCCGATCACCGGCATCGGTTCGCCGTTGGGTCCGGCCGGATACGCGGCCAGCAGGTCGGCCACGCCGCCCTGGTGATCGGCATGGTGGTGGGTGATTACAATGGCGCCCAGGACCAGCCCCGTCCGCGCCAGATAGGCGAGCACCGGCGCGGCGTCGCCCGGATCGACCACGGCGGCGGCATGACCGTCGTCGATCGCCCAGATATAGTTATCCTGGAAAGCGGGGATCGGCTCCACCCTCAACATACGTGCTCCTATGTCCAAGCGTCCGATTATAGATTGGGAAAACTGGCTGGCCTCCCCGCCCGGCCAGTACATGCTGCGCTGGGAGGAAGGCCAGTACGACCGCACCGTGGCCGACATCTTCGGCTACCACGCGGTCCAGCTCGGCATGCCGGTGCTGGACACGCTGCGCGAGAACCGCATGCCGTTCGGCGCGCTCGCGCTGGACGCCCGCAGCGGCCCGCACGGTCCGCGCGCCGCGGAAACCGGCATCGCCCCCGGCCCGCAGCTGCTGTGCCGCTTCGACGAACTGCCCTTCGATACGCAGAGCCTGGACCTGGTCACGCTGCCCCATGTGCTCGAATTCTCCGAGGATCCGCACGAGGTGCTGCGCGAGGTCTCGCGCGTGCTGATGCCCGAGGGACGCGTGGTGGTGTCCTGCTTCAACCCGATGAGCCTGTGGGGCGCACGCCAGGGCCTGAACCGGCTCGGCGCCGATCCCTTCCTGCCGACCGACGCCCAGTCAATCGGGTTCGTCCGCATCAAGGACTGGCTCAAGCTGCTCGGCTTCGATATCATCCGCGGCCGCTTCGGCTGCTATTGCCCGCCCTACCGCACCGACCGCTGGCTGCAGCGGGCCGCCTTCATGGAGAAGGCCGGCGATCGCTGGTGGCCAATCTTCGGCGCGGTCTATATGCTGTCGGCGGTCAAGCGCGTGCGCAACATCCGCCTGGTCGGGCCCGCCTGGAAGACGCCCAAGGCCGCGCTGGCCCCGGTAGCGGCGCCGGTCGCCACGCCGAACGGCACGCACGGCAAGTCCCCCGACGAAGAGAAGACGTGAGGCGCGCGCCCCAACCTGCCTGACCAGCCCATTCCCGAGCACCGCCCGCTCGGACCGATTTCAACCCGTTCGCCCCGGCGGACACCCGGCGCCGGCGACGTCCCGCTGCACCGGTTCCCACCGTTCATCGATGCAAGAAGTCACGATCTATTCCGATGGCGCCTGCAAAGGCAATCCCGGCCCCGGCGGCTGGGGCGCCGTGCTGCTCGCCAATGGCCACGTCAAGGAGCTGTTCGGCGGCGAGGCCAATACCACCAACAACCGGATGGAGCTGACCGCCGTCATCGAGGCGCTGCGCGCGCTGAAGCGGCCTTGCAAGGTGCAGGTCTGGACCGATTCGCAGTATGTGCAGAAAGGCATCTCCGAATGGATCCGCGGCTGGAAGGCGCGCGGCTGGAAGACCGCGGAGAAGAAGCCCGTCAAGAACGCCGACCTGTGGCAGGCGCTCGACGCCGCCGCGGCCGAGCACGACATCTCGTGGCACTGGGTACGCGGCCACAACGGCCACCCGGGCAACGAACGGGCCGATGCGCTGGCCAATCGCGGTGTCGCCTCGCTCACCGGCGCCCAGGTTGAGTAGAATGCCCGCCATGCGACAAATCGTACTGGACACCGAAACCACGGGCCTGAACGCCGCCACCGGCGACCGGCTGATCGAAATCGGCTGCGTCGAGCTGGTCAACCGGCGGCTCACCGGACGCAACCTGCATTTCTATATCAACCCGGAGCGCGACATCGACGCCGGCGCGATCGCGGTGCACGGGCTGACGGTCGAATTCCTGGCGGACAAGCCCAAGTTCGCCGAGGTGGTCCACGAGATCCGCGATTTCGTGCAGGACGCCGAGCTGATCATTCACAACGCCGCGTTCGACCTCGGATTCCTCGACATGGAATTCCAGTTGCTCGGCCTGCCGCCCTTCCGCAAGCATGTGGGAAGCGTGATTGATACGCTGCTCGAAGCGCGCCAGATGTTCCCCGGCAAGCGCAACTCGCTCGACGCGCTGTGCGAACGGCTCGGCGTCAGCAATGCGCACCGGACGCTGCACGGCGCACTGCTGGATGCGGAGCTGCTGGCCGAGGTCTATCTGGCGATGACGCGCGGCCAGAACTCGCTGGTGATCGACATGATGGACGCCAGCGCGGGCGCCGGGCCGGCCGCAGTTGCCGCCACCGACCTGTCGGCGCTGCGCCTGCCGGTGCTGGAACCGACCGAGGACGAACTGGCGGCGCACGCCGCGGTGCTGAAGGAGCTGGACAAGGCCAGCGGCGGCAAGACGGTATGGCAGGAGGCGCCGCAGCTGGAAGAGGCAGCCTGAGGCTGGGCCGATGTTCTTCGGTGAAAAAATTCGACGAAGGGCTTTACAAGATACAACGGCACTGACATAATCTCGCTTTCTCTGCTGCCCGGCAGTTTCAAGCGCAGTAGCAGGGGTGGTTAGCTCAGCGGTAGAGCACTGCCTTCACACGGCAGGGGTCACAGGTTCAATCCCTGTACCACCCACCAGAATTTTGGTAGCAAAATGAACGGCTTACGGATAAATCTTCCGTAGGCCGTTTTGCTATTCTCAGTCCATCTATCACGCTTTCGCGTCCCTCCGAGTCCCACGGCAGTCCCGCATCCGGGATGGGTTATCGCCCGGCAGAATTGCCGGACGAACCTTGATTCTACCGGGACTCAAAAAGGCGGTCCTCTCTGGGCCAATCAACCGCCTAACGGGACTCGCCGCCCGACCCACATAGCCACACGCTATCCCAACGCGACGATCCGACCATGCCGAGCTGCAGGCCAGCCGCCGCGCGGGGCCCCTGCGCCCAGCGGACACGTTGCAGCCTAGTAAACCTGTGTCTGGCCGCGTACGATTTCCGTAGACATCCCAGCCCAGGGCGTCCGTCTCCCACGGCCACCAACACAAGCTTGAGAGGACCGTGCCAGATGGGCGCCCTACGGAAACCGAAGACGGCCCCGGTCAAGAAAACCGCAAGGCCGAAGGTTGGTAAGACAAGGACCAAAGCAGAGGCCAGCGCCAGCTGGCGTACATTGAATACGCTTATAAACAATGCCTTACGTCCTTAAGTGCCTTAAGGGCGTTCGATGCGACGCGAGTGCACCCCCCAAGAGAAATATCCGTATATTTACTTCATTCTTGTCACTCAAGGCACTTAAGGCACTTAAGACTCAGAACATTAAGCACCTTAGGCAAATCACCAAAGTTCATTTTGGATTGTCCCAATCCAGCAGCCCTGCGGCTGGACCACTCCCTGCGGAACACCGACAGCCACTCGCGGCAAACCCGGCATCGCGACGGACACTCCACACCACTCGCGGCGGACACTAGCGCCAGACATACTCGTGCGCGTACGCAGAACACAAGCGCGGTAGGCCCGGCGCCAACGACCATGAGCACCATCGCCCGCATCCCAGCATCCGAGTTCGGCGACCCCGAATTTGGCAAGCTCAATGTTGACTACTTCCTCGAGTACGTTACATACCGTGTCCACGGATACTCAGCACAGTTGGCATTCCTGCGCGTATTCGGGCAAGAGAACGCGCTGCACAACGGGCACCTGAAGATTCAAGAAATCGAACACAACCCGTGGGTGCGCGAAAGCCTCAAACGCCGTCTGCACGAGGCAAAGAACAGCGGCCTGTGGAACGAGAAGATTGCGACATGGGAATTGCTTGCCATTCTGCGCGACCCTGCTGCCAAGCACTCCACGCGCATCGCTGCGGTTAAGGAACTCAACATTCTGCACAGCATCACCATCGTGGATGAGAAGGGCAACACCGGTCGCGGCATGTCCCTGGACGAGTTTTACCGATGGCAAGGACATAACGCGCGGCGAGCTTCGTCAGAGGTGCGCAAACGAAGCATACAAGTCCTCGCTTGAATGTAGATGAGCCGGAGTTGGTACGTGCTTCCCTTGGCGAAGGCAGGTCCATATCACATTCTTGCTATGCTTCCAGCACTTTAAACAAATGCTGAGGTAAGCATGGCGAGCAACGGCATCACGGTAGTTGGACGGAGTTCCGAGACACGATTCGTAGCGTATGGGGATGACTGCCAGTTTGACGACCTGTGCGGCTATGCATTGCTAGTAGTCAAACGGATCCGTATCCCTTGGATGGTGCGCGAGATCAATAAGATCAAGGACGAGTATCGCATTCCCCACAGCACAGCACTGCACTGTCGCGTCCTCTTCAGCTTCCACCAGCGACAGAAGGCCGGGCTTGAACATCTGAGTGACGCGGATGCGCGCTCCATCGTCCTGAAGTGCCTGCTGTTGGTCAACAACTTGGGCGCTCACGTCCGCTTCGTGAGCGGTAGCCTCAAGCATTTTTCCGACTCTATGGGGTCATCGCTCACTATGCGGAATCAAGCTGGCGAGCAGAGCGTGGAACTCCCTGTGCATGCAAACGCCAAGGCGCTTATCGGCTTGCTTGCACAGATAGCTCTAATCACCCCAGGCACCGACAGGAAGTTTGGACATCCATCGGAATGGGAACAGGTCATATCGCAGGATGCCACCAAAGTTAAGTCGATTGGTGACGGAAGGCGTCAGGTCCACAATCTTATGAGCGGAGGCTTTTCAGATATTGGACTGCCTCCGGGAGAGTTTCATCAATTCATGCCGCACATAAGCACCGAAGCCGAACACCCCCTGCTTCAGCTTGCTGATGTTGTCGTGTACTCCCTTACCCACGCTTTGGATACGGGCGAAAAGGCGAGCTTTTGGCGAAACGAAGTTCCATCAATGCGATGGGTTCATCACATCCCATTCGCAGCGGTGCAACAGGGCGTTTGACGGCCCGAAAACAAAGAGACCGCCCAAACCTCAGGCGGCCTCTCTTACTCCAAGGCACCAATCACTCATCCCAGCTTCAGCGCGATGTCCTCCGGTCGTGGCGCGACATACCGCTGGATCATGGAGAGCGTCTTGTGGCCGCTAACCTGCGACACCTCCACGATGTTCAGGCCGTTCTCCAGCATCCGTGACAGGCCCTCTCCCCGCAGGTCATGGAACCGCAAACCCTCGATCCCAACGCGCTTAGTCAGCCGCGCAAAGGCGTGCTTCAGCGAGCTACGGTCATTCGCATAGCGCCATAGGACGTGCCCGAACTTCGGGTGTGAGCCTGCACTGTCGGGCCGGTCCAACTGCAACTCAGTCAGCGCCTCAATCGCTCGTATCGATAGCGGGATGGTGCGCGGCGTGCCGTTCTTGGTGATAGGGAACCGAGCTACACGTCCAACCATGTCCACGTGCGCCCAAGTCAGTTTGAGCAATTCGCCCTGACGCGGGGCTGTCTCGATGGCCAGGATTACGGCAGGCCGCCACTGCTTGTTCCGGGCGCACTCGCAACCTGTCATCAGCTTGTCGAACTCGCCCGCCTTCAATCGACGGTCACGCCCGGCTGGCGTCTTCGGTCGGGTGATCTTGCACTCAGGCACCGGGATGCCCCAGTCCGTACGCGCCCGGTTCAACGCTGATCGGATGATGTTGAGCTCACGCAGGACCGTACCGGCACTGGCTGTCTTCAATCGGTCGTCCCGGAACTTGGCGAAGATGGCCGGGGTGAGCTCCAGAATTGGCGTCTTGGTCCACTTGGCGGCCAGCCACATGTCGATGCGCTCCTGGTCGATCTTGGCGCCCCTCAGAGTCGGACAGACTCGTTTCGGAATTTCTTGAGCACATCGCCCACGGTCGTTGCCGCGTGCACGGTCTTGTACGCTATGCCCATAGCCTCGCCCGTGTCGAAGGCCCGTTCAATCTGGCGCGCCCAAGTGATGGCGTCCGACCGCTTGGCAAAGGTCTTGGATTGGATCGGATAGCCCTTACGCCTGCACTTCGCCTGATAGATAACGGCGCCAGATGCAGTTACGCGCTTGGAGATGGTAGCCATGGTTTGCGTCCTTTCGGAGTCCCTTGGACGCAAGACCGCTATAGGTGGATGATGCTAAGTGATTGATTAAGCTGAGCAAATAGTGCTTGGCTCATGGGTTACCCACCAGCCTTCACACGGCAGGGGTCACAGGTTCAATCCCTGTACCACCCACCAAATTCGCGGGACACCGCATGGAAAAGGCCCTCAGACGACAGTCGAGGGCTTTTTCTTTTTCTCCTGCTTTGTTGGGTGATTGGCAGGATCGTTCGGCACCGCGCTTTTCCCCACCCTTTACGGCACCCACCCCGGCAACTGGGCTGCCTGCCGTATCCAGTCCCCTACCAACGCCTCATCGATCCCCTCGGCTTCGTAGATATCGAGATATCGCGTATTCGGGTCCTTCGATTCCCCGGGCGGCAGCGGGCGCAGCGACGATCCTTTGAAAAAGGCCACCTTCACGTACCGCGTGAAGCAGTGGAAGCTGAGAAACCAGCCCTGCCCCTCCACGCCATAGAACGGCGAATTCCATTTCACCGCCTTGCGGACGTCCGGCACGGTGCGCACGATCAGCGCGTCAAGCTTTTCGCCGACCTCACGCTTCCAGTCCGGCATGGCGGCGATGTAGGCCTGCACCGGGGCATCGCCGTCGCCCTTCGGGATCTGCGGATTGCCGCCCGACAGCAGGACCGGCTTGCCGTCGGGGGGCGGTTTATGCGCCGATTTATTGGCCGATTTCTGGGCCGATTTCTGGGCCGATTTCCGGGCCGATTTCTGGGCCGATTCGTCGGCCGGTTTTGCCGGGGACTTTCTTGCCGGCTTCGCCGCGGCGTTCAGCGGTTTCGCAGGCGTTTTGTTCGTTGCCATCGTATTCACCCCCAACGTCCCGAGTCGAGCCTGTCAAGGACGGGCCTGGACGGCCGGCCGCTGAACCGGACCGATCCTATGTCGAATGCCGGCCGTCAACAACCACCGGCGCCGTCTGGCCCCATTCGCGGGAAAGCGCAATACCCCACCAATCGGGAATAGCAGGCGCCGCCGGCAGCCTCTAGGATTGCCGCGCCCCGGTGCAATGCCGGGGCGCCATCCCGATAGAACAACAAAGACAACCCTTCGAGAATTCCATGAACAAGACCCTGCTGATTGCTTCCATGGCACTGGCCCTCGCCGCTTGCGGCGGTGGCGGTGGCGACGACGACGGCCCCGCGCCGCAACCGGCCACCTCCCCCGCCGAAGGCCTGTACACGGGCAAGACCTCGGCGAACCAGGACATCGCCGGCCTGGTGCTCGACGACGGCACCTACTACGTGATCTACACCTCGTTGGCGCCGATCTCGCTCGGCGTGATCCAGGGCAAGCTGAACGCGACCAATGGCGGCTTCACGTCGAACGACGGCAAGGACTTCAGCGTGTCGTCGCGCGGAATCTTCAATGTCGAGGTCAACGGCACCTACGCGACCAAGGGGAACCTGAACGGCACCGTCCGCTATCCGGCCACGGGCCAGACCGCGACCTTCACCAGCACCTACGACAAGAACTACGAGCTGACGCCGTCGCTGGCGACGCTGGCCGGCACCTACAGCGGCACCTCGGTGATTCCCGAGGGCGGCGAATCGGCGACGATCACCGTCGCCAGCTCCGGCACGATCAGCGGCGCGGGCGCGTCCGGCTGCCGGATCGAAGGCGCCGCCAAGCCGCGCGCACGTGGCAACGCTTACGACATCACCGTGACCTTCGGTCCGTCCCCGTGCGCCCGTCCGGGGCAGAAGATGAGCGGCGTCGCGTATTACAGCGCGGAGGATCGCAGCCTGATCGCCACCGGCACGACTTCTGACCGGTCGGCAGGCGTGCTATTCGTCGGCACGCGGTAAGCCGACAGGCGCCATGCCGCCAATCCCGTCGGCGGCATGGCGTCATCCTCGATCATGGCCGGACACGCCGACACTCAAATCTTCATGAATAGCGGATTGTCGTATCGCTGATACGACAATCGAACTCGACCGCCCCCGGAGCCGCTGCCGCTGACGTTATAGACCTGACGGCAAGGCATGCATCCCCGCCGCAGGCGCAGCCATCACGCCGCCGCCAGTCACCTGATCAATCGCCCCGATCACCTCCGGCACATCAGGCACCACGCCTTCATTGCCGATCGACACCGCGCGGCCAGGCTCGGAGATACCGAAGTGCTCGCGCGAGGTGGCGGTGAACAGCATCACCGACGGCTTGCCCAGCGCATGGGCGAGGTGGACGAAGCCGGTGTCGGTGCCGATCACCAGGTCCGCGGCGGCGACGCGCTGGGCGCATTCGGTGATCGTCATCCTGGGCAGCACCTCGGCGTCCGGGATGCCGCGGGCCAGCACTTCGGATTGCTCCTTTTCCGCCGGCGAGCCCCAGGGCAGCTGCACGCGATAGCCCCGGGCGTTCAGCTCGCGGCCGACCGCGATCCAGCGTTCCGGCGGCCATTTCTTGATCTCCAGCGAGGTCGCGTGGAACAGCATCGCGCGCGGCACGCCGTCGGTATTGAGTGGCGCGGCCGGAGCCGGGATGCGCAGTTCGTAGTGTTCCTTCGGGTCGAGCTCGTAACCGAGCGCCTTGGCGGCGACCAGGCGCATCTTGTGGCGTGCGGTGGCGTCGCCATGCGGCGCGAAGATGTCGGTGTAGAACATCTCGGCACGCGCTTCTCCCAGGTGCCTGGCGGCATAGCCAAAGCGGCGGCGGGTGCGGGCCAGCCAGCCGACGATGGCGCTCTTGTAGACGCCGTGCACGTCCAGTACCACGTCGTACTTCTCACGGCGCAGTTCGCGCACCGCGGCGAGGATCGCGCGCAGGTTCTTCCATTGCTTCGACTTCTTGTAGCCGCGCAGCGGCGGCGCGATCACGCGGTCGACGCCGACCGTCCAGCGCGGGATATCGGCGCAGGAGGCATCGGCGACCCAGTCGATCTTGGCATCGGGATAGGCGTGCCGCAGATCCCAGATCAGCGGCAGCGTGTGCGCCATATCGCCGAGGGAGGTGATCTTGATAACCAGGATGCGCTTCATGGGTGCAGGGAGCGGGCCTTTGCCGCGGGGCTGGATTTTGCGAAGGCCGTAGTATGCACCAGAGGCTGGGCGGGGGGCGTGTCCGGAGGTAACGGAGGAAATTTGAAGCCGGGCGTGCGGTGGTTGCCCTCTCCCCGGCCCTCTCCCCGGCCCCTCTCCCCGGCCCCTCTCCCGCACGCGGGAGAGGGGAGAACTGCTGTGGGCCGGTCAGCCGGCCCACCCCATCACCGCACCTTGCCCTCCTTCCACGCCTGCAGCAGCTTCTCGTAGGCGATGGTCTCGCCCTTGGGCTTCTCGTTGGCCAGCTTCTTCCACGGCGCGTGCACGTCGGACAGCCACTTGGCCGCATCCCCCTTGGGGTTCAGCTTCGGCGCGCAGGTCGCCATGCCCGCGCGCTGCAGCCGCGCCATCACCTGGTCCATTTCCTCGGCCAGGCTGTCCATCGCGGCCTGCGGAGTCTTCTCGCCGGTCACTGCGGTCGCGACGTTCTTCCACCACAGCTGGGCGAGCTTCGGATAGTCGGGGACGTTGGTGCCGGTCGGCGTCCATGCCACGCGCGCCGGACTGCGATAGAACTCGATCAGCCCGCCGTACTTGGCCGCGTTCTTGGTCAGGTACTCGTGGTTGATGTCGCTGTCGCGGATGAACGTCAGCCCGGTCAGCGACTTCTTCAGCGACACGGTCTTCGACGTGACGAACTGCGCGTACAGCCACGCGCCTGCCAGGCGGTTCGGATCGGTCTTCTTGAAGAAGGTCCACGAGCCCACGTCCTGGTAGCCGTTCTGCATCCCCTGCTTCCAGTACGGGCCATACGGCGACGGCGCCATGCGCCACTTCGGCGAGCCGTCCGCGTTGACCACCGGCAGCCCCTTCTTGGTCATGTCGGCGGTGAAGGCCGTGTACCAGAAGATCTGCTGCGCGACCTGCCCTTGCGCCGGCACCGGGCCGGCCTCGGAGAAGGTCATGCCCATGGCCTGCGGCGGCGCGTACTTCTTCATCCAGTCGACGTACTTGGTCAGCGCATAGACCGCGGCCGGGCTGTTGGTGGCGCCGCCGCGCGCGACGGACGCGCCGACCGGCGTGCATTTGTCGGCCGCCACGCGGATGCCCCACTCGTCGACCGGCATGCCGTTGGGCAGCCCCTTGTCCGCGGTGCCGGCCATCGACAGCCACGCATCGGTGAAGCGCCAGCCGAGCGACGGGTCCTTCTTGCCATAGTCCATATGGCCATAGACCTTCTTGCCGTCGATCTCCTTGACGTCGTTGGTGAAGAAGTTGGCGATGTCCTCGTAGGCCGACCAGTTGGTCGGCACGCCCAGGTCGTAGCCATACTTGGCCTTGAACTTCTCCTGCAGGTCCTTGCGCGCGAACCAGTCGGCGCGGAACCAGTAGAGATTGGCGAACTGCTGGTCCGGCAGCTGGTAGAGCTTGCCGTCCGGCGCGGTGGTGAACTTGGTGCCGATGAAGTCCTTGATGTCGAGATCGGGATTGGTAAATTCCTTGCCGGCGCCGTTCATGTAGTCGGTCAGCGGCAGGATTGCGCCATAGCGGTAGTGCGTGCCGATCAGGTCCGAATCGGAGATCCAGCCGTCGTAGATCGACTTGCCCGACTGCATCGACGTCTGCAGCTTCTCGACCACGTCGCCTTCCTGGATCAGGTCGTGATTGACCTTGATGCCGGTGATCTCCTCGAACGCACGCGCCAGCGTCTTGGCCTCGTACTCGTGCGTGGTGATCGTCTCGGACACCACGTTGACCTGGGTCACGCCCTTGGCCTTGAGCTTGGCGGCCGCGTCGATGAACCACTTCATCTCGGCCAGCTGCCTGTCCTTCGATAGCGAGGACGGCTGGAACTCGCTGTCGATCCATTTCTTCGCCTCGGCCTCTCCGGCCCAGGCGGCATGGCCGCAGGCGAGCGCGGCGGCCACCGCCACCAGCTTCACCGCTAGCCTTGCCCGTTGCTTCAGCGCTGTCATCGATGTCTCCTCGAATGGCCCTTCCCGAAAGCGTTGCGGGTCGCGGCCGGGGAAGGATTGAGCCGCGCTACCTGCGAATACCAACCAGACGCACCTCTGAACCACAGCGAACAACCCCGGGGATCACCCATGAACTCACCCGGAAATCACCCGGAGATCACCCCTTGCGCATCACCAGCGCCAGCACCGCCATCGACACGACGAAGCTGATCCACACGGACGGCTCCTCCGGCAGCGAGAACCAGTTCATCATTGCCTCGCCCAGTCCGACCCACGCCAGGTTGATCCATGCCGCGCACATCAGGCCGATGAACAGCCGGTCGCCGCGCGTGGTCGCGATCGGCAGCCAGCCCTTGCGCAGGCGCGTCGGCGAGCGCAGCTCCCAGATCGTCATGCCGATCAGCATCAGCACCACGCAGACGAAGAACACCGCGACCGGCGTGGTCCACACCATCCAGCCGAACATGGCCGTCGTTTCCATCGCCACCCCCGCTCAGACGCGGCCCATCGCGAAGCCCTTCGCGATGTAGTGCCGCACGAACCAGATCACAATGCCGCCGGGCACGATCGTCAGCACACCGGCCGCGGCCAGCACGCCCCAGTCCATGCCCGAGGCGGAGACCGTGCGGGTCATCGTCGCCACGATCGGCTTGGCGTCGACCGAGGTCAGCGTGCGCGCCAGCAGCAGCTCGACCCAGCTGAACATGAAGCAGAAGAACGCCGCGACGCCGACGCCGGCCTTGATCAGCGGCAGGAAGATCGTCAGGAAGAAGCGCGGGAACGAATAGCCGTCGACATAGGCGGTCTCGTCGATCTCGCGCGGCACGCCCGACATGAAGCCCTCCAGGATCCACACCGCCAGCGGCACGTTGAACACCAGGTGGGCGAGCGCGACGCCCAGGTGCGTGTCCATCAGCCCGACGCTCGTATAGAGCTGGAAGAACGGCAGCAGGAACACCGCCGGCGGCGTCATCCGGTTGGTCAGCAGCCAGAAGAACACATGCTTGTCGCCGATGAACTGGTAGCGCGAGAACGCATACGCGGCCGGCAGCGCCACGGTGACCGAAATCACGGTGTTCAGCGCGACATAGATCAGCGAGTTGATATAACCGGAGTACCACGACGAATCGGTGAAGATCGTGCGGTAGTGCTCCAGCGTGAATTGCGCCGGCCACAGCGACAGCGTCGACAGGATCTCGTCGTTGGTCTTGAACGACATGTTGAGCATCCAGTAGATCGGCAGGATCGCGAACACCAGATAGACCAGCAGGAAGGCGGCGCGCCACCAGCCGCCACGCGAGGCCGGATCATGCATGGGGAACCTCCTCGGCGACGGTGCCGGCGCGCTGCATCCAGTTGTACAGCACGAAACACAGCAGCAGGATGATCAGGAAATAGACGATCGAGAACGCCGCGGCCGGACCCAGGTCGAACTGCCCCACCGCTTTCTGCGTCAGGTACTGCGACAGGAAGGTGGTGGCGTTGCCGGGTCCGCCGCCGGTCAGCACGAACGGCTCGGTGTAGATCATGAAGCTGTCCATGAAGCGCAGCAGCACCGCGATCATCAGCACGCCGCGCAGCTTGGGCAGCTGGATATGGCGGAACACCGCCCAGCGCGAGGCGCCGTCGATCTGCGCGGCCTGGTAGTAGGCGTCGGGAATCGCGCGCAGGCCGGCGTAGCACAGCAGGCCGACCAGCGGCGTCCAGTGCCAGACGTCCATCACCAGCACCGTCAGCCACGCGTCGAGCGCGTTGCCGGTGTAGTTGTAGTCGAAGCCGAGTCCGGCCAGCGCGGCGCCGAGCAGGCCGATGTCGGTGCGGCCAAAGATCTGCCAGATCGTGCCGACCACGTTCCACGGAATCAGCAGCGACAGCGCGACGATCACCAGCACCGCCGACGCCTTCCAGCCGCGCGCCGGCATCGACAGCGCCAGCAGGATGCCGAGCGGAATCTCGACCAGCAGCACCGCCAGCGAGAAACCGAGCTGCCGCAGCAGCGCGTCGTGCAGCTCGCCGTCGCGCAGCACCGCGCGGAACCATTCGGTGCCGACGAACACGCGCCGCTCCGGCGAGATGATGTCCTGCACCGAGTAGTTGACGATGGTCATCAGGGGCAGGATCGCCGAGAACGCGACGCAGACCACCACCGGCAACACCAGCAGCCACGCCTTCTGGTTGATCGGCTTCATCGGACCAGCTCCTCGTCGACGTAAAAGCAGGTATGGCGGTGGAACACCGAGAACCACGCGGTCTCGCCGGGCCGCAGCGCGGCGGCCTCGTCGCCGAGCCGGGCGCGCAGCAGCGGCGCGCCATCGGCGCTGTCGATGCTCTTGCCATGGGCACCGCTGTCGTGCAGCCGCGCGGCGGCGATCCAGTAGGTGCCGATGTCCTGCGCGCGTTCGATCACCGCGGGCACCGCCTGCTCGTCGTCGGATCGCGCCAGCCGCAGATATTCGGGGCGCACGCCGATCTTGAAGGTGCCGGCCGCCTGCAGCCGCTGCGCGAGGGCATCATCCGCCGGCGGCGCATACCGCCGTCCGGCCAGTTCGATCCAGCCATCGCGCCAGCGCGCCGGCAGGAAGTTCATGCCGGGCGAGCCGATGAAATGGCCGACGAACGTATGGGCCGGCCGCTCGAACAGCGCATCGGCGGTGCCGACCTGCACGGCCTTGCCGCGCGACATGACCACCACCTGATCGGCGAAGGTCAGCGCCTCGGTCTGGTCGTGCGTGACATAGATCAGCGTCAGATGGAATTCGCGGTGGATCTGCTTGAGCTTGCGCCGCAGCTGCCATTTGAGGTGCGGGTCGATCACGGTCAACGGCTCGTCGAACAGGATCGCGGCGACGTCGTGACGCACCAGCCCGCGCCCCAGCGAGATCTTCTGCTTGGCATCGGCCGACAGGCCGCTGGCCTGGCGATCGAGCACGGCCGACAGGTCCAGCATCTCGGCCACCTGCCCCACGCGCTCGCGCACCTGGGCCTGCGGCACGCCGCGGTTGCGCAGCGGAAAGGCGAGGTTCTGGCCGACGGTCATGGTGTCGTAGATCACCGGGAACTGGAACACCTGGGCGATATTGCGCGCCTGCGGCGATTCGCCGGTGACGTCGCGGCCATCGAACGACACGGTGCCCTGCGACGGCCGCAGCAGGCCCGAGATGCAGTTCAGCAGCGTGGTCTTGCCGCAGCCCGAGGGCCCCAGCAGCGCATAGGCGCCGCCGTCGTCGAAGGTAAAGCGCAGCGGCAGCAGCGCATAGTCCTCGTCGCTGCGCGGATTGGGGCCGTAGGCATGGGCCAAGTCCAGGTCGATGCGGGCCATGGCCTCAGTTCCCCTGCCCGTTGGCGCGCCGCGGATGCACGCGGCGCGGCGCGCGCACGCAGCGTCCCTGCGCATCGAACAGATACAGCTGCGACGGGTCGAGCCGCAGCGTCACCGTCTCGCCCAGCGCCAACTCCAGCACGCCCGGCACCTGGGCGACCAGGTTGCCGACCGCGGTGTCGACGTGCACGAAGGTATCGGAGCCCGACAGCTCGGCCAGCGCCACCCGTCCCGGCAGCGGCACGCCCTCCCGCGCGCGCGGTACGCCGACCGCGAGCTCGTCGTGCCGGTCCGATACGCCATCGAGCCACAGCGTGCCGGCGCGCACGCCGACAGTGACAGGGCCGGCATAGCCTTGCAGCGCATCGCGGGCACCATCGACGGCGTTGTCGATGGCGCTGTCATCCGGGCGCAGCACCACCTCGATGCCGTCGGGCAGATGCACGGCGCCATCGCGCCATTCGCCGGCGATCAGGTTCATCGGGGGATCGCTGAAGGCGCGCGCCACGCGCAGCGAGTCGGGGTAATGGAAGACTTCGGCCGTCGGCCCGTATTGCAGCAGCTCGCCGGCATCAAGCACCGCGGTATGGCCGCCGAGCAGCAATGCCTCGCCGGGCTCGGTGGTCGCGTAGATCACGGTGGCGTCGCCCTGCGCGAACAGCTGGGCGAGCTCCTCGCGCAGTTCCTCCCGCAGCTTGTAGTCGAGATTGACCAGCGGCTCGTCCAGCAACATCAGCGGCGCGCCCTTGGCCAGCGCCCGCGCCAGCGCGACGCGCTGCTGCTGGCCGCCGGAGAGCTCGGCCGGATGGCGCTCGAGCAGATGTTCGATATGCAGCCGCGCCGCCAGCGTCCGCACCTGCCGGTCGATATCGGCGGCGCCGCGCAGCCGCAGCGGCGAGGCGATGTTGTCGAACACCGTCAGCGACGGGTAGTTGATGAACTGCTGGTAGACCATCGACACATTGCGCTGGCGTACCGGCATGCCCGTCACGTCGGCATCGTCGACCAGCACGCGGCCGGCGCTGGGACGGTCGAGCCCGGCCATCACCCGCATCAGCGACGTCTTGCCGGCCTGGGTCGCGCCGAGCAGGATCGTCACCGCGCCCGGGACCGGGGCCAGCGACATCGGATAGAGATGGACCTGCGAACCTGCCTGCTGCGCGATGCCTTCCAGTCTGAGCTGCATCCGGTCTCCGTCAGGGTTCTTGCCCTGCGCGCGGCATGGTTCGGCCCGAAGGAAGGTCGCGCGGTCAGCGGACACAGGGCGGGACGCGAAAAGGGACTCCGGCGCGCATCGATGGCTTGCTTGCTCGTTTTAGTAAAGAAGCGAACAAAAAACAATAGTGCAATGCGTCATTTGTTTTCGTTTTTGTTTGAACTAGAATCCCGGCATGACGCTCAATCCCCGCCAGACCGCTCTTCTGGAAGAAGTCCGCAGCCAGGGCTTCGCCTCCATCGAAGAGCTAGCACGCAAGTTCGGCGTGACCCTGCAAACGGTCCGGCGCGACGTCAATCTGCTGGCGGAGAACGGCATGCTGGCGCGCTTTCACGGCGGCGTGCGGATGGATGGCTCGACCACCGAGAACATCGCCTATCGCCAGCGCCAGCTGCTCAATGCCGAGGGCAAGGCGCGCATCGCGCGCGCGGTGGCCGCCGCGGTGCCCGAGGGCTGTTCGCTGATCCTGAACATCGGCACCACGATCGAGGAGATCGCCCGCGCGCTGGTCCATCATCGCGGCCTGCGCGTGATCACCAACAATCTGCACGTCGCCAACATCCTGGCCGACAACCAGGACTGCGAGGTGATCGTGGCCGGCGGCGTGCTGCGTTCGCGCGACCGCGGCATCGTCGGCGAGGCCACGGTCGAGTTCATCGGCCAGTTCAAGGTCGACATCGGCCTGATCGGCATCTCGGGGATCGAGGCCGACGGCACGCTGCGCGATTACGATTTCCGCGAGGTCAAGGTGGCGCGCACGATCATCGAGCATTCGCGCGAGGTCTGGCTGGCCGCCGATGCAACCAAATTCAACCGGCAGGCGATGGTCGAGCTGGCGCACCTGTCGCAGATCGACCGGCTCTTCACCGACGAGCCGTTGCGGGCGCCGTTCGAGCAGATCGTCGCGGACAGCGGAGTGAAGTGTGTGGTGGCGGGAGACTAAGGGGCGGAGCTGCCCTCTCCCCTACCCCTCTCCCGCAGGCGGGAGAGGGCATGTCGGTGTGCGCGCGCTGCCGGCCTTCTCCACATCCAGCGCGGGCGGTCGAGAGGCAGTCGGTCTGCGGGTACTGACGGTGCTCTCCCCTCTCCCGCGCGCGGGAGAGGGGCGGGGGAGAGGGCAACCGCGGCAACAGCGGTCCTTACTTGAAAACGACCGTCTTGTGCCCGTTCAGCAGGATGCGATGTTCCGCATGCCACTTGACCGCGCGGGCCAGTGCCACGCATTCGACGTCGCGGCCGACCGCGGTCAGCTGGTCCGGGTCCATGCTGTGGTCCACGCGTTCGATCTCCTGCTCGATGATCGGGCCTTCGTCGAGGTCGGCGGTCACATAGTGGGCCGTCGCGCCGATCAGCTTGACGCCGCGATCGTGCGCCTGGTAGTAGGGCTTGGCGCCCTTGAAGCTCGGCAGGAACGAATGGTGGATATTGATCGCGCGGCCCTCCAGCTTGCGGCACAGGTCGTTCGACAGCACCTGCATATAGCGCGCCAGCACGACCAGGTCGATCTTCTGGTCCTGCACCACCTCGAACACCTTGGCCTCCTGCGCGGCCTTCTGCTCGGCCGACGCGTTCATCAGAGGCAGATGGAAGAACGGAATGTCGTACGACGCGGCCAGCTGGTAGAAATCGCGGTGGTTCGACACGATCGCCGCGATCTCGACCGGCAGCTGCCCGCTCTTGGCGCGGAACAGCAGATCGTTCAGGCAATGGCCGATGCGCGACACCATGATCATCACGCGCGGCTTGATCGCGGCATCGAACAGCTCCCACTGCATCGAGAACTGCTCGCCGACCGGCGCAAACGCGCTCTTGAGCGCGCCGAGCTCCGGACCGCCCGGGGCCGCGGTGAAATGCACGCGCATGAAGAAGCGACCGGTGTACTCGTCACCGTACTGGTCCGAATCGACGATATTGCAGCCGTGCTGGAACAGCAGTCCCGAAACGGCATGCACGATGCCCGGCTGATCGGGGCACGAAATGGTCAGAATAAAGCCTGGATTGCTCATCGTTGGGGTTCTCTGGAGGGGGCGCGCCCGGCGGACCGGCCGCCTTACGGGGCCCCATACGGCGCGCCGTACGGGGCCCGGTACAGCGCGGCCGCGCTAGTCGGCGAAGCCCGGTACCGGCGGCGCCCAACCGCGCCGGCGCAGCGCACAGAGCGTCACCAGCGTGGCATCGAGCGTCATCGCGCCATCCGCCATGATAGCAAGCGCGGCGTCCGGGCCGACCCGCCGGTGCTCGGCGACCTCACCGTCGCGGTTGTGCGGCACGAAGTCGGCGGGCAGTTCCAGGTCGTACAGATAGACCGTTTCCCACTGCACGCCCTCGTCGATTTCGCGCAGCACCTGCACCGTGCCGTGGGCCTGCGCCTGGGCCGCCAGCCACGGGGGAATGCCGGACTCCTCGTCGCATTCGCGCACCAGCGTGGCCAGCGGATCGCTGCCGTGCGGCATGCCGCCGGCGACCAGGTTGTCCCACATGCCGGGATCGACCGCCTTGCTGTCGCTTCGCCGGGCGATCCACAGCGCGCGCTGGCCGGCCACGATGCCGTTCATGTGCGAGGCGAACGTCAGCAGACCGAAATAGCGCGCGGCCGCGCGTTCGATCGTCGCCAGGGCCGGATGATCCAGCGCCGGCGTGACGGCGAACGCCTCATCGCGCCAGCCGCGCAGCAGGTTGTGCGCGGCCAGTCGGCGGGCCAGCGTGGCCAGCGCCGCGGTACGCGCGTCGAAACCATGGATCCGCGGCAACAGCACGACCGTGTCGTCGGCTTCCGTGCCCAGCACGGCGAAGCCGATGCCCTCGGTCCCTTCCAGCTCGCGCAGCGTCTGCGCATGCCGGCGCGGCAGCCAGCCGACCTGCAGGCCGTCGACGGTCAATCGCAGATGCTGGGCGGGATCGAAGCGCGAGCGCGCGCCGAGGCTGGCGGCCACGTTGGCGGCCAGGTTGGCGGCAATGCGTTGTGCAAGGTCGTGGGAAGGGGACATCGACATATTGGCGCCCGCCAGGGGCGTTCTTCTTTCGGCTCCGCCGTACGCAACCGCGGAACCACGGAATCATTGAAATCAGCAGGATGGCAGCCATGACCGACAGCACGACGCCAGCGCGCGCCGAATACATCCTGGCGCTCGACCAGGGCACCAGCAGTTCGCGTGCGATCCTGTTCGATCATGCCGGCAATGTGGTGCGGATCGCCCAGCGCGAATTCCGGCAATATTACCCGCAGCCCGGCCATGTCGAGCACGACCCCTACGAGATCTGGCAATCGCAGCTGGCCGTCGCGCACGAGGTGCTGAACGGCGCCGGCGTGTCCGCGCGCCAGATCCGCGCGATCGGCATCACCAACCAGCGCGAGACCGCGGTGCTGTGGGATCGCTGCACCGGCGAGCCGGTCGGCCGCGCGCTCGTCTGGCAGGACCGCCGTACCGCACCGATGTGCGAGGCGCTGCAGCGCGACGGCCATGGGGAGCGCTTCCGCGCCAAGACCGGTCTGGTCATCGAGGCCTATTTTTCCGGCACCAAGCTGCGCTGGATGCTCGACCACTACGACGGTGCGCGCGAACGCGCGGCGCGCGGCGAGCTCGCCTTCGGCACGGTCGACAGCTGGCTGATCTGGCAGCTGACCGATGGCGCGCGCCATGTGACCGACGTCTCCAACGCGTCGCGTACGATGCTGTTCAACATCCACGAGTTTCGCTGGGACGACGAGCTGCTGGCGCTGCTCGACATTCCACGCAGCCTGCTGCCCGAGGTTGTGCCATCCAGCGGCGAGGTCGCGCGAACCGCGGCACGCGTGTTCGGCGCCGAGCTGCCGATCGCCGGCATCGCGGGTGACCAGCAGGCGGCGACGTTCGGCCAGGCCTGCCTGTCGCCCGGCATGGCGAAGAACACCTACGGCACCGGCTGCTTCCTGCTGATGAACACCGGTTCGGCGCCGGTGGTCTCGCAGAACCGGCTGCTGACGACGATCGGCTGGCAGCTCGGTTCGCATGCCGGCGATAGCGGCAAAGCCACCACCCAGTATTGCCTCGAAGGCGGCGTCTTCATGGGCGGCGCGACGATCCAGTGGCTGCGCGACGGCCTGCAGATCATCCAGAGCGCGCCCGAGGTCGAGCCGCTGGCGCGGCAATGCGACGACACCGGCGGCGTGGTGCTGGTCCCCGCCTTCGCCGGGCTCGGCGCACCGCACTGGGACGCATTTGCGCGCGGCACGCTGATCGGCATCACGCGCGGCACGGGCCGCCCGCAGATCGCGCGCGCGGCGCTCGAGGCGATCGCGCTGCAGAGCGTCGACGTGCTGGACGCGATGCAGAAGGATGCCGGCATCGCGCTGGCCGAGCTGCGCGTCGATGGCGGCGCCTCGCGCAGCGACCTGCTGATGCAGATGCAGGCCGATCTGCTCGGCACCGCGGTCGTGCGCCCGCGCGTCACCGAAACCACGGCGCTGGGCGCCGCCTACCTGGCGGGCCTGGCCAGCGGCTTCTGGCGCGATCAACAGGAACTGGCCAGCCAATGGCAGATCGAACAGCGCTTCGAGCCGCGGCTGTCGGCCGATGCGCGCGCCAGCCAGCTTGCGCGCTGGCATCGCGCGGTGGAGCGCGCGCGGGACTGGGCGCGCGACGGGGCGCGCGACGATGCGGCGCCGGCCAATGCGGCATCGGCCAATGCCCCGTCGGCCAGTTGAGCCCGCGCCCTCGAACCGTCTTACCCACCGATCCGATTCGCACCGCTTTCCTTGCCATGCAGACACCCAACCCTACCCTGCCCCCGGATCGCGCGGCGCTGCTCGCCACGCTGGAGCGCGAGCGCCGCTGGGACGTGATCGTGATCGGGGGCGGCGCGACCGGACTCGGCACCGCTGTCGATGCCGCCTCGCGCGGCTACCGCACGCTGCTGCTGGAGGCCGCCGACTTCGCCAAGGGCACCTCGAGCAAGGCCACCAAGCTGGTGCACGGCGGCGTGCGTTACCTGGCCCAGGGCAATATCGGGCTGGTGCGCGAGGCGCTGCAGGAGCGCGGCATGCTGGCCCGCAACGCGCCGCACCTGGTGTGGCCGCTGGGCTTCGTGGTGCCCGCCTATCAGCTGTTCGACCAGCCCTTCTACGGCATCGGCCTGAAGGTCTACGACATGCTGGCCGGCAGCCGCAATCTGATGGACAGCCGCTGGCTCAACCACCAGCAGGCACTGGACGCGGCGCCGACGCTGGCCGAGCATGTCGGCGGCCGGCCGCTGCGCGGCGCGAACCTGTATTTCGACGGCCAGTTCGACGACGCGCGCCTCGCGATCGCGCTGATGCGCACGCTGTTCGATCTGGGCGGTGTCGCGCTGAACTATGCCCGCGTGACCGGTCTCGTGATGCAGGCGGGCCTGGTCGGCGGCGTCACGGTGCGCGACGAGCTCGGCGATGCCGAACTGACGCTGCATGCCGAATGCGTGATCAATGCCACCGGCGTCTGGGTCGACGCGGTAAGGCGCATGGAGGACGAGCGCGCGCAGATGATGGTCGCGCCCAGCCAGGGCGTACACCTGACGCTGCCGCGCAGCTTCCTGCCCGGCGATCGCGCGATCCTGGTGCCCAAGACCGACGACGGCCGCGTGCTCTTCCTGGTGCCCTGGAACGGCCACACGATCGTCGGCACCACCGACACGCCGCGCCGTGACCTGCCGCTGGAGCCACGCGCCGAGGACGACGACGTCGACTTCATCCTGGAGACCGCGGCGCGCTATCTGTCGCGCGATCCCACCCGCGACGATGTCACCAGCGTCTGGGCCGGCTTGCGCCCGCTAGTCAAGGCGACCGGCGAAAACTCGACCGCCTCGCTGTCGCGCGAGCACACGATCGTGGTCTCGAAGGCGGGCCTGATCACCGTGACCGGCGGCAAATGGACCACCTACCGCAAGATGGCCGAGGATGTCATCGACACCGCGATTCGGCGCCAGATGCTGCGCGCCGCGCCCTGCGTGACCGCCGACCTGCCGCTGCATGGCGCGGGCGCATGGGCCGGCCAGCAGGCCAACCTGAACGCGCCGGACCGCTACTATGGCGGCGATCTGGGCCTGCTGCGCAGCCTGCCCGGCGCGGACAACGTGATCGCGCCCGAATCCGGCCTGACCGAGGCCCATGTCCGTTTCGCCGCCCGCTATGAACTGGCGCGCAAGGTCGAGGACGTGGTCGCGCGCCGCAACCGCCTGCTGTTCCTCGACGCGCGCGCGGCCGACGCGGTGGCTCCGCGCGTGGCCGCGATCCTCGCGGAAGAACTGGGCCACGACGCCGCCTGGCAACAAGCCGAGGTGGACAGCCTGCGCGGCCTCGCGGCAAGCTATCGTCTCGATGCCGGCGCGCGACGTTGAGCGTCACGCGCGGGCGCGCCTCCTGATCGATTGCACCTGGACCGTCTCCCCGCAGGAACCCACCGACATGGTCAAGCCCCTCCCCTTTCGCCGCGCCGCGCTGATGGCCTGCGCCGCGCTGCTCGCGGCCGCCTCGTTCACCGCGCCGGCACAGGCCCGCCCCGGCATCGACGGCGTGCGCTTCGACCCACCGATCACCGTGCATTACCGCTGCGACGACGACAAACGGCTGACCGCGCGCTATTTCAACAGCGCCGATAACCAGATCGCGATCCTGCGGCTCGACGGCAAGCCGCTGCTGTTCGTCACCGTCCTCAGCGCGTCCGGGGCACGCTACGCGCATGGCCAGCACGTCTGGTGGACCAAGGGCGACGAGGCCATGCTGCAGGACGCCACGCAGGGCGAAAACGCGCCGCCGGTCTACGCGAACTGCCGCGCGCAACGATAGGCGCGCCGCGCCAGTCCGCGAGGGATTGGTGAATGGTGGGCGGGACCATGGTGTCCGAGCGATAATGCGGGTCATCGAATCAGGGAGAACACCATGGACGAGATAGACGATCTGTCCGATCTGCCGATGCCCCGCTTCATCTGGGGCTTCGCCATCGCCACCGGCAAGGGGGGCGAAGTGATGCACGACGAATTCGAGTATCTGACCCATACCCGCAGCCCGCGCTTCACCTGCCGCGTGGTCGAGCTGGAGGACATGCCGACCGAGAGCGACGACTCCGACATCGACGGCCGCATCGTCCACTACGACGATCCCGCGCGCCTGTTCTACATCACCGATGCAGGCATGGCGCTGGTCAATTTCGAGCTGTTCGACAAGTTGCCGGACCGCCAGAAGCTGAAGAAGGTCTGCGACGAGGCCATCCGCAACTGGATGATCCGGCGCGACTTCCTCGACAGCGAGGATGACGAGGATTGAGCGGGCACGGTGCGCATTGATGCAGCGCACCGATATGCAGCCCCCATGCGGGCAGCCCGTCGGACAGCCGGTCGGCCCAGTCCTACAAGCCTAGCGGAGGGGTCCCGACAGTAGGCCCCGGCCGCGCTCCCTATAGTGAAGCCATGGAGTTCACGACAAGGAGCGAAACCATGCCTTATATCCTCGCCTGGTTGCTGGGTGTACCCGCCTTCGTGCTGGTCCTGATCTGGCTGTTCGCGCACTGATCCCTGGGCATGGCCGGCGGCTTCCGCGACGGTCCGCGCGACCCTCTCGCCGTCGGCCATGCCCCAATGTGGCAACGATCCAACGTCCGCCCCCAAGGCGGACGTTTTTGTTGCGCCCGCGGTCTGCGCGAGCGGACGGCGTGCGACATTGGTGTAGACTCCGCCCGACAAGGCGCATCGTATTGCACAGAGCGCCGCCCCCGCCGCAGCTACCGAGGGGAACCTGGCCAGACGGACGCACAGCGGGCGTTCACCGTTTATTTGGCATTGATGACGAGGATCGATTCGACTGTCGCCACGCCGCGCCGGCGTGGCGCCATGCTGACCACGGCATGGCTTCTGGCCGCGATGGCACTGCCGCCGGCCCACTCCCAACCCGCCTCCCCGAATTCTGCAGTCGAAGGCCCGAGCAGCAATGGCGGCGCCACGCCCGGCGTCAGCGCGCCGGCCGCTGCCGCGTCCGCGCCGGCCGGCACGGCGGCCCGCCGCCAGGTGCTGACGGTCGCCGAAATGGGCGCCTATGGCCCGATCGCGCTGCGCGGTCTCGATCCCGAACGCGTGCTCAATGTCGGCATCCGTGCGGACGAGGTCGTCACCAGCGCCACGCTGCGGCTGCACTACACCTACTCGCCCTCGCTGATCTATCCGCTGTCGCATCTGAAGATCAAGCTGAACGACGAGGTCGTCGCCACGTTGCCGCTCGAGGCGAATCGCGCGGGCCAGCAGGTCACACGCGACATTCCGCTCGAGCCGCGGCTGTTTACCGACTTCAATCGGCTGGCGATCGAATTCATCGGCCACTACACGGTGGACCACTGCGAGGACGCCGCGCATTCGGCGCTGTGGACGGATATCAGCGCCAACAGCGCGCTGACGCTGACCACCGCCGCGCTGCGGCTGCCGGACAATCTGGCGCTGCTGCCGCTGCCTTTCTTCGATCGCCGCGACAATCGCCGCGTCACCGTGCCGTTCGTGCTCGCGGAGAACGCCGACATGGCGACGCTGCGCGCGGCCGGCGTGGTGGCGTCGTGGCTGGGCGCGCTGGCCGACTATCGCGGCGCGCGCTTCCCGGTGGCGCGCAGTGCGCCGGCCGGCCAGCACGCGATCATGCTGACGTTGCCCGGCCCCGCCGCCGCCGCGCTGGGACTGCGCGAGATCGCCGGCCCGACGGTCACGGTGATGCCCAATCCGAACAGTCCCGACCACAAGCTGCTGGTGGTCGCCGGCCGCAATGCCGAGGAGCTGACGACCGCGGCCAACGCGCTGGTGCTCGGCAAGGCCGCGATGTCGGGCCGCCAGGCGTCGATCCAGAGCGTCGACCTGGGCCCGCCGCGCGCCCCCTATGACGCGCCGAACTGGGCGCCGGTCGATCGTCCGGTGCTGTTCCGCGAGCTCGTCACCGATCCGCAGCAGCTGCAGGTGTCGGGCAACGACCCGCAGGCGATCCGCGTCAACCTGCGCGTGCCGGCCGACCTGTACGGCTGGAACCAGCGCAGCGTGCCGCTGAACCTCAAATACCGCTATACCGCGCCGTCGACCTACAACGACTCGGTGCTGAACGTCGATATCAACGAGCAGCTGGTGCGCTCGTATCGCTTGCGGCCGCTGTCGGGCAGCGACGACGAGAATCTGGTCAGCGTGCCGCTGCTGTCGGGCAGCGACGCGGTGGTCTCCAACGCGATCCGCGTGCCGGCCTTCCGCGTCGGCAGCGACAACCAGATGCAGTTCCGCTTCCATCTGGACTCGCAGAAGACCGGCCTGTGCGCGTCGACGCCGGCAAAGGTCGCACGCGCGGCGATCGATCCGGACTCGACCATCGACTTCAGCGGCTTCGCGCACTATGCCGCGATGCCGAACCTGGCCTTCTTCGCCAACAGCGGTTATCCGTTCACGCGGCTGGCCGATCTGGCCGACACCGCGGTGGTGCTGCCAGACGCGCCGCGCGCGATCGACCAGGAAGCCCTGCTGACGCTGCTCGGCCATATGGGCCGCTGGACCGGGCTGCCGGCGCTGCGCGTCACGGTGGTGCCTGCCAGGGACGTCGAATCGGTCGGCCAGCGCAATCTGCTGATCGTCGGCAACGGCAGCGCCGGCGAACTGCTGGCGCGCTGGGGCAAGTCGCTGCCGCTGATGATCGCGCGCGGCAAGACCGAGATGGCGCTGCGCGACCAGCGCGCCAGCGCATGGTCGAACTGGCTCAGCGACAGCGAACCGGAGGCGATGACGCCGGCAGGGCGCGCAATCCTGTCGGCCGGCGGTCCGCTGGCCGCGCTGGTCGGCTTCGAATCGCCTTTTCGCGAACGGCACAGCGTGGTCGCGGTGACCGCGACCGAGGCCGACCGGCTCGGCGATGTGCTCGATGCCCTCGACGATCCGGCCAAGGTCGCGCAGATCCGCGGCGACCTGACCGTGGTGCGTGCGAAGGAAGTCGAAGGCCTGCGGCTCGGCGAGCGCTATTTCGTCGGCGATTTCCCCTGGTATGCGCGGGTCTGGGTGCGGGTGTCCTCGCACCCGGTCTTCCTCGGCATCGCCGGCATTCTGGCCGGCCTCGCGGTGGCGCTGAGCGCGTTCTGGGCGCTGTCCCGGCTGGCCGCGCGGCGCAACGGGGGCTGAGATGGCGAGGTTCGCGATGGCGGGGTTCGCGATGGCTGCGTGCCTGCGCGGCAACCTCCGCCGGCTCGCGGTGGCTTCGCGCGCGCTGCTCGGCGCGGCGCTGCTGACGGCGTCGCTCAGCTGTGCCGCGGCCTCCTGCCCCTGGCCCGCCTGGGACAGCTTCAAGCGCGACACGGTCAGCGCCGACGGCCGCGTGATCGACGCCAGCACGCCGCAGCAGACCACGGTGTCCGAGGGACAGGCCTATGCGCTGTTCTTCGCGCTGGTCGCCAACGACCGGCCAACGTTCGAGCGGCTGCTGGCCTGGACCGAGAACAACCTGGCCGAAGGCGACCTCGCTTCGCGCCTGCCTGCGTGGATCTGGGGCAAGCGCGAGGCGGCCGGCGGCAAGCCGGAAAGCTGGGGTGTGCTCGACAGCAACCCCGCCTCCGACGCCGATTTGTGGATCGCCTACGCGCTGCTCGAGGCCGGCCGGCTCTGGCAGGAGCGCCGCTACACCGCGCTCGGCACCGTGATCGCGCGCCAGGTGCTGCAGCGTGAAAGCGCGCTGCTGCCGGGGCTGGGCCGCACGCTGCTGCCCGGCCCGGTGGGCTTTCATCCTTCGCCGACGCTGTGGCGGCTCAATCCGAGCTATGTGCCGCCGCAGCTGATGCGCCGCTTCGCCACGCTGTGGCCGCAACAGCCGGAATGGGCGCAGCTGCTGTCCAGTTCGGCGCGTCTGCTGCTCGATACCGCGCCGCGCGGCTTTTCGCCGGACTGGGTCGAATATCACGGCGGCGCCAAACCGGGCTTCCGTCCGGACCAGCAGACGCAGGCGGAAGGCGCCTACAACGCGATCCGCGTCTATCTGTGGGCCGGCATGCTGTCGCCGCAGGACCCCTTGCGCGCGCCGCTGCTGAAGACCTATCGGCCGATGGCGGACTACACCATCGCACAGGGACACCCGCCCGAACGCGTCGATACGCGCTCCGGCTCCGTCGGGCCGAACTCCGGCAATGCTGGCTTTTCCGCCGCGGTCGCGCCGTATCTGGCCGCGCTCGGCGAAGCTGGCGCCGCGCAGCGGCAGGTGGAGCGGATGCGCAAGCTGGCCGCCGAACAGCCGCTGGGCTACTACAGCCAGGTGCTGGCGCTGTTCGCGCTCGGCCATCTCGATGGCCTGTACCGTTTCGAAGCCGATGGCGCGCTGACGCCGGCCTGGACCGCGACATGCCCCGCTCGCCGCTGATTCCCGCCGCCGCGGTGCTGCTCGTTCCCGCGCTGCCGGCCACCGCGCAGACCGCCGCTGCGCCCGCCGTCGCCCCCTCCATCAACGCGGAGCTGGCGCGCCTGCTGTCGTCGGCGCGCATGTGGGAGGCCAAGAACCGCGCCGATCTGGCGCGCGGCGCGCTCGACAAGATCCTGACGATCGAGCCGCAGCAGCCCGATGCGCTGCTATTGCTGGCGCAGATCGAGCTGCGTTCGAACCGCCCTGCCGAAGCACAACGGATCCTGCAGCGCCTGCGCCAGCACCATCCGAAGCACCCGGCCACGCGCGAGCTCGAGGACAGCTATCGCATCGCCACGCAGGACAAGCGCGAAATGGCAACGGTGCGCATGCTCGCGCGCGGCGGCAACGAGAAGGAAGCGCTCGAACGCCTGCAGAAGCTGTTTCCCGACGGGCCGCCGCAGGGCGAGCTGGGAATCGACTACTACCGCATCCTGGCCGGCACCGACGCGGGCCGTCCGCGCGCGATCGCGGAACTGCGCCGGCAGTTGGCGCAGCGGCCAGACGACGCCCGCCTCGCGCTGGTGCTGGGCGACCTGCTGACCGACCGCCCCGCCACGCGCGCCGAAGGCCTCGGCCTGCTGTACCGGCTGAGCCAGCGCACCGACGCCGACCGCAAGACCGCGCTCGATATCTGGCGCCGCACGCTGTATCGCGTCAGCGACGATCCGGCTTACGCGGTCTGGTTCGAGCGTTATCTGCAGGAAGTGCCCGACGACGACATCGCGCGGCAGACGCTGGCCGAGCTCGACCGCAAGCGCGAAGCGCATCGGCGCATGCTGGCCGATCCCGCCTACCAGGCACGCCAGCGGGGCCTGCGGCAGCTCGAGCGCGGCAATCTTGCCGAAGCGCAGGCGGCTTTCGAGCAGGCGATGCGCACGCGCGGCAACGATGCCGAGGTGGTCGGCGGCCTCGGGCTGGTGCGGCTGCGCGAGGGCCGGCACGACGAGGCGCGCGCCCTGTTTTCGCGCGCGCTGCAGCTCGATCCCGAGCAGCGCAACAAATGGCGCAGCCTGCTGGACACCGCGACCTTCTGGGGCACCATCGCCCGTGCGCGGCTGGCCGGCACGCAGGGCAAGCCCGGCGAAGCCGAAACGCTGGCCCGACAGGCGCTGGCGCGCCAACCGGACAACGCCGATGCGCTGGTGATCCTGGCCGACGCGCTGGTCGCGCAGCAGCGTGAGGCCGAGGCCGAGACGCTGCTGCGCCAGCAGCTCGCCGGCCGCATGCCCGACCCCGGCGCGCTGCGCCGGCTGGTGACGCTGCTGCAGAACAACGGCCGCGTGGCCGAGATCGATCCACTGCTGGCCGCCACCGAGGCGCGCCTGCAGACATCGCCCGCGAATGCGCAGACGCTGCGCCAACTGCGCGCCGAGCTGCTGACGCGGCAGGCCGACCAGCTGCTGGCCGAGCGCCGCGCGAGCCCGGCCATCGCCCGACTCGAGGAAGCGCTGCGGCTGACCCCCGACGCACCGTGGACACGCTACACGCTGGCACGGGCCTATCGCGATCTCGGGCTGCCGGCGCTGGGCCGCGAGACCATGGACGAAGGCCTGCGCCTCGCGCCGAACGCCGACATGCGCTATGCGTGCGCGTTGTACCTGAATTCCGTCGACGACCCGGATGCCGCGGCCGCGCTGCTCGCGCAGATTCCGGAAGCGGAGCGCACCGAAGGCATGCGCGAGCTCGGCGGCAATCTGCGCGCGCAGCTGCTGCTGCGGCAGGGCCGCCTGGCGCTGGCCGCCGGCCGGCACGACGAGGCCCGCGCGCTGCTGCGGCAGGCCGCGGACGCGACGCAGGCGGATCCGCAGATGCTGGCCACCGTCGGCCGCGAAGCGATCGCGCTCGGCGAGTCCGACTATGGGCTCGGGCTGGTGCAGCAGTGGCTGGCCGCCCATCCCGACGATCCGGCGATCGGCGTGCGGCTGCGCTACGGCGAACTGCTCGCCGCCGCCGGGCGCGACGAGGCGCTGCGTGCCTGGCTCGACGACCTGCGGGATCGCGACATGCAAAGCCGCGGCCAACGCGGCGCCTTCGAGCCCGCGCAGCGCGCCGCGCTCGACGACCAGGCGCTGCGGCTCGCGCTGCGCGATACCGACCGCCGTCTCGATGACGACGATCCTGCCGGGGCGCTGCGCGTATTGGCGGCGGTGCCGGCCGAGCAACAGCAGGACCCCCGCTGGTCGCTGGCGCTGGCCGACGTGCGCGAGCGCCAGGGCGATCTCGACGGCGCCGCTGCGGCCGCCCGCACGGTGCTGGCACGGAACCCCGACGATGCCGCCGCGCGGCTGACGCTGGCGCGGCTGGCCGAGCGCGCGGGACGCAACGACGAGGCGCTGCGCATCGTGCGCGACGTGCTGGCCGGCGCGGCGAACGACGATATCGACACGCGGCTCTCGGCAGCGCGGCGGCTGACGGCGCTGCGCCGCGACGATGAAGCGGCCGCGGTGGTCGACCCCCTGCGCCAGCGCTATCCCGAGCGCGCGGATATCGTCGTGCAGCAGGGACGGATCGCGCAGTCCGGGGGCCGCTTCGACGACGCGGCCTCGCTGTACCGGCAAGCCCGCACGCTCGAGCAGGCCGAAGCCGCGGCCCCCGCGGCCGGCGGCACCGCCGCGCAGCGCGCGCTGCAGGACCTCGATGCGCGCCGCGACGGCCAGGTCGCCACCGCCACGCTGTTCTCGCGCAAGTCCGGCGACAGCGGCATCTCGGAACTGAGTGCGACCGAAATCCCGCTGTACGTGCGGATGCCGCATGGCTACACCGGCCACGTGTTCTTCCACGCCGACACCGTGCTGCTCGATGCCGGCACGCTGCGCATGGACGCCAGCGGCGCCGAAGAGTTCGGCCAGATCGCCGCGCGCGGCAGCGCCGGCATCGCGCCGCGCGGGCAAAGCGACAAGGGCGTGGCACTGGCCGCCGGCTATGCGTACAACGGCGCCTACGACAGTTGGCGCGCCGACCTCGGCACGACGCCGCTCGGCTTCCTGCAGCAGTCCGTGGTCGGCGGCTTGCGCTATCGCGCCGAACTGAACCGCGCCTCGGCCACCATCGACGTATCGCGCCGCGCGGTGACCAGCAGCCTGATTTCCTACGCGGGCGCGATCGATCCGGCCAGCGGCGAACGCTGGGGCGGCGTGGTGCGCAACGGCATCACGCTCGGCTATTCGCGCGATGTCGGCCGCGGCAGCCTGTTCGCCACCGTCGGCGCCGGCGTGCTGACCGGGCATAACGTCCGCACCAATCGCGAGTTGACGGTACGCGCCGGCTTCGACTGGCCGCTGCTGCAGGCGCGCAACCAGCGCGTGACCAGCGGCCTGGTGGTCAATTACTGGCGCTATCAGGAAAACCTGCGCTACTACACCTTCGGCCATGGCGGCTATTACAGCCCGCAGCGCTATCTGTCGCTGTCGGTGCCGCTCGAATGGACCGGGCGGCGCGGCGCCTGGTCGTGGCGGCTGGGCGGCTCGGCCGGCTGGTCGGATACCTACGAGAAGGACATGCCGTTCTATCCGACCCGGCCGGACCTGCAGGCCCTGGCTGGCAATCGGTCGTTCCGCGGCGGCAGCGGCGGCGGCTTCAGCTATACCGCGCTGGCCGCGGTCGAATATCGCTTCGCGCCGAAGTGGGTCGCCGGCATGGCGCTGCAGATCGACCGTTCGCGCGACTACGCGCCCAATCGCGCGATCGCCTATCTGCGCTATCACTTCGAACCGCAACGCGGACCGGTGCCCTTCCCGCCCGAGCCGGTGCGGCCGTATTCCTCGTACTAGATCGGATCGACGCATCATGAACCCATCGACGAGGCCCGCTGCTACCTCCCTGACCCCGGACTCCGCTGCATCGACCGCGCCCGCGCCGCCGCGCTCGGCGCTGTTCGCGCGGCTGCAGGCACGTCCCGCGCTGGCGATCGACGGCCTGCCGGCCGAATTGGCCACGCTGGCGCCTGGCCATGCGCATATCGTCTATGCCGCGCCGTCGCCGGCGCGCGATGCGCTGTTCTGGCAGACCGCCGCCACCGCGCTGCGCGGTCCGGCCACGGTGCTGTCCGCCCGTCCGGCCGACGGCATCGCGCAGGCGCTGCGCGAACACGGGCTCGATATCGACGTCGGCGGCGCGCTGCATCATCGCGCCAATCTGTGCGGGCTGCGCGTGGACGAGCGCGGCGCCGACATCGACACGCTGATCGATGCGCTGCAGGCCCTGGCCGACCAATGCGCGGCCCGCCACAGCGTGGTGATGGTCGAGGGCGCCGAAGCGTGCTTTTCGTGGGACGACGGCGCGCGCCTGTCGCGCGAAGGCGCGCGGCTGGCGGCGTGGTGCGTGCGCGAACGGCTGTCGCTGCTGCTGGTGCTCGCCCCGCCGACCGACGATATCGACGAGACCCGGCGGCCCGCCGATCTGGGCAGCCTGCACGCGCGCTTTGCCGGCGCCGCGCATCTGGCGCAGGTGCAGGGCCAGTTCACCTGGGAGGTCGCGTTCTGGCGCGATCGCGAGGCGGTGCTCGCCAGCCGCTCGCTGCCGCTGCGCTTCGCCGCCGACGAGCACCGGCTGATGGTCAGCGGCGCCGGCGCGGAAGGCGAAGGCGGCGATGCCGCGGCGGCCGGCCTGCTGGCGCCCGACGAACACCGCGTGATCGTCTGCCGCGATGCGGTCGCGCACGAGCGCTGGGTGCCCGAGTCCTGGCAGCTGGTCGACAGCAACGAGGCCGCGGTGGCGAGCGCCAGCGGCGCGGTGGCGGCGACCGTGCTGCTGCACTACCACGGCAACCGCGCCTTCGAGACGCTGGCCGAACAGGTGCACCGGCTGCGGCGCACGCGCGGCAGCGCGCTGAAGATCGTGGTGCGCGAGGACCAGGAGGCGATGCGGCAGCACTACGAGTTGCTGCTGCTCAATCTGGGCGCCAATCTGGTGGTCGCGCGGCGCACACCGTTTGCGCGTGTCCAGGCGATGCTCGAAGGCGTGCAGGGCCAGGTGTTCTCGCGCCCGCTGCCGGCGGACTACCGCACCGCGCTATCGGCGGTGCTGACCGGCTCGGCGATCGGCTATGTGCCGCCGGCCGAGTTCATCGACACGGTGCGCGGCGCGGTCGAACAGGGCCGCACGATCCGGCTGCCGCATGTGCTGTTGCGCCTCACGTTGCTGCCGGAGGTCGCGCATATCGACGCGCTGCGCGCCTGCCGGATGAACCGCACCGGCGATATCTGCAGCGCGGACGGCGACAGCGTCTATGTGTTCTTCTTCGCCTGCCGGCTCGACGACGCCGACGCGGTCTGCCGGCGCGTGTTCCAGCGGCCGCTGGAGGCGCTGTTCTCGGGCGAGCTGCGCTGCGGCGACGCGCCGACCATCGAGGCCGCGCTGAACGCGTTCGCGCAGCAGGCGCAGGAGCAAGCGCTGCCCGATTACAGCGGCTCGCTGCAGGCGCGCGAGCAAGCGAACGGACAGGCGAACGATCAGGCGGCGGAAGCCGAGGCGGAACGCTCGCCGACGTCGTCGATGCCGGTAGACGAAGCCGCGCCCGCGCCGGCCGCTGTTCCGTCCTCCGGACGCGCCAGGCCCGCACTGCCGCTGCTGTCTCCATTGGACGTACTGCGGCCGCCCGCATCGGCTCACGGCGCCTCGCACCCCAAACCCCGCACCGCGCCGACGCCGGCCGCGGTGCCGCTCAAAGCCAGGGAATAGCCTCGCCATGCGCATCTTTATCGGATATTTCATCTGGGGCCTGATCCTGGCCGCGCCCGTCGCCTGGCTGATCTGGAAGCTGGACCTGATGCGCGCGATGCCGCGCTGGTTCCAGCCCAGGCAGCGCCGCGCGGTGCGGCTGCCACCCCAGCTCGAAGGCATCGTGATCCGCGGCAAGCGGTGGCAGGCGCCGAAGGACGGCACGCGATGAAGACGATCGCCATCGTCGCGCCGGTCGGCGGCACCGGCCGCAGCACGATGACCGCCGCGCTCGCCTCGCTGCTGGCCGGGCGCGGACATGCCGTGCTGGCGCTCGAGTGCGATCCGCGCAATCTGCTGGGGCTGCATTTCGGCCTGCGCGAGCCCGTCGAACGCGGGCTGGTCGACGCGGCCTTGCGACCCTCGGCGAGCGACTGGGCCACAGCGGCGCTGCGCAGCGACGACGACGTGCTGCTGCTGCCGTGGGGTCAGGCCGATGGTGTGCATGGCGGCGCCGATCGCAATGACGGTGGCGCCAATGCCGACGCCGACGCCGACGCCGAGGCCGCCGCCACGCGATGCCTGCTCGAGCGGCCGCACTGGCTGCGCACGCTGCTGGCGCAGGTCGACCTGCCAGACGACGGCATCGTGCTGATCGACACGCCGGCCTGGCCCGCCCCGCATGCCGCGCAGGCGCTTGCCGCCGCCGATCTGGCGCTGGTGCTGGCGCCGCCCGAGCCGGAAGTCTGCGCCACGCTGCCGAGACTGCAGCACGCGCTGGAACGGATCGGCCTGCCCTATCGCGTGGTCGCAACGCGGGTCCAGCCGGCGCGCCAGCTGCATGGCGATGTGCTGGCGCTGCTGCGCACCCGGCTGCGCGAGCGGCTGCTGCCCTATCAGGTCCATCTGGATCACGGCCTGCCCGAAGCGCTGGCGCGCGGCGAGAACTTCTGCCGCGCGATGCCGCATTCGCAGGCCGCGCACGATCTGCAGGGCATCGCGGCCTGGCTGTCGCAATGGATCGCGGCCGCGACCGGCGCCGCGCAACACGCAGGGGCGCGCGGATGATTCTCGGCGTGCTGCTCGAGCTGACCTTGCGGCTGCGTGCCGCGCTGGCCCAAGGACTGGATCTTGGCGAGCAGCCCGCGCGCGGCGACTGGCTGGTGCGCCTGTTCTTCCGCCCGGCGCGCCCCGGCAAGCGCGATTGGCCGGCCGAGTTCGCGGCCTGGCTGTCGCAGCGCGGTGCCGAGCGTCTTGGCATCGATCCGCGGCACAGCCTGCCGCGCCGCGTATGGCGGCTGTTCGTGCGGCCGCCTCGCGCGCGCCGGCGCCTGGCCGCGCCGACGCGCCGGCGCAGCGTACCGGACCAGGCGCCGCCGCAATCGGCGCTGCGCCGCTGGCTCGACCATCGGCTCGAACCAGCCTATCGCTACGTCGCGCGCAAGCGGCGCCGGCTCGCGGCGCGGCTGCCGCGGGTCGACTGGATGCGCGCCGGCAGCGGCCTGGCCCGCGTGGCCGCACTGGTGCACCGCGTGCGGGGCCTCGCGCCCACGCTGCTGGTGCTGGCCGCGCTGACCGGCCTGGTGTTGTGCACCACGCCGCTGCCGCTGGGCGGACAGCTGACGGTGTTCGCGCTGGTCTGGATCGCGGTGATGGTGCTGCGCAAGATCCCGGGGCGCTTCCCCACGCTGACGATGATGGCGCTGTCGCTGCTGATGACGCTGCGCTATATCTGGTGGCGCGCCACCGAGACGCTGGACCTTGCCACGCCGATGGAGGTCACCATCGGCTATCTGCTGTTTGCCGCGGAAGCCTATACCTGGCTGGTGCTGATCCTCGGCTATGTGCAGACCGCGTGGCCGCTGTCGCGCCGGCCCAAGCCGATGCCGGCCGACCCCACGCAATGGCCGACGGTCGACGTCTATATCCCGACCTACAACGAGCCGCTGTCGGTCGTGCAGCCGACCGTCTACGCCGCGCGCAGCCTCGACTGGCCCAGCGGCAAGCTGAACATCTACCTGCTCGACGACGGCCGCCGCCCGCAGATGCAGGCCTTCGCCGAGCAGGCCGGCGTGCATTACCTGACGCGCAGCGACAATCGCCACGCCAAGGCCGGCAACATCAACCATGCGCTGTCGGTGACGCAGGGCGACTACATCGCGATCTTCGATTGCGACCACATCCCGACCCGCTCCTTCCTGCAGATGACGATGGGCGAGTTCATCGCCGATCCGCGCTGCGCGATGGTGCAGACGCCCCACCACTTCTTCTCGCCCGACCCGTTCGAGCGCAACTTCGATACCTTCCGCCGCGTGCCGAACGAGGGCAGCCTGTTCTACGGGCTGATCCAGGACGGCAACGACCTGTGGAACGCCGCGTTCTTCTGCGGCTCGTGCGCGGTGATCAAGCGCGCGCCGCTGGCCGAGATCGGCGGCATCGCGGTCGAGACCGTGACCGAGGACGCGCACACCGCACTCAAGCTGCACCGCCGCGGCTACAACACCGCCTATCTGCGCACGGTGCAGGCCGCGGGCCTGGCCACCGAAAGCCTTGCCAGCCATATCGGCCAGCGGATCCGCTGGGCGCGCGGCATGGCGCAGATCTTCCGCATCGACAATCCGCTGTTCGGCAAGGGGCTCAAGCTGTTCCAGCGGCTGTGCTATTCGAACGCGATGCTGCATTTCTTCTACGGCATCCCGCGGCTGATCTTCCTGACGATGCCGCTCGCCTATCTGGTGTTCGGCATGCACGTGATCAACACCTCCGCGGCGATGATTGCGGCCTACGTGCTGCCCTACCTCGTGATCGCCAACATCACCAACTCCCGCATCCAGGGCAAGTACCGCCATTCGTTCTGGGCCGAGGTCTACGAATCGGTGCTGGCGTGGTACATCGTGCTGCCGACCACGATGGCCTTCATCAACCCGCGGCTGGGCAAGTTCAACGTGACGGCCAAGGGCGGCCGGATCGAGGACGACTATCTGGACTGGACGATCTCCAAGCCCTATCTGCTGCTGCTCGCGCTGAACGTGGCCGGCCTCGGCATGGGCGTGGGCCGGCTGCTGATGGGCACCACCACCGAACCCGGCACCGTGGTGATGAACATGGTCTGGGCCAGCGTCAACCTGCTGATGCTGGGCGCCGCGATCGGCGTCGCCAAGGAAGCGCGCCAAGTACGCGTGTCGCACCGGATTCCAATGCGCGTGCCGGCCACGCTGCTGCTGCCGGACGGCACCACGCTGGCCTGCAAGACCGAGAACTATTCGCTGGGCGGCCTGGGCCTGCTGCTGCCGATCGACGTGGCGCTCAGCGAGGGCGACCGCGTCGGCGTCTGCCTGTCGCGCGGCGCGCGCGAATATCACTTCGCCGCGACGGTGGCGCGCAACGTCAACCGCCACCTCGGCGTGCGGATGCAGGACCTGAGCCCGGAAGCCGAGACACAGCTGATCCAGTGCACCTTCGGCCGTGCCGATGCCTGGATCGACTGGCTCGACGACCAGCCGCGCGATGCGCCGCTGCGCGGGCTCAAGGAGGTCATCGAGATGGGCTATCAGGGCTTCCTGCGGCTGTACGATGCTGCGCTCGACATGCTCGAGGCCGCGCTGGCGCGGCGGCGAACGCGCCAGTCCTGAGCCGGCCGCCGTCTCGATCAATCACCAGCCCGAACTGCAAATCCTGCGATCCATATGGGACTCTGGAACCTCTACTTCGCCGCCAAGCTGTACCTGTTCGCGATCGGACAGGTGCAGCCGCGCTGGCTGCTCAACTTGCTGTTCGCGCTATGGCTGGTGCTGCCGCTGGAACACCGCGGCCTGCGCGTGCTGCGCCAGGTGCTGGCGGTGGTGGTGGGCGTGGCGCTGCTGTACCACGAATCGAACCTGCCGCCGTTCGCGCGCGTGATGTCGCAGTTCTCGAACCTCAGCGACTTCACGCCGGCCTATCTGCTCGAGCTGCTGCAGCGCTTCGTTAGTCCGAACCTGGTGCTGGGCGCGATCGTCGTCACGCTGGGCTATCTGGTGATCAACCGCTGGGTGCGCGTCACCACCTTCGTGCTGCTCGCGCTGATCGTGGTGCCGCTGTGGCAAGGCGCCGGCACGGTGTCGACCGGGACGGCGGCAACCGGCACCGGCGCGGCGCGCGGCGCGCAACGCCCGGCCTCGACCATGCGCATCGACAGCCCGGCCGAAGTGGTCGACAACGAGGCGCAGCTGAACGCCTTCCGCGCGCAGGAGGCCACGCGCCAGGTCGCGTTCACGCCGATCAGCGCCTCGCCCGACAGCCAGTTCGACATCATCGTGCTGCATGTCTGCTCGCTGTCCTGGGACGATCTCGATGTCGCCAAGGCGCGCAATCACCCGCTGCTGTCGCGCTTCGACTATCTGTTCACCGAGTTCAGCTCGGCGGCCAGCTACAGCGGTCCGGCCGCGATCCGGCTGCTGCGCGCGGCTTGCGGCCAGCAGCCGCACCAGGCGCTGTACTCGCCGGCGCAGGCGCAATGCCATCTGTTCGAGGCGCTGGCGCAGGCCGGCTTCGATACGCGCGTGCTGATGAACCACGATGGCCGCTTCGACAATTTCCGCGGCTTCGTCGACAAGGAAATCGGCATTCCGAACGTCACGCATGTGCCGGTCGACGGCGTGCCGCCGGCGATGCGCGCCTTCGACAATTCGCCGATCCTCGGCGACTACGCGGTGCTGGAGAAGTGGTACAAGGCGCGGCTCGCGCAGAACGGCGGACCGCAGGCGCTGTACTACAACACCGTCACGCTGCACGACGGCAACCGCCTGCCGGATTCGAAGCTGACCAGCATCCAGTCGTATCCGCTGCGGCTGACGCGGCTGCTGGACGATATCGACAAGCTGATCGCGATGATCGCGCAGTCTGGCCGCAAGGCGGTGGTGGTGTTCGTGCCCGAGCACGGCGCCGCGCTGCGTGGCGATGCCAACCAGATCGCCGGCATGCGCGAGATTCCCACGCCGCGGATCGTCCATGTGCCGGTGGGGGTCAAGCTGATCGGGCTGCAGGGTGCCGATGCAGGCGGCAATGCGGGTGCAAATGCCGGTGCTAATGCCGGTGCTAATGCCGGTGCTAATGCGGGCAGCAGCGACAAGGCGCCCGACGGCCCGGTGACGATCCACGCGCCGAGCAGCTATCTGGCGCTGTCGCAGCTGTTGTCGAACCTGGTCGCCGACAGCCCGTTCCGGCAAGGCGCCCCCGCGCCGTCGCAGTACGCGGCGGACCTGCCGCAGACGCGCATGGTCGGCGAGAACGAGGCGACCGTGATGATGAAGCGCGGAACCGGCTACGTGGTACGCACGCCCGACGGCGTATGGGTGGACGGCAAATGAGCGAGTGGGGCGAGGTGAGCAAGACCGGCGAGCGCCAGCGCAAGCGCGCCCGACTGCGGCGCGACATGCGACCGCGGCAGGCGCCGCGGCCCAATAACGATATCGAGGCATTGGCGATGAAGGTGCCGGGCTTCGCCGCGCAACGCTATGTCGACGAGCAGGAAGCCCAGGCGGCCCGAGCCGCCGCGACGCGCTGGCCGCGGCTGGCGGGATGGCTGGGCTATGGCGAGGACGGCGAGCCGGATGGCCTCGCCGTCGCCAGCGGGACAGCGCCGAAGCTCAGCCCGACGCCGCGTTGAGCGCCTGCGGCTCGGTGCTCGGCTCGTTCATGGCGGTGGCCGAAGCCGGGGCCGAAGCCGAGACGGATGCCGATGACAACCGTACCGGCGCATCGGCTCCCGCTACCGCGGCCAGCAGCAGATTCGCCGCCGGCTCCAGGCGCTCTTGCTGATTGAACAGCCGCACGGACACCAGGCTGTTCTGCAGGGCGGCAAACAACACCTGCGCCAAGGCAGCGGAGTCCATCGTCGGCTGCGCCACGCTGCCGTTCTGCTCGCGTGCCCGCTCCAACAGCGCGGTCAGCCAGCTTTCGTGGATCCGATGGAATTCCTGCAGCGCCTGGTGCACCGCCGACGGCAGGCACAAGGCCTCGGTCGACAGCATGCCGGCCAGGCATACCTGCTGCCCGCCGCATTCGCGCCGCCACGAGGCCAGATAGCGTTCTGCCTGCTGCAGCGGCGGCAGCGTCGGATCGATGCCATCCAGATAGCGCGCGATGCGTTCGCTGTAGGCGTTCACCGCTTCCAGCGCCAGGTCTTCCTTGGTCGGGAAGTAGTAATGGATGCTCGACGTCTTGACGCCGACGCGCTCGGCCAGATCGCGATAGCTGAAGCCGTTGAAGCCCCGCTTGCGGATCAGGTCGAGCGTGTGTTCGAGCAGCTGGTCACGCACCGTCGCCACCGGCGCGCCGGCGCCGGCGGGCTGGCCCCGGCCGGCGGAGCGGGAAGTCGAAGCGTCTTTCATGACATGCCCTCCCCCGCTACCACGAGCGGCCGTTGCGGTATTGCCCTTCAAACGTTGGCACCTTCGGTGAAGACGTCGAACTGACCCTGACGCGCGCCTTCGGTGAAGACATCGAAGCGGCCCTGGCGGGCGCCGTCGGTGTACGGGCTGCGCGACGGCTCGGCCGAAACGCCGGTGCGATCCAGGCCGGCGACGATGCGAGCGCCGTCGGTGTACGGGTCGAACTTGCCGCTGCGCGCGCCGTCGGTGAACTGATCGACGCTGCGAGCGCCGTCGGTGTACTGGTCGACGCTACGAGCCGGGCTGGCCGACACGCCGGTGCGGTCCAGGCCGGCGAGCACGCGCGCCCCATCGGTGTACGGATCGAACTTGCCGCTGCGGGCGCCGTCGGTGAACTGGTCAACGCTGCGGGCGCCGTCGGTGTACTGGTCGACGCTGCGGGCCGGGCTGGCCGACACGCCGGTGCGATCCAGGCCGGCGACGATACGCGCGCCATCGGTGTAGGGATCCGCCTTGCCGCTGCGGGCGCCGTCGACAAAGGTGTTGCGATCGCCGCTGCGGGCGCCGTCAACGAAGGTATTGCGCTCGCCGCTGCGTGCACCGTCGACATAGGTGCTGCGCTCGCCGGCGCGGAATTCGTAGCCGTACTTGTCGGCGGGAACGGTCGCAGCCTGAGCGGTACCGGCGACGAAAGCGGCGGCAAGGGTGGCGGCGGTCAACAGGGACTTGGCGAAGGTACGGTTGGTCATGATCAGCTCCTTTCGGGGATCCGCGCCTGGCGGATCGAATTGGTCAGTGTGGAATCCGGCTGTCGAATCTACGAACCGCATCTACTAGTAGATAGATAACCTGACTCGAAAAAAACCCGGATTCCCGGGGTTGTTGCGTGGACTTGAGTGCCGCTTCACGTCTTCTTCGGTGCGGCGCCGCGTCCATGTGCCCTACTTTATCTACTACTAGGTAGATAGTCAAGGAGTTTTTTCGAGCGCTTCCGTCAAGGTCGCGGGCGCCCATAATGCTTCGATACCGGACGGCCCTTTGCGGGGCGCCGGAAAATGCACTTAGCGCTGTCCACTCCGAGTCCTTCAGGGCTGTATCGAGCGCATCGAGGCCGAAGCGGCCTCGGATCGGACCGGAGATTCCCTGCCTTCACGAGGAGACTTCCATGCAGATCCAACGCGGCCGCCTGATCGACCACCTCCACCTGAAAGTTCACGACCTTGCCGCCTCCCGCCGCTTCTACGGCGCGGTACTCGGCGTGCTTGGCATCGCCATCACCGACGGCGATGGCTACTTCTACGCCGACGAACTGTGGGTCGACGAAGGCACGCCAGGACAGATCACCCACGCCCACTTCGCCTTCCAGGCCAAGGACCGCGACACGGTCGAGGCCTTCTACAAGGCCGGCCTCGCCGCCGACGGCCGCGACAACGGCGGCCCTGGCGAGCGCACCTACCACCCCGGCTACTACGCCGCGTTCCTGCTGGATCCGGATGGGAACAACGTCGAGGCCGTCTACCACGGGCCACACCAGCGATCGTCGGAAGCGGTGGTGATCAGTTGGTGAGCCGGGCTGGGTAACAGCGCTCGCCTGCCACTACGTCTCTCCCACCCCCTTGGTCACGTCACGAAACTGTGGCTTCTGCAAGCCAGTCTGATATAATCGCGGGCTTCCGGAGAGATGGATGAGTGGTTTAAGTCGCACGCCTGGAAAGCGTGTATGGGTTAATAGCCCATCGGGGGTTCGAATCCCCCTCTCTCCGCCACGAATTCAAGCGAATCAAGCACTTGGCATAACGACGCCCCGATTATTACCGTCAGACACCATCGAATTCGGTGGGGAATCGGAACCAAATCGCAACATCGAAGCTACGAAAGTAAAACGCTGCGGCGCCCACTCGGGCGCCGTTTTGCGTTGGCACGTCATCTACCGTAGCAGTTGGTGCCATCCGTCTCCATCGCACCGATTCATGGGGCTGGAACAGCCCGGGCAGCCAAGCGCCTCGGTGATGGCGCTTGGCCGGCAAAATCCCTCCGACGAAAAGCTGCAGCGATTTCCGGCGATGCATCGCGACGCGCAAGCCCGAATCGAGGAGCGGAAGCGCGGTGGACACCGGTGTCAGCCTTGGCCAAGGCCGCGGAGTTGCCGTGCCGACTCTGTAGCCAATATCAAAGAGCTTTAGGTTCTATGCCCAAGCCGTCCGCTTGTACAGCCACGACGCTTGCAGCCCCCTGATCACCAAGCTAGACTCATCGAATAGTCGGGAGCGCTGAGACATCGGTGCGTTGGACGATTGTTCCACTCGGCTTACCCCATACCAAAAAGCGGACCGCAATGCGGTCCGCATTTTTTTCGCCCCTCGGAAGCATTCCCCCTCCTGCTCCCTCGGTGTTCCGTTCGCCTACACCGCCGAGACTTGCGCCGAGGCTGCCTGTCCCACGAACTCCGGCGGCGCCGTAACGATCGAGCGCAAGTCAGGCTCGGCCGGCCGCAGCCGATCGAGATCCGGCTTCGGACGCGACAAGCCGGGCATCGAAGCAAACGCCGATTCCATCGCCTGCGCGACGCCGAGCGTCAGCGCGTCGCCGCGGAACGGGCCGGTGATTTGCAGGCCGAACGGCATGCCGGCCTCGTCGGTGCCGCAGGGCAAGGCGATGCAGGGATGGGTGGTCAGTGTCACCACGTAGGTCAGCGCAAGCCAGCGGTAGTAGTTCTCCTGCTTCTCGCCGTCGACGACGTCCGCATAGAGCTGGGTCCACGGGAATGGCGAGACCGGCGTGGTCGGCGACAGGATCACGTCGTAGTCGCGGAATGCCTGCTGGAAGCGCTGCAGGATGCGGGTCTGCTCGGCCTGCGCCCATGCGCTGTCCACCAGCGACATACGCGCGCCGATCTCGTAGTTGGCGCGCGTATTGGGTCCGAGGCTATCGGGATCGCGTTCGTAGGTGTCGCGCAGCGAGGCAACGAAGCTCTCGGCGCGCAGCACGTCGAAGCAGCGATGCACATCGCCCAGGTCGAACGCGACCTCGTCGCAGGACTTGAACAGGTGCCGCATCGCGGCGAGCCGTGCACGGAACACGCGGCGGATGTCGGGGTCGACGGCGCAGCTGCCGAAGTCTTCGGTCCAGCCGACCCGCAGTCCCGACAGGTCGACGCGCGCCGGCGTCAGCAACGCCAGCGGATCGACGGCATGGCTCAGTGGATCGCCTGCCGACTGGCCGGCCGATGCGGCAAGCTGCATGCAGGCATCGGCGACCGTGCGGCCCATCGGGCCGACCACCGAGATCGGCGTCCATCCGAGCAGCTTGCGCGAGTTAGGCACCAGCCCCGGCGATGGGCGGAATCCCACCACGCCGCATTTGGCGGCGGGAATCCGCAGCGAGCCGCCGGTATCGGAGCCGGTGCAGACCGGCAGAAAGTCCGCCGCCAGCGCGGCAGCCGAGCCGCCCGACGAGCCGCCCGCATTGAGGTTCGGATTGAACGGATTGCCGGTGGCACCCCAGACGGCGTTGCGCGAATTCGCGCCGGCGCCCATCTCCGGAATATTGGTCTTGCCGACCACCACGGCCCCGGCCGCCCGCAGCCGCGCCACCAGCGTGTTGTCCTGCGCGGGCACATTGCCGCGGTACAGCGGCGAGCCGTAGGTCGTCAGCAGGCCGGCCGTCGCTTCGAGGTCCTTGACGCCGAGCGGCAGGCCATGCAGCAGGCCCAGCGAATCGCCGCGCATCACCGCCTGTTCGGCCGCCCTCGCCTCCTCGCGCGCGCGTTCGTAGCAGGTCGCGGTGATCGCGTTGATCAACGGGTTGTAGCGCTCGATCCGCGCGATGCAGGCGTCAAGCAACTCCACCGGCGAGATCTGGCGGGCGCCGATCAGGCGGCGCAGTTCGACGGCGGACAGCGAAGTCAGTGCGTTGTGGTCGGACATGGCGTATCAGTCGAGCTTGATATTGGCGCGCTGCGCGATGGCCCGCATCTGCGGAATTTCCTTCTCGATCATCGCGCTGACCTGCTTGCCCGACGCGAACGACGGCTCGATGCCGTTGTCGGCGAGCTTCTTGCGCGTGTCGGGATCGGCGATCGTATCGGCCAGCGCCTTCTCGAGCCTGGCGTGGACCTCCGGCGGCAGGCCGCGCGGCGCGACCAGCGCGATCCACGTGCTGGCGTCCATGCCGGGATAGCCGCCCTCCGCGACGGTCGGCACATTGGGCAGCAGCGTCGAGCGTTTCGCCGTCGTCACCGCGATGGCCTTGACCTTGCCGGCGCGCACCTGAGGCAGCGCCGCGGCCACGGTGTCGATGCTGAACGGAATCTGGCCGCCGATCAGGTCGGTCATCGCAGGCGCGCTGCCCTTGTAGGGCACGTGCAGCAGCCTGGCACCGGTCAGATTGAGCAATTGCTCGCCGGCGAAATGCGCGGTGGTGCCGGCACCGAACGAACCGTACGAGTACTTGCCGGGATCGTTCTTCGCCGCGGCCACAAACTCCTTCAGGTTGTTCACCGGCACATCGCGATTGGCCAGCAGGATCAGGCCGGTCACGCCGATCAGGCCGATCGGCTCGAAGTTCTTCTGCGGGTCGTACGGCAGCTTCGGATAGACCGCGGGATTGACCGTGAACGTCGTGCCGGAACTGGCCAGCAGCGTGTAGCCGTCCGGCGCTGCCTTGGCGACGTAGCTGGCGCCGACGACGGTACCGGCGCCAGCCCGGTTCTCGACCACGACGGTCTTGCCTAGCCGTTCGCCGAGCTTCTGCGCGACGATGCGCCCCACCACATCGGTCGCGCCGCCGGGCGGGAATGGCAGCACCAGCTGGATCGGCTTGGTCGGGAAGCTGTCCTGTGCCGAGGCTGCAGACGGCGCCATCGCGACGAGCGCCAGGCCGGTGGCGGCAAACAGGAAACGGACGGATGAGGCGGAAGGACGCATGGGATGCTCTCTCGTAAGAATCCAAGGCGATGCCGGCGCCTGTGCGTCGGCTCGATGTCATCCTAATGTCAAACTTCGCATAGAATCGTCGCAATGTTTCGAACACTCGATTGCCGAAATGGCAATCGTTGGCGCAAACCCGGAGCGGGTTTTCCCCGAGGCATCCCGTCCCATTCACGTCGATTCCCATGTCCTATCGGGCCCTGCAAGAGACCGCGGTGCGCTACTTCCTCGAAGTGGTTCGCACCGGATCGGTCAAGGATGCGGCGATCAAGCTGAACGTCGCGCCGTCGGCCGTCAGCCGGCAGATCGCCAAGCTCGAAAGCGAGCTGGACACGCTGCTGTTCGACCGGCGCGCACGCGGGCTCGTGCCGAACGCCGCGGGCGAACTGCTGGCCGCGTTTGCCAAGCGCTCGCAGCAGGACATCGAGCGCGTGGCGGGCGACATCCAGGCGTTGCGCGGCCTGCGCGTCGGGCGCGTGCGGCTCGCGGCGGTCGAGGGCATCGCCCATGAATTCCTGCCGAATCTCGCCGCCAGTTTTCGCGAGACCCATGCGGGCATTCACTTCGAGCTCGAGGTCTGTCCGCAGGGAGAGATCGCACGCCGGATACGCGACGGGGAAGCCGATATCGGCATCACGCTGGCGTGGTTGCCCGAGCCGGAGATCCACGTGGAGCTGCGGCACCCGGCTCCGGTGCTTGCCGTGATGGCGCCGGACCATCCGCTGGCGCGCCATCGGCAGCTGTCGCTGGCGCAGGTCGCCACCTACCCGCTGGCGTTGCCGCCGAAGGACAGTTCCGTGCGGCAACTGCTCGACGCCGGCTGCAGCCGGCAGGGCCTGCGCTACCAGACGGTGTTCTCGAGCAACCAGCTCGATTCGCTGGTCAGCTTCGCGGCGGCGGGCGGCGGCGCGATCTGCTTCTACGGCGAGGTGTCGATCCGCGGCAGGCTGAAGGCGGGCACCATCGCCGCAGTGCCGCTGCGCGATCGCGAGATGAACGAGCGCCAGATCGAGGTGCAGACGCTGGCCAACCGCAAGCTGCCGCCTGCCGCGCGCGCCTTCGTCGAGCATCTGCGGCAGGGCCTGATCGAGCTTCCACATTCGTGATTGCCGAAAGCGCAATCGAGTATTCGGAATATTGCGCCGATCGCATGGCTTCAGCGAGGCGGTGCGCGGCGAAAATCCCGACCTGATCCACCCTTCTACGTTCCGCGCTAGTCGCTGCCCTCATGTCACAGGAAATCCTCGTTCTCGGCGCCGGCATGGTCGGCGTCAGCACCGCGCTGGCCCTGCGCCAGCGCGGGCACCCAGTCGTCCTCGTCGATCGCGCCGCCCCGGGCACCGAGACCTCCTATGGCAATGCGGGCTTCATCCAGCGCGAGGCGGTGCAACCGTATGCGTTTCCGCGCGACTGGAAGACGATCCTGCGCGTGATCGCCCGCCAGGGCAACGATGTGCACTACCACCCCGGCGCGATGCTGCGGCTGCTGCCCGTGCTCGCCCGGTACTGGCGCGAATCGGCCCCGGACCGCTACGCCGGCACGATCGCCGCCTATGCGGCGCTGGTCAGGCATTGCGTCAGCGAACACGAAAAGCTGATCGCGGCCGCGGGTGCGGAGGACCTGGTCAGCAAGGCGGGATGGCTCGAGGCCTACCGCAGCCCGCGCGCCTTCGATGACACGGTACGAACCGCGACGATGGTGGCGCGCGAGCACGGACTCGATTGCGCCGTTCTCGATGGCGCCGCGCTGCGGGCCGCCGAGCCCGCGCTGCATGGCGGCCTCGCGGGTGCGATCCATTGGCGCGACCCGTGGACCGTCAGCGATCCCGGCGAACTGGTGCAGCGCTACGCTGCGCTGTTCGAACGGCAAGGCGGCATCGTCCGCCGTGGGGACGCCACGACGCTGCAGCCCGACGGCAGCGGCTGGCGCGTGACGACCGAAGCCGGCCCGCTGTCGGCCGCGCAGGCGGTCATTGCATTGGGTCCATGGGCGTCGACGCTGACGCGGCCGCTCGGGTATCGCCTGCCGCTGTTCATCAAGCGGGGCTACCACCGCCACTACGCGAGCGCCCGCATGCCGTCGCTGCCGCTGCTCGATGCCGAACGCGGTTTCGTGCTGGCGCCGATGCGGCGCGGTCTTCGCGTGACCACGGGCGCCGAATTCGCTCACCACGATGCACCGCCGACGCCGGTGCAACTGGCGGCGGCCGAGCGCTACGCGCGCGAGCTCGTCGATCTCGGCGCACCGGTCGAAGCCCAGCCGTGGATGGGCGCGCGGCCCTGCGTCGCCGATATGCGGCCCGTGATAGGACGCGCGCCGCGCCACCGCGGGCTGTGGTTCCATTTCGGCCATGCGCATCAGGGCTTCACGCTCGGCCCGGCGACCGCGCGGCTGCTGGCCGAACTGATCGACGGCGAGACACCGTACGTCGACCCGCGGCCCTACGATCCGGTGCGATTCGAATAGTGCCCAGGGAAGGCTGGAACAAGGTTCGAGCCACGCCTGCAAAGGCGAGATGTTGGGATGCCCGGGCCAGCCACCGGCGGCCCGATGTCATGCAAAATCCGATGGCAGCCACGGCGAGCGACGCGTCGCCGACGCTCGCCCCAACCTGTCGGAGGTCGCATGCATCTCGAAGGCTCCTGCCACTGCGGCGCGGTCCATTTCAGCGTGGAATCGCCCTGGCCCTACCCCTATCTGCATTGCTACTGCTCGATTTGCCGCAAGACCGCGGGCGCCGGCGGCTATGCCGCCAATATCGGCGCATTGAACGACACCTTGCGCGTACGCGGCAGGCAGCACATCGCCATCTATCACGCCGTGATGCGCGAGCCCGGCAAACGGGCGAGACGTTCGCCGATGGAGCGGCACTTCTGCACGAAGTGCGGCAGCGCATTGTGGATACGCAACCCGGACGAGCCCGAGCGCGTCTATCCGTTTGCCTCGGCCGTCGACACGCCGCTGCCGCGCCCGCCGGAGATCGTCGAAGCGGAGCTCGACTCCGCGGCCTCCTGGGTCGACGTACCGAGCGGCAAGGGACACGTGCACTGCGCGCAGTGGCCCGAGGAAACACTGGCGCAATGGCATCGGCGGCACGGCCTGGAGCAGCGCTGAGCGGGCCCGGGACCGGTCCGGGATGGGGCTCCGCAGCGGGACGGCTCCCGCACCGCTGCTATTCTTGGCGCTCCGTCAATACCCGACACTATCAGGACACCATCCGGACACTATCCGGTCACTATCCGACACCGCGCCATCCCATGCACTGGATCTACCTGGCCATCGCCATCATCGCCGAAGTCATCGCCACCACCGCACTGAAGGCCGCCGCCGGCTTTACCCGTCCGCTGCCGTCGCTGGTCGTCGTCACCGGCTATGCGATCGCCTTCTTCTGCCTGTCGCTGACGCTGCGCAGCGTGCCGATCGGTATCGCCTACGCGATCTGGTCGGGCGTCGGCATCGTGCTGGTGTCCGTGGCCGCGTGGCTGCTGTTCGGCCAGCGGCTCGACCTGCCGGCGCTGCTCGGCATCGCGCTGATCATGGCGGGCGTGCTGGTGATCAACCTGTGGTCGAAGTCGGTCACGCATTGAATCGGCGACGCCGCCGCCGCGCACCCTACCCCCACCCTACCGCCACCCCTACCAACTGCAAACAAATGTAAGCACTTTGAAAAGTGCATTGGGAGGGGCCACAATTTGAAAAAAATACAGTACGCTAATAACAATCGATTAAGACATTACTCAATATCGATATAAACAAAACTAAAGTCAGTAACTGGCAAACGAAAATTCGACGCAGCCGTTCATCGTTCCATTGGAACGGCAAACGATTGGATTCGGCGCCAATTTTTTGACCAAAGAATTCCGGGGGGGCATCCGGGCACAGCCCATGCCAATTGATGGATATTCCATTGCCATGGAATATCGAGGGTCATTGTCGCGGTCTGTCGTCATCGCCTGTTCAGCCAACCCGTTTTGCCGCGGTGTTTGCCGCGGCCCTTTGTGGGATCGCCTGTAGCGTTCGCCGGCCCGGCGTGCGCTCGTTTTTTCGCAGGACTGAACTGGCGTATGGCTCAAACCCGCATCGGAACGGACGCGATCGTCGCGTCCAGCGTCGCGCAGGCGCAGGATTGGCTCGCCCGCCACTATCCCGGCATCACGATCGAGGCCGATGGCGCCCAGCTCCGGCTCGAAATCCAGATCGACTATCTCGACGGCATGGCCGTGCACACGCTGGCCACCGGCACCACGCTGTGCCTGCGGCTGCCTTGCCAGCACGACGGCTATCTGTTGTACACACAGGCCGAAGGCCAGCTCGCCCTCGCCACCGAGCAGGACGGGCTGCGGACCTTGCCGGCCGGCACCACCGTCGCCGACGCCAGGCGGGTCACCGCCTGGGGCTTCGGCCCGGGCCGCTACGAAGCCATCCTGATCGATGCGGCGAGCCTGCACGGGCGGCTATCGCAGTCGATCGAACGGCCGGTGACGCAACGCGTGAAATTCGCCCCGCCGGAAGGCAACGTGCCGTCCGGCGTGCGCTTCGCGGGTGAGCTGGTGCGGGCGGCGCGGCGCTATTCGAACGCGGACGGCGGCCCGCACGCGATCGCCCCGGACATCGTGCAAAGCCTGCAGGACGCCGTGATCTTCGCCATGCTCAAGGAGATTCCGCACAATTATTCGGTCTACCTCGCGCGCCGCCATGCCGGCCCGTCGCCGCGGCATGTGCGCCGGGCCATCGAGTACATCCACGCCAACGCGACGGCGGCGCTCGGACTGGCCGACATCGCGATGGCTGCCCGCGTCAGCATCCGCACGCTGCAGGCCGGCTTCGCCAAGTTCAAGGGCTTCACGCCGATGGGCTATGTCAAGCGGGTGCGCCTGGAAGGCGCGCACGCGGACCTGCGTACCGCCAGCGCGGAACAGTCGATCGCCGACATCGCGCGGCGCTGGGGCTTCAGCCACCTCGGGCAATTCGCGCGGGACTACCGCATGGCCTTTGGCGAAACCCCCTCCGAAACGCGCCGCGGAGATTGACGGCAGCGCTGGCCGGAATTGTCGACAACAAAATAAATAGCGCTTAAATCAGATTTAATTGAATTTGTAATTTAATACCCCTGCACCTACCGGCGTAGGGGTATTTTCTTTTATAAATCCGCGCCCGCATTAATGCCTTCTCCGCAATTCATTATCAAAAAAACGCAGGCCATATCAATCGCACGCACTATATCGCTTGCCGCACTGACGAAGACATACCGCCACTTGGGAATCACTTATACGCTCCACTTCCAATAGCGAGCAGTAGTTCCGATCGACCCAAGGAGATAGGCATGGCTTCGTCAGCTGTTCTGCAAAACCACATCGATGTCGCGGTGCCCGCGGGGACCAGGACCGTCGCGGCGCCGGAGGGTGCCGCCAATTTCCTGGTCGCCGGCAACAAGGACAACGTCGCCAACTATGCGCGCGAAGGCAACGACCTGCTGATCGAGTTCAAGGATGGGCAAACGGTGCGCATCCAGGGCTTCTTCGCCAATGGCGTCAACTTCAACAACCTGGTGTTCGTCGAGGGCGAGTCGCGCTGGCTCGCGACCTTCGACCAGGCGCTGATGGCAGGCGGCGACAACGTCCTCGAATCGGCGGTGGTCTACGAGCCGATCGCCGATGGCAGCGCGGCGCTGCTGGGCATCCTTGGGCTGGCCGCTGGCGCCGGCGTGATCGCCGCCGCCGCGGGCGGCGGCGGCGGTGGTGGCGGCGATGACCGTCAGCCGACGGCGGCGCGTCCGACGGTCAGCCTGATCGACGACCAGGCCCCGGTCACCGGCGCGATCGCCAACGGCAGCGCGACCAATGACGCCACGCCGACGCTGCAGGGCACCGGCGCCATACCCAACGGCCGCATCCAGATCTCGATCGACGGCCAGCCGCCGGTGACCATCAACGCCGACGCCAACGGCAACTGGAGCTACACGCCACCCGCACTGCCGTCGGGCCAGCATCAGATCGTCGTCACGCAGACCGGCAGCGATGGCAAGACCAGCGAGCCCACGGTGATCGACGTGACGATCGACACCACGGCGCCCGCCACGCCGACGCTCAACCCCAGCAATGGCGCGACGCTCAGCGGGACCGCGGAGGCCGGCAGCACGGTCGGCATCGACCTGAACGGCGACGGCACGCCCGATGCCACGGTCGTCGCCGATGGCAACGGCAACTGGACCTATACCCCGACCTCGCCGCTGCCGGACGGCACCACGGTGACCGTGGTCGCCACCGACCCGGCCGGCAATACCAGCGAGCCCGCGACGACGACCGTCGACGCCCAGCCCCCGGCCACCCCGACCGTCAATCCGACCAACGGCACCACGCTGAGCGGCACCGCGGAAGCGGGCAGCACCGTCGGCATCGACCTGAACGGCGACGGCTCACCGGACGCCACCGTCACCACCGACGGCGGCGGCAACTGGACGTACACGCCGACCTCGCCGCTGCCGGACGGCACCACGGTCACCGTCACGGCAACGGACCCGGCCGGCAATACCAGCGGCCCCGCGACGACGACCGTCGACGCGGCCGCCCCTGCCGCGCCGGCGATTTCCGGCGTCACGGACGACACCGACCCGGTCAGCGGTCCGCTGACCTCGGGCGGCAGCACCAACGACACCACGCCGACGATCACCGGTACCGCGGAAGCGAACAGCACCGTGCAGATCTTCAACGGCGCCACGCTGCTCGGCACCGTGACCGCCGACGGCAGCGGCAACTGGACCTTCACGCCGAGCACGCCGCTGGCCGACGGCAGCTATTCGTTGACGGCGACGGCGACCGATGCGGTCGGCAATGTCAGCGGACCGGGAACCGCCTTCGTCCTCACCGTCGATACCGCCGCTCCTGCCGCCCCGGCCATCACGCAGGCCACCGGCACCACACTGGCCGGCACGGCCGAAGCCGGCAGCACCATTGCGATCGACCTGAACGGCGACGGCACGCCCGATGCCACGGTCACCGCCGATGGCGGCGGCAACTGGAGCTATACCCCCGCCACGCCGCTGGCCGACGGCACCACCGTCAGCGTGACCGCCCTCGATGCCGCCGGCAACAGCAGCGGGCCCGTCACCGCCACCATCGACTCCGTCGCGCCGACGGCACCGTCGATCGGCAGCGTCACCGACGACGTGGACCCGGCCAGCGGCCCGCTGACCTCGGGCGGCAGCACCAACGACGCCACGCCGACCATCGCCGGCACCGCGGAAGCCAACAGCACCGTGCAGATCTTCAACGGCACCGCGCTGCTCGGCACGGTCACCGCCGACGGCAGCGGCAACTGGACCTTCACGCCGACCACGCCGCTGGCCGACGGCGGCTATTCGCTGACGGCCGTTGCCACCGACGCCGCCGGCAACACCAGCCTGGCCAGCACCGCATTCGACTTCACGCTCGATACTGCCGCCCCTGCCGTACCGGTCATCGCGCAGGCCAATGGCACCACGATCATCGGCACCGCGGAGGCATACAGCACCATCGCGATCGATACCAATGGCGACGGCACTGCCGACGGCACCGTGACGGCCGATGGCCAGGGCAACTGGAGCTTTACGCCGGGCGTACCGCTGGCCGACGGCACCGTGGTCAGCGTCACCGCAACGGACGCCGCGGGCAACGTCAGCGCGCCGGCCGACGAGACGGTCGACGCGGCGCCGCCCGCCGTGCCGACCATCGATCCGACCAACGGCACGGTGCTCCAGGGCACCGCCGAGGCCGACAGCACTGTCCGGATCGACACCAACGGCGACGGCACGGCCGACGCCACGGTCACGGCCGATGGCGCGGGCAACTGGACCTACACGCCGGCCACGCCGCTGGCCGACGGCACCGTGGTCAGCGTCACCGCGACGGACGCAGCGGGCAACACCAGCGCGCCGGCGACCGAAACCGTCGATGCCGCGCCGCCCGCACTGCCGACCATCGACCCGACCAACGGCACGGTTCTGCAGGGCACGGCCGAAGCGGACAGCACGGTCAATATCGACACCAATGGCGACGGCACGTCCGATGCCACCGTCACGGCCGATGGCAGCGGCAACTGGAGCTACACGCCGGCCACGCCGCTGCCCGACGGCACCGTCGTCACCGTTACGGCGACCGATGCCGCCGGCAACACCAGCGCGCCGGCCACTGAGACGGTCGACGCCGCGGCGCCAACCGCGCCTTCGATCGACACGGTGGTCGACGACGCCGGTCCGGTCTCGGCGCCGCTGACTTCCGGGGACAGCACCAATGACAGCACCCCGACGATCGCCGGCACCGCCGAAGCGAACAGCACGGTACAGATCTTCAACGGCACCACGCTGCTGGGCACCGTCACCGCCGACGGCACCGGCGCCTGGACCTTCACGCCGACCACGCCGCTGACCGACGGCAGCTACTCGCTGACGGCCACCGCGACCGACGCGGCCGGCAATACCGGCCCGGCCAGCGCGGCGTTCGACTTCACGCTGGACACCGCCCCGCCGGCCCAGCCGTCGGTCGACGACAGCAACGGCACCACGCTGACCGGCACCGCGGAAGCCAACAGCACCGTGCAGATCGACACCGACGGCGACGGCACGCCCGAGGCGACCGTCACCGCCGACGGCAGCGGCAACTGGACCTACACGCCGACCACGCCGCTCCCCGACGGCACCGTCGTCACGGTTACTGCCGTCGATGCCGCCGGCAATGTCAGCACGCCCGATACGGTGACGATCGACGGCACGCCGCCGGCCGCGCCGGCAATCGACAGCGTCACCGACGATACCGGCACGGTCACCGGCCCGGTGGCATCGGGCGGCAGCACCAACGACACCACGCCGACGATCGCCGGTACCGCGGAAGCGAACAGCACCGTGCAGATCTTCAACGGCGCCACGCTGCTCGGCACCGCGACCGCGGATGGCACCGGCAACTGGTCCTTCACGCCGACCACGCCGCTGACCGACGGCAACTACGCGCTGACCGCGGTTGCCACCGACACCGCCGGCAACACCGGCCCGGCCAGCACGCCATTCGATTTCACCGTCGATACCGCCCCGCCGGCCGTACCGCAGATCACCCAGGCCAGCGGCACGACGATCGCCGGCACCGCGGACGCCAACAGCACCATCGCGATCGACACCAATGGCGACGGCACCGCCGACGCCACCGTGAGCGCGGATGCCGATGGCAACTGGAGCTACTCGCCTGCGACGCCGCTGGCCGATGGCACGGCCATCAGCGTCACCGCCAGCGACGCGGCCGGCAATACCAGCGCACCGGCCACCGACATCGTCGATGCCACGGCGCCGAACGCGCCGCTGATCACCACGGTGACCGACGACGCCGATCCGGCCAGCGGTCCGCTGACCTCGGGCGGCAGCACCAACGACACCACGCCGACGATCGCGGGCACGGCCGAGGCCAACAGCACGGTGCAGATCTTCAACGGCACCACGCTGCTCGGCAGCGTGACCGCCGACGCCACCGGCAACTGGACGTTCACGCCGACCACGCCGCTGGCGGACGGCAGCTACGTGCTGACCGCCACCGCAACCGATGGCGACGGCAATGCCGGGGCCGCCAGCGCGGTGTTCAACCTGACGGTCGACACGGCGGCGCCCGGCGTGCCGCTGATCACGCAGTTCACCGGCAACACCATCGCCGGCACGGCGGAGGCCAACAGCACCATCGGCATCGATACCGATGGCGACGGCACGGCGGACGCCACGGTCAGCGCCGACGGCAGCGGCAACTGGACCTACTCGCCGGCGACGCCGCTGGCCGACGGCACCGCCATCGCGGTCACGGCGACCGACGCCGCGGGCAACGTCAGCGCGCCGGCGACCGCGACCATCGACGCGGCCGTTCCTGCCATCCCGACGATTGCCAGCGTCACCGACGATGTGGACCCGGTCAGCGGCCCGCTGACTTCGGGCGGCAGCACCAACGACAGCACGCCGACGATCGCCGGTACGGCCGAGGCCAACAGCACGGTCCGGATCTTCAACGGCACCACGCTGCTGGGGACCGTCACCGCCGATGGCACCGGCAACTGGACCTTCACGCCGACCACCCCGCTGACCGACGGCAGCTATGCGCTGACCGCCACCGCGACCGATGCGGCCGGCAATGCCAGCCCCGCCAGCGCGGCGTTCACCCTGACCGTCGATACCGCGGCGCCCGCCGCCACGGTGGCCATCGCTGGCGTCACCGACGACACCGGCACCGCGGGAGACTGGATCACCGGCGATACCACGCCGACCTTCAGCGGGACGCTGAGCGCGCCGCTCGCTGCCGGCGACCGGGTCGAGGTCAGCTACGACGGCGGCAATACCTGGACGCAGGCGAGCGTCAACGGCACCACGTGGTCGTGGTCGGCAAGCAATCATCAGTTCGCCGACGGTAACCACTCGGTGGCGGTCCGGGTCATCGATGCCGCCGGCAATATCGGCAGCAGCACCACGCAGGACTTCACCATCGAGACCGACGTCGCGCCGGAAGTCTCCGCGCAGGAATCGGGCGGGCTGCTGGGCATCGTCGACGCCAACGTGCTGGGGCTGATCGACCTGAGTTCGCAGCAGGTGTTCGGCGCGAGCGACTACAACAACAACATCCAGCAGGTGGTGCTGCGCTACGGCGGCCTGATCGGCCTGCCGCTGCAGCGCCTCGGATACAACGCTGAGCTTGCCGCGGAGCTGGGCATCAACGTGGTTCCGCTGCACGACCCGGGCATCCTGGGCGTGATCGGGGCACTGTCGACGCTGACGATCACTTCCGCCGACGGCGGGCCGATCGATACGCTGCGGCTCAACGAGCTGCTCGGCTCGGTGACGATCGAAGGCGGCCTGCTGGGCGTCAGCCTGGACCTGCTGTCGAATTTCACGATCACCGCGACCGACACCACGGGGCTGACCGATACCGCCAGCGCCAGCCAGCTGGCAAGCGCCGAGGTACTCGCCGGCCTGCTGGGCTCGAGCCAGTCGAGCGCCATCGTCGAAGGCACGTCGGGGGCCGATACGCGTACCGGCACCAGCGGCAGCGACCGGCTGTACGGCTACGCCGGAGACGACACGCTCGATGGCGGCGACGGCAACGACCTGCTGCGCGGCGGCGCGGGCAACGACACGCTGATCGGCGGCAACGGCAACGACCTGCTGATCGGCGGCGCCGGCAACGACACGATGACGGGCGGCACCGGCAGCGATGTGTTCCTGTACGAGGTCGTCAGCAACGACGGTACCGGCGGCAACGGCAGCGACATCATCACCGACTTCACGGTGGGGACGGCGCCCGGACAAGCCGGCTCCGACGTGATCGACCTGTCGAGCCTGCTGGTCGGCTACACCGGCGATGGCGACGGTCCGGCGCACTACGTCGACGGCGTGGCGACGATCGATGCCGGCGACAACATTGGCGACTACCTGAGCGTGACCACCGACGGCACGAATACGGTGATCCATATCGACCGCGACGGCACCGGGGCCGCCTTCGGCTCGGAAGCGCTGGTCACGCTGAACAACGTCAATACCGATCTGGAGACGCTGCTGGCCAATCGTCAGGTTCTGGTCTGAGCGAGGCGGGCGGCGGTCTCCCCGTTCCGCCGCCCGCTTCGCCGGACCCTTTCCATCGATCCCGTCACCGACCCGTCATCGAGCCGACCACCAGGAGACGCGCCCCACCGCATCGACCCGCCCTGCACTACCCCGTCGGCCGCGACGCTGCCTCGCGACCGATGCGTGGCCACATGTCAAAGCCTTCACCGCGGACCGTGGTGATTTCGTGAAACCGACATCGTTGAGATCCATCGTGGCCCTCCTTGCCAACGGAGCGCGGACCCGGCAGCGCCCGCTCCATTCCCGGCATCGTGCCGGGGACACGCTGCGTACCCCGCCGGTATCGGCGACGCTGTCCGCCTTTGCCGCGCTGGCGATGCTGGTCCTGCCCTGCCCAGGGCCGGCATCGGCGGCGCCCTACACCGCTTCCACGACGCCGGCGCCGTCGGCGGCCTCCGCCGGCATGCCGAGCCCCTCCACGCCGCAGCGCATCGCCCTCGACGGTCTGACGCTGCGCAACGCGGTCGGCATCGCGATCGCGCGCCATCCCGACATCAGCCGGGCGAACGCCGTGGTCACGCAGAACCTTTCCGAGATCTCGGTCGCCAAGGCCGCCTGGTACCCGAAGATCGAATACGGCGTGCAGCCCGGCTACGGCGGCAGCTTCGGCAGCGGCGGCAACGACCTCGGCTCGCGCGCCTCGGTCGGCGCCAGCCAGTTGCTCTACGACTTCGGCCGCACCCGCAGCAAGGTCTCGGCGGCCGACGCCAATCTCGGCAAGAGCCAGCATCAGCTCGCCGATACCGTCGAGACGGTGGCGGCCAATACCGCCGATACCTTTGTCGAACTGGCCGCCAGCCAGGCCGTGATCGCGGCCGCGCAGCGGCAGGTCGAATCGATGAACGAGACGCGCGCGCGCATCGGCGAACGCGTGCGCGCCGGCCTGTCGGTGTCGTCCGACCGCGACCTGGCCGAGGTGTCCACGCTGCGTGCCAATGCCGAAGTGCTGAAGGCGCGCAACCGCTTCGACGTCGCCGCCACCAGGCTGGCCGAGCTGATCGGCGCGCGTCCGCAACAGGTGGCAGACCTGGCCAATACCAGTGGCGTGATCGAGCGGATCACGCGCGAAGGCGGCGGCGGCCGCGACGACCAGATCGACGACACGCCGTCGGTGCAGGCGGCACGCGCCGCCGTCGATGCCGCCGCGGCCAATGTCGACCTGGCGAAGGCCGAGCGCTACCCGTCGGTCAGCGTCGGCGTCAGCCGTTCTCTGTCGACCGGGCGCGCCAACGCCAATGACGATACCTGGGTCGGCCTGTCGATCCGCGGCGACTTCTCGCTGGGCCGGCTCGCGCAGCACCGCATCGCCGCGGCGCAGGCGCAGGAGCGCGCCGCCGCCGATGCGCTGGAGAACCAGCGGCTGCGCACGCGCACCGCGCTGTATGCGGCGCAGACCGAGGCGGAAGGCGCGGCCGCGCGGCTGGCCAGCTACCGCAACGTGATCGAGCTGTCGCGCTCCTCGCGCAATCTGTACTGGCAGGAATACATGCTGAACAAGCGCTCGCTGACCGAGGTGATCACGCGCGACCGCGAGATCTTCCTCGCCGAGGAAGAATGGATCAACGCCATGGCCGACGGCATCCGCGCCCGCATCAAGGCGTATGCCGCGGTCGGCAAGTTCGTGGAGCTGCTGCGGCAGCAGGAAGGCGCACGCGATGAATGACCCCACTGCGTTGAGCGCGCTGGCGCAGGCCGCCGGGCAGTCCCCGCAAACGCCCCCGCGGCAGGCCCAGGCTCAGCGCCAGGCCGAACCCGAGGCACAGGCGACGCTGCAGCCATGGATCGATGCGATGCTGCTCGCCGCGCGGCAGCTCAACGTGCAGGCCTCGCCCGAGCAGCTGCGCAATGCCGCGGCGTGGAGCGGGCGCGACGAGGCGCAGCGCGAGACCGCCATCGTCGAACTGGCCGCATCCGCCGGCCTGTCCGCGCAATTCGTCGCGCTGCCGCCGGCGTCGCTGTCGCCGGTGATGCTGCCGGTGCTGGTGCCGCTGGGCCAGGGCAACACCAGCTCGGTCGGCATGGTGATCGCCGTCGCCAACGGCGTGGCCACGCTGCTGCTGCCGCTGGACGGCAAGCCGGTCGAGCGCAGCCTGACGCTCGATGCGCTGGCGTGCGAAACGAGCGGCCGCATGCTGCTGGTGCAGGCGCGCACCACCCGGCGCGGCGACCGGCTCGACGCGTATCTGCGCGCGGCGCCGGACTCGTGGCTGACCGGCATCTTCACCGCGCACTGGCGCACGATGCTCGACCTGGGCCTGGGCTCGCTGTTCGGCAATCTGCTGGCGGTGGGTACCTCGCTGTTCGCGATGCAGGTGTGGGACCGCGTGGTGCCGGCGCGCTCGCTGCATACGCTGTGGGTGCTGGCCTCGGGCGTGGCGCTCGCGCTGGCGCTCGAACTGCTGATCCGGACCGCGCGCGTCTCGATCACCGACCATTTCGGCAAGCGCGTCGACATCAAGCTGTCGGCGATGTTCTTTGCCCGCGTGCTCGATATCCGCAACGATGCGCGGCCGCGCTCTCCCGGCACGCTGATCGCGCAGCTGCGCGATCTCGAACAGCTGCGCGAGCTGTTGACCTCGAGCACGCTTGGCGTGCTGATCGACCTGCCCTTCGTCGCGGCCTTCCTGTTCATCATCTGGGTACTGGGCGGCTGGCTGGTGGCGATTCCGCTGGCGGCGATCCCGCTGCTGATCCTGCCGGGGTTGCTGGCGCAGATCCCGCTGGCCCGGCTGTCGCGCGAGGGAATGGCCGAGGCCGCGCTGCGCAATGCGATCCTGATGGAGTCGATCTACCGCGCCGAGGACATCAAGTCGCTGCAGGCCGAGCCGCGCTTCCGCGGGCTGTGGGACCACGCCAACCACGTCAACGGCGAGATCGGGCTGAAGCAGCGCTTCATCGCCGGACTGCTGGTCAACGTGTCGCAGACGGTGCAGCAGATCGCCTATGTCGGCGTGGTGATCGCCGGCGTCTACGGCATCCTCGACGGCAACCTGTCATTCGGCGCGGTGCTGGCCTGCTCGATCCTCACCAGCCGGACCATCGCGCCGCTGGCGCAGATCCCCGCGGTGCTGGGCCGCATCCAGAACGCGCGCGTCGGCAAGAAGGCGCTGGACGAGCTGCTGCGGCTGCCGGTGGACCACGATCCCGACAGGGACACCTATCACAAGCCGGTGCTGCGGGGCGGCTATCGCTTCGAGAACGTGGCCTTCGGCTTCGACCCGCAGGAAAAGCCGGTGCTGACGGTTCCGCAGCTGCGCATCGCGCCGGGCGAACGCATCGCGATCCTGGGGCGCGTCGGCGCCGGCAAGTCGACGCTGCTGCGGCTCGCCGGCGGGCTGGCTTCGCCGACGCAGGGCCGCATCGTGCTGGACGACACGCCGATGGAGCTGATCGACGTCGCCGACATCCGCCGCGACATTGGCAGCGTGCTGCAGGAATCGAGCCCCTTCTACGGCACGCTGCGCGACAACCTGCTGATCGCCAATCCGCTCGCTACCGACGAGCAGCTGCTGCGCGCGCTGCGGCTTGCCTGCGCCGACCAGCTGCTGCTGAACCAGCCGCACGGGCTGGACCTGCGCATCCGCGAGAACGGGCTCGGCCTGTCCGGCGGCCAGAAGCAGGTGCTGGTGCTGGCCCGCACCTTCCTGCGCGACCCGCAGGTGCTGCTGCTGGACGAGCCCACCGCGTCGCTGGACGAGGGTACCGAACTGGCGGTGATCGAACGGATGCGCCAATGGCTGGGCCGGCGCACGCTGATCGTCGCCACACACCGCTATCCGGTGCTGGCGCTGGTCGACCGCATCGTTGTCCTCGAGCGCGGGCGCGTCGTCCGCGACGGGCCGAAGGACGAGGTGCTGGCCCAGCTCAAGCGCACGGCGGTGCCACGAACGGCGGCAGCGCAAACGCCGGCCAAGCCGGCGGCGCCCGCCCAGGCAACGGCCGCGGAGTAGCGCCATGGACAAGATCTCGATGCGTGCACGATTCGAAGACGGCGCCGGCGGCGCGCGCCTGCTGCTGTGGCTGGGCATCGGCGCGATCGCGGCCTTCCTGCTGTGGTCGGCCTTCGCCAGCCTGGACGAAGTCGCGGTCGGCGAAGGCAAGGTCACGCCCGCCTCCAAGGGCCAGATCATCCAGAGCCTGGAGGGCGGCATCCTGGCCGAGCTGGCGGTGCGCGAGGGCGATGTGGTCGAGGCCGGCCAGCAGCTCGCCACGCTGGACCCGGTGCAGGCCCGCTCGTCGATGGAGGAGACGCTGGAACGGATCGCCGCGCTGCAGGCGCGCGCCGCGCGGCTGCATGCGGAGATGAACGACGCCGACTCGGTCAACTTCCCGGCCGAACTGGCGCGCGATACCGCGGTGGTCGAACGCGAGCGGCAGCTATTCGTCGCCAACCGCCGGGCCTTCCGCGAGAACCTCGGCAATCTGCGCCAGCAGCTGCGCCTGGCCGAGCAGGAGCTGCAGATCGCGCTGCCGCTGCTGCGCACCGGCGCCACCAACGAGGTCGAGATCCTGCGGCTGCGGCAGAAGGTGGCCGAGTTCGCCACCAAGCTCGATTCGACGCAGAGCGAGTACTACGTCGCGCTGAAGGCCGATTACGCGAAGACGATGGCGGACCTGGGCCCGCTGCTGAAGGTGCGCGAGGGACGCGCCGACCAGCTGCGCCGCACCGCGATCACCTCGCCCGCGCGCGGCATCGTCAAGGACATTCGCGTCTCGACGATCGGCGGCGTGATCACGCCAGGCGGTGTGCTGATGGAGATCGTGCCGCTGGGCGACCAGTTGCTGATCGAGGCACGGCTGTCGCCGCGCGACATCGCCTTCATCCATCCGAACCAGGAGGCGACGGTCAAGATCACCGCGTTCGAGCCATCGATCTACGGCACGCTGCCGGCCAGGGTGGATCGGATCTCGCCGGACACCATCGAGGATCAGGTCGACCGGCGCATCTACTACTACCGCGTCTATGTGCTGACCCAGCATGCGTTCCTGGAGACGAAGGACGGCAAGCGCCATCCGATCCTGCCGGGCATGGTGGCGACCGCGGAGATCCGCACCGGCCGCCGCACCGTGATGGACTACCTTGTCAAGCCGCTGAACCGCGCGGCGGAAGCGCTGCGCGAACGCTAGCCCTTGCGCATCAGCCCCGCTCGACTAGCCCTTGCGCAGATAGGTGACCAGCCGGTCGATCACCGGCGCATTGCGCCGCGTCAGCAGGCTGACCACGATCGCGACCGCAAACCCGGCCGGCACGCCGAACGCGCCCGACGCGATCGGATCGACGCCGAACCAGCGGTCGCCGAAGATGCCGGTCATCCGCGTGAAGAACGGGTAGTTGACGAAGATGTAGTAGATCGACACCGACAGCCCGGCCAGCATGCCGGCGAACGCGCCGGCCGCGGTGGTGCGCTTCCAGAAGATCGCCAGCACCAGCACCGGGAAGAAGCTCGACGCGGCCAGCGAGAACGCGGCGCCGACCAGGAACAGGATGTTGCCCGGCCGCAGCGAGGTCACGTAGGCCGCGAACAGGGCGACGCCGAGCAGCAGGATCTTGGCGGTGGTCACGCGCCGCTGCTGGCTCGCGCCGCGGTCGACCATGTGATAGAAGACGTCGTGCGACAGCGCGTTGGCGATCGTCAGCAGCAGCCCGTCGGCGGTCGACAGCGCCGCGGCCAGCGCGCCGGCGGCGACCAGGCCCGAGATCACATACGGCAGCCCGGCGATCTCCGGCGCGGCCAGCACGATCATGTCGGGCTGGATCATCACCTCGGCCCACTGCACGATGCCGTCGCCATTGACATCGCGAATGCCGAACACCGGCGGATCGATGCGCCGCCATTGCGTGACCCAGGCCGGCAGATCGGTATAGGGCGTGCCCACCAGATGGTGCAGGAACTCGTACTTGACCAGCGCCGCCAGCGTGGGCGCGCTGACGTACAGCAACGCGATGAAGAACACCGCCCAGGCCACCGAATTGCGGCTCTCCTTGACCGACGGCGTGGTGTAGAGCCGCGTGAGGATGTGCGGCAGGCTCGCGGTGCCGAGCATCAGGCAGAAGGTCAGCAGCACGAAGTTCAGGCGGTCGGTCTTGCGCTCCGCTTCCGACGGCGAGGGATAGGGCTCGGTGGCCGGCACCGGCGGCTGGCTGCGTGCGAGCGCTTCCTCGCGCTGCTGGGTCCATTGCTGCAGGGCGGCGGCCGGGTCCAGCGGATAGTCGGCGCGCTCGCGCTCGACCGCCTTGATCTCGCGCAGCGGCGCGTTGCGGGCGCGCAGCTCGAGCAGCCGCGCATTGAGCCCGTCGCGCACCTCGTCGAACGACTGCGGCAGCCGCGCGATGCGCTCCTGCAGCTCGATCGCCTGCTGCCGGTAGTGTTCGCGCACCGCGAGCTCGGCCGGATCGCGCAGCAGCTCGCGTTCACGCTGCCCGACATCGGTCAGCACCGTGCCGTAGCCCAGCTGCGGCACCGCCTCGCCATGATGCTTCCACGCGATCATCGACACCGTGACCAGGAAGGCCACGATCATCACGATGTACTGCGCGACCTGGGTCCAGGTCACCGCGCGCATGCCGCCGAGGAACGAGCAGACCAGGATGCCGGCCAGGCCGAAGAACACGCCGACGGCAAAGTCCACGCCGATGAAGCGCGTGACCACCAGCCCGACGCCCTGGATCTGCGCGACCAGATAGACGAAGGAACACAGCGAGGCGGCCAGCACCGCGATGCCGCGCACCGGCAGGTTGCCGCCCGGCTTGCCGTTACCGTAGCGCGCGGCGAGGAAATCCGGAATCGTATAGCCGCCGTACTTGCGCAGATACGGCGCCAGCAGGAAGGCCACCAGGCAATAGCCGCCGGTCCAGCCCATCACATAGGCCAGCCCCTCGTAGCCGGAGGCGAACAGGATGCCGGCGAGGCCGATGAAGGACGCGGCGCTCATCCAGTCGGCGGCGATCGCCATGCCGTTGAACATCGCGGGCACGCGCCGGCCCGCGACGTAGTATTCGTGCAGGTCGGCGGTGCGGCAGATCAGCCCGATGCAGGCATAGATCGCGATGGTGATGAACAGGAAGACGTAGCCGAGCCACAGCGCGTCGGCGTTGGAACGCTCGAGCAGCCCCATCATGCCGATGAAGCCGAACAGTCCGAGCGTGAACAGGCCGTAGTACAGCAGCAGCCGGCGGCGAAAGCGCGACTGGGCCTGGGCCATGGGCGTGGGGTGGGCGGGACGGAGAGGAAGAAGGCGGCGGCAGCCAAATGCGAAGCGGGCGCCGTGATCGCGGCGCCCGCTTCGCGCGGCCGGTCTTACTTGGCCTGCCGCAGCTGTTCGAGGATCGCGGGATTCTCCAGCGTGGAGGTGTCCTGCGTGATCTCCTCGTTCTTGGCCAGCGAACGCAGCAGGCGGCGCATGATCTTGCCCGAGCGCGTCTTCGGCAGGTTGTCGCCGAAGCGGATGTCCTTCGGCTTGGCGATCGGCCCGATCTCCTTGGCGACCCAGTTGCGCAGCTCGTTGGCGATCTGCGCTGCCTCGTCGTCGGTCGGACGCGCGCGCTTGAGCACCACGAACGCGCAGATCGCCTCGCCGGTGGTGTCATCGGGACGGCCGACCACGGCGGCCTCGGCGACGATCGGGTTGGCGACCAGCGCCGACTCGATCTCCATCGTGCCCATGCGGTGGCCCGACACGTTCAGCACGTCGTCGATGCGGCCCATGATCGTGAAGTAGCCGGTTTCCTTGTCGCGCACCGCGCCGTCGCCGGCCAGATAGAGCTTGCCGCCCAGTTCGGCCGGGAAGTAGCTCTTCTTGAAGCGCTCCGGATCGCCCCAGATGGTGCGGATCATCGCCGGCCACGGACGCTTGACCACCAGGATGCCGCCGCTGCCGTTGGGCACGTCCTGCCCGGTCTCGTCGACCACCGCGGCCATGATGCCCGGCAGCGGCAACGTGCACGAGCCCGGCACCAGCGGCGTCGCGCCCGGCAGCGGCGTGATCATGTGGCCGCCGGTCTCGGTCTGCCAGAAGGTATCGACGATCGGGCAGCGGCCGCGGCCGATGTTCTCGTGGTACCACATCCAGGCTTCCGGATTGATCGGCTCGCCGACGGTGCCGAGCAGGCGCAGGCTCGACAGGTCGTACTGCTTCGGATGCACGGCCTGGTCGGCCTCGGCGGCCTTGATCAGCGAACGGATCGCGGTCGGCGCGGTGTAGAACACGCTGACCTTGTGCCGCGCGATCATGTCCCAGAAGCGGCCGGCGTTCGGATAGGTCGGGATGCCCTCGAACATCAGCTGCGTGGCGCCGGCCGCCAGCGGGCCATAGGCGATGTAGGTGTGGCCGGTGACCCAGCCGATGTCGGCGGTACACCAGTACAGGTCGTCGGGCTTGATGTCGAAGGTCCATTTCATCGTCATCAAGGCCCACAGCAGGTAGCCGCCGGTGCTGTGCTGCACGCCCTTGGGCTTGCCGGTCGAGCCCGAGGTATAGAGCACGAACAGCGGATGCTCGGCATCGACGGGCTCGGCCTCGCAGGTTTCGGGCTGGCCGGCGCAGACCTCGTCGAGCCAGCGGTCACGCCCCTCGACCCAGTTGACCTTGCCGCCGGTGCGGCGATAGACCACCACGTGCTTGACCGCCTCGCAGCCGCCCAGCGCCAGCGCCTCGTCGGCGATCGCCTTCAGCGGCAGCGCCTTGCCGCCGCGCATCTGCTCGTCGGCGGTCAGCAGCGCCACCGCGCCGACGTCGACCAGCCGCTCCTGCAGCGACTTGGCGGAGAAGCCGCCGAACACGACCGAGTGCGTGGCGCCGATGCGGGCGCACGCCTGCATCGCACAGACGCCCTCGACCGACATCGGCATGTAGATGACGACGCGGTCGCCCTTCCTGATGCCCAGCGCCTTCAGGCCATTGGCCAGCTGGCACACGCGCGCATGCAGCTCGCGATAGGTGACGCGGCTCACCGTGCCGTCGTCGGCCTCGAACACGATCGCGACCTTGTCGGCGTTGCCGTTCTCGAGATTGCGCTCCAGGCAGTTGTACGAGGCGTTCAATTGGCCGTCCTCGAACCACTTGTAGAACGGCGCATTGCTCTCGTCCAGCACCTTGGTGAAGGGCTTGGACCAGACCAGCTGCTCGCGGGCATGGCGCGCCCAGAAGCCTTCGTAGTCGCGCTCGGCCTCTTCGCACAGCGCGCGGTAGGCGTCCATGCCGGAAATGGCGGCGCTCTTGGCGAACGATTCGGGTGGGGGGAATACGCGATGCTCTTGCATCACCGATTCGATGGCGGACATAGCTCGTCTCCTGAAAGGCCGGATATGGCTTCGATACTTTTGCCGCAACGCTACGCTGCGCGGCTTACTGCAACCTGACGCTGTCCTTGCCTGTCCTTTCCGTCCTCCGCGTCCCTCCCCGCTTTCAGGGCGAAGGCGCATTGCGACGCAGCAATGATGCCGGCTGCGCGGGCGCGCCGCGGGGATGGTCGCGGCGTCCGCATGTGAAGCCTAAGCCTTAAGGCTAGCATAGCTATAATCGCGCGGCGCGTGCGATGGCGCGCGCTGCCGCGCCGATCGAGACTGGCTTGCGGCCCGCTCGCAGCGCGTTGGCAGCGCGTTGGCAGCCCGTTTTCGCCCAATATGCCGCGCGATCTCGGTCATCGCCCCGCTCGCGCGAAGTGCCACCGAGTACCGAACCCGTGCCCCCTTCCGTTCCCCTGAATGCCCTGCTGCTGGCCGCGTCGATGGCGCTGGTCGGCAGCAATGTCGGCCTCGGCAAGGCGATCGTCGCCCATGTGCCGATCCTGCTGTTCGCGCTGCTGCGCTTCGTGATCGCCATCGTCTGCCTGTCGCCGTGGTACCGTCCCGCGCGGATGCGCCGCGTGTCCCGCCGCGAGTGGTTCAACCTGTTCCTGCAGGCCTTCTTCGGGACCTTCCTGTTCACGCTGCTGATGCTCGGCGGCGTGCGCCTGACCAGCGCGATGTCCGCCGGCGTCATCACCAGCACGATTCCCGCAACGGTCGCGATCCTGTCGTGGCTGGTGCTGCGCGAACGGCTGTCGCGCCGCACCGTGCTGGCGGTGCTGCTGGCGGTGGTCGGCATCGCGGTGCTCAATATCGCCCGCGGCGGCCAGCCAGGCGGCGCGAGCGGCGATGCGCTGCTCGGCAACCTGATGGTGATGGGCGCGGTGGTCTGCGAATCGATCTACGTGATCCTGTCCAGGCGGCTGGCGCAGACGCTGGCCGCGATCGAGATCTGCGCCTATACGCATCTGATCGGCGGCCTGCTGATGCTGCCGCTGGGGCTGGTGCCGGTGCTCGACTTCGATGCGAGCGCCGTGCCGCTGCACGTGTGGGCCATGGTGCTGTGGTACGCGCTGTCCGCCAGCGTGTTCTCGTTCTGGCTGTGGATGAAGGGCATCCGCCATGTGCCGGCGCAACTGGCCGGCGTGTTCACCTCGGTGCTGCCGATCGCCGCGGCGCTGTACGGCATCGTGTTCCTCGGCGAAACGCCGGGCTGGGCGCACGGCGTCGCGCTGGTCTGCGTGCTGGCGGGCATCGCACTGGCGAGCTGGCCCGGCAAGTTGGCGCGCGCGGCGGCCGCACGCGGGGACCGCGGAGGCGTTGCCGGCGGCATGGAGCCCTCCCGTGTCGAGTCCGCCAGCGTCGAGTCCGCCGGCGTCGAGTCCCGACATGGCGCCACGGTACAATCCCGCGGCCGCTGACCGGCGCGCCGCATGATCGGCGGTCGGCCGGCGCGTCTTTTCCGTACCGAGCAACACAACCCCTTACGCAAAGCTAACGCAACCACCATGGCATCGAACTTATCGCCGGAGCCGCATCGGATGCGCCCGATTCCCCGTCTGATCTTCGCCTCGCGCTGGCTGCAGCTGCCGCTGTACCTTGGCCTGATCGTCGCGCAAGGCGTCTACGTCTATCACTTCCTGATGGAGGTCTGGCATCTGCTGGCCCACGTCACCGAGTACGACGAGAACAAGATCATGCTGGTGGTGCTGGGCCTGATCGACGTGGTGATGATCTCGAACCTGCTGATCATGGTGATCGTCGGCGGCTACGAGACCTTCGTCTCGCGGCTGGGCATCGACAACCATCCGGACGAGCCGGAATGGCTGGACCACGTCAATGCCGGCGTGCTGAAGGTCAAGCTGTCGATGGCGCTGATCGGCATCTCGTCGATCCATCTGCTGAAGACCTTCATCGACGCGGGACAGCGCGACACCCATACAATCATGTGGCAGGTGGTGATCCACGTCGCCTTCCTGTTCTCGGCGATCGCGATGGCGTGGGTCGACAAGATGATCACGCACTCGCATCCGGCGCTGCAGGATCGGGGGCTGTAACTCGAACTGCGCACTGAACAAAAACCGCGGCCGGCGCCGCGGTTTTTTATTGCGCCGCGGTCGTCGACCGTTTGTCCGATATTCGCGCACGATGTGGAATTAACGCAACTTTTAACGGCAGGCAGCCGCCCTCCGTCCGGGACGCGTCTGGCGAGGGGGTGTATGATTCGGGCGGAATTTTCGTCCGCTTTTGTCCGACTGCCCTCCCCCACAAGACATGACCGTCATCAAGCAAGAAGACCTGATCCAGAGCGTCGCCGACTCCCTGCAGTACATCAGCTACTACCACCCGATGGACTACATCACCAGCCTGGGCCGTGCCTACGAGCTGGAACAAAGTCCGGCGGCCAAGGACGCGATCGCGCAGATTCTGACCAACAGCCGCATGTGCGCCGAAGGCAAGCGCCCGATCTGCCAGGACACCGGCATCGTGACCGTCTTCGTCAAGGTCGGCATGGACGTGCGCTGGGACGGCGCCACCATGGGCCTGACCGACATGATCAACGAGGGCGTGCGCCGGGGCTACACCCACCCCGACAACGTGCTGCGCGCCTCGATCGTCAACCCGCCCGAAGGCGGCCGCAAGAACACCAAGGACAACACGCCGGCCGTGATCCACTACGAGATCGTGCCGGGCGACAAGGTGGACATCCAGGTCGCGGCCAAGGGCGGCGGCTCGGAGAACAAGTCCAAGTTCGTGATGCTGAACCCGTCCGACTCGATCGTCGACTGGGTGCTGAAGACCGTGCCGACCATGGGCGCGGGCTGGTGCCCGCCCGGCATGCTCGGCATCGGCATCGGCGGCACCGCCGAGAAGGCGATGGTGATGGCCAAGGAATCGTTGATGGAGTCGATCGACATCCAGGACATCATCGCCCGCGGTCCGAAGGACTGGATCGAGGAGCTGCGCGTCGAGCTGTACGAGAAGGTCAATGCGCTGGGCATCGGCGCGCAGGGCCTGGGTGGCCTGGCCACCGTGCTGGACGTCAAGATCATGGCCTGCCCGACGCACGCCGCGTCCAAGCCGGTGGCGATGATCCCGAACTGCGCCGCCACCCGCCACGTGCACTTCACGCTGGACGGCAGCGGCCCGGCCAGGCTGGAAGCGCCGGACCTGTCGCAGTGGCCGAAGGTCGAGTGGGCACCGAACACCGAAACCTCGAAGCGCGTCGACCTGAACACGCTGACGCCCGAGGAAGTGGCCTCGTGGAAGCCGGGCCAGACGCTGCTGCTGAACGGCAAGATGCTGACCGGCCGCGACGCCGCGCACAAGCGCATCGCCGACATGCTGGCCAAGGGCGAGAAGCTGCCGATCGACTTCACCAACCGCGTGATCTACTACGTCGGTCCGGTCGATCCGGTGCGCGACGAAGTGGTCGGCCCGGCCGGCCCCACCACCGCCACGCGGATGGACAAGTTCACCGAGACGATGCTGTCGCAGACCGGCCTGATCGCGATGATCGGCAAGGCCGAGCGCGGCCCGGTGGCGATCGAATCGATCCAGAAGCACAAGTCGGCCTACCTGATGGCGGTCGGCGGCGCGGCCTACCTGGTGTCGAAGGCGATCCGCGGCGCCAAGGTGCTGGCGTTCGAAGACCTCGGCATGGAAGCGATCTACGAGTTCGACGTCAAGGACATGCCGGTGACGGTCGCGGTCGACAGCAGCGGTACGTCGGTGCACAAGACCGGCCCCGCGGAATGGCAGGCCAGGATCGGCAAGATTCCGGTCGCGGCGGGTTAAGGGTCTGAGTTCGGTGAGTCTGCGGCGATAGCCATCGCCCGCGACCATCGGCCGCCCGTGCCCCTCTCCCCAACCCTCTCCCGCAAGCGGGAGAGGGAGCACACCCCGGGCAGTCTCCGGCGCGATTGGTTGGCTCCCCTCGCCCGCTTGCGGGAGAGGGGCCGGGGGAGAGGGCAACCGCCCCCTATTCCCCTTAGCAAGCTCTCCCCCGTGTCCCCCTTCCCCATCGGCATCTTCGATTCCGGCCTCGGCGGCCTGTCCGTGCTGCGAGAGGTGCGCGCGCTGCTGCCGCACGAAAACCTGCTCTATCTCGCCGACTCGCGCTATGCGCCCTATGGCGACAAGCCGCAGGCGTTCGTGCAGGCCCGCACGCTGCAGGCCTGCGAATGGCTGGCTGCGCAGGGCTGCAAGGCGCTGGTGGTGGCCTGCAATACGGCCACCGCGCACGGCATCCAGGCGCTGCGCGAGCGGCTGCCCTTGCCGATCGTCGGCGTCGAGCCGGGACTGAAGCCCGCGGTGGCGGCCAGCCGCAGCAAGGTGGTCGGCGTGCTGGCCACCGCCAATACGCTGGCCAGCGACAAGTTCGCGCGGCTGCTGCATTCGCTGGAGGACCAGTGCCGCTTCGTCTGCCAGCCCGGCGGCGGGCTGGTCGCGCGCATCGAACAGGGCGATGTCGACGGACCGCTGGTGCGCGAGCGGCTGCAGACGTGCCTCGCGCCGATGCTGGAAGCCGGCGCCGATACGCTGGTGCTCGGCTGCACCCACTATCCGTTCCTCAGCGAAACCGTGCGCGAGCTGATCGGCGGGCGGATGACGCTGATCGATACCGGCGTCGCGGTCGCGCGGCAACTGCAGCGCAAGCTGGCCGAGCACGGGTTGGCGGCCGACGCCGGCAGCGGCGTGGACGCTGGCGCGAATCCGATCGCGGTGGCGCGCTACTGCACCACCAGCGATGCCGAACACCTGCGCCGGATGGCGCGGGCGCTGCTGCATGTCGATGCCGCGGCGGAAACGGTGATGATCGAGCCGGCGCCGATCACGCCCTGATCTCGCGCCTCCTTGCGGCCCCCTTGCGCGGCGCCGCCCGGCGTTGTTGTCTTAGCGCACGAAGCCGACCTGACGGCGCTCCCTGACCTCCGGCTTGACCGCATGTTCCTGGCGCAGCTGCGCGAGGAATTCGTCGGGCGTCAGCGCCTCGCCCAGCAGCGCGCATTGCCGCTTGACGGTGGCAAAGTCGCCCGGCGTCAGCCCGTCGAGCCCGGCCAGCTCGCGCCGCATCGCCTCGTCGAGCGCGGACGCATCGCCATCGAGCGCCTCGTCGACGAACATCGATTCGCGCTGCGCCGGCAGCAGCGGCATGAAGCGGATCTTGAACGAGAAGCGGCGCAAGGCGGCCTCGTCGAGCCGGTCGAACAGATTGGTGGTGCAGACGAAGATGCCGTTGAACCGCTCCATCCCCTGCAGCATCTCGTTGACCTCGGACACCTCGTAATTGCGCACCGCCTGCTGCCGGCTCTGCATGAAGCTGTCGGCCTCGTCGAGCAGCAGCACCGCGCCGTCTTCCTCGGCGCGCGCGAACATCGCCGCGATCTGCTGCTCGGTCTCGCCGACGTACTTGCTCATCAGGTCCGAGGCCCGCCGCATCATCAGCGGCAGCTCCAGCGCGGCGGCGATATGTTCGGCCAGCGCCGTCTTGCCGGTGCCCGGCGGGCCGTAGAAACACAGCGTGCCGCGGCGCCGCGCCTGCAGCGCCTGGATGATGCGCTCGACGCGATAGCGCGTCTCCAGGTTCAGCCGGTCGAGCCGGTAATGCGTGACCACCGGCCGCGTCTCCGCTTCCGGCCGCAGGCCCATCGCGCGGTCGGCGTGCTCCAGCTGGCGCAGGATCAGCGTCTCGACCGGCTCGCCGATGCCGGGCTGGGCCAGCTGGACGAAGCGCGCAGCCGATTGCACCTGCGCCGGCGTCAGCGTGCGGCGCGCCGCCAGCGACGCGATAAAGCCATCGCTGACCGCCAGTCCGCCCAGATGCTTGCGGATGATGTTCTCGCGTACCTGTGGCGGCGGAATGCGCAGCTCCAGATGGAACTGGAAGCGGCGCAGATAGGCGGGATCGATCTGCCGGATCGAATTGGAGATCCAGATCACCGGCACCGGATTGCGCTCGAGCGTCTGGTTGACCCAGGCCTTGCCGTTGACCGAACCGCGCGTGTCCTCCTGGCCGAACAGGCTCATCAGCTCCCGCGCCGAGCCCGGGAACACGTCCTCGACCTCGTCGAACAGCAGCGCGGTATTGGCGCGGCCGCGCAGGAAGGCCTGCGACACCTGCAGCGAGCGGTAACGGTCCTTGCCCGACAGGCTGTTGCCGTCGCGGTCCAGGCAGTCGACCTCGTACAGCTCGCAGCCGGCCTCGCGCGCGAGCAGCCGCGCAAATTCGGTCTTGCCGGTGCCGGGCGGCCCGTAGATCAGCACGTTGACGCCCTCGGCATGCTGGCGCGTGGCGTTGGCCAGCAGCGCGGTCAGGTAGCGGGCATCGCTCTCGACATGGGGATAATCCGTGCTCGACAGCGTCGGCGGCGCGGCCGGCCGCGTGAACACCGCCATCATCTCGGCCTCGTCGGCGTAGTTGCCGAGCAGCACATGCAGCAGCCGGTCCGACAGCCGCATCAGGTCGCCCAGATCGGTCACGCTGTTCTCGGGCAGCGGCTGCTCGATCAGGTTCAGCGTCTCCAGCCGCGAGCCCGGCCGCAGCGAGGCGGCGACCTGGGCCGCGGTGGCGCCGGTCAGCCCGGCCAGGATCTGGAACGCCTCCTGGCTGTGCGCGACCTTGCAGTCGACCATCACGGCGCGCAGGTCGCGCTTGTACTTGGCCAGCGCGGCGAACAGCAACAGCTTGCGCTCGTGGTCGGGCAGGTCCAGCACATGGCTGAGCATGTCGATATTGCGGACCAGCAGCACGCGCTCGCCGTCGAGCCGCGCGGCCAGCGCGGCGGCCGATACCTCGAACACGGTCAACATGTCCTTGGCATGGTGCTTGACGTACTCGTCGAGGTAATAGAACAGCGCTCCCTCGTCGAAGGCGCTGTTCCACTGGCCGTGCCGCTCGAGAAACTCCTCCGGAGCGAGCCGGCCGGCGCCGCGCCAGGCCGGCATGTCGGCGCAGCGCGCGGCGAGAAAGCGCTGCACGCGCATTACCACGCCATAGGGCCAGACCAGTTCCTGCGCGCTGACCGTCAGCACGTCGTTGATATTGCTGCGCAGATTGAAACGCGGCCCGAGCGCGCAGACCACGCGCAATGCGAACTGGGCGCACATCCAGTCAAGCGCCGTGGTGGCGCCCGCCCCGGGGGCCGCGCGCAACAGCGCCGGCCGGTCCTCGTCGATGCTGCGGGTGAAATCCATGGGCAAGGCTCCTCGTCCCGGACGAGCGACGGGGGACCGTCGCCGCCGCTTCCTTCGCCGTTTTTTCGCTTGGTTCTCGGCCTGCTTTGCCGCTGTTCCTGCCGCGTGCTCTGTTATCGACCGCGATCGCCTGCTGTTTCGCCTGCTTCTACCGTTTGTCGCGCCGGCTGCCTGCCAGTTCACCGGGCCCTTTTTTCGTATGCTAGCTCGCTTTGCCGGGGGCGGTTAGTCGGGGCGACCCCGCAGGCATGGCCGGCAAACGACCCGGCCTTCAGCAGGGTCAAGTGGCGAGAAGGCCGACAAATAGGAATCATTATCGTTTATACTCACGCGCTGACACGCTGCCAGAGAGTGGCGCTCCCCCGGGCTTTGACTTTGAAGGAGCGTTTATCATGGAACTGCTGATTAGCCTGCTGGTTGGTTGCGGTATTTCGCTGGTGCTGTTTCGCCGTAAATAGATTGCTGGAACGGCTGCAGAACAGCCTCGGAACAGCCCAATCGCCGCGCCGCTCGCGCCCGACACACCGATGCCGCCTTCGGGCGGAAGGCCGCGCCTGCAACGCCGGTTAGCCGAAATTTGTTGTCTCACATGTTCGATCAACGTTTCCTCAAGATCACGCTTGCCGTTCTGCTTTTCCACGCCGGCCTGCTGTATCTGATTCAGAGTGGCCTCGCGCGCAAGATGACCGAAGCGGTGATCGCGCCCGAAATCATCGCCCGTATCATTCCGCTGGAACCGCCACAGCAGCCGGCACCGGAGCCGCCCAAGCCGCAACCGAAGCCGGAGACGCCGCCCAAGCAGGTCAAGGTCACCAAGCCGACGCCGCAGCCCAGGCCGCAACCGAAGCCCGAACCGCGGATCGAGCCGACGCCCGCGCTGCCGCCGACGCCGACCGCGGTCGAAGCGCCGCCCGCACCGCCGGCCCCGCCCGCTCCTCCGCCGCCGCCCGAGCCGGCACCGGTCGCCACCGGTCCGCGCGCCGTCGGCATCGGCGAGATCCAGTGCACGCCGCCGCAGCCGACCTACCCGTCGCAGTCGCGGCGGATGGGCGAGACCGGCAAGACCGTGGTGCGACTGACCACCGACGATACCGGCAAGGTCGTCAAGACCGCGGTGGTCAGCTCCAGCGGTTCGTCGCGACTGGACCAGGCGGCAATCGACGCGGTCCAGCGGATGCGCTGCAAGCCTTATGTCGAAAACGGCCGTGCGATCGCGGTCACCGCGCAGCAGCCGATCGCTTTCGAGCTGAACTGATTTGAACTGAACCCTCCATACGATTTACGACTTACCAGGAACCATCATGCAGGACCTCGGACTCAGCCATCTGTGGGCGCAAGGCGATTTCGTCATGCGTGCGACCGCCATCATTCTGCTCGTCATGTCGCTGGCGTCATGGATCGTGATTCTCACCAAGGCGTGGGATCTGGTCCGCCTGAAGAAAATGGCGCAGGGCGCGGAAAAGCGCTTCTGGCATTCGGACGATTTCGACCACGCGCTCGAAACGCTCGGCAGCAGCGAATCGAATCCGTTCCGCACGCTGGCGCTGACCGGCAAGGAAGCGGCCCAGCACCATCGCGCCAGCCAGCCGCAGTTGCATGACGTGATGGATATTTCCGACTGGCTGACCCGTTCGCTCAAGAGCGCGATCGACGACGCCGTGTCGCGCATGCAGTCGGGCCTGGCGATCCTGGCCTCGGTGGGCTCCACCGCGCCGTTCGTCGGCCTGTTCGGCACCGTCTGGGGCATCTACCACGCGCTGATCGGCATCGGCGCCTCCGGCGTGCCGACCATCGACAAGGTCGCCGGCCCGGTCGGCGAGGCGCTGATCATGACGGCCTTCGGCCTGGCGGTGGCGATCCCCGCGGTGCTCGGCTACAACGCGCTGACGCGCGGCAACAAGGCCGTGATCTCGAAGCTGAACCGCTTCGCCCACGATCTGCACGCCTACTTCGTCACCGGCGCCCGCGTGCGCCCGACCGGCGCGCGCACTGCCGACGACAACGCGGTGCGTCTCGCGGTCAAGAACTGAACTGACGCGGACCGCCCTCCGCTCGAAAGGAAGTCATCATGGCATTCGGTACCCTCGACGATGACGATGACGCAGTGATGAGCGAGATCAACATGACGCCGCTGGTCGACGTCATGCTCGTGCTGCTGATCATCTTCATCATCACCATCCCGGTGATCAATCACGCGGTCAAGATCGACCTGCCGCGTGCGACCAATCAGCCCAACGATCCCAAGCCGCAGAACATCAACCTGTCGATCGACGCGGCCGGCAAGGTGTTCTGGAACCAGCAGGAGATCGACGACGCGACGCTGCAGAACAATATCGCGCAGGCGGCGCAGCAGCAGCCGCAGCCCGAGCTGCATCTGCGCGCGGACCGCGACGTGCGTTACGAGCGTGTGGCCGAAGTGATGGCCGCCGCCCAGCACGGCGGTCTCGGCAAGATCGGCTTCATCACGGAGCCGAAGCAATAAGACCCCCAGCGGCGCGCAGTGCCGCGCCGCTTTCCCCAAGCCCCACCCGTGCGGTGGGGCTTTTTCTTTTGTGTTTCGAATGAAACCAAATGCGTTTTTTGGCAGTGTTGCATGGTGCGGCCCGATATCATGCACAGAGTCGTTGTAATGATAACGATTCTCATTTAATATCAACACAACGACGGCAGCCACCGATCCTGGTGCCGCGAAACCGACCATCCCCGAACAGGAGCCCCATCGATGAGCACCCTAGCCTTGCCGCTGACGCAACCGCGCGAAGTCACCCGCCGCCGCCTGTCGCTGCGCCGCGTGGTGGTGAACCAGAATCCGGCGCCGAATGCGCGCCGCGAGGCCGCGGCGCCGTCGGCGATGGCGACGGTCAAGTCGGCGGTGGCCCGCCTCGAAGCGCTGGTGCGCGACAATCGCGGCGCCACTGCGGCCGCTCATGCGGCGGCTCATGCGGCCCCGGCACCGGCGGCCGAGGCAGTGCCGCTCGAAGCGCTGATGCGCGGCGCGACCACGCTGCCGATCCTGCATAACGGCGAGGTCTACACGCTGCGCAAGACGCGCTACGGGAAGCTGATTCTGACGAAGTAAGCCGCCCGCCGGGGCATGCCGCATGGGTCGGCATCCCGGCTTCGGGCTACCCGCTCCAGGACGGAGCGAGCCCGGCCGCCGCAACCGCCGGCGGCCGTTGAAGGACGATCAGGCGCAGGCCGCCCGATCAGAGGCCAAGCGCGGCGATGCCGGCACGGCCGATCTGCGCATCCTCGCTGGACTTGACGCCCGACACGCCGACCGCGCCGACCACCTGGTCGCCGGCGATGATGGGCACGCCGCCTTCCAGCATACCTTGCAGCACCGGCGCGGTCATGAACGAGTTGCGGCCGTTGTTGATCATGTCTTCGTAGATCTTCGATTCGCGGCGGCCCAGCGACGAGGTGCGGGCCTTCTCGGTCGCGATATAGGCGGAGATCGGCGCTGCGCCGTCGAGCCGCTGCAGGGCCAGCAGGTGGCCGCCGTCATCGACGATGGCGATCGACACGGCCCAGTGATGGGCCTTGGCCTCGGCTTCGGCTGCGGCCATCACCTTCTTCACGTCTTCCGCAGTCAGCACGGACTTTTGCTGCATACCACTCTCCTGAATCGATAAACAATGAGCCGGCAGTATAGCGCCGGCACCACTTCGGTGACCATGACGCGCGGCGCCTTTGTCGGGCAAAACAGCCATGCCAAAAACGCAAAGGGCCCCGCAGGGCCCTTGTGATTCGGTTCGGATTCCGATCGCCGATTCGGCGATCTAGTGGCCGTGATGGCGATGTCCGTGGCCACCATGCCAGTGGCCATGCCGGCCGCCATGATAGTGCCGGCCAGGATGGCCGTAATAGCGCGGCGGGCCATAGTAGTGCGCGGGCGGCGGGCCATAGTAGCGCGGCGGCGGGCCGTAGTAGCCGTAACCCGGCCGCACCACCACCGGCGGCGGACCGTAATAGACCGGTGCGGGCGCAACTACCACGGGCGGCGGGGGATAGTAGGCAGGACCGCCGACCACGACGCCCGGCACGCCGATCACCACGCCGACGTCGACACGGGCCATCGCGGCGCCCGAGGCCATCGCAGCCAGCACGCCAAGCCCTGCGAGCAACCAACGTTTCATGATCTTGCTCCTCGCAAGGTTGATCTTGATACCCGTATTCTAGGCCTACGCCGGATCACAGGTGCAACGGCGAGTTCTACATTGTTACCGCCAGTAACATCCTTGTCGGCAAGGGTACGGGAGCGATCATGCGGCGCTTGCGTCCCGGGCGGCGACCGCCCACAATACCGGGCTTGCCGTGCGGCCGTGGAGAAATTGGTAGACTCAGCAGACTTAAAATCTGCCGCCCTTCCGGGCTTACGGGTTCGAGTCCCGTCGGCCGCACCACCCACGCCGCCAGCCCGCCCTCCTTCCGTTCTCTCCATCCTCCTCAGAGAAGCACCGCGCACAGCAGCGCGCCCGCGCCGACCAGGAATACAAACAGTAGCGCCGCCAGCAGCATCGGCTTGCGGCCCGCGCGCAGCAGGTCGCCGATCCGGGTATGCAGGCCGATCGCCAGCATCGCGCAGGCCAGCAGCCAGTTGTCGAAGGCAACCAGGCCCGGCTTCCATTCGCTCGGCACCAGACCGAAGGAGTTGATCGCCAGCACGGAGACGAAGCCCAGCGCGAACCAGGGCACCGCCGCGCGGATCCGGGCCCAATCGACGCCGCGGGGGCCTGCATCCGTGCCATGCGCGCGGTCCTCGGCACGCGGCCACAGCGCCAGCACCAGCAGCAGCGGGCCGAGCGCCAGCACACGAACCATCTTGGCCAGCACGGCGGCATCGCCGGCCGTCTCGCCTACCGCCTTGCCGGCGACGATCACCTGCGCGACCTCGTGCAGCGTCGCGCCGGTATAGATGCCGAAGGCGCGCTCGCCGACCGGCCAGTGCCACACGTTGGTCACCAGTTCGTACAGATAGGGATACAACAGCATGCCGACGGTGCCGAACAGCACCACGGTCGCCACCGCGACCGCAGTCTGCCGGTCGTCGGTACGCGCGATCGAGGCCACCGCAATCGCGGCCGCCGCGCCGCAGACCGCGCTGCCGGCGCTGACCACCACGGCTTCCCGGCGTGTCAGCCCCAGCCAGCGGGTGCCGACCCAGACGCCGACGCACAGCGTCGCGGCCAGCATCAGCAACGGGGCCACCACCCCGCCCACGCCGAGCGCCTCGATCGAGCCGAAGGTCAGCCGCAGGCCGTACAGCGCCACGCCCAGGCGCAGCAGCGTCTGCCGGGCCAGCTGCATGCCGGGCGCCAGCGGCGCCAGCCAGTGCCGCGGCAAGGTATTGCAGGCGACCATGCCGGCGCACATCGCCAGCATCAGCGGGCTGACACCCAGTTGCGACAGCGCCGGCAGCCCGGACAGTACCAGCGCGAGCCACGCGATCGCGCCCAGCGGCGCAAGCGTCAGCAGTCGGTAACGCAAGGGAATGGCGGTGGCGGGGGCGGCGGCAGGAATCGAGGTGGTCGGCATGGCGCAGGGACGACACGGTCGTGTAGGAATGACGCCAGCGTAACTACCGCCTCTTCATCTGTAAAACAGGTAATATCGTTATTTCTTACCTGGTTTATAGATATGCAACATCGCCCCTTGCGGCTGACGCTGCGTCAGCTCGCCGTCTTCGTCGCCGTAGTGCAGCACGGCAGCACGACCGCCGCCGCCGAGGCCGTGGCGATGTCGCAGTCCGCGGTCAGCGCCGCGCTGGCCGACCTGGAACGCGCACTGGACCGGCGCCTGTTCGACCGCGTCGCCAAGCGGTTGACCATCAACGAGACCGGCCGCCAGTTCTTCCCGCGCGCGCTGTCGCTGCTGGACCAGGCGCACGAACTGGAACGCTTCGCCGCCGACGCCGGCGTGCAGTTGCGGATTGCCGCCAGCAACACCATCGGCAGTTATCTGCTGCCTGCGCTGCTGACCGGCTTCCGTCAGGCCCAGCAACAGCCCTGCGCGCTGGACCTGCGCATCGGCAACACCCACGACGTGCTGCAGGACCTGTTGCGGCTGGACGCCGATATCGGCCTGATCGAAGGGACCTGCCACGAGCCCGAGCTGAGCAGCGTGCACTGGTGCGACGACGAGATGGTGGTGGTCGTGGGCGCCGGCCATCCGCTGGCACGGGCCGATGGCGATCTGGACGCGTTGCGGGAGGCGGACTGGCTGGTACGGGAGCGCGGCTCGGGGACGCGCGAGATTGTCGAGCAGCGGCTCGCCCCGCTCCTCGGACCGCTGCGCTTCGCGCTCGAACTCGGCAACGCCGAAGCGATCAAGCGGGCGGTGATGAGCGGCTTTGGCGTCAGCTGCCTGTCGCTGCATGTGGTGCGCGACGAGCTCGAACGCGGCGCACTGGTGGCGCTGCGCCGTGGCCTGCCGCGGCTGGTGCGGCCCTGGCACCTGGTCGTCCACCAGGACAAGTATCCGACCCAAGGCCTGCTGGCCTTTACCGAATACCTGCGCCAGACCGCGCCGCAGCTGGAACTGGAAGAACTGGAAGAACTGGAACAGCGGGAAGGATGAGAGCGCAATCCGGGGCCGCGGCCCCGGATTGGACGGTCAGGCCGCCTGCGCCTCGCCGGCCTCGCTCTGGCGCGCCACGTAGCGGTCCAGCCAGCGGAACAGCAGCGGATTGAGCACGATGGACAGCAAGGCGCCGGCGAGGATCAGGCTCTGCGCGCGCTCCGGCAGGATCTGCAGGAACACGCCGAGGCTCGCCAGAATGAACGAGAACTCGCCGATCTGCGCCAGGCTCGCGGCAATCGTCATGCCGGTCCGGTTCGAATAGCCGAACATCCGCACGATGCCGAGCGCCGCCAGCGACTTGCCGACGACGATGATCGATACGGTCGCCAGCACGCCCCACGGGTCGCGCACCAGCACCATCGGGTCGAACAGCATGCCGACCGAAACGAAGAACAGCACCGCGAAGGCATCCCGCAGCGGCAGCGACTCCTCGGCGGCGCGATGGCTGAATTCGGATTCGGCCAGCACCATGCCGGCGAAGAAAGCGCCCAGCGCGAACGAGACGCCGAACAACGAATAGGCGCCGAAGGCCACGCCCAGCGCGGTCGCCAGCACGCCGAGGCGGAACAGCTCGCGGCTGCCGGTCCAGACGATGCGCTCGAGCATCCATGGAATGAAGCGGCGGCCGATCACCAGCATCACCGCGACGAAGGCCGCGACCTTGCCGAGCGTCAGCGACACCGTCAGCAGGATGTCGGTGACGCTGGCCTCGGGGGCTTCACCGCCGCCGCCGGCCGGCACCAGCAGGCCCGACAGCGCCGGCAGCAACACCAGCGCCAGCACCATCGCCAGATCCTCGACCACCAGCCAGCCGACCGCGATGCGGCCCTGCTCGCTGTCGACCAGGTCGCGATCCTGCAAGGCCTTCAGCAGCACCACGGTACTGGCAACCGACAGCGCCAGCCCGTAGACCAAGCCCTGCCCCCAGCTCCAGCCGAAGCCCCACGCGACGCCCATGCCGAGCAGCGTCGCGATGCCGATCTGCGCCACCGCGCCGGGGATCGCGATCTTGCGCACCGCCATCAGGTCGCGGATCGAGAAATGCAGGCCCACGCCGAACATCAGCAGGATCACGCCCAGCTCGGCCAGTTCCGGCGCCAGCGCCTGGTCGGCGGTGTAGCCCGGCGTATGCGGCCCGACCACCACGCCCGCGCACAGGTAGCCGATCAACGGCGGCAACCGCAATCGCCCCGCCAACGCACCGAGGACAAAGGCCAGGACAATGCCGCCGACGATGGTGCTGATGAGCGGAGTAGCGTGATGCATGCGTGGTGGTTTCCTTCTGATGGCCGACGTAGCGCCGGGAAGTCGAACGGCGATCCGGTCCCGATCCGACGCGGACACGCCGCCATCGACGGAGCCTGATGCCGGCGCCGCCCGGGCGGACAATCTGCGGAAATGAAACCGAATGGGAATCGTCGCCACCGGCAGCGGCGCCCGGGGCGCGAGGCCCAGGCACGTTGCCGGCATGGTCCAGCATCGGCGACGACTAGTGCGATAGACGTAATGTATCACGCGCGCCACGCGTTAAAGCCGCGAAAAGGCGCAAGAAATACATGGTGCAGGAAAGAACCGGAGGCTGGAACCGCGAACCGGTGACGACAGCAGGGAGGAATTCGATGGAGGCGGGGGTCGGAATCGAACCGGCGTACACGGCTTTGCAGGCCGCTGCATAACCACTCTGCCACCCCGCCGGGTGACCTGGATGCTGGATTGTAGCCGCTGTGGCTTCCGGGTGCCGGAGACCGATGCGGCAGCATCGCAAACTAAAAAGGGAAGCGCTGCTTCCCTTTCGGACTGGAGCGGGAGACGAGTCTCGAACTCGCGACCTCAACCTTGGCAAGGTTGCGCTCTACCAACTGAGCTACTCCCGCATGACACCTGCTGCGGCGAACCCGGAACATGCTTCCGGATCGACCAGAAAATTCTGGAGCGGGAGACGAGTCTCGAACTCGCGACCTCAACCTTGGCAAGGTTGCGCTCTACCAACTGAGCTACTCCCGCAGTGTCCTGCGTACTGCACATGCAGCAAAACGGCGCTAAATCACTGCATATAGACCGCTTCTTGCTGCATCTCGCTTCGTTCGTTTTGTTTCGTCAGAAGCGAGAACGAAATTATGCAAACATCCGACAATGAAGTCAAGCATATTTTTGCACTGATCCTCACTTTTGCGCGGCGGCCCGGGCGGCGGCCGCGCTCCGCTCGCGGATCTGGGGCCACGCCAGCTTCATGTAATAGAACATCGACCACAGGGTCAGCACCGCGGCGACATAGATCAGCCAGCCGCCCAGCATGCCGGCGTCGATGCCCAACAGCGGCGCGTCGAACAGCAGCAGCGGGATCGCGACCATCTGGAACGTGGTCTTGAGCTTGCCCAGGAAGTTGACGGCAACGCTCTTTGACGCGCCGATCTGCGCCATCCATTCGCGCAGCGCCGAAATGGTGATCTCGCGGCCGATGATCACCAGCGCGATCAGATCGCTGACGCGGTCCAGCGCCAGCAGCGACAGCAGCGCCGCCGCGACCATCAGCTTGTCCGCGACCGGATCGAGGAAGGCGCCGAACGACGACGTCTGGTTCCAGCGCCGGGCGAGGAATCCGTCGAGCCAGTCCGTCGCCGCCGCCACGATGAAGAACACCGCCGCCGTCAGGTTCTTCGCCGGCATCGACAGCCAGGCGTCGGGCAGATAGAAGACGCCGACCACGAGCGGGATCATGGCAACGCGCAGCCAGGTCAGCAGGATCGGAATATTCATCGGCATAGGCGGAATCGGCAGGTCGAAGACGGGACAATCCCGCGATTGTCGCCGATTCCGACATCAATTGAGCATTTCCCGAAGCGAGCCCGGCCGGTTGCGTTCCGCGCCGGCGTCGGTCGCGCTGGTTGTGCCGGCCGACCCGCGCCGATCGCGGCGGGCAGCCGGCGCGCCGCCTCAATGCAACTGCCGGTAGATTTCCTCGGCCAGCGTGCGCGAAATGCCGTCGACGCTGGCGAGCTCATCGACGCTGGCGGCCATCACGCCGCGGATGCCGCCGAAGCGGGTCAGCAGCTTCTGCCGCCGGCGCGCGCCGATTCCTTCGATCTCTTCGAGCCGCGACGTGGTGCGCGTCTTCGCCCGGCGCGCGCGCATGCCGGTGATCGCAAAACGATGCGCCTCGTCGCGGATCTGCGCCACCAGCATCAGCGCCGCGCTGCCCTGCCCCAGCTCCAGTGCGGGACGTCCGTCGGCAAATACCAGCGTCTCGAGGCCGACCTTGCGGCCCTCGCCCTTGGCCACGCCGACCAGCAGCCCGATATCGAGGCCCAGTTCCTCGAACACCTGGCGCGCGACCTCGACCTGGCCCTTGCCGCCATCGATCAGCACGATATGCGGCATCGCGGCGCTGTCCTCCTGGCTGCGCTCGACCAGCTTCTGGTAGCGGCGCGTCAGCACCTGGCGCATTGCCGCATAGTCGTCGCCCGGCGTGATGCCGTCGATGTTGTAGCGGCGGTATTCGCTGTTCTGCATCGCATGGTGATGGAACACCACGCAGGACGCCTGCGTCGCCTCGCCGCCGGTATGGCTGATGTCGAAGCATTCGACCCGCAGCGCGCCCAGATCGTCGAGCTCGATGCCGATGGTGTCGGCCAGCGCCCGTGTGCGCGCCTCCTGGCTGCCCTGCTCGGCCAGGCGCCGCGCCAGCGCCAGCGCCGCGCCCTGCTGCGCCATGTCGAGCCAGGCGCGCCGCTGGCCCTGCGGCTGGCGCACCAGCGTGATGCGGCGGCCCGCCTGCATCGTCAGCGCCTCCATCAGCGCGCCGTCGGCCGGCGCGTGGCTGACCACCAGGATCGGCGGCACCGGCTGATCCAGATAGTGCTGCGCCATGAAGGCGGCCAGCACGTTGGCGGCGACGCGTTCGGCCATCGCGGCGCCCGACTCGGCAACTTCGGCCCCTTGCGCGGCCTGGGCCGCCTCAGCGGTTTCGCCGCCCACGGGCGTGGCGACGATCTCCTCGGCCTCGTCGTCGACGATCATCGCCGCCTCGTCGACATGCGCGGGAAAATACGCCTTGTCGCCGAGGTGGCGGCCGCCGCGGACCATTGCCAGGTTGACGCAGGCGCGTCCGCCCTGCACCGCCACGGCCAGGATATCGATATCGCTGCTCTGCCCGACTTCCTCGACGGCCTGGCGCTTGAGCACCGTCGACAGCGCCCCGATCTGGTCGCGCACCGCCGCGGCCTGTTCGAACTCGAGCCGCTCGGCGTGCTGCTCCATCTTCTGCTGCAGTCCCTCGAGCACCTCCTTCTGCCGGCCCTGCAGGAAGCGCGCGGCATTGCCCACGTCGCGCGCGTAGTCCTCCTCGCTGATCGCGCCGACGCACGGCGCCGTGCAGCGGTGGATCTGGTGCAGCAGGCACGGCCGCGTGCGGTTGTTGAAGACGGTGTCCTCGCAGGTCCGCAGCTGGAACACCTTCTGCAGGATCTGCATGCTCTCGCGCACCGCATGCGCGCTCGGGAACGGGCCGAAGTACTGGTGGCGCTTGTCGGTCGCGCCGCGGTAGTACGCCATGCGCGGATAGCGATGCGCCGACAGCTTCAGCAGCGGATACGACTTGTCGTCGCGGAACAGGATGTTGTAGCGCGGCGTCAGCGCCTTGATCAGGTTGTTCTCGAGCAGCAGCGCCTCGGCCTCGCTGCGGACCACCGTGGTGTCGATGCGGGCGATGCGCGACACCATCATCGCGATGCGCGGCGACAGCTGGGTCTTGTTGAAATAGCTCGAGACGCGCTTCTTCAGGTCGCGCGCCTTGCCGACATAGAGCACGCCGCCGGCCGCGTCGTAATAGCGGTAGACACCGGGAAGGCCCGGCAGCGCGGCGATCACCGGGCGGGGATCGAAGCTGGTTTCCAGCTCCGGCTCCGGTCGCGGCTGCGGCTCCTGCGACGGCGCGCCGGCCTGGGCAGGCACAGCCAAAACGTCGGTGGACGCTGCACCGGCTTCGGGCAGCGCCGGCTGGGGCGTGTCGATGCGCGGCTCCGCCTCGGCGGGCGTGCCAGTGGGTTGCGGATCCGGACGTGACATCGGGGAAGGCGGCAGGGACATGCGATCGGCCGCCGCGAACAGCGAACGCCTGACGCGCGGAGGCGCGAAGGCTCGCGGGGCTCTAAAATCGCAAGTTTAGAGCAATTCCGGCCATGACCATCCGCTCCTGGGACATCTTCTGCACCGTGATCGACAACTTCGGCGACATCGGTGTCTGCTGGCGGCTCGCGCGTCAGCTGGCCCAGGAGCATGGCCACGCGGTACGGCTGTGGGTCGACGATCTGGCGAGCTTTGCCCGCCTGGCGCCGGCGCTCGATCCCGCCGCCGGCCGGCAGCGGCTGGCCGGCGTCGAGGTGCGCCGCTGGACCGCGGGCAGCGACGCCGGCCTCGGTGAGCCGGGGGAAGAGATCGTGCCGCACGAGGCGGTGGTCGAGGCCTTCGCCTGCGAGCTGCCTGCGTCTTTCGTCGCTCGCATGGCGCAGGCCACGCGCAAGCCGGTATGGATCAATCTCGAATACCTGAGCGCCGAGCCCTGGGTGCGCGAGCATCACGGCATGGCCTCGCCCCATCCGCGCCTGCCGCTGGTCAAATACTTCTTCTTCCCCGGCTTCGAGCCGGGCACCGGCGGCGTGCTGCGCGAATCGCTGCTGGGCATGCAGCGGCGCGGCTTCATCGACTCGCCGGCGGCGCAGGCGCGACTGTGGCACCGGCTGGGCGTCACGCCGATCGACGGCGCGCGCCGGGTCAGCCTGTTCGCCTATCCGAATCCCGCGCTGCCGGCCCTGCTGGCCCACTGGCGCGACGGCGACGAGCCGGTGCAGTGCCTGCTGCCGTCCGGCCCGGCGGCGCAGCAGGCCTTCGCCTGGGCCGGCACGGACGCCTCCGCGGCAGCGTCGCCGGCAGCGGTATGCACGCTGGGCCGGCTGCATCTGCAGCAGGTGCCCTTCCTGCCGCAGGAACAGTTCGACGAACTGCTGTGGGCCTGCGATATCAATTTCGTGCGCGGCGAGGACTCGTTCGTCCGCGCCCAATGGGCCGCGCGTCCCTTCGTCTGGCACATCTACCCGCAGGCCGACGACGCCCACCGCGTCAAGCTGGACGCCTTCCTGGCGCGCTACCGGCAGCAGATCGGCGAGCCGGCCGACGCCGAGGCGCTCACGCGCTTCTGGCATGTGTGGAACGGCGCCGCCCCGCCCATGGACGTCGCGGCCGCGTGGGATGGCCTGCGCGCCGCGCTGCCCGGACTGGCGCGCACCGCCCAGCGCTGGCAGCACAGCCTGGCCGCGCTGGGCGACCTTGCAGCGAACCTCGTAGCGTTTTGCGAAAGTCGGGTAAAATAGCGGGTTGATTTGATGGCGACCGGGCTGGACATCCTGGGTTGCCCGCACGGCGCCTTCGGGCGTTCGATCCTGCGGGCCCCGCGCGGAACTGAGCACGGATCGCGAACGCGCCGCCCCGGCGCGCTCTCGCCACGCCGAACTCCCAGACATTCTTAATTCAGGAAGATTAGTTCAGATGAAAACCGCACAGGAACTCCGCGTCGGTAACGTGTTCATGATCGGTGCCGATCCGATGGTCGTGCAGAAGGCCGAGTACAACAAGTCGGGCCGCAACGCCGCGGTCGTCAAGATGAAGTACAAGAACCTGCTGACCGACGCACCGGGCGAGGCCGTGTTCAAGGCCGACGACAAGTTCGAAGTGGTCGTGCTGGATCGCAAGGAATGCACCTACTCGTACTTCGCCGACCCGATGTACGTGTTCATGGACGCCGACTACAACCAGTACGAAGTCGAAAGCGACAACATGGGCGACGCCCTGCACTACCTCGAAGACGGCATGAACGTCGAAGTGGTGTTCTACAACGACAAGGCCATCTCGGTCGAAATGCCGACCACGCTGGTGCGCGAGATCGTCTACACCGAGCCGGCCGTCAAGGGCGATACCTCGTCGGGCAAGGTGCTGAAGAACGCCAAGATCAATACCGGTTTCGAGCTGCAGGTGCCGCTGTTCTGCAACATCGGCGACAAGATCGAAATCGACACCCGCACCGGCGAATACCGCAGCCGCGCCAACTAAGGCGAAGGCTGCGGACGAACCTGACTGTCGTCCCCGCGAAAGCGGGGACCCAGTGACTGGTAAAAGGACGCTGGATTCCCGCATTCGGGGAACGGCGTAAAAAAGGCAGCCAGACCGGCTGCTTTTTTTCATTGCCAAGAGCGCTGCGGCTTAGCCGATCAGCGCCTCGTCGCGCAGCTGCCGCAGCGCGCTGCGATAGCCCGCGTCCTGCTCGAGCTTGTTCCAGTCCATCGCCTTGCCGCGCGCGAACAGCCGGCGCACGCGCCGCTGCGAGGCCTTGTCGATCGACACGTCGAGCTCGGCCAGCAGCTGGTCCGCGCGCTCGGGATGATTGCAGATCAGTACCATGTCGCAGCCCGCATCCAGCGCGGCGCGCGCGCCCTGCGTGACCGTGCCCGCGACGCTGGCGCCTTCCATGCTGAGATCGTCGCTGAAGATCACGCCCTCGAAGCCGAGCTGGCCGCGCAGGATGTCCTGCAGCCAGTAGCGCGAGAAGCCGGCGGGGTTGGGATCGACCTTCGGGTAAATCACGTGGGCCGGCATCACCGAGGCCAGCGTCATGCCCATCCACTGGTACGGCCGGACGTCCTGGTCGAGGATCTCTTCCAGCGTGCGTTCGTCGACCGGCACCGCGACGTGCGAGTCGGCCTCGACGTGGCCGTGCCCCGGGAAATGCTTGCCGCAGTTGGCCATGCCGGCCAGCAGCAGGCCATGGGTCAGATGGTTGGCGAGCATCGCGACCACGCGCGGATCGGCGTGGAACGCGCGATCGCCGATCACGCCGCTGCGGCCATAGTCGAGGTCGAGCACCGGCGTGAACGACAGGTCGATATCGCAGGCGCGCAGCTCGGCCGCCAGCACATAGCCGCAGGCCACCGCGGCGCGGGTCGCGGCCAGCACGTCGCGATCCCACAGCTCGCCCAGCTTCGCCATCGCCGGCAGATGGGTGAAGCCGTCGGTCTTGCAGCGCTGCACGCGGCCGCCTTCATGGTCGATGCAGATCAGCACGTCGTCGCGCAGCGCGCGAATCTCGCGCGTCAGCGACACCAGCTGCGCGCGCGACTCGAAGTTGCGCGCGAACAGGATCACGCCGCCGGTCAGCGGATGCGAGATGCGGCGCGCATCGTCGGCGTCCAGTTGCTTGCCCTTGACATCGAGCACGACCGGGCCCGGTCGCTTGCCTGCGTTCTTCTTGGTCATCGGTGAAGGGAGAAAGAGTTATCCGTGTTATCTGGGTAAGGCCACGCCCGATGCGTCGGCCGGCCCGGTCCGTTCCGCGATCGCAAAGGCGACCGCGTAGTCGTGTTCGTCGCTGACGCTGACGCGCACGGTCAGCCCGCGTTCGCTCAGCCATTGCGCCAGTTCGCCGTGGCAATGCGCATAGGGCTCGCCCGACGGCAGGTTCAGCAGTTCCATCGCGCGCCACGTCATCGGCCAGTGCATGCCCAGGCCGATCGCCTTGGAGAAGGCCTCCTTGGCGGCGAAGCGCGTCGCCAGGAAAGCCAGCCCGCGCTTCTCGACGCGGGCGCGGCGGCGATGATAGACCGCCAGCTCCTGCGGCCCCAGCACCTTCTCGGCGAAGCGCCCGCCGGTGCGGGCCATCACGCCGCGCACGCGCTCGATCTGGATGATGTCGGTGCCGACGCCGTAGATCACGCCGGAGCCTTCGGCGCGGGATAACGCGTGCCGAGCCGGGCGGCGACCATGATCGCCTTCATCTCGCGCACCGCGTTCTGCCAGCCGGCGAATACCGCGTGGGCGACGATGGCGTGGCCGATATTGAGTTCGGTGATGCCCGGCAGCGCGGCGATCGGCTGCACATTGGTGTAGTGCAGGCCGTGGCCGGCGTTGACGACCAGGCCGTGCTTCAGGCCGGTCTCGACACCGTCGGCGATCCGGCGGAATTCCAGCGCCTGCGCATCGGACGTCTCGGCGTCGGCATAGCGGCCGGTATGCAGCTCGATCACCGGCGCGCCGCTGGCCGCGGCGGCCTCGATCTGGTCGGCCTGGGCATCGATGAACAGCGACACGCGGATGCCCGCGTCGGCCAGCTGGCGGCACGCCGCCTTGACCTGCTCGAAACGGCCGGCCACGTCGAGCCCGCCTTCGGTGGTCACTTCCTCGCGGCGCTCGGGGACCAGGCAGACGTCCTGCGGCCGGATCTCGCAGGCGATGTCCAGCATCTCCTGCGTCAGTGCGCATTCCAGGTTCATCCGCGTCGTCAGCTGGGGCCGCAGCGCGCGCACGTCGGCATCGCGGATATGGCGGCGGTCCTCGCGCAGATGCAGCGTGATCAGGTCCGCGCCGGCCTCCTCGGCTTGCAGCGCCGCCTGGATCGGATCCGGATAGACGGTGCCGCGCGCGTTGCGCAGCGTCGCCACATGGTCGATGTTGACGCCGAGCGCGATGAAGCTCGAGTTCGCACCGGGATGAGCGTGGAAAATCATAGGGGGATCACAGGGCTTGCAGGTCGATCAGGATCTGCCGCGTCTTCAGCGGCACGCCTTGCAGATGATAATGCAGAAGAAAGCGCATCAGCGCGCGGCCCTGCGCGACGGTCTGCGGACGGCTGTAGTCGTCGCGGGACATGTCGAGCAGCGTCTGCCCCGACACCACGGGCCACGACGACGGATCGCTGGCATGCGCGCGCCGCACGCCGCGTTCGGGCTGGTAGACGTAGTCGAGCCCCGGCTGCACCGCCTCGCCGGTCGAGGTACAGCGATCGAAGGCGACCGCGAAGCCGGTCTCCTGCAGCAGCACGCGCTCGAACCCGCGCAGCACCAGTCCGGCCGGCTCGCCCTGCCCCAGCCGCGTCAGCGTCGCCATGTAGTGGCGGAACAGCGCCTCGTGCGCGTCCTCGCGCGGGCAGAAGCGCAGCAGCAGCTCGTTCAGATAGAAGCCAGACAGCAGCGCCTCGCCGGCGAGCGGCGGCATGCCGCCGATCCATTCGGCCTTCGTCAGCGTCTTGACCTCGCCGCGCCCGCTCCACGACAGCGAGATCGGCAGGAAATGCTGCAGCACCGCGCGCAGCGCCGAATGCGGGCGCTTGGCGCCCTTGGCGACCAGCGCCATGCGGCCGTGGTCGCGCGTAAAGACATCGACGATCAGGCTGGTTTCGCGATACGGCCAGGCATGCAGCACGAAGCCCGGCTGATTGACGACGCGCAGCTCGGTGCGCGCCGGCACGATCCGCATCGCGCGATCCATCATCGCGCGCGCGCCGGCCAGCTCGGCGCCGACGCTGTCGAGCACTTCGGCGGCTTCCTCTGCCACCGGGTCCGCGCGGCGCGCGGAGGCGGTCCCGCGCCGCGCAGGCGCCGGGACCGCCGGGCGGTCACTCATATCCGTAGGCACGCAGTCCGGCTTCGTTGTCGGCCCAGCCGCTCTTGACCTTGATCCACAGCTCCAGGTAGACCTTGCCGTCGAACAGCTTCTCCATGTCCAGGCGCGCCTCGGTGGAGATCTGCTTGAGCTTGGCGCCCTTGCTGCCGATCACCATCGCCTTGTGGGCATCGCGCTCGACCAGGATGGTCGCGAACACGCGCCGCAGCCGGCCTTTGGTCTCGAACTTGTCGATGATGACGGTGCTGGTGTACGGCAGCTCGTCGCCGGTCCAGCGGAACACCTTCTCGCGGATGATCTCCGAGGCGAGGAAGCGCTCGCTGCGGTCGGTCATCGCATCGGCGTCGTACATCGGCTCGCCTTCCGGCAGATAGGGCCGGATGATGCCGAGCAGCCGTTCGATATGGTCCCGCGTCTTGGCCGACATCGGCACCACCTCGCGGAACGGAAACTGCTGCCCCATCTTCTCGAGGAAGGGGAACATGATTTCCGAGCGCCGCTCGCCCGGCAGCCGGTCGATCTTGTTGACCACCAGCAGCACCGGCGTATTGCGCGGCAGCAGCGTCAGCACCTTCTCGTCGTCGGGCCCGTACTGGCCGGCCTCGACCACGAACAGCACCAGGTCGACCGACGACAGCGTCGAGGTCACGGCGCGATTGAGCGAGCGGTTCAGCGCGCTGGCATGCCGGGTCTGGAAGCCCGGCGTGTCGACGAACACGTATTGGGTGTCGTCGGTGGTCTGGATGCCGACCAGCCGGTGGCGCGTGGTCTGCGCCTTGCGGGAGGTAATGCTGATCTTCTGGCCGACCAGCGCATTGACGAGGGTCGACTTGCCGACGTTGGGCCGTCCGACGATGGCCACGGTGCCGCAGCGGAATGCCGCGGGCGGATTTGCCGCGGCGGAGTCGGTGGACTCCGGCTGCGGGCGGTTCGATTCGGTCATTCCTTCAACCTGAGAGACAACTGCGGATCCGGGGGAACGGGCTGCTTGCGGGTCTTGCCGGTGCGTTCGGCGCGGCTGCGCTTGAGCAGCTGGGGCACCAGCCGCTGCACCTCTTCCAGCGCCAGCTTGGCGGCCGCCTGTTCGGCGGCGCGGCGCGAGGCCCCGGTGCCGAATACCTGCACCTCCAGTTTAGGCACGATGCATTCGACTTCAAACTGCTGGTTATGGGCGGCGCCGTGGGTCGCGATCACGTTGTACTGGGGCAGCGCGATCTTGTGGCCCTGCAGGTATTCCTGCAGCAGCGTCTTGGCGTCCTTGCCGAGCGTGCGGGGATCGACCTGTTCGAGGATCGGGATATAGAGCTTGCGGATCAGGCTGCGGGCGGCCTCGAAACCGGCGTCGAGAAAGACTGCGCCGACGATGGCTTCGAGGGCGTCCGCGAGGATCGAGGGCCGGCGGAAGCCGCCGCTTTTCAGCTCGCCCTCGCCCAGCCGCAGCGACTCGGACAGCTGCAGCATCTGCGCGATCTCGTACAGCGCCTGCTGCTTGACCAGATTGGCCCGCACGCGCGACAGATCGCCTTCGTCGAGCTTGCCGAACATGCCGTACAGCATGTCGGCGACGGCGCAGTTCAGCACCGAGTCGCCGAGAAATTCCAGCCGCTCGTTGTGCTGCGCGCTATGGCTGCGGTGCGTCAGCGCCTGCTGCAGCAATTCGGGCTTGCTGAAACGGTAGCCGAGTCGTTGCTGCAAGGCGTCGAGGTTCATGTCAGTACTGCGTTCCCGAAGAGGTAGTCGAATGGCGCGCTCCGGCCGGCGGCCGCCGTTTATTGGAACGACCCCACCCGGCCCAGGTTGCCGAGATTCATCCAGATCAGGAATGCCTTGCCGACGATGTTCTCGTCCGGCACGAAGCCCCAATAGCGCGAATCCAGGCTGTTGTCCCGGTTATCCCCCATGACGAAATAGTGACCCGAAGGCACCTTGCAGGTCACGCCCTGCTGATTGTAAGTGCAGTTTTCGCGGAAGGGAAAATCCGGGTCGGCGCCCGCCACGAAGGCCGGGCGGTCGGCGTCATTCAGGATGCCATGGGGCGCGCCGCCCGGCAGGGTCTCCTTGTAATGCCTGGAATACGACAGCCGCTCCTCGTCCAGATACTCGGGCAGCGCGTCGTATTGCGCCGGCTTGCCATTGACGGTCAGCCGCTTGTTTTCATAGGTCACCACGTCGCCCGGCACGCCGATCACGCGCTTGATGTAATCGAGCGACGGGTCCTTCGGATAGCGGAACACCATCACGTCACCGCGCTGCGGCTCGCCCAGCGACACGATCTTCTTGTTGATCACCGGCAGGCGCAGGCCGTATTCGTACTTGTTGACCAGGATGAAATCGCCGATCAGCAGCGTCGGGATCATCGAACCGGACGGGATCTTGAACGGCTCGACCACGAACGAACGCAGCACGAACACCGCCAGGATCACCGGGAAGAAGCTGGCCGAATATTCGAGCCACCAGGGCTGGCGCAGCTTTTCCTCGGCCAGCCGGCTGCGCGAGGATTCGAACTCGGTGCCGGAGCCATGCCCCGGCATCGCGGCGCGGCGCGCATCGAACTCGGCGAGGGCGGCCTGCGCCGATACGCGGCGCTGCTTCTGAAAGACCAGCTTGTCGGCCACCCAGGCAATACCGGTGATGACCACCAGCACAAAAAGGATCAGTGCAAAATTCATGACGGCTAGATCGTTGGCGAAGTCTTATTGGTGCGGACCGGAGGGCATCGGGGCTGCGCCGGCGTTGCGCCGGTTCGCCACGCTTGCCGTCCGGCGCGTCATTTCTCTTCCACCTGCAGAATGGCCAGGAACGCTTCCTGCGGAATTTCGACCGTGCCGACCTGCTTCATGCGCTTCTTGCCGGCCTTCTGCTTTTCCAGCAGTTTCTTCTTGCGCGAGATATCGCCGCCATAGCATTTGGCCAGCACGTTCTTGCGCAACGCCTTGACGTTTTCGCGCGCGATGATGTTCGAGCCGATCGCCGCCTGGATGGCGACGTCGTACATCTGGCGGGGAATGATCTCACGCATCTTGGCGGCGACCTCGCGGCCCCGGTACTGCGAATTGGAACGGTGCACGATGATCGAGAGCGCATCGACCTTGTCGCCGTTGATCAGGATATCGACCTTGACCACATCGGAAACGCGGTACTCCTTGAACTCGTAATCCATCGACGCATAGCCGCGCGACACCGATTTGAGCCGGTCGAAGAAATCGAGCACGATCTCGGCCATCGGAATCTCGTAGGTCAGCTGCACCTGCTTGCCGTGGTAGCTCATGTTGACCTGCGTGCCGCGCTTCTGCGTGCACAGCGTGATCACCGCACCCACGTAGTCTTGCGGCATGTACAGGTTGACCGTGACGATCGGTTCCAGGATCGCGTCGATCTTGCTGGGGTCGGGCATCTTGGCCGGGTTCTCGACCTGGGCCATGGTGCCGTCGCGCATCTGCACCTGGTAGACCACCGTCGGCGCGGTGGTGATCAGGTCCATGTCGAACTCGCGCTCGAGCCGCTCCTGCACGATCTCCATATGCAGCAGGCCGAGGAAGCCGCAGCGGAAGCCGAAACCCAGCGCCTGCGAGACTTCCGGCTCGAACTGCAGCGAGGCATCGTTCAGGCGCAGCTTTTCCAGCGATTCGCGCAGCGCCTCGTACTGGTTCGCCTCGACCGGATAGAGGCCGGCGAACACCTGCGGCTTGACTTCCTTGAAGCCGGGCAGCGGCGCCTCGGCCTTGCGCGCCACCGTGGTAATGGTGTCGCCGACCTTGGCGGCCTTCAGTTCCTTGATGCCGGCGATCACGAAGCCGACCTGTCCGGCCGACAGCGCCTCGCGCTGGATCGACTTGGGCGAGAAGATGCCGACCTGCTCGACCAGATGCTGCGAGCCGTTGGCCATCAGCAGCACCTTGTCCTTGGGACGCAGCGTGCCGTTGACCACGCGCACCAGCATGACCACGCCGACGTAGTTGTCGAACCACGAATCGATGATCAGCGCCTGCAGCGGCGCGTCCGGATCGCCCTTGGGCGGCGGCACCTTGGCGATCAGCGCCTCGATCACGTCCTCGACGCCCTGGCCGGTCTTGGCCGAGCACGGGGTCGCGTCGTGCGCGTCGATGCCGATCACGTCCTCGATTTCCTGGATCGCGTTGTCGGGATCGGCCTGCGGCAGATCGATCTTGTTGAGCACCGGCACCACTTCGACGCCGAGCTCGATTGCGGTATAGCAGTTGGCCACGGTCTGCGCCTCGACGCCCTGCGAGGCGTCCACCACCAGCAGCGCGCCCTCGCAGGCGGACAGCGAACGGCTGACTTCGTAGCTGAAGTCGACGTGTCCCGGGGTGTCGATCAGGTTCAGGTTGTAGACCTTGCCGTCGCGCGCCTTGTAGCTGAGCGCCGCGGTCTGGGCCTTGATCGTGATGCCCCGCTCCTTTTCGATATCCATCGAATCCAGGACCTGGGCCTCCATTTCGCGGTCGGAAAGGCCTCCGCACAGCTGGATGATGCGATCGGCCAGGGTCGATTTCCCGTGGTCGATATGGGCAATGATCGAAAAGTTACGGATATGGTCCATCGGTTGGTCAGGGGAGCGCCGCGGCAGCGCATTGGCAACGGGCGATGGCGACGTACGCGCATCCGGCCGCGGCACAGCATGTCATGGGCGGAGGGACGGGCGGCCCGCCGGGCGCGCCTGGGCCCGGCCGCAGGTTGGTGGCGCGCGCCCGACCGTTCCCACGGTCGGCGGCTTTCGCGCCAGACGGCGATTTTACCGGATTTTCAAGGGGGTCCCGCAGCTCAATCGCGCAGCGGAACGGGAAAATGCGGAGCGGCCGAAATCGGTGGGGTGATCCCGTCGTCGCCACGCAGCGGGAAACCCGGCGGCGCGCGCGATGTGCGCGCGGAAAGACGCCAGGCCCCCGCTTGCGCGGCGACGACGGTGGGACGACGCGGGGACGGCGGTCAGCGCGCTGCGCCGCCGTTCGGGCGCAGCGTCAGCACCTGGGTCGCGTCGCCGCGGCGCACGAAGATCGCCGCCATGCGGCTCTTGTCCAGGCCCCGCACCAGTTCGTTGAACTGGCGGGCGCTGGTCACATCGGTGTCGCCCAGGCGCAGGATCACGTCGCCCGGACGGATGCCGGCGCGCGCCGCGACCCCTTCGGCCGCCTGAACCTCGACGCCCGACTTGATCTTCAGCTCGCGCAACCGGGCCTCGGACAGGTCGCCGACCACGAGCCCCAGCGCATTGGGCTTGGCGCCTGCCGCGCCTTCGTCGCCCGGCGTGGTGCCGGCGCGCGGACGCGGCTTGGCATCCGGCTCGAGCTCGGCCACGGTGATCGTGACCTCGCGCGTCCCCCCCTTGCGCCACAGCTGCATCGGCACCCGCGAGCCCGGCTTGGTCTCGCCGACCAGGCGCGGCAGGTCCGACGCGCGCTCGATATCGCGGCCGTTGAACTTCAGGATGATGTCGCCCGCCTCGATGCCGGCCTTCTCGGCCGGGCCGCCAGGCTCGACGCTGCCGACCAGCGCGCCGCGCGCGCGGCCCAGGCCCAGCGAATCGGCGACCTCCTTGGTGACATCGCCGATCGCCACCGCGATCCGGCCGCGCGTGACCTTGCCGGTCGACTTCAACTGCTCGCTGACGCGCAGCGCCTCGTCGATCGGAATCGCGAACGAGATGCCCATGTAGCCGCCGCTGCGGCTGTAGATCTGCGAGTTGATGCCGATCACCTCGCCGCGCAGGTTGATCAGCGGCCCGCCCGAGTTGCCCGGGTTGACCGCCACGTCGGTCTGGATGAACGGCAGGTAGTCGCCGGTGTCGCGGCCCTTGGCCGACACGATGCCGGCGGTCACGCTATTGTCCAGGCCGAACGGCGAGCCGATCGCCAGCACCCATTCGCCGACGCGGATCTTGTTCGAATCGCCCATCTGCAGGCGCGGCAGGCCATTGGCATCGACCTTGAGCAGCGCGACGTCGGTGCGCCGGTCGGTGCCGATCAGCTTGGCCTTGAACTCGCGCTTGTCCGGCAGCGTGACGTAGATGGTCTCGGCGTCGGCGACCACGTGGGCGTTGGTCATCACGTAGCCGTCCGCGCTGATGATGAAGCCCGAGCCGACCCCGCGGCTCTGCTCCTCGCCCTGTGGCGGCTGGCCGCGGCGCGGCGTCCCCGGCGGCGTGGGCGCGCCTGGCATCGGGATGCCGAAGAAGCGCCGGAAGAACTCGGCCATCTCCTCGTCCTCGGGCGTCATGCCGCGCGAACGGACGCGCTCGGTGGTGCGGATGTTGACCACGGCGGGGCTGACGCGCTCCACCAGGTCGGTGAAGTCGGGCAGGCTGTAGTTCGAGGCGGCGGCCTGCGCATGGACCGGCGTGGCCAGCATGGGACCCGCCGCCAGCACGGCGGCCAATGCCATGGTCCTGGCCACGGCGTAATAGTTTGACGACATGGTCGACTCCCGCGAGTTCAGCGTAACAGGGTAAGCAAGCCGGGGCGTCCGGTCCAGTCGGGGCCAGCCCGGAGGGTGTCCGCGGAATATCCGGAGAATGCCCGGCGTGTGCGGGCGGGCGCGCCGGCGGCGCCCCGCCGCCCGGCTCAGCGTGGCTTGGGCGCGCGGTATTCCACCGCGGCCGCGAACTGCTTGACCGTGGCCGCCGGCACTTCGCCGACGACGGTGATCCAGAAATCGGCGACCTTGCGCACCACCACCTGGGTCGCGCCCAGCGAGGCAACGCCCTCGCGCCGCACCCGCTGATCCGATACCGGTTCGATGAAGACCGACAGCCCCGTCAGGCCATCGCTGTAGACGACCTGCAGCACCTCGAACACCTGTTCGCGGCCGCTGCCTTGCGCGCTGCGCAGATCGCCCAGCGGGCGGCGCACCTCGCGAATCTTCTGGAAACCCTTGACCGGCACCGCGATCAGCCAGCCCTCTTCGGCGATATTGGCCGGCTGGTAGTTGATCTCGTAGCGCTGCCAGCTCGCGGCGCTCTTGATCGCGCCGAGGATCTTCTGCTTTTCGGACGGCACGCCGATCTCGATCTGCGAGAACGCGACTTGCTCGAGCACCTTGCCGCCCTCGCCGATGGTCTGCGCGCGCATCAGCAGGCCCGAGTGCTTCTCGGCCCAGAGGCGGACCGCATAGCGGGCGCCGTCGTGCGGCACCAGCGAAAAAACCTCGCACTCCATCCCGGCGACGCGCTCGGGCGACAGCCTGCGCATCTCGTAGAGATCCAGCACATCGCCCTTGTTGGTGGCCAGCAATGCCGGGAAGCGGTCCTTGGCGTCCTGGCGCTCGACCACCACGAGCTTGGCCTCGGGGATCAGGCTATGGACGATGTCGTTCTGGCGCAGCACCTCGCGCGGCTTGCCGTCGAGCGTCTCGAGCCGCTCGTACTCGTTGTGCACCAGATCGCTGAAATGCTGGATGCGCGACGCATGCATGACGCTGCCGCGCTGGTAGATCAGAGTACCGACGTAGTTTTCGCGCTGCGCGGCGCGGTGGATCTTGCCAAGCCAGGCCGCGGCATCGCGGCGCGCCAGCGTGGGCTCGGGCGTTTGCGCCGTCGCCACCGCGGCCGTCAGGCACAAGGCGAGAAAAAAGGACCTCCTCAGGGCCCTTATTCCTTGTGCGCCCGCTGCATGGGCGGGCGCCCATCCTTTTTGCATGTCCGGCATTATTCCTGCGTGTTGTCCTGAGAGAAGCTTGCACTATTGGCGACGTTGCGCATGGTCGGCACCATGGCATTGGTCGTCACGGACACCCGGTGAGCCCGCAGGTACTCGTCCAGGCGCGGATCGCGAATCATCTGGCCGGCGTCGGCGGCGACGGTCAGCACGCCGCTGGCCTTGGGCGCCGCGGGCACGCCTTCACTGGTGCTGGCGACGATGGCGCCGGGCGCGGCCGGATCGGCATCGCGCATTTGCGGCACGACCACCCAGCTGACTGCGGCGACGGCAGCCGCGATCGCGGTGCCCGGCATCACGCGGCGCACCCACGACGGGCGCAGCAGAAGCCGATGGCGGCGCACCGGCGCATCGGCCAGCGCGGCGGGCGCCAGCAGGTGCGGCTCGTCCTCGAGACGGCTTGCGAAGCGCGACACGAAGGCCGCGGTCGAGCCGGCATGGGCGAGTTCCTCGGAACGCAGCGTGTCGCCGATCAACTGGAACACCGACCATTGCTCCTGGCCCGGCTCGCTCTTGGCGAGCGCCAGCACGGCTTCGAATTCATGCGGCGCCAGTTCGCCGTCGATCAATGCGGAAATCTGCTCCGCTGCCTCGGGCGCATGAACCGATTGCCTGTGAGCCTGACCCATTTCCAACCCCTCGATAACCATCGAACACCGAACAATCCCGTCACAATACTGTCGCTTCTCGATGCAGGAGCAGGCTGCAACGCTGGCCGCACGACATGTCTTTGACTTCTACCACCGCTTGCCCTCTGCCGTTCCCAGCAGCGGGCGTAATTTTTCCGCAATCGCTTCGCGTGCCCGGAAGATGCGCGATCTGACCGTACCGATCGGACACCCCATCGCTTCGGCGATTTCCTCGTAGCTGAGGCCTTCGATTTCGCGCAGCGTGATGGCGGTTCGCAATTCTTCCGGCAGGGCCTCCATGGCGCGGTTGACGGTGTCCGCCACCTGGCGCGTATGGAGCATCGACTCCGGCGTATTGATATCCCTTAGTTGCTCACCATCCGCAAAAGTTTCAGCCTCTTCGGCATCGATGTCGCTGGACGCTTCCGGCCGCCTGCCTTGCGTGGCCAGGTAGTTCTTGGCCGTATTGACAGCGATCCGGTACAACCAGGTGTAAAACGCCGACTCCCCGCGGAATTGGGGCAAGGCGCGATATGCCTTGATAAAGGCATCCTGCGCCACGTCCTCCACTTCAGCGGGGTCCCTGACCAGACGCGAGATCAACCGGATGATCTTGCGGTGGTATTTGGCCACCAGCAGTTCAAAGGCCCGCTTGTCGCCCTGCTGGACGCGTTCAACAAGGAGCTGGTCGGCTTCGCGTTCGCTCACGAATAGTTCACCTGCAGTGTATCTCTTGGTATCGCCGTCAAAACAAACGTTGTATTTTACCTACGCCATACCCCGCGAAACGTCCGCAGAGCGAAAAGCGTATTGACAGCCGGGGCGAATGCCACCGGGCGTCAGTATGCATTAAGCGGCACCGCTTGGGCCGCCTATCGCGCTCAAAGCGACCCGGGAGCCCCATGCAACGCGCGCAGCAGCGCCCGCCGCGAGACATCGGCCGCGCAATTCCGGCCATCCGGAGCGCCAGCGCTGCTCATCAGCAGCACGCGCGGCACGTCGGCTTGCGCCGCGTGCGCGGGCGCCAGGCGCAGCACCGCGGCAATACCCCCCAACCGCCAGCACGCCACGACACGGACCCTCGCCTCGCCGCCCTCGGGCAACGCGACGACGATCTGCGCCGCCGAACCGCCCGGTGCAATGCCGACAAAGCGGCATGCCGCCGCCCGCCATCCGCCTCGCCACGCCGGGACACCCGACAGCACGGCCGCCGCTGCGAGGACCGCCCACCACAGCGGGCCCGTTTCGCGCGCCGCCCAACCCTCCCCCGCCCGCCACAGCAGCCACAGCAACGCGGCAAGCTCGCAGCCCAGGAACGCCGTCAGCAGCCAACGCTGCGGATGACGCCCCGGGAACGGGAAGCAAGGGAGCGGCCGGCGGGCGCCGGCTTCAGGCACGACGGAAGACGAGCGTGCCGTTGGTACCGCCGAAGCCGAAGTTGTTCTTGACGGCCACGTCGATCTTCATTTCACGCGCGGTGTTCGGCACGTAATCGAGATCGCACTCGGGGTCCTGATTGAAGATGTTGATCGTCGGCGGCGCGACCTGGTGATGCAGGGCCAGCACCGTGAAGACCGACTCCAGGCCGCCGGCGCCGCCCAGCAGATGGCCGGTCATCGACTTGGTGGAGTTCACCGCGATCTTGTAGGCATGGTCGCCGAAGGCCAGCTTGATCGCGTCGGACTCGTTCTTGTCGCCCAGCGGCGTCGAGGTGCCGTGCGCGTTCAGGTAGTTGACTTCGTCCGGGTTGACGCCCGCGTTCTTCAGCGCGTTGACCATGCAGCGGCGCGGACCGTCGGTGCTCGGCGCCGTCATATGGAACGCGTCGCCGCTCATGCCGAAGCCCGACAGCTCGGCGTAGATCTTCGCGCCGCGCGCCTTGGCCGACTCGTATTCCTCGAGCATCATCACGCCGGCGCCCTCGCCGAGCACGAAGCCGTCGCGGTCGACATCCCACGGGCGCGAGGCAGCCGCCGGATCGTCGTTGCGGGTCGACAGCGCGCGTGCCGCGGCGAACCCGCCGATACCGAGCGGCGACACGGTCGATTCCGCGCCGCCGGCCAGCATGGCGTCGGCGTCGCCAGCCTCGATCAGGCGTGCGGCCAGGCCGATGCTGTGCAAGCCGGTGGTGCAGGCGGTCACGGCGGCCAGGTTCGGGCCCTTCAGGTTGTGGTTGATCGACAGGTGGCCGGAGATCATGTTGATGATCGAGCCCGGCACGAAGAACGGCGAAATCCGCCGCGGACCGCGATTGGTCAGCTCCGCGTGCGTGTCCTCGATCATGGGCAGGCCGCCGATGCCCGAGCCGACCAGCACGCCGATGCGATCGGCGTTGGCCTCGGTCACTTCCAGGCCGCTGTCGCGCAGGGCCTGGGTGCCGGCCGCGATGCCATAGTGGATGAAGGTATCCATATGGCGGGCTTCCTTCGCGGGAATGTAGTCCTCGACGTTGAAGCCCTTCACTTCGCCGGCGAAATGCACGGCCAGCGCGGAGTGATCGAATTTGGTGATGGTGGCAATGCCGGACTTGCCGGCAACCAGATTGGCCCAGCCTTCGGCAACCGTGTTTCCGACCGGAGACACAAGGCCGAGCCCGGTGACGACGACGCGACGACGGCTCACTATGATTTCCTACGGGTGGATGAGGCAAGGCGGAACGGGCGGCAGCCCGCGGCACCGTCAAGGCGCCAAGGCGATTCCGCCGCGCCGGCAGGCCGGCGCATCGGCCAGCCTGCCGGCCGGACTGACGGCGCGAATCCCGGCCGGCAGTTCAGCGGCACGATGGCCGATGATGGAGCCAACTTCGGCCCCACCGCAACTCCGCTTGCTCGAACAAACGAAAGCCACAGAAAACGGCACAACGGGATCTGACGACCCCTCCGCCCGTTTTCTGTGGCCCGGAATCCGGATACGACAGGCTTAGGCCTTGACGTGCGCCGACGCGTAGTCGATGGCCTGCTGCACGGTCGTGATCTTTTCGGCTTCCTCATCGGGAATTTCCATGCCGAATTCATCTTCCAACGCCATCACGAGTTCGACCGTGTCGAGCGAGTCGGCGCCGAGGTCGTTCACGAACGAGGATTCGTTCTTGATGTCGGCTTCGGCGACGCCGAGTTGCTCTGCCACGATCTTCTTGACGCGTTGTTCGATATTGTCCATTTAGCCCTCCAGGGAAGTTCGACAAAAAAGTGGGCGCATTTTAGCAGGTTTGGCCTCTGAAAATGCCGTCCGCAGTCTTTCGCAAGAAATGCACCCGTTCTTCTAAAAAAGGGGGTGACGCCAGGGCGTCGCGCCCCCTCAGTTCATATACATGCCACCGTTGACATGCAGCGTGGTGCCGGTCACATAAGCCGCCTGCGGACCGGCCAGGAAAGCCACCGCATTGGCGATGTCCTCCGGCTGACCGAGCCTGCCGAGCGGAATCTGGGTCTTGAGCGCGGCATGCTGCTCTTCCGACAGCACCTTGGTCATATCGGTATCGATGAACCCAGGTGCGACGCAATTGACGGTGATGTTGCGGCTGCCGATTTCGCGGGCCAGCGCGCGCGTCATGCCTTCCACGCCCGCCTTGGCCGCAGCATAGTTCATCTGGCCCGGGTTGCCGGTCGAACCGACCACCGAGGTGATGTTGATGATGCGTCCGCCGCGGGCCTTCATCATCGGCCGCAGCACACCGCGCGACAGGCGGAATACCGCCGACAGATTGGTGTCGATCACCGCGCTCCAGTCCTCGTCCTTCATCCGCATCGCCAGCTGGTCCTGCGTGATGCCGGCATTGTTGACGAGGATGTGGATGCCGCCGTGATTCTTGACGATCTCGTCGATCAGCGCCTCGCAGCGCGCCGCGTCGTTGACGTCGAGCACCGCGCCGGCGCCCTTGAGCTGCTCGGCCGCCAGGTATTCGCCGATCGCGGCGGCGCCCTTCTCGCTGGTGGCCGTGCCGATCACCAGCGCGCCCTGCCGGGCCAGTTCCAGCGCGATCGCGCGGCCGATGCCGCGCGAGGCGCCCGTCACCAGCGCGACCTGATTATCCAGGGTCTTGCTCATCCCGTTGTTTCTCCTTGTTGCGGTGCGTGCGGATCAGCCGCGCACCAGCGCCAGCGTGTCCTGCAGCGAGGCCGGATCGACGATGGCGCCGCCGACCAGATTGCCGTCGATGCGCTTGGTCAGCCCGGCCAGCACCTTGCCCGGACCGCATTCGATCACATGCGTGACGCCGTCGGCGGCCATCTTCTGCACCGACTCGACCCAGCGCACCGGCGCCGCGGCCTGACGCACCAGCGCGTCCTTGATCGCCTCGGGATCGTCGACGATGGCGACGTCGACGTTGTTGATCAGCGGAATCGACGGCGCCGAGAACGTCAGGCCGGCCATGCGCTCGCGCAGGCGGTCCGAAGCGGGCTTGAGCAGCGACGAATGGAACGGCGCCGACACCGGCAGCGGCAGCGCGCGCTTGGCGCCCTTGGCCTTGGCGATTTCGCAGGCCTTCTCGACCGCCGCCTTGGCGCCGGCGATCACGACCTGCGCCGGGGCGTTGAAATTGACCGCCTCGACCACGCCGGCCGCCGAGGCCTCGGCGCAGGCGGCGCGCACGTCGTCGTCGGACAGGCCGAGGATCGCGGCCATGCCGCCCTCGCCCACCGGCACCGCTTCCTGCATCGCCTGCGCGCGGAAGCGCACCAGCGGCACGGCGTCGGCAAACGCAATCACGCCGGCGGCGACCAGCGCCGAATACTCGCCGAGGCTATGGCCGGCCACCAGCGCCGGAGCCGGACCGCCGGCGTCGAGCCAGGCACGGTAGATCGCCACCGCGGCGGTCAGCATCACCGGCTGGGTGTTGGTGGTCAGGTTCAGCTCTTCGGCCGGACCTTCGGCGATCAGGCGCGCCAGGTCCTGGCCGAGCGCGTCGGACGCTTCCTGCAGCGTCGCGCGCACCACCGGGTTGTCGGCGAAGGCATTGAGCATTCCGACCGACTGCGAGCCTTGGCCGGGGAAGACGAATGAGAATTTCATCGGTTTCCGATCGGTTTGAAAATGGAATCGTCGGCGCCATCGCGCATCGGCCGCGCACCTCATCGTGCCGCGCCCCGATACCTGGCACCGGCTTGCGAATTACATGCGCAGCAGCACCGCGCCCCAGGTGAAACCGCCGCCCACGCCTTCCATCAGCACGTGGTGGCCGGGGCGGATGCGTCCGTCGCGCACCGCGACGTCGAGCGCCAGCGGGATCGACGCGGCCGAGGTGTTGCCGTGTTCATGCACGGTCGCGATCATGCGCTCGAGCGGCAGGCCGAGCTTCTTCGCGGTGCCCTGCATGATGCGGATATTGGCCTGGTGCGGAATCAGCCAGTCGAGCTTCTCGGCGGGGAAGTCCGCCGCGGCCAGCGTCTCGCGCGCGACCTTGTCGAGCACGCTGACGGCGAGCTTGAACACCGCCTGTCCATCCATGTGCAGGAAGGCATTGCCGGTGATATTGCCGGCCGCGACATTGCCCGGCACGCACAGGATATCGACGTGGCTGCCGTCGGCGTGCATCGCCGAGGACATCACGCCGGGTTCGTCCGACGCGGTCAGCACCACCGCGCCGGCGCCGTCGCCGAACAGCACGCAGGTGGTGCGATCGTTGAAGTCGAGGATGCGCGAGAACACTTCGGCGCCGATCAGCAGCACGTTGCGATGCGAGCCGCTGCGGATGAACTTGTCGGCGGTGGCCAACGCATAGGCAAAGCCGGAGCAGACGGCCTGCAGGTCGAACGCCGCGCAGTGGTTCGTGATGCCGAGCTTCTGCTGCACCAGGCAGGCGGTGCTCGGGAACACGTAGTCCGGCGTCGACGTGGCGACGATGATCAGGTCGATCTGCTGGCGGTCGATGCCGGCCGCTTCCAGCGCGCGCTCGGCCGCCTTGACGGCCAGATCGCTGCTGGTCACATCGGGCTCGGCCCAGTGGCGCGCCGAGATGCCGCTGCGCGAGACGATCCACTCGTCGCTGGTCTCGATGCCTTTCTCGGCCAGCTGCGCCGCGAGCTCGTGATTGGTGACGCGCCGCGGAGGCAGGTAGCTCCCCGTGCCGATGATTTTTGCGTAGCTTGTCATGTGGTGTCGGATCGTATTGCCGGACTCAGCGCGACCCCGGCGCGGCGGCTTGCCGGCCTGGCCGGTGCTGGCGCGCGGGGCGTGGGACCAGGGGCACCGGCGTCGCCGCTGCCTCGGTGATGCTGGGCAGGATCATGCGGCGTGTGCGCTGCGACCCGCGCTGGGCGGGTCCGTCTCCTGGCCCGCGGATGCGGTGCCCGCGGTGCTCGTCTTGTTGGCGAACGCCTGCGAAATCCGGGCGATGACGCCATTCCTGGCCGCATCATACCCGCGTTTGATTGCCCACTCAAAAGAGTGGGCATCGGCGGAACCGTGGCTCTTGATCACCAGCCCGCGCAGCCCGAGCAGCGAGGCGCCGTTGTAGCGGGCCGGATCGAGCCGGCGCGCCAGCCGCGTCAGCACCGGCATCGCGATGCCGGCCAGCAGCTTGGTGAACCAGGAGCGGGTGAATTCCTCCTTGATCATGCTGCCGATCATCTTGGCCAGGCCCTCGGTGCTCTTGAGCGCCACGTTGCCGACGAAGCCGTCGCACACCACGATGTCGGTGGTGCCCTTGAAGATGTCGTTGCCCTCGACGTTGCCGTAGAAGTTCAGCTCCGAGGCGCGCAGCAGCTCGCCGGCGCGCTTGACCACCTCGTTGCCCTTGATCACTTCCTCGCCGATGTTCAGCAGGCCGACCGTCGGGTGGTCCTTGTGGTCGACCACCGCGACCATGGCCTCGGCCATGCGGGCAAATTGCAGCAGATGTTCGGGTTCGCAGTCGGCGTTGGCGCCCAGGTCCAGCACCGTGGTGCCCCAGCCCTGCTCGTTCGGAATGGTGGTGGCGATGGCCGGGCGCTCGATGCCCTCGAGGGTCTTGAGCACATAGCGCGACACCGCCATCAGCGCGCCGGTATTGCCGGCCGAGATGCAGGCGTCGGCGGCGCCTTCCTTGACCTGGGTCACCGCGACGCGCATCGACGAATCCTTCTTCTTGCGCAGCGCGACCTCGACCGGGTCGTCCATCGTGATCACTTCGGTGGCGGCCACCACGGTCACGCGCGGATGGTTCTGCGCGTGCAGCTTGCGCAGCTGCGGCTCGATGGCATCCGGCCGCCCCACGAGCACCATCTCGGCATCCTCGTGGGCGGCAAGAAAACTGATCGCCGCCGGCACCGTCACGGATACGCCGTGATCGCCGCCCATGCAGTCGATAGCGAGTTTGATCGTCATTGTTTGCTGATGCGCGAGGCGCCGAATCCGCGCTGCGGAGGCCTCGCAGGGAATGCCGCGCCAGCGTCCACGCTTGCCGCGGCCAACAAAAAAGCGGCAAGGAGTTTGCCGCTTCTTTGTATGTCTTCTACCTGCAAGCGCGTGCGGGACGCAGCGTCACGCCGAGCGAATGCTTCAGTCGTTCTTGGTCTTGACGACCTTGCGGCCACGGTAGTAGCCGTTCGGGCTGACGTGGTGACGCAGGTGCGTTTCACCCGTGGTCGGCTCGACTGCCAGCGGCGCGACGGACAGGTGATCGTGCGAACGATGCATGCCGCGCTTGGACGGCGACTTCTTGTTCTGTTGAACAGCCATGATGACTCCTTGGAGAATTTGCGGATATTAACACACGCATCCTGCACGAGGCGTAGCCGGGCCCGGCCGGATGCTGATTAGGGGTACGACGTTGCTACTGCCGAAGCGCGCCGCCGCGGACCGTGTCCGCGCGTCAGTGCTTCGTCTTCAGACTGGCCAGCGCCGCGAAGGGCGACGGCCGCTTTTCCTCTTCCTGCTCGGCCTCGGGTTCCGGTTCGACGCTGCCGTCGGCTCCGGTCACCAGGCTCTCATGCACCTGCGGGCAGACCTCGTGCTTCGGCGCCACCGGCAGCGACAGCAGGATCTCGTCCTCGATCAGCGCCAGCAGATCGAAGCGGCGCGACCCCGCGATGACATCGATCTCGTCGTCGTCCATCGGCGCGGCATCGGCCTCGGCTTCGCTGGCCATCACCTCGAACCGGGTCGCGGTCGCGATCGGCTCGGCGTAGACCGCCAGACAACGCTGACAGTTCAGCCACATGCCGCCCTGCACCGCCAGGTCGAGGAACAGGCGCCGGCGCGCCGGCTTGCCGGGCTCGGCCGCTTCGTCCTGGACGGAACCGCTCATCGTGTAGCGGAACAGTTCGTCCGGGGCCGAGGCTGGCGCTTCGGCGGAGGTCTCGGCTATGATGCGCGGCAATTCACGCGCCGCGATCTCGCCGGCCGCCGAGCCCGAGGACCGGCAGAACTCGAAGAGATCGAACGCTTGCAAGTCGATGGGCTGAGTCATGTCGCTGAATGCGCCTGTGATACATGGCGCTGGCAATGCTGCTGAACGCTGGTCCCGTCGCCGCGGCGGCCATCGAGTGACGAGGCCTCCGCATTGCGCCGCACGAGGCGCTGGCAGGACACCACGCGGCGGATGCCTGCGCGGTAAAACGCGTGATTATACGTCGAAATCTCCGCCGCGGTCAAAGTCGAAAGCGCTTTGCCTGTTGCGCATTCCCCTTTCGCTTCAATCACTTATATGTCTTCCGCCGTGACACCCGCCGTGCCACCTCATTCACCACTGCCTGCGGCTCCCAGGCTGATTCTCGGCTCCAGTTCGCGTTATCGCCGCGAACTGCTGGAGCGCCTGCGCATTCCATTCGAGATCGACGTGCCGGACATCGACGAAACGCCGCTGTCCGGCGAGGCACCCGAGGCGACCGCACTGCGGCTGTCACGCCGCAAGGCCGAGGCGATCGCCGCCCGTCACCCCGGCGCGCTGGTGATCGGCTCCGATCAGGTCGCCACGCTGGACGGCGTCCAGGTCGGCAAGCCGGGCTCGCACGAGCGGGCACTGGAGCAGCTGCGCTGGATGCGCGGCCGCACCGTGACGTTCCATTCGGCGCTGTGCCTGCTGGACGGCCGCAGCGGCGAGGTCCAGCTGGAGGAGGTGCGTACGCTGGCGACCTTTCGCGAGCTCGGCGACAGCGAGCTGGAGGCCTATCTGCGGCTCGAGCAACCCTATGACGTGGCGGGCAGCGCCAAATCCGAAGGACTCGGCATCGCGCTGCTGTCGCGCGTCGAGTCCGACGATCCGACCGCGCTGGTCGGCCTGCCGCTGATCGCGCTGACCGGCATGCTGCGGCGCGTCGGCTATCCCTTCTTCACGGCCTGATTCCACGGGCCTCCCCCTCTCCGCTGTCGAGGACATCCGCCCATGAGCGGCACGCTATACCTGATTCCGAACACGCTGGGCAAACGCGACGAGGCCGATCCGCTGCCGGCCGTGATCCCCGCCGACGTGCAGCAGATCGCTGCCAACCTGGACTACCTGGTCGCCGAGAACGCCAAGACCGCGCGCGCCTATCTGAAGAAACTGGGGCAGACCTGCCCGCTGGCGCGGCCGATCCAGCAGATCGAGATCCGCGAACTGAATGTCAATACGCAGGAGGCCGCGCTGGCGGAATTGCTGGCCCCGGTGCTGGCGGGCCGCGACGGCGGCCTGCTGTCCGAGGCCGGCGTGCCGGCCGTGGCCGACCCGGGCGCCAATCTGGTGCGGCTGGCCCATGCGCGCGGCGTGCGGGTGCGGCCGCTGGTCGGGCCCAGTTCGATCCTGCTGGCGGTGATGGGCTCGGGGCTGAACGGCCAGAGCTTTGCGTTCAACGGCTATCTTCCGGTCGATCCGGGCGAGCGCACGCAGCGCCTGCGCGAACTGGAGCAATGGTCACGCAAGCACCGGCAAACCCAGGTCTGGATCGAGACGCCGTATCGCAACGAGGCGCTGCTGGCGGCGCTGAAGGCCAGCTGCGCTGGCACCACGCTGCTGTCGATCGCGGTGGACCTGACGCTGCCGACCGAGACCATCGTCACGCAGCCGCTGTCGGCCTGGCAGCCGGGCCGGCTGGAATTGCACAAGCGGCCGGCGATCTTCTCGATCCTCGCGGCCTGAGCGGGCCTTGCCCGGGCCCCGCCGTCAATACAGCGACTGCAGCCGCGAGCTCCACATCAGCGTCCTGGCGGCCGCGGTCCCGACCGCGGCGCCGAAGCGCTTGGCGACGCGCTCGGCGATGTTCTCCTTGACGGTGTAGTCGACGATCTCCTCGGCCTTCAGCACATCGCGCGCCACCGACTCGGCGCTGCCCAGGCCGTCGGCCAGCCCCAGCTCGATGCTGCGCTCGCCCGACCAGAACAGCCCCGAGAACAGCGTCGGATCGTCCTTCAGCCGGTTGCCGCGCCCTTCCTTGACCACCGCGATGAACTGCTCGTGGATCTGGCGCAGCATCTGTTCGGCAAACGCCTTCTGCTGCGGCGATTCCGGCGAGAACGGATCGAGCATCCCCTTGTTCGCGCCGGCGGTATACAGCCGCCGCTCGACGCCGAGCTTGTCCATCAGCCCGGTGAAACCGAAGCCATCCATCAGCACGCCGATCGAGCCGACGATGCTGGCCTTGTCGACATAGATCTTGTCGGCCGCGGCGGCCACGTAGTAGCCGCCCGACGCACAGATTTCCTCGACCACGACATACAGCGGCTTGGACGGATGCAGCGAGCGCAGGCGCTGGATCTCGTCGTTGATGATGCCCGCCTGCACCGGCGAGCCGCCCGGGGAATTGATCTTCAGGATCACGCCGGCCGCGTTGGCATCGGCGAAGGCCGCCTGCAGCGAGGCGTTGATCGACTCGGCGCTGGCCGGCGTGCCGGCGGCGATCTCGCCCTCCAGCGTGACCATCGCCGTATGCCGGCCGCTGGTGATGGCGCCGTCGGTCTTGAAGTCGAACAGCGAGAACAGCACCAGCGCGATCAGCGCGAAGCCGGCCAGGCGGAAGAAGATCTTCCAGCGGCGCGCCGCCCGTTGCTCGCGCAGCGTGGCCATCAGCACGCGCTCGAGCACATCGCGCTCCCAGCCGGCGCCGGTCTTGACCGGGCCGGCCGACTCGCCCTTGAGCCGCGCCTTGCGCTCGACCGACTCGCGGCGCGCGGCGGCCTCGGCATCGCGGACCTCGGCCTCCAGCGGGTAATCGGCGTGGCGCGCGGTTTCGAGCCGTTCACCGGCGCCGTGCCCGCTCGGGCTCTCGTCGCCGCGGCCCGGCTCGGCATCCGGCTCGTTGGGCTTCACCGGCGGTTTGTTCTCGTCTGTCATGCAAATACTCTCGAACGGGCGCCGCTACGCGGACGTCGCCGACGTTGCGCTGGGGCCCGAAAGTTTCCCGTCAAAAAAAAGCAATGCCGATGCGCGGCCGCGGCGCCCCGCCTACGGTACGGGCGGTGGCGACGGCAGCGAGGGCGGATCGTCGTACGGCGACTCTGGTATCCAGTAGACGGCGCCGTCGCGCTCCTCGACGCGCAGCTTGGCGAGCGAAGCGCCGCGGCACGGTCCGCCGACGCACAGCCCGCTGTCGGGCGCATAGGTCGCGCCATGTGTGGCGCACATCAAGTATAGGCCCGACGACTCGAAAAAGTGGCCTTCCTGCCAGTCGAGCTCCATGGGCACATGGGCGCACTGATTCAGATAGCCATGGACCTGCCCCTCGTAGCGCACCGCGAAGGCGCCGATCTCCCGGCCGCCGACCGCGACAGTGAAGCGCACGCCGACGCCGCCCTCGACCAGCTCGTGCGCCGCGCACAGCCGGCGCGCCCCGGCCGGCAGTGCCGGCACGGCTGGCGTAGTCGGCAGCGGCCCGGTGTCGGGCTCGGTATCAGCCATGGGTATGCAGCCAGTCGCTCAGGTCGGCGATCGAACTGGCGCAGTGCAGCGGCGTCATCGCGCGCAGCGAATCGGCGGGGTGGGCGCCGTAGCAGACGCCGATGCCGTGGGCGCCGGCGTTGACCGCCATCTGCAGGTCGTGCGTGGTGTCGCCGATCATCACGGTGCGCCCCATCTCCTGGCCCAGTTCACGGGTCAGCTCGTGCAGCATCGCCGGGTGCGGCTTGGAGAACGTCTCGTCGGCGCAGCGCGTGGCGTCGAACAGCGACGTCAGGCCGGTGGCGGCCAGCGCCCGCTGCAGCCCGACGCGGGTCTTGCCGGTGGCGACACCGAGGAAATAGTGCTGGCCGCGCAGCGCCTGCAGCATCTCCAGCACGCCCTCGAACAGCACGAGTTCGGCGTCGCGGGTCAGGAAATGGTAACGATAGCGTTCGGCGAGGCGCGGATAGTCGACCGGGTCCAGCGTCGGGATCGCATATTCCAGCGCGTCCTTCAGCCCGAGCCCGATCACATGGCGCGCGGCGTCCTCGTCGGGCACCGGCAGGCCCAGGTCGCGGCTGGCCAACTGGATGCACTTGGCGATGGTCGGAGTGGAATCCATCAGGGTTCCATCCCAGTCGAAGACGATCAGGTCGAAGCGTTGCCGGGCCATGGGAGTTCTCGATCGAATAATGGAGTTGCCGCGGCGGATGAAGGCGTCATCCGCTACAGGGCATGGGGAGTCGGAGCCGGATCTGCCTGCCCTGGCTGCGCCATCTGCTTCAGTTGCCGCAGGAAGGCCTCGCACTCCGCCGGCAGCGGCGCGCTCAGCGTCAGCGCCTGGCCGGTACCGGGGTGCACGAACGTCAACCGGTGCGCGTGCAGGAACATCCGCTTCAGGCCTGGCTTGACGCCGGCCCGGGCCAGCGCCTTGTTCAGCGCGAAATCGCCGTACTTGTCGTCGCCGACGATCGGAAACCCGAGTTGCGCCAGATGCACGCGGATCTGGTGAGTGCGGCCGGTCTTCAGTTCCGCCTCCAGCAGCGTGTAACCAGGAAAGGACGCCACGCGGTTGAAGACCGTATGCGAGGGCTGGCCGTCGGCCTGCACGCGGACGCGGCGCTCGCCATCCGGCGTGGTGTATTTGAACAGCGGGAAGCGGGCATGCTGACGGTTGTGGCCGAATTCGCCGGCGACGCAGGCGAAATAGCGCTTGTCCATCGCGTTGTCGCGGATCTGCTGATGCAGATGCACCAGCGCCGCGCGCTTCTTGGCCAGCAGCAGGATGCCGGAGGTCTCGCGGTCCAGCCGGTGCACCAGCTCCAGGAAACGGGCCTCGGGCCGCGCCTGGCGCAGCTGCTCGATGACGCCGAAGGCGACGCCGGAGCCGCCATGGACCGCCACGCCGGCCGGCTTGTCGATCACCAGCAGATGGGCGTCCTCGAACAGCACCGGAAACGAGGCCGCGGGCACGTAGCTGTCGGCCGTCGCCGTCGCCGCCACACGAAGTGGCGGAATACGCACAACGTCGCCGAGCTTCAGCCGATAGGTCGCATCGACACGCCCTTTGTTCACCCGCACCTCACCGGAGCGCAGGATCCGGTAGACATGGCTCTTGGGCACGCCCTTGGCCACGCGCAGCAGGTAGTTGTCGATCCGTTGGCCGTCGGCGTCTTCCCCGATGGTCACATACGCCACCTGGGGCGCATCCGTGCCGGATCGCACCTCTTTTTCAATTCGATGGCGTAACTCATTCATTTTCAAATATAATTTCCGCGCTACCCCGGCCAAAGCCGGCAGCGCAAGCGGTGTAAGCGAATTGTCGCATTTTACACTTCGGGTCACCGCTGGCCCGGCCCGGTCCCCCGCCCTCGCGTAATCCGCAGGCGCCGGACGGGCAAATTGGCGGTACGGGCCGACAGCTCCGCTGGCGGCCTGTCGCAGTAAATCAAGTAACAAGCAGCACGCACGGTACCGGCTGTGCGCAGGAAAACCGCCCAAAGGCGGGTTCGGCGCGGACTCGGTTCACGTGGGAGCAGAGTGTTCAGGTAGAACAGAATTTGATGGCGGATGCCGATACGGCATTCGCTTCGGTGAGAGAAAGTCCCGCCGCACCGGAAATCGGTGCCGGCCGGTTGCCTGGCCCCTCGCCTGATCGACGACATGGTGACAATCGCGGCGCCCGGTCGCAGAACTCCAACAAGCAGCAGGTGCGCCTGCCTTGTCGGTCGCTCAGGTCGTGGTGGCATGCCGCCGCGTCCGACAACCTTGCTCTTTGACGCGTCCTGGCCGTTCGTGGCCGGCCCCGGTGCGAGCCGAAGCGCAAGCGGCATCCTGTCGTCGCTGCCCTCCCCCGCACCCCGGCCTCCGTCCGATATCGCCGCCTGACCCTGCGCGCAGCTCGCGCATGGCCGGCATGGCGGTCCGAACCCCGCGCAGCGCGCCGACGTCTCTCTCTTTCACCCGTGCCCAGCCGGCGGCTTGCATTCGCCCCGGCGCCTTTGGCAATTCTCACGCCACCTCTCGCTTCCTCGCGTGCTTTCGAAACGCCGCGCGGCACTACCGGTGCCGGCCGCGGCATTGGAACGAGGGTTTGCGATGAAACGCATGCTGTTCAATGCGACGCAGCAGGAGGAATTGCGCGTCGCCATCGTCGACGGTCAGAAGCTGATCGACATCGATATCGAGACCGCCGGGCGCGAGCAGCGCAAGGGCAATATCTACAAGGGCGTGATCACCCGCATCGAGCCGTCGCTCGAAGCGTGTTTCGTCAACTACGGCGAAGAGCGCCACGGTTTCCTGCCGTTCAAGGAAGTGGCCCGGGCCTACTTCAAGGAAGGCGTCGACGTGCGCAACGCGCGCATCCAGGACGCGCTGCACGAAGGCCAGGAACTGATCGTCCAGGTCGAGAAGGAAGAGCGCGGCAACAAGGGCGCGGCGCTGACCACGTTCATCTCGCTGGCCGGCCGCTACCTGGTGCTGATGCCGAACAACCCGCGTGGCGGCGGCGTGTCGCGCCGGATCGAGGGCGAGGACCGCCAGGAACTGCGCGAGACGATGGGCCAGCTGACCGTGCCCGACGGCATGAGCATCATCGCCCGCACCGCCGGCATCGGCCGCTCGGCCGAGGAACTGCAGTGGGACCTGAACTACCTGCTGCAGCTGTGGAAGGCCATCGACGGCGCCGCCGGCGACAACAAGGCGCCGCTGCTGATCTATCTCGAATCGAGCCTGGTGATCCGCGCGATCCGCGACTACTTCCAGCCCGACATCGGCGAGATCCTGATCGACACCGACGACATCTACGAGCAGGCCCGCGCCTTCATGAGCGTGGTGATGCCCGACAACATGAACCGCGTGAAGAAGTACCGGGACGACGTGCCCCTCTTCTCGCGTTTCCAGATCGAACACCAGATCGAATCGGCGTATTCCCGCATGGTGATGCTGCCGTCGGGCGGCGCCATCGTGATCGACCACACCGAGGCGCTGGTCTCGGTCGACGTCAACTCGGCGCGCGCCACCAAGGGTGCCGACATCGAGGAAACCGCGCTGCGCACCAACCTCGAAGCGGCCGACGAGATTGCTCGCCAGCTGCGCCTGCGCGACCTGGGCGGCCTGATCGTCATCGACTTCATCGACATGGAGTCGAACAAGGCGCAGAAGGACGTCGAGACGCGCCTGAAGGACGCGCTGCGCCATGACCGCGCGCGCGTGCAGATGGGCAAGATCAGCCGCTTCGGCCTGATGGAGCTGTCGCGCCAGCGCCTGCGTCCGTCGCTGTCCGAGGGCTCGCATATCACCTGCCCGCGCTGCAACGGCACCGGCCATATCCGCGATACCGAATCGTCCGCCCTGCAGGTGCTGCGCATCATCCAGGAAGAGGCGATGAAGGAAAACACCGCCGCGATCCACTGCCAGGTGCCGGTCGAGGTCGCCGCCTTCCTGCTCAACGAGAAGCGCCAGGACATCAACCTGATCGAGCTGCGCTTCAAGGTCAACGTGCTGCTGATCCCGAACAAGCATCTGGAAACGCCGCACTACAAGCTCGAGCGCCTGCGCCACGACGATCCGCGCCTGGAAGAAAGCACCGCCAGCTACCGCATGGCCGAGGCCGCCGCCAAGGAACTGGAGGCGGACACCAGCTACAGCAGCCGCAAGAAGGAAGACGCCAAGCCGCGCCAGGAAGCCGCGGTCAAGGGCATCACCCCCGAGCAGCCGGCGCCGGTTTCGGTGCCGCGCCCCGAGCGCGCTCCGCGCCAGGAAGCCCCGGCGGCCAAGCCGGCCGCTCCGGCCGCGGCGACGCAGCCGATCGGCAGCGGCGGCTTCATCGCCTGGCTCAAGGGCCTGTTCGGCGCCCGTCCGGCACCGGCCCCGGTGCAGCCGGCCAAGCCGGCCGCGGCGGAAGCCCGCACCGGCGGCAATGGCGAGGGCGGCCGGCGCGAGCGCGGCCAGCGTGGCGAACGTGGACAGCGTGGTGAACGCGGCGAGCGCGGCGACCGTACCGAACGGGGCGAGCGTGCCGAACGTGGCGAGCGCCAGGCTGGCCGCGGCCAGCGTGCGGAACGCGGCGAGCGTGCCGAACGTGGTGAGCGCACCGAACGCGGTGAACGTGCGGAGCGCGGCGAGCGCGGCGAGCGGGCCGACCGTCAGCAGCGCCAGCCGCGCCAGGCCGAGGCGCAGCCGGCGCAGGCCGAAGCGCGCCAGCCGGACGCCGTGCAGGGCGAACGTGGCGAGCGCACCGAGCGCAGCGAGAACCGTCGCGAACGCAACCAGGAACGCCGCGAGCGCCAGCGCGAACGGCAACGTGAGCGCAGCGAGACCCGCGCCGCCGATGCCGAGCTTGCCGACGTGGAAGCCGGCGCGCCGATCCAGCCGGTGCCGGTTGCCGCGCTGACCGACGAGGCCGGCGCCGTCCGCGCCGAACTGCCGGAAACCGCGGACATCGCTGAAAACGGCGAGGGCGAAGAGCGCCGCCGCCGCAATCGCCGCGGCCGCAACCGCTATCGCCGCGAGCGCGAGGAAGGCGCCACCACGGAAGCCACCGAAGCCGCCGAGGCTGCGGACGCCGAAAGCGCCGAGGGCCAGGCCGGCGGCACGATGGCCGCCATGCCGGCCACCGGCCAGGCGCTGGCCGAAGCCGGCGAGGCTGCCGGCGTGACGCCGGTGCCGGTCGCCGCGGTCGCGGCCGCGGAAGCGGAAACCGCGGGCGTCGCCCCGACCGCCGCGATGCCGACCCAGGCCATGCCGGCCGAACCGGCCCCCGCTCCGGTGATCGCCGCCGAACTGGCGCCGGGCCGCTCGGCCGCGACGCAGGTGTCGCCGGCCGAAGCCGTCGACCCGACCGCGCCGGCCCCGCAGGCGCCTGTCACGGCAGCTGCCGAGCAGGTGCCCGCCGAGGTCGCCACTCAATCCGCCAACCAGGCCGCCACCGAAGCCGCGCCCGCAACGGCGGCCGAAGTGACGACGGAAGCCGCGCCGGTAGCGACGCCCGAAGCGGCGCCGGTATCGACGCCGACAGCGGCCGTCGAAGCGGTCAGCGCACCGGCAGCGCAGCAGCCGCAAGCCGCCCCGGTCACCGCCCCCGCCACGGCGCTGTCGGCCGACGCGCTCGAGCCGATGCTCAATGCCGCCGGCCTGCAATGGGTGCACACCGACAGCGCCAAGTACCGTGCCGCGCAGGAAGCCGCCGCGCGCATCGTGCCGGCGCCGCGCGTGCCGCGCGAGCGCAAGCCGCTGCCGCCGCTGCCGCAGGGCCCGATGGTGCTGGTCGAGACCGGCGGCCGCGAGGTCACGATGGACTCGCAGCAGTCGGCCGCGCAGCAGTAAGGCGCGACGGACAGGCGCCTCTCGGCGCCACGACGGCAGAAAAGGGGACGGCACCGCCGTCCCCTTTTTCTTTGCCCGCCCGCGCCAACCGGCCGTCCCGGCGATCCCTCCACGCAAGCTCGGCTAGAATGGCGGCAGAACGGCGCCGGGCTGGCGGCGACCTATCACGACATGACCGAATCCGTCATTCCCATCTTCGATCTGCGCGAGCATCGATACCACTCGATGAAGCCCGCGATCCCCGCGCGGCTGGAAACGCCGAGCGGGCTGCTGGCCGACCGCCGCGGTCGGCCGCTGCACGACCTGCGCATCTCGGTGACCGACCGCTGCAATTTCCGCTGTGTCTACTGCATGCCGAAGGAGGTGTTCGACAAGGACTACACCTTCCTGCCGCATTCGGAGCTGCTCAGCTTCGAGGAGATCGAGCGCGTTGCGCGCCTGTTCGTCGCCCATGGCGTCGAAAAGATCCGGCTGACCGGCGGCGAGCCGCTGCTGCGCAAAAATATCGAGAAGCTGGTCGAAATGCTGGCGCGCATCGAGACGCCGGCCGGCAAGCCGCTGGACCTGACGCTGACCACCAATGCCTCGCTGCTGGCCCGCAAGGCGCGTGCGCTGCGCGACGCCGGGCTGACGCGGGTCTCGGTCAGCCTCGATGCGATCGACGACGCCACCTTCCGCCGCATGAACGACGTCGACTTCGCCGTGGCGGACGTGCTCAAGGGCATCGAGACCGCGCAGGCGGTCGGGCTGGCGCCGCTGAAGGTCAACATGGTGGTCAAGCGCGGCACCAACGACGCCGAGATCGTGCCGATGGCGCGCCATTTCCGGGGCAGCGGCATCATCGTCCGCTATATCGAGTTCATGGACGTCGGTGCCAGCAACCATTGGCGCATGGACGAGGTGCTGCCGTCGGACGAAGTGGTCGCGCGCATCGACGCGGCGTTTCCGCTCGAACCGATTGCGGCCAACTACAGCGGCGAGACCGCGCAGCGCTGGCGCTACCGCGACGGCGCCGGCGAGATCGGCGTGATCTCCAGCGTCACGCACGCCTTCTGCGGCGATTGCAGCCGCATCCGGCTGTCGACCGAGGGCCGGCTCTATCTGTGCCTGTTTGCCACCGAGGGCTACGATCTGCGCACGCTGCTGCGCGACGGGCACAGCGACCTCGAGATCGCCAACGCGATCGCCGGCGTCTGGCGCGAGCGCACCGACAACTATTCGGAGCAGCGCGGCGACGAGCAGGTGCGCGCGGCCCGCGCGGCGCGCAAGATCGAGATGTCCTATATCGGCGGCTAGGCGCGCCGCCTCGGCTCCGATCCCATCAACGCTTCAACGCTTTACCCCTTTTTCTCCTGCACCGCGATGATCGAACGCGAAGACATTACCGGCCTGATCCTGGCCGGCGGACGCGGCAGCCGCATGGGCGGCACCGACAAGGGCCTGCAGTCGCTGCGTGGCGCGCCGATGGCGATGCACACGATGATGCGGCTCTCGCCACAGACCGGCGCGCTGCTGATCAATGCCAACCGCAACCTGGCCGCCTACGAGTCGTTCGGCGTGCCGGTGGTCACCGACTCGGTGCCCGACTTCGCCGGCCCGCTGGCCGGCATGCTGGCCGGCCTGGAACAGTGCCAGACGCGCTGGATGGTCACCGCGCCGTGCGATTCGCCGTTCCTGCCGACCGATCTGGTGGCGCGGCTGGCGCAGGCGATCGAACGTGAAGGGGCCGAGATGGCGATGCCGGTCACCCTCGACGAGCAGGGCCGCCGCCAGACGCAGCCGGTGTTCCTGCTGATGCCGCATACCGCGCTGGACAGCCTGGTCGCCTTCCTGAACGGCGGCGGCCGCAAGATCGAGGCGTGGGCCTCGCAGCACCGGCTGGCCGAAGTGCCGTTCGACGATGCGGCGCCGTTCGCCAATATCAACACGCTGGACGAACTGCGCACCTTCGAGGCGCGCTGAACGGAGCAAAGAGCGCGGCCCCGGCCGGCCCGCGGCTGAGCTTTCCGACCGGCACCCGCTGCGCCCAAACCGAACCCAACCCCGAACCTGATCCCTACCCGAACCCTGCCATGCCGTCCTTGCAATCCGTGATCTCCTGCCTGTCCGACTACGATCCCACCGCGCTGCCGGTGGCGCAGGCCAACCGGATCATCGCCGACGTGGTCGAACCGGTCAGCGGCATCGAGCAGGTCGCGATCCGCGCGGCGCTGGACCGCGTGCTGGCCGAGGACGTGGTGTCGCCGCTCGACGTGCCGGCGCACGACAACTCGGCAATGGACGGCTATGCCTTCGCCAGCGCCGCGCTGCAGGCTGCAAGCGGCGGCGAGGTGACGCTGCGCGTCATCGGCACCGCGCTGGCCGGCGAGGCGCACGGCCTGGTCCCGGCCGCCGGCGAGGCGGTACGGATCATGACCGGCGCGGTGATGCCGGCTGGCTGCGATACGGTAATCCCGCAGGAATTCACGCAGCGCCTAACGCAGGGGACGGGCGAGACAGCAGGCGAGGCAGCAGGCGAGACCGTACGCTTTGCCGCCGACGCGGTGCGGGCCGGCGACAACCGCCGCCTGCGCGGCGAAGACCTGGCGCGCGGCAAACCCGCGCTCAGGCAGGGCCGCGTGCTGCAGCCCGCCGACCTCGGCCTGCTGGCCTCGCTCGGCATCGCCGAGGTCAAGGTCCGGCGGCGGCTGCGCGTGGCCTTCTTCTCGACCGGCGACGAGCTGCGTTCGATCGGGGAGCCGCTCGACGCCGGCTGCGTCTACGACTCGAACCGCTACACGCTGCACGGCATGCTGCGACGGCTGCATGTCGATCTGATCGACATGGGCGTGGTGCACGACGATCCCGCCGCGCTCGAGGCCGCGCTGCGCAGCGCCTGCGAAAACGCGGATGCGGTGATCACATCGGGCGGCGTGTCGGTCGGCGAGGCCGACTACACCAAGCAGATCATGGCCGAACTCGGCGACGTGACCTTCTGGAAAATCGCGATGCGCCCCGGCCGGCCGATGGCCTTCGGCCGCATCGCGTCGAACGGCCATCAGGCGCTGCTGTTCGGCCTGCCCGGCAATCCGGTCGCGGTGATGGTGACCTTCTACCATTTCGTCCGCGCCGCGCTGCACCGGATGATGGGCGCGGACATCTCGCCGCCGCCGCTGATGCGCGTGCGCAGCGCCCAGGCGATCCGCAAGAAGCCGGGCCGCACCGAATACCAGCGCGGCATCCTCGCTCGCGGCGCCGACGGCCAGTGGGAGGTGCGCATCACCGGCCAGCAGGGCTCGGGCGTGCTGCGCTCGATGAGCGAGGCCAACTGCTTCATCGTGCTGGCACACGAGCAAGGCGGCGTCGCGGCCGGCGATCCGGTCGAGGTCATGCTGTTCGAGGGCCTGCTGTAAGGTCGCCGCCCCCACCATTCGCTCCACCGCGGCACGGCGGCACCGCCCCGCTCCACTGTCGTTTTTTTGCTTACCGAAGCCGTGCCGGCGGCCGCTTTTGGCCGGCCCGGCGGGGCGAGGCTATGCGCCACGCCACCCATTCGCTACACTTGCCGCAACCCAACTCTTCCCCACTGCCACGCTGTCATGAATCAGGAGATCGCTTACCTCCACCCCGTCAAGACCGCACGCGCGCTCGTCCTGGTCTATCTGTGCTTCTCGGTGCCGATCGTGTCGATGGGGTTGTTCGTGGCCTTTGTCCGCTATGGCGATCTGCCCGGCATCACGGTGTTCACCGCGCTGATTCTGAACGCGCTGGTCGGCTTCGGCCTGCTGTGGCTGGCCTGCAAGGCCTACAACTGGGTGGCGGCCCGCTTCGGCGGCATCGAGGTGACGATCCGCAATCTGCCGAACGAAGGGCAATAAGGAAAAGCTTGTCGTCCCCGCGCAGGCGGGGACCCAGTGACTCCCAAAGACGCTGGGTTCCCGCGTGCGCGGGAACGACTTGATACCGCGATCAGAAGCGCATCCGATGGATGCGTTTTTTTATTGCGGCGGCTCCCCGCCTTGCCCGCTCTCCCCTCGTTCCCCGCGTTCCTCGTCCTCCGGCAAGCCGAGCAGCTGCTCGGCCGCCTCCGACGGCAGCGCCTCGACCTTGCGCAGCTTGCGCGCCATCTGGCGGCTGCGCACCTCGGCCTGCTCGATATTGCGGGCGGCGCGCTCGAGCGTGTCCCGGGTGCGCGCCAGCACGTCGCCGAACTTGCCGAACTCGGTCTTGACGGCGCCCAGTACCTCCCACACCTCGCTCGAGCGCTTTTCCAGCGCCAGCGTGCGAAAGCCCATCTGCAGGCTGTTGAGCACCGCGGTCAGCGTGGTCGGGCCGGCCACCGTCACGCGGTGATTGCGCTGCAGCAGGTCGGTCAGTCCCGGCCGGCGCAGCACCTCGGCATAGAGTCCCTCGGTCGGCAGGAACAGGATCGCGAAATCGGTGGTGGCCGGCGGCGACAGGTACTTCTCGGCGATGGTCTGCGCCTCGCGCTTGATCGCGACTTCGAGTTCTCGGCCGGCGGCGGCCACGCCGTCGACATCGCCATGTTCCTGCGCATCGGTCAGCCGTTCGTACTGCTCTTTCGGAAACTTGGCGTCGATCGGCAGCCAGACCGTGCCGTTGCCGTTGCCGTTGCTATTACCCGCGGCGTTGCCGACGCCGACCTCCTTGCCGGGCAGCCGGATCGCGAACTCGACCCGTGCGCCCGAATTCGGCACGGTCTCGACGTTGCGCGCGTATTGCTCGGGCGTCAGGATCTGCTGCAGCAGCATCTCGAGCTGGACCTCGCCCCAGGTGCCGCGCGTCTTCACATTGGTCAGCACGCGCTTCAGGTCGCCGACGCCCTGCGCCAGCATCTGCATCTCGCCCAGGCCCCGATGCACCTGCTCGAGCCGGTCCGACACCATGCGGAACGATTCGCCCAGCCGCTGCTCCAGCGTCGCGTGCAGCTTCTCGTCGACGGTGCGGCGCATCTCGTCGAGCCTGGCGGCGTTGTTGGCCTCGATGTCCTTGAGCTTCTGTTCCAGCGTGTTACGCACCTCGCCCAGGCGCCGCTCGTTCGATTCGGTCAGCTTGGCCAGCTGCTGCGCGAACATGTCGATCTGGTTGTTCTGCAGCGTGGCGATATGCGTCATTTGCGCCGACAGCGTCTGCTGGAAGCGCATCATCTGCTCGCTGGTCTCGTCGCGCCCGAGTCGCGCGGCCTCGGCGACCTCGCCGCGCAGGCTGCGTTCGAGCCGTTCGCTGTCGCGTTCGCCGCGTTCGCGCCAGTCCGCCAGCCGTTGCAGCAATTCCGCGTGGCCGCCGTCGCGCCCGCGCGTCAGCAAGAGCACCAGCGTCAGCAGGGACAGCAGCAGGATTGCCGCCAGGGCGATCAGGATCAGCGAGGAGGAGGACATCGGGGACGGGGTCGTCAACAAGGCGCCGCCGCGGCCAGGGCAACCGCGACGGCGACGGTGCGCTAGCGGCACGCCAGCACTTCCGGGTTCAGCGCGCAGGGCGGCCTGCCGGCATCGGGGCCAGCGCCGAGCGCCGCGATCAGATTGTCGGCCGCCAGATTCGCCATCGCGCGCCGCGTCTTCTCCGAGGCGCTGGCGATATGCGGGGTCAGCACGACGTTGGGCACCTCGAGCAGCGCGGGATGCACCTTGGGCTCGCCTTCGAACACATCGAGACCGGCGGCGAAGATGCGCTTCTCGCGCAGCGCCTCGGCCAGCGCCGCGTCGTCGACAATGCCGCCGCGCGCGAGGTTGATCAGCGTCGCGGACCGCTTCATCTGCGCCAGTTCGGCCGCGCCGATCGCATGGTGGCTCTGCTCGCTGTACGGCAGCACCAGCATCAGATGGTCCGACTCGCGCAGCAGTTCGGCCTTGCTGACGTAGCGCGCGCCCAGCCCCTGTTCGATCTCGGCCGGCAGCTGGCTGCGGTTGTGATAGCGCACCGTCATGCCGAAGCCGGCGGCGCGGCGCGCCAGCGCCTGCCCGATGCGGCCCATGCCGAGGATGCCCAGCGTGCTGCCGTGCAGATCCATGCCGAGGAACATGTCGTAGGACCAGCGCTCCCATTTGCCGGCGCGCAAAAAGTGCTCGGACTCCGTGACGCGCCGGGCGGTCGCCATCAGCAGCGCCCAGCCGAAGTCGGCGGTGGTCTCGGTCAGCACGTCCGGCGTGTTGGTGGCGACGATGCCCGCCGCCGTCAGCGCCGGCAGGTCCAGATTGTTGTAGCCGACCGCCATGTTGCAGACCGCGCGCAGCTGCGGCAGCGCGCCGATCAAATCCGCGTCGATGCGATCGGCGGCATTGGAGAGCACGCCGGCCTTGCCGGCCAGGCGCGCCTTCAGCGCGGCGGCGTCGAGCGGCACGTCGGGCTGGTTGTGATCGACGTCGAAATACTGCGCGAGGCGTTCGATCACATCGGGGAAGATCGCCCGCGTGACCAGCACGGCGGGGCGCGAGGAAGCGGATTGCGGTTGCGGTTGCGGTTGCGAAGCCATCGTGTACCTCAGACGCGGAAGAACAGCAGGGTCATCACCCCGAACAGCGGCACCAGGATGCCGCAGGACCACAGCATATAACCGAAGAAGCTCGGCATGCGCACGCCGCGGTTCTCGGCGATCGCCTTGACCATCAGGTTCGGCGCATTGCCGATATAGGTGTTGGCGCCCATGAACACCGCGCCGGCCGAGATCGCCGCCAGCGTGGTGGCGTCGCGCGTCATCAGCGTGGCCGCGTCGCCGCCGGCGGTATTGAAGAACACCAGGTAGGTCGGCGCGTTGTCGAGGAACGACGACAGCAGGCCGGTGGCCCAGAAATACATGCCGTCGATCGGCTGGCCGTTGCTGTCGCTGACCGCGCGGATCACGCCGGCGAAGGCGCCGTCGGTGCCCGCCTTCAGCATCGCGATTACCGGGATGATCGTCAGGAAGATGCCGGCGAACAGCTTGCCGACTTCGAGAATCGGATCCCAGTTGAATTCGTTGCCGGCGCGCGCGCTGTGCGGCGTGATGGCCAGCGACACCAGCGCCACCACCACCAGCGCGACGTCGCGCACCAGCGCCTGCAGCGGCACCACCGTGCCCAGTACGTCGAATTCGATGCCCGGCTTCCACAGGCCGCTCATCAGCACCAGCGCCATCACCGCCAGCAGCAGCGCGAAATTGGCCTTGCCCTCGATGCGGATGCCCGGCGAATCCGGCGTCGGATCGAGCCGCGGCGGCAGCTCTTCTTCGCGATTGAGAAAGTAGTAACGATCGACGAAATAGAAGATCGCCAGCAGCGCGCCGCACAGGAACAGCGTCTCGGGGAAGATGTGCCGCGTGGTCCAGAAGAACTCGACCCCCTTCAGGAAGCCGAGGAACAGCGGCGGATCGCCCAGCGGCGTCAGCGAACCGCCCGCATTGGCGACCAGGAAGATGAAGAAGACCACGACGTGCGCGACATGGCGCCGGTTGTCGTTGGCGCGCAGCAGCGGCCGGATCAGCAGCATCGCCGCGCCCGTGGTACCCATCACGCTGGCCAGGCAGGTGCCGAGCGCCAGGATCCCGGTGTTCAGCTTCGGCGTGCCATGCAGATTGCCCTGCACGCAGATGCCGCCCGCGACGATATACAGCGCGCCGATCAGCACGATGAACGGAATGTACTCGGCCAGCAGCGCATGCACGACGTTGGCCGCCGCGGCATGCGTGCCGAAGGCCAGCGCGAACGGCACGAGGAACAGCAGGCCCCAGGCGGCCGCGACCTTGCCGAAGTGGTGATGCCAGAAGCGCGGCGCCAGCAGCGGGAACAGCGCGATCGACAGCAGGATGCCGGCGAACGGCAAGGCCCACAGCGGGCCCAGGGTGGCGCCGTCGAGCTCGGCGGCGCCGGCCAGGGCGGGGAACATCGCCAGCATGGCCGGCAGCGCCAGCCGGGGCGCGTTGATTACGCGCGGCGCGAAGGCGGACTGCATCGTGTTCGGTCTCCTGTCATTGGTCTTGTTCGAAACGGGATGCCCGCCTCCGTGCGAAGGCGGCGAGATGCAATGGGGTGCGAGGCCCGCAGCGGCGACGTCCCGCGTGCCGTGCCGCAGGCTCGCTCAGGCCTGTTCGACCAGCACCACGTGCACGCGATACGGGCCGTGCGCGCCAAGCACGATGGTCTGTTCGATATCGCCGGTACGGGATGGGCCGCTGATGATGTTGGTCGCGCGCGGCAGCTCGCCGCGCTCGGCGCGCACCAGCGCGAAGGCTTCCTCGAGGTCGGCGACGATGCGCCCGGCCGGCACCACCGCGATATGGGTCTCGGGCAGCAGCGCGCCAGAGGCGAAGGTCTCCGGTCCGGACAGCAGCATCAACGAACCGGTCTCGGCGATCGCGCAGAAGCACCCGGTGATGCCGACCAGGTCGCCATGCTCGCGGTCGGCCTGCGGATCGCGCAGCGGCGGCCGCGCTTCGACCGCGATGCCCTGTGCCTGCCAGTCGAGCGCACCGAGCGCCGGCCAGGCGACCGCGCGCGGCGGCAAGGCCAGCCCGCTCAGATAGTGCGCCACCGCCGCCGCCACGTCGGCCAGCGTGGCGACGCGCTCGACCGTCGAGGCCATCTTGCGCGCCTGCACGCTGAAGGCTTCGACCAGATCGCCGGCCACGCCGGGACGCGGCCCCTGCGGATGGCGCGCCAGATAGTCGGCCACCGCCTCGCGCTCGCCCCGGGTCGGTTGCGCCGGCCGCCCCTGGGCGGCGCGGATACGGGCGAAGATGCGGTCGCGAGCGGAATCGGTATTCATGGTTCGGACGATCGGAGTCGGGAGGCGGGAGCAGCGGGCATTATAAGTCCCCCTGCCCGCGCCCTTCGACGGAAAACGGCACCAAGATCAGGCTGGCTCAGGCGGTCTCCACGCCGAACACCTGGCGCAGATAGCCGAGGTAGGCCGGGTCGTCGCACATCGTCTTCTCCGGCGTGTCCGACAGCTTGGCGACCGGCTGCCCATTGCAGCGGACCATCTTGATGACGATCTGCAGCGGCGTGTAGCCCAGGTCGTTGGTCAGGTTGGTGCCGACACCGAACGCCAGCCGGCAGCGGCCGCCGAAGCGTTCGTACAGCTCGATCACGCGCGGGATATTGAGGTTGTCGCTGAAGATCAGCGTCTTGCTGCGCGGATCGACGCGGTTCCTGGTGTAGTGCGCCAGCATCCGTTCGCCCCAGGCCACCGGATCGCCGGAGTCGTGCCGCACGCCGTCGAACAGCTTGCAGAAGTACAGATCGAAGTCGTTCAGGAAGGCGTCGAAGCCGTAGGTGTCCGACAGCGCGATGCCGAGGTCGCCGCGATATTCGCGCGCCCAGGTCTCGAGCGCGAACACCTGCGAATCGCGCAGCCGCGGCCCCAGCGACTGGCAGGCCTGCAGATATTCGTGCGCCATCGTGCCGAGCGGCGTCAGGTTGTGCTGGCGGGCGAAATGCACGTTGCTGGTGCCGGCCAGCTGCGGTCCGAGCAGCTGCTGCATCGAGGCCAGCACCTCGCCCTGCCAGTCGCGCGAGAAGCGGCGGCGCGTGCCGTAGTCGGCGATCACGCAGTCGTCGCGGCCCGGCATGCGCAGCAGCGCCAGCTTGTCGACCAGGCGGCGCCGGCCCTCTTCCCAGTCGGGCTGCGGCTGCGTATGGCGGAAGTACACCTCGTTGACGATCGCCAGCAGCGGCACCTCGAACAGGATGGTATGGAGCCACGGGCCGCGGATCGTGATGTCGATCTCGCCGGGGTGCGTCGGCGACGGGCGGACCGACACGTACTTGGCGTTGAGCTGGAACAGCCCGAGGAAATCGACGAAATCGCTCTTGATGAAGCGAAAGCCGCGCAGGTATTCCAGTTCGTCCTCGGTGAAGCGCAACTGGCACAGCAGTTCGATCTGCGCGCGGATCTCGTCGGCGTACGGCGTCAAATCCACGCCGGCATTGCGGCATTTGAAGCGGTACTCGACCTGGGCCGCGGGGAAATGATGCAGCACCACCTGCATCATCGTGAATTTGTAGAGGTCGGTGTCGAGCAGAGACTGGATGATCATGGCGTAACCCGCACAAGTGTGCCGAATCAGGCCCACATGCTACCCCATCGCGCGACCTCGTCGTGCATGGGGCCAATACAAGACCGTTGCGGATCGCACCGGCAAACCAGCACCCGATGACCGTGCGCCAATGCCGAACAGGCTCGCATAAAGAAATAAGAAAACTATCTGATTCGGCTATATAGGGCCGCTGTGCGGGACGAACGGGTCGGCTACAATACCGATCTTTGAAAGGCCGCGGTCGACGCTCGTCCCCGCGCGTGCGGGCGTTGTACGGGCACCAGTACCGACACAAGCGGCCAAAAACAGTCTCCCATCGAAGCCGATCCGTTTTCCTGGAACCGAAATGACTCACGTTGTCACCGAATCCTGCATCCGTTGCCGCTATACCGACTGCGTTGACGTGTGTCCGGTCGATTGTTTCCGCGAGGGCCCGAACTTCCTCGCGATCGATCCGGACGAGTGCATCGACTGCGCGGTGTGCGTCGCCGAGTGTCCGGTCAACGCGATCTATGCCGAGGAAGACGTGCCAGGCGACCAGCAGCAGTTCATCGAACTGAACGCCGAACTGGCCCGCAGCTGGCCTTCGATCACCAAGACCAAGGCCCCGCTGCCCGAGGCCGAGGAATGGAAGGACGCCACCGGCAAGCTGCAATACCTGGAGCGCTGAGCCGACGCGCCAGCCGCACCCACCCGATAGCGACAAAGAGAAAGCCGTCCCCACGCGCTTTCCCGCAATGCCGGGCACAGACCGTGCCCCCAAACGTATCAGGACGCATATGGACTTGAGCATCCCCAACCCCGTCGCGGACACCACCAACCAGGTCGGCGGCAACGCTGGCGGTGGCCAGCCCCTCGAAATCGACGCGCTGATCGTCGGCGCCGGTCCGGTCGGCCTGTTCCAGGTCTTCGAACTCGGCCTGCTCGAGATCAAGGCGCACGTGATCGACTCGCTGAAGGTCGTCGGCGGCCAGTGCGTCGAGCTGTATCCGGACAAGCCGATCTATGACATCCCCGCGGTACCGATCTGCACCGGCCAGGAGCTGACCGACAACCTGCTCAAGCAGATCGAGCCGTTCGAGCCGACCTTCCACCTCGGCCAGGAAGTCTCGGTGGTCGAGCGCCAGGAGGACGGCCGCTTCTTCGTCGAGACCTCGCTCGGCACCCGCTTCCTGACCAAGACCATCTTCATCGCCGCCGGCGTCGGTTCGTTCCAGCCGCGCACGCTGAAGGTCGAGGGCCTGGACAAGTTCGACGGCAAGCAGCTGTTCTACCGCGTCAAGGATCCGAGCCGCTTCCATGGCCGCAATCTGGTGGTCGTCGGCGGCGGCGACTCGGCGCTGGACTGGACGCTGGATCTGGTCGGCAAGGCCGAGTCGGTGGTGCTGATCCACCGCCGCGACGGCTTCCGCGCCGCGCCCGCCTCGGTGGCGAAGATGAAGGAACTGTGCGAGCAGATGGAAATGCAGTTCATGGTCGGCCAGGTCACCGGCTATGAGGAAAAGGATGGCGTGCTGACCGAGATCAAGGTCACCGGCGGCGACGGCGTGACGCGCCGCATGCCGCTGGACGATCTGCTGGTGTTCTTCGGCCTGTCGCCGAAGCTCGGCCCGATCGCCGAATGGGGCCTGGACCTGGAGCGCAAGCAGATCAAGGTCGATACCGAGAAGTTCGAGACCAACATCCCGGGCATCTTCGCGGTCGGCGACATCAACACCTATCCGGGCAAGAAGAAACTGATCCTGTCGGGCTTCCACGAGGCCGCGCTGGCCGCCTTCGGCGCCGCGCCGTACATCTTCCCCGAGAAGAAGATCCACATGCAGTACACGACGACCTCGCCGAAGCTGCACAAGATCCTCGGCGTCGAATCGCCGGTGTTCGACTGAACGATTTCGCGATCGGATGACGAACCAGAAAACCGCCTTCGGGCGGTTTTTTGTTGCGCCCCGCAAATTCTTCTTGGCATTCGCGGCGTTCGCCGTCTATAATGCGCCCCTCGCCAACGCACATTCGCGGCACCGGATCGGCCCCACGGCTTCCGACCCAACGAATGGGCAGGCAAGCCGGACACTTCGGCGCAACGTTTGGCGGATGACGCAACGACAACAAAATGTCGAAACGTTGTTGACGAAGTAACGAGAAACTGGCTATAATCCTTTTCTCAGCTGTTCCCCGATAGCTCAGTCGGTAGAGCGACGGACTGTTAATCCGCAGGTCCCTGGTTCGAGCCCAGGTCGGGGAGCCAAAGAATAAAAGGCCCGCCATCCGAGATGGCGGGCCTTTTCACTGGTGCGCTGGCATCTTGCGTGACCGACGTCGTCGCGACTCGCACGCCCACCCTTCCGGTCCACTGCCCCGCCACGCTTGCGGGGTTTTGCCAACACCCAGCTCCGCGGGTATCGGCAGCGAGCGCAGGCTCGAGGCTGCCGAGGCTCACCGTTCCACCCCGCCGCAGCAGCGGCACCCCGAAGGACACGCTTTGACCAAGATCGTTTTGAAGCCGGGCGAACCGGTTGATGTCGCCATGCGGCGATTCCGCCGGGCCATTCTGCAAAATGGCCTGATCGTCGAACTGAAGAGCCGCACGGCCTACGAGAAGCCGACGACCGAGCGCAAGCGCAAGAAGAAGGCCGCCGAGTCGCGCCTGCGCAAGCGTCTGCGCATGCAGATGCTGCCGAAGAAGATGTACTGAGCCTCTTCGACTGCCGGGGAGTCCCGCGGGCGCGGCGCATCGCCCACCGCGTGACCCCCTGCCGCTCTTCCCTGCCTGGGAGCGCCCCCTCGTCCAGCCTTCTGGCCGACGACACCCGCTGCGCCACCCATCCCGCCAGCCGATATCGGGCACCTGCCCCGGCTGCTACATTACGTTCCTGTTGTCTCGCCTCAGGAACCGTTTCCGCATGTCTTCCCGCACGCCTTTCCGTCCGTCATCCAGTCTGACGATCGGTCGGTCGCCATGGCGCCTTGCGTTCTGGCTGTGCCTGTGCGCCGTGCTGACGCTGGCGCTGATGCCGCCGGCCGCGCCGATGCCGACCACCGGCTGGGACAAGAGCAATCATCTGCTGGCCTTTGCCACGCTTGGCGTGCTCGGATGGCGCGCCTATCCGTCGCGGCCCTGGCTCGTGCCGATCGGCTTGCTGGTCTATGGCGGACTGATCGAGTGGCTGCAGTCGATGACGCCCTATCGCTCCGCCGACGCGATCGACGTGCTGGCCGACGGGCTCGGCCTGGCGCTGGGCTGGCTGCTGCACGGGCTGGTGCGTTCGCTGATGCGCCGCCTGCGGGCCGGACCCACGGCCTAGCAGCCGCGACCCGTACCGCGACGGGCCAGACAGACGCAGGACCGCGCCGCTTGTGCTGCGGCGCGCCAAGGACCGATCGCAGGCGGATCGGCATAATGGCGGGATTGCGCCAGGCGCGCTTCACCGGAACGCTGCGTTGACTGCCATTCTCGAGTTGCGCCACGTGCGCAAGCAATACGGCGATACCGTCGTCGTCGACGATCTGAGCCTGCAGGTGCAGCGCGGCCAATGCTTCGGCCTGCTGGGCCCCAACGGCGCCGGCAAGACCACCACGCTGCGCCTGCTGCTGGGGCTGACCACGCCGGCCTCCGGCGAGCTGACGCTGTGCGGCGAACCGGTTCCCGCACGCGCGCCGCAGGCCCGCATGCGCGTCGGCGTGGTGCCGCAGTTCGACAATCTGGACCCGGACTTCACCGTGGTCGAGAACCTGCGCATCTTCGGCCGCTACTTCGGCCTGCCAGCCGCCGAGATCGAACGACGCGTGCCGATGCTGCTCGAATTCGCCCGCCTGGAAAACCGCGCCGACGCGCATGTGCGTGACCTGTCCGGGGGCATGCGCCGGCGCCTGACCGTGGCGCGTGCGCTGATCAACGATCCGGACCTGCTGGTGATGGACGAGCCGACCACCGGGCTCGATCCGCAGGCCCGCCATCTGATCTGGGACCGGCTCAAGTCGCTGCTGGCCGCCGGCAAGACCATCCTGCTGACCACGCATTTCATGGAGGAGGCCGAGCGGCTGTGCAACTATCTGTGCGTGATCGACGGCGGCCGCAAGATCGCCGAAGGCAAGCCGCACGAGCTGATCGACCGGCAGATCGGCTGCGACGTGGTCGAGGTCTATGGCGAGGAGCTGGACGCGCTGCGCGAGCGGCTGGCGCCGCTGGCCGAGCGCACCGAGAAGAGCGGCGAGACGCTGTTCTGCTACGTGCGCGAGCCCGAGCCGCTGCTGGCCGCGCTGCACGGCAATGGCGGTATCCGCTATCTGCATCGTCCGGCCAATCTGGAGGATGTGTTCCTGAAGCTGACCGGCCGCGAGATGCGGGATTGATCGCCATCGACCAACCCGCCCGCGACGCACCGAACCATCGAGAGAAACCATGAGCGAACGAGACCCGGACCCGGGCAACGACGGCAAGCTGGCCACCGCGGCGGCCCCGGCCGGCGGCGCGACCGTTGCCGCGCGGCGCTATCCGCAGCCGCTGTGGCCGCTGAACCTGCGCAACTGGACCATGGTCTGGTACCGCAACTACCGCGTCTGGCGCAAGCTGGCGATCCCGTCGATGATCGGCAACCTGGCCGATCCGATGATCTATCTGTTCGGCCTCGGGCTGGGGCTGGGAGTGCTGGTCGGCCGCGTCGACGGCGTCTCTTACATCGCCTTCCTGGCCGCCGGCACCACCGCCTCCAGCGTGATGATGTCGGCCAGCTTCGAGTCGATGTATTCGGCCTTCTCCCGCATGCATGTGCAGCGCACCTGGGAGGCCATCATGCACGCGCCGCTGACGCTCGGCGACGTGGTGCTCGGCGAGGTGCTGTGGGCCGCCAGCAAGGCGGTGCTGTCCGGCGTGGCGATCATGCTGGTGGCCAGCGCGCTCGGCTATGCGCAGATGCCGAACGCGCTGCTGGCGCTGCCGGTGATCGCGCTGGCGGGCATCGCCTTCGCCAGCCTCGCGATGATCGTCACCGCGCTGGCGCCCAGCTACGACTTCTTCATGTTCTACCAGACGCTGGTGATGACGCCGATGCTGCTGCTGTCGGGCGTGTTCTTCCCGCTGGAACAGCTGCCGCCCGGCGTGCAGTCCGCCACGCAGGCGCTGCCGCTGGCGCACGCGGTGGCGCTGATCCGGCCGCTGATGCTGGACCGCCCGGTCGAGCAAGCGGGACTGCATCTGGCCGTGCTGGCCGCGTATGCGGCGGTGGCGCTGGTCGTGGCGCTGATGCTGCTGCGCCGGCGGATGCTGCGCTGAGGCGGGACACCTTCGGCGTCGTTCCCGCGCAGGCGGGAACCTAGCGTCGTGGATAGCCACTGGGCCCCCGCCTGCGCGGGGACGACGGACTGGCTGAAAGCAAAAAGCCGGCCCCGGGGCCGGCTTTTGTTCTTGCTGGCCCAGCGAGCCGGGATCAGTCGCGCAGCCCGCGCAGCAGATCCGCCTTCAGGTCCTCGACCGACTCCAGCCCCACCGCCATGCGGATCAGGCCCTCGCCGATGCCGGCCGCGGCCTTGGCCTCGGGGCTGACGCGCGCGTGCGTGGTGGTGTACGGATGGGTCACCGTGGTGCGCGTGTCGCCCAGGTTGCCGGTGATCGAGCACAGCCGCGTGCTGTCGATCACGCGCCAGGCATTGGCGCGCTGCTGTTCCGGCGTCGCGCCCTTCAGTTCGAACGACACGATCGCACCGCCGCCGCTCTGCTGCCGCATCGCGATCTCGTGCTGCGGGTGCGACTTCAGCGCGGGGTGATAGACCCGCGCCACCGCCGGATGCGATTCGAGGAACTGGGCCAGCGCCAGCGCACTGGCCGAATGGCGCTCCATGCGGATCGCCAGCGTCTCCATGCCCTTGAGCATGACCCAGGCGTTGAAGGCCGACAGCGTCGGGCCGGCGGTCCGCACGAAGGGGAACACCTTGCCCATGATGAAATCCTGCTTGCCCAGCACCGCACCGCCGAGCACGCGGCCCTGGCCATCGATATGCTTGGTCGCCGAATGCACGACGATGTCGGCGCCCAAGCGCAGCGGCTGCTGCAGCGCCGGCGAGCAGAAGCAGTTGTCGACCACCAGCAGCGCGCCGGCATCGTGCGCGATCTCGGCCACCGCCGCGATGTCGGACACCTCGGTCAGCGGATTCGACGGCGTCTCGAGGAAGAACAGCCTGGTATTGGGCCTGACCGCCGCGCGCCAGCCGGCCAGATCGGTGCCGTCGACGAAGGTGGTCTCGACGCCGAACTTCGAGAAGATGTTCGAGAACAGCGTCATCGTCGAGCCGAAGATCGCGCGCGAGCTGACCAGATGGTCGCCGGCCTGCATCGACGACAGCACCACCGACAGGATCGCGCTCATGCCCGAGGCGGTCGCCATGCAGGCCTCCGCGCCTTCGAGCGCGGCCAGCCGCTGCTGGAACATGCTGACGGTCGGATTGGTGAAGCGCGAGTACGTATAGCCCTGTTCCGAGTTGGCAAAGCGCTCCGCGGCCTCGGCGGCGCTGCCGAAGCAGAAGCTCGACGTCAGGTACATCGCTTCCGAATGCTCCATGAACTCGCTGCGCAGCGTGCCGGCGCGCACGCCGAGCGTATCAATGCCGAGGGAGTCGAGGTCGAGCGGTTCGTTCATGGTCGGGAATTCGTGGGTAGTGATGGACTGGCTCCCCTCTCCCGCTCGCGGGAGAGGTGTTCGGGGAGAGGGCAAACAGCGCTCGCCATGCCAACGTCCTTGCCATGACGAACGCCCTGCCCTCTCCCCCGCCCCTCTCCCGCCAGTGGGAGAGGGGAGAAAGTGGGCGCCTGGGAAGACAGCCGTGAAACCTTACTCGTTGCCGCCCGAGCGCTGCAGATGCAGCTGCGAACGCTCGGTGTCGCCGCCGCCCTCGCGGTCGGCTTCGCTGCGCGCGGTCTCGAGGCGGTCCAGATAGGCCTCGTCGATATCGCCGGTGATGTACTTGCCGTCGAAGCACGAGGCCTCGAAGTCCTTCAGCGCGGGGTTGATGTCGCGCACCGCCTGCTTCATCGCCTCGACGTCCTGATAGACCAGCTGGTCGGCGCCGATGATGCGGCAGATCTCGTCATGGCTGCGGCCATGCGCGACCAGTTCGCTGCGGGTCGGCATGTCGATGCCGTAGACGTTCGGGAATTTCACCGGCGGCGCCGCGGACGCGAAGATCACCTTGTTGGCGCCCGCATCGCGCGCCATCTGCACGATCTCGAACGAGGTGGTGCCGCGCACGATCGAGTCGTCGACGATCAGCACGTTCTTGCCCTTGAACTCGACGCCCATCGCGTTGAGCTTCTGGCGCACCGACTTCTTGCGCACCGCCTGGCCCGGCATGATGAACGTGCGGCCGACATAGCGGTTCTTGAAGAAGCCCTCGCGATAGTTCAGGCCCAGCTTGTTGGCAACCTGCATCGCCGCCGGCCGGCTCGAATCGGGAATCGGCATCACCACGTCGATATCGCCGGCGCTGACCTCGCTGCGGATCTTCTCGGCCAGGTAGTCGCCCATGCGCAGCCGCGCATCGTAGACCGGCACGCCGTCGATGCACGAATCCGGCCGAGCCAGGTAGACGTATTCGAAGATGCAGGAGTTCAGCAGCGGATTGTCGGCGCACTGCCTGGTGTAGAGCTTGCCGTCCAGATCGATGAAGATCGCCTCGCCCGGCGCCACGTCACGCTCGAGCTTGTAGCCGATGCCCTCGAGCGCCACCGACTCCGACGCGACCATCCATTCCTTGCCGTGGGGCGTCTCGACGCTGCCCAGGCACAGCGGACGGATGCCGAACGGATCGCGCACCGCCAGCATGCCGTAGCCGGCGATCTGCGCGGCGATCGCATACGAGCCGCGCACGCGGCGGTGCATGCCGGCCACCGCGGCGAAGATGATCTCGGGATCGAGCGAAGTGCCGTTGCTGGCGCGCTGCAGCTCGTCGGCCAGCACGTTCAGCAGCACCTCGGTATCCGAATGCGTATTGATGTGGCGGCGATCGCGCCGGAACATCTCCTCGCGCAGCTGCTGCCAGTTGGTCAGGTTGCCGTTATGCGCGAGGATGATGCCGTACGGCGCATTGACGTAGAACGGCTGGGCCTCTTCCTCGCTGGAGGCCGAGCCTGCGGTCGGGTAGCGCACCTGGCCGATGCCCGCCGCGCCCGGCAGGCCGCGCATATTGCGCGTGCGGAACACGTCGCGCACCAGGCCGTTGGCCTTGTGCATGTGGAAAGTGCTGCCGTTGGCGGTCGCGATGCCCGCGGCGTCCTGACCGCGGTGCTGCAACAGCAGCAGACTGTCGTAAATCAACTGATTGACGGGCGTGGCAGACACCACACCGACGATACCGCACATGCCAAGCTCCCAGGAAAGGCTTTGATTCGGCGCGCCCTGCGCGCTGCCGACGGCAGACCAGGCGCGAAAAGTTCATGCCGGGCGTACGCCCGGCCTCAAGTTCTGACGTATTTGGCGATTTCCGGCGGCAACCAGGGCCGCAGCGACTCCATCGCGGCGATCACGTAGGGGCGCGACACCGCGTCGCGCCAGAATGGTTCGTCGGGCAATTTGGTGAAGCCGGCCAACGTGACCAGCAGCATCACCACCAGCGCGCCGCGCGCCACCCCGAACACCAATCCCAGCCCGCGGTCCGCCGGCTTCAGGCCGGTGGTCTCCAGCAGCTGGCCGATCACCGCGCCGACCAGCGCCGCACCGATCACGGTGCCGAAGAACAATACCGCGAATCCCGCGGCGCTGCGCGCGAGCGCTCCGCCGGGCAGCGACTCGGGCATCCATTGCGCCGCGACCCCGACATAGTTGTAGGCCACGAAGAACGCCGCGATCCAGCCCACCAGCGACAGCAGTTCGCGCATCAGGCCGCGCAGCGCGCCGACCAGCCCCGAGGCGATCAGCACGAACACGACCGCGTAGTCGAAGAACGTCAGCTGCATTCCCGCCAGCACCGCTGTCCGCCGCCGCTCAGAGCTCGACCACGCGGGCCGTCAGGCCGGCCGCGCGGACCCGCTTCTCGGCGGCGTCGGCGGCATCGCGGTCGGAAAACGGGCCGGCGCGCAGCAGGATGCGTTCGCCGTCGGCCAGCGCCTTGCGTTCGATATATGCGGGCACCTTGTTCGCCTTCAACTTGCTCATCCACTGCTTTGCCTTGTCCTCGGTCGAGAAGGCGCCGACGAGGATCACATATTTGCCGCTGCCGGACGATTTGGCTTCCGCTCTGGATTCGGGCTTCGATTCCGGCCTGGGATCGGCCTTGGCCACCGTTTCGGTGCGCTCGGCGGGCTTTTCCGCCGGCTTGTCGGCCGGCTTGTCGACCCCACGGGCTGCCGGTGCGCTGACCAGTTCCTCGCCGGCATCGAGCGCCTGCGCATCGAGGCGGGATTGCTGCTGCGGGGCCAGCGGCGCCGCCTTGCGCGGCTCGGGCCTGGCCTGCGCCTCGCCCTGGCCGCCGCTCAGGCGCACCGCGATCTGGTCGGCGGCGGGACGCGGCTCGGTCTCGAACACGATCGGCAGCACGATGACCGCGGCCACCGTCATCACCAGCGCGCCGATCAGGCGGCGCCGCGCGCGTTGCTTCTGCGGGAATTCCGGGTCCAGCATGTCGTCCGCATAATCGTCGGCACCTCGATCGGCACCCCGGCGCGTATCGCGGCTGCCGGCGCGGGTGCCGGCGGCCCCGGCGTCGCCGCGGGCGCGCCGTGCGCGCTCCGGTGCCGCGTCTTTGCCCTTGCGGAAGGAAAACAGCGAAAGCAGGCCCATAGATTGGTTCGGTGCGGGCGGCAGGCGCGGCCGCCCCTTGGTTTGTCGCTCGACCGCGGCGCGTGCCCCGGAAGTGCCCGCGTAGTGCCCTGGAAAATGGTCCGCAGGCTAGTTGGCCTGGGTCGCGCGGTACGCCATCACGCCGGCCACGGTGTAGAACGATCCGAAGACCAGGATTCTATCATTCTCGGTGGCACGCTCGATGGCGTCCCGATAGGCCGCCTCGGGGCTCGCGAAGCATGCCGCGGTGGCATCCGGACCGGGCCGGAAGCCGCCCTGCTCCAGGTGCTCCAGCAGGTCCTGGGCGCTGGCCGCGCGCGGCGTCGGCAGGTCGCACAGGCACCAGTGATCGACCTTGTCGCTCAGGTGGCGCAGCACGCCGGCGATGTCCTTGTCCGCCATCGCGCCGAACACCGCGTAGGTGTAGCGGAAGAACCCCATGTTGTCGAGGCTCTGGCCCAGCGTCGCGGCGGCATGGGGGTTGTGGGCGACGTCGAGGATCACCGTCGGACGGCCCGCCATCACCTGGAAGCGCCCGGGCAGATCGACGAAGGCCAGCCCATTGCGCACTTCCTGCGCGCTGACCGGCAGCCGGTCGCGCACCGCCTGCAGCGCGGCCAACGCGGCCGATGCGTTCAGCAGCTGGTTGGCGCCGCGCAGCGCCGGATAGCCCAGACCATTGAGCTTGCGGCCGCGGCCGCTCCAGTCCCACTGCAGGCGCTCCTGGCCCTTGGCGGCCTGGTGCTGGAAATCGCGGCCGACCAGCCACAGGTCGGCGCCGATCGTCTCGGCGTGCTCGACCAGCGAGGCCGGGGGCATCGGGTCCCCGCAGATCGCCGGCACATGCGGGCGGAAGATGCCGGCCTTCTCGAAGCCGATCTTCTCGCGCGTGTCGCCCAGGTACTGGGCATGGTCGATATCGACGCTGGTGACGATCGCGCAGTCGGGATCGAACACATTGACCGCGTCAAGCCGGCCGCCCAGCCCGACCTCCAGGATGATCGCGTCGAGCTGCGCGGCGGCGAAGGCATGGACGATCGCCAGCGTGGTGAACTCGAAATAGGTCAGGCTGACCGGGTCGGCGAAGCTGGTGCGGGCGCGCTCGACCGCCTCGAAATGCGGCAGCAGCTGGGCGTCGGTGGCGATCTCGCCGTTGATGCGCGCGCGCTCGTTGAATGACAGCAGGTGCGGCGAGGTATGGCAGCCGACCTTGTAGCCTGCTTCCAGCAGGATGCGTTCGAGCATCGCGCAGGTCGAACCCTTGCCATTGGTGCCGCCCACGGTGAAGACCAGCGCGTCGATGCGCAGGCCGAGCGCTTCCTTGACCCGGCTGATCCGGGTCAGGCCCATGTCGATGCCGACCGGATGCGCGGTTTCGAGGTGGGCCAGCCACTCGGGGAGGGAGGAGAAGATAGGCATGATGCTGCGGTGATCAGCTGCGGTTCGCGGGCCACCGCTCCCCTCTCCCGCTTGCGGGAGAAGGGCTGGGGGAGAGGGCAAGCGGTGGCGGCAGGCCCTGGGCGGGTTCCAAACCACCCCCTCTCCCCAACCGTCTCCCCCCGAGGGGGAGAGGGAGAACAGCACCCGTGAATCGATACTACTCAATGAAAAACGCGGACCAGGTCCGCGTCGTCAAACCATCCTTCGGCGATCGGCGTCCGTTCAGGCCACCGCGTCGGCCGGCTGCTTCTGCAGCAGCGCCAGCAGTTGCGCGAGCTCGGCACGCAGCTTGCGCCGGTCGACGATCATGTCGATGGCGCCCTTCTGCAGCAGGAACTCGGCGCGCTGGAAGCCTTCGGGCAGCTTTTCGCGCACGGTCTGCTCGATCACGCGCGGGCCGGCAAAACCGATCAGCGCCTTCGGCTCGGCGATCACCACGTCGCCCAGGAAGGCGAAGCTCGCGGAGACGCCGCCCATGGTCGGGTCGGTCAGCACGCTGATGAACGGCAGCCTGGCCGCCGACAGCTTGTTCAGCATCGCGGTGGTCTTGGCCATCTGCATCAGCGACAGCAGGCTTTCCTGCATGCGCGCGCCGCCGGTGGCGCTGATGCAGATGAACGGCACCTTCTGCTCCAGCGCCGCCTGCGCGCCGCGGGCGAAGCGCTCGCCGACCACGGAACCCATCGAGCCGCCCATGAAGGCGAATTCGAAGCAGCTGACCACCACCGGAATGGTGTGGATCGCGCCGCCCATCACGACCATTGCGTCGGTCTCGCCGGTCTCGTCCATCGCGGCCTTGATCCGGTCCGGATATTTCTTCGAGTCCTTGAACTTCAGCGCGTCGACCGGCACGATTTCCTGGCCGATCTCATAGCGGCCCTCGGAGTCGAGCAGCGAATCGAGCCGCTCGCGCGCGCGGATGCGCATATGGTGGTCGCACTTGGGGCAGACATGCAGATTGGCCTCGACGTCGGTCCGATACAGCACGGACTCGCACGAGGGGCATTTGACCCACAGGCCCTCGGGGATGCCCTTGCGGGACGAGGGGTCGGTCTGTTGAATCTTCGGGGGCAGGAGTTTATCCAACCAGCTCATCAAAACGCTCCTTTCGGATAAGGCCGCGGCCCGGCGCATCGCAGCGTGGCATTGCCGCTTGTTACGGCGCACGTGCGCGCAGGTGCAGGCCCGGCCATCGGCCAAGGCGGCGAATGTACCACGCTCGCCGCCCAGGGGCCGACTTTCTGTGCTGCGGAAGGCAGGGATCGGCGGCTGCCGGCGGTGAAATATCGCCGAAGTGCGCCAATATGAGGCTAATGCGTCACGCCTTGCCGTCCAGCGCCGCGCGGATCTCCGCGATAAACGAACGCAGCGATTGTACCGCCTGTTCCCGCGGCGCTTCCTCCAGCAGTTGCACCAGCCGGCTGCCGATCACGACCGCGTCGGCCACGCTGGCGATCGCGCGCGCGGTCTGCGCGTCGCGGATGCCGAAACCGACGCCGACCGGCAGGTTGGCGTGGCGCTTGATCACCGGCAGGCGCGCGGCGACGCTGTCGAGGTCGAGCGCGCCGGAGCCGGTCACGCCCTTCAGCGACACGTAGTACAGATAGCCGCTGGCCACCCTGGCGACCTGCGCGATGCGGGCGTCGGTGGTGGTCGGCGCCAGCAGGAAGATCGGATCGACGTCGTGCTCGCGCATCAGTTGGGCGAACGCCTCGCACTCCTCGGGCGGGTAATCGACCACCAGCACGCCGTCGACGCCGGCCTCGCGGGCGGCCTGCGCGAAGGCGCGCTCGCCCATCCGCTCGATCGGATTCGCATAGCCCATCAGCACCACCGGCGTGGCGGCGTCGCGCTGGCGGAATTCGCGCACCCACCCCAGCACCTGGGTCAGGCTGACGCCGTTGGCCAGCGCCCGCTCGGAGGCGCGCTGGATCACCGGGCCGTCGGCCATCGGGTCGGAAAACGGCACGCCCAGCTCGATCACGTCGGCACCGCCCTCGACCAGTGCATGCATCAGCGCGACGGTCAGGCCGGGCTCGGGATCGCCGGCGGTGATGAAGGGGATCAGGCCCTTCCTGCCTTGTGCGGACAGCGCCGCGAAAGTCGTTTGGATGCGGGACATGGTCAGGATGCGAGGTGAGGCAGCGCGTCCGCCGGACCGGCGTCGTTGGCGGCTGCCGGGGTAGACGGGACGGCGGCGATCGAAGCGGCGGCGGCTTCGGCGGCTTCCGCCGCCTGCGCCGCATCGGCCCGGGCCAGCGGCATCACCGAGGCCACGCGGGCGCGGGCGACGTCGACATAGGCGGGATTGATCTCGAAGCCGACGAAGCGGCGCCCGTGGCGCGCGCAGGCGACCGCGGTGGTGCCGCTGCCGGTGAACGGATCGAGCACCAGGCCGCCGGGCGGACAGCTCGACAGCACCATCCGCTCGACGATCTGCAGCGGCTTCTGCGTCGGGTGGTCGGCGCGCTCCGGGTCCTGCCGATGGATGCGCGGCACGCTCCACAGGTCCTTGGGGTTGTAGCCGACCTCCAGCCACTTCTTGCCCTCGAAACGCGGGCGGCTGCGCGCCTTCTTGGTCTCGGCGTCGTACGGCACCCGCACCGAGTCCAGGTCGAAGTAGTAGTCCCGGGCCTTGGCGAAGAAGCCGATGTTGTCGTGCACCGACGAATACTTGCGCGTGGTGCCGCCCATGCTGGGCACGCGCCGGTCCCAGATGATCTCGTTGACCATCGTCAGCCGGCGCTTGAGCATCACGAACAGCTCGGGTGAGTACTGCCAGGTGCAGAACAGGTACAGCGAGCCGCGCGGCGACAGCTTGGGCACCACCGCGTCGATCCAGCGCTCGGACCATTCCAGATAGGCCTGGCCGGACAGCCGGTCCGAGTCGTTGCCGTAGTCCTTGCCGAGCCCGTACGGCGGGTCGGCGACCACCAGATCGATCGAACCGTCGGCCAGCCGGCGCACGCCGTCGAGCACGTCCTCCTGGTACAGCAGGGCCGGCAACGCCGGCGTGGCGGTCAGCGCGATCGCGTCGCCGCCGACCGTCGGCGTGATGGTGTCGGCGGCGGCGCCCGGTGCGGCTTCGGGAAGCGTGCGCATCAGAGCGTCAACCCCGCACGTTCGGCGACCGTGTGCATGTCCTTGTCGCCGCGGCCGGACAGGTTGACCAGCAGCAGCTTGTCCTTGGGCAGCGTCGGCGCCAGCTTGCACGCGTAGGCGATCGCATGGCTCGATTCGAGCGCCGGGATGATGCCCTCGATCCGGCAGCAATCGTGGAAGGCGCGCAGCGCCTCGTCGTCGGTGATGCAGACGTATTGGGCACGGCCGCTGTCCTTGAGCCACGCGTGCTCGGGACCGACGCCCGGATAGTCGAGCCCCGCCGACACCGAATGCGTCTCGATGATCTGCCCGTTCGGATCCTGCAGCAGATAGGTGCGGTTGCCGTGCAGCACGCCGGGCGAGCCGGCGCTCAGCGAGGCCGCGTGGCGGCCGGTGTCGATGCCGTCGCCGGCCGCCTCGACGCCGATCAGCTCGACGTCCTGGTGGTCGATATACGGATAGAAGATGCCCATCGCGTTGGAGCCGCCGCCGACGCAGGCGATCACCGCATCGGGCTGCCGGCCGGTCATCTCCGGCATCTGCACCTTGGCCTCCTCGCCGATCACGCACTGGAAATCGCGCACCATCGCGGGATACGGGTGCGGGCCGGCGACGGTGCCGATGATGTAGAAGGTGTTCTCGACGTTGGTGACCCAGTCGCGCATCGCCTCGTTCAGCGCATCCTTCAGCGTCTTCGAACCACTCTCGACCGGCACCACGGTGGCGCCCAGCAGCTTCATCCGGTAGACGTTGGCGGCCTGGCGCTTGACGTCCTCGGCGCCCATATAGACCACGCATTCCATGCCGAAGCGCGCCGCGATGGTCGCGGTGGCCACGCCGTGCTGGCCGGCGCCGGTCTCGGCGATCACGCGCGGCTTGCCCATCTTGCGGGCCAGCAGCGCCTGGCCGATCACGTTGTTGATCTTGTGCGCGCCGGTGTGGTTCAGGTCCTCGCGCTTGAAGTAGATCTGCGCGCCACCGAGCGTCTCGCTCCAGCGCTGCGCATGGTAGATCGGCGACGGACGGCCGACGAAATGCTTCAGTTCACGGCGGAATTCGGCTTCGAACTCGGCGTCGTTGCGCAGGTTGGCATAGGCCTCGCGCAGTTCGTCCAGTGCGTAGGTCAGGGTCTCGGAGACGAAGGTACCGCCATAGGGGCCGAAGTGGCCGCGGGAATCGGGCAGGTTGTACATGAGTGGGGCTTCCGGGTGGCGCGGCCGTCTTCGTTGGATCGGCCGCGGCAGGGGAACAGGGTGGCTTGCGGGACCGGCGCGATGTCTGTGATCGGCGCCGGTCGTTCGCCAGGCTCAGGCGGCGTGGTTGGCATCCGCGGCGCGCACCGCGCGCACGAAGTCGGCGATGCGGGCGGGGTCCTTGACGCCCTTGGCCGCCTCCACGCCGCTGCTGACATCGACGGCGTAGGGGCGCACGCGCTCAATCGCGCCAGCCACGTTTTGCGCGTTCAACCCACCACTCAAAACGATGCGAGGAGCGGCGCTTGCGGTTCGATTGCCGTTGCATGTCGATGTGCCGGGATCAGGCGCAATCCATCCGGGAGGGATCAGGGTCCAGTCGAAGGCGTGTCCGCCGCCGCCATAGCCTTCGACGAAGGCATCGAGCAGGATGGCCGCGGCGTCACGATATTGATCGCCGAATTCTACCAAATCGAGACCGGGGCGCACACGCGCCGCGCGCAGGAACGGCAGCCGGCAGCGCTGGGCGGCGCGCGCGCAGTCCTGCGCGCTCTCGTCGCCGTGGAACTGCAGCAGCGACAGCGGCACCCGTTCGGCCACGTGGGCGACCTCTTCGGCGTCGGCATTGACGAACAGGCCGACCACCGCGACGAAGGGGCCGGCGGCCTCGGCCAGCGCGGCGGCGCGGGCCACATCGACATGGCGCGGGCTGCCGGGATAGAACACCAGCCCGATCGCGTCGGCGCCGGCATCGACCGCCGCGCGCACGTCCTCCTCGCGAGTCAGCCCGCAGATCTTGATGCGGGTGCGCGGGCGGACCGGCACGAACTGCGCCTCGGCGCCGGGCACGCTAGTTGGCGAAGGCATCGGCAAACACTCCATGAAACAGGCTGCCGGCCGGATCGGCGGCCGGGATGCCATAGGGCTCAGGATACCTGACCCCGGCCAGATACAGGCCGTCCGGCATGAAGGTCGGCGCGGCCATGCTGCGCTGGCGCGAGACCAGCACCTCGGGCAGCCACGAGGCCGGATAGCGCCCCCGCCCCACCGCCACCAGGCAGCCCATCAGGTTGCGGACCATGTGGTGCAGGAAGGCGCTGGCGCGAAAACGCAGGAATACCCAATCGCGGTCGGCGTGGATGCGGATCTCGTACATCGTCTTGACCGGCGACCTGGCCTGGCACTCGGCGGCGCGGAAGGCCGAGAAATCGTGCTCGCCGATCAGGCAGGCGGCGGCCTCGCGCATCGCGTCGACGTCGAGCCGCTTGCCCGGCGGCAGCATCAGGTAGCCGGCGCGGCCGTGCACCAGCGGCGCGCGGTGCGGACCGGTGTAGAGCGCGTAGTAGTAGGTCCGCTCGAACGCGGCGAAGCGCGCGTGGAAGTCGTCGTCGACCGGCTTGGCCCATTGCAGCGCGATGGTCGGCGGCAGGAAGGCATTGACGCCGCGCACCCACGAGAACGGCTCGCGCGACAGCACGGTATCAAGGTGGATCACCTGCCCCAGCGCATGGACGCCCGCGTCGGTCCGCCCCGCCACCGTGGTCGGCAGCCGCTCGCCGGCGAACTGCGCGATGGCGTCCTCCAGCACGTCCTGCACGGTATTGCGGTGCGGCTGCGACTGCCAGCCGGAGAAGGCGGTGCCGTCGTAGTGGAGGCCGAGGGCGAGACGGGTCATGGATGCGCGTTTTGGATGCGGGCTTACGAACGCGGCGGCGTGCCGGGGGACGTATCGGAGGACGTATCGGAGGACGTATCGGGGGGCGCCATGATATCAGGCGAGCCCTCGGCGGAACGGTTGCCGGCATCGCCGCCATCGAAATCGAGCGAGATCCCGCCGAGGTCGAAGGCCAGCGGACGAGGCGCGGGCGCGGTCGTGCGCGGCGTGTGCGGTTCGTCGGCCCCGATGTCCTTGCCGTCGTCGGCCTCCACCGGGAGGTCGGCGAACGCCTGCGCCGCGGACGCCGGCGCGGCGATCGGCTGGTCGCCGGTGGGCGCCGGAAAGGCATCCAGCGGCAGGCTCAGGCCAGTCAGCGCGATCGGGGCTCCGGCGAGGATATCGGCGCCAGCGGTCGGAGCCCCAGGCTCCCCCGGCTCTGCGGCCAGCGGACGGCGCTGGCGCCGGTACAGCGCGTAGCCGCCCAGCAGCGCGAGTGCGATGCCACCGCCGGGCAAGGTCCACGGGCTCTGCAGCAACGTATCGAACCAGGAGGCCGAGGCGTGCAGCGGGGATGTGGGGGCCGAGGCGGCACCCGATGCCGATGCCGAGGCCGCCGGCGCGGCCGCGCTGTGCCGCGTGCCTGGCGCGACGGTGGCCGGCGCTGCCGGAGCGCTGGCGCCCTGCCCCGGCTGCTCCGGCTTGCCGTCCTGCCCCAGCCTGGCCAGCTCGGCGCTCTTCATCTCGAGCAGGCGCTGCATGTCGCCGACGTTCTTGCGCAACTGCGTCAGGCGCTCCTCCGCCTCGCGCAACTGGCGCTCGCGTGCGAGCTTCGCCTCGGCGCTCTCGCCGTTGGGCGCCACGGCGCCCGCCTCCGGCTTGCTGAGCCGCAGTTCGTCGCGCGCCTGCTCTGGCACGGCGGCGTCGCGCACGCGCGCGGTGATCTGCCCGCGCTGCTGCTGGCCGCTCTGCGGCTGCACCTGCATCGCCGCGGCCGCATCGGCCAGCCGGTTGCGGTAGGCATCGAAGGCGCGGGTATGCGCGACGATCTCGCGGCGCGCCTCCGGCCCGGCGATCGATCCGGACTGTTGCGCCGACGGCAGCGACAGCACCGCGCCGGCCTTCAGCCGGTTCATGTTGCCGGCGATGAAGGCATCGCGATTGGCGCGGTACAGCGCGACCACCATTTGATCGAGCGAGACGGCGTCGCGCTGCTGCACCAGTTCGCGCGCGATGCCGTACAGATGGTCGCCGCGGCGGACCGTGTAGCTGCCGCCGGCCATGCCCGGCGACTTCGTGGCAGGCTTGGCGGCCGGCTTCGTGGCCGGCTTCATGGCCGAGCCGGCGGCCGCGGCGGCCGGCGGCTGCGCGGGAGGAGCAACCGCCGGCGCGGCCGGCTCCGGCGTGGCGGCCTGCACCAGCGGCGTCGTACCGGCGTCCGGCTGGGCGGCGATGGTCGGATCCGCTGGCGGCGCGGCCAGCAGCACGGTGTAGGCCCGAGTTGTCGTTGCAGTCGTCCCGGCGGCGCCGGTAGCCCCGCCCGGCCCGCGCAACTCCAGCAGCAGATCGATGAAGTTCCCGCCCACCGGCTGCGCCGAGCGCAGCCGCGCCACATGGCGGCCGTCGGCGTTGCGCGCCAGCTGGATCTGCAGCCACTCGGCCCCCGCCGGATAGGTCAGTCCCGCCGCCGCATAGGCCTGGGGCGAGGCCAGCGCCAGCGTCAAACCCTCGGCCTCCCCGGCCGCGACATCGCGCAGCTCGATCTCGGCCTGCAGCGGCTGGCCCTGCGCCGAGCGCACCTGCAGCGATCCCAGCGACGCCGCTTCAGCGGCCGAAGGCGGCAGCGCCTGGCTCAGCAGCACGCCGAGGGCGGCGGCCGCCAGCGCGTGGCGGCGCGGCCGGCGTGGGCCGTGCGGACGAGGTGGTCGAGGTGGACGCTGTGGGTGCTCTGTCGTGGGGAGGCGGCGATGGTGGCTCACTGGGACCTCATGCGGGGTGGGGGTTCGACGGGCGATCGCGCGAAAGCACGGTATTGTGACCCAAGACCCCGACGGGACAATGTCCGGAAACGACAACGCCGCGCATCGGCGCGGCGTCGTTGGCCAGCGGGTGGCGGCGCGGCGGCCGGGATGTCGGCTCGCCGCAACGCCACGTCAGCCGGTCGGCAGGCGATCAGCTCTCGATCAGGATCCGCAGCATGCGGCGCAGCGGCTCGGCGGCGCCCCACAGCAGCTGGTCGCCGACGGTAAAGGCCGACAGGTATTCGCCGCCCATCTGCATCTTGCGCAGTCGGCCGACCGGGATCGTCAGCGTACCGGTCACGGCGGCCGGCGTCAGGTCGGTCATGCTGGCTTCGCGGGTGTTCGGCACGACCTTGGCCCACGGGTTATGGGCGGCCAGCATGCCTTCGATCTCGTCCAGCGGCACGTCGCGGCGCAGCTTGATGGTCAGCGCCTGCGAGTGGCAACGCATCGCGCCGATGCGCACGCACAGCCCGTCGACCGCGATCGGCGTGGCACCGGTGGCACCGAGGAAGCCGTCGCCACGGCCCAGGATCTTGTTGGTCTCGGCGCCGCCCTTCCATTCCTCGCGCGACACGCCGTTGCCCAGGTCCTTGTCGATCCACGGAATCAGGTTGCCGGCCAGCGGCACGCCGAACTGCTTGGTTTCGTCGGCGGACAGGCCGTGCTGGGTCGCCAGGATGGTGCGGTCGATTTCCAGGATCGCCGAGGCCGGATCGTCCAGCAGCGGCTTGACCGCGGCGTTCAGCGTGCCGAACTGGGTCAGCAGCTCGCGCATGTGCTGGGCGCCACCGCCCGAGGCGGCCTGGTAGGTCATCGAGGTCATCCACTCGACCAGGTCGTGCTGGAACAGCCCGCCCAGGCCCATCAGCATGCAGCTGACCGTGCAGTTGCCGCCGATGAAATTCTTGACGCCCTTGGACAGCGCGTCCTTGATCACACCCTGGTTGACCGGATCGAGCACGATGATCGCGTCGTCCTTCATCCGCAGCGACGAAGCGGCGTCGATCCAGTAGCCCTTCCAGCCGGCGGCCCGCAGCTTCGGGAAGACCTCGTTGGTGTAGTCCCCGCCCTGGGCGGTCAGCACGACGTCGCAGCGCTTGAGCGCTTCGATGTCGTTGGCGTCCTGCAGCGTGGTTTCGTTCTTGGCCATCGCCGGCGCCTTGCCGCCTGCGTTGGACGTGCTGAAGAAAACCGGCTCGATATGGTCGAAGTCGCGCTCTTCCTGCATGCGTTGCATCAGCACGCTGCCGACCATTCCTCGCCAACCGACGAGACCTACAATCATGACTAACCTCGGATGTGATTGAAAACTTCCCCGCATTTTCCTCGCCCGGCGTGGCTGCGCGGGGAAGACGGGCAGGCACGACGAACGATCTAGGCGATCGTGGTTTTGATAATGGTTTTAATCGTCGTTGCGGTGATGGCGCCGCGCGTACCCGCGCCCGCCGTGGCGCGCAGGGCGGCCGGCGAGGCAATTTCCGTCGGGAGGAATCGGGCGATTCGGGGCATCGGCGCAGTCTACACGATTTTCCGGGGTTGAGCTGGGGCTGCCCTCTTCCCGGCCCTCTCCCGCATGCGGGAGAGGGAGTACACCAGCGGCACTGAACCACGCTGCCGGTTCTCTCCCCTCTCCCGCTCGCGGGAGAGGGGCCGGGGGAGAGGGCAACCGGCGCCCTCGATCCTTACAACGCTGCCAGTACCGCCTCGCCCATCTCGCGGGTGCCGACCTGCTTGCAGCCCGGCGTCAGGATGTCCGAGGTGCGGTAGCCCTGGGCCAGCACGGTCTTGACGGCGTTTTCGATGCGGTCGGCCTGCTCGGCCTTGTTCAGCGAATAGCGCAGCATCATCGCGGCCGACAGGATGGTCGCCAGCGGGTTGGCGACGCCCTTGCCGGCGATGTCCGGCGCCGAGCCGTGCGACGGCTCGTACAGGCCCTTGTTGTTGGCGTCCAGCGAGGCCGACGGCAGCATGCCGATCGAGCCGGTCAGCATCGCCGCCTCGTCCGACAGGATGTCGCCGAACATGTTGCCGGTGACGATCACGTCGAAGCTCTTGGGCGCCTTGACGAGCTGCATCGCGGCGTTGTCGACGTACATGTGCGACAGCTCGACGTCCGGATATTCCTTCGACACCTCGATCACGATGTCCTTCCAGAACTGGAAGGTCTCGAGCACGTTGGCCTTGTCGACGCTGCACAGCTTCTTGCCGCGCTTGGCCGCGGCCTGGAACGCGACGTGGGCGATGCGGCGGATTTCCGGCTCGCTGTAGCGCATCGTGTCGAAGCCCTCGCGCGCGCCGGGGAACAGCCCGTCGGTCGCCGTGCGCACGCCGCGCGGCTGGCCGAAGTAGATGTCGCCGTTCAGCTCGCGCACGATGAGGATGTCCAGGCCCGCGACCAGCTCGGGCTTCAGGCTGGAGGCGCCGGTCAGCTCGGGATAGCAGATCGCCGGGCGGAAGTTGGCGAACAGCTGCAGATGCTTGCGCAGGCCCAGGATCGCCTGCTCGGGGCGCAGCGCGCGCTCCAGGCTGTCGTACTTCCAGTCGCCCACCGCGCCGAACAGGATCGCGTCGGCCTGCTGCGCGAGCTTCAGCGTTTCCTCGGGCAGCGGATGGCCCTTGGCCTCGTAACCGGCGCCGCCCACCGGCGCGGTTTCCATCTCGAACTTCTCGCCGAGGGCGTTCAGGACCTTGACGGCCTGTTCGACGATCTCGGGGCCGATGCCGTCGCCCGGCAGGACTGCGATCTTCATGCTGTGTTTGCCTTGTTGTCGTTTCGGTTCGTTGCGGTTCGCCTGCAATGCAGGCAGCGCGCTGCGCGGTGCTACGCCGGCGTCAGCCGACCAGCCGGTGGTTCAGCCACGGCATCTTCGCCACGCGCTCGGCCTCGAAGGCGCGGATCTTGTCCGCGTGGCGCAGCGTCAGGCCGATATCGTCGAAGCCGTTCAGCATGCAGTACTTGCGGAACGGCGCGATGTCGAACTCGAAGCCGGCGCCCGACGGCGTGATCACGGCCTGGCGCTCCAGGTCGATGGTCAGCTGGTAGCCGTTGAAGGCATTGGTCTCGTTGAACAGCTGGTCGACCTGGGCTTCGGTCAGCACCACCGGCAGCAGCCCGTTCTTGTAGCAGTTGTTGAAGAAGATGTCGGCGAAGCTCGGCGCGATCACCGCGCGGAAACCGTACTGGGTCAGCGCCCACGGCGCGTGTTCGCGCGAGCTGCCGCAGCCGAAGTTGTCGCGCGCCAGCAGGATCGACGCGCCCTGGTAGCGCGGCTGGTTCAGCACGAAGTCCGGGTTCAGCGGGCGCTTGCTGTTGTCCTGGCCCGGCTGGCCGACATCGAGATAGCGCCATTCGTCGAACAGGTTCGGACCGAATCCGGTGCGCTTGATCGACTTGAGGAATTGCTTGGGAATGATCGCGTCGGTATCGACGTTGGCGCGATCGAGCGGCGCCACCAGGCCCTTGTGTACAGTGAACTTTTCCATGGTCTCGTCCTTGGTTCCGGGGTCGGCGAGGCGTCAGCCGAGCTGGCGGATATCGACAAAATGGCCTTCGATCGCGGCCGCCGCCGCCATCGCCGGGCTGACCAGATGCGTGCGGCCGCCGGCGCCCTGCCGGCCCTCGAAGTTGCGGTTCGAGGTCGAGGCGCAGCGCTCGCCCGGATCGAGCCGGTCGGCATTCATCGCCAGGCACATCGAGCAGCCCGGCTCGCGCCATTCGAAGCCGGCGGCCTTGAAGACCTTGTCCAGCCCTTCGCGCTCGGCCTGTTCCTTGACCAGGCCCGAGCCCGGCACCACCATCGCCAGCTTGACGTTGGAGGCGATGCGGCGGCCCAGCTTCTGCACCACCCAGGCGGCGGCGCGCATGTCCTCGATCCGGCTGTTGGTGCACGAGCCGATGAAGACCTTGTCGATCCGCACGTCCTGGATCGGCACGTTCGGCTGCAGGCCCATGTACTGCAGCGCGCGCTCGATCGCGTTGCGCTTGTTCGGATCCTTTTCCTTGTCCGGATCGGGGATGCGGTCCTCGATGCTGATCACCATCTCGGGCGAGGTGCCCCAGGTGACCTGCGGTCGCACTTCCTCGGCCCGCAGCTCGACCACGCGGTCGAAATGCGCGCCCGGGTCCGAATGCAGCGTGCGCCAGTAGGCGACCGCCTGCTCCCACTCGGCGCCCTGCGGTGCATAGGGACGGCCCTTGACGTAGTCGAGCGTGACGTCGTCGACGGCGATCAGGCCGGCGCGCGCGCCCGCTTCGATCGCCATGTTGCAGACGGTCATGCGCCCTTCCATCGTCAGGTCGCGGATCGCCGAGCCGGCAAACTCGATGGTGTAGCCGGTGCCGCCCGCGGTGCCGATCTTGCCGATGATGGCCAGCACGATGTCCTTGGCCGTGCAGCCGGGCGGCAGCTTGCCCTCGACCTTGACCAGCATGTTCTTGGCCTTCTTGCCCAGCAGCGTCTGCGTGGCCAGCACGTGCTCGACCTCGGAGGTGCCGATGCCGTGCGCCAGCGCGCCGAAGGCGCCGTGCGTGCTGGTGTGCGAGTCGCCGCAGACCACCGTCATGCCGGGCAGCGTCGCGCCCTGCTCCGGTCCGATCACGTGCACGATGCCCTGGCGATGGTCGGTCATCTTGAACTGCGTGATGCCGTAGGCGTCGCAGTTGGCGTCCAGCGTATCGACCTGCAGCTTCGAGATCGGGTCGGCGATGCCGTGGCTGCGGTCGGTGGTCGGCACATTGTGGTCCGACACCGCCAGGTTCGCGCTGATGCGCCACACCGGCCGCTCGGCCAGCTTCAGCCCTTCGAACGCCTGCGGGCTGGTCACCTCGTGCAGCAGGTGCCGGTCGATATAGAGCAGCGTGGTGCCGTCTTCCTCGACGTGCACGGTATGGTCGTCCCAGAGTTTGTCGTAGAGCGTCTTGGCCATGTCGCGGGGGGCGGCGACAGCCTCGCCGAAGCGGGCCGGCACCGCTGATAGAAGTTGCGGGGAGGAGGTCTTCGCAGCGTCGAAGGCAGCGCGGGGCTGCGTGGCTGCGTTTGCTTGACTTCGGGGGGAATTATGCCGGAAACCCCGGCGAAACAAGGGTTTGCCGCCGGCGGCGATGTAATGTGATTGGCGAAAGGGGGATTTCGCGGATGGCGAAAACGCCGTTTTTTCGCGGCGTTTTCGTCGACAAGGGGCTGCGCAGGCCGGCCCCGGCACCCCTTCAATCGAGCCGGAAGGTCCGCACCACGCCGGCCAGCCGGCCCGCCTGGTCCTGCAGCATCGTCGCCGCCGCGGTCGACTGCTCGACCAGCGCCGCGTTCTGCTGGACCATCTGGTCCAGCTGCCCCACCGCGGCGTTGACCTCCTGGATGCCGCGCGTCTGCTCCTGCGCCGCATGCAGGATTTCTGAGATCACCTGCGACACGCTGGTCACGTTGCCGACGATCTCGCGCATGGTGCCGCCGCTGCGCTCGACCTGCTCGGAGCCCGCGTTGACGCTGCTGACCGTCGACTCGATCAGCGTCTTGATCTCCCTGGCCGCCTGCGAGCTGCGCTGCGCCAGCGAGCGCACCTCGCCCGCCACCACCGCGAAGCCCCGCCCCTGCTCGCCGGCGCGCGCCGCTTCCACGGCCGCATTCAGCGCCAGGATATTGGTCTGGAACGCGATGCCGTCGATCACGCCGGTGATGTCCGACACCTTGACCGCCGCCTGCTGCACGTCGCCCATGGTCTGCACCGCGGCCTGGATCGCGTGGCCGCCCTCGTCGGCGACCTGCTTGGCCTGCACCGAAGAGCGCTCGGCGGCGCGGGCCGACGCCTCGGACTGCCCCACCGTCGCGGTGATCTGCTCCATCGACGCCGCCGTCTGCTGCAGGCTCGCGGCCGCCGACTCGGTGCGGCGCGACAGGTCGGCATTGCCGGCGGCGATCTCGTTGGCGGCCCCGTGCACGGCCTCGCTGGCATCGCGGATCTGCCGCATCACGCCGACCAGCTTGTCGGCAAAGGCGTTGAAGGCGCCGGCGATCTGCGCGACCTCGTCCTTGCCCTGCGCCGGCAACCGGCGCGTCAGGTCGCCGTCGCCACTGCCGATGGCCGCCATCGCATCGCGAATCGACGACAGGCGGCGGAACGAGACGGCCGTCACGGCCGCCATGATCAGCGCGGCGGCCAGCGCCACCACCACCAGCGAGATCACCGAGGCGACCAGCACCGAGCGCATGCCGGCGGTGGCCTCGGCCTTGTCCAGCGCGATCACCGCCATCCAGTCGGTGCCCGGCACGGCCGTCACGCCCAGCAGCTTGGCCTCGTCGCCGACCATCACCTCCATCGGCGTGTCGATGCCCAGCTGCGCGGCCAGCTTGTCGCCGTCCAGGCCGGGGATCAGTTCGCCGATCGGCTTGAGCATCATCTTGTCGTCGCCATACGCGACGATCTGGCCGTTGCGCGCCACCAGGATGCCGAAGCTGCTCGGGGTCGGATGGATCGAACGCACGTTCTCGACGACGCCGTCCATTGGCACGTTGCCGCCGACCACCGCGCGCAGGCTGCCGTCGCGGATGATCGGCACCGCGAACGTCACCACCATCTTGCCGGTACTGGCCGACACGTAAGGCGGGGTGACCACCGGCTTGCCCGCGGCCGACGCGAGCTTGTACCACGGCCGCGAGGTCGGGTCGAAGCCCGGCTTCACGCTCTCGGGATTGGAAAAATGGTGGCGCTTGTCGGGGTAGCCGACAAAGGTGTTCAGGAAGCCGCCGGCCTCGACGATCAGCTTCAGCACCGGACCCGGGTCCTCCTGCAGCGCCGCCTCGTGCAGCGCGGCCATGCTGGCCGTATGGGCGGACACCCATTCGGCGATCGCGTCGACATGGCCGGCCTGCACCGCGCGCAGATTGTTGCGGATGGCTTCGTCGTTGTAGCGGGAGGCAACCAGATGGTTGACCACGGCGTTGCAGACCAGCGCGACGACGACGATGGCCACCGAGAATCCAACGATGCGCGCGCGCAGCGAGCCGAACATGTGACTACCCCTTCTCTTGTGATGGGCGGGATGCAGACGATTGCTGCATCGATTTACGGCGCATCAGCCGAAAGGGTTGAGTAGGGACAATCCCTGTTCAGAAATCCGCGGACATAAAAAAACGCCCCGTGCCGGGGCAAGGGGCGTTCTTCGACGCGGTTGGCGCGAGCGCGGATCAGCGCTTGCCCATCTCCGGCACGTCGCGGGTCGCGGCGCCGTTGAACAGCTGGCGCGGGCGGCCGATCTTGTACTCCGGATCGGTGATCATCTCTTCCCACTGCGAGATCCAGCCCACGGTGCGGGCCAGCGCGAAGATGCAGGTGAACATCGAGGTCGGGATGCCCAGCGCGCGCTGCACGATGCCCGAGTAGAAATCGACATTCGGGTACAGCTTGCGGCTGACGAAGTACTCGTCTTCCAGCGCGATCTTTTCCAGCTCCATCGCCAGCTTGAACAGCGGGTCGTTGTGCAGGCCCAGCTCGTTCAGCACCTCGTGGCAGGTCTCGCGCATCAGCTTGGCGCGCGGGTCGTAGTTCTTGTAGACGCGGTGGCCGAAGCCCATCAGGCGCACGCCCGAGTTCTTGTCCTTGACCTGCTTGATGAACTCGCCGATGTTGTCGACGCTGCCGATCTCTTCCAGCATGTTCAGCGCCGCTTCGTTGGCGCCGCCGTGAGCCGGGCCCCACAGGCAGGCCACGCCCGAGGCGATCGCCGCGAACGGGTTGGTGCCCGACGAACCGGCCAGGCGCACGGTCGAGGTCGACGCGTTCTGCTCGTGGTCGGCGTGCAGGATGAAGATGCGGTCCAGCGCGCGCTCGAGCACCGGGTTGACCTGGAACGGCGCGCACGGCGTGGCGAACATCATGCGCATGAAGTTGCCGGTGTACGACAGGTCGTTCTGCGGATAGATGTACGGCTGGCCGATGTTGTACTTGTAGGACATCGCGACCAGGGTCGGCATCTTCGCGATCAGGCGGATCGCCGAGATTTCGCGCTGGTGCGGATCGTTGATGTCCATCGCGTCGTGATAGAACGCGGACATGCCGCCCACCAGGCCGGTCAGCACGGCCATCGGGTGCGCATCGCGGCGGAAGCCCCGCATGAAGAACTGCATCTGCTCGTGAACCATCGTGTGGTTCATCACGCGGCCGACGAATTCTTCCTTCTGCTTGGCGTTGGGCAGCTCGCCCTTGAGCAGCAGGTAGCAGACTTCGAGGAAGTCGCACTTCTCGGCCAGTTGCTCGATCGGATAGCCGCGGTACAGCAGTTCGCCCTTGTCACCGTCGATGTAGGTGATGCGGGAATTGCAGGAGGCCGTCGACATGAATCCCGGGTCGTAGGTGAACTTGCCGGTCTGGCCGTACAGCTTGCGGATGTCGATCACGTCCGGGCCGACGGTACCCTTGTAGATCGGCAGCTCGACGCTGGGGGACCCATCGGAGAACGATAGCGTGGCTTTCACATCGGACGGCGTCATGTCGGTTCCTTCAAATGCTAAGAATAATAGTGTTGACCAAACTCACACCGAGCGCAGCAGGCCAAGCAGCTTGCGCATCGGCGGCGTGTCGAGCTCACCGTCCAGCTCCTTGCGGGCAAGCAGCAGGTCCATCAACTCGTTGTCGCTGAGCTCGAGCAGCTCGCTCAGCGATGCCACGTCCTCGTCGGACAGGCTCTCCTCGTAACGGTTGAAAAAACGTTCGACGATGATGTCGTTCTCCAGCAGGCCGCGGCGCGCGCGCCAGCGCAGTCGCGCCCGCTTGTGCGGGTCGGCCTGATGGGAGAAAGTGGTGGGGTGATCCGTCATATGGCTTGGCCTTCACGGACGACGCCGCGCGGCGTCGTCCGGTCCAGCAGGTTCAGACCGCGCGGCGAACCATCAATTCCCGAATCTTGCCGATCGCCTTGGTCGGATTCAGTCCCTTCGGGCACACATCCACGCAGTTCATGATGGTGTGGCAGCGGAACAGGCGATACGGGTCGTTCAGGTCGTCCAGACGCTGGCCGGTGGCCTGGTCGCGGCTGTCGGCGATGAAGCGGTAGGCCTGCAGCAGGCCGGCCGGGCCGACGAACTTGTCCGGGTTCCACCAGAACGACGGGCACGAGGTCGAGCAGCTCGCGCACAGAATACACTCGTACAGGCCGTCGAGCTCGTCGCGCTCTTCCGGCGTCTGCAGGCGCTCCTTCTCGGGGGGCGGCTCGTCGTTGATCAGGAACGGCTTGATCGAGTGGTACTGCTTGAAGAACTGCGTCATGTCGACGATCAGGTCGCGCACGACGGGCAGGCCCGGCAGCGGACGCAGCACGATGCGGTCCGGCAGCTCGCGCATGTTGGTCAGGCACGCCAGGCCGTTCTTGCCGTTGATGTTCATCGCGTCCGAACCGCACACGCCTTCGCGGCAGGAGCGGCGGAACGAGATGCTCTCGTCGAGCTTCTTGAGCTTGACCAGGGCATCGAGCAGCATGCGTTCGTGACCGTCGAGCTCGACCTCGTAGGTCTGCATGCGGGGCGCCGCGTCCTTGTCCGGATCGTAGCGGTAGACTTCGAAAATACGCTTCATTTCTGTGGGTCCTGTAGTCGTCTGTAGTCGCCTACGCGGTGCTTAGAAGGTGCGGGCCTTGGGCGGAACGCTTTCCACCGTCAGCGGCTGCATCTTGACCGGCTTGTAGTCGAGACGGTTGCCTTCGCTGTAGAACAGCGAGTGCTTGAGCCAGTTCTCGTCGTCGCGGGTCGGGAAGTCGCTGTGGGCGTGGGCGCCGCGCGATTCCTTGCGGGCCGCCGCCGAGATCATCGTGGCCTTGGCCACTTCGACCAGGTTGGCCACTTCCAGCGCCTCGACCAGCGCGGTGTTGAACACCTTCGACTTGTCCTTCAGGTGGATGCTGTCGGCGCGCTCGGCCACTTCCAGGATGCGCTGCACGCCTTCGTCCATCAGCTTCTGCGTGCGGAACACGCCGGCGTGCGACTGCATGTTGCGGCGGATGTCGTTGGCGACGTCCTGCGCATACTCGCCCGACGAGGACGACTGCAGCTTCGCGAGGCGCGACAGCGCGAGGTCGGCGGCGTCGGCCGGCAGCGGCTTGTGTTCCTTCTGCTTGAGCGCGGTCGAGATGATGTGGTTGCCGGCGGCGCGGCCGAACACCACCAGGTCCAGCAGCGAGTTGGTGCCCAGGCGGTTGGCGCCGTGCACCGACACGCACGAGCATTCGCCGATCGCGTAGAAGCCGTTGACGACCTCGTTCGGATTGCCGTTCTTCGGCACCACGACCTGGCCGTAGTAGTTGGTCGGAATGCCGCCCATCTGGTAGTGGATGGTCGGCACGACCGGGATCGGTTCCTTGATCGCGTCGACGTTGGCGAACTTCAGGCCGATCTCGCGGATCGACGGCAGGCGCTTCATGATCTTCTCGGCGCCGACGTGGGTCAGGTCGAGCAGCACGTAGTCGCCGTTCGGACCGCAGCCGCGGCCTTCCTTGATTTCCTGGTCCATCGAGCGCGAGACGAAGTCGCGCGGCGCCAGGTCCTTCAGCGTCGGCGCGTAGCGCTCCATGAAGCGTTCGCCATCCTTGTTGCGCAGGATGCCGCCTTCGCCGCGCACGCCTTCGGTGATCAGCACGCCCGCGCCGGCCACGCCGGTCGGGTGGAACTGCCAGAACTCCATGTCTTCCAGCGGCACGCCAGCGCGCGCCGCCATGCCCAGGCCGTCACCGGTGTTGATGAAGGCGTTGGTCGACGCGGCGTAGATGCGGCCGGCGCCGCCGGTGGCGAACAGCGTGGTCTTGGCCTCGAGGATGTAGACCTCGCCGGTTTCCATTTCCAGCGCGGTCACGCCCAGCACGTCGCCGTCCTGGTCGCGGATCAGGTCCAGCGCCATCCACTCGACGAAGAAGTGGGTCTTGGCGCGGACGTTGCGCTGGTACAGCGTGTGCAGCAGCGCGTGGCCGGTACGGTCGGCCGCGGCGCAGGCACGCTGCACCGGCTTCTCGCCGTAGTTGGCGGTGTGGCCGCCGAACGGGCGCTGATAGATCGTGCCGTCGGGGTTGCGGTCGAACGGCATGCCGAAGTGCTCGAGCTCGTAGACCACCTTCGGCGCTTCACGGCACATGAACTCGATGGCGTCCTGGTCGCCCAGCCAGTCCGAGCCCTTGACCGTGTCGTAGAAGTGATAGTGCCAGTTGTCCTCGCTCATGTTGCCGAGCGAGGCACCGATGCCGCCCTGCGCCGCCACCGTGTGCGAGCGCGTGGGGAACACCTTGGAGAGCACGGCGACGTTCAGGCCGGCTTCCGCGAGCTGGAGGGATGCGCGCATCCCGGCGCCGCCCGCCCCGACGATGACCACGTCAAAGCGCCGACGCGGCAATCCAGTCTTGACTGCGACCATGAATTACACCCTCCAGAGAATCTGAGCAGCGTAGCCCGCGCATCCGACGAGCCACAGAATCGTAAGAACTTGCAGCACGAGGCGAACCGCCATCGGCTTCACATAGTCCATCCAGATGTCGCGCACGCCGATCCAGGCGTGATAGAGCAGCGACAGGATCGTGACGAACGTCAGGATCTTCATCCATTGATTGGCGAACAGGCCTGCCCAGCCCTCATACGAGGCACCGTTCGACAACAGGAACGCCACCGCCAGCACGACGGTGTAGATCACCATCACCACGGCGGTCACGCGTTGGACCAGCCATTCCTTCATGCCGTAGTGGGCACCGACGACCAGACGCTTGGGACCGATATTGTTATTTGCCACCTTGCATGCTCCTCAAAACACGCCGAACAGCTTCAGGCCGAACACCGCGGTCAGCAGCAGGCTGACGATCAGCACGGCGATGGCCGACTTGGCCGACGACGGCTTGTCGACGCCGACGTGCATGTCCAGCAGAAGGAAGCGGATACCGGCGCAGAAATGATGCAGATAGCCCCAGATCAGAACCAGCAGAACCAGCTTGACGAAGCCACCGGACAGAAGGGCCGAGAACTTTGCGAAGCTCAGTTCGGAAGTGACGCTCTGCTCGAAGAGGTAGAGGATGAAAGGAAGGAGGAGGAACAGCAGCGCACCGCTGACGCGATGCAGGATGGACACCTTGCCGGCCCAGGGCAACCGGTAGCGTGCGAGTTGCCCGATACCGATATTCCGGAACTCCGGCCTGGCTTGTTTGACGGCTTCAGCCATGCGAGACCCCATTAGCGATAAAAAAACGAAAGAGCCGAATGCACAATGTGCAAATCCACGTGATTTTAGCGCCTTTGTTGCGCGGCGCACCAATAATTTTCGACTATCGCACACCAACATGGCGGCCGCGACAATCGCGTGCAACGCCGCTTTGCGACGATCGCGCGACGGCCGCGCGAACCGGATTTCCACCCTTTGCCGCGCATTCCGATCGCCCTGCGCAATGCCGGCCGCGGTTGGCGGCAAGGCGCGCAACAATCGCCCTGAAAATCGCCCCGACAATCGCCCGCGTCTTCGCCCAGTTCGCGCCTGAGCGCGCGGCGCCGGTCAGCTCAGATCGTTCTGGTAATAGTGCCGCGTGGTCACATACAGCCCGCGCCGTACTTCGACGGGACGGTCGCCGTAGGTGAACGAGACCCGCTCGACCGACAGCAGCGGCGAGCCGGGTTCGACCGACAGCAGCGCGGCGGCGGTCTCGTCGGCGCTGACCGCGCGGATCTTCTCGGTGGCGCGCACCATGCGCGTACCGAACTCGGCCTCGAACAGCGCGTACATCGGCCCTTTCCACTCGGTCAGCTTTTCCGCCGTCAGACCCTTGAAGTTGGCGCCCAGCAGCCAGATGTCGTCGAGCACGGTGGCTTCGCCGGAGAAGAACAGCACGCGGCGGATCTGCACGACGCTGTCGCCGGTGCGGATATCGAGCAGCCGCGCGATCTCGGCGGGCGCCCGCAGGCGCTTGCATTCGAGCACCCGGCTGGCGCCGTAGTGCGGCTCGCCCTCGTCCGGGACCAGCCGCAGGAATCGGAACTTGACCACGTCCTCGTGATGGGTCGTCACGAAGGTACCCTTGCCCTGCCGGCGCGCCACCAGGTTCTCGGCGGCGAGCTCGTCGATGGCCTTGCGCACCGTGCCCTGGCTGACCTTGTAGCGGGCCGCCAGCTCCATTTCGCTCGGAATCATCTCGCCCGGCTTCCATTCGCCGGACTGCAGGCTCTGCAGGATCAGCGACTTGATCTGCTGGTACAGCGGACTGAAGGTCGGGGAGACGCCGCCGGCGGCGGCGCCGGAGGCGGCCGAAGCCGGCGGCACACTGGCGGGCGCGGACGCCGACGTCCCGGCGCCGGGCGTGGCGGCGCCGTCTTGCGCGGCCGGTACGGCGGCGGCGAGGGACGTGGGCAACGTGGACATAGGCGGATTTCACCACAGATCGGCAAAGCGCGTCCAGCGCTGCATCAAATGTCTTATGTCTTATATAAGACATATGAATTGACAGCGCATGCCACGGCGCCTACACTCGCCCCGTCTCGTGCGCCCCCGGTGCGCGCTGCGGGTGCGCTGTGGTGCTGTCGCGTCCGCCTCCGCCGGAATACGGCTGGATGCGGTCCGCGGCTTCGCAGTAGACTTACGCCTTGTCGTCATCCGCGGTCTTCCGCAGCCGCCGCACCCCCGCCCGCCCTGCCGAGCCCGGCGCCGGACGGTGCGCCGCCGCCCGTGGCGACAACCTCCCTCCCGGTGTGCCCCGGCGCGATCGCGCGACAAATCGCGCGCCGCGCCTCGTGCCGCACCGGCCGGTTTCCCTTTCTTCGTTTGGAGACTTACAGATGGCTAAAGCCCCCATGCGCGTCGCAGTGACCGGCGCCGCTGGCCAGATCGGCTACTCCCTGCTGTTCCGCATCGCCAACGGCGACATGCTCGGCAAAGACCAGCCGGTCATCCTGCAGCTGCTGGACCTGCCGCAGGCCCAGAACGCCGTCAAGGGCGTCGTGATGGAGCTGGAAGACTGCGCGTTCCCGCTGCTGGCCGGCGTGGTGATCACCGACGATCCCAAGGTCGCGTTCAAGGATGCCGACGTCGCGCTGCTGGTCGGCGCCCGTCCGCGCAGCAAGGGCATGGAGCGCAAGGACCTGCTCGAAGCGAACGCGCAGATCTTCACGGTGCAGGGCAAGGCGCTGGACGAAGTCGCCAGCCGCAACGTCAAGGTGCTGGTGGTCGGCAACCCGGCCAACACCAACGCCTACATCGCGATGAAGTCGGCACCGAACCTGCCGAAGGAAAACTTCACCGCGATGCTGCGCCTGGACCACAACCGCGCGCTGTCGCAGATCGCCGCCAAGACCGGCAAGCCGGTGTCGTCGATCGAGAAGCTGTTCGTCTGGGGCAACCACAGCCCGACCATGTACGCCGACTACCGCTACGCGACCGTCGACGGCCAGAGCGTCAAGGATCTGATCAACGACCACGCCTGGAACAACGACGTGTTCCTGCCGACCGTCGGCAAGCGCGGCGCCGCCATCATCGAGGCGCGCGGCTTGTCGTCGGCCGCGTCGGCCGCCAATGCGGCGATCGACCACGTGCGTGACTGGGTGCTCGGCTCGAACGGCAAGTGGGTCACGATGGGCATCCCGTCGGACGGCTCGTACGGCATTCCGCAGGACGTGATGTTCGGCTTCCCGGTCACCACGGCCAACGGCAAGTACGAACTGGTCAAGGGCCTCGAGATCGACGCCTACAGCCAGGAAAAGATCAACATCACGCTGAAGGAACTGGAAGAGGAACGCGCCGGCGTGCAGCACCTGCTGGGCTGATACCCTTCCCTTCGCCGCATGCGAAACCGGGGCACCGCATCGAACCATCGAAGCGGGCCCCGGTTTTTTGTTGGTCCCCGCGTAGGCGTACGTCCGATACCGGCCGCGCCGCCTTCGCTGTAAACGGGTGGTTCCGGCGTTTGCCGTCGTTGCCTTGCCTGTCGCAAGGCGGCACGGCGGACCAACCCGCTTTCCGCATTTTCCCGATTCCCTCTGACACCGTTAAAGACGAAGACGACGTGCATCCATCCGAAGTCTTGTTCCAGGGCGAAGCCGTACCGGTCCAGCTGCCGGTCTGCGACCACTATGCCGGCAGCGAGAAGCTGATGCGCAAATCGCTGGCGCTGCAGCAGGAGCTCGGCCCGGTGTTCGACCTGACCCTCGATTGCGAGGACGGCGCCGCGGTCGGCAGCGAGCGCGAACACGCGCAGCTGTGCGCGCAGCTGATCAACGGCCCGCTGAACCTGTTCAACCGCGTCGGCGTGCGCATCCACGACCCGGCGCACCCGAGCTGGGGCGACGACGTCGATATCCTGGTTGCCGGCGCCGGCGCCCGGCTAGCCTATGTGACGGTGCCCAAGGTCACCGACGTGGTCGAGGTCGCCCGCGTGACCGACCGCGTCAACCAGGCCGCGCGCGCGGCCGGCATCGCCCGCCATATCCCGATCCATGTGCTGATCGAAACCCACGCGGCGCTCGAGCAGGTGTTCCGCATCGCCTCGCTGGTGCAGGTCGAATGCCTGAGCTTCGGCCTGATGGATTTCGTCTCGGCGCATCACGGCGCGATTCCCGGCGAGGCGATGCGCTCGCCGCAGCAGTTCGAGCATCCGCTGGTGCGCCGCGCCATGCTGGAGATCGCGGCGGCCTGCCATCGCCACGGCAAGGTGCCGTCGCACAACGTCAGCACCGATATCCAGAACCCCGAGCGCGCCGGCGAGGACGCCCGCCGCGCCCGCGCCGAACTGGGCTTCCTGCGCAAATGGAGCATCCATCCGGCGCAGATCGGCCCGATCGTGCGGGCCTTCCAGCCGGGCCACGAGGAAATCGGCCTGGCCAGCGCGATCCTGCTGGCCGCGCACGAGAACAACTGGGCGCCGATCCGGCACCAGGGCGAACTGCACGACCGCGCCAGCTACCGTTACTACTGGGCGCTGCTGCAGCGTGCCCATGCGACCGGCGCCACGCTGCCGGCCAATGTGACGGAACTGTTTTTCGGCTGAGCCGGCTGCCGGGCCCACGACCGGAGCCATCGCAGCCCTCGCGAAAGACGGTGCGCCGGCGGTCCGGCAAATCGGAGAGAATAGCGGCGCCGCGTCCGGGTAGAACCCGGACGCGGCATGCCCGCAAGGCCAACAACAACAAGCGCGACAGCGCAGAATCCGCAGAATCAAACCTGCAATTTTTCCGCATCCACCCATCATCTCGAGGAAGTATCCGATGAAACACCTCCTGCTCGCCGCCTGCCTCGGCGTCTTCACGCTGTCGGCCGGCAGCGCCGCCATCGCCCAGGAAACCGCCAAGAAGGCCAGCACGGCCAAGAAGAGCGCCGCCAAACCGAAGGCCAAGGCCAGCAGCAAGAAACGCACGACCAAGGCCGCGGCCGCCGCGGCCCCGGTGGTACCGGAAGGCGAGAAGTGGCAGTGCGAACTGGGCAAGTCGCTGTACGTCGCCGGCAACATGCTGCGCGACGAAGTGATCACCGTGCACTGGGACGGCCGCAACCACCGCCTGCCGCGCCAGGCCACGGTGACCGGCGCCGACCGCTATTTCGACCCGCAATCGGGCCTGGACCTGGTGGTGATCCCGAGCAAGGCCATGCTGTTCGACCGCAACCACGGCCAGCGCCTGGCGGACGAGTGCCAGACCTCCGCGATGCTGGCCGGCGCCGCCGCGCCGACGCAGTCCGGCGCGCTGCGCGCCCCGGTGACCAAGCCGCTGCTGGTTGCGCCGTCGGCGCCGGCCCAGGGCAGCGAGCCCGGCGCGACCGCCCCGGCCGCTCCGGCCGCTCCGGCAGCGCCGGCCGCCGCGGCTCCGGCTGCCGGCGCCACCGAGCAGCAAGCGGCGCCGCGCCAGTAAGACGCGGCACCCGGCCCCGCGGGTGCCTGCCCGCGGGGCCACGCAGCACCACACCGAGGGGAAGTGTCGTGTCGGCAGCCAATCCGCATCTCCATCCGAATCTGCGTCCGGACCTCCGTCCGGACGCCCGTCCCGAGCCGGACGAGGTACTGGTCGACATTGCCGACTATGTGACCCGGTACCAGGTCAAGAGCGCCCTCGCCTACGACACTGCCCGCAACTGCCTGATCGATACGCTGGGCTGCGGCCTCGAGGCGCTGTCCTACCCCGCCTGCACCAAGCTGCTCGGCCCACTCGTGCCGGGTACCGTGGTGCCGCACGGCGCCCGGGTCCCCGGCACCCAGTTCCAGCTCGACCCGGTACAGGCCGCCTTCAACATCGGCACGATGATCCGCTGGCTGGACTTCAACGACACCTGGCTGGCGGCCGAATGGGGCCATCCGTCCGACAACCTCGGCGGCATCCTGGCCACCGCCGACTGGCTGTCGCGCCAGCGCGTCGCGGCCGGCAGAAAGCCGCTGACGATGAAGGACGTGCTGACCGCGATGATCAAGGCCCACGAGATCCAGGGCTGCATCGCGCTGGAGAACGCGTTCAACAAGGTCGGGCTCGATCATGTGGTGCTGGTCAAGGTCGCCTCGACCGCGGTGGTCGCGCAGATGCTGGGCCTGTCGCGCGACGAGATCGTCAATGCGCTGTCGCTGGCCTGGGTCGACGGCCAGAGCCTGCGCACCTACCGGCATGCGCCGAACACCGGCAGCCGCAAGAGCTGGGCGGCCGGCGATGCCACCAGCCGCGCGGTGCGGCTGGCGCTGATCGCCAGGACCGGCGAGATGGGGTATCCCTCGGTGCTGACGGCAAAGACCTGGGGCTTCTACGACGTGCTGTTCGGCGGCAAGCCGTTCCGCTTCCAGCGCCCGTACGGCTCCTACGTGATGGAAAACGTGCTGTTCAAGATCTCGTTCCCGGCCGAATTCCACGCCCAGACCGCGGTCGAAGCCGCGATGACGCTGCACGGGCTGCTGGACGGCATGGGCCGCGGCGCGGCCGAGATCCGGCGCGTGACCATCCGCACCCACGAGGCATGCCTGCGCATCATCGACAAGCAGGGGCCGCTGGCCAATCCGGCCGACCGCGACCACTGCATCCAGTACATGGTGGCGGTGCCGCTGCTGTTCGGCCGGCTGACCGCCGAGGATTACGAGGACAGTGTCGCCGCCGATCCGCGCATCGACGCGCTGCGCGAAAAGATCGTCTGCGTCGAGGATGCCGGCTTTACCGCCGACTATCACGATCCGGACAAGCGCTCGATCGCCAATGCGCTGACGGTGGAGCTGGCCGACGGCACGGTGCTGCCTGAGGTGGCGGTCGAATACCCGATCGGGCACCGGCGCCGCCGCGCGGACGGCATCCCGCTGCTGGTCGAGAAGTTCAGGACGAACCTGGCACGCCGCTTTCCGCCGAAACAGCAGCAGGCGATCCTCGACGTGTCGCTGGACCAGGCGGCGCTGGAGGCCATGCCGGTGCACGAGTACGTCGATCTGTACGTCATCTAGCGCCGTGAAAAGTCGTATCAGCCCCGGCGCGGCATCCTTGGGTTGCCCTTCGGTTACCGATCGGGCGTCTCGGGAAACCATCCCAAGATGTGATTTGTTCCGCTCTTTTACTGGTATAGCATGCGCAAAGCCCCAAGTGGCGTGCGGGTTGCCCGTGCCGGAGGTGACGCATAAAGTAATGCTGATGCCGTCACCCAGCACCGCGTTCTCCGCCATGGCCATCCGCCACGTGATGCCGACGCGCAGCAAAGCTCACACAACGTCCCGTACGAAGTCCGCACCAAGTCCCGCAAACAGCACCTCTTCGATTGGAGTCAGGCAATGCCCCACAACTTGAACGACACGCTCAAAGAATTCCAGATCGGCCCTTCCACCAAGGGACAGTTCTACTCGCTGCCGCAGCTGGGCAAGGCCCTGGGCGTCGCCGTCGAGCGCCTGCCGGTGTCGATCCGCCTGGTGCTCGAATCGGTGCTGCGCAACTGCGACGGCAAGAAGGTGACCGAGGAACACGTGCGCCAGCTGGCCAACTGGGACCCGAACGGCGCGCGCGTCGACGAGATCCCGTTCGTGGTTGCCCGCGTGGTGCTGCAGGACTTCACCGGCGTGCCGCTGCTCGCCGACCTGGCCGCGATGCGCAACGTGGCCGAGAAGATGGGCCAGAACCCGAAGAAGATCGAGCCGCTGGTGCCGGTCGACCTGGTGGTCGACCACTCGGTGCAGGTCGACCACTTCCGCGAGAAGAAGGCGCTGGACCTGAACATGCAGCTCGAATTCCAGCGCAACAACGAGCGCTACCAGTTCATGAAGTGGGGCATGCAGGCGTTCGACACCTTCGGCGTGGTGCAGCCCGGCTTCGGCATCGTGCACCAGGTCAATCTCGAATACCTGGCGCGCGGTGTCCACCAGAAGGAAGGCGTCTACTACCCGGACACGCTGGTCGGCACCGATTCGCACACGACGATGATCAACGGCATCGGCGTGGTCGGCTGGGGCGTCGGCGGCATCGAGGCCGAGGCAGGCATGCTGGGCCAGCCGGTCTACTTCCTGACCCCGGACGTGGTCGGCGTCGAACTGCAGGGCCGGCTGCGCGAAGGCGTCACCGCCACCGACCTGGTGCTGACGATCACCGAGATGCTGCGCCGCGAGAAGGTGGTGGGCAAGTTCGTCGAGTTCTTCGGCGAAGGCACCGCCAGCCTGTCGGTGCCGGACCGCGCCACCATCGGCAACATGTCGCCGGAGTACGGCGCGACCATGGGCTTCTTCCCGGTCGACGAGAAGACCATCGAGTATTTCCGCGGTACCGGCCGCACGCCCGAGGAGATCGCCGCGTTCGAGGCCTATTTCCGCGCGCAGCAGCTGTTCGGCGTGCCGCGCGCCGGCGAGATCGACTACACCAAGGTGCTGACGCTGGACCTGTCGACCGTCGCGCCGTCGCTGGCCGGCCCCAAGCGTCCGCAGGACCGGATCGAGATCGGCAACGTCAAGCAGACCTTCGCCGACCTGTTCAGCAAGCCGGTCGCCGAGAACGGCTTCAGCAAGGACCCGGCCGACCTGGAGCGCGTCTACAAGACCTCGGACGGCATTTCGGTGCGCAACGGCGACGTGCTGATCGCGGCGATCACCTCGTGCACCAACACGTCGAACCCCAGCGTGATGCTGGCCGCCGGGCTGCTGGCCAAGAAGGCGGTGCAGGCGGGCCTGCACGTCGCGCCGCACATCAAGACGTCGCTCGCCCCCGGCAGCCGCGTGGTCACCGAATACCTGAAGGCCGCCGGCCTGCTGCCGTACCTGGAGAAGCTGGGCTTCGGCGTCACCGCCTACGGCTGCACCACCTGCATCGGCAATGCCGGCGACCTGACCCCGTCGCTGAACGAGGCCATCGTGCAGAACGACCTGGTGGCCGCCGCGGTGCTGTCCGGCAACCGCAACTTCGAGGCGCGCATCCATCCGAACATCCGCGCCAACTTCCTCGCCTCGCCGCCGCTGGTCGTGGCCTATGCGATCGCGGGCAATATCCTGTGCGACCTGATGACCGAGCCGCTGGGCAAGGGCAAGAACGGGCGCGACATCTATATCGGCGACATCTGGCCGACCTCGGACGAGGTCAACGCGCTGATGCGCTTCGCAATGGACGAGGAGACCTTCAAGGACAACTACGAGAAGGTCAAGAAGCCGAGCACGCTGTGGGGCAAGATCAAGGGCACCTCGGGCCAGGTCTACGACTGGCCGAAGTCGACCTATATCGCGCAGCCGCCGTTCTTCGAGAACTTCACGATGGAGCCGGACAGCGGCGCGCGCAGCATCCGCGGCGCCCGCGCGCTCGGCATCTTTGGCGACTCGGTGACCACCGACCATATCTCGCCCGCGGGCTCGATCAAGGACACCTCGCCGGCCGGCAAGTACCTGCTCGAGAACGGCGTGCTGAAGGCCGACTTCAACAGCTACGGCTCGCGCCGCGGCAACCATGAGGTGATGATGCGCGGCACCTTCGCCAACGTGCGCATCAAGAACCTGATGATCCCGCCGCGGGAAGATGGCACCCGCGTCGAGGGCGGCTACACGCTGTTCCAGCCGTCGGGCGAACAGCTGTCGATCTACGACGCGGCGATGCAGTACATCGCCGAAGGCACGCCGACCGTGGTGTTCGGCGGCGAGGAATACGGCACCGGCTCGTCGCGCGACTGGGCGGCAAAGGGCACGCAGCTGCTCGGCGTCAAGGCCGTGATCGCGCGCAGCTTCGAGCGGATCCACCGCTCGAACCTGGTCGGCATGGGCGTGCTGCCGCTGCAGTTCAAGGGCGAGGACAGCGCGCAGTCGCTGGGCCTGACCGGCACCGAGACCTTCGATATCGAAGGCATCGAGGGCGAACTGCGCCCGCAGCAGGACGTCACGCTGGTGATCCACCGCGACGGCGGCCAGACCCAGCGCGTGCCGCTGCTGCTGCGTATCGACACGCCGATCGAGGTCGACTACTTCAACCACGGCGGCATCCTGCCGTTCGTGCTGCGGCAGCTGCTGGTGGCTTAGTCGCTGCTCAGGCGCCGCGCCATGGCCCCGGGTCCGGTGCGACCGGGCGCCATGGCCGTGTCATGAATCTGTCATGGCTCCAGCGCGCACGTATGTAAGTTCCACGCAAGGCTGCGCTGCCACACTCGGTCTCATTCGTAGAACAGCGCGGCCCCGCTCCAGGGGCCGCCATCGAGACTTAGGAGACAAGCATGGCCAAGATCCTGATCGCCTTTATCGTCATCGCCGGCGCCGCCCTGATGCTGCTGATGCAGGGAGGCGGCGACGTCTCGATGGGCGGCGAGCAGCACGGCGCCGAAACCCACGCACCGGCCTCGGGCGAGACCGCGACCCAGAAGTGACCCGGCGGCCCTGACGGGCCCGAATCCCAGGCGGACACCGTTCCGAGGCGTCACACTTGCGCCGGACAGGCGCCGGACGCCGACACGCCGCCCCAGCGGCACATGGCCGATCCATCAGGGTTTGCCCATGCGTTCGCTGGGCCGTGTCAACGCAACGAGTAGAATACCGTTTTACCGAAAAACGGATGAACTCAGCATATGGCAGGTTTTCGCCCCAAGGCCTCTCAACGACTGTCGCCGGACGCCGAGCGTCTGGTCGCCGACGCGCTCGCGCTCGACGCGTCCGGTAGCCGCATGGAGGACGCGTATTGGGAACGGCGCCTATCGCAACGCCTGGGCCGGCTGCTGAAAAACGGCAGCCAGTCCGCGCTGGACGCCGCGCTCGAGCATCTGTTCAAGCACAACGTCGACGCCTCCGACGTGCTCGCCGAGCAGGCCGAGACGCTGGCCGAATCCGCCACGGTCGAGATCGACGGCGTGCGTTACGACGCGCTGCTGATCGCGGCGCCGATCCTGGCCCACACCCGCTACGCGATTCCGTCCGGCGCGCTCAAGCCCGAGCAGGCGCAGACGCTGGCCGTGCACCTGCAGGCGCATGTGGTGGCCTCCAACGCCCGCATGGCGCTGTCGCCCTATCTGTACAGCATCGACCAGCTGCCGCGCACCCATAGCGACACCTTCGCGCTGACCCACAAGCTGATCTCGGCCGCGCTGGCCGGCGTCGCGCCCAAGGTCGACCTGCGCGACCTGCCGGAGACGGCGCCCATCCTGGCCGACCCGCGCTATCTGCTGGCGGTGGTCGTCGCCGAGCACGAGCAGCCGCTGTTCCGCTGGCAGGAAGAGTCGAAAGAACACCACGCGGAGCGCTCGGTCTGCCTCGAGCAATGGCGCACGCAGGTCCAGCCCTCGCTGGCGCTGCTGCTGCCCGGCTGCGAGTTCGAGTTGCTGCTGCCCGACGCCTTCTTCCTGTCGTGCCGCGAGTCGGACAAGAGCATCCGTCCGCTGACGGTGCGCGCCGCGGTCAACTATCTGTGCGGCACGCTCGATATCACCGCGGGCCAGCTGGCGGCGGTGACCGCGGCATTCGGCGAGGACGAGGTCGAGGAATACCGCGTCGCGTTCACGATGCGCGGCGAGAAGGACGTGATCTACGGCATCGTCTGGCCGGTCTACGGCCGCGAGTCGGGCGAGATCGACGACAGCGGGCAAGGCAATCCGCTCGAGCAGATCTGCGAGGAGCTGCGCAACGCCGGCGTCGACGATATCTTTCGCCACGCCTCGCTGTTCGATCCCGAATACTGCGAGGACTGCGGCACGCCGCTGTACGCCGACCGCTCCGGCGAGATCGTACACGCCGAGCTGCCCGAGGACGCGCCGACGCAGCAGCCGCTGTTCCATTGAGGTTTCGCCCGTCGTCCCCGCGCAGCAGGGGACCCAGCGTCTTGCGAACCACTGCAGTCACTGGATCCCCGCTTTCGGGGAGACGACAGACAGGTCCACGGCCCGCAGCGATGCGGGCCGTTTTCATTGGGGCGCCGGTCCCTCGCTGACGCAGCGCCACAGCGGATGGCCCGAGGCCTGGTACTTGCGTTCGAACGGCGTCATCGGTGGCTCGGGATGCCACGGCTCGGTACGGGCAGGCCTGCCGACCAGCGCCAGCGCCGCGGCGAATTCGTCGATATAGATCGGCCAGTTGCTGCGGCACTCCAGATAGTCACCGCAGGCGGCCAGCGCGGGGAACACCGCATGGCCATGCCAGCGCCGCCCCAGGTGCCCGATCTTCGGCCACGGATTCGGATACAGCACGTAGTGGCGCGCCACCGCGATGCGGTCGCGCTGCAGCAGGCGCCAGACGTCGACCAGATCGGCGCGGGCCCAGACGTAGTTGTCGGGCAGCGCGCCCTGCCACCAGTCCTTGCCGGCCGTCAGCCGCTTCTCCGACTGATCCACGCCGATGACGAAGTGGTCGGGATGCGCCTGTGCCAGCCGCAGCGTGCTTTCGCCGACGCCGCAGCCGGCATCGAGAATCAGCGGCGCCCCGCCGGCGGCCTGCCAGCTGGCCAGCGCCGCGTCCAGCGCGCGCCGGCTGACCTCGCCGATCGGCTTGCGGAACGGCTCGGCGAGATGGCGGGCGACACGGGTGGCGAGCTGCTGGTGGGCATCGGTCTGGGCCGATGCGATCGGGCGGGAGTTGGCGAACATGGGCGCGATTCTACCGGGGGCGATTCCGCCCGGCGCGATTCGCCGAGCCCCATTGGCGCCCGCGCTCGCCATAAGCATATGACGCACGCATCGCACGCGGCCCGCCATTTATCGGCACAATGCGCATCAAAGCCATCCGCGAACCCGCCTGCCCGCCTCGGCCGCAGCAGCAGCAACAGCACACCAGCAGCCACCGCGCAGGCCCGTACCAGGAGCCAAGCAACGATGCCGCACCGCCAACGCCCCCTTCACCCGTTTCGCCAGACCACCCCTGCCCTGCCATCGCGCCGCGGCTGGCTGCAGGCCAGCGCCGCGCTGCTGGCCACGCTCGGTGCCAGCGCGGCCTTCACGCTGCTGCCCGCCGGCGCCGCGCAGGCCGAGGACCTGCGCATCGGCCTGGCGGCCGACGTCACGTCGATGGACCCGCACTGGAACAACGCGGGGCCCAACAACGCGATCGCACTGCATATCTTCGAATCGCTGGTGTTCATGGACAAGAACGCCCGCTACATCCCGGGGCTCGCGCTGTCGTGGAAGCCGATCGACGCGACCACCTGGGAAATCAAGCTGCGTCCCAACGTCAAGTGGCACGACGGCTCGCCCTTCACCAGCGAGGACGTCAAGGCGTCGCTGCAGCGTCCCGAGAAGCTGACCAACGCGCCGGGCTCGTTCACCAGCTACACCAAGCCGATCGCGCGAATCGACACGCCGGACCCGCTGACGGTGCGGCTGACGATGAACGTGCGCAACTACGCCAACCTCGCCAACGACCTGAACAGCGTGTCGATCATGCCCAAGCGCATCGCGGCGACGCTGAACCAGACGGACTTCGACAGCGGCAAGGCGATGATCGGCACCGGGCCGTTCAAGTTCGTCCGCTTCGCGCGCGGCAGCGAGATCGTGATGGAGCGCAATCCGGACTACTGGGGCCCGAAACCCGAGTGGGACCGCGCGGTGTTCCGCATCATCACCGACAGCGGCGCGCGCACCTCGGCGCTGCTGGCCGGCGATGTCGACGTGATCGAGAGCGTGCCGTCGGCCGACGTGGCGAAGCTGAAGAAGGACGCACGCTTTCGCATCGAGCAGCAGGTCTCGTGGCGCACGATCTTCTGGCAGATGGACCAGTCGCGCGACAACCCGCCTTATGTGACCGACCGCGCCGGCAAGCCGCTCGGCAAGAACCCGTTCAAGGACGCGCGCGTGCGCGCCGCGATCAGCCACGCGCTGAACCGCGACGCGATCGTCTCGCGCATCATGGAGGGCCTGGCGGTGCCCGCCTCGTCGATCGTCTCGCCGCAGATCTTCGGCCATCCGGGCACCAAGCCCGACGCCTACGATCCGCAGCGCGCCAGGCAGCTGCTGGCTCAGGCCGGCTACCCGGACGGCTTCGGCCTGACGCTGCATGCGACCAACAACCGCTACCTGAACGACGCGCAGGTGGCGCAGGCCACCGCCAGCATGCTGACGCGCATCGGCATCCAGACCAAGGTGGAGACCATGCCGGTGGCGGCCTACTTCACGCGCGCGCGCCAGGGCGATTTCTCGTTCCAGATGCTGGGTTGGGGCTCGGCCGCGGCCGACGTCGCGCTGCGCTCGATCACCGGCACGCCCGATCCCAAGACCGGCTATGGCACGTGGAACTGGGGGCGCTACAGCAATCCGCAGCTGGACAAGCTGATCGAGACCTCGCTGACCACGATCAGCAGCGACAAGGCGCGCGAGGAGAACGCCCGCACCGCCGCCAAATTCGCACTGGCCGACCACGCCATCATTCCGTCGCACAGCCAGCTGGCGATGTGGGCGATGCGCAAGGGCATCCGCTACGAAGCGCGCACCGACGAATGGTCGCTGGCGCAGTTCTTCCGCAAGGAATAGCGACAGATAGCGCCCGAATCGGGCTAGGGGCTCCCCTCTCCCGCGCGCGGGAGAGGGGTTGGGGGAGAGGGCAACGGCGGTCCCGACACCGCCGCGCTCGAAAACCACCTCCCTCTCCCCAGCCCTCTCCCCCTGAGGGGGAGAGGGAGAACACCACGGCCGGCAATATAGTCCGCCTAGATCCTCAACCGCTCCTCCTGCCGCGCATTCGCCCTGCGCAAGCCCTTGACCCACTGGCGCGCCGGCAGGCCCGTCGCTTCCTGCACCACGCGCGCGCGCTGGTCCAGCGTTTCCCAATCGATGTCGATCGCCGGCCCATTGAAGGCCAGCGCGATGACGTTGCCGTCGTGCACCTCGGGAAACACCAGCACGCGATCGTCGAACGCCTCGCAGATCCGCACGATGTTCTTCGGAAAGCTGTCGTGGTCGCCGAACAGGTTGATCGTCATCACGCCGGGGTCCTTCAGCACGCGCCGGCAGGCCTTGTAGAACGCCGTGGTGTCGAGCACCGGCCCGCGCGCGGTGGCGTCGTACAGGTCGACCTGCAGCACGTCGTGCGCGCCGGTGCTGGCGGGGTCCATCACATAGTCCCAGGCGTCCTGTTCGCGCACGGTCAGCCGCGCGTCGTTCTCGCGCAGGCCGAACATGCTGCGGCCCGCGACGATCACGGCGGGATTGAGCTCCACCGCGGTGACGCGCGCGCTGGCGAAATGCCGATGGCAGAACTTCGTCAGCGAGGCCGCGCCGAGACCCAGCTGCGCGATATGGAAATCGCGCTGCGACGGCGACAGGAACAGCAGCCAGGCCATCATCTGCTGCGCGTATTCGAGCTCGATCGCATCGGGCTTGCGCAGCCGCATCGCGCCCTGCACCCACTCGGTGCCGAAATGCAGATAGCGCACGCCATTCCATTCGGAGAAGGTCACCGGCGCAAAGCGCGGCGTCATCCGTTTTTCGTCGTTGCGCAGATCACGGTCGGCGGCCGTGTCGCGATCGTGGCGGCGCGCGGCGCGCTCGCGTTCGCCGCGCGCGGGGCGGCGCGAAGCCACGGCTTCGATCGATTTTCTTTTCAACAGGGTCATGGGTCGGCAATGCGGTCGGCAATGCGGTCCGCAACGCAGTCAGCAATGCGGCGGGCTACGGAAAGACCGCCCCATTCGAAGAGGCGGTCCGGCGTCAATCACGGCCGCGATTGTGACAGAAGCGCGCGCCACAGCTCCAGTTTCTGCTCGAAGGTGCGCGCGGCATGGGCGGGGCTCGACGAGGGGAGCACCACGGTCTCGTAGCCGGCCGCGGCGAATTGCGGCGCGAAGCGGCCCGAGGTGCCGCCGTTGAAGCCGACGCGGCGCAGCGCCGGCGCCAGCTGCCGCAGGCGCTCGAAATCGTTGGCCTGCGGATGGCGGATATTGGAATCGAGGCTGCCGGGCCGCACGCAGGCGCCCAGCACGTCCCAGATGCCGACGCGATGCGCCAGCACGCGCGTCAGCCGCTCGGCATAGGGCAGCTCGGGCAGCGGTTCGCCGAGCAGCGCGCCGAGCAGCGGCCAGAACTGGTTGCGCGGATGCGCGTAGTACTGGCGCGCGGCCAGCGACGCGGCGCCGGGGAAGCTGCCGAGGATCAGCACGCGGGTATGGCGGTCGATCACCGGCGGCAGGCCTTGCTGCAGGTCTGGCGGCGCCTCTGGCGACGCCGCCGACGGTACCACCCGGGGCACGCCGCGCCTGGCCGGCATCAGGCCAGCAGCTTGTTGATCCGCTGCACGTAGGCCGCGGGGTCTTCCAGCATGCCGCCCTCGGCCAGCAGCGCCTGGTCGAACAGCACGTGCACGCGGTCGGCGAACGCATCGCCCTCGGCTCCCGCATCGGCACCGGCCAGCTGACGCAGCTTGCCGACCAGCGCGTGCGACGGGTTCAGCTCGAGGATCGGCTTGGTCTGCGGCGCCTTCTGGCCGGCCTGCTTCAGCAGCCGCTGCAGATAGCCGCTGATCTCGCCCTCGTCCGACACCAGGCACGAGGCCGAATCGGTCAGGCGCAGCGTCACGCGCACGTCCTTGGCCTTGTCGACCAGCACCTCCTTTGCGCGCGTCAGCACGTCCTTCCATTCGTCCTCGGCCTTCTGCTGCTCGGCCTTTTCCTCTTCGTCGGCCAGCGCGCCCAGGTCCAGGCCGCCGCGCGCCACCGACACCAGCTCCTTGCCGTCGAACTCGTTCAGGAAGGACAGCATCCATTCGTCGACGCGATCGGTCAGCAGCAGCACCTCGATGCCCTTCTTGCGGAACACCTCCAGATGCGGGCTGGCCTTGGCGGCATTCCACGTGTCGGCGGTCACGTAGTAGATCTTGTCCTGCCCTTCCTTGATGCGGCCGACATAGTCGGCCAGCGACACGGTCTGCTCGGCCGAATCCTGATGGGTCGAGGCGAAGCGCAGCAGCCTGGCGAGGCGCTCCTGGTTCGCGGTGTCCTCGCCCAGGCCCTCCTTGAGCACCTGGCCGAACTGCTGCCAGAAGCTGGCGTACTTGTCGCGCTCGGCCTGGTCCTCGCTGTCGGCCATCGCTTCGAGCATCGACAGCACGCGCTTGGTGCTGCCTTCGCGGATCGCCTTGACGTCGCGGCTTTCCTGCAGCAGCTCGCGCGACACGTTCAGCGGCAGGTCGGACGAATCGATCACGCCCTTGACGAAGCGCAGGTAGTTCGGCAGCAGCTGCTCGGCGTCGTCCATGATGAAGACGCGCTTGACGTACAGCTTCAGGCCGCCGCGATGGTTGCGGTCCCACAGGTCGAACGGCGCGCGCGCCGGGATGTACAGCAGCTGCGTGTATTCGTTGCGCCCTTCGACGCGGTTGTGCGTCCATGCCAGCGGCTTCTCGTGGTCGTGCGCGATGTGCTGGTAGAAGGCGACGTACTGCTCCTCGGTGATGTCGCTCTTGGCGCGGGTCCACAGCGCGCTGGCCTGGTTGACGCTCTCCCACTCGTCGGTGCGCTTGTACGCGCTGGTGTCGGCGTCCCAGACCTCCTTGGGCATGCGGATCGGCAGCGAGATATGGTCGGAGTACTTGCGGATGATGTCCTTGATCTTCCACGCCGACAGGAAGTCGTCCTCGCCCTCGCGCAGATGCAGCGTGATCGCGGTGCCGCGCTCGGCGCGCTCGATCGCATCGACGGTGAACTCGCCGTCGCCGCCGCTCTCCCAGCGCACCGCCTCCGAGGCGGGCACGCCCGCACGGCGGGTCTCGACGGTGACGCGGTCGGCGACGATGAAGGCCGAGTAGAAACCAACGCCGAACTGGCCGATCAGCGCGGCGTCCTTCTGCTGGTCGCCCGACAGCTGCTCGAAGAATTCCTTGGTACCCGAACGCGCGATCGTGCCCAGGTTGCGGATCGCCTCGTCGCGGCTCATGCCGATGCCGTTGTCGGTGATCGTGATGGTGCGGGCCTGGCTGTCGGTCTCGATGCGGATCGCCAGGTCGGCGTCGTTCTCGAGCAGCGCGGGATTGGCGATCGCCTCGAAGCGCAGCTTGTCGGTGGCATCCGAGGCGTTCGAGATCAGCTCGCGCAGGAAGATCTCCTTGTTGCTGTACAGGCTGTGGATCATCAGATGCAGCAGCTGCTTGACTTCCGCCTGGAAGCTCATCGTCTCGTGCGTGGCGTTCATGGTTCTCCTCGTCAATGGGTCCCGGCGCCGCCGCCGCGCAAAGGCGGCAGCGCCCATCGTTCAGTTCGGTGCGCCGCGGGCGGGTGGCATGGCGGCGCCGGTGGCGGCCAGATAGGGACGCCCCGGCGGATTTTCAAGTGGCAAGCCCGAAGCCCGGGTCAGCCCCGGTGCAGCCCCGGGCGGCCGGGGGCTATAGCCGGTCGAGCTGGCGCGCCAGGAAGTCCAGCATCTGCGGATCGTGGCCGCAGGCGACGTTGAAGCGCATCCAGCCGGATGGCAGCTGCGACGGCGAGAACAGGCTGCCGGGCGCGAAGAGATAGCCCTCCTCGTGTCCGGCGGTGGCGATCGCATTGGTATCGCGGCCGGTATCGGCCCACAGGTACATGCCGGCATGCTGGCCCGGAAACAGCGTCAGCCCGAGCTTCTCCAGCTCGTGCCGGGTCTCGTCGCGGGCGCGCTCGAGGCGGTTGCGCACGCGCTCGACGTGCTTGCGGTAGTGGCCCTCGGTCAGCACCTTGTACAGCACGCGCTCGTTGATCTCCGGCGTGGCCAGCCCGGCCAGCAGCTTGGCGTCGGTCAGGCTCTGCGCCAGTTCGGAACGCGCCGCGACGAAGCCGACCCGCAGGTTGGCTGCCAGCGTCTTGGAGAAGCTGCCGAGGTAGATCACGCGCTTGAGCTGGTCCAGGCTCGCCAGCCGCGTGGCAGGATGGCCGGGCGGGCACAGGTCGCAGTAGATGTCGTCCTCGACCACCAGGAAGTCGTACTGCTCGGCCAGCCGCAGCAGCTGGAAGGCCTTGGCGGCCGACAGCGAGGTGCCGGTCGGGTTGTGCAGCACCGAATTGAGGACCAGCAGCCGGGGACGGTGGGCCTGCACGATGCGCTCCAGCGCCTCGAGGTCGGGTCCCTCGGCCGTGTACGGCACGCCGATCACCTGCGCGCCCTGGGCGGCGAAGCGCGCGAACATCACGAACCAGGCGGGATCGCCGACCAGCACCGGATCGCCGGGCCGGACATAGAGCCGCGCGATCAGGTCCAGCGCCTGCGTGATGCCCGAGGTCAGCACGATCTGTTCGGGTGCGGCGCCGATCTCCAGCTCCGCCAAACGCGTGCGCAGCTGCTGGCGCAGCGGCAGGAAGCCCTCGGGCGTGCCGCTGGCCAGGAAATGGCTGCCCGGCTGGCGCGCCAGGCCGCGCAGCGCGCTGCCGATCAGCTCGCCATCGAGCCAGTCGTTGGGCAGGAAGCCCAGGCCCGGCGCCTTGCGCGGCTCGGCACGGTGGAACATGTTGCGCAGCAGCCAGGGCACGTCGATGTTGCGCGACGCATGCGGCGCCGTGGCGCCCTCGCTTGGCATGCCGGCGCCCAGGCCCGGGCCGATCGACGGCCCCCGCTCGCGCACGAAGAAGCCAGAGCCGCGCCGCGATTCGAGATAGCCCAGCGCGACCAGCCGGTCGTAGGCCTCGACCACGGTAAAGCGCGAGATGCCCTTGTCCTGCGCCAGCTGGCGGATCGACGGCATGCGCATGCCGGGGCGGAACACCCGCTCCTCGATCCGCATCCGCGCCCATTCGGTCAGTTGCCCGACCAGCGTCATCTGCGCCGAGGGCACCGGGTCGGGCAGGCTGTCGGCGGCCGACAGCTCGCCCGATGCCGGAGGGGCCGACGGCAACACCAGCCGCAGCGGACGGCGGGTGGCGGCACGGGCCGGCCTGCCGGCCGCCTCGTCCTTGCCCTGGCCGATCGCCTGCCCGGCCGGCGGCGTTTGCCCGGTCTCGCCGTGCGGCGACCCGGCCTGATTTCCTGTTTCCATGGACGGCCCCCGAAAACTGTACTGAGGATCAGCAGAATAACTGTATCGGTACTGTACCGACAACCTTGTCTAACATCGACACACGATAAAAGCCGGTCCGGCGTCACCCCGCGAACCGGTGCCGGCTGTCCGGCCGGCAAGGCCATGCCGGCACAGGCCGCCGCACCGGTACAGGCTCCGGCGCTCGGCCAATACCGGCCCACATACCGACACCCCGCAGAACAAGGAGACCCCGATGTCCGACACCCCGCTGCCGCCCACGCGCAAGCGCTTCGACGAGGACGCCTATCTCGACCGCTGCGACGCCACCGTGCTCGCGGTACTGCCCGAGGGCATCGTGCTCGACGAAACGGTCTGCTACGCGCGCAGCGGCGGCCAGGCCGGCGATACCGGGACGCTGACGCTCGCCGACGGCAGCACGATCGCGCTGGCCGAAACCGTCTACGCACCGGATCGCAGCGCGATCCTGCACGTGCCCGCGCCCGATCAGGCGCTGCCGGTAGTGGCCCCCGGCGACCGCGTCACGGTCGCGATCGACTGGGCCCGCCGCCATCGGCTGATGCGGCTGCACACCTGCCTGCATCTGCTCGGCGCGTTGATCCCGGTGCCCGTCACCGGCTGCAACATCAACCCGGACACGGCGCGGATCGACTTCGACCTGCCCGAATCGACGCTCGACAAGGCCGAGCTCAGCGAGCGGCTCAATGCCCTGATCGCCGCCAATACGCCGGTCCGCATCGACCGCATCACGCCGGAGCAGCTGGCGGCCGAGCCCGAGCTGGTGCGCACCATCGGCGCGGCGCCGCCGGCGGGCACCGGCCAGATCCGCATCATCGAGATCCCCGGCATCGACCGTCAGCCCTGCGGCGGCACCCATGTGGCCGCGGTCGGCGAGATCGGTCCGGTAGCGGTGACCAAGATCGAGAAGAAGAGCCGCACCAACCGGCGCGTGGTGGTCAACTTCGCCGAGGGGGCCGGGCAGGCCGCCGCTTCCGCCGCCGCTTCCGCGGCCGACTCCAGCGCCGGCCCGGCGCGCGCCGCCGCATGAGTGCGATGCCGATGGATGCCGCGCTGACCGGCTGGCTCGCCGGGCTCAGCGTGACCCAGTTTGCCGCGCTGCTGTCGCTGATGACGGTCGGCCTGTTCACGCCCGGGCCCAACACCACGATCGCCGCGGTGACCGGCGCCAACTTCGGCCTGCGCGCGACGCTGCCGCACTGCATCGGCGTCGCGCTCGGCTTCGCCAGCATCCTCGCGCTGTGCGCGGCCGGTGTCGGCGCGCTGATCGTGGCGAGCCCGGTGCTGGCCACGATCGTCCATCTGGCCGGCGTGGCCTATCTGCTGTGGCTGGCCGCGAAGATCGGCCGCAGCGCCGCGCTCAGCGACCGGCAGGTGCTGGCGCCGTTGTCCGTCTGGCAATCGGTGGCGCTGCAGTACGCCAACATCAAGGCCTGGATGCTGGCGCTGGCGATCGCGGCCTCGTACATGTCGGGCGCCGCGTCGCCGCTGCAGCGCGGCCTGCTGGTGTGCGCGGTGTTCGGCGTGTTCGGCTTTCTCAGCAACGGCGCCTACGGCGCGATGGGCGCGTCGCTGCGCCAGTGGCTGCAGGTCGGCCAGCGCATCCGCTGGTTCAACCGCGCGATGGGGCTGGCGCTGGCGGCCACCGCGCTGTGGATCGCCGTCGCCGGGCGGCCCGCGATTTCGTAGTGCCACGCCGGAATACGGCCGCCCAACAAAGCCTCGCATGAACGCCACCAGGACCCTGTCATGACGCAACGCGACACCGCCGCGCCCTGTCCCCCGACTGCCGCCACGCAGGCCGACGCGCCGAGCGGCGGCATGCTGCTCGGCTTCATCGGCGTGGCGATCTTCAGCCAGACGCTGCCGTTTACGCGGATGGCGGTGGCCGAGCTCGATGCCACCTTCGTCGCGCTGGCGCGCGCGCTGGTGGCCACGCTGCTGGCGCTGGCGCTGCTGTGGCAGCGTGGCGCGCTGTCGGCGGCGCGCCGTCCGCGCGGCGGCCAATGGTTCCGGCTCGCCGTGACCGCGCTCGGCGTGGTGATCGGCTTTCCGCTGTTCTCGTCGCTGGCGATGCGCGAAGTGCCGGCCGGCCACGGCGCGATCGTGGTCGGGCTGCTGCCGCTGGCCACCGCGGTGTTCGCCGCCTGGTTCGGCCGCGAGCGGCCGTCGATGGCGTTCTGGGCCGCGGCGCTCGCCGGCAGCGCGCTGGTAGTCGCCTTCGCGCTGTGGCAAGGCGCCGGCGCGCTGCAGCACGCCGACTGGCTGCTGTTCGCCGCGATGGTGCTGGGCGCGCTCGGCTATGCCGAAGGCGGCAAGCTGTCGCGCGAGCTCGGCGGCCTCGAAACGATCAGCTGGGCGCTGGTGGTCTCGCTGCCGGCGGTGCTGCCGACGGTCGCCTGGCTGGCCGCGCAGACGCTGCCGCAGATCGCCGCCGCGTCGGCGCGCGCATGGCTCGGCATGGCCTACGTCTCGCTCTTTTCGATGTTCATCGGCTTCGTCTTCTGGTACGCCGGACTGGCAAAAGGGGGCGTGGCCCGCGTCGGCCAGATACAATTGCTGCAGCCGTTCATGACGCTGGCCGGCGGCGCCTGGCTGCTGGCCGAGCCGCTCGACGCGCCCACCATCGGTTTCGCCGTCGCGGTGATCGCGGTGGTGGCGCTGGGCCGCCGCACCGCGGTGCGTGCCGCGCCCGCTGCTGCGACTGCCGCCACGGCTGCCGCCGCCGCGTCCGCCGGCCTGCCGCCGGCACGATCCCGCTGAACCACCCCGAACTCTCGAGAACAGGAGTCTTCATGTCCGTCTATGACACCCTCGCCCGCCTGGGCATCGAACTGCCGACCGCCGGCGCCCCCGCCGCCGCCTACGTGATGGCGGCGCAGACCGGCAACACGGTCTTCCTGTCGGGCCATATCGCCCGCAAGGACGGCAAGCCATGGGTCGGCAAGCTCGGCGACCAGCTGGGCACCGAAGAGGGCAAGGCGGCGGCGCGCGCGATCGCGATCGACCTGCTGGCGACGCTGCACGCGCATGTCGGCGACCTGAACCGCGTGACGCGCATCGTCAAGGTGATGAGCCTGGTCAATTCGACGCCGGACTTCACCGAGCAGCACCTCGTCACCAACGGCTGCTCCGAGCTGCTGGCCGAAGTGTTCGGCGACAAGGGCAAGCATGCCCGCAGCGCGTTCGGCGTCGCGCAGATTCCGCTGGGCGCCTGCGTCGAGATCGAGATGATCGTCGAGGTGCAATCCGCGCAATAAGGCCAGCCCCACCGTTTCAGGCGTGCGCCCCGCGCGCATCGCCACATCGATTTGACCGACATCGCGCGGCGCCGCCGCGCGAGAACCACACCAAGAGACCATCATGCATTGGGCCATCTCCCGCCGGGCGCAACAACTGACCAGCTCGGCCATCCGCGAAATCCTCAAGGTCACCGAGCGTCCGGAAGTCATTTCGTTCGCCGGCGGCTTGCCGTCGCCCGCGACCTTCCCGGTCGCCGCGATGGAACAGGCGGTGGCCCGTGTATTCGCCGACAACCCGCACGCGGCGCTGCAGTACACCGCCACCGAGGGCTATCTGCCGCTGCGCGAATTCATCGCGCGCCGCCATGGCGTGGATGTCGAGCGCGTGCTGATCACCACCGGCTCGCAGCAGGCACTGGACCTGCTGGCCAAGGTGCTGATCGATCCGGGCAGCCCGGTGCTGGTCGAGACGCCGAGCTATCTTGGCGCGCTGCAGGCCTTCTCGCTGTTCGAGCCCGAGTTCGTCTCGCTGCCGAGCGACGACCAGGGCCTGCAGCCCGAGGCGCTGACCGCCGAGCTGACCGCCGGCGCGCGCTTCCTGTACGCGCTGCCCAACTTCCAGAATCCGACCGGCCGCCGCATGCCGCTGGAGCGCCGCCAGGCGCTGGTGCAGCGCGCCCGCGAGCTGAACGTGCTGCTGATCGAGGACGATCCGTACGGCGAACTCAGCTACACCGGCAACCAGCTGCCGACGCTGCTGTCGATGAATCCGGACGGCGTGATCTACATGGGTTCGTTCTCGAAGGTGCTGGCGCCGGGCCTGCGCCTGGGCTATGTGATCGCCCCGCCCGATCTGCATTTCAAGCTGTGCCAGGCCAAGCAGGCCTCGGACCTGCATACGCCGAGCTTCACGCAGCGCGTCGCCTACGAGACCATCCGCGACGGCCTGCTCGATACGCATATCCCGACCATCCGCGAGTTGTACGGCAACCAGTGCCGTTACATGCTGGATGCGCTGGCGCGCCATATGCCGGCCGGCGTCAAGTGGAACCAGCCCGAGGGCGGCATGTTCATCTGGATGTCGCTGCCCGAGGGGCTGGACAGCATGGCGATCCTGCAGGAGGCGGTCAAGCGCAACGTCGCCTATGTGCCCGGCGCCCCCTTCTTCGCCACCAATCCGCGGCAGAATACGCTGCGGCTGGCCTTCGTCACCGTGCCGCCCGAGCGCATCGAGCAAGGCGTGGCGATCCTCGGCAAGCTGTTCGCCGAGGCCATCGCCGCGCAGGCAGGCCAGGCGAAGGCGGCCTGATCCGCGTCGACAGGCCGCGGCACCGACCAGAACAAGGAAGACCGATATGTTGCGCATCTGGGGCCGGCTCTCTTCGATCAACGTCCAGAAGGTCGTCTGGTGCGCGCGCGAACTGCATCTCGATCACGAGCGGATCGATATCGGCGTCACGCGCGGCGACCTCGACACCGAGGCCTACGTCCGGCTGAACCCGAACCGGCTGATCCCGGTGATCGAGGACTTCCGCGGCACCGATATCGGCGGCGAGCCGTTCGTGCTGTGGGAATCGAATGCGATCGTGCGTTACCTGTGCGCGCAGTATGGCGAAGGCACGCTGTGGCCGGAGGACGTGCGCACGCGCGCTTCCGCGGACCGCTGGATGGACTGGCAGAACACCGCCTTCACGCCGGCCATGGTCGACGCCTTCGTGCAGACGGTGCGCACGCCGGCCGAGCGCCGCGACGCCGATGCGGTGGCCTGCTCGATCGCGCGCGCCGAGCCGCTGGCCGCGCTGCTCGACAAGGCGCTGACCGGGCGCGAGTTCATCTGCGACGACCGCTTCAGCATGGCCGACATCTCGCTGGCCTGCGCCGCGCACCGCTGGATGGGCATGCCGATCCGGCGCGAGCCGCGTCCGGAACTGGAGCGCTGGCTGGCCAAGATGCGCGCGCGGCCGGCGGCGTCGGGCATCCTGGTGTTGCCGCTGGCTTGATTCACGCGGGCGCCGGCATCGACGCCGGCCGCCCGCCTCCCTCTCCCCCGGAGCGGCCTCTCCTCCCCGTTCCATCGCCGCCGTGCCGGCAAGCAGACATTTCCGTTCCGCAACAATTGGAGTACGCTGCACACCGGACGCGCGCCCCGGGCAAACCCTGATTCCTGAATCCGGTTCACGCCCATCGTGACGCGATGTATCGCGGGTGACGTATAGCCGTCCTTACAATCCTTCGCTTGCTCGTGCGCGAAGCTTGGGTCACCCCTGCGCGTCCCTCGCGTGCGCAGGCAAACCGGCGAGGATCGCCCGCAGAAGGATGGCTCGCCGGCCCATCACTGAGGAGGATTCAATCGTGTGGAGTCAAGTCTACGACCCGCTCGGCAGCATGGCCCTGTCCACGCTCGCCGCGGGCGTGCCGGTCGCGGTGCTGTTGGGCGCGCTGGCGTTCTTTCATCTGCAGGCCCATCTGGCCGCCGGCCTGGCGCTGGTGGTCGGCATCGTGGTCGCCTCGGCGATCTTCGGCATGCCCGCCGCGATGGCCGGCAAGGCCGCCGGCCTGGGCATCGCATCGGGCCTGTTCCCGATCGGCTGGATCGTGCTGAACATCATCTTCCTGCACCGGCTGACCACGCTGAACGGCTCGTTCAAGGTGCTGCAGGGCTCGATCGCCGGCATCACCGAAGACAGGCGCCTGCAGCTGCTGCTGGTCGCGTTCAGCTTCGGCGCGTTCTTCGAGGGCGCGGCCGGCTTCGGCACGCCGGTGGCGGTGACCGGCGCGATCCTGATCGGCCTGGGCTTCTCGCCGCTGGCCGCTTCGGGCCTGGCGCTGATCGCCAATACCGCGCCGGTCGCCTACGGCGCGCTCGGCTCGCCGATCATCGCGCTGTCGGCCGTCACCGGCCTTGACCTGCTCGACCTGTCGGCGATGATCGGCCGCCAGCTGCCGCTGTTCTCGGTGCTGGTGCCGTTCTGGCTGATCTGGGCCTTTGCCGGCTTCCGCGGCATGCTCGAGGTCTGGCCGGCGATCCTGGTGGCCGGCGTCAGCTTCGCGATCCCGCAGTTCCTGGTGTCGAACTACCACGGCCCGTGGCTGGTGGACGTGATCGCCGCGCTGGTGTCGATGGGCTCGCTGGCGCTGTTCCTGAAGGTCTGGAAGCCGAAGAAGATCTGGACCACCACCAAGATCCTTGGCCGCCACGACGAATCGAAGGTCGACGATCCCGAGGCGGTCGCCGCCGAGGCGCGCGCCAACGCCGCTGCCGCCGGCATCTCGACCGCCAAGGCCTGGATGCCGTGGGTGATCCTGACCGTGTTCGTCTTCATCTGGGGCGTGCCGCAGATCAAGAAGGCGTTCGACGCGATCTGGTCGTGGAAGTACGCGATCCCGGGCCTGGACAAGGCGGTGCTGAAGGTGCCGCCGGTGGTGCCGCAGCAGATCGCCGAGGCCGCGGTGTTCAACTTCAACGTGCTGTCGATGGCGGGCACCGGCATCCTGGTCGCCGCCGTGGTCGGCGGGCTGCTGATGGGCTATTCGGTGCCGCGCCTGCTGCGCGAGTACTGGAACACGATCAAGCTGGTGCGCTACTCGCTGCTGACGATCTGCGCGATGTTCGGCGTCGGCTACCTGACCCGCTACTCGGGCCTGGACGCGACGCTGGGCCTGGCCTTTGCGCACACCGGCGTGTTCTATCCGCTGTTCGGCACGATGTTGGGCTGGCTGGGCGTCGCGCTGACCGGTTCGGACACCGCGTCGAACGTGCTGTTCGGCGGGCTGCAGAAGACCACCGCGGAGCAGCTCGGCCTGTCGCCGGTGCTGATGGCCTCGGCCAACAGCTCGGGCGGCGTGATGGGCAAGATGATCGACGCGCAGTCGATCGTCGTGGCCTCGACCGCGACCAAGTGGTACGGCCACGAGGGCGACATCCTGCGCTACGTATTCTTCCACTCGGTCGTGCTGGCGATTCTGGTCGGCCTGTTCGTTACGCTGCAGGCCTATGTGGAGCCGTTCACGCGGATGGTGATTCACTGATATCGCCGTCGTTCCGCGTAGGCGGGAATCCAGCGTCTTGGCATAGCCACTGGGTCCCCGCCTGCGCGGGGACGACCAATCCAACGGCAAACTGCGCCCCGCTCCTGCGGGGCTTTTTTTCGCTCACAGCGCGCAGGTACGAAACCCTACGAAGGCTGCGTCTTCCTCCGGCGCCAGCGCCAGCCGTGCACGCGCATGGCGCAGCCGCGTCGGGCCGACGAAGCAGGCGCCGCGCACGGCCTGGCAGACGCCGAAGCGCGCCTGCATCTCGCTGTCCCCGGGGCCGGGGTGCGCCGGCAACTCGGTAAAGCCGGCATAGGGCTCGTACGGTGTCGCGGTCCATTCGCGCACCATGCCCCAGCGGAAGCCACCGCGATTCTGCACCGCGGCCATTTCCCACTCGGCCTCGTCCGGCAGCCGGCGTCCGGCCCAGGCGCACCAGGCCTGCGCCTCGTACAGCGTCACGTGCCGCACCGCCTCGTCGGGATTGAGCGTGCGCAGCGTGTCGAAGCGCTGCGCCATCCAGGCGCGCGTCTGCGCATGGCGCTCCCAGTAGCGCGGCGCCGAGCGCTCCTGCGTCATCAGCCACTGGCGGCCGGCCGGCGACCACCAGTTGGGCCGCTCGTAGCCGCCGTCGTCGACGAACTCCAGGTATTGCGCGTTGGTGACCGGCGCGGCGTCGATCTCGAAGGCCGGCACATAAGTCGGCTGCGCGGGCAGTTCGTCGGGCATCGCGAAGCCGTCCGGCTCGCTCCAGCCCTGCGTGAAACGGCCGCCGGGAAACTGCAGCGTGCCGGCGTCGGGCACGCTGACCGGCGGGCGGGTCAGCGAGGGATCGTCGGGCGCCATCGCCAGCGCCTGCAGCAGTGCGGCGATCCGTTCGATCTGCGCGTCCTCGTGCTGCAGCGCGCGGCGGTAGGGATACAGCGTGTCGTCGCCATCGTCGGGCAGCAGCGCGATCCGGCGCAGCACCGCGTCGAGCACCGAGGCCGCGTAGTGCTTCAGTGCGGCAACATCGGGCAGGGCGGCTTCCCAGCGCGCATCGGGACCGATGCGTTCGGGATCGAACCACTCGTCGGCACCGTCGAGCATCGCCGGCGCGGCCGGCACCGGCAGCAGAACGCCGCCGCGGTCCTGCCATTGGACGTCGCGCAGGCACCACCATTCGGCGTGCCAGGCGAGATGGCCCAGCGTCCATAGCGGCGGATCGGCATCGTACTGGCGCGGCACGATCCAGCCGCGCCGGGCCGCGCCGAACGCGGCCAGCCAGGCCAGCGTGCGGTTGCGGCTGTCGACCAGCGCCTGCGCCAAGCCCTCGCGCGGCAGCCGCCGCGCATCGCTCCAGTCGTGCCGGCCGCCGGCGAAATACAGATCGGGAAGCATGGTGAAGCCGCTCATCGGATTGCCCGCCTCGTCAAAAGCCGCTGGAAAACCGCGCGCAGCGCGAGCGGCATGTCAGCGGGCATTATGACACCGCGGCTTTCCCCTTCCCTTCGGCCTGCCTTTTCGGCCTGCCTCTTCGGCCAGCCTCTTCCGTGCGGTCCTCGACCCTCAGGCCGGCACGCGCGCGTGGAACACCGCGAACCATTGCCGCGCGTCGGTCCAGCAGACCGGATCGGCAAAGCCCGCCTCTTCGAGCAGCGCGGCAAACCCGTCGACGCGGTACTTGTGCGAGTCCTCGGTATGGATGCGCTCGCCGGCATGGAAGGCGCGGCCGCCGCCGGTCCAGTGGACCTCGACATCGCGCACCGCCTCCAGATGCATCCGGATACGCGAACGCTGCCGGTCGAAGCTGGCGACATGGCGCCAGTCGGCCAACGCGAAGTTGGCATCGATCGCGCGATTGACGTTGCGCAGCACGTTGCGGTTGAACGCCGCGGTCACGCCCAGCGCATCGTCGTAGGCCGCTACCAGCTGCGCCTCGTCCTTGACCAGATCGACGCCGATCAGCACGCCGTCGCCCTGCCGCGCCGCCGCGCGCAGCCGCTGCAGCAGCGCCAGCGCGGCATCGGGCGCGAAGTTGCCGATGCTCGAGCCCGGATAGAAGAACAGCCGCCGGCCGTGCCGGATCGGCGCCGGCAGCGCGAGCGGCGCGCACAGGTCCGCGCCCAGCCCCAGCATCGGAATCTGTGGATGCTGCTGCTGCAGTCCGGCCAGCGTGTCGCGCAGGAACTCGACCGAGATATCGAGCGCGACATACTGGGCGGGCCGCAGCACGCCGAACAGCCGCGCCGCCTTCTGGCAATTGCCGGCACCGAGGTCGATCAGCACCCCGCCGCTGCCGCAGCGCGCGCCGATCGCACTCGCATGGGCGGCGAAGATCTCCGCCTCGGTGCGCGTCGGATAGTACTCGGGCAACGCGGTGATGGCCTCGAACAGCCGCGAGCCAAGCACGTCGTAGAAGTGCTTGGGCTGGACGCTGGCGTGCGGAGCCAGCAGACCGTCGATCAGCTCGGCGCGCTCGGCCTCGTCGTCGTGGCGGTACTGCTGCACGAAGGCGAGCGGATCGCCGAAGCGCGAGCGCGCCCTGGCCAGCGACGAGGCCACGGCGGCGGATCGAGAAGGCGGGGAAGACGAGGAAGACGAGGGAGACGATGAGGACGCTGCGGAAGACGGGGACGGTGAAGAGGCGGCGCGCGGTGCGGATCCGTTGTCCTGGCGGAGGCGGCGCGATGGCATACCGATCGGGTCAGCCGGCATAGGGTTCTTGTTCCTTCTGGTCGGTTGATGTGGCTGGATGACACTGGGCACCGCGCTGCGAGCCTTGAGCACTGAGCGCGGCGCAACCCCGAACCCCGGTCACACCGCCGCCGCCGTCTCGGCAAACGCAGCGAACGCCAGCAAACGGCCGGTGTGGGCAGAGGACACGCCGCCATCGCTGTCCGGCGGCGCATCGGCCACTGCCGATCCGGTAAGAATAGGCGCTATCGGGCTCGTCTGCCTGCCCGCCTGCCTCCGACACGCGCGCGGCGCTGTTCCGGAGCCATGGCGGGGCCAAGGCGGGACCAGGGCGGGGCTGGAAGCGGGTAAAGGCGTGGCGCGAGGCCGGGTAAACGCCATTTGCCGCAAAGGCGACAATCGCCATGAACCTCGTTTATAATCCGTGCCCAAGCAAGGCCGACCACGGCCAAGCCCCTTCAAAGGGGAGTAGCTCCAGGGCAGCCCGCCCTTAGCACAATCGTCATTACGAGCGCCGCGCCCATTGCGGCCTCCGGTTGTGCTGACCGTACCGGCGATATCGGCGTTTCGGCAATATCGCAGATCGGTCGAGCAAGACCTTTGCAACCTGGATTCATGGTTTGCAGAGGCTCCCGTCCGCGGCTGCATGACTCCAGGCGAACCGATATTTCACGTTTCCAACAGGAGAGTTCATGGAGTGGCTTACCGATCTGTTCACGATGCAGTTTCTGACGGCACTGCTGTCGATCGTCGTCATCGACCTGGTGCTCGCTGGCGACAATGCCATCGTGATCGCGCTGGCGGCGCGTAACCTGCCGCCGCACCTGCAAAAGAAGGCCATCGTCTGGGGCACCATCGGTGCCGTCGTGGTCCGTTCGGCCATGACCATCGGTGTCGTGTGGCTGCTGAAGATTCCTGGCCTGATGCTGGTCGGTGGCCTGGCGCTGGTGTGGATCGCCTACAAGCTGCTGTCCGACGAAAACGGCGAGGACGAGCATGGCGCCCCGGCAACCACGCTGGCCGGCGCGATGAAGACGATCATCATCGCCGACGCCGTGATGGGCGTCGACAACGTGCTGGCCGTGGCCGGCGCCGCGCACGGCAGCTTCCTGCTGGTGGTGCTGGGTCTGCTGATCAGCATCCCGATCGTGGTCTGGGGCTCGCGCCTGGTGCTCAAGCTGATGGCCCGCTACCCGATCATCATCTACCTGGGCTCCGGCGTGCTGGCATTCACCGCGGCCAAGATGATCCTGGGCGAACCGCTGGTCAAGCCGTTCTTCGCCGCCAACCCGGCGCTGGCCTGGCTGCTGTATGCCGTGATCATCGGCGGCGTGCTGGGCGCAGGCTATATGGTGCAGAAGCGCCGCGCGCCGGCGGTCGAAAGCCAGTAAGCGGCAAGCTGTCGTTCCCGCCCGTGCGGGAATGACAGCGATCCGATCAAGGGGCGGCTCCATCGGGGCCGCCCTTTTTTCATGCCGGCGCCCCATCGGAGCGCATCGGCTAGAATGACGCCCTGGCCCGCATGCCGCTGCGCTGCGGCCCTTTTTCCTTTCCGACGCCGATGAAACAGTATCTCGACTTCATGCGCCATGTGTACGAGCATGGCACCGTCAAGGCGGACCGCACCGGCACCGGCACGCGCTCGGTGTTCGGCTATCAGATGCGCTTCGACCTGCGCGAAGGCTTCCCGGTGGTCACCACCAAGAAGCTGCATCTGAAGTCGATCATCCATGAGCTGCTGTGGTTCCTGCAGGGCTCGACCAATGTGCGGTGGCTGCAGGAAAACGGCGTCACGATCTGGGACGAATGGGCCGACGAGAACGGCGAGCTCGGCCCGATCTACGGCTATCAATGGCGTTCGTGGCCGGCGCCGAACGGCGAGCATATCGACCAGATCGCCCAGCTGATCGAGCAGATCCGCAGCAATCCGGATTCGCGCCGGCTGATCGTGTCGGCCTGGAACGTCGGCGACATCCCCCGCATGAAGCTGCCACCCTGCCACGCGTTCTTCCAGTTCTACGTGGCCGACGGCCGGCTGTCGTGCCAGCTGTACCAGCGCAGCGCCGACATCTTCCTCGGCGTGCCGTTCAATATCGCCAGCTATGCGCTGCTGACGCACATGATCGCGCAGCAGACCGGTCTCGAAGTCGGCGATTTCGTCTGGACCGGCGGCGACTGCCATATCTACAGCAATCACGAGGAACAGGTGCGCACGCAGCTGGCGCGCGAACCGATGCCGCTGCCGAAGCTGGAAATCCTGCGCAAGCCTGATTCGATCTTCGACTACCGCTACGAGGACTTCGCGCTGGTCGGCTACCAATCGCATCCGGCCATCAAGGCCCCGGTCGCGGTATGACGCTGCTGACGCTGATCGTCGCGCGCGCGCGCAATGGCGTGATCGGCCGCGACAACACGCTGCCGTGGCGGCTGCCCGAGGACCTGGCGCACTTCAAGCGCACCACGATGGGCGCGCCGGTGATCATGGGCCGCAAGACCTGGGAATCGATCGGCCGGCCGCTGCCGGGCCGCCGCAATATCGTGGTGAGCCGCAATCCCGAACTGCGGCTCGATGGCGCGGAAACCGCGTCCTCGCTCGAGGACGCGCTGCGGCTGTGCGTCGGCGTTGAGCAGGTGTTCCTGATCGGCGGCGCGCAGCTCTATGCCGAGGCGCTGCCCAGCGCCGACCGGCTGATCGTCACCGAGATCGACGCCGACATCGACGGCGATGCGCACTTCCCCGACATCGATCCGCAACGCTGGATCGCCACCGAGCGGGAGCGGCATCATTCCGAGCCAAATGGCTTCGACTATGCGTTCGTGACGTACGAACGGGCGCCGGAGTAGTCTGCGGCAGGAATCTGCCAGCGCTGTCGCCGTGCGCACTGCACGGGCGGCACTCCCTCTCCCGCTTGCGGGAGAGGGTTGGGGAGAGGGGCCGGGCGGTTCAAGCCGTGGCGGCATTGGCCAGTGCTGCTGCCCTCTCCCCTACCCCTCTCCCGCTCGCGGGAGAGGGGAGCCGATGGCAGGCGCCCTTAGTTTCCCGCGTCTCAATTCCCCGCGATCGTCATCTGCTCGATCAGGATCGAGCCTGTCTCCTTGGTGCCGCGCACCAGCGTGTCGGCGCCGATCGCGACGATCTGGCGGAACATCTCGGCCATGTTGCCGGCGATCGTGATTTCCTCGACCGGGTACTGGATCACGCCGTTCTCGACCCAATAGCCCGAGGCGCCGCGCGAATAGTCGCCGGTCACGTAGTTGACGCCCTGCCCCATCAGTTCGGTCACCAGCAGGCCGGTGCCCAGCTTGCGCAGCATCGCCGGGAAATCGTCGCCCGGCTCCGTCAGCTTGCTGGTCAGCGCCAGATTGTGCGAGCCACCGGCATTGCCGGTGGTCTGCATGCCGAGCTTGCGGGCCGAATAGGTCGACAGGAAATAGCCTTGCACCACGCCATCGCGCACCACGTCGCGGGCACGGGTCTTGACGCCCTCCTCGTCGAACGGCGCGCTGCCCATCGCGCCCGGCACATGCGGACGCTCATGGATGTCGATATGCGGCGCGAAGACGGGCTTGCCCAGCGTGTCGTACAGGAAGGTCGACTTGCGATACAGCGCGCCGCCCGATACCGCCTGCACGAAGGCGCCCAGCAGTCCTGCCGCCAGCGGGGCTTCGAACAGCACCGGGCAGCGGCGCGTCGACAGCTTGCGCGCATGCAGCCGCGCCAGCGCGCGTTCGGCGGCGTAGCGGCCGATCGCTTCGGGCTCGGCCAGCGCCGCGGGCGCGCGCTTGGACGAATACCAGTCGTCTCGCTGCATGCCGCCGCCGCTGCCGGCGATCGGCGCGCACGAGACGAAATGGCGCGAATACGGATAGCCGCCGACGAAACCGCGCGTGGTGGCCAGCACGAACTGCGAATGCTGCGCCGATACGCTGGCGCCGTCGCTGTTGCGAATGCGCGGCGACACCGCGAAGGCCGCGGCCTCGGCACGGCGCGCGATCTCGATAGCCTGCTCGGCGTCGATGGCCCACGGGTGGAACAGGTCCAGGTCGAGCGGATCGCGTTCGAGCAGTTCCTCTTCGGCCAGGCCCGCGCAGTCGTCCTCGGCGGTGAAGCGCGCGATGTTGTAGGCGGCCTCGGCGGTGGCGCGCAGCGCGGCCGGCGAGAAGTCCGACGTGCTGGCATTGCCGCGCCGCTTGCCGATCATCACGGTCACGCCGACCACCTTGTCGCGGTTCTGCTCGATCGTCTCGACCTCGCCCTTGCGCACCGAGACCGACAGGCCGCTGCCCTCGGAAATCTCGGTGGCGGCATCGGTGGCGCCCAGTTCGCGGGCGACGCGCAGCACATCGGCTGCCATTTCGCTCAGTTGCGCCTGGGTATAGGTAAAGTGGACGTTCTGGTCGGTCATGAGATCGGACATGCGTAAGTCTGGCCTGGTAGGTCTGGCGAAGGTCGGGCGTGGCGGAGGCGATTCCGGCGGCGAGCCGGGGCGCCGTGGGAGCCGGGAAGGGCAAACGGAAACCCAAACGGGAATCATAGCAAGATAAAATGCCGCCCATGACGCGACATCCCCGCCACTCCCCCGGCGCCGGCTTTCCCGGCGCCTTTGCCCCCGAGCCCGAAGACGATTCGCCCAAGAGCAAGTCTCAGCGCAAGCGCGACATGCATGCGCTGCAGGACCTTGGCAGCGAGCTCGAGGCGCTGCCCAAGGACCGGCTGGCGCGCGTGCCGATGCCCGAGGTGCTCGAGGACGCGATCCGCGAGGCCCGCCGCATTACCAGCCACGAAGGCAAGCGCCGCCAGATGCAGTATGTCGGCAAGGTGATGCGCGGCCTGAACGACGACGAGATCGACGCCATTCGGCGCGCGCTGGACGGCTTCAAGGGCACCAGCAAGGCCGAGACCGCCCGGCTGCATCTGATCGAGCGCTGGCGCGAGCTGCTGCTCAAGGACGACGAGGCGCTGACGCGCTTCCTCGCCGAGCATCCGAGCGTCGACGTGCAGGCGCTGCGCAGCCTGATCCGCAACGCGCGCAAGGAACAGCAGCTGGCCAAGCCGCCGAAGCATTTCCGCGAGCTGTTCCAGGCGATCAAGAGCGCGCTCGAGGCGCGCGAGCAGCCCGGTGCGGCGTCCGCCGCGCCTTCAACCGGAGAGGATCAGGAGCCCGCATGAGCGACCTTGCCCAAACCATCGGCCAGCCCGTGGCTCGCCGCCACCCCGACGAACTTGTCGTCGGCTTCGTGTCGATCTCGGACCGCGCGTCCGCGGGCACCTATCAGGACGAGGGCATCCCCGCGCTGCGCGAATGGTTCGGCCGTACGCTGACCTCGCCGTGGCAGGGCGTGGAACGGCTGATCCCCGACGAACAGGCGCAGATCTCGCGCACGCTGATCGAGCTGGTCGACGTGGCCGGCTGCGACCTGGTGCTGACCACCGGCGGCACCGGTCCCGCGCGCCGCGACGTGACGCCGGAAGCCACGCTGGCGGTCGGCACCAAGGAAATGCCTGGCTTCGGCGAGCAGATGCGCCAGGTCAGCCTGCATTTCGTGCCGACCGCGATCCTGTCGCGCCAGGTGGCGGTGATCCGCGAAACGCCGAGCCGTGCGGCGCTGATCATCAACCTGCCGGGCCAGCCGCGCGCGATCCGCGAAACCCTCGAAGGGCTGCGCGGCGACGACGGCAAGCCCGTCGTGCAAGGCATCTTTGCCGCGGTGCCCTACTGCATCGACCTGATCGGCGGCCCCTACATCGAGACCGACGAGGCCGTGGTCAAGGCCTGGCGGCCGAAGCACGCGATCCGGCAGAAGGGCTGAGCGGCACCGAGGTTGCCCTCGCCCCTGCCCCTCTCCCGCACGCATGAGAGGCGGGAGAGGGGAACACCGAGGGCATTTGCCGAGCTCTACCCCTTCCCCCGCTTGCCGGAAGATCAGACACCGAAGGCATCTCCCGCACTCGCTCCCCTCTCCCGCTTGGGGCAGAGGGACACATCGAAAGCACTGGTCGCGCTCGCTCGGCGCTCCCCTCTCCCGCTTGCGGGAGAGGGGCTGGGGGAGAGGGCAGCCCGGAGGCGGACGCCTACCGCAGCCCCAGATAGAGCCCGACCGGCACGAACACCACCGCGGCAATATTGCCCAGCAGCACGATCGACGCCACCTGGTCCGGCTCCTGCCGGAAATGGTCGGCCACCAGGAAATTCAGCACGGCCGGCGGTAGCGCGGCGAACACGAACAGCAGGCCGCGCTGCAGCTCGGTCAGCGGCACCACCGCCGCCAGCGCCAGCGCGCAGGCGATGCCGGTCAGCGGGCAGATCACCGCGCCGGCCACCCCCATGCCCCAGTTGCGCAGATTGACGTCCTTCATCCGCACGCCCAGCGCGAACAGCATCAGCGGCACGGTGGCGTCGCCCAGCAGCTTGATCGATTGATAGACCGGATCGGGCAGCGCGAACCACGGGCGCGCCAGCGACAGGCCGACGCCGGCGATCGTCGCCAGCACCATCGGGTTGCGCGAGATCTGCGCGAGGGAGGCATGGCGATTGACGATCTTCAGCCCCAGCGTGAAGTGCATCAGGTTCGAGGCCGCGAACAGCGCCACCGCTGGGGCCAGCCCGGCCGGCCCGAAGGCGAACACTGACAGCGGCAGCCCCATGTTGCCCGAGTTGTTGAACATCATCGGCGGCACGAAGGTGCGCGGGTCCGCGCCCATCAGCCGCGCCGCGCCGAGCGCGAGCAGGCCCGAGCCGAGCACCACGCCGACCGCGCAGGCCAGCAGCGCGAGCTGGTCGGCCAGCACGAACTCCTTGCTGACGAAGGCCGACACCACCAGCAGCGGCGCGATCACGTCGAGCGTCGCGCGGTTGATGCCCGCCATGTCGGGATGGGCCTTGCGCCCGTACAGCCAGCCGACCAGGATGATCAGGATGACGGGCGTGATGATCGAGACGATGCGCTCAAGCATGGCGGGATGGGGAGGAAGGATCGAATCGAGCCGCGATGCCCGTCGTTCCCGCGCAGGCGGGGACCCAGCGGCTCATCGCAAGTCACTGGGTTTCCGCATCCGCGGGAACGACGAACCGGCTGGGTCAGGCTGCGCCGGTGGAGCCCGCCGCGTCCTGCGCCGGCGCCGCCTGCTGGCTGCTGCGAATGAAATGCGTGCGGTAGTAGCGCAGCTCCTCGATCGACTCGAGGATATCGGCCAGCGCAGTATGCAGCTGCCGCTTGATGAAACCCTTGTGGATCGCCGGCTCCCAGCGCTTGCACAGCTCCTTCAGCGTCGACACGTCGAGGTTGCGATAGTGGAAGAACGCCTCGAGCTTGGGCATGTAGCGCGCCATGAAGCGGCGGTCCTGGCAGATCGAATTGCCGCACATCGGCGACTTGCCGGCCGGCACCCAGCGCTTGAGGAAGGCGAGCAGTTCGGCTTCGGCCTGCGCCTCGGTCAGCGTCGAGGCCTTGACCTTGTCGATCAGGCCCGAGCGGCCATGGGTGCCCTTGTTCCAGTTGTCCATCGCGTCGAGCACGGCGTCGTCCTGGTGGATCACCAGCACCGGACCCTCGGCCAGGATATGCAGCTCGGAGTCGGTGACCACCACCGCCACCTCGATGATGCGGTCGTTCTCGGGGGACAGCCCGGTCATCTCCATATCGAGCCAGACCAGGTTGTTTTCGCTCTTGACCGACTTGACGGCGGGCGGGGCGGAGGCGGGCGCGGCGGGGGGTACGGAGGCGGCGGGGCTGGAGCTTGTCATCGGACTGCGTGAGGATCGGATAGCGGAGGGATGGGAATATCGTGCGTCGGCATCGTGGGCCCTGGCGGGTGTGCCGGCGCGAAGTCATATAATTCTCGCATATCGAAGGCACTAGACCGCTCCACAAGGCAAGGACCCGATGTTCACGCTGCTTTTTCTCGTCGCCCTGGTGGTGATGGTGCTCACCAAACTGTGGCTGGCCGCGCGCCAGGTTCGCCATGTCGGCCTGCATCGCGACACCGTGCCGCCGCGCTTCGCCGATACGATCTCGCTGGCCGCGCACCGCAAGGCCGCCGACTACACGATCGCCCGCACGCGGCTGTCGATGCTCGAGGTGCTCGCCGGCGCCGCCGTGCTGATCGGCTTCACGCTGCTCGGCGGCCTGCACTGGCTGAACCAGTTCTGGTACGGCACCTTCGGCCCCGGCTATGCCTATGGCGTCGCGCTGATCGCCAGCGTCGCGCTGATCGGCGGGCTGGCCGAGCTGCCCTTCACGCTGTACGCGCAGTTCGGCATCGAGCAGCGCTTCGGCTTCAACCGGATGACCTGGCGGCTGTGGCTCGTCGACACCATCAAGATGCTGGTGGTCGCCGCGGTGCTGGGCCTGCCGCTGCTGCTGGCGGTGCTGTGGCTGATGGACCGGACCGGCACGTGGTGGTGGCTGTGGACCTGGATGGTCTGGATGGCCTTCAACCTGGTGCTGCTGGTGATCTTCCCGACCTGGATCGCGCCGTTGTTCAACAAGTTCGAGCCGCTGACCGACGAGACGCTGAAACAGCGCATCGAAGCGCTGATGCGCCGCTGCGGCTTCGCCAGCAAGGGCCTGTTCGTGATGGACGGCTCGCGCCGCAGCGCGCACGGCAACGCCTATTTCACCGGATTCGGCGCGGCCAAGCGCATCGTCTTCTTCGACACGCTGCTGTCGCGGCTGAACGCCGACGAGATCGAGGCGGTGCTCGCGCACGAGCTCGGCCACTTCAAGCGGCGCCATATCGTCAAGCGCATCGTCGTGACCTTCGCGCTGAGCCTGGCCTTCCTGGCGCTGCTGGGCTGGCTGTCGACGCAGGCGTGGTTCTACACGGGCCTGGGCGTGCTGCCGAACCTGATGTCCGACAGCCACGCGCTGGCGCTGGTGCTGTTCTTCCTGACGCTGCCGGTATTCACGTTCCTGCTCGGGCCGCTGTCGAGCCTGACCTCGCGCCGGCACGAGTTCGAGGCCGATGCGTTCGCCGCCGAGCATGCCGATGCGGGCCATCTGGTGTCGGCGCTGGTCAAGCTGTACAAGGACAATGCGTCGACGCTGACGCCCGATCCGCTCTACAGCGCGTTCTACTACTCGCACCCGCCCGCGGCGCAGCGCATCGACCGTCTGCTGGCGCACGCATGAGCCGCCCCGCCCGACTACGCGGCGGCGACGCCCAGCGCCGACCCGCCGGCGCCGCCGTGCCCAACGCCGCCGCGCGCGAATCCGCGCTGATCGTGGCCGCGCACGGCCGCCACTATGTGATCGAGCTCGACGATGGCGAGCGCACGCGCATGCATGCGTTTCCCCGGGGCAAGAAGAGCGAATGCGCGGTCGGCGACCGCGTGCGCGTCGAACGTGCCGCGGCCGATCAGTGCGTGATCGTCGAGGTCGAGCCGCGCCGCAATCTGCTGCATCGCTCGGACCAGTTCAAGTCCAAGCTGCTGGCCGCCAATATCGACCAGGTCGCGATCGTGCTGGCGACCGAACCGAGCTTCTCCGAGGACCTGCTGGGCCGCGCGCTGGTGTCCGCCGAGGCGCTGGAAATCGCGCCGCTGATCCTGCTGAACAAGACCGACCTGACCGACCGGCTGGAGGACGCGCGGCGCCGGCTGACGCTGTACCGGCAGCTGGGCTATCGCACCGTCGAGCTGTCGGTGCACGGCAATCCCGACGACGCGCTGGCGCAGCTGCGTCCGCTGACCGCCGGGCGCGCGACGATCCTGATCGGCCAGTCCGGCATGGGCAAGTCGTCGCTGCTGAACCTGCTGATTCCCGGCGTCGAGGCGCAAACCCGCGAGATCTCGGCCAAGCTCGATTCGGGCAAGCACACCACGACGTTCACGCGGCTATACCACCTGCCCGACGACTGGGGCCAGGGCGGCAGCCTGATCGATTCGCCCGGATTCCAGGAGTTCGGCCTGCACCATCTGTCCGAAGGCATGCTCGAGCGCGCCTTCCCCGAATTCCGCCCGCGGCTGACCGAATGCCGCTTCTACAACTGCCACCATATCAACGAGCCGGGCTGCGGCGTGCTGGCCTCGGTCGAAGCCGGCGGCATCGCGCCGCGGCGGCACCAGCTGTACCTGCAGCTGCTGCACGAGTCGCGACAGCAGAAGCCGTGGTAGCAGTGCTGTAGATGGTCTCCCCCTCTCCCGCTCGCGGGAGAGGGCAGCGGCATTGGCCAATGCCCTGGCCCTTGCACCGCCCCCTGCCCTCTCCCCAACCCTCTCCCGCAAGCGGGAGAGGGAGCGGCTCATCGCGTGATTTGCTGCCTTGGCACCGCGCCCGTGCTAAGGTCCAAAGCATCCCCACTGCCGTTGACGCCGATGAAACTGCTGCTGTCGACGCCCTCGCTGGTGCATGCGGCCCATTGCCGCAATCTGCTGCTGGCCGCGGGCATCCGCGCGCAATTGCGCAATACGTGGCTGGCCGGCGCGACCGGCGATATTCCGTTTCAGGAGAGCGCGCCGCAGGTGTGGCTGCTCGACGATGCGCGCGAAGAGGAAGCGTGGGCGGTACTCGATGCCGCCGCGAATCCGGCGCCGGGGCCGCGCTGGCGCTGCGCGCGCTGCGGCGAATGGCACGAGGCGCAGTTCGGCGCCTGCTGGCAGTGCGGCAGCCCTCGGCCCTGAATCGGAGGTAAGACCTGTTCCGGCCGCTGTTCCGGCCGCCCTCCCGGCCTGCCGGAACTTGCCCCCACCTTGGCCGTACCCCTGGCGAACCTCAGCCGACCCAGCTGGCCAGCGACAGCATCGCCAGCAGCAGCATCCACAGCACCACCGCGCGCCAGACCAGGCCGACCGCCGACTGCAGCGCCCGTACGCCGGGATCGGCGCCGAGCTCCGGCGCGGCCGGCTCCGGCGCGCCGTCGTCCTCCATGCCCGGGGCATAGTCGAACGCCGCACCGGTGCCGGGGGTCGCCAGCACCACGCTGGTGTCGTCCTCGGCCAGCGGCGTGCCGAGCCGCACGCCGAGCGCGCCGCCGCCGCTGGCCAGCAGGATGCCGTTGGTCTCGTCGCGCCACTTGCGCGCATGGTTGCGCCACGCGTAGACCGCGTCCTCGAAGTTGCCGACGATCGCAAAGCCGATCGCCGTCAGCCGCGACGGCACCCAGTCCATCAGATGGAAGGCGCGCGCGGCAAACCGGCCGAACGCCGGGCTGCGCTCGGACGACGGCAGGTTCCATTGGCGCGACAGATATTCGGCGACGCGGTACAGCACCACGCCGGCCGGGCCGATCGGCAGCAGGAACCAGAAGAACACGCCGAACACGTGCCGGTGCACGGCAACGATGGCCGCCTCGAGCGTGTGGCGCACGATTTCGCTGACCGGCATGTCGACGGTGTCGAGCCCGGTCCACTCGTGCAGCAACGCACGGGCAGTGGCCGGATCGTCTCGGTTCAGCGCGTCGTGGATATCGGTGAAGTAGTGGCTGAACTGGCGGAAGCCCAGCGTCAGGTACAGCAGCAGCACGTTCCACGCCAGCGTCAGCGCCACGCTGATCGTCGCCAGCAGATGGTGGACCGCCAGCGCCGCCAGCGTCAGCGGCAGCGCCACCGTCATCCACGCCAGCGCCGCGTCGCGCGGCCGGCCGGTGTCGAAGGCGCGCTCGGCGCGTTCGGCGAGCGCCCGCACCATTTCATAAATGGGATTGTTGCGGCCCAGGGCGCGGAACTGCTCGGCGATCAGCGCAAGAAGGACGGAAACGAAGGTCATCTCGGGTCGGAAATGGGCGGCAAGGCGAGCTGCCGGGCCGTCCCGGACCATGTGCTGGTCCGGGCGCTTATCTATAGCGAGAAGATAGCACAGCGCTTCCGCCTGCCCTGCCGCGCCGGGACTTCGCGTTACATCTGCTTGCCGAAATCCCGTCGTCCCCGCGCCTGCGCCGATGCAGCGGCTTGCGACACAGAAATGCGTCACGGGGTCCCCGCTTTCGCGGGGACGACCTCCGGCATGTCACGGCAGATCGAATACCAGCACCTCGGCCGCGTCGCCCTGCGTCAGGGTGACCGCGTCGACCTCCTCCAGCTTGGCCGCATCGCCAGCCTCCAGCGCCTGGCCGTTGACCGTGATGGCGCCGCGGGCGACGTGCACATAGGCGCGCCGTCCCGGGGCCAGGGCCAGCGTGGCGGCCTCGTCGCCGTCGAACAGGCCGGCAAAGAGGCGCACGTCCTGGTGGATCCGCACCGAGCCGTCGGCACCGTCGGGGCTGCCGACCAGGCGCAGCCGGCCGCGCTTGTCGGCGGCGTCGAAGTGCTTCTCCTCGTAGCCCGGTTCGATGCCGTTGCGATCGGGCACGATCCAGATCTGCAGGAAATGCGTGGTGTCGTGCGCGGCGTGGTTGTACTCCGAGTGCCGCACGCCCGTGCCGGCGCTCATCCGCTGCACGTCGCCGGGGCGGATCACGCTGCCGTTGCCGATGCTGTCCTTGTGCGCCAATTCGCCCGACAGCACATAGCTGATGATCTCCATGTCGCGATGACCATGGGTGCCGAAGCCCATGCCGGGCGCGACGCGGTCTTCGTTGATCACTCGCAGCGGCCCGAACTGCACATGGCGCGGGTCGAAGTAGTCGGCAAACGAGAAGCTGTGATACGACTGCAGCCAACCATGGTCGGCGTAACCACGTTCTGCGGACTTGCGAATTTCAATCATTTTGATGTCCTTCCTGGCTAGTGGTCCGCTGCTTCGTCCTGCCGGACTTGCATATAGACCGTCTGTTCTGCAACGATGCTAGGAAGTTTAGGACGGCTGCGCTATATTTGCGGCGGGCCATTTGCAAGCACTCATTCAGAATTTCTGAATATGCCACTCTCTCTCGAATCCCTGGAAGTTCTCGACGCGATCGAACGCAAGGGCAGCTTCGCAGCCGCCGCGCATGAAATGGGCAAGGTGCCGTCGGCGCTGACCTATGTGGTGCGCCGGCTCGAAGAAGACCTCGACGTGCTGCTGTTCGACCGGCGCCGCCACCGCGCCGAGCTGACGCCGGCCGGCCGCGCGCTGCTCGACGAGGGCCGCCACCTGCTGCACGCGGCCGACGACCTGGCGCGCCGCGTCAAGCGGCTGGCCACCGGCTGGGAGGCCAGCCTCAATATCGTCGTCGACGACCTGATCAATTTCCGTGCGTTGCTGCCGGTGATCCAGGACTTCTACGCGGAGAACAGCGCCACGCGTCTGCGCTTCGCCAAGGAGGTGCTGGGCGGCTCCTGGGACGCGCTGGTCAGCAACCGCGCCGACCTGGTGATCGGCGGCGCCTACGATGCGCCCAGCACCCAGGGCTTCCAGATCCGTTCGCTCGGCGCGATGCCCTTCGTGTTCGCCGTGGCCGCCCACCATCCGCTCGCCAGCGAACCGGGGCCGCTGACCAGCACGCAGATCGCCCGGCACCGCATCGTCGCGGTCGGCGATACCTCGCGCAACCTGCCGGCGCGCACGCATGGCGTGCTGGCCGGGCAGGACATGCTGGTGGTGCCGACCATGCGCGACAAGCTCGATGCGCAGATCCGCGGCCTGGGCTGCGGCTGGCTGCCGGCGCCGATGGCGCAGCCGCATATCGAGAGCGGCGTGCTGCAGGTGCGCGAGACCGTCGAGGTGCGCGCGCCCGGTACCTTCACCATCGCCTGGCGCACCAGCAATCGCGGCAAGGCGCTGCAGTGGTGGACCGACAAGCTGCAGAATCCGCGGCTGGCGCAGGCGCTGCTGTCGCAGCAACCGGGCGCGCCGGAGTAGCCAGACATGAGCGCAGTACCCGGGCAGACCGATCAGCCGTCCGATCGTCCGCCGACCGATCGCCGGCCGTCAAACCCGCAATACCGCGGCCGCTTCGCCCCCTCCCCCACCGGCCCACTGCATCTGGGCTCGCTGGTCACCGCGCTGGCCAGCTGGCTCGATGCCCGCGCCCACGGCGGCCAGTGGCTGGTCCGCATCGAGGACATCGACTATCCGCGCTGCGTGCGCGACGCGGACCGGCAGATCCTGCATACGCTCGAGCGCCTCGGCCTGCATCCGGACGAGGCGCCGGTCTGGCAGAGCCGGCGCGAGCCGCTGTACGCCGACGCGCTGCACCGGCTCGAGGCGGCCGGGCTGGTCTATCCCTGCGGCTGCTCGCGCAAGGAAATCGCCGACTCGCTGCGCCATGTCCGCGAGCGCCATCAGACGCTGGCCTACCCCGGCACCTGCCGCGGCGGCCTGCACGGCAAGCTGCCGCGCGCCTGGCGCGTGCGCGTGCCGGACGGCGAGGCGGCGCTGCTGTGCTTCGACGACCGCTGGCAGGGCCGGCAATGCCAGGACCTGGCCACCGAGCTCGGCGACTTCGTGCTGCGCCGGGCCGATGGCCTGTGGGCGTATCAACTGGCGGTGGTGGTCGACGACGGGCTGCAGGGCATCACGGATATCGTGCGCGGCGCCGACCTGCTGGATTCGACGCCGCGGCAGATCCATCTGCAGCGGCTGCTGGGGTTGCCGACGCCGGCCTATCTGCATGTGCCCGTCGTGGTCAACGAGATCGGGGAAAAACTGAGCAAGCAGACCGGCGCGGAAGCGATCGACGCGCTGGCGCCGCTGGACGCGCTGCGCGCCGCCGGCGCGCATCTGGACTTGCGCAGCGGCCGCGCCGATGTGGAAGGCTGGCTGGCCGAGGCGACCGCGCAGTGGGCGGCGCGGTGGGTGTCGAACTGAGCGGCCTTGCCGTCCCCGCGCAGACGGGACCCGGCAAAATGGAAGACGCTGGCTTCCCGCGTTCGCGGGAAAGACGGATCGGCTCAGCCCGACGCGATCAGGACTTGCGCGGCACGCCGCCGAGCAGCGCGGCGACCGGGCGCTTCGGCCGGGCGCGCGCGAGGCCAACCTGACGCGGATCGAGGGTCGACTCGCTGGACGTGGACGACGCCGACGACGCGCTCGGGCTCGGCTCATAGGGCCGCGAGAAGAACGGGTCGTCCGAGGCGCGGAAGGCATTGCGCGCATTGCCGTGGTCGGGCTTGCGCGGACGCTCCTCGCTGTCGGCGCGCGGGCGGCGCGGCTCGGCCGAGCGGCCGCGGCGGCGATCGTCGTCGGCGGCACGGAAGCGCGCCGCCGACGGATCGAAGCCTTCGAGCTGCGCGCGCGGAATCTGCCGCTTCAGCATCTTCTCGATATCGGCCAGCAGACGCTCGTCGCCGGGCACGAAGATCGACAGCGCATCGCCGGTGGCGCCGGCGCGGCCGGTACGGCCGATCCGGTGCACATAGTCCTCGGCGTTGAACGGCAGATCGAAGTTGATCACGCAGGGCATGTCGGCGATGTCCAGGCCGCGCGCGGCGACGTCTGTCGCCACCAGCGCGTCGATGGTGCCCTGCTTGAAGCCCTCCAGCGTCTGCATCCGTTCGGTCTGCGTCTTGTCGCCGTGGATCGCGGCGGCATTGATGCCCTCGCGCTCCAGATGACGGGCCAGCCGCGAGCAGCCGATCTTGCTGTTGACGAAGACGATGCACTGGCGCGACAGGCCCTGGTCGGCACGCTGCTTCAGCAGATGCACCACGGCCTCCTGCTTCTGGCCGTCCTGGACCTGGTACACGGTCTGGCGCACGTTCTCGTTGGCCGAGTTGCTGCGCGCCACTTCGATCGTCACCGGCTGGTGCAGGTAGCTGGCCGCCAGCTTCTTGATCTCGGGCGAGAAGGTCGCCGAGAACAGCAGCGTCTGGCGCTTGGCCGGCAGCAGGTTGATGATGCGCTGCAGGTCCGGCAGGAAGCCCATGTCCAGCATGCGGTCGGCCTCGTCGAGCACCAGCATCTGCACCTGCGACAGGTTGACCGACTTCTGCTGCACGTGGTCGAGCAGGCGGCCCGGGGTCGCGACCAGGATCTCGACGCCGCGCCGCAGCGCGTCGGTCTGCGGATTCATGTCGACGCCGCCGAACACCACGGTGCTGCGCAGGTCGGTGTGGCGCGCATAGCGGGCCACGTTGTCGTAGACCTGGTCGGCCAGTTCGCGCGTCGGCGTCAGCATCAGCGCGCGCACCGGGTGCCGCGCCGGCGAGGCGCTGGCGTTGGCCAGCGGCAGCAGGCGCTGGATGATCGGCAGCGCGAAGCCCGCGGTCTTGCCGGTGCCGGTCTGCGCGGCGCCCATCACGTCCTTGCCCAGCAGCACCACCGGGATTGCCTGCGCCTGGATCGGCGTCGGCTTGGTATAGCCCTGCTCGGACAGCGCGCGCAGCACGCGCGGGTCGAGGCCGAAGCTGTCGAACGTGATGTCGTCGGCGGGAGTCGGTACAGCAGAGGTGTTCGTGTTCGTGGTGGTGGTCATGGTATGGGTGTCTGGCGAAGGCGAACCCGGCGCCAGCGGACACGCATCGATCGAACGCAATGGAACTGGCGGTAGCCGCGCAGCGCTTGGCCTGGGCGGCAAGGGCGGATCGGGCGGATGGGGACTGGGGCCGGCGCCACGTTCCGGCACCGACTTCGAGGCCCCTGCCGCGCCGAGATCGGCAACCAGATCGGCAATATCTGGGCACGCCGATCAATAGCGCTACAGAATCAAAGACTTAGATTCTACAACAGCGGGCAGATGCGGGGTAGTACAGCGCGCGGCGCTGTGGTAGCGCCGCGGCGCGACGACTCATTGCCCTGGCCGTCGCGTACGAGGCCTACGGGGCGGGCGCGTCGCCGGTGTCCGCGCCTTGCCGGAGGCCTGGCGCCACTGGTCCCGTTGCGCGCCGAATGCCGCCCCTTCCGACACCAGCCACGCCTCGATCGCGGCCACCTCGGCTCGCTGTCCCTGGGCCGATACGAAGTGATAGGCGGCCGGGCTCGGCAGATGCAGGCCGAACAGATCGACCAGCCGGCCCGCCTCGAGGTCTTCCAGCACCAGCGCGGTCCGTCCCATCGCGACGCCCTGCCCCGCCAGCGCCGCGCCGATCGCCAGTTGCGACAGGTTGAAGCGCTGGCCCTGCTCCAGATCCTGCACCGTGACGCCGGCCTGCTGCAGCCACGCGGCCCATTCGTCGAACTCGCCGGCGCCGTCCCAGGGGCTGGCGTCGTGCAGCAACAGTTCCCCGCGCAGATCGGCCGGCGAGCGCAGTTCCGGATGCGCGGCGACGAAGGCGGGGCTGGCCACCGGCAGCAGCCATTCGTCGAGGAAGCGCCGCGCATGCACGTCGCGGTACGCCCCGGGATCGAAGCGCACCGCCGCATCGATGCCCTCGCGCAGCATCCGGCCGCGGTCCAGCGCCTGGAATTCGCCATGCACGCGCAGTCCGATGTCGGCATGGTCGCGAAAGAAGCTGCCCATCCTCGGCGTCAGCCAGCGCATCGCGAACGACGGCGAGCACGACAGCGAGACCGGCCCGGCCTCGCCGCGCCGGCGCAACTGGCTCAGCGCACCCGCGATCGCTTCGAACGACTCGCGCAGCACCACGCGCAACCGCTCGCCCTCGGGCGTCGGCATCAGCGCGCGCGGCGTGCGCACGAACAGCGGGCGCCCCAGCCATTGCTCCAGCTGCTTGACCTGCTGGCTGACCGCGCCCTGCGTCACGCACAGCTCCTCGGCGGCGCGGGTAAAGCTGCGGTGGCGCGCAGCGGCTTCGAAGCAGCGCAGCCAGGCCAGCAGCGAGGAAGAGAGCGTCGTTGTCATCGTTGTCACCGTCATCATTAGCTGCACTAATGCGTGGCCGAGCACGAATGATTTGCCGGAATCGGTGCCTGGGAGAACAATGCGGAACAGGCGCCGGCCGAGGGTTGCCTGCCCGATCGCCGCAGAACAACGCCAACCGCGCTCGAATGGCGTTCCCATGCCGACCACCGAAATGAACGACTCCAACCAGAACACCACGTTTTCCCCGCGCGAACACACCCATTCCGCAGCGGCAAGCGCTCCGGTGCCCGCCGCCGATGCCACGCTGCTGGCGGCGCTCGGCGAGGCCCGGCCATGCCTGTGGACCAATCCGCTACTCGCGCCGCAAACCCCGGCCCCAGTCCGCGCAGGCGCGAAGGATATTAGTCTAGCTGATGTCCACGCGGCCCACGCCCGCTTCGAGCGCTTTGCCCCGCTGCTGCAGCGGCTGTTTCCCGAACTGGTGGACAGCGCCGGCGCCATTGAATCGCCGGTGATGCCGGCCGCGGCGCTGGCGTCCGCGATCGGCTTGCCGCCCGGCAGCGGCGCGCTGTGGATCAAGGCCGATCACAGCCTGCCGGTGGCGGGGTCGATCAAGGCGCGCGGCGGCATCCACGAGGTGCTGGAATCCGCCGAACGGCTGGCCGTGCAACATGGACTGGTGACCAACGATGCCGGCCCCGACGACTATCGCCGGCTGGCCGAACCGGCGGCGCGCGCGGTCTTCTCGCGCTACCAGGTCGCGGTGGGCTCGACCGGTAATCTGGGCCTGAGCATCGGCGTGATGGCGTCCGCGCTGGGCTTTCGCGCCGTGGTGCACATGTCGGCCGACGCCAAGCCGTGGAAGAAGGACCGGCTGCGCGCACGCGGCGTCGAGGTGATCGAGCACGAGGGCGACTACCAGCAGGCGGTGGCCGCGGGCCGCGCGCAGGCGCGGCAGGACCCGGCCTGCCACTTCGTCGACGACGAGCGTTCGCTGTCGCTGCTGCTGGGCTACAGCGCGGCGGTGCTGCGGCTCGATGCGCAATTGCGCGAGCATGGCATCGCGCCCGGCGCAAAGCGGCCGCTGTTCGTCTACCTGCCGTGCGGCGTCGGCGGCGCGCCGGCCGGCATCGCCTTCGGCTTGAAGCAGCTGTACGGTCCGCACGCGCACTGCTTCTTTGCCGAGCCGACCCAGTCGCCCTGCTTCCTGGTGCAGATGATCGGCGCCGAGGTCAACGGCGCCGGCGGCAATCCCTCGGTCTACGACTACGGGCTCAGCAATCGCACCGAGGCCGACGGCCTCGCGGTGCCGCGCGCCTCCGAGCTGGCCGCGGCGGCGATGCGCGAACTGCTGTCGGGCGTCTACACCGTGGCCGACGAGCGGCTGTTCCGCGACCTGTACCTGGCCAGGCGCGATGCCGGCATCGAGATCGAGCCTTCGGCCGCCGCCGGCTTCAGCGGACCGGCGATGCTGACAGGCACCGAGGCCGGGCAGGCCTATCTGGCCCGCCATGGCTTGGCCGACGCGATGGGCACCGCCACGCATCTGGTCTGGACCACCGGCGGCCTGTTCGTTCCCCCGGAGGAATACCGGCACTTTCTCGCGCGCGGCGAGGCGCTTGCGGGCTCGTCGGCACGGCAGTAAGGGCCCGAGCAGACCGCGATCGGCTGCAGCCATCGAGCGCAGCCACAGACCGCCGTCACCGAGCGCAGTCACCGAGCGCAGTCACCGAGCGCAGACATTTACGGCGGCCATCGCTGGCAACCATCGAGGGCCGCCACAAAGAGCAAGGGCCGGCGACCATACGATCGCCGGCCCTCACCCTACCCCGCTAAGACAGGCAAGCTACGGTGCGCCCATGACGGGCGCGGGCGTATCAGTCGCCCTTGATGCCGTTGTCCTGGATGACCTTGCCCCACTTCTTGTCGTCGGCGCGCATCCGCGCGGCCAACTGTTCGGGCGGCATATAGGCCGCCACGGTGCCCGCGCCCAGCATCTTCTGCTGGACGGTCGGATCGGCCAGCGCCGCCTTCAGCTCGGCGGACAGCTTCGCGATGATCTCCTTCGGCGTGCCGGCCGGCGCCAGCAGGCCGCCCCAGGCGGTCGCCTCGAAGCCCGGGAAGCCCTGCTCGGCCACGGTCTTGACCTCGGGCGTGAAGCTGACCCGTTTGGCCGAGCCCACCGCGATCGGGCGCAGCTTGCCGGCCTTGATATGCGGCAGCGCGGCGATCATGTCGGAGAACATCATCGGCACCTGGCCGGCGAGCAGGTCGGACATCGCCGGCGCGCTGCCCTTGTACGGCACGTGCTGCACGTCGAAGCTGCCCAGGTTCTGCAGCAGCTCGGTCGACAGATGACCGAAGCTGCCGTTGCCGGCGCTGGTGTAGTTCATCTCGCCCGGCTTGGCCTTGGCCTTGGCGATGTACTGCTGCAGCGTGGTCACGTCGGGCAGCGCGTTCGGATTGACCACCATCACGATCGGCAGATCGTAGGCAGCGCCGATCGGCGCGAAGTCCTTGAACAGGTCGTAGCCCTTGCGGTCGATCAGGTGCGGCGCGATCAGCGTCGGCGTGGCCAGCACCAGCAGCGTATAGCCGTCGGCCGGGCTCTTGGCCACGGTCTCGGCGCCGATGGTGCCCGAGGCGCCGGGGCGGTTGTCGACCACGACCGGCTGCTTCAGCGAATCGCTGAGCTTCTGGCCGATGATGCGGGCGGCGGTATCGGTCGGGCCGCCCGGCGGGAACGGCACCACCAGCCGGATCGGCTTGGCGGGATAGCTGTCGGCGAACGCCTGGGTGGCGCACAGCGGCAGCGAAACGGTCAGCATGGCGGCGCCCAGGCGGCGCGCGAAGGTACGGCGGCTTGTGTTCTGCATGGCAACAAGAGAAACGTCATCCGAAATCGGCGCGATCCGCGTCGGGCGCGCCGGCGACACAGGTAACGCTTGGCAACTCGCATGGCAGCCCGCGGGCCCCTGGAGCGCAAATCGATCCCGTCATTTCCAGTCGAAACAAGGCGTGGTTGGTCTCCTTGGTGTACAGCGTGGCCGGTGGTCCGGCCTTGTCGTTGTCGTGGAGGAAGGGCGGTCGATGCTCCGCCCCGCGAATCGGTCTCTGAGTCAATGGCGCGTTGGCGCCCGTTGGCACGCGTTATTGCGCTTCAGCCCGCCGTGGCGATCGAAAACGGTCCCGGCCGGAACAGGCAGGCGTCCATCGGGCGCAGATCCAGCGCGACCGCGATCGGCGTCGCACACTGCGCCAGCACATCGCGCTGCAGGTCCACGCCGGGTGCGATCTCGATCAGCGTCAGGCGGGCTTCCCCGTTGGCGTCGGCACGCATCTCGAACACCGCGCGCTCGGTGATGTACAGCACCGGCACGCCCAGCGAGGCCACGTATGGCCCGTTGAAGCTCAGGTGCGAGACCTCGGGCACGATCTTCCTGACGCGGCCCTCGCGCGCGATCTGCAACTGGCCGCCCTCGGCGCGGACCTCGAGTCCGCCGGCCGTCAGCGTGCCGATGAAGACCACGGCCTTGGCGCTCTGCGTGATGTTGATGAAGCCGCCGACGCCGGCGATCAGCGCCTGCGCGCCCTCGCCGAACTTGCTGACGTTGACGTTGCCGTGGCCGTCGAGTTCGGCCAGGCCGAGGATGGCCAGATCGATGCCGCCGCCCTCGTAGAAATCGAATTGCGAGGGCTGGTCGATCACCGCCTCGGGATAGGCCGACGCGCCGAAGCTCAGGCCGTCGGCCGGCGTGCCGCCGATCGGGCCGGCCTCGACGGTCAGCGTGAAGCCGTCCAGCCCCGCCTGTTCGGCCAGCATGCCGACCGCGGCCGGCATGCCGACGCCCAGATTGACCACGCGCGGCCGGCGCCTGGCGAGCTCCAGCACGGCACGGCGCTGCGCGATGGTGCGGGCGTCGAGCGCCGCGGGCGCCGGGTCGGGATCGGGCACCACGCGCGCATCGGCGTCGACACGGGCCGGCGCTGCATCGTTCGCCGCATTCTTCGCCGCCGACTCGCCGCGCCACGGCGTCACGTAGGCCGGGTTGAAGCGCTCGGCGAACGTCATCTGATGATGGGCCGGGTCCTCGCTGACCACCACGTAGTCGACCAGGATGCCCGGCACATGGATGGCCTGCAGGTTGTCGTGATGGTCGACCAGCTGCTCGACCTGCGCGATCACGATGCCGCCGGAGTTGTGCGCGGCCTGCGCCATCGCCAGCAGCTCGTGGTGGAAGGCTTCGCGATGCGTGCTCAGGTTGCCGCGCGGGTCGGCCGCGGTGCAGCGGATCAGCGCGCAATGGATCGGGAAGCTCGGATAGAACAGGTAGTCGTCGCCGCGGAAGGACACCGCCTCGACCCAGTTGGCGCGGCCCGCGGCGATCGCCTCGCGGGCGCGCCCGTTGACGGCGCCGCCGTGGTAGCGCGGATCGCGCTCGCTGCGCGGATCGACGAAGGTGTGCAGGCCGATCTTGGTCATCACGCCGGGCTTGCCGCCGGCGATCGCGCGGTACAGGTGCGTCAGCACGCCCTGCGGCAGGTTGTAGCCCTCGCACTGCTCGGCCATCGCCAGGTCGGCGAGCCGGGTCGCAGAGCGCCAGTGACCGCCGACGATCGACGCGGTCATGCCCGCATTGCCGAAGTGATTGACGCCGCGTGCGCCGCGGTCGCCCTGCCCGGCCGAATAGACCAGCGTCAGGTCGCGCGGCAGGCCGCTCTGCAGAAAGCGCCGCTCGAGCGCCTCGGTCACCGCCTCGGCATGGCCGGCCCCGACGAAGCCGGCGCTTGCCACCGTCCATCGGTCCTGTACCAGCGCCGCCGCCTGGTGCGCGGTGATCACCTTCATGCTGTCTCCTGATGCTGCGGCACGTCCGCCGATGCGGGTGCCGCTGTCGCCGCCGGCGCCCGGCATCGGAGCGCGCTTGTTGGCGTAAAAATCGGGCGTAAAAATCGGGCGCAAAAATCGGGGTTGCGTTTTCGCGAACATTTGTTCGCGGAACGCCGTATCATACGGACGACCTGCCGAGTCGCGCAAGTCCGAAGTCGGCACTAAAATCGCCGCAACTCCACCGCGACGTATATTCCACGTCACTTCAACGCTTCCTCCAGGACCCACGCCATGCCCGAAGCCGAGGCGCCGACGCAGAAGAAGGATGAGTTGCTCGACTCCCTGAACAAGGGGCTGGCGCTGCTGCGGCTGTTCGCCAGCGGCGTCGAGAGCCTGACGATGCAGGACGTCGCGGACCGGCTCGATGTCACCCGCGCAGCGGCGCGCCGGCTGCTGTTGACGCTGCACCACAACGGCTATCTGGCGCAGAACGGCCGGCAGTTCTCGCTGACGCCGCGCGTGATGGAGCTTGGCTACGCCTATTTCGCCTCGATGAGCCTGCCGCGGCTGGCCCAGCCGCATTTGCGCGCGCTGGCGAGCCGCTGCGGCGAGACGTGTTCGGTCGGCATGCTGGACGACGACGCCGTGGTGCTGGTCGCGCGCGAGGAGCCGCGCCAGATCCTGCGCGTGGACATGGCGATCGGCCGGCGCATGCCGGCGTACGCGCATTCGCTGGGCCGCGTGTTGCTGGCGGGACTCGACGACGAAGCGCTGGAGCGCTACCTGGCGCACGCCGAGCTGCGCAAGCTGACGCCGTTCACGATCGATTCGCGCGAGGCGCTGCGCGCCACGCTGGCGCAGGTGCGCGAGGACGGCCATTGCGTGCTGGTCAGCGAGCTGGTCGACGGCTTCGCCGGCATCTCGGTGCCGCTGCACGACCAGGCCGGCAAGGTGGTCGCCGGCCTGGGCTTCAGCATGGTGCTCGGCAGCCGCAATGCCGGCACGCTGGTCGAGCGCTACCTGTCGCCGCTGCGCGAGGCGGCCGCGGCGATCGAGGCAGTGCTGCGCGCCCGCTGAGCGCGCAACGCCCACCGGCCGGATTCGGGCTCAACACAAAAAAAGCCCCGCAAGCCGGGGAGCTGCGGGGCACAGTGGTAGCGGGGCCGACATGCATTCGGGCCCACGGCCGCTATCTTGCTCAAGGTTTGGCCCGCGCACATCACCCGCCTGTAGGGTTGATCGGCATCTTCGCTACCATTCGGCCTTTGAACAGCACCACGGCGGATCGGGCATGGAACTCAGACAACTGCGCTACTTCGTCTCCGTGGTGCAGCACGGCAGCATGGGCAAGGCGGCGCTCGAACTGGGCGTCGTCACCTCGGCGCTGAGCCAGCAGATCAGCCGGCTCGAGAGCGAGCTGTCGACGCGGCTGCTGCAGCGGACCTCCAGCGGCGTGCTGCCCACCGATGCCGGCCTCGCCTTCTGGCGCCAGGCGCAACTGGCGCTGCGGCATATCGACGACGCCGCCGAGGCCGCGCGGCATGCGCGCCTGTCCGGCCATGTCAGCGTCGGGCTGGCGCCGACCACCGCCAGCGTGCTCGGCCTGCCCTTCATGCGCGCGATGGCCGAGCGCTACCCCGACGTGCGGCTGCGCATGGTCGAAAGCCTGTCGGGCTATCTGGCCGCGATGCTGAACGCGCGCCAGATCGATCTGGCGATGCTGTTCAACGACGAACCCGCGCAGCGCTGGACCGTGCAGCCGCTGCTCGACGAACGGCTGTTCGTGATCGGCGTGCGCTCCCTCGCCGGCATGCCCGACGGCGAAGGCGTGGCGATGGCCTCGCTGGCCGGCCTGCCGCTGGTGCTGCCGAGCGGCACGCATGGACTGCGCGCGCTGGTGACCAGCTGCTTCCATGACGCCAAGGCGCAGCCACGCATCGTCGCCGAGGTCGACGGGCTGGCGGTGCTGATGGACGCCGTGCAGGGCGGCCTCGCCGCGACGATCCAGCCCGGCGCGGCGCTGGCGCGCACCCACAGCGACCGGCTGGCCAGCGTGCCGCTGCTCGACGAGCGCGCGGTCCGGCCGAACCTGCTGGTCAGCCTGAACGACGACGAACTGTCGCCCGCCGCGCTGGCCGCGCGCGTGGTGCTGACCGATGTCGCGCGCACGCTGGTGCGCGAAGGGAAATGGCCGGGTGCGACGCTGCGCGACGGCGCGGCCGGCACAGTTCACGACGGCGGCGTTGCCACGGGCTGAAAGCGCCGCCGATCTCAATTCAAATATACTGAACAACTTCTTCGCAAACCGGCCGGCTCTGCGGTTTCCTTGGTCCGTATAGTTCACCCCATCGCAGCACGACACCGAAACGAAGCGCGCCGCGACGGATTCAACGAATTTCACAAAAACTGACCAAAGGAACCACCATGTCGAACCCGAAGCTCGAAGTCCTGACCCCGCAAAACAGCCAGCTGATCATCATCGACCACCAGCCGCAGATGGCCTTCGGCGTGCAGTCGATGGACCGCCAGCTGATGAAGAACAATGTGGTGGGCCTGGCCAAGGCCGCGAAGATCTTCGAGATTCCGACCGTCATCACCACGGTCGAGAGCGAATCGTTCTCGGGCTACACCTATCCGGAACTGCTCGATGTGTTCCCGAACGAGAAGACGCTCGAGCGGACCTCGATGAACTCGTGGGACGACCAGAAGGTGCGCGACGCGCTGGCCGCCAACGGCCGCAGGAAGGTGGTCGTGGCCGGGCTGTGGACCGAGGTCTGCAACACCACGTTTGCGCTGAGTGCGATGCTGGAAGGCGACTACGAGATCTACATGGTGGCGGACGCATCGGGCGGCACCTCGAAGGACGCGCATGATTACGCGATGCAGCGGATGATCCAGGCCGGCGTGGTGCCGGTGACCTGGCAGCAGGTCGCACTGGAATGGCAACGCGACTGGGCGCGCCGCGGCACCTACGACGCGGTGATCGGCATGGCGCAGCAGCATTCGGGCGCCTACGGCATGGGCATCGACTACGCCTACACGATGGTCCACAAGGCCGCGCAGCGCACCGCCACGCCGCACGAGTCGATCGCGCCGGTGGCGGCGAACTGAACGACTGAACGACTGAACCGACGCGACGCCGCGCCGGCGGCTGGAACAGTCAGAACAACCCCAACTGCCGGCTGACCACGTTGTCGAAGGCGTCGCCGACAAAGGGCAGGATCGCGTCGGCGACCGGCTGCAGCTGCCGGGTCAGATAGTGGTCGTAGTCGATCGGGGCCCGCCGCACTTCCAGCGGTTCCGGGCCCGCGATCGTCATCACGTACTGGATCCACGCGCCCTGCCGGTATTGCAGCGGCCGGCCTCGCTCACGGTTGAAGTCGTCGGCGACGCGCGCCGCGCGCACATGCGGCGGCACATTGCGCTGATAGTCGTCCAGCTGCCGGCGCAGGCGCTTGCGATAGACCAGCAGCGCATCGAGCTCGCCGCGCAGCAGCCTGGCGACGTAATCGCGGACGTAGTCCGCATACGGCTCGCCCTGGAACACACGCCGATACAGCTCCTGCTGGAACGCCTGCGCCAGCGGCGACCAGTCGGTGCGTACCGCCTCCAACCCCTTGAACACCATTTGCTCGCTGCCGTCGGCACCACGCACCAGGCCCGCATAGCGCTTCTTGCTGCCGTCCTCGGCGCCGCGCACCGTCGGCATCAGGAAGCGCCGGTAGTGGGTCTCGTACTGGATCTCCAGCGTGCTGTCGAGGCCGTACTGCCGACGCAGATGCTCGCGCCACCAGCCGTTGATGTGCGCGACCAGCTCGCGCCCGATGCGGTCCGCCTCGTCGTCAGCATGACGGCGGCCGAGCGCGACGAAGGTCGAATCGGTATCGCCGTAGATCACGGTATAGCCGCGCCCCTCGACCAGCTCGCGCGTCCTGCGCATGATCTCGTGGCCGCGCATCGTGATCGACGACGCCAGCCGCGCGTCGAAGAAGCGGCAGCCCGTCGAACCCAGCACGCCGTAGAACGCGTTCATGATGATCTTCAGCGCCTGCGACAGCGGCTTGTTGCCGTCGCGCTTGGCGGCGTCACGGCCCTGCCAGATCTCGGCGACGATGGCCGGCAGCGCGTGGCTGTCGCGCGAGAAGCGCGCGCCGCGAAAGCCGGGCACCGTGGCCGCCGGGTCGTCGCTGTGCATACCCTCGACCAGCCCGACCGGATCGATCAGGAAGGTGCGGATGATCGACGGATACAGGCTCTTGTAGTCGAGCACCAGCACCGAGTCGTACAGCCCGGGGCGCGAGTCCATCACGAAGCCGCCGGGACTGGCCTGCTCCGGCTGGTCGCCGAGGTTCGGCGCCACATAGCCGAGCCGGTGCATGCGCGGCAGGTACAGGTGCGTGAAGGCGGCCACCGAGCCGCCGCTGCGATCGGCCTCCAGGCCGGTGACGGTGGCGCGGTCCAGCAGGAACTGGAGCAGCTCGGCCTTTTCGAAGATGCGCGTGACCAACTCGCAGTCCTTCAGGTTGTAGCGCGCCAGCGCCGGCTTGTCGGTCGCGAACATGCGGTCGATCGCGTCCATCCGGTCGTAGGGATCGTCGATGTCCTTGCCCTCGCCCAGCAGCGAGCGCGCGACGAACTCCAGGCTGAACGAGGCGAAGCTCCAGGTCGCCGACCGCATCGCCTCGATGCCGTCGATGATCAGCCGGCCCGGCAGCGCGGCGAAGTAATGGTGCTCGCGCGTGCCGTGCTGCCGCCATTCGAGTGGCGCGCCGCCGCGGCCCAGGCGCAGCGGCACCTTCAACTGCTCGGCATGCTGGCGCAGCACGCGCAGGTCGAACTGCACCAGGTTCCAGCCGATGATCGCGTCGGGGTCGTGCCGGTCGAACCATTCGATCAGCCGGTGCAGCATGTCGGCGGGGCTGTCGCAGTATTCGAGATGATGGCTTGGCGAGCGCCCCTGCCCTCTCCCCTGCCCCTCTCCCGCAAGCGGGAGAGGGGATAGGAATGGTTCGCCCTGTCCGCGTTGTTCGCTCGCTCTTCCCTGCCCCTCTCCTGCAAGCGGGAGAGAGGAGAGGACGGGTTCGCTTTGTTCGCGCTGTTCGCTCCCTCTCCCCCTCAGGGGGAGAGGGTTGGGGAAAGGGGGCGGTGTCGAAGCGCCGGCATCGTTGCTATCGTCGTGCGGATCGCCGTCCGTCGGCGGGCCCAGCATCAGCACCGTGCGGTCGCCGCAGCCTTCCAGCGCGATCGAATAGAGATCGCCCTGCATGCTGGTCTCGATATCGAGCGACACGCAGCGCAGCCGCGGGCGATAGCTGGCGGCCGGCTTGATCTGCACGTCGACCAGCGCGCCGTCCGCGTCCGGCCGACCGGAAAACTGTACCGGCGCGGTGATGAAGCGCTCCATCAGATAGCGCTCCGGCGGGCGGATGTCGGCCTCGTAGACGTCGATGCCGGCCTGCCGCAGCGTCTTCTCGATGCGCAGCAGCTGACGGTAGTGGCGGCAATAGACGCCGATGACCGGCCGCAGCCTGAAGTCCTTCAACGCCAGGGCCTTCACTTCCGCCTGCGGCTCGCCGCTCAGCAGCGCCTCGACGCGCGGGCGCTGCTCCTCGGGGACAAAGGCGACGCACGGCTGCGGCGGCAGGCGCAGGCGCCGCGGACCGTCATCGGTGGCCAGCCAGATCTCGATCTCGGTGCCGGCCGGCGTGTCGTGCCAATGGCGGGTCAGGATGAAGCCGTGCTGCGGCGGGGCCACGGTGGGGTGTCGGGAAACGTTCGAGGATGCGGGCATCTGCGGCGCGGGCGGCCGGCAGTCGGCGGCGAGTCTACCATGGGGCTTCGCCGCTCATTGGCCCGCTCATTGGTCCGCTCATTGGCAGGTTCACCTGCCGACGAGCGCGGCCATCGTCAAATGCGCCACCACATGCGCGATAATCGCCGCCTCAAGGCCGTAGCGCCAGAACAGCAAGCCGGCGATCAGCCCGAAGGCCGCGTTGGCCGCCGTCAGATGCAGCACCACCGGCCACGCCAGCGGTCCGGCGAGCGCTGCGGCCGCGGGCAGATGCGCGAGCCCGAACACCAGCGCGCTGATCGCGATGGCCATCGATACCAGCACCGGACCCGGCGTGCCGGCGCCTCGCTGCAGCCCCCACCACAGCATCCACACCAGCAGGCTCATCAAGCCCCAGCGCACCAGCACTTCCTCGGTCACGCCGCCGTAAAGCAGCCGCACGGCCAACGGCATCGACACGTTGTGGACCGGTGCCGCCGCTTGCGGCGCCGTGGCAATCAAGGCCCACAGCAGCACGCCCGCAAGCAGGCCGCCGAGCAGGCCCGGCAAGCACTGCGGACGCAGCGCGCGCCACGGCGCCCCGCCTGACGCGAGCGCCGCGATGGCGGGCGCCCGCAGCCCGACCTTGCCGGCCAGCCTCGCCCCGACGAACGCCGCCAGCGCGAGCAACAGCGCGCTCTGCACGCCGCTGGCCAGGCCGACCGCCCACATCGGCACCGGAAGGCGCTGGTGCTGCAGCAGCACGGGCACGCCGAGCCAGACCATGGCGATCACGCCGGGAAGGCCGGCGCACCAGGTCAGCAGGAACAGGCGGCGGGTCGGATTGCGCGCCGGAAGCGGCTTGGTGTCGATGGCTTGCGTCTGCATTGTTCTTGTGGAATCTGCCAACGGTGGTGGTAACGGATTGGCCAGCCGATTGGCTACCGGATCTGCTCGTACTCGTAGGCGCCGAGGATGTAGTCGTTCAAATACCCGCCCTTCGACGAGGCATCCATGAAATCGCGATGGACGCTGGCCGGGACGCCGAAGTAGCGATAGAGATTGCCGCTGACGAATTCGACGAAGAGCTTGCGCCCTTGGTAGTCGTAGCCGATCGCGGCCACGACGGACGATTCGACGGGTTCGAGATGCATGGCTGCGGTCCTCGTGCAGGCCTGAAGCGCAAACAAAAAGGGGTTACGTTCGCACGTAACCCCTTTTTACTACAGTGGTGGGCCTCCCGTGAGTCGAACACGGCACCAACGGATTATGAGTCCGCTGCTCTAACCAGGCATGAGCTAGAGGCCCGGAAGCGTTCAGCTGCCTTCCAGGAAGCTCTTCAGCTTGTCGGAGCGGCTCGGGTGACGCAGCTTGCGCAGTGCCTTGGCCTCGATCTGACGGATCCGTTCACGGGTGACGTCGAACTGCTTGCCGACCTCTTCCAGCGTGTGGTCGGTGCTCATTTCGATGCCGAAGCGCATGCGCAGCACCTTGGCTTCGCGCGGCGTCAGCGAGTCGAGCACGTCCTTGACCACGTCGCGCATCGAGCCGTGCAGCGCGGCCTCGGCGGGCGCCAGCGTGTTGGTGTCCTCGATGAAGTCGCCCAGATGGGAATCGTCGTCGTCGCCGATCGGCGTTTCCATCGAGATCGGCTCCTTGGCGATCTTCATGATCTTGCGGATCTTGTCCTCGGGCATCTCCATCTTCTCGGCCAGCGTCGCCGGATCCGGCTCGTTGCCGGTTTCCTGCAGGATCTGGCGCGAGATGCGGTTCATCTTGTTGATCGTTTCGATCATGTGCACCGGGATACGGATGGTGCGCGCCTGATCGGCGATCGAACGCGTGATGGCCTGACGGATCCACCAGGTCGCGTAGGTCGAGAACTTGTAGCCGCGGCGATATTCGAACTTGTCCACCGCCTTCATCAGGCCGATGTTGCCTTCCTGGATCAGGTCGAGGAACTGCAGGCCGCGGTTGGTGTACTTCTTGGCGATCGAGATCACCAGACGCAGGTTGGCCTCGGTCATCTCGCGCTTGGCCTCGCGGGCGCGCTTCTCGCCCTCGGACATCTTGCGGTTGACTTCCTTCAGTTCCTTCAACGGCAGCACCACGCGCGCCTGCAGGTCGATCAGCTTCTGCTGCAGCTCGTGCACGGCCGGCACGTTGCGCTCGACGATCGTGCTGTACGGCTTGTTGTCGGCGACGACCGTGTGGATCCAGTCCAGGTTGGTCTCGTTGCCCGGGAAGCGGGCCACGAAGTCGGCGCGCGGCATGCCGCACTTGTCGACCACGATATTCAGGATCGCGCGCTCGAGCTTGCGCACTTCGTCGACCTGGCCGCGCAGCGTGTCGCACAGGCGTTCGACGTTGCGGGCGGTGAAGCGGATGCCCATCAGCTCGTTCTGGATCGCTTCCTGCGCCTTGATGTAAGGCTTGGACTTGTAGCCTTCCTTCTCGAAGGCGCGGCGCATCTTGTCGAACTGGTCGGCGATCACGCGGAATTTTTCCAGCGCGGCAACCTTGAGCTCTTCCAGCTGGCGTGCCGAGGCACCGCCGCCGGCGGCGTCGTCATCGTCTTCCTCGTCGGCTTCCTCGTCGTCCGATTCCAGTTCCTCGTCGTCCGAGGCAGCGGCGGCCGCCGGCGTCACGCCGACTTCCTCGACCGCTTCCTCGGCGTTCGGATCGATCAGGCCGTCGACGAACTCGTCGATCTTGATCTCGTCATTGGCCACGCGCTCGGCGTGCGCCAGGATCTCGGAGATCGTGACCGGGCAGGCCGAGATCGCCATCACCATGTCCTTCAGGCCAGCCTCGATCCGCTTGGCGATCTCGATTTCGCCTTCGCGGGTCAGCAGCTCGACGGTACCCATCTCGCGCATGTACATGCGGACCGGGTCGGTGGTGCGGCCGAATTCGGAGTCGACCGTCGACAGCGCGGCTTCGGCCTCTTCCTCGGCCTCTTCCTCGCTGGTGGCGGACGGGGCATTGTCGTTGAGCAGCAGCGTCTCGGCGTCCGGCGCCTGCTCGTAGACGGCGATGCCGATGTCGTTCAGCGTCGCGACCAGCGTGTCGATCGTTTCCGAATCGACCATGTCGTCCGGCAGGTGATCGTTGATCTCGGCGTAGGTCAGGTAGCCGCGCGACTTGCCCAGCTTGATCAGCGCCTTGAGCTTCTGGCGGCGCGCCTCGAGCTCTTCCTCGGTGCCCTGCTGGGCCGAGGCGAACTCCTTGAGCAGCGCCTTTTCCTTGGCCTTGCGGTCCTTGGCCTTCTGCTTCTCGGTCTTCGGGGCGGCCGCCGGCGCGGCGGCTCGCGTGTCGTCTTCGTAAAGCTCGTCGTTCACGTCGTCAGTATGGCTGTCGTCTTGCAGCATCTCGGCCTTGGGCTTGCGGCCGCGCTTCTTCGGCTCCGGCGCGACGGCCGCAGCGGGACGCTGGGATGCTACGGGTGCGGAGGTGGCGGCGCGCGCCTTGGACGCCGCCGCGGTGGCGCCGGACTTGGCGCTGGCGGTCTTGGCGCCGGCGGCTGCCGTTCGCTTGCTCTCGACTTCGGTGTTCTGCTGTTTCGCCACGGGGATACTCTTGCCTTTAACAGGTTCGGACGCGGCACGTTTGCCGCCCGCTGTTGCCGTATGCGCGCTTGCGCTCGCGCTTGCATTGGCGTTCTTGCCGCTCTCGCGTGCCGAAGTCGAGGGCTGTTTCTCGGATGCGCGGGTTCTGGTGGGTGTCGTCGTTGCGGCCGCCTTGGCGGGACGCGCTGACTTGGCTGGCGCAGACCTGGCTTGCGTCGCAGATCGCGTGGCGGGCTTTTCCGCCGCGGCTTGCATCGACGCCTTGCCGCTCCCCGCTCGGGGAGCCTTAGTGGAAACCTTTTCGGTTGCTTTGGCCTTTGCCATTGGCACGCTCACTTTCACCAGAACTGGAGAGAAAGATTTCGCAATCCAAACCGGCTATTGTAGCACGTCGCCACTAGCCGGCCTTCCCGACAGGTGAGGTTTTCACCTGAAAAATCAAGGCTTAAGCCCAAAACCAACGGACTTTGCCTTGTTTATGCTGTCCTTCTGCCACCTGGCCGCGTACCTGTTTCCGGTATGGCGGCCGAATTCCGTTTTTTCAACCAAGGCGCTTGCGCCGGTGGATCTCCGCGATCAGCCAGCGCATGCGCGTCTTGCCCGCCTCGTCGGCCGTGCCGTTCTCGACCGCCGACTGCAACTGCGCCAACTCCCGCTGCAGCGGCTCGACCAGCAGCTTGGCGATCGCCGCGTCGAATTCCAGCGTCGCCGGCTCCTCGTCGATGTCCTCGCGCAGCACGCCGGCGCGCACATTGGCATAGACGTCGGCGAACGGCGACTGCGCCAGCTGCTCGCTGAAGGCGGCGAAGTTGACCTCGCCCTGCAAGGCGTCGCAGCTGGCGACCAGATGGGCCAGCACTTCGGAGCCGCCGGCCTCGGCATCGAGCAGCAGCGCGCGCGCATCGTCGTCGAGCCGCGCCGACAGCGCCGGATAGCGCATCAGCAGTTGCAGCACGCGCTGCTCCAGCCCTGCGGGCGCCTGGCGCCGCGCCCGCGCGCGCGGCTGGGCGAAGCGGCCGACGCGCGCGGCATCGCTGCCCAGGCCGCACACCGCCTCGATCTCGGCCGGCGTGGTGCCGGTGGCCTCGGCCAGCTCGCGCACGATCTGCAGGCGCAGGCCGCCGGGCGGCATCGCCTTGAGCAGCGGCTTGGCCTCGTACTGCGCACGCGCACGGCCTTCTGGCTGCCGCAGGTCCTGCTCCTCGGTCACGCATTGCAGCAGGAAGCGCGACAGCGGCATCGCATCGCGCACCTGCGCGGCGAAGGCCTCGGTGCCTTCCTCGCGGACGTAGCTGTCGGGGTCGTGCTCGGCGGGCAGGAACAGGAAGCGGATGGTCTTGTTGTCGGCGACATAGGGCAGGCACGCCTCCAGCGCGCGGCGCGCGGCACGGCGCCCGGCGGCATCGCCGTCGAACGAGAACACCACCGCGTCGGTCTGGCGCAGCAGCTTCTGCACATGCACGGGCGTGCAGGCGGTGCCCAGCGTGGCCACCGCATTGGCAAAGCCCAGTTGCGCCAGCGCCACCACGTCCATATACCCTTCGACCACCAGCACATAGCCGGTTTCCCGGATCGCATGCCGCGCCTCGAACAGCCCGTACAGCTCGGTGCCCTTGCTGAACAGCGGCGTTTCGGGCGAGTTCAGGTACTTGGGCTCGCCCTGCCCCATCACGCGGCCACCAAAGCCGATCACCTGCCCCTTGGTATTGCGGATCGGGAACATGATGCGGTCGCGAAAGCGGTCGTAGCGGCGCGGCTTGCCGTCGGCATCGCGCTTTTCGCTCTCGATCAGCAGGCCGGCCTCGATCAGCGGCCCCGCGATCGCGTCGTCGCGATAGCTGCCGAACACCGACTCCAGCCCCTGCCAGTCGTCCGGGGCATAGCCGAGGCCGAACTGCGCGGCAATCCCGCCGGTCAGGCCGCGGCCCTTCAGGTACTGGATCGCCCCGGGCGCTCCGCGCAGCTGGCGCCGATAGAACTCGCTGGCCCGCGTCATCGCGTCGGACAGCGCCAGCGACTTCGCCTGCTGTTCGGCACGCTGGGCCGGCGGCAATCGGTCGCGCTCCTCGGGCACCGACAGGCCGACCGACTGCGCCAGTTCGCGCACCGCGTCGGGATAGCTCTGCCCGGAATATTCCATCAGGAAGCCGATGGCCGACCCATGCGCGCCGCAGCCGAAGCAATGGTAGAACTGCTTGGCCGGCGACACTGTGAACGATGGTGACTTCTCGTTATGGAAGGGGCACAGCCCCATGAAGTTGGCGCCACCCTTCTTCAGCTGGACATACTTGCCCACCACATCGACGATGTCGACGCGGTTCAGCAGGTCCTGAATGAAGGATTGCGGAATCACCCGGTTGGCCGTCCTGACGACGCGGCCGCCGCAAACTTCGGGCGGCCCTTGTAGAAATGCAAGCCGGGCGGTGTCTCACCCGGCGAAGAGTGAAATTATTGTAGTGCGTCGATCGCAGCTTGCCAGAAATTTGTGACTGTATTGCCACTATGCGGCACCGCCGCAGGCGAACGCACTGGCGCTGGACGCTACTTGGCGGTCAGCGCCGCCTTGACCTGGGCCGACACGGCGCTCATATCGGCGCGGCCCGCCAGCCGGCCCTTCAACAGGGCCATGACCTTGCCCATGTCCTGCGGACCCGCGGCGCCGCTCTCGGCCACCGCGTTGGCGACTTCGGCCGCCACTTCGGCGTCGGACAGCGCAGCCGGCATGTAGACCTGCAGCACCTCCAGCTCGGCGCTCTCCTTGTCGACCAGGTCGGTGCGGCCAGCCTGCTGGAACTGCGAGATCGAGTCCTTGCGCTGCTTGATCAGCTTCTCGACCACCGCCAGCACGGCAGCGTCGTCCAATTCCGTCCGCTCGTCGACTTCACGCTGCTTGATCGCCGCCAGCAGCAGCCGGATCGTGCCGAGCCGCTCCGACTCGCGCGCCCGCATGGCGGCCTTCATGTCATCGGTGATTCGTTGCTTGAGGGACATGGCAATCTTTCCAGGTGGACTCGTCAGCACAAAACAGCAACGAGCGAGGGCGGACAGGGAGGCGGAGCACCAACACAAAAACCCGCCGGAGCGAGGCCCACAGCGGGTCTGGATGCTGACGCGGAAAGGCGTTCAGCCGATCGACCGGTCGATCAGTACAGCTTCTTCGGCAGCATCTGGCTGCGAATGCGCTTGTAGTGGCGCTTCACCGCCGCCGCCTTCTTGCGCTTCCGCTCTGCCGTCGGCTTTTCATAAAACTCGCGCGCCCGCAGTTCAGTAATCAAACCGTTCTTTTCGATGGTGCGCTTGAAGCGTCGCATCGCAACTTCAAACGGCTCGTTTTCTTTGAGGCGAATCGTGGTCATGTGCCAAAAGTGGAGTTAGCGGTTTTACGAAGACTTGGAGTCTAGCACGAAATTCGTCAAGCGTGCCGGTTTACGGCTCGGGTTTACCACTGAGATCCGGCCGCGCCTTCGACGCCGCGGCGATGGTCCACACGTTCTCCGCGACCGCCTTGCCAGCCGCCACACCAGACGCCCAGGCCCACTGGAAATTGTAGCCGCCGAGCCACCCGGTGACGTCGACCACCTCGCCGATGAAGTACAGATTCGGCACCGAGCGCGCCATCATCGTGCTGGACGACAGCGCTCGCGTGTCAACCCCACCGCGCGTGACCTCGGCCTTGCGGTAGCCCTCGGTACCGGACGGCACCAGCTGCCAGCGGTTCAGCGCCTCGCCCAGCTTGCGCAGCGCCTTGTCCGGCAGATCGTGCGGCAACTTCGCGGCGTCGAGCCCGGCGGCGCGGCACCAGGCGTCGGCCAGGCGCGCCGGCATCCGGGCGGCCAGCAGGTTGCCCAGATGCTTGCGGGTGCCGTTCTTGGCCTCCAGCAGCCAGGCCGCGGCGTCCTCGCCCTCGAACAGGTCGATCGTGATCGGCGTGCCGGGGCGCCAATAGCTGGAGATCTGCAGCACCGCCGGGCCGGACAGCCCGCGGTGCGTCCACAGCAGGTCCTCACGAAAGGCGCCGGCCTCCTTGCCCTTGCCGGTGGCGATATCGACCTCGCGGGACAGTCCCGCCAGCGGCGCGAACGGCTGCCAGGCGGCGCCGTCGAAGGTCAGCGGCACCAGCGCGGGCCGCGTTTCGACCACCGGCAGGCCGAACTGGCGAGCGATCCGGTAGCCGAAATCGGTGGCACCGATCTTGGGGATCGACAGCCCGCCGGTGGCGACCACGAGGGCACCCGCCCGCACCGGGCCATCGGGCGTCAGCAGCAGAAAGTCGTCGCCTTCCCGGCGAATCTCGGCGACCGTGCAGCCGGTGCGCCAATGGACCTGTCCCGCGCCGCACTCGGCCCGTAGCATCTCGATGACCTGCTCGGCGCTGTCGTTGCAGAACAGCTGGCCGCGATGCTTTTCGTGCCAGTCGATCTGATGGCGCCGCATCAGCGCGAGGAAATCCTGGGGCGTATAGCGCGCCAGCGCCGAGCGGCAGAAATGCGGATTGTCGGACAGGTAGTTGGCCGGCCCGGCGTGCAGATTGGTGAAATTGCAGCGCCCGCCGCCGGAGATGCGGATCTTCTCGGCGAGCCGCGTGGCATGGTCGATCAGCACGACGCGGGCGCCCTGCTGGCCCGCGACCGCGGCACACATCATGCCGGCCGCCCCGGCGCCGAGCACCGCCACGTCGTAACGTCCGGCCCCGGAGGACGGCGAGGACGGCGAGGACGGCGAGGACGGCGACGACGGCGACGGGCGGCGCGATAATGGGCGCGCCGCTGGCTGCGCTGCTGAGTGCGACTCTGACATGACGATCCTGCTGGAGAATCGGCGATTGTAGCGAAAAGCGCGCAGCGGCCCCCTGTGCTACCCTCGCAGGCTTTGCGCCGCGGCCCTGGCGCTTCGTCTCCATCCGCACCACACCATGCTCGTTCTCGGCATCGAATCCTCCTGTGACGAAACCGGCCTGGCCCTCTACGACACCGAGGCCGGCCTGCTCGCGCACGCGCTGCACTCGCAGATCGCGATGCATCGGGACTACGGCGGCGTGGTACCCGAACTGGCCTCGCGCGACCATATCCGGCGCGTGCTGCCGCTGCTGCAACAGGTGCTGGACGAGGCCGGACGCCAGCGCGGCGACATCGACGCAATCGCCTTCACGCAGGGGCCGGGACTGGCCGGCGCGCTGCTGGTCGGCGCCTCGGTGGCCAACGCGCTGGGATTCGCCCTCGATGTGCCGATGCTCGGCGTGCACCATCTGGAGGGCCATCTGCTGTCGCCGCTGCTGACGCCAAATCCGCCCGCCTTCCCCTTCGTCGCGCTGCTGGTATCGGGCGGCCACACGCAGCTGATGGAGGTGCGCGGCATCGGCGACTACGCGCTGCTCGGCGAGACGCTGGACGACGCGGCCGGCGAGGCCTTCGACAAGACCGCCAAGCTGCTGGGCCTGGGCTACCCCGGTGGCCCCGAAGTGTCGCGGCTGGCCGAGTTCGGGCTGCCCGGGGCGTACGAACTGCCGCGGCCGATGCTGCATTCGGGCAATCTCGACTTTTCGTTCGCCGGCCTGAAGACCGCGGTGCTGACGCAGGCGCGCAAGCTCGGCAACATCTGCGAGCAGGATCGCGCCAATCTGGCGCGCGCCTTCGTCGATGCGATCGTCGACGTGCTCGCGGCCAAGTCGATGGCGGCGCTGAAGGCAACCGGCCACAAGCGGCTGGTCGTCGCCGGCGGCGTCGGCGCCAATCGCCAGCTGCGCGAGCGGCTCGACGAACTGGCGGCCAGGCGGCGCGCGCAGGTCTTCTATCCGGACCTGGCCTTCTGCACCGACAACGGCGCGATGATTGCCTTCGCCGGCGCGATGCGGCTGCAGGCCGCGCCGCAACTGGCGCAGCGCGAATACGGCTACGGCGTCACGCCGCGCTGGGACCTGGCGGATCTGCGGCTGCCGGCTGCGCAGTGATCCGCGCCCTGGCCAGTTGACAGGGCAGGACGGCAAAAAAAGACGCCACCCATCGGGGTGGCGTCGTCTTTTGAAGTCCCTGGGTCCCCGCGTGCGCGGGGACGACAGGTTCGGCAACTAGCTCAGCCGCTTGTCGCGCTCGATCACCGCGTAGGCGCTGTGGTTGTGGATCGACTCGAAGTTCTCGGCCTCGAGCACGTAGGCCACGATGCGCTCGTCGGCATTGAGCCGCATCGCGATATCGCGCACCAGATCCTCGACGAACTTCGGATTCTCGTAGGCGCGCTCGGTCACGTACTTCTCGTCCGGACGCTTGAGCAAACCCCACAGTTCGCACGAGGCCTCTTCCTCGGCCATCCGCACCAGCGCCTCAACCGGCAGGTCGGCCGCCAGCTCGACGCACATCGTGATGTGCGAGCGCTGGTTGTGCGCGCCGTACTGCGAGATCTTCTTCGAGCACGGGCACAGGCTGGTGACCGGCACCAGCGCCTTCAGCCAGACCCGGGTGACGCCATCGCGCGCTTCGCCGATCAGCGTGACCTCGTAGTCCATCAGCGAAGCGACGCCCGACACCGGTGCGACCTTGTTGATGAAATAGGGGAAGGTGACCTCGATACGGCCGGCCTGCGCCTCGAGCCGCTGCAGCATCTTGCCGAGCAGTTCGCGGAACGACGCCAGGTCGAGCGGCTCGCGCTCGTCCTCGAGCAGCGCAACGAAGCGCGACATGTGGGTGCCCTTCTGGTCGGCGGGCAGGTGCACGTCGAGGTTGAAGGTGCCGACGGTCGGATGCACGCCGCTGGGGGTACGCATCGTGAGCGGATAGCGCACGCCACGCACGCCGACACGCTGGATCGGGATCTGGCGCGTGTCCAGGCTCGATTGCACGTCGGGCATCACGAAGGCCGGATTGATGTCATTCATGACGGATTTCCTCGGTTTCCTTTACGGTCGCGGCATCTTCGCAGTCCACCTTGCCGCGCAACGAGTGTGAAACCACGGGCGCGCCGGAAAACACGGCGGCGCCAGCCCGCAGCTGCGAACACGAAAACCAGCGATTCTAAGGGAATTCGGGTGATGCCGCCCGCACCGGGCTGGCAGCCGCCGGTGCGGGGGCGTGCGGACGACCGCTCAGGCGGCCTTGGTTGCCGCCGCGGATGCGGCGGACGCGGCCGTGGCGGCGGGCGTCGTCAGGCCGAAACGCTCGCGTACCGAGCGCTCGATGCCGGCCGCGTCGAGGCCGCATTGCGACAGCAGGAAGGCGGGGTCGCCGTGGTCGACGAAGTGGTCGGGCAGACCCAGCTGCAGCACCGGGATCTCGATGCCGGCCGCGGCCAGCGCCTCGAGCACCGCGCTGCCGGCGCCGCCCATCACGACGCCCTCTTCCACCGTGACCAGGTAGTCGTGCTCGCGCGCCAGCGTCTTCACCAGCTCCACATCGAGCGGCTTGACGAAGCGCATGTTGGCCACCGCGGCGTCGAGCTTGTCGGCCGCGCCCAAGGCGGGATGCAGCATCGAGCCGAACGCCAGCACGGCGACCCGCTGGCCGGCGCGCGCGCCGCAGCTGCGGCGCATCTCGCCCTTGCCGACCGGCAGCGTGTCGAGCGAGGCCTGCGTCGCCACGCCCGGGCCCGCGCCGCGCGGATAGCGCACCGCGGTCGGGCAGTCCTGCGCGAAGGCCGTGCTCAGCAGCTGGCGACACTCGTTCTCGTCCGCCGGCGTCATCACCATCATGTTGGGGATGCAGCGCAGATAGGGAATGTCGTAGGCACCGGCGTGGGTCGCGCCATCGGCGCCGACCAGGCCGGCGCGATCCAGTGCGAACACCACCGGCAGGTTCTGCAGCGCGACGTCGTGGATCAGCTGGTCGTAACCGCGCTGCAGGAAGGTCGAGTAGATCGCGACCACCGGCTTCAGGCCCTCGCACGCCATGCCGCCGGCGAAGGTCACCGCATGCTGCTCGGCGATGCCGACGTCGTAGTAGCGGTCCGGAAAACGCTGCTCGAATTCGACCAGACCCGAACCTTCGCGCATCGCCGGCGTGATGCCGATCAGCCGCGGATCGGCCGCGGCCTGGTCGCACAGCCATTCGCCGAACACCTGCGTATAGGTCTTGCGCGCCGGCTTGGCGGCCGGGCGGATGCCTTCGGCCGGATTGAACTTGCCGGGGCCGTGATACAGGATCGGGTCGGCCTCGGCCAGCTTGTAGCCCTGGCCCTTCTTGGTGACGACATGCAGGAACTGCGGGCCGGCGCCTTCCAGCGCGCGGCGGCGGATGTTCTGCAGCGTCGGTACCAGCGAATCGAGATCGTGGCCGTCGATCGGCCCGATGTAGTTGAAGCCGAATTCCTCGAACAGCGTGGCCGGCACCACCATGCCCTTCGCATGTTCCTCGAAGCGCTTGGCGAACTCGAGCACCGGCGGCGCGACCGACAGCACGCGCTCGATGCCCTTCTTGGTCGCCGCATAGAACTGGCCGCTGAGCAGGCGCGCCAGATGGCGGTTCAGCGCGCCGACCGGCGGCGAGATCGACATGTCGTTGTCGTTGAGCACCACCACCAGCGGCAGGTCCTTGTAGACGCCGGCGTTGTTCATCGCCTCGAAGGCCATGCCGGCGGTCATCGCGCCGTCGCCGATCACCGCGATCGACACGCGCTGCTCGCCCAGCGTGCGGGCGCCGAGCGCCATGCCGAGCGCGGCCGAGATCGAGGTCGACGAGTGCGCGGTACCGAAGGTGTCGTACTCGCTTTCGCTGCGGCGGGGAAAGCCCGAGATGCCGTTCCACTGGCGCAGCGTGTTCATGCGCTCGCGCCGCCCGGTCAGGATCTTGTGCGGATAGCTTTGATGGCCGACGTCCCACACCAGCCGGTCCACCGGGGTGTCGAACACATAGTGCAGCGCGATCGTCAGTTCGACCGTGCCGAGATTGGACGACAGGTGGCCACCGGTCTGCGAGACCGACTCCAGCACGAAGGCGCGCAGTTCGTCGGCCAGCGTGGCCAGCTGGCGGCGGTCGAGCTTGCGCAGGTCCGCGGGGTCGTCGATGGTATTGAGCAATGCGTAAGTCATGGTATCCGTCCTGCCGCCGGATTCTCCCGTCCGGCTCGTCGTTTTACGGCGATCGGTCGCGCGGCCCGCTGTCAATGCGTGCGCAGCACGATCAGGTCGGCCAGGTCCGCCAGCCTTGCCGCGCGGTCGCCGAATTCGCCCAGCGCCTTGCGGGCGTCGTCGCGCAGCCGGGCGGCCAGTTCGCGGGCCGGTTCCAGGCCAAGCAGCGACACATAGGTCGGCTTGTGGTGCTCGGCATCCTTGCCGGCGGTCTTGCCCAGTGTGGCGGTATCGGCGGTAACGTCCAGAATATCGTCTACCACCTGGAACGCCAAACCGATCGCGGCGGCGTAGCGGTCCAGCGCCGCCAAGCCCGCCTCGTCGATGCGGCCGCACAGCGCGCCCATGCGGATGCTCGCGCGCAGCAATGCGCCGGTCTTCATCCGGTGCATCGTCTCCAACTGGTCCAGCGACATCGCCTGGCCGACGTGCTGCAGGTCGATCGCCTGGCCGCCGGCCATGCCGACCGAGCCCGAGGCGCGCGCCAGTTCGCCGACCAGCCGCAGCCGCGCGGCCGGTTCCAGCGTATCCGCCTCGGCCAGCACGATGAACGCCTGGGTCTGCAGCGCATCGCCGACCAGCAACGCGGTGGCCTCGTCATAGGCCTTGTGCACGGTCGGCCGGCCACGGCGCAGGTCGTCGTCGTCCATGCAGGGCATGTCGTCGTGCACCAGCGAATACGCGTGGATCATCTCGACCGCGCAGGCCGCGGCATCGCAGGCGCGCGGGTCGGCGCCGCCAACCTCGCCGGCCGCATGGACCAGCAGCGGGCGCACCCGCTTGCCGCCGCCCATGGCCGCGTAGCGCATCGCCTCGTGCAGCCGCGCCGGCAGCCGGTCCGCGGCCGGCAACGCGGCCGCCAGCGCCGCCTCGGTACGGGCGGCGCGGTCCTGCATCCACTGCGCGAAGGCGGTCATTCGGTATCTGCCTGGCTGCCGGGCTCGGCCAGGGGCTTGAGCGCGTCGCCCTCGAGCACCTTGACCTGCTGCTCGATGCGCTCGAGCATCTGCTGGCAATACTTGACCAGTTCGGCACCGCGCCGGTAGGCCGCCAGCGATTCCTCCAGCGGCAACGCCCCGCTTTCCATGCTGGTGACCAGCGCTTCGAGCTCGGCCATGGCGGCCTCGTACGAGGCTGGCGGCGCGCTGGTGGGAACCTGGTCGCCGTCGCCGGCCGGCACGGTGGTTGTCTTTGGCATATGGGGTTTTGATCCAGAAACCGCGATTTTACGGCAAATCGTCCCGGCCAAGCCCGAACCGATGGGGGGATCGGCGCGGCCCGGCCGGCACACCGGGCGGCATCGCGTGTTCGTGAGCACAAAACGCCACATCGAGGCCGGCCAATGTTCGCGGCCGCGCCAAAAAGGCAAAAAAATCAGGCCCTTATCCCCGGGCTGGGGTACAATCCCCGGTTCGTCAGCGAAAACCGCGGCACCATGCCACGGGCTCCCGGTCTGACCGTCTTTCCCATATCGATTTCAATTTCGATGGTTGGGTTGTTCACTGCTTTCGCCTGTTTATTAGGGAGTGGGGATAATGTCCAATCTCAGCACCGCGCTGAAGCTTGCGCCGGCTGATACACAGCTGCCCGTCCGTGCGTACTTCGACGAGGCGTTGCATCAACAGGAACTGGATCTGCTGTTCAAGAAGGGCCCCGCCTATGTCGGCCACGCGCTGATGGTGCCCGAAGTCGGCGACTACCATACGCTGGCCGCCGAGGAAGAAGGCCGCATGCTGGTGCGCAATCCGGAGGGCATCGAGCTGATGTCCAACGTCTGCCGCCACCGCCAGGCCATCATGCTGAACGGCCGCGGCAACGCCTCCAATATCGTCTGCCCGCTGCACCGCTGGACCTACGATCTGAAGGGCGAGCTGCTCGGCGCGCCGCATTTCGCCCAGCAGCCCTGCCTGCACCTGAAACGTTCGCCGCTGCAGAACTGGAACGGCCTGCTGTTCGAGGGCGAGCGCGACGTGCGGGCCGATCTCGCACGCCTCGGCGTCTCGCAGGACCTGAACTTCGACGGCTACATGCTGGACCACGTCGAGGTCCATGACTGCGACTACAACTGGAAGACCTTCATCGAGGTCTATCTCGAGGACTACCACGTCGTGCCCTTCCACCCGGGCCTGGGCAGCTTCGTCTCCTGCGACGACCTGAAGTGGGAGTTCGGCGAGCAGTACAGCGTGCAGACCGTCGGCCTGCACGCCGGCCTGAAGCGGCCCGGCAGCGCGACCTACCAGAAGTGGCACGACGCGGTGCTGCGCTTCAACAACGGCGAGCTGCCCAAGCATGGCGCGATCTGGCTGACCTACTACCCGAACGTGATGGTCGAGTGGTACCCCAACGTGCTGGTCATCTCGACGCTGCACCCGATGGGCCCGCGCAAGACCCGCAACGTCGTGGAGTTCTACTACCCCGAGGAAATCGTGCTGTTCGAGCGCGAGTTCGTCGAGGCCGAGCGGGCCGCCTATATGGAGACCTGCATCGAGGACGACGAGATCGCCGAGCGCATGGATGCCGGGCGGCTGGCGCTGATGAAGCGCGGCGAGAACGAGGTCGGCCCGTACCAGTCGCCGATGGAAGACGGCATGCAGCACTTCCACGAGTGGTATCGGCGCGCGATGGGATCGGCTGCTTGAGCGTCAAATGAGCGTCGACGAGCGTCGAATGAGCGCCAAATGAGCATCAAATGAGCGGCGGGCACCGTGCCCCGCGCTCCGGCAAAACGGACCGCCACGGCGGTCCGTTTTCATTCGCGGCCGCGTAGCTGCCGCTTCCAAGCACGCAATGGGCGGTGACCGCCCACCGGGCTTTGGTGCAATGCATCAGCACTGCTACAATCGGCTCGCCAAAGCGGCTGCCACCTCACTTGCCGCCCGGCACGCTGCCGCGCCGCCAGGCGCCGCGCCGCGGTTCCCGAATCCCCGCTGTCCTCGCCTTCCCTCGCCATGCAATCGCTCTGGATGCTGTTCGCCGCCTTCTCGTTCTCGCTGATGGGGGTGGGCGTCAAGCTGGCTTCCGAGATGTACACCACCGGCGAGATCGTCTTCTACCGCAGCCTGATCAGCATGCTGATCATCTGGGCGATCCTGGCCTCCAGCGGCATCTCGGTGCGAACGCCGCATATGACCACGCATATCAAGCGCAGCCTGTTCGGCGTGACCGCGCTGATGCTGTGGTTCACCTCGATCAGCCTGCTGCCGCTGGCCACGGCGATGACGCTGAACTACATGTCGCCGGTCTGGATCGCGCTGATCGTCGGCGCCGGCGCGGCGCTGGCGGGCACCGCCGGCGGCGCGGACCGCAAGCTGATCGGCGCCATCGTGATGTCGTTCGCCGGGGTGATCTGCCTGCTGCAGCCGTCGGTCGGCAAGGATCAGCTGACCGGCGGCCTGGTCGGGCTGATCTCCGGCATGTTCACGGCCCTGGCCTATGTCGAGGTGCGGCAACTCGGCCAGTTGGGCGAGCCCGAAGGCCGCATCGTGTTCTATTTCTCGCTGGTCGGCACGCTGGCCGGGGTGGTCTGGATGATGTTCTCGGGCGTCAGCAGCCACACCTGGCACGGCGCCGGCCTGCTGCTTGGCATCGGCATCCTCGCCACCCTCGGCCAGACCGCGATGACGCGCGCCTACAAGCGCGGCAACACGCTGCTGACCGCCAATCTGCAATACGCCGGCATCGTGTTCTCGAGCCTGTGGGGCATGATGATCTGGGACGACGCGCTGAACTGGCTGTCGTGGCTCGGCATGGGCCTGATCATCGCCAGCGGCATCGCCACCACGCTGACCCGCGCGCGCGAGAGCACCAGCCAGCCGACGGCGGCGACGCCGGTCAAGTCGGCCGAGGCGGAGGTGCATCCCGAGGTGTAGGTCTCAAGGCCCTGGAACTCCCCTCTCCCGCTTGTGGCAGAGGGCTTGGGGGAGAGGGATGCGGCGGTGGATCCGCGAACGTCAGCGGCAATGGCCAACGCCCTGTCCCTCTCCCCGGCCCTCTCTCGCAAGCGGGAGAGGGAGAACACCCCGGCGAATGGGCTAGGCGAGCAGGCCTGCCCCCCCCCCCCCCGCGTCAGCCTCGCTCCGATGGCGGCAGGCGCCACTTTCGGCGATCATCGGGATTCCTCGACGATCCGTCGCCACTAGACAGGTTTTACGATGCCCCAAGCCGTTTGGACCACGCTGATCTCCTGCGCCGATCTGCAGGCGCTGCGCCAGGATGCGGGCCGGCACAGCGTGCTGATCGATTGCTCCTTCGACCTGGCCGATCCGGCCGCCGGCCGCGCGGCCTACCACCAGAGCCATCTGCCCGGCGCCTTCTACCTGCATCTGGACAACGAGCTGTCGGGCGAGAAGACCGGCCGCAACGGCCGTCATCCGCTGCCCGATCCCGACGCGCTGACCGCGCGCCTGCGCGCGCTCGGCGTCAACGACGACACCCAGGTGGTCGTCTACGACGCGCAGGGCGGCATGTACGCCGCGCGCGCCTGGTGGCTGCTGCGCTGGATCGGCCATCAAGCGGTGGCCGTGCTCGACGGCGGCAAGCAGGCCTGGGTCGCCGCCGGCCTGCCGCTGGAGAGCGGCACCACGCCGGAACCGGAAGCGCACGCGGGCGGCCATCTGACGCGCCGGCCGTCGCTGGTCGGCACGGTCGATGCCGATACGCTGATGGCCAATCTGCAGTCGCCGAGCCTGCAGGTGGTCGATGCCCGCGCGCCGGATCGCTTCCGCGGCGAGAACGAAACGCTGGACCCGGTCGGCGGCCATATTCCCGGCGCGGTCAACCGCTGCTTCAAGGACAATCTGCAGCCCGACGGCCGCTTCAAGCCGGCCGAGACGCTGCGCGGCGAATTTGGCGGCGTGCTGGGCGCGACCCCGGCCGAGCGCGCGGTGATGCAGTGCGGCTCCGGTGTCACCGCCTGCCACAACCTGCTGGCGCTGGAAGTGGCGGGACTATCGGGCGCGGCGCTCTACCCCGGCTCGTGGAGCGAGTGGTGCGCCGATCCGGCGCGGCCGGTCGCGACCGGCGAGCGGTAAGCCGGCGCTAGCGACGGCAGCCGCCCGCGTGGCGCGGCGGCTGCAACAGCTCAGTGGTCGGCATGCGCGTGCGCATGGCCGGCTCCGCCATGGCCCGCCTCGCCGTGGCCGTGGTGATCGTGGACGCCGTCGGTCACCCAGACGATCGCCGCGATGCCGGCGGCCACCAGCACCACCTGCACGATCGACTCGCGCCAGCGCGGCTTGCGCTGCATCTGCGGCATCAGGTCGCTGACCGCGATATAGAGGAAGCTGCTGGCGGCGATCACCAGCACATACGGCACCCAGCCGCTCATCTCGTCGAGCAGGAAATACCCGACCAGCCCGCCCGCCACCGCGGCCAGGCTCGACAGCAGATTGAAGGCAAACGCGCGCGCCTTCGAGAATCCGGCATTGAGCAGCACGATGAAGTCGCCGACTTCCTGCGGGATCTCGTGGGCGGCGATCGCCAGCGCGGTGACGATGCCGATCTTGGGATCGGCCAGGAACGCCGCGGCGATCACGATGCCATCGGCGAAATTGTGGAAGGTATCGCCGACCAGGATCGTCAGGCCGCTGCGGCCAGCCTCCTCGCGATCATGGCCGTGATGGTGATGATGGCCGTCGCCCTCGTGGTGGTGCGAATGGCGCAGCAGCGAGATCTTTTCCAGCAGGAAGAAGCCGAGCAGGCCCGCGAGCAGCGTGCCGAACAGCGCGCGCGGATCGGCGCCCGAGGCGAACGCCTCCGGCAGCGAATGCAGCAAGGCGGTGGCCAGCAGCACGCCGACCGAAAAGCTGACCATGCGCTCCACCGCGCGCGACGCCGCGGTCAGCGACAGCAAGGCGGCACCGAGAATGCTGCCCACGCCGGAAATCGTGGTGGCCAGCAGGATCAAGACGAGCGTGGAAAAGATGATGGGCTCCCGGAGGGTTCGCCCCTGCCCGTGTCGCGGACCGCGCGGCCAGGCCGCATCGGTCCGTATAAACGCAACACTGTTGCAAGAGGCGCAAAGCCCGCATTGTACGGAGGTCGGGGGATTTTGCAATGGGCCGGGCTTCCGTTGCGGAAGCCGGCGCGTCACCGGGAACCGCCTGCTGCCGCGGATATCCCCAAAATGGGTACGAACGTACCGAATCTGGGGATATGCCGGGAAGCGCTACGCCACCCCGTGCTCCTTGAACCACGCCAGGCACTTCTGCCATCCGTCCTTCGCGTCCGCCTCGCGGTAGCTCGGCCGGTAGTCGGCATGGAAGGCGTGGCCGGACTCGGGGTAGACGATGAACTTCGAGGCCTTGGCGGCCGGATTGCTGGCCGCCGCCAGCGCCGCCTTCATCCTGTCGACGGCTTCCAGCGGGATGCCGGTGTCCTTGCCGCCGTACAAACCCAGCACCGGCGCCTTCAGTTGCGCCGTGATATCGATCGGATGGCGGGGCTGCAGCGGCGTGGTGTCGCCGCCGAGCCGGCCATACCAGGCGACGCCGGCCTTCAGCTGCCTGCTGTGCGCGGCGTAGAGCCAGACGATGCGGCCGCCCCAGCAGAAGCCGGTGATGCCGAGCTTGCCGACATTGCCGCCGTTGGCGCCGGCCCATGCGACCGCCGCATCGAGGTCGCCCAGCACCTCGCTGTCCGGCGTCTTGGCGATGATCTCGCGCTGCAGTTCCTGGATCGTGCCGAAGCTGGTCGGATCGCCCTGGCGCGCGAACAGCTCGGGGGCGATCGCCAGATAGCCCTGCTTGGCCAGGCGCCGGCAGGTGTCGGCGATGTATTCGTGCACGCCGAAGATCTCGCTGATCACCAGCACCACCGGCAGGTCGCGCTTGCCTTGCGGCATCGCCCGGTAGATCGGCATCTTGAAGTCGCCGGACGGAATCGTGACCTCGCCGGCCGTCAGCCCTTCGAAATCGGTCTTGATCGCCTGCGCGGTGACCGGCAGCGCGGCGGCGGCGAAGGCCGAGCCGAGGGCGGTCTTGACGAAGCTGCGCCGGTCGAACGTCTGGCCGGGAACGAGGCTTTCCACTTCGGGCTTGAGCATGCGGGTCTCCTGATGTTGGCGAACGGGCGGACGCTGCGCCAGCGGACGGGCCGGGGCATCAGGAAGGCGATTCTAAGCAAACATGGTGTCCAGCGCACGCTGCGGGGCGGCGCGGCCGTGCCTGCACGGCCTCGGCCGGGCCGCGCGCCGTTCAGTGCAGCTTCACGCGCGGATGGGTCTTGCTGCGCAGCCAGTGGGCGACGGTATCGAGGCCCATGCGCACGGCGCCGTGCAGCGCCATCACATGCATCCGGTACAGCGAGGTGTACATCAGCCGCGCCATCAGCCCCTCGATGAACATCGAGCCGCCGATCAGCCCGCCCATCAGATTGCCGACCGCGGTAAAGCGGCCCAGCGACACCAGCGAGCCAAGATCCTTGAACTGGAATTCCGGCAATGGCCGTCCTTCCAGCCGCGCGCGCAGCGCGTCGTACAGGAAGCTGGCCTGCTGGTGCGCGGCCTGCGCGCGCGGCGGCACCGTGGTCTGCTTGGCGGGCCACGGGCAGCTGGCGCAATCGCCGAACGCAAAGATGTCCGGGTCGCCCTCGCTCTGCAGCGTCTGCTTGACGACGATCTGGCCCTGCCGGCTCAACGGCAGGTCGAGCGTCTTCAGCACCGGCGGCGCCGTGATGCCCGCCGCCCAGACCGTCAGCTCGGCGGGGATCCGCTTGCCGCTGGCCGTCAGTACCGCATCGGGCGCGATCTCGGTGACCCGCTCGCCGACCAGCATGCGCACGTCCAGCTTGCGCAGCAGCTCGGCGGTTTCCTTCGACACGCGCTCGGACAGCGCGGGCAGGATGCGCGGGCCGCCCTCGATCAGCGTGATATGGATGTCGCGGCGCGGGTCCAGGCGATGCAGCCCGTAGGCGTTCAGCACCTGCGCGGTGTTGCGCAGCTCGGCGGACAGCTCGACGCCGGTTGCGCCGGCGCCGACGATCACGACATCGACGTCGGGGCGTCCATCGCCATCGTCGTCGTTCCGCGCCAGCCCGTTCTGGGCCCGCACGCAGGCGGAAATCAGCCGGCGGCGGAAGCGCTCCGCCTGCTCGACGGTGTCGAGCGCGATCGCGTGCTCGGCCGCTCCCGGCGTGCCGAAGAAATGCGTGATCGATCCGATTGCCAGCACCAGCGTGTCATACGGAATCTCGCGCGCGGGCAGCAGTTCGATGCCGTCCTGGTCGACGCAGGCCGCGACCGAGATCGTCTTGCGCGTGCGATCGAGGCCGGTCAGCTCGCCCTGCTGGAACTCGAAGTGGTGCCAGAGCGCCTGCGCGGCATATTCGAGCTGGTGCGTGTTCTGGTCCATGCTGCCGGCGGCGACCTCATGCAGCAGCGGTTTCCAGATATGCGTGGGCGAACGGTCGACCAGCGTGACATGCGCGGCGCCGCGCTTGCCCAGCTTGTCGCCGAGACGCGTTACCAGTTCCAGCCCACCTGCTCCACCGCCGACTACGACAATCCGATGCGCGCTTGTTTGCATGTTCTATCCGTTCTGGATGGTCGGACCGCCGGCATGCCGGCGGGTACTGCCGCTTGCTTCCGTATTGCTTCCGTTTTGCTTCTGTCTCGCTTCCGTTTGCGTCAGTTTGCTGCAATGCAGCAAGATTGGCAAGGCGGGGCCCGGCAGGCCCCTTTCGCTCAGTGGGCTTCTTCCCAGTTCGCGCCGACGCCGGTTTCAGCGACCAGCGGCACGCGCAGCTCGGCCACACCGCACATCAGTTCGGGCAGGCGCGCACGCACCAGTTCCAGCTCGGCCGTCGGCACCTCGAGCACCAGCTCGTCATGCACCTGCATGATCTGGCGCGTGCCGAGCGACTCGCGTTCGATCCAGTCCTGCACGGCGATCATCGACAGCTTGATCAGGTCGGCCGCCGTGCCCTGCATCGGCGCGTTGATTGCCGCGCGCTCGGCGGCCTGGCGGCGCGGGCCGTTGCCGCCGTTGATGTCCGGCAGCCACAGGCGGCGGCCGAACACGGTCTCGACATAGCCCTGCTCGCGCGCCGTCTGCCGCGTTTCTTCCATGTAGCGCGCCACGCCCGGATAGCGCATGAAATAGCGGTCGATATAGTGCTTGGCCGCCTCGCGTTCGATGCCGAGATTGCTCGCCAGTCCGAACGCGCTCATGCCGTAGATCAGGCCGAAGTTGATGACCTTGGCATAGCGGCGCTGCTCGCTGCTGACCGCATCGGCCGCCACGCCGAAGATCTCGGCCGCGGTGGCGCGGTGGATGTCGTCGCCGCGCGCGAAGGCGCCGAGCAGGTTCTCGTCGCCCGAGATATGGGCCATGATGCGCAGCTCGATCTGCGAATAGTCGGCCGACACGATCGCATGGTCCGGCGACGCGATGAAGGCCTCGCGAATGCGCCGGCCCTCTTCGGTACGCACCGGGATGTTCTGCAGGTTCGGCTCGGTCGATGCCAGACGGCCGGTCACCGCGGTGGCCTGGCCGTAGCTGGTATGCACCCGGCCGGTGGCCGGATTGACCATGCGCGGCAGCTTGTCGGTGTAGGTCGACTTCAGCTTGGACAGCGCGCGATAGTCGAGCAGCAGCCGCGGCAGCGGATAGTCCTCGGCCAGCTTCTGCAGCACCTCTTCGTCGGTCGACGGTGCGCCGCTGCTGGTCTTCTTGACGACCGGCAGCTGCATCCGCCCGAACAGGATCTCGCCGATCTGCTTCGGCGAGCCCAGATTGAACGGCTGGCCGGCGGCCTCGTAGGCGCGCTGCTCCAGTTCCATCATGCGCTGACCCAATTCGGCGCTCTGCGCGGCGAGGCGCGGCGCGTCGATCAGCACGCCGTTGCGCTCGATCTTCTGCAGCACCACCGACACCGGCATCTCGATGCGCTCGTAGACGTAGCGCAGGCCGTCGGCCGCCTCCAGCTGCGGATACATCTTGCGATGCAGGCGCAGCGTCACGTCGGCGTCCTCGGCCGCGTACTCGGTCGCGCGCGCCAGATCGATCTGGTCGAAGCACAGCTGGTTGACGCCCTTGCCGCAGACCTCTTCGTAGGTCAGCGTCTTCAGGTTCAGCAGCCGTTCGGCGAGGCTGTCCATGCCGTGATTGCGGTGCGAGGCCAGCACGTAGCTCTGCAGCATCGTGTCATGGCGAATGCCGCGCAGCGCGATGCCGTGGTTGGCGAACACATGGACGTCGTACTTCAGATGCTGGCCGACCTTGTAGCGCGCCGGATCTTCGAGCCACGCGCGCAGCCGCGCCAGCACGACGTCGCGCGGCAACTGGCCGCGGCCTTCCATGCCGGCCACGTCGGGCCCCTGGTGCGCGACCGGGATATAGCAGGCGATGCCGGGCTCGACCGACAGCGAGATGCCGACCAGCTGCGCCTGCATCGGATCGATCGACGTGGTCTCGGTATCGATGCAGGTCAGCTCGGCGCGCTCGATCCGGCGCGCCCATTCCTCGAGCGCGGACTCGGTGACCACGGTCTCGTAGCGGATCTCGGCGGGGGGCGCTTCGGCCGGTGCTTGGTCTCCCGCTGCCGCGCCTGGACCATCGAACAGGCTGCCCTGGCCCGCGCCGTTGCGCGAGGCCGCGGCTTGCGCGCGCGCGTCGGGCAGCTTCTCGCCGGTCAGCTCGCGCAGCCAGGTCTTGAAGCCGTAGCGCGAGAAGAACGCGATCAGCTTCTCCTTGTCTTCGCCCATGTCGCGCAGCGCATGGAAGTCGGGGATCGGCTCGGACAGGTCGCAGTCGATCTTCACCGTCACCAGCTCGCGCGCACGCGGCAGCCACTCGAGCGTGTTGCGCAGGTTCTCGCCGACCACGCCCTTGATCTTGTCCGCATTGGCCATGATGCCGTCGAGCGTGCCGTATTCGGTCAGCCATTTGACCGCGGTCTTGGGACCGACCTTGGGCACGCCGGGCACGTTGTCGACCGCATCGCCGATCAGCGACAGATAGTCGACGATGCGCTCGGGCGGTACGCCGAACTTGGCCACCACGCCCGGCGGATCGAGGACTTCGCCGCTCATCGTATTGACCAGCGTGACGCTGTCGTTCACCAGCTGCGCCAGGTCCTTGTCGCCGGTGGACACCACGGTGCGGATGCCCTCGGCGGTGGCCTGGCAGGCGAGCGAGCCGATCACGTCATCGGCCTCGACACCATCGACCACGACGATCGGCCAGCCCAGCGCGCGCACCGCCTCGTGGATCGGCTCGATCTGCCTGGCGAGATCGTCGGGCATCGACGGGCGATGCTCCTTGTATGCGGGGTACAGCGCATCGCGGAAGGTCTTGCCCTTGGCGTCGAACACGCAGGCGCTATACTCTGCCGGGTAATCGTTGCGCAGCTTGCGCAGCATGTTGATCATGCCGTAGATGGCCCCCGTGGGCAGGCCTTCGCCGTTGCGCAGATCCGGCAGCGCGTGATAAGCGCGATACAGATAGCTCGACCCATCGACGAGCAGCAGTGTTTTAGGACTATCCGACATTCCCATGGACTCGAAATTGACTGGTGCCGCGGCAAGCGGTGATCCCACCGCCCCCGACCACGCCAACGGCGTGGCCGGCAGCCGCAGCAACCCCGTGACCGCGGCGGTCCGTGCCAACGAAGGCAAGATCACCACGGCTGCGGATATGGATGTGAACGTCACCGTCGGCCCCGCCGACGATGGCCCGGGCGATACCGCCTCGCCCGCCGATGCACCGGCGTCCGCCAAGGCGGCGCGGTCCAACCCGCGCAAGATGATTCCCAGCCTGCGTGCGCTGGCCGACGAAGACCGCGCGACCGCCAAGAAGGCGCGCGCCTCGTGGCAAATGTTCACGATTATGGCAGAGTTCATCGAGGCGACCGAGTACCTGTCCGAGGTCCGGCCGGCCGTCTCGATCTACGGCAGCGCGCGCCTGCGCGAGGATTCGCCGTACTACCAGCAGACCATCGATATCGCGCGGCTGTTCTCCGACGCGGGCTTCGCCGTGATCTCCGGCGGCGGCCCCGGCATCATGGAAGCGGCCAACAAGGGCGCGCACGCGGGCAAGTCCGCCAGCGTCGGTCTCAATATCGAACTGCCGCACGAGCAGCAGGGCAATCCGTATCAGGACATCGCCATGCGCTTCCGCCATTTCTTCACGCGCAAGGTGACCTTCGTCAAGAACTCGGACGCCTTCATCGTGATGCCGGGCGGCTTCGGCACGCTCGACGAACTGGCCGAGGTGCTGACGCTGGTGCAGACCGGCAAGTCGCGCGCGGTGCCGGTGGTGATGGTCGGCAGCCGCTTCTGGAAGGGCCTGCTCGACTGGTTCCGCTTCACGCTGCTGCCGATGGGCCTGATCGCCGAGCACGACCTCGATCTGATGCAGATCGTCGACGAGCCGCACGAGGTGCTCGAAGCGGTCTACGACTACTACGAGCGCCGCGGCGGCGATACGCCGATCCCGCCGAAGGAAGAGATGTTCTACCTGTGAGTGGCGCCGGCGGGCCGCTGCCCGCTTGCTCCGAGTGCCCGAACCGCCTCGCCACGGGCCCGCGGACGGCAGGAATTGCTAGAATGCAAGCCTGATGCCCGAGTCGCGCCTGGCCCTGCCGTCCGCGACGCCCATTCGGATGCGCCGGCACGCCGCGCGCATCGCACAGGAGCCCGAGATGACCTCCCAATCCTTTCCGGCCGCCGGCGCGGACGAGCCGGAGCCCCTGCCCGGGGTTGCGCGACGCGGCCTGACGTTGGCCGCGGCGGTGCTCGCGCTGATCGCCGCGCCGGCCGCGCTGGCCCAGCAGTCGTCCCAGCAGGCCGCCGACGACAACGGCGCGCTGTCCCAGCAGGAACTGAACGAGATCAACAACCAGCCCATCGCGCCGTCGGCGAAGACCCAGCTCAATCATCCGCGCGAGCCGAGCTTCCAGCTGAACGAGGCCGATGGCACGCAGGTGCGCGAATACCGCGACCGCCGCGGCCAGCAGGTCGATATCGAAGTGAGGTCCGGCGCGGGCACGCAGTACCAGATGAGCCGTCCCGAGGACAGCTCGCCGCGCATCCGCGAACGCGAAGTCAATCGCGTGCCTTCGGTGCGCGTGCTGCAGTTCTGAGCCTGCCGCGGACGGGGCCGCCCCATCCGCGCGCGCCATCCGACGTTTCACCGCTCCCGGCCCGGGGGTTCGCTTCCGGGCCGCGCCGGACGCCGCTGCCCGCGGCGCCACGGCATGCCGCGGGCCCTGCCCGCCGGCGCCATCCGGCTTTACATCCGGTTCCAACCAGACAAGACAGTATGGCTGTATTCACCACGGTCTCGCACGACGAGATCGCGCAATGGCTGCTCGACTATGACCTTGGTACGCTGCGCGCGCTGCGCGGCATTCCCTCGGGCATCGAGAACAGCAATTTCTTCGTGACGATGGAGCAAGACGGCCAGACGCGCGACTACGTGCTGACCATCTTCGAGCGCCTGCGCTTCGAACAGCTGCCGTACTACCTGCACCTGATGGCGCATCTGGCCGAGCGCGGCATCCGCGTACCGGCGCCGATGCCGGGCAAGGACGGCGAGATCCTGCGCGCGCTCAAGGGCAAGCCCGCCACCATCGTCACGCGGCTGCCGGGCAGCTCGCAGCTGTCGCCGAACGCGCAGCAATGCGCCGAGGTCGGCGACATGCTGGCGCGCATGCACCTGGCGGGCCGCGGCTATCCGCGCCAGCAGCCGAACCTGCGCAGCCTCGCGTGGTGGCGCGAGACCGAGGGCGAGATCCTGCCCTTCCTCGACGACAGCCAGCGCGCGCTGCTGCAGGACGAACTCGCGTTCCAGGGCGCGTTCTTCGGCGGCGCCGACTATGCGGCGCTGCCGGGCGGCCCCTGCCATTGCGACCTGTTCCGCGACAACGTGCTGTTCGAGGACGCCGGCAACGGCCAGTCGCGGCTGGGCGGCTTCTTCGATTTCTACTTCGCCGGCGACGACAAGTGGCTGTTCGACCTGGCCGTGACCGTCAACGACTGGTGCATCGACCTGGCCAGCGGCGAACTGGATGCGCCGCGCGCGACGGCGCTGCTGCGGGCTTATCATGCGGTCAGACCGCTGGACGCGGTCGAGGCCGCGCACTGGCAGCACATGCTGCGCGCCGGCGCGCTGCGGTTCTGGGTCTCGCGGCTGTGGGACTACCACCTGCCGCGCGAGGCCGACATGCTGCAGCCGCACGACCCGACCCACTTCGAACGCATCCTGCGCCGGCGCATCGCCGCCACCGCGCTCCCCTGGACCTGACGGGCGCCGCCGATGGCAGCCCCGCTTGTCGCACCTGATTGCCGCACCTGATTCGGACCCGATTCGTCATGCAACTACTGGAAGTTCCCGCCAAGGAAGGCTACGTCTGGTTTCGCCAGGGTCTGTGGCTGTTCCGCAAGAACCCGCTGACCTTCCTGATGCTGCTGTTCATTTATCTGATCGCCGCGCAGATCGCGATCTTCATTCCGCTGATCGGCATCGTCGCGCTGCTGGTGCTGACGCCTGGCCTGTCGGTCGGCATCATGACCGCGTGCCGCGAGGTGATCCAGAACCGCAAGGTCATGCCCACCGTGCTGCTGGCCGGCTTTCGCAGCAACGGCAAGCAGGCCGCGCGCCATCTGCTGATGCTGGGCGGCATCTATGCGGGACTGGTGTTCGTGCTCAGCCTGATCGCGGGTACGCTGGTCGACATGCGCGCGCTGCTGCCGGTGCTGCTCAAGGAAGAGCCGCCGACCGAGGAGGCGATCCGCCAGCTGTATTACGCGCTGCTGATCGGTGCGGCGCTGTACACGCCGATCGCGATGTTGTTCTGGTTCGCGCCGCTGCTGGCCGCCTGGCACAACGTGCCGCCGGTCAAGGCGCTGTTCTTCAGCTGGACCGCCTGCTGGCGCAACCGCGGAGCCTTCTTCACCTATGCGCTGCTGTTCGCGCTGCTGCTGGTGGCGGTGCCGTTCTTCCTGGAGGCGATCTTCAGCGCCTTCGGCGCCGAGGGCGTGCTGTCGTTCCTCGTCACGCCGTATTCGCTGCTGATGCTGGCGGTCCTGTACTGCTCGTTCTACGCGACCTATCGCGGCTGCTTCAATATCGCGCCGCCGGAGGGGAACGGCGAGGCGGCCGCCTGACTTTCGCTGAAACCACCCCCTCTCCCCAGCCCTCTCCCCCTGAGGGGGAGAGGGGGAACACCAGGGGCAAACTCAACGCCCGCGGATTTTCGGAGACCTCATGCTTGCTCCCCTCTCCCGCTTGCGCGGAGAGGAGCCGGGGGAGAGGGCAAGCGACGCCCGCCCGCCCCCATCTCAATCGATCGCGTCCAGCTTCGCCACCGACAGCGCCAGCCACTTGGCGCCGTGGCGCTTGAATTCGATGTTGGCGCGCGCGTCGGCGCCCTCGCCTTCCAGCGCCTTGATCACGCCCTCGCCGAACTTGTTGTGGAAGACCTGCTGGCCGATGCGCCAGCCCGATTCGGCCTGCCGCTTCTGGTCGGCGTAGCCGTTGCCGGTGTCCATGCCGCCGGTCGAGCGGCTGCCGGTATAGGGCACGTCCTCGGCGCGCTTGTACCAGTCGCGGCCCCACGCGCTTTCCGATGACTGGCGCCGCTGCGCGCCGTAGCTCTGCGCCGGCGGCGTCAGCCACTTCAGCGCGCCCTCGGGCAACTCGTCGAAGAAGCGCGAGCGGATGTGGTAGCGCACCTGGCCATGCAGCACGCGGCTCTGCGCGAACGACAGATACAGCCGCTCGCGCGCCCGCGTGATCGCCACGTACATCAGCCGGCGCTCTTCCTCGAGGCCATCGGCGTCGAGCATGCTGTTCTCGTGCGGGAACAGCCCTTCTTCGAGTCCGGTGATGAACACCACATTGAATTCGAGGCCCTTGGCCGCGTGCACGGTCATCATCTGCACCGCGTCCTGGCCGGCCTGGGCCTGGTTGTCGCCGGCCTCCAGCGACGCGTGGGTCAGGAAGGCGACCAGCGGCGTCATCACCTCGGGCAGCGCCTCGGGGTCCAGCACCTGCTGCTCCTGGTCGCCCTCGGCCAGCGCGGGCAGCGGACGATCGAGGCTCTGCCGGCGGCTGACCGGGATCGCGTTGGCCGGCGCGTCGAGGCCGTAGCCCTCCTCGACCACGAAGGCCTGCGCCGCGGTCACCAGTTCGCGCAGGTTCTCGATGCGGTCCTGGCCTTCCTTCTCGGCCTGGTAATGCGTGATCAGCCCGCTGGTATTGATCACGTATTCGACGGTCTCGGCCAGCGTCATCTGCCGGGTCTCGAAGCGCATCTGGTCGATCAGCCGGACGAACGACGCCAGCTTGCCGCCGGCCGCGCCGGCGACATAGGCGACCGCCTCCGACAGCGCGCAGTTGTACTGCCGCGCGGCGTCCTGCAGCGACTCGATCGAGCGCGCGCCGATGCCGCGGGCCGGGAAGTTGACCACACGGGCGAAGGCGGCGTCGTTGCGCGGATTCTCCAGCAGCTGCAGATAGGCCAGCGCGTGCTTGACCTCGGCTCGCTCGAAGAAGCGCAGGCCGCCATAGACGCGGTACGGAATGCCGGACGAGAACAGCGCGTGCTCGATCACGCGCGACTGCGCGTTGCTGCGATAGAGGATCGCGATCTCCGCGCGGCTGGCCCCCTGCGCGATCTGGTCGCGGATCTCCTCGACCAGCCAGCTGGCCTCCTGCCCGTCGGTGCCGGCCTGGAACACCCGCACCGGCTCGCCATGGCCCGCGTCGGTACGCAGGTTCTTGCCGAGCCGGCGCGCATTGTGGGCGATCAGGTGGTTGGCCGAGTCGAGGATATGGCCGTGCGAGCGGTAGTTCTGCTCGAGCTTGATCAGATGGCGCACGCGGAATTCGTGCTCGAAGTCGCGCATGTTGCCGACATTGGCGCCGCGGAACGCGTAGATGCTCTGGTCGTCGTCGCCGACCGCGAACACCGCCGCGGCATTGCCGGTGCCGAAGCCCGCCAGCAGCTTCAGCCACTGGTACTGCAGCACGTTGGTGTCCTGGAACTCGTCGACCAGCACGTGGCGGAAGCGGTGCTGATAGTGCTGGCGGATCGCGTCGTTGTAGCGCAGCAGCTCGTAGCAGCGCAGCAGCAGCTCGGCGAAATCGACCACGCCCTCGCGCTGGCACTGCTCGTCGTAGGCGGCATACAGATCGACGAAGCGGCGGTTGAAGTCGTCGTTGGCCTCGACGTCGGCCGCGCGCAGGCCCTGCTCCTTCGCGCTGTTGATGAAGTACTGCAGGTTCTTGGCCGGGTACTTCTCGTCGTCTACGTTCAGCGACTTCAGCAGGCGCTTGAGCGCGGACAGCTGGTCCTGGCTGTCGAGGATCGAGAAGGTCTGCGGCAGGCCGGCATCGCGGAAATGCGCGCGCAGCATGCGGTTGCACAGCCCGTGGAAGGTGCCGATCCACATGCCGCGCGTATTGATCGGCAGCATCGACGACAGCCGCGTCTGCATCTCCTTGGCGGCCTTGTTGGTGAAGGTCACCGCCAGGATGCCCGCAGGCGACACCCGGCCGTTCTGGATCAGCCACGCGATGCGCGTGGTCAGCACCCGCGTCTTGCCGCTGCCCGCGCCCGCCAGGATCAGCGCCGGTTCGTCCGGCAGCGTGACGGCGGCAAGTTGTTCGGCGTTCAGATTGGCAAGCAGGTCGGACATCGGGAGGGGCCTTGAGGAATCGGGCCATTATAACGGCGCGACCTTCCCCGGACCCTCGGGTCCCCTGCCCGTCGCGCCGGCCCCGGCCCTGCCCTGTGCCCTATGGCACCGCGGCGCCGTCGCGCTCCCGCGGCTCGAAGCACGGCGCCAGGCAGGCCTTCAACAGGCGCCGGGCCTCGCCGTGGATGCGCTCGCGCACGGCCTCGTCCTCGCCCTCGCCCAGGTCCATCAGCGCGGTCAGCACCTCGATCGCGCAGCGCGCGGTCAGCCGTGCGTCGTCCTCGGCCACCTGCTGGTTCTGCATCAGCCAGCGCGCCAGCAGTTCGGCGACCTCGCGGCTGGTGGCATCGTGGATCCGGCGCAGTTCCGGCGACGACTGCATCGCCCGGCGCAGCGCGATGCTGCCCGGCTGGCGGCTGCGCGCGCTGCGCACCTGGTCGAACACCGCATCGACCACGGCGCGCCAGTCCGCCACCGTCCCCGCCGACGGCAGCACCGACAGCGAATCGGCGGCGCGCTGGCGCATCTGGTGCTCGAACAGCGCGTTGATGACCGACAGCTTGTTCGGAAAGTACTTGTACAGCGTGGCGATATTGATGCCCGCGCGGCTGGCGATCAGATTGGTGGTGATTCGCTCGACGCCGACCTCGTCCAGCAGCGACGCGGTGGTATCGAGAATGCGTTCGAAGGTGACCCGGCCGCGCGCCCGCACCGGAGCCCGGCGCAGGCGCAGCAGCAGCGGCGCCAGGCTGTGGCCGGCGGCGCCTCCCTGATTGTGTTCGTTTTCGTTCTGGTTCATGTCCACGACCCGGCCGTCGGCCGACTGCACCGCCGGGCCCGCCCGCGCCCCGGCAACCCGCCCGGACCGCCATGCGGCGTCCCCTGCCCGAGCCCCCAACGCAGACGATAGGCCCCGCGGCGTGCCGCGACCGTGCTCTAGCGAACGCATCGGCCGCCGCGAAGCCGCCATACTGCGGTTCGTCCTGCGGTGGATACGAGGCGGCGCGCGGCGGGCAGGCGCGCCCCGCATGGGCATTTTGGGCGTCACCGAGCGGGCTCCCCTATAATTTAGGGCTTGTCTCCCTTTGGCCGCGCCCTGCAGGCGCGCACCAGACCGCAAGAGCCGCACCGGCTCGCACGGCCTTCACGCATCGATCGACATCCCAGCATGACCGCCCAAGACCAGTCCCTAGCCAAGAGCTTCGAACCCGCCGCCATCGAGGCCAAATGGGGCCCCGAGTGGGAAAAACGGGGCATCGCCAAGCCCACCCTCGACCCGGACCGGCCCGATTTCGCCATCCAGCTGCCGCCGCCCAACGTCACCGGCACGCTGCACATGGGACACGCGTTCAACCAGACCATCATGGACGGCCTGGCGCGCCACGCGCGCATGCGGGGCGCCAACACGCTGTGGGTGCCGGGCACCGACCACGCCGGCATCGCCACGCAGATCGTGGTCGAGCGCCAGCTCGACGCGCAGGGCGTCTCGCGGCACGACCTCGGCCGCGAGGCCTTCGTCGAGAAGGTATGGGCCTGGAAGGAGGAGTCGGGCTCGACCATCACGCGGCAGGTGCGGCGCATGGGCGCGTCGATCGACTGGAGCCGCGAATATTTCACGATGGACCCGAAGATGTCGCGCGTGGTCACCGAAGTGTTCGTGCGGCTGCACGAGCAGGGGCTGATCTACCGGGGCAAGCGGCTGGTCAACTGGGACCCGGTGCTGGGCACCGCCGTGTCGGATCTGGAGGTCGAGAGCGTCGAGGAGGAAGGCTCGCTCTGGCATATCCGCTATCCGCTGGTCGAGGCGGACACGCGCACCGGCCTGACCCATCTGACGGTCGCCACCACGCGTCCGGAAACGATGCTGGGCGACGTCGCGCTGATGGTCCATCCCGAGGACGAGCGCTACGCGCACCTGATCGGCAAGATGGCCAAACTGCCGCTGACCGATCGCGAGATCCCGGTGATCGCCGACGACTACGTCGACCGCGAGTTCGGTACCGGCGTGGTCAAGGTCACGCCGGGCCATGACTTCAACGACTATGCGGTGGGCCTGCGCCACCAGCTGCCGCAGCTGTCCGTGCTGACGCTCGACGCGAAGATCGCCGACAACGCGCCGGCGCAATACGTCGGCCTGGACCGTTTCGAGGCGCGCCGCCGCATCGTCGCCGACCTCGACGCCCAGGGCCTGCTGGCCGAGGTCAAGAAGCACAAGCTGATGACGCCCAAGAGCGAGCGCACCGGCAGCGTGATCGAGCCGATGCTGACCGACCAGTGGTTCGTCGCGATGAGCAAGCCGGCGCCCGAGGGCACCTTCTACCCCGGCCGCTCGATCGCCGAGGTCGCGCTCGATGCCGTGCAGAGCGGCGAGATCCGCCTGATCCCCGAAAACTGGGTCAGCACCTACAACCAGTGGCTGGCCAATATCCAGGACTGGTGCATCTCGCGCCAGCTGTGGTGGGGCCACCAGATCCCGGCCTGGTACGACGAGGCCGGCAACTGCTATGTCGCGCGCACCGAAGAGGAAGCGCGCGCGCAGGCGCGGGCGGCCGGCTTCGAAGGAACGCTGCGCCGCGACGAGGACGTGCTCGACACCTGGTTCTCGTCGGCGCTGGTGCCGTTCTCCTCGCTGGGCTGGCCCGAGCAGACGCCCGAGCTGCAGCACTTCCTGCCGTCGTCGGTGCTGGTCACCGGCTACGACATCATCTTCTTCTGGGTCGCGCGCATGGTCATGATGACCAAGCACTTCACCGGCCAGGTCCCGTTCAAGGACGTGTACGTGCACGGCCTGGTGCGCGACTTCGAAGGCAAGAAGATGAGCAAGTCCGAGGGCAACACGCTCGACCCGGTCGACCTGATCGACGGCATCGAGCTGCCCGAACTGCTGAAGAAGCGCACCACCGGCCTGCGCCGGCCCAAGGATGCGCCGAAGATCGAGGCCAAGACGAAGAAGGAATTCCCCAACGGCATTCCGGCCTTCGGCGCCGACGCGCTGCGCTTCACCTTCGCCTCGCTGGCCACGCTGGGCCGCAACGTCAACTTCGACACCGGCCGCTGCGAGGGCTACCGCAACTTCTGCAACAAGCTGTGGAACGCGACCCGCTTCGTGCTGATGAACACCGAGGGGCACGACTGCGGCATGGGACCGTGCAACCAGGACTGCGGCCCGGACGGCTATCTGGACTTCTCGCAGGCCGACCGCTGGATCGTGTCGCTGCTGCAGCGGGTCGAGGCCGAGGTCGACAAGGGCTTCGCCGAATACCGCTTCGACAATATCGCCAACGCGATCTACAAGTTCGTCTGGGACGAGTACTGCGACTGGTATCTGGAGCTGGCCAAGGTGCAGATCCAGAACGGCACGCCGGCGCAGCAGCGCGCCACGCGCCGCACGCTGCTGCGCGTGCTCGAGACCGTGCTGCGGCTCGCCCATCCGATCATCCCGTTCATCACCGAGGAACTGTGGCAGAAGGTCGGTCCGCTGGCCGGCCGCGGCAAGGGCGACGGCAGCGAATCGATCGCGCTGCAGCCCTACCCGCTGGCGGCCGCCGCGAAGATCGACGAAACGGCCGAGGCCTGGGTCGCGCAGCTCAAGGCGATGGTCGATGCCTGCCGCAATCTGCGCGGCGAAATGAACATCTCGCCGGCGCAGCGGATCCCGCTGTACGCGCACGGCGACAACACGTTCCTGCACGCGGCGAAGGACTATATCCAGGCGCTGGCGAAACTTTCCGAGGTTCGCGTCTTCGAAGACGAGCAGACCTTGATGACCGAAGGCGCCGGTGCACCGGTCGCCATCGTCGGCGGCAGTCATCTGCTGCTGAAGATCGAGATCGACATTGCCGCCGAACGCGTCCGTCTGGGCAAGGAGATCCAGCGCATCGGCGGCGAGATCGCCAAGGCCCGCGGCAAGCTGGCCAATGAGAGCTTCGTGGCCAAGGCGCCGGCCGCGGTGGTCGAACAGGAAAACCAGCGGCTGGCCGACTTCGAGCAGACGCTGGCCAAGCTGCAGGACCAGTTGCAACGGCTACCGGCATGAGGTTGGCCGCCTGCGCCGGTGACGGCGTCGGCGGCGATCTCGATGTCGGTGTCCGGGCGGCCTCGAGGCCGGCAACGTGGTTCAGGGCATGCGCCTTGCTTTGAGGCAAGGTTGACGACATCAAAACTGAGAAGGAGCCTCTTTTATGGAAACCCGCGTCACCAAGGCCGTATTCCCGGTAGCCGGGCTCGGCACCCGTTTCCTGCCCGCTACCAAGGCGAGCCCCAAGGAAATGCTGCCCGTGGTGGACAAGCCGCTGATCCAGTATGCGGTCGAAGAGGCGATGGCTGCCGGCATCACGGAGATGATCTTCGTGACGGGCCGCTCCAAGCGTGCGATCGAGGACCATTTCGACAAGGCCTACGAGCTCGAGGTCGAGCTGGAGGCGAAGAACAAGCAGGCACTGCTCGAGGTCGTCCGCTCGATCAAGCCGTCGCATGTGGAATGCTTCTATGTGCGCCAGCCCGAGGCGCTCGGTCTGGGCCATGCGGTGCTGTGCGCCGAGAAGCTGGTCGGCGACACCCCGTTCGCCGTGATGCTGGCCGACGACCTGCTCGACGGCCAGCCGCCGGTGATGAAGCAGATGGTCGACCTCTACAACCATTACAACTGCTCGATCCTCGGTGTGGAAGAAATTGCACCCGAGCAAAGTAAATCTTACGGCGTGGTCGACGGCCGCGAGTGGGACGAAGGCGTGATCAAGGTCGCCGGCATCGTCGAGAAGCCGGATCCGGAAGTGGCACCGTCGAACCTGGGCGTGGTCGGCCGCTACATCCTGACGCCGCGCATCTTCGAACATATCCGCAACCTGAAGCCCGGCGCCGGCGGCGAATTCCAGCTGACCGACGCGATCCAGTCGCTGCTGGGCCAGGAACAGGTGCTGGCCTACCGCTACCAGGGCGTGCGCTACGACTGCGGCAGCAAGCTCGGCTACCTGAAGGCGATGGTCGAATTCGCGCTGAAGCATCCCGAGGTCCGCGACGAGTTCGGCAGCTATCTGCGCGAGCGGATCTGAACGAATCGCAAGTCAGCGTTGTCCCGGCCGCCGTGGCACAAGGGACGCGCAAGGGCGGCAGCGCATGCTGTCGCCCCACCCATGGGCCATATGGTCCAGCGGATGGCATTGCACTATCATGGCTGCGGTATGCGAGCAGTATTTGCCGTGGGAGCCCCTCGTGAATCGCCTCGACCATGACACCGAAGCCGCCGTCCGGCACTTCCTGCGCCTGATATCCCGCCGTTATCCGACCGCGGGCGCCATCGTGTACGGCAGCCGCGCACGTGGCACGCACCGCCCGGACAGCGATGCCGATGTAGCCGTTCTTCTCGCCGGCGAACATCAACGATTTCTGCCAACCAAACTGGCGATGGCGGACGTGGCCTTCGATGTCCTGCTCGAAACGGGCGTCAATATTTCGCCGTTACCGGTCTGGCTGGACGAGTGGGAGCATCCTGAGGCGTACGACAATCCGGCCCTGCTGCGGAACATCGCGGCCGAAGGTGTCCGCCTGTGAACGGAAAACTGACGCCTGCCACATTGATGGCAAAGGCAGATCGTGCCTGCGCATCGGCCCGCGCGCTGCTGGAGCTGGGCGACATGGACGGAGCATGCAACCGCGCCTACTACGCCATGTTCGACGCAGCTCGAGCCGCGCTGCTGGCCTCCGGCGCCGCGGTAAGGGCCGACATCGGCAAAACGCACAGCGGTCTGATCAAGGCCTTCGGCGAGCACCTGATCAAGCATGGGCCGATACCGAAGGAGATGGGGCGTTTGCTGAAACGGGCCGAGGAAGTCCGCTTGGTGGCCGACTACAAGAGCAACTCGGTCGAACTGGCCGACGCCGCGGAACTCGTTGGCCAAGCGGAATTGTTCGTGGGCGCCATGCGCGCCGCATTTCCGTCGGCGGGCTTCGAGGATGGCCAGGCAAAGGCCAGGTGACCTGGGCCGTCGAATGGCAAAACAAAAGCCGCCCGAGGGCGGCTTTGTCGTCTGCAACGCGGTCTGCTTACCGGCGCTTCATGTAGAACACGAAGACCTTGTCGACCTCCTGGTGCGACAGCAGTTCGTTGCCGGTCTGCTTGGCGAAGGCCTGGAAGTCGCGGGTCGCGCCGGGATCGGTGGCCAGCACCTTCAGCACTTCTCCGCTCGCCATATCGGCCAGCGCCTTCTTGGTCCGCAAAATCGGCAGCGGGCAGTTCAGCCCGCGCGCGTCCACTTCCTTCTGGAACTCCATGGTCTCTTCCTTGCTTCCTTGGTATGGGCGATGTCGGCAAGCCTTCCGTGAGGCTTCATGGCCGGTATTGTAGCGTCGCGCCCGCCCCCGCCGCCCGGGCGGCTTCGCGCGGGTCGGGGATGTCCTCGCCGGTCTGGCGGTCGAAGAAGCGCACCGGATAGCCGCGCGCGGCCAGCCAGTCGGCCACCGCGAAGCCGGTGCCGGCATTCCAGATCCGCATCTTTTCGGGGGCCACCAGCTTGTAGTCGGCCAGTTCCTCGGACAGCGCGATGGTGCCGGTGGCACGCACGTGGTAGGCGATGATCAGCTCGTTCTTGCGCATGAATTCGTAGACGCCGATCAGCGACACCGACTGCGCGTCGAGATTGGTCTCTTCCTTCAGCTCGCGCGCCACGCCGGCCTCCGGCGTCTCGTCGCGCTCCAGAAAACCGGTGACCAGCGCGTACATCGACGCCGGCCACGCGGCATTGCGCGCCAGCAGCAGCTTGCCCTCGTACTCGACGACCGCGGCCAGCACCGGCAGCGGGTTGTCCCACTGGACGAAATGGCAATCGTCCTGCACGCAGGCCATGCGTTCGCGCCCGGACATCGGCAGCGCCATCAGCGGCGTGCCGCAATGGGGACAGTAGCGATAGGAGGGCATGGCTCGATTCCTGTTTGCGGTTTGCGCTGATGGCTGTTCGATGGCGCGAGGCGCCGGATTCAGGCGGCGATCATGCGGCGCAGACCGCCCGCATGTCCGCCGCCAGCGCCTCGACGGTCTCGGGCTGCAGATCCCACGAGCACATGAAGCGGCAGCCGCCGGCGCCGATGAACGTATAGAAGCGCCAGCCGCGCGCGCGCAGCGCCTCGATCGCCGGCAGCGGCAGCTCGGCGAACACGGCATTGGCCTGGGTCGGGAACATGATCCGCACGCCCGGAATGCTGGCGATGCGATCGTGCAGCAGCTGCGCCATCGCATTGGCATGGCGCGCGTTGGCCAGCCACACGTCGTTCTCCAGCAGGCCCAGCCACGGCGCCGAGATGAAGCGCATCTTCGAGGCCAGCTGGCCGGCCTGCTTGACGCGGTAGGCAAAGTCCTCGGCCAGCTTGCGGTCGAAGAACACCACCGCCTCGCCGACCGGCAGGCCGTTCTTGGTGCCGCCGAAACACAGCACGTCGACGCCGGCGCGCCAGGTGATCTCGGACGGATGCACGCCAAGCGACGCCACCGCGTTCGCGAAGCGCGCGCCGTCCATATGCACCCGCAATTGCCGCCGCTTGGCGATCGCTGAGATCGCGCGCACTTCCTCGACGGTATAGACGGTGCCGACCTCGGTCGATTGCGTCAGCGATACCACCTTGGGCTTCGGATAGTGGATGTCGTTGCGGCGCGTGACCAGCGCCTCGACCGCGTCCGGCGTCAGCTTGCCGTTCATGCCGGGCGCGGTCAGCAGCTTCGAGCCGTTGGAGAAGAACTCCGGCCCGCCGCATTCGTCGGTCTCGATATGCGCCAGCTCGTGGCAGATCACCGAGTGGTACGACTGGCACAGTGCCGACAGCGCCAGCGAATTGGCCGCGGTGCCGTTGAACACGAAGAACACTTCGCAGTCGGTCTGGAACAGGTCGCGGATCCGATCGCAGACCTTCTGCGTCCACGAATCGTCGCCGTAGGCCTGCTCGTGCCCGCTGCCGTTGGCTTCGAGGAAGTACTTCAGCGATTCCGGGCAGAAGCCGGCGTAGTTGTCCGAGGCGAAATGCTGCATGACGGTTCCGTACAGGGGCGCGAGGCGCCGGTTCGTGGATGCCCGGGGAAAGGAACGAGGATGGCGAGGATGCCGAGGATTGCGCGTGTTACTTCTTGTCGGCCCACAGCTCGCCGCCGGTGGCCCAGTTCTCGCGCTTGACGTCGGTGATGATGATGTCGACCGCGCCGGCCGAACAGCCGAGGGTTTCGCAGGTGACACGGGTCACTTCCTCGACGAACTTGCGCTTCTGCTCGACGGTGCGGCCCTCGAACATCTCTACGTGGAAAGTCGGCATGGATGGCTCCTGTTGTTATCGATGGATGGTGCGCAGACTGATGCGGCCGCGGCCGTCAGTCCCGATAGGAAGGATCGATTTTATCGAGTTTGCGCAGCAGCGACGGCCATTCCAGCGCGCCCTCGACGGCGCCGCCGTCGTCGAGCTGCGCCGAGGTCCGCGTCGCGACCTCGACCGTGGGCAGCACCACGCGCGTCGCGGTCAGCGCGCCGAGCTGGATTTCGCAGGCCTTGATCAGCGTGGCCATCAGCACATAGGCCTCGGCCACGGTACGGCCGACCGTCAGGGTGCCGTGGTTGCGCAGCAGCATCGCGGGATGGCCGCCCAGCGAGGCGGTCAGCCGCGCGCCTTCGGCCGGCGTGAAGGCCAGGCCCTCGTAGTCGTGATAGGCGAGCCGGCCGTGGAAGCGCATCGCATGCTGCGACAGCGGCAGCAGCCCGTCGGCCTGGGCCGATACCGCGACGCCCGCGGTATTGTGCAGGTGCATCACGCAGACCGCGTCCGGACGCGCCGCGTGCACGGCCGCATGCAACGCAAACCCGGTGACGTTGACCGGATGCGGGCTGTCGCCGACGACCTCGCCGCGCCCGTTGATCTTGACCAGGTCCGATGCGCGGATCTCGTCGAACGCATGGCCGAACGGATTGATCAGGAAGTGGTCCGGCTCGCCCGGCACCGTGGCCGAGATATGCGTGTAGATCAGGTCGTCCCAGCCGGCCTGCGCGCATAGCCGATACGCCGCGGCGAGGTCGACGCGCATGGTGCGCTCCGCTTCGGACATGGTGGCCGGAGCGTTGGCGGAAGCGCCGGTGGCGCGGGCGGGTTGCAGGGCGAAGGACATCGATGGCTCCTTGCGCGTTCGGCGATGCCGGCCCGGAAGCCGGCCGCCGATGACGGCGAAGGCGATACTGTAGCCGAAGCGCGCGGGCGCGTGGACCGCCCCAGCCGGCTCAGGTGACCGGCTCAGGCGTGCGGCGCCGCGGCGGACGGCAGCGGCGCGATCCGGCGCAGCCACAGGTAGATCAGCGCGCCGACCAGCAGCGCCAGTGCCGCTCCAGCCAGCGACGCGGCAAAGCCGCCGGTGCGGGCCACCAGCGCGGTCGCGAACGGCGGCCCGACGATCTGCCCGAGCCCGTAGGCCGCGGTCATCAGGCCGATCAGCCGCGGCGCCTGGTCGCCGGCAAGCCGGCGCGCCTCGTGCATGGCGAACAGCACCAGCGCGGTGAACGGCAAGCCGGCCAGCAGGCTGCTCAGCGCGAAGCCGGCCAGCGTCGGCCACACCGCCGCGATTGCCACGCCCGTCGCCTGCATGCCATAGGCCAGCGCCAGCAGCACGCGGTTGTCGTGCCGCACGCCGATGCGCACGGCCGTCAGCGCGCCGAGCGCCACCGCGGCGCCGAACAGCGGCCAGAACAGGTCCGCCCACAGTGAGCCGGGCATCGCCTCGCGCGCGATCACCGGCAGGAAGGTCGCGGTGATGATGTAGCCGAAGCCGGCCAGCCCGTAGGCCACGGTCAGCGCCCACGCCTCGCCCGACATCGCCGCCATCCGGGCCGGTGCGGCGGTGGCCGAGGCCGGCGCCGCCCCGGCCCGGGGCGCCGCGTCGGGCCGGAAGATGCGCCATACGGCCGCGACCAGCAGCAGCGCCAGCACGCCGAACGCGATCCAGCCCCACGCCGCGCTCCAGTCCATGCCGACCATGCCGAAGGCCGATACCCCGGTGGCGACGATGCCGATGCCCGGTCCGCAGAAGATCAGGCCGCCGAGCGCCGGCTTGCCGGCCTCGGCCAGCCGCTGCATGCACCAGGCCGCGGTATAGACCAGCACGAAGGCGCTGGCGACGCCGGCCGCGGCGCGCCACAGCGACCACGACAGCATGCCCAGCGGCAGCGCCATCGCCAGCGTCAGCGCGACGGTGGCGGCCAGCCCCCAGCGCACCATGCGCGCCGCATCGGGCCGGATCAGCAGGCAGGCCAGCGCGCCGGCGAAATAGCCGATGTAGTTCCAGGTCGCGATCCAGCCGCCCTGGTGCAGCGTCACGCTGCCGTCGTGCAGCATCATCGGCAGCAAGGGGGTGAAGGCGAAGCGGCCGATGCCCATGGCGACGGCCAGCGAGACCAGGCCGCCGAGCGCGACCGCCCAGGCGCCGGGGCGACCGGCTTCGCTGCCGGCGAGCGCGCCGTGGACCAGCTCGGGATTGCGGGAGGGCGAGACTGACACGATGCGGATTCTCCGTTCTGGCGCGTCGGCAACCCCGCCATCGTACCCGCAGCCGGCAAGGCGCGACGGCGCCGCCCCGAAGACCACGCCACCGTCCCGGGCAAGCGGTGTCGTGTCGCCTACACTGGAATCGGGTCGCGACGTGCCTCGGACGGCTGTGACCGCCATGTCCGGCCCTCCCCCCTTTCGCCTTTCGCGAGCGCAGACCCATGAACGCCCAGGCAAGCTTCGCGCGGCGGCTCGCCGCCGTCCTGCTGCTGATTGTCGGCATGACGCTGGCCCTGGCCCAGCCCGGCGGCACGGCGGACCGTGCGCGCGCGCAGCCCGCGGCGGCCGCGCCGGTCTACCTGATTCCGCTCAAGGGCGCGGTGGGCCCGGCCAGCGCCAGCTTCGTGCGGCGCGGCTTCGAGCAGGCGCGCCAGGCCGGCGCCCAGTTGATCGTGCTGGAGATGGACACGCCCGGCGGCCTGGACCCGTCGATGCGGCAGATCATCCAGGACATCCTGGCCAGCCCGGTACCGGTGCTCGGCTATGTCTATCCGGGCGGGGCCCGCGCCGCCAGCGCCGGCACCTACATCCTGTACGCGAGCCATCTGGCCGCGATGGCGCCGGGCACCAATCTGGGCGCGGCCAGCCCGGTGCGGCTCGGCATCGGCGGTCCGGAGCGAGAGCGGGAACGGGAGCTGGAGCGGCGCCAGCGCGCCGAGCGGCCGGCCGACCGCGGTCCGGCTTCCGCGGGCGCCGCCAGCGCGCCGGCCGGCGCCGCCTCGGAGCGCAAGGACAAGGACAGCAGGGACGACGACAGGCTCGACACCCTCGAGCGCAAGCAACTGCACGATGCCGCCGCCTATATCCGCGGCCTGGCGCAGCTGCGCGGGCGCAATGCCGAATGGGCCGAGCGCGCGGTGCGCGAGGCGGTCAGCCTGTCGGCCGACGAGGCCGCGGCGCAGCGCGTGGTCGACCTGATCGCGCCCGACGTGCCGGCGCTGCTGCGCGCGGTCGACGGGCGCGCCGTGGTCGCGGCCGGCGCGTCGCGCACGCTGCGCACCGCGCAGGCCAGCGTGGTCGAGCTCGAACCCGACTGGCGCTACCGGCTGCTGGCCGTGCTGACCGAACCGAGCGTCGCGCTGATCCTGATGATGATCGGCATCTACGGGCTGATCTTCGAGTTCTCCACGCCCGGCATGGTGCTGCCCGGCGTGGCCGGCGCGATCTGCCTGCTGCTGGCGCTGTTCGCGCTGCAGATGCTGCCGATCAACTACGCCGGGCTGGCGCTGATCGCGCTCGGCATCGGCTGCATGGTCGCCGAGGCCTTCCTGCCGAGCTTCGGCGCGCTCGGCCTGGGCGGCATCGTCGCGTTCGCGCTGGGCGCCGTGATGCTGATCGACACCGACATCCCGGGCTTCGGCGTGCCGCTGTGGATGATCGGCACGCTGTCGCTGGCCGCCGCCGCGCTCAGCTTCGGCGTGTCTGCCGCCGCCGTGCGCGCGCGCCGCCAGCCGGCGGTGATCGCCGACACCCGCGTGGTCGGCAATGCCGGCCGCATCATCGATGACGGCTGGGCCGAGGTGCAGGGCGAACGCTGGCGCGTGCGCAGCGCGGCGCCGCTGCAGACCGGCCAGGCCGTGCGCGTGACCGGCCGCCAGGGGCTGGTGCTCGACGTCGAGCCGGCCGACGGTGTGCCCATGGACGAATCGCCCGCGCGGCCACCGCCGCCCTCTTCCACGTCGCCCACGACACCCACGTCCCCACAAGGAGACCGACCATGATCTTCAGCCTCAGCGCCGGCACCCTCGTCATCCTGCTGGCCCTGCTGATCTTCTCCGCCTTCCGCGTGCTGCGCGAGTACGAACGCGGCGTGGTGTTCATGCTGGGCCGCTTCTGGCGCGTCAAGGGACCGGGGCTGGTGCTGGTGCTGCCGGTGATCCAGCAGATGGTGCGGGTCGACCTGCGCACCGTGGTGATGGACGTGCCGGCCCAGGACGTGATCTCGCGCGACAACGTCTCGGTCAAGGTCAACGCGGTGGTCTACTTCCGCGTCGTCGATCCGCAGAACGCGATCATCCAGGTGGCCAACTTTCTCGAGGCCACCAGCCAGCTCGCGCAGACCACGCTGCGCGCCGTGCTCGGCAAGCACGATCTGGACGAGATGCTGTCCGAACGCGAGAAGCTGAACCTGGACATCCAGAAGGTGCTGGACGCGCAGACCGACGCCTGGGGCATCAAGGTCTCCAACGTCGAGATCAAGCATGTCGACCTGAACGAATCGATGGTGCGGGCGATTGCGCGCCAGGCCGAGGCCGAGCGCGAGCGGCGCGCCAAGGTGATCCACGCCGAGGGCGAGCTGCAGGCCTCCGAAAAGCTGCTCGAGGCGGCGCAGATGCTGTCCCGGCAGCCGCAGGCGATGCAGCTGCGCTATCTGCAGACGCTGACGCAGGTCGCCGGCGATCGGAGCTCGACCATCGTGTTTCCGGTGCCGATCGAGATGATGGAGGTGTTGCGGCCGCACCTGCGTGGCGTCGGCGCTGGAACGGGCGCGGACGCGAAGGCGGGGACAGCGGCGGCGGGTACTGGCGCGGCAGTGGGCCCCGCCACCCGCGCGGCGGACAGCAACGAGCCGCCGCATTGACCCGGCGCGGCCGGCCCCGCACCGCTACCGCACCACTACCGCACCACTACCGTACCGCTACCGCACCGCTACCGCGACGCGGCATCGCGCTGCGCCCACCGCGCGACATCGTCGCGCGAAGGGATGGCAATCAGGCCGCCGAGCGCGGCCGCCGCGGCGGCGCGGCTGGCCTCGCTACCGGCAGCAGACAGCGCCGGCAGCAGCATGGCGATGCCCAGCGCCGGCTGCGAATCGGTGGCATTGCCGATCAGCGTGGCGGCGGCCTGGCCCGCCTCCCGCTGGGCCACGCTTTCGCGGCCGAGCAGCGCCGCTTCGGCGGCCTCGCGCAGCCGCCGCGGCGTGCTCGCGTCGCGATAGACCCGGTTCAGCGCCTGCACCGCCCGTTCGCGTTCGCGCAGCCACTCGTTGACCTGCCGGACCACGTAGCGCGGCATCGGCCGGTAGGCGCCGCCGTCGGGCCGGGACAGCGACTCGCGCAGCCGCGCGAGGCCACGTTCGGTCCAGCCGTCCCATGGCCACGCCAGCAACCAGGGATGCGCCTCGCACAGCGCCGCATGGCGCAGCTGGCCGCAGCCCGCGAGCTGCACCTCGTCGAGCGCGGGGTTGTCGCGCGCCAGCGCGCGCAGCGCCGCCTCGGGCAACGCGATGCATCCGCGCGCGTCGAGCCAGCTCAGCCGCCGTGCGCCATCGAGCCGCAGTTCGCGCAGCGCCGCGCAGCCGTCCAGCCGCAGCACGCGTAGCGCCGGCGCGTCGAGCCGCACGGTCTGCAGCGCGCCGTTGTCGCGCAGATCGAGCGCCTCGAGCGCGGGCAGATGCAGCAGCGGCGATTGCGGCGGGCCGGGCTGCGCGACCAGCGGCGCGGCGGCCCGCTCGGCCAGCGTCGGTTCGCCCGGCATCCAGTCGCCCGGCATCCGCATCGCGCGCACGTCCAGCGTACGCAACGCCGGCGCATACGCCTGCACGTGACGCAGCGCCTGCGGCGTCAGCCGCGAGCAGCCGCTCAGGTCCAGCCGACGCAGCGACGCGCCGGTGCCGGCCAGCAGGGTCTCCAGCAGCGCGTCGGTCAGCGCCCCGGCGAAGGGGCTCAGATCCAGGCAGGCCAGCGGCGTGCCGGCCAGCGCCGGCAGCGCGGCGAAGGTCCGCGCGGCGCCATCGCGTCCGCTCAGCACGCCGAGCACGATCGCGGCGAGATCGCGCGCGGGAGATTGGGCCAGCCGCGACAACGCGCGGATGGCCGACATGGTGCCGCCCGGCGCGGTCTGCATCGCATCGGCGGGCCGCCACGGCAACGGATCGGGCCGCGGATGGATCGCCGTCAGACCGAAGCGGGCGGCATGCGTGGCCGCATCCGTGGCGCCATAGCGTCCATTCGCGTTCCGGCGGGCAAGCGCCTCGTCGAGACAGGCAAAACGCAAGGCTGGCGCCGCCGGCTCGCTGGCGCGCACCGGATGGCGCTCGAACGCCGCCACATAGGGCGCCGCCAGTTCCGGCTCGAGGCTGCGCAACCATGCGATGCCGGTGGGCGCAATGCGCAGGCGCGCGGCAAGGGCGGCCATGCCGACGATGGTCTCGACACGCTGGCGCAGCGCCGGCAGCGCCTCGGCCGGAATCGCCCCCACCAGGCCCGCGTGCGGCCACATCTCGTTCGCTCCTGCACCGTCCGCGCCGGCAAACAACGCCCCAAGGTCCTGCTGCAGGCGTGCCGCATCCTCGAGCCAGCCGCGCAGCACCGCGTCCGGCTGCAGCCGGCCCACCTCCTCGAGCACCGCAAGGTCGAGCGGCTGCATCATCTGGTCCAGGCACAGCAGATGGCTGCGCACCGGCAGCGTGCTCTGCCCCGGTGCGGCCAGCCCCATCGCGGCCAGCGCGGCCCGCCCGTTGCCGATCCGCTTCAGCAGTTGCCGGGAGCCGCGCTCGACCACGACATGGTCGTCCGCTGGATCGCCGGCCTGCTCGCCGGGCCCGCCGGCCAGTTCGCGCAGCAGCGCCCGCGTGAACGAGGCGGGATGGATCGCGCGCAACGCGGTGGGCTCCTCGCGCAGCAGCTGTGCCAGCGAGCGGCCAGCGACATCCTCGATGACCTGCACATCGAAGATCCGCGTGCCGCTGCACAGCTGCATCGGCACGCTGGCCGGCATGCCCCGCCCACCGGTCAGGCGGCGGTCCAGCGCATGCCAGATCGCCTCGCTGCCCGCCGCCTGCGCATCGAACTTGACCCAATAGACGTGCTCGCGTCCGTCCGCCTCGAAGCGGACCGGCAGCACGCGATGCGTGCCCGCTGGCCGGCGGGCTTCGGCAGGACATTGCCGTGCTCGTCGAACAACTGCCGCGCGATCTCCGGCGCCAGCGTGCGTTCCACGATGGCCCGCGACGCCAGCACACGCACCTGCACGGCGTCCCATGCGGCGCCCCACGCCGCCCTTGCCTGATTCCCGCCATCGACCAGCCAGCCGTCCAGCCGTCCGCGAAAGGCGGCCTGCCGTTCCGCCCATTGCGCGCGCCAGCCGTCGGGCCACGGCACGATCCCGAGCGCGCGCATCCGGCCTTCGTTGCCCGGCACCGCGCACAGCGCATCGCGCCAGACGCCCCAGCGCCCCATAGCGTCCTCGCGCGGCACCGCTGCCATGGCGGCCTCGTAATGACGGCGCATTTCGGCTGCCGGCGCACGCCGCACCGCCAGCGTGGCGGCCACACTTCGCGTTGTCTCCAGCGACGGCGGCCGGGCCGCCGCAGCGAGCAGGAGCGGATGCAGCGCCGGATCGCAGTCGTCGAGCCGGCGCAGCGCACGCACCGCCTCGCCGACCGGCCACGCAGGTACCTGACCGATGCCGGCGAGCATCGACAGCGCCGCCCGCAGCGGCCCCACCACGCGGTCCTGCACGGCCTGCAGCAGGCGGCGCTCCGACTGGCTCCATGCCGCATCGGCCAGTTCCTCGCGCCGGTGCGCCCGCAGTTGCAGCCGCCAGCGCAGCGTCTGTACCACCGCCATGGCCCAGCGCCAGTCCGCCAGGAACGGTGCCGAGAATCGCTTGAGCGCATCGAGCCGTTCCAGCGCCGCGCGCGGCGGCGTTTCATGGCGGCCGAACAGCAGCGACAGCGAGGTCAGCGTGTGCACCAGCGGTCCCCGATAGCCATGCTTGAGGTCGACGCCGCTGTCGGCATGATGCGTCTCCGCGTCGCCGAGCCGCATCATGTCGGCCTGCAGCTGGCGCAGCGCCAGATCCTCGCGCGCGCACAGCCGCCCGGGGTCGTCCACGCGCAACGGCACGTCCAGCACAGCGGCCATCGCCAGCGACAGCCGCTGCATCAGTGCGGGCTCGCCATGCGCAAGGCAAGGCGTCAGCAGCGAGAAGTGCAGGCCCTGGTCCGCATCCGGATGAGCGTTGGCGTTGGCCGCGCTGCGCTGGCGCAGCATGTCGGCAAGCTGCTCCGGCGTGCCGGTCCAGGCCAGCGCCGACGCTGCCACGCGCACGCCCGCATCGACCTCGAATCCGCCCGGCGCCGGCAACGGATGATCGGCGCCCGGCGCCGTTTCGCCGAGACTGCGGACGGCCAGGTCGAACAGCCGCCGGAACCGGATGAACCATGCCTGCGCGAGGCTGTCGGCCGGCGCGGGCTCGGCCAGCAGCAGCGCATACTCGAAGTCCGAGTACGGACTCATGTCGCCGCGGCTCATCGAGCCCAACCCGACGATCGCGAACGCGCACGGCGGTTCGGCCAGCATCCAGTGCCGGCAGGCGCGCGCGATCTGCGCGACCAGCGTCCTGTAGCGCGCGGTCAGCCGTTCCTGCAACGCCTCGATGGGCAGCGGGGTCTGCCAATCGCACAGTGCCGCGCGATCGCTTGCCTCGGGCAGTTCCGCTTGCGCCAGATCGGCCGCTGCCTGCGCCCGCAACGCATCGAGGCTGTCGCGCAGCGCGCGCCACAGCGCCCGCGGCGGCTCCGCGGGTGCCGCCACTGCCGCCGCGCTGCTGCGCAAGGTCTGCGCCATCCGCCGATGCGCGCCACAGTCGTAGCTCTTGAGCGCGGCTACGCACTCCTCCTGCACGACGTTGCGCACCACGCTGTCGCACCATGCCGCGCCATGCGCATGCAAGCCGATCGCGCCGGCCGATTCCGCCAGCAGCAGCACACGCTGCGCGACCTCGATGAATTCGGCGGCGCCTTTGGCGGTCCGGCGCAGGCTGTCCAGCGCCGTGGCGATCGCGTCGGACAGTTGGCGTGTCGGCAGGGCCTCGCGCGGGTCCTCCTCCGGCGCGAGCGCCATGCCGTGCACGGCCATCAGCGATTCCATGCGCGCGAGCGCCTGGAACAGACAATGCGCGCGCTCGAGCATGCGCAATGGCGAGGCTTTCGACACGCAGTGCGTGCCGAGATCGAACAGCGCGGCGCGCAGCAACACCTGCGCCCGCGGCGCCCACTGCGACAGATGCTCGCGCACCATCGCCGCTTCGAGCCGATCGATCGCCGCATCGAGTACCGCGCCACCGCGCCCGCCGGCGGGCAGCAGGCGCCGTGCATGATGTGCGTAGCAAAAGCCCTCCTTCCAATGGCTGCCGCGCATCCACACGCGCACCAGCGCCTCGTACAACGCGACCATGTCGTCGCGGCGGGTCTGGTCCAGCGCCGGGTACCGCTGCAGCAGCAGGCGCAGGCAGGACAGGCAGGCCTTGGCGCAGTCGGCATCGGCGTCCCGATACAGCGCGGACAGCTTGCGCAGCAGCCGCGCCTCGCCACCCGCCGGTGGTACTTGCGCGCGCAGCATGGCCGCGATGCCTTGCAGGCCTTGCTGGACCGTCATGCTGTCGCGGTCGGCGGCGCCGCCCTCGCCGATGCGGCCCTCGGCGTCGGCAGCGTCGGTGGCATCGCTGACGCCGGTGGCGATGCGCTGCGCCGCACGCGGACCGCCGGCCCGCAGCACGCCCAGCACGGCCGGGTCGTACGGCACCTGCGCGGCGAGCTCGAGCGGCGTCAAGCCCTGCCGGTTCCTGGCCGTGCCATCGGCGCCCGCCTCCAGCAGGCAGGTCACGATCACGCGCCAATCGTCGGCGTCGTGGCGCGCCGCGGCGCGCACGGCCCAGTGCAGCGGCGCGTCCCCTTCGTCGTCGGCGGTGCGTGCCAACGCGGGCCTGCCGGCCAGCAGATCCTTGACCCGCCGCCGGTCGCCGGCGAAGACGGCTTCGCGCAGCGCTTGCGGCTCGATGTCGCGCCCGGGGTCGCGCCCGGGGTCGCGCTGACCGTTGCGCTGCAGGTTGTTCTGAATCTCGCGCTCGATGTCTCGCGCCAGGCCGGCCCCGAGCTGGACCAGCGTGCCGATACGTGTGCCGACGGTGCTCAACATGGCGATGGACCTCCGGGACCCGCTCCGTTTGTCGTTCGCTCCACCGGCCTGCGGACACCGGCGGCGCAGCGAACGGTAGGCGATGCCATCGCCGCCAACCAGTTGGCACTGACCATTCGCGACAGAGACGATGCCAATTCCGACAGGGCGGCACACCGGGGCCGTTAGATTCGGCCCCATTCGGTCGCCCCTGCGCGGGTCGCCCGGAATGCGCAACCGTAATGCGCGCCCGTATTGCGCGCCCAACTTGCGCGCCCATCTTGCGCGCCCGTATTGCACCTCCGTATTGCGCCCGTCTCAGCCGGAGATCGCCATGCTGTCCATATCCGCTCACAACGCCCTGAGCGCGCGCGCCGACGCGCTGACGCAGCAGATGGCGCAGGCCGCCATCGCCCACCATCCGGTGGTGTCACCGATCGAGGAACTGGAGCGATGGCTGAGCCGGCGCTCGCAGGTGCTGCATCTTCAGTTGACGCTGCTGCGCGATGCCGAGGCCGAGACCGAGGCCGCCGAAAGGACCGCCGAACGGGCCATCGGCACGCAGCAGGCGCAGCAGGCTTTGACGCAGCACTATCTCACCGAGCTGGACGCGCTGGCCGCGACGATCGCAGCCCGCTATCGCGAAACCATCGAGGCGCGCATGCCCGATACGAAGACCGCGCAGGTCGTGGCCGAGGACGGCAGTGGCTTCGTCCCGCTCGACGCCGGCGAACTGGCGCGCCGGGTCGCGCGCTTTGGCCAACGTCTGGACGACGAGATGGCCGTGCACCGGCGCTTCGCCTTCGGGCCGCCGCAGCGGTGGGCGGCCTTGCGCGCGGATCTCGAGCACGAATGGAGCGCGCTCGAAGCGATGCTGTGCGAGCTGAAGGAACAGCTCGACGCCTTGAACCTGCCCACGGTCGAGCAGCAGGCGCGCATTGCACAGGCGGTGGCGCGGCTGCGTGGCGAGCGCCATGCCGGCGTGGTCGATGCGGGGCTGCATCAGGGCTGGCTGCAGGCCTGCCGCGAGGGCCGGCTCGATGTGGTTCAGGCGGTCGTGCAGACCGTGCCGCAAGGCGAGCGCCGCGCCTTTGTCGACCGTGCCGGCCCCGACGGCCGCAACGCCTTCCATCTCGCCTGCGAGCATCACGAATTCGCGCTCGCGGTATCGCTGTCGAAGCTTGGCGCCGATCCGCACAGGCCGACTGACGCCGGCCGCCTGCCGATGCAGCTGGCCACGCACGAGGACCATGGCGAACGCACGCGCACGCTGCTGGCGTGGCTGAAGATCCAGGGCGCCGACCCCTTGGCGCGCGACGACAATGGGCGCAGCGCGCTGAACGAGGCCGCCTATCACGGCAACCGCGCGGCGATCGGCTGGCTGCTCGAACAGGGCGCGAGCCTGGCCGAGCGCGACCGGCAGCAGCGCACGCCGCTGCATGCGGCCGCCGCCGCGGGCCATGCCGCCACGGTGTCGCTGCTGCTGTCGCGCGGCGCCGACCCGCAGGCGCGCAACGGCGCGGGCGAGCGGCCGATCTTCGAGGCCTGCAGGACGGGACGGGTCGATGCGATGCGAGCCTTCCTCGACGCCGGCCTGTGGCTCGACGCGGACGAGCGCCGGCAGTTGCAGCAAGGCGGGATGGTCGGCGAGACCGCGGTCGCGCAAGCCTGCGGGGCGCCGCTGCGGGCCGCGCTGGCGCAGACGGTGCCGGCCGTGCATGCCCGAGTCCATGCCGCGGTCAACGCCGCCGCGATGGGCGCCCACGGGACAACGGCAGGGGAAGCAATGAAAGGGAAGGCGGAGCAGCGGGTCGCAACGGCGGCCGCTGCCGCGGACCTGACCTCGAAGGCGAGGCCGGTGCCGCGTCTGCCGCCGGCGCTGCGGCGCCTGCGGCAATGGTTCTGATCGCTGCGCGCCGGGGGAGCGCGCAGCCCGGACAGCAGACGCTTACTTCTTGTAGTTGGCCACGCCGTCGGTGATTTCCTTGTGCGCTTCCTCGATGCCGCCCCAGCCCTCGACCTTGACCCACTTGCCGGCCTCGAGCGCCTTGTAGTTCTCGAAGAAGTGCTTGATCTGGTCCAGCGTGTTCTGCGGCACGTCCGACAGGCCCTTCATGTAGGCCGTGGCCGGCGACAGCTTGTCGACGGGCACCGCGACCAGCTTGGCGTCAACGCCGGCTTCGTCGGTCATCTTCAGCATGCCCAGCGCGCGGCAGCGCACCACGGCGCCGGCCAGGATCGGGAACGGGGTGATCACCAGCACGTCGACCGGGTCGCCGTCGCCCGACAGCGTCTGCGGAATGAAGCCGTAGTTGGCCGGATAGCGCATGCCGGTGCCGATGAAGCGGTCGACGAACAGCAGGCCGGTTTCCTTGTCGGCCTCGTACTTGACCGGATCGCTCTGGGCCGAGATCTCGATGATCACGTTGAAGTCGTTCGGGATGTCCTTGCCCGGCGGGACGAGATTGAAGCTCATGCGGTTCTCCAGATGCCTGTGTTCGGCCGGTATTTGGCCAAGGTTTGACGATGGCCGGCATTATAGCGGCTCGGTCTGACCCGGAACCGACAGGCGGACGACACGCGGCAACCGGCCTGCGCAGGCCTGTGCCGGCGCCGTGCGTTGCGGTTACCCGGTCCGGCTGGGCGATAATGCCGGCTTGGAATTTCAGCCGGAGCATGACGATGCACGCCCAGCACTTCGTTGCCAACCGCCTGATGGCGCCGGATTCCGGCATGCGCATCAAGGTGTTCGACCCCTCCACCGGCGCGCCCTTCGCCGAGATTGCGCGCGGCAACGCGACCGATATCAACGCCGCCGTCTATGCCGCGCGCCAGGCCTTCGATGGCGCCTGGGGCGCGTTGGCCGCCGCCGAGCGCGGCCGGCTGCTGACCGATCTGGCGCGCAAGCTCGCCGAGCACGAGGCCGAACTGGCCGCGCTCGAGGCGCGCGACACCGGCAAGCCGCTGAGCCAGGCGCACGCCGACGCGCGCGCGATCGCCCGCTATTTCGAGTTCTACGCCGGCGCGGCCGACAAGCTGCACGGCCAGACCATCCCGTATCAGAACGGCTATACGGTGCTGACCGTGCGCGAGCCGCATGGCGTCACCGGCCATATCGTCCCGTGGAACTATCCGCTGCAGATCTTCGGCCGCAGCGTCGGCGCGGCGCTGGCCGCCGGCAACGCCTGCGTGGTCAAGCCCGCCGAGGACGCCTGCCTGTCGCTGCTGCGCGTGGCGGAACTGGCCGCCGAGGTGGGCCTGCCCGAGGGCGCGCTGAACGTCGTGACGGGCTATGGGCACGAGGCCGGCGCGGCGCTGGCGCGCCATCCCGGCATCGACCACCTGTCGTTCACCGGCTCGCCGCAGACCGGCAGGATGGTCGCGCAGATGGCCGCCGAGAACCATGTGCCGGTCACGCTCGAGCTGGGCGGCAAGTCGCCGCAGATCGTGTTCGCGGACGCCGATGTCGATGCGCTGGTGCCGGTCGTGGTGCGCGGCATCGTGCAGAACGCCGGGCAGACCTGCTCGGCCGGCAGCCGGCTGCTGGTCGAGCGGCCGCTGTACGACGCGCTGCTGGACCGGCTGGCGATGGTGTTCGAGTCGCTGCGGGTCGGCCCCGCCGAGCAGGACCTCGAATGCGGACCGCTGATCAGCCGCAAGCAGCAGCAGCGGGTCTGGGACTTCGTCTCCGACGCGCAGCACGCCGGCATTCCGGTGATGGCGCAGGGCCAGATCGTCGCCGACGCGCCGGAAACCGGCTACTACCAGGTGCCGATGCTGCTGCGCGACGTGCCGGCGACGCACCGGCTGGCGCAGGAAGAGGTGTTCGGCCCGCTGCTGGCGGCGATGCCCTTCGACGACGAGCAGGACGCGATCGCGCTGGCCAACGGCACGCCCTATGGGCTGGTCGCCGGCATCTGGACGCGCGACGGCGCGCGCCAGCTGCGCCTTGCCCGCAAGGTGCGCGCCGGCCAGGTCTTCATCAACAACTATGGCGCCGGCGGCGGCGTCGAATTGCCGTTCGGCGGCTCCGGACAGTCGGGCCACGGGCGCGAAAAGGGTTTCGAGGCGCTATACGGCTTCACCACCCTCAAAACCATCGCCATCCACCATGGGTAATATCAATTTCCTCTCGGTCGCCTTCGCCATCTTTTTTTTCTGGATGGCCTGGCACGTCAACCACAAGCGCGCCACCAATCCGTCTGGCATGCCGCGGCTGCAGGTGTTCAAGCGCAAATGGGGCGAAACGATCGGCGACCGGGTCCACTGGTGCCTGTATGTGGCGCTGCCGTTCCTGCTGGCGCTGATGATGGTGGCCAATGCGCTGCGGGGGCGCGGGCCGTTCTCGGGCTAGGCTGGCCGCGGCCGGACGGTGGCGGCGATGGCCGCCGTCGGCTGGTTTCTTGTGCGGGGATCCGTGCGTAATACCGGACGAATATCAAGGGCGGGAACGTCGAGCTTCCCTCAGATCGCCACCATCTCGAAGTCTTCCTTGCGGGCGCCGCATTCCGGGCAGGTCCAGTTGATCGGCACATCCTCCCACTTGGTTCCGGGCGGGATGCCGTCTTCGGGCGCGCCGGCGGCTTCATCGTAGATCCATCCGCAAATCAGGCACATCCAGGTCTTGTATTCCATAGGGTGGTGACGTCTCGATTAAAATTCAGCGCAGATGGTACCGAATCGACGCGCGGCGCGCCACCGGCATCCCGGTATTTGGCGCCGATATCGATGGCGATTGACGCGGATTGCGGCCGATCGCATACGGTTCGCGCGAATTGGCGTCCGCCCGCATCCGTCCCCGGCAGCGCCGCCCCTCCTCCTCCAGGCAGATCACGACATGTCACGAAACCAGCAGCTTTTCGACCGCGCCCAGCAGACCATTCCCGGCGGCGTCAATTCGCCGGTGCGGGCGTTCCGCTCGGTCGGCGGCACGCCACGCTTCATCCAGCGCGCCGAAGGTCCCTATATGTGGGATGCGGACGGCCAGCGCTATATCGACTACATCGGCTCGTGGGGCCCGATGATCGTCGGCCACGCCCATCCGGACGTGGTCCGGGCCGTGCAGCAGGTCGCCGCCGGCAGCTTCTCGTTCGGCGCGCCGACCGAGGCCGAGATCGAGATGGCCGAGGAAATCTGCAAGCTGGTGCCGTCGATCGAGCAGGTGCGGCTGGTGTCGTCGGGCACCGAGGCAACCATGAGCGCGCTGCGGCTGGCGCGCGGCTTCACCGGGCGCGATCTGATCATCAAGTTCGAAGGCTGCTATCACGGCCATGCCGACAGCCTGCTGGTCAAGGCCGGCTCGGGCCTGCTGACCTTCGCCGACACCACGCAGAACGCGCCGTCGTCGGCCGGCGTGCCGGCGGACGTCACGCGCCACACGATGGTGCTCGAGTACAACAACGTCGAGCAGCTGGAACAGGCCTTCGCCACCCACGCCGGCGAGATCGCCGCGGTGATCGTCGAGCCGGTGGCAGGCAACATGAACCTGGTGCGCGCCAGCGATGCCTTCCTGCAGGCGATGCGCAAGCTGTGCAGCGCCGATGGGGCCGTGCTGATCTTCGACGAGGTCATGACGGGCTTTCGCGTCGCGCTGGGCGGCGCGCAGGCGCACTACGGCATCACGCCGGACATGACGTGCCTGGGCAAGGTGATCGGCGGCGGCATGCCGGCGGCGGCCTTCGGCGGCCGGCGCGACATCATGGCCAAACTGGCGCCGCTGGGCGGCGTCTACCAGGCCGGCACGCTGTCGGGCAACCCGCTGGCGGTGGCGGCCGGCATGGCGACGCTGAAGCTGATCCAGGCGCCGGGCTTCCACGACCGGCTCGCCGCGCAAACCCGCAAGCTCGCCGATGGCCTGCTAGAGGCCGCGCGCGCCGCGGGCGTGCCGTTCGCCGCGGATTCGGTGGGCGGCATGTTCGGCCTGTATTTCCGCGAGGGCGTGCCGGCCAGCTTTGCAGAGGTCACGCAATGCGATACCGCGCGCTTCAACCGCTTCTTCCACGCGATGCTCGACAACGGCGTCTACCTGGCACCGTCCGCCTTCGAGGCGGGCTTCGTCGGCGCGCAGCACGACGACGCGATCCTCGAGGCGACCTTCGAGGCCGCGCGCCGGGCGTTCGCCGCGCTGTAAGGCCGCGGCCAGCCTGAAGGCCCTGCGCAAGGGCCCTGCGCAAGGGTCCGCTCCGTGGATGCATCAAGCGGCTGGTGCGCTACACTGCTGGCGTTCCGATGATCCACGGAGTTTTCCGATGCGCGCCTTCCTTTCTTCGTCGCCGACCTTCGCTTCGTCGCGATTTTCCCTGTCGTCGCTGCGGCCGCTGCGCTGGCTGCTGCTGGCCTGGCTGGCGAGCCTGCTGAGCGCCTGCGGCTACAACGACTTCCAGGCCAAGGACGAAGCCATCAAGGCGGCCTGGGGCGAGGTCGTCAATCAATACCAGCGCCGCGCCGACCTGATTCCGAACCTGGTCAATACCGTCAAAGGCTACGCCTCGCATGAGCGCGAGACGCTCGAAGCCGTGACCCGCGCGCGCGCCACCGCCACCAGCATCCAGGTCACGCCCGAGACACTGAACGACCCGCAAGCGTTCCAGCGCTTCCAGCAGGCGCAGGGCGAACTGAGCGGCGCGCTGTCGCGGCTGCTCGCGGTCGCCGAAAACTATCCGCAACTGAAGGCCGACGCCGCCTTCCGCGACCTGCAATCGCAGCTGGAAGGAACGGAGAACCGCATCACGGTCGCGCGCCAGCGCTATATCGCCGCGGTGCGCGACTACAACGTGCTGGCCCGCAGCTTCCCGACCAACCTGACCGCGATGATCTTCAACTACGAGGTCAAGCCCTCGTTCACCGTCGAGAACGAAAAGGCGATCTCGACCCCGCCCGCGGTCAAGTTCTGATTCTCGTGCCGATGATCTTCGCCGCAGGACTCTGGCGCTGGCTGCGCGTATCGGCGGCGTCGATGCTGATGCCGGTGCTGGTGCCGGTGCTTGCGCCGGTGCTGGCGCTGGCGATGCTGCTCGGCGTGGCCGGCGCGGCGCACGCACAAGCGCAGGCCGACGGCTTCGTTGCCGTGCCGCCGCTGACCCAGCGCGTCACCGACCTGACCGGCACGCTGGCGCCGGCGCAGCGCAGCGCGCTGGAAAACGTGCTGGGCGAATACGAGCGCACGCGCGGCAGCCAGATCTTCGTGCTGATGGTGCCGACCACCGATCCGGAAACGATCGATGCCTACGGCATCCGCGTGGCGGACGCCTGGCGCGCCGGCCGCCAGGGCATCGATGACGGCGTGATCGTGCTGATCGCCAAGGACAATCCGCCCGGGCTGCGCAAGATGCGGCTCGAAGTCGGCCGCGGCGTGCAGGGCTCGCTGACCGATGCGATGTCCAAACGGATCCTGCAGGACATCATGGCGCCGCATTTCCGCCAGAACGATTTCTATGGCGGCCTGGCGGCCGGCATCTCGGCGATCCAGGCGACCATCGACAAGGAAGGCTTGCCCGGGCCGCAGGCGCGCAAGCAGGCTCGGCAGAGCGGACTGGACGACTGGCTGCCGGTGCTGTTTCCGCTGCTGATCATCGCCTTCTTCCTGTTCTCGGCGACGCGCGGACGCCGGCGCCAGATCGTCGTCGGCCGGCGCGGCTGGGATACGGCTGCCGGCACGCTGGGGGGACTCGGCGGGCTCGGTGGCCTCGGTGGCGGCTGGGGCCGCCACCATGGCGGCGGCGGCTTCGGTGGTGGTGGCTTTGGTGGCGGTGGCGGCTTCGGCGGTGGCGGCGGCGGCGGCTTCGATGGCGGCGGCGCCTCCGGCAACTGGTAAGGGAACGACTCATGCCCACCCCTTCCGGCTCACCCTCCCCCTGGCGCGGCCTGCGGCGCGCGCTGCGCCATGCGCTGACCCCGGTCTCGTTCGCGCACCGGCACTTCCCGCCCGATGCCTTGTCGCGGCTGCAACGCGCGGTGCGCGACGGCGAACGGCAGCATCGCGGCGAAGTGCGCGTGGTCATCGAATCGAGCCTGCCGGCGGCGCAGGCCTGGGCCGGCGTGACGCCGCGCGAGCGCGCCCGCGCGCTGTTCGCCGCGCTCGAGGTCTGGGACACCGCCGACCACACCGGCGTGCTGCTCTATATCAACCTGGCCGATCATGCGGTCGAGCTGCTGGCCGACCGCGGCATCGATGCGCGCGTGGACCGCGAGACCTGGGCCGCGCTGTGCCAGTCGCTGGCGCACGGCCTCGCCACCGACCTGTCGATCGAGCCGGTATTGGCCACCGTGGCGCAGGTCCACGCGCTGCTGGCCCGGCATTTCCCGCAGCACGGCGACGGCAATCCGAACGAGCTCGACGACCGGCCGATCGTGCTGTAGCGCGGCGCTACGCTAGGCCGCGGTCGCGCCGCGATGCCGCCGCGCGCCCATCCAGTACCAGATCGCCGCCAGCACCTGCAAGCCGACGAGCACGGCCCATGCCGCCAGATGGGCGCGCACCGGATAGCGACCCTGCACCGCCGGCCACAGGTCGAGCACCATGCCGATGCCGAGCTGGCAGACGAAGATCGCCAGGAATACCGTCAGCGTCAGCGCGGTGGTCGCACGCCCAATCATCGCGCCGTCGAACTGGCGCGCCAGCACCGCGTAGGTCAGGATGCCGGTCGAGCCGAACACGCCGTAGCCGGCCCACAGCAGCCAGGCCGGCAACGGCGCGCCGGCCATCAGCAGCGCCTGCACCACGATGAACATCGTCATGCCGGCCCCGGCGAACACGTAGAGGCTGACGCCGAGCCGCTCCAGATGGCGTGCCGCCCAGCCGGTTACCACGCAGCCGCCCATCATCGCGAAGCCGATCAGCGAAACCAGCCGCGCCGCCTGCGCCGGCCCGACGCCGCCGACATCGCGCAGGAAGGCGCCGACCCACAGGCTCTGCACCGCCAGGAATACGCCCTGGTTCAGCAGCGTCAGCGGCACCACGCGCCAGAACGGCGCGCTGCGCAGGATCGCGACGGTGCCGCGCCATTGCGCGCCGAGGCTTTCGCGCGCGCCGGGCCGCGCCGCCTCCGGTGCGCCGAACCACAGCAGCAGCGCCATCGCCAGCGTGACGCCGCCCAGTCCCATGCAGACCGCGCGCCAGTCGACCAGCGACAACAGCCAGTCGAGCGGCATACCGACGACCACCGCGCCGAGGCCGCCGATCGCCATCACCAACCCGTTCAGCAGCGGCATGCGCGACAGCGGAAACCACATCGACAGCGCCTGGATCGCGGCCCCCAGGCAGACCGACACGCCGACGCCGATCAGCATGCGCCCGGCCGCCAGCGCCGCCATGCCCTCGCCCAGCGCGAACAGCAGCGTGCCGGCCGCCGCCACCAGCAGCAGCGCGGCCTCGGTACGGCGCGGGCCGAAGCGGTCCAGCAGCAGGCCGGCTGGCAGTTGCGCGCAGGCAAAGCCTAGGAAATAGCAGCTGGTGAGCAGGCCGAGATCGGCGGCAGACAGCCCCAATTCCCGCGACAGATACGGCGCGAAGCCGAAATTGACGCCGCGGTAGACGTAGGAAACGAAGAAGCCGAGCGAGAAGATCGCCAGCACGCGCCAGCGCAGGGCGCTGGCGGCGGCGGGAAGGCCCGACGGGAGGCCGGAAGGAGAATGCGTTGCGGTTGTCATGCGCGGATTGTCCGCGCTCCGGCGTGCCGGCACCAACGAAGAATTCCCGCCCGGATTGTGAGTAGAATTTGACGGCGCGCGTCCGATTGTGCCGCTTCCTCCATCTCTTTTTCCCTCGTCTCTTCCATCGACCCATGGCCCAGGTTCCGCATCTTCCCCCGCTGCAGGCGCTGCGCGCGCTGGAGGCGGCCGCGCGCCATCGCAGCTTCTCGCGCGCCGCCGAGGAACTGGCGCTGACGCACAGCGCGATCAGTCACCATGTGCGCGCGCTGGAGCAGAGCCTGGGCACCAAGCTGTTCCAGCGCGCTGGCGCCCGCATGCTGCCGACCAGCGTCGGCGCGCGGCTGGCCGAGCGGGTCCGCGCCGCACTGGACGGGCTGCAGCAGGCGCTGAACGAGGCCGGCGGGGAGGGCGAGCAACCCGCGGTCCGGCTCGAGGTCAGCGTGATGGCGGACCTCGCCAACGCCTGGCTGATCCGCCGGCTGCCGAGCCTGTACGAGGCGATGCCGATGCTCGACGTGCACCTGCGGCTGCACGCCGAGATCCCGCCGCCGGACCCGTATTCGGTCGACGTCGGCATCTGGCACCAGCGCGTCGACCTGCCCGGCTTCGAATGCCACCGGCTGATCGAGGACACCGTGATCGCGGTGGCCAGTCCCGCGCTGCTGGCCCGCTATCCCGGCTTCACGGTGACGGACCTGCCGCGCCTGCCGATGCTGCGCTTCGCGCTGCGCTCCTGGCGCGACTGGCTCGAGCAGGCTGGCCTGCCGACCCACGAGCCGGAGCGCGGGCCGATCTTCCAGGATGCCGGCATGCTGCTGCAATCGGCGGTCGCCGGCGTCGGCGTGGCGACGGCGCGCGCGTTGCTGGCGCACGACTACCTGGTCAGCGGCGCGCTGGTGCAGATTGGCGCCACGCGGATTCCGTCGACGCTGCAGTACTGGATGATCTGGCGCGAAGGCCATCCGCACGAAAGCGCGATCCGGCGCATGCACGCGTGGCTGCGCCAGCAGATCGAGGCGTCGCGCCTGCCCGACGGCAATGCCGATGCCGGTGCCGATGCCGATGCCGGTGCGCTCGACTGACACAGCGGCGTATCGGCGGGGGCCAGCCAGGTAACCCTTTCGCGTCGCGTGTTTCACAGCCGGAACACTTCGGCCGGGCGCGGATCCGCGGCGCCGTAGGCGCCCCGCTTACGTCAAATGGATGAGTCTTGCGCCCTTATGTGGCACACATGCGCAGCCGGTGTCACCAGTTCGCCCTCACCGGCTCATGCGCACGCCGCCCATCCAGCCGATGCCACCATGCCGCGGCGCATGCAGCGCTCCGAGTCGCCGTTTCCCCGGTAGTGCAGTGCTGTAAAGGTTTTGCAACCATTTTGGCTCGGCTGGCGGACCTGCTGCCCCATCGGAGAAAACCCTTCCCCGCTGCCAGTGCGGATGAAGTCATGTGCCAGGTGTCCGACGAAAACTGCCTTTTTCGCTACTTTCGGACCGAAGAATAAGAATCGTTCGCCTCATCCTTCGCGCCTTATGCACTGGAGTGCATCGCCCCGCGGCCGGGCCTCGTTCCATGCCGGATACAAGGTGTTACAAGATCCCGTCGATGTAACAAGTGCACGAAAGTAAACGTCATAAAAATCAACGCCTTATGGCGCGTGGCACGCTCATCGCTGAGCGAATCGTTACAAAACGCGTGCGGCCTCATGCAAGGCACGCCGCAACGCCGGGCAGATAAAGGCGGCACCACGACCGCCATGCGCGGCGCCACAACACAGGCGATGCGCCACTGGCCACTGGTCATTTCGAAGCAGCGGTCGGGCAATGGGAGGGTCTGCTCATTGCCTGGTTGGGGATGGGCGTCTTCGCGCAAGCGGAGAGCGGCGACGGGCACGTCTGTCTGGGACGGCTTGGCGCCGGCCGGAACCGAGGCGGGCGCGGGACCTTTCCCGCGCCCGCCTCGGCAATAAGAAGAATCCGGGGGAATCATCATGAGCGGCTCCATCACCCGCCCGCTGCTGTTCGTATCGCAGCACCACGAGGCCAATCTTTGCCGCTTCCTCAGCCAGCGTGGCTGGAAGCTGCTGTTCGCCGCCAACGCGCACGAAGTCGAAGCGCACCCGCTCGAGGAGCAGCCGATCGCCGGCCTGCTCGACCTGAGCGGCGAGATCGACGACATCGAACTGGAGGCGCTCGAGCCCTGGTTCGCGCAGCCCAATGTCGCGTGGATCGCGATGGTCGACTGCCGCGACCGGCTGACCCCGACCGCCCGCCGGCTGCTGGGGCTGTATTTCATCGACTATCTGACCGCACCGTTCGAATCGGTGACACTGGCGCAGCGGCTGGGGCACGCCTGGGGCATGGTGCAACTGCGCCAGGACAGCCAGGCGCCCAATGCGCGTGCACTGGGTCCATCGGGCATGGTCGGCGAATGCGAGGCGATGCAGGCGCTGTTCCGCGGCATCACCAAGGTCGCGCGCTGGGACGCACCGGTGCTGATCGGCGGCGAATCGGGAACCGGCAAGGAACTGGCCGCGCAGGCGATTCATCGCGCCTCGGCGCGTGCCGCGCAGCCCTTCGTCGCGCTGAACTGCGCGGCGATCCCGCCCGCGCTGCTGCAGTCCGAGCTGTTCGGCTACGAGCGCGGCGCGTTCACCGGCGCGCTCAAGCGCAAACCCGGCCGCATCGAGCTGGCCCAGGGCGGCACGCTGTTTCTCGACGAGATCGGCGACATGCCGCTGGAGAGCCAGACCAGCCTGCTGCGCTTTCTCGAGACCGGCTGCATCGAGCGGTTGGGCGGCACCGAATCGGTCGCCGTCGATGCGCGCATCGTGTCGGCCACGCACGTCGACCTCGAGGCCGCCGTGACCGCCGGCCGCTTCCGCCAGGACCTGTATCACCGGCTGTGCGTGCTGCGCATCCGTCAGCCCGCGCTGCGCGAGCGCGGCGGCGACATCGTGCTGCTGGCCGAACACATCCTGAACGAGATTCGCCGCCAGTCGCCGGCCCGCATCAAGGGCTTTTCGAACTCGGCGATGCGCGCGCTGACCGTGCATCGATGGCCAGGCAATGTGCGCGAACTGATCAACCGGATCCGCCATGCCTCGGCGATGTGCGAGGGCGGCGTGATCCGCCCCGCCGATCTCGACCTGCAGCCGCCGGCCGAGACGCATCCCTGCACGCTGGCCGCGGTGCGCGAGGCCGCCGAGTGCAACGCGATCCGCGAAGCGCTGCAACGCCATCACGAGCGGCTGATCGATGTGGCGGCCGAACTCGGCGTATCGCGCGTGACGCTGTTCCGGATGATGCGCGACTACAAGCTGCAGGTACGCCGGCAGGACCTCGGACTGGTGGTGCGCGAGGGCTGAGCGCCCTCGCACCATCGCGTCCCGTGACCGATCGCGCCCGGAGGCCGCCCGCATGCCATCCGCCAGCCCGCGGCCGCACGCCGCCGTCCGCCACACCGGCCTGCGCTACCTGCTGGTCGGCGCCAGCAATTCCGCGCTAGGCTTCGCCGCGATCTGGCTCGCGCTGCGCGGACTGGACTGGCAGCCGGCCGCGGCCAACGCGGCCGGCTATGCGGTGGGCTTCCTGTGGAGCTACGCGCTGAACCGGCGCTGGACGTTCGCGCATCGCGGCGATGTGCCCGCCAGCCTGTGGCGGTTCGGCATCGTTTGCGCGCTCGGCTACGCGGCGAACCTGGCGATGGTACTGATGTTGTCCGGCGAGCTGGGACCGCACAGCCTGCTCGCGCAATGCGGCGGCATGATCGTCTATACCGTGCTGACGTATCTGGGCGCGCGGCATTGGGCGTTTCCGCAGAGGCGGACGATGCAGGGACGAACGACGGCGGCCATGCGAGCGCCCGGCCCTTTCCCCGGCCCTTTCCCCGGCCCTTTCCCCGGCCCTTTCCCCGGCCCTTTCCCCGGCCCTTTCCCCGACCCTTTCCCCGACCCTTTCCCCGACCCTTTCCCCGACCCTCTCCCCGACCCTCTCCCCGACCCTCTCCCCGACCCTCTCCCCGACCCTCTCCCGCAAGCGGGAGAGGGAGAACACCATACGGGCGAGGAAGAACACCATGCGCCCGGTCGTGGCTCGGCAGGCGCCGGCCCCCGCGCGTCCCCTCTCCCGCTTGCGGGAGAGGGGTTGGGGGAGAGGGCAACAGGCGTTCGCCCCACGCGCACGCGCGCCGCTGGCCTTCGCGCCATTGCCAATCGGCTGCCGCTGCTCGCGCTGGTCGCCGCGGGCGCGACGCTCCCCTGGCTCGCCCCGTATCCCGCGATGATCGACCTGCCGCAGCATGCCGGCCAGGTCGCCGCGCTGCGCGATCTGCTGGCCGGCACCTCGCCATGGCGGCACGAGCTGCGCATCAATCCGTTCACGCCCTATCTGCTCGGCTATGGCGCCGGGCTGGCGCTGTCGTGGTGGATGCCGGTGACGGCCGCGCTGAAGCTGCTGCTGTCGGCGGCATACCTGGCCTATGTCGGCGCCGGTATCGCGCTGCGCCGGCGCGTCGGCGCCGATGCGCGGCTCGACTGGCTGTTCGTGCCGGGCTTCTTCGGCTTCGCCTATGAATGGGGCTTCCTGACCTTCCTGCTGGCGGTGCCGCTGGGCCTGCTGTTCCTGCTGCCCGCCTGGCGTCACGCGCGGACGCCGACGCTGCGGACCGGCGCGGCGATCGTGCTCGGCGGCGCGCTGCTGTTCGTCGCGCATGGGCTGGTGTTCCTGTTCGCCGGCGCGGTGGGCGCTGCCAGCGTGCTGTTCGCATTCGCCCGCCATGACGGCTCACGACCGACGACCCCGGCACCACCGACGCCGCGCAGCTTGCTGTTCGCGCTGATGCCCTACGCGGTGCTGGCGCTGCTCGCGCTGCTGTATGCCGGCCATGCGCAGCGGCTCGAAGCCACGCTCGACTACGCATGGCCGGCCATCGAATGGCGCTGGGACTGGATGCGCTTGCCGCTGCTGCTGGTGTCGCCCTGGGGCGCGTGGTCGACGCATCTGCCCTTCGCACTGGCCACACTGCTGATGCTGGCGGCGCCGTGGGCGATGGGCCTGCGGCCGCGCTGGCATCTGCCGCACGCCTGGCTGCCCCTCGCCGCCGTGCTGCTGATCTGGCTGTGCGTGCCGCACTACGCGATGCGCACCGCCTTCCTGTTCCAGCGCTTCGGGATCCTGCTGCTGCCCTGCTATGCGTTGCTGTTCGCGATGCCGGCCGGCACCGCCGGCCCGACCCGCGCGATGCGCGCGCGTTGGTGCGCGGTCGCGCTGTGCGCGGCGTGCGCGCTGCACCTGGGCTGGCAGGCGCGGCGCGCGCTGGCCTTCGCCGACGAGACGCGCGATTTCGACGCGGTGCTCGCCGCGGCCGCGCCCGGCCAGCGCGCCCTGATGCTGATATTCGAGGCCGGCAGCAAGGCCGCCGCGCATCCCGGCGCCTATCAGCACTTCCCGCTGTGGTACCAGGCCCGGCGGCAGGGGCTGGTAGATTTCAACTTCGCCTGGTTCCTGCCGCAGATCGTCCGCTATCGCGGCGGCCATGCGCCGCCCCTTGGCCCCGCCGAGGTGCTGGACAACGCCTTCCCGGCCAGCTTCGACTGGCACCGCCACGGCGCCGGACGCTATCGCTATCTGTTCGTGCGGCGCGCGACGCCTCTGCCCACGGGCTTTTTCGCCACGGCGGACTGCCGTGTCGAATCGGTGCGCTCCGCCGGGCACTGGTCGCTGTACGCCACGCGCGATTGCCCGCCGCGACCCGAGCGGCCTCTACCCTAGGAGAGCATCATGTCGCCGCAAGCCTATCTCGAAATGGCGCAGACCGAAGCCGACCACTGGTGGTTCCGCGCGCGCCGCGACATCGTCGCCGCGGTGCTCGCGCAGCTGGCGCTCCCGCCCGGCGCGGCGATCCTCGAGATCGGCGCCGGCACCGGCGGCAATCTCGACATGCTGGCGCGCTTCGGCACGGTCAGCGGACTCGAAATGGACGCGATGGCGCGACGGCTGGCCGTGGCCAAGACGGCCGGCCGCTATCCGATTGCCGACGGCCGTTGTCCCGACACGATGCCGTTCCGCCCGGGCAGCTTCGATCTGGTCTGTCTGCTCGACTGCCTCGAACACATCGGCGACGATGCCGGCGCGCTGCTGGCGGTGCGTGGACTGCTGCGGCCTGGCGGCGCAGCGCTGATCACCGTGCCGGCACATCCGTGGCTCTGGAGCCGCCATGATGTCTTTTTGCACCATCAGCGCCGCTATCGCCGTACCGCGCTGAGCACGCGCCTCGGTAACGCCGGGCTGCGCGTGGAAACGCTGAGCTACTTCAACACCGTGCTGTTTCCGCTGGCGGTGGCGGCGCGCTGGCACGACCGTTTGCGCGACGCGCTGCATGCGCGGCACCCCGAGCATGGCGTGCCCGGCGAGGCCGGCGGCTCGACCGGCACCGCGATGCCGCCGGCGTTGCTGAACGCACTGCTGTACGCGCTGTTTCGCAGCGAGCGGCTCTGGCTGCGGCATGGCACCTTGCCGTTCGGGGTATCGCTGCTGGCGGTGGCGCGCGCGGTCTAGCGGACGGCCGCCGCCGACAGGAAAACGCCGCGGCCGTCGCCTGCCGCGGCGCAATTGGCGCTGATCGATGGGGCCAAGCGTCAGCGCGTCCGCGCGCCGCGCTGCACCGCCGCCAGCTCGATCACGCGGCGGCCGCCGATCCCCTGCGTGGCGGGACGCTCCTGGTAGCGCCGGCGCACCAGATAGATCGGACGGCCCTTGGTCTCGTGATAGATCCGGCCGACGTATTCGCCGACCACGCCGACGCCGATCAACTGCAGTCCGCCAAAGAACAGCAGCGCGCACAGCAGCGAGGCGTAGCCCGGCACGTCGACGCCGAGCCACAGCGTGCGGCCGATGATGAAGCTGCCATAGCAGAAGGCGGCGAAGGCGACCGCCAGGCCGATATAGGTCCAGCTGCGCAGCGGCACCGTGCTGAAGCTGGTGATGCCCTCGAGCGCGAAGTTCCACAGCCGCCAGCCGGAGAACTTGGACTGCCCCGCGCTGCGCGGCTCGCGCGTGTACGGAACGGTCACCGTATGGAACCCGACCCAGGCGAACAGTCCCTTCATGAAGCGGCGCCGCTCGGGCAGGCTCTTCAGCGCGTTGACGACCGCGCGGTCCATCAGGCGGAAGTCGCCGACGTTCTCCGGCAGCCGCAGTTCCGACATGCGGTTGTGCAGCCGGTAGTAGGCGCCGGCGGTCACGCGCTTGAGCCACGAATCGCAGGCACGGTCGACGCGCTGGGCCAGCACCACCTCGGCGCCGTCGCACCAGCGCGCCACCATCTCGCCGATCAGTTCGGGCGGGTCCTGCAGATCGACATCGATCGGCACCACCGCATCGCCGAACGCCTCGTCGATGCCCGCCGTCAGGGCAGCCTCCTTGCCGAAGTTGCGGGTCAGGTCGATCACGCGGATGCGCGGATCGGCGCGGGCCTGCGCCAGCAGCCGCGGCAGCGTGTCGTCGCCGCTGCCGTCGTTGACGCAGACGATCTCGAAGCGGATGCCGGGGATCGCTTCGAGCACCGGGATCACGCGCGAGAAGAACGGCACGATCGCGTCGCTCTCGTTGTAGCAGGGCGCGACCAGCGACAGCAGGCGGGTATCGCGCTGCCAGGGCGTCCGGCGATCGCGGGACGCCATCAACGGGGAAGTGAAGGAAGCGCTGGGCGATGCATCGCCCGCGACATCGCCATCCGGGCCGGCAGATGAAGCACAGCACCGACCGTCCTCCGCGGCGCCATGCTGGCCGCCTTTGGGGGCGCCCTCCCCGGCGCCCCCGGCGGTTCTCCTCCCCGCTCCAGCAGGGTCGCGGCGGCGCGCGGCCGCTCCGCCGATCCTGTCATGTCGTGACATGTCCATTTCCCCCGTCGGTGGCGACATCGGCGGCAACATCGGTGCCGCTGCGCCATGCACGGCGCAATACCGCGGCCATGCCCAACGCCAGCAGCTGCACCCCGCCCTGCCACTGCTGCGCCAACGCATTGGCGAACATCAGCAGCGGCATGCACCACAGCGCGACCAGCAGCAAACGCTCCCCCGGCATCCAGCCGCGCCGTACGCCTTCCACCGCGAGCCCCGCCACCGCCATGCCCAGCCACGCGAGCTCGTAGTACCAGAGATACGGCGTGGCCAGCATCGCCGCCAACGCCAGCGCGGCGGTTCGCAGTCCGGTGTCGCGCTGGCGGCGCCATACGCAGGCCAGCGCCCCGATCGTCGCCAGCGTCAGCGCCGCCTGCAACGCGTAGGCCAGCGCCGGCGCGCCGCCGGCAAGCCGCACCGAGGCCAGCAGCGTCGGGCTGACGTACCAGGCGCGAATGCCTTCATGAATCAGCATGTCACCGACATCCGCGGTCGCGGTCAGGAAGGCCGGCACCGTATGCCAGCCGAACGCGGCGATGCTGGCCGCCGCCAGCAGGGCCGCGGTCAGCGCCGCGGCGGCCAGCGCCCGCCATTCGCGCCCGGCGATCAATGCCACCGGAAACATCAGCGCCAGCTGCGGCTTGATCGCCAGCAGGCCGATCAGCACACCGGCCAGCACCGGCCGGCGCGGCAGCAGCACCAGCGCCCATGCGGCGAGGGCCGCGGTCAGCAACGCGTTCTGGCCGATGGTGGCGGCGAGGAACAGGCCGGGAAAGGCCAGCAGTGACAGCAGCACCGCGCCGCGCGCGGCCCTTGGCGGGGCAGCCAGCGCGGTCACGCGCAACAGCGCCGCGAGATAGCCGGCCGCCGACAGGCCGATGAAGGCGGCATAGCTCCATGCGAACGGCAACCACGCCAGCGGCAGCACCACCCACAGGAAGGTCGGCGGATAGAGCCAGGGCAGATAGAAGCCGGAGTCGGGCGGCACCGAGCCATGCGCAGCGATCACCGGCTGCAGCTGCGCGTAGTCGTAGACCGCGAGCGCCCCGGCGCCGCGCAGCAGGTGCGACGCGCTCCAGAACACCGAGAAGTCGGCACCGGGCCGAACGATCGTATCGAGCGTGAAGCCCTGCGTGATCCACGCCCACGCACAGACGATCGACAGCTGCGCGACCAGCATCGCACCTGCATACAGGCGCATGCGCTCCAGCGTCAGCCAATGCGGGCGTGCGCGCGGCGGTGTGGCGGCAATGGAAGCGGAGTGGACGGTCATCGGGTCGCTCTCGTTGGCGTCGAACGGCGACACGCGGTCGCCTTGCTCTTCGTTCTATCAGACGCTGTCCGCGGCGCAAGGCGGGCCGGCCGCCGCAACGACGGCGGCGCGGGCGCTGTGCACGCCGACGTTTCCGCGCGGAAGCACGACGCACCGGCGCGCCGTGCCGCCTGCGATTGCCGCGTCCGGCGCCGCTTTGCGCGTTGTCGGCAGGCCGCCGATCGACGGCCATCGGGCAACGCCGCCGGCGCGGGACAGCGCCGTGTCGAGCGGCAACGTTTCAAACGGGAAACACGGTACCGGCGTGGAACAGCCGCGCCAGATGGATGAGCGCGGCGGCGATGCGGGAGCGCGCCGCTCTCGTGCAAAAGGATGAGCTTCGCCTGCACGCGCACCGCGACGACATCGGCGCCGGATGGCCAGCCTCATCCATTGCGGCGAGGACCGCCGCCGGAATCACGGGACCAGCGCGGCTCCACCACACCCCCACCGCGCCCCCACCTCGCCACGCCCGCGTGCCACACCATCGCCCGGCGTTTCCGCGCGGAAACGATCGCCGGTTCGCACCCCTGCCGCCCAGCTTGCCGGCAAGCGCCGGCCGACCGCACGGCCTTGTGGCGCAAGGCATTGCAGCGGGCTGGCAAAGCTCTTGCCTTATGTCGGCGACAAGGCAGCCGGCGACAAGGCAGCCGGCGACAACGCCGCCCGCAACCGCCGCCGCAGCCCGGACCGCAAAGCGAACCACGCGGCGACGACGCGAGCGACCTCGACCCGCGGACGCACCGCACAGCGACAGGACACCGATCATGCTGACCAATCCGCATCGCCTCACGCAGCGCCCCGCCTCGCGGGGATCGCGTCCGCATCGCGCGCCGCTGTCGCACGGCTCGCGCCGCGGCGAGGCTTCGGCACCGCCGCATGCCACGCCGCGCCATGCACGGCGCGAGCACACGCACCGCCGCGTGCGCCGCCCGGCGGCGGGGGAAGCGGAAGGTCACCACAGCGGCCGCCGCGACAGCCGTCCGCCTGGACACGGCGGCGGACACGGCCGCTGGCCCTTCGATGCCTGCGCCGCCTGCGGTCCTCCGCGCGCCGCGGCCCCCCGCAGTTCAACCGCAGCAGTTCAACCGCAGCAGTTCAACGCAAGTCGTGCCCTGCATTCCAACCGAAGGAGAGCGCCATGCAAGACCTGATTCAACAAGCCAAGCTGTTCGTCCAGGACGATGACGGCGTCACCGCCATCGAGTACGGCCTGATCGCCGCGCTGATCGCCATCGTCATCATCGCCGGCGTCAAGCTGGTCGGGCAGAACCTGAGCACCGTGTTCGACAAGGTGCAGTCCGCGCTGAAGTAAGGCGAGCCACGCGCCGATGTGCTCGGCGCGATCGATACCCGCGGAGGCCGGCGTTCCGGCTCCGCGGGCCCGCGCCACCTACTGGAGACACCGATGCGCGCGCAAGCGAATTCCCTCCGCGGCTTCGTCGACGACGATCACGCGGTCACCAGCATCGAGTACGCGCTGATCGCGATGCTGATCGCGCTGGTGATCATCGTCTCGGTCAAGGCCGCCGGCGAGGCCCTGAGCAATATCTTCGACAAGGTCGCGTCCTCGTTCTGACGACGCGGCCCTGCCCCGACCCAACGCCCTGCACCGTGCGACCGGAGCCCGCCATGCCGAACCCGCATCTCGCCACGATGATCGGACCCGCCGCGATGATCGGACCCGCCGCGATGCTGCTGGTGCTGGCCGCCGCGGCCAGCGATCTGCATTGCCGCCGCATTCCCAACTGGCTGACCTTCGGCGCCTGGCTGCTGGCGCTGCCGGTACAGCTGGCGCTGTCCGGCCTCGGCGCCGGTGCGCTGTCCTGGGCCACCGGCTGGCTGACGGGGCTCGCGATGTTCCTGCCGATCTATCTGCTGCGCGGCATGGCCGCCGGCGACGTCAAGCTGATGGCCGCGGTCGGCGCCTGGCTGGGCGCGGGCATGGCCTTCGACATCGCGCTGACGGCCTTCGTGCTGGGCGGCGTCTGGGCACTGGGCTGGACGCTGTGGCACGGCAATCTGCGCCAGCTGCGCGAGAACGTGGTGCGGATCGTGCTGGCGCCTGGCGCGTTCAACCCGGACCGGCGCAAGCCCGCGGTACTCGACGCGTCGGTGTCGGTCGGCGCGATGCCCTACGGCGTGGCCATCGCCGCCGGCACGATCGCGATGCTGTTCGCGTCGGCATAGCCACCAGCACAGAGCGGGGGATCCCATGATCGAGCAAACACCGAATGCGCCGATACACGGTCTGCCGGGCGTGGCCAATGCCGCGGCCAATGCCGGCGGCCATGGCCACTCGCGCGCGCCGGCCAACGCCGCCACGGGATGCGCCACAGAATGCGCCCAGCCGCAACCATGGCATGTGGCCCCGCGCACCGTTGCCGATACGGGCATCGACATCACGATGCTCGGCACCCTGCTGATGAAGGCCGCCTATCTGTACCGCAACGTCACGCTGCTGCAGCTGGCCGAGACGCTGCGCCTGCCCGGCTCGGTGATCGGCGAGATCGCGACCGCCTGCGTGCGCGAGAGGCTGCTGGAGATCGCGCATCGCGGCGCCAGCGACCTGGACGTGCGCTACCGGCTGACCGACGCCGGCTATGCGCGCGCCGCCGAGTTCGCCGCGCGCTGCAGCTATGCGGGCCCGGCGCCGGTGACGCTGGACGCCTACCTGGAAGCGGTGCGGCACCACTCGGTGCGCGACGCCAGCGTGTCGAAGGCCGATGTGGCCGCCGCGCTCGGCGACATGGTGGCCGCGCCCCATATCGTCGACGAGGCCGGCATCGCGTTGAACTCGAGCACCGCACTGCTGCTGTACGGTCCGCCCGGCAGCGGCAAGACGTTCCTCGCGCGCCGGCTGCGCGAACTGATGCCGGGCGCGGTGCCGGTGCCGCACGCGATCACCGTGGCCGGCGAGATCATCCAGGTGTTCGATCCGCTGGTGCACGTGCCCTTCGACGAGGGCGGCTACCCCGGCTGGGGGCGCGGCGCGGACCGGCGCTGGATCCTGTGCCACCGCCCCGCGGTGCTGACCGGAGGCGAGCTGACGCTGGACATGCTGGACCTGCGCTACGACGCGGTCGCCGGCTACTACCAGGCGCCACCGCACATGAAGGCCAACAACGGCGTCTACATCGTCGACGATCTCGGCCGCCAGCTGGTCGGCGTCAACGAGCTGCTGAACCGGTGGATCGTGCCGCTGGACCGCGGCGTCGACATGTTCACGCTGCACAGCGGCGTGCGCTTCTCGGTGCCGTTCGACGTATGGCCGGTGTTCTCGACCAACCTGGACCTGGGCGCGCTCGGCGACGACGCCTTCCTGCGCCGGCTCGGCAGCAAGCTGTTCGTCGGCCCGCTCGCCGAGGATGACTACCGCGAGGTCTATGCGCGCGCCGCCCGCGCGCTTGGCCTGCACGGCGCCGACGACGTGTTCCGCTTCCTGCTCGAGGGCTTGCACCTGGCCGACGGCATTCCGCTGCTGGCCTGCATCCCGGGCGACCTGCTCAAGCTGGTCGACTCGGCCAGGCGCTATCACGGCGGCGAGCCACGCGTCAGCGAGGAAGCGCTGCGGCGCGCCTGGCACGCGTATTTCGGCCGCGAGATCGGCGACGGCATGCGCTGGCGCAGCGGCTCGCGCGCTACGGCGCGATAGCTTCGTCGAGCTCGGACGACGGACAAGGAAACAACGAAAAAACGAGGGAAACGAGGGCAACTTCAGGGGAGAGCTTCCATGAAAAACGCACGGGCAATGTTGATGCTTCTGGTCGCACTGGCCGCGGGGGTAGCGGCCGTGGTCGCGGCCTCGCGCTGGCTGATGCAGCAGTCATCGAACTCGGTCGCGCAGGTGGTGGTCGCCGCCAGCGACATCAACCTGGGCCAGCCGATCGGCCCGGAAAACCTGCGGCTGGTCAGCTGGCCCAGCGCCAGCGTGCCGCCCGGCGCCTTCACCAACGCCGCGCTGCTGCAGGGCCGTGTCGCGCGCACCAGCGTGCTGCGCGGCGAACCGGTGCTCGAGGCCAAGCTGGCGCCGCAGGGCACCAAGGGCGGCCTGTCGGCGGTGATCGGCGAAGGCAGGCGCGCGATCACGGTGCGCGTCAACGACGTGGTCGGCGTGGCCGGCTTCGCGCTGCCGGGCAATCTGGTCGACGTGATCGTCAACACCGCCGCCGACGCCAGGCGCAACGGCGCGGGCAGCGGCGACGCCAGCATCTCGAAGATCGTGTTGGAGAAGATCCTGGTGCTGGCGGTCGCGCAGCAGGTGAGCCGGGACGATACCCAGCCCAAGGTGGTCAACGCGGTGACGCTGGAGGTCACGCCCGAACAGGCCGAGAAGCTGGACGTCGCGCGCAGCGTGGGCACGCTGTCGCTGGTGCTGCGCAATCAGGTCGACCTGGCCGCCGTCGACACCGAGGGCGCCACCAAGACCACGCTGCTTGGCACGCCCGCCGCCGCACCGGTGCCCGCGCCGCTCAAGGCGGTCAAGGTCAGCGCACCGGCGCGCCCGCGTCCGGCCGCGCCGGCCCGCGCCGGCCACTGCATCGGCGTGTTGTCCGGCGTGCAGGGCAGTCTCGAATGTTTCTGACGCCGAAGGTTTCCGGCAGCACGGCAACGGCATGACTGGGCATGCCGCGAATCACGCAGCACCAATTCTCTCCGGGGGGAGATATGAAAACGAACCATAAGCAGAGGGACGGCGCGCGCAACGCGCGCACGCTGGGCGGGGCCGGCACGGCGTGCCTGCTGCTGGCGCTTGCCGGCAATGCGGCCAGTGCCGGCGCGCAGCCGGCGGCCGAGGCCGGCGCGGTTGCCAAGGGCACGGCGCCCGCGGCCGGGGCCCGCCCGGCCGGCAATGCCGGCGCGGCCGCAGCGTCCGGCGCGCCGATGCAGATGACCATCAGCATGGCGCCGGCGCGCGCACCGGTGCCCGCCGCCGACACGCGCGGGCCGAACTGCAGCGGCGCGGTACGCGAGGAAAGCCATGTGGTGGTGCCGATCGGCAAGTCGACGCTGATCCCGCTGCCCGAGCCGGTGCGCAACCGGACCGTCGGCAACCCCGAGGTCGTGCAGGCGACCATGGTGTCGCCGCAGACGATGTACGTGCTCGGCCGCAGCCTGGGCACCACCAACATGATCGTGCAGGGTCGCAGCGGCGCCTGCAGCGTGATCAATATCGCGGTCAACGTCGATGCCGGCGGCCTGCAGGGTTCGCTGGCGCAGCTGATGCCCACCGAGCGCGGTATCCGCGTCGCCACCGCGGCCGACAACCTGGTGCTGACCGGCAGCGTGTCGAGCGCGCAGGCGGCCCAGCAGGCGGTCGAGATCGCGCGCGCCTATGCCGCGGTCGCGCAGGGCGACAAGGAGGCGAAGAACGGCGGCGTGCTGAACATGCTGAGCGTCGACACGCCGCAGCAGGTGATGCTCGAGGTCAAGGTCGCCGAAGTCTCGAAGACGCTGCTGAACCAGCTCGGCTCGCAGCTGAACCTGCAGGGCGGCATCGGCTCGTGGACCGGCGGCCTGGTGACCTCGCTGCTGACCGGCTCGCGCACCGCCATCTTCGGCAGCAAGGCCAACAACCTGCCGCTGGACATCGCGATCGATGCGCAGAAGAACGACTCGCTGGTCAAGATCCTGGCCGAGCCGAACCTGGTCACGCTGAGCGGCCAGGAGGCGAGCTTCCTCGCCGGCGGCAAGATCTATATCCCGGTGGCGCAGAGCAACGCGGTGGTGGGCGGCGTGCCGACCATCACGCTGCAGGAAGAGGAATTCGGCGTGGGGCTGAAGTTCACGCCGACCGTGCTGGCCAACGGCCGCATCAACCTGAAGGTCGCACCGGAAGTGTCCGAGCTGTCGCCGACCGGCGCCACCGTCACTGGCGCGACGCTGACGGGCCAGACCATCCTGCCGGTGATCACCACGCGGCGCGCGTCCACCACCGTGCAGATGCGCGACGGCGAGAGCTTCGCCATCGGCGGGCTGCTGCAGAACAACGCGCGCGGCGCGCTGAAGGCGCTGCCCGGTGCCGGCGAAGTGCCGGTGCTCGGTGCGCTGTTCCGCAGCACGTCGTTCCAGCAGGACATGTCGGAGCTGATCTTCATCATCACGCCGCGGCTGGTGCAGCCGATGCAGCAAGCGGGCGCCCCGCTGCCGACCGACAGCTTCTCGACGCCGAATCCGCTCGAGCTGTACCTGCTCGGCAATATGGAGGGCTCCACCGGCAAGCCCGCGCCGGCCGCACCGCAATCGCCCGCGCCCGCACCCGCGCCGCAAGCGCCGGCCCCTCGCTCCGCGCCGCAACCGGCCACGCTGGCGCCGCCGCCGTCCTCTCCGCCGGCCTCCCCCTCTCCGGTGCCGCGCACCGCGCTGCCGGTAGGCCGGCCGCTCGCGGAAGCGCCCACGGCGGCGGAAACATCGGCCTCGCGTACCACGCCATCCGCGGCGCCGTCCGTCGCAAGCGCTGCCGCACCGGCGGCGCGCGAGGAGTCGCAGGCCCAGCGGATCGCCCGGATCGAGGCGACCGCCGCGCGGCTCGCCCGTGCCCGTGCGGCAACGCCCGCGGGCGCGGACGGCAAGCCCGCCGCCCTGAACTGAGCGCACCGTCAGGAGAACGCCATGAACAAGCACGCCATTCACAAGCCCTCGCCATCGTCGCGCGTACGCGCCGCGCTCGCTGCCCTGCTCGCCGCACCGCTGCTGGCCGCCTGCATCAGCACCACGCCGGTCTGGGACAGCCGCTTCGGACAGTCGGTCCATGCGGTCAAGCAGGCCCAGATCATCAACCCGAATGCACCCGCGGGCCTGCCTTCGCTGACCGGCGTCGACGGCAAGGCCGCCGTCGCGGCGATGGGCAACTACGACCGCTCGCTGCAGCGGCTGTCGCCTGGCGGCGCCTATGGCAACGGGGCCGGCATGCAGGGCGGCATCGGCATGTCGGGCGGCATCGGCACGCGCTGACGCGCAGCGGCGCGGTGCAGCGCAGCGAGTCAGTTCGCCAGCCAGTTCGCAAGCCAGGGAGAGAGCCATGATGCAGCCGAACACAGCGAGACCGCGTCCACGCCGGCGGGCCGCGACGCCGCGGCGCCAGCAAGGCGCCGTCGCGATCGTCGTCGCGCTGGCGCTGGTCGCGATGGTGGGCTTTCTCGGGCTGGCGCTCGACCTCGGCAAGCTCTACGTGGCCAAGAGCGAGCTGCAGAACGGCGCCGACGCCTGCGCGCTGGCCGCTGCGCGCGACCTGACCGGCGCCACGCCGCTGGCGGTGTCCGAGGCAGCGGGCATCACCGCCGGCTATCGCAATCTGGCGCTGTTCCAGAGCGAATCGGTGCAGTTCGCCGCGGACAGCAGCGTCACCTACAGCGACGCGCTGGCCAATCCCTTCTACCCGAAGAGCAGCGTGCCGTACGCGCTCGACACCATCAAGTACGTCAAGTGCGCGGCCTCTCGCGCAGGCATCGCCAACTGGTTCGCCCAGGTGCTGAACCTGCTGCCGGGCGGCAACGTGGGGCCGAGCACGGTGTCGTCATTCGCGGTGGCCACCGTCGGCGCCGCGCAGACCGCATGCGCGATCCCGGTGTTCGTCTGCAAGCCCGAGACCCTGGACCCGCCGGAGCCGCCCTACACCGTGGGCCAGTGGCTGGTCTCCAAGCTCGATGCGGGCAACAAGGGCGAATATGGCGGCGGCAATTTCGGCTGGGCCGATCTCGGCGGCGGCAGCGGCACCAAGAGCCTGGCCGAACAGCTGAAGGGCTCGGGCCAATGCAACCTGCCCTCGCTCGGCACCGAGATCGGCACCACCGGCAACAAGTCGTCGCTGGCGGACGAGTGGAACAGCCGCTTCGGCATCGTCAAGGCGGGCAAGGTGGCCGGCGTGCCGGACTTCACCGGCCATGCTTACAACGACACCACCTGGCCGGCCAAGGCCAACGCGTATCCGGACTTCACCGCCAGGCGCAAGGCCTATGCGCCGTACCAGGGCGACAGCGTCGCGATGATCGATACCAAGGGCTCGCCGTCCAGCACCGCCGCGCATCAGGGCGGTGCCGACCGGCGCATGGTGCTGGCGCCGGTGGTCGACTGCAGCGGCTTCGCGGTATCCGGCACGCACAAGGCCAGCGTGCTCGAGTGGGCCTGCCTGCTGATGATCGAGCCGATGCAATGGGGCGGCAACATCAACTCGGTGCGGCTCGAATACCGGGGCGCATCGAGCTCGCTGGGCAGTCCTTGCGCGACGCAAGGCATCCCCGGCCTGGGCAGCGGGCCTGGCCCGCTGGTGCCGGTGCTGGTGCAGTAGCGGCGGCCGCATCTACACAGCAGCGACGCAATCAGGAGGCCATCGTGAACACGCCGATCCCCCGCTCCGCCACCGGCATTGCCGCGCGCCAGCACCGGCTCGCGCTGCGCCGCGCCGGCGCGCGCAAGCGCCAGCGCGGCGTGGCCGCGGTCGAATTCGCGATCCTGCTGATCCCGCTGTTGCTGATGCTGTGCGGCGTCGCCGAGTTCGGCCGCGCGATCTACCAGTACGACGCGCTGACCAAGGCCACGCGCGGCGCCACGCGCTACCTGTCGCAGTTCTCGCCGGACGACGCCGGCTATCCGGCCGCGCAGGCCAAATGCATGGCGGTCCATGGCAACACCGGCTGCACCGGTGCGCCGCTGGTCGGCGGCCTCAGTACCGCGATGGTGGTGATCTGCGACCGCGTCGATGCGGGCGGCTGTCCGGGCATGGCCTTCGCCAACGTCAATACCTACGACAACGGCGCCGGCGCCGGTGTGCCGGCCGGCACGGTCAACCTGGTGGCGGTCAAGATCACCGGCTTCGCCTACTCGCCGATCCAGCCGCTGATCGATGTCAGCGGCCTGGTCTTTTCCGATGTGATGACCGTGATGAGGCAAGTGCTATGAATCCCGCTCTCCCCCGTCGCGCCATGCGCATGCGGCGCGCGCGCCAGCGCGGCGCCACCGTGGTCGAGTTCGCGATCGTCGCGATGCTGTTCTTCACGCTGCTGATCGGCGTGGTCGAGATGGCGCGCGTGCTGTTCCACTGGAACACCGCCAGCGAGGCGACGCGCTGGGGCGCGCGCATGGCCGTGGTCTGCGATGCCAATGCCGCGATCATCAAGACCCGCATGGCGACGCTGATGCCGCAGCTGGCGCCGTCGAACATCGCGCTCGACTACGAGCCTGCCGGCTGCGACAGCGATCCCGATACCGCGCGCGCCAGCTGCGCCAGCGTGACGGTCAGCGTCACCGGCCTGACCGTGCAGACGCTGGTGCCGATGATTCCGATGACGCTGCCGGTGCCGCCGTTCGCCACCACGCTGTCGCGCGAAAGCATGAACAGCGCGACCGGCGGCCCCGTCTGCAGCTGAACATGCGCACAGAACAACGAACAGGAGAAGCCGCCATGCTGACGATTCTGATCGCCTCCGAGCAAACCGACCGGCTGTCCGAGATCACCCGGCTATGCACGCAGTGCGGCTCGTTCCAGACGCTGGCGCTGGCCGAGGCGCCGGCGCGCATCGCGTCCCATGCAAGCCAGCTGGCGCTGGCGGACATGCTGGTGATCGCGCACGGCAGCATGGGACCGGCGCAGATGCAGGGCATCGAGGCGATGCGGCAGCAGCATCCCGAGCTGCCGTGCATCCTGATCACCGACGCGGTCGACCCCGATTTGCTGATCAAGGCGCTGCGCAGCGGCATCCGGGACGTGCTGGCATGGCCGCTGGAGCAGGGCCAGCTCGGCGACGCGCTGCGCCGGCTGCAGGCCGCCGGCACGCTGCGGCGCCGCCGCGCCGCGCGGCTGATATCGCTGCTGTCGTGCAAGGGCGGCGCCGGCGTGACCTTCCTGACCGCCAACCTCGGCCATGCGCTGGCCGCGCAGGGCAAGCGCGTGCTGGTGCTGGACCTGAACCGGCAGTTCGGCGATCTGGTGCATACCATTTGCGACCGTACGCCGCCGGCGACGCTGCCGGACGTCTGCGCGCAGATCGACCGCATGGATGCGGCCTTCCTCGAAGCGTGCCTGACGCCGGTGGCCGACGGCCTGGACGTGCTGGCCGGCGCGGCCGATCCGATCAAGGCGGCGTCGGTGCGCAAGGAACAGGTCGAGTGGATCCTGTCGCTGGCGCTGCCCCACTACGACTTCGTGCTGGTCGACGCCGGCCAGGCGATCGATCCGGTGTCGATCGGCGTGCTCGACCGCAGCGACCGCATCGGCGTGGTGCTGCAGCCGACCATCGCCTACGCGCGCACCGGCCGGCGCCTGCTCGACATCCTGCGGGCGCTGCGCTACCCCGACGACAGGATCCGCGTGCTGCTGAACCGCGACGATCGCCGCAACGAGCTGGACCGGACCTCGCTCGAGCAGATCTGCGGCACCCCGGTCTGGCAGGCCCTGCCCGAGGATGCCGCCACGGTCGCCGCGGCGATCAGCCACGGCGAGGCGGTACTGGCGATGCACCGGCGCAGCGCGATCGCGCGCGCGCTGCAGTCGCTGGCCGCGCAGCTGGCCGCCGCGGAACCGGAAGCGCAGGCAGGCGGCAGCGAGCCGTCGTCGCTGCGCCGGCTGCTGCTGCGGGTCAAGGCCGCCTGAGCGGCGCCGATCGCTCGCCAACACGCAACGCGCACGCCAACCACTCTAGCCGGAGACCGCCATGTCGATCCGCGAACAACTGTCGAACGCCAGCCCGGGCTTTGCCGCCCTGTCCGTCAACGGCCACGCGGCCACCGCGCTGCCCGCCGGTACCGGCTACCGCGCGCTCAAGCGCACCGTGCACGAGACCGTGCTCGAACGGGTCGAACTGGAACGGCTTGCGCATATTCCGCTCGATCAGGTCCGGCACGAGATCGGCCTGCTGGTCGGCGCGATCGTCGACGAGGACAAGGTCCTGCTCAACGATGCCGAGCGCCGCCAGCTGATCGGCGAGATCTACGACGAAATGTTCGGCTTCGGTCCGCTCGAGCCGCTGCTGCGCGATCCGACGGTGTCCGACATCCTGGTCAATACCGCACGCCAGACCTATGTCGAGCGCCGCGGCAAGCTGGAACTGACCGACATCACGTTCTACGACGACGCGCATCTGATGAAGGTCATCGAGAAGATCGTGTCGCGCGTCGGGCGCCGCATCGACGAGACCAGCCCGATGGTCGATGCGCGGCTGCCCGACGGCTCCCGCGTCAATGCGATCATTCCGCCGTCGGCGATCGACGGGCCGCTGCTGTCGATCCGGCGCTTCGCCGTCAATCCGCTGCAGGTCGCCGACCTGGTCGCGTACCAGAGCCTGACGCCGCCGATGGCCCAGCTGCTGCAGGCGCTGGCGCACGCCAAGGTCAACCTGCTGGTATCGGGCGGCACCGGCAGCGGCAAGACCACGCTGCTGAACATCGTGTCCGGCTTCATCCCGATCGACGAGCGCGTGGTCACCATCGAGGATGCCGCCGAACTGCAATTGCGCCAGCCCCACGTGCTGCGTCTGGAGACGCGCCCGCCCAATATCGAGGGCAAGGGCGAGATCACGCAGCGCTCGCTGGTGCGCAATGCGCTGCGGATGCGGCCTGACCGGATCATCCTCGGCGAGGTGCGCGGCGCCGAGGCGCTGGACATGCTCAATGCGATGAACACTGGCCACGAAGGTTCGCTGACCACGATCCACGCCAACACGCCGCGCGATGCGCTGACGCGGCTCGAGAACATGGTCAGCATGGCCGGCATGAACGTGCCGCCGAAGGCGATCCGCCACCAGATCGCGTCGGCGATCACGGTGATCGTGCAGGCGGCACGGCTAAGCGACGGCAGCCGCAAGATCGTCAGCATCCAGGAGATCACCGGCATGGAGGGCGACGTCATCAACATGCAGGAGATCTTCACGTTCCAGCGCACCGGCGTCGGCCAGGACGGCACCGTGCGCGGCCATTTTCGCGCCACCGGCGTCTATCCGAAGTTCGCCGAGCGGCTGCGCGTCTATGGCGTCGCACTGCCGGACGAGACCTACGATCCGTCGCGGCGCTTCGAGATCCAGGGCACCGCGGCCTGACGGAGAGCGATCATGAACCTTGGCGAATTCGCACAGTGGGGACAGCTGGGACACTATGCGCTGTACGCCTTCGGCGTGTTGCTGTTCATCGCGGTCGTGCTGGCCATCGAGGCCGTCTACCTGTGGTGGAACAGCCATCATGGCGCATCGGCACGGCGCATCGACGCGCGTATCCGCGCGTTGTCCGCTGGCGGCCAGATCGGCCGCGAGCAGATGTCGATCCTGAAGGAACGGATGCTGGCCGGCAGCCCCCGCTTGCAGCGCCTGTTGATGCGGGTGCCGCGCGTGGCCGCGCTGGACCGCTGGCTGCAGCAGTCGGGCAGCACCTGGTCGGTCGGCCAGCTGCTGGGCTTCAGCGCCGCCAGCCTGCTGATCGCGTTCGCCGTGCTGTCGGTGCTGCCGCTGCCGTTCTGGCTGGCCGCCGGCGGCGCGCTGCTGGCCGCCGCGCTGCCCTGCCTGCGCACGCTGGCGCAGCGGCAACGGCGCCTGAAGCGCATGGAGGCGCAGCTGCCCGATGCGATCGACATGATCAGCCGGTCGCTGCGCGCCGGGCACTCGTTCGCCGGCGCGCTCGGCACCGTCGGCCAGGAAATGAAGGCCCCGCTCGGGCCTGAATTCCGGCTTGCCTTCGAAGAGATCAACTACGGCGTCTCGCTCGACGATGCGCTGACCAGCCTGGCGATGCGGGTGCCGGTCGGCGACCTGCGCTACTTCGTGATCGCCGTGCTGATCCAGCGCGAAAGCGGCGGCAACCTGGCCGAGGTGCTCGACACGATCAGCCGGCTGGTGCGCGAGCGGCTCAAGCTGTTCGACAAGATCCGCGTGCTGTCCGCGGAAGGCCGGCTGTCGGCGTGGATCCTCGGCCTGCTGCCGTTCGGCACGGCCGGGCTGATCTCGGTGCTGAACCCGGGTTTTCTCGACGTGCTGTGGCAGGACCCGGCCGGCATCCGCATGGCGGGCACGGCGCTGGTCATGATGGCGTTGGGGGTGTTGTGGATGCGCAAGATCATCCGCATCCGGGTATAGGGAGGAATCATGCAAGCCATGCAGACACAACAATGGCTGTTGCTCGGTCTGGTGTTCGTCGCCGCGTTCGGTGCGGCGCTCGGCCTGATGCTGGTGTGTTCGCCGAACCGGCTGCGCGCGCGGCTGGAGCGGCTCGAACGGCTTGGCGGCGCGGGCACCGCGGGATCGGGCGCCGCGTCGGGCGCGGCGCAGGCCGGCGGCGGCTGGAGTGCGCGGCTCAGCGAATGGGCCAGGCCGGTGTCGCGCTTGGCGCTGCCCCGGGAAGGCTGGGAGAATTCCGCGCTGCGGGTACGCTTCATGAACGCCGGCTGGCGTGGCACCGCCGCGCCGACGCTGTACTTCGCCGCCAAGACCGTGCTCGCGCTGGCACTGCCGCTGGCGGCGCTGGTGGCGACCGTCGGCACGCCGCTGGCCAGCGACGGCGCGCTGCTCGCGATGCTGCTGATCGCGATCTGCGCGGTCGGCTACTACCTGCCCAACGCGGTGCTGGCACGCCGGATCGTCCAGCGCAAGCGCGCCGTGTTCGAGGAGTTTCCCGATGCGATCGACCTGCTGACGGTCTGCGTCGAGGCCGGGCTCGGGCTGGACGCGGCGCTGATGCGGGTCGCCGGCGAGCTGTCGCTGCGCTGCCCGGTGCTGGCCAACGAACTCGAGCTGATGCTGCTGGAGATGCGCTCGGGCTTCTCGAAGGAGAAGGCGCTGTCCAACCTCGCGCTGCGTACCGGCGTCGACGACGTCGAGCGCTTCGCCGCGATGCTGGTGCAGGCCGACCGTTTCGGCACCAGCCTCGGCGAATCGCTGCGGGTGCTGTCCGACATGCTGCGCACCAAGCGGCGGATGCTGGCCGAGGAACAGGCGGCCAAGATCGCGCTGAAGCTGCTGTTCCCGCTGATCTTCCTGATCTTCCCCTCGCTGCTGGTGGTGCTGCTGGGACCGGCTTTCATCCAGATTGTGCGGGTGCTGCTGCCGACGATGACCGGACAGGGTGGCTGACCCGCAAGTCCCTCGGCTGCCCGCCATCACACCCAGGCAAAGCGGACAGCCTTCGCCCGGATTCGTCCGGGCTTTTTTCGCTGGCGCGTATGTTCGCCGTGCCGGTCCGCCATGTCCGCACTTGACCGTCCCCGCTGCATGCTGAACACTCCGATGGCACAGGCCCGTCTGGAGGCCAGCTGGAGGCGGCATGAAGCTACGCGTTCTGAGCGATCTGCATCTGGAACACCATACCCCCGAGTCGGTCCCCGACTGCGATGCCGACGTGGTCGTGCTGGCCGGCGACATCGCCAACGGCCGCGACGGCATCGACTGGGCGGCCCGTCATCTGCGCGGGCCGATCGTCTATGTGCCCGGTAACCACGAGTACTACGACAGCACCTTCACGCGGGTCGATGCGCAACTGGCCGCCGCCGCGGCCGCGCATCCGCAGGTGCATCTGCTGACCGCCGGCGTGGCGGTGTTCGAACTGCCGGGCGAGGCGCCGGTCCGCGTGCTCGGCACGACCTGGTGGGCCGACTACGCGCTGTTCGGCCGCGAGCGCATCGACGACGCGATGCAGGCCTGCGCCAAGGTGATGCTCGACCATCGGCTGATCTCGGTGGAAGCAGACAGCGATGATGGTGAAGGCGGCCTGCGGCGCTTCACGCCGGCCGATGCCCTGGCGCGGCACCGGGCCGAGTCCGCGTGGCTCGCCGCCGAGCTGGAAACGCCGTTCGACGGCGCGACCGTGGTGGTCACCCACCATGCGCCGGACCTCGGCAGCCTCGACCCGCGCTATGCGCACGATCTTGCGTCGGCCGGCTTCATCTCGCGCCGGCCCGACCTGGTCCAGCGCGCCGACCTGTGGATCCACGGCCATACGCACACCAGCTTCGACTATCGCGTCGACGGCGCCCGCGTCGTCTGCAACCCGCGCGGCTATGTGCGGCGCGGCGACGGGGCGCTGGAGAACGCGAAGTTCGATTGGGGGTATGTGGTCGAGGTGTGAGCGCTGTCCCTTCCTCCGGTGGTTTGGCTACCCTCTCCCCCACCCCTCTCCTGCAAGCGGGAGAGGGGGAGAAACCCATCGCCCGAAGGCGCCCCACCGCGAGCCCAAAACAAAAACCCCCCACGGGCTTGCACCCGTGGGGGTTTCGACTGAGGCGACGACTCACGCCGTCTCGGCAGTCAGGGCAGTCGGCCGAAGCCGACGGCCGGCGTGATTACATCATGCCGTCCATGCCGCCCATGCCACCCATGCCGCCCGGCATTGCCGGCGCCGACTCTTCCTTCGGCGTTTCGGCGATCGCGCAGTCGGTGGTCAGCATCAGCGATGCGACCGAAGCGGCGTTCTGCAGCGCGGTGCGGGTCACCTTGGTCGGATCCAGCACGCCCATCTCCACCAGGTCGCCGTACTCGCCGCTGGCGGCGTTGTAGCCGAAGTTGCCGTTGCCTTCGATGACCTTGGCCACGACGACCGAGGCTTCCTCGCCGGCGTTCAGCACGATCTGGCGCAGCGGCTCTTCCATCGCGCGCAGCACGATCTTGATGCCGGCGTTCTGGTCGGGGTTCTCGCCGGTCAGGCTCGAGATCGCAGCGCGGGCACGCAGCAGGGCCACGCCGCCGCCCGGGACGATGCCTTCTTCAACGGCAGCGCGGGTGGCGTGCAGCGCGTCTTCGACGCGTGCCTTCTTTTCCTTCATTTCGACTTCGGTGGCGGCACCAACCTTGATCACCGCAACACCGCCGGCCAGCTTGGCCACGCGCTCTTGCAGCTTCTCGCGGTCGTAGTCCGAGGTCGCTTCCTCGATCTGGGCGCGGATCTGCTTGACACGGCCTTCGATCGCGGCGGCGTCACCGGCACCGTCGATGATGATGGTGTTTTCCTTGCCGATCTCGACACGCTTGGCTTGACCCAGGTCTTGCAGCGTGGCCTTTTCCAGCGTCAGGCCGACTTCCTCGGCGATCACGGTGCCGCCGGTCAGGATGGCGATGTCTTCCAGCATGGCCTTGCGGCGGTCGCCGAAGCCAGGCGCCTTGACGGCGGCGGTCTTCAGGATGCCACGGATGTTGTTGACCACCAGGGTCGCCAGCGCTTCGCCTTCGACGTCTTCGGCGATGATCAGCAGCGGACGGCTCGACTTGGCCACTTGCTCCAGCACCGGCAGCAGGTCGCGGATGTTCGAGATCTTCTTGTCGAACAGCAGCACGAACGGGTTGTCGAGCTGGACGACTTGCTTGTCCGGGTTGTTGATGAAGTACGGCGACAGGTAGCCGCGGTCGAACTGCATGCCCTCGACGACTTCCAGCTCGTCGGCCAGCGACTTGCCGTCTTCAACGGTGATCACGCCTTCCTTGCCGACCTTGTCCATCGCTTCGGCGATCAGCTTGCCGATCACTTCGTCGCTGTTGGCCGAGATCGCGCCAACCTGGGCGATTTCCTTGCTGGTCGTGGTCGGCTTGCTCAGCTTCTTCAGCTCTTCGACGGCGGCGCCCACGGCCTTGTCGATGCCGCGCTTCAGATCCATCGGGTTCATGCCGGCGGCAACGTACTTCATGCCTTCGCGCACGATCGACTGGGCCAGCACGGTCGCGGTGGTGGTACCGTCACCGGCGTTGTCGCTGGTCTTGGAAGCGACTTCCTTGACCATCTGGGCGCCCATGTTCTGCAGCTTGTCCTTCAGCTCGATTTCCTTGGCGACCGACACGCCGTCCTTGGTCACGGTCGGGCCGCCGAAGCTGCGCTCGAGCACCACGTTGCGGCCCTTCGGACCCAGGGTCACCTTGACCGCGTTGGCCAGGATGTTCACGCCTTCGACCATCTTGTGGCGAGCGCTGTCGCCGAACACTACGTCTTTAGCTGCCATGTTCTAGATCTCCAGAATTCTGTACGGGAAAAGTCCCGGGCGCGATCGCCGCAGCGGCGAAACCGTGCGCCCCGGGGGTTCCGGACGCGCGGCGCCCGGACAGCGACATCACTTGTTGATGACCGCCATGATGTCTTCTTCGCGCATGACCAGCAGTTCCTGGCCATCCACCTTCACGGTCTGGCCGGCGTACTTGCCGAACAGCACGCGGTCACCCACCTTGACGTCGAGGGCGATCGACGCGCCCTTGTCATCCTTCTTGCCCGGGCCGATGGCCAGCACTTCGCCCTGATCGGGCTTCTCGGCAGCATTGTCGGGAATCACGATGCCGGAAGCGGTCTTGGTTTCGTTGTCCAGACGCTTGACGATCACGCGGTCGTGCAAAGGACGCAGATTCATACGGACTCCTTAGTACAAGTGAGCATTTATTTGCAAAGTGGCCGCCGCGGGACTGCGGAGGCCCTTGAAATCGGACGCCGGATGGAGATTACAGCACGCTGTTAGCACTCGCACCCGGCGAGTGCTAATTATAGGGACGGGGTTTCGGGTTTTCAAGACGAGGCCTGAATACGGGTTTACCCGCACAAAAGCAGGGAATTTGCCCCGGGCCCGCGCGGTGCAAGGCCCGGCGGGCATTGTCTCTTATATTGTGCGGCCCGGTTTTTTCAGGCGAATGTCGCCAGCGGGTGCCAACGAGGCGGGTTCAGACCCCGCCCCGCAGTTGCGGCAGCACCGTCTGCGCGCAGGCGTCGAGCCAGGCCTGCTGGTTGCCGCAGACGTTGTGCAGGAAGACCGCGTCGGCGCCCATCGCCAGGTCTTCGGCAAGCCAGGCGGCCTGCTGCGCGGCGTCGCAGGAGATCCGGACCGCGCGCTCGATGTCGTCCGGCGACACCGTGCGGGCGCGGGCATCGAACTCGGCCGGGGTCGCCAGGTTCGCCGCGGTCTCGCTGTCGAACACATTGGTGCGCCACTGCTCGTAGGCCATGCGGCGCGCGGCCTCGTCGCCCTGCGTGGGGTCGGCGTAGGCGATCTTGGCCTGGATATGCACCGGTTTGCCTCCGCCGCCGCCCTCCCGAAAGGCGTCGATGACCGCGCGCATGGTCTCGCGCGGCGCCGAGATCGTGATCAGGCCGTCGGCCCACTGTCCCGCCCAGCGCGCGGTCTGCTCGGTCAGCGCGGCGGCGAAGATCGGCGGCGGACGCTGCGGCAGCGTGTACAGCCGGGCGCGATCGACGACGATGCTGCCCCGGTGCGTCACCTCCTCGCCGCGCCACAGCGCGCGCATCACGTCCACCGACTCGGACAGCATCGCCTGCCGCTCGGGCTTGGGCGGCCACGGCCGGCCGGTGATGTGTTCGTTCAGCGCCTCGCCGGTGCCCAGCGCGATCCAGAAGCGGCCCGGGAACATCGCCTCCAGCGTCGCGGCGGCCTGGGCCACCACGGCCGGGTGGTAGCGCCCGAACGGACAGGCGACCACGCCCGTCGGCAGGTCGACGGTCGCCATCGCGGCGCCGAGCCAGGACCAGGAATGGCCGCTCTCCCCTTGCCGCTCGCTCCACGGATGGAAGTGGTCGGAGCTGCTGAGCGCGGTAAAACCGGCCAGCTGCGCGGCGCGCGCATAGCGCAGCAGGTCGCCCGGCGAGAACTGTTCGTGCGAGGCGTGATAGCCGATCAAGGGCATGGCGGACTCCTGGGCGAAATGGGGATCGGGTGCGGCGCGGTCAGCCGGACGCCGCGGACACCGAGGCCGGGACCGGATAGGCCAGCGTGGTCATCAGCGCGAGCGCGGCCTGGCGCGAATCGAGCCGGGTGTGCTGCACGACGATCGGCACATCGGACTCGATCACGCTGGCGTAGTCGGTGTCCTCGGGGATCGGCTCGGGGTCGCGCAGATCGTTGAAGCGCAGATGCAAGGTGCGGCGCGCCGGCACCGTGAGCCGGTACGGACCGACGGGTTCGCGGTCCGCATAGAAGATCGTCACCGTGACATGGGCCGGGGCATCGCCGGTATTGAGCAGGCAGGCCGCTTCATGGCTGTTCAATTGCCTGCTGGCGGCCGGGTCGGTCGGCGGCAGATAGCCTTCCGCAATGACCCAGCGCCGTTGTCCGATCGCTTCCATCGCGTTTCTCCCTGGTTGTCGCTGTCTTTGCCGGACTGATGCTGCCGATCACGGCCCGAAGCACGGCCGCTGCCGCAGCCATCGGTAGCCGTAGGCGCGCAGCTTCAGCGTATGCGCGGTCTGCGCCGGCGGGTACGGGCCATCGACCAGCATGTCGCGCAGCTCGCCGACCTCGACCTCGGGCAGCTTCACCTCGACGTCCTTGTCCGACAGATTGGCGAACGTGAACACCACCTGCCCGTCCAGCTCGTGCCGCAGCGCCAGCACCGACGGACAGCCGACCTCCATCACCGTGCATTCGCCATAACCGATCTCCGGCATGCCAACGCGCGCGCGGATCATCTTGCCGGTCTTCGCCAGCAGTGAATCGTCGCGCAGCAACTGGTCGTAGATATTGACCTGGTCGTAGCGGAACGGGCCCTCGCGGATCACCGGCACCGGCAGCGATTCGGGATCGGCGGGCGAGAAGCCGCCATTGACCTCGTCGGACCATTGCATCGCCGTGCGCACCGCGTGGCGCTCCTTCAGCGACAGGTCCTCGCCCATGCCGATCTCCTCGCCGTAGCGCAGGATCGGCGTGCCGGGCAGCGAGAACAGCAGCGCATGGACCTGCGCGATGCGGCGCTGGTCGCCGTCAAGCATCGGCGGCAGCCGGCGGCGGATACCGCGGTTGTAGACGCGCATGTCCGGATCCGGCGCGAAGCGCTGCATCACCTCTTCGCGCTCGGCCTCGCTGAGGCGCTCCAGATCGAGCTCGTCGTGATTGCGTACCCACACCGCGTATTGCGCGCGCTCGGGCGGATCGGGCTGCTCGCGCAGCGCGCGTTCGATCGGCTCGGCGCGCTCGCGCGCCAGCGCCAGGAACAGCAGGTTGTTCAGGAAGAAGTTCGACACCAGCGTCAGCCGGTGGCCCTTGCCGAAATAGCGCGCGTAGTCCTCGACCGGCACGTCGACCTCGCCAAGCAGCACCGCGTCGGAGCGGCGCAGCGTCGCGAACGCGCGCAGGTCGTTCAGCAGCCAGAAGCCGTCGTCGCGCGGGTCCGCTTCCTTGGCCCCATCGATCATGTGCCCCGCCGCATCGATGCGGAAGCCGGATACGCCGAGCCGCAGCCAGAACGACATGATCTCCTCGATCTCGGTACGCACCGCTGGATTGGCGATGTTCAGATCGGGCTGGTGCGAATAGAAGGCATGCCGATAGTATTGGCCCGCTTCCTCGTCCCAGGTCCAGACGCTGTCCTCGACGGTAGGGAAGATCGGCTTGACGTGGGTCTCCTCCGGTTCGTCGGCCCAGACGTAGTAGTCGCGGTACGGCGAATTGCGGTCGCGCCGCGCTTCCTGGAACCAGCGATGCTGATCCGATGTGTGGTGCGCCACCAGCTCCACCATCACGCGGATACCGAGCTCTTCGGCCTTCTCGAGCAGCGCCACCATGTCGGCCAGATTGCCGAAGCGCGGATCGACGGCGAGATGGTCGGTGATGTCGTAGCCGCCATCGAGAAACGGCGACTGGTAGAACGGCGACAGCCAGATGCAGGTCACGCCGAGTCCGCGCAGGTATTCGAGATGCGCCGTCAAGCCCTGGAGATCGCCCCATCCGTCGTTATTGCCGTCGCGAAATACGCTGACGTCGATTTGGTAGATGATCGCATTGCGGTACCAGAGCGAACGCATGGGTCCTCCTCCTGACGGTTGAACGGCGGCAGCGGGCGGTCCGGGCTGCACCGCCCGCAGCGCTTACGGCTGCGATGGCTGCGATGGCTTCGGCAGCGACAGCGGCTCCAGCAGCACGGCCTGCTCGGGCTGCAGCATGCCGTCGAAACGCCGGTCCGCCCCTTCGGGCAGGCTGTCGATCGCGACGCGCCAGTCGCCGTCGAGATCGACCGGCAGCGGCCGCTCGGCAAAGTTGATGCAGACCACGCGCTCGTCCTCGCCATGCCGGCGGCGATAGGCCAGCACCTCGGGCGGCGACCGCAGTTCTTCCCAGCTGCCCAGCCGCAGCGCCGCACTGGCGCGGCGCGCGGCGATCAGCGTGCGGTACAGATGCAGCATCGACGAGGGCTGCGACCATTGCGACTGCACCGACAGCGTGGCGGCCTCGGGCGGGAACGGCAGCCAGGTCCGGGCCGCGCGCCAGCCATGCGGCGGCGCGAAGTCCCAGGGGATCGGTCCGCGCGGACCGTCGCGCCCGCCCGGATCGACGCGCTGGCCCGCTTCGACCACCACGTCCTCCAGCCCCAGTTCCTCGCCCTGGAAGATGAACGGCGTGCCGCGCAGCGTCAGCAGCATCACCGCCGCGGCGCGGGCGCGGCGCATCGAGCCGCCGTAGCGGGTGCGATGGCGCTCGTTGTCGTGGTTCGACAGCACCCAGGTCGGCCAGGCCTCCGCTGGCTGCAGCAGCGCATCGACCTCGCGGATGCAGGTGCGGAACACCACCGGGTCCCACGGCGCATCGAGCGGCGGGAAGTTGAACGACATGTGCAACTCGTCGCCGGCGCCGTAGTACTGCACCACGGTGGCGGTCGAGCGGATATTGACCTCGCCGACCAGCACGCGGTCGCCGGGATAGCTGTCGACCAGCTTGCGGATGCCGCGCAGCACCTCGTGGCTGTAGGGATCGTCGTTGAAGTCGGCCAGCGGCTCGCCGGCCAGGCAGCGCGGATGATCGGCGAAGGTCGGGTCCTTGCCGGTGCAATGGGCGACGTCGATGCGAAAGCCGTCGACGCCGCGGTCGAGCCAGAAGCGCAGCACGCCGTGCATCGCCTGCACGACCTGCGGATTGCGCCAGTTCAGGTCGGGCTGCTGCGGCAGGAACAGATGCAGATAGTACTGGCCGGTAGCCTCGTCCCATGTCCATGCGCTGCCGGCGCCGAGCGCCGCGCGCCAGTCGTTCGGCTGGTCGCGCCAGATGTACCAGTCGCGCTTGGGGTTGTCGCGCGACGAGCGCGATTCGATGAACCACGGATGCTGATCCGACGTGTGGTTCGGCACGAAGTCGAGCAGCACGCGCAAGCCGCGCGCATGGGCCTCGCCGATCAGGCGGTCGGCATCGGCCAGCGAGCCGAACACCGGATCGACGTCGCAGTAGTCGCTGATGTCATAGCCCGCATCGGCCATCGGCGAGCGATAGATCGGCGAAATCCAGATCGTGTCGGCGCCCAGTGCGCGCACATGATCGAGCCGCTCGATGATGCCGGCCAGGTCGCCGACGCCGTCGCCATTGGCATCCGCGAAGGAGCGCGGGTAGATCTGGTAGACCACGGCGCTCTTCCACCAGACCGAGGTGTCGCGCGTTGCTTCGACAGTCTGCGAGGGATCGGGCGGAGGGCCGGGCATGGCGCCGGCCGGTGCGGTGGCACGGACATTCACATTCATGGGCTCGCGGGCGAAGACGGTTGTCATCCGCCCGTCGATGCAGCTTCCATGCCCGTCTGGCGGCATCCGCGGTGTCGTCCACGGTGTCGTCCATGGTGTCGTCCGATGGCGAACCGATATGGGCGCGGCGCCGCCAGCGCCACGATGCGCAAATCCTGCGCGGCCGCGGTAATTTTTTCCGACAAGCGGTCGGCGTGACGGCCCGGGAAGCGAAAAGAGTGCCCGGCGGAAGCGAAGAAGGCTGGGAAGGGAGAGAAGGGAGAAGCTGGCGGTGCGGGGCTTCGACAAGCGTCAGGACGCTAGGACAACAGCCCCGAGTCCTCGATATAGCCAAGGGCCTGCCGTATCTCGCGGCGTGCCTTCAGGCTGTAGCAGACCTGCCGGTCCTGCACGGTCAGCGCCACGATGTCGGCCTGCAGCAGTTCCTGGAAGATCCGCCCCGCGCGGCGCAAGGTCAGGCCCGCGGCGGCGGCCAGGTCCGCGGCCGGCACGCAGACATCGCCGGCCTCCAGCAGCGCGCGGCAGATGTCGGCGCGCGCCGGATCGGCCAGCAAGGCATAGCTCAAGGTGGCTTCCTGCTTGGGGTCCATGTCCGTACATTAGGCGCCACATCCTGCAATGGCAAGCCGCGTTCGGGGGATGACACACGCAACCGTTGTGCTAGCCTACGCGGCGCCGGTGCGCGGCGCGAAATGGCGGCGCACCGGGGACGCAGAGCCATACAGAGCCACACACAACCACACACAACAACGGGTCGGCATCGGGCCGTCGCCCCCGGCGGGCGCGCACCGATGCCTTGGACGGGAGAAGGGAAATGAATCGAGGCAGGACAGCGCGCATCGCGCTGCGGGCGCTGGCGGCCGTCGTCGCCGGCACGCTGGCGGCTTGCGGCGGCGGCGATGATGGTGGCGGCGGCCAGGCCGGTAATGGCAACACCGGCGGCAACAACGGCACGCCAAGCGCGCCGGCCACCTATTCGCTGACGGTACAGCCGCATCTGGGTACGGTGTTGCATGGCCTCGTCACGGTGGGTGGACTGGACGGCAAGGGCGTCATCGCCTCGGGGACGATCGGCGACGTCGGCCAGATCACGCTGACGATCCCCGCCGCGAATTGCGGCCCGGGGCTGATCACGGTCAGCGGCGGCCCCTCCGCGGTCTTCTTCGACGAGGCCACCGGAAAGCAGCAGGCGCTAAGCGCCGCCGACAAGGTTCGCGCGCTGGTCCCCGACATCTGCAAGGTCGAGGGCACCAAGCCGGTCAGCATGCTCGACGAGCTGTTGCTGCACCTGCCGTCGCCGGTGGTCGGCTCGCTGCGCGCCAACCAGGAAGCGATCCAGAGGGCGAACGAGGCCGAGGCCGCGCGCCTCAAGCAGGAAATGACGGCCGCGATCGACCAGCTGAAGCAGGAACTCGAGGCGGAGATCGCCAAGGCGTTGCTGCTGCCGGCCGACTATGCGCGCGTCGTTCCCACGCCGATCTCGCAACCGCTGTCGGGCAATTCGGCGCTGCCGTCCGACACCCGCGGCGTCGTCGCCGCCACGCTGCATGCGCTGCGCGAGCGGCAGTTCGCGGCCACCCCCGGACTGTCGCCGATGTCCGACAACAGCTTCGAGAACTTCGCGGTCTGGGCCGCCAGGGCCATCCGGGAAAGCCAGGCGTCCCGCACGGCGGCGGGAATCAGCGACTGGACGCAGGCCTATGTCGCGCAAGCCGTCGCCCAGGGCATCGATCTACTCGCCGCGCAAGGCGCGATGGACATTCGCGCGGTCGCCGACCGCGCCACGGTGCTGATGCAGGCCCATATGACCAGTCCTCCGGATCCGACAGCGCGCGCCCGGGAAAGCGCCAGCCAGGCGCCGGTCGACAGCGAAGACCTGACCGCGACGATGCGCGCCGCCGCGCTGCCGCTGCTGCTGCGCGCCGAAACGCCGGCGCGACTCGACGAGGCGCGGACCAGGGGCTCGGTGACCTATGCCTGCGCCGCCGGCGAGCGCACGCAGGGCGAGGTCACGATCGCCTACGAGGACGCCACGCCCAATGGCGTGCTCGACCACGGCGACATCTTCACGCTGGACTATCGCCAGTGCCTGACGCGCGAACCGCTGTCCGGCCTGGTGCTGGCGCGCTCGGGCCGGATGACGGTGACCTATTTCGCCGGAGAGCCCGGCGTCTTCGGCGCCAGCGGTCAGGTGCAGTTCGACATCGCGCTGTCGCGGCCGGACCCGACCAAGGCGACCGACGCGCAGCCGCTGCTGCAGGCGGCCGGCATGTGGACCGACTGGCTGGCTTTCGGCGATCCGCTCAGCGCGAGCGGGCCGCTGCTGGCGGGCACCACGCCGCTGGTGCGCATCGACAGCCAGTACTTCATGACGACGCCGCCCGGCGGCGCCACGGCGATGACGCAGGGCATGCAGGTGCGGCTCGATGCCAGCAGCGACTTCGGTTCGGGTTCGGTCACAGGCAGCGGCAGGGCGGCGCTGAAGCTGCGCGGCATGAGCATGGCCGTCGAGATCGATACGCCGCAGCCGCTGGTGATCGAAGATGCGGCCGCCGGGCAGCGCGCGGTGTCCGGCTCGGTCTCGCTGACGCGGCACACCCCGGTCGCACGCCAGGGCGCACTGTCGGCTGACCAGTCCGGCCTGATTCGCGTCGCCCTGCCAGGCACGGACGGCGCGGAAACGGTGCGGCTGATGTCGATGCCGCGGCTGATGGCGCATTACCTGGCGCTGTAATCCACGCACCTACGGCGTCCCGAGCGCCATCATGTCGTTCCCGCGCAGGCGGGAACCCAGCGTCTTTCAAAGCCACTGGGTCCCCGCATGCGCGGGGACGACAACCCGCGATGCCGCGACAGCCAACGCCAACGTCACCCTCTACGCCATCACGAACGGCAACTGCCGCTGGCGCTTGCCGGTCAGCTTGAACACCGCGTTGGCGACCGCCGGCGCGATCACCGGCACGCCGGGCTCGCCCAGTCCGGTAGGCGGATCGTCGGACGGCACGAAGTGCACCTCGACCGGCGGCGCATCATTGATGCGCACCGGCGGGAAGTCGCCGAAGTTGCTGTTCCTGACCGCGCCATTGTCGATCTCGATCGCAAAGCCCGGCCGGATCATCGCCAGCCCGAACACGCAGCCGCCCTCGATCTGCGCGCGCGCCGACAGTGGATTGATCACGCGGTTGGCATGCACGCCGGCGGTCACGCGATGCACGTGCGGTTGCCCGTTCTGCAGCGAGACCTCGACCACATAGGCCACCGCCGAATCGAAGGACTGGTGCACCGCGACGCCCCAGGCGCGTCCCGCCGGCAACCTGCGCTTGCCGTAGCCGGACTTGTCCACCGCCAGCTGCAGCGCCGCGCGTTGCCGCGCACCCTTGACCGGATCGAGCCGTGCGAGCCGGTAGGCGACCGGGTCCTGTTTCGCCACCGTCGCCAGTTCGTCGATCAGCGTCTCCTTGACGAAGGCGGTGTGCGTATGGCCGACCGAGCGCCACCACAGCACCGGCACCTGCACCTTCGGGTGATGGACCGACAGCCGCAGCGGGAAACCATAGTCATGGTCGACGATGCCCTCGGTCATCGTGTGGTCGACGCCGTCCTTGACCAGGAAGGCCTCGAACGGCGACCCCATCGTCAGCGACTGGCCGACGATCGCGTGCTCCCAGCCCAGCACCCTGCCCTGCGCATCGATGCCGATGCGCGCATGGTGCAGATGCAGCGGCCGGTAGTAGCCACCGCGGATATCGTCCTCGCGGCTCCAGATGACCTTGACCGGCTCTCGATGACCCTTGGCGACCCAGGCGCGCATCAACTGCGCGGCCTCCACCAGATAGTCCGCGGTCGGCACCGCGCGCCGGCCAAAACCGCCGCCGGCCATCATCGTCACGATCGAGACCTGCTCGGGTGGCAGGCCAAAAGCCTTGGCCAGCGCGCCGTGGTCGACGGTCTGGAACTGCGTGCCGGCCCAGACCTTGACGCGGGTCGGCTTGCCGCCGGCCACCTCGGCCTGCATCGTGCAGTTCAGCGGCTCCATCGGCGCGTGCGCCAGATAGGGGAAGCGGTACTCGGCCTCGACGGTGCGCGCGGCCCCGGCCAGGTCGAAGGCGTCGGCGCGCGGCGTTCTACCGGGCTGGCGTGCCAGCTTCGCGTACTCCTCGAACAGCGCCGCGCTCGACACCGTCGAGCCGCTGTCGTCCCATTCGGCCTGCAGCGCATCGCGCCCCTGCTTGGCCGGCCAATAGCCATTGGCGACCACGGCGACGCCGGTGCCGCCGCCGTCGGTGGGCACCTCCAGCACTTCGATCACGCCCTGGATCGCCCGCGCCGCCTCGGCATTGAAGCGGCGCACCCTGCCGCCGAAGCGCGGCGGCCGCGCGACCACGGCGACCCTTAGGTCGTCGAGCTGCGTATCGATGCCGAAACCGACCGAGCCGTCGAGCTTGCCGCGCGTATCAAGCCGCGGCGTCGGCTTGCCGATCAGCGTGAAGCGCGACGGATCCTTGAGCGCGACCTGCTGCGGCACCGGCATCTCCATCGCGGCCTGCGCGAGCTCGCCATAGGTCGCGCGGCGGTTGCCGGCCGTCACCACGCCGTTCGCGGCGGTGCACGCCGACGGCTCGACCGCCCACCGCTGCGCGGCCGCGGCGATCAGCATCGCGCGAGCACGGGCACCGAGCTCGCGATACTGCTGGTACGAGTGCTTGACCGCGGTCGAGCCGCCGGTCATCTGGATGCCCATCGCCGGGTCCTTGTACGGATCGCCGGCCGGCGCCAGCACCGCGCGCACGTTGCGCCAGTCGGCGTCGAGCTCCTCGGCCAGCATCATCGGCAGCGCGGTATGCACCCCCTGGCCGAATTCGAGCCGGTTGACCGCGATCGTCACGGTGTTATCGGGCGCGATCACGATGAAGGCCTGTGGCGCCGCGGCTGGGCCCTTGGCCGCGGGCACGGCCGCTTCATCGGCATGGACCGCTGCCAGCGGCGCGATGCCCAGCGCCAGTCCGCCGCCCGCGATGCCGCCCAGCTTCAGGAAGGTGCGCCGGTCGATGCCGGCTGCCGGCGCATCGTGCGAGCCCGAGGCGGCGGCACCGGACAGCGCGGCTATCCGCGCTCCAAGTCGTTGCATTTGCATGATGTCTCCCGGCCCCGGATCAGCCCAGCGTGCGCGCCGCGTCCTTGATGGCGGCGCGGATGCGTTGATAGGTGCCGCAGCGGCACAGGTTGCCGGCCATCGCCTGATCGATATCGGCATCGGTCGGCTTGCGCTTGTTGCGCAGCAGCCCGATCGCGCTCATCACCTGCCCGTTCTGGCAATAGCCGCACTGCGATACGTCGTTCCTGACCCAGGCATCGAGCACCGCCCGGCCGACCTTGTCGGTGCCGGCGCCTTCGATCGTCGTGATACGCGCGCCCTGCAGCGCGGAGATCGGCGTCACGCACGCGCGGATCGGCTGGCCGTTCATGTGTACCGTGCAGGCGCCGCAGGCCGCGATGCCGCAGCCGAACTTGGTGCCGGTCATCCGCAGCTGATCGCGCAGCGCCCACAGCAGCGGCGTGCTCGGATCGGCGTCGACCTGCATCGGCTTGCCGTTGATTTCCAGCGTCGTCATGGGGATCGTTCCTTGTCGTGCCGCCCCTTTTTGGGACCGCCAGCAACGCGCGCCGCGAAAGGGGGCAGAGAAAGAGGCAGAGAAGGGGCGGAATGCCGGGCGCGCGAAAACCACGCAAGCATAGTGCAAAGTTTCGCGTTTGTTGGGACCGAAATCGGCGCTGTCAGCGCGGTGCAAGGCTGCTGACAGCTTCGTGTCAGATTGGGCCTCTCCCGGGGAGAAAGACGCTGGGTCCCCGCCTGCGCGGGGACGACGTGACCGCGATACCGTCGTCCCCGCGAACGCGGGGACCCAGTGACTTCACGGATCGCTGAACAAGGAAAGCCGCCCGCATGCGCGGGCGTTGTTCGAGGCCGGTGCGAGCCAAGCTTCGTCGCTCAGGCCATCGCGCTGCGCTGGCCCTGCGCGCGGCGCAGGCCGACCCACTGCAGGCAGGCAAACACCGCCACGCCCCAGGCCTGCAGCAGCACGAAGGCGCTGCCCAGCCAGGTCGGCGACAGCCAGCCGGTGACCAGCAGCAGCATGCAGTCGATCGCCCACAGCGCGTTGCAGACGATCACGGCCAGCACCAGCGCGCGCGGCATCGGGTTGCGGGTCGCCAGCAGGCCGACGATCGCGGCATAGGGCAGCAGCACCAGGCCGGCATAGCGCAGCCACGACGCCGGAATCGCGAACCAGTTCGACAGCACGTTGGCGTCGAACACCATCAGCAGGCCCATCAGGCCGCTGACGATGGCGTCGGCGAGAAGAACATGGCGCAGCAGGCGGGTCGGTTGGACGGTTTGCATGGTCGATCTCCGTAGGGGTCAGGGAAAAGGCGAAGGGAAGAAAAAGAGGAAGCGGTTGCGATGGCTTCATCATCGTCGCCGGCCGTGCGCAATGCGATGACCTGCGAGGTAATCGCCGCGCCAATCTCCGCCCAAACGCCGCACCAATCCCCACGCCAAACGCCGCCCCAATCCCCGCCCCAATCCCCGCCCCAATCCGCGCCCCAATCCGCGCCCCAATCCGCGCCTCAATCCCTGCCTCAATCCCTGCCTCAATCCCTCCACTCGCCGCACTACCGGGCCCGCCTACCTCAAAACGCCGCTCAACGCCACCCCCAAATGCGCCCCGACTTTGCGCCTGATCGGCGCATGGCCGGCATCGGCCCGGCGCTATAGTCGCCCGATGCTGCCGGACCCGCGTCCGGCATGGTCCCCTTTTGCCCGGCACCGCGCCGCATGGCGGGGGACACCCCTGGCCCCGCACCTTGTCCGCCCGCCGCCGGCACCACGCCATGCGCCCATCCACGTTCCCATGACGTCCGATCCGGAACCGCCCCTGCCCGCCCTGCCCCGCTGGCAACGCGTCTCGCTTGTGTCCGCGCTGTTCTTCCTGCTGGCCGTCGCCGGCATCGCGCTGACGCGCTATCCGGGCAACGCCGCCATCGTCTGGCTGGCCACCGCCTTCGGTGCCGGCGTGACGCTGCACCAGCCGCCGCGCGAGCGTGCCTGGATGCTGGCCGGCATGCTGGTGGCGGGCATTGCCGCCAACGCGATGTTCGGCGACCCGTGGTGGCTCGCGCTGGTGCTGGGCGCCTCGAACATCGCCGAGATCCTGTTCGTCGCGTGGCTGGCGCCGAGCATCAGCGGCGGCATCGGCCGCGCCAGCGCGGTGCCGCTGGCCCGCTTCGCGCTGATGCTGGGCGCGACGTGCACGCTGGCCCCGGTGATCGGCGCCACCATCGGCTCCGCTGCAATTTCGCTCGCCTATGGCCGGCCCATCGGCGACATCTGGTCGACCTGGTGGAGCGCCGACGCGATGGGCATGCTGATGCTGGTGCCGCTGTCGGTGACCTACTCGCGCGAGCGACTGCGCGACACCTTCCCCCGCACGCGGCTGCCGCGGGTGGCCGGGCTGCTGCTGCTGACCGCGACCGTCGGCGGCGTGGCGGTGGTGCAGACCCACGATCCGTTCGGCGTGCTGTCGCTGCCGCTGGTGGTCGCCGCGCTGTTTACCAACCCGTTCGCCACCGCATTGCTGACGCTGCTGTCGATGCTGGTCACGGTGATGCTCGGACTGGCCGCTGCACAGGCCGGGCTGGTCGACGCGCCGCAGTTCCTGACCCACGCGATGAAGCTGTCGACCAGCCTGATCCTGGTGTTCCCGGTCTGCATCGCCTATCTGAGCGAACAGAACCGCCGCGACCGCAGCGAGTTGCGCGGCAGCGAACGGCGCTTCCGCCAGGCGATGCACCATTCGGCGATCGGCATGGCGCTGGTCAGCGTCGATGGCCGCTGGCAGCAGGTCAACCGCGCAATCTGCGAGCTGTTCGGCTACAGCGCGACCGAGCTCAGCCGCATTCCGTTCCAGGACATCACGCATCCGGACGACCTGGCCGCCGATCTGGCACAGCTCGAACGGCTGGTTGCCGGCGACATCGACAGCTACCGGATGGAAAAGCGCTACCGGCGCAAGGACGGCAACTTCATCTGGGCGCTGCTGGCGGTATCGCTGGTGCGCGACGAGGCCACGGGCGCGCCGCTGCATTTCATCGCGCAGGTCGAGGACATCCACGAACACAAGCTCGCGCAGCAGCGGCTCGAGGCGCTGTCGCGGCGCACCGAACTGGCGGTCGAGGCCGGCCGGGTCGGCATCTGGGAATGGGACATCGCCGCCGGCACGCTGTCGTGGGACCGCCGCATGCACGCGCTGCACGGCACCGCGGCCGCCGACGGCGCACCGGACCTCGACGGCTGGATCGCGCTGGTGCATCCCGACGACGTGGTACGCGCCCGGCACGAGATGCGCCAGGCGGTCAAGGGCGCGCAGCCCTTCGATACCGAGTACCGGATCCTGCGGCCCGACGGCGAGGTGCGGCATATCCGCGCGATGGCGGTGGTGTCGCGCGCCGACGACGGCACCGCGCTGTCGATGGTAGGCACCAACTGGGACATCACCGAGCACCATCGGCTGACCGAGGCGCTGTTCGAGGAGAAGGAGCGCCTGCATATCACGCTGCGATCGATCGGCGATGCGGTGATCTGCACCGATGCGTCGCTGCGCATCACCTTCATCAATCCGATCGCCGAGCAGCTGACCGGCTGGACCATGGCCGAGGCCGACGGCCGGCCGCTGGCCACGGTGTTCCACGTGGTCGACGAAACCAGCGGCCAGCCGATCGCCTGCCCGGTCGCCAAGTGCCTGCAGACGCTGCGGCCGGTCTATCTCGAGGATGGCGCGGTGCTGATCAGCCGCCATGGCGAGCGCCACGACGTGCAGGACTCCGCCGCGCCGGTGCTGACGCCGCGCGGCGACGTGATCGGCGCGGTGCTGGTGTTCCAGGACATCACGGCGGCCCGCGCGCTGCAGCGCAAGCTCGCGCATTCGGCGATGCACGACGCGCTGACCGGGCTGCCCAACCGCATCTGGTTCGAGCAGCGCCTGCGCGAGGCCTGCGAGTCGGCGCGCGAGTTCGACCAGCACCATGCACTGTGCTTCATCGATCTGGACCGCTTCAAGATCGTCAACGATACGGCGGGCCATGCCGCCGGCGACGTGCTGCTGCGCGAGCTGGGCCACGTGATCCGCAGCCAGGTGCGGCCGGACGACCTGCTGGCGCGCCTGGGCGGCGACGAATTCGCGCTGCTGCTGCGCAACTGCTCGGTGGACCAGGGCGAGCGCGTCTGCCTGAAGGTCATCGACGCGATCCGCGCGCGGCGCTTCCCGTGGGAAGGCCGGGTCTACGATGTCGGCGCCAGCGTCGGCATCACCGCGATCGATCGCGAGGCGCCGCCGCTGGGCGAGCTGATGAGCCGTGCCGACGTGGCCTGCTACGCCGCCAAGGCCGCGGGGCGCAACCGCGTGTCGGTCTATCGCCGCGACGAGAGCGACGCGCGCCGCCACCATCGCGAGCTGCAGGTCGCCGCGGGCATCCATTCGGCGCTGGAGGCCAACCGCTTCCGGCTGTTCGCGCAGGAGATCCGCGCGCTGGCGCCCGGGTCCGGACCGGCGTCGCCAGCCTCGTCGCCTGCACCGTCGCCTGCATCGCCGGCATCGGCACCTGCGTCCCATATCGAAATCCTGGTGCGCATGGTCGACGAGCAGGGCAGCCTGGTGATGCCCGGCGCCTTCATTCCGGCGGCCGAGCGCTATGACCTGATGGGCCATGTGGACCGCTGGGTCATCCAGCATGTGCTGCGCGATTTCGGCGCGCGGCTGCTGGCGGTGCCCGGGCTGTCGGTGTCGATCAACCTGTCGGCCAATTCGTTGGGCGAGCCCTTCCTGCTGCCGTTCCTGCATGCCGAGCTGTCGAACTCGGTGCTGCCGGCCAGCCGCATCCGGCTGGAGATCACCGAGACCGCGCTGATCAACAACATGGCCGCGGCCAACCGGCTGGTCGCCGACATGCGCAAGGCCGGCTGCACGATGGCGCTGGACGACTTCGGCGCCGGCCTGTCGTCGTTCGCCTATCTGAAGCAGTTCCCGGTGGACTACCTGAAGATCGACGGCAGCTTCATCCGGCATCTGGCCAGCAGCGCCGTCGATCGCGAGATCGTCAGCTCGATCAACGACATCGGCCACCGGCTCGGCATCCTCACCGTGGCCGAATCGGTCGAGGACGAAGCGACGCTGGACGTGCTGCGCGAGATCGGCGTCGACTATGCGCAGGGCTATGCAATCGGGCGGCCGATGCCGCTGGAAGACTACCTGGCGCGCTGCGCGAGGGGCGTGCCAGGCGGGACCGCGCAGCCGTCAAGGTAGCGCCAGCGCGCCGCCGCTACCCGGCGGTTCAACCGTGGCTGGCAGCAAGACCGGCACCGGCGCTGTCGGCCATCCGGCGCAACAGCGGCGTGCGGGCGTCGTCTTCCTGGGCATCGCGATTTGCGTCGTGATCTGCATCATGATTTGCCTCGTACCGCGCCGCCTCCGGCGACGTCGACGCGCCATCGGCTTCGCGCATCGGCGCTGCCTGCTGCGCGCGCGCCGGATCGATGCAGCGCCCGTCGAGATGGCGCTGCACCAGCTTCAACGCCAGCCGGCATTGCTCGGGCGTCTGCGCGGCCTCGATCGCGGCCACCACTTCGGCATCGGCACCGAGCGTGCGCATCAGCGCGCGCGCCATGCTGCGTTCGGCCAGCGCCTGCGCGGAACCGCGCGCCTGCAGATGCTGGATCACGCGCGTCGCGATCAGATGACGATGCGTGTTGGCGTTGCCGGCATCGAGTTGCGCGCAGGCGGTGCCGATCGCCTTGGCGGTGGCGGCGTCGTTGCCGCCGGCGGGCCGCAGCGTCCGCCGGGCCGTCCGCGCGGCGGCCTGCAACGCCCGCCGGCACTTGTACCAGCGATACATCTTGTACACCGCGAAGCCGAGCCAACACATGCCCAGGGCCGCGCCGGCCACCGCCAGTCCCATACCGGCCGTGGCCGCGGTCAACGTGGTCAGCGCGGCCACCGTCAGGCCGAGCACCGTGCCGTTGACCGCCAGCGTGCCGGCGCCGTAAGCGATCCGAAACTTCGCGTTGCGGCCCTCCCGGTTGGCGTTGTCGATGGCCTCGCCGAGCCTGCCGTCGCAGTACTGCATCGCAGTGCGATAGAACGCCGCCGTCTGGCGTAGCTGCCCGGGGTTCGCCTCGCCGACGATGGCCTGCTGCCGCGCCGACAGCGGCTGCGCCTTGCAGACGGTGGCCGCCGCGCCGTTGCGCTCGAGGCCGGCCAGCGCGGCCGCGAGCGGGGAGCGCCGCAGCAGCTCGCGCCGCCGATGCAACGCCGCGCGCTGCTTGCCGCTGTCGCGCAGCTGCAAGACCCCGGTGACGACATGCGCCGCCGACATGGCCATCGACGCCGCGCATCCCGCGATACCCGTCCAGGGCAAGGCGGTCGCGATCAACGGAAACAGGTGGCCGAGCACCTGGATCGCGGAGAACCCGGCCGCGCCGCTCTGCACGATGCCGTCGCGCGCCATGGTCAGGCCGCTGTGGAACAGTTTGCCGCCGCAGTCGCCGCGCTCGGCCCGTGTCTGACGATGCGCGAGGAACGCGTCGAGGTAGCCGTCGTCGCGCAGTGCCTGCCGCTGCTGCCGCCGCATCGCGCGCTCGGCCGGCGGCGCCGCCTCGGTGCGCGATGCCAGCCGCCGGCGCAACGCCGCCTCGCACAGCTTGTGATCGGCCGCGCTGTCTCGCAGGCGCGCGTCCAGGCGCCCGCGCTTGGCGACCGCCCCGCGGAATCGTCCAAACGCCACGGCGATCTCCACCGCCGCCAGCAACGGCATTGCGGCGCCGATCTTGAAGCTCAGCGTGGCGAAGAAACCGGGGGGCACGCCGTCGCGCAGCATCGCGGGCAGTTGCGCGGCGCGCGCCGAGGTCAACGCGACCGCCACGGCGTCCCAGCACACATAGAGCGCGGCCTCGAGTTTGCCGAGCCGGGAAAACGGCCGCTTGGCCTTGTGCGCGGTGATGCGGCACACCACACCGCCGAGCACCGCGGCGTCGGCGCCGACCTTGCCGACTGGCCGGGGCGGCGGCAGCGGGCCCTGCCGCCAGGGCGTCGTCAGCGGTGAACCCGCAAAGGAGGATGCAAAACCGGTTGGAGGCATGATGGTCTTCCCCGCAACGGTCGCCGGCGTCGGCGGGCGACACGTTGCAAATACACTGCAGACACAAGACCGACGCACCGCATGGTGCGGCGCACTATCGAACTCGGGATGGCGGGAATGTACGACGTGTGCAACTGCAAAAGTCACGCGGAATGCGTGCTTCTTTAGTTTCCGGGCAAGCGAATCGGAAGAACCTCGGCTCGATCTTGGTCCGCAACGGCGGGATGGCATCGTGCGTGAACGCACAGAGACCGGGTATGCGGCCTGGCTACGCTGGGCCAACGCCCGTCCCGGACGCTTTCGCGCTACCGCAACAGACAGGAGACCGCGCCATGCCGCCACGCAGGTCCGCCCCCGCGCACGACGCGCGCACCGAAGGCGTGTTCAGCCGCGTCGACGCGATGACGCTGGAGGACTGCCCGATCGAACCGGACTGGGTGCGCGCCGGCCAGCCGCACGCGCGCGCCGCGACGCATGCGATGGCGCGCGACGGACTGGCGTCCACGCATCTGTGGGAGTGCAGCGCCGGGGCCTTCGCCTGGCGCTTCAGCGTCGAGGAGACCGTGCTGATCCTCGACGGCGAGGTGCGCGTGACCAGCCCTGGCGGACAGGTCCGCACGCTGCGCGCCGGCGACGTCGGACATTTCCCGGCGCATACGACCTGGCTGTGGGAGGTCGACGGCCATGTGCGCAAGATCGCCTTCTGCCGGCGCGAGGTGCCGTGGCCGCTGCGGTTGGCGACGCGGGCGCTCGATCGGCTGCTGGAACGGGCACGCGCGCTCAGACCCGCGGGCGGCGCGTGGCGGCGCGCAGGCGGCGACGCCGGCATGTCCTCGGCCCCGTGACCATCGGGATCGGCTGACGCGCCGTTCGGAAATCCGAACACGCCGACGGCACGCGCACCCGGAAATCCGAACGCCGCCGCCGAACCACCAAACTTTTTCCTTTCGTTTCAAGCACTTGCACGGCACCTTCCGCCTTCGCAAGCTGGCACGCCTCGTGCGAACTAGGGCCCCCATCTATAGCGCCGCCGCCCCCCGGCTGCGCCAGAACGATGGAGGAAACGAGATGGCTGCCCCCACCCCGCCTGCCTGGCCCACACAGCGTTCCCGACCGCGTCCGCGCCCGTTGCCCTGAAGCGGGCGCGCGTCGCCGCGCGGGCGCCTCGGCGTCCGTCGACCTGTGCGGGGCGGTGCGCCGCCTTGCGCGTCTTTCGTTTCCCAAGCTGTCCGGCCCCGTGCCGGACGCCTCAGGTTTGAATCACGATGAAACTGAACCGACTGCCTACCCTGATCCTGTTCGCCATGCTGCTCGGCCTGCTGGCCGGCACCGCCGCGCACCACCTGGCGCCCGACGCCGCCGCGGCCAAATCGATCGCCGGCCATCTGTCGATCCTGACCGACGTGTTCCTGCGGATGATCAAGATGATCATCGGCCCGCTGGTGTTCGCCACGCTGGTCAGCGGCATCGCCAGCATGGGCGACGGCAAGGCGGTGGGCCGGATCGGCATGAAGGCAATGGGCTGGTTCGTGATCGCCTCGGTGACCTCGCTGCTGCTCGGGCTGGTCATGGCCAACCTGCTGACGCCGGGCCATGGCATGAACCTGCCGCTGCCGCCCGCCGACGCCACCTCGAACCTGAAGACCGGCGCGCTGAACCTGCGCGACTTCGTCACCCACATGTTCCCGAAGAGCATCGCCGAGGCGATGGCGAGCAACGAGATCCTGCAGATCGTGGTGTTCTCGCTGTTCTTCGGCTTCGCGCTGGGCGCCGTCAAGGACGGTCCCGGCAAGCCGCTGCTGGCGGCGATCGAGGGCCTGGCCAAGGTGATGCTGAAGGTCACCAACTATGTGATGGCGTTCGCCCCGGTCGGCGTGTTCGGCGCCATCGCCGCGGTGATCACCGCCGAAGGCCTGGGCGTGCTGACGGTCTACGCCAAGCTGCTGGGCAGCCTGTATCTGGCGCTGGCGCTGCTGTGGGTCGCGCTGATCTTCGGCGGCTATCTGTTCCTCGGCCGCGACGTGTTCCGCCTGCTGAAGACGCTGCGCGCGCCGCTGATGATCGGCTTCGCCACCGCCAGCAGCGAGTCGGCCTATCCGAAGGTGATCGACCAGCTGACCCGCTTCGGCGTCAAGGAGCGCATCACCAATTTCGTGCTGCCGCTCGGCTACTCGTTCAACCTCGACGGCTCGATCATGTACACCTCGTTCGCGGCGCTGTTCGTCGCGCAGGTCTACGGCATCGAGCTGACGCTGACCCAGCAGATCACGATGCTGCTGGTGCTGCTGGTCACCAGCAAGGGCATCGCCGGCGTGCCGCGCGCCTCGCTGGTGGTCGTCGCCGCCGTGCTGCCGATGTTCGGCCTGCCGGAGGCCGGCATCCTGCTGGTACTGGGCATCGACCATGTCCTCGATATGGGCCGTACCGTCACCAACGTGCTCGGTAACGCCATTGCCACGACCGTCGTCGCCAAAAGCGAAGGCGCGATCGGCGCGCCGGTGCCGGAAGAAGCGGACGACACCGCTGATGACGGCGCTACCGACCTGGCACCCGTCCAGGTCCTCGCGAGCAAGTAGCCTCCCTGCCTGCTCCACGGGGCGTGCCAGGGGCCCGACCGCCAATCCGGCGGCCGGGCCTTTTTCTTTGGCGATGGCATTCCCGAGCTGGCTCACCGGGTGTGATAAAAGGAAGCGCATGCAGACAACCGCAATGCCGAATCGCCAGTCCTCCGCCGTGTCGTCTTCGTCCCCTTCCGCCCCTTCCCGACCGGCCCGATCTCCGCACCCTCGCCCGCCCCGCCGCCAGCGCGGCATGGCGGCCGCCGCGCAGCTGCTTGCGCTGCTGGCGCTGGCAGGGCTGGTCGGCCTGGCCGGCTGGCTGGGCTACCGCTATACGTTCGACGCCGCGCTGGCCCGCCAGGCCGAGCGCGGCCAGGTGCAGCTGCGGCTGTACGGCCAGGCGCTGTCGAGCGAACTGGCGCGCTACGACTTCGTGCCGAGCCTGCTGTCGCTGGACGACGAAATCAGCGCGCTGCTGGCCCGCCCCGACGATCCGGCCCGCGTCGCCGCGGCCAATGCGCACCTGGCCGCGGTCAATGCGCGCGCCGGCACGCTGGCGGTGTTCGTGCTCGACCGCCAGGGACGCGTGCGCGCGACCAGCAACTGGCAGCGCCCCGACAGCTATCTGGACGAGGACCTGAGCTTCCGCCCCTACTTCCAGGCCGCGATCGACGGCCAGCTCGGCCGCTTCTACGGCGTCGGCACCACGCGCGACGAATCGGGCTACTACCTGTCGGCGCCATTGGGCAACGGCAACGGCCAGCGCCCGGGCGGCGTCGCCGTGGTCAAGGTCGGGCTCGAGCCGCTGGAACAGCGCTGGCAGAGCGCCGACATGCAGATGCTGCTGTCCGACGAGAACGGCGTCGTGATCCTCGCCTCCGAGCCGTCGTGGAAATTGCGCGCTCGCCGCGAGCTGAGTGCCGCGCAGCGCGAGCGGCTGAACCGCAGCCTGCAGTACAACCGCGCGCCGCTGGCGCCCCTCGAGTTCACCCGCGTGCGCGCGATGAACAACGGCGACGCGCTGGTGCGCATGCGCCGCGGCCCGTCGATGCTCGAACAGAACGCGATGCTGCCCGGCACCGAATGGCAGCTGACGCTGCTGACCGATACCTCGCAGGCGCGCATGGCCGCGCTGAACACCGCGGCGCTGTGCGGCGTGCTGACCGCCTTCGTGCTGCTGCTCGGCGCCGCCTGGAACGTGCGCCGGCGCATCGTCAGCGAGCGGCTGGCCGCGCGCGCCGCGCTCGAGGCCGCCAACAGCGAGCTCGAACGCAAGGTCGCCGAGCGGACCGCCGACCTGACCAGCGCCAACCATCTGCTGCAGACCGAGATCGCCGAACGGATCCGCACCGAGCGCGAGTTGCGCCAGGCGCAGGACGGCCTGCTGCAGGCTGGCAAGCTGGCCGCGGTCGGACAGATGTCGACCGGCATCGCGCACGAGCTGAACCAGCCGCTGGCCGCGCTGCGCACGCTGTCGGGCAATACGCAGAAATTCCTCGCGCGCGGCGACCTGGCCACGGCCCAGGACAACCTCGGCACCATCATCGGCCTGGTCGAGAAGATGGGCCGCATCACCGGCGCGCTGAAGTCGTTCGCCCGCAAGCCGGGCCGCAACGGCAAGGGCAGCGCGCTGCTGGCCGATGCGGTCGACAACGCGCTGTTCCTGCTGGAGACGCGCGTGCAGGCGGTGCGGCCCGAGATCGTTCGCGATGTCGACCGCACGCTCGCGGTCGCCTGCGATCCCAACCGGCTCGAGCAGGTGCTGGTCAATCTGATCGGCAATGCGCTCGACGCGATGGCGGCCGGGCCGGCGCAACGGCCGCAGCCGCCGCGGCTCGAACTGCGCGCGGCCGTGGCCGAAGGCATGGTCCGATGCACCATTCGCGACAATGGTCCCGGCCTGTCCGAGGAAGCGTTCGCGCGGCTGTTCGAACCGTTCTTCACGACCAAGCCGGCCGGACAGGGCCTGGGCCTGGGCCTGACGCTGTCGGCCGGCATCCTCGACGAATACGGCGGCACGCTGGTCGCCAGCAATCATCCCGACGGCGGCGCCTGCTTCACGATGGTGCTGCCGATGGCCGGCAAGGAGACGCACGATGGCGCCCAAACTCAATGACCTGTCGGTGCTGATCGTCGAGGACGACCCCGACGTCCGGCTCGGCTGCGAACAGGCGCTGCGCCTCGAAGGCATCGCCACGCGCGCCGTCGGCACCGCCGAGGCCGCGCTGCAGGCGGTGGCCCCGCACTTCCCCGGCATCGTCGTCAGCGACATCCGCCTGCCCGGCATCGACGGCATGGCGCTGCTGACGCAGCTGAAGGCGCGCGATGCCGCGCTGCCGGTGATGATGATCACCGGCCATGGCGACGTCGGCCTGGCGGTGCAGGCGATGAAGCAAGGCGCCTACGACTTCCTGGAGAAGCCCTTTGCCCCCGAGCGGCTGGTCGAGGTCGCGCGCCGCGCGCTCGAACAGCGCCGGCTCGCGCTCGAGGTCGCCGAACTGCGCGACCGGCTGGCGGGCCGCGAACGGCTCGAGGCGCGGCTGATCGGCGTGTCGCCGGCGATGGAGCGGCTGCGCCGGCTGATCGCGGATCTCGCCGACACCAGCGCCAACGTGCTGATCCACGGCGAGACCGGCACCGGCAAGGAACTGGTGGCGCGCTGCCTGCACGACGCCAGCACCCGCCATGCGCGCAACTTCGTGCCGATCAATTGCGGCGGACTGCCCGAGCAGCTGTTCGAGAGCGAGATCTTCGGGCACGAGGCCGGCTCCTTCACCGGCGCGGCCAAGCGCCGCATCGGCAAGATCGAACACGCCGAGGGCGGCACGCTGTTCCTCGACGAGATCGAGAGCATGCCGATGTCGATGCAGATCAAGCTGCTGCGCGTGCTGCAGGAGCGCGTGGTCGAGCGGCTCGGCTCCAACACGCCGGTGCCGGTCGACGCGCGCGTGGTGGCGGCGACCAAGGCCGACCTGAAGGCGCTGTCCGACGCCGGCCAGTTCCGCGCCGACCTCTACTACCGGCTCAACGTGATCACGCTGGAACTGCCGCCGCTGCGCGAACGGCGCGAGGACGTGCCGCTGCTCTTCGACCACTTCGTCGCGCAGGCAGCGCTGCGCTTCGAGCGCGATGCGCGGCCGGCCTCCCCCGCCGAGCTGGCGCGGCTGGTCGCCTATCCGTGGCCGGGCAATGTGCGCGAGCTGCGCAACCTGGCCGAGCGGCATGTGCTGGGACTGGGCTGCAATCCCGAACAGGGCACGGATGAGCCGGCGCTGCTGCCGCTGGCGCAGGCGGTGGAGCAGTTCGAGCGCGCGCTGATCGCCGATGCGCTGCGCCGGCATGAAGGGAACCTGAGCCGGGCCAGCGAGGCGCTGGGCGTGGCCAAGACGACGCTGTTCGACAAGGTCAGGAAGTACGGGCTGTAGGCGAAGGCAGCGGGGCCGTGCCGGCGCCCTGCCGGGCCGGTTCCGGCCCCGCTGCCTCTGTCCGCTAGCGAACAGAGCAGCGCCCGCCGCAACGGGGATACTCAGCGCAAAGCGCCGCGGCCACGATTCGCGGCACGATGCCCGGAGCGGCCGCACGGCGGCCGGCCCGGCCCGTTCCCTGCCAGGAAGCCCCGCGATGAAGCCCGATCCCAGATCCTGCGCCGGCATGTCGAGCCACCGGTCGCCGTTCGAGAGGACCGTGCTGACGCGCGGCAAGGCGACCCTGATTACCTATATGGGCGCCGGCGATTCGCACCCCACGCTGGTGCTGTGCCAGGTCGAGCGCCTGCGTGAAAGCGATCTCGAGCCGCTCGAGAAGCTGCAGTCGTTCTGCACCGCGCGCCATGTGCTGTTCGCCGTCGTTGCGCCCGACGAGGCGGCGCGCGGCATGGCGGAGACCTTGCAGCGCTGGGGCATCATGGTGTTCCTGAAGGCACCGACCGACGACGAAGTCGAGGCCTTCGTGCGGGTGCAGCGATTGATGCGCCATCCGGCGGTGTGGGTGTAGCCCCCCGGTTTCTATTGGGTCGTTCCCGCGCAGGCGGGAACCCAGTGTCTCTGAACGCCGCTGGATCCCCGCGTACGCGGGGACGACAGGTTTGCGTCTACGAACGATGGCGTCACGCCGCTACCCGGCGCGCGCCGCGCTGCATTTCGTCCTGCCGCATCAGCCAGCCATACAGATCGCGGGTATCGTCGGGCGTGGCGACCAGCTCCACAAAGCGCCCCGCATGGCGTGCACAGGCGGCGGCATGGAGCCAGCGCAGCGTCGAATAGTCTTCCAGCGCGAAGCCGACCGAATCGAACAGCGTGACATCCTCGACGGCGGTGCGGCCGGGGACCTCGCCGCTCAAGATCCGCCACAGTTCGATGACCGGGAAATCGGCCGGCATCTGCTGGATCTCGCCTTCGAGCCGCGACTGCGGCTCGTACTCGACCGCAACGCGCGCGCGCCGCAGCAGGGCCGGGGCCAGCTCGGTCTTGCCGGGGCAGTCGCCGCCGACCGCGTTGATATGGACGCCCGGCGCGATCTGCTCGTCGCGCAGGATCGTCGCGCGGGTCTTGTCGGCGGTCACGGTGGAGACGATATGCGCGCCGGCCAGTGCCTCGTCGACCGACGCCACCGGCAGGATGTGCAGCGCGCCGCTATCGGTCAGGCCCGCCAGGTTGCGCCGCAGCTTGGCGGTCGCCGCCGGGTCGACATCGTAGGCGCGGATCTCGCGCACGCCCAGCATCGCGTGGAAGGCCAGCACCTGGAATTCGGCCTGCGCGCCATTGCCGATCAGCGCCATCGTCGTGGTGCCGTGCGAGGCCATGGCCCTGGCCGCCACCGCCGAGGTCGCCGCGGTGCGCAGCGCGGTGGCGAGCGTCATGTCGGCCAGCAGCACCGGAAAACCAGTCGACACCTCGGCCAGCGCGCCGAACGCCATCACGGTCGGCATCGCGTGCGCGGCGTTGCGCGGATGGCCGTTGACGTACTTGAACGCGTATTGCTCGCCGTCGGTGACCGGCATCAGCTCGATCACGCCGACCGGGGAATGGCTGGCCAGCCGGGCGGACTTCTCGAAGCGCTGCCAGCGCAGGAAGTCCTGCCGCACGTGTTCCGCCAGCTGCCGCAGTGCGGTCGGCACGCCGATGCTGCGCACCAGGGCCGCGACTGCCGTCGCGTCCAGGAAGCGGGTCATCGCGGTTTCCTTCATCGTCGTCTCCTCGTCGGTATGCTCTGAAGCGGTGTGCGTGCGTCAGGCTGCGGCGACGGTGGCCTGCCCGCCCGCTGCTTCGTCGCCGGCTACGCCGCTCCCTTGCTGCAGTCCACTGCTGCGATCGAGCCGCAGCGTCATGCAATAGGCGCCGCCGCCCGACAGCAAGAACGGCGCGAGATCGACCTCCTGCACGCGATAGCCGCGCTTGCCCAGCGCATCGCGCAGCCGCGGCGTGGTGCGCGCCATCACGATGCGGTCGTGCAGATTGACCGCATTGACGCTGAAGTGCCGCAGGTCGTCGGCGCTCGCCTCGATGCGCTGGCTGGCCGGCAGGCGCGCGTGCAGCTCGCGCAGCGAGGCCTCGGTGAAGGCCGGCGGGTAGTACAGGATCTCGCCGCCGGCCAGCGGGCAGAAGCAGACGTCCAGGTGGTAGCTCTGCGCGGTGGCCAGTTCCAGCGCGACGACCTCGCGGCCGAAGTACGCGCTCACCGCGTCGGCCGCGCAGCGCGCCGAACGCGGGCCGAAGCCGGCCCAGAAGTGGCCGCGCACCGCGTCCCAGATGCAATCGCCCGCACCCTCCTGGTAGCAGCCGTCGCCTAGCGTCGCGACCTCGTCGAGCAGGCCGCGCTCGCGCAGCCCGGCAAAGATCCGCGCGAACGGCGCCTCCTCGCCCTGCCGCTGCGGATAGCGGAAGCGCGCCAGCAGCGCGCGGCCGTCGAGCACCACCGCGGCATTGGCGGGAAACACCATGTCGGGCAGGCCGGGCTCGCCGCCCGCGACCTCGACCGCGAAGCCTGCCGTTTGCAGCGCTTCCCGCAGTTCTGCGAAGGCCCGCAGCGCGCCGCGATGCATGCCATGCGGATCGGCGGCCCAGCGCAGCGGGTCCATCCATGGATTGATGCTGTACGACACGTCGTAGTGGGTCGGCTCGACGAGCAGGATGGTGGGTTCGGTGATCACGCCGGCGCTCCTTCCATTTCGGGTTGTTGTCAGTTGTTGTCGGAATGGATTGTGGTGCACATGGACGCCAGCGGATAGCGCACAAAATGCGCAAAAAGCGCGGTGACCATGACAGAATGCCGGCACGGGCTAGCGTTATGCCAACTCCCTTTTTCCGCACCAACAGCGAGCCGCCATGGACGACATCGACCGCCAGTTGCTGGCGCTGCTGCGCGACAATGCGCGCACCCCGACCACCGCGCTGGCCAAGGCGCTGCGGCTGTCGCGCGCGACCGTGCAGAACCGGATCGACAAGCTGCAGGAGGCCGGCGTGATCGTCGGCTATACCGTGCGGCTCAAGCCCGAGGCGGAGCCGCATCGCATCCGCGCGCTGACGACGATTGCGGTGGAAGGCAACCGCATCGGCAAGGTGCTGCAGGCGCTGCGGGGCGAGCCGAACGTGCAGACGGTCCATACGACCAACGGGCGCTGGGACATCATCGCGGAGCTGCGCGCCGACACACTGGAGGCCTTCGACCGGACGCTGGACCGGATCCGGCTGATCGAGGGGATCGCGGCGACGGAGACGAGCATCCTGTTGTCGACTTACAAGCTGTGAGGGCGGTCGAAGGTGGATGGGCCGGCGATTGGAGCTGCCCTCTCCCCCGTGATGGGCGGAGGAACAAGGATGGAAGAAGGAAAGCACCGTCCGACATTCGACAGCGATGTACGGCGCCGTGATTCCAAAGCCACATTTCGAAATTCCGATATATTGACGTGTTTCCCGCCCCAGGGCGGGCAGTTGGAGATCTGTTCGAATGACGTCCGGCAATCCGGTTGAGAAGTCGATGGAGCGGGTCCCGCCGGGCCCTGCCGTCCCCGACCGCGCGGAGCTGGACCGGCTGGTGGCCTGCGAATATTGCGATGCGGTCTACCGCCGCATGGTGCTCGGCCCCGGCGAGCGCGCGCAGTGCCTGCGCTGCGGCGGCGAGCTGTACCACGAGAGCCGGCGCGCCTATCGGCGGCTGCTGCCGCTGGTGCTGACCGCGCTGATCCTGTTCGTCGTATCCAACGCCTATCCGATCGTCGAGATGGACCTGCAGGGCGTGCGCACCCAGACCACGCTGTGGGGCGCGGTGCAGGCGCTGCATGCCGACAACATGACGCTGGTGGCACTGCTGGTGTTCGCCACCACCATCGTGTTCCCGCTGACCGAGATGCTGATGATGGCCTATCTGCTGGTCCCGCTGATGCGCGGCACCGTCCCCCCGGGCTTCGAACGGATCATGCGCGGCATCCGCCAGACCCGCCCTTGGGGCATGCTCGAGGTCTTCATGATGGGCGTGCTGGTCACGCTGGTGAAGCTGTCGACGATGGCCCAGGTGCTGCCCGGCGTCGCGCTGTGGTCGTTCGGCGCGCTGGTGATCGTGCTGGCGACGATGCTGACCTACGATCCGCGCGACCTGTGGCGCCACGCCGAGCGGCGCCAGGAGGCCGGCCAGCGATGAACCCAGCCGATCCCAAACCCTCGGCGCGCCAGCGCGCGCTGCGCCGCTCGCGCGAGGTGGTCGCCGGCGTGGTGCACGAGCTGGCCGACGACGACGAGCGCACGCCGCTGCCGGAGGTGCCCACCGCGACGTCGATGGGCCTGCTGTCCTGCCATGCCTGCGACGCGCTCAGCCCGCTCGACCAGGAAGGCGAGCCGTGCCGCCGCTGCGGCGCGACGCTGCACCATCGCAAGCCGGCCAGCCTGTCGCGGACTTGGGCCTTTCTGCTGGCGGCCTACATTCTGTACATTCCGGCCAACGTGCTGCCGATCATGATCACCCGCTCGATCCTCGGCACGCAGGAGGACACGATCCTGTCGGGGATCATCTATCTGTGGGTGTCGGGCTCGCGCATGCTCGCCATCGTGGTGCTGATCGCCAGCATCGTGGTGCCGCTGCTGAAGATGATGATCCTGACCTTCCTGCTGCTGTCGGTGCATCTGCGCTCGACCTGGCGGCTGCGGCAGCAGACGAAGCTGTACGGTCTTGTCGAGCTGATCGGCCGCTGGTCGATGCTCGATATCTTCGTGGTGGCGCTGCTGGCCGCGCTGGTGCGCGCGGGCGCGCTGGCGCAGGTCGACCCGGGCACCGGCGCGGCGGCGTTCGGCATGGTGGTGGTGCTGACCATGCTGGCCTCGCTGTCGTTCGACCCGCGGCTGCTGTGGGATGCGCACGACCACGTGGACGGTCACGCGAACGACCACGGGGAAGGAAAGGCGCCCGGCGGTGCGGCCCCTGCTGCGGCACGGGTGAACCACTAAGCCGCCGAGACGGCTACCGAATACCGGCACCGATCCGAACACCGAACCGATCACCGAACCGATCACCGAACCGATCACCCATACCGAACACCGACGTACGCTGGACTTTTTTCGATGCCCGATCCGGACAACCTTTCCTCCTCCCCTCCTCCGCCGCAGCCGCCGCAGCCCCGGGAGCCGGCGCGCCGGCGCCGCGCGCGCTGGCTGCCGTCGGTGGTCTGGCTGATCCCCATCGTCGCCGCCGTGGTCGGGCTGTCGCTGCTGTTCCATACGCTGTCGCAGCGCGGCCCCGAGATCCAGGTGACCTTCCGCACCGCCGAGGGGCTGGCCCCGGGCAAGACGCCGGTGCGCTACAAGGACGTCGATATCGGCCTGGTCAAGCAGGTACGGCTGGCGCCGGACCGCTCGCATGTGGTCGCCACCATCGACCTGTCCAAGGACGCCGAGAACTTCGCGGTCAAGGACACGCGCTTCTGGGTCGTGCGCCCGCGGCTGGCCGTCAGCGGCGTGTCGGGACTGGAGACGCTGCTGTCCGGCTCCTATGTCGGCGTCGATGCCGGCAAGTCCGAGGAAACCCAGCGCGAGTTCGTCGGCCTGGAAACCCCGCCGGTCGTCACGACCGACTCGTCGGGCAAGCAGTTCGTGCTGCGCGCCGCCGACCTCGGCTCGCTCGACATCGGTTCGCCGGTCTACTACCGGCGCGTGCAGGTCGGCCAGGTGGTCGCCTACCAGCTGGAACCGGCCGGTCGCGACATCACGTTGCGGGTCTTCATCAACAAGCCCTACGACGAACTGGTCACCGCGGACACGCGCTTCTGGCATGCCAGCGGCGTCGACCTGAAGCTCGATGCAGGCGGCTTCAAGCTCAATACGCAGTCGCTGGTGACGATGCTGCTCGGCGGGGTCGCCTTCCAGGCGCCGCCCAATTCGTACGTGACCGAGGCCGCCAAGGAGAACACGCAGTTCCTGCTGGCCGGCGACCAGGCCGACGCGATGAAGGAGCCGGAGGAGCTCGCGCCGACGCTGGCGGTGTTGAACTTCGAGCAATCGGTGCGCGGCCTCGCCCCGGGCGCGCCGGTGGACTTCCGCGGCGTGGTGGTCGGCCAGGTACGTTCGATCGGCATCGACTACGTGCGCGAAACCCGGTCGTTCCGGCTGCCGGTCGTGGTCGAGCTCTATCCGTCGCGGATGGGCTTCCGCGAGCGTGACCTGGCCGACCGCGAACGCGCACGCCAGCTGATGCTGGGGCTGATCGAGCGCGGCCTGCGCGCGCAGCTGCGCACCGGCAACCTGCTGACCGGTCAGCTGTACGTGGCGCTCGACTTCTTCCCCAACGCCAAGCCGGTCAAGGCGCCGCCCGATACGGCGATCGCCGAGCTGCCGACCATGCCGGGCGCGCTGGACGAACTGCAGGCCAAGCTGGGCAGCATCGTGGGCAAGATCGAGAAGGTGCCGTTCGACCAGATCGGCCAGGATCTGCGCAAGACCGTCGCGCAGCTGAACACCACGCTGGCCAGCGCCGACAAGCTGGTCGCGCAGCTGCAGGGCGACGTCGCGCCGGAAGTGCTGGCGGCGCTGCAGGATGCGCGCCGCACGATCCAGTCGGCCAACGGCACGCTGTCGTCCGACGCGCCGCTGCAGCAGGACACGCGCCGCATGCTGCAGGAGCTGACGCGCACCGCGGTCTCGCTGCGCACGCTGACCGACTATCTCGAACGCCATCCCGAAGCGCTGCTGCGCGGCAAGACGGAGACTCAACGATGAAGGGCCCGCTAATCCTGTCCCGCCGGCTGCGCGCCGCGATGTTTGCCACGGCCTGCGCCGGCACGCTGCTGCTGGGCGGCTGCGCGTCGTCGTCGGAGCCGCGCTATTACACGCTGGCGCATGGCGCCGAGGCGGGCGCCGCACTGCCCGCCACCGCGGTGCCAGGCGCTGCCGCCTTGCCCGCAGCGGCCACCTCCACCAGCCAGCCGCTGTGGATCGAGGTCGCGCCGGCGCGCGTGCCCGAGCGGCTGAACCGCCAGCAGATCGTCATCGGCGGCGCGGACGGCCGGGTGACGCCGCTGGACATGGCGCGCTGGTCGGCGCCGCTGCCCGACGAGTGGCGCGATGCGCTGTCGCAGCGCCTGCAGATCGTGCTGGGCGCCGTCGACGTCTATCAGCAGGGATTGAGCGGCGTGCAGCCGCTGTACCGGATCACCACCGAGGTGGTGCGCCTCGATGCGCAGCCGGGCGCGCGCGTCGGCGCGACAGTCAACTGGACCGTGCGCCGCCTGCCCGATGGCCGCACGCTGGCCGGCCGCACGCAGGCGGAACTGCCCGCCACCGGCAGCGGCGACGACGTCGCCGGCGTGGTCGCGGCGATGCGGCAGGTGGTGGCCGATACCGCCACGCAGATCGCGGCCGGCGTGGCGTCGCTGCAGGCCGAGCCGGCGACGGCCAGCCGCCGGCCTTGAGACGTCCGCGCCTTCAGTCCTGGGCGCCGGCGCCCGCCGCCGCCATCGCCATCGCCTCCAGGCACTGCGCGGGCCCGCCCTGCACCAACTGCACCGAGCAGGCCAGCATCAGGTTCTTGCCGAGCCCGAAGTCCTCGACATGAAAGCCGCGCGCGTCGAGCGGCCTGCCTTGCGCGTCATGGCCCGCCGTGGCGCGCTCGACGATGGTGCCGCGATCGCCGGTATAGGCCCACACCGGCTTGCCCAGCGCGACCGCGAAGCCCACCTCGAAGGCCGTGCCGGAATCCGGCTCTCCCGGCCCGCGAAAGTCGTCCAGATTGGCCATCACCAGATCGGCGCGGCGGATCAGCGCGGCATTGGCCTGGTAGATCCAGCGCGCCGCTGCCTCGCCGGCCAGGCCGGCCGGCAGCTGGTGGTCCAGCGGAAACAGGCCGGTAAAGCCGTGCTGCGCGCACAGTGCCTTCAGCGCCTGGCCATGGGCCATCGCATCGGGGCGAAACACGTCGGGGCCGGCGAGGTAGACGGTGGGCATGGTGTTCGGATTCCAGATTGGCGAGGTGAAAAAACATCGTCGTTCCCGCGAACGCGGGGACCCAGTGGCGCTTGAAGACGCTGGGTTCCCGCCTTCGCGGGAACGACATCGTGGCCGTGCCCAGCGACCGCCGGCACGGACAAGACGCCGTCCGGCAGGATACACTCTGCTGTCTTTTCCCCGCCTTGCCCTCAACAAGAAGCTGACATCATGCCCGCCATCGACCTGATCCAGATCGGCCCGCTCGCGCCGCACCTGAACGCCACGCTGCAGCAACAACACGGCGCGGCGGCGCTGTGGGAGCAGGACGACTGGCCCGCCTGGCTGCGCGAGCACGGCGCACAGGCACGCGTGGTCGTGACCTCGGCCCGGCACGGCTGCAGCGCCGCGGTCATCGACGCCCTGCCGCAACTGGCGGCGATCGTCAGCTTCGGCGTCGGCTACGACAGCATCGCGCTCGATGCGGCCCGCGCGCGCGGCATCCAGGTCAGCAACACGCCCGACGTGCTCAACGACTGCGTCGCCGACCTCGCCTTCGGCCTGATGATCGATGCCGCCCGTGGCATCTCGCACGGCGACCGCTTCGTGCGCGCCGGCCGCTGGCATCAGGGGCCGTTTCCGCTGACCAGCCGCGTGTCGGGCAAGCGCCTGGGCATCCTTGGCCTGGGCCGCATCGGCGAGAAGGTCGCGCGGCGCGCGCAGGGCTTCGACATGGAAGTCGCCTACAACAACCGGCGTCCGCGCGAGGGCGCGCCGTGGCGCCATGAGCCCGACCTGCTGGCACTGGCCGCGTGGGCGGACTTCCTGGTCGTGACCTGCGTCGGCGGCCCGGAAACCGAAGGGCTGGTGTCGCGCCAGGTCATCGAGGCGCTCGGGCCGAAGGGCGTGCTGGTCAATGTCGCGCGCGGCAGCGTGATCGACGAGGACGCGATGGTCGAAGCGCTGCGCGATGGCCGCCTCGGCGCCGCCGGGCTCGACGTGTTCCGCGACGAGCCGCGCGTGCCGCCCGTGCTGACCGAGCTGGACAACGTCGTGCTGGCCCCGCATATGGCCAGCGGCACGGTCGAGACGCGCGGCGCGATGCAGGCGCTGATGCTCGACAATCTGCGCGCCTTCCTCGATACCGGCAAGGTGCTGACGCCCATCGTGTAAGTCTCCCCGGCGAGCCTGCCCCATCCCATGCCGCGGCGCGGCGTTCCTCGCGAACGTCGCGCCGCGCGATTTCCGTTACCACGCCCTGCCCTCGTGACAGCCATGCCACGGCATTTTCTCTACCTGTTCGTCTTCATCGCGCTGTACGCCTGCTTCGACCTGGTGTTCGACTACAACGAGGCCGAAGGGCTGCAGCACGTCATCATCGATGCCATCGGCACCTCGATCACGCTGGCCGGCGTGTTCGTGCTGGCGCGCGAGCGGCTGCGCACCGATCAGGAGATCCGCCAGTTGCGCGCCTCGCTGGGCGAGGCCGAGCGGACGCTCGCGCAACGCGACGCGGCCGCGCATCAGGCAGGCCTGCAGATGCGGCATGCGATCAGCAGCCAGTTCGACCGCTGGAACCTGACCACCAGCGAGCGCGAGGTCGCCTACCTGTTGATCAAGGGGCTGTCGCTGGAAGAGATCGCCGGCGTGCGCGACAGCAAGCCCAAGACCGTGCGCCAGCACGCGACCAACATCTACGCCAAGGCCGGCCTGCGCGGCCGGCACGAACTGGCGGCCTACTTTCTCGAAGACCTGCTGGTGCCCGAAGTGCCCTGAGCGGGTATCGCCGATATTGCCGTTCGCGGAGATTGCCGGTATCGGCTGCACTGCGTCCGGGTGCATTGACGCGTCGTTATATACCGCCGTATATTGCGCTCGATGTGACTCGGGTGTCCCCCAGCGGCGCCCCTTCGCTGCGGCACGGCGCCTCTGATGGCCCCGCCCGTTCCCCGACCCAATCCGTCAACCCGGACAAGCTGCCATGCGTGCTAGCCGTTCTCCCGCCCTCGCCACCGCGCCGGTCCGCGCGCGCTCGCGCCTGTCCGGCGCTATCGCCGCGGCGGTGCTTGCCACGCTGGCGTTGCTGCCAGCCGGGCCGGCGGCGGCCGCCGAACTGGTGGTCTCGGCCGCGGCCAGCCTGACCAATGCCTTCCGCGCGGTCGCGATCGCCTATGAGCAGGCGCATCCGGGTACGAAGCTGGTCCTCAACTTCGGCGCATCCGACGTGCTGATGCAGCAGATCGTCCAGGGCGCGCCGGCCGACGTGTTCGCCTCGGCCGACCAGCAGGCGATGGACAAGGCGCAGGCCGAACACATGATCGTGCCGGGCTCGCGCCGCGATTTCGCCGCCAATGCGCTGGTGATGATCGAGCCGGCCGACAGCGCGCTGAAGCTCGGCGCGCCGCGCGACCTGTTGCGCGACGACGTGCGGCGCGTCGCCTACGGCAATCCGGCCTCGGTGCCGGTCGGCCGCTACACCCGCGACGCGCTGGAGGATGCGCGGCTGTGGCAGGCCGTCTCCGCCAAGGGCGTGCCGGCGCAGAACGTCCGGCAGGCGCTCGACTATGTCGCGCGCGGCGAAGTCGATGCGGGCTTCGTCTTCGCCACCGACGCGGCCGCGATGCCGTCGAGGGTCCGCATCGTCGCGCAGGTGCCGACGCGCACCGCGGTCACCTATCCGATCGCCGTGACCGCCCGCTCCCGCCAGAAGGACGAGGCGGCCCGCTTCGTCGACTTCGTGCTGTCCGCCGAAGGCCAGGCGCTGCTGGCGCGCCACGGCTTCCGGACGCGCTGAACGCCCGCCGTCCTTCGATGACACCGATGGAATCGGTCTGGGTCCCGCTGGCGCTGTCGCTGAAGGTGGCCGGCTGGGCCACCGCGATCAATGCGGTGCTCGGCGTTGCCGCCGCGGTGGCGCTGTCGCGCTGGCGCTCGCCGCTGCGCGATCTGGTCGACGCGGTGCTGACGCTGCCGCTGGTGTTGCCGCCGACCGTGCTCGGTTACTACCTGCTGGTGCTGGTCGGACGCCGCGGCGTGTTCGGCGAATGGCTGTCGTCGCTGGGCATCGAGCTGGTCTTCACCTGGCAGGGCGCGGTGCTGGCCGCGACCATCGTCGCCTTTCCGCTGGTGCTCAAGTCCGCCCGCGCGGCGATCGAGGGCGTCGATCCGCAGCTCGAGCATGCCGCGCGCGTGCTCGGCGTCAGCGAGGCCGGCATCGTGTTTCGCGTGACGCTGCCGCTGGCGGTGCGCGGCATCGCCGCCGGCGTGCTGCTGGCCTTCGCTCGCGCGCTGGGCGAGTTCGGCGCGACGCTGATGGTCGCGGGCAACCTGCCCGGCCGCACGCAGACGCTGTCGGTGGCAATCTACGAGGCGGTGCAGGCCGGCGACGACAATACCGCCAACCTGCTGGTGCTGGTCACCTCGCTGACCTGCGTGCTGCTGCTGGTGATCGCCGGCCGCCTGGTGCCGAGCACGCGGCAGCCGGTGCGCTGAATCGCCGAATGGACGACGCCATGCCAGTCCCGCTGCCTGCGACCCCGGCTGTCAATCCTTCTGCGAGCCCGCCTGTCGCCGGATCCAACGCCATGACGCTGCAGGTCCAGGTCAGCAAGCGGCTCGATACCGCCGACCGGCATTTCGCGCTGGATATCGGCTTTTCGTCCGCCAGCCGCCGCATCGCGCTGTTCGGCCCGTCGGGCGCCGGCAAGACGCTGACGCTGCGTGCGATTGCGGGCCTGCTGCGGCCCGACCACGGACGCATCGTGCTCGGCGAGCGCACGCTGTTCGACGAAGCGGCGGGGATCGACGTGCGGCCGCAGCAGCGGCGCGTCGCCTATCTGTTCCAGGACTATGCGCTGTTCCCGCACCTGACCGTCGCGCAGAACGTGGCCTTCGGGCTGGCGCGCGGCTGGCGCAACCCGCCGCGCGGCAAGAGCCACGACGATGCCGAGCGCTGGCTCGACGCCTTCGGTCTGCAGGAGGTTCGCGGGCACTATCCGGCCGAGATTTCCGGGGGCCAGAAGCAGCGCGTGGCGCTGGCCCGGGCGCTGGCGACCCGGCCCGATATCGTGCTGCTCGACGAACCGTTCTCGGCCCTCGATCCGGCGCTGCGCGCGCGCATGCGGGCCGAGCTGCGTGCGCTGCAGACCAGCCTGGAAGTGCCGATGCTGGTGATCTCGCACGATCCGGACGATGTCGCGGCGCTGGCGGACCATGTGATGGAGATCCGCGATGGGCGGATTTATGGGGCGGAGGCGGGACGATAGCGAGCCTGGTCAAATCGGCGTGCCCCGCGCTTGACCACGCCGCGCGGTGTTCTCCCTCTCCCCCTCACGGGGGAGAGGGTTGGGGAGAGGGGGTGGTTTCAAACCGCGACGGCATAACGTCCGCCCACTGCCCTCTCCCCCGCCCCTCTCCCGCAAGCGGGAGAGGGAAGCAAGCCGTGGACTTCAGGTGTTCTCCCTCTCCTGCAAGCGGGAGAGGGGTGCAAACCCGTGGACCTCAGTCCATCGTCCCCAGGATCACGCTCGACGCCTTGAAGATCGCCAGCGCCGGCGCGCCCTCGGCCAGGCCCAGCTCGTCGAGCCCGGCATGCGTGACGATCGCCGCGATGGTGGCGCCGCCATCGAGCGCCAGCACGACCTCGGCATTGACGGCCCCCGGCACGATGCGCGCCACCGTGCCCGGCAGCTGATTGCGCGCGGACAGCCGCAGGCCGGGCGACGGCACGCCGATCATCACCGATGAGGCCTTGACCAGCGCGAACGCCTCGCTGCCCGGCGCCAGGCCCAGCGTCTCGACGCTCTCGTGCGTGACCGTGGCAACCACCTGTTGCCCGCCGGCCAGCGCCAGCGTGATCTCATCGTTTACCGCGCCGGTCCGCACCCGGGTCACGGTGCCGAACAGCCGGTTTCGTGCACTGGTCTTGATCATCAGTCGCCGGATCAGATGGATATCGTGTTGCAGCGCGTCGGCGGCCGTCGCGTCGAGCTGCTCGCTGACGCGCGACAGCTGCGCGACGAAGGCGCGGTGCTCGGCCTCGAGCGCGCGATAGGTGCGCACCAGCCCTTCGCCGCGCGGCGTCAGCATCGTGCCGCCGCCGCCCTTGCCGCCGGCGGCGCGCACCACCAGCGGCTCGCCGGCGCTGTTGTTCATCGCGTCGACCGCGTCCCACGCCGCCTTGTAGCTGAGCCCGACCGCCTTGGCGGCCGCCGTGATCGAACCGTGTTCGGCGATCGCGGCGAGCAGCGCGATGCGGTCCTTGCCGCCGAGGTCCTGGCTGCCGGCGCGAAACCAGATCGCGCCCTGAAGTTCGAGCATGAGGCATGGCGCCGCCACAGGGCGGCGTATCGGTATCGGAACGGCGCTATGTTACCGCGCCGGCCCGCTCGCCCAAGCCCTGCCGCCGCGGGCCCCCGGCAAGGTATGTCATCACGTGATACATTGACGGCTTTTTTGCGCGACGCTTTTTTTGCTGCGTCGCGGCACGCGCTGGCGCCTTCATGTTCTCCCGATCCTCTCCCCTCCTTGCCCTGGCCGGCGAAATCCGCTTGCGCTGGCGCGGCTGGCTGGCCGCCTTCGTCCCGATGCCGGTGGCGGCAAGCAGCCGCGAGCGGATCAAGAGCTGCCTCGGCGCGCTGTTCGCGCTGGCCTGCACCGAGTGGATCAGCCGGCATATGCTGGGCGGGCACAACCCCTGGTTCATCGCGCCGATGGGCGCCTCGGCGGTGCTACTGTTCGCCGTGCCGTCGAGCCCGTTGGCGCAGCCTTGGTCGGTGATCGGCGGCAATCTGCTGGCGGCGTTGGTGGGCGTGACCTGCGCACGCTGGATTCCGGACCCGGGTCTGGCGGCGGCCATCGCGGTCGCGGTGGCGATCGGCCTGATGTTCCATCTGCATTGCGTGCATCCGCCGGCCGGCGCGGTCGCCATCACCGCGGTGTTCGGGGGCCCGGCGGTCGCCAAGCTCGGCTATGCCTTCGTGCTGTTCCCGGTCGCGCTCAATTCGATGCTGATGCTGCTGATCGCGCTGTCGTTCAACAACCTGGCCGGGCGCCGCTATCCGCATCGGCCGCCGCCCCCGGTGCCGGGACATGGCACCAGCGATCCGCCTCCGGGCCAGCGCGTCGGCTTCACCCGGGCAGACCTTGACGACGTGCTGGCGGCGCGCGGCGAATTCCTCGACGTCGACCGCGACGACCTCGAAGAGATCCTGGTCGCGGCCGAACTGCGCGCGTTCGGACGCCGCTTCGGCGACATCCGCTGCGGCGACATCATGTCGCGCGACGTGGTGGCGGTCCACGCCGACCAGCGCCTCAGCGAGGCCTGGACCCTGCTGACCCGCCACCGGCTGCAGGCGCTGCCGGTGGTGTCGCCGCGGCAGCGCCGGCTGGTCGGCCTGGTCGCGCTGCCGGACCTGTTCGCCGGCGACCCCGCCAAGGGTCAACGCCGTCCCGATGGCCTGGTGCGCGACGCGATGCTGACCGAGCTGCCGACCGCGCGCCCCGACCAGCCCATCGTCGAGCTGGCGGGCGCGATGTCCGACGGCGGCTGGCACCTGATGCCGGTGGTCGACGAGCAGCGGCGACTGCTCGGGCTGATCACGCAGTCGGACCTGCTGGCCGCGTTGTTGAAGCGGTGACGGGGCAATCGGCGGCTGTGTGCCGTCTCCCCGGCCCTCTCCCGCAGGCGGGAGAGGAGAACACCACGGGCAAGTTCCACACGTCGTCGCTCCAATCCGCGACGACGCGCTCCGCTCTCCTGCAAGCGGGGGAGGGAGAACACCACCGGCAAGCGGGCGCCACAGCGATTGCGAACGCGCTTGCGGCATCCCGCTCCCGTCTCCCGCTCCCGTCTCCCGCTCGCGGGAGAGGGGCTGGGGGAGAGCGCAAACGGCGTGCCCCTCACCGATACGGCCCAATCCCGCCATCACGGCTCTGCCACCCAACACTGGCAAAATAGCGGCCCATGAATCGTCTCTGGTCGCACCTCCTCGGCTTGTTCGTCCTCGTGCTGGCAACCTGCGCGCTGCTGGCCACGCTCGCCGTGGTGGTCGCCGGCCGCCAGCTGCCACCGCTCGACGCCATCGCCGCGTTCCGCCATTCGGCCGGCTACGTGCCGCTGGACAGGATGCCGCCCGCGCTGACGCAGGCGGTCGTCGCCATCGAGGACGAACGCTTCTACGTGCATGACGGCATCGACTACGTCGGCGTGATCCGCGCGGGCCTGGCCAATCTGTCGGACGACCTGTCGCAGGGCGCGTCGACCATCACGATGCAGGTCGCGCGTAACTTCTTCCTGTCGCGTGAGAAGACCTATACCCGCAAGCTGTACGAGGCGCTGCTGGCCTACCGCATCGAGGGCGCGTTCAGCAAGGACGAGATCCTCGAGCTGTACATGAACAAGGTCTATCTCGGCGAAGGGGCGTACGGCTTCGCGCAGGCCGCGCGCACCTATTTCGGCAAGCCGCTGGCCGAGCTGACGCTGGCCGAGTCCGCGATGCTGGCCGGCCTGCCGAAGGCGCCGTCGGCCAACAACCCGGTCGTCAATCCCCGCCGCGCGCGCCAGCGACAAGCTTATATCCTGCTGCGGATGCTGGAACTGGGCCGCATCGACCGGCACCAGTACGACGCCGCGCTGCTCGAACCGCTGCGGCTGCGTTAGCCCCCCATCGACGGGCCCCGTTCGGCCGGGCCATGTCAGTGCCGAACCGACTGCCCCGCCCCGCGTCTCCATGCTAGCCTGCTGGCAGCCGGGTTCCGCCTGCGCCGAACCCGCTCACCACGCCACGACGGCGGACTCTCGGGGAGGCAACGATGGATGGCATCTGGTCAGACATGCTGAGCGCGCTGCGGACGGAGTTCGCCGACATTCCCGACATCGAGGAAGCGACCCGGGTCGTGGTCCGGCTTGGCATGGCGATGCTGCTCGGCGCGATGATCGGCTACGAACGCGAAGCGGCCGGCAAGGCCGCCGGCTTGCGCACCCATATGCTGGTCGCGCTGGGCTCCGCGATGTTCGTGCTGGTGCCGCTGCAGGCCGGCGTGCCGCTGGCCGACATGAGCCGCGTACTGCAGGGCATCGCCTCGGGCATCGGCTTCCTCGGCGCCGGCGCCATCATCAAGCTCAATAGCGAGGAAAGCATCAAGGGCCTGACCACCGCCGCCAGCATCTGGATGGTGTCCGCCATCGGCGTCGCCGCCGGCATGGGGCGCGAAGCGACCGCGCTGCTCGCTACGATTTTTACGCTGGTGATTTTGGAGATTCTGCAGCGGATCAAGTAGTTCGTGCCTGCGCGCCGCCAAGACACACTACCATGCGGGCCATCGATCCACGACCAGGCGAGGAGCGCGCGATGGCTCCTTTCCACAACGGCATGCGCCCGGTTCATCCGGGCAAGATCCTGCGCGAGGAGTATCTGGTGCCGCTCGATCTATCGATCGCGGAACTGGCGAAGGAATTGCATGTCGGCACCGCGCAGATCGACGCGATCGTCCGGGGCGATGCCGCGCGTGGCCAGCGAGATCGCTCTGCGTTTGGCGCGCTATTTTGGTGGTGACGCCGAAACCTGGTTGAACCTTCAGCAGGCCTACGATCTCAAGACCGCCGAACAGCAGGTCGGCAACGCCATTCGCTCCCAAGTCGCGCCGCGCAAGGCCAAGGCGGCGTAGCGGCCTCGCGCTGGATTGGCTGACCGCAATCCCGGTGCACCGCGCGGGGCAACGCCTTACAGCCGCTCCCGATGCCGCTCCAGCGCCGCGCGCACGATTGGCGCGACCGCCTCCGCCTGGCCGTTGTCGACGCCCTCGAGCAGGGCTCGGCGCATCGGTGGTGCCCAGAAGCGGCGCAGGTGGGTGGCGATGTCCGCCAGCGCCTCGTCGCGGTCGGGCATCGCGGCGAAGAAGGTTCCGATCTGGTTGGCCATCTTGACCAGGTTGTCGAGATTCATGATCAGCAGCGTGGCGGCAGCAGCCGCGCGGAATGGGTGTAGACGACATGGCGGCCGGGGCGCACGAACCCGGCCAGCGTGACGCCGGCCTGTTCGGCCAGCCGGACCGCCATCGCGGTGGGTCCAGAGACGGCGGCCAGTATCCCGATGCCGGCGCTGGCGGCCTTGAGCACCATCTCGTAGCTGGCGCGGCTGGTGACCAGCGCCGCGCCGTCGGCGACCGGCTCGCCGCTGCGCGCCAGCGCGCCAATCAGCTTGTCGAGCGCGTTGTGGCGGCCGACGTCCTCGCGCACGAAGGCCACGGTGCCATCGGCGCGCAGCCAGCCGGCCGCGTGAGTCGCGCCGGTATGGCGCAGCAGCGCCTGCCGCCGCTGCAGCTCGGCAAAGCCCCGATGCAGCGCGGCGCCGTCGAAGCGCGCGGTGCTCGCGACCGGTGCCGGCATGCGCGCCACCTGCGACAGCGATTCGACGCCGCACAGCCCGCAGCCGGTGCGGCCCGTCATCGCGCGACGCCGCGTCTTCATCCGCGCGAAGGCATCGCCGGCAATGCGCAACTGCACCGCGACCCCTTGCTCGCCGGCCTGCGTGTCGATCTCGAACACGTCGCGCGCGTTCGCGACGATGCCTTCGGTCAGGCTGAAGCCGACCGCGAAATCTTCGAGATCGGCCGGCGTGGCCAGCATCACCGCGTGCGAGATGCCGTTGTATTCGAGCGCGACAGGGACTTCTTCGGCGACATCGTCGAAGGCGAGCGCCATGTCGCCGCCCCCACCTTCGCGGCGCGCGACCTCGACCGTGGCGTACGGCATCGGCAGATCGCCGTCGCGCTCGTATGGACAGGCCTCGTTTGGATCGGCCTCGTACCGATCGGCGCGATACGGACCGGACTCATCGCGCGCGACCACGCCGCGCTCACAGACCAGCATGGCCGGCCTCCGCCTTCTCGTCCTGCGCCACCGCATTCGCCGCCCGCAACAGCCGCAACTGCTCGTCATGGAAGTCCCGATAGCGCCGCTGCCATTCGGACGGCTGCGCGACCGGCAGCACCTGCACCGCGGTGACCTTGTATTCGGGGCAGTTGGTGGCCCAGTCCGAGTTGTCGGTGGTGATCACGTTGGCGCCCGACTCGGGGAAGTGGAACGTCGTGTAGACCACGCCCGGCTGCATGCGCTCGCTGACCAGCGCGCGCAGCACCGTCTCGCCGGCGCGGCTGACGATGCCGACCCAGTCGCCGTCGGCGATGCCGCGCTCCTGCGCATCGTGCGGATGGATCTCGAGCCGGTCCTCGTCGTGCCAGCGCACGTTGTCGGTGCGCCGGGTCTGCGCGCCGACGTTGTACTGCGACAGGATGCGGCCGGTGGTCAGGATCAGCGGGAAGCGGCGATTGACCTTCTCCTCGGTCGGCACGAACTGCGTGATGATGAACTTGCCCTTGCCGCGCACGAAGGTGTCGACGTGCATGATCGGCGTGCCGGCCGGCGCCTGCGCATTGCACGGCCACTGGATGCTGCCGAGTTCGTCGAGCTTCGCGTAGCTGACGCCGGCGAACGTCGGCGTCAGCCGCGCGATCTCGTCCATGATCTCGGACGGATGGCGATAGTCCATCGGATAGCCGAGCGCGTTGGACAGCAGCATCGTGACCTCCCAGTCGGCATAGCCGGCCCTGGGCGGCATCACCTTGCGCACGCGCGAGATGCGGCGCTCGGCGTTGGTGAAGGTGCCGTCCTTCTCGAGGAAGGACGAGCCGGGCAGGAACACGTGCGCGTACTTGGCGGTTTCGTTCAGGAAAATGTCCTGCACCACGATGCATTCCATCGACGACAGCGCCTCGGCCACGTGCTGCGTGTTCGGATCGGACTGGACGATGTCCTCGCCCTGGCAGTACAGCCCCTTGAAGCTGCCGCCCAGCGCGGCCTCGAACATATTGGGAATGCGCAGGCCCGGCTCCGGGCTGATCTCGACGTTCCACGCCTGCTCGAACAGGCCGCGCGTCGTCGAATCGGAGACATGCCGGTAGCCCGGCAGCTCGTGCGGGAACGAGCCGATATCGCAGGACCCCTGCACATTGTTCTGGCCGCGCAGCGGATTGACGCCGACGCCCTCGCGGCCGATGTTGCCGGTCGCCATCGCCAGGTTGGCGATCGCCATCACCGCGGTCGAACCTTGCGCGTGCTCGGTGACGCCCAGCCCGTAGTAGATCGCGGCATTGCCGCCGGTCGCGTACAGGCGCGCGGCGCCGCGCAGCTGCTCGGCCGGCACGCCGGTGACCTCGGCCATCGCCTCCGGCGAGTTTTCCGGCCGCGCGACGAACTCGCGCCACAGGCCGAACGCCTTCGACTCGCAACGCTCGGCGATGAAGTCCTCGGCCAGCAGCCCCTCGGTGACGATCACATGGGCCATCGCGGTCAGCACCGCGACATTGCTGCCGGGGCGCAGCTGCAGATGGTAGTCGGCACGCACGTGCGGCGACCGGACCAGATCGATGCGGCGCGGATCGATGACGATCAGGCGGGCACCGGCGCGCAGCCGCTTCTTCAGCCGCGAGCCGAATACCGGATGGCCGTCGGTGGGATTGGCGCCGATCACCAGGATCACGTCCGAGCGCTCGACCGAACGGAAGGTCTGCGTGCCGGCCGACTCGCCCAGCGTCTGCTTCAGGCCGTAGCCGGTCGGCGAGTGGCAGACGCGCGCGCAGGTGTCGACGTTGTTGTTGCCGAAGGCCGCGCGCACCAGCTTCTGCACCAGATAGCCTTCCTCGTTGGTACAGCGCGACGACACGATGCCGCCGACCGCGTCGCGGCCATGCTTTTGCTGGATGCGGCGGAACTGCGCGGCGGCGTAGCCGATCGCCTCCTCCCACGACACCTCGCGCCACGGGTCCTGGATGCTGGCGCGGATCATCGGCTTCAGGATGCGGTCCTGGTGCGTGGCGTAGCCCCAGGCGAAGCGGCCCTTGACGCAGGCATGGCCCTCGTTGGCCTGGCCGTCCTTGTACGGCACCATGCGCACCACCTCGTTGCCCTTCATCTCGGCCTTGAAGGCGCAGCCGACGCCGCAGTAGGCACAGGTGGTCACCACGCTGTGCTCGGGCTGGCCCATGCGGATCAGCGAGGTCTCGGTCAGCGTCGCGGTCGGACACGCCTGCACGCAGGCGCCGCACGACACGCAGTCCGACTCCATGAAGGACTCGCCCTGCCCCGCCGTCACGCGCGATTCGAAGCCGCGCCCGCTGATCGTCAGCGCGAAGGTGCCCTGCGTTTCCTCGCAGGCGCGCACGCAGCGGTTGCAGACGATGCATTTTGACGGGTCGTACTCGAAGTACGGGTTCGACTGGTCCTTGACTGCATCGAGATGGCTGGCGCCATCGTCGCCGTAGCGGACCTCGCGCAGGCCGACCGCGCCGGCCATGTCCTGCAGTTCGCAGTTGCCGTTGGTCGGGCACGTCAGGCAATCGAGCGGATGGTCCGAGATATACAGTTCCATCACGCCGCGACGGATCTCGGCGAGCTTGCCGGTCTGCGTGCGCACCTTCATGCCCGGCTCGGCGGGCGTGGTGCATGACGCGGGATAGCCGCGCCGCCCTTCGATCTCCACCAGGCACAGCCGGCACGAGCCGAACGGCTCGAGGCTGTCGGTGGCGCACAGCTTGGGCACATGGACGCCGGCCGCGACCGCGGCGCGCATCACCGAGGTGCCGGCGGGCACGGTGACGGCGACGCCGTCGATTTCCAGCGTGACGGTTTGTTCGGCCTCGCGCCGCGGCGTGCCGTAATCGATATCGTGGTGGGGGTGCAAGGTCGAACTCCGCAGGGTCGTGTATGGAGCGAGGCTTTTTCCTGTCGCCCCCGCGCAGGGGGGCCCAGTGTCTTCAAGCTGCAGCGATGCAAAGCAGTGCAGCTGCGTGCGTCTTCACGCGGCCCGCGCCGGCAGCGGCGGCAGGCCGAAGTCCTCGGGAAAGCCGTCGAGCGCCGACAGCACCGGATACGGCGTCATGCCGCCCATCGCGCAAAGCGAGCCGTGCAGCATCGTGTCGCACAGGTCGCGCACCAGCCGCACCTGCTGCGTGCGCCGGGCGGGATCGGGCTGGGCCATCAGCTTGTCGATGACCTCGACGCCGCGGGTCGAGCCGATCCGGCACGGCGTGCATTTGCCGCAGGACTCGACCGCGCAGAATTCCATCGCATAGCGCGCCTGCCGCGCCATGTCGACGGTGTCGTCGAAGGCAACGATGCCGCCGTGGCCGACCACGCCGCCGAACGCGGCATAGGCCTCGTAGTCGAGCGGTACGTCCCAGCGCGCTTCGTTCAGATAGGCGCCAAGCGGGCCGCCGACCTGCACGGCGCGCAGGGGCCGGCCGCTGCGCGCGCCGCCGCCGTAGTCGTACAGCAGCTCGCGCAGCGTGACGCCGAACGCCTTCTCGACCAGGCCGCCGCGCGCGATATTGCCGGCCAGCTGGAACGGCAGCGTGCCGCGCGAGCGCCCCATGCCGAAATCGCGATAGTGCTGCGCGCCCTCAGCAAGAATTACCGGCACGGTCGCCAGCGAGATCACGTTGTTGATGATGGTGGGACGGCCGAACAGGCCCTGGATCGCCGGCAACGGCGGCTTGGCGCGCACCATGCCGCGGCGCCCCTCGAGGCTTTCCAGCAGCGCGGTTTCCTCGCCGCAGACATAGGCGCCCGCGCCCTTGCGCACCTCCAGCGCAAAACGGCGGCCGCTGCCGCGGATATCGTCGCCCAGCCAGCCCGCCGAGGTGGCGATGGCGATCGCACGTTCGAGCACCGCGATCGCGTGCGGATATTCCGAACGCACGTAGACGTAGCCCTGTTCGGCACCGACCGCAAGCCCGGCAATCGTCATGCCCTCGATCAGCATGAACGGATCGCCCTCCATCACCATGCGGTCGGAGAACGTGCCCGAGTCGCCTTCGTCGGCATTGCAGACCACGTATTTGACGTCGCTGTCCGCCTTCAGCACCGTGTTCCACTTGATGCCGGTCGGAAAGGCCGCGCCGCCGCGGCCGCGCAGGCCCGACTCGGTGACCTCGTGCACGATATCGGCGCCGCCCATCGCCAGCGCACGCGTCAGGCCGCGATAGCCGCCGTGCGCCAGATAGTCGTCGAGCGACAGCGGATCGGTGATGCCCATGCGGGCGAACGTCAGCCGCTCCTGCTCGCGCAGGAACGGAATCGATTCGGTCATGCCGTGACACAACGGATGGTTGCCGCCGCGCAGCAGGCCGGCATCGAACAGCGCGGGCACGTCGGCGGCGCTGACCGGCCCGTAGGCGATGCGTCCGGCCGGCGTCTGTACCTCGACCAGCGGTTCGAGCCAGAACATCCCGCGCGAGCCGTTGCGCACGATGCGTACAGCGTCGCCGCGTGCCGCGGCTTCGCTGGCGATCGCGCGCGCCACCGCTTCGGCGCCCATGGCGAGCGCGGTCGAGTCGCGCGGGACGAACACCGTCACGGGTGCGGCGGCCATTGGGTTGCGTGTCGCGCTCATCGGCTCACCTCGTTGTGGGACATGGGGGCGGTCCCGTCTTGCAGCACATCGCCATCCCTGACGTCGTCGTGCCGCGCATCGCGCTGCCGCAGCGCGGTCAGCAAGGCGTCGAGCCGCGCCGGTGTCACGCCGCCATGCAGTTCGGTGCCGGCCATCAGCGCCGGTCCCACCGCGCACTGGCCCAGGCAATAGACCGGCTCGAGCGTGACCGCGCCATCGGCGCTGGTCTGGTGCCAGCCGCAGCCGAGTTCGCGCTGCGCGTGCTCGGCCAGCGCATCGGCGCCGACCGCCTGGCAGGCCTCGGCGCGGCACAGCTGCAGCACGTGCCGTCCCGCGGGCCGGTCGCGGAAATGGTGGTAGAAGCTGATCACGCCGTGGACTTCGGCGCGGGACAGGTTCAACGCCTGCGCGATCACGGGCACCGCATCCGGGGGGACGAAGCCGAGGGCGTCCTGGACGTCGTGCAGGATCGGCAGCAAGGCGCCGGGCTGGTGCTGGCGGGCGCGCAGGATCGCCGCGATGCGATCGGCGGCCTCGGCATCCGGCGCCTTCATAGCCGCGCCTTCCATATAGGCTATTTTTTGCATATTGTCGGGACTCCATCCCGGCCGCCTCGCGCGCCCATCGGCGCCCAATTCCCGGGTTTTTTTGCCATGCCGGGACTATAGGCAGCGCGCACGCGAGCGGCAATATGCTATTTTTCGCCTATGTTGAGAATCGCCATTCAGCCGCACCTGCAGGTGCGCGACGACAGCAACGGGGCCGCGCCACTCGATGTCTCGCGGCTGGTGACGCTGCTTGCCCAGATCGAACGCACCGGCAGCATCCGCCAATCGTGCGAGGCGATCGGGCTGTCGTACCGCTATGCCTGGGGTCTGCTCGAAGATGCGCAGTCGCTGTTCGGCGGCCCGTTGATCGACAAGCGCCGCGGCCGCGGCAGCGTGCTGACGCCGCTGTCGCAGCAGCTGGTCTGGGCCAGCAAGCGCATCGGCGCACGGCTGTCGCCGACGCTGGAGAGCCTGGCGTCGGAACTGGAGATCGAACTGAAGAAGGTGCTCGACGCCTCGGTCAGCGCGCTGCGGCTGCATGCCAGCCACGGCTTCGCGGTCGCCGCGCTGCGCGACTTTCTCGACGAGCACAAGGTCCGCCATGACCTGAAGTACTGCGGCAGCCTGGAAGCGGTGGCCGCGCTGGCCGCCGGGGACTGCGATATCGCGGGCTTTCATGTGCCGATCGGCGAGTTCGAGGCCGAGACGTTCGAGCGCTTCGCGCACTGGCTGCATCCCGAGCGGCATTGCCTGATCCATCTGGCGGTGCGCACGCAGGGGCTGTTCGTCGCACGCGGCAATCCGAAGGCAATCACGCGGCTGGATGACCTGCTGCGGCCGGACGTGCGCTTCGTCAACCGCCAGGTCGGTTCGGGCACCCGCCTGCTGCTCGACCTGATCCTGCGTGCACGAGGCATCGACCCTGCGCGGATCGAAGGCTACAGCAACGGCGAATTCACCCATGCCGCGGTCGCGGCGTATATCGGCAGCGGCATGGCCGACGTCGGCTTCGGCGTCGAAACGGCGGCGCGCCGCTTCGGACTCGACTTCGTGCCGGTGCTCAAGGAACGCTATTTCTTCGCGATCGAACGCGAACGGCTGCGCAGTCCGATGCTGGCCGATGCGGTGGCCGCGCTGACCAGCGGCGGCTTTCGCGAACGGGTCGATGCGCTGCCCGGCTACGACGCGACGCTGACCGGCACCGTGCTGACGCTGCCGCAGGCCTTTCCCGGGCTGCAGCGTCCGCGCTAGCGATCGAGCCGCCGGTCAAGCCGGCGCCCGACCCAGCGCTCAACCCAGCGAACCGTAGACCTGCGGCACCCACATCTCGTCGGGCACCGGCTGGCGTGCGTAGCCCTGGCTGCGCTGGCGCTCGGGCAGCACGATTTCCGGCTGCTCGATCTCGCGATAGGGAATCAGCGTCAGCAGATGGTGGATGCAGTTCAGCCGCGCGACCTTCTTGTCGTCGGCATGCACGACCCACCAGCGCGCCTCGGGGATATGCGTGCGCGCCAGCATGATTTCCTTGGCCTTGGTATAGGCCTCCCAGCGGCGGCGCGATTCGAGGTCCATCGGGCTGAGCTTCCACTGCTTCAGCGGATCGTGAATGCGCGACAGGAAGCGCAGCTCCTGTTCCTCGTCCGAAATCGAGAACCAGTACTTGATCAGCCGGATGCCCGAGCGCACCAGCATCTTCTCGAACTCGGGCACGGAGCGGAAGAACTCCTCGTACTGGTCGTCGGTGCAGAAGCCCATCACGCGCTCGACGCCCGCGCGGTTGTACCAGCTGCGATCGAACAGCACGATCTCGCCGGCCGCCGGCAGATGCGAGACATAGCGCTGGAAGTACCACTGGGTGCGTTCGCGGTCGTTCGGCGCGGGCAGCGCGGCGACGCGGCACACGCGCGGATTGAGCCGCTGCGTGATGCGCTTGATCACGCCACCCTTGCCGGCGGCATCGCGACCCTCGAACACGATGACGATCTTCTGGCCGGTGGCGACCACCCAGCTCTGCAGCTTGACCAGCTCCCCCTGCAGGCGGAACAGCTCGCTGAAATAGTGCCGGCGCGATTCCCGGTCGACCGCGCCGCCGGGCAGCGAGTCCGAGTTCAGCAGCGCCTGCGCGTCGCCGTCCTCGAGCGCGAGCTCGAATTCCTCATCGTAGTGGTCCGCCACCTCGCGGTGGATGCGGCGTACCAGTTCTTCTTCGCTCGGGGTCATCTCACGCTCCTTCACGCTGCTACACGCTTCACGACGCTGCGCCAACACGCCAGCCGGACCTCGCCCGTGGCCGGGCGGCTCGCCAGCGTAGCTTGCCGGTATGTCAGTGCCGTGAAATCACCGGATCAAAGCGCGGCCCGAGACGACATCACGGCGTTCCACAAGCGTAGACCAGAAAGTCCCGCAGCAGCTGCGCCGGCTCGCTCAGCGGCTCGTCGGGGCGCCAGATCAGCCCGACCTCCATGTCGGGCACGGCGTCGGCCAGCGGCCTGGCCTCGATCTCCTTGCCTTCCAGCGACCACGGCCGGAACACCATGTCCGACAGCACCGTGACGCCGAAGCCGTGGGCCACCAGCCCGCGCAGCGCCTCCATCGACGTGGTGCGGAAGGCGATGTCGGGCGACAGCCGTTTGCCCTTCCAGTAGCGCAGCGTCGAGGTCTCGCCCTCGTCGACGGTCAGCAGGATGTACGGGTGGGCGGCCACCTCCTTCAGCGTCGGCGCGCCGCCCTGCATCAGCGGATGGCCCGGCGCGGCCCACAGTTGCCGGCGCGAGCGGATCAGCGTGCGGTGCGCGAAGCGCTGCGGGCGCGCGACGTTCGACAGCAGCACCACGCCGAGCTCGATCTCGCCGGACAAGACCGCCTCCTCGATCTCGACGCGGTCGAGGTCGCGCAGGTCGAAGACGATGTCCGGATAGTGCGAGCGAAAGCGCGCCAGCAAGGCCGGCAGCAGATAGCCCAGCACCGTGTAAGAGGCGGCGAACGACACCGTTCCCTGCTGGCTGGGGCCCTGCAGAGACGGTTCGCGCAGCATGTCCTCGACCGAATCGAGAATGCCCGCGACCCGCTGCAGCAGCCGGTGCCCTTCGGCGGTCAGCGCGACACCGTGCGGCAGCCGGTCGAACAGCCGCACGGCCAGGCGCTGCTCCAACGCCAGCACCGCATTGGTGATGGCGGACTGCGACACGTGCTCGCGCGTGGCCGCCATCGAGAACTGGCCGGTCTCGGCGGCCGCCTGGAAATAACGCAGCTGCCGCAGCGTGATGTCGCGGGCCAGCGGCGCCGGACGCGTCTTGGCGTCGCGCGAGGCACCGCCGGTCACGGCGGTCGGAAGCGAGGGAGAAGGCGGTCGGGCAGCCATGCGATTACCAAATATCAGCGCTCTGAATTTGTGATTTTACGATAGCGAGGTGCTTTCCTACACTCGTCCGGCGAACAGAACGCGCATGCCGAGCGCGCACAGCAAAAACGCATATCGAACGATACCGCCCGACGTGGGCGGCCGATATCGCCATCAGCCGGAGACACCCCCATGAACAGCCCGCTCTCGCCCGCGCAGCAACAGGCCCTCGCCGACGCGCTGGCCAACGTCAGCCTCGACGACAAGTACACCGTGGAGAAAGGCCGCGTCTATCTGAGCGGCACCCAGGCGCTGGTGCGCCTGCCGATGCTGCAGAAGGCGCGCGACCGCGCCGCCGGGCTCAATACCGCCGGCTATGTGTCCGGTTACCGCGGCTCGCCGCTGGGCGGGCTCGACCAGGCGCTGTGGCAGGCCAAGACCCATCTGGCGGGCAGCGACGTGGTGTTCCAGCCCGGGCTGAACGAAGACCTGGCGGCCACCGCGGTCTGGGGCACGCAGCAGGTCAACCTGTTCCCCGGTGCGCAGCGCGACGGCGTGTTCTCGATGTGGTACGGCAAGGGCCCGGGCGTCGACCGCTCGATCGATGTGCTCAAGCACGCCAACTCCGCCGGCTCCGCGCCCCATGGCGGCGTGCTGCTGCTGGCCGGCGACGACCACGCCGCCAAGTCCTCGTCGGTCGCACACCAGTCCGAGCACGTGCTGATCGCCGCCGGCATTCCGGTGCTGTACCCGTCCACCGTGCAGGAATACCTGGACTACGGCCTGCACGGTTGGGCGATGAGCCGCTATTCGGGGCTGTGGGTGGCGATGAAGTGCGTCACCGACGTGGTCGAGTCGAGCGCCTCCGTCGACATCGATCCGGACCGCGTCCAGGTCGTGCTGCCGCAGGACTTCACGATGCCCGAGGGCGGGCTCAATATCCGCTGGCCCGATCCGCCGCTGGCGCAGGAGGCACGGCTGCTGGACCACAAGTGGTACGCGGCGCTGGCCTATGTGCGCGCCAACAGGCTGAACCGCGTGGTGGTCGATTCGCCGCGGGCGCGCTTCGGCATCATGACCGCCGGCAAGGCCTATCTCGATGTGCGGCAGGCGCTGGCCGACCTGGGCCTGGACGATGACACCTGCGCACGCATCGGCATTCGCGTGATGAAGGTCGGCTGTGTGTGGCCGCTCGACGCGCAGGACGCGCGCGAGTTCGCCACCGGCCTCGACGAGATCCTGGTGGTCGAGGAAAAGCGGCAGATCCTCGAGTACGCGTTGAAGGAAGAGCTGTACAACTGGCGCGACGACGTGCGCCCGCGCGTGTTCGGCAAGTTCGACGAACGGGACAACGAGGGCGGCGAATGGTCGGTGCCGCGCGGCAGCTGGCTTTTGCCCGCGCACTACGAGCTGTCGCCGGCGATCATCGCCAAGGCGATCGCGCGCCGGCTCGACAAGGCCGATCTGCCCGACGACGTGCGCGCGCGCATCGCCGCGCGCGTCGCGCTGATCGAGGCCAAGGAACGCGACGCGGCCCGTCCGCGGCTGTCGGTCGAGCGCAAGCCGTGGTTCTGCTCGGGCTGCCCGCACAACACGTCGACGCGCGTGCCCGAGGGCTCGCGCGCGCTGGCCGGCATCGGCTGCCACTACATGGCGATGTGGATGGACCGCAATACCGACACCTTCAGCCAGATGGGCGGCGAAGGCGTGGCGTGGACCGGCCAGATGCACTTCACCGACGAGAAGCACGTGTTCGTCAATCTGGGCGACGGCACCTACTTCCATTCGGGCCTGCTGGCGATCCGCGCGGCGATCGCGGCGAAGGCCAATATCACCTACAAGGTGCTGTTCAACGACGCGGTGGCGATGACCGGCGGCCAGCCGGTCGACGGCGTGCTGACCGTGCCGCGCATCGCGCATCAGGTGCTGGCCGAGGGCGCGCGCGAGATCGTCGTCGTCACCGACGAACCCGACAAGTACGCCGGCGGCGGCGGGCTGCCAGTCGGCATCGCCGTGCATCACCGCGACCGGCTCGACGACGTGCAGCGGCGCCTGCGCGATACGCCGGGCGTCACCGTGCTGATCTACGACCAGACCTGCGCGACCGAGAAGCGCCGCCGCCGCAAGCGCGGCGACTACCCGGATCCGGCGCGGCGCGCCTTCATCCACGATGCGGTCTGCGAAGGCTGCGGCGACTGCTCGGTGCAATCGAACTGCCTGTCGGTCGAACCGCTGGAAACCGAGCTCGGCACCAAGCGCAAGATCAACCAGTCGTCGTGCAACAAGGACTTCTCGTGCCTGAACGGCTTCTGTCCGAGCTTCGTGACGGCCGAGGGTGCGCAGGTGCGCAAGCCCGCGGCCGCCGGAACGCCGGGTGGAAAGTCGGACGCGATCGATCTGGACGCCCTGCCCTTGCCGACGCTGCCGGCGCTGGAACGGGCCTACGGCATCGTCGTGACCGGCGTCGGCGGCACCGGCGTGGTGACGGTCGGCGGCATCCTCGGCATGGCCGCGCATCTCGAAGGCAAGGGCGTCACGGTGCTCGACATGGCAGGCCTCGCGCAGAAGGGCGGCGCGGTGCTCAGCCATGTGCAGATCGCCGCCACGCCGCAGGGGCTGCATGCCACGCGCGTCGCCACCGGCGAGGCGCGGCTGGTGATCGGTTGCGATGCGATCGTGTCGGCCTCGGCCGAGGTGCTGTCCAAGGTCCAGCGCGACGTGACCGCCGCGGCCATCAACAGCGCGCGCACGCCGACCGCCGATCTGATCGCCAACCCGAAATGGCGCTTCCCCGGCGCCTCGGCCGAGCAGGACCTGCGCGACAACGTCGGCGAGGCCTGCGCCTTCCTCGACGCGAACGCATGGGCCGTCAGGCTGCTTGGCGATGCGATCTTCGCCAATCCGCTGCTGCTGGGCTTCGCGTGGCAGCGCGGCTGGGTGCCGCTGTCGCTGGCGGCGCTGACGCGCGCGATCACGCTGAACGGCGTCGCGGTGCAGAAGAACCTGCTGGCCTTCGGCTGGGGCCGCGCGCTCGCCCATCGAGGCGAGACGGCGGTAAGCGCGGCGCTCGGCGGCAGCGGCAACGTTTCGCGCCAGACCGGGGCGGCATCGACGCAGGTGCTGCCGCTTCCGCAGACGCTGGACCGGCTGATCCAGGAACGCGCCGCGCTGCTGCGGGCCTACCAGAACGACGCCTATGCCGCGCGCTATCTGGCCGCGGTCGACAAGGTGCGGCAGGCCGAGCTGGCGCTCGGTGCCGACCGCAAGCTGCCGCTGACCGAGGCGGTCGCGCGCAACCTGGCCAAGCTGATGGCCTACAAGGACGAATACGAGGTCGCGCGGCTGTACGCCGATCCGGCCTTCCTTGACAAGCTGCGCGCGCAGTTCGACGGCGAGCCCGGCCGCGACTATCAGCTGAACTTCTGGCTGGCGCCGCCGCTGCTGTCCCGCGAGACGCGCAACGGCCGGCCGCTCAAGCGCCCCACCAAGCGCCGCTTCGGCCCGCGCACGATGACGCTGTTCCGGCTGCTCGCCAGGCTGAAAGGACTGCGCGGCACGCCGCTCGATCCGTTCGGCCGCACGGCGGAACGCCGCGAGGAACGGCGGCTGGTGGACGAGTATCTGGCGATGGTCGAAGAGTTCGCGCGCAGCCTGGATGCCGATCGTTTCGACACCGCCCTGGCCCTTGCCAACCTGCCCGACGATATCCGCGGCTTCGGGCCGGTCAAGGAAGCGAGCATGCGCAAGGCGGCCGAGCGCCGGGCCGAGCTGGTGGCGCGTTATCGCGGTGGCGTTGTTGCCGACGGCCAGCGCGTGGCGGCCTGATGCGGATGCCCTGAGGCCCAGGATGGTCGTTCCCGCGAACGCGGGAACCCAGCGTCTTTCAACGCCACTGGGTCCCCGCCTTCGCGGGGACGACCGTGTTTGTCGGCGATGGGAAGCGGCCTGTTACGCCGCGCGCCGCGGCTAGCCGAACTGCGCCCGCAGATCGTCGAACGACAGCAGCCGCCCCGCAATCGCGCTGGCCGCCACCGTCGGCGGGCTTGCCAGCCACACCTGCCCTGGCCCCGAGCGGCCGGGGAAATTGCGATTGATCGAGCTGACCGTGACCTGCTCGGCCGCCGTCGACGAACCCGGCCCGCAGTTCGCGCAGGCGCCGCAGGAAGGCTGCAGGATCGTCGCGCCGACCGCGTCGAACGCCTCCAGATAGCCCTGCGCGATGCAGTAGTCGCGCACCGCCGTCGTGCCGAACTGCAGGTACAGCGTGACGCCGGCAGGCACCCGCAGCCCGCGCTCGGCGGCCCAGCGCAGGACCGCATGATAGTGGTCGAAGTCCTCGCGCTTGCCGGCCGTGCACGAGCCGCCGTAGGCGATGTCGATCCGTACCGGCTCGTTCAGATCGGACAGCGCCAGGCCGTTGCCGGGATCGCCTGGCCGCGCCACCATCGGCGCCAGGCCGCTGCAATCGACGTGAATCGTCGCGGCATAGTCGGCGCCGTCGTCGCTATGCATCCACGGCTCGACCCTGAAATCGATGCCGCGCCGGTCCTTCAGGAAGCGCACCGTCTCCGCATCGGGCGCGACGATGCCGGTGAAGCCGCCGAGCTCGGCGCACATATTGGTCAGCGTCGCCCGCTCGTCGGTCGACAGCGCCGACACCACCGGACCGGTGAACTCGAAAACCTTGCCGACGCCCGTGCCGCCGCGGATCGCCGGCAAGGCCAGCAGATGCAGCACCACGTCCTTGGCCGTGACGCCGGCCGGCAGCGCGCCGTCCAGCACGATCCGCAACGACGCGGGCAACGTCATCCGCACCGCGCCGGACACGAAGGCATTGGCCATGTCGGTCGTGCCCACGCCGAACGCCACGCAGCCGAGCGCGCCGCTGTGCGGCGTGTGCGAGTCGGTACCGACCACCAGCTGCCCCGGCAGCGCGTAATGCTCGGCCATCATCGCGTGCGAGATGCCGGCGACATTGCTGCCGTCGTCGCGCCGCGCCTCGTCCTCGGTCAGCGTCCGGTGGAACCGCAGCGCGTAGTCCGCGACGAAACGCCGCTGGGCGTCGCGCATCTGCACGACGTTCCGCACCAGGCCGCCGCGCAGATGGGCCGGGCTTTGCTCGACATACGAGGTGTGGTCCTCGAACACGACGACGCGCTCGGGCGCGTGCAAGACGAGCGGCCGGCCCAGCGCGGCGTGCAGCATATGAGCCGCCATGCCGGTGTAGTACTCGTGGATGAAGCGCCAGTCGGCGCGCACAAAGATGCCGTCGCCCGGTGCGGGATCGGCCGGCGTGACTTCGGTCGCGATCGCATGGCGGGCGACGATCTTCTCGAACAGCGTGCGCGGCCGATCCGCGGCCGGCTGCGTGCGCTGCACCGCTGGCGCCCCGTCTCCGGCGAGGCCGCGCAGATGTCGCTGGCCGAAGCGCAGCAGGCCGCCCTCGCGCAGGATCTGCGCCGCCAGTGCATCGCGGCCGGCCAGCAGTTCCTCGAGGGGAATCGCCTCACCCGCCAGCAGCCGGGGAATCAGGCCGAAGTCGGTCGACGTCAGCAGGCCGATATTGTCGGCGTTCTGCCGGTAGATCCGCTCGAAGCTGCGGGCAATCACCAGCCGGATGCCGGCCAGTTTCTCGGCCGCCGGGCTGTGCTCGCGCGACGAGCCCTTGCCGTAGCGGTTGCCGGCGACGGTCACGGCAAAGCCGCCCTGCCGGATCGCATCGGCGCCGATCGGCTGGGCGCCGCCCGCGCGGAAGCCGGTATAGGGATAGCGCCCGAGCTGGTCGTCGAAATGGGTCAGGATCGGTACCGGCGTGATCTCGTCGGTCGAGACATCGTCGCGCAGCGCGCCGGCCTGCTCCAGCGTCAGCGCCTCGCCGCGCAACTGCCGTTCGATGGTCCGCGGGCAATCGGCAAGAAACAGAATGCGGCCATCGATCTGCAGGCGGTCCATCGGGGTCTTCTCCGGTCTTGTTGGTAAGCACCAGCACAGTACGTAGTGCCGAAAATCACCGAATCTACGCGCGGCGCCGTGCGACGGCAAAGCGCCGATGCGGCATCGGGGCTATCTGTGGCAGAGATATCCGGGTAAACCTGCGGTCGGTCCTGCGTCCATGGCCTGCACGGTCGGGCGACCTTGTCCCACGCGGCCGTTTTGCGGGACACTTGCGCCGGCCGTCCGATACGAAGCCCCGCTTCCATACACCGCCCATGCACCGCATCGATCCCGTCAGCATCCAGCTCTTTCTCGCCGCCGCGCGGGAAGGCTCCATCAAGCGCGCCGCGGAAACCGAACACATCGCGCAATCGGCGCTGAGCCGCCGGATCGCCGACCTGGAGCGCAGCCTGGGCGTGACGCTGCTGGTGCGCTCGCCGACCGGCGTGGCGCTGACCGAGGCCGGCGTGCGCGCGCTCGAACTGGGCCGCAAGCTGAACGAGGACATCGCCGCGTTCGCCCGCGAGGTGCAGGACCTCGGCGATCAAGTGGCCGGCACCGTGCGTCTGTCGGCCAGCCCGTCGTCGATCGTCGGCTTCCTGCCCGAGCGGCTGCACGCCTTCCGCGCCGGCCATCCGCACGTCGATATCGCGTTGCACGAGCGCTCCACCAGCGAGACGCTGCGCGCCTGCCTCGACGATCATGCCGACGTCGGCGTGGGCGTGGCGATCGACGGTGCGCGTGGGCTGGAATCGTGGCACTTCGCGCAGGACCCGCTGATGGTGCTGCTGCCGGCCGGCCATGTGCTGGCGGGGCGCACGGGACTGCGCTACGCCGATGTCCTGCAGTATCCGCTGGTGATCGTGCAGCAAGGCGGCGCGCTCGATACCGAGCTGCGCGATCGCGCCGCCGAAGCGGGCCTGCCGATGCGGCAAAGCGTGGCGGTGTCGAGCTTCGAGGCCGCCTGCCGGATGGTCGAGGCGGGGCTGGGCCTGGCCGTGATCCCGCGCAGCGCGACCACGGCCTATGCCGGTACGCGCGGGTTCGTGCGCGTGCCGCTGGACGAGCCGTGGCAGCAACGCGAACTGCGCGTCTACGCGCCGCGCAAGACGCCGCGGCTGCGGGCGGTGGAAGCGCTGATCGCGGCGTTGCGGGCCGAGCCGCCGGCGGGGCCGTCCGACAGCGGCTGAGGTCCGCGGCCGGCGAAACCGATGACGTTCAGTGGACCGATATCGCGGAACGCGATACCGGGTCCGACGCAACAGCATTTCTTTCCCGCAGGCTGACCGCTCTAGACTGGCGCGCAGAGGAACCGTCGACAGGTTCCCGCCAAGCGACAACGGAGACAGCATGCCCCTCATCCTTTGCACCGTCGGCCGCCTGCGCCGTGCCCTTCGCCCCCTTCGCCGCGCTGCTGCGCTGACGGTTGCCCTGACTTCTGCACTGACAGTTGCCGCTGCCTTCGCGGTCCCGCCCGCGGCCCACGCGCAATCGGCCGACGGCAAGCCGCTGCGGCTGATCGTGCCGACCCAGCCGGGCTCGCAGGCCGACGCGGTGGCGCGTGCGCTCAGCGAATCGATGGGCCGCCAGGTCGGCCATCCGATCGTGATCGAGAACATCGCCGGCGCCGGCGGCATCCCGGGCACGCAGCAGATCGTGCGCGCGCCCAAGGACGGGCTGACGCTGGGCCTGGTGTCGTCGAACCACGTGATCAATCCCGCGATCTACCGCGCGATGCCGTTCGACTCGCTGCGCGACATCACGCCGATCACGGTGATCGGCACGCTGCCGCTGGTGCTGGTGGTCAATCCCTCGGTGCCGGCCAGCAACGTGCAGGAACTGATCGCGCTGCTCAAGAGCAAACCCGACCAGCTGAACTACGGCTCCTCGGGCAACGGCACCGTGCTGCATCTGGCCGCCGAACTGTTCGCCAGCGAGGCCAGGGTCCAGGTCCGCCACGTGCCGTACAAGGGCGCCGGCAACTACACCACTGACCTGCTCGGCGGACAGGTGCAGATGGGTTTCCTGACGGTGCCGGCCGTGCTGCCGCAGCTGAAGGCCGGCAAGCTCAAGGCCATCGCGGTCTCGACGCCGAAACGCATCCCGATGCTGCCCGACGTGCCGTCGCTGGCCGAGTCCGGCTTGCCGCGCTACAGCTTCGACGCCTGGCTGGCGATCGTCGGCCCGGCCGGATTGGGCAAGGACAAGGCCGCCGATCTGCAGACGAAGATCAAGGCCGCGCTCGATGAAAAGCCGGTGCAGCAGACTCTGGCCGCGCAGGGCCTGGTGATCGTCGGCAGCACGCCGGAACAGGCCGCGCCGTTCTTCCAGAGCGAGCTGGACAAGCACGCGCGCATCGTCAAGCAGTCGGGCGCGAGCCTGAACTGACCCGAGGATGTCCCCGCGAAGGCGGGGACCCAGTGGCTTTCGACGACGCTGGATTCCCGCTTTCGCGGGAAAGACAGCAGGGTCATCGAAGGCGGCCAAAAAAACAAGGCCCTCCAGTTGGAGGGCCTTGTTTCGTCGAAGGACAGTCGCGCTGCCGTCGATCAGCCAGCGAAGTTCTTGCTGACGAAGTCCCAGTTCACGACGTTCCAGAAGGCCTCGACGAACTTCGGACGGGCGTTGCGGTAGTCGATGTAGTAGGCGTGTTCCCACACGTCGCAGGTCAGCAGCGGCTTGGCGTCGGTGGTCAGCGGGGTGGCGGCGTTCGAGGTCGACACCAGGTCCAGCGAACCGTCGGCCTTCTTGACCAGCCAGGCCCAGCCCGAACCGAAGGTACCGACTGCGGTCTTGGTGAACTCTTCCTTGAACTTGTCGAACGAGCCCCACTTGGCGTTGATCGCGTCGGCCAGCGCACCGGTCGGTTGACCGCCGCCTTGCGGCTTCAGGCAGTTCCAGAAGAAGGTGTGGTTCCACACCTGGGCGGCGTTGTTGAAGATGCCGCCGGAGGACTTCTTGACGATCTCTTCGAGGGTCGCGTTCTCGAATTCCGTACCCTTGATCAGATTGTTCAGATTGGTGACGTACGTCTGATGATGCTTGTCGTGATGGAACTCCAAGGTCTCCTTGGACATATGCGGGGCCAGCGCATCATGGGGGTACGGCAGCGGGGGGAGAGTATGTTCCATTGTTCTGTCTCTGTGGGTTGTGGGACGGGAGACACCGATTGTAGGTGACTTGCCATAGTGGCGCAAACCAGCGGCAAAGCCCCTTCAGGGCGCGGCAGTATGCGGCCGCGGGCCCATCGACAGGTCCCATCGAGAGCCCTCGATAGCCCTACAGATCGAGCAGTTTGGCCTGCACGCTGGCGATGCCGACATCGGCCACGCCCTCGGCCAGATGGACCTCGACGCGGCCGCCGGCGCGCAGCTCGGACGGGGCCCGCAAGGCCTTGCCGCGCGGATCGAGCAGCACCGCATAACCGCGCTCGAGCGTGCGCTGCGGCGCCAGCAGTTCCAATGCGCCGGCGGCGCGATGCAGGCGCTGCGCCGCGCGTTCCTGCTGACGCTCGCTGGCGGCCTGCATGCGGACCACCAGCCGGGCGAGTTCCGCTTGCCCTGCGCTGGCATCGGGACGTTGCGCGCGCCAGCGCATCGACCACAGCTGCAGCCGATGGCGTCGCGCCACCAGGTTGTCGCGCCATGCCGCGCGCAGATGCCGCGCGAGATTGTCGAGCTGTCCGCGCCGCTCCTGCAATTGCGCCTGCGGGCTGCGCACGCGCCGCGCCAGCCAGTCCAGATGTTGGGCGCGCCGCTCCAGCTGACGGCGCATGCATTGGCCGAGCGCATCGCGCGCCCGCGCCGCCTGCGCCAGCAGATGCGCACGATCCGGGCTGACCAGTTCCGCCGCGCCGGTCGGCGTCGGTGCCCGCACATCGGCAACGAAGTCGGCGATGGTGAAGTCCGTCTCGTGGCCGACGCCGCAGACCACCGGCAGTGTGCAGCGGGCGACCGCCTGGGCGACCACCTCCTCGTTGAACGACCACAGGTCCTCGATGCTGCCGCCGCCGCGGCACAGGATCACCACGTCGCACTCGGCGCGCGCGCTGACCGTGTCGAGCATCGCCGCGATCTTGTCGGCGGCGCCCGCGCCCTGCACCGGCACCGGATAGACCAGCACCTGGATATGCGGCGCGCGCCGCTGCAGCGTCGTCAGCACGTCGCGCAGCGCGGCGGCCTGCAGCGACGTGACCACGCCGATCGTGTGCGGATGGGACGGAATCGGACGCTTGCGTGCGGGATCGAACAGACCATCGCGCGCGAGCTTGTCCTTCAGCCGCAGAAAGGCCTCGTACAGATTGCCGACGCCCGCGCGCCGCATCGCTTCGACATTGAGCTGCAACTCGCCGCGCGCCTCGTACATCGACACCAGCGCGCGCACTTCGACGGCCTCGCCTTCACGCACCGGAAAGTCGACATGCTGGTTTCGTCCGCGAAACATCACGCAGCGGATCTGCGCACGCGCATCCTTCAGCGAGAAATACCAGTGTCCGCTCGAGGCCCGCGTCAGGTTGGAAATTTCTCCACACACCCAGGCCAGCGGAAAGTTGCGTTCGAGTACCGATGCGATCGCATGGTTCAGTTCGCCGACCGGGATCACTTCGCGGCCGCCGGGTGCCGTCCGGGTGACTGGCGAAGGCGGAAACGAGAATGGTTCAGACATGGCAAATCGCCTCCGAAGCGGCGTCAGATGGACATGTCCACAGCATAACCGCTCTGTCAAGCCCTTCGCTGTAGGGTGCCTGAAACGGCCCGCGCTCCGAGGGGCTTGACACAAGCCATTGATTCTTAATGACTTTCCACGACATCACTTTTTAAGCAATGTAAGAATTTCTCTTACGCGTCAATCACTTACCATTTGTCCACACCAGCTTGTTCACAAAGTTATCCACAGGAACTCTGGACAACTACAGGGCGGTAACACCGACTGTGCGGACCCACACGGAGCTTGGTGGACGAAACGTCGCTCGCGCACCGATATGCAAACCACGTGAAGGACAAAGCGACGCCGCTCGCGGCTCCCGGCATTGCCACTTTTTTAGGCAGCCCGAAGAATTACCTTACCGATCAAGCCCTTGCCCGGCTTCTCCCGGGCTTATCCACAGGCGCTCCACAACGCTGTCCCGCTGGGATGTGGAAAGAGGTCGACTTTTAGATTTCCGTTGCCGATCGCCGACGCGGCGGGCCTTTTTGGCATGGTTGCACAGTTTTTGAGCAAGCCCGCGTAATCCCATATGGATCAATGACTTGGCACGCTTGTCAGGCGCCTGTCCACACTTGTTCCACAATCCTGTCCCGCTGCCGTGTGGAAAGCCGCAGGGCGCAATGGGGGCGATGCGCCGTTACCGTGGCGCCCGCCCCCCCTGCCGGGCTTGCTGGCTCGTCTGCCCATTTTTTAAGCAGAGCGGTGGACGGCCTTTACGATCAAGGACTTAGCGCGCCTGTCCGCCCGCTTTCCACAATCGATCCACAGCACTGTCCCTGCCGGGTGTGGACATGTCTGAAAGTGGATCGCACCAGCCCTGGCGGCTTGCCGCGCCGGGGACCGCGCGTTAGAGTGGCGCCTGTTTTTTTACGCCGGCCTGCCGCAGTCCCTTCCCTTCGCGCCGGCGACTCGGGGTGTCCTTGTGTTTTCCATCATTGAAGCGGCCGGTTGGCCGATCTGGCCGTTGCTGCTGGCCTCGGTCATTGCGCTGGCCTTGATCGTCGAACGTTCGCTGAGCCTGAAGCGCAGCAAGGTGCTGCCGGCCAAGCTGTACGACCAGGCGCTGACCGTCGCGCGGCAACGGCGGGCGACGCCGGACGTAGTCGACTCGCTCGAACGCGATTCGCCGCTGGGCCGCGTGCTGGCCGCCGGACTGCGGCACGTGATCGCCCAGCCGGACACGTCGCGCGACGCGGCCAAGGATGCGGTCGAGGAAGCCGGCCGCGCGGTCGCGCACGAGCTCGAGCGCTATCTGAACGCGCTGGGGACGATCGCGTCGGTCGCGCCGCTGATGGGCCTGCTCGGCACCGTGATTGGCATGATCGAGATCTTCGGCAGCCAGGGCGGCACCGGCGCCAATCCCGAACAACTGGCGCACGGCATCTCGGTGGCGCTGTACAACACCGCCTTCGGCCTGATGGTCGCGATCCCGGCGCTGATCTTCTGGCGCTATTTCCGCCGGCGCGTCGACGACTATGTGGCCGAGCTGGAATCGCGCGCGGCCGCGTTCCTCGATGCGATCCTGCCGCAGCGGCGCGCTTGAGGCGGATGCAGGCCATGCGATTCCGTACCCGTGCCAGGCGCGACGAGCCCGAGATCAACCTGATCCCGCTGATCGACGTGCTGCTGGTGATCCTGATCTTCCTGATGATCACGACCACCTATTCGCGCTACACCGAGCTGCGCATCCAGCTGCCGACCGCCGAGGCGGAAACGGCCCAGCAGCGGCCGCGCGAGATCGTGGTGTCGGTGTCGGCCAATGGCGAATACGCGCTCGACAAGGAGCGCATCGGCGTGCGCGATGTCGCCGGCCTGGCCGAGCGGCTGCGCGCGCTGGCCGGCACCGCGGCGGCGCAGGCGCCGGTGCTGATCGTCAGCGCCGATGCCCAGGCCAGCCACCAGTCGGTGGTCAACGTGATGGAGGCCGCGCGGGTTGCCGGGCTGTCGCGGCTGACGTTCGCGACGCAGAGCGGCGGGACGCGGTAGGCGCCTCCCCCACGAACGCCGGTCAGGTCCGATTGCGTTCTCGCTCTCTTCCTCAGGGGAGAGGGTCGGGGACAGGGGGTGGTTTCAAGCAGCGGTGGCATGGCAAGTGCCGCTTGCCCTCTCCGCCAACCCCTGTCCCGCAAGCGGGACAGGGGGCACTACCATGCCGCCCCACCGCGACACGATAGACTCTGGCGAAAATCGCTCTCCTTCTACCCATGCCCGCTGCCCGTCATCTGCTGTCCGACTTCGTTACCCGCCAGTGGCAACGCCGCGGCTGGTTTGCCTGGCTGATGCTGCCGTTCGCCGGCCTGTTCGGTGCGATCAGCGCCATGCGGCGGCTGGCGTATCGGCGCGGCTGGTTCAAGTCGACGCGGCTGCCGATGCCGGTGGTGGTGGTCGGCAACGTGACCGTCGGCGGCACCGGCAAGACGCCGGCAGTGATCGCGCTGGCCGATGCGCTGTGCGAGGCGGGGTTGCGTCCCGGCGTGGTGTCGCGCGGCTATGGCGTCAAGCTGGAGCGGCCGCGCCGCGTCAAGGCGACCTCGAAGGCGGAGGACGTCGGCGACGAACCGCTGCTGATCGCGCGCTCGACCGACGTGCCGGTCTGGGTCTTTCCCGACCGCGTCGCCTGCGCACAGGCGATGCTGGTCTCGCATCCGGGCATCAATGTGCTGTTGCTCGACGATGGCCTGCAGCACTACCGGCTGCAGCGCGACTTCGAGATCGTGATGTTCGACGGCCGCATGGGCGGCAACGGCTGGCTGCTGCCGGCCGGCCCGCTGCGCGAGCCGCTGTCGCGCCGCCGCGATGCCACGCTGATCAACGATCCGTATTTCCGCGCGACGCCGGACCGGCCCGAGGTCTACGGCATGCGGCTCGAGCTCGAGCAGGCCTGGCAGCTCGCCGATCCGACCATGGTGCGGCCGCTGTCGGCCTTCGCGGAACGGCGCGTGCTGGCCGCGGCCGGCATCGGCAACCCCGAACGCTTCTTCGCCAGCCTGCGCGGCGCGGGCCTGCAGCCCGATACGCTGCCGCTGCCGGACCATTACGATTTCGCCGAGGACCCGTTCGTCGACCATCCGGCCGCGCAGGCCGCCGAGGCGATCCTGATCACCGAGAAGGATGCCGTAAAATGCGACCGGCTTCGCGAGCCGCTCGACCCGCGCATCTGGGTCGTCCCCACCAGGCCCGTGATCGATCCGGGTCTGATCGATCGAATTCGCCGCACCGTCATTGCGCGCTGCCAGGCAGCGCCGACCGCGGCCACTGGCGCCGCCGCCGCCGCGGCCAGCCACACCAAGGAACACCAAGATGGACAACCGGCTGCTTGAAATCCTGGTTTGCCCGCTGTGCAAGGGCAAGCTCGAATACGACCGCGCCGCGCAGGAACTGATCTGCCATGCCGACAAGCTGGCTTATCCGATTCGCGACGGCATTCCGGTGATGCTGGCCGACGAGGCCCGCCAGTCGGTACCGGGCCGCGCCATCGATCCGACCTGAGGCCTGGCTCGATGTCGCTGGCCGATTTCACCGTCGTCATTCCCGCGCGGCTCGCGTCGACGCGCCTGCCGAACAAGCCGCTGGCCGATATTGCCGGCAAGCCGATGATCGTGCGCGTCGCCGAGCGCGCCCGCGCCTCGTCGGCGCGCCGCATCGTGGTCGCCACGGACGCGGACACCGTGCGCGCCGCCTGCGCCGAGCACGGCATCGAAGCGGTACTGACGCGCGCCGACCATGCCACCGGCACCGACCGGCTGGCCGAGGTCGCCACGCTGCTGTCGCTGGACGACGATGCGATCGTGGTCAATGTGCAAGGCGACGAACCACTGATCGCGCCGGCGCTGATCGACGCGGTGGCCCGGCATCTGGCCGCCCACCCCGACTGCGCCATCGCCACCGCCGCCCATCCGTTGCACGAGATCGGCGAGGTCTTCAATCCGAATGTGGTCAAGGTGGTCTGCGACAGCGCCGGCCGCGCGCTGTACTTCTCGCGCGCGCCGATTCCCTGGGCGCGCGATGCCTGGTCGGGCGTGCCGTCGGCCCCGGCCGCTAACGCGCAGGTGCCGCTGCCGGACATGCCGGTGCTGCGCCATATCGGCCTGTACGCCTATCGCGCCGGCTTCCTGCGCCGCTTTCCGACGCTGCCCGTCGCGCCGCTCGAACAGACCGAGGCGCTCGAACAACTGCGCGCGATGTGGCATGGCGAACGCATCGCGGTGCTGGCCACCGACGCCGCGCCGGCGCCCGGCGTCGATACCCCCGCCGATCTGGAGCGCGTGCGCGCGCTGTGGTCCGAGGCCTCCGCAGCCATCGGCGGCTGAGCGCAAACCGGCGCAATCCCGCACGGGGCGGGCCATTCGCCCGCTCCGGTTTACACACCGTTGACCGCCGCGGCAGGCCGATTCCCGGCTGCCTCGTGGCATAATGCACGCCAATAAAGAGCCGCTGTCGCCGTCAATGCGGGCGACGACGCAGGCTCGGTGGGGAGATGAAGAATGAGCCGTCCGGCTTGCGCCCATGCCAACCGCATGCGGACCGCGCCGGTCACCAGCCATGGCGGCGCCTGCGTGCCTGACCATCGCGCGGTAAGCCACACGTCAAGTTTCGGCGTTACCCTCCTTCCATTCCCCGCCATACCGGATTCAAAACTCTGAGGACCCGTAAATGCGTTTGATCCTGTTGGGCGCCCCCGGCGCCGGCAAAGGCACGCAAGCCAAGTTCATCTGCGAGAAGTTCGGCATCCCGCAGATCTCCACAGGCGACATGCTGCGCGCCGCGGTCAAGGCCGGCACCCCGCTGGGCATCGAGGCGAAGAAGGTGATGGACGCGGGCGGTCTGGTCTCCGACGACATCATCATCGGCCTGGTCAAGGACCGCCTGAAGCAGGACGATTGCCGCAACGGCTATCTGTTCGACGGCTTTCCGCGCACGATCCCGCAAGCCGAGGCGATGAAGGAAGCCGGCGTGGCGATCGACTACGTGCTGGAAATCGACGTGCCGTTCGACGCGATCATCGAACGGATGAGCGGCCGCCGCGTGCATGCCGCCTCGGGCCGCACCTACCATCTGAAGTACAACCCGCCCAGGACCGCCGGCGTCGACGACGAAACCGGCGAGCCGCTGATCCAGCGCGACGACGACAAGGAAGAGACCGTGCGCAAACGTCTCGATGTCTACGCGCAGCAAACCCGCCCGCTGGTCGACTACTACTCGGACTGGGCCGCCAACGGCGCGCCTGGCGCGAGCGTCGCGCCGCCGCAGTATCGCAAGATCAGCGGCGTCGGTTCGGTCGACGAGATCACGGCACGCGTGTTCGAGGCGCTGAAGTAAGCCGCCGAAGCCCTGCCCCGTGAAAGCGCGAAGGCGGCCGTTGGCCGCCTTTTTCATTGCCGTTGCGCGAGGTTAGCCGCCGTGCGCCGGCGTGCGCGGTGCGGCGGACGCCGGCACGCGATGGAAGGTCCCGTCATGCCAGGCAGTCTGCGCGCCATCGCCATGCAGGTGATGGAAGATCGTCCGATAGGCGACCTCGAAGCCGGCGTGTTTCAGCAGCGTGGTCGACATCTTCGACATGCCCAGTGCCTGCAGCAGGGCCGAGGCCTCGAGCCGGGCGGTCTTGCCGGCGTTCTTGTCGGCCGGATCGTCGATCAGCAGCCGTCGCGTCAGCATCGCGGCCTGCCAATGACGATTGCCGGACAGCGCCGCGCTTTCGTGTCGCAAGGACTCGAGCTGCGCCAGGTTGCATTGCGACAGCGTGTCGGCGCACAGGCCACGCGCCGCGCCGCTGCGGACCGCGTGCGCCAGCTGTTCGCGCTCGCGCGTATCGGCACGGCTGCGCGCGAACCGCATCGCGATCCGGATCAACGTGAACAGGAACCAGGCGCCGCCGAGCACACCGCCGACCGCCACCAGCAGCGGGGCCGCCGGGGTCGCCAGTGCGGCCGTGCCAGCTAGCACCATCGTTGCCATGCCGGCGCCCGACATCAGCACGGTGCCGACGCCATAGGCGATACGGACAGTGGCCCAGCGCCCCAGCGCGCGGGCACGCTCGCGCCAGCGGCGCTGTCCGCCGGCGAACCAATGCAGCCCCTCGGTCGCGGCGGGCGATTGCAGCCGCCTGCGCCGTGCGGGATCGGCCGACAGCCGGCGCAGATTGTCGCGGATCGCCTCGTTGACCTCGCGCAGCGTTGCCTCATGCCGCCGGGCCTCTGCCAGTTCGCCGATGCCGCAACCGACGTGGGCCAGGCCAATCGCCGCGCCGAGGCCGAGCGACAGCATGCCGCCGGGAACCAGCCCGAGGTCCAGCGGGGCGTCCCATCCGGACACCGCGATCGGACTGGTTTCGTAGCCGGCGCGCAGCGCCTGCAGGCTGCTGTCTCGCAGGCAGGCAATGGCGCTGCCGCGCAGCCGCCGCGTGGCCCGGCGATCGTTGCGCGCGACGGCGTCGTGGCCGAGAAGTTCGGCGCCATGCTGCCGCAGCATGGCGTCGCGTTGCCCGTCGATCAAGGCGAGTTCGCGGTCGATCACGCCCATGGCCGCCTTGCCCAGCGCAGCGGCGTCGCCGTTGCCGGTGGCCAGCGCCTGGCGGAACGTGTCGGGAAGATAGGCGGCGCCGTGCCGCGGCAGCCGGTGTGCGGCAAGGGCCGGTGCCGGCGTGCCATCGTGCCGGGCCGGGGTCGACAGGCAGGCGCTGATCCAATGCCGCGCCGCCTTCAGCGCGGTCTTGCGCCGCTCGACATGTTCCGGCAGGCGCGTTCGGGCCAGCGCGGCGACCGCGCGGCGGTAGCCCGGCTCCGAGGCGCGGAGCTGTTGCGCAGTCCGGACCTTGCCAGCGGCCGTCCTGACCAGGTCGACCACGCCAAGGACCGCGTCGCCCGCCGGCAGTACGTCGCTGGCCTGGACCAGGTCCGGAGAAATCGCGTCGGCCGCCTCGAACAGCGGCTCGGCCTCCTGCACGGCGGAAGACATCAGCGAGATGCCCGTCGTATCCAGCCGCAAGGTTGGCCGGCCCACGCGCAGATCGCGGATGAACTGCCGCACGGCGCCGAATGTTCCCTGCGGCTCGGCCAGATCAAGTTGGATGGCACCGGCGCCCGGCGTCGAGTGCACCGCCTTCCGGGCGCAGTGGAGCCCGCAGTGGAGCCCGCAGTGGAGCCCGCGGTGGGGCCCGCAGTGGGGCTCGTAGTGGGGCCCACACTGGAGCCCAGTCTCGGCCCAATCCAGCGTTGGCGTCGATGGGCGGCTGCGCATCCAGCCAGCATGGAAATCGCTCACGGCAGGACTCCCGAGGTGTGACGTGAGCGCACTCTAGCCAGATGGGGTCCTGACATCTGGCGCGAATGGTTGCGGGCTTACGATTCTCGTGAGCGCTATCGGCGCGCCGCGCGGGCCTTTACAATACGGCGCGATGCTTGACGTTTACGTAAACGTTATATTCGCCGTTCGTTCTTCATCTTCAGGCGCCGGCCCGGTGTCGGCCGGCGCTGCCAATCCCCGAGGAGACAATCGATGCAGATCCGAGACAACGTATTCATCGTCACCGGCGGCGCTTCCGGCCTGGGCGCGGGCACGGCCCGCATGCTCGCCGAGCAGGGCGGCAAGGTCGTCATCGCCGACCTGAACGAGGCCGCCGGCACCGCGCTGGCCGAAGAACTGGGCGGCCGCTTCGTCCGCTGCGACGTGACCTCGGAAACCGATGGCCAGGCCGTCGTCGACGCCGCGGTCGGCATGGGAAGGCTGGCCGGGCTGATCAACTGCGCCGGCATCGCGACCGCCAACAAGACCGTCGGCAAGAACGGTCCGCACCCGCTGGACGCCTTCGAGAAGACCATCCGCATCAACCTGATCGGCACCTTCAACATGATCCGGCTGGCCGCCGCGGCGATGGTGCGGAACACCCCGGATGACGGCGGCGAGCGCGGCATCATCGTCAACACCGCCTCGGTCGCCGCCTTCGACGGCCAGATCGGCCAGGCCGCCTATGCCGCGTCGAAGGGCGGCGTGGTCGGCATGACGCTGGCGGTGGCACGCGACCTGTCGCGCGATGGCGTGCGCTGCATGACGATCGCCCCCGGCATCTTCGAGACGCCGATGCTGCTGGGCATGCCGCAGGAGGTGCAGGACGCGCTCGGCAAGATGGTGCCGTTCCCGCCGCGGCTGGGCCGCCCGGCAGAGTACGCGCAACTGGTGCAGGCGATCATCGGCAACACCATGCTCAACGGCGAGGTGATCCGCCTGGATGGCGCGATCCGGATGCAACCGAAGTAAGCCGGCACTCTCCGCGGAACGGCGGCGTGGCGGGCGTTGACCGCCGCCGAGGAACGCTGCTGCGAGGCCGATTGTGCTGTACATGGCACGGCGATGGGCGGCAGTGACTACAATCGCTGTACCTCATAGGCCTCAAAGGGAGTGCAGCATGCCGCCACGTTCGCCGGTTCCGCCGTTCCTTTCCACCGCCGCCGTCAAGCGACCGCCACCGACGGCCATGCTGGCCGGCACGCTGGCCGCGCTGCTGCTGGCGGGCTGCGCTGCCCCGCAGGCCGGCAAGGACGCCGCCGCCACGGCGGCGCCGGCCCCGGCAATCCCCGCCGCCAGCGCCCCGGCCCCAAGCACCACCGCCCTGCCCCCGGCGCCCGAAGGCGCCTCCGGCTGGACCGACAAGCCGGGCTGGACCGCCAGCTCCTTCATGGTGGCCGCCGCCAATCCGCTCGCCACCCAGGCCGGCTACGACATGCTGAAGGCCGGCGGCACCGCGATCGATGCGGCGATCGCCACGCAGATGGTGCTCAATCTGGTGGAACCGAATTCCTCCGGCATCGGCGGCGGCGCCTTCCTGATGCATTTCGACGGCAAGCAGGTGCAGGCCTACGACGGCCGCGAGACCGCGCCCGCGGCCGCCACCGAGCGGCTGTTCTACGGCCCGGACGGCAAGGTGATGCCGTTCCGCCAGGGGCTGGTCGGCGGGCGCTCGGTCGGCGCGCCCGGCGTGCTGCGGATGCTCGAGCTCGCGCATCGGCAGCACGGCAAGCTGCCCTGGCGGCGGCTGTTCGCGCCGGCGATCCGGCTGGCCGAACAGGGCTTCGCGATCAGCCCGCGGCTGGCGACGATCATCGCGCAGGACCAGGACCTGATGAAGGATCCGACCGCGCGCGCCTACTTCTACAACGCCGACGGCACGCCGAAGGCGGCCGGCACCGTGCTGCGCAATCCCGAGCTGGCGGCGGTGCTGCGCAGTGTCGCGGCACGCGGTGCCGATGCCTTCTACCAGGGCGATGTCGCCCGCGATATCGCCGCCAAGGTCCGCTCGCATCCGACCAATCCCGGCGTGCTGACCGCCAGGGACATCGCCGACTACCGCCCGAAGGTGCGGCAGCCGATCTGCACCGACTATCGCCAATGGACCGTCTGCGGCATGCCGCCGCCGTCGTCGGGCGGCATCGCGGTCGCGCAGATGCTGGGCATCCTGCGGGCGCTGCCGCCGGCGCGGCAGATCGCGGCGGCCAGGCCTCAGCGCAATGACGTCGGACTGGAGCCGTCGGTCGAGGGCGCGCATCTGTTCGCCGAGGCCGGCCGGCTGGCCTACGCCGACCGCAATCAGTACGTCGCCGATACCGACTTCGTGCCGCTGCCCGGCGGCGACTGGCGCAGCCTGGTCGATCCGCGCTATCTGGCCGGCCGCGCCGCGCAGATCGGCGAGCGAAGCATGGGCAAGGCCAGCGCGGGCACGCCGGCCGGCGCCACTGTCGCGCTGGGCCGCGACCGCGCGCCGGAGTTTCCGTCGACCTCGCACATCTCGGTGGTCGACCGCTACGGCAATGCGCTGTCGATGACGACGACGATCGAGGACCAGTTCGGCTCGCGCCAGATGGTGCGCGGCTTCCTGCTGAACAATCAGCTGACCGACTTTTCCTTCGCCGCCGAGGAGGACGGCAAGCCGGTGGCCAATCGCGTGCAGCCGGGCAAGCGGCCGCGCTCTTCGATGGCGCCGACGCTGGTGTTCGATCGCCAAACCCGCGAACTGGTGATGACCGCCGGCTCGCCCGGCGGCTCGGCCATCATCAACTACGTGGCCAAGACGCTGGTCGGCACGCTCGACTGGGGGCTGAACGTGCAGCAGGCGATCTCGCTGCCCAACGTCGGTTCGCGCAACGGCCCGACCGAGCTGGAGAAGGGGCGCGTGTCGGACGCCTTGGTCGAAGGGCTGAAGGCACGCGGGCATGACGTGCGCGTGATGGACCAGACCTCGGGCCTGCAGGGCATCATGCGCGTGCGCGTCAACGGCAAGCCGATGTGGTTCGGCGGCGCCGATCCGCGGCGGGAAGGGGTCGCGATGGGGGATTGAGGAGGATTGAGGGCGATGGCGGCGGCGTTGGCATGACGGCCGCCGCTGCCCTCTCCCCCGCCCCTCTCCCGCACACGGGAGAGGGGAGAAAACCAGCGTCGCCAGCCGTCCCCGATTGTGTTCTCCCTCTCCCCCTCGGGGGGAGAGGGCTGGGGAGAGGGGGTGGTTTCCCGCCGCCCGCCAGCAAACCTCAAGCCGCCGGAATCGGCATCGTCCTGACCATCTCCCACACCGCCGCGGCCGCCGGCGACAGCGAGCGGTCCTCGCGGCGGACCATCACGATGCGCCGCTGCTCCTGCGGCACCAGCGGCCGCCACACCAGGTTCGACCCGGCCGGCAGCGGCAGCGAGAACGACGGCAGCACCGACGCGCCGATGCCCGCCTGCACCATGCCGAACACGCTGGCCGAGTGGCCCAGCTCCTGCACGACGCGCGGCGTCACGCCGTGCATCGCGAATACGCGGTCGATCAGCGGGCGGCTGCCGGAGGCGAAATCCAGCAGCACCAGCGGTACGCCATCGAGCGCGGACCACGACACCGTGTCGCGTTTTGCCAACGGATCGTCGTCGCGGCAGACAAAGCAGAACGGATCGGTGCCCAGCGGCACCGTTTCCAGCCCTTCGCTGGCCAGCGGGTCGATCAGCACGCCGAAGTCGACCGCGCCGGCGCGGATCTGCTCGAGCCCGTCCGCCTGCACGTTGTCGCGCACCGACAGCCGGACCTCCGGATATTGCCGGGCGCAGGCGGCCACATAGAGCGGCATCAGCCGCGCCGAGATCGTCGGCGCGCTGGCAATCACCACCCTGCCGCGGTAGCGCTCGCCCAGCTGCCGCGTCTCCTCCAGCGTGTCGTCAAGCTGGCCGAGCAGCCGTTCCAGCGCGGGCACCAGCGCCTGGCCGGCATCGGTCAGCACCACCTCGCGCGTGGTGCGGTCCAGCAGCCGCAATCCGAGCGCCTCCTCCAGCTCGGCCACGCCCCGGCTGACCGCCGGCTGGGTCAGTCCGACCGCGTCGGCGGCGCGGCTGAAACTGCCGTGCGAGGCCACCGCCAGGAAGACCCGCAACTGCCGCAAGGTGTAATTCATGCGTCAACCATATCAATGAATACGACAAATGAATTTGCATTCTAGACAGGACTATCGTCCAATACCAGCGTTAACCCTGATTCCACCGTTTTCTGGCTATTCCTTGTTCTTTTAACCCCTTTCTTTAACTCATTCGTCCCGGCGCGCCGCTCCGGTGCGCTTCAGTCCACGCAGTCATGTCCTTCCTGCTGAATCCCTTCAAGAAACTCTACGATCTGATCGACGGCTTCGTGCTGATCATGCTGACCGCGATCGCTGTGGCGCTGGCCGCGCCGGAGCTCGGCACCGGCGACGGTCCGCTGCATCTCGGGCTGGTGACCAGCCTCGGCGTCGCGCTGGTGTTCTTCCTGCACGGTGCCGCGCTGTCGCGCGACAAGCTGGTCGCCGGCGCGAAGCACTGGCGCCTGCATACCTTCGTGCAGGTCTTCACCTACGTGGTGTTTCCGCTGATCGGCGCGGCGCTGATGTTCGGGCTGCGCGACCAGCTGCCGGCCGACCTGCTGCTGGGTGTGTTCTTCCTGTGCGCGCTGCCGTCGACAGTCTCGTCGTCGGTGGCGATGACGTCGATGGCGCGCGGCAACGTGCCCGGCGCGATCTTCAACGCGACCATCTCCGGGCTGATCGGCATGGCGCTGACCCCGCTGCTGATGGGCCTGGTGATCAGCGCCAGCGGCGCATCGATGCCGCTGGGCAAGGCGTTGACCGGCGTGGCGCTGCAGCTGCTGCTGCCGTTCGCGCTGGGCCAGCTGGCGCGCCCGGTGATCGGCGCCTGGCTGGGCCGGCACAAGGCCATCACCAGCAAGATCGACCGTGGCGTGATCGTGCTGATCGTCTACTCGTCGTTCTGCGACGCCACCGCCGAGGGCTTGTGGCACCAGTACAGCTGGCAGACCATCGCCGCCGTGATGGGGCTGGCCGCGGTGCTGCTGTTTGCGATCCTCGCCACCACGACCTTCGTCGCACGGCGGCTGGGCTTCGCGATCGAGGACGAGATCACGGCGGTGTTCTGCGGCTCGAAGAAGAGCCTGGCCAACGGCATCCCGATGGCCAAGATCCTGTTCGCCGGCCATCCTGCGCTGGGCCTGCTGGTGCTGCCGCTGATGGTCTACCACCAGCTGCAGCTGATCGTCTGCTCGGTGATGGCCTCGCGCTATGCCAACCGCGAGCAGATCGAAGGCGCGGTCGCCCGCGCGTGATGGCGTGACCGCGAGACCTGGCATCCAGGTCTCGCGCCGATGAAGAAAAGGCCGGCGATTTGCCGGCCTTTCTCGTTGCTGACTGCCGGCCGTTACACCGACGGGCTGCGCGACAGCGGCGGATTGCGCGCGAAATAGCCGCGAATGCCGCGCAGGATCGCGTTGGCCAGCTGCTCCTGGTGCGCCTCGTCGTTGAGCTTGCGCTCCTCTTCCGGGTTGCTGATGAAGGCGGTCTCGATCAGGATCGACGGGATGTCGGGGGCCTTCAGCACGGCGAAGCCGGCCTGCTCGACATGGGCCTTGTGCAGCTGGTGCATGCCGCCGATCTCGGACAGCACCGCCTTGCCGACACGCAGGCTGTCGTTGATCTGCGCGGTGGTCGACAGATCCAGCAGCACGCGCGCGACCTGCGCGTCCTTGTTGTTCATGTTGGCGCCGCCGATCAGGTCGGCCGCGTTCTCCTTGTTGGCCAGCCAGCGCGCGGCCGAGCTCGACGCGCCCCGCTCGGACAGCGCGAACACCGAGGCGCCGCGCGCCTCCGGCTTGACGAAGGCGTCGGCGTGGATCGACACGAACAGGTCGGCCTTGACCCGGCGCGCCTTCTGCACGCGCACGTTCAGCGGCACGAAGAAGTCGGCGTCGCGCGTCATCATCGCCCGCATATTGGGCTGCGCATCGATCTTGGCGCGCAGGCGCTTGGCGATCTGCAGCACCACGTCCTTCTCGCGCGAACCGGCGGCGCCGATCGCGCCCGGGTCCTCGCCGCCATGGCCGGGATCGATCGCCACCGTCAGCAGCCGGCGCATCTTGAAGCGCGACGGCGCGGGATCGTCGGCCGGATCGTTCTTGCCGGGCTTGTCCTGCGCCAGCGGCGCCTGCGGCTGCGGCGGCTGGGTCGTCGGCGAGCCGGCGGGCGGCTTCGGTTTGGCAGCGGCCACCGGCGGATTGGCGGGCAGCGGCGGCGTGGCCGGCGTCTTCGCCTGGTCCTCGAACTGGCGCACCAGGGCGGCGATCGCGTCCTCTTCGCTGCTCGACGGGGCGCCGGCCACGCTGTCGGCGCTCTCGGTCGCCGGCGTCGACGCGAAGCGGCGCTGCTTGTCCTCGGTCTCGCGCACCAGCTTCCACAGCGGATCGGGCGGATTGACCGGATACAGGTCGAACACCAGCCGGTTGCGGTACTGGCCGATCGGCCCCAGCGTGAAGACCTGCGGCGAGATGTCTTCCTTCAGGTCGAACACCAGCCGGACCACGCGCGGCCGGTTCTGGCCGACGCGGACCGACTGGATATAGGGATCGTTGGGCGTAATCTTGGCGACCAGCTCGCGCAGCGTCGGCGACAGGTCCAGGCCATCGATATCGACGACCAGCCGATCGGGATTGCGCACCATCGTGTGGACCGCGGCGAGGCGCTCGTCCGATTCGATGGTCACGCGCGTATAGTCCTCGGCCGGCCAGACCCGTACCGCGACGATGCCGGCGCCGGCCGCGATCTGCGGACCCGCCAGCGTCAGCACGACCGTTCCGGCGCCGGCTTTCAGGCATTGCGCCAGCCATTTGCGGCGGGCGAGCAGCAGTTCGTCGGGACGGTCGGTGGCGAGGCGCTTGATCAGCATGCGTGCAGCAGGAGAAGTCCGGTTGGAGTATAGGCCCGCAGGATCGCGACTCGCCGATCGGCGGCCTCATCGCTGGGCGAGGTGTCCGATTGGAGCAACAGGTGCAGGTCGGGTTCCCCAAGCAGCGACGCGGCCTTCTCCGGCCACTCGACCAGATTGAAGGCGGGCTCGGCAAAACAGTCGCGAAATCCCGCGTCGAGCCATTCCTCGGGATCGGCGAAGCGATAGAGATCGAAGTGATAGACGGTCAGCGGCGAACCGTCGGCGCGCGCGACCTGGTACGGCTCGCACAGCGTGTAGGTCGGGCTGCGGACCTTGCCCGCATGGCCGAGCGCGCGCAGCACCGCGCGCGACAGCGTGGTCTTGCCCGCGCCGAGATCGCCCGACAGCTGAACATGCACCGTCTGCGGGGGCAAGGCGCGCACCGCGCCGGCGAGCGCCGCGCCGAGGCGGTCGGTGGCCGCTTCGTCGGGCAGGATCACGGTGCGTTGTTCGAGCAGGGGCATTGCGTACAATTCAGGGATGATCGACCGAGCAGCACAGGCGCCTGACGCCGTTCTCCGCGGGACGCCAGCGGCGCAGCACGCCACCGGCGCGGATCCGCATGCGCTGGTCGCGCAGATTCGCGCCTGGGGCGCGGCGCTCGGCTTCGACGACGTGCGCGTCGCCGACGTGGACCTGGGCCATGCCGAAGCCGGTCTGCTCGAATGGCTGGCGCAGGGTTGCCATGGCGACATGGATTATATGGCGAACCATGGGCTCAAGCGCGCGCGGCCGGCCGAACTGGTGCCCGGCACGGTGCGCGCGATCGTCGCGCGCATGCCTTATCTGCCCGCTTCCACCCATGACGAAGACGACGGCGATGGAGATGGCGATGCCAACGACTGGCGCGAGCGCGAGTTCGCGCGGCTGGCGCAGGTCGAGGACGGCGGCACCGCGGCCACGATCTCGCTGTACGCCCGCGGCCGCGACTATCACAAGGTCCTGCGCACGCGCCTGCAGCAGCTGGCAGGCCGCATCGAGACCGCGATCGGCCCGTTCGGCTATCGCGTCTTCACCGACTCGGCGCCGGTGATGGAAGTCGCGCTGGCCGGCCAGGGCGGCCTGGGCTGGCGCGGCAAACACACGCTGCTGCTGGACCGCGACGGCGGCTCGATGTTCTTCCTCGGCGAGATCCTGGTCGATCTGCCGCTGCCGGTCGACCCGCCCGCCTCCGCGCATTGCGGCCAGTGCCGCCGCTGCATCGACATCTGCCCGACCCAGGCCATCGTCGGCCCGTACCGGCTCGATGCGCGCCGCTGCATCTCGTACCTCACGATCGAGCACAAGGGCGCGATTCCCGAGGAACTGCGCGCGCCGATGGGCAATCGGGTCTACGGCTGCGACGACTGCCAGCTGGCCTGCCCGTGGAACAAGTTCGCGCACCGCGCGACGTTGCCCGACTTCGCCGTGCGCAACGGCTTCGACGCACCCGACATGGTCGAGCTGTTCGGTTGGAGCGAGGAAGAATTCAATCGGCGTCTCGAAGGCAGCCCGATCCGGCGCATCGGCCACGAGCGCTGGCTGCGCAATCTGGCCGTGGGGCTGGGCAATGCGCTGCGCGGGGCCGGCGCGCCGGCACGGGCCGAGCGCATTCGCGCGGCCTTGCTGGCGCGCGCCGAACATCCGTCGGCGCTGGTGCGCGAGCACGTCGCCTGGGCGCTCGCGCAGCAGCAGCAGCAGCAGCAGCAGTAACAACAGCAGCAGCCAACCTAGCTGACCAGCGCCAGCCACAACGGCGCGGTGAAGATCGCCGCCACCGTCATCACGGAAATCGCGGCGGCCACCATCGGGCCGTTGCCGCCCATGCGCACCGCGAGGATATAGGCGCTCGACGCGGTCGGCATCGCGGCATAGAGCACCGCGATCTGCAATTGCAGCGGCGACAGCGGCAGATGCCTGCCCACGGCCCAGGCGAAGGCCGGCATCGCCAGCAGCTTGACCCCGCTCCACCAGGCCACCGGCCCGACCGTGCCGACGGCGCCGCGCATCTGCAGGCCGGCGCCTACGGTCATCAAACCCAGCGCGGTCGACGCCGAGCCCAGCCGGGCCAGCGTCATGCCCAGGACCTCGGGCGGATGCAGCCCGAGCAGGTTGGTGATCAGGCCGCCCGCGGTGGCCAGGATCAGCGGATTGCGTGCCAGCTCGCGCCACAGCCGCGCCTCGCCGTGCCGCGCCAGTGCCCAGACCGCGGCCACATTGCACATCGGCACCACGCAGCCGACGATCACCGCCATCATCGCCAGCCCTTCGCTGCCGCCGAGGCGCGATGCCAGCGCCAGCGCGATATACGAATTGAAGCGGAACGCGGTCTGCAGGCCCGAGGCGAAATCGACCGGATCGGGCCGCAGCACCCATTTGACCGCGTAGCCGGCGGCCATGCCGAACACCGTGGTCAGCACCGCCAGCCCGAGCATCGCCGAGGTGGTCGAGAAATCGAATACCGCGCTGTTGGTCGCCTGCAGCAGCAGCGCGGGGAACAGCACGAAGTAGACCAGGCGCTCGACGCCGGACCAGAAACCGCGATCGAACGAGGTATAGCGCACCAGCAGCCAGCCGATCAGGATCAGGCTGAAATCGGGCACCATCAGCAGGGCAGGCGACATCGGCGTCTTGTTGTTGTCGGGACGCGGGGGGCGCGTCGGAGGATGTCAGGAAGGTGGCAGGAACGATGGCCACAGCCCGCGCGGACCGCGTTCCAGCAGCGTGTCGAGGCGGCTCGGAGTGCGCCCTAGGGCAGATACGGATTGGTATTGTTTCAGAAAACCCGGAAGATGGCACGCTCCGGCATTTCCGTCGATCTCATTCCGCTTCCCATTCCGTCCTCGATGTACCGCCCCGCCATGCCTGCCCCCCGCCGCCCTTCCGCCCGCGCTCCGCTCGACCGGACCGCACGGACCGCACGCCGCCTGCGTCAGTGGCTGGCGATCTGCTGCGTGGCCGTGGCCGGCGCGCTGCCGATGGCGGCGAGCGCGATGGAGATCGAGGGCGTGCGGCTGGACGAGGCGACGCGCCTGGGCGGCAAGGAGCTGCAGCTGAACGGCGCGGGCCTGCGTTCGGTCTTCATCGTCAAGGGCTATGTGGCCGCGCTGTATTTGCCCGAGAAGGTGCGCAACGCCGCCGTGGTGCTGGGCGCCAAGGGCCCGAAGCGGCTGCAGATCCGGCCGCTGCGCGAGGTGGAATCGAGCACCTTCGTCAAGGCGCTGAACGAAGGCATGCGCGAGAACCACAACGAGGCGCAGCTGGAGAAGTTCGCCGATCGCCTGCACCAGCTGGAGCAGGCGATGAACCAGGTCGGCACCGCGCGCAAGGGCGACGTGATCGACTTCGACTACACGCCGGACAGCGGCACGGTGATCGCCGTCAACGGCACGCCGCGCGGCAAGCCGATCCCCGGCGAGGATTTCTACCAGGCCGTGCTGCGCATCTTCCTGGGCGAACGCCCGGTCGATCGCGATCTGAAGCGCGGCCTGCTCGGCGGCTGACGGGCCGCCGATGCATCGCGCCGGCGCGGCGGGCCCTACCGGGTCCCTGGCCGGCATTTTCAGTTCTGGACGGACACTCTCCGTCCGGCTTCACGACGGGAGACACGATCTCATGCAACGCAAGCACATTGCCCTGGCCCTGGGTCTGGCCGCCTTCGCCTCGCTGGCACAGGGACAGAGCAACTATCCGACCAAGCCGATCAAGCTGATCATTCCGTTCGCCCCGGGCGGCACGACCGACATCGTCGGCCGCGGCGCGGCCGACCAGATGAGCAAGATCCTGGGCCAGCCGGTGGTGGTCGAGAACCGCGCCGGTGGCGGCGGCTCGATCGGCGCCGACGCGATCGCCAAGGCGGCGCCGGACGGCTACACGATCGGCATCTCGACGGTGTCGACGATGGCGGTCAACCCGGCCTGCAATCCGAAGCTGTCGTACGACCCGATCAAGGACTTCAAGCCCATCACGAACCTGGCCAACGTCGCCAACGTGATCGCGGTCAACCCGAACTTCCCGGCCAAGGACTACAAGGAATTCCTGGCCACGCTGAAGGCCAACCCGGGCAAGTACTCGTACGCGTCGTCGGGCACCTGCGGCTTCGGCCACATGCTGGGCGAGCAGTTCAAGGTATCGACCAAGACCTTCATGGTCCATATCCCGTACCGCGGCGCGGGCCCGGCGCTGAACGACGTGCTGGCCGGCCAGGTGCCGATCATGGTCGACAACCTGCCCTCGTCGATGCCGCACATCAAGGCCGGCAAGCTGCGCCCGATCGTGGTGGCCGCCGAGAAGCGCCTGGACTCGCTGCCCAACGTGCCGACCTTCGGCGAAATGGGCCTGAAGGAGCCGAACGATCCGGCCTGGTACGGCCTGGTGGCGCCGGCCGGCACGCCCGACGACATCATCAAGAAGCTGAACGAGGCCGCCGTCAAGGCGCTGCAGGACAAGGGCTTCCGCGAACGCCTGATCGCCGCCGGCGCCGAGCCGTCGGGCAACTCGCCGGCGCAGCACGCCGCCGAGATCAAGAAGGAGTTCGACAAGATGCGCAACCTGGTCAAGGTGCAGAACATCAAGCTCGAGCAGTGATGGGCCAGTAGTTCGCCCTTGGTAGTACTCCCCTCTCCCGCTTGCGGGAGAGGGAGTTCTCCCCAAAGCCTCGACAAAGGCAGCCGCGCACTCGTCGCGGTTTTTTTTCGCCCCTCGCGCCCGACGCACTAGAATCCGGTATCCGGATCGACCGTTGTCCCGCCCATGCATCCCCATCCGAATCCGTCGACGGATTCTCCACCGGCCTCGCTGCAGCCCGATCGCGATGCGAGGCTTGCCGCCCGCTTCGATGCCATCCTCGCCGCGCCGTTCGGCCGCGTCGGCGTGCGGGCGGACGCGCAGTGCGTCCACGCGATCCACTTCCTGCCCGAGCGTTTCGCCCCGCGCGGCTCCGACCTGCTTCCGATCCAGCTGCTGGCGGCCCAGCTCGAGGCCTACTACGCCGATCCCGACGCGCCGCTCGACGTGCCGCTGGCCGGCACCGGCACCGATTTCCAGCGCCGTGTCTGGCAGGCGATCCGCGCGGTGCGCTGCGGGCGCACCGCGACCTATGGCGAACTGGCGGCCAATATCGGCGGCACCGCGCGTGCCGTGGGCCAGGCCTGCGGCGACAATCCCTTCCCGCTGGTGGTGCCCTGCCATCGGGTGGTCGGCGCCAAGGGCCTGGGCGGCTTTGCCCATCACGGCGAGGACGGCTTCCACCTCGAGGTCAAACGCTGGCTGCTGCGCCATGAGCGCGTGATGCTGCTGTGAGCGCGCGGCACGACAGCACCGCGGCGCTGGCGGAACAGCCCGCGCCGACCGGCGATCGCGATGCGCAGGTCGAAGCCGCCATCGCCGCGGACCTGACACTGGTCGACCGCTTCTGCGACGCGCTGTGGCTCGAGGATGGACTCGCGCGCAACACCATCGACGCCTACCGCCGCGATCTCGCGCTGCTGGCGCGCTGGCTGCGCGGCGAACGCGGCGTGGCGCTGCTGGCGGCCGACGATGGCGCGCTGTCCGGCTACTTCGCCGCGCGCCATCCGGACACGCGCGCCTCGTCGGCGAACCGGCGGCTGGCGGTATTCCGGCGCTTTTACCGCTGGGCGTTGCGCGAGCATCTGATCCAGGCCGATCCCTGCCTGCTGCTGCGCGCCGCCAAGCAGCCGCCGCGCTTTCCGAAGACGTTGAGCGAGGCCCAGGTCGAGGCGCTGCTGCGCGCGCCGGACATCGACACGCCGCTCGGCCTGCGCGACCGCACGATGCTGGAGCTGATGTACGCCAGCGGCCTGCGCGTGTCCGAGCTGACGCAGATGAAGACCGTCGAGATCGGCCTGAACGAAGGCGTGGCGCGCGTGGTCAGCGGCAAGGGCAACAAGGAACGGCTGGTGCCGTTCGGCGCCGAGGCCGGCGTCTGGCTGCGCCGCTATCTGGCCAGCGCCCGTCCCGCGCTGCTCGGCCAGCGCGGCAGCGACGCGCTGTTCGTGACGCAGCGCGGCGAGGCGATGACGCGCCAGGCCTTCTGGTACCTGATCAAGCGCTATGCCCGGCAGGCCGAGATCCACGCCCCGCTGTCGCCGCATACGCTGCGCCATGCGTTTGCCACGCACCTGCTGAACCACGGCGCCGACCTGCGCGTGGTGCAGTTGCTGCTTGGCCATGCCGACATCTCGACCACGCAGATCTACACGCACGTCGCGCGCGAACGGCTGCGCGTCCTGCATCAGCAGCATCATCCGCGCGGCTGACCGCGCGAGCGAACTCCATGGCAAAGACCAGACATATCTCCGAAACGCCGGCCACGCAGATGCTGCGCCAGCATGGCATCGCCTTCGGCGAGCACCCATACGACTATGTCGAGCACGGCGGCACCGAGGAATCGGCGAAGCAGCTCGGCGTCGACGAGCATCACGTGGTCAAGACGCTGGTGATGGAAGACGACAAGGCACAGCCGCTGATCGTGCTGATGCATGGCGACCGCACCGTGTCGACCAAGAACCTGGCGCGGCAGATCGGCTGCAAGAGCGTGCAGCCGTGCAAGCCCGAGGTCGCGCAGCGCCACAGCGGCTACCTGGTCGGCGGCACCTCGCCGTTCGGCACGCGCAAGCGGATGCCGGTCTATGTCGAGGAAGGCGTGCTGGCGCTGGAGCGCATCTATATCAATGGCGGCCGGCGCGGCTATCTGGTCAGCATCGAGCCGGCCGTGCTGACCGCGCTGCTGGGCGCTAGGCCGGTGCAATGCGGGCTGGCGGAGGGCTGAACACCGCGGTGCCATCTTCTGTGCCCTGGCCTGTGCCCTGGCCTGTGCGCTGGTTCATGCCCGGGTAATCACGGTCGTGAGCGTCACGCCGGCGCGCTACAATCGCGCCAGTTTTTTGCGACCGTTCCGGTCCTCCCCGCCTTTCCGCTGCCTTTTCGAACCCCGCCCATGGCCAATCTCGCCAATCTCGTCTTTGCCCTGCTCGCCTATCTGATCGGTTCGGTCTCCTTCGCTGTCGTGGTCAGCAAGACGATGGGGCTGCCCGATCCGCATTCCTATGGCTCCGGCAACCCGGGCGCGACCAATGTGCTGCGCACCGGCAACAAGAAGGCGGCGCTGCTGACGCTGCTCGGCGACGGGCTCAAGGGCTGGCTGGCGGTCTGGCTGGCGCAGCGCTTCGGGCCCGACTACGGCGTCGACCAGACCGGCATCGCGCTGGTCGCGGTGGCGGTATTCCTCGGTCACCTGTTTCCGGTGTTCCACCGTTTCGCGGGCGGCAAGGGCGTGGCGACCGCGGCCGGCATCCTGTTCGCGATCCATCCGTGGCTGGGCCTGGGCACGCTGGCGACCTGGCTGATCATCGCCTTCTTCTTCCGCTACTCGTCGCTGGCCGCGCTGGTGTCGGCCATCTTCGCGCCGTTCTTCTACGTGCTGATGTTCGGCGCCGACGGGATGGCTGCCGCGATCGTCGCGATCAGCGCGCTGCTGATCCTGCGCCATCGCCAGAACATCGCCAAGCTGCTGTCGGGCCAGGAAAGCCGCATCGGCGAAAAGAAAAAGCCGCAGCAGTAAGCTGCGGCTTTGCGCCTGCAGGCGATCGGCGTCCCTGTCTCAGGCCGCCTTGGCCAGCTGCGCGAACGGGAACACCATCTCGACGCGCAGACCGCCCTCGGGCCGGTTGCCCAGCGTCAGGCGCCCGCCGGACTGGCGCACCAGCCGGTCGACGATCGCCAGCCCCAGGCCCGAATGCGCATTGCCGCCGCGCGCCGGGTCCAGCCGCACGAATGGCAGCGTGACCTTGTCGAAGGCATCCTCCGGAATGCCGCTGCCCGCGTCCTCGACCACCAGCTGCCAGCCGTCCGCGACGCGCGCGGTGCGGATGCTGACCGGCGGCGCGCCGTAGTGGTAGGCGTTGTCGACCAGGTTGCCGACGATGCGATCGAGCTGCGTGGCGATCATCCGGAAGCCCTCGCCGGCCTCCAGAGACAGGTCGACCGGCCGCTCCTGCTCGGCCAGCGACGCCGCCAGTTCCGCCATGCGGCGATCGACCGGCACCGGCCGCGCGGTCGGCTCGGCGCTCTGCGCGAAGGCCAGGAACTGCTCGACGATCGCCGACATCGACTCCACGTCGCGCGTGACGCCCGCCGCCGCCTTCGGATCGGCCAGCATCTCGGCGCGCAGCCGCAGCCGCGCCAGCGGCGTCTTCAGGTCGTGCGCGATGCCGGCCAGCATCGTGTTGCGCTCCTGGTCGATGCGCGCCAGGTCCGCCACCATCTTGTTGAAGCGCTCGATCAACTGGCGCAGCTCCAGCGGGCCGCGCTCGCGCAGCGGCGTCACCGGCTGCTGGCGCGACAGCTGCCCGGCCGCATTGGCCATCTCGCGCACCGGCCGCTGGATCTGCCAGGCGATCAGCAGCGCGAACACGATCGCCACGCTGACCACCAGCATCGCGCCGGGAATCAGGCGGTTGTCCAGCGGCGGGTTATGGACCCACAGGATCGGCATCGCGATCCAGTCCTGGCGCGTCGGCAGCTTGATCCAGATGCGCGGCGTGTCCTCGTCCTCGATGCGCACCTGGGTGCCGGGCGGCAGCCGGCCGGAGAAACGCTCGACCAGCCGGCGCGAGCGGTCGGTCGGCGCGCGCGCATGTTCCTCGGCGCTGGCCTCGCCGGCGACCTCGACCAGGCTCGGCAGCTTCGCCGGCGGCCTGGCGTCGAGCGCGCGCTGGATGCTGTCGAGCTGGAACAGCATCTGCTCGACCGAATATTCCATGCGCTGTTCGCGCCGGTCCATGCGCAGGATCGCCAGCCACGAGAAATGGCTGATCACCAGCACCGCGGCGATCAGCAGCGCCATGCGGCCGAACAGGGTGTCGATGCGCAGCTTCATCAGGCGTCCAGGTCGGCCTGGACCGCTTCGTCCGGCACGAAGGTATAGCCGCGCCCGCGCACCGTCTGGATATAACGCGGCCGCTGCGCGTCCTCGTCGAGCAGCCGGCGCAGGCGCCAGATCTGCACGTCGATGCCGCGGTCGCTGACGCCGCTGGCCGCGCCATACATCAGTTCGACGATGCGCTCGCGCGACAGCACCTCGAGCGGATGCATCAGCAGCAGCTTCAGCAGCGCGAATTCGGTGTCGCTGATCGGCAGCGCCTGGCCGGACCGCACCAGCGTGCGCTGGCGGAAATCGACCTTGAACGGGCCGAAGGTCACGCTGTCGCGGTCCTCGGGCGCCGCCGCCGGACGCGCCAGCTTGCGGCGCAGCACCGCGTTGATGCGGGCCAGCAGCTCGCGCGGCGAGAACGGCTTGCCCAGGTAGTCGTCGGCGCCGATCTCGAGGCCGACGATGCGGTCGATCTCGTCGCTGCGCGCGGTCAGCAGGATCACCGGGATATCGTCGTTGCGGGCGCGCAGCTTGCGCAGCGCGGTCAGGCCATCGACCTTGGGCATCATCAGGTCGAGCACGATCAGCGCGGGACGCTCGCGCTCGAGGCGGGCCTGCAGTCCGTCGCCGTCGTGCAGCACGGAAACGGCGAAGCCTTGCTGGGTCAGGTATTCGCGCAGCAGGTCGCGCAAGTCGGGATCGTCGTCGACGACCAGGATCTGGGTGGGCTGATTGGATCGCATAGCCGGATGATAAACAGGCACGCCGGCCGGGCCGCCGCAATGTTGTTTCGGCAAGTTACACCGGGGGCGCTGGTAATTATCTGTAATAAAGCCCTTCCGTGCCGACATAGGTCTGCCCCGCCTCACGCCGTATCCTTGCCACGTCGCCGCAGGTGGGCCCCGCTCCGCATCCGGAGCCGGCCCTGACCGTTGCGGCATACTTCTGCGTCTTTCCATCGAACAGAAGGGCCGCGCACCCGTTGCGTGCGCAGGCCCCGCTCCAGGACCGTTTCCGGACCGCATCAGGACCGCATCAGGACCCATTGCATGGCCAATCCCGACTCCAATCCGCCCGCCAAACCCACGACTCACGGCGAGGATCACCCGATCGATGCCTCCACCGAGGCACCCGCCGGCCGGCCCGCTGACCGGCCAGAGTCCGGCCCCGACCGCCGCCCCGGCCCCATTCCGCCCGCCGCCCTCGCCCCTTCGCGAGGCCGGCGCGGCGTCTGGATCGCGGGCCTGCTGGTGCTGCTGCTGGCCGGCGGCGGCTGGTACTGGTACAGCCAGCGCGGTGCGTCCGATGCCGGCCAGGCGGGCCAGCCCGGACCCGGCGGACGCATCCCGGGCGGACCCGGCGGCCCGGGCGGCCGCGGCATGAGCGGCCCGGCCGCGCCGGTGGTGGTCAGCCCGGTCGTGCAGCGCGATATGGACGTGGTGCTCAATGGCCTGGGCAACGTGACCCCGGTCGCCAACGTCACGGTGCGCGCGCAGGTTTCCGGCCCGCTGCTGCGCGTGCTGTTCAAGGAGGGCCAGATGGTCAAGGCCGGCGACCTGCTGGCCGAGATCGATCCGCGTCCGTTCCAGGCCGCGCTCGACCAGGCGCTGGGCCAACTGGCGCGCGACCAGGCGCTGCTGCAGAACGCGCGCATCGACCAGCAGCGCTATCGCACGCTGCTGGCGCAGGATTCGATCGCCAAGCAGCAGGTCGACACGCAGGACGCGCTGGTGCGCCAGTACGAGGGCGTGGTCAAGACCGACCAGGCCAACGTCGACAACGCGCGCCTGCAGCTGGGCTACACGCGCATCAAGGCCCCGACCTCGGGCCGCATCGGCCTGCGCCAGGTCGACCCGGGCAATATCGTCAGCACCTCGGATGCCAACGGCATCGCGCTGATCACGCAGATCCAGCCGATCGCCGTGCTGTTCTCGATCCCGGAGGACAACCTGCCCAGCGTGCTCAGGCAGCTGAACGCCGGCCAGACGCTGCCGGTACAGGCCTGGGACCGGCAGGCGCGCAACAAGCTGGCCGACGGCACGCTGCTGACCACCGACAACCAGATCGATACCACCACCGGCACCGTGCGGCTCAAGGCCGTGTTCCGCAACGACGACGGCATGCTGTTCCCGAACCAGTTCGTCAATGTGCGGATGCGGGTCGATACGCTGGCCGGCGCCACCGTGGTGCCGGTCGCGGCGATCCAGCGCGGCCAGCAGGGCACCTTCGTCTATGTGGTCGACCAGCAGAACAAGGTCAAGGTGCAGACCGTCGCGCTGGGACCGAGCGACGGCGAGCAGACCGCCGTGCTGCGCGGCGTGCAGGCCGGCCAGCGCGTCGTGGTCGACGGCGCAGACCGGCTGCGCGAAGGCATGACGGTGCAGACCGTCGATCCGGCGGCGCGCGCCGCGGCGGTGGCGCCGGCGAGCGAGCCGCGCGCGCGTGGCCGCCGCCTTCGCGCGGGCGGCGCTTCCGGCCCCGAGGCGGCCGGTCCGCGCGCGCATGCGGGCGCCAGCGCGCCGGCCGCGGCCCCCGCCTCCGCCGCCGCGCCGGCACCGCGCCAATGAGCCCGCGCCGTAGCCGTACCGAGGACGCTGCATGAACCCGTCACGCCTATTCATCGAGCGGCCGGTCGCCACCGCGCTGCTGATGCTCGCGATCCTGCTGTCCGGGCTGGTCGCCTACCGGATGCTGCCGCTGTCGGCGCTGCCCGAGGTCGACTACCCGACCATCCAGGTCACCACGCTGTATCCCGGGGCCAGCCCCGACGTGATGACCTCGGCGGTGACCGCGCCGCTGGAGCGCCAGTTCGGCCAGATGCCCGGGCTCAAGCAGATGTCGTCGTCCTCGTCGGGCGGCGCGTCGGTGATCACGCTGCAGTTCGACCTGACGCTGCCGCTCGACGTCGCCGAGCAGGAGGTGCAGGCCGCCATCAATGCCGGCAGCAACCTGCTGCCGGGCGACCTGCCGATGCCGCCGGTCTACAGCAAGGTCAATCCCGCCGACGCGCCGATCCTGACGCTGGCGATGACCTCGGACACGCTGCCGCTGCCCAAGCTGCAGGACCTGGTCGATACGCGCGTGGCGCAGAAGATCTCGCAGATCCAGGGCGTGGGTCTGGTCACCATCAGCGGCGGCCAGCGCCCGGCCGTGCGCATCCAGGCCAATCCGACCGCGCTGGCCGCGCTCGGCATGTCGATCGACGACCTGCGCACCGCGATCGGCGCGGCCAACGTCAATGGCGCCAAGGGCAGCTTCGACGGCCCGGCGCGTGCCTCGACGATCGACGCCAACGACCAGCTGCGCTCGGCCGACGAATATCGCCAGATCATCATCGGCTACCAGAACGGCGCACCAATCCGCATCACCGACGTGGCCACCATCGTCGACGGCCCGGAGAACTCGCGCCTGGCCGCATGGGCCAACGGCAAGCCGGCCATCGTCGTCAATATCCAGCGCCAGCCCGGGGCCAACGTGATCGCGGTGGTCGACCGCATCAAGACGATGCTGCCGCAGCTGCAGGCCTCGCTGCCGGCCTCGGTCAAGGCCGAGGTGCTGACCGACCGCACCACCACGATCCGCGCGTCGGTGCACGACGTCGAAATCGAACTGCTGCTGGCGATCGCGCTGGTGGTGATGGTGATCTTCCTGTTCCTGCGCAACGTGCCGGCGACGGTGATCCCCGGCGTGGCGGTGCCGCTGTCGCTGGTCGGCACCTTCGGCGTGATGTACCTGGCCGGCTTCTCGATCAACAACCTGACGCTGATGGCGCTGACCATCGCGACCGGCTTCGTCGTCGACGACGCCATCGTGATGATCGAAAACATCATGCGCTACATCGAGAAGGGCGAATCGCCGATGGCGGCGGCGCTCAAGGGCTCGAAGCAGATCGGCTTCACCATCATCTCGCTGACCTTCTCGCTGGTGGCGGTGCTGATCCCGCTGCTGTTCATGGGCGATGTGGTCGGCCGGCTGTTCCGCGAGTTCGCGGTCACGCTGGCGGTGTCGATCCTGATCTCGGCGGTGGTCTCGCTGACGCTGACGCCGATGATGTGCGCCCGGATGCTGCGCCACGTGCCCGAGGACCAGCTGCCGCGCTTTCACCGCGCCACCGGCGCCTTCTTCGACCGCGTGATCGAGCGCTACGGCCGCGCGCTGAACTGGGTGCTGGGCCGGCAGCGCGCCACGCTGCTGGTCGCGATCGGCACGCTGGCGCTGACCGTGGTGCTGTACCTGGCGATTCCGAAGGGCTTCTTCCCGGTGCAGGACACCGGCGTGATCCAGGGCGTCACCGAGGCCTCGCAGAGCATCTCGTTCCAGGCGATGTCGCAGAAGCAGCGCGCGGTGTCGGAAGTCGTGCTGAAGGATCCGGCGGTGCAGAGCGTGTCCGCCTTCATCGGCGTCGACGGCACCAACACCACGATGAACGCCGGCCGCATGCTGATCAACCTGAAGCCCAAGGGCGAGCGCGACGACATCGCGACGGTCACCGAGCGGCTGCAGGCCGCGGTCGAGGAGATGGGCGGCGTCTCGCTGTACATGCAGCCGGTGCAGGACCTGACGATCGAAGACCGGGTCTCGCGCACGCAGTACCAGTTCACGGTGGAAGACCCCGATCCGCAGACGCTGGCGACCTGGGTGCCGAAGCTGGTCGAGCGGCTGAAGGAGGAACCCGAATTCCGCGACGTCGCCACCGACCAGCAGAACAACGGCCTGCGCGTCTACGTCGACATCGACCGCGACGCGGCCGCGCGCTTCGGCATCACCACCGCGGTGATCGACAGCGCGCTGTACAGCGCCTACGGCCAGCGGCTGGTGTCGACGATCTTCACGCAATCGAGCCAGTACCGCGTGGTGCTGGAGGCGATGCCGGAATTCCGCGACAACCCGCGGGCGGTGGCCGAGCTGCGGCTGCCCTCGTCGTCCGGCGGCCAGGTGCCGCTGGGCGCGTTCGCCCGCATCAGCGAGCGCACCGGGCCGCTGGTGATCAACCACCAGGGCCAGTTCCCGGCCGCGACGATCTCGTTCAACCTGGCGCAGGGCGCGTCGCTGGGCCACGCCGTCGACAAGATCAAGCAGGTCGAGCAGGAGATCGGCCTGCCGATCTCGATGCAGACCACCTTCCAGGGCGCGGCGCTGGCCTTCAGCGCGTCGCTGTCGAACACGCTGTGGCTGATCCTGGCCGCGGTGGTCACGATGTACATCGTGCTCGGCGTGCTGTACGAGAGCACGATCCACCCGGTGACGATCCTGTCGACGCTGCCGTCGGCCGGCGTCGGCGCGCTGCTGGCGCTGCTCCTGGCCGGCCATGACCTGGGCATCATCGCGATCATCGGCATCATCCTGCTGATCGGCATCGTCAAGAAGAACGCGATCATGATGATCGACTTCGCGCTGGAGGCCGAGCGCGAACGCGGCATGGCGCCGCGCGACGCGATCTTCGAGGCCTGCCTGCTGCGCTTCCGGCCGATCCTGATGACGACGATGGCGGCGCTGCTGGCGGCGCTGCCGATGATGCTGGGCACCGGCATCGGCTCGGAACTGCGCCGGCCGCTGGGCATCACGATGGTCGGCGGGCTGCTGGTCAGCCAGGTGCTGACGCTGTTCACCACGCCGGTGATCTACCTGGCGTTCGACCGGGTCGCCGGCCGGCTCAAGGGCTGGCGCCGGCGCCGCTTCGGCGATCCAGACGCCGATCGGGATGCGGACTTCGGCCCGGGCGGCACGCCGGGTACCGAACCGCCGAGGGCGCCATGAACCTGTCGGCCATCTTCATCCACCGGCCGGTCGCGACCGCGCTGCTGACGCTGGGCATCCTGCTGGCCGGACTGGCCGCGCTGCGGATGCTGCCGGTGTCGCCGCTGCCGCAGGTCGACTACCCGACCATCTCGGTGTCGGCCTCGCTGCCGGGCGCAAGCCCCGAAACGATGGCCGCCACCGTGGCGACGCCGCTGGAGCGCGCGCTCGGCTCGATCGCCGGCGTCAACGAGATCACCTCGAGCAGCTCGCTGGGCTCGACGCGGATCGTGCTGCAGTTCGACCTGTCGCGCGACATCGACGGCGCCGCGCGCGACGTGCAGGCGGCGATCAACGCCTCGCGCGCGACGCTGCCGAGCAGCCTGCCGGGCAACCCGACCTACCGCAAGGTCAACCCGTCGGACGCGCCGATCATGATCATCGCGCTGACCTCGCCGACGATGACGCGCGGCCAGCTGTACGACGCCGCCTCGACCATCCTCGCGCAGAAGCTGTCGCAGATCGAGGGCGTCGGCCAGGTGACGATCGGCGGCGCTTCGCTGCCGGCGGTGCGGGTCTCGCTCAATCCGACCGCGCTGAACAAGTACGGCATCGCGCTGTCCGACGTGCGCAACGCGATCAGCGCGACCAATGCCAACCGGCCGCTCGGCGTGGTCGAGAACGACAGCAAGGCTTGGCAGATCTATGCCAACGACCAGGCGATGAAGGCGGAAGACTACATGCCGCTGATCATCCGCTATGCGACGCCGGGCAGCTATTCGACCACCACCGCCGGCGCGCTGATCGCCAGCACGTCGAGCGCGACCTCGGGCGGTACGGTGCGCACCACCACCGTCAACGGCGTGACCACGACCACGGTGACCGCGGGCGGCACGACCACCACCACGGTCAACAATGCCGCCGGCAGCAATGCGGCGACCAGCGGCCCCAATTCCTTCGCGGTGCCGGTGCGGCTATCCGACGTCGCCACCGTGACCGACTCGGTGCAGGACGTGCGCAACGCCGGCTCGGCCAATGGCGAGCCGTCGGTGCTGCTGGTGCTGAACCGCTCGCCCGGCGCCAACATCATCGAGACGGTCGACCGCGTCAACGAGATGCTGCCGACGCTGCGCCAGATGATCCCGGCCGCGATCTCGATGGACGTAATGATGGACCGCACGCCGACCATCCGCGCGTCGCTGCGCGAGGTCGAGCACACGCTGATCATCTCGGTCGCGCTGGTGATCATGGTGGTGTTCCTGTTCCTGCGCAACGTGCGCGCCACGCTGATTCCCAGCGTCGCGGTGCCGGTGTCGCTGATCGGCACCTTCACCGTGATGTACCTGGCCGGCTTCTCGCTGAACAACCTGTCGCTGATGGCGCTGACGATCGCCACCGGCTTCGTCGTCGACGATGCGATCGTGGTGCTGGAGAACATCTCGCGCCATCTGGAGGCCGGCATGCGGCCGGTGCAGGCGGCGCTGCGCGGCGCGCGCGAGGTGGGCTTTACCGTGATCTCGATGAGCCTGTCGCTGATCGCGGTGTTCATCCCGCTGCTGCTGATGGGCGGGATCATCGGCCGGCTGTTCCAGGAGTTCGCGATCACGCTGTCGGTGGCGATCCTGGTGTCGCTGGTGGTCTCGCTGACGACCACGCCGATGATGTGCGCGCGGCTGCTGCGCGAGCCGCGGCACCAGCGCCCGCCCGGCCGCTGGTATCGCGCCAGCGAGCGCGTGTTCGGCTGGATCAGCGAGCGCTATGCGCGCTCGCTGTCGGTGGCGCTGCGGCACAGCCGCCTGGTCTGGCTGATCCTGCTGGTGACGATCGGCCTGAACGTCTGGCTCTATGTGATCGTGCCGAAGGGCTTTTTCCCGCAGCAGGACACCGGCCGGCTGATCGGCTTCATCCGCGCGGACCAGGCCACCTCGTTCCAGGCGATGCGCCAGAAGCTCGACAGCTTCATCCGCATCGTGCAGTCCGACCCCGCGGTGGTCAACGTGACCGGCTTTACCGGCGGTTCGCAGCGCAATACCGGGCAGATGTTCGTCACGCTCAAGCCGCTGACCGAGCGCACCGAGACGGCCAACGAGGTGATCGCGCGGCTGCGCGGCAAGCTGGCGAAGGAACCCGGCGCGAGCCTGTTCCTGGTGCCGGTGCAGGATATCCGCATCGGCGGCCGGCAGAGCAGCTCGCAGTATCAGTTCACGCTGCGCTCGGACGACCTCGAGGTGCTGCGCGCGTGGGAGCCCAAGGTCCGCAATGCGCTGTCGAACCTGAAGGAGCTGGAGGACATCGACACCGACACCAACGACAAGGGCCTGCAGACCTCGGTGATCGTCGATCGCGACACCGCGTCACGGCTCGGCGTCACGATGCAGCAGGTCGATTCGCTGCTGAACGACGCGTTCGGCCAGCGGCTGGTGTCGACGATCTACCATCCGCTGAACCAGTATCGCGTGGTGATGGAGCTGAGCCAGGAATACCTGCAGGGGCCGAACGCGCTGAAGGACATCTATGTGGTGACCGGTGCCGGCAATCGCGTGCCGCTGTCCGCGTTCGCGCGCGTGGTGCCGACCAGCACGCCGCTCGGCGTCAACCACCAGGGCCAGTTCGCCGCGTCGACGATCTCGTTCAACCTCGCCGAGGGCGTGTCGCTGTCGCAGGCCACCGAGCGGATCCAGCATGAAATGGCGCGGATCGGCGCGCCCGAATCGCTGCAGGCCAATTTCGCCGGCACCGCCAGCGCCTTCCAGGAGTCGCTGCGCAGCCAGCCGATCCTGATCCTGGCCGCGCTGATCACGATCTACATCGTGCTGGGCATCCTGTACGAAAGCTATGTGCACCCGCTGACGATCCTGTCGACGCTGCCGTCCGCCGGCGTCGGCGCGTTGCTGGCGCTGCTGGCCTCGGGCACCGAGTTCAGCGTGATCGCGCTGATCGGCGTGATCCTGCTGATCGGCATCGTCAAGAAGAACGCGATCATGATGATCGACTTCGCGATCGATGCCGAACGGCGCGAAGGGCTGACGCCGCGCGAGGCGATCTATCAGGCCTGCCTGCTGCGCTTCCGGCCGATCATGATGACGACGATGGCGGCGCTGCTCGGCGCGGTGCCGCTGGCGCTCGGCCGTGGCGACGGCGCCGAGCTGCGCGCGCCGCTCGGCATCTCGATCGTCGGCGGCCTGCTGGTCAGCCAGCTGCTGACGCTCTACACCACCCCGGTGGTCTACCTGACGCTGGACCGCTGGCGCCTGAAGTGGCAGGCCTGGCGCAACCGCCGCCATGCACGTCGCGACAGCGGCCGCGGCACGCCGTCCGCGCCCACGCCTGCCGGATTCGATTCGTGACGATGAACCAGAAAGCGATGACCCGCCCCTCCTCCCTGCCCCGCTGCGTCGTGATGGCCTGCGCGCTGCTGCTCGGCGCCTGCGCGGTCGGGCCCGACTACCAGCGGCCCGATGCGCCGGTGACACCCACCTTCAAGGAGGCGCCGGCCGAATGGGGCCAATGGAAGCCCGCCGAGCCCGGCGACGCCAGAGAGCGCGGCGACTGGTGGACCGTGTTCGGCGATCCGCAGCTCGACGCGCTGATGGCGCGCGTGAAGGTCTCCAACCAGACCATCGCCGCCGCCGAGGCCCAGTACCGCCAGGCCACCGCGATCCTGCGCGCGGCACGCTCCGGCTACTTCCCGGTGGTCGGCGCGCAGGCCAGCGTGGACCGCTCGCGCAGCGGCAACGGCAATATCACCAGCGGACAGACGGCAACGCTGTCTGCCAGCTGGGAGGTCGATCTGTGGGGCCGCGTGCGGCGCCAGGTCGAGAGCAGCGAAGCGAGCGCGCAGGCCAGCGAGGCCGACCTGGCCTCGACGCTGCTGTCGACGCAGGCCACGCTGGCGCAGACCTATTTCCTGCTGCGCGTCGCCGATGCGCAGCAGGCGCTGCTGCAGCGGACCGTCGCCGATTACGAAAAATCGCTGCAGCTGGTGCGCAACCAGTACCAGGCCGGCATCGCGCAGCGCTCCGACGTGCTGCAGTCCGAGACGCAATTGAAAAGCGCGCAGGCACAGCTGATCGACATCCAGATCGAGCGCGCGCAATACGAGCATGCGATCGCGGTGCTGACCGGGCAGCCGCCGGCGGCGTTCTCGCTGGCGCCGATCGACTTCACCGAGACGGTGCCGCGCGTGCCGGTCGCAGTGCCGTCGCAACTACTCGAACGGCGCCCCGACATCAGCGCGGCCGAGCGCCGCGTCGCCGCTGCCAACGCGCAGATCGGCGTGGCGCAGGCCGCGTATTACCCGACGCTGAGCCTGTCGGCCGCGGGCGGCTTCACCTCGAGCTCGCTCGAGCGCTGGCTGTCGCTGCCGAACCGGATCTGGTCGTTCGGCCCCGAACTGGCCATGACGCTGCTCGACTTCGGCGCGCGCAGCGCGGCCAAGGAACAGGCGATCGCGGTCTACGACCAGACCGTGGCGAACTATCGGCAGACGGTGCTGACGGCGTTCCAGGAGGTCGAGGACAACCTGGCCGCGGCGCGCCTGCTCGAGCAGGAAGCGGTGGTACAGAACGAGGCGCTGCGCTCGGCGCGCGAGGCGCTGTCGCTGGTCAACAACCGCTATCGCGCCGGTACCGCGGGCCTGCTCGACGTGCTGACGGCGCAGACCGCGGCCTATACGGCCGAGCGCACCGCGCTGTCGATCGCGGGCCGGCAGCTGAGCGCGAGCGTGGTGTTGATCAAGGCGCTGGGCGGGGGATGGCAAGGCCCCGGGACGGCGGTGGCGACGGGATCCGAGGCAGGAGCTGCGGTGTCGCGCTAGGCGCCGCGGCGGTGGTCTGCCGCCGCCCTCGCCGAATCAACCGCTGCTGCGCCGCCGCGGCGACGGCTGCGGCAGCGGCTGGTGGCTGACCCGCTCCTGCAGCCAGGCGCCCGCCTTGCCGAGCGGGCGCTGCTTGTGCCAGACCAGCTCCATCGCCACCGGCCAGTCCTGGTCGTCGAAGTCCAGCTCCGGTGAAACCAGCTGCGCGGCGGCCGGCGAGTTGGCGGCGACGTGCCACGGCACGAAGGCCCAGCCCAGTTCGCGCTTGACCAGCTCGACGATGACCCAGTGGCTCTCGACCCACCAGACCTCGGCTGCCACGCGCAGGCGCATCTTCTCCTCGCTGTCGCTGCGCACCGCCACCATCAGCTGCCGATGGCGCTTGAGCTCTTCCCAGCCGACGCGCTGCTGCGCCGCCAGCGGATGGTCGGGCGCGCAGATGATCTGCATCGGCACCCAGCCCAGCCCGCGGAAGGCCAGCGCGGGCGGCAGCACCTCCTGCCGCCACATCAGGCCCAAGTCGGCGCCGCCCTCCAGCACCAGCCGGCTGACGTCCTCCATCACCGGGAACAGCAGTTCCAGCTCGACCGCAGGAAACCGGTGCGAGAACTCCTCGAGCAGCACGCCCAGCGTCTCCTCCGGATAGAGCTCGTCGACCGCCAGCACCAGCCGGCTTTCGACGCCCTCGCCCAGGCTCTTGGCGACGCCGCGGAAATGCTCGCAGCGCTCCAGGATCACGCGGGCCTCGACCAGCAGGCGCTCGCCCGCCGGCGTCAGCGCGGGATAGCGTCCGCTGCGGTCGAACAGCGCATTGTCGAGATCGATTTCGAGATTGGAGACGGCGGTGCTGACCACCGACTGGGCCTTGCCGAGGCGGCGCGCCGCGGCGGAGAACGAGCCGGTCTCGGCCGCGGCGACGAAGGCTTGCAGTTGTTCGAGGGACAGGCTCATGGCGCGGGTTGGCCGTCGGATGAACGGCGGTAGTGGAACGGGGACCCATGGTGCCACATCTCCGCGCCATCCATCTGGATAACAGATACTTCCCAACTTGTATCTGCTGCCCTACCCGATAGACTGGCGCCATTGTCTTCGATGGAGCGACACAATGCGCGGTACGCTGGACAGAATCCGTCACACGGTGGGCTTCGAACTGATCGGCCTGCTGATCTTCGCGCCGCTGGGCAGCTGGGTGTTCGGCTACGCCCTGCACCAGATGGGCGTGATCGCCGCGGTCGCCTCGCTGATCGCGGCGGTCTGGAACTACGTCTACAACCTGATGTTCGACAAGGCCATGGTCCGGCTGACCGGCTCGGTGCGCAAGTCGCCGGCGGTGCGCGTCGGCCATGCGCTGCTGTTCGAGCTGGGCCTGCTGATCGTGTTCCTGCCGTCGGTGGCGTGGTACCTGAAGATCAGCCTGCTCGATGCGCTGCTGATGGACCTGGCGGTCGCCGGCTTCTACGTGGTCTACGCCTTCGTCTACAACTGGGCCTACGACATCGTGTTCCCGGTGCCGGGCCGCACGGTCACCGCCGAGGCGTCCGGCAGCGAGCCGGCCTGACCGGCGGCCCGCCAGAGCAGCGGCAACACCGACGCAACGCAGACGCATCAAACGACGACGCCCCGGCCATTGGCCGGGGCGTCCTGTTTGGTGCCGCCTGACCGCTGCGGCCCTGACCGCTGCGGCCCTGACCGCTGCGGCCCTGACTTCTGCGACCCTTACTTCTTCTTGTCGTCGGTCAGCACATTGCCGACCACACCGCCCAGCGCGGCGCCGCCCAGCGTGGCGCCCGGTCCGCCGATCAGGGTCGCGCCGGCGACCCCGCCCACACCGGCACCGATGGCGGTGTTGCGCTGCTTGGCGGTCATGTCGGCGCAGCCCGCGGTGGCGAGCAGCGTGGCCAGCGCGAACGACAGGGTAAGGGTACGCATCGAAAGCTCCTTGTACGGGCGAGAGACAGCTCGATTGTGCGGCCCCATCGCACCGGGCGGGCAGACCATCGCCACCTATACCGCTGTCAGATAAATCCCACATCGGCCGCGCGTCCTCACGTCGTGACGGCGTCGTGCGACACCATGTCATCGGTGCGCGTTAGACTTCGGGCGCCATTGCGAGCCAACACATGCTGCCGATTTCCGCCCGCCTCTCCCCTCTGTGCCGCGTCTTCGCGGCAACGCTGCTGCTCTGCCTGACCCCGCTGGCATGGGCGGCGCGACCGCTCGTCACCGACGACGCGCGCATCGTCGATCCGCAATCGTGCCAGCTCGAATCGTGGCTGCGCTTCAATCGCGACGGCACCGAACGCTGGGCGCTGCCGGGCTGCAACTTCACCGGCAACTTCGAATGGACGTTCGGCGGTTCGGTGCAGCGATACGGCGATGGACCGGGCAACGCGATCACCGATCTGCAGTTGCAGGGCAAGACGGTGCTCAAGCCCGTCGAGACCAACAGCTACGGCGTCGCGCTGACGGTCGGCATGACCGAATATCCGAAGGCCTCGCCGCGCAGGACGCCGGGCGGACTCTACCTGAACCTGCCGTTGACGGTGTCGATGCGCGACGACCGTCTGCTGCTGCATGCGAACGTCGGCGCCACGCACGATCGCGCCGAGCGGCAGACCCGGATGACCTGGGGCGTGGCCGGCGAGGCGACGATCAGCGAGCGCTGGGCCATGATCGCCGAGACCTTCGGCGAGAGCGGCGACCGCCCGTGGATCCAGCTCGGCGCGCGCGTGTGGATCGTGCCGCAGCGCGTCCAGGTCGACATGACCTGGGGCACGCAGCTGAACCAGCCGCGCGAGACGCGCTTCGTGTCGGTCGGCCTGCGGCTGCTGTCGCCAAGCTGGGGGAAATAAGCCAGAACGCAGCCGTGTCGACCCGCCCTTGCGCGGTTCGGCGATTTAGTTATACTCCATAACAATTCGTCGGACGGACGTCGAACGGACGTCGAACAGACGCCAAGCAGACATCCAACACAGAGCGGACCGCCCGTCGCGCGCAGGTCCGCCGCAGGAGACACCATGCGCATCGCCATCGCAGGCGGCGGCATCGGCGGGCTGACGCTCGCGCTGCTGTGCCATCGCCACGGCATCGACGCCGAAGTCTGGGAAGCCAGCGAATCGCTGAAGCCGCTGGGCGTCGGCATCAACCTGCTACCCCATGCGGTCCGCGAACTCGCCGAACTCGGCCTGCAGCCGGCGCTCGCGCAGATCGCGATCGAAACGAGTTCACTGTCCTACTACAACAAGTTCGGCCAACGGATCTGGCACGAGCCGCGCGGGCTTGCCGCCGGCTATCCGTATCCGCAGTTCTCGGTCCATCGCGGCGAGCTGCAGATGCTGCTGTATCGGACCGCGGTCGAGCGGCTGGGCGCCGATCGGGTGCACACCGGCCACGCGTTCGAGGCGGTGCACGACACCGGCGCGAGGCCCGGGTCGCCGGTGCAATTCACGCTGCGGCGGCGCGCGGACGGCGCGCAGGTGCCGGCCAGGGCCGATGTGCTGGTCGGCGCCGACGGCATCCATTCGGCGGTCCGGCGGCAGTTCTATCCGAGCGGCGACGCCCCGCGCTTCTCGCGGCGGATGCTGTGGCGCGCGGTCACCGAGGCGCCGCCCTATCTGGACGGCCGCTCGATGTTCATGGCCGGCCATCAGGACCAGAAGTTCGTCGCCTATCCGATCTCCGAGCCGCTGCGCCGGCAGGGCCGCTCGCTGATCAACTGGATCGCCGAGCTGCGCGTGCCGGACGACGCGTCGGACACGCCGCCGCGCAGCGACTGGAACCGGCAGGTCGACAAGTCGGTGTTCCGCGAGGCCTTCGCCGGCTGGCGCTGGGACTGGATCGACATTCCGGCGCTGATCGACGGCGCCGGGGCGATCTACGAATTCCCGATGGTCGACAAGGATCCGCTGCCGCGCTGGACCTTCGATCGCGTCACGCTGCTCGGCGACGCCGCGCACCCGATGTACCCGATCGGCTCGAACGGCAGCGCGCAGGCGATCGTCGATGCCCGCCATCTGGTCGACTGCCTGCTCGGCACGCCCGATACCGGCTACGCGCTGCGCGAATACGAGGCAGAACGGCTGCCGCGCACCGCCGGCATCGTGCTGCGCAACCGGCTCAACGGCCCCGAGCAGGTCATGCAGCTGGCCGAGTTGCGCGCACCGCAGGGCTTCACCGATATCGAGCAGGTGATTCCACACGCCGAGCTGGAGGCGATCGCATTGCGCTACAAGCAGCTGGCCGGATTCGACCGGCAGTCCGTGCAGGGCGGCACACGTTGACCGGCCGCACCATCACAAGAAAGGGAGACAAGCCATGACACTTCGCCGCACCGCGCTCGCGCGCCTGGCCCCGGCACTGGCATTGACGCTGGCCGCCGCCTCGATGTCCGGCGCCGCGCTGGCCGACGTCACCGTCGGCGTCAGTATCTCGTCGACCGGGCCCTCGGCCTCGCTCGGCATTCCGCAGAAGCAGTCGCTGGGACTGCTGCCACAGCAGATCGCCGGCGAAACGATCCGCTATGTGGTGCTCGACGACGGGTCCGATCCGACCCAGGCCACCAAGGTCGCGCGCCGCTTCGTCAGCGAGGACAAGGTCGATATCATCCTCGGCTCGTCGGCGGTGGCACCGTCGATTGCCATCGCCGAAGTCGCCGACGAGAGCAAGACCGTGCAGCTGGCGTTCTCGCCGATCGAGCTCAAGCCCGGCCGCGGCGAATGGACCTACCGGCTGGCCCAGCCGATCAAGCTGATGGCCGAAGCCGTCGCGGCAACGGCCAAGGCCAACGGCGTCAAGACCATCGGCTTCATCGGCTTTGCCGACGCCTATGGCGAGACCTGGCTGAAGGAATTCACCACGGCCGCGGCCGCCAACGGCATCCGCATCGTCGCCACCGAACGCTACGCGCGCTCGGACACCGCGGTCACCGCGCAAACGCTGAAGCTGATCTCGGCGCGCCCCGATGCGATGTTGATCGCCGGCGCCGGCACCGGGGCCGCGCTGCCCCACACGACGCTGCGCGAGCGCGGCTATCGCGGGCCGATCTACCACACGCACGGCGCGGCCACCAAGGACCTGATCCGTATCGGCGGCAAGGCAGTCGACGGCGCCATCCTGCCGGCCGGTCCGGTGATCGTGCCCGAACAACTGGCCGCCGACAGCGCGCCGAAGAAGCCGGGCCTCGACTATGTCGGCCGCTACGAGAAGCAGTACGGCGCGGAAAGCCGCACGCAGTTCGGCGCGCATCCGTACGATGCGGGGCTGGTGCTGCAACGGATCGTGCCGGTCGCGCTCAAGCGCGCCAAACCCGGTACGCCGGAGTTCCGTGCGGCGCTGAAGGCGGCGCTGGAGAGCGAGCGCGAGATCGTGGTCTCGCATGGCGTGCTCAACTACACCAGCCAGGACCACTTCGGTTTCGACCAGCGCGGCCGCGTGATGCTGACCATCGACAACGGCAACTGGAAGCTGCTGAAGTGACGGCCGAATCGACATTGCCTGGCCCGCCCGGCTTGCCCGCGCCGCGGCTCGAGCATGTCGCCGACTTCAGCTTCCGCCTCGATCCGGCGATCGAGGTAGGCGTCAGCGCGGTCGGGCAGCGGCGCGTGATTCCGATTCTGGATGGCATCGTCGACGGCCCGCTGCTGCGCGGCCGCGTGCTGCCCGGCGGCGCCGACTTCCAGCTGGTGCGTCCGGACCTGGGCGACGGCGTCACGGTCGCGGAGATCGAGGCGCGCTACGTCCTGCAGACCGACGACGGCGCCCGGATCTACATCGTGAACGCAGGCCTGCGCAGCGGTCCCGCCGATGTGCTGGCGCGCCTGTCCGCCGGCGAGACGGTCGATCCGTCGCTGGTCTACTTCCGCACCGCGCCCCGCTTCGAGACGCAGGCACCGGCCTACCGCTGGCTGATGCAACACACGTTTGTCGCGACCGGCGCGCGTTTCCCGGACCGCGTGCAGATGCGATACTTCCGCGTCGCCTGAACGGATGGCGGGCGTCGGCGCCGCCATTCCCTTTTCCATGTCCGCTTCGTCACGCTCCTCACGCTCGTCCCCATCTTCCCGCTCTCCGCGCAAGACCCGCGATACGCTCGCGCCAGACCCCGCCACCGAAGCCGGCGGCTTCGACCCGCATCTGCCGGACGTCGACTATGGGGTGCTGGACAACCTGATCGGCTACGCGATCCGCCGCGCGCAGATCCGGCTCTACGAAGACTTCGTGCGATCGCTGGCGCCGTGGAACATCACGCCGCCACGCTTTTCCGCGCTGGTGCTGATCTCACGCAACCCGGACCTGAAGCTGACCGACCTGGCCAGGATCATGGGCATTGCACGTTCGGGGGCCGTGCTGCTGGTCGATGCGCTGGAAGAGATGAAGCTGGTGGCGCGACGGCCGGCGGAGAAGGATCGCCGCGCGTTCAGCCTGGTGTTGACGGCGGCCGGCCGGCGCACGCTGGAGGCGGCGACCGAGGCCGTTTGCGACCATGACGCGAAGATGGCGCGCGCGCTGTCGGCGCAGGAACAGCAGACGTTGAGAGCACTGCTGGCGCGACTCGCCTGAGAGTAACAAATCCTGTAGTGGCCGCCATCATTTGAATAGTGTCGTCGCAGTGCGGTGGGTACGCTTCGCTGTCCTGAAGCTCCAGCCAACGTTGCCGTTCCTCGTTGGCCTTTCTCCACCCACCACCGCGCCGACATGTTCCGTATCTTTGCCCCGTCTCCCCCTGCCGCACATCCTGTCGCAGACCCTGCCGTACATCCCGCCGTCCCCCTTGCGGCCGATCTCCCGATCCACACCGAAGCCCAACCCCGGCCGCCGCAAGACATCCAGCCCGCCAGCGTTGGTCCAGTAGCCGCCCATCGCGCGGAACCAGCGCCATCCGCCGATGCCGTCCGGAACCAGCCGGCGCCCCGCGTGGTCGATCTGCTCGATTCCGCCTGGCAGAAGCTGACCAGCGCGGTGCATTCGCTGCCGGATACCAGCCGCAAGGACGAGATCCTGAGCACCGCGACGCGATGCGGCAAGAAGATCGCGAAGGCGCAGTCGGCCGCCGCGCGCATCGAAGCCTGGGATCTGCAACAAGGCCACGACGTACGCATCTCCCCTCAGGAGTTGTTGCGGCTGCGTGCCGATATCAAGCAGTGTGCGCAGTCGGTCGGCGAAGCGCTGGCCGATCTCGATCAGTTGGCCACGAGCGTTCGGGATTATCCGGACAACGAAGCCCCGGGCACTCGGGCCATCGTGTTGATCGGGATCGCCGGCATCGTCGGCGCGCTGGCGATGCTGGTCGTCACGGTCGCCTGCCCTCCCCTGGGCCTCGCACTGCTCGGAGCGCTCGCTGCCGGCGGCGCCGCCGGTGGCGGTTATCTGATCCACAAGCTCTGTCAGGCCGCCTCCGCTCACGAGGGCTTCGAACGAGCGAACGGCGACGTGTCCGGCGCCCTCCGGCAATCGCTGGAGCAGGCCAGGGCCCTGGAGGCCCGGTTCAACGACGAATTGGCGCCTGCGTTGATGCGGAATGCGACCCTCCGAACCACGGACGATCTGCAGGAATTTCTCGAGCGGCAGATGTCGCTGAATCGGTTTGCAGGCGACGTCACGCAGCGAAGGGCGGAATGGCAGCGCGATATCACCGCTCAGCTGCACGCCGACCTTCCGCGGGATCAGTCGGAACTGTTGTATCCGTGCGAGATAGCCAACGAGCGCCTGATTCCGCCGGGCTTCCGTGAGGGGCTGGCCGCGCTCCCCGCGGAGCAGCAGCAGAGGGAGATCGACAAGCGTCTCCCTGGGGCCATCGACATCGCGATCAACAAGATCCGCGCTGCCGCGGATGGCAACGACGACACGTTCGATGCGCTGCTATATCTGATCACGCAGCGCCCTCGCAATGCGGTGGAGAACGCGGCGATGACTGTGCTGGCCAGGGCCATCGGACTTTCCGAAGCGTTTAGCACTGCCGCGGGGCAAAAGATCAACCTCGTGCAGATTGCATGCGACGAAAGCGGAAGGGCCATCGGCGGCAGGATCACCTACAAGCTGTACCAGCCGGCGCCCGAACTCGGCCTCAACGCCTTGTACATCATGCCGCTGGGGGCCGGCGAAATCATGTTGGCGCCGGAAGACGCCGGTCTTCAGGCCGTCGCGACCTTCGCGTTGGAAGGCCGGAACATCAAGGTCACGTCGCTGACGTTCAACGCAACGCTCTCCATCCTTGCAGCCTGCGCCGAAATGTTCGCGCCCGAAGTCGACCGGTTGGCGCAGTCGGGCAATCCACAGGATTTTGTGTTTGACGAGAAGCCGGCCGGCAGCAACGTTCCGGTACCCGGCGATCCGCCCGCGGGCCGCGGCTGAACAGCGACGAGGGCACCGAACGGCAGCCCGGATCGGCTCGACGGCGATATCGGGGCAATCCTTGATTCCAACCTGGGAGGAACTGCATATGTCATTGGTACCGACGGGATCCACGCACACGGCCATGCCGCCCCCCGGATATCTGGGCGCCCTGCCGACGGAACTGAAGCTCGCGGTCATCGATGCCGATCCGGGCGCCGCGCTTGCGTTGATGGATACCACGCATGAATTCGAGATGCTGGTTTGCGACGGGCCACTGCGCCCGCTCTTCCAGTACTTCGAGCGTTCGCCGGACCGCCTGCGGTCCTTCCTGCAGGCAGGTATCCGCTCGGGAAAGACAGCCGGCCAGTTGGTGGGCCTGGCGACGGTATTCGACCAGGTGACGAGCGCCCCAATCGAGGGCATCCGTCATGCCGCGCGATATCTGGTGGAGTTGGGAATGGTGACGCCACGGATCTACAACGCCATGTGTCCTTCCTTTGTCCATCTGCTGTGCGAAAAGGACACGCTGACGTTCTCGTTTTCGCGCCGCTTTCCGTTGCTCAGCGAAGGCGAGCTGGCCGAACATCGGAACATGCTGCGGCCGTACGCCGACGAGCACGCGTTCAACCATGTTTCCGAACTCGATATCGTCCTGCTTCGCATCGCGCCCGCGCTCGGTGAACGTGGACTGCTCGGACTGGCTTTTGATCAGTTGTGCGATCGGGACTGCTTCGGCCGCTTTCTGATCCTCGATGGATTCGCCGATCGCGAAGCGGCCTACCATTGCTCAAGAGCCGACTCCGCGGCTCTTGCGCAAATGATGAAGCGGTTCTATGGCGCGATGGACCTGCGAATCATCGATTTCAACCGCAACGCGCGGGATGGCGCCCTCTACCGGACCGCCTTCGGCAGCCCGGGACGTCCTTCCGCCAGCTGTCAGTCAACAGCGTCGGCGTCATCGGCCCGCGTCCGTGTTCGTCCTGCGGCAACGTGGCGTCACACGCGGGACGACCAGCGAATCTGGCTGTTTCAGCTGTTTCGCCAGCTCTGACGGCCAACGACAGGAAGCCGGGACCTGACAGCGCTTCCTCGCGACGATGAGCAGCCGAAGCTGGCATCGGGTCGCATCGTTGCAGACGACTACGGTACCATGCTGCCCATGCCTGCTCGCCCCCTTCTCGCCCGCAGCATGGTGCCATTGCTGGCGTTTGCGCTGGCATTCGGTCCCGCTGCCAATTCCGAAGCCGCCCCCAAGCGGTCCAAGCCAAAAGCCGCCGCCGCGAAGGCATCACGGCAATCGCCATCGACAAAGGCAGTGCCCTCCCATGCCCGGCTGCTGTCCCTGTCACAGGATAAAACGGGCCTGCCGGCGTCGGTGCTGCTCGGCTTGCGGCAGGCGGGCGTACCGCTTTCCGCGGCCAGCTTCTACATCGTCCGGCAAGGCGCCCCGGCCGCGACCGTCAGCTGGAACGCCCAGACCCCGATGAACCCGGCTTCGACGATGAAGCTGATCACGACCTTCGCCGGCCTGCAGCTGCTGGGGCCCAGCTACCGCTGGCAGACCTCGCTCTATGCGGACCGCGAGCCGGGCGCCGACGGCGTGGTCGGCAACGTCTATCTGCGCGGCCAGGGCGACCCCAAGCTGGTACCGGAGGAGATGGCCAAGCTGGTGGCCCAGGCGATGCGCGCCGGCGTGACCACCATTGCCGGCGACGTGGTGCTCGACCGCAGCTACTTCGACAATGGGCTGGACAACGGCGGCACCATCGACGGCGAGACCCATCGCGCCTACAACGTGGCACCGGACGCGCTGCTCTATTCGTTCAAGACGCTGTCCTTCACGTTGACCCCGGATGCCGCCACGCAGACGGTCGGCGTGTCGGTCATGCCGCCGCTGGCGCAACTGCGCGTGGACAACCGGCTGGCGCTGACCAACGGCCGCTGCGGCGACTGGCGCGCCGGCGCGACGCCGACGCTGTCCCCGCAGACGGACGGTACCGTGGTGGCGTCGTTCGACGGCAGCTATTCGGCCGATTGCGGCGAGCAGGTACTGAACTTCGCCGCGCTCAGTCACGACGACTTCATCGGCGGCGGCTTTGTCGCGCAATGGCTGGCGGCCGGCGGCACCTTCGCGAAGCCACCGGCGATCCGGCGCGGCAGCGTGCCGCGGCCCGCCTTCCGGCTGACGCGCCACCATGGCCTGCCGCTGGCCGACATCGTCCGCGACATCAACAAGTATTCGAACAACGTGATGGCGCGCCAGCTGTTCCTGACCATCGGCGCGGAGATCGATCGCCGCGGCCCCGCGAACACCAGGCGTTCGGCGGCGGTGATCCGCCGCTGGTTGTCGCATCAGGGGCTGGAGATGCCGGGCCTGATGCTGGACAACGGCTCGGGCCTGTCACGCCAGGAGCGCATCAGCGCGTACGACCTCGCGCGGCTGCTGCAACAGGCGCTGGCCAGCGAGGCGGCGCCGATCTTCGTCGACTCGCTGCCGGTCCTTGGCGTCGACGGCACGTTGCGGAACCGGCTGACGCGCAGCAGCGCCGCCGGCCATGGCTATCTGAAGACGGGTACGTTGGCGGATGTGCGCGCCATCGCCGGCTATGTCGATGCAGCCGATGGCAAGCGCTACGTGGTGGTCAGCCTGATCAACCATCCGAACGCCGCGCAGGCGCAGCAGGCGCATGACGCGCTGTTGGAATGGGTCTATCGCGGCGCGCCGGTGTCGGCCGGCGCCGCCGCAGCGGCGGCAGAATAGCGCGCCCGGGCGTTCAGTCCTGGAACGCCGCGGCGGCACGCTGCAGCCGGTCCCGCACACCAGCCCACTCATGCCCCTCGGGCAGCGGCTCGACATACAGCCGTGCGTAGCCTTCCTTGTCGAGCCGGCGCAGCAGCCGGTAGAGTTCCCGGGCATACGATCTGGCGTCCGTCGGGGCCTGCACCCAGACACAACGGGGATCGCCGGCCGGCGCGGCGGAGACCCAGGCCACGCGCGCGTCTGCCGGCAGCGTCGCAAGATCGCGCGCCAGGGCGCGCGCATCGGCCAGATACAGCGGCGTGCGGGGCGCGTAGTGCGCCTTCAGCGTGCCGGAGGCCCGCGGTGCCGCGGCGTCCGGCGGCAGCGGCGCGACGCCCAGCACGTCGGCCATCATCGCCGGCGTGATCGCGCCCGGCCGCAACAGCACCGGGCCGACGCCCTGGTCCAGCCGCGACAGGTCGACGATCGTCGATTCGATGCCGACCTCGACGCCATCGCCCTCGAGCACATAGACGCTGTCGCCGAATTCCTCGCGCACATGCTGCGCGGTGGTTGGGCTAACCTGCCCGAACTTGTTGGCCGAAGGCGCGGCGATGCCGCCGCGGCCGCGCTTGAAGCGCGACAGCAGCGCCTGCGCGACCGGATGCGACGGGCAGCGCAGGCCGATGCTGTCCTGGCCGCCGGCCACGTCGGCCGGGATATGGGATGCGCGCTTCAGGATCAGCGTCAGCGGTCCGGGCCAGAACGCGTCGATCAGGCGCTGCGCGGCCTCGGGCACGTCGTCGGTCCAATGCCCGATGTCGGCGCCGTCGACCACATGGACGATGATCGGATGGTTGGACGGCCGCCCCTTGGCCGCGAAGATGCGCGCCACCGCCTCCGGGTTCTCGGCATCGGCGCCGAGGCCATAGACGGTTTCGGTCGGAAACGCGACCAGCTGCCCGGCCTCGAGCAGGCGCGCGGCCTCGTCGAGTTCGGCGGCGGTCGGCATCCGGGAAGGATGGGAAGCGGCGGCCATCGTCATCACACTGTGCGGAAAACGGTGCGGAAAATCAGGGCGCGATATGCAGCAACTGCAGCGCCGCGTCGAAGGCGCGCTGCGCGTCCTCGGCGCGCTCGCCGACGCAGTTGACGTGGCCCATCTTGCGTCCGGGCCGCGCATCGCTCTTGCCGTACAGATGCAGCTTGGCACCCGGCTGCGCCACCACCGCATCCCAGGCCGGCTCGCGCTCGAGCCCGTATTCGTACCACACGTCGCCCAGCAGGTTCAGCATCTTGCCTGCCGAATGCTGGCGCGTGCTGCCCAGCGGCAGCCGCGCCATCGCGCGCACCTGCTGCTCGAACTGGCTGGTCTCGCACGCATCCATCGTGATATGGCCGGAATTGTGCGGGCGCGGCGCCATCTCGTTGGCGACCAGGCTGCCGTCCTTCAGCACGAAGAATTCGATGCACAGCACGCCGACATAGCCCATCTCGCCGGCGATGGTCGCCGCGGCGGCACGCGCGCGGTCGGCGATCTCGGCCGACACCTGGCGCGACGGCATCACCGTCGAGAACAGGATGCCGTCGCGATGGACGTTCTCGGCCAGCGGCCAGGTCGCCGTCGAGCCATCGGCGCCGCGCGCGGCCAGCACCGACACCTCATAGGCCAGCGGCAGCATCTGCTCGAGCACGCATGGCACATGCTGCATCGCGTTCCAGGCGGCGCGAACGTCGTCGCGGGTCTTGACGCGGGCCTGGCCCTTGCCGTCGTAGCCCATGCGCGCGGTCTTCAGGATGCCCGGCAGCAGCTGCTCGGGCAGCTGGTCGATGTCGGCATCGTGCTGGATCACCCAGTGCGGGGCCGGCGACACGCCGGTGCGCTCGGCGCAGGCGGCGAAGAACTTCTTCTCGCCGATGCGGTTCTGCGCGATCGACACGCAGTGGCCGCGCGGCGCGACGAAGGCGCCGAGCTGCTCCAGCCGCTCCAGCGACATCGACGGCACGTTCTCGAATTCGGTCGAGACCGCCTGGCACAGCTTCGCCATCTCGCCCAGCGCCGCCTCGTCGGTATAGGTCGCGCAGATATGCCTGTCGGCGACCGCGCCTGCCGGGCTGTCCTGGTCGGGATCGAGCACGCAGACCTTGTAGCCCATCGCCTGCGCGGCGTGCGTGAACATCCGGCCCAGCTGGCCGCCGCCGAGCATGCCGAGCCAGGCGCCGGGCAGGATCGGCGCGTTCGGGCCGCCGACGCCGAATTCGGCGCGCGACTCCGGCGTGTGCGCTTCGATCAGATGGGGATGGATATCGGTGGGCATGCTCGTGCGGATTCCAGGAGAACGGTTCGCGGCCGCCGGCGGCGGCCGCGGGGGCGTGAATCAGTAAAGCCGTAATGCAGTCATTCGATGCCGTATGCGCTCACAGCGGCAACGTCATCGCGCGCGCCGCTTCGGTCTGGCGCGTGCGGAAGGCGTCCAGCGCCGCGGCCAGCGCGTCGTCGGTGGTGGCCAGCGTGGCGATCGCATGCAGCGCGGCATTGGCCGCGCCCGCCTCGCCGATCGCGAAGGTGGCGACCGGCACGCCCTTGGGCATCTGCACGATCGACAGCAGCGAATCCTCGCCGCGCAGGTATTTGGACGGCACCGGCACGCCGAACACCGGCACGATGGTCTTGGCGGCGATCATGCCCGGCAAGTGCGCGGCACCGCCGGCGCCCGCGATGATCGCGCGCAGTCCGCGCGAGCGTGCCGTCTCGGCATAGCGGAACATCTCGTCGGCCATCCGGTGCGCCGAAACCACCTGCGCCTCGAACGGAACGCCGAAATCCTTCAGCATCGCCACCGCGTGCTGCATCACGTCCCAGTCCGAGCTGCTGCCCATCACGACGCCGACCAGCGGCTTGTTTGTCTGGCTCACTTCCAATCCTTGCTTGCGTGGCGTGCCCGCGGCCGCCCGGTTATTGCAGTTCCTGCCCGGTCAGCCGGGTCAGCGCCTCGCGGTACTTGGCCGCGGTCTTCTCGACCACGTCGGCCGGCAGCGCCGGCGCCGGCGCGGTCTTGGGCCACGGCTTGCCGTCGATGCGCACCGCCTCGAGCCAGTCGCGCACGAACTGCTTGTCGAACGACGGCGGGTTGGTGCCGACCTGATAGGAATCGGCCGGCCAGAAGCGCGACGAGTCGGCGGTCAGCACCTCGTCCATCAGCGTCAGCGTGCCGTTCTCATCCAGCCCGAACTCGAACTTGGTGTCGGCGATGATGATGCCGCGCGTGGCGGCGTAGTCGGCCGCCTCCTTGTACAGGCGGATCGAGATGTCGCGCATCTGCGCGGCCAGTTCCTTGCCGATGCGCGCCTCGACCTCGGCGAAGCTGATGTTCTCGTCGTGCTCGCCCATCTCGGCCTTGGCCGCCGGCGTGAAGATCGGCTCGGGCAGCTTCTGCGCGTTCTGCAGGCCGGCCGGCAGCGCGATGCCGCAAACCCGGCCGGTCGCCTGGTAGTCCTTCCAGCCCGAGCCCGCCAGATAGCCGCGCACCACGGCCTCGACCAGGATCGGCTTCAGACGCTTGACGACGACCGCGCGGCCGCGCACCTGCGCGACCTCATCGGCCTGCACCACCGTCTCGGGCGCAATGCCGGTCTCGTGGTTCGGCACGATATGGGCCAGCTTCTGGAACCAGAAGTTGGCCATCTGGTTCAGCACGCGGCCCTTGCCCGGAATCGGCTCGCCGAGGATCACGTCGAACGCCGACAGCCGATCGGTCGTCACGATCAGCAGCTTGTCGTCGCCGACGGCATAGTTGTCGCGCACCTTGCCATGGCCGAGCAGCGGCAGCGAGCGGATGGAGGACTGATAGAGAGCGTCAGACATAGAAATTGGCCGGCGAGCCGGAGAGAGGGAGAAACAATGAGGGGCTTCGTGCAGTGGCGAAGCCCCCATCGGTCGAATCATTGGCCACGCCATGGCGTCGGCCATGACCCGGCCCCCGATGCGTGCAACGCGGGAGGCCAGGCCCAGACGGCTTACTGCACCACTTGCGACAGCTTGCCCGACTTGTACTGCTCGGCGATGTCCTGCAGCGCGATCGGCTTGATCTTGCCGGCCTGGCCTTCGCAGCCGAACGCGACATAGCGTGCCTTGCACACCTGCTTGGCCGCTTCGCGGGCCGGCTTCAGGTATTCGCGCGGGTCGAACTTGCTCGGGTTCTCGACGAAGAAGCGGCGGATCGCGCCCGTCATGGCCAGACGGATATCGGTGTCGATATTGATCTTGCGCACGCCGTACTTGATCGCTTCCTGGATTTCCTCGACCGGCACGCCGTAGGTTTCCTTCATGTCGCCGCCGAACTTGCGGATTTCCTCCAGCAGTTCCTGCGGCACCGACGACGAGCCATGCATCACCAGGTGGGTGTTGGGGATGCGGGCGTGGATTTCCTTGATGCGGCTGATCGCCAGGATGTCGCCGGTCGGCTTGCGGGTGAACTTGTACGCGCCGTGCGAGGTGCCGATGGCGATCGCCAGCGCGTCCAGCTGGGTCGCCTTGACGAAGTCGGCGGCCTGCTCGGGGTCGGTCAGCAGCATCGAGTGGTCGAGCTTGCCTTCGGCGCCGATGCCGTCTTCCTCGCCGGCCTCACCGGTTTCGAGCGAGCCCAGGCAGCCCAGTTCGCCCTCGACGGTCACGCCGACCGCGTGGGCCATCTCGACGACCTTGCGGGTCACCTCGATGTTGTAGTCGTACTCGGCCGGGGTCTTGCCGTCTTCGCGCAGCGAGCCGTCCATCATCACCGACGAGAAGCCCAGATCGATCGCGCCCTGGCAGATCGCCGGCGACTGGCCGTGGTCCTGGTGCATCACGACCGGGATATGCGGATAGGCCTCGACCGCGGCCTCGATCAGGTGGCGCAGGAAGTGTTCGCCCGCGTATTTGCGGGCGCCGGCGGAAGCCTGCATGATCACCGGCGCATTCACTTCGTCGGCCGCCTGCATGATGGCCTGGACCTGCTCCAGGTTGTTGACGTTGAATGCCGGCAGACCGTAGCCGTTCTCGGCGGCGTGGTCGAGCAACTGGCGCATCGAAACGAGTGGCATGTCAGACTCCTAAGAAAAGAATGGGGTTCTCGGTATTGGATGTTCTTCGGGCTGCCGGGCTGTCGCCGCGGCCCGCCGCTATCGTGGCAACTTTCCGCGGGCCGCGGCACCGGGCTGTGTTCCCCAGCGCACCGTTGCGCGCCGTCATGGTTGGCGTCATCGTTCGCGTGATGGTTCGCGTCATCGGCATCGCCTCCTCGCCTCCGGCTTCATGGTCAGGGTGCGGATCCCCATCACAGGCCGACCCGGACGATCTTCAGCGTATTGGTGCCGCCCGGCTGCCCCATCGGCTCGCCGATCGTCAGCACGATGAAATCGCCGCGCTGCACCACGCCCTTGGCAAGCAGCAGCTCCTCGGCCTGTTCCAGCGCGGTATCGCGGTCGCTGCTCGATTCCAGCGGCAGCGCCACCACGTTGCGGTACAGCTGCATCTTGCGCTGCGAGGCCAGGTTCGGCGTCATCGCGTAGATCGGCACATGGATGCGGTGACGGCTCATCCACAACGCGGTCGCGCCCGAATCGGTCAGCGCGGCAATGGCCTTCACTTGCAGATGATAGGCGGTGAACAGCGCGCCCATTGCGATCGACTGGTCGATCCGCGTGAAGGTCTGGTTCAGGAAGTCGGTATCCAGCTGGACCACCTCGGACTTCTCGGCCTCGACGCAGACCGCGGCCATCGCCTCGACGGTCTCGACCGGATAGCGTCCGGCGGCGGTCTCGGCCGACAGCATCACGGCGTCGGTGCCGTCGAGCACGGCGTTGGCCACGTCCGACACCTCGGCGCGGGTCGGCACCGGATTGACGATCATGCTTTCCATCATCTGCGTGGCGGTGATGGTCAGCTTGTTGGCCTCGCGCGCGAGCCGGATCATCCGTTTCTGCAGCGCCGGCACCGCGGCGTTGCCCACTTCCACGGCCAGGTCGCCGCGCGCCACCATGATGCCGTCCGAAGCGGCTAGGATTTCCTCGAGCACGCCCGGCCGGATCGCCTCGGCGCGCTCGATCTTGGCGATCATCCGCGCCTTGTGGCCGAACTGCTGGCCCGCCACCGCGGCGAGCTGGCGCGCCATCTCCATGTCGGTGGCGTTCTTCGGGAAGCTGACCGCGATATAGTCGGCGCCCAGCGCCATCGCGGTCTTGATGTCTTCCATGTCCTTGGCCGTCAGCGCCGGCGCCGACAGGCCGCCGCCCTGGCGGTTGATGCCCTTGTTGTTGGACAGGTCGCCGCCAACCTTGACGGTGGTGAAGATCTCGTTGCCGATCACGCGGTCGACCACCAGCACGATCAGGCCGTCGTTGAGCAGCAGCAGATCGCCCGGACCGACATCGCGCGGCAGGTCGCGGTAATCGAGGCCGGCGCGCTCCTCGTTGCCGAGCTGGCAGTTGGCGTCCAGCACGAACGGGTCGCCGGCCTTCAGCGTGACCTTGCCGTGCTCGAACTTGCCGACGCGGATCTTCGGCCCCTGCAGGTCGGCCATGATCGCGACCTCGCGGCCGCAGGCCTGGGCGGCCTCGCGCACCAGGCGCGCGCGCTCGAGGTGGTCCTCGGCGGTGCCGTGCGAGAAATTGAGCCGCACCACGTCGACCCCGGCCGCAATCATGCGGGTCAGCATCTCGAGCGTGCTGGAAGCGGGGCCGATGGTGGCGACGATCTTGGTCGAACGGGTCATCTGGTTTCCTTGTCCTTGGGGTGTCGCGGCCGTCCGCCGGCTCGCCGCCGCGGCGGCCGGCAGACGGCGGGCCTGTGGGGTCAGCCCGCGGCGCGCTGCTCCAGGACTTCGAAGGCCGGCAGCTTCTTGCCCTCGAGGAATTCGAGGAAGGCGCCGCCGCCGGTCGAGATATAGCCGACGCGGTCGGCGATGCCGTACTTGGCGATCGCGGCCAGCGTGTCGCCGCCGCCGGCGATCGAGAACGCCTTCGATTCGGCGATCGCGTCGGCCAGCACCCTGGTGCCGTTGCCGAACTGGTCGAATTCGAACACGCCGACCGGACCGTTCCAGACGATGGTGCCCGCCGCCTTCAGCTGCTCGGCCAGCATCGCCGCGGTGCGCGGACCGATGTCGAGGATCATGTCGTCGTCGGCCACGTCCTTGACGTCCTTGACGGTGGCCGCGGCGTTGGCGCTGAACTCCTTGGCGCAGACCACGTCGACCGGGATCGGCACCGAGGCGCCCCGCGCGGCCATGATGTCGATGATGGCCCTGGCTTCGCCGGCCAGGTCGGGCTCGGCCAGCGACTTGCCGATCTTCAGGCCGGCGGCCAGCATGAAGGTGTTGGCGATGCCGCCGCCGACCACCAGGTTGTCGACCTTGTCGGCGAGCGACTTCAGGATGGTCAGCTTGGTCGAGACCTTCGAGCCCGCGACGATGGCCACCAGCGGACGGGCCGGCTGGCCCAGCGCCTTGCCCAGCGCGTCGATCTCGGCGGCCAGCAGCGGACCGGCGCAGGCGATCGGCGCGTATTTGGCGATGCCGTGCGTGGTGGCCTCGGCGCGGTGGGCGGTGCCGAAGGCGTCGTTGACGTAGATGTCGCAGAGCCTGGCCATCTTCTGCGCCAGCTCGTCGCTGTTCTTCTTCTCGCCCTTGTTGACGCGGCAGTTCTCGAGCAGCACCACCTGGCCGGGCGCGACCTCGACGCCGTCGACCCAGTTCTGCACCAGCTTGACGTCCTTGCCCAGCAATTCCGACAGGCGCTTGCCGATCGGCGCCAGCGAATCGGACGGCTTGAACTCGCCCTCGGTCGGGCGGCCCAGGTGGGAGGTCACCATCACGGCGGCGCCGGCGTCCAGGCAGGCCTGGATCGCGGGCACGGAGGCGCGGATGCGGGTGTCCTCGGTGATGTTGCCGGCGTCGTCCTGCGGCACGTTGAGGTCGGCGCGGATGAACACGCGCTTGCCGGACAGTTTGCCTTGGGAAATCAGGTCGGATAGACGCAGGACAGAGGTCATGGCTCTTGCGGGAAAGATCGGAAAAACCGGCATTTTACCTGAAGGGGGACCCCCTTTTGCGCAATTGCAACGGGGTTGCGACGCCTGGGGCACAAAGGCAGGTGAAACCCTCATCACATCGTGCTGACGACCCTGCGGCAAAGCCGTACCATAGCTGCTCGGCCACCGCAGACGCCCCGGCGCGCTGCCCTCGAGAGCCGTCCAATTCCAATCAAGAAGAAACAAGAAGTTGGAAAGCCGACCGGGCCGTCACAAGAGCCCGGCAGCGCGTTGCTTTGTCGTCGGAACAGGGGAAGTCGATGAACCAAGGGGAAGTCCATGGCGCAAACCATGGGCGGCGCCAGCCTTTGCACGCGCCGCCCGACGCCTGCCGCACCAACGGATCGACCGGGTCGGCCAGGTCGTTCGGGTCGCTCGGGTCAATGCGGAGGCCGCAATGACCGATAGCGACATCCACGACACCATCCGCGGACTCTACGAGGGCATCGTGGATCCGCAGGCGTGGCAGCGCAGCCTGCAGAACCTGCGCCGCGCCAGCGGCAGCACCCAGATGGGCATGGTCGTGCTGGACAAGCGCAGCGACCGCATGTCGGTGATCGAACTGGCCAATCCGGTGGAAGGACTGGCCCAGGCCTACCAGCAGACCTTTCAGGCGCTGGACCCGGGGCGCTCGTTTACGCCGCGGATGCCGCTTGGCGGCTGGTACATCGACGCGCGCGAGCTCGGTGTCGGCACCCTCTCGCGGCACCCTTTCTACGGCGACTTCCTGCATCGCTACGGCATGGGCTCGGTGATGGCCTGCCTGGTCGACCGCCAGCCCTATTACGAGGTCTTTTTCTCGCTGCAGCGGCCACTGGACGGCCCGCTGTTCGCGCCCGAGGACGCGCGCGCGCTGGACTGGGCGATTCCCCACATCCGGCAAGCGATGGCGCTGCGCGAGCGCACCAGCGCGCTGACCGCGCTGCAGCGCCTGTCGATGCAGCTGCTGGACCAGCTGGCGTTCGGCGTGATCGTCTTCACCGCGGATGCGCGCGTGCTGCTGCACAACGGCGAGGGCGAGGCCTGGGTGCGCCGGCTGGTGCCCAACCCGGCCGCCCCGCGCATGGGCACGGGTACGGGCACGGGCGACGAATGGACGCTGTCGCGCCCGTTCGCCGCGATGGTCCGCGCCGCCTGCGATGCCAGCGCGCCGGTGCCCGCCCAGGCGGCGATGGCGCAATCGCGCCAGGGCGCCCGTGCGCAGGTCGTCGTGCTGCCGCTGCCGCCGTCGCACGCGCTGGGCCAGGCCTGGCAGCAGCCGGCCGCGCTGGTCGCGATCCACGACGCCCGCGGCAGCTCGCCCCTTCTGCCCCAGGTACTGCGCGACCTTTACGGACTGACGCCGGCCGAGATGCGGCTGGCGACGCTGCTGACTACCGGCATCGGGCTGCCCGAGGCCTGCGAGCAGCTGCAGATCGGCCGCGAGACCAGCAGGACGCAGTTGAAGTCGGTGTTCATCAAGACCGGCACCAACAGCCAGGCCCAGCTGTCGCACCTGCTGACCCAGCTGAGCGCCACGCTGAAGGCGCCAGCGGCCGAACCGAACGGCGCGTCCTGAGGTCAGGCCAGCAGCCGCAACGCCGTGTAGACCGCCATGCCGACCGCGATCATGCCGAGCATCCTGCGGGTGGCCAGATAGAACAGCGCGGCGGCGATGCCGGCGATCAGCTTGTAGTTTTCCAGGCCGACGGTGAAATGGCCCTGCCAGGTCATCAGGTCGGGCAGGATGATGGCCGCCAGCGCGGCCGCGGGCGCGTAGCGCAGCGCCCGCTGCAGCCGGTCGGGCAGGCTGACGTGCTCGCCCGCCATCAGGAACAAGGCCCGCGTGACGATGGTCACCACCGCCATGCCGACCAGCGCGATCCAGATCTGCCAGTGGCTCATGCCCGGTCCTCCGCCGACGAAGCGGCATGGCTGGCATGGCCGCCAGCGTTGTTGTCTGTCTTGTGATTGACGTGTGGAGGGTCCGTGTCGGCTGCCCTGTCCCGTCGCCGCTTGCGTTCGATGCCGCGCAGCGCGGCCCGGGCCGCCATCTGGTCGCTGGCCATGCCGGCCGCGATCGCCCCGGCCACCGCCACCACCAGCCCGAGCCGGTACGGCAGGTCGAAGAAGAACAGCGCCAGTACCGCGGATACCGCGACCGCCATCAGCGTCGAGCGCGAATTGATCGTCGACACCATCACCGGAATCAGCGCCAGCGTGCCGGCCAGCGCCAGTCCCCAGCTGTCCGGGAACAGGCTCGCCAGCAGGATGCCCGCCAGCGACGACACCTGCCACATCACGAAGTTGACCAGCGCCATGCCCCAGAAATAGCCTTCCTTGCCGGGCTCGTAGCCCGGCGCCTGGTAGCGCTGCATGAAGAAGACGAAATGCAGGTCGCCGTTGAACGACCCCAGCACGGTGCGGCGCCACAGCGGCAGATAGCTGAAATGCGGCTGCAGCGCGGCGCTGAAGATCACGAAGCGCAGGTTGACCACGGCCGCGGTCAGCCAGATCGTCCACAGCGGCATGCCGGCGGCGAACAGCGGCAGTACCGCCAGCTGGGCCGAGCCGGCATAGACCAGCAGGCTCATGCCGATCGCCTCGGGCACCGTCATCACAGACTTGCTCATCGCGACGCCCGTTACCAGCCCCCACGAGAACGTGGCGGGCAGCGACGGCGCGAATCGGCGCGCGCCGGCCAGGAAGCCGGTGCGCTCGGCGGGCGGGAAACGGGTCCAGAAATGGTGCAGGACGCCTTGGGTGGCACGATGCCAAAGGCGCAACCAGGCCGGGGGCCGAGGGGAAGTCATGGAGCGGATGCGGTGAGGATCCGGCCGATCGTGCGACGGCGCGGCACCATTCCCTGCGCCGCGCCGGCATCGCCGGACACCCCGCCGCGAGCGCGGCGGGTAAGGCGCCATTATAGGCCCTGGCGCACATCGGGTAAGTGGCTGCTTAAATCCGCGGAACGCGGCCAGTGCAGCGTTCGGCCGGCTATTCGGCGACGTCCGCCGGCAGCGCCGCGCGCATCGCCTCCGCATCCCGCGCCGGTGGCGCGCCAAACAGGCGCCGGTATTCCCGCGTGAACTGCGGCACGCTCTCGTAACCGACGGCAAAGGCCGCGCTGCTGGCCGTGATGCCATCGGCCAGCATCAGCCGGCGCGCTTCGATCAGCCGCAGCTGCTTCTGGAACTGCAACGGCGACAGCGACGTGACAGTACGGAAGTGCTGGTAGAACGACGACGGGCTCATGCCGGCGGCCGCGGCCAGCCGCTCCATCGGCAACGGCTTCGCGAAGTCCTCGCGCAGCACCGCCACGGCGCGCGCCACGCGGCGCGCATTGCCTTCCGGCCATCCCAGTTCGCGGATCGCCGCGCCATGCCGGCCGGCCAGCAGCCAGTAATGCAGCTCACGAACGCGCTGCGCGTGCAGCACCGGAACCGCCTCCGGCCGCTCGACCAGACGCATCAACCGCAGCGCGGCGTCGGCGACCTCGGCATCGGTAGGCTGGTAGCGCACCGCCAAGCCGCCCGCCGCCGGCAGCGTCTGCATCTGCATCGCCAGTTCGGCGATCACGGCCGGCTCCAGATCCAGCACCAGCGATAGATACGGCGCCTCGCGGCTGGCCCGGCTGACCTGGCTGACGGTCGGCACGTCGGCGGTAATCAGCAGCGAGTCGCCCGCCTCGAAGGTGAACGTCTGCGAGCCAATGGTGACCTGCTTGCTCCCTTGAAGCACCAGACAGACCAGCGGCCGCGCGATCGCATGGACCAGTCCGCTGGGCGAGGTCGCCCGGATCGTGGTCAGGCCCGGCACTGGCGTTTGGGCAAGGCCGTCGGGATCGGCGTAGGCGTCCGTGTAGCGGCGGACGGCATCGAGCAGCTCGGCGTTCATGCGCGCAGCATAGCGTTGCTCCGCCGCGATGGCGAACCGGCTCGGAGATTCAGGCAAGAAAGCGGGAGGAATTGACAAAGACTATCGAGACGCGAACTCCAATAATTCGAAGCACCACCAACCGAACCACAGGAGTTCTCGCCATGAACAGCATTGCCCTCGTGACAGGTGCCAGCCGCGGGCTGGGCCGAGCCACCGCCATCAGCATTGCCCGCAGCGGCGGCGATGTCATCGTGACCTACCAGCGCCGTGCCGACGAGGCCAACGCCGTCGTCGCCGAGATCGAGGCCATGGGCCGCAAGGCCCGCGCGCTGCAGCTCGACACCGGCGACGTCGGCAGCTTCGCCGCATTCGCACAAGCGCTGGGCGTTGCGCTGCGCGAGACCTGGCAGCGCGACAGCTTCGACCATCTGGTCAACAACGCCGGCCACGGCGACCATGCGCTGATCGCCGACACCACGGAGGCGCAGTTCGACGCGCTGGTCAACGTGCATTTCAAGGGCGTCTATTTCCTGACGCAGACGCTGCTGCCGCTGATCCGCGACGGCGGACGCATCGTCAACCTGTCCAGCGGGCTGACGCGCGTGTCCTTCCCCGGCTACGCCGCGTACGCGGCGGTCAAGGGCGCGGTGGAAGTGCTGACGCGGTATATGGCGAAGGAATTGGGCGCGCGCGGCATCGCGGTCAATACCGTCGCCCCGGGCGCGATCGAAACCGACTTCGGCGGCGGCGCCGTCCGCGACAACCCCGAGATCAACAAGCTGTTCGCGGAAATGACCGCGCTGGGCCGCGCCGGCGTGCCGGACGATATCGGACCGATGATTGCGAGCCTGCTGTCGGAGAGCCACCGCTGGGTCAACGCCCAGCGGATCGAGGTGTCGGGCGGTCAGGGAATCTGAGGCGACTATCTTTTGACGTCATGCGCGCTCGTCGGCCATTCCCTGCGCAAGCAGGCGAAAACCCGGCGTGCGTGCTGCGGCGGCATCAAACGTCGCGACCCATTCGCATGCCGCGGCGTGGCACGTCCGTTCGATCAAACAGTCCGCAAAATCGGCGGTGGACGTCGCATACGATTGGAGGGCTTTGCGAACCGTTTCGGGCGATTCGACCACCAGTTCGCGCGACTCCAATATGCCTTGAACGATGGCCGCAATGCCGTTTCGCTTGACCCCGAAGCGCCGCGTCATTACCCATACCAGTTCGACGAGCGCGACGATCGGCACGTAGCCGCGTCGCTCGGGACTCAAGCCCTCCAGCAGGGCGCTGGCGATAGGAGACTGCAGTGGATCGTCCTGCGCGAAATATCGGACCAGGACGTTGGTATCAATTCCGATCACCGGCCGACGCTCCCTGTTCCGCGATTGCCGCGTTCATGTCGTCGACCGAAACGGGTTTGTCCGGCTTCGGTAAAACACCCTTCAGCCGCTTGACCGACTGACTGGCTGGAATTACCTCGTAGTTGCCTGTGGCTTCGTTCATTACAAACTCCACGCGATCGCCTGCCGACAAGCCCAACCTGTCCCGAACCTCAGCAGGAAGGGTGACTTGCCCCCTCGAAGTCATCGTGACCGATGGCATGTGCTTACCTCCTGTCGATCCGTTACCAACATTCGCATTGAACGCCAGTGGACCGCGGGCAGCAAGCAGGCGATTGTGGAGCCGGAACGCTCGCCAGACTCCCAGAAAGAACGGCGCTCCTCAGGAAACGGGCCGTCGCACAGGCAGCGCGGCCCGAAGTCCTGATCATCAATCGATCGACGCTCCCACCGTCTTGACGACGTTCGCCCACTTCTGGCGGTCGGCCTTGACCGTGGCGCGGAACTGGTCGACCGTTTCGACGCGCGGCGTGTTGCCCGCGTCGACCAGCTTCTGGCGCACCGCCGGGTTTTCCAGCGCGACGCGCACGGCCTCGTTGACCTTGCGGGCGATCTGCGGGTCCAGGCCCTTGGGACCGAAGAAGCCGAACCAGATCGTGCTGTTGTAGTTGGGCACGCCGCTCTCGGCGATGGTCGGCACATCGGGGATCACGGGCACGCGCTTGGCGGTGGTCACGCCCAGCAGCCTGACCTTGCCGGCGCGGTATTGCGGCAGCACGCTCTGCACCTGGTTGAAGATGCAGCAGACCTCGCCCTTGAGCACGGCCTGCAGCGCGTCGGGGCCGCCCTTGTACGGCACGTGGACCATGTCCAGGCCCGCGCGCGCGTTGAATTCGGCGAAGGCCAGATGGGTGCCGGTGCCGTTGCCGGTCGACGCGTAGTTGTACTTGCCCGGGTTGGCCTTGACCTTCTCGATGAATTCCTTGACCGACTTGACGTCGAGTACCGCCGGATTGACGGTCAGCACGTTGGAGACCTCGACCAGCGGCGCGATCGGCGTGAAGTCGGCCTCGGCGTCGAACGGCAGGTTCTTGTACAGCGCCGGGTTGATGCCATGGGTAGCGGCGGTGCCCAGCAGCAGCGTATAGCCGTCCGGCTTGGCATGGGCGACCACTTCGGAGGCGACGTTGCCGCCGGCGCCCGGCCGGTAGTCGTACAGGATCGTGGTTTTCAGCGACTTCTGCAGCGAGTCCTGCAGCGTGCGGCCGACCATGTCGACGCCCGAGCCGGCGGTAAAGCCCATCAGGATGGTGATCGGCTTGTTGTCGGGCCAGTTGCCAGGGCCCTGCGCGTGCGCGGACGGTGCCAACGACAGGCAGGCGAGGCTGCCCAGGCTGGCCAGGGTGGCGGCAAGACGGGTCACGAGGCGGCGGGTCGAAGTGCGGGTCATGGCGGCGGAAAGTCCAAAAAACCAGAACGGAAAGGTGCGGTCCCTGGCGGGCATGTGCGGCGGGGTCCGGATTCCAAAGCAAGTACGATACCAACGAATCGCCACTTTCCAAACGATTGAGTTCGCTTGAGCGTATGCCCTGACGATATAAGCGGGGCCCGACCGCTGGCGGAACACCCCACCATCGTTGGCCTGGTGCCGCGTTCCCGCCGCCATCCCGCCGCTTCCTTGCCCCCGCGCCGCGTTGGCACGGGGTGTGCCGGGGCTTACAATGTCGCCTTTGCACCTTTTTGACGTTTTTGCGGGAGACGAGCATGTCGATGGCCGATCGTGACGGAAAGATCTGGATGGATGGCAAGTTGATCGATTGGCGCGACGCCAAGATCCACGTGCTGACCCATACCCTGCACTACGGCATGGGCGTATTCGAGGGTGTGCGCGCCTACAAGACGCCGGCCGGCACCGCGATCTTCCGGCTGAAGGAGCACACCCGCCGGCTGTTCAATTCCGCCAAGATCTTCCAGATGGAGATCCCGTTCGACCAGGCGACCCTGGAGGCGGCGCAGCGCGAGGTGGTCAAGGCCAACCAGCTCGAGTCCTGCTATATCCGCCCGCTGGTCTGGATCGGCTCGGAAAAGCTCGGCGTCTCCGCGCGCGGCAACACGATCCACGTGGCGATCGCCGCCTGGCCCTGGGGCGCCTACCTGGGCGAGGAAGGCATGGAGCGCGGCATCCGCGTCAAGACCTCGTCGTTCACCCGCCATCACGTCAACGTGTCGCTGGTACGCGCCAAGGCCAGCGGCTACTACATCAACTCGATCCTGGCCAACCAGGAGGCCACGAGCCTGGGCTACGACGAGGCGCTGCTGCTCGACACCGACGGCTATGTCAGCGAAGGCTCCGGCGAGAACGTCTTCATCGTGCGCAACGGCGTGATCTACACCCCTGACCTCGCCTCCTGCCTGGACGGCATCACCCGCGACGCGACGCTGACGATCGCGCGCGACCTGGGCATCGAAGTCCGCGAGAAGCGCATCACCCGCGACGAAATGTACTGCGCGGACGAAGCGTTCTTCACCGGCACCGCGGCCGAAGTCACGCCGATCCGCGAGCTCGACGACCGCATCATCGGCGAAGGCCGCCGCGGGCCGATCACCAAGCAGATCCAGGACGCCTTCTTCGCCGCGGTCGGCGGCACCAACGAGAAGTACCAGCACTGGCTGACCCTGGTCTGATGCCGGCGGCCCGGCGGCCATCGGCGCCGGGCCTGCCGCAGCACCAGCCGGACTCCCCATCTGACTAGACTGACCCCGCAACACCATGACGCAAACCGCAAACGTCGTCGAAATCGGCGCCGAAGACCTCCCGCTGCACTGCCCCACCCCCAATACGCCGACCTGGAACTACCATCCGCGCGTGTTCCTCGATGTGGCGGACACCGGCCAGGCCAAGTGCCCGTACTGCGGCACCGTCTACCAGCTCAAGCCGGGCACCGTGCTGAAGGGCCACCACTGATCGCCCGCTCGTCCGTTCCCGGCGGCGGCCACGCTGATGTGGCCGCGTCGCCGGCCGGCACCGAACGCCCCGTTTTCCTCTCGCCGCTCTGCCGCCCCGCCAACCCGCGGGGCGGCACGGCGGCGCCTTGCTTATGAACAAAGCCCTCGTCATCGCGCCCAACTGGATCGGCGACGCCCTGATGGCGCAGCCGCTGTTCGCGCTGCTCAAGCAACGCCATCCGCGCCTGGCCATCGATGCGCTCGCGCCGAAATGGGTCGCGCCCGTGCTCGCGCGCATGCCCGAGATCGGGCGCGTGTTTCCCAGCGACCTGGCGCACGGCAAGCTGCAGCTGTCGGCCCGGCTGATGTTCGCGCAGCAGCTGAAGAACGAAGGCTACGACGTCGCCTACGTGCTGCCCAACTCGTTGAAGTCCGCGCTGATCCCGTGGCTGGCCGGCATTCCGCTGCGCGTGGGCTACCGCGGCGAGGCGCGCTTCGGCCTGCTGAACATCCGGCACGCCAATCCGCCGAAGGACAAGCGTCCGCCGATGGTCGAGCACTACGCGCGGCTGGCGCTCAAGCCCGGCGCGCGGCTGCCCGAGGCGCTGCCCGAGCCGCGGCTGCGCGTCGATCCGGCACGCGTGGTCAAGACCGCCGAGCGCTTCGACATCGCGCCGCAAACCCGGCTGATCGCCTTCTGCCCCGGCGCCGAATACGGTCCGGCCAAGCGCTGGCCCGCCGCGCATTTCGCCGAGCTGGCGCAGATGCTGCGCCGCTCGTACCCGTACGCGCAGATCGTGACGCTGGGCTCGGCCAAGGACGGCGAGATCGCCGCCGAGATCTGCGCCGGCGCGCCGTTCGTGCGCAATCTGTGCGGCCAGACCTCGCTGGACGACGCGGTCGACCTGCTGGCGCTCGCCGAGGCGGCGGTCTGCAACGACTCCGGCCTGATGCACGTGACGGCGGCCCTGAACCGGCCGCAGGTCGCGGTATTCGGCTCCAGCGATCCCCGCCATACGCCCCCGCTGTCACAGGCAGCGAGTATCATGTGGCTCCAGCTCGAGTGCAGCCCCTGTTTCCAGCGCGAATGCCCGCTCGGCCATCTGCGCTGCCTCAGGGAGATCGAGCCGGAAATGGTGTTCGTGGAGCTGCGCAAGCTGCTGCACCGGCCTTGATCCGTAGCGAACACCGCGCGCCGGCGCCGCGCCACCAGGCGGGCCCGGCGCCGCTGATTGACCCGCGATGGCCGTCCCGCACAGATCGACCGACACGGCGACTGGGACGGCTTCGATTCATGGCCCGGCCTGCCGGCGGGGCCCACCGACCGATCCCGCCATGCCTCGCTTCGCCCGCCTGTTCGATTCCGCCGAAGACATCCTGGAAGCCTTTCGCGAGGCATTGAAGCTGCGCGATGCCGAAGGCGCGCTGAAACTGTGGCTGGACGAGGATTCGATCACCTGCGTGATGCCCGACGGCCAGCGGCTGATCGGCCACGATCATCTGCGCCAGGCCTTCCTGCAGCTGCTGGACCGCCAGCCGGTGGTGATCGACGTGCTCGAGAGCAGCAGCCATTCGACGCTGGGCGTCTCGATCTTCGACGTGACCGAGGCACTGCGCTTCGCCACCGACCGCGTCGAGGCCGACCTGTACGTGCACACCACCTACGTGCTGATGCAGAACCACGAGGGCTGGCGCCTGGCGCATATCCATTGCAGCCCGGCCAACGCGGCGCAGGTCGCGATCTCGACCGCGACGGCCAAGCAGGCCCTGCACTGAACCACCCGGGAAGCGCCCGGCATCGGAGCGCCCGCCGCCATGTCCCGCCCCGCCGACCTGATCCGGCATCCGTCCTCGCCATTGCCCGACCCGCACGGGTTCGACGCCCACGCGCGCATGCCGTGGTGGCTGCGCGACGGCCATAGCCAGACCATCATCCCGGCCCGGCTGACGCGCCGGCCGCGCGTGAGCTTCCGCCGCGAACGCTGGGACACGCCCGACGGCGACTTCATCGACCTGGACTGGACCACGCATCCGGTCGCCCCCGGCGCCCCGCTGCTGGTGCTGTTCCACGGGCTCGAGGGCAACTCGACCAGCCACTACGCGCAGGCGATGATGGCCGCGCTGCGCGAGCGCGGCTGGCAAGGCGTGATCCCGCATTTCCGCGGCTGCTCGGGCGAGCTGAACCTGGCGCCGCGCTTCTACCATTCCGGCGACTACGAAGAGATCGACTGGGTGCTGCGGCGGCTCGCGCAGCGGCATGCGGGCGGCGGCCGGCGGCTGTACGCGCTCGGCATCTCGCTCGGCGGCAATGCGCTGCTGCGCTATCTGGGCGAGGCGCAGTCGAGCGCCGGCTTCGTGGACGGCGCCGCCTCGGTGTCCGCGCCGCTCGATCTGGCGGGCGGCGGCGCGGCGCTGTCGCGCGGCTTCAACCGCGTCTATACGCAGATGTTCCTGCGGACGCTCAAGCGCAAGTCGCTGGACAAGCTGGCCCAGTTTCCGGGCCTGTTCGACCGCGCCGCGCTGCTGGCCAGCCGCGATCTCTATGCCTTCGACAATGTGGTCACCGCCCCGCTGCACGGCTTTCGCGATACCGACGACTACTGGGCGCGCGCCGCCAGCAAGCCGGTGCTGCGCCATATCGCCGTGCCGACGCTGGTGCTGAACGCGCGCAACGATCCCTTCCTGCCGGCGCGCTATCTGCCCGGCCTGGGCGATGTCAGCGGACAGGTGCTGCTCGACCAGCCCGAGCATGGCGGCCACGTCGGCTTTCTGGCGCCGCCGCGCGACTGGCGGCGGCATCTTCCGCTGTCGTCGTTGCTGCCGGGCGGCGGCCATGTCGACTGGCTGCCGGCGCGGGTGCTGCGATTCTTCGATAGCCTGGGCTGACAGGTTCTACGCTGGAATCGGCATCGCGGCGATGTACCGCGCGCCTCCCGCGAGATGCGGCGCACGCAAGGAGTTCAACAGGAGACGAGCATGGACGAGATCGTCAAGCAGGCGATGGCCCGCTGGCCCAATGTCCCCTACTGCTATGGCTGGCTCGCGCTGGACCGGCGCGGCCAATGGCGCCTGCGCAACGAATACGCGCAGCAGCATGGCCTGTCCGGCGATCCGCTGCGGCATCCGGCGCTGGTCGGCTTCATCGAACGCAACTATCTGCGCGACGAGCATGGCGCGTGGTTCTTCCAGAACGGGCCGCAGCGCGTATTCGTCGAACTCGCCTATGCGCCGTGGGTGGTGCGCCTGCACGAGGGCCAGTTCCATACCACGTCGCTGCGGGCCTTCACGCCGCGCTGCTGTCATGCCGACGAGCACGGCAATGTGGTGCTGGCCGGCGAGATCGACGGGGAGAGCGGTGTGCACGCGGCGCTGCTGCACGACCACGATCTCGACGCGTTCAGCGGCAGTTGCGACTGGCACGGCGAGGCCTGCGGCACGGACCTTGGCGTCTTTCATTTCGGTGGCCGCGATCTGCCGATCGAGCCGATCGGCGAGGCCGAGGTGCCGCGGCGCTTCGGCTTCGTGCGGCAGCCGCGGCCGGCGCCGCAGCAGGGTCAGGAACCGCCGCCGTCGAACTGACCGCGCTTGCCGTCGCGTTCCCGCAGGGGCAACCGCGGCGGCTCAGTTCGGGATGCCCTTGTTGTCCTGGCGTTCTTCCCGATACTGGCGCTCGAGCTGGTGCAGCCGCGCATCGACCTCGGACAGCGTATAGAAGTCGCCGTCGCCGGCCTTGCGCGCGATCTGCAGCTGTTCGATCGCGGCCTGATAGGCGCCGTCGCGCGCGTATTTCTCGGCCAGCGCCTGATGCTGCTGCACGCGCTTGCCCTGCGCCGCGTAGGCACGCGCCAGCAGCTCCCACCATTCGGCGCGCGCGCTTTCCTCGCGGGTGCGCGAACGCAGGAAGGTCACCAGCTCGTCGGCGCGGCCGGCGCCCAGCAGCGTCTCCGCATACGACAGCGCGACCGCGTGCGACAAGGGGAAGGTCTTCATCGAGGCCAGCGCCTGGCGCACCGCGTCGGGCACGCGGCCCTGCCCGCGCGCCAGTTCGATTGCCATCACGTCCAGCATCGGGCTGCCCGATGACGCGCCCGGGATATTGCCGTACAGCCGGCGCGCCTCGGCCAGCGCCTGCTCGGCCTGCACCAGCCGGCCCAGCCGCTGCTCGGCGAAGGCAATGCCGTAGTAAATCGCAGGCAGCCGCATCGGCGACGCGCTGGACAGCTGCGCCTGCAGCGCGGCGCGCGCGTTCTGGATGTCGGTGGGATTGGCTTCCTGCAGGATGCGCGCGCGCACCCGCGCGAACTCGTACTCGGGCGTGCTGCCGACCTTGCGCACCGGAAGATGGCTGGCGCGGTCCTGCATGTCGGCGATCCGCTCGGAGGTCAGCGGGTGGGTGCGCACATAGGACGGCACCGAGCTCTCCGAGATGCCGGTAACCCGCTGCAGACGGCGGAAGAAGTCCGGCATGCCCTGTGGATCGAAGCCCGCGGCCGACAGGATCTGGAAGCCGACCCGGTCGGCCTCGCGCTCGGCGCCGCGCGAGAACGACAGCTGGTTGGCCAGCGCCGCGCCCTGCCCGCCCATCGCCAGCGCGGCGGCGGCATCGGGGCTGCGGGTCGCCGCCAAGCCGGCCAGCACCATCGACGCCAGCGCGATCCACATCGATTGATCCTGGCTGGTGATGCCGCGCGCGATATGACGTTGCGTGACGTGGCCGATCTCGTGGCCGAGCACCGACGCCAGTTCCGACTCGGTCTCCGACTGCACCAGCAGGCCGGTATGCACGCCGATATAGCCGCCGGGCAGCGCAAACGCGTTGATGGTCCGGTCGCGCACGGCGAACAGTTCGAAGCCCGTCGCGAAGGTGCCGCCGCCGGTGGTGCCAGCCAGGTTCTGGCGGCGGGCGGCCTGGATCAGCTTGTAGCCGAGCGCGTTCAGATAATCGGCCAGCAGCGCATCGGTGACGTACTGCGGATCGCGGCGGATGTCGCGCATGATGCGGTCGCCCAGCCGCTTCTCCATGTCCGGCGACAGCGCCGCGGTCGACGGATCGCCCATGTCCGGCAGCTGGATGCCGTTGCTCTCGACCACCGGATTGCCGCTGCGCAGGCCGAAGTCGGACCGCTGTCCGGCCTTCACGCTGCGGTTCAGGTTGTCGTAGACCTGATCGCTGGCGTCACCGCCCAGGCCCGGCAGCGCCGGCGCGATCGAGGGCACTGCCTTGCCCGCCGGCGCCGAGGCGGCCTGGGGCCAGGCGGGCGTGGCAAGCGCCAGCATCAGCAGCGCGGCCAGCGGGCGACGCAGCGCCGGATGGCGGGGACCGGCATGGCGCGATTCGGGCGTCGCGCGTGGGCGTCCGGCGGCGCAAGCATCGGCGGAAGCATCGGCGCAAGCATCGGCGGGCGGAACGGGCCGGGCGACGGGGCGGAAAATCAGCATGTTGCTATGATAGCGGCCTGGCGCGACCGTTCCGCGCCCGCCGCCGCGCCTGCCGCGCTGTCCGGCCTTTCCAGAATTCCCTCGGTTTCCCTCGTTTCCCTCGGTCCTCTCTCGCTTCCACCCCGAACCCTGCGACGCCAACCATGAGCAAGCTCACTCACTTCGATACCGCCGGCCAGGCACACATGGTGGATGTCGGCGGCAAGGACGCCACCCACCGCGTGGCGATCGCGACCGGCACCATCACGATGGCGCCGCAGACCTTCGCGCTGGTCCGCGACGGCACCGCAAAGAAGGGCGACGTGCTCGGCATCGCGCGGATCGCCGGCATCATGGCCACCAAGCGCACCGCCGACCTGATTCCGCTGTGCCATCCGCTGGCGCTGACCAAGGTCGCGCTCGACTTCGCGCTCGACGAGGCGGCCAGCAGCGTGCGCTGCACCGTGCGCGCCGAGACGCGCGGACAGACCGGCGTCGAAATGGAAGCGCTGACTGGCGTGCAGGTCGCGCTGCTGACGATCTACGACATGTGCAAGGCCGCCGACCGCGGCATGGTGATGGGCGACATCCGCCTGCTGGAGAAGCATGGCGGCAAGTCGGGGGATTGGGTAGCGCAGTGAAGAGCCGGTAAGGGCCGGTAAGAAACCGTAAGGGCGTCAGGAGGAGTCAGGAGGCGTCAGGACGGTACGGGCCGGCGCGCGGCATCGCGCGCAGTCGTGCCCCGGGCATGCGCGCCGCGCCTCGGCGCTAGTGGCGCAGGCCGGAAGCGGCGACGTTGCGGCCACCGGCCGGCAGATTGGCCGCGGCCAGCAGCGCGTCGGCGAGCAGATCCTGCCCTTCCGGGCTCAGGTGGATCTCGTCGAGATAGGCCACGTCGCGCGCCCGGCGCTCTGCGTCGCGCATGCTGACGATCGGCACCTCGTATTCCTCGCACAGCCGCGAGAAGGCTTCCAGACCGGCGGGCAGGCCGGCGCCGTCCAGTTCGTGGCGCTCGTAGTGCTGCACCAGCCGGACCTGCAGGCCGGCGCGCTTCGCCATCACGATCAACTCCGCCAGATCGCGCAGCGAGGCGGCGCGGTCGGCATCGGTCGATTCGCGCGGCGGTCCCGACGATTGGTCCAGTCCCAGATAGGCGGGCAGATAGCGGGTGGCACCCTCCACCAGCGCCGACAGCGGCGGTTGCGACGGGTGGGTGTCCTGCCGCAGCGGCGCGAAGGTCGGCACATCGCCATAGTCGGCGCCGTTGACGACGATGATCGCGGTATCGGCGTCGAGAAAGCCAAAGCGCCGCGCATAGGCCAGCCAGTTGCCCGGCCCCCAGCTGAACGCGGCGACGTTGCCGACGGTCGCCACCTTGCCGTCCTGCCCCAGCCGCGCGCGCAGTTGCTCGGTGGCCAACCGGCCCTGGTCGACCTGCGCGCCGCCGTTGACGACCGAATCGCCGAACACCAGCACGCGCCGCTCGCCGGGAGCGCGCTTCTTCGGCTCGAAATCCTCCGAGCGCATGCCGAAGCGGTTGACCACATAGCGATGGCCGAAGCGCTTCACGCGCTGGTTGGGCTTGAGCAGGTATTCGATTTCGGGGTCGGCCTGATACAGCGGCGGATCGCCCAGCCCAAGGCCGGCGCGCGCCAGCACCTCGGTGGTGATGACGGCCACCAGCGCGAGCACAGCCGCCGTCAGAATCCCGCGCTTGCCAATCCGCATTCGTCCCTCCCGTGTGACACAGGCACCGGGCGAGTCTATGGGCCGGAACTGGCGTGACAAATCGTGCCGACGGATGAAATGCCGCAGACCCGTGCTTCTACGGAAACGGCGGCCTCCGCCGCTTGCCGCAGCGCGGCATTCCCCCTTTCGGCTACCGCCCTACCGCGGTATCGGTCCGGCGGCCTGGTGTTGCCGGACCCACTCGCAGAATTCCTGCGGCCGACGGGTGGCGCCGACGCCGTCGCAATAGCCGGCGACCCGCGCGAACTGGTCGGCCTCGTCGCCGCGATAGTAGTAGCGCAGCCGCTCCAGCCATTCGCGGCCCCGCTCCGGCTCGCCGTTCAGCGCCAGCAGCCAGGCCCCGCGCGCGATCATCGTCGGTGTCGGCAACAGGTGGAGCGCGGCGATGTGTGGCGGCAGCCAAGCATCGGCGCCGTCGGCAGTCAGCGGAGCCAGTTCGGCCCGGTGGGCCTCCGCATGCTGGCCGAACCACAGCTTCGGCGCCGGCAACGTGTCGACCCGCGCCGAACTGGCGTACTCGCGGGCCTCGACGCGGCGGTAGTCCTGCCACATGGTCGCGAGCACCAGCGCGGCTGCTACGCCGACCACCGCGGAGCCGGCCGTCGCCAGCGCGCGCGGCATCCGGGCCACCGTCAGCGCGGCCGGCTCGAGCCATCCCAGCAGGAAACAGAAGGGCAGCAGAAAATACAGATAGTGCAGCGGGTACTCGAGCATCGAATGCGCGCACAGCATCGCCAGCCAGGTCAGCGCCGCTGCAGTGCGGGCGCGCTCGGCCGTATCGGCCCGCCACAGCCGCGCGCGCACCACGCGCCACAGCCATGCGGCAAGGAACACCGCGACACCGGCGGTGCCGACGACGCCGGTCTTGGCGAGCAGGTCCAGCACGGCGTTGTGCGCATGCAGCGACATCTCGACGACGATGCCCAGCCGCGCCAGCTGTTCGAACTGTGCCCAGCCGAATTCGCCCCAGCCGACGCCGAACCACGGATGCGCGACGAACATCGCCCACGCGTGCGACCACAGCGCGCCGCGCGCGGAGATCTGGTCGCCGGCCTGCAATTGGGCCATGGTGTCGAACAGCGACCACCCGAACGCCTGCCCCGCCGCCTTGATGGCCGGTTGCAGCAACATCAGCATCGCGACCAGCGCCGCGGCGGCGAACACCAGCCCGGCGGGACCGCGCAGGCTCCAGCGTCTCGATGCCGACGCCGATGGCGCATCCTCCGCCGAGCGCGCCAGCCAGGCCGCGACCAGCGCATAGCAGGCGGCCAGCCCGACATGCAGCACGCCGGTGCGCGAGCCGGACAGCACGACGCCGCTTTCGATCAGCGCCACCGCGACGAGCCACGGCACCGCACGCAGCTTGCCGCGCGAGGCCAGCCAGACCGACGCCGCCAGCGCGAGGCCGTGGACGGTCGCCTGGTGGTTGGGCTGGTTCAGATTGCCCCACAACCGGCGGTTGGTCTCGTAGAAGTAGTCGGACACGAGCCCCAGGCTGTCGTCCTCGAGCCGGAACAATTGCACCCATTGGGCCAGCGTGCCGAACAGCCCGGCCGCCAGCCAAGCCGTGGCGACCGCGGTCAGCACCGCGTCCGCATCGAGCGCGCGGCGATAGCGATGGCCGGCCCAGATGGTGCCCGCGCCGAGCAGCAAGGCAGCCAGCGTCAGGCCGCGGCTGCCCGTCACGTCAGGCTGGCCGGCCAGCGTGGCGCCCGCGCCCAGCGCGATCAGCCACAGGCAGAATGCGGTCACCAGCGGGATGCCGCCGGGCGAGGTGGGCGAGGTGGGCGAGGTGGGCGTGGTAGTGGCAAAGTCAGCGGCGGCAGTACCCGTGGCTGGTGCCGGCGGACGCAAGGTCGCCGACCACAGCACCAGCGCGACGAAGGCCAGCGCCGACGCCCACTCGCCGTAGAAGGTCGCCAGCGGCAACGTATGTCTGGACACCAGCGGCGGCAACGCGACGGCCATCGCCAACAGCGGGCACGCGCACTCCAGCGCAATGTTCCTGCGCAAATTCACATTCGATTCCCGACGAAGGCGACGTGCCCATGGGCGCGTCGCCGAGATGATCGTTGCGCAGCCGGGCATGGTTGGCGTCGTCCGCGATGACACCGGCGCCACTACCCGACTACGCCCTCGCCTGCGATGTATCGGCCGGCGACTGGCTGTTCCTGAGGACATACTGCCTGGCGACCGCGTTCTCGATCGTGGTGGCGATCTCCCAGCTGACCGAGGTCGCGTTGACCGATGGCCGCAGCGTGATGTCCCTGCCGTCGACGCCGGCTCCCAGTCCGCTGGCGGCCAGCGTCAGCGTGATCACGCCCGGGCCGCTGACGGTGGCCTGCGCGATTTCGCGGTTCGGCGCGAACCGCGGGATCGCCGCGGCCGCATTGTCGCCATTGCAATCGTCCAGCACGCCGCCCGCTTCCTGCGCGCACAGGCTGACCGCCATCTTCAACGGCGCTGCCGCCGTCAGCACGCTCGACAGCCTGGCCCGAATTGTATCGTCCCGATATTGCGGCACCGCGATCGCGGCCAGGATGCCGATGATGGCGACCACCACCATCAGTTCGATCAGCGTGAAGCCGCGATGGGGGCGATGGGGGCGATGGGCGCGATCGGCGCGGCGGCCCTGCGGCAAGCGAGCGGCGACTGGCATGGAGCGTCTCCCGAACGGTACGAAGGCCGACAGTATCGAGCCGGCCGAGCGCGCTATGCCGCCCGTTCACAAAATTTGGCGTCGGGGCGCTGCGCCCAGCGCTCGCGCGCAGGGTTCGCTTCGACGAAGTGCGCCATGAAAAAAGCCCGGCAACGCCAAGGCGTGCCGGGCTCGTTTCGCATGGCCGCATCCCCGCAGGGCAGCGCGGCCGCGCGTGGCGTCAGGCGGTCCGCGCGCCGCGCTTCTGCATCAGCTTGCCGATCACGACCACCAGGATCGCGCCAACCGCGCCGAACACCAGGTGGGCGTGCGGCACATGGACTTCGAACCAGGCGGCGTCGACCGGATCGCTGACCAGCATCTCGCCGGCCAGATAGCCGAGCAGCGCGGCACCGGCGACGATGATCACCGGGAAGCGTTCCATCACCTTCAGCAGCAGCGTGCTGCCGAACACGATCAGCGGAATCGACAGGCCCAGGCCGACCACCAGCAACAGCAGCTGGCTGCCCTCGGGCCCCTTCTGCGCCGCGGCGGCGACCGCCACCACGTTGTCCAGCGACATCACCAGGTCGGCGATCAGGATGGTGCGGATCGCGGCCCAGATATTGTCCTTGGCGTCGTGGCCTTCGTCGCCGTCATCGCCGGTCAGCAGCTGCACGCCGATATAGACCAGCAGGATCGCGCCGACGATCTTCAGGTACGGCAGGCTCAGCAGCTTGACCGCGGCGACGGTCAGCACCACCCGCATGATGATCGCGGCGGCGCTGCCCCAGAAGATCGCGCGCTTCTGCTGCGCGGGCGGCAGGTTGCGCGAGGCCAGCGCGATCACGACGGCGTTGTCGCCGGACAGCACGATATTGGTCAGGATGATGGATCCCAGTGCGATCCAGAACGTGGTGGACGACAGCAATTCCACTGCGTGGCTCCTCGAAGTCGATATTGGAATTGGAATGAAGACGGGGTGTCAGGAACGTCGGCGCGGGGGCCTGCGCACGGCGCGACTGCGGCGTTTCGGATGTCTGACGCCCAAGACATGGAGATGTACCGCAGCAACCTTTCGTTTTGATTTCAACAAACCGGCAAATACATCAGAAAATGATCTATTGGCTGCTCCAGTGGCGCCAAAACGACAATGCCCTCGCAGGGCGCGAGGGCATTGCCTTTGGGACACCGCCGTGGAAACGCGGCGCCGGCCGATCGGACCGGCGGGACCGGTCCCGATCCGTATTACAGGATCGACTTCAGCAGACGGCCCATTTCCGACGGATTCTTGGTGACCTTGATACCGCAGGACTCCATGATCTCCAGCTTGGCCTGCGCCGTGTCGGCACCGCCCGAGATCAGCGCGCCGGCGTGGCCCATGCGCTTGCCCGGAGGCGCCGTGACGCCGGCGATGAAGCCGACCACCGGCTTCTTCATGTTGTCCTTGATCCAGTAGGCGGCGTTGGCCTCGTCCGGACCGCCGATCTCGCCGATCATCACGACGGCATCCGTATCCGGATCGTCGTTGAACATCTTCATCACGTCGATGTGCTTCAGACCGTTGATCGGGTCGCCACCGATGCCGACGGCCGACGACTGGCCCAGGCCCAGCGCGGTCAGCTGGCCCACGGCTTCATAGGTCAGCGTGCCCGAGCGCGACACCACGCCGATGCGGCCCTTCTTGTGGATGTGGCCAGGCATGATGCCGATCTTGATTTCGTCCGGCGTGATCAGGCCCGGGCAGTTCGGTCCGAGCAGCAGCGTCTTCTTGTTTTCGCGGCGCATGCGGTCCTTGACTTCCATCATGTCGCGCACGGGGATGCCTTCGGTGATGCAGACCACCAGGTCCAGATCGGCGTCGACGGCTTCCCAGATCGCGGCGGCGGCACCGGCGGGCGGAACGTAGATCACCGACACGGTCGCGCCGGTCTGCTGCTTGGCTTCCTTGACGCTCGCGTAGATGGGAATGCCCTCGAAGTCCTCGCCGGCCTTCTTCGGGTTCACGCCGGCAACGAACGCGTTCTTGCCGTTGGCGTAGTCGCGGCAGCCACGGGTGTGGAACTGGCCGGTCTTGCCGGTAATACCTTGGGTGATGACCTTGGTGTCTTTGTTGATCAGAATGCTCATTTGCGTTTCCTTTCCGTCGTCCCCGCGAAGGCGGGGACCCAGTGTCTTATGCAGTCAGGCCTGCGTACAGGTCGTTCCAGTAGGGATTGCTGTCTTCGATCAATCTCAGCTTCCAGTCACGCCGCCATTTCTTGATCTGCTTTCCCGGGTAATCGCTGCTTCCGCAGACGAGTGCACCTCGTACCAGACCAACTGCTTGACGCCGTACTGCTTCGTGAAACCGTCGACCAGGCCTTCCTTGTGTTCCCAAACCCGCTTCAACAAATCCGACGTGACGCCCGTGTATAGCGTTCCGTTTCGCTGACTTGCCAGCATATAAACGAAATAGGCGTCGCGCACGATAGCAGGGGAAGACGCTGGGTCCCCGCATACGCGGGGACGACAGTATTTTTACCGGTAGCCAGACTGCTCCTTACTTGCCCGCGGCCGCGGCCACCACCTTCTGGGCCGCTTCTTCCATGGTGTCGGCGGAGATGATCGGCAGGCCCGACTCGGCCAGCATCTTCTTGCCCAGGTCTTCGTTGGTGCCCTTCATGCGGACGACCAGCGGCACGCCCAGCTGCACCGCCTTCGACGCCGAGATCACGCCTTCGGCGATCACGTCGCAGCGCATGATGCCGCCGAAGATGTTGACCAGGATGGCCTGCACGTTCGGGTTCTTCAGCATCAGCTTGAAGGCCTCGGTCACCTTCTCGGTGGTGGCGCCGCCGCCCACGTCGAGGAAGTTGGCCGGCTCGCCGCCGAACAGCTTGATGGTGTCCATGGTGGCCATCGCCAGGCCGGCGCCGTTGACCAGGCAGCCGATGTTGCCGTCGAGCGAGATGTAGGCCAGGTCGAACTTCGACGCTTCGATTTCAGCCGGATCTTCTTCGTCCAGGTCGCGGTAGGCGACGATTTCCGGGTGGCGGAACAGCGCGTTCGAGTCGAAGTTGAACTTGGCGTCGAGCGCGATCACCTTGCCGTCGCCGGTCAGGATCATCGGGTTGATTTCGGCCAGCGAGGCGTCGGTGTCCCAGAACGCCTTGTACAGGCCCTGCAGCGCCTGGCGCGCTTGCGGCACGCTGGCGTCGGGCACGCCGATCTTGCGGGCGATGTCGTCGGCATCCTTGTCGGTCAGGCCGACCGACGGCTCGATGATCAGCGTGTGGATCTTCTCGGGGGTCTGCGCGGCGACTTCCTCGATGTCCATGCCGCCTTCGCTCGAGGCCATCAGCGCGACCTTCTGCGACACGCGGTCGACGACCAGGCTGACGTACAGTTCCTTCTTGATGTCGGCGCCTTCTTCGATCAGCAGGCGATTGACCTTCTTGCCCTCCGGACCGGTCTGGTGCGTGACCAGCTGCATGCCCAGGATGTTGCTGGCGTAGGTCTTGACCTCGTCCAGGGTCTTGGCCACCTTGACGCCGCCACCCTTGCCGCGGCCGCCGGCGTGAATCTGCGCCTTGACGACCCACACCGGGCCGCCAAGCTGTTCGGCCGCCTTCAGCGCTTCTTCGACCGAGAATGCGGGGATACCGCGCGGAACCGGCACATTGTATTTGCGCAGGATTTCCTTGCCTTGGTACTCATGGATATTCATGCGTGTTTCCTTTCGGGTAGGCGTAAATGGGTAGAAAAGCCGGGTAGTAAAGCGTGGTGATGAAGCGGGAGAGGTCGAGATCTCGGTGGGGACCCCGGCACCTCACCCGGACGTTCCGGTGGACCGGTGCGAGGCGGCGCCGTCGTCGTCGGCAATCGCCTGCGGGGCCCGCGGTGACTGCGGCGGCGAGGCCGCGGGCGCATCGGCCCGGACTCTCGGTTTCGGCTGGTGTCCGTACCAGCGCGGGTAAAACTGGCGAACCACTTCCCCTTCGAAGTGCAGCGCATGGCAGCCATGCAGCTGATAGGGCGGTTCGGGATTGCTGTCGTCGCTGGCGCCGTCGCGAATCTTGAAGACGTCGCCAGCAAAGGCCTGGATCGCCGTCGTCGGCAGGATTCCGGCCAGCTCGGTCAGATGGGTGCAGCCGGCCACGCCGCCCAGGCGCTCGCGCACGGCCTTGCGGAAGCCCTTCATCAGGTTCAGGCCGATCAGCTGGCGGTAGGCCGGGCCGATGGTGTCGCAGTGGCCGGGATAGGGAACCCAGTCCGAGCAGGCCTCGGCGTCGACCACGTTCATGCGCAGGTCGATGGTCACGCGCAGCCACAGGTCGTGCAGCGGCTGGCCGATTGGCCGCACGCCGCCGCCTGCGAGCGGAATGTCGCGGGGCTTGGTGTCGGTGAGCCGGGCCTCGATGTCCCACAGGCCGTCTTCGCGGAGATACGCCTCGGCCGTGATGGCGCGGCGATGACGCAGGGCGCGATTGACGGGGGCGGAAAGCGGCATGGCACCAGGCTGTGACAAGGGAAGGCGCGGCGGAACCGGCGCCTGAAGGCGATTTGCTGCGGGCGCACGAATTCGCGGCACGCTTGCGGAAAACTCGTGGAGTTTAACATGCCGAACTACATTGGCCGGACATACCCGGATGTGTGCAGTGTCGGGCCGGATTGTCGGCACGGATGATCGGGCTACCGGGGCGTTCGCATCACACTCTGCCTCTGGGCCGATCCGGCACGCCGTTCATTCGAACCATCACTCGGGCTGCTCGTCCGGCGGCAGGTCGGCGTCGCGGATCACCCGGCTGATCGCCGCCTGGGAAAAGCCGCGTGCCGTCAGGAAGCGCAGCTGCCTGGCCTTCTCCTCCGGCGTGGCCGGCGCGACGCCGAAGCGTTTGCGCCAGACCTCTCGCGCGCGCTCCAGTTCGGTGGCCCGCAACTGCTGCTGCAGGTCGGCCAGCTGCTCGCCGTCGAGCTGGTGGGTGCGGGCTTCCTGCATGACGCGGGAAGCGCCATAGCGGCTGGCGCGCCGGTGCACCAGGCTCTCGGCAAAGCGGGCGTTCGACAGCCAGTTCTCGCGCTCGAGCGTATCGAGCAGGCGCTCCAGTTCCTCCGGCGACTCGGCATGCGGCGCCAGCTTGCGCGCCAGCTCCGCGCGGCTATGCTCGCGGCGCGACAGGTAGCCGACCGCGCGCGCTTTCAGGGACAGCGGGGGACGGGGCATGAAGACGGCTTGGGATGTAGCGCGATCGCGATGCTCGGGAGGACTCCCCTCTCCCGCTTGCGCGAGAGGGGCCGGGGAGAGGGCAAGGGGCGCTTGGCATGCTACCGCGCATGGAAACCACCCCCTCTCCCCGACCCTCTCCCCCCTGAGGGGGAGAGGGAGAACACCCTTGGAGAGAGATGACAGCCGGGCGGTCCGGGACGCCCCTGGCTCTGCTGGCCCTTTACTCTTCCGCCAGCGCCGGCGTGCCGTTCATCGGCACCACGCCGAGGGCGGCGCGGACCTTGTTCTCGATTTCGTTGGCGATATCGGGATTCTCGCGCAGGAATTCGCGCGCATTGTCCTTGCCCTGGCCGATCTTCTCGCCGTTGTAGCTGTACCAGGCGCCCGACTTCTCGACGATCTTGGCGTCCACGCCGAGGTCGATGATCTCGCCCTGGCGCGAGATGCCCTGGCCGTACAGGATGTCGAAGAAGGCCTCGCGGAACGGCGGCGACACCTTGTTCTTGACCACCTTGACCTTGGTCTCGTTGCCGATCACGTCGTCGCCCTTCTTGATCGAGCCGATGCGGCGGATGTCGAGGCGGACCGAGGCGTAGAACTTCAGCGCGTTGCCGCCCGTGGTGGTTTCCGGCGAGCCGAACATCACGCCGATCTTCATGCGGATCTGGTTGATGAAGATCACCAGGCAGTTGGTGCGCTTGATGGTGCCGGTCAGCTTGCGCAGCGCCTGGCTCATCAGGCGGGCCTGCAGGCCCGGCAGCGCGTCGCCCATCTCGCCTTCGATTTCGGCCCGCGGCACCAGCGCCGCGACCGAGTCGATCACGATCAGGTCGACCGAGCCGGAGCGCACCAGCGCGTCGGTAATTTCCAGCGCCTGTTCGCCGGTGTCCGGCTGCGAGATCAGCAGGTCGCCGACGTTGACGCCCAGCTTGCTGGCGTAGTTGACGTCCAGCGCGTGCTCGGCATCGACGAACGCGCAGGTGCCGCCCAGCTTCTGCATCTCGGCGACCACCTGCAGCGTCAGCGTGGTCTTGCCCGACGATTCCGGGCCGTAGATCTCGACGACCCGGCCGCGCGGCAGGCCGCCGACGCCCAGCGCGACATCCAGGCCCAGCGAGCCGGTCGACACGACCTGGATATCCTGCTCGACCTCGCCATCGCCCATCCGCATGATCGAGCCCTTGCCGAACTGCTTCTCGATCTGCGCCAGCGCGGCGGCCAGCGCCTTCTGCTTCTCGGCGCTCACGCCAGCTGCCTTCTTGCCGTCATCCATGGTCGTCCTTCCGTCAATGGTGTATAAATAGGCCGCATGCGGCGCGCCGCCTGCTATTCGAAGCCGATATTGTGCGGCCACTCGTTACGCAGACCCACGCGCCCGACCCGCGCCACCCCGGCGGTCTGCATCGTCGGAGCGCGCTGCGGCAACGCATTCTAGAGGCGGAGCATGGCAGCCGTGAATCAGCATCGGCTCAAAAATGCCCGGTTGACCGGCGCGATTTCCGACGCGTGGCCTCGGTTGCGATCCAGCCCCATGCGCCCGCCTGGAATCAGCGGGTACTGTATAAAAAAACAGTATGCTTGGCAAGCCCCATTTCATCCCATAGTGCGCATGCCGATCGGGACGACACGGGGAGCGGCGCCCGCCAGCGCACGCCTGCCAGGCCAGGGGAGACCACCATGCGCATTCTGATTGCCGAAGACGACGACGTGCTGGCCGACGGCCTGACCCGTTCCCTGCGCCATTCCGGCTATGCGGTCGATCATGTCGCCAACGGCATGGAAGCCGATTCGGCGCTGTCGACGCAGGCCTACGACCTGGTCATTCTCGATCTGGGGCTGCCCCGCATGCCGGGGCTCGAGGTGCTCAAGCGGCTGCGCGCCCGCGGCGCGATGGTGCCGGTGCTGATCCTGACCGCGGCCGACAGCGTCGACGAGCGGGTCAAGGGCCTGGACCTGGGCGCCGATGACTATATGGCCAAGCCCTTCGCGCTGTCCGAACTGGAGGCGCGCGTGCGCGCGCTGGTGCGGCGCGGCACCGGCGGCGGCGCGACGCTGATGCGGCATGGTCCGCTCGCGTTCGACCAGGTCGGCCGCATCGCCTACCTGAACGACCAGATGCTGGACCTGTCGGCCCGCGAGGTCGGCCTGCTGGAGATCCTGCTGACCCGCTCCGGCCGGCTGGTGTCGAAGGAGCAGCTGGTCGACCATCTGTGCGAATGGGGCGAGGAGGTCAGCAACAACGCGATCGAGGTCTACGTGCATCGGCTGCGCAAGAAGATCGAGGTCGGCGGCATCCGCATCGCCACCGTGCGCGGACTCGGCTACTGCCTGGAGAAATTCCAGCCGGCTGCGGCCACGGCGCACCCCTGATCGAGCAGACGGCGACATCCACACCGACGCCGACACCGATACCGACACCGACGCCAGCGACGCCGCGGCTTTCTCTTCCACCCTGCCCGGCCACCGGCCGCCCCGCTCCTTCGCGCCCTACGCATGTATCCGCTGCGCCTGCCCTGGAAACGCCCTCCGCCGGCGCCGACCGACGCGCGCCGCCGCGCCGCCTCCGCACCCAGCGCCGAGGACGAGGTCAGCGACGAGATGCTGGCCGACGCGCTGCCCCATCTGGAAGACGACGCCGCGCACGCTTCGCCGCGCTCGCTGTTCGGCGAGATCCTCGACTGGATGCTGGCGCCGCTGCTGCTGCTGTGGCCGCTGAGCATCGCGGTCACCTATCTGGTCGCCAAGTCGATCGCCAACGGGCCCTACGATCGCGCGCTCGAATCGAGCGCGATCGTGCTGTCGCAGCAGGTGCGCGAGGTCAACGGCGGCGTGACGCTGCAGCTGCCGCTGTCGGCCCGCGAGATCCTGCGCGCCGACGAGACCGACGCGGTCTACTACCAGGTGGTCGGCACGCGCGGCGAGCTGGTGGCGGGCGATCGCGACCTGCCGCTGCCGGTCGAGGAAGACCGCGGCCACGCCGGGCTGGTGTCGCTGCGCGACGACCAGGTCGCCGGCAACGACGTGCGCGTGGCGTATACCTATGTCGAGATGCCGGCGGTGCCGGGCGGCCATCCGGTGCTGGTGCAGGTCGCCGAGACGCTCGACAAGCGCGCGCGGCTGGCCAACGAGATCATCAAGGGCGTGATCCTGCCGCAGTTCGTGATCCTGCCGCTGGCGGTGCTGCTGGTGTGGTTCGGGCTGTCGCGCGGGCTGGCGCCGCTGACCGCGATCCAGCAGCGCATTCGCGCGCGCAATCCGGGCGACACCAGCCCGATCGACGAACAGGCCGCGCCGCAGGAGATCACGCCGCTGGTCGCCTCGTTCAACGAGCTGCTCGAGCGGCTCGATCAATCGGTGCAGACGCAGAAGCGCTTCATCGCCGATGCCGCGCACCAGATGAAGACGCCGCTGGCCGGGCTGCGCATGCAGGCCGAACTGGCGCAGCGCGAGCAGTCGCCCGAGGAACTGCGCAAATCGCTGGCGCAGATCGCCGGCAGTTCGCAGCGCACCGCGCATCTGGTCACGCAGCTGCTGTCGCTGGCGCGCATGGAGAACTTCGCCGGCAGCGGCAACATGGCGCCGCTCGACCTGGCCGCGCTGGCGCGCGAGGTCGTCAAGGACTGGCTGCCGCAGGCCTGGGCCAAGCGCATCGACCTGGGGCTCGATGCGTCCGACCATCCGGTGATGGTCCAGGGCAACCGCCTGATGCTGACCGAGATGCTGAACAACCTGCTCGACAACGCGATCCGCTACACGCCGCCGGGAGGCCACGCCACCGTGCGCGTCAGCGCCGATCCGTTCGAGCCGTTCGCCTATCTGGACGTGGAGGACACCGGGCCCGGCATTCCGCCGGCCGAGCGCCCGCGCGTAATGGAGCGCTTCTATCGCGTGCTGGGCACCAGCACCGAGGGCAGCGGGCTGGGCCTGGCGATCGTGCGCGAGATCGTGCAGCAGCATGGCGGCGACGTCGCCATCGAGGACCACGTCTACCAGCAGCAGCCGCGCCTGGCCGGGGCGCGGCTGCGCGTCACGCTGCGCCGTCCGGCGCCCGGGGAGGCGGCATGAACGCGCCCGATCCGGTCCGGCTTGCGCGCCAGCAGCGCGCCGCGGCGGCCTGGCGCACCAACCTGCGCTGGACCGCGGTGCTGCTGACCCTGTGGTTTGCCGGCACGTTCGGCGTCAGCTGGTTCGCGCGCGAGCTGCGCTTCGACTTCTTCGGCTGGCCCTTCTCGTTCTGGGCCGGTGCACAAGGCTTGCTGATCCTGTACGTGCTGATGGCCGCCGCCTATGCCTGGCGCATGAACCGGGCCGATCGTGAGGTTGGCGAGATCGGCGAGCCGGCGCAGGTGCCGACCGACATGCCGGCCGACGACGCCGCGCACGCCGACGATGGCGATGCTGCGCGGCACCGCTGAACGCCGCGGCCCTGCGTACCGCGCGCAGCGCGCAATCGCCGCCTGATCGCGCGCCCTGGCATCCCGCATCGCAACATCGCTGCGGCCGGCGGAAGGCGAGTTCGGCCGCCGCGCGACGCTAGCGTATACCCCGAGCAATAAGGGCGCCCGCGCGCCCTTTGCTGTCAGAACACCGTAAGTTTCGCCTCCCAGAATCCACACACATTCGACGGCCTCCGCCGGTACGCGGCGTTGCCGCCCGCGTAGCGCGGCCGTGCGAAAGGACCCCTGAACAGTAGGAGGAGACAAAATGGCTAACGCCCAGAATGTCGCAGTGCCGGGAGGCAGTGCGCAGAATGCGCCGATGACGCGCGAGGAGAGGAAGGTCATTCTCGCCTCGTCGCTCGGCACGGTGTTCGAGTGGTACGACTTTTATCTGTACGGTTCGCTGGCGGCGATCATCGCCAAGCAGTTCTTCGCCGGCCTCGATCCGACCTCGGCCTTCATCTTCGCGCTGCTCGCCTTTGCCGCCGGCTTCATCGTGCGGCCGTTCGGCGCGCTGGTGTTCGGCCGGCTCGGCGACATGATCGGCCGCAAGTACACCTTCCTGGTGACGATCCTGATCATGGGCGTGTCGACGTTCATCGTCGGCCTGCTGCCCAGCTATGCCACCATCGGCTGGGCCGCCCCGATCATCCTGATCGCGCTGCGGATGCTGCAGGGCCTCGCGCTCGGCGGCGAGTACGGCGGTGCGGCGACCTACGTCGCCGAACATGCGCCGCACGGCAAGCGCGGCTCGTACACGTCCTGGATCCAGACCACGGCCACGCTCGGCCTGTTCATGTCGCTGATCGTGATCCTGGTGTGCCGTCAGCTGACCGGTCCGGACTTTGAGGTCTGGGGCTGGCGCATTCCGTTCCTGCTGTCGATCGTGCTGCTCGGCATGTCGGTCTACATCCGGCTGTCGATGGCCGAATCGCCGGCGTTCCAGCGCATGAAGTCCGAGGGCAAGACCTCGAAGGCGCCGCTGACGGAATCGTTCGGCCAATGGCGCAACCTGAAGATCGTGATCCTGGCGCTGGTGGGCCTGACCGCCGGCCAGGCCGTGGTCTGGTACACGGGCCAGTTCTACGCGCTGTTCTTCCTGACCCAGGTGCTGAAGGTCGACGCCAAGACCGCCAACCTGCTGATCGCCGGCGCGCTGGTGATCGGCACGCCGTTCTTCGTGTTCTTCGGCGTGCTGTCGGACAAGATCGGCCGCAAGTGGATCATCATGGCCGGCTGCGCGCTGGCGATGCTGACCTACTTCCCGCTGTTCAAGGCGCTGACCCACTACGCCAACCCGGCGCTCGAGCGCGCCCAGCAGTCGGCCCAGATCGTCGTCACCGCCGATCCGAAGCAGTGCTCGTTCCAGGGCAGCCCGATCGCCCGCGAGATCGACTTCCGCAGCTCCTGCGACATCGCCAAGCGCACGCTGGCGCAGTCGTCGGCAAGCTATGAAGTCGTCGAGGCACCGGCCGGCACCACCGCCACCGTCAAGATCGGCGATCGCGAGATCCCGGCCTTCAATGCCGCGCTGGTGCCGCAGGGACACAGCTTCGATCCGGCCAGCAAGGCGAAGATCGACGCCTTCAAGAAGGAAGTCGCCTCGGCCATGACGGCCGCCGGCTATCCGACCAAGGCCGATCCCGCCGAGATGAACACGGTGATGGTGCTGGTGATCCTGGTGATCCTCGTGATCTACGTGACGATGGTCTACGGTCCGATCGCCGCGATGCTGGTCGAGCTGTTCCCGACTCGCATCCGCTACACCTCGATGTCCCTGCCCTACCACATCGGCAACGGCTGGTTCGGCGGCATGCTGCCCACCATCTCGTTCGCCCTGGTCGCGCAGAACGGCAACATCTACTACGGCCTGTGGTACCCGATCGTGATCGCCGGCATCACGCTGGTGGTCGGCTCGCTGTTCATCCGCGAGACCAAGGACGTGGACATCTACGCGCGCGACTGATCTTCGATCGCGCCCCGCCGGCTACGATGCCGGCGGCGAAACCGGCGGTCCGGCAGGGCCGCCGGTTTTTTTTGCCTTTGGATGCCGGAGGGCCGCACAAAAGTGTTGACAGCGATCCAGCGGCCCGTATAATTGCGGTCTTCGTCGGCGAATTAGCTCAGTCGGTTAGAGCGACGGAATCATAATCCGCAGGTCCGGGGTTCGAGTCCCTGATTCGCCACCAGTATTTCGAAGGGGTCAGCGCAAGCTGACCCCTTTTGTTTTGGCGCCGCCCTCCAGGGTCCCGATCGGGGCGCCTGCCTGGAGCCCCCCATCCCCCGCCTCCTCAGTTGCGGCCTCAGTTCCCGCCTCAGTTCCGGCAGTAGGCCCGCGCCATCGTCTTGACCTCGAGCGCCAGCGCGCGGCGCAGCGCCACCGGCTCCAGCACCTCGACCTGCGGCCCGAACGAGCGCAGCCAGCGCACCAGCCAGTCGGCCATCTCCACCGTGCAGCGAACCACCAGCGAACCGTCGGGGCCAATCTCCTCGGTCTGATCGGGCGCCATCGGCGCGTCGCGCACGATGTCGCCGCAGCCCCTGGCGAAGCGCACCGCCAGCTTGATATTGCCGTCGCCGTGCAGCCCGAATTCGGCCGCCTCCTCGACGTAGTCGGCCAGCGAGAAATGGTCGGGATAGATGAAGCGCTCCTTCAGCGCGTGCGCCGCGTGGACGCGGTCCAGCCGCAGGCATTGCGGCGCCGGGTCCTCGTCTTCCAGTCCGACCAGATAGACCATGCCGGCCTTCTCGACCACCCCGAGCGGCATCAGCACGCGCTTGCTCTCCGGCTCGAAGCGCGGCCGGTAAACGACTTCCAGGCAACGCTCCTCGAACACCGCGGTCAGTACCGGCAGCAGCACGACCTCGCGCAGCCGCGGCGGCACCAGCGGCGAACTGCGCTCGACCACCGATACCTTGCGATGCCAGGCGATCCGCCGGGTGGCGCCCTCGCCGCTGCGCCGGCGCAGTTGCGACTCGGCGGCATCGAACAACGGCCGCAGCAGGGTCGCCATCACCGACGTGATCTGGCGGCCGGCGAACCTTTTGAGCACCTGCAGCGCCAGCGCCTCTTCGTCGCTGAGCCAGGTGCCGGCGTTGGCGAGCATCCGGCCGGCACCTTCGGCGCGGCGCCACATCAGGCCGCGCCCCTGCGCGCGGCACTCGGCCGAGCCGTCGGCGACCAGCAGCACCAGCCGCTGCTGCAGCACCTCGGCGGGCGGTTCGGCGACGCCGAGGGCGGCAAGGCCGCGCGCCACGTCCTCGGCGCTCAGCCAGCGCCGGGGACCGCCGTCGTCAAGCAGGACGGAAAGAATGGAAACGTCGAGTTGCGAATCGAACTGTTGGGCCATAAAGCGCAATCAGAGGTTGGTCATCCGTGGGGAGAGCGAAGCCTATCAAGCGGGGCGTCCGGAAATGAAGGAAATGGACAAGGAACGACGGTTCCCGGCACGCACTTCGGCCCTCCGAAACGAAAGTGCAAGCAACAGCCTATGCGATGCCCGCCGGCACGCGGAGTGGGCAAGGCCCAGGCCGGCGCGGCACACGCATTCGCATTGTTAAAAACTTTGAATAACTGATACGAGGCAGCGTCGCGTCACCGCCCGGATGTGAGCCTATTCTTCTCACATCGGCTGACGACATCGGGCCGCAAAACGATTCTCAAAAATTCAACAAATGGAGAAAATCATGAAGATCACCACCACCCGCCTGGTTCTCAGCGCCGCCATCGCCGGTACCGCGCTGCTGTCGCTGAACAGCGTGTTCGCCGCGCCGGTGCGCGCTTCGCATGCCGGCGACGACTACGGCTACACGTTCCGCTCGGTGGACCGCTTCGCCGATGGCGGGCGCGCCTTCAACGTCTACGCGGACGGCGCCCGCACGCACGACGTCTACAGCGAGGGCGCCCGTACCGGCACCCGCGGCGATTACCCCGCGCCGATCGGCGAATGAGCCGGCCCGTTGTGACGAAGCGAAGGAGCGAGCGATGAGCGTTCGGGACAATGCACTGATCGTGGCGGCGTGGATCGGCGCCTGCCTCGCCAGTGGCTGGCTGGTGACCTTTACGGGGATGCTGCTGTCGCAGTAAGTGCCGGATCAGGCATGGAATTGGGCGAAGTGCCGAGTTTTTGACCGGAATCATGGCGAGATCGCCGCCTAGCTGCCATCATGAATTCAGCCAGGCAAGGCAACGCCAGCCGTTCCGCCGACCGCCTGGCCGTCGACAACGCCTGCAAGGCCCTGATAGGAGAACCCTCGCCATGACCCATATCGTGCTCGCCACCGACGGCTCCGCCTTCAGCGACGCCGCCGCCCGCTTTATCGCCGAAGGGAAGCTGCTGCAGGGCGACCGGACCGTGCATGTGGTGCACGTCGCCCCGGAGGTCACCGGACAGGTCCGCGCCTTCGTCAGCAAGGACGCCATCGACGACTGGCATCGCGAGGAAAGCGAGAAGGCGATGCGCTCGGTCTGCGACATCCTGGCCGCCGCGCAGCTGCGCGTGGAAAAGCATGCGCTCAGCGGCTTTCCGCCGGACCGCATCGTGGCGCTGGCCAAATCGGTCAACGCCGATGCCATCGTGATCGGCACCCATGGCCGCGGCTCGTTCTTCGACGCGGTGCTGGGCTCGGTCGCCGGCCGCGTGGTCGCGCATGCGTCGTGCCCGGTGATCCTGGTGAAGGCACCGGAGAAGGCGTGATGGTGTGATGGCCTGATGGCCTGATGATGCGGGCCATTCAAGGCCCACAGTGTGACGAGCGCCGCGCTGGCGCCCGGGACGATCGGCAGCTCGGCCGATCCAGTCGCGATCAACTCGCGATTAACCCGCGATCAAGCCGACCACAACGGCGGCTCGTCCATCAGCGCGATCTGCTCGCGCAGTTCGAGGATGCGGTCCTGCCAGTAGCGCGCCGTGCCGAACCACGGAAACGCGGCCGGAAAGGCCGGATCGTTCCAGCGGCTCGCCAGCCAGGCGCTGTAGTGCAGCAGGCGCAGCGTGCGCAGCGCCTCGACCAGATGCAGTTCGCGCATCGGGAATTCGGCGAAGTCCTCGTAGCCGGCCACGATATCGGCCAACTGGCTCTGCATCGCGGCGCGGTCCCCCTCCAGCAGCATCCACAGGTCCTGCACCGCGGGCCCGCTCCGGCTGTCGTCGAAGTCGACGAAATGCGGCCCGGCGCTGCCGCCACGGGCCTGATCGGCCTCGATCCACAGCAGGTTGCCGCGATGGCAGTCGCCATGCAGCCGCAGCATCGCCACGTCGCCGGCGCGCTCGTAGCAGCGCCGCACCCCATCGATGGCGAGATCGGCCGCGGCCTGCCAGGCCGGCCGCAGATCGGCCGGGATGCAGTCGTGCGCCAGCAGCCAGTCGCGCGGCGCCACGCCGAAGGTCTCGACATCGAGCGCAGGCCGGTGGAGATAGGGCTGGGCCGCGCCCACGGCGTGGATGCGGCCGATGAAACGGCCGAGCCAGGCCAGCGTGTCGGCGCGATGGAGCTCTGGCTCGCGGCCGCCGCAGCGCGGGAATACCGCGAAGCGAAAGCCCCCATGCGACAGCAGCGTGCTGCCGCCGCAGTCGAGCGGCGGCACGGCCGGGATCTCGGCCTCGGCAAGCTGCCGGACGAAGGCATGTTCCTCGAGGATGGCGGCGTCGCTCCAGCGCCCGGGACGATAGAACTTCATCACCAGCGGCGCGCCGTCCTCGACCCCCGCCTGCCAGACCCGATTCTCGTAGCTGTTCAGCGCCAGCAGCCGGCCGTCCGGCATGAAGCCGGCAACCTCGAGCGCATCGAGGATCAGGTCGGGCGTCAGTCCCGCGAACGGAATGTCCGGGGAGGCGGCGGAATCGGGCGACATCACCATGGCTAAGCGCTAGCTTAGGACACCGCGCGCGTCAGGACCCCTGCCGCGAACGCTGTCCGCCGAGCAGCGCGGCCTGCGGGCCGGGGCGGCGGTTGCGCGACGGACCGTTCGGCTCGGACGCCGGGCGCGGCGCCGCCTGGGCACGTTCGCCATTGCCGGCCGGGCGGCCACCGCCCTTCGCCTGGCCGTTGGCGTGGCCTCCCGGCTTGCCATTGCGCTGCGGCGCGGCGCCGGCTTCCTGCGGCCGTGCGGGACGGGGCTGGCGCGGCGGCCGCGCTTCCGTACGGCGCTCGCCCGACGGTGCGCCTGAGCCCTTACCGGCACCATTGCCGGCGCCATTGCCAGCACCGTTACCGGCACCATTGCCGCCAGGATTGCCGGCACCCTGCGGACGCCCCCGTCCGCCGCCGCCATTCTGGCCGCGCGCCTGGCGGCCCTTCTGGATCGGCTCGGGCGCGATGGTCGGATCCGGTTCGAAGCCCGGCAGCACGATCTGCTCGAGCTTGCGCTTGATCAAACGCTCGATGTCGCGCAGCAGGCCATGCTCGTCGACGCAGACCAGCGACACCGCCTCGCCCTCGGCGCCGGCGCGGCCGGTACGGCCGATCCGGTGCACATAGTCTTCCGGCACGTTCGGCAGGTCGAAGTTGACCACGTAGGGCAGCTGGTCGATATCGATGCCGCGCGCGGCGATGTCGGTCGCCACCAGCAGCCGCAGCGTGCCGGCCTTGAACTCGGACAGCGCGCGCGTGCGCGCCGACTGGCTCTTGTTGCCGTGGATCGCCAGCGCCGACAGGCCTTCCTTGCTCAGCTGCTCGGCCAGCCGGTTCGCGCCGTGCTTGGTGCGGGTGAAGACCAGCACCTGGTGCCAGTCGTGCTCGCGCACCAGGTGCGCCAGCAGTTCGCGCTTGCGCTCGCGATCGACCGCATAGACGCGCTGCGCCACGGTCTCGGCCGTGGTGTTGCGGCGCGCGACCTCGATCGACGCGGGATTGTCGAGCAGGCGGTCGGCCAGCGCGCGGATCTCGTCGGAGAAGGTCGCGGAGAACAGCAGGTTCTGCCGCTTGGGCGGCAGCACGTTCAGGATCTTGCGGATGTCATGGATGAAGCCCATGTCCAGCATGCGGTCGGCCTCGTCCAGCACCAGCATCTCGACATGCGACAGGTCGATGGTGCGCTGGCCCACGTGGTCCAGCAGACGGCCCGGCGTGGCCACCACGATATCGACGCCACGCTTGAGCTGATCGATCTGCGGATGGATGCCGACGCCGCCGAACATCACCATCGAACGCAGGCGCAAATACTTGCCGTAGTTGCGCACGCTCTCTTCGACCTGCGCGGCCAGTTCGCGCGTGGGCGTCAGCACCAGCGCGCGGATGCGGGGCCGTTCGCCGCGGGCCGGCGGCTCGGCGCGCGACAGCAATTGCAGCATCGGCAGCGTAAAGCCGGCGGTCTTGCCGGTACCGGTCTGGGCGCCGGCGAGCAGGTCGCCGCCCTTCAGGATCGCGGGAATGGCTTGCGCCTGGATCGGCGTGGGCGTGGTATAGCCCTGCTCCGCCACGGCGCGGACAAGCTTGTCAGACAAGCCTAGTTCGGAAAAAGACATGGAATTCGTTTCGGCCGCCCCTTGCGCACGGATGCGCCAATCGTCGGGGCCGGCATGGATTGTGGCGACTGGCCGGCTGCCGCCGTCATCGCCTGCATGGGCGGGACGCGGGGTGCCGGGGAAGCGGAACGACTGCCTCCGCCTCCAGGTTCGGAAGGCCCGTAGTGTATCAGCCTCGGCGCATTCGCACCGGACGCCCCATGAGCCGAGCGGGTAGAATAGCGGGCTGTCCCGCCTTGCCCCGCCCGCCTGGCATTCCGCCCAGCACCGGCCGCCGCGGCAGGCCATGTTCCGCCCCCTGAAGCATCCGATGCCCCCAGGTCAACCACTGAGATCGGCACCATGAATCCACGTCCCCAAGCCACCGAGGCCACCCAGCCTGCGGCGGCCCCCGCCACGCCCGTCAAGAAGGTCTTCATCAAGACCTACGGCTGCCAGATGAACGAGTACGACTCCGACAAGATGGTCGACGTACTGCACGCCAGCCAGGGGCTGGAGAAGACCGACAATCCCGAAGACGCCGACGTGATCCTGTTCAATACCTGCTCGGTGCGCGAGAAGGCGCAGGAGAAGGTGTTCTCGGAACTGGGACGGATGAAGGCGCTGAAGGCCGCCAAACCCGATCTGGTGATCGGCGTCGGCGGCTGCGTGGCGAGCCAGGAAGGCGCGGCCATCGTCTCGCGCGCGCCGTATGTCGACGTCGTGTTCGGCCCGCAGACGCTGCACCGGCTGCCCGACATGATCGCGCGCCGCCGCCAGAGCGGCCATTCGCAGGTCGACATCTCGTTCCCCGAGATCGAGAAGTTCGACCACCTGCCGCCGGCGCGCGTCGAAGGCCCGAGCGCCTTCGTCTCGATCATGGAAGGCTGCTCGAAGTACTGCAGCTACTGCGTGGTGCCCTACACCCGCGGCGAGGAGGTCTCGCGCCCCTTCGACGACGTGCTGGCCGAAATCGCGGGCCTGGCCGACCAGGGCGTGCGCGAGGTCACGCTGCTGGGGCAGAACGTCAACGCCTACCGCGGCCGCATGGGCGATACCAGCGAGATCGCCGATTTCGCGCTGCTGATCGAATATGTGGCGGAGATCCCCGGTATCGAGCGGATCCGCTATACCACCAGCCATCCGAAGGAATTCACCGCGCGGCTGATCGACGTCTACGCGCGCGTGCCGAAGCTGGTCGACCACCTGCACCTGCCGGTGCAGCACGCGTCGGACCGCATCCTGATGGCGATGAAGCGCGGCTACAGCGTGCTCGAATACAAGAGCATCATCCGCAAGCTGCGCGCGATCCGGCCGACCATGTCGATGTCGTCGGACTTCATCGTCGGCTTTCCCGGCGAAACCGACGCCGACTTCGACAAGCTGATGGCGATGGTCGAGGAGATCGGCTACGACACCTCGTTCTCGTTCATCTTCAGCCCGCGCCCCGGCACGCCCGCGGCCAACCTGCACGACGACACGCCGCACGAGGTCAAGCTGCGCCGTCTGCAACGGCTGCAGGCGACCATCGAGGAAAACGTGCAGCGCATCAGCCGCGGCATGGTCGGCACGGTGCAGCGCATCCTGGTCGAAGGCCCGGCGCGCAAGGACCCGAACGAGCTGCACGGCCGCACCGAGAACAACCGCGTGGTCAATTTCGCGCTGCCCGGCGTGCCGCAGGCGAGCCGCGACCGGCTGATCGGCCAGATGGTCGAGGTCACGATCACCGAGGCCTTCCCGCATTCGCTGCGCGGCGAGATCCTGGTGCGCGGATAGGCGCGATTCCCGGCGCGCCGCGCGCCGCGCGCACGGCGACGGCCGAAGACGAACAACAACGGAGCGCTCTCCCGATGAAAATTCCTTCCGCAGAATTCGTGGCGCCCAAGGACGACAACGCCCGGCTGCAGAACCTGTGCGGTCCGCTGGACGAAAACCTGCGCCAGGTCGAACAGGCGCTGGACGTCACGATCCAGCGGCGCGGCCACAAGATGACGGTGCGCGGCGCCAATGCCAACGAGGCCGCCGCCGCGCTGGAGCGCTTCTACAACCAGGCCCGCACGCCGCTGTCGATCGACGACGTGCAGCTCGGCCTGATCGAGACGCGCCAGTACGCCGCGCATGTCGCCGGCCCGCCCGGGGCGGACAACGACGCGGGCGGCGATGCCGACGACGAATCGCCGGTGCTGCACACGCGCCGCACCGGCCTGGTCGGCCGCACCGCGGCGCAGCGCGACTACCTGCGCAATATCGTCTCGCACGACCTGACCCTGGGCATCGGCCCGGCGGGAACCGGCAAGACCTATCTGGCGGTGGCCTGCGCGGTCGATGCGCTCGAGCGCGACGCGGTCAAGCGCATCGTGCTGACGCGTCCGGCGGTCGAGGCCGGCGAGCGGCTGGGCTTCCTGCCGGGCGACCTGGCGCAGAAGGTCGATCCGTATCTGCGCCCGCTGTACGACGCGCTGTACGACCTGCTCGGCTTCGACCGCACGCAGAAGATGTTCGAGCGCCAGATGATCGAGATCGCGCCGCTCGCCTATATGCGCGGCCGCACGCTGAACCACGCCTTCATCATCCTGGACGAGGCGCAGAACACCACGCCGGAGCAGATGAAGATGTTCCTGACCCGGATCGGCTTCGGCTCCAAGGCGGTGATCACCGGCGACACCACGCAGATCGACCTGCCGCGCGGCCAGAAGAGCGGCCTGATCGAAGCGCAGCACGTGCTGCGCGACGTGCGCGGCGTCGCCGCGACCCGCTTTACCAGCATCGACGTCGTGCGCCATCCGCTGGTGGCGCGCATCGTCGAGGCCTACGACGAATACCACGCCCAGCACAAGGACACCTGATTTGACCAGCAAGAAGATGGCTCCCAGCGCCGCCCCCAGCCTGATCCTGTTCGACGGCGAAGGCCGGGCCCGCAAGAGCGCCGCGCACGCGCTGCGCGTGCAGCTGCCCGACGGCCGCAGCCTGACCGTGGACCTGTCGCAGGCCGCCGACGGCGTGGTGTCGCTGCTGGCCGAGCACAGCGACCCGCGCCAGCGCGCCGGCCTGCTGGCCCGCCCCGACAGCCACGACGCGCTGGCGGTGGCGGTCACCGCCACGCCGCAGCTGACCACCACCGGCACGCCGGCCACGCCGCCCGAACTGACACTGGACGTGCAGTACGGCGACGGCGTCCGCGGCCGGCGCGGGCTGCCGCCGCGCGCACGGCTGCAGACGTGGCTGCGCTCGGCACTGTTCGCCGATGCCCAGCTGACCGTGCGCTTCGTCGACGAGGACGAGGGCCGCGCGCTGAACCGGGGCTTCCGCGGCAAGGACTACGCGACCAACGTGCTGACCTTCGCCTATGCCGAGCACGACGACGATCCGGTCACCGCCGACATCGTGCTGTGCTGCCCGGTGGTCGAGCGCGAGGCGCGCGAACAGCGCAAGCCGCTCGAGGCGCATTACGCGCATCTGCTGGTGCACGGCGCGCTGCACGCGCAGGGCTACGAGCACGAGGACGACGCCGAGGCCGAGGAGATGGAGGCCATCGAGACCGAGACGCTGCTGGCGCTGGGGTTTGCCGACCCGTACCGCGACGACGGCGGGCCGCGGCTGGGGCACTGAACGATCGGCGAGGGGATTGGCGGGCGGCCCCGCTTGCCCTCTCCCCCGGCCCCTCTCCCGCAAGCGGACGAGGGGAGAAACCAGCCAGTGCGACCTCGGCGCCGCATCGGACCCGGCCGGTGGCTCCGGCTGCCGGCCACCCGGCCGGAACCGAAAAACAATTGGTGTATGCTTGCTCCGGTATCCACCACGCGCACCTTGCGCCATGAACGACCCTTACCCTAGTTCGAAACCAGTCGACCGGCCCCGGTCCCTGCTCGAACGACTGAGCGATCTGATTTCTCCCGAGCCCGAATCGCGGGCCGAATTGCTCGAAGTCCTCCAGGATGCCCACGCCCGCAATCTGATCGACGCGGAGTCGCTGTCGATGATCGAGGGCGTGTTCCAGGTCTCGGAATTGACCGCGCGCGACATCATGGTGCCCCGCGCCCAGATGGACGCGGTCAATATCGCCGACGCGCCGGAAGCCTTCATTCCCTTCATGCAGGAGACCGCGCACTCGCGCTTTCCGGTCTACGAAGGCAGCCGCGACAACATCATCGGCATCCTGCTCGCCAAGGACCTGCTGCGCTACTACACCGACAGCGAGTTCGACCTGCGCGAGATGCTGCGCCCCGCGGTGTTCATCCCGGAGTCCAAGCGCCTGAACATCCTGCTGCGCGAATTCCGCAACAACCGCAATCACATCGCGATCGTGGTCGACGAGTACGGCGGTGTCGCCGGGCTGGTCACGATCGAGGACGTGCTGGAACAGATCGTCGGCGACATCGAGGACGAATTCGATCTCGACGAGGATGACGACAATATCGTGCCGCTGCCCGACGGCAGCTGGCGCGTGCACGGGCTGACCGAAATCGAGCAGTTCAACGAGGCCTTCGGCACCCAGTTTCCCGACGACGACGTCGATACGGTCGGCGGCCTGCTGACCAACCACGTCGGCCACGTGCCGCACCGCGGGGAAATCATCACGCTGCCGCCGCTGCGCTTCGAGGTGCTGCGCGCCGACGCGCGCCAGCTGCATCTGCTGCTGGTCCGGCGCGAAGCCCCCGCGGTCACCGACGCCGTGGCCAACGCATGAAGCGGCTGGCGCAGGGCTGGAACGGCGCCGCCGCCGCCGAACTCGATACACCACTGACCGACACCCGCCGCGGCCGCGCGCGCTGGGGCCGCCTGCTGCTGGCCGGCGTGCTTGGCGTCGCCCATACCCAGGCCTTCGCGCCGCGTGACTGGTGGTGGCTGCAGCTGCTGGCGCTGGCGGGACTGGCCGCGCTGCTGTTCGATACCCGCCGCGTGCGCGATGCCGCCGCGCTGGGCTACGCCTTCGGACTGGGCTGGTTCCTGTCCGGCATCTGGTGGCTCTATATCAGCATGCATGTCTACGGCGAGATGCCGGCCTGGATGGCCGCGCTCGCGGTGCTGCTGTTCTCCGGCTACCTGGCGCTCTATCCCGCGCTGGCGGCCGCCGCCTGGCATCGCGCCACCGCGCCGCGGCGCTTCGCTTCGGCCGCTTCGGGCAGTTGCGCCGGCTGGTTTGGCCTGGTGGCCGCGCCGCTGGCGTTCGGTGCCGCCTGGGGCCTGACCGAATGGCTGCGCGGCGTGATCTTCACCGGTTTCCCGTGGCTGGGCAGCGGCTATGCGCATACCGACGGACCGCTGGCCGGCTACGCGCCGCTGCTGGGCGTCTACGGGGTCGGCGCGCTGGCCGCGCTGTGCGCGGCCTGGCTGGCGGCGCTGGCGCGCGTCGTCCGACCGGCATCGGCGCAAGTGCCGGAAATGCCGGCCGGCGGCCGCGCCGCCGCGCTGTCGGCCAGGCTGGCGGTCCCGCTGGGCCTGGCGATGCTGCTCGGCGCCGGCTGGCTGCTGGCGGGGCGGGCGTGGACCGAGCCGGTGGGCGCACCGCTGTCGGTGCGGCTGCTGCAGGGCAACGTGCCGCAGGACATCAAGTTCGAGGCGGCCGGCATCGCCCGCTCCAACGCGCTGTACCGCGACATGATCACCGCCGCCCCGGCCGACCTGGTGGTCACGCCGGAGACCGCGTTCCCGCTGATCCTGCAGGACATGCCGCCGGAGATCGCGCTGGCGCTGCGGCAGTTCAGCGTCGGCACCGGCACCGCGCTGCTGTTTGGCGCCGCGGGCGCCGACTCGCCGGTCGACTTCACCAACAGCGTGTTCGGCATCGGCCCCGAGATGAAGGGGCTGTACCGCTACGACAAGCACCACCTGGTGCCCTTCGGCGAGTTCATCCCCTGGGGCTTCCGCTGGTTCGTCGACATGATGAAGATGCCGCTGGGGGACTTCCGCCGCGGCGGACTGGCGCAGGCGCCGCTGCCGGTGCGCGGCGTGATGGTGGCGCCCAATATCTGCTACGAGGATCTGTTCGGCGAGGAAATCGCGCGCACGCTGCGCGGCCAGCCGCAGCCGGCCAATGTGCTGGTCAACGTCACCAACCTGGCCTGGTTCGGCGACACCATCGCGCTCGATCAGCACCTGCAGATCTCGCGGATGCGTGCGCTGGAGACCCGCCGGCCGATGCTGCGCTCGACCAATACCGGCATGACGGCGGTGGTCGCGCCGGACGGCAGCGTGCCGGCGCGGCTGGCGACCTTCACCACCGGCACGCTCAGCGCACAGGTACAGGGCACGCGCGGGCTGACGCCCTATGTGCGGGTCGGCAATGTGCCGGCGGTGCTCGGCTGCCTGCTGGTGCTGCTGGTGGTGGCCTGGCGCGCGGCGTCGGGCCCGCGCGGCGCCGGCGCCTGAGCGTTTCGCCGGCCTGGGTGGCCGAGCCTTACTGGATCACGCTCGCGACGATCGATACCGCGGCCGCCGCCGCCATCACCGCCAGGGCGACCCGATAGGGTTTGTGCGAAAGAAACGACATGTTGTTGTCCCCGTTGTCTTGGCGCCGACGGGCGCCTGTGCGGCGCCGTCCGCTGCCTCTGTCGAACAGCTTTTCAATAATGTATACAAAAATCGATAACGGCAGGCGCTTCCGGAACTTGAGATCCCTCGGGATTTACCCGAAGTCCTCGCCCGGCTGCCGTGCCCTTCCCTTCGGCGGCTGCCGGGCAAAAAACCGCTAGAATTCTGGGTTTGGCAACGGCGGGGCCGGCTTGTCCGACCGCCGTCCTAGCCCGCTTCCGCTTCGGTGGCCCGCCGCCGGGCCAACACTCCGCGAACCGTCGTCTTCGTTATGCTGACCTTCCAACAAATGATCCTGACCTTGCAGTCCTACTGGGACCGGCAAGGATGCGCGCTGTTGCAACCCATCGATCTGGAGGTTGGCGCCGGTACCTCGCACGTGCATACCTTCCTGCGCGCGATCGGCCCGGAGCCGTGGCGCGCCGCCTATGTGCAACCGTCGCGCCGCCCGAAGGACGGCCGCTACGGCGAGAACCCGAACCGGCTGCAGCACTACTACCAGTACCAGGTCGTGCTCAAGCCCGCGCCGGAGAACATTCTCGAGCTGTACCTGGGCTCGCTCGAGGCGCTGGGCCTGGACCTGAAGCAGAACGACATCCGCTTCGTCGAGGACGACTGGGAAAACCCGACGCTGGGCGCCTGGGGCCTGGGCTGGGAGGTCTGGCTCAACGGCATGGAGGTGACCCAGTTCACCTACTTCCAGCAGGTCGGCGGCATCGACTGCAAGCCGATCACCGGCGAGATCACCTACGGCATCGAACGCCTCGCAATGTATCTGCAGGGCGTCGAGAACGTCTACGACCTGGTCTGGACCGAGTGGGAAGAAAACGGCAAGACGCGCCGCCTGACCTACGGCGACGTCTATCACCAGAACGAGGTCGAGCAGTCGACCTACAACTTCGAGCAGAGCAACACCGACATCCTGTTCCGCCATTTCGCCGAACACGAGAGCGAGGCCAAGCGGCTGATGGGCGTCGGCGCCGAGGCCGGCGCGGACCCGGCAACCCAGGCGGCCGGCGCCAAGCTGGCGCTGCCGGCCTACGAACAGGTGCTCAAGGCCGCCCACACCTTCAACCTGCTGGACGCACGCGGCGCGATCTCGGTGACCGAGCGCGCCGCCTATATCGGCCGCATCCGCAATCTGTCGCGGCTGGTCGCGCAGGCCTACTACGAATCGCGCGAGGCGCTGGGCTTCCCGATGTGCGGGCCGGCCGGCGGCGCGACCGCCGAGACCGCTGCCGCCGAGGCCGCCGCATGAACTCGATGGCACGCCGTGCGCTGTGCTGCGCGCTGGCGGTGGCCGCCGCGGGCGGCGCGCACGCCATCGTGCCCTCGGCCTATGCCCAGGCCTCGCAGGTGCTCTACCCGTCGGCCGAGCAGGCCAACGTCTGCGAAGGCGATTCGCAGGCGCTGCAGCAGTCCATCAACAAGCATCTGCAGCCGAGCGCCAACGCGATCGACCAGTGGACGCAGCTGGTGCGCTCGATGTCGTGCGACCTGTCCGGGTCCAGGGACCTGGGCTGGCGGCGCGTGCCGCTGCGCGCCTACGAGAGCGCGATCCGCTATCCGCTGACCTGGGTCGAGACCACGCACCGCAACGGCCGCCAACGGCGCCTGGTGCGGACCTACCATTCGGCCTCGCAACTGCCGCCGCGGATCGACTTCTGGATCGGCGGCCGCATCGACGAGATCCGCTACGATCGCCGCCATCACCGGCTGTATGCGCGCTTCTCCGCGAACAGCGAGAAGCTGGCCGGCAGCACGCAGTCCGCATGCCGCTCGACCACGCTGCAGTTTCGCCAGCAGCATGGGCTATGGCTGCTGTCGGGCGTCGAACCGCGCTGTTGAGCGCCGCTGAACCTTTCCGGCGCCGCCGATGCCGGCGTGCGCCACAAACCGTTGGAACCGATTCATGTCGCAACCCCTGACCGATTCGCTGCTGATCGAACTGTTCACCGAAGAGCTGCCGCCGAAGGCGCTGGCACGCCTGGGCGAGGCCTTTGCCCAGGGCCTGTTCGCCGGCCTGGCCGAGCGCGGCCTGCTCGATGACGGCAGCACGGTGACGCCGTACGCGACGCCGCGCCGCCTGGCCGCGCTGATCAGCGGCGTGCGCGAGAGCGCGCCGGACCGCGAGCAGCGCGAGAAGGTGCTGCCGGTGTCGGTGGCGCTCGACGCGGCCGGCGAGCCGACCGCGCCGCTGGCCAAGAAGCTGGCCGCGCTGGCCAAATCGGTCGGCGTCGATTCGATCGACTGGCAGACGCTGGAGCGCGCCTCCGACGGCAAGGCCGAGGCGCTGTTCTACCGCTACACCGCGCGTGGCGCGGTGCTGGCCGACGGCCTGCAGGCCGCGCTGGACGAGACCATCGGCAAGCTGCCGATCCCGAAGGTGATGAGCTACCAGCGCCCGGACGGCAGCACCGTAAACTTCGTGCGTCCGGCCCACCGGCTGATCGCGCTGCATGGCGACAAGGTCGTGCCGGTCTCCGCGCTCGGGCTGGCCGCGGGCCAGCGCACGCTGGGCCACCGCTTCCTGTCCGCCGGCGAGATCGAGATCCCGCACGCCGAGCGCTACGCCGCCGTGCTCGAGGACCAGGGCAAGGTGCTGGCCAGCTATGCCCAGCGGCGCGAGCGCATCCGCGAGGGGCTGCTGGCCGCCGCCGGCGCCGATCGCGTGATCATGCCCGAGGCGCTGCTCGACGAGGTCAATGCGCTGGTCGAATGGCCGGTGGTCTACGCCTGCCATTTCGAGGAGGCCTTCCTCGCCGTGCCGCAGGAGTGCCTGATCCTGACGATGCAGACCAACCAGAAGTACTTCGCGCTGACCGACGCCAACGGGCAGCTGCGCAACCGCTTCCTGATCGTGTCGAACCTGGCCACCGACACGCCGCAGTCGATCATCGGCGGCAACGAGCGCGTGGTACGCCCGCGCCTGGCCGACGCCAAGTTCTTCTTCGACCAGGACCGCAAGAAGACGCTGGCCTCGCGCGTGCCGCAGCTGGCCAACGTGGTCTATCACAACAAGATCGGCACCCAGCTCGACCGCGTGCAGCGGCTGCAGCAGATCGCCGGCCATATCGCCGATGCGCTGGCCAGGGCCGGCGTGCCGGTCGACAAGGCGGCGGCGATGCGCGGCGCGGAACTCGCCAAGGCCGACCTGCTGACCGATATGGTCGGCGAATTCCCCGAACTGCAGGGCACGATGGGGACCTACTACGCACGCCACGACGACGAGGCCGAGGAAGTCGCGCTGGCCTGCTCCGAACACTACCGTCCGCGCTTTGCCGGCGATGCGCTGCCGTCGAACCCGGTCAGCATCGCGGTCGCGCTGGCCGACAAGCTCGAGACGCTGGTCGGCATCTGGGGCATCGGCCTGCAGCCGACCGGCGAGAAGGATCCGTTCGCGCTGCGCCGCCATGCGCTGGGCATCCTGCGCATGCTGGTCGAGACGCCGCTGCCGGTGGGCATCGACGCGCTGCTGGCGCTGACCGAGCAGGCCTTCGCCGGCGTGCCGGCGGTCAAGCCCGCGCGCGAGGACATCACCGACTTCCTGTACGACCGCCTGCGCGGCTATCTGAAGGACAAGGGCTACACCACCAACGAGGTCGAGGCGGTGGTCAGCCTGCGCCCGCAGCGGCTCGACGACATCCTTGGCCGCATGGAAGCGGTGCGCACCTTCGCCGCGCTGCCCGAGGCGGACGCGCTGGCGGCCGCCAACAAGCGGATCACCAATATCCTGCGCAAGAATACCGAGGCGGTCGGCGAGGTCGCGCCGGCGCTGTTCCAGGAAGACGCCGAAGGCGCGCTGCATGCCGCCATCGACAGCGTGCGCCCCGGGGTCGAGGCGGCGTTCGCGCGCGGCGACTTCACCGCCGCGCTGCGCGACCTGGCCCGGCTGCGCGACGCGGTGGACCGCTTCTTCGACGGCGTGATGGTGATGGCCGAGGATGCGCAGCTGCGCGCCAACCGCCTCGCCCTGCTGGCCTCGCTGCATGCGCTGGCCAACCGCGTCGCCGACATCTCGAAGCTGGCCGCCTGATCGGCCGCGCCCTGCACGGACGCACCGCACCAGCCGCACCGACCGTACCCGTTACCGAAGCGCCGCCATGCCGCAGACACCGCCCAAATTCGTGATCCTGGACCGCGATGGGGTCATCAACCTCGACAGCGACCAGTTCATCAAGACGCCGGACGAATGGATTCCAATCCCCGGCAGCCTGGAAGCGATCGCCGCGCTGAACGAGGCCGGCTACCGCGTCGTGGTCGCCAGCAACCAGTCCGGCATCGGCCGCGGCCTGTTCGAGATGAGCGCGCTGAACGCGATGCACGAGAAGATGTACAAGGCGCTGGCGCGCCTGGGCGGCCGCGTCGAGGCAATCTTCTTCTGCCCGCACACCGCCGCGGACGCGTGCGACTGCCGCAAACCCAAGCCCGGCCTGATCCAGCAGGCCGCGCAACGCTTCGGCATCGAACTGCGCGGCGTGCCGATCGTCGGCGATTCGCTGCGCGACCTGGAGGCCGGCGTCGCCCTCGGCTGCGCGCCGCACCTGGTGCGCACCGGCAAGGGCGAAGGCACGCTGGCCAAGGGCGGCCTGCCGCCCGGCACGCTGGTCCACGACGATCTGCGCGCGTTCTCGCGCTGGCTGCTCGAAGGCGATGGCGCGCGGCACGGCGCCGCGGCGGCCTCGCACGCGGGCGCGGCGGCCGTGGCATCCGCCGGCCGCGCCACGTCTCCGGTTGACTCGACGAACCCTCGATGATCTTTCTACGCTCCCTGCTGTTCGCGTTGTACCTGCTGGTACTGACGCCTCCCTACGCCTGCGCCTGCTTCCTGGCCTTCCCGTTCATGAGCGCCAACCGGCGCTACCGCTTCGTGCGCGGCTGGCCGAAGCTGGTGATCGGCGCCGCCTGGCTGATCTGCGGCATCCGCTACCGCATCGAAGGCGGCGAACACCTGCAGGCCATGATCGACAAACCCGTGGTGCTGCTGTCCAAGCACCAGTCGGCGTGGGAGACCGTGGCGCTGGTGGCGACGATGCCCAAGCCGCTGTGCTTCGTCTTCAAGCGCGAGCTGCTGTTCGTGCCGTTCTTCGGCTGGGCGCTCGGCATGCTGAAGATGGTCCATATCAACCGCAAGGACGGTTCGCGGGCGTTCGCCTCCGCCGTGCGCCAGGGCCGCGAGCGGCTCGCCGAGGGCGCCTGGATCATCATGTTCCCGGAAGGCACGCGCACCCCGGCCGGCATGGAAAACCCGCGCTACAAGAGCGGCGGGGCCCGCCTGGCGGTCGAGACCGGCGCCTCGGTGATTCCGATCGCCGTCAATTCCGGCCGCCTGTGGCCGCGCAACTCGTTCCTGAAGTACCCCGGCACCATCACGATCTCGATCGGCCCGCCGCTGTCGTCGGCCCACAAGACCGCCGACATGCTGAACCAGGAGGTCGAGCAATGGATCGAGCGCGACATGCGCCGCATCGATCCGGAGAGCTATCTCCGAGGGCAGCCTGCATGAAGCCGGCCCGCCGCGCCCCGGAACCCGCGGACGGCCAGATGGAGCTGCCGCTGATGGACTCCGGCGCCGGCACGTCGGGCTCGCGGCCACCCGCCAGCGCGCTGGACGGCACCACGTCGGCCGGCCCGGCCACGGCGCCGTGGCCGGCGCCGCAGCCCAACGCCCGGCTGCTGCGGCTGGGCGAACGTCCGCTGCACTACACGCTGAAGCGTTCGTCCCGGCGCACCATCGGCTTCGTCATCGACGACCGCGGACTGTCGATCACCGCGCCGCGCTGGGTCACGATCGCCGACATCGAAGCGGCCATCGCCGAGAAACAGCGCTGGATCTTCGGCAAGCTGGCCGAATGGCAACAGCGCGATGCGCAGCGCGTGCTGCCGGCGGTGCAGTGGCGCGACGGCGCGACGCTGCCCTTCCTGGGCAAGCCGATCACGCTGCGGCTGGACTCGCCGACCGGCACGCTACTGTTCGATGGGCAGGCGCGCGTGCTGCATCTGGCGCTGCCCGAACAGGCCGACGAACAGCAGATCAAGGACCGCGTGCAGGCGTGGCTGCAGCACCAGGCCAAGCGCCTGCTGGCCGAGCGGCTCGATATCTATGCGGAGAAGCTCGGCGTGCGGCATCGCGCCTTCGCGCTGAGCTCGGCCAATACGCGCTGGGGCAGCTGCACCTCCGACGGCAAGATCCGGCTGAGCTGGCGGCTGATGCATTTCCCGTTGTCGGTGATCGACTATGTGGCCGCGCACGAGCTGGCGCACCTGAAGGAAATGAACCACAGCCCGCGCTTCTGGGACACGGTGGCATCGATCTTCCCCGAGTTCCGCGACGCGCGCGCGCAATTGCGCAGCCATCCGCCGGAAGCGTTGCCGGCGTTCTGACGCGGCGCGCACCGGCGGCGTCCCCCTCGGATCGCTGCGCCGATCCGTTCTACACTAACGCCTTTCCCGCAACACCCGCGTGGAACCCCGCAGTACCCCCAACAAGACGTCAATAGAACATCCCCAACAGAGGCTCATCATGCGACTCCTCCACACCATGCTCCGTGTCGGCGACCTGCAGCGCTCGATCGATTTCTACACCCGCGTGCTCGGCATGCAACTGCTGCGCGAGAGCGACAACCCCGAATACAAGTACCGGCTCGCCTTCGTCGGCTACGGCCCGGAGAGCGAGACCGCGGTGCTCGAGCTGACCTACAACTACGGTGTCGACAAGTACGAGATGGGCACCGCCTACGGCCATATCGCGCTGGAGACGGACGATGCCGCCGGCGCCTGCGAGCGCATCCGCGCGGCCGGCGGCAAGGTCACGCGCGAGGCCGGCCCGGTGAAGGGCGGCACCACGGTGATCGCCTTCGTCGAAGACCCGGACGGCTACAAGATCGAGCTGATCGAGCGCAACTCGACGCGCGACGCCAGCCGGCCCTAACGTACCTCCAGGGCCCCCGGACCCCGCCGTCCGCGCACCGCGGCGAGGCGCGGTCTCAAAGGATGGTGCAAACGCTCTTGCCGTTCGCCACGCGTCGCATGTTGCTTTCGAGCTGGTAGTCCCTGACGGTCGCGCCCTTGCCGTCCACCATGTCGGTCCGCGCCCCCGCCACGATGATCTTGAAGATGAAGCCCGGCGGCTGGTCGCTCATATGCGCGTACATCAGTGGCGTGCGGCCCAGCGTATCGCGGCCATTGATGTTGCCGCCGGCATCGCGCAAGCTCTTGACGATGTCCAGGTATCCGTCCGACGCCGCCACCATCATCGGCGAGGTGCCGGCATCGTCGCGGACATCCGGGTCGGCGCCGTAGGCCACCAACTGCTGCACGGCACGCAGCTGGCCCAACCCGGCGGCCAGATGCAGCGCCGTGATGCCTAGTGGGCCCCGGGCATCGACGGGAACGCCATGGAGCAGCAAGCGCGCGAACGGCGCGTCCGCGCCGAGCGCTATCGCGGTCATCAACGGCGTCATGCCCATGGCGGGCTCCGCTTGTTCGAGCACGGCGCGGTTGTCGACCGCCGCCGCCAGGTCGATCAGCGCGCAGGCCACGCGCGGCGCCTTGTTGCGCAAGGCCAGCTGCAACAGGTCCAGCCCGTCCTTGATCGGCATGTCGAGGCTCCAGTCGGCGCTGGTCACCAGATGCCGCACGGCGGCCGCATCGTCGGCCTCGATTCCTGACAGCACGCTGGTCCGAAATCCATTCATCCAGTCGACCAGGGCGTCTTCCAGCGCCGGCAGGATCGCCGCATGGCCGAGTGCCGGCGCGCCCCCCACGTCCTTGCCGAGCTCCAGCGCGCTCCTGCCGTGCCGGTTCGGCTTGCCGAGGGCGCCGAGCCCGATGCCGCCGCCGTACCAGCGCCCGTGGTCCAGCAACGACTGCACCACCGCGGGCATGGTCGGACGCAGGCCCAGCGCCAGGTGCATGCAGGTGTCGCCGTCGCGATTGGCGATGGCGGGATCGGCCCGATGGGCGAGCAGCGTATTGATCAGCGCCGGTTCGCAACGCGACTGGATCGCGGTGTGCAACGGCGTGTTGCCCTGCTCGTCGCGCCAGCGGATGGCGGCCGGTTCGCGCTGAAGCCACTCGCGCACCGCCGGGCCGTCGTGGCGCCGCAGCGCCAGCGCCAGTTCGCGGCCTGCGTGGTGGGGGCCGGCGCTGCCGGTGCGTTCATCGCTGGTGGCGTGGCGCGCGCCGTGAACGGTGTCGGGTACGGGGCCGGACTGGAACAGCGGGACCTGGCTCGTGATACGGCTAGCATGCATGCTGCGCTCCTTTGCGGTTGAGAGATCGGGCGACGCGGCCCTGGGCCGGTCGCGGCGCGATTCTCATCCGCGCCGGAAGGCGCGCTTTAGCATTCGGGTGGAGTTCTTGCGCAGGCCGGCGACACAGCGCGCGGACACAGTGCGCCGACACAGTGTGCCGACTGCCGCGGCCCGCGGAGGGAAGAAAAGGGAAGAAAAATCGGGCTTACCCGCCGATGCGATTGGCCAGCTCGACGTACTCTGCCACCGGCACCTCTTCGGCGCGGCGGCCCAGGTCGAAGCCGATCGCGTCGAAGTCGACGTGATCGCGCAGCATCGACAGCGTGTTGCGCAGTACCTTGCGGCGCTGCGAAAACGCCGCGGTGACCAGGTCGCCCAGCACCGTCATGTCGCACGCGGCGTACGGCGAGCGCAGCCGGCCGTCCTCGTGGCGCGGCCACGGAATCATCCGCACCACCGCGGAATCGACCTTGGGCGGCGGATTGAACGACTCCGGCGGCACGTCGAGCACGTACTCCATGTGGTAGCGCACCTGCAGCATGATCGACAGCCGGCCGAAGGCCTTGCTGCCCGGCTCGGCCACCATCCGCTCGACCACCTCCTTCTGCAGCATGAAATGCTGGTCGCGCACGTGATCGGCGAACTCCATCAGATGGAACAGCAGCGGGCTCGAGATGTTGTACGGCAGATTGCCGACGATGCGCAGCGGGCGTCCGGGCTGCTTCAGCTGGTCGAAATCGAAGGCGAGCGCATCGCCCGCGTGGATCGTCATGCGGTCACCGTAGCGGCGGCGCAGCCGTTCGACCAGATCGCGGTCCAGCTCGACCACGTGCAGATGATCGAGCCGCTCCAGCAGCGGCTCGGTCAACGCGCCCAGGCCGGGGCCGATCTCGACGACCAGGTCGCCGGCGTGCGGGTCGATGGCATTGACGATGCCGTGGATGATGCTGTCGTCGACCAGGAAGTTCTGGCCGAATCGCTTGCGGGCCGTATGGCCCTGGTGCACAGGGGAACGCATCGATGTCTCTTCAATGTCCGGCCGGCGGGTCGCCGCGCAGGTCCTGCGCGGCATGGCCGACCATGCCGATCGCGCAGCGGATCGCCTCGATCATGCTGCCGTGTTCGGCGCGGCCCGTGGCGGCCAGATCGAGCGCGGTGCCGTGATCGACCGAGGTGCGGATGAACGGCAGGCCGAGCGTGATATTGACACCATGGCCGAAGGTGCCGTATTTCAGCGGCGCCAGGCCCTGATCATGGTACATCGCCAGGACGCAGTCGGCGTCGCGCAGCAGCCGCGGCTGGAACAGCGTGTCGGCCGGATAGGGGCCGCGCACGTCGATGCCCGCCTCGCGCGCCTTGGTCAGCGCCGGCGCGATGATGTCGATCTCCTCGCGGCCGAGGTGGCCGCTCTCGCCCGCGTGCGGGTTCAGGCCGGTCACCAGGATGCGGGGATGGGCCAGGCCGAAACGCCGCCGCAGATCGGTGTCGACGATCGTCAGCGTCTCGAGCAGCATCGGCACGTCCAGCGCATCGGGCACGGCGCGCAGCGGCAGATGCGTGGTGGCCAGCGCCACGCGCAGCATCGCATTGGCATGCGCGGGCTGGGGGCCGGCCAGCATCATCACCACGCGCGCGACGCGGGCCCGTTCCGCCAGATATTCGGTATGGCCGGTGAAGGGCACACCGGCGTCATTGATCGTGCTCTTCTGCACCGGCGCGGTGACCACCGCCGCATAGCGCGCGGGCTGCCCCGGCGGCGGCTGCAGGCCGGCCAGCGCCGCATCGAGCAGCGCCAGCACATGGCGGCCGTTGCGCGCGTCGAGCACACCCGGCTGGCATGGCACCGCCAGCGGAATATCGTCGACGACGACCTCGCCCGCAACGAGTTTGTCCTGCCACGCTTCACCCAACCCGAGCGCCGCGGCGCGCTCGGCCAGCAGCCGCGCGTCGCCGAGCACATGGAAGCGCGGACCCGCCTTCCCGCCCGCCAGCTCCAGCACCGCCCGGATCGTGATGTCCGGACCGATGCCGGCCGGCTCGCCGGTCGTGATCGCGATCGGCAGCGGCGCGGCCGGATGCAATACATCGGATGGGGCGGAGGGTGTGGCAGACGGCGCGGTCATCGTGGTGGCGAAACGGTTCCCATGGCGGGAGCCCTGGTGGGACCCTTAGCGGCTTGCCTCGCGGTTGGTCCGGTATTCGACATAGGCCGCCTCGCGCAGCTGGCGCAGCCAATCTTCGTAGGCGGCGCGCAGCTTCTGCTCGCGCACCTCGGCGCGGGCGAAGTCGCGCTGCTTCTCCGGCGACACCTCGACCTCGCGGCGGTTGTCGACCTGGATCAGGTGCACGCCGAACTGGCTGGTGACCGGCTCGGACACTTCGCCCGGGCGCAGGCGGTTCATCGCCTGCTCGAACTCGGGGACCAGCTCGCCGGGCGACACCCAGCCGAGTTCGCCGCCGTTCTGCGCCGAACCGTCCTGCGAATAGCGCTTGGCGATATCGGCGAAGCTGGTGCCGTGCTGGATGCGGTCGCGCAGCGTCGACAGCTGCCGGCGCGCCTCGGCCTCGGGCATGTTCGGGCCGGTGCGGATCAGGATATGGCGCACCTGCGTCTGCGTGATGCGGCTGGGCGCGGCATCGCCGCCGGCGGGCGCGGTGCGCTTGCCGGCGAGCTTCAGCACATGGAAGCCGGCCGGGCTTTCGACGACCTCGGGCACCACCTTGCCGGGCTGCAGATCAAGCACGGCGTTGGCGAACTGCGCGGGCAGGCGGCCGATTTCGCGATAGCCGAGCGAACCGCCCTTGGCACCCTCGGCGCCGTCCGAATTGTTCTGCGCCAGCTGCGCGAAGTCCGCGCCGCCCTGGGCCTGCTTCAGCAGCCCCTCGGCCTTGGCGCGCAGCTGCGCCTTCTGCGCGTCGCTGGCGCCCTCGGGCACGCGCACGAAGATCTGCGCGACGTCATATTGGGCCTCGCCGGTCGGCGCGGCGCCGCTGCGTGCGGCGCGCGCGGCCAGGTAGTTGTCGATCTCGCCGTCGAACACCTGCACCTTGGAATCGACCTCGCGCTCGCGCAGCCGGATCACCTGCACCTGCTTGCGCAGTTCGCTGCGGTACTTGTCCCACGTCATGCCGCTGCGGTCGACCTGCGCGCGCAGGTCGGACACGCTGATGCGGTTCTGCTGCGCGACCGATTCGATCGCGCGGTCGACTTCCTGGTCGGTCACGCGGATGCCGGCGTCCTGCGCGGCCTGGGTCTGCACCCGCTCCATCACCAGCCGTTCCAGCACTTCGCCGAGCAGTTCCTCGCGCGGCGGAATCGGGCGGCCGGCGGTGCGCAGCTGGTTCTCGATCTCGTCGGCGCTATCGAGCAGCTCGCGCCGCGTGATCACGGTGTTGTTGACGATCGCCACCACCTCGTCGACCAGCTGCGAGCGGCCGGTGCGCTGCCCCGAGCCGAGACGCGGCTGGGTCGGCGAGGTCGGCGGCGTGGCCTGGGAACCTTGCGGCACGAAGATGCCGGTGGCGCGCGGCGCGGAGCCGGACCCACCAGGTGCCTTCAGCTGCGCGGCCGCCGGAACGGCCGCGCAGGCGAGCAATGCGGACAGCACGATGCCGCGCGAACGCCGCGACGATGCCGCGGCAACGGAAAATACGGAGACTGCTTGACGCTTCATCATGGTCCGTCATTCGTAATGGTCGAACTGGGTCTGAGGGATCGGCGCGGCCGAGACAGGCTCGTAGCCAGGCACGTTCAACCTCATGATATCCAGCGGATTGGAGCCGATCTTCGACAGGCCGCGGAACTCCACCTGCAGAAACACGCGGCCGGTGTAGCCCTGCGTGGTATTGCGGAATCGCTGGTAAGCGACCCGGCCGACCCAGCAGTCGGCGGCATATTCGAGCCCCAGCAGCGTATCGACCAGCTGGTTGGCGCTCATGTCGTAGGCGACACGCCCGATGCCGTAGGTCCGCCGCGTGATCGGCCACTGGCTCGAGATCTCGAACTGGTCGATCGCGGTATTGTCGGTGACCGTGGTCGGACGCCGGTAGCGATAGCCGACATTGAGCAGCTTGCGCGGCTCCGGCCGCCACGCGAACGCGATGTTCGACTGGATCACGCGGTCGTTTTCCGGGTTGTACTGCATCCCGGCATTGATGTAGTAGCCGCGGAACAGCTGGATGGTGGTGGCGCCCAGCAGGTCCGAATAGCCCTTCTCCGCATCGTCGAGCGTGCCGGTCAACTGCACGCGCTGGCCGCTCATGTCGAAGCGCTGCGCCAGCGTACCACGGAAGCGTTCGATGCCGGTCTCGGACTCGATCAGTCGGGTGGTCACGCCCGCGGTCAGCTTGTTGTTGTCGGCGATGCGGTCGTAGCCGGTAAACGGGTTCTCGCTGAAGATCTGGCCGTAGCCAAAGTCCGACTGCACCGTGTCGAACAGCGGGAACGCGCTCTGGTCGCGGAACGGCGTGTAGACGTAGAACAGCCGCGGCTCCAGCGTCTGCAGGTACTTGGTGCCGAACAGCCGGCTGATGGTCGGCGCGTCGCGCTCGAACGTCATGCCGCTGTCGATGCTGAAGGTCGGCACGGAGCGCGTCAGCGTGTTGTTGGCCCCCGGCGTGTTGGTCGACGGCTCCATCTGGTACTGGGCCGCGTTGAACATGACCTTGGGCGTCACGAACCAGCCCGGGCGCACGATCGGATAGCTGATCGACGGCTGGATGAACACGCGCTCGCCCTGCGGCTGCTGGAAGCCGGTGGTCGTCAGCGGGATGCGGAAGCGCGTGTAGTCGGCCTCGATCTGCACGTCGAAGCCGCCCCAGTTGTAGCGCGTGAACTTGCCGTTCAACTGCGGCACGCGCTCATAGGTCGGCTGGCTCGGCGCCAGCGTCTGGAAGGTCTGCACCCGCGCAAGCAGCGAGAAGTCCTGCCAGTTGTAGGTGACCCCGCCCTCCTGCGTGTACTGCCGCAGCGTCGACTGCGCGACCGTGCGCGTCAGGTCGTCCGGATAGCGGTCGTCCGATACCCGGTTCAGGTTCACATAGGCGTTCAGGCCCTTGGCCAGGTTCTGCGTATGCTGGATCGAGTACAGCCAGCGGTCCGAGTTGGTCTTCTGGTCGTTCGGCAGAAACTCGCCGCGGATCCGGCCCGCGTAGCCGTTGCCGATATAGCGGAAGTCGCCGCCCAGTTGCACGCCGCGCTCGCTCATCACGCGCGGATACAGCGTCAGGTCGCGGTTCGGCGCGATGTTGAAGTAGTACGGCACCGTCAGGTCGAAGCCCGAACGGGAGCTGTAGGCCATCAGCGGCGCCAGGAAGCCGCTGCGGCGCTCGTCGGTCAGCGGGAAGGTGACCGCCGGCGCCGCCAGGATCGGCACGTCGAAGAAGCGCAGCACGGCGCCGTGCGCGGTGCCGACCTGACGGTCGCTGTCCAGATCGAGCTGGCGCGCGCTGAAATACCAGTCCGCGTTGTCCGGCGAACAGGTGGTATAGGTGGCGCGCTGGATGGTGCTCTCGTTCTTGTTCAGGAAGTCGATGCGCTCGGCCGTGCCCAAACCGCCGGTCTGCTGGAAGTAGTAGTCCGGCGACAGCATGTAGCCTTCGTTGGCCTCGACGCGCAGCTTCGCCTCGGGGCCGACCGCCAGCGTGCCTTCGCGCGAGAGCCGGACATTGCCGGTCGCCAGCGCCTCGTCGCTGTCCTGGTCGTAGGTCAGCTTGTCGGCCTTGATCACCGCGCCGTCGCTGCGCAGTTCGGCATTGCCCTGCAGTTCCAGGCCGCGCTCGTTGTAGCCGGTCATGCTGTCGCCGGAGACATAGGTCGGCGCGCTGGGATCGCTCGGCGCGCTGCGCCAGGTGGCCGGCTCCGACAGATAGGGGATCAGTTCGCCGGGGCGCGGCGGCTGGCGCGGGTCGGCCGCCTCGGCCGTCGGCTCCGCAGCCGGCAGCGCGGGAATCGCCGAGCCGACCGCCTGGCCTTGCGCATGGGCGCCCAGCGACCAGCCGGCCATGGCCAGCACCAGCGGGCGCAGGGCCCGGACTGGCCGGCGCCCGGGCTGGCGGCCCGGCGCCTGGATTGCGGTGTGATTCGGTGATCGTTGTTGTTCGGTCATGCGTCGGGTCGTCGGTCGGACGGCGGGACGGTTGCGCGGAACCGCCGCAGCCACCGTCCAAACAGGCTGCCAGGCACAGGACGGCCCACCCGGGAGCCGCCCGGCGCCCGGGTCTGGTCGGGTATTATACGGGGCAACTTATCGACCCTTTCCGGCATGGCAGCACTTCCCCTCGACCCGCGCCAGGACCAGCTCAAAGCGTGGGTGTCCGGACTCGCTCCGGATTGGTCCATCGATCCCGAATCGTGCGTACCGGCATCGGCCGACGCCAGCTTCCGCCGCTACTTCCGCCTGCGCACCGACAACCCGGCGCATCCGACCGTGATCGCGATGGATGCGCCGCCCGCCCGCGAGGACTGCCGCCCCTTCATTCATGTCGCCGCGCTGTTCGGCGAGGCCGGCGTCACCGTGCCGACCGTGCTGGCGCAGGATCTGTCGCAGGGCTTCCTGCTGCTGGCCGACCTGGGCAACACCACCTATCTGTCGAAGCTGGACATCACGACCGCGCGCACGCTGTACGGCGACGCCGCCGCGGCGCTGGTCAGGATCCAGGCCGCGACCCGGCCCGGCACGCTGCCCGCCTATGACCGCGAGCTGCTGCAGCGCGAGCTGGACCTGTTCCCGCAGTGGTACGTGGCGCGCCATCTCGGCGTGGAGCTCGATGCGGGCCAGCAGGCGGACCTGACCGAGGTCATGCAGACGCTGCTGGCCAACAACCTGGCCCAGCCCCAGGTCTATGTGCACCGCGACTACCATTCGCGCAACCTGATGGTGCTCGACGGGGAGGACAAACGCGGCAACCCCGGCATCCTCGACTTCCAGGACGCCGTGATCGGCCCGATCACCTACGACGCGGTCTCGCTGTGGCGCGACGCCTATATCGAATGGGACGAGGAGCTGCAGCTGGACTGGCTGATCCGCTATTGGGAACGCGCCCGCAAGGCGAGCCTGCCGGTGGCGGCCGACTTCGGCGACTTCTATCGCGACTTCGAATGGATGGGCCTGCAGCGCCATCTGAAGGTGCTCGGCATCTTCGCGCGGCTCTACCACCGCGACGGCAAGGACGGCTACCTCGCCAACATGCCGCTGGTGCTGAAGTACGCGCGCGCGGTGGCCGGCCGCTACGGCGAGCTGCGCAAGCTGGTGCGCCTGTTCGATACGCTCGAAGGCGTCGAGCGCCCGGCCGGCTACACCTTCTGATGGATCCTGCCAGCAGCCCTACCCGGCGCGGCGAATGGTGGGCCGGCGTGCGCGCGCTGTCTCCGATGCTGCTGGGCGTGGTGCCGTTCGGCCTGATCTACGGCGTGCTGGCGGTCGGCGCCGGCATGCCCGCGTGGCTGGCCTGCGCGATGAGCGCGATCGTGTTCGGCGGCGCCTCGCAGATGATCCTGACCCAACTGTGGGCGGCGGGCACGCCGGCGGCGATCGTCGCCACCACGGTGGCGATGGTCAATCTGCGCCACGCGCTCTACTCCGCCACCGTCGCGCCAGCGCTGGCGCATCTGCCGCGCCGCTGGAAGGCGCTGATTGCCTATCTGCTGACCGACGAGGCCTTTGCCGCGATGACGCGGCGGCTCGGCGACGACCCGGCGCAACGGCGCTACCGCCACTGGTACTTCTTCGGCGCGGGCGTCGCGCTGTGGACGAGCTGGCAACTGTCGACGCTGGCCGGCGTGCTGGTCGGCGCGCAGGTGCCGCGCCACTGGCCGCTGGACTTCTTCCTGCCGCTGACCTTCATCGCCATCATCGTGCCCGGCCTGAAGCATCGCTCGCACGTCGCCGCGGCGGTGACCGCCAGCGCGCTGGCGGTGCTGTGCTTTGGCGTGCCGCACAAGCTCGGCCTGATGGCCGCCGCGCTGGGCGGCATCGCGGCCGGCATGCTGCTGCTGCCGCGCCGCAGCGGCCCCGCCGGCAAGGAGCACGCCGCATGAGCCCGTGGATGCTGCTCGGCGTGATGGCGGCCGCGGGCCTGGCGACCTATCTGATCCGCCTGTCCTTTATCGCCGTCGAAGGCAAGGTGCGCCTGCCCGCGTGGTTCCGCACCGCGCTGCAGTTCGTGCCGGCGGCGATGCTGTCGGCGCTGATCGCGCCCGACCTGCTGATGCGCGATGGCCAGCTTGCCATCGGCCTCGACAATGCCCGCCTGATCGCCGGCGTGGTCGCCATCGCGATCGCCGCGCGCACGCGCAGCGTCGGCTGGACCATCGCCGGCGGCATGGCCACCCTGCTCGTCCTGGAGACCCTGATTTGAAAGCGATGATCTTCGCCGCCGGACGCGGCGAGCGCATGCGCCCGCTGACCGATGGCTGCCCGAAGCCGCTGCTGCAGGTCGGCGGCAAGCCGCTGATCGTCTGGACCATCGAGGCGCTGGCCCGCGCGGGCCTGACCGACATCGTCATCAACCATGCCTGGCTCGGCCAGCAGATCGAGTCGGCGCTCGGCGACGGCGGCCGCTTTGGCGTGCGGCTGGCGTACTCGGCCGAGGGCGAGGCGCTCGAGACCGCGGGCGGCATCGCCAAGGCGCTGCCGCTGCTGCGAGATGGCGCCGGCGACGGTGGTGGCGGTGAGAACGGTGGCGGCGGCGAGATCTTCGTCGCGGTATCGGGCGACATCTACTGCGACTACGACTTCCGCGCGCTGTTGCCGCGCGCCGCCGCAATGGCCGGCGCGCCCGAGCCGCGCATGCACCTGGTGATGGTGCCCAATCCGCCGTTCCACCCAGAGGGCGATTTCGCGCTCGGCGCCGACGGCAAGCTGTCGCTGCCCGGCGATGCGCGGCTGGCCGATGGCGCCGCCCGCCTGACCTTCGGCAATATCGGCCTGTACGACACCCGCACCTTCGCCGGCATCGCGTCCGGACAGAAGGTGGCGATGACGCCGTTCTACCGCACCGCCATCGCGGCGGGCCTGGCCACCGGCGAGCGCTTCGCCGGCCGCTGGGAGAACGTGGGCACGCCGGCGCAGCTGGCCGCGCTGGACGCCGCGCTGTCGCGGTAGGGGCTCGCCGCGGTCGCCAATGCTGTCGTCCCCGCGAACGCGGGGACCCAGCGGCTTGAACAGCGGTCCCGGAAGTCACTGGGTCCCCGCCAGCGCGGGGACGACGGGGAGATGGCATGGCCGGTTTGCCTGGCGCGCCGGCCAACGCCAGTTACGACGGCGTTAGAATCGGGCCATTGCCCACTGCCTGCCCGATGCGAGTCGGTCCCCTCATGTCCGCACCAGATTCCGCCCTTCTCCAGGCCTGTCGCGCGCGCCGCGCCCGCGTGCTCGATCACCTGCGCGCCGCCGGCGGCGGCGTCGCGATCCTGCCCACGGCACCGGAAGCGATGCGCAACCGCGACAGCGACTTCCCGTACCGGCACGACAGCTACTTCTATTACCTCAGCGGCTTCACCGAGCCCGAGGCGGTGCTGGTGCTGATCGCCGCGCCGGCCGGCGGCAGCGACCGCAGCATCCTGTTCTGCCGCCCCAAGCACGAAGAACGCGAGATCTGGGACGGCTTCCGCTACGGCCCCGAAGCCGCGCGCGAGGTGTTCGGCTTCGACGAGGCGCACTCGATCGAGCAGATCGACGCGCAGCTGCCGCAGCTGCTGGCCAACCAGAATCTGATCGCCTATCCGCTGGCCGCCTCGACCCGCATCGACATGCAGGTGCGCCGCTGGCTCGATGCCGTGCGCACGCAGGGCCGCGCCGGCGTGGTGGCGCCATCCAGCGCGCTCGATATCCGCACGCTGCTCGACGAGATGCGGCTGTTCAAGGACGCCGGCGAACTCGGCATCATGCGCCGCGCCGCACAGATCTCGGCGCAGGCGCATGTGCGTGCGATGCAGGCCAGCCGCGCCGGGCTGCGCGAATACCATCTGGAAGCCGAGCTGCTGTACGAATTCCGCCGCAACGGCGCGCAGAGCGTCGCCTACAACTCGATCGTCGCCGCCGGTCCCAATGCCTGCGTGCTGCACTATCGCGCGGGCCCCGCCGAACTGCGTGACGGCGACCTGTGCCTGATCGACGCCGGCTGCGAACTGGACGGCTACGCGTCCGATATCACGCGCACCTTCCCGGTGTCGGGCCGCTTCTCGCCGGCGCAGCGCGAGCTCTACGATCTGGTGCTGGCCGCGCAGCAGGCCGCCATCGACGAGACGCGCGCCGGCGTGCCGTACAACGTGCCGCATGACGCGGCGGTGCGCGTGCTCGCGCAGGGCATGCTCGACACCGGCCTGCTGGACCGCGGCAAGGAAGGCGGCGTCGACGACGTGATCGCCAGCGGCAGCTATCGCCGTTTCTACATGCATCGCACCGGCCATTGGCTCGGCATGGACGTGCACGACGTCGGCGAGTACCGCGTGCCCGGCCCCGCACCGGCCGAGGGCGAGCGCCCGTGGCGGCCGCTCGAGGCGGGCATGGTGCTGACGATCGAACCCGGCATCTACGTCCGGCCGGCCGAGGACGTGCCGGAGCGCTACTGGCATATCGGCATCCGCATCGAGGACGACGCGGTGGTCACGGCCGGCGGCCCCTGTGAATTGATGACTCGCGGCGTCCCGGTCGACGCCGACGAGATCGAGGCGCTGATGCGCGAACGGAGTGAGAAGTGATGGTCAGCTGGTTGAGAAAACTGTTCGGCGGTGCCGATGACAACGCCACGGCGTCGCGGACGCAGGCGGAGCCGGAACAGCCGTTCATCGTCAATCTGTTCGACGACCGCGTGGTGGTGCATCGTCCCGACGGCCAGCGCGAAGAACTCGAATGGCAGGCGCTGGAGCGCGTGGTCGCGCGCGTATCGCGGCGCGCACCGTGGACCGGCAGGGCCTGGCTGATCCTGGTCGGCGAGGAACGGCCCGACGGCCGCCAGCAAGGCTGCGTGACGCCGCTCGACGCGGTCAACCACGAGGCGCTGCTGTCGCGCCTGCGCGCGTTGCCTGGCTTCGATCAGGCCCTGCTCGACAACGCGCTGCGCGATGCCCGCAACGGCAGGACGCGCGAGGACGTGGTGTGCTGGCAGCGCGGCGACGCCGCAGTGAGCGGTGCCAATGCCGGAGGTGCCAACGATGACCCAGCCCACCCCTGAACCGCACGGCGACGCCTGCGATATCGCCATCGTCGGCGGCGGCCCGGTGGGCCTCGCGCTGGCCTGCCGGCTGCTGCAGACCAGCCCCTGGCGCGTCGCGCTGATCGACGCCGCCACGCCGGCGCGCGCCGCCCGCGATCCGCGCGCGATCGCGCTGTCGCATGGCAGCCGCGATCTGCTGGCCCAGCTCGATGCATGGCCCGCGGCGGCGACGCCGATCGAGCATATCCATGTGTCGCAACGCGGCCGCTTCGGCCACGTCAAGCTGCATCACGACGACTACGGCATCCCGGCGCTCGGCTATGTGGTCCGCTACGGCGATCTGTGCGCGGCGCTCGAACACGCGCTGGGGCGCGCCGGCGGCCAGCAGCGTCTGGTGCGGGCGTTCGACACGCGCATCGATGCGATCGACCAGGTTGACGAGCGCGATGCGCGCGCGGCCCGCGAGTCACGGCACGGTCCCCCCGGCGCCTCGTCCGAGGCCGTGGCCGCCGGCTCGCCCGATACCGCGCCGGTGCAATTGCGCGGCGCAGGACCCGATGGCCAGCCGGTGCGCCTGGGCGCGCGCCTGGCGGTACAGGCCGAGGGCGGGCTGTTCCATCAGCAGGTGGCGCGCACCGCCGCGGCGGGCGCCAGCGGCACGCGCCGCCGCGACTACGGGCAGACCGCGATCGTCTCGCATGTCGCCTGCAGCCATCCGATGCCCGGCTGGGCATGGGAACGTTTCACCGAGCAGGGTCCGCTTGCGTTGCTGCCCCACGACCTGGACGACGATCCGCACGGCGACGGCGGCTCCGGCTATGCGCTGGTCTGGTGCTGCTCTCCCGAAGAGGCGGCGCGGCGCCTCGCGCTGGACGACGCGCGCTTCCTCGCCGAGCTCGGCGAGGTCTTCGGTCCGCGCATGGGACGCTTCACCCGCGTCGGCAAGCGCCACGCCTTCCCGCTGGGCCTCAATGCCGCGCAGCTGACCGTCAAGGGCCGGCTGGTGGCGATCGGCAACGCCGCGCAGACCCTGCATCCGGTCGCCGGCCAGGGTCTGAACCTGGGGCTGCGCGATGCATTCGCGTTGGCGGACGAGCTGCGCACCGCCTGCACGCCGCAGGCGCTGGCCGCCTTCGGCACGCGCCACCGGGTCGACCGCGCGATGACCATCGGCGTCACCGACCTGCTGCCGCGCGTGTTCGGCATCCCCTATCCGCTGGCCGCGCACGCGCGCGGGGCCTCGCTCGCCGCGCTGGCTTGCCTGTCGCCGCTCAAGCACGCGTTGGCCCACCAGATGATCTACGGCATGCGCCGCTGAGCCTGCCGCACAACGCGATGACGAGGATCGGGCCCGGATTGCGGCCATGCGGGCCGCTCGGGGCCGCCCGAGTCGATGTGGCGCCGCAGCACATCGAGCCTGCTTATTTATTGGGCAGCCGGCTGGTTTAGCGGTAAAATCCCGCCCTCGCACATGCCCCCCGCTTCACCGCCGACGCTGCTTCGGCCGGGCATGCCTTTCGCCATTCGATCCGTGACACCGCTGCTGGGCGGCCGGTCACGGCCAGCCTTTCTGGACGTCGCCGGACCCTAGCCGTGCAAATCGGACCTCACCACCTTCGCAACAACCTGTTCGTCGCGCCGATGGCCGGCGTCACGGACCGCCCCTTCCGCCAGCTTTGCAAGAAGCTCGGGGCGGGCTATGCGGTCTCGGAGATGGTCGCCTCCAACGCGCAGCTGTGGAAGAGCGAAAAGACCATGCGCCGCGCCAACCACGACGGCGAGGTCGAGCCGATCGCGGTGCAGATCGCCGGCGCCGAGCCCGGCATGATGGCCGAGGCGGCACGCTACAACGTCGACCGCGGCGCGCAGATCATCGATATCAATATGGGCTGCCCGGCCAAGAAGGTCTGCAATGTCGCGGCCGGTTCGGCGCTGCTGCAGAACGAGCCGCTGGTGGTGCGCATCGTCGAGGCGGTGGTCGGCGCGGTCGGCGACCGCGTGCCGGTCACGCTGAAGATCCGCACCGGCTGGGACCGGCAGAACCGCAACGCGGTGCGCGTCGCCCGCATGGCCGAGGCGGCCGGCATCAGCATGCTGACCGTGCATGGCCGCACGCGCGCCGACCTGTACCACGGCGAGGCCGAATACGAGACCATCGCCGCGGTCAAGGACGCGATCCGCATCCCGGTGGTCGCCAACGGCGACATCACGACGCCGCACAAGGCGCGGCACGTGCTCGCGGCCACCGGCGCCGACGCGATCATGATCGGCCGCGCCGCGCAGGGACGCCCGTGGCTGTTCCGCGAGATCGCGCATTTCCTGGCCACCGGCGAGCAGCTGCCGCCGCCGGAGGTGGCCGAGATCCGCGCGATCATGAACGCGCATCTGCAGGACCACTACGCCTTCTATGGCGAATTCACCGGCGTGCGTACCGCGCGCAAGCATATTGCCTGGTACACGCGCGGGCTCAAGGGTGCCAATCTGTTCCGGCACCGGATGAACACACTGGAAAGCACCGAGGCGCAGCTGGCCGCCGTCAACGCTTTCTTCGACGAGCAGGCCGCGCTGTCCGACCGGCTGGTGTATGTCGACGAAGGCGAAGCACAGACCGGCGCATCGAACAACAACAACAGGGAGTTGCTTGCCGCATGAGCCGCAACGTTATCGACCAATGCATCCGGGACAGCCTGAGCGCCTACTTCCGCGATCTGGACGGCGAGCAGCCGTCGAACATGTACAACATGGTGCTGGAGGCGGTGGAACGGCCGCTGCTGGAAACGGTGATGGCGCGTGCCGACCGCAACCAGTCGCTGGCCGCGGCCTATCTCGGCATCAATCGCAATACGCTGCGCAAGAAGCTGCAGCAGCACGGTTTACTTTGAAGCGTTCTCCATCACCATGATCAAGCAAGCCCTTCTCTCCGTTTCCGACAAGACCGGCATCGTCGACTTCGCGCGCGAACTGCATGCGCTCGGCGTGACGCTGCTGTCCACCGGCGGCACCGCCAAACTGCTCGCCGACGCCGGCCTGCCGGTCACGGAGGTGGCCGACTACACCGGCTTCCCCGAGATGCTGGACGGCCGCGTCAAGACGCTGCACCCGAAGGTACACGGCGGCATCCTGGCACGCCGCGACCTGCCCGAGCACATGGCCGCGCTGGCCAAGCACGGCATTCCGACCATCGACCTGCTGGTGGTGAACCTGTACCCGTTCCAGCAGACCGTCGCCAAGGACGACTGCACGCTGCCCGACGCGATCGAGAACATCGACATCGGCGGCCCGACCATGCTGCGCTCGGCGGCGAAGAACCATCGCGACGTCACGGTGATCGTCGATCCGGCCGACTACGCGCCGGTGCTCGAGGAAATGCGCGCCAACGGCAACCAGGTCGGCTACGACACCAACTTCCGGCTGGCCACCAAGGTGTTCGCCCATACCGCGCAATACGATGGCGCGATCACCAACTACCTGACCAGCCTCGGCGCGGACAAGTCGCACCGGGCGCGCAGCGCCTATCCGCAGACGCTGAACCTGGCGTTCGAGAAGGTGCAGGAAATGCGCTACGGCGAGAACCCGCACCAGTCGGCGGCGTTCTACCGCGACCTGAAGGCGGTCGACGGCGCGCTGGCCAACTACGTGCAGTTGCAGGGCAAGGAGCTGTCGTACAACAACATCGCGGACGCCGACGCGGCATGGGAATGCGTCAAGTCGTTCGAGGCCGCCGACGGCGCCGCCTGCGTCATCATCAAGCACGCCAACCCCTGCGGCGTGGCGATCGGCGCCAATGCGCTGGAGGCCTACGAGAAGGCGTTCAAGACCGATTCGACGTCGGCCTTCGGCGGCATCATCGCCTTCAACGTCGAGCTCGACGGCACGGCCGCGCAGGCGGTCGCCAAACAGTTCGTCGAGGTGCTGATCGCGCCGTCGTTCAGCGCGGCCGCGCGCGAGGTGTTCGCCGCCAAGCAGAACGTGCGCCTGCTGGAGATCCCGCTCGGCAAGGGCGTCAACCAGTATGACCTGAAGCGCGTCGGCGGCGGCCTGCTGCTGCAGAGCCCGGACGCGAAGAACGTGCAGCCGTCGGAGCTGCGCGTCGTCACCAAGCGCCATCCGACGCCGAAGGAAATGAGCGATCTGCTGTTCGCGTGGCGCGTCGCCAAGTTCGTCAAGTCGAACGCCATCGTGTTCTGCGGCGGCGGCATGACCCTCGGCGTCGGCGCCGGCCAGATGAGCCGCGTCGACTCGGCCCGCATCGCCAGCATCAAGGCCCAGAACGCCGGCCTGACGCTGGCCGGCTCGGCGGTTGCCTCCGATGCCTTCTTCCCGTTCCGCGACGGCCTGGACGTGGTGGTCGACGCGGGCGCGACCTGCGTGATCCAGCCGGGCGGCTCGATGCGCGACGACGAAGTCATCGCCGCCGCCGACGAGCGCAATATCGCGATGGTGCTGACCGGTACGCGGCATTTCCGGCATTGACGTGCAACGCTGGCGCTTGGGGTGAACGAGCGCCGGCTGCCCCCTCCCTGCCCCTCTCCCGCCAGCGGGAGAGGGGAACACAGTCACTCGATGAAGGGGCTCTCGGTTTTCTCCCCTCTCCCCTTTGCGGGAGTGGGGAACACCCACGGTCCGCATGCCGCTACCGCCGCCGACCTGAACTCCGCTCCCCTCTCCCGCTTGCGGGAGAGGGGCTGGGGGAGAGGGCTGCCGATCGCACAGCGCCCTGCACCGATTCCACCTACACTACCCCATCGCCACCTCTCCTAGCTCAATGCGCATCCTCGGCATCGACCCCGGCCTTCGTACCACCGGCTTCGGCGTGGTCGAAAAGCACGGCAACAAGCTCGCCTACGTCGCCTCGGGCACCATCAAGAGCGATGGCAACGGCAGCCTGCCCGAGCGTCTGAAGACGCTGTACGACGGCATTGCCGAGGTCACGCGGACCTATGCGCCGGACTGCGCGGCGATCGAGAAGGTATTCGTCAACGTCAATCCGCAATCGACGCTGCTGCTTGGGCAGGCCCGTGGCGCGGCGATCTGCGGGCTGGTGGGCTACGGCCTGCCGGTGTTCGAATACACCGCGCTGCAGTTGAAGGTGGCGGTGGTCGGCTATGGCCGCGCCAACAAGGCGCAGGTGCAGGAGATGGTGGCGCGGCTGCTGGCGCTGCCGGGCCATCCCAGCTCCGATGCGGCCGACGCGCTCGGCGTGGCGATCTGCCATGCGAACGGCGGCGATACGCTGGCGACGCTGAGCGGCCTTGCCCCGGAACTTGCGCGCAGGGGCGTGCGGGTCCGGCGGGGCCGGCTGGTCGGCTAGCACTCCTCGGCTGGCACTGGTCAGTTAGCACTGGCCGACTGGCTTGCTCGGCTGGCACTGGTCGGCTAGCACCCGCTGCCCTCCCATCGCGAACGGTGTCCCGGGCGACGCCCGCCTCACTTACAATCGGCCTGATCTCGCGCTCGAGGAGGCCGCATGTCCCGTCCCAGCCTGTTCCCCCGTCTTGCCTGGCAGCCCGCCGCCCGGCTCCACGCCGCGATGTCGGCGGCGATGCTGGCCACCCTGCTCGCGGGCTGTGCCACCCAACCCGTACCTCCCGCCGCGCCCGCCGCCGAACCGACGCAAGCCGAACCGGCCCCGCCACGACCCAGGCCGCTGGTAATCGGCCATCGCGGCGCCAGCGCGCTGCGGCCCGAACATACGCTGGCGGCGTACACCAAGGCGATCGAGGACGGCGCCGATCTGATCGAACCCGATCTGGTCGTCACGCGCGACGGCGTGCTGGTGGCCCGCCACGAGAACGAGATCGGCGGCACCACCAACGTCGCCACGCTGCCGCAGTTCGCCGAGCGCAAGCGCATCAAGGTGATCGACGGCGAGCGGCTGGAGGGCTGGTTCACCGAGGACTTCACGCTGGCCGAGCTCAAGACGCTGCGGGCGCGCGAGCGCATTCCGAAGCTGCGTCCGGCCAATGCACAGTACGACGACAAGTTCGAGATCCCGACGCTGGACGAGATCATCGCGCTGGCCGCCAATGCCTCGCGCCGCAGCGGCAGGACCATCGGCCTCTATATCGAGACCAAGCATCCGAGCTACTTCCGCGGCATCGGGCTGCCGATGGAAGAAAAGCTGGTCGACGCGCTGCGTGCCAATGCGCATACGCGCCGCGCACCGGTCTATCTGCAATCGTTCGAAACGGCCAATCTGCGCGCGCTGCGCGAGCGGCTCGGCAAGTCGATGCCCAACGTCAAACTGGTGCAGCTGATCGGCAATGCCTCGAAGGCGCCGGCCGACTGGCGGCTGTCCGGCGATACGCGCCGCTATGCGGACATGATCAAGCCGCTCGGACTGCGCGAGGTTGCCACGTACGCCGACGGCATCGGCCCGGAGCGCACGCACGTGGTGCCGCGCGACAGCGCCGGCGCGCTGGGCGCGCCTACCGCGCTGGTGCGCGACGCGCATGCGGCCGGCCTGGTCGTGCACCCCTACACGGTGCGGCCGGAGAACGCCTTCCTGCCCAAGAGCCTGCGCGGCCCGGGCGGCGACGCCGCGCGCCATCCGGCCGGCATGATCCGCGAGGTCCGGGCCCTGGTCGATGCCGGCGTGGACGGCTTCTTCACCGACGATCCCGCGCTCGGGCGCCGCGCGGTGGACAGCGCTCCGGGGCCGGCGCGGCCGGAATGACCGGTGTGCATTCTCCTCGTCGTCCCCGCGAAAGCGGGGACCCAGTGGCTTGCCTTGCCACGAGACGACGCCGCTGGCCCCCCGCTTTCGCGGGGGCGACGAGATCGTTCCTGACGCTCCCTGGAAGCACCGAAGCGCTGCGCTACACTGGCGCCCTTCGTGACTGACCCATGCTCGGGCGCCCCGCTTGCGCCCTCGCCCACTTTCGCAAGCCACCATGATCGGACGCATCGCCGGCACCCTCATCGAGAAGAATCCCCCGCATCTGCTGGTCGACTGCCACGGCGTCGGCTATGAGGTCGACGTGCCGATGAGCACCTTCTACAACCTGCCCGCGGTCGGCCAGCCTGTCACGCTGCTGACGCAGCTGATCGTCCGCGAGGACGCGCATCTGCTGTACGGCTTCGGCAGCGCGGAGGAGCGCAATACCTTCCGCGAGCTGATCAAGATCAGCGGCATCGGCGCGCGCATGGCGCTGGCGGTGCTGTCGGGCATGTCGGTGGCCGAACTGGCGCAGGCCATCACGCTGCAGGAGGCGGGCCGGCTGACGCGCATTCCCGGCATCGGCAAGAAGACCGCCGAACGGCTGCTGCTCGAACTGAAGGGCAAGCTCGGCGCCGAACTGGGCCATGTCGGCGGCGCGGCGGCCTCGCACGACAGCGCCGCCGATATCCTGAACGCGCTGTTGGCGCTGGGCTATTCCGACAAGGAGGCCGCCGCGGCAACCAAACAGGTGCCGGCCGGCACCGGTGTCTCCGAAGGGATCAAGCTCGCGCTGAAGGCGTTGTCGAAGGGCTGAGGCCGCGAGGGGCACGGGCACGTGCGTGCAGGCCGGTGTACGGGCCTGCGTACGAGCCAGTAAGCGGCACGTGCTCGCCGAGACGGCGGACGGCGCCGACGGTGCCGTGGGCTACAATCGAGCCAGTTTTCCCGCCTCCGCGCCATGATCCAGACCGACAAGTTCGCCCCGAGCCGCCCTGCCGACAGCGGCGACCGCCTGATTGCCGCCACGCCCGCGTCCAGCAGCGAGGAGGCCTTCGAGCGCGCGCTGCGGCCCAAGCTGCTCGACGACTATGTCGGCCAGCAGAAGGTGCGCGACCAGCTCGACATCTTCATGCACGCGGCGCGCAATCGCCGCGAAGCGCTCGACCACGTGCTGCTGTTCGGCCCGCCGGGCCTGGGCAAGACCACGCTGGCCCATATCATCGCGCGCGAGATGGGCGTCAATCTGCGCCAGACCTCGGGGCCGGTGCTCGAGCGGCCCGGCGATCTCGCGGCGCTGCTGACCAACCTCGAAGCCAACGACGTGCTGTTCATCGACGAGATCCACCGGCTGTCGCCGGTCGTCGAGGAAATCCTGTATCCGGCGCTCGAGGACTACCAGATCGACATCATGATCGGCGAAGGCCCGGCCGCGCGCTCGGTCAAGCTCGATCTGCAGCCGTTCACGCTGGTCGGCGCCACCACGCGCGCCGGCATGCTGACCAATCCGCTGCGCGACCGCTTCGGCATCGTCGCGCGGCTCGAGTTCTATACCGCCGACGAGCTGGCCCGCATCGTCACGCGCTCGGCCCAGCTGCTGCACGCGCGCATCGATCCGACCGGCGCGCTCGAGATCGCGCGCCGCTCGCGCGGCACGCCGCGTATCGCCAACCGCCTGCTGCGGCGCGTGCGCGACTATGCCGAGGTCAAGGGCGACGGCACCATTACGCGCGAGATGGCCGATGCCGCGCTGGCGATGCTGGACGTCGACCGCGTCGGCTTCGACCTGATGGACCGCAAGCTGCTCGAGGCCATCCTGCACAAGTTCAGCGGCGGGCCGGTCGGCGTCGACAATCTGGCCGCGGCGATCGGCGAGGAGCGCGACACCATCGAGGACGTGCTCGAACCGTTTCTGATCCAGCAGGGCTATCTGCAACGCACGCCGCGCGGACGCGTGGCGACCCCCGCCGCCTACCGGCACTTCGGGCTGGCAGCGCCCGGCGGCGCGCAGGGCAGCATCCTGCCGGACGAGTGATCACGCGATAAACCATTGTGGAGGCGCCGATGCGAAACGATCGAGACAGCACGATACGACGCGGGGCGCGCGCGCTGGCGCTGGCCGGCGCGATGGCCTGGGTGTTGGCGGCCGGCGCCGTCGGCGAGGCGAACGCGCAGACCGCGCCCGCGACCACCGCGGCGGAGGTCGTCCGCATCGATGCCTCGAACGCGGTGCTGGTGCGAGGGCCGCAGGGTCAGTTGACCGAATTGATGACCGGCGACGAGGCCCGCCATTTCGGTACGGTCAATGCGGGCGACCGCCTGACGGTCACGCGCGGCCCCGCGCGCATCACCAAGCTGGAGCCGCTGCCGAGCCGCAATGTCGCGACCGCGGAATCGGTCGACCGGCTGTCGCGCCGTCTGGACGACGGCCGGCCCGGCGTGGTGCGGGAGATCACGACCACGGCCACCGCCGAAATCATCGCGGTCGACCCGATCGGCCGCACGGTGACGTTCCGCGGCCCGCGCAACGCGGAACACGCGGCACGCGCGGACGACATCTCGATCGACGTGGCCGGGCTGCGGCCAGGCCAGATGGCCCGGATCGTTTATCGGGAGACGGTGGAGATTACGAGGGAAGGACGGTAGAACGTCGACCGCCGTCGCGTTGCTCCCCTCTCCCGCCCAGCGGGAGAGGGGTTGGGGGAGAGGGAAAGGGGGGTGGCTATCGCGATGCGCTTTCGCCAGAGCGAAGGCCGTTTGCCCTCTCCCCCGCCCCTCTCCCGCTCGCGGGAGAGGGGAGAAAACCAGCGCGGGGCGCGATACGCTGCGCTGCTAATCGCCGCCGGCGAGTCAAGCCGCCCGAGGGTGGCGCTCCGATTCCTGCAGATCGCCGTCGACCACACCACTCGCCCGCCCACCCAACGCCTCGCCAATCATCAGCAAGCTCGGATGCTGCGGGTCGATCCACGCCGCGGCTTCTCCCGCCGCCATCTGCCGCAGCGTGAACTGGCGGCTGCGCTGGTGCGGGGTCGAGGCGGCCTCGACCACCCAGGCGGGCGTCGAGGCGGGCTTGCCATGCGCGATCAGCTGCGCGGCGATGGCCGCGGCCTGGTCGCGGCCCATGTAGTAGACCAGCGTATCGGCCTTGACGTCGGCCTCCACGTCGATGGTGTCGGGCGCCTTCGCCTGCGTGGCAAACGCGACGCTGCGCGACACGCCGCGCTTGGTCAGCGGACGCGCGATCGCCGAGGCGGCGGCCAGCGCGGCGGTGATGCCCGGCACGATCTCGTAATCGATGCCCGCCTCTTCCAGCGCCTGCAATTCCTCGTCGGCGCGGCCGAACAGCATCGGATCGCCGCCCTTCAGGCGCACCACGCGCTCGTGCTTGCGTGCCAGGTCGACGATCTGCCGGTTGATGAACAGCTGCGCGGTCGAGCGCTTGCCACAGCGTTTGCCCACCTCCACCAGCCTGGCCTGCGGGCACCAGGCCAGCATCTCGGGGGACACCAGCGCATCGTGCAGCACCACGTCGGCTTCGCCCAATAGTCGTGCACCACGCACCGTAATGAGGTCCGCCGCGCCGGGTCCGGCGCCAATCAGGTAGACCTTGCCCATGTTGCTGCTCCTCGTGATTCCTGGATCGAGTGCGATCTCGCTTCGGTCTCAGGAATATGCACGGATCATGCCCGCGGCAACCGTGTGATTGGTCGCCTCGTCGATCAGCACGAACGCGCCGGTGGCGGGGTTGTCGCTGTAGACGTCGCAGACCACCGGCTTCTGCAGCGTGATCTGCACCGAGCCGATGTCGTTCAGGCGGATGTCGTGACGGCCGGTCTCGTGCGACAGCGTATGCACGTCGAGCACGCGGTCCACCGCCGACACGCGCGCGAACACGCTGGCGGTGGTGTGCTTCAGCACGTATTTGCGTGCGGTGTTCAGCGCGGCATCGTCGAACCAGCACAGGTCGGCCTGCAACTTTTTCGCCGGCAGCGCCTGCTGGCTTTCCGCGGCCGCTGCAGCGACGAACATGTCACCGCGCGATACATCGACGTCTTCGGCCAGCCGGATCGTGATGGTCTCGCCGGCGCTCGCCTCTTCGGCGGCACCGTTCGGCGTCAGCACCTCGGCGACCACCGCCTCGCGGTTGGCCGGCAGCACGCGTACGGTCTGGCCCACGCGCACCGTGCCGGCCTCGACGCGGCCGGCATAGCCGCGGAAATCGTCCGACTGCGCACCATCCTGGCGGATCACCAGCTGCACCGGGAAACGCAGCGCGGCCTCGCCCTGCGGCGCGACCTCCTCGACCGGCAGCGCCTCGAGCAGCGGCAGCAGCGGCTCGCCCTGATACCAGGGCATCGCCTCGCTGGCGTGCACGATGTTGTCGCCGCGCAGCGCCGACACCGGCACGTAACGCACGTCCTTCAAGCCCAGCTGGCTGGCCAGCTCGGCGTACGCGGTGCGGATCTCGTTGAAGCGCTGTTCGCTGTAGTCGACCAGGTCCATCTTGTTGACCGCGACGATCACGTGCTGCAGCTCGAGCAGCTTGACGATCGCGGTATGGCGCTTGGTCTGCGCCAGCAGCTGCGCGCGGCCATCGGCCACGGTCACCCGGGTGGCGTCGATCAGCACGATCGCGGCGTGCGCGGTCGACGCGCCGGTGACCATGTTGCGGGTGTACTGCTCATGGCCCGGCGTATCGGCGATGATGAACTTGCGGCGCGCGGTCGAGAAATAGCGGTAGGCCACGTCGATCGTGATGCCCTGTTCGCGCTCGGCCTCGAGGCCGTCGGTCAGCAGCGAGAAGTCGATCTGCTCGCCGGCGGTGCGCTTATTCTTGGCATTGGCCAGCGCGGTCAGCTGGTCCGACAGCACCGCCTTGCTGTCATACAGCAGGCGGCCGATCAGCGTGCTCTTGCCGTCGTCGACCGAACCGGCGGTGATGAATCGCAGAAGGCCCTGATGGGCGGCTTGAGTAGTCATGATGCAAATCCTGTGTCGGTGCGTCGCGCGTTGCGCAGAAATCCAGCCTCAGAAGTAGCCTTCCTTCTTGCGGCGCTCCATCGACGCCTCGCTGGTCTGGTCGTCCATGCGCGTGGCGCCGCGCTCGGTGATCTCGGTGACCGCGGTCTCGGCGATGATCTCGACCGGCGTCGCGGCGGTGCTGGCCACCGGGCAGGTGCAGCTGATGTCGCCGACCGTGCGGAAGCGCACCGACAGCACCTCGCTGATGTCGCCGTCCTGCTTCGGCGTGATCGGCGTCACCGGCACCAGCAGGCCGTTGCGGCGGACCACCTCGCGCTGGTGCGCGTAGTAGATCGGCGGCAGCGCCAGGTTCTCGCGCGCGATGTATTGCCACACGTCCAGTTCGGTCCAGTTCGAGATCGGGAACACGCGCATCTGCTCGCCCGGCGCCATGCGGGCGTTGTACAGGCTCCACAGCTCGGGCCGCTGCGCCTTCGGATCCCATTGGCCGAACTCGTCGCGGAACGAGAAGATGCGTTCCTTGGCGCGCGCCTTTTCCTCGTCGCGGCGGGCGCCGCCCATCAGCGCGTCGAACTGGTGCTGCTCGATCGTTTCCAGCAGCGTGACCGCCTGGGCCGCGTTGCGCGAATCGGTTTCCTTGCGCAGCCGCACGGTGCCGCGCTTGATCGAATCCTCGACGTGGCCGACCACCAGCCGCGCGCCGATCTCGGCGACGCGCTGGTCGCGGAAGGCGATCACCTCGGGATAGTTGTGGCCCGTGTCGATATGCACCAGCGGGAACGGCAGCTCGATCTTGCGATTGCCGAGCCGGAACGCCTTCAGCGCCAGATGCAGCATCACGATCGAGTCCTTGCCGCCCGAGAACAGCAGCGCCGGGTTGCGGCACTCGGCGGCCACCTCGCGGATGATGTAGATCGACTCGGCCTCGAGCCGGTCCAGGTGGTCGTTCTGCACCTCGATCAGGTGCGCGATGTCGGGGTTGCCGTCGCGCGTGGCCGCGGCGCCGGCCTGGAGTTCGTTCATGATGCCCATCTGTGGCCTCAATGCTTGATGTTCTGTTCGTGCAGACCGCACTCTTTCGAGTCGCGGCTTTCCCACCACCAGCGGCCGGCGCGCACGTCCTCGCCGGCGCGCACGGCACGCGTACACGGTTCGCAGCCGATGCTCGGATATCCCTTGGCATGCAGCGCGTTGACCGGAACCGCATGCCGCTTCAGATAGGCCCACACCTCGGCCTCGGTCCAGTCCGCCAGCGGATTGAACTTCGGAATGCCGCGCGCCTCGTCGATTTCCTCGAACGGCAGGTCGGCACGCGTGACGGCCTGCTCGCGGCGCTGGCCCGTCAGCCACGCGTCCGCATGCGACAGCGCGCGGTTCAGCGGCTCGACCTTGCGGATGCCGCAGCATTCCTTGCGCAGCTCGACGCTGTCGTAGAAGGCGTTCAGGCCGTGCTTGCGCACATAGTTCTCGACCGCCTCGGCGTCCGGCGTGAAGCGCTCGATCTCGTAGCCGTAGTGCGCCTTGACCTCGTCGAGCATCGCGAGCGTCTCGGCGTGCAGGCGGCCGGTCGCCAGCGTGAACACGCGGATGCCGGCGCGCAGCGCGGCCGAGCCGCGCAGGATCGCGTCGGTGATCACCATGTCCTCGGCGGCCAGGCTCGAGGCAAAGCGCGCGCGGTAGAAGCGGCTCGCGATCGCTTCGAGCCGTTCGGCCAGCGCGGCCTCCTTGGCCTCGAGCGCCGCGGCGGTGCCGCTGTATTCCGGCGCCGTCCACAGCGACGGGCGCAGCGGCGACGCGGCCGGGATTTCCGCGGCTGTCGCCGGCAGTTCGACGATCGGGATCACGCTCATGCCGATTCCCGTTGTTCGGCGCGCGCGCGGCGGAACAGCGGCAGCGGCTCGTCCACCGAGGCCTGGTAGGTCACGGTGAATTCGCTGAAGCCCTTGAGCGCGTCTTCGATGTTCTTGTCGGCACGCACGGCGAAGGCGTCGAAGCCGCAGCGCTTCATGAAGTTCAGCTGGTCGCGCAGCACGTCGCCGATCGCGCGCAGCTGGCCCTTCCAGCCATAACGGGTGCGCAGCAGATACGCGGTGGAAAAACCGCGGCCGTCGCGGAACACCGGGAAGTCGACCGCCAGCAGCGACACGCGCGCCAGTTCGCCGGCGACATCGCCCGGCTCGTCGTCCGGCGCCAGCCAGATGCCGGTGTTGGCCGCGGCGCGGCCGGCCAGCAGGCCGTCCTTGTGCGCCAGCCAGACCGGCAGCGGGAACAGCACCGCGTCCTGGCTCGATGCCGCCGCGGCGATCTGCTCGTCGGTCGGAGCCTGGCCCTCGTCGCCGCGCAGCACGGTCCACGCGTCGTCGACGATCGCCGGCACGGCGGCCTGGCCGCCGTCGGCGCGTTGCAGTTGGATGATCTTTGCCATATTCGTTCTCGATGCGTTTGCGTTCGTCGTTGCCGTGGGGCTCAAGCTTCGGCCCGTTCGCGCTGCTTGTTCGCGTAGACGCGTTCCTTGAACGGCGCGACGCCGATGCGGGCGAAGGTGTCGATGAAGCGTTCGTCCTCGATGCGGTGCTCGACGAAGGTCTCGATGATGCGGCTGACCACGTCCGGCATTTCCTCGGCCTTGAACGAGGGGCCGATCACCTTGCCCAGCGCGGTCTCGTTGCCCTGCGCGCCGCCGAGCGTGACCTGGTACCACTCCTCGCCGTCCTTGTCGACGCCGAGCACGCCGATGTTGCCGACGTGGTGGTGGCCGCAGGCGTTGATGCAGCCCGAGATGTTCAGCGAGACCTCGCCGAGGTCGTGCACGAAGTCCAGGTCGTCGAAGCGCTGCTGGATCGCCTGCGCGATCGGAATCGACTTGGCATTGGCCAGCGAGCAGAAATCCCCGCCGGGGCACGCGATGATGTCGGTCAGCAAGCCGATGTTCGGCGTGGCCAGCCCATTGGCCTTGGCCAGCTGCCACAGTTCGTACAGGTCGCGCTTGCGCACGTCCGGCAGCACCAGGTTCTGCTCGTGCGCGACGCGCAGCTCGCCATAGCCGTAGCGGTCGGCCCAGTCGGCGACCAGCTCCATCTGCTCGGCGGTCACGTCGCCCGGGGGCGCGGCCACGCCGGGCTTGGTCGACAGCGTCACCGCGGCATAGCCGGGTACCTTGTGGCCGTGCACGCTGCGGCGGACCCAGCGGGCGAAGGCCTTGTCCTCGAGCAGATGCTTCTCGAAGCTGGTATCGGTGTCGGGCAGCTTGTCATAGGCCGGCGGCGCGAAATACTGCGCGACGCGGTCGAACTCGGCCTGCGTCAGCGTGCCGGGGCCGTCCTTGCTGTGCTGCCATTCGGCCTCGACTTCCTCGGCGAACTTCTCGGCGCCGAGCGACTTGACCAGGATCTTGATGCGGGCCTTGTACTTGTTGTCGCGGCGGCCATAGCGGTTGTAGACGCGGATGGCCGACTCGATATAGGTCAGCATGTGCTGCCACGGCAGATCGTGCTTGATGATCGTGCCGAGGATCGGGGTACGCCCCAGGCCGCCGCCGGCCAGGATGTTCAGGCGCAGTTCGCCGTCCGCGTTGCGGTACGCGTAGACGCCGATGTCATGCATCTGCACCACGGCGCGGTCGTCCTTCGAGGCCGAGATCGCGATCTTGAACTTGCGCGGCAGGAAGGCGAATTCCGGCTGGAACGTGCTCCACTGGCGCAGCAGCTCGGCCAGCGGACGCGGGTCCACCGCCTCGTCCGGCGCGACGCCGGCGAAGTGGTCGGTGGTGATGTTGCGCACGCAGTTTCCCGAGGTCTGGATCGCATGCATCTGGACCGAGGCCAGGTCGGCCAGCGCATCGGGCACGCGCTCGAGCTCCATCCAGTTGTACTGGATGTTCTGGCGCGTCGAGAAGTGGCCGTAGCCGCGGTCGTAGTGGCGCGCCAGATGCGCCAGCATGCGCAGCTGCTTCGACGCCAGCAGGCCATAGGGAATCGCCACGCGCAGCATGTAGGCGTGGCGCTGCATGTAGAGGCCGTTCTGCAGGCGCAGCGGCAGGAATTCTTCCTCGGTCAGCTCGCCCGACAGGCGGCGACGCACCTGGTCACGGAACTGGGCGACGCGCTCGGCAACGATGCGCTGGTCGTATTCATCGTACTGATACATGGTGTGGGTCCGTTCAGTATGCGTTCGTGTTCGTTGGTGTTTCGTTCGTACGGGCGCCGGGCAAGGACACCGGCGCTAGGAAACCAGCTTGATCGCCACCAGCGTCAGCGTGGTGGCCAGCGCGCCGCGCACCAGCCGCTCCGGCAGCGCGCGCGACAGCTGCGCGCCCAGCCAGATGCCGGGGATCGAGCCCACCAGCAGCGCCATCAGCAGGTTCCAGTCGACGGTGCCGAGCCACACGTGGCCCAGCCCGGCCAGCGCGGTCAACGGCACCGCGTAGGCGATATCGGTGCCGGCCACCTCGGCCGGCTTCATGCGCGGATACAGCAGCAGGATCAGCGTCGCGCCGACCGCGCCGGCGCCGATCGACGACACCGTGACCAGCACGCCGATCACGACGCCGACGATCACGGTGGCCACCGCCTGGGCGCGGCCTTCCAGTTGAAAACGGGGATTGCGGGCCAGCCATTCCAGCAGCTGGCGGCGGAACAGCAGCGACAGCACGGTCAGGATCACCGAGATGCCGATCGACAGACGGATCGCGTGCAGCCAGCCGGCGTCGAGTTCGCCGGCGCTCTTGAGCACGAGGATGGCCGCCAGCGCCGCCGGCAGGCTGCCGAGGCACAGGCGCTTGACCACCTGCCATTGGATATGGCCGTGGGCGCGGTGTGCCAGCGTGCCGAAGCCCTTGGTGATCGCCGCGAAGGCCAGATCGGTACCGACCGCGGTGGCCGGCGAGAAGCCGAACAGCAGGGTCAGCAGCGGCGTCATCAGCGAGCCCCCGCCCACGCCGGTCAGACCGACGAGGACGCCTACCAACAGACCGGAAACGGTAAAGGCCAGGGACATGGGGGCGCACCGAAGTGGGTCCCCGCCGGGCCGCACCGGCCGTGTAACGCCGGGCGCACGGGGACTAGCCGTTCATTAACAAAGTTCGCAAATCGTAATAAACTCGCCTCATATCTCAAACTAATAAGAAGTTGTTTGTTTATACGGACGACGATATATGAACCTGCACCAATTCCGCTTCGTGCGCGAGGCCGTCCGTCAGAACTTCAACCTGACTGAAGCCGCTAAAGCGCTCTATACGTCACAACCAGGGGTCTCCAAGGCGATCATCGAGCTCGAAGAAGAGCTGGGTGTCGATATCTTCACCCGTCACGGCAAGCGAATCCGCAGCCTGACCGAACCGGGCCGCCGCATCCTGACCTCGGTCGAGAAGATCCTGCAGGAGGTGGAGAGCCTGAAGCGGGTCGGCAAGGACTACGCCGCCCAGGACCAGGGCAACTTCACGATCGCCACCACGCACACGCAGGCCCGCTACGCGCTGCCGCGGGTCATCGGCGAGTTCACCAAGCGCTACCCGAAGGTGCGGCTGTCGATCCAGCAGGGCAACCCGGCTCAGATCGCCGACATGGTGCTGCACGACCAGGCCGACCTGGGCATCGCCACGGAAGGCATTTCGGGCGACAAGAACCTGGTGTCGCTGCCCGGTTACCAATGGCAGCACACGATCGTGACGCCGCCGGACCACCCGCTGCTGGACAAGCCGCATCTGTCGCTGGCGGACCTGATCGGCTATCCGATCGTCACCTACGACCCGAACTTCGCCGGCCGCCCCAAGATCGACAAGGCGTTCGAGCTGCGCCACCTGCAGCCGGACATCGTGCTGGAGGCGATCGACGCCGACGTGATCAAGACCTATGTCGAGATCGGGCTCGGCATCGGCATCGTCGCCGGCGTGGCCTTCGATCCCGAGCGGGACCGCAATCTGCGCGGCATTCCGGCCGGCCACCTGTTCGGCACCAATGTGACGCACCTGGCCGTCAAGCAGGGCGCCTACCTGCGCAGCTTCGTCTATACCTTCATCGAACTGTTTTCGCCGACGCTGAACCGCAAGCTGGTCGAGCAGGCGATGTCGGGCGACCACGAGGCCTACGAACTGTGAGCGCACACCAACCCGAGCAACGGCCGGAGGCCGAGCCCACCATCGAGTGGACCGAGGAAGGCGTGCCGCATCGCGCGCGCTGGCGCTCCGAGGCCGGCATGCCGCCGCCGCGGCGCGTGGTGATCGCCGACGACCGCACCGACGCCGATACCGCCTACCGGCTCGCCTGCGAGGGCACCGCCCTGCTGTGGCGCGGCGACTTCCAGAATGCGCGCCAGCTGCTGCAGGCGATGGCGCGCCGGGTCGAGCGCAAGCCGCGCCGGGCGCAGCGCCAGGCCAAGGCCAAACCCGCGCCGGCCACCCCGGCCGAAGCCTTCCATCTGCATCGCCAGGCCCAGGCGCAGCGCGCCCGCACGCTCGGCATGCTGCTGCTGCCGTTCGAGGCCGATCACACCGTGCCGCTGCGCCGCGCGCCGGACGTGCGCGAGGCCTGCAGCGAGGCCTATGGCCCGGCCGACCAGCCTTATATCGCCTCGATGCGTGAACTGCTCGGCCTGATCGGCGCGCACGAGTGGCGCAAGAAGGGCGTGCCGGTGCCGGCGCTGGGCCACCGCATCCATCCCTGGTATGGCGTGTTCTCGCCGGTGCGCGGCGAGTATGTCGACCTGGTCGGCCAGGCGCCCTTGCCCAAGGCGCTGGCGCGCGAATCGCTGGCCTTCGATATCGGCACCGGTACCGGCGTGCTGGCCGCGATGCTGGCCCGGCGCGGCATCGCCCGCGTCGTCGCCACCGACCAGGACCCGCGCGCGCTGGGCTGCGCCGCCGACAATATCGGCCGGCTTGGGCTGACCAGACAGGTCGAGATCGTGCAGGCGGACCTGTTTCCGTCCGGCCGCGCGCCGCTGGTGGTCTGCAATCCGCCGTGGGTGCCGGCACGCGCCAATGCGCCGATCGAGCACGCGATCTACGATCCCGACAGCCGCATGCTGCGCGGCTTTCTGGCCGGCCTGGCCGCGCATCTGACCGACGACGGCGAAGGCTGGCTGATCCTGTCGGACCTGGCCGAACATCTGGGCCTGCGCACGCGCGAGGCGCTGCTCGGCATGATCGACGCCGCGGGCCTGCAGGTGCTGGGCCGCATCGACATCAAGCCGCGCCATCCCCGTGCCGCCGATGCCGACGATCCGCTGCACGCGGCCCGCGCGGCGGAGACGACCTCGCTGTGGCGGCTCGCGCCGAAGGCCGCCGCCCGGCCAGGTTGACTCCGTACTCAATAGAAGCAGACGCGAGAGAGAAGCCAACAAGCCGAAGGAGGAGACCCCAATGCCAAGATCCACCCTGCCCCGCCTGCGACGTTCGCTGCGCGTTGCCGCGCTGGCGCTTGCCGCCGCCGGCGCGCTGTGCTCCGGTGCCGCCCACGCCGACATCCGCGTCGGCATCGACGTGTCGACCACCGGGCCCGCCGCGTCGATCGGCATTCCGTCGAAGAACACGATCCTGATGTGGCCGGCGACGCTCGGCGGCCAGAAGGCCGAGTACATCCTGCTCGACGATGGCTCGGATCCGTCCGCAGCAGTGCGCAACGTCCGCAAGCTGATCTCCGAGGAAAAGGTCGACGTGATCGTCGGCCCGAACATCACGCCCACCGCGCTGGCCGCGCTCGACGCGGTATCGGAAGGCGAGACCCCGATGGTTGCGCTGGCCGCCTCGGCCGCGATCGTCGAGCCGCAGAGCGACCCCAAGCGCCGCTGGGCCTTCAAGATGCCGCAGAACGACTCGCAGATGGCGACCGTGCTGACCGAGCACATGAGCAACCACGGCGTGCGGTCGGTCGGCTTCATCGGCTTCAACGACGCCTACGGCGAGAGCTGGTGGCGAGAGTTCTCCAAGCTGGCCGAAGTCCGCAAGATCCGCGTGGTCGCCAGCGAGCGCTTCTCGCGCAACGACACCTCGGTCACCGGCCAGGTCCTGAAGCTGATGGCGGCCAACCCCGATGCGATCCTGATCGCAGGCGCCGGCACGCCGTCGGTGCTGCCGCAGAAGACACTGGGCGAGCGCGGCTACAAGGGCAAGGTCTATCAGACGCACGGCATCGCCACCGGCGAATTCCTGCGCATGGGCGGCAAGGACGTCGAAGGGACGCTGTTTCCGACCGGCCCGGTGGTGGTCGCTCGCCAGTTGCCCGACACCCATCCGGTCAAGAAGGTCGCGCTCGACTTCGTGACCCGCTACGAGGCCAAGTACGGCGCGGATTCGATCACGCAATTTGCCGGCGATGCCTGGGGCGCGTGGCAACTGCTGGATGACGCCGCACGGCGCGCGCTGAAGACCGGCGCGCAACCGGGCACCAAAGAGTTTCGCGCGGCGATGCGCAACGCGCTGGAAACCACCGCCAATCTGACCGTGCCGAACGGCGTGCTGAACCTGAGCCCGCGCGACCATCAGGGCTTCGATCAGCGCTCGCGCGTGATGGGCGTGATCCGCAACGGCAAGTTCAGTTACGCGGGACAATAAGGCCGGCATTGCCGGGCGCGGCACGGGCGAACGCACTGCCGCGCAACAACAAGATCAGGAAGGAGCTGTCGACATGACTACCATTGCCTTTATCGGCCTGGGCGCGATGGGCTCGCAGATGGTGCGCCATCTGCTCGCAGCCGGCCATACGGTACGCGCCTCGGTGCGCCGGCCCGAAGCCGCCGACGCGGCGCGCGAACTGGGCGCCGAGCCGTTCTTCAGCCCGGCCGAGGCGGCGCGCGGCGCCGAGGTCGTGTTCACCAACGTGACCTCGTCCGAGGATGTCCGCATGGTTCTGCTCGGCGAAGGCGGCGTGATCGAAGGCGCCGCGCCGGGCACGATCTGCATCGACCACAGCACGATCTCGCCGGTGGTCACGCGCGAGATCGCCCAGGCGCTGGCCGAACGCGGCATCGAGGCGCTCGACTGCCCGGTGTCGGGCGGCACCGTCGCCGCCGAAGCCGGCACGCTGACCATCATGGTCGGCGGCAAGGCGCAAATGCTCGAGCGCGTGCAACCGCTGCTCGCCTGCTACGGCAAGACCATCACCCATATCGGCGACAACGGCGCGGGCCAGGTCGCCAAGCTGTGCAACCAGATCGCGCAGGTCGTCAATATCGAAGGGATCGCCGAGGCGATGCGCTTCGCGCAGTCGCAGCAGGTCGACATGCAGCGCGTGCTGCAGGCGATGTCGACCGGCATGGCCGGCAGCCGCATGCTGGACATGATGGGACCGAAGATGGTCGCCCGCGATTTCGCCGCCGGCATCCAGGCGCGCCTGCACGACAAGGACTTTGGCCTGGCCGCCGACGTCGCCCGCGAAGCGGGTCTCGCCCTGCCCGCGATGCAGGCCACCGCCGCGCAGCTGCAGACGCTGATGCGCAACGGCTGGGGCAAGGACGACACCTCGTCGCTGCTGCGGGTGCTGGAGGATCAGCGCTGATCTGGCATGAAGGTGGCCGGGCATGGTCGTCAAACGCCATCTTCGCGTAGGCAAGGCCGGCCGCGGCGATCAGCACGGACCACCGGCCCCCGCCGACACGCCAGCCCTGCTCGAGACCTGCCCGCTATGCGGGCGGCCACTGAGCGCGGGCCCCAGCACCGACCTGCACCACCCGGTGCCCCGCTCCCGCGGCGGAACCGAGGTGGTGCCGATGCACCGGGTCTGCCACCAGAAGATCCACTCGGTCTTCACCGAAGCCGAACTCGCCGCCGAATTCCACGACTGGGACAAGCTGCGCCGCCACCCCGCCATGGCCGACTTCATCCGCTGGATCGCGCGCAAGCCGCCGGAGTATTACGACCGCAACCGCTGGACCAACGACAAGCGCCGGCGCTAGACCGCGCCGCCCCGCGGCAGGCCCCCCTCGGTTGTCCCGTCAGGCGATTTGCGGCATAATCCGCTGCTCAGCGCAGTGCCCCCGCCGCTTCTCCGGCAACCCTCCGGCACGATCGCGCACCCGCCCGGGTGGTGAAACAGGTAGACGCAGGGGACTCAAAATCCCCCGCCGCAAGGCGTGTCGGTTCGAGTCCGACCCCGGGCACCAATATCCGCCGAAGTAGTCCAAGGAATTCCACAAAACCCCGTAGAATAAAGGTCTGCGGGGTTTTAATTTCCCACGCCCAAGACTTCAGTGGCGGCGTCGCATCGATGATTTCCACCGCGCGCTCGCCGTGCTCGTCTGGATCATCATGACCAGATAAATTGCGCCGGCTCGCGCCGGCCCACACATCGGAGCTGCCTGCCATAATGATCCATCGGTAATTATAGGGTCGCTATGCTGGTCGCATTGCTTAACGGCGCTCGCACGTTTGCGTCGATTGCACCGAAAGGTCCAACGTACCACTGCCCCGGCTGCAGCCAGGAAGTCATCCTTAAGAAGGGTCTGAAGAAGATCCACCACTTCGCGCACAAGCCTCCCGTCACCTGTTCATGGGCCAAGGGCGAGACGGCCGCACACATGGCCGCGAAGCAGCTATTCCTGGACCACTTCCTCTCGATCCCGCGTCTTGCGGATGTGGAGTTCCCCGTCGGCACCCAGCGCGCGGACGTGTACGCGCTCTCCAAGACCAACGTTCCGTTCGTCCTTGAGATGCAGCATCAGCCCATCACGGAGCAGGAAATCGCGCGGCGGACGGCCGAATACTTCAAGCACGGTGCGGCGGTGAACTGGCTGCCATTGATCGACCTAAGCAAGCTCGATGGCAAAAAGAAGACGGCCACGGGCTACGAAATCGCGCGCTACAGCCCCAAGCCCTTCGAGAAGTGGCTGCACGGCTTCAACTTCAAGGAGCTGTGGTTTGTGGAACCTGCCACAGGGCATTTGTGGCAGGGTACGTTCAGCGCAGTCATGCTGGAGAAGCACTCGGCGGAATGGTATGAGCCTGGCGGCTATCATCAGTCGGTGAGCGGCTACACCTACCACTCCAAGCGCTACCGCAAGCTCACGCTGACCGGGCCATTCACGCTGTCACAGCTCGGCATCGCCAAGCAGGCTCGCAAGGCGGGCGGCATTGGCACGCACGTCTATCCTGGCGGACATCGGATAGTTTTTACCCCCACGGTCTAGCCCCCACCGGCTTTCCCGCCTGGAGCCCACAAGAGTGCGGCAAACTAATTTTTGTGGCTCTTTTAGGGCCTTCCCCACCAAGAACCCTACACCTAAGACTGCCAAGGGATAGCGGCTAACGTTCGAGTCCGACCCCGGTACCATCAGAAATATCTCCCCGTACTCAGACCTGGGAGATGCAGCAGCGCCAGCGCAGCAAATGACCCGGCGACGTAACCTGCAGCCCGGCACTGATGGCCACGACCACTCTCGGCAGTCACATGGTTGCTACTGGCGGCACGTCTTTTCAAAACATGGGCGAGCAGTGGGAAGCAGCTACCGGCCGCACTATCAACGTAAGGTGACTTCCGCGCTCGCCTATTTACTGGCGTCGCCCTGGGCGTGGTTCTGTTCCTTGCCGACAGGCGAATGGCCCCACTCTTCGCTTGGGGCAACCCCTTCGGCGGCATCCAGCGACCGTCCTTGCCGGACTCTGCGGGGAGGCCCAGCAGCTTCGCTTATTTCTTCCCCTAGCCGACAAACTGTAGGACTTCCAGGGCATCAAAAGTAAAGCGCTTGCCCCCGATCCTCTCCGTTGTCTGCGCCTCGCTCGGCTACGGCTTCCGCCCCCCCTTCACGCCTCTCCCAGCCAGTCCACGTTAGAAACGATGCTCGCCAAACGAATAGCGAGTCAAGGGTCACGTGTGCCGGCACAAGCTCGCCGGGCCAAGACACGGCTCTTTGACGCCGCAGGGGCGCCCCACGCTATGCCGGGGCCAGGCGTTCCAGGCTTGGCGCCCGTAAGCCGTGGCCCGGAAGCCCACCGGCGAAGGTGGAGAGTCCAGACAAGCAGGCCCTTTGGAAAGTACGGCCGGGCTGGCACGCGGCCGATATTGCCGTCCATGGAAGGTATAAAACAAGAAAATTTCAGCGCACCCCACTTTTTGGTGGTGCTCTTACCCGAATCCAAAATACCCCTCCTCTTGTAAAATCGAGTTACCGACGGCAAGGAGACACCATGGCTGGCTAATGTAACCTCGGTTACAGCCCCCTAAAACCATATCAAATACCGAACGTAGCCGACGCGAGCGCCGGTCAGCTACGCAAGCACCCGACCGTTTAGAAGGATTCTCGCTCAGCGCATCAGATGAAGTACACGCCCAGTGCTTTATAAAGCCGAGATAAATCCAAAAGGTCTGCGCAGCCGAGCTGCTAATATCATCCCCAAATCTCCGTCATGACGAAGAGATCGATAATCTGAAGACAAGTGCGGGATAGGTTTTCGCGGCTTTCCACATTACAAGTTCTCCCTAGGAGATCAAATTGTAAATACGGTTTTGTTCAAGAAGAACTGCTCTCGGAAATAAAAACACTCTCTCACTTGAAGAGACACCGTTCCGAGTTCAGCTTTCGGCCACAAGCTGCCGGTCAGCATTTTGACCGCTTCTAGGCTGCCGGCAGGCGCTTCAGATTGGTTGCCCAACTCCGTTAGAGCAGTTGCCTTAATCCGTTCATCGAGGTTATGTAGCAAAAAGTAACTATTAGCTTCGGCTTTGAACAATCCGTATTACTCTGTCACGATTTTTTCTAATTTGGTAGCCACCATGTCAACAAGTCCCTCGGAGGGCACGCTTCCAGATGAATTGTTTGTCGAAGTCCAGAAAATCTTTCGAGCTACTCCGGCTTTGTTAGTCGGATCTGGCTTCTCGTGCGGCTATGGGCTCCCCGGCATGTGGGACTTGGGCGCACATCTATTGACCAACGTCGAGTCTGCGCTACGAACAGATGAGGCAAAGGCGCTGTGGCAGAGCGCGTCTGAAGCCGTCAAGGCCAACCTTGAGGCTGGACTAAACACCATTCCGCAAGGTGCGGCCGGTAGAGAAGAACTTGTGGACGCCATTCGCTGCGAGACCGCCAAGCTCATTCTAGCGACGACGACGGCGGCAGAACAAACCATCCTAGATCAAGGCCTTGCGGGCGGCCATGCTCCCGCGCGTTTGCTTCGACTTCTCTTCAATGGGTCTGCGCAAAATGCCGAGAGCATCCCTGTCATCACAACGAACTACGACACGCTATTGGAGCTGTTCTGCGATCTGGCCGAGCTGCCAATTGATACGGGCTTCACCGGCTTTCGTCGCCGCAAACCACGAACGGCGCCAATCTTTCAGACTCAGTACAGCCGCGTTTGGACAGCAGAAAAGAAGGGTGGCTTTCAGGCGGATCATCGTCCCTGCAAGACTGTTCGCCTTTACAAGCCGCATGGGTCAATCAGTTGGTTGGCGACGTCTACTGGGCCAGTGGAGGCTCTGAATGACAACTCGAATGCGCCCCGAGCCATCGTTGTGCCAGGTCCGTCCAAGTATCAAGACGCGCTGGTGAATACCTTGTTTGATGCCATGCGCACGGAGATGAATGGCGTGCTCGGAAGCGCCGCAGCACTCCTGTGTCTCGGATTCGGATTCAATGATGATCACCTCCAAGGCGTAATCAGGGCCCGGCTAGACGCTCACATGCCGATGATCTTGTTGACCCGAGGTCCCACCGAAAGCATTAACGGGCTGCTTCGCGCATACCCACATGCTATTGCAATCTTCAAAGAGGCTGAGGGCGCAAAGTGTCTTTGGAACGGGCAGGTCTACGTATCCGAAGAGCCGCTGTGGCAGTTGGATAACTTCTTAAAAAAATTCTTGGAGTAAAGGCACGCAATGACAATCTTCACGTTCAATGAACAACAGGCGATTGGTGAGGTCCGCAGTGTCGAAACTTCACGTATCACCATTCGAGTTACCGATGGTCAGCGATTGCAAAAGGCGCGCGTCGGGCGGTTAGTAGCGATTCAGGCGACCGGCGATGAGTGGTTGATTGGCATCGTGGAGCGTGTCTGGCGACACCCGGTCGAATTGCCGACCTTGGAAGAAGGCGAAGTCACGGAGGGTGCCGCTGCCATTCAGCAGGAAGAGAACGGTGTGGCCATCAACTTGGTGGGCACTTACCGTGCTCGTGATGGACAACGACATAATGCCTTCAGTCGTGCGGTCTTTGCGCTCCCTGAGATAAATCGACCCGTTTACCCCATTGAAGAAAAGTCCCTTGAGGACTTCATGGGCATCTTGAGTGCTTCATCCAAAGCGGATGCAGCGACCCCCCTGAAAGTTGGTACCTACACATTGGACGGCAAGGCCAGCGCTTACATCGACGGAGACAAGCTCTTCCAGCGCCACGCGGCGCTGCTGGGCAGCACTGGCTCTGGTAAGTCCTTCACCGTTGCATCCATCCTGGAGCAGACTGCGCTGCTGCCTCATCCCAACGTTGTTGTGCTCGATCTGCATGGTGAGTATTCGAGCATGAAGTTTGCCTCGCACTATCGGATTGCGGGGATCGGGGACATCAAAGCGAAGAAAGAAGGTGCGATCTTTCTTCCCTTCTGGCTGCTCACCTATGACGAGATGCAGTCTGTCTTCGTGGATCGCTCTGGTAACAATGCGCCAAACCAAGCGATTGCTTTGATGGACTCAGTCATCGAGTTGAAGCGCTCTGCAATTGAATCGCTTGGAAAGCCTGAGTTGCTGGAGGGTTTCACAGTTGATACCCCCGTGCCCTACCGACTTGCCGATCTAGTCAGTTCCTTGGACTTCAAGAACGACGAGGCTATCGACACAGGTGAGGTGTATGCGTCCGGACCCCGTAAAGGGCAGCCGAAAACCGAAAAGGGCCCGATGAACGGGCAGTTGTCGCGCTTTCTCGTTCGCCTGAAGACAAAGATGAACGACCGACGCTACGCGTTTATGTATCAGGCACCTGCAGAGTACGAGACCTACGAGGCATTGCACGACCTCGCGAAAAAGTTGCTTGGCACGGGCAACGTCAAGGACGGCGTTAATCCTGGCATCAAAATCATAGACTTCTCCGAGGTTCCCTCAGACATCCTTCCGGTTGTGGTGGGGCTGGTCGGTCGACTGATCTACCAAATCCAATTCTGGAGCAGTCCTGGCGAAGACGGTGACGCGAGGCATCCGATTGTTATCGTCTGCGATGAAGCACATCTGTACCTACCTAGCGCGGCGGCATCGACGGGTCCACTGGAGAAACGCGCCCTGGAAAACTACGAGCGCATCGCCAAAGAAGGCCGAAAGTACGGTGTGGGCTTGATGGTGGTCAGCCAGCGCCCTTCCGACGTAAGCACAACCATTCTCAGCCAGTGCAGCAACATCATTAGCTTGCGATTGGCGAACAAGACCGATCAGGCGGTGGTCAAGCAGCTACTGCCGGAGAGCTTGGAAGGGCTCATGGAGGTGTTGCCAACCCTTGATGTGGGCGAGGCTGTGGTGGTCGGTGACGCGACCTTGCTGCCAACGCGCATCAAGATGTCCAAGCCACTGCACGAGCCGCGCAGCGCGACGATTCCCTTTTGGACTCGCTGGGCGACGCCCAAGGCGGAAGTAGATTTGGTCGCTGCCGTGGAAAACATGCGCCGGCAGTCTCGCTCTTAAGAACAAAAAGGAGCTTTCGCGCCCTCCGACTCGGCATGGGGCTCGTTGGTTGCCCGGTATCAGGCGGTATCACGACAAATGATACCGAGTGATACCAGCGGGCTCGGCTCCTTAAAGCCGACTCCAAGGGTTGACCCCAATGGAACCCTCGCCGCCCCAATTTGTATGATGACCTTATTACCCGATAAACCATCCTCCGGCCCAGCCATGTTCGACAAGGTCTCCGCCCCCGCGATGAGCGACACCGTCGCTCAGCAACTGCTCAAGCAGATCGAGATCGGCAGTTTTGCCGCGACCGGCAAGCTGCCTACCGAGGCCGTGCTGGCGCAGCAGTTCGGCGTTAGCCGTACGGTGATTCGCGAGGCGATTTCGCGGCTGAAGAACGAAGGCGTGGTGGAGCCGCGCCAGGGCAGCGGCGTGTTCGTCAAGGAGCATGGCGTGATCCGGCCGCTGCGGATCGACTACGCCGAGGCGATCGAGCCCAGCTCGATGCCGCATCTGCTGGCGGTGCGCCGCGCCATCGAGGCGGAGGTGGCGGCGGAGGCCGCGCGGCGCTGCACTGACCGGGATATCGCCGAGATCGACGCGGCGCTGGCCAATATCGACGAGGCGGCGGCCGCCGGACGCGATGGCGTGGCCGAGGATGTCGCCTTTCACCGCAAGATCGCCGCGGTGACCGGCAACCCCTACTTCATCAAGACGCTGAATTTCCTGAACCAGTACCTCGAGGCCGGGGTCGCGGTGACCCGCCGCAACGAGGCGACGCGCGACGATTTCTCGCGTCAGGTGCGCGACGAACACGCGGCCATCGTCGACGCGATCCGCGCGCGCGACCCGATGGCGGCACGCAATGCCGCCCTGACCCACCTGTACAACGCCGAGCGCCGGCTGTCGCAAGCCGGCATCTGCTGAGCGGCCGACGCGGCGGCTCGCGCCAACCAGAGACAGATCATGTCACGACATATTGGAGTCATCGGCCTCGGTGCCATGGGCCTGGGCGTTGCGCGCTCGCTGTTGCGCGCGGGCTTTCGCGTTCACGCCTGCGACGTGCGCGACGAGGTGCTGCGCGCCTTCGCCAACGAAGGCGGCATCGCCTGCGCCACGCCGGCCGAACTGGGTGCGCAGTGCGACGTGGTGGTGACGCTGGTGGTCAATGCCGAGCAGACCGAAGCGGTGCTGTTTGGTGAGCAAGGCGCGGTGGCCCGCATGAAGCCCGGCGGCGTGGTCATTGCCAGCGCGACGGTCGCGCCGGAATTTGCCGTGCAGCTTGGCGTGCGCCTGGAAGCGGCGGGCCTGCTGATGCTCGACGCGCCGGTGTCCGGCGGTGCGGCGCGCGCGGCGTCGGGCGAGATGACGATGATGACGTCGGGGCCGGCGGCCGCCTATACCGCCTGCGACGACGTGCTCGAGGCCATCGCGGGCAAGGTCTATCGACTTGGCGAGCAGCATGGTGCCGGCTCCAAGGTCAAGATCATCAATCAATTGCTGGCCGGCGTGCATATCGCGGCTGCCGCCGAAGCGATGGCGCTGGGGCTGCGCGAGGGCGTCGATCCGGGCGCGCTGTACGACGTGATCACCCATAGCGCCGGCAACTCGTGGATGTTCGAGAACCGGGTGCCCCATATCCTCAAAGGCGACTACACGCCGCTGTCCGCCGTCGACATCTTCGTCAAGGACCTGGGCCTGGTGCTCGATACCGCCCGCCGCAGCAAATTCCCGCTGCCGTTGTCGGCCACCGCGCATCAGATGTTCATGAGCGCGTCCAGCGCCGGCCATGGCGGCGAGGACGATTCCGCGGTGATCAAGACCTTCCCCGGCATCACGCTGCCGCCCTCACGCTGGTTCAAAACAGGCTGAGCGCCGTTCGTTGCCGCTGTCCGTTATCCCCCGCCCATTCATGTCCCACTCCAATCCGCCTCGCCCGCTTCTGGGCTGTATCGCCGACGATTTCACCGGTGCGACCGATCTGGCCAATATGCTGGTCAAGAGCGGCATGCGAACCGTGCAGACCATCGGCGTGCCGCCGTCCGCGGCGCCGCTGCAAGCGGACGCCATTGTGGTGGCGCTCAAATCGCGCACCATCCCGGCAACCGAGGCCATTGCGCAATCGCTGGCCGCCCTCGCCTGGCTGCGCGAACAGGGCTGCCACCAATTTTTCTTCAAGTACTGCTCGACCTTCGACTCGACCGATGCCGGCAATATCGGCCCGGTGGCCGATGCCCTGCTCGATGCGCTGGACCAACAGTCCGGCTTCTCGATCGCCTGTCCGGCTTTTCCGGAGAACGGCCGCACGGTCTTTCGCGGCCATCTGTTCGTTGGCGACGCGCTGCTGAACGAGTCGGGCATGCAGAACCATCCGCTGACGCCGATGCGCGATGCCAATCTGGTGCGCGTGCTGCAACGGCAAAGCCGCGGCAAGGTCGGCCTGATCCGCTATGACACGATCGCCGCGGGCGCGGGCGCGGTGCGCGAGGCGATCGCGCAGTTGCGCGCCGATGGCGTACGGCTGGCGATTGCCGACGCGCTGTCCGACCAAGATCTGCACGTGCTCGGCGAAGCGTGCGCCGATCTGCCGCTGGTGACCGGCGGCTCGGGCATCGCGCTCGGCCTGCCCGCCAACTTCCGCCGCGCGGGTCTGTTGGCGGAACGCGCCGATGCCGCGCAATTGCCCCGCATCGAAGGCCATGCCGCGGTGCTGGCAGGCAGCGCATCGCAAGCGACGAACCAGCAGGTGGCAGCGTGGCGCGGCAACGGGAACGGGAACGGAGCTGACGCCAGGCCGAGTTTTCGCATCGACCCCCTCGCGGTGGCGCGCGGCGAAGCGGTGGTCGAGCAGGCGCTGGCGTTTGCCCGATCGCATCTGCCCGAGCCGGTACTGATCTATGCCACCGCCACGCCCGACGAAGTGCGCAGCGTGCAGCGAGCGCTCGGCGTGGCGGAGGCCGGCCAACTGGTGGAGGCCACGCTGGCTGCCATCGCGCGCGGTCTGCGCGAGATGGGCGTGCGCAAGTTCGTGGTTGCCGGCGGCGAGACGTCGGGCGCCGTGGTGCAGGCACTCGACGTGAAATCGCTGCAGATCGGCGCGCAGATCGATCCCGGCGTGCCGGCCACCGCCACCATCGACACCGAGCCCTTGGGTCTGGCGCTGAAGTCGGGCAATTTCGGCGCGGTCGATTTCTTCGCCAAGGCGCTGCGCCAGCTGGAAGGAGGCATCCAATGAGCGAGGAAGCCCGCCTGCGCGAGGAGATCTGCACGATCGGCGCGAGCCTGTATGCGCGCGGGCATGCGGTCGGCAGCGCCGGCAATATCAGCGCGCGGCTCGACGACGGCTGGTTGATTACGCCGACCGATGCCTGCCTCGGCCGGCTGGACCCGGCGCGCATCGCCAAGGTCGACGCCAGCGGCCAGCACGTGTCCGGCGACAGGCCCTCGAAGACGCTGGCGCTGCATCGCGGCATCTATGCCAACGACCCGAACGCGCACGGCGTGGTGCATACGCATTCGACCCATCTGGTCGCGCTGACGCTCGCGGGCGTCTGGCGCGACGACGACGTGCTGCCGCCGATCACGCCCTACTACGTGATGAAGGTTGGCCATGTTCCGCTGCTGCGCTATCGCCGCCCGGGCGACCCCGAGGTCGCGGCGCAAGTGGCCGCGCTGGCCGCGCGCGTGCGCGGCGTGCTGCTGGACCGGCTGGGCCCCGTGGTGTGGGGCCCGTCGGTTTCGCAAGCGTCGTGGGCGCTCGAAGAGCTCGAGGAAACCGCACGCCTGTGGTTGATGACCGATCCCAAGCCGGCGCCGCTCGACGCCGCGGCGCTCGAAGAACTACGCCAGACCTTCGGCGCACGCTGGTAGCGGACGCGCCAGCCCGCGGTGTGCACGGGCCTTGATCACGCACACCGGCGCCGGCGCGACAGCCGGCCCGACACAATCCATAGGAGACAACCGATGACAGCCTACGACGCGGCCGCGGCCGCCTACGTCGACGCACCCGACAAAGCCGAACTCGACCTGACCTACCGCAAGGTGTTCTGGCGCATCGTGCCGTTCCTGATGCTGTGCTACGTGGTGGCCTATCTGGACCGCGTCAACGTCGGCTTCGCCAAGCTGCAGATGTCGCAGGACCTGGCCTTCAGCGAGACGGTGTTCGGCCTGGGCGCCGGCATCTTCTTCCTCGGCTACTTCCTGTTCGAACTGCCGAGCAATATGCTGATGCACCGGATCGGCGCGCGCATCTGGATCGCCCGCATCATGATCACCTGGGGCATCCTGTCGGCGATGTTCGCCTTCGTCACGACGCCGACGCAGTTCTATGTGCTGCGCTTTCTGCTGGGCCTGGCGGAAGCGGGTTTCTATCCTGGCGTGATCCTTTACCTCACCTACTGGTTTCCGTCGCACCGCCGCGCCAAGATCATCGCGGTGTTCATGTCGGCGATTCCGGTATCGGGCATCTTTGGCAATCCGCTGTCCGGCTGGATCATGGAGAGCTTCCACGGTGGCGCCGGTTTCCACGGCTGGCAATGGATGTTCGTGCTCGAGGCCATTCCCGCGGTGCTGATCGGCATCGCGACGATCCTCTATCTGGACAATAACATCCGCAGCGCCAAATGGCTGACCGAGCGCGAGAAGCAGCTGCTGGCCGACGAGATCGCCGCGCAGCCGCAGGAGCAGCAACAGCACACGCACTCGCTGCGCGCGGTGTTCCGTGATCCCCGCATGTGGTGGATGTCGCTGATCTACTTTGCCTTCGTCTCGGGGCAGTATGGCCTGACGTTCTGGATGCCGACCTTCGTCAAATCGACCGGCATCACGGGCACGCTGGAAATCGGGCTGCTGAGCGCGATTCCGTTCGTGGTCGCCATCGTCGCGATGAACCTGTTCGGCCACAGCGCGGACAAGCGCCGCGAGCGGCGCTGGCATCTGATCGTGCCGGCGCTGATGGGCACCGTCGGCTTCACCATCGCCGCCTCCGCCACCGGCAACACCACGCTGTCCATCGTCGCGCTGTCGGTGGCCGCCGCCGGCGTGCTGACCTGCGCCCCGCTGTTCTGGTCGCTGCCGACCGCGTTCCTTGCCGGCAGCGCCGCCGCGGCCGGCATCGCGATCATCAATTCGATTGGCAACCTGGCCGGCTTTGCCAGCCCCTATCTGATCGGCTTCCTGCGCGATGCCACCAACAGCACGGCAGCCGGCATGTATGTGCTGGCCGGCATGCTGGTGCTCGGCGCCGTCGCCGTCTGGCTGACGCCGGCCAGGCTGGTCAACCGCTAATATGGACGCGGCGCGCTTTGCGCCGCCTTCCTCCACTCCATCCCGACTTGCTGCCATGCCACGCTTTGCCGCCAATCTTTCGATGATGTACAACGAGCACGCGTTCCTGGACCGTTTTGCCGCGGCCGCGAACGATGGCTTCCGCGCCGTCGAGTATCTGTTTCCTTACGACTTTCCGGCGGCCGAGCTGAAGTCGCGGCTCGATGCCAATGGCCTGCAGCAGGCGCTGTTCAATGCGCCGCCGGGCGACTGGGCCGGCGGCGAACGCGGCATCGCGTCGCTGCCCGGACGGGAAGACGAATTCCGGCGCAGCATCGATACGGCGCTCGACTACGCGCGCGTGCTAGGCAATGACAAGCTGCACGTGATGGCGGGCCTTGCGGCGCCGGGCGTGTCGCGCGAGCAGCAGCGCGCCGTCTATCTGCGCAACCTCGAGTACGCCGCCCGCACCGCGCAGGCCGACGGCATCACCGTGGTGATCGAGCCGATCAACACGCGCGATATCCCGGGTTTCTTCCTGAACCGCCAGGACGATGCGCAAGCGATCTGCCGCGAGATCGGCGCGCCGAACCTGAAGGTGCAGTTCGACTGCTATCACTGCCAGATCGTCGAAGGCGATGTGGCGACCAAGCTCAGGCGCGACATCGCCGGCATCGGACATATCCAGATCGCGGGCGTGCCGGAACGGCACGAGCCGGATATCGGCGAACTGAACTATCCCTACCTGTTCGAGCTGATCGACGCGCTTGGCTACCAGGGCTGGATCGGCTGCGAATATCGCCCCAAGGCGGGTACCACCGAAGGGCTTGGCTGGCTGCGCCCCTGGCTGCAGCGGTAATCATTCCGGGCGGCCGGCACATTCACGGCCGGCTGCCCGCCGATCTCGCGATTCAACAAGGCAACGCATCATGAAAGTACTGATCACCGGCGGCGCCGGATTTCTCGGCCAGCGTCTGGCCAAACAGCTGCTGTCGCGCGGCGAGCTGACCGGTCCCGACGGCAAGCCGGCTCCCATCACGGAACTGGTGCTGGTCGATGTCGTGCAAGGCAACGATCTGGGCGACCAGCGCGTGACCGCGCTGGTCGGCGATATCGCCGATCCGGCGCTGCTCGAACGCGCGATCGACCGCGATACCGCGGTGGTGTTCCATCTGGCCGCCATCGTCAGCGGCCAGGCCGAGGCCGATTTCGACCTGGGCATGCGCATCAACCTCGATGCCTCGCGCGCGCTGCTGGAAGTATGCCGGGCCCGCGGCCATCGCCCGCGCGTGGTGTTCACCAGCTCGGTGGCCGTCTATGGCGGCTTGCTGCCCGAGGTGGTGCGCGACGATACCGCGCTCAATCCGCAATCGTCGTACGGCACGCAGAAGGCGATCGCCGAACTGATGCTGTCCGATTACAGCCGGCGCGGCTTTGTCGACGGCGTCGTGCTGCGGCTGCCGACCATCAGCGTGCGTCCGGGCCGGCCCAATGCCGCCGCATCGTCGTTTGCCAGCGGCATCATCCGCGAACCGCTCAATGGCGAGGAGGCGATCTGCCCGGTGCCGGGCGACACGCGGCTGTGGCTGCTGTCGCCACGCCGGGCCATCGAGGCGCTGATTGCCGGCAGCGAGCTGCCGGGCGAACGGTTGGGCCATCGGCGCATCGTCAATCTGCCGGGCGTTTCCGTGACGGTGGATGAGATGATCGCCGCGCTGCGGGAAGTGGCCGGCGACGAGGCCGCCAACCGCATTCGCCGCGAGCCCGACGCCCGTGTGCAACAGATCGTCGGCAGCTGGCCGGGCCGCTGGGACACCACGCGCGCCGAGCAGCTGGGGTTGCGCGGCGACGCCAGCTTCGCCGATGTGATCCGGGCCTATATCGAGGACGAGCTGCGCCAGGGAACGCGGACGGCGGGCGCCGTTCACCCCCAGGTCAACGGATCGAGCCGCAGGTAGAAGGCCAATCGTTCGCGATCGGCCGTCAGCCCGAGGGTGTCGAACAGCATGGCGAAGGCCTGTTCCGCCTGCTGCGGTGTCTGCCAGCTTTCCTCGGCATTGGCCACCATCAAGGCGAGATCGGCATAGCGGTCCGCCCGGCCGAGCCGACCCAGGTCGATGATGCCCGTGCATCGCAGCGTGCGCGGATCGACCATGAAGTTGGGCAGGCAGGGATCGCCGTGACAGACCACCGTAGAGGTGGCCTCTTGCGCAAGGCGGACGGGCAGCTCGCGTTCGACCCGCGCCAGCAGTTCCGGGGCCGGCGTGCGCTTGTCCTCGTCGGGCAGAAAGTCTGGATTGACTGCATCGCGGTTCACCACGTCCACGGCACGCGCGAACATCGCCGACAGGCTGCGTTCGAACGGGCACTGGCCCGACGACAACGCGTGCAGCGCGCCAAGCTCGCGCACCATCGACGGCCATGCCTCGAGCAGATCCGTGCCGGGCAAATCGGCCGCGGGCACGCCTGGCACGGCTGTCATCACCAGGCACACTTCGTTCCCCGCATCTCGCCAGTCCAGTACCTTCGGGCAGGCAATCCCTTGACCCTCCAGCCAGGCGAGCCGATCGCGCTCGCCGGCGAGCTCTGCCGAGCGGGACTCCGGCACGACCTTGGCGAAGGCCCTGCCGTCATCGCGGCGATAGACAAGATCGCCCGATTCGCCCATGCTGACCGGCATCCAGCGAAGACGGCCGTGATCGGCCAGTGCCGCGGGCAGTGTCATACTTCCCTCCCTTCTTGATGCGAACGGAAACGCCAAATGCATCCGGGTCCGCGCCCCATCCAGCTCGAAACGCCCCGTCTGATCGTGCGCCCATGGCAGGCTTCCGACAGCGATCCCTTTGCCGCGCTCAATGCCGATGTCCGGGTCATGCGCTATTTTCCGGCGCCGTTTGACCGCGCCGCCAGCGACGCGATGATCGACCGCTGCAGCGCGCATATCGCCGCGCACGGGTTCGGGTTCTGGGCGGTGGAGCGCAAGCAGGATGGCGCCTTTATCGGCATGGTGGGCCTGAACATCCCAGGCGCCCCGTTACCCTTCGCGCCGTGCGTGGAGATCGGCTGGCGCCTTGCGGCTGAATACTGGGGACGGGGCTACGCCAGCGAGGCCGCGCGCGCCGCCCTGCGGGCCGGCTTCGAGGTATTCGGCCTGAACGAAATCGTGTCGTTCACCGCCTTGCTGAACCAGCCCTCGCAGGCGGTGATGGAACGGCTGGGCATGCGGCGCTGCGCGCAGACCTTCGACCACCCGAACGTGCCCGATGGCCATCCGCTCAAAGCGCATTGCGTGTACCGGTTGACGCGGGCCGACTGGACCGCGGTCCGGCAGGATACCGGCGGCGGCGCGGCCGACGTCCGGATTCGGTAACGCCTTCGGCGGCGCCGACTATTTCTTGCCGTTCCCGGCAAACGCTGCAGTAATGCCCAGCCCGATCAGCAGCGTGCCGCCGACGTAGCGCTCGAACGTCAGATAGCCGCGGCTTTGGCGCAGCCAGCGGCCCGCCGCACTTGCGGCCAGCGCGTAGCACGCATCGCTGATCAGGCCAAGCAGCGTGAACAACAGGCCCAGAAAGACGATCTGCATCGCCACGTGGCCGCGGCTGACGTCGACGAACTGCGGCAGGAAGGCCAGGAAGAACAGTGCCGTCTTGGGATTGAGCAGGTTGACGATGAAGCCGTCGCGGAACAGTCGGGCGTAGCGCCGCTGCTGCGGCACCGCATCGACGACGACCGGCGCGGGACGGCCGAAGATCTTCTTCAGCCCCAGCCAGATCAGATAGGCGGCACCGGCGTACTTCAGGATGCTGAACGCCACGGCGGACGAGGCCAGCAACGCGGACAACCCCAGCGCGGCGGCCAGCACGTGGACGAGCGTGGCCGTATGGATGCCGAGATCCGACACCATCCCGGCCTTGCGGCCCTGCTCCACGGACTGCGCGATGATGTACAGCACGGCCGGGCCTGGAATCACCAACAACACCAGGGCGGCGCTGACGAACAGAACCAGATTTGCGGTACTGGGGATAACGAATTCCATGGCTCGGTCTCCATATGGCGAGCATCGGGGGGAAGAAGAACCGTTACTCTACCGCAGGACCGTTTCTCGCCCGCTCGTGCGGTGCAGCATGTTGTTCCCTTGCGCCGGCGCCGCCGCTCCGATCGACTCGTGCGCAACGACTTCCACATCGATAAAGCTATTCTTTCGCGGATCGATACTTAATCTTGTTTGCAGGTCGGGGATAATCCGCCAACAATCGCCTGTCGTCCCGCCGGAATTCCGCCATCGACCCACGGTGCCGAGCGCGAATCCCCATTTCTCCGAGGTATTGTCTTGTCGAACGCCGCCCCTGCCGCACTGAGCGAATCCGTCGCCGAACTCTCCGAGCGCGACCAGCGCGGCAATATCCTGCGCCTGACCGTCGCGCAGGCGCTGGCCGGTGCCAATTCCGTCGTGGTCTATGCGACCGGCGCGATCGTCGGCGACATGCTGGCCCCCGACAAGACGCTGGCCACGCTGCCCATCTCGATCTTCGTTGTCGGCATGGCGGCGTGCATCCTGCCGACGGGAGCCATCGCGCGCCGCTACGGCCGACGCGCCTCGTTCCTGGCCGGCACCGCCTGCGGCGTGCTGGTCGGTTTGCTGGCGGCCGCCGCCGTCGTGTGGAGTTCGTTCTGGCTGTTCTGCCTGGCAACGTTCTTCGGCGGCGCCTATGCGGCGGTGGTGCTGTCGTTCCGCTTCGCCGCGGCCGACGGCGTCTCGCCTGCGCTGCGCCCGCGTGCGCTGTCCTTCGTGATGGGAGGCGGCGTCGTCGCCGGCGTCGTCGGACCACAGCTGGTCACGCACACCATGCATCTGTGGCCGCCGCACATGTTCGCGGCGACCTTCGTCATGCAGGCCGTCGTCGCGCTGGTGTCGGCGCTGGTGCTGTGGGGCGTGCGGCTGCCGATGCCGACGGCGGCGGAAGTCGCGAAGGGGCGGCCGCTGTCGACGATCGCGCGCCAGCCGCTGTTCGTCACCGCGGTCATGTGCGGCGCCGTGTCATACATGCTGATGAACTTCCTGATGACGGCGGCGCCGCTGGCGATGCATCTGTGCGGCCATTCGCAGGAAAACGCCAACCTCGGTCTGCAGTGGCACGTGATCGCGATGTATGGGCCGAGCTTCTTCACGGGCCGGCTGATTACCCGCTTCGGCGCGCAGCGCGTCGTCACGGCGGGCCTGCTGCTGACCGGCGTTTCCGCCGCGATCGGCCTGACCGGCATCGATGTGGCCCACTTCTGGCTGACCTTGATCCTCCTGGGGCTCGGCTGGAACTTCGGCTTCGTGGGCGCCTCGGCGCTGGTGCTGGAATGCCACCGGCCCGAGGAAAAGACCAAGGTGCAGTCCTTCAACGATTTCATCGTCTTCGGCACGATGGCGCTCGGCTCGTTTGCCTCCGGGGGACTGTTGGCCGCCTACGACTGGGATACGGTGTTGTGGGTATCGTTCGCGCCATTGGCCCTGGCGGTGATTGCGCTGATGCTGATGGCGGTCCAGCCGAAACGCACCGCCTAGCACGCGATGGCATGAGTGCTCATGCGTCGCCGCCCTCGTGCAGCATCCGCGCGATCGCCTGGCTGACATCGTTGACCCAGGCGCGGACGTCGGCCCCGCGTTCGTGCCAGGCCTTATCGGCGCCATCGCCGCCATCGCCGCCATCACCGCCATCGCCGCCATCGCCGCCATCGCCGCCATCACCGCCATCGCCACGATAGGCATCGCGGGCCGTCGCCAGTAGCGCGCGCTGGCCCTGCGGCAGGCGCGGCAGCAACCAGTCGGCAGCCTCGTCCTTCGGCACGATCTTGCCCGTCGCCAGCGTGACCCACATGCGGGCCAGCGTCAGCATGACGTTGCGTTCGTCGCCGCAGACGTTCGCCACCAGCGCCGGCAGGCTGTCCCCGATGGCGCGCCGGATATCGGTGTAGGGAATCGCTGGAAGAAATTCGGCAAGCGCCGGGCCGATCAATGCGCGGTGGCCTTGCAGGGCCGTAGCCAGAACCAGCGTCAGATCGGGATCGATCGTGGGAGCCCGCACCACGCCCACTTCGAACTCGTCGCGCAGCCATTCGCCATAGACGAGGTCGCTCCGCGCCGGATGCCGCCACGGGGCGATGTCGTCGAGCACCACAATCGTGACTTCGGCATTGCGGGCCGGCCCCCGCTCCGCGCGCGCGCCGGAGACCTTCATCAACGCTTGCACCAACTGCCTGCGGCATTGCGCGGCCATCGTTCGATGCGTCAGCACCAGCAGGTCGACATCGCTGTCCGGCCGCAGCCCGCCCACGATGGCGGAGCCGAACAGATAGGCGCCGGCGATGTTGTCGCCGAGCACGCCGACAACGACATCGAGAATGCGCCGGACTTCGATCGGGACCGGCTCGTTGGCAAGCGGCGGCATGGTGCAGTGGCGTCGTTGGCGATTTTCGATGGAACCGCAATACTAGCGCGCTGCCGCCGCTCTCCCCACAGGTCCACGAGCGCGCGCGTCCATGGCTCACCGTTCCGGCGCGTCATAAGCCCTCGGCATCCCCGCATCCCACTCGATCACCCTGCCGGCTGCGAGCAGCCGCTGTTCGCGGAAGCTTGCGGCCACCAGCTGCACGCCGCTCGGCAGTCCGTTGTCGATACCGGTTGGCAGGTGCAAACCCGGCAGGCTCATCGCGGCGACGCCGATCAACGGGGACTGATCCCGCAGCAGCATCTGCATCCGCTCGAGATCGTGCAGATCCTCGCCCCACGGCATCGGCGGACGGCAGGATGTCGGCATCAGCACCAGCGGATAGCGGTCGAGGAACGCATTCCATTCGCGCCGAAGCGCATCGCGCCGCGCGAAGGCCGCGGCATAGGTGCGCAGGTCCGGCGGTGGCGCACACGCGGCCATGTTCCTCACCGACGCGATGATCGTCGGGTCGCGCGTCGCCTCGACGGCCGCCATCATTCCCATCCGGACTTCCGTCATCACGATGGCCAGCCAGATATCCAGCGCTTCGTCGAGCCGGGGCGGCACGGCCCGTTCGACGCGGTAGCCGGCCGCCTGCAGCGCGCTGGCTGCCTTCCCAAGGGCGCGTACCACTTCCGGAGCGAGCTGGGCGCCGGGAATCTCGTCCACGCAGGCCACGCTGACAGGCGCCGCGTCGTCCGGGACATCGAGCGGCATGCCGACCCACGTAGGATCGCACGATCCACTCGATGCCATGGCACGGAATCCGAGCTCGACGTCGTCGACGCATCGCGCCAGCGGCCCCTGCGCCGAAAACAGTTGCAGGCCGGCGAGGCGCGGATCTGCGGTCGGCTGATAGGCCGGCACGCGTCCAGGGGTGGGCCGCAAGCCGACCACGCCGTTGACATAGGCCGGATAGCGGATCGAGCCGGCGATGTCGGTGCCGTGCGCGATCCCGCCCATGCCCGCGGCGACCGCCACCGCCGCGCCGCCGCTGGACCCGCCCGACGTGATATCGGCGTTCCAGGGATTAAGCGTCCTGCCGTGCAGCGGGTTCTCGGTGAACCAGCGAAACGAGAAGGGCGGCACATTGGTCCGCCCGACCACGATCGCACCGGCGCGCCGCAGGTTCGCAACGACGGGACCATCCTCGCGCGCCACGCGGCGGCGGTAGGCCGGCACGCCGTTGGTCGTCGCCTCGCCTTCGACGTCGGCGTTGAGCTTGATCGTCACCGGTACGCCATGCAGCGGTCCGAGCGGGTCCGGCGAAGCCGAACGCAATGCGTCGGCCCGCCTTGCTGCTTCGAGCGCCCGCTCGCGATCCGAATGGACGATCGCATTGAGACGCGGATTGATGGCGTCGATGCGTTCGTACACGCTGTGGACCGCCTCCACGCTCGACACCGTGCCGGCGCGAATCTGCGCCGCCAAGTCGGCGGCGTCCCATTGCCACAATGCCGCCGGCAGCGATGCCGCCCGGGCTGCGGGGCCGATGTCGTTGGGCTTCCTTCGCATGCTCGTCCGTTCCTCAATCGAGCTTGATGCCGTTCTGGCGGACGACCTGCTCATAGGTCGCGCTGCGCGTCTCGATCGCACGGCGCATCTGCGCGCCGCTCCACGGTGTGGCCTCGAAACTGAAGGTCTTGTAGCGCGCCTGCACGTCCGTGCTGGCGACGGCGGCGAGCAGATCCTTGTTGATCCTGTCGAGAATCGCCGCGGGTGTGCCCTTCGGCGCCATCAGCGCGACGAAACCGCTGGGCACCGCATGGGCCGGACCGCCGGACTCGGCCAGCGTCGGCACATCGGGCATGGCAGGCAGCCGCTGCGGGCTCGTCACCGCGAGATAGCGGACGCGACCGGGCTGATAGACGAACTCGGTCGACGCCCTCGCCCCCAACGCCCAGTCGGTTTCGCCCGTGCTGACGCCGGTATAGAGCTGCCCCATCTCCTTGTACGGCACGTGCAGCATCCTGACGCCGGCCTGCGCCTCCAGCAGCGCGGACTGCAGATGCGCCGTGCTGCCGACGCCCCAGGTCCCAAAGCTGACCTTGCCCGGTCTGGCCTTCGCGGCCGCGAGCAGATCGCCGACGGTCTTCCACGGGGAGGACGACGACACCACCACGAAGAACGGCGTGCTGTAGAGCACGCCGACCGGCTCGAAGGCATCGAACACGCGGAAATTGCGGCTCTTGAACAGATGCGGCAGCGCGCTCAATGCATCGCCATCGTGCAGCAGCAGCGTATGGCCATCCGGCGCCGCCGCGCGCGCCGCGTTGATGGCAATGAAGCCCGCGCCGCCCGGCCGGTTCTCGATGACGACGGGCGTCTTCCATTGGAGCGCCAGTTTTTCGGCGACGGCGCGCATCATCGCATCCGGTCCGCTGCCCGCCGAGAACGTGCTGACGATGGTCACCGGTTTGGTCGGAAAGGCGCCGTTGCCGGCCCCGAATGCCAACCTCGGCAAAGCCGGCGTCAGCAAGGCGACTGCCAGCAGCGTCGCGACGATGCCTTCGGGGACAAGGACGGTCCACGCGCGCCGCATGGATGCCTTGGTGTTGGTCGAGCACACTGCGGGGCCTCTGGTGGGCGGAACTCTGGTGCTGGGAATCATCGCTGTCTCCTCCCCGGTTCGATGCAACCCATTCTTGTGCCGGTCGGCCTCGCCAGCAACAGCGCCGCGGGATACCATCTATCCAATTTTTCGATATCCCTGTGCGGAGACATCCGATGGCGTCGCTGGACCTGGAGTGGATTGCGGTATTCGACGAGGTCTACAAGGCCGGCAGCGTGTCGCGCGCGGCGGACAAGCTCGGCATGACGCAAGGCGCGGCGAGCACGGCGCTGAACCGCTTGCGTGCCTACTATGGCGATCCGCTGTTCACGCGCACCGCGCGCGGGGTATTGCCGACGCCCCGGGCCGACGCCCTGCACAAGGTGCTGCGCGAGGTCCGCGCGATGCTCGAACAGGCCCGCACCGCGTCGGCCTTCGATCCCGCCAAGGCGAAGCGTTCTTTCCGGATCTGCATGACGGATCTGGGAGAAATCGCCTTGCTGCCGCGGCTGCTCAATTACCTGCAGCGCCATGCGCCGGGCATCGACATCGATGCGGAACGCATCACCGCCGACAGCGCGCGGCGGCTCGAGGAAGGCGCGGTCGATGTCGCGGTGGGCTACATGCCGCAGCTGGAGGCGGGCTTTTATCAGCGCGCCCTGTTCGAGCAGGACTTTGTCTGCATCGCCAGCCGCTCGCATCCTCGCATCGGCAAGACACTGTCAAAGGCGGTCTATCGGCGCGAGCGGCATGCAACGGTGGCCGCCACGGGCACTGGCCACACCGTCATTCTGGAGAAGGCCCTCGCCGGTCATGGCGCGTCACCGCGCATCGCCCTGCACGTGCCCAGCTTCCTGGCCCTGGCCCAGATCGTCGGCGAGACCGAACTGCTCGCCACGGTGCCTCGGCACTACGCTGCCGTGATGCAGTCGCGCGAGCCCATCCGGCTGCTCGCCCTGCCGTACGAGGTCCCGCGCTACGAGGTCAAGCAGCATTGGCACGTGCGCTACCACCGCGATCCGGCCAATGCCTGGCTGCGGCAGGTCATCGCCGACCTGATGCCGTCGGCGGTGATGAGCCCACCGGCGACGCCGCGACGGTCGCTCGGAAAAATTGGAAAGGCCGCGTAGCTCGCTTTTTATGTGCTTTTTAGGTCATAAATTTAACCGTGCAGGGAATACGACCCATCATCTCCGCATGAATTACGGGGAATACGTCTGGCAATCTCCGCACTGGCCGCGGTGGCAGTACGACTTGGCCGCCCTGGCGACCCCCATGGCGGAGACCACCCGCGCTCAGGGCCTTCTGCTTGGCCGACTGGCCGATCTCGGCATGGGCTTCAGAAACGAAGCGTGCCTCGCGGTCCTGACCGAAGACGTCGTGAAGACATCGCGCGCGCGATTGGCGACCTGCTGCTTGCGCGCGCCGACGGCACGCCGCAGCGCTTCTATAGCCTCTCCGCGCAAATCCAGCGAGAGCGCAAGGCCTACTACGAAATCCTTGAGCGGACCCAGAAAGGCACTCTCGATATCACGCAGTGGCTTGCCTGGTTTCTCGCGACGTTGCACGCGGCCGTGTTGCAGGCCAACAAGACACTGGATCGGGTGCTGCTCAAGGCGCGCTTCTGGCAGCGGGCCGCGACGGTGCCGATGAACGAGCGGAAAATCAAGGTGCTGAACCGCTTGCTGGACGGCTTCGAGGGCAAGCTGACGAGCGCGAAATGGGCGGCCATCGGCAAATGTTCGAACGATACGGCGCTGCGCGACATCAATGAGTTGGTGCAACACGGCGTGCTGCAGAAGTCAGCGGCTGGTGGCCGCAGCACGAGCTACGAGCTAGCCGCGCCGGCAGAGACCTGACGCGACGGTTTTCGATCGCGGCAGCGACAAGCGGCTCAAGCCACCGCCGCCGCATACAGCGCAGTCAACGCCGCGCACCGCTCCTTCAGCAGCGCCTGCAATTGCCGCACGGCCGGCGAGAACTGCTTGCGGTGCGGGCAGACCAGTTGCAGCGGCGTGCTTTCGCCCGGCTCGTGCGGCAGCAGCACGGTCAGGCGGCCGGCCTGCACGTCGCCGCAGACGTCGAGCCATGACTTGTAGGCGATGCCCTCGCCCTGCACCGCCCAGCGGCGGACCACGTCGGCGTCGTCGGTGTACAGGCTGCCCTTGACCTCGACCAGGCGTCGGCCCCGCGCGGTTTCGAACGGCCATTTGTCGTAGACGCGGCCGCTCAGGTGGTACAGCAGGCAGCGATGCGCGGCCAGTTCATCAAGCGATTGCGGGCGGCCATGCCGGGCCAGATAGGCCGGCGAGGCGATCAGCACGCGGCGGTTTTCCGGCGCCAGCGGCAAGGCGACATAGCTGGCCTCCTCGATGCGCCCGTAGCGGATCGCGACATCGATCGGATCGCGGAAGACGTCGGTCACATGGTCGGACAGATAGAGCCGCAGCGTCAGGTCGGGATGGGCGCGGCGGAATTCGGTGATCCAGGGCAGCAGCACATTGCGGCCGAGGTCGGACGGCGCCGTGACGCGCAGCAGCCCGCTGAGTGCGGCGCCATCGCCGCGCAGCCGGTCGCGGCCCTCGTTCAGCGTGGCCAGCACTTCCTGCGCGTAGGGCAGATAGCGCTCGCCCTCGGCGGTCAGGCGCAGGCTGCGCGTGGAACGGGCGAACAGCCGGATATCGAGATCGCGCTCCAGCCGCTTGACCGCGGCGCTGACCTGCCCCGGCAGCAGATCGGCCTCGCGCGCGGCGCTGGAAAAGCTGCCGAGGGCGGCGCTGCGCACGAACAGGGTCAGGTCTTCGAGGCGGATCATCTTCACTCCACGAGAGAAAGTGCTGGCGGATTTTACCGCTTATCGGATAGGCGGCGACGGCGCAAGATAGCGGCACCGACCAGGCAAACCCTCTCCTCAAGTCACGGAGCCCACATGAAAGCCATCGCCTACCTCCAGCACGGCCTGCCGATCGACGACCCGGCCGCGCTGATCGACATCGATCTGCCGACGCCCGAACCCGGTCCGCGCGACCTGCTGGTCCAGGTGCGCGCCATCGCAGTCAACCCGGTCGATACCAAGGTCCGGGCATCGTCCGCGGTCGCGGCCATGCGCGTGCTGGGCTGGGACGCGGTCGGCAAGGTCGTCCGCGTCGGCAGCGCGGTCACGCTGTTCGCGCCGGGCGACGACGTCTACTTCGCCGGCTCGATCACGCGTGCCGGCAGCAATGCGGAGTACTGCCTCGTCGACGAACGCATCGCCGCGCGCAAGCCGGCCTCGCTGTCGGACGCCGAAGCCGCGGCATTGCCGCTGACGACGATCACCGCGTGGGAACTGCTGTTCGACCGGCTGCGCGTTCCCGAGCATGGCGGCGCGGGCCAGCACCTGCTGATCGTCGGCGCCGGCGGCGGCGTCGGCTCGATCCTGACCCAGCTCGCGCGCCAGCTGACCGGCCTGACCGTGATCGGCACGGCGTCGCGTCCGGAGACACGCGACTGGGTGACGTCGCTCGGCGCCCATCACGTGATCGACCACACCAGGCCCTTGCGTGAAGAACTGGAGCGCATCGGCGTGCCGCAGGTCGAGCATGTGGCCAGCCTGACCCATACCGAACAACACTACCCGCAATTGATCGACGTGCTGGCGCCGCAGGGTCAGCTCGCGGTGATCGACGATCCCGCCACGCTCGACGTGATGCCGATGAAGCGCAAGTCGCTGTCGCTGCATTGGGAATTCATGTTTGCGCGGCCGATGTTCGAGACGCCGGACATGATCCGCCAGCACGAACTGCTGACCCGCGTCGCGCAGCTGATCGACGCCGGCACGATCCGCACCACGCTCGGCGAACACTTCGGCACGATCAACGCCGCCAACCTGCGCCGCGCCCATGCGCTGATCGAAAGCGGCCGCGCGCGCGGCAAGGTCGTGCTCGAAGGGTTCTGAGCACCGGCGCCTCCTCATCCCGACAACAGACACACACGACATACCAATATCAAGAGCATGCCCATGTCCCTCTCCGATCTCGCCCGCACCCGCTATACCACCAAGGCATTCGATCCTGCCGGCAAGGTATCCGACAGCGATCTGCAGGAGCTGATCACGCTGCTGCGCTACAGCCCCTCGTCCGTCAACTCGCAGCCGTGGCACTTCGTGGTCGCGGGCAGCGCCGCGGCGAAGGCGCGCATCGCCAAGGCCGGCGCGCAAGGGCCTTACGCCTACAACGCGCCGAAGATCGAGAACGCGTCGCACGTGATCGTGCTGTGCGCGCGCACTGGCCTGCCGGACGCGCAGCTGGACGTCATCCTCGACCAGGAGGAGCGCGACGGCCGCTTCCAGACGCCCGAGGCGCGCGGGAACCAGCGCAAGACCCGGCAAGGCTTCGTCGATCTGCATCGCTATACGCAAAAGGACCTGCAGCACTGGATGGAGAAGCAGGTCTATCTGGCGCTCGGCACGCTGCTGCTGGGCGCCGCCACGCTGGGCATCGACGCGACGCCGATGGAAGGATTCGACGCAGGCGCGCTCGACGACGAACTGAACCTGCGCGATGCCGGGTACACCAGCGTGGTGCTGGTCGGCCTTGGCTATCGCGCGGACAGCGACTTCAATGCGGCGCTGCCGAAGTCCCGTTTGCCGGCGGAGACCGTGGTTCGGTACCTGTAACGCCATGGGGTCATGCCGCCGACATGCCGCCAAAATGCCGTACGCGGCGACATGACGCCCCATTGCCGAGACGAGTGATCTTCGCGACGTCGGACATCGCCTGCTACCGGGTCGCGGCTGCGCTGCGTATGCTGCTGGATTCTCCAGCATCAAGAGGATCCGCCATGACCCCAGCCATGCCACGCCGCACCGCCTTGCGCGTCAAGGCCCCCCTGCTCGCGACCCTCGCGGCCGCCCTGCTCGCCGGATGCGCCGGCGCCGACATGCAGGGCCTGACGCAGGCGGGCGGCAGCCTGTTCACCGCCGCGACGCTGTCCGACGCCAATATCAAGACGCTGTCGGACCAGTCGTGCGCCGAGATGGACAAGAAGAACAAGATCGCCGCGCCGACGAGCACCTATGGGCAGCGCCTGACCAAGATCATGGCGGGCCTGCAGAACACCGGCCTGCCGCTCGACGCCAAGGTCTACGAGACCAAGGAAGTGAATGCCTGGGCGATGGCCAACGGCTGCGTGCGGATCTACAGCGGGCTGATGGACATGATGACCGATGACGAAGTGCGCGGCGTGGTCGGGCACGAGATCGGCCACGTGGCGCTCGGCCATACCAAGGCGGCGATGCAGGTGGCCTACGCGACCGCTGCCGCGCGCGGCGTGCTGGGCGCCGCGGGCAGCGCGACGCTCAATGCGCTGTCGTCGTCGCAGTTGGGCGAGCTGGCCGAGACGCTGGTCAACTCGCAGTTCTCGCAGCGGCAGGAAACCGCGGCGGACGACTATTCCTTCGATCTGCTGACGAAGAACAAGTCCAATCGGGAGGCGCTGGTGACCGCCTTCCGCAAGATGGCTGCGCTCGACGGCGGGCAATCGAGCATGCTGAGCACGCACCCCGGTTCGCTGCAGCGCGCCCAGCATATCGAGGAGCGGCTGCGCAGCGGGAAATGACGTTGGCGCGAGAACAGAGACGGCATGCGCCGTCTCTGTTTGCCGATGCCAGCACGCCATCGGCACGCCATCAGCGCGCCATCAACGCGCCTCGACGAAGGCCAGCACGGCCTCGAGCATCCGCCGCAGCGTCGGCTGCAGCTTGCCCGCCAGCGCTTCGTCGTAGTCGAACGGATATTGCTCACTCATATAGGTGCATTGCGACAGCTCGAGCTGGATCGCATGCACGCCCTGCGCGGGCTGCCCGTACTGGCGGGTGATATAGCCGCCCTTGAAGCGTCCGTTCAGCACCGACGTATAGCCCTGCGCTTCGCCGGCGATCTTCGCGACCTGGTCGGCCAGCGCCGCATCGCAGCTGGCGCCGTTGGCGGTGCCCAGATTGAAGTCGGGCAGCTTGCCGTCGAAGAAGCGCGGCAGCACCGAGCGGATCGAATGCGCGTCCCACAGCGCGATCGTGCCGTGCTCCGCGCGCAGCCGCGCCAGTTCGCCGGCCAGCGCATCGTGATAGGGACGCCAGACCGCGTCACGGCGCGCGAAAATCTCGGTTTCGTCGGGACCCACGCCGTTCGCATACAGCGGCGTCTTGTCGAAGGTATCGACCGGACAGAGCCCGGTGGTGTCCTGGCCCGGATACAGGTTGGCGTTGTCGGGCGGGCGGTTCAGGTCGACCACATAGCGCGAGTGCGTCGCCATCAGGACCGACGCGCCAAGCTCGCGCGCGAAGCCATAGAGCCGGTCCATGTGCCAGTCGGTATCCGGCACAGTGCGCGCCTCATCGGTCAGCCGGTCGGCGACCGACGGCGGCAGATAGGTGCCCACATGGGGCATCGAGATCAGCAGCGGACGCGTGCCGCGCTGCAGCGTGAAGGCCGGGGTATCGGTGGAGAAGGAAGTCATATTGCTGCTACGAGTGGCATCGCCGCCGGCCGCGAGCCGGTGCGGCGTTGCCGGTGGCGAGATCAGAGTTCGTCTGGAATGCGGTCCGCGGCCGCGGCATAGTCGCCATCGACGGTCACCGTCATGGCGCCAGCAGGCTGGCACGCGCGCTGGCGAAGGCCGCGCCCGCTTCGGCCTGCAAGGCATGGACGCCGCGCTGCACGCGGCGGCGTCCCGCGCTGCGAACTTCCGCTAGTGTCTCATGTCCGTGATTGGCGAACACGTGGACGGCCAGCGCCTGCTCGCCGCGCAGGCCGGCCAGCGTCGGATGATTGCCGTCCAGCACGACGAAGTCCGCCTGCTGTCCGGCCGCCAGCCCGCCCACCGCACGTCCCGCCGCCCGCGCACCGCCGGCCGCCGCATCGAGATAGAGCCGATCGGCCACCTGCGGATGGCGGCTCGAGGCAAGCACGTTGCGCTTCTGCAGCGCGAGCCGCTGCCCGTATTCGAACAGCCGCAGCTCCTCGCTGACGCTGACGCTCGCATGGCTGTCCGAGCCGATGCCCCATGCGCCGCCCTGCTCCAGATAGGGCGCGGCATCGAACACGCCATCGCCGAGATTGGCTTCGGTGGTCGGACAGATGCCGGCCACCGCGCCGCTGTTCGCCAGGCGCCGGCGCTCGTCCCAGTCCAGATGGGTCGCATGCACCAGGCACCAGCGCGCGTCGACCGGTGCATGGTCCAGCAGCCAGTCCACCGGCCGCGTGCCGCACCACGCCAGGCATTCGTCGACCTCGCGTTGCTGCTCGGCGATATGGATGTGCACCGGCGCGGTCGGGTCCATCGCATGCAGCCCGGCCACCGCGGCACGCAGGCTGTCGGGCGGCACCGCGCGCAGCGAGTGTGGCGCGAGACCAAGCCGCGCCGCTCCCGTGCAAGCCGGTGCCAGCCGCTGCAACAGCGCCAGCATCGCGTCGGTCTCGTGCAGGAAGCGGCGTTGTTCGGCCAGCGGCGGCTTGGGGCCGAAGCCCGCGCTCTGGTACAGCACCGGCAGCAGCGTGATGCCGATGCCCGCGCGCTCCGCGGCGCGCAGCAGGCGCAGCGACATCTCGGCCGGATCGGCGTACGGCGTGCCGTCGGCCTGGTGATGGACATAGTGGAATTCGCAGACGCTGGTATAGCCGGCGCGCAGCATCTCGATATAGAGCTGCGTGGCGATCGCCTCCAGCGTCTCGGGCGCCAGCCGCAGCGCAAAGCGGTACATCAGCTCGCGCCAGCTCCAGAACGAATCGTCGGCGGCCGAGCGGAACTCGGTCAGGCCGGCAAAGCCGCGCTGGAAGGCGTGCGAATGCAGATTGGTCATGCCGGGCAGCACCGGCCCTGCGGCGCGCGGCGTGTCGGCGGCCGGCGCGGCGTTGGGCGTCACGGCGGTCAGCTTGCCGTCGGCGTCCCAGCTCAGCAGCACGTTGCTGGCCCAGCCATCGGGCAGCAGCGCCTCGGCGGCGAACAGCGTTCGATCGGGGACTGGGCTCATCTCGACACTCCTGCGGGTCCGGCGAACACGCGCCCCTGGCGCACCACGGCGGCCAGCGGATTGCGGCCGAACCAGTAGGCCAGCTCGGCCGGCGAATCGACGCGCCACAGCGCAAAATCCGCGCCGCGTCCCGGTGCCAGCAGGCCATGCCGATCGCTGGCGCCGAGCGCGCGCGCGGCGTGCGTGGTGACGCCGGCGAGCACCTCGGGCACCGTCATGCGGAACAGCGTGCAGGCCATATTGAGCATCAGCAGCAGCGAGGTCACCGGCGACGTGCCGGGGTTATGGTCGGTCGACAGCGCGATCGGCACGCCGTACTGGCGCAGCAGCGCGATCGGCGGCAGATGCGTGTCGCGCAGGAAATAGTAGGCGCCGGGCAGCAGCACGGCGACGGTCCCCGCCTCGGCCATCGCCGCGACGCCAGCCTCGTCCAGATGTTCCAGATGGTCGGCCGACAAGGCGCCATAGCGGGCCGCCAGCGCGGCGCCGCCGAGATTGCTCAGCTGTTCGGCATGCAGCTTGACCGGCAGCCCATGCCGGTGCGCGGCCTCGAACACGCGCTCGGTCTGCGCCGGCGAGAAGCCGATGCCCTCGCAGAAGGCGTCGACCGCATCGACCAGTCCTTCCTGCGCCAGCGCCGGCAGCATCGTGTCGCAGACCAGCGCGATGTAGTCGTCGGCGCGATTGGCGTATTCGGGCGGCAGGGCATGCGCGCCGAGGAAGGTCGTATGCACCGCCACGCCGAACGCCTGGCCGAGCCGCCGCGCGACGCGCAACTGCTTGCGCTCGGTGGCGAGGTCCAGTCCATAGCCCGACTTGATCTCGATCGCGGTGACGCCCTCGGCCAGCAGCGGCGCCAGCCGCGTCGCGGCCTGCGCGAACAGCGCATCTTCGCCGGCGGCGCGCGTGGCACGCACGGTGGAGACGATGCCGCCGCCGGCCCGGGCGATGTCCTCGTAGCTGGCGCCGGCGAGCCGCATCGCGAATTCGTCGGCGCGCTGGCCGCCATAGACCAGATGCGTGTGGCAATCGATCAGGCCCGGCGTGATCCACGCGCCGTTGGCATCGTGGTGCGGCAGGCTGCGGTAGGCCTCGGGCAACTCGGCCTGCTTGCCGAGCCAAGCAATACGACCCTGCTCGACGACCAGCGCGGCATCGCGGATGGCGTTGGCCGGGTCGGCATCCGGCAGCAGATGGCAGCGATGCCAGACGCCGTCGGCCGACGGCGCACGCGATACGCCGGCATCGACAGCGAATTCTTCAGCGGACTGCGTCATGACTGGATTTCCCTATCGGAGGATGGCTGCGTCGATTGCAGCCTGACGACGAGGCAGCGGGCGCCCTGATCTTCGGGCAGCCAGCGGAAGGCGCTGCCGGGTGGCAGCAACAAGCCGCTGCCCACCGCCAGCACATCGGCGCCGGCGCTTCGCGCGTGATCGCTTCGCCAGCGGCCGGCCAGCACATAGAGCACGACGGTCGTATCCGCCTGGACCTCGGCGCTGTCGATGGCCGCGCCGGTGCACTGCACACGCGCGCGGCAGCGGCCGCGCCGCGTCATCACATTGAAGTCGCGCGTCGGTCCGCCCAGCAGCGTGGCATCGACGGCCGCTTCGCCGGCAAAGGCGAACGGCTCGCCGACCGCCACCAGACGATGATCGAAGCTGCCATCGCGCGCTTGCAGGCGCACGCCGGCGCCATCGAGCAGCACGATCTGGCGGTCGATGCCGGGGAACGCCGAGAACGGGCCATCGGCCGCGATATCGGCGATGCTCAGGCGCCAGTCGAACGCGTCGAGCCCGGCGGCGGGCGGCCACGCGGCGATCTCGCGCGTGGTACCGCCGCCGTTCTTCCACGGCATCGGCGTCAGTTCGGCCAGCGCAAAGCGCCGTGGCCGCCCCGGTTGCGGTGGTTGCGACGGCGTCGCGCTCATCCGCGGTTGACCATCGGCAGGTTCAGGCCCTTCTCGCGCGCGCAGTCGATCGCGATGTCGTAGCCCGCGTCGGCGTGGCGCATCACGCCGGTGGCGGGGTCGTTCCACAGCACGCGCTCGATGCGGCGGGCGGCGGCATCGGTGCCGTCGCAGACGATCACCACGCCGCTATGCTGCGAGAAGCCCATGCCGACGCCGCCGCCGTGGTGCAGGCTGACCCAGGTCGCACCGCCCGCGGTATTGAGCAGCGCGTTGAGCAGCGGCCAGTCGGAGACGGCATCCGAGCCGTCCTTCATCGCCTCGGTCTCGCGGTTGGGCGAGGCCACCGAGCCGCAGTCCAGATGGTCGCGGCCGATCACCACCGGCGCCTTCAGCTCGCCGGACTTGACCATCTCGTTGAAGGCCAGGCCCGCGCGATGGCGCTCGTCCAGGCCGACCCAGCAGATGCGCGCCGGCAGGCCCTGGAAGGCGATGCGCTCGCGCGCCATGTCGAGCCAGCGGTGCAGGTGCTTGTCCTCGGGGAACAGCTCCTTCATCTTGGCGTCGGTCTTGTAAATGTCCTCCGGATCGCCGGACAGCGCGACCCAGCGGAACGGGCCCTTGCCGCGGCAGAACAGCGGACGGATATAGGCCGGCACGAAGCCCGGGAAGTCGAAGGCGTTCTTGACGCCCTCGTCGAAGGCGACCTGGCGGATGTTGTTGCCGTAGTCCAGCGTCGGCACGCCCATCTGCTGGAAGGCGAGCATCGCCTTGACGTGCTCGACGATCGACGGGCGCGCCGCGGCTTCCACCGCCTTCGGATCGGCCTTGCGCGCGGCTTCCCATTGCTCGACGGTCCAGCCGGCCGGCAGATAGCCGTTGACGAGGTCGTGCGCCGAGGTCTGGTCTGTGACGATGTCCGGACGCATGCCGCCTGCCTGCGCGCGCTTGACCAGCTCGGGCACGATCTCGGCGGCATTGCCGAGCAGGCCGACCGAGATCGCCTGCTTGCTGGCGGTGGCCTCGGCGATCATCGCCAGCGCCTCGTCCAGCGTGGTGGCCTTCTTGTCCAGATAGCGCGTACGGATGCGGAAATCGATGCGCGACTCCTGGCATTCGATCGCCAGCACGCAGGCGCCTGCCAGCACGCCGGCCAGCGGCTGCGCGCCGCCCATGCCGCCCAGGCCCGCGGTCAGGATCCACTTGCCGGACAGGTCGCCGCCGTAGTGCTGGCGGCCCGCCTCGACAAAGGTCTCATAGGTGCCCTGCACGATGCCTTGCGTGCCGATGTAGATCCACGAGCCGGCGGTCATCTGGCCGTACATCATCAGGCCGGCGCGATCGAGCTCGTTGAACTTGTCCCAGTTGGCCCAGTGGGGCACCAGGTTCGAGTTGGCGATCAGCACGCGCGGCGCATCGGCATGCGTGCGGAACACGCCGACCGGCTTGCCGGACTGCACCAGCAGCGATTCGTCCTCGCCGAGGCGGCGCAGGCTGTCGAGGATCGCGTCGAAGCATTCCCAGTTGCGCGCGGCCTTGCCGATGCCGCCGTAGACCACCAGGTCCTGCGGACGTTCGGCGACGTCCGGGTCCAGGTTGTTCTGGATCATGCGATAGGCGGCTTCGATCAGCCAGTTCTTGCAGTGCAGCTCGGTGCCGCGCGGCGCGCGGATTTCGCGCTGGCCGCGGGCGAGGAATTGCTGTTCGTTGGCGTTCATGTTCGGTTCTCCTGCTTTGCTGGTGTCTCGTTCGGTGGTGTTTCGTTCGGTGGTGTCGGGCGGCCTCGGTTTGCGGGCGCCTGCGTCAGCCCGCTTCGCCCTGCGCCGGCAGCACGGCACGCACCGCCTGCGGCCAGCCCGCGCCCGCGTCGCCCTGCAGCACCCATTGCTTCATCGCCTCGATATCGGGCGCCAGATAGCGGTCGACCTCGACGAAATCGACGCGCTCGCGGATGCGGGCCAGTTCGGTCTCGATCAGCGGCGAGGACTTCAGCGGCCGGTGGAATTCGATGCCTTGCGCGGCTGCCATCGCCTCGATGCCGACCACGACGGCGGTGTTCTCCGCCATGTCGCCGAGCCGGCGCGCGCCGTAGGTCGCCATCGACACGTGGTCCTCCTGGTTGGCGGAGGTCGGCAGGCTGTCGACGCTGGACGGATGGGCCAGCGACTTGTTCTCGGAGGCCAGCGCGGCGGCGGTGACCTGCGCGATCATGAAGCCCGAATGCAGGCCGCCGTCGCGCACCAGGAACGGCGGCAGGCCCGACAGGCCGGTGTCGAGCAGCAGCGCCAGGCGCCGCTCGGAAATCGCGCCGATCTCGGCCAGCGCCAGCGCGATGATGTCGGCGGCGAACGCCACCGGCTCGGCGTGGAAGTTGCCGCCGGACACCACGTCGCCCTGCTCGGAAAACACCAGCGGGTTGTCCGACGCGGCATTGGCCTCGATCTGCAGCACGCGCGCCGCGTGGCGCAGGTTGTCCAGGCAGGCGCCCATCACCTGCGGCTGGCAGCGGATCGAATACGGGTCCTGCACGCGGCCGCACTCGCGGTGCGAGTCGACGATCTCGCTGCCCGCCAGCAGCTCGCGCACCGCGCCGGCGACCGCGATCTGGCCGGCCTGGCCGCGCGCGGCGTGGATGCGGGCGTCGAACGGCTTGACCGAGCCCTTGATCGCCTCGAGCGACAGCGCGCCCGCCACCAGGCCCGCAGCGAACGCGTCTTCGGCGGCGAACAGGCCCGCCAGTGCCAGCGCCGTCGATACCTGGGTGCCGTTCAGCAGCGCCAGTCCTTCCTTCGGCCCGAGCTCGAACGGCTTCAGGCCGGCATGCGCCAGCGCCTCGACCGCCGGCAGGCGGCGGCCATCGACGATGGCCTCGCCGACGCCGATCAGCGTGCACGACAGATGCGCCAGCGGCGCGAGGTCGCCCGAGGCGCCCACCGAGCCCTTGGCCGGAATGCACGGCGTGACGCCGTGGTTGGCCAGCGCCAGCAGCGCCTCGATCAGTTCCGGACGCACGCCCGAATGGCCGCGCGCCAGGCTGACCGCCTTGGTCGCGAGGATCAGGCGCACCGTATCGGCGGGCAGATCGCGGCCGGTACCGACGCTGTGCGACAGCACCAGGTTGCGCTGCAGCTCGGCCAGCTTGTCGTGCGGGATGCGCGTGTTGGCCAGTTTGCCGAAGCCGGTGTTGATGCCGTAGACGACCGCGTCGGTGTCGACGATCTGCTGCACGGTGGCCTGGGCGGCGCGCACGTCGGCCCAGGCGGAATCCGCCATCGCGAGCCGAACCTCGCCGCGGTAGATGCGGCGCAGTTCGGCGAGGGAGACCTCGCCGGGATGCAGGGTCAGCGTGGATTGCGCCCGGGTCGATTGGGAAGCGGAGTGTGGCGTTGTCATTGTATGGTCCTGTCTATACAGCTTGGTATGGCTTAAATCAGATTAGGTCGAATCGAGATCGAAGTCAGGTTCGGCAGCGTACGGTGGAAAGCGTCACCCGGCCGCAAGGCCCGGCGCTAGCCGAACGCCGGATTGCCATCGGCACGGAAACGGCTGCCGAGCCGATAGCGATTGCCCGGATGCAGGCAGCGCACGAAGGTCACCGGCGTGCCGGCGGTCCAGGTGCGCCGCGTCAGCAGCAGGCAGGGTTGGGTCACCGGCATCTCCAGCTGGCTGGCCTGCTCGGGTGTCGCCGCGACCGCGTCGACCACGTGCTCGACCTGGTCGTACGGCACATGCCGCAGCAGATATTCGCCCGGCTTGACGCCGCTGAAGTCCTGGTTGATGAAATCGGGCGCCACGCGCGGATTGACGTAGCGGTCCTCCAGCTGCACCGGCACGCCGTCCTCGCGATGCACGCACACCGAATGGAAGACCGACTCGCCGGTGCGCAGGTCCAGCGCCGCCGCGACCTCGATCGAGGCCGAGGCGCGCTCGACCAGGATCACGTCGCAGGCGTAGTCGTGCCCGCGCATGCGGATCTCGTCCTGCAGATTGACGACCGACAGCAGCGTCGACTGCGGCTTGTGTTCGGCGACGAAGGTGCCGACCCCCGCCACGCGCACCACCCTGCCCTGCTCGGCCAGCTCGCGCAGCGCGCGGTTGACCGTCATCCGCGACACGGCGAAGCGGTTGACCAGCTCCTGCTCGGACGGCACGCGATCGCCCGGCTGCCAGGCACCGCTCTGGATCTGGCGCGCGATGTACTCCTTGACCTGCTGGTACAGCGCGGTCGGCGTGGCATCAGGCGACGGGCGGTGGCCGTTGGCGTCGGGGCGGGTGGCGGGGCGGCGGGTGCCGGCTTCTACGGTCATGGTCAGTGGTTGCGTGGGTCGACGCGCGCGTCGGCGGGCGTGTCGGTGGGCGTGTCGGTGCGCGGGCGGGTGGACATCATGGGCCGGCTCAATGCTCGGCCGAGGCCATCGCCTCGGCACGGATCTCTTCGGTCAGCCGCGCCTTCAACGCCGAGAACTCCGGCGACGTCTTGATCGTGTAGTGCCGCGGATGGGCGAAGTCGACGGCGATTTCGGTCTTGATCCGTCCGGGCCGCGCAGAGAATACCGCAACCCGGTTGGCCATGAAGATCGCCTCGTCGATATCGTGCGTGACAAACAACACCGTCTTGCGCGCGCTTTCCCAGATGCCGAGCAGCAGCTCCTGCATCAGCACGCGGGTCTGGTTGTCCAGCGCGCCGAACGGTTCGTCGAGCAGCAGGATCTTCGGATCGTTGGCCAGCGCCCGCGCAATCGCGGTGCGCTGCTGCATGCCGCCCGACAGCTGCTTCGGATAGTGATGCTCGAAGCCGCGCAGGCCCACGCGGGCGATGAAGAAATCGCTGCGCTCGCGCTGCTCCGCCACGCTCATGCCGCGCTCGCGCAGGCCGAAGCGGACGTTCTGCTCGATCGTCAGCCACGGGAACAGCGTATAGGACTGGAACACCATGCCGCGGTCGGCGCCGGGTCCGGTGACCGGCTCGCCGTCGAGCAGCACGCGGCCAGAGGTCGGCGAGTCGAGGCCGGCGACGATGCGCAGCAACGTCGATTTGCCGCAACCCGAAGGCCCGAGGATGGTGACGAAGTCGTTCTCGCGGACCTCGAAGTCCACCGGCAGCAAGGCCTGGGTCTGGCCGCCGCGCGGATTGACGAAGGTGCGCGACACCTGCTGGATCGACAGCGCGCTCATTGAATGGTGCTCCACGGAAACAGCCGCTGGTTGGCGAGCTTGAACAGCAGGTCCGAGACGAGGCCGATGCAGCCGATCACGATGATGCCGAAGATGATCTGCCCGGTATTGAGCAGCGCCTGGCTGTCGGTGATCATGTGGCCGATGCCGGACGACGAGCCGATCAGCTCGGCGACGATCACATAGGTCCAGGCCCAGCCGAGCACCAGCCGCAGGATTTCGGCGATGCCGGGCGCGGCGCCGGGAATCAGCACGCGCTTGACGATGCCGGCGCTGTTGGCGCCGAGCGTATAGGCCGCCTCGACCAGGTCGCGGCGCGCGCCGCCCACGGTGACGGCCACCATCAGCACGATCTGGAAGAACGAGCCGATGAAGATCACCAGCAGCTTCTGCGTCTCGCCAATGCCAGCCCACAGGATCAGCAGCGGAATGAAGGCCGAGGCCGGCAGGTAGCGGCAGAACGAGACGAAGGGCTCGAAGAAGGCTTCGGCCGCCTTGTAGGCGCCCATCAGGATGCCCAGCGGCACCGCCAGCACGGCGGCCAGCACGAAGCCGCCCAGCACGCGCCAGACGGTCATGCCGATGTCGCCGAGAAAGCCATACTCGGTAAACAGCAGCCACGCCTCGCGCGCCATCGTCATCGGATCGGCGAGGAAGGTCGGCGGCACGAGGCCGCCCAGCGTCACCGCGCCCCAGACGGCGAAGAACAGCACGAAGAAGCCCAGGCCCAGCACCCAGCGGGTGCGCGGCGAGACCGGGGTCAGCGGCGTCAGCCACGGATGGGTCCGGCGCGCACGCGGCGCGGCCGGCATCGTCCTGGCGGGCGCCGGGCTGTCGGGCGCGACGGCCCGCAGCGAATCGGCGTGCAACGGTTGTGTCATCGCGACTCCCGGCGCTTAGCGGATGAACCGCGGGTCATACAGGGCGGTCACGTCCGGCACCTTGCGGATCACGCCGACGTCGAGCAGCACCGCGGCGGCTTCCTTGCTGAACTCGGCCAGCTCGCCGGCGAAGAACTTGCGATTGGCCTCGCGGTCCTGCCAGCGCAGATACGAGGCCGACTTGGCGAACTGCTCGCCGGTCTGCTTGACCGCGGCGCCCATGATCTCGTTGGACTTGGCCGGCTCCTTGCGGATCATCTCGAGCGCCTCGAAGTAGCCGTCGACCAGCGCCTGCGCCGCCTTCGGATTCTCCTTCAACCATTTCGGCGTGCAGCCCAGCGTGTCCATCACCATCGGATAGTCCAGCGTGGTCGCCAGGATCTTGCCCTTGTCGGGGTTCTGCCGGACCGTCGACAGATACGGTTCGTAGGTCATCGCCGCATCGTTCTGGCCCGAGACGAAGGCCTGCGCGGCCGCCTGCGGCGACAGCGTGGTGGTCTTGACGTCCTTGATGGTCATGCCGTTCTTCTTCAGCATCCACGCCAGCCCGAAATACGGCGCGGTGCCCGGCGCATCGACGCCGATGGTCTTGCCCTTCAGGTCGGCGAAGGACTTGACGTCGCTGCGCACCGCCAATCCGTCGGCGCCGTAGGACTTGTCGAGCTGCACGATCTGCGTGATCGGCACGCCGTTGGCGTTCCAGGCCACATGCGTTTCCACCGTGGTCGCCGCGCACTGGATCGCGCCCGAGGCCAGCGCCAGATGGCGGTCCTTCTGCGGAATCATCTTGATGTCGACCTCGACGCCTTGCTTCTCGAAGATGCCGGCCTTGGCGGCCAGCGTCAGCGGCGCGAAGCCGGTCCAGCCGCTCATGCCCAGCGCCACCTTGGTGGTCTGGGCCTGCGCCCCGCCGGCCCCGGCGGCGAGCGCCAGCGTGGCCAGCCAACCGAGCGCACGGCCGGCGCCCCCTTGATTCCCCAACTTCCGCTTCTGCATCTGCACTGTCTGGCTCCTTTGGTGTCGCGAACGGCGCCGCCGGCTGGCGGGCCCGCCCGGGTCGTGCCGGCGTCCTCGGTCGGGGCGCCGGTCGGTTTCCGGGCAATGTAGCAATCCTGTATATACAAGTCAAGGAGACGAAAGATCCCGGCTTCGCCCTTCCGGAAAGACGCCGCCAATGACCGTGCCGAATTCCGGACGCTCCTCGCAAACCCTGATAGGGAAAGCGATAACGGGCAGGCGGATGGAACGGCGGCATCGGCGGAGGCCTTGGCAACGGTTGTTTCGCACCATCGTGGTGACGTTCCGGCACGGCCTGCGGGCATCGTGCCCCAATATGTTGTATAGACAGGTTAGCGAAGCGGAATGACGCAATCGCCATGCCATCGCGGCGGCGCGATGGCTTCAAAGGGCTCCAAGCGCCCGGAGCGGATCAGGTTTCGAAGAAGTGGTGAACCGTCGGATAGCGCAGCCGCAGCCGCAGCTCGCGCTTGAGCCGCGCGTTGTCGAGCCGGCGCGATTCGCTCATGAAGCTCAGCAGCGCCGGCTCCACGGCCTCGCGGATCTGCTGGCGCGACAGCCGGGGCGGCCGCGGCAGCCCGCGGCGGTCGGCCACCAGATCGAAATAGTCGGCCATCCGCAGTTCGCTGTCGTCGCTGGCATGCACGACGCGCTGCGGCCTGCCGCGCAGCAGCGCGGCGATCATCGCGCGCGCCAGGTCGTCGGCGTGGATGTGGTTGGTGTAGACGTCGTCCTCGGGCACCAGCGCCGGCGTGCCCTTGAGCAGGCGCGCCACTGGCAGGCGGTCCGCGGCGTAGATGCCGGGAATCCGCACGATGCCGGCGCGCCAGCCACTGGCACGGCCGAAGGCCCGCACCGCCCGCTCGGCAGCGACGCGGCGGCGTGCCCGCGCGGTCTGCGGCCGTACCGGCTGTGCCTCGCCGATGCGCGCGCCGCCGCGGTCGCCGTAGACGCCGCTGGTGCTGGCATAGACCAGCGCCGGTGCGCGGCCGGTGCCGGCCGCGCCGGTCCGGCGCCCTGGCCGCTCGGGTAGAATGCGGGGTTCCCGCGCGGGGCGGCGCCATGCGCTGCGCCGCAGCGCCCGCAACAGCGCGACGGTACGCGGATCGTCATCGCCGCGCGCCGGCGGCGGCGCCAGGTGCAACACGCGATCGGCCAGGCCATGCAGGCGTTTGAGCGTGGCAGGCTCGTCGAGGTTCGCCACCAGCGGCACGGCGCCCGCCGCCCGCAAGGCCGCGACGCGGCCGGGCTGCGAGGTCACGGCGAACACGCGCCAGCGCGGGGCAAGCATTTGCAGGCAACGCATGCCTACGTCCCCGCAACCCACGATCAGCAATCGAGGGCGGGCCAGACGGGGTGGCGACAGATCTTTGCTCATCGAGAGATTATGGCTTATCAAGTAACCGTGCTGCCGAGCGGCCGCCAGTTCGAGGCGGAAGCGAACGAAACCATCCTGTCGGCGGCGCTGCGTCAAGGCATCGGCCTGCCCTACGGGTGCAAGAACGGCGCCTGCGGTTCGTGCAAGGGCCGCGTCACCGCCGGCGACATCGTCCAGGGCGACCATGCCGCCTCCGCGCTGACCGCGCAGGAAAAGACCGAGGGCCGCGCGCTGTTCTGCTGCGCCAACGCGGCGTCGGACATCACCATCGAATGCCGCGAGGTCCATGGCGCCGGCGATATTCCGATCAAGAAGGTGCCGTGCCGCGTGCAATCGCTGGAGCGCGTGGCCGAAGACGTCATCGTCGCGAAGCTGCAGCTGCCGGCCACCGAGCGCCTGCAATACCTGGCCGGCCAGTACGTCGAATTCCTGCTGCGCGACGGCAAGCGCCGCAGCTATTCGATCGCCACGCCGCCGCACGAGGAAGGCCCGATCGAACTGCATTTCCGCCATATGCCGGGCGGCGCCTTCACCGACTACGTGTTCGGCGCGCGCGAAGGACAGCCGGCGATGAAGGAGCGCGACATCCTGCGCTTCGAAGGTCCGCTGGGCAGCTTCTTCCTGCGCGAGGACTCGGACAAGCCGATCATCCTGCTGGCCTCGGGCACCGGCTTCGCGCCGATCAAGGCGATCGTCGAGCACGCGGCCTACACCGGCATCACGCGGCCGATGACGCTGTACTGGGGCGGCCGCCGCCCGCGCGACCTGTACATGCATGCGCTGTGCGAGCAGTGGGCGCGCGACCTGCCGAACTTCCGCTATGTGCCGGTGGTCTCGGACGCGCTGCCCGAGGACGACTGGGACGGCCGCACCGGCTTCGTCCACCAGGCCGTGATGGCCGACTACCCCGATCTGTCGGACCACGAGGTCTATGCGTGCGGCGCACCGGTGATGGTCGATTCGGCGCGGCGCGACTTCACCGCCCAGTGCGCGCTGCACGAGGATGCGTTCTTCGCCGACTCGTTCACCTCCGAGGCTGACCTGCATCCGGCCGGCGCGGCCTGAACCACGGCTTGCGGCGCGGCCCGCCTGGCCAGGATCGCGCCCGGCCCGGACCGCCCCAGCACCGCGCCACCGTTTCGCGAGAACAACAATGACGCCCCGGACCGCCACCCTCGTCTTTGACACTGGGGCGACTGCGTCTTATAGTTGGCCGCATGAACCACGCCAACATCCGACGCAGCTTCCGTACGTCGCATCCCGCCAGGGTGCCACGCGGCTGACCGTCGACAGCGTCTGTTCAGGTCATCGAGCCACGGGTCACCCCCGTGGCTTTTTTGTTTTGCCGCCCTTCCCTTTTCCTTGTTTGCCGATCTCTGGAGTCCGCCATGGCATTTGCTGAGTATCCCGTCCAATCGCTGATGTACATCACCAACCGGCCCGAGCTCGTCTTCACCGAGGGCAAGGGCTCGTGGCTGACGGACCATCAGGGCAAGCGCTATCTGGACTTCGTGCAGGGCTGGGCCGTCAACTGCCTGGGCCACTCCAACGAGGGCATGATCGCGGCGCTGAACGAGCAGTCCCGCAAGCTGATCAACCCGAGCCCGGCCTTCTACAACGAACCGATGCTGCGGCTGGCCAAGACGCTGACCGACCACAGCTGCTTCGACAAGGTGTTCTTCGCCAACAGCGGCGCGGAGGCCAACGAGGGCGCGATCAAGCTGGCGCGCAAATGGGGGCGCAAGCACAAGAACGGCGCCTACGAGATCATCACGATGGACCACAGCTTCCATGGCCGCACGCTGGCGACCATGAGCGCGTCCGGCAAGGCCGGCTGGGACACGATCTTCGCGCCGCAGGTGCCGGGCTTCCCGAAGGCCCAGCTCAATGACCTGGCTTCGGTCGAGGCGCTGATCAACGACAAGACGGTCGGCATCATGCTCGAACCGGTGCAGGGCGAGAGCGGCGTGGTGCCGGCCACGCGCGAGTTCATGCAAGGGCTGCGCGCGCTGGCCGACAAGCACAAGCTGCTGTTCATCGTCGACGAGGTGCAGGCGGGCTGCGGCCGCTGCGGCACGCTGTTCGCGTACGAACTGTCGAACGTCGAGCCGGACATCATGACGCTGGGCAAGGGCATCGGTGGCGGCGTGCCGCTGTCGGCCCTGCTGTGCAAGGCCGAGGTGGCGAGCTTCGAGGCCGGCGATCAGGGCGGTACCTACAACGGCAACCCGCTGATGTGCGCGGTCGGCAGCGCGGTGTTCGAGCAGTTGCTGGCGCCGGGCTTCCTGCAGCAAGTGCAGGAGAAGGGCGCGTATCTGCGCGAGCAGCTGCTGGCGCTGTCCAGCGAATTCGGCCTGGCCGGCGAACGGGGCGAAGGCCTGCTGCGCGCGCTGATGCTGGGCAAGGACATCGGCCCGCAACTGGTCGAGCAGGCGCGCGAGATGCAGCCCGACGGCCTGCTGCTCAATTCGCCGCGCCCGAACCTGCTGCGCTTCATGCCGGCGCTGAACGTGACCCGCGAGGAAATCGACCAGATGATCGGCATGCTGCGGACGCTGCTGAAGGCGCTGGCCTGATCTTGCTGCACCGGCCGTCGACTGCGGCCGGCAACAGCGATAGATCGGAACACGGCCGCCCTGCTGCGATGGCAGGGCGGCTTTTTCATTGGCTCGCCTGTGTTCGACCGCCACCCGCCGCGCGTGGGGACGACGGTAATATTCGCTTGCCTATACTGATGCCATCCAGGTCCAGGAGAACAACAATGGGCGGTCGCCTCCATTCGCACAGGCGCGGGCTGGCTACTACGTTTGCCGTGGCGGCCCTGGCGCTGCTCGGCACCCTGGCCGCCGAACCGGCCATGGCCGACGAGGCCGCGGACCACGCCGCCATCCTGAAGGCCGAGCAGGACTGGCTGGCCGCCACCGAGTCGGGCGACCGCGCCGCGCTGGAGCGGCTGCTCCATCCCACCTTCGTCAACATCTCTCCGCTGGGCGGCATGCGCAACCGCGCCGAATCGCTATCGGCGGGCCCCCCGCCGCCCGGCTCCAGCCAGACGCTGACCGAACTGAAGGTACGCACGTTCCGCGACAGCGCGGTCGTCACCGGCGTCAACCGTTATCGGCCCAACGCGAAGGCCAGGCCGACCGACGTCGTCTTCACCGATGTGTTCGTCCGCACGCCGCAGGGTTGGCAGGTGGTGTCGTCGCACAATTCGATCCGGCCCGCGCCGGCGGAGCGGTAATTACCTACTGCGGTAGCGCCGCATCAAGCGTGTTCGACGAGACGATCATGCGGCGCGAACCTCCTGCGGCACAGATCGGACACCTCATCATTACAACTCCTTGCAAGACGCGAAAAGGAAACGCTGGACCGAGTAAAAAAGCCCCGCGCATGCAGGCATGGCGGGGCTTGGTACGGCGCGGCGGCATGTGGCCGCCGTTCCTATCGCGACGGACTCATTCGCCCAGGTAGGCGGCGCGCACCTTCGGATCGTCGAGCATGTCGGCGGCGTTGCCGTTCATCGTGATCAGGCCGGACTCCATCACATAGCCGCGGTCGGCGGCCTGCAGGGCCAGGCGAGCGTTCTGCTCGACCAGCAGCACCGTGACGCCCTGGCTCGAGATATCGCGCACGACCTCGAAGATCTTCTCGACCATGATCGGCGACAGGCCCATCGACGGTTCGTCCAGCAGCAACAGGCGCGGCTGGCTCATCAGCGCGCGAGCCATGGCCAGCATCTGCTGCTCGCCACCCGACATGGTGCCGGCCAGCTGATTCGCGCGTTCCTTCAGGCGCGGAAAGATGCCGAACATGCGGTCAATATCGTCCTTGATGCCGGCCTCGTCCTTGCGCGTGAAGGCGCCCATCAGCAGGTTCTCGGTGATGGTCATGCGCGCGAACACGCCGCGTCCTTCCGGCACCATCGCCAGGCCCTGCTTCAGCAAGTCGTAGCTGGGCACGCCCTTGATCGAACGGCCCAGGTATTCGACGTCGCCGCCGGCCCACGGCTGCAGGCCGGTGATGGCCTTCATCGTGGTGGTCTTGCCGGCGCCGTTGGCGCCGATCAGCGTGACCAGCTCGCCGTCGCGGATTTCCAGGTCGATGCCCTTGACGGCCTGGATGCCGCCGTACGCGACCTTCAGTCCGGCGATCTTCAGTAGTGTTTCTTTCATTTGCTGCTCCCCCGTCAGTGGGCCGAAGTGCCGAGGTAGGCCTCGATCACCGCCGGGTTGTTCTGGACATCGTGCGGCAGGCCCTGTGCGATGACCTTGCCGTAGTCCAGCACGGTCATGCGGTCGCACAGTCCCATCACCAGCTTCACGTCGTGCTCGATCAGCAGGATCGTGCGGCCGTCGCTGCGGATCTTGTCGAGCAGGCCGCGCAGTTCGATCTTCTCGGTCGCGTTCATGCCGGCAGCGGGCTCGTCGAGCGCCAGCAGCTTGGGCTCGGTCGCCAGTGCGCGGGCAATCTCGAGGCGGCGCTGGTGGCCGTACGACAGATTGCGCGAGGTGAAGTTGGCGTACTTGCCGATGCCGACGTAATCGAGCAGGTCGTGGGCCATGTCCTCGACGCCCTCCTCTTCCTGGCGCACCGCCGGCGGGCGGAAGATCGCGCCAATCACGCCGGCCTTGGTCCGCACGTGGCGGCCGACCATCACGTTCTCGAGCGCGGTCATGTCGCCGAACAGGCGGATGTTCTGGAACGTCCGGGCGATGCCGGCCTTTGCCACTTCATGCACCGCGGTCGGCTGGTAGGGCTTGCCGTCCAGCACGAATTCGCCGGAATCGGGCGTGTAGAGCCCGGTGATCACGTTGAAGAAGGTGGTCTTGCCGGCGCCGTTCGGGCCGATCAGGCCGTAGATCTCGCCGGCCCGGATTTCCAGGCCCACATCGGACAGCGCCTGCAGCCCGCCGAAGCGCTTGTTCACTCCCTTGACGGACAGGAGGATGTTTTCGTTGCTCATCAGGTCCTCCCGCTTCACAGACGTCCAACGCTACCCGGGCGGCGAACCACCGGCCGGTCTTCCTTGCGCGGCGACGGCCACAGGCCCGCCGGGCGATACAGCATCACGCCGACCAGCGCCAGGCCGAACAGCAACTGGCGCAGCACCTCGGCGTCGACGATCACCTCGCCGAACATCATCCGCTGGACCGGCTCGGCGACCACGCGCAGCAGTTCCTGGAAGCCGATCAGCAGGATGCCGCCCAGGATCACGCCCGGGATATGGCCCATGCCGCCAAGCACCACGATCGCCAGCACGTAGATCGATTCCCACAGCGTGAACGATTCCGGCGAGACGAAGCCCTGGAAGGCGCCGAACACCGCGCCCGACACGCCGCCGAACGACGCGCCCATGGCAAACGCCAGCAGCTTGATGTTGCGGGTGTTGATGCCCATCGCCTTGGCCGCGATCTCGTCCTCGCGGATCGCCACCCAGGCGCGGCCGATGCGCGAGTTCTGCAGCCGCAGCGACACGAACACGATCGCCACCACCAGCAGGATCAGCAGGTAGTAATACATGAACACCGGCGTGAACTTCAGGCCGAAGAACTCGTGCGTCTTCGAGAAGTTGAAGCCGAAGATCGTGATTGGATCGACCGCGGTGATGCCCTTGGGACCGTTGGTGATATTGACCGGCCGGTCCAGGTTGTTCATGAAGATGCGGATGATCTCGCCGAAGCCGAGCGTGACGATCGCCAGATAGTCGCCGCGCAGCTTCAGCGTCGGCGCGCCAAGCAGCACGCCGAAGATGCCCGCGACCAGCGCCGCCAATGGCAGCACCCACCAGACGCTGACATGGAAGCCGTTCGGGAACAGCTGGGCGATGGTCTCGAACTGGTTGGCCAGGTGCGGCGAGCCCAGCAGCGCCATCAGGTAGGCGCCCACCGCATAGAAGGCGATGTAGCCCAGGTCCAGCAGGCCGGCGAAGCCGACCACGATGTTCAGCCCCAGCGCCAGCATGATGTACAGCAGCGCGAAGTCGAGCACCCGTACCCAGTAGTTGCCGCCCAGGAACTGCACGGCGAACGGCGCGCACAGGCCGATCACCAGGAAGGCCGCCAGCGCGAACATGGTCTTGGCCGGCGTCTTGGTCAGTGGCGCGGCCTGCGACGCCGCGGTGGAAATCGGAGTGTTCATGATTGCGATCCCCTTACGCCCGGTCGGCCACACGTTCGCCCATGATGCCGGACGGACGGAACACCAGCACGGTGATCAGCACGATGAAGGCAAACACGTCCTGATAGTTCGAACCGAACACGCCGTTGGTCAGGTCGCCGATATAGCCGGCGCCCAGCGCCTCGATCAGGCCCAGCAGCATGCCGCCGACCATCGCGCCGGCGAGGTTGCCGATGCCGCCGAGCACGGCCGCGGTGAACGCCTTCAGGCCGGGGATGAAGCCCATGTAGAAGTGGGCGTTGCCATAGTTGGTCGCCATCATCACGCCGGCCAGCGCCGCCAGCGTCGCGCCGATCATGAAGGTAGCCGAGATCACGAAGTTCGGGTTCACGCCCATCAGGCCCGCCACGCGCTGGTTCTCCGCGGTGGCGCGCATCGCGCGGCCGAGCTTGGTGCGGTTGACCAGCGCCAGCAGCCCGGCCATCACCATCACGGCCATGCCGATGATCACCATCTCCTTGCCGGTGATGGTCGCGCCGGTGGTGCCGATATCGATCGGCTCGGAGGGCAGCAGTTGCGGGAACGTCAGCGGATTGCGCGACCAGATCATCATCGCGATGGTCTGCAGCATGATCGACACGCCGATCGCGGTGATCAGCGGCGCCAGCCGGGGCGCGTTGCGCAGCGGCCGGTAGGCAATCCGTTCGATCGAATAGGACAGCATCGCGCAGACCGGCATCGCGATCAGCGTGGCGATCACGAGGGTCAGCCATTCCGGCAGGCCGGGGGCGAATTGCTGAAGTGCGAGAATCGCCGACAGTGCGGTCAGCGCGCCGATCATCAGCACATCGCCATGGGCGAAGTTGATGATCCCGAGAATGCCGTAGACCATGGTGTAGCCGAGTGCAATCAGCGCATAGATGCTGCCGAGCACCAGACCATTCACGATCTGCTGGATAAGGATATCCATGAATACTCCTGGCTTGCCGCCCGCACTTCCGGCATGGATGGATGCCGACCGGGCAGCTTGGTGTGAGTGGTTTGGTAAGGGTTATGTGCTGGTAAGCGGGTAAAGCAACGGCCTGCCGCGTTCCACCCATGGTAAGGGCGCTGTCACAAAAGGCGAGGCTAAAAAGAACGGCACCGCAAAGTACTCACGGTGCCGTTCGGTAGACCGGGTAGGTCCGAATTACATCTTCACGACGTCAAGCACGGACTTCTTCTTGTCCTTGTAGTCGTACAGCGTGATGGTGCCTTCCTTCATGTCGCCCTTCTCGTCGAAGGCGATGTTGCCGATCACGCCCTGGTAGTTGGTCTTGGGCATCTCCGCCAGGATGGACGCGGGCTCGGTCGAGCCGGCGCGCTTCATCGCATCGACGATCACCATCACGGCGTCGTAGGTGAACGGCGCGTAAATCTGCACCGGTGCGTTGAAACGTTCCTGGTAGCGCTTCTGGAACTCGGCGCCCTTCTCCATCTTGGACAACGCGAGGCCGGCTTCGGAGCAGATGATGTTGCTGACCGCGTCGCCCGCCAGTTCCGCCACCTTGTCGGTACAGACGCCGTCGCCGCCGACGATCTTGGCCGGGATGCCGAGCTCCTTGGCTTGCTTGGCGAAGGGGCCGCCGGTGGCGTCCATGCCGCCGTACATGATGACGTCCGGCTTCTTGCCCTTGATCTTGGTCAGGATGGCCTTGAAGTCGGTGGCCTTGTCGTTGGTGGCCTCGCGCGCCACGATGTTGACGCCGGCCGCCTTGGCGGTCTTCTCGAACTCGTCGGCCAGGCCCTTGCCGTAGGCGGTGGCGTCGTCGACGATCGCCACGCTCTTGGCGTTTAGGCTCTTGGCGGCGTAGTTGGCCAGGGCCGGGCCCTGCTGGGCGTCGGTGGCGACCACGCGGAAGGTCGTCTTGAAGCCCTGCTTGGTGTAGTCGGGGTTGGTCGAGGACGGCGAGATCTGCACGATGCCGGCATCGCTATAGATCTTGGAGGCGGGAATCGACACGCCCGAGTTCAGGTGGCCGACCACGGCGACAACCTTCTCGTCGACCAGCTTCTGGGCCACCGAGGTGCCGGTCTTTGGATCGGCGGCGTCGTCTTCGCCGACCAGTTCCAGGCGAACCTTCTTGCCGCCCAGTTCCAGACCGGCCTTGTTGACCTCTTCGACGGCCAGGCGCGCGCCGTTCTCGTTGTCCTTGCCAAGGTGGGCGATCCCACCGGTCAGCGGCGCCGCGTGGCCGATCTTTACCACCACCTCGCCGCCGGCCGGTGCTGCCGCGGCGGGTGCAGAGGCCGTCGCACCGGGCGCCGCCTCTTCCTTCTTGCCGCAGGCAGTAACCAGTGCCACTGCCGCTGCGATCGGCAGAATCTTGGCAAACGTGATTTGCATGAGTGATCTCCTAGGATTCACAAGATCAGGGTTACGCAACGCCTCCCGTCCGTTTCCCTGCACCGCCTTGGTTTAGTTTCAATTTGAAACGCGCGCATTGTATCCCCTTTTTTTGCGGATGCAATACGCGACGCAACAACCTGAGCCTTTTACCCTTCTATTGAGCTAGGTAATTTCCCCAATGCCTGCATTGGGGCAATTCCCATTCACAAGAGGGGCTCTTTGCGATACCTAACAAGATCCGTGCCCACCACGTCACCGGAGCGCGCCGCTGGCCGTTGCGGCGTGGCTGGCGCGGCACCTCTCTTTATAGAAATTAATTAGGCATTTCATAAAAGAAATATGCACCAACTTTGAATGTCTGCAATCCGCGCTCGCACCAATCGAGGGAAAACCCGCATTTAGGGGAATTACCCTAAAGACCGTCGCAAAAGGTAAGCACGCACCGAATCAATATATCGCTGTGACGATTAAGTTTCTTTCAGGCAGTGAACCGGATTGGCAAGGTGAGACGCGCAAAAACGACAACGCCCCGCTCGAGGCGGGGCGTTGTGGGAGTACGAAGAAGAACCGGCGGCTTAGGCGGCGCTAGCCTGCAAGCCCTTGGGTAGCGGGAAGGACATGTTCTCCTCGATGCCCTCCAGCGGCCGCACCTGCCTTGCACCAAGCGCGCGCAGCCGGTCGACGATCGACTGGGCCAGCGCCTCCGGTGCGGACGCGCCCGCGGTCAGGCCGATGCGGCGCTTGCCGGCGATCCACTCGGGGCGAACCTGTTCCGGCGCATCGACCATATAGGAAGGGACGCCGAGCCGCTCGGCCAGTTCGCGCAGGCGGTTCGAGTTCGAGCTGTTCGGGCTGCCGACCACGATCACCACGTCGACCTGCGGCGCCATGAACTTGACAGCGTCCTGGCGGTTCTGCGTCGCGTAGCAGATGTCCTGCTTCTTCGGCTCGCGGATCGCCGGGAATCGCGCCTTCAGCGCGGCGACGATCTCCTCGGTCTCGTCGACCGACAGCGTGGTCTGCGTGACATAGGCGAGCCGCGTGGGATCGGCCACCTGCAGTGTCTGCACGTCGGCGGGCGACTCGACCAGCAGCATGCCGCCGTCGGCCTGGCCCATCGTGCCCTCGACCTCAGGGTGGCCGCGATGGCCGATCATCACGATCTCGCAGCCTTCGGCGCGCATCTTGCCCACCTCGACATGGACCTTGGTCACCAGCGGACAGGTCGCGTCGAAGACGTTCAGGCCGCGCGCCTGCGCCTCGGCGCGGACGCTGCGCGAGACGCCGTGCGCGCTGAAGATCACGGTCGCGCCGGCCGGCACCTCGTCGAGGTCCTGCACGAAGATGGCGCCCTTGCGGCGCAGGTCGGCCACGACATAGGCGTTGTGCACGATTTCATGGCGCACATAGATCGGCGCGCCAAAGCGCTGGAGCGCGCGCTCCACGATCTCGATCGCGCGATCGACCCCGGCGCAGAAGCCGCGCGGCTGGGCCAGCAGGATCTCGGCGTCGGGGGCGGGAGTCAGTTCGGACATGCGGGGAGGTAGCTGCGCTCCGGCGCGCGAGGCGGCCGGAGCAGGTCGTCAGAGAATGCCGATCAGCTGGACGTCGAACAGGATGGTCTGTCCGGCCAGCGGATGATTGAAGTCGAACAGCGCCGAAGTCTCGCCGATTTCCTTCAGCACGCCGGCATACTTGCCGCCGCCCGGCGCATTGAACTCGACCAGGTCGCCCGGGCTGTAGTCCTCTTCGAACGAGCTGTTCTCGCGCAGCGTGGCCAGCGACACGCGCTGCAGCAGCTCGGGATTGCGCGGGCCGAAGGCGTGCTCCGGCGGCAGGCGGTAGCTGGTGCGCTCGCCCTCGGCCATGCCGAGCAGCGCCTGTTCCAGCGTGGGCGCGAACTGGCCCTGCCCCAGCAGCAGTGTGGCGGGCTTGTCGTCGAAGGTGCTGACGACCTCGGTACCGTTCTCCAGCGAGATGCGGTAATGCAAGGTCAGGAAGGAATCGGCCTGCACGGTCTTGCGCGCGGTGGCGCCGCCGGAGTCCGACGCAAAAGTTTGCGAATTCATGAATGCTCAACCAGTCGAGAACCCGTATTGTAAGCGACTGAACCCGGCGCCGCCGATCGCCGCCACCGCCGCCACCGCCGCTTCCCGACCGAGACCGCCATGCCCATCCCAGATTGGCCCGCCAGCGAACGTCCTCGCGAAAAGCTGCTGCAGGCCGGTGCCGCTGCGTTGTCCGACGCCGAGCTGCTGGCGGTATTCCTGCGCGTCGGCGTGCCGGGCAAGAGCGCGGTCGACGTGGCGCGCGAACTGATCGCGGCATTCGGCTCGCTGACCGGACTGCTGGCGGCCAGCCAGGCCGAACTGAGCCGCGTGCGCGGGGTTGGTACCGCCAAATATGCGCAGCTGCAGGCGGTGGTCGAGCTGACGCGCCGGGCACTGGCCGAGCAGTTGACGCTGGCGCCGGGCCTCGAATCGCCGCAAGCGGTACGCGACTACCTGCGGCTGTCGTTGGCGCAGCGGCCTTACGAAGTGTTCTTGTGCCTGTTTCTTGACGCGCGCAACCGGCTGCTGGCCGCCGAGGAACTGTTCCGCGGCACGCTGACCCAGACCAGCGTCCACCCGCGCGAGGTCGCCCGGCAGGCATTGGCGCATAATGCGGCCTCGGTGATCGTCGCCCACAACCATCCGTCGGGCAATCCGGCGCCGAGCGCGGCCGACCTGGCGATGACCAAGACGCTGGCGCATTCGCTGGCGCTGATCGACGTCCATGTGCTCGACCACTTCATCGTCGCCGGCAATATGACGTATTCGCTGGCGGAGCACCGGCAACTGTGACGCCCAAGGCACCGGCGCGTCGCCGTGGCGTCAACGCACAGAAGGCATTGATCGGCCGAGGGATTTCGGTCTATAATGCCCGTTTTGCTGAAGTCTTAACCGCTGCAGTCCGGGCCCGCGCGCCTTTTGTTGATCTGTTGCGAACATTGTCCACGAATAGAAGATTTAGGAGTGCTTCATGGCACGCGTCTGTCAAGTGACCGGGAAAGCGCCGATGGTCGGCAACAACGTTTCCCACGCAAACAACAAGACCAAGCGCCGTTTTCTGCCCAACCTGCAGAACCGTCGTTTCTTTGTTGAATCGGAAAACCGCTGGGTGAGCCTGCGCGTCTCGAACGCCGGTCTGCGCCTGATCGACAAGAAAGGCATCGACTCCGTGCTCGCCGACCTGCGCGCACGCGGCGAAGTCTAATTAGGAGTTCATCATGGCCAGCAAAGGCGGACGCGACAAGATCAAACTGGAATCCACCGCGGGTACCGGTCACTTCTACACCACCGACAAGAACAAGCGCACCATGCCGGAAAAGATGTCGATCAAGAAATTTGATCCGGTCGCGCGCAAGCACGTCGAGTACAAGGAAACCAAGATCAAGTAATTGATCCTGCGTTCCAGCGAAGAACCCCGCCATGGCGGGGTTTTTTGTTGCCCGCTCGGGCCCGCTCGCCGCCCCTTTCCGGCATGGCGCACCAGCGTCGGGCGCACGCCGCGCCATCGTCAGGGGCAAGGCGCCGCTGCGCCATCCGCGGTGTACACTTTCGAGCTTTCCCGCACCACCGGCGCCCTCGCCGCGCCATCACGCATCATGAACTTCGACGTCGCCATCGTCGGCAGCGGCCTGGCCGGCCTCACGGTCGCGTTGCAACTGGCCGACAGCCACCGGGTTGTCATCGTGAGCAAGCGCGCCATGACGCAGGGCGCGAGCGACTGGGCCCAGGGCGGCATCGCGGCGGTGCTGGACTCCGGCGACAGTCACGACGAACACACGCACGACACGCTGATCGCGGGCGCCGGGCTGTGCGATGAGGGCGCGACCCGCTTTATCGTCGAGCACGGACGCGAAGCGATCCAGTGGCTGATCGACCGCGGCGTGCCGTTCACGCGCGACGAACAGGCCGAGCTTGGCTATCACCTGACGCGCGAAGGCGGCCACAGCCATCGCCGCATCATCCATGCGGCCGACGCCACCGGCCATGCCGTGGTGACGACGCTGACCGAGCAGGTGCGCCGCCATCCCAACATCACGATCCTCGAAGACCATTTCGCGATCGACCTGATCACCTCGCGCAAGATGGGACTGGGCGGCAACCGCTGCCTAGGACTGTACGTGCTCGACGACAGCAACGGCCGGGTGCATACGCTGACCGCCAGCCATACCGTGCTGGCCACCGGCGGCGCCGGCAAGGTCTATCTCTATACGACCAATCCGGACACCGCCACCGGCGACGGCATCGCGATGGCCTGGCGCGCGGGCTGCCGGGTGGCGAACATGGAATTCATCCAGTTCCATCCGACCTGCCTGTACCACCCTTACGCCAAGTCCTTCCTGATCTCCGAGGCGGTGCGCGGCGAAGGCGGCCGGCTGGTGTTGCCAGACGGCACCCGCTTCATGCCCGAGCACGACGCGCGCGCCGAGCTGGCGCCACGCGACGTGGTGGCCCGCGCGATCGACTTCGAGATGAAAAAGCGCGGCCTGGACTGCGTGTATCTCGATATCACGCATCAGCCGGCGCCCTTCCTGCGCGAACACTTCCCCACGATCCATGCGCGCTGCCTGGAGCTGGGCATCGACATCACGCGCCAGCCGATCCCGGTGGTGCCGGCCGCGCACTATACCTGCGGCGGCGTGGTCACCGACACGGCGGGACGCACCGATCTGGACAATCTGTACGCGGTCGGCGAGACGGCCTACACCGGCCTGCACGGCGCCAACCGCCTGGCATCGAACTCGCTGCTCGAATGCATGGTGATCGGCCGTGCCGCGGCCAACGACATCGCGTCGCAGGCCAAGGCCGGCGGACCGGACTTGACGCTGCCGCCGTGGGACGAGAGCCGCGTGTCGGACGCCGACGAGGAGGTCGTGGTCTCGCACAACTGGGACGAGCTGCGCCGGATGATGTGGAACTACGTCGGCATCGTGCGCACCAGCAAGCGGCTGGAACGTGCGCAGCATCGCATCGCGCTGCTGCGCGAGGAAATCACCGAGTACTACGCGAACTTCCGCGTCACGCGCGATCTGCTGGAACTGCGCAATCTGGTGGAGGTCGCGGCGATGATCGTCGACAGCGCCTATGCCCGCCACGAAAGCCGCGGCCTGCATTTCAGCCGCGACTATCCGGGCACGCTGCCGAAGGCGTTGCCGACCGTGCTGCAGCCGCCCAACGGGCGCCGCCGCGGCAATTGAGCCAATCGAGCCGGCGGCCAGCTCCGGTCGATGGAGCCAGGCCGCTCAGCCGATGATGCGCAACGAATAGTCGGTCGCGCGCACGTCCTTGGTCAGCGCGCCGACCGAGATCCGGTCGACGCCGGTCTCGGCGAAACGGCGGATCGTATTCGCATTGACACCGCCCGACACCTCGAGCACCGCGCGGCCGCCATTGACCCGCACCGCTTCCCGCATCATCGGCTCGGTGAAGTTGTCCAGCAAGATCGAGACGGCACCGGCGGCCAGCGCCTCCTCCAGCTCGACCAGCGACTCGACCTCGACCTGAACCGGCACGCCGGCGTTCAGCGCGGCCGCGGCGCGCAACGCAGCGGTGACGCCGCCGGCCGCGGCGATATGGTTTTCCTTGATCAGGATGCCGTCATAGAGCGCCAGCCGCTGATTGTCGCCGCCGCCGACCTTGACCGCGTACTTCTGCGCAAGGCGCAGCCCCGGCAAGGTCTTGCGCGTGTCGAGCACGCGGGCGCGCGTACCGGCGACCAGATCGGCGTAGCGCCGGGTCGCCGTGGCCACGCCCGACAGCAGCTGCAGGAAATTCAGCGACGGACGCTCGGCGGTCAACAGCGAACGGGCCGGGCCGTCGATCTCGCAGACCACCGAATCGGCCGCCATGCGCGCGCCTTCCTGTTGCAGCCAGCGAACCTGCAAACGCGGATCGACGGCCCGCATGCAGGCATCGAACCACGGCTGCCCGCACAGCACCGCATCCTCGCGCACGATCACACGGGCGCGGGCCTGCTTGTCGGCCGGTACCAGCTGGCCGGTCCAGTCGCCGGAGCCGACGTCCTCGGCGATCGCCGCGCGGACGTTGTCGCGCAGCGCCTCGGCCAGCGCCGGTCCGTATTGGTCGAAGATCGGATTGACCGCGTCGTTCATCGAGGACTCGCTCATGCCGGACCGATCCCCTGGAACAGCGCCTGTTCCTTGGCCAGGTCGGCAGCCGGCCGTACGTTGGCCTTCTGCCGGGCGGCGAAATCGAGCATGCGATCGATACAGGTATAGGCGCGGCGGCCGGTCTCCGGATCGACATGGATCTCGTTGCGGCCGGTCTCCAGCACCTCGGCCAGATTGGTCAGCGCATTCATCGCCATCCACGGGCAATGTGCGCAGCTCTTGCAGGTCGCGCTGTTGCCGGCGGTCGGCGCCTCGATGAAATGCTTGCCCGGCGCTGCCATCCGCATCTTGTGCAGGATGCCGTTGTCGGTGGCGACGATGAATTCGTTGGCGTCGAGCTGCTGGGCGGCGGCGATCAGCTGCGAGGTCGAGCCGACCACGTCCGCCTGCGCGACCACGTTGGCCGGCGATTCCGGATGCACGAGGATCTTGGCCTTCGGATGTTCCTTGCGCAGCAGATCGAGCTCGATGCCCTTGAACTCGTCGTGCACCAGGCACGAGCCCTGCCACAGCAGCATGTCGGCACCGGTCTGGCGCTGGATATAGCTGCCCAGGTGCTTGTCCGGCGCCCACAGGATCCTCTCGCCGCGCGCGTGCAGATGCTCGACGATCTTCAGCCCGATGCTGGAGGTCACCATCCAGTCGGCACGCGCCTTGACCGCGGCGCTGGTGTTCGCATAGACCACCACGGTGCGGTCCGGATGCGCGTCGCAGAAGGCCGCGAACTCGTCGGCCGGGCAACCCAGGTCCAGCGAGCAGGTCGCGTCCAGGTCCGGCATCAGGATGGTCTTTTCAGGGCTCAGGATCTTGGCGGTCTCGCCCATGAAGCGCACGCCCGCGACCACCAGCGTCTGCGCGGAATGGTCGCGCCCGAAGCGGGCCATCTCCAGCGAATCGGACACGCAGCCGCCGGTTTCCTCGGCAAGGTCCTGCAGGTCGGCATCGACATAGTAGTGCGCGACGAGCACCGCATTGCGCGCCTTCAGCAGGGCGCGGATGCGATCCTTCAACGCGGCGCGCTCGTCCGGCGTCAGCGCGGGCGGCACCTTGGCCCACGCGTGGGCGACACAGCTGGCGCCACCTTCGGCCTGCATCTGCGTCGGTTTCTCGAACTCGACGGTCTTGATCGTTTGGGGGGTCATCTCCTGTACTCCTCGGGGCACCCTGCGCTCGCCGCCGCTTCGCATCGCGTCTTCATTGCGGCCGGGACCGGCCTGAAGATGGGGCGGCGTCGCCAAAAGAAAAGCCCCGCCAGCGACAGCATGGCGGGGCTTCGGGCGCGCCTGGCATTGTAGCAGGCGCTGTCCGTCTTATCAGGCGTTACGCGTAGCGGCGCAGGCGCAGCGAGAACTCCTGCAGCGCCTGGATGCCGCTGGCTTCGGCGCGGTGGCACCAGGCCTGCAGCTGCTGCAGCAGCTGTTCGCGCGTCAGGTTCGAACGGCCCCAGATCGCGGCCAGTTCGCGGCGCATTTCGACGAAGGTCTGCAGCGCCTTGTTGTGCTCGACGATGCTGGCCAGTTGCTGGCGCTGCGGCTCGGCCAGCTTGGTCTCGTCGCGGTGGAACCACTTGCGCGCCAGCTTGAAGCGGCGATAGTCGGCAACGCGCTTGGCCTTCAGTTGGGCCAGTTCCTCGCGGTACGCGTTCTTGACGGCCTTGGCATAGCGGGCCATCACGTCATAGCGGTTGGCGATGATGGCTTCCAGCGTGTTGTGATCGACCGGGCGGGCCTCGACCAGACGTGCCTTGGGCGGCGTCTTCTTGACCTTGGCCAGGCCGACGGCCTGCATCGCGCGGATGTAGCACCAGCCGATATCGAACTCGTACCACTTGATCGAGAACTTGGCCGACGTCGGGTAGGTATGGTGGTTGTTGTGCAGTTCCTCGCCGCCGATGATGATGCCCCACGGCGACACATTGGTCGACGCGTCCTCGCAATCGTAGTTGCGATAGCCCCACCAGTGGCCCAGGCCGTTGATGATGCCGGCGGCATGGATCGGGATCCACAGCATCTGCACGCCCCAGACCGACAGGCCGACCACGCCGAACAGCGCCAGGTCGATGATCAGCATCAGGCCGACGCCCTGCCAGGTGAAGCGCGAGTACAGGTTGCGCTCGATCCAGTCATTGGGCGTGCCGTGGCCGAACTTGGCCAGCGTTTCCTTGTTCTTGGCTTCGGCCCGGTACAGCTCGGCGCCTTCGAGCAGCACCTTGCGGATGCCGCGCGTCTGCGGGCTGTGCGGATCGTCTTCCGTTTCGCACTTGGCGTGGTGCTTGCGGTGGATCGCGGTCCACTCCTTGGTGACCATGCCCGTGGTCAGCCACAGCCAGAAGCGGAAGAAGTGCGCGGCGATCGGGTGCAGATCGAGCGAGCGGTGGGCCATGCACCGGTGCAGGAAAATCGTGACGCCGGCGATGGTGATGTGGGTCATGACCAGGGTGAAGATCACGATCTTCCACCAGGACCAGTCGAGAAGGCCGTTGGCGGCCCACTGAAGAATTGTGTCGAACAAACTGTTCTCCGTGCTAGATAGAGGCTGGCCGCGACCGGTCAGGGTGTCGCAGCAACGCGCAGAAAAATGACTGCAAATCCAGTGATTGCGTCTTGTGGCGTCAGCCAAGGCGCCTTGCGCCTTCGCGGGACCCCGGCACGCGCCGCTGCAATCTGGCGGCTGGCCCTCGGGCACGGATCGGTAGTCCGGCCGGGGGAATCCCCGGGACGACCCGCGATTTTACCGGAACGCCAGCGTCCCGGCATCCGCTTTTACCCGTGCGTTTGCTTTTCGTTTGCGGTGTTGGACGCCGAAAACGATACTTCGTTCCTTCAATGGCAAAGGCGTCACATACACGCCCGATCGCGCGGTATTTATGTCGATTCCGCCGCATTGGCTGCCACCCGCGACACCGGCGTCGACGCCAGCGCCCCGTCTGCGGGCAGCACACGCAACTCGCGCTGCGGGTAGGGAATCGAAATGCCGCTGGCCCGGAACGCCTTCCAGATCGCGCGGTTCATTTCCGATTGCACCCCGAGCTTGCCGTTCTGCGGATCGGCGATAAAGCCGGCCACCTCGTATTCGACACCGCTGTCCGCGAACGCCACCAGGAAGGCCGACGGCGCCGGCTCGGCGAGCAGACGCGGCACGCCGCGCACCGCCTCGGCCAGCAGCGTCAGCACCATCTCGGGGTCGGCGTCGTAGTCCGCCTGCACCCGCGTCGCCACCCGCACATTGGTGTTCGAAAAGGAATGGTTCTGCACCGATTGCGCGACCAGCTGCTCGTTCGGCACCAGGGTCTCGCCGTCGCCGTTGCGCACCACGGTGTAGCGGGTGCGGATCTGCGCGACGATGCCGGTGTACTTGTCGACGGTGATCTGGTCGCCGAGCTTGACCGAGCGGTCCAGAAGAATGATGAAGCCGGACACGTAGTTGCTCGCGATCTTCTGCAGCCCCAGACCCAGGCCGACGCCCAGCGCGCCGCCGAACACCGACAGCACGGTCAGGTCGATGCCGACCAGCGACAGGCTGAACAGCAGCGACACCAGCAGCAGCAGCGCCTTGGACAGCCGCGTCAGCACCACGCGCAGGCTGGTGTCGATCGTCGCCGAGCGCATCAGCCGCTCCTCCAGCCACGACCCGAACCACAGCGCGGCCAGCACCGTCAGCAGGATCCACACGCAGGCCATCAGCAGATCGGCCACGCTGATGCGCTGCTGCCCCAGCGCGAACTGGATCGAGTCGAGCCACTGCACCGCCTCGGACAGCATGCCCAGCACGTATAGCGCCATGCCGGCCCAGACCAGCGTGGTCAGCACCTTCTCCACCAGCGTCAGCATGCCGTGCAGCTGGCCGTTGCCGGACAGCACCCGGCGCAGCACGTAGAACGCGAAATAGAGGAAGGTGATGCCGAACAGCGGCACCAGCGCCAGCCGCAGCATGCTGATCGGAATCAGCGGCGCCAGCGCGAAGCGAGACGCCAGCACCAGCAGCCAGCCGAACAGCGGGAACATCGCCCGCTCCAGGCTCGCGGCGGCAAAGCGCAGCGCGAAGCTCGAACCCGCGTAGCGGGCCTCGAGCCGCGCCGCGACATGGCGCGCCAGCGGCCAGGCCAGCAGCACACAGCCCGCGAGCACGGCCAGTTGCCAAAGGAAGCCCGGGTCGCCGGCGTCTTGCATCAGGTCGCCGAGCATCTTGCCGAACACGGCGTGGGATTGCGACAGATCGGTCAGGGAATTGGAGGCCATCGATCGACGAGTTGAACCAGTGGAGACAGTAGAAGCGGCGAAGAACAAAAAAATACCGGGCCATTGGTGCCCGGTATCCGTGAAACGACAGGGGCCGAAGCCCCCATGCTCATGGACGAGTCCGCTCCAGCACCGCCGCGAAGAAGCCATCGGTCTGGTGCAGATGGGGATAGAGCGCCAGCGTCTGCGCGTCCTCCGGCAGGTCGGCGATCGCGATCTTCTGCTCGGCCAGCACCTGCGCGACCGGCACCAGCTGGAAGTCCGCATGGCGGCTCAGGAAATCGCGCACGATCGCCTCGTTCTCGGCCTCCAGCACACTGCAGGTGGCATAAACCACGCGACCGCCCGGCTTGACCAGCCGCGCCGCCGATTCGAGGATCGCGGTCTGCTTGGCGGTCAGTTCCAGCACCGTCTGCGGGGTCTGGCGCCATTTGAGGTCCGGATTGCGCCGCAGCGTACCGAGGCCGCTGCACGGCGCGTCGACCAGCACGCGATCGATCTTGCCGGCCAGGCGCTTGACCTTGGCGTCCTGCTCGGAGTCAATCAGCACCGGATGGACGTTCGACAGGCCGCTGCGCGCCAGCCGCGGCTTCAGGTTGGCCAGGCGCTTGTCGGACACGTCGAAGGCATAGAGCCGTCCGGTCGAGCGCATCAGCGCGCCGAGCGCCAGCGTCTTGCCGCCGGCGCCGGCGCAGAAATCGACCACCATCTCGCCGCGCCGCGGCGCCACCAGATGGCACAGCAGCTGGCTGCCCTCGTCCTGCACCTCGACCAGTCCGTTGACGAAGATCGGCAGCTGATTCAGCGCCGGCTTGCCGGCCAGCCGGATGCCGGTGGGCGCGATCGGCGTCGGCTCGGCCGCCAGTTCGGCCTCCTCCAGCTGCGCCAGCACGGCCTCGCGCGAGGTCTTGATCAGATTGGCGCGCAGATCCAGGGGCGCCGGCCGCAGCCAGGCATCGCCGAGCGCCGCGGTGAAGGCTTCGCCGTGCCGGGCGACCAGCTGCTCGTACAGCCATTCGGGCAGGTTGGCGCGCACGCGCGGTGCCAGGCTGGCGCGCTCGATCGTCATCAGCCGGTCCAGCCACTGCGCCTCGTCGGGATACAGGAACGGCGTCAGCGCGTCGCGGCCCAGCGTCGCCGCCAGGCCCAGCAGCGCCAGCCGGCGCGGGGCGGCGCCCGAGCCGGACTCGGCGAACTGGGCAAATTCCACGCGCCGGCGCAGCACGGCAAACACCGCCTCGGCGATGATGCCGCGCTCGCGATGACCCAGCTTCGGGTTCTCGCGGAAGTAGTAGCTGACGACCGCGTCGGCGGGCCGGGCGAACAGCATCACCTTGCCGAGCAGCCGGTCGATATGCTGGATATGCGTGGCATGCAGGGCGCCGTGCGGACGAACCTGGCCGTCGTTGGCGGGCTCGCGCGGCGCGCCTGCCTTGCGCAGCGGGGTGGGCTTGCGCTTGGTGCGCGTGGACGGACGCGCGCCGCCGCGCGGTGCCTGGGCGGGACGGGTCATTGATGGGCTCCGGTGGTATCGACAGGGGTGGCGGAGTCCGAGGGGGAGTCCGTGGCGGCATCCGAGGCTGCCAGCGCGATCAGCAATTGCGGCTCGGGCGGATCGACATGGACCACGCCGTCCTTGACGCGCAGCCGTCCTTCGACGAACCAGCGCACCGCGCGCGGATAGATCTGGTGCTCGCAGGGCAGCAGCCGTGCCGCCAGCGTTTCGGGGGTGTCCTCGGGCCCGATCTCGATGGCCGCCTGCAGAACGATGGGACCGTGGTCCAGCGCCGCGGTGACGAAATGCACGCTGGCGCCGTGCACCTTGACGCCGGCCTCCAGCGCCTGCTGGTGGGTATGCAGGCCGGGGAAGCTGGGCAACAGCGACGGATGGATGTTCATCATCCGGCCGGCATAGTGCTCGACGAACTCGGGCGTCAGGATCCGCATGAAGCCGGCCAGCACCACCAGGTCGGGCACGTGGGCGTCGATCGCGTTGGCCAGCGCCTTGTCGAAGCTGGCCCGGTCGGGATAGTGGCGATGATCGACCACGCCGACCGGAATGCCTTGCGCCGCGGCGAACTTGAGGCCGGGCGCGTCGGGACGGCTGGACAGCACGGCGGCGATCCGTGCCGGCCAGGCCTGCTCGCTGCAGGCCCGGACGATCGCTTCCATGTTGGAACCGCGTCCCGAGATAAGGATGACGATATTTTTCATCGCGCAATTCTACCAAGGCGGCGCCCCGCCACAGCGCGCTGGAGACCCCGGCGGCGCAAACTCGCCGGCCGTTGCTTCCCCCGATTGCGGATTGTGACGCCCCGCTCGCTCTGCTAGAGTCGCCCTATCGCCAATCCGCCCGCTCGACGGGACGGGACCATACAACAAGGGCGAAGCTGTTTTAGACGGGAAATCGCATGTCGAATGTTGCACCGACCTTGCTGGTGGTCGACGACCACCCCATGGCGCTGTCCGGCACTACCCTGTTTCTGGCGCAGGTAATGCCCGATGTTGCAGTCCATGCCGCCGGGAGCGCCTCCGAGGCGCTGAACACCCTCCAACGCGGGCTGCGGCCCGATATCGTGCTGCTCGACATCTGGCTGAACGACGGCACCGGCTTCGACGCCATGCAGACGCTCAAGTCGATCGTGCCGGCCGCGCGCTTCATCTTCATGTCGGCCGAGGCCACGCCCGAGATCGTCGAGCGCGCCCGCGCGCTGTCAGCCTTCGGCTTCGTCGGCAAGCATCTCGATGCGCCCGCCTTCGCCGCGGTGGTGCGCCGCGTGCTGGCCGGCGACACCGCCTTTCCGTCCGACGAGGCCTTGAACGGCCAGCCGCGCGCGTTCGGCCCGACGCACAGCATTCCGGTCACGCCGGCCGAGCTCGGCCTGACGCCGCGCCAGGGCTCGGTGCTGGCGCTGGTGCTCGAGGGCCTGCCGAACAAGGTGATCGCGCGCGAGCTCGGGCTGACGGAGAACACCGTCAAGGAGCATGTGTCGGCGATCCTGCAGCGGCTGGGCGTGCGCACGCGGATGCAGGTAATGTCCCGGATGGAGCGGTTCCGGCTGCGGCAGTAGGGACCGCAGTACGGGCCGCAGTAGGGGCCGCAGTAGGGGTCCGGGCGCTTGTGGCGCGCGGCCGCTGGCCGCGCAGGTTCAGACCGTCCGCAGCCAGCGCCGCAGCAGCATCCGGAGCGCGCCCGGGTCGACCGGCTTGGGCAGCACGAAATAGCCCGCCTCCTCGGCCTCGGCCAGCGCGGCCGACTTCAGGTCGCCGGTCAGCAGCGCGCTGCGCGCCTGCGGCTGGGTCTGCTGCCACCGTTCCAGCAATGCGAGGCCGTTCTCCTTTCCGGGCAGGCGAAGGTCGCAGAAGATGATGTCGGGCCGCAGGCCGTCGGCAAACATCCGCTCGGCCTCGGCGCCATCGGCGGCGCACGACACCCGCACGCCCCAGGCCTCCATCAGCGCGATCCAGGCGTTGCGCACGTGGCTGTCGTCGTCGACCACCAGCACCTCGCCGTGCAGCCGATCCGGCATCGCGTGCTGCGCCACCGCGTCGCTGCGCATCGCGCGGATCGTCGCCACCGACTCGGCCGGGGCCGGATTCAGCGTGAACCAGAACATCGAGCCCTTGCCCGGCACCGAGCGCACGCCGTAGGTCCCGCGCATCAGCCTCACACATTCCTTGAAGATCGCCAGGCCCAGGCCAAGGCCGTGGGAGCGGTCGCGCTGCGGGTTGTGGACCTGGAAGTACGGGCCAAAGATCTCCGGCAGGTGCTCGGCCGGAATGCCGGCCCCGGTGTCCCAGACCTCGATGCGAACCTGCGCGCCGCGCATGCGCGCGGCGACCAGCACCCTGCCCTGGCGCGTGTAGCGCAGCGCGTTTTGCACCAGGTTGAACAGCGCGCGGCGCAGCAGCACCGGCTCGGCCATCGCGTGCAGCTCGCCGGCCACGCGCGGCGACAGCCGCAGTCCGGCCGCCTGCGCGTCGCCGGCGAACTGGTCGCAGACCTCGCGCACCAGCTGGCCGGCGTCGCAGGGCTCCAGTGTCGGCAGCACCTTGCGCCCCTCGAGCTTGGACAGGTCCAGCAGCGAGCGGAACAGCAGATCGATCGTCTGCGTGCCGGCCGCGACCTGCTCGACCAGCGGCCGCAGCGCCGGCGAATCGTTGCGCGCGCGCAGCGCCTCGACCAGCATCACCAGCGCATGCACCGGCTGGCGCAGATCGTGGCTGGCGGCGGCCAGGAAGCGGGATTTCTCCTCGCTGGCATGCAGCGCGCGCTCCTTCTCCTGCTGGAACTGCCGCGCCAGCCGCCGGCTTTCGCCCTCCAGCCGGATCGCCCGCACCAGCGAGCCGTGCAGGTTCAGCGCATGGCGCGCCAGCATCAGCGCGTAGATCAGCAGCAGCAGCCGGATATAGCCGCCATGGCCGGGAAACGCGTAGCCGGCCAGCAACAGATTGGGCACCAGGATCGGAATGCCGACATAGAGCAGGTTGACCGGCGCCGGCGCCTGCGAGCTCGCGCCGCCGGCCAGCGCGCCGAGCGTCAGCACCAGCAGCACGCCGGAAAACACGGCGGACGACGACACCAGGTGCAGCAGCGCGGCGCTGCCCCAGCTCAGGCCGGCCAGCACCGCCACGGCGCGCATCGGGTCGCGCCACTTGCGGGTATGGGCCGAGCGGCTCAGGCGCGGGATATCGCGCAGGTATCCGAGGTAGAACCAGGCGCAGCCGGCCGCCTGCAGCAGCATCGCCGCGCACCAGGCCAGCAGCGCGCCGCGGCTGGCCTCGTGCCAGAACGCGGCGGTGGTCAGCCCGGGCAGCAGCAGCGCCGCCACGATGCCGCTGGGGACCACCCGATGCACCGCGGCCAGCAGCTTGGCCTCGGTATCGGCGTCCAGCGGCGGCGCGGGCGGCGGAAGGATGCGCTTGAGCAGCGCGATCAGGTTGGCTGGCGGCACCGGAGGTCGGCGTGCGTGACGGCGAGAATGTGGACGCGGCATATCATGCCGACTTTCGCCGCGGCGCGCCACCGGGCGGCGCGGGCCGTCGGGCGGGGCCACGCCGCGCCCGTCCCGCGCGCGCCGCACGGTCTTGTGCCGCAACACGGGGCAACGCGCTCGTTCCCTTTATAATCCAGCCTTTATTCCTAACCGTTTGTCGCCGTCCTCGTGAAAGTCTTCCGCGGCCTGCCCAATGCCGAGAGCCGGGCACCCTGCGCACTCACCATCGGCAATTTCGACGGGGTGCACCGGGGCCATCAGTCCCTGCTCGCGCGCGCGCGCGCGGCCGCCGACGCGCGCGGGCTGCCGCTGTGCGTGATGACCTTCGAGCCGCACCCGCGCGAATTCTTCACGCCGGACCGCGCCCCGACCCGCATCGCGCTGCTGCGCGACAAGCTCGAAAGCCTGCGCCGCAACGGCGTCGACCGCGTGGTGGTCGAGCACTTCAACGCCCATTTCGCCGCCCAGTCCCCCGAGGCCTTCGTCGAGAACGTGCTGTGGCACGGGCTGCATGCGCGCTGGGTGCTGGTCGGCGACGACTTCCGCTTCGGCGCCAGGCGCGCCGGCGACTTTGCCTATCTGCAGCAGGCCGGCAAGCGCTACGGCTTCGATGTCGAGCAGATGGGCTCGGTCTCGGAAGGCGGGGTACGGATTTCGAGCTCGGCGGTCCGCGAGGCGCTGGCCGCCGGCGACCTCGAGCATGCCCGCCGGCTGCTTGGCCACGGCTATGCGATCAGCGGGCATGTGGTCCACGGCCGCAAGCTGGGCCGCGATCTCGGCTTTCCGACGCTGAACCTGCGCATTCCGCACAAGCGCCCGGCCGTCAACGGGATCTTCGTGGTACAGGTGCACGGCCTCGCCGACGGCCCGCTGCCGGGCGTCGCCAGCATCGGCGTGCGCCCGACTGTCGAGGACGCCGGACGGGTACTGCTGGAAGTGCATCTGTTCGATTTCGACCGTAGCGTCTACGGCAAGCTGGTGCGGGTCGAATTCATCAAGAAGCTGCGCGACGAAGCGCGTTTCGACTCGCTGGAAGCGCTGACCGCGGCGATCGCCAAGGATTGCGCCGACGCCCGCGCCTTCTTCAGCCTGACCGAGCCCGACGCGCAAGGCGCGGCGGGCGCCGCGGGTACTGCCGGCACGCCCGCGGTGCGCACCACCTCGGCCACGGACCGAATTAGCTAGCGGCCGGCTTTCGCCGCGCATGCGCGCGCAGCCGGGTCACCGCCGACCCTGCCTCATTTATTGCGCCAGCCCGCACCGTCCGGCCTGCGCGCTCACCGAATCGCCCTGAGAATCGTCATGTCCGACACCAAGCAAGCCAAGGCCGGCGCCAAGCCGGAGAACAAGAACGCCGAGAAGAACAAATACCCGGTCAACCTGCTCGACACCCCGTTCCCGATGCGGGGCGACCTGCCCAAGCGCGAGCCGCTGTGGGTCAAGCAGTGGCAGGAAAAGAAGATCTACCAGGCGATCCGCGCGGCGCGCCGCGGCGCGAAGAAATTCGTGCTGCACGACGGCCCCCCGTACGCCAACGGCGACATCCACATCGGCCACGCCGTCAACAAGGTCCTGAAGGACATGATCATCAAGGCCCGCGGCCTGAGCGGGCTCGACGCCGTCTACGTGCCGGGCTGGGACTGCCACGGCATGCCGATCGAGATCCAGATCGAGAAGCAGTACGGCAAGGGCCTGCCGGTGCAGGAGGTCCAGGCCAAGGCGCGCGCCTACGCGACCGAGCAGATCGCCCGCCAGCGCAAGGACTTCGAACGGCTGGGCGTGCTGGGCGACTGGGACGACCCCTACCTGACGATGAACTTCAGCAACGAGGCCGACGAGATCCGGGCGCTGGGCAAGATCCTGGAGAAGGGCTACGTCTTCCGCGGCCTGAAGCCGGTCAACTGGTGCTTCGACTGCGGTTCGGCGCTGGCCGAGGCCGAGGTCGAGTACAAGGACAAGACCGACCTGTCGATCGATGTCGGCTTCCCGTTCGCGGAGACCGACAAGGTCGCGCGCGCCTTCCACGTGCCGCTGGAAACGCTGTCGTCCAAGCCCGGCTGGATCGTCATCTGGACCACCACGCCGTGGACGATCCCGTCGAACCAGGCGCTGAACCTGCATCCGGAGGTCGAATACGCGCTGGTCGACACACCGCGCGGCTTCCTGATCCTGGCCACCGAGCGCGTCGAGGAACAGCTCAAGACCTATGAGCTCGAAGGCAAGGTCGTCGCGACCTGCTCCGGCGCAGCGCTGACCGAGGTGCGCTTCCACCATCCGCTGGCCAAGATGGACCCGGGCTACGAGCGCACCTCGCCGGTCTACCTCGGCGACTATGTGACCACCGATACCGGCACCGGCATCGTCCATTCGGCGCCTGCCTACGGCATCGAGGACTTCCAGTCCTGCAAGGCGCACGGCATGCGCGACGAGGACATCCTGAGCCCGGTGATGGGCGACGGCGTCTATGCCAGCTGGCTGCCGCTGTTCGGCGGCCTGTCGATCTGGGACGCGAATCCGCGCATCGTCGAGACGCTGAAGGCCTCGGGCAACCTGTTCAACTCGCACCGCTACGAGCACAGCTACATGCACTGCTGGCGGCACAAGACGCCGATCATCTACCGCGCGACCTCGCAATGGTTCGCCGGCATGGATGTGGTGCCGGCCGACAACGGTCCGACGCTGCGCGAGACCGCGCTGGCCGGCATCGAGGCGACCGCCTTCTACCCGTCCTGGGGCAAGCAGCGGCTGCACAACATGATCGCCAACCGGCCGGACTGGACGCTGTCGCGCCAGCGCCAGTGGGGCGTGCCGATGGCCTTCTTCGTCCACAAGGAAACCGGCGCGCTCCATCCGCGCACGCCGCAGCTGCTCGAGGCCGTGGCCCGGAAGGTCGAGCAGCACGGCATCGAGGCCTGGCAGACGCTGGACGCCACCGCGTTCCTGACCGAGCTGGGCGAAGCCGACGCCGCGATGTACGAAAAGAACCGCGACACGCTGGACGTCTGGTTCGACTCGGGCACCACGCACTGGACGGTGATCCGCGGCTCGCACCGCGAGGACCTGTACGATGCGGCCGCCGATACGCCGGACGGGCGCCTGGCCGACCTCTATCTGGAAGGCTCGGACCAGCACCGCGGCTGGTTCCACTCGTCGCTGCTGACCGCTTCGATGCTGTACGGCAAGCCGCCCTACAAGGCGCTGCTGACGCACGGCTTCACCGTCGACGGCGAAGGCCGCAAGATGTCGAAGTCGGTCGGCAACACGGTATCGCCGCAGGACGTCGCCAACAAGATGGGCGCCGAGATCATCCGGCTGTGGGTGGCGTCGACCGATTATTCCGGCGAGCTGTCGATCTCCGACGAGATCCTGAAGCGCGTGGTCGAGGGCTACCGCCGCATCCGCAATACGCTGCGCTTCCTGCTGGCCAACCTGACCGACTACGACCACGCGCGCGACGCGCTGCCGCCGTCGGAATGGCTGGAGATCGATCGCTACGCCGTCGCGCTGACCGCGCAGCTGCAGAAGGAAGTGCTGTCGCACTACGACGTCTACGAGTTCCACCCGGTGGTGGCCAAGCTGCAGACCTTCTGCTCGGAGGACCTGGGCGGCTTCTACCTGGACGTGCTGAAGGACCGGCTCTATACCACCGCGCCGGACTCGAAGGCGCGCCGAGCCGCGCAGAACGCGCTGTTCCACATCACGCAGGCGATGCTGCACTGGATGGCGCCGTTCCTGTCGTTCACCGCCGAGGAAGCGTGGCAAGTGTTCGCCCACGGTACCGAACACGCCGACACGATCTTCACCAGCACCTACTACACGGTGCCGGAGATCGACCAGGCCGACGACCTGCTGCAGAAATGGCACACGGTGCGCGCGGTGCGGGCCGAGGTCACCCGACAGCTGGAGGCGGTGCGGACCGAGGGAAGCATCGGCTCGTCGCTGCAGGCGGAGGTCTCGATCCAGGCCGGCGGTCCGGCGCTGGAGGCGCTGGCCAGCCTCGGCGACGACCTGCGCTTCGTGCTGCTGACCTCGGCCGCGACGGTGTCGCCGGCGCCCGAGGCCGGCGACCTGCTGGTGACCGTGCATCCGTCCGGCCACGCCAAGTGCGAGCGCTGCTGGCACTATCGCGAGGACGTCGGCCACGACGCCGCGCATCCGACCCTGTGCGGCCGCTGCACCAGCAATCTGTTCGGTGCCGGCGAACCGAGGAGCCACGCCTGATGGCCGCGACCACCCGTACCGCCCGCGGCCGCGCCGCCAGCAACAAGAGCCGCAGCGGCACGCCGCTGCTGTGGCTGGCCTTCGCCGCGCTGGTCGTGGTGCTGGACCAGTTCTTCAAGATCGTGATCGTGCGCAGCTTCGACTATGGAGAATCGCGCCCGGTCACCGGCTTCTTCAACCTGGTGCTGGTCTACAACAAGGGCGCCGCGTTCAGCTTCCTGGCCGACGCCGGCGGCTGGCAGCGCTGGTTCTTCACCGGATTGGGGCTCGCGGTCGGCGCCTTCATCGTCTGGCTGCTGTTCCGCCATGCCGGCCAGCGGTTGTTCAGCCTGGCGGTGTCGCTGGTGCTCGGCGGCGCGATCGGCAACGTGATCGACCGCATCGTCTACGGCCATGTGGTCGACTTCCTCGACTTCCATCTGCGCGGCTACCACTGGCCGGCGTTCAATGTCGCCGACTGCGCGATCACGGTCGGCGCGGTGCTGCTGATCGTCGACGAATTCCGGCGGGTGCGCCGGCACTGAGCCGGATCCGAAGGACGCGCCGACAGGCAAGCCGGCGCGTCCGCCGGCACGCCGGTATCATCGACTCCCCTCCCCTCGCATCGAAGGCCCTTCCATGGATCTGCGCGGCAAACATCTCGTACTCGGGCTGACCGGCGGCATCGCCTGCTACAAGTCGGCCGAGCTGGTCCGGCTGCTGACCAAGGCCGGCGCCACCGTCCAGGTGGTGATGACGGACGCGGCAACGCAGTTCATCACGCCGGTCACGATGCAGGCGCTGTCGGGGCGGCCGGTGTTCACCTCGCAGTGGGACGGCCGGATCGCCAACAACATGGCGCATATCGACCTGTCGCGTGAGGCCGATGCGATCGTGATCGCGCCGGCGTCGACCGATTTTCTCGCGCGGCTGGCCAATGGCCTGTGCGACGACCTGCTGTCGACGCTGTGCATCGCGCGCGATTGCCCGCTGCTGGTGGCGCCGGCGATGAACCGGCAGATGTGGATGGCGCCCGCGACCCAGCGCAATATCGCGCAGCTGCGCGCCGACGGCGTCGCGGTGCTCGGCCCGGGCAGCGGCGACCAGGCCTGCGGCGAGGTCGGCGACGGCCGCATGCTCGAGCCCGAGGAACTGCTCGACGATATCGTCGCCCACTTCCAGCCCAAGGTGCTGGCCGGCCGCCGGATGCTGATCACCGCCGGGCCGACCTTCGAGGCGATCGACCCGGTGCGCGGCATCACCAACCGCTCGTCCGGCAAGATGGGCTTCGCCCTGGCTCGCGCGGCGCGCGAGGCCGGCGCCGACGTGCTGCTGGTGGCCGGCCCGACCGGGCTGCCGACCCCGCGCGGCGTCGCCCGCATCGACGTGCAGAGCGCGCAGCAGATGCACGACGCGGTACTGTCGCAGCTGCGCGGCACCGACGTGTTCGTCGCGGTGGCCGCGGTGGCCGACTGGCGCCCGGCCGAGGTGTCCGAGCAGAAACTGAAGAAGGCCAACGACACCGACACGCCGACGCTGCGCTTCGTGCAGAACCCCGACATCCTGGCCACCGTGGCCGCGCGGGCCGATGCGCCCTATTGCGTGGGGTTCGCCGCCGAGAGCGAGAACCTGGAGCAGTACGGCGAGCAGAAGCGCCGCCGCAAGGGCGTGCCCCTGCTTGTCGGCAATATCGGCCACCATACCTTCGGCCTGGACGAGAACGAGATCGTGCTGTTCGACGAGCGCGGCGCCACGCGCCTGCCGCGCGCGGACAAGCTGTCGCTGGCGCGGCAGCTGGTGACGGCGATCGCCGAGCGGCTGCCGGCCGAGCGGCCTTGATCAGGCCTGACCGGCTTGATGGAGCTTCGATCTGGCTTGATTGCCTTCGTCAGCCTCGCGAACCTCGCCGAATCCCCCCGTTTTCTCCCCTCTCCCGCTTGCGGGAGAGGGGCTTGGGGGAGAGGGAAACCGCGGTGACATTGCCGCTATGGTTTGGCCCCCTCTCCCCAACCCTCTCCCCCTGAGGGGAGAGGGAGAACACAATCTCCTTTCCGACCCGACTCCGATGACCCCTTCCCCGAACCCGACCGTCGAAATCAAGATCCTTGACGCGCGCCTGCACCAGTGGGGCCTGCCCAGCTATCAGAGCGACATGGCCGCCGCGATCGATCTGCACGCCTGCCTGGACGCCCCGCTGACGATCGAGCCCGGCACGCCGGCGCAACTGGTGCCGGCCGGCATCGCGGTGCATATGGGCAACCCGTATATGGCCGCGACGATCGCGCCGCGCTCGGGGCTGGGACACAAGAAAGGCCTGGTGCTGGGCAACTCGATCGGCGTGATCGATGCCGACTACCAGGGTCCGATCATGGTCAGCGTCTGGAACCGCAATGCGCCGGGCACCGAGCCGATCGTGATCCAGCCGGGCGAGCGTATCGCGCAGATGATGTTCGTGCCGGTGCTGCGCCCGGTCTTCACCACGGTGGAAGCGTTCTCGAGCGAATCGGCGCGCGGCGCCGGCGGTTTCGGCTCGACCGGCGTCCATCACGGCGGCGCGGCGGCCTGACGGTCGCCGGCGCAGCCCTGCCGCCTCAGCGCTGCTCGAACAGCAGCGCGACGCCCGCGGCGGCTTGGGCCGGAATCAGCGTCTCGGTCGCGCTCAGGTCGAGGCTGGGAACGCCCGCCTCCCGCCACAGCGCGCGCGCCTGCTCCAGCGAGGTGGTACGCAGCCGGATCGCGGCATAGCCAGGCACCGCCTGGCGGATATGGCCGGTGCCGGTCGCCGCGGCAAGGGCCTGCGGGGTGGACAGCACCAGCGTCGCATCGCCGACGGCCAGGCTGCAGACGTGCTCGCTCAGCTGGGTCAGTTCGGCGCCCATCAGTTCCGCATAGGCCCGCGCAGCGGCATCGACCAGCGATGGCGCCACCACCAGGAACATCGTCCCGATTGCCTGCGCGCCATTGGCGTGCGTCATCCATTCCGGCCGCCACAGCAGCTCCGGCGTGCGGTGCTCGCACAGGAAGAAGCGCGCGCCCGGCGCATCGTCCATCGCCGTGACACGGAAGATCGCCGGGTGTTCGGAGCCATCGTCCAGCCGCACCGGACGCGAGAATTCGACCGGCTCGGCGGTATGCCAGCCGCCACCGCGCAGCGCCGCGGCATCGGCCACCGCATCGTCGCTGCGGCACGACAGCGCCGCGCAGCCGCCGCCGTGCTGCTGGCTGTGCCAGTAGTACTGCAGCGCCTCGCCGGGGCCGTCGACATGCATCAGCTCGAGATAGTCGCGAGCCAGCATCACGCAATGGTTCTGCGAGCCCAGCGTATGAAAGCCGCGCGGCGTCAGCGTGAAGCCGAGCCGCTGCCAGGTCTGCGCGGCGGCGTCGAGGTCGGGGCAGATCACGACGGCATGGTCGAACTGGCGCTGGGCTGCGAGGGTCGCTGTCATTGCCACTGTCCTTGCGTCACGTTGGGTCGATTGTCGGTTCGAACTCGGATCGATCGCGGATCGATCATTCGAACTGGAGATTGGCATGGCGGGCCACCGCCTGCCACCTGTCGTGCTCGCGCCGGACCAACTGCCCCAGCGCTTCCGGTGTGCCGGCCACGGGCTCGAGTCCATGCGCGGCCAACGCCGAGGCGACCCGCGGCGCGCGGATCGCGTTCGACAAGGCACCATGCAGGCGGCCGACCATGGCCGGCGGCAGTCCGGCCGGACCGAACACGCCGATCCAGCCATAGGCCTCGAAGCCCGCCAGGCCCTGTTCCGCGACCGTGGGCACCTGTGGCAACTGCGCCAGCCGGCGCTCGCCGGTCACGGCCAGCGCCTTCAGCGTGCGCGTCTGCAGATGGGCCTGCACGGCCGCGTAGCTCGCCAGCACCAGGTCCGCCTGGTCCGACAGCACGGCCTGCACCGCCGGTCCGGTGCCCTTGAACGCGACGTGCCGCCACGACGCCCCGCCCTCGCTCGCCAGCGCCTGCGCGGCCAGCTGATTGAGGCTGCCGGGGCCGGGCGACGCCACCCGGATCGCTTCGTCGCGCTGCCGCCCGAGGCCGATCAGCGCACGAATATTGTCGACGGGCAACGAGGGATGGACCGCCACCACCAGCGGATGGCGCGCCAGCTGGGAAATCGGCGTGAAGTCGCGGAAGGTGTCGTACGGCAGCTGCTTGTAGGCGATCGGCTGCAACGCGAGGCTGTCGAACGCCATCAGCAGCGTCTGCCCATCGGGCCTGGCCCGGGCCACCGTCGCCGCGGCCTGCAGGCCGGCGGCGCCGGGACGGTGATCGACCACCACCGGCTGGCCGAGCGCCTGCTTCAGCCCCGGCTGCAACTGGCGCGCGACCACGTCGCCGCTGCCGCCCGGCGGGATCGGCAGCACCATCGCCACGTGACCGCCGTAGGTGCTCGCGGACTCGCCCGGCAAAGCGTGGGCGATCAACGGGATCGGGGACGTCGCGGCCAGCGGCAGCGACTTCAGCATCAGACGACGCAGGCGAAACATCGGTGGCTCGTTCAGCTTGCCGGCAGGCATCGGCGCCGTGCGCGGCCAAATGAATAGGGGCGGCATCGCTGCCGCCCCGTACTATTTTGCCGAAGGATAGCATGGAACTCGCGTGGCGGGCCCGTCCGGCCCGCCACCCGCCCCGTGCCTGGATCAGGCCTCCGCGCGTTGCTCGCTTTCCGGCGCCTCTGGCGGCTCGGTATCGATCTCGGCGAACTCCAGCTTGATCTGGTCCTTGTCGTCCAGATCGACCACGACCTTGCCGCCCGACGCCAGCTGGCCGAACAGCAGTTCGTCGGCCAGCGCCTTGCGGATCATGTCCTGGATCAGCCGTTGCATCGGACGCGCGCCCATCAGCGGATCGAAGCCCTTGCGCGCCAGGAACTTGCGCAGCTTCTCGGTGAAGCTGGCCTCGACCTTCTTCTCGTGCAGTTGCTCTTCCAGCTGCATCAGGAACTTGTCGACCACGCGCAGGATGATTTCCTCGTCCAGCGAGCGGAAGCTGATGATCGCGTCGAGCCGGTTGCGGAATTCGGGCGTGAACATCCGCTTGATGTCGGCCATCTCGTCGCCCTGCTCGCGCGACGACGTGAAGCCGATCGTCGCCCGGTTCATCGTCTCGGCACCGGCGTTGGTCGTCATGATGATGATCACGTTGCGGAAGTCCGCGCGCCGGCCGTTGTTGTCCGTCAGCGAGCCGTGGTCCATCACCTGCAGCAAGATGTTGAAGATGTCCGGATGCGCCTTCTCGATCTCATCGAGCAGCAGCACACAATGCGGCTTCTTCGTCACCGCCTCGGTCAGCAGCCCGCCCTGGTCGAAGCCGACATAGCCCGGGGGCGCCCCGATCAGACGGCTGACCGCGTGGCGCTCCATGTACTCGGACATGTCGAAGCGGATCAACTCGATGCCCATGATGAAGGCCAGCTGCTTCGCCACCTCGGTCTTGCCGACACCGGTCGGGCCGGAGAACAGGAACGAGCCGATCGGCTTGTCGGTCTTGCCCAGGCCGGCGCGCGACATCTTGATCGCGGAAGCCAGCGCCTCGATCGCCGGGTCCTGGCCGAACACCACCGACTTCAGGTCGCGGTCCAGCGTCTGCAGCTTGCTGCGGTCGTCCTGGTTGACGCTCTGCGGCGGGATCCGCGCGATGCGCGAGACGATGTCCTCGATCTCGCCCTTGCCGATGGTCTTCTTCTGCTTGGACTTCGGCAGGATCCGCTGCGCGGCGCCAGCCTCATCGATCACATCGATCGCCTTGTCGGGCAGATGCCGGTCGGTAATGAAGCGCGCCGACAGCTCGGCCGCCGCGGTCAGCGCCGCCGACGCGTACTTGACGCCGTGGTGCTCCTCGAAGCGCGACTTCAGGCCGCGCAGGATCTGCACGGTCTGGTCGACCGACGGCTCGACCACGTCGATCTTCTGGAAGCGCCGCGAAAGCGCTGCATCTTTCTCGAAGATGCCGCGATATTCGGTGAACGTCGTCGCGCCGATGCACTTGAGCTGGCCCGACGACAGCGCCGGCTTCAGCAGGTTGCTGGCGTCGAGCGTGCCGCCCGACGCGGCGCCCGCGCCGATCAGCGTGTGGATCTCGTCGATGAACAGGATCGCGTTCGGGTTGTCCTTCAGCGATTTGAGCACGCCCTTGAGCCGCTGCTCGAAGTCGCCGCGATACTTGGTGCCGGCCAGCAGCGCACCCATGTCCAGCGAGTAGACGACCGCCTTCTCGAGGATGTCGGGCACCTCGTTCTTGGTGATGCGCCACGCCAGGCCTTCGGCGATCGCGGTCTTGCCGACGCCGGCCTCGCCGACCAGCAGCGGATTGTTCTTGCGCCGGCGGCACAGGACCTGCACCACGCGCTCGACTTCGCTCTCGCGGCCGATCAGCGGATCGATCTTGCCGGCCTTGGCCAGCGCGTTCATGTTCTGGGTGTACTGCTCCAGCGGGCTTTCCTTGCCGTCGCCGCCTTCGCCCTCGGCCGTACCGTCGCCATGCTTGGCCGGCTCGGACTGATCCTTGCGGATGCCGTGGCTGATGAAGTTGACGACGTCGAGCCGCGTCACGCCCTGCTGCTGCAGGTAATAGACCGCGTGCGAATCCTTCTCGCCGAAGATGGCCACCAGCACGTTGGCGCCTGTGACTTCCTTCTTGCCGTTGGAGGTCGACTGGACATGCATGATCGCGCGCTGAATCACGCGCTGGAAGCCGAGGGTCGGCTGCGTGTCCACCTCGTCGGTACCAGGCACGACGGGGGTGTTGTCGACGATGAAATTCTTCAGGCTGGTGCGCAGGTCCTCGATATTGGCCGCGCAGGCGCGCAGAACTTCCGCTGCGGTCGGGTTGTCCAGCAACGCCAACAGCAGGTGCTCCACGGTGATGAATTCGTGGCGTGCCTGCCTGGCCTCGACGAAGGCCATATGCAGGCTGACTTCCAGTTCTTGCGCAATCATGCTTCCTCCATCACGCACTGCAGTGGATGACCTGCCTGCCGCGCGTGCGTTGACACCAGCTCGACCTTCGTCGCGGCGATATCCCTGGTATAGATACCGCAGACTCCCTTGCCTTCCCGATGCACGGTCAGCATGATTTGCGTCGCCGTTTCTCGGTCCCTGCTGAAATACTGTTGCAGGATCATGACGACAAACTCCATCGGAGTGTAGTCGTCGTTCAGCAGGACGACCTTGTACATGGCCGGCGGTTTGAGCGCCTGCTCTTTCCGCTCCAGTACGGTGCCTGCATCGCGTTGTGGGACATTCGCCAGCCGTGTAGCCATGGCTTTATTCTAACCCCTCCGCTCAAGTCTGCAATTTGGGCAAAAGCTGTCGGTTTCAAGGGCAAGCTTCCAATTCCGGACCATTCTTCGACCCTCGAACCACGCCGCCCGACGCAGCGGCCAACGGCGTGCCCGAGGGCGTGCCCTGGAGCGTTCCGGGACGCTGCGCGAGCCGTCACAGTAGCACGGTTGCGAGCCGTCCCATTCCTGCCACATTGGCGTCAGGGTGGGGAATGTGCCGTCTTGACAGTCTGATTGTTTGCCAGAAGAATCGTTCGGACATTCAGGTCCGGTCCCGCGAGCCAAAGCAACAGACCGGACCTCGAGTGCTCCGTGAGCAGGGAGGCCTACGGAGCCAGCAGCGGCGCCTCGACAGAGGCGCTGCAGTGTTTGGTGCAACCCCTCGTTGCAGCTGCCGCTGGCCTGAGCGCCCCCCTGTTTGAAATCTGTTTTTTCGTTGGGGGAGTTTATGGCAAGCGGTACGGTCAAATGGTTCAATGATGCCAAGGGCTTCGGGTTTATCACCCCGGACGACGGTAACGAAGAACTGTTTGCGCACTTTTCGGCTATCCAGATGAATGGCTTCAAGACCCTGAAAGAGGGCCAGCGCGTTTCGTTCGAAATCGTGCAAGGTCCGAAGGGCAAGCAAGCCACGAACATCCAGAGCGCCGCCTGAGCGCGACATCGCGACCGCACCCGCCGGCAGAGCGCGCGGCGGTCGCTACAGGCTTCGACGACAGGCGTCCGGCGGGGGCAATCGAATCATCGATTGCCGAGGCGCAAGTCATTGAATCCTGGGGAAAAGGCCCGGCAACGCCGGGCCTTTTCCATTCCATTGCCGTCCATTCCATTCCCGCGGTTTAAAGCCGGCTTGAAAAAACAAACCCCCGCTACCTGACGGCAACGGGGGTTTTTCGTCAACGCCTTGCGTCGCGCAGCCAGGGGCAGCGCGACGCCAGCGAAGCCGGCGATTACATATTGTCGATCATCACCTGACCGAAGCCCGAGCACGAGACTTGCGTCGCGCCTTCGAGCAGGCGGGCGAAGTCGTACGTGACCTTCTTCGACAGGATCGACTTCTCCATCGACGAAATGATCAGGTCCGCGGCCTCGGTCCAGCCCATATGGCGCAGCATCATTTCGGCCGACAGGATTTCCGAACCCGGGTTCACGTAGTCCTTGCCGGCGTACTTCGGCGCGGTACCGTGGGTGGCTTCGAACATCGCCACCGAATCCGACAGGTTGGCGCCCGGCGCGATGCCGATGCCGCCGACCTGCGCGGCCAGCGCGTCGGAAACGTAGTCGCCGTTCAGGTTCAGCGTCGCGATCACCGAGTACTCGGCCGGACGCAGCAGGATCTGCTGCAGGAACGCGTCAGCGATCGCGTCCTTGACGATGATGTCCTTGCCGGTCTTCGGGTTCTTGAACTTGCACCACGGGCCGCCGTCGATCAGTTCGGCACCGAATTCCTTCTGCGCGAGCTCGTAGCCCCAGTCGCGGAAGCCGCCTTCGGTGAACTTCATGATGTTGCCCTTGTGGACCAGGGTCACCGAGGGCTTGTCGTTGTCGATCGCGTACTGGATCGCCTTGCGGACCAGGCGCTGGGTGCCCTGCTTCGACACGGGCTTGACGCCGATACCCGAGGTTTCCGGGAAGCGGATCTTCTTGACGCCCATTTCGTTCTGCAGGAAGGCGATGACCTTCTTGGCCTGCTCGCTTTCGGCTTCCCATTCGATACCGGCGTAGATGTCTTCCGAGTTCTCACGGAAGATCACCATGTCGGTCTTCTCGGGCTCGCGCACCGGCGAAGGCACGCCCTTGAAATAGCGCACCGGGCGCAGGCAGACGTACAGGTCCAGCTGCTGGCGCAGCGCGACGTTCAGCGAGCGGATGCCGCCGCCGACCGGCGTGGTCAGCGGGCCCTTGATCGAGACCACGTATTCGCGGAGCACGTCCAGGGTTTCGTCGGGCAGCCACACATCCGGGCCATAGACCTTGGTCGACTTCTCGCCGGCGTAGATCTCCATCCACGAGATCTTGCGCTTGCCGGCGTAGGCCTTGGCCACGGCCGCGTCCACCACCTTGATCATCACCGGGGTGATATCGAAGCCGGTACCGTCGCCTTCGATATAAGGGATGATCGGATTGTCCGGAACATTCAGCGAGAGATCCTGGTTGACCGTGATCTTCTCACCGGCCGGGACCTTGATGTGTTGGTACATGACGTCTCCAGTACGGAACGGGGGTTTTGGAACGGCCGGCGGGTTCGTGACCAGACGGCGAAATGCGGGCCTAGCGGGAGGCATTGTAACGGCCCTCGCGACACCGGCACTGCTGCATCGCGAGACTGCGTCCTATTTGAGTCTTATATAAGACACAAGACCGGTTTCGTATTATGCAGCAATTTTTCATCATCCGCCATCCCGGACTGGCGCTTGCGCCGCGCGCGCTGCGGCATACTGGCGCCTTTCCCGCACCGGTTGCCCCATGACCCTGATCGCCCTGAACAAGCCGTTCGGCACCATGAGCCAGTTCTCGCCCCATCCGAGCCGGCAGACGCTCGCCGACTGGATCGCGATGCCGGACGTCTACCCGGCCGGCCGGCTCGACGCCGACAGCGAAGGGCTGCTGCTGCTGACCGACGACGGCGTGCTGCAGGCGCGCATCGCCGATCCGCGCCAGAAGCTGGCCAAGACCTATCTGGCGCAGGTCGAAGGCGTGCCGGACGAGGCCGCGCTGGCCCGGCTGCGCGCCGGCCTGGATCTGGGCGACTTCCACACGCTGCCGGCACAGGCCACGTTGATCGACGAGCCCGCTTTCCTGTGGCCGCGCACACCGCCGATCCGCTATCGCGCGGCGATCCCGACCCAGTGGATCGAGATCGTGATCCACGAGGGCAAGAACCGGCAGGTGCGGCGGATGACCGCGGCGGTCGGCCACCCGACGCTGCGGCTGGTCCGGGTCGGCATCGGTGCGCTGGATCTGCGCCAGCTCGGCCTGGCGCCGGGGCAATGGCAGGAAGTCGCGCCGCAAAGCCTCGGCATGACCGGGCCCGCCCGCGGTGCGGCGGCCGTGCGGCCCCGGCCCAACCCGGGCCGCACCGGTGGACGCCGCGCGAACACGGGCCGCACAGAAGCGGCCCGCACTACCGGCAACGCCAACCGTCGCCGGCCGGCCTAGCCGTGCTGCGCTATGCTTGCGGCTGGCGTTCCGCCGCGTATTCCTGACCTCGCCGTCATGACTGCCGCCATTCGCACAATTCGCGCCTTTCGCTCGTTTCCCGCCATGCCTCTGCACCGTCCGTCGCCTGCCGCCCCACTCGATCGCGCTTCGCTTCGTTGGCCCCGCCGCCCGCTGGCGCGCCGGCTCGCCGCCCTCGCCTGCGGCGCGGCGCTGCTGGCCCCGCTCGCGCACGCGCAGCAGCGGCTGCCGGTCGTCTCGCTGAGCGCCGGCATGTACGTGATCCGAGCCGAGGTCGCCGCCGACCAGCAGTCCCGCCAGCAAGGCCTGATGTATCGCAAGTCGATGCCCGCCAACGCCGGCATGCTGTTCGTGTTCGAGCAGAAGGCCGGCCACTGCTTCTGGATGAAGAACACCGATCTGCCGCTGTCGATCGCCTTCCTGGCCGACGACGGCACCATCGTCAATATCGAGGACATGCGGCCGCACAGCGAGGAAAACCATTGCCCGAAGGCGGCGATCCGCTATGCGCTGGAGATGAACCAGGGGTGGTTCGCGCAGAAGGGCATCAAGGCCGGCGCGAAGATTGGCGGCCTGCCGGCGCAATAGCGGGCCGTAGAACAACGGGCAGCAAAAAAAACGCGGCCCTGTGCAGGGCCGCGTCGTCATCGCCAATACCTGGGTCCGGACTCAGTCACGGAAGTTGTTGAAGTCCAGCGGCGCCTCGGGCACGTCCTTGCGCAGCATCGCGATCACGCTCTGCAGATCGTCGCGCTTGGCCCCCGACACGCGCACCGCATCGCCCTGGATGCTGGCCTGCACCTTGATCTTGCTGTCCTTGATCATGCGGACGATCTTCTTGGCCAGATCGCCGGTCACGCCCTTCTTGATCGTGATGACCTGCTTGACCTTGTCGCCGCTGATCTTCTCGGTCTTGCCGTAGTCGAGGAAGCGCACGTCGACATTGCGCTTGGCCATCTTGCTGAGCAGCACATCCTTGACCTGGCCGAGCTTGAAGTCGTCGTCGGCGAACGCGGTCAGTTCGCCTTCCTTCTGCTCGACACGGGAATCGGAACCCTTGAAGTCGAAGCGGGTCGAGATTTCCTTGTTGGCCTGCTCGACCGCATTCTTGACCTCGACCATATTCGCTTCGCACACCACGTCAAACGACGGCATCGCCTACTCCTTCTGAATGTCCGGCACCTTCGTCCTCGGTACCGCTGTTCGATTGCTGAACCGGCCGGCCCGCGCCGGTGGTTCCGTATAATCCAGCCAACCCTGCAGTCCAGGCCGTTCCGCTTCCATCCCGCTGTCCGGGCATCCTCGTCCGGCAACTCTTTCCGCATGGCAGATTTCCACGAATTTTATCCGCTGCGCCAGCACAACACATTGGGTTTCGACGTACGCGCGCGCTTCGCGGTAGCGGTGCGCAGCGAAAGCGACCTCGTCGAGGCGCTGGCCGACCCTCGCGCCGCGCAGCGGCCGGTGGTCGTGCTGGGCGGCGGCAGCAACGTGGTGCTGACCGGCGATCTCGATGCGGTGGTGCTGCTGATGCAGATTCCCGGCTACACGGTCGCCGGCGACGACGACGCCTCGCTGGTGACGGTTGGCGCCGGGGAAAACTGGCACGCGACCGTCAATCGGACCATCGCCGACGGCATGCCCGGCCTCGAAAACCTGGCGCTGATCCCCGGCAGCGTGGGCGCCGCGCCGATCCAGAACATCGGCGCCTACGGCGTCGAACTGCGCGAGCGCTTCCACAGCCTGCGCGCCTGGGACCGGCAAACCCGCCGCTTCGTCACGCTGAGCCTTGGCGATTGCGCGTTCGGCTATCGGGACAGCCTGTTCAAGCAGGCCGGCCGCGATCGCTACGTGATCACCGCGGTCACGCTGCGGCTGCCGCGCCGCTGGCAGCCGGCGCTCGGCTATGCCGAACTCGCCCGTGAGCTGCATGACCATCCGGCACCCGATGCGGCAGCGATCCGCGATGCGGTCATCGCGATCCGCCAGCGCAAGCTGCCCGACCCCGCGGTGCTGGGCAATGCCGGCAGCTTCTTCAAGAATCCGGTGGTCGGCGCCGCGCAGCGCGACGCGCTGGTGGCAGAACACCCGGACCTGGTCAGCCATCGGCAGCCCGATGGCAGCTACAAGCTGGCCGCTGGCTGGCTGATCGATCGCTGCGGGTTCAAGGGCCTGCGCGATGGCCCGGTCGGCGTGCACGAGCGGCAGGCGCTGGTGCTGGTACACCATGGCGGCGGCGATGGCCGCGCGCTGCTGGCGCTGGCGGGGCGCATCGCGGATACGGTGCGGCAGCGCTTTGGCGTGGAGATCGAACCCGAGCCGGTGGTGCTGTAGCGCCAGCGGTATTGCGAAGGCCCCTCCCTCTCCCCTGCCGTGCCTGCCCTCTCCCGCGAGCGGCAGAGGGCAAACACATCCGCGTCGATGGCCGTTCGTCGATCCCTTACAACGGCATGTCCTGCAGGAACTCCTTGCGGATATCGACGGTGCCGCGCTTGCCGACGGCGTCGTAGTGCTGATCCAACCAGCCCTGCGCGGCAGCGCGTCCGCGCTCGCGCAGCATCAGCAGGAAATTCCAGTCGGTCACCAGCTTGGTCGACGATGACAGGTCCGCCAGCGCCTCGTCGGCGCGGATCGAATGCAGCAGGATGTAGGCGAGCTTGTCGCGATATTCGGGCTTGAGCCACTCCTCGTCGAGCAGCTTCTGCACGAAGGCGATCGCGCGCATCTCGCGCAGCAGCGACGCGTTGAAGGTGATCTCGTTGAGCCGCTCCATCACTTCCTGCGGCTGCGTGGGGACGTCGGGACGCGAGATCGGATTGATATGGACGACCAGAATGTCGCGCGATGCGGTCTGGTAGAAGAACGGGAACAGCACCGGATTGCCCATATAGCCGCCGTCCCAGTAGTACCGCTCGCCGATCTCGATCGCCGGGTACAGATAGGGCAGGCAGGCCGACGCGAGCACCGCGTCGACGGTCAGATCGGCGGTCTGGAACACGCGCACGTTGCCGCTGTTGACGTCGGTGGCGGCGATGAACAGCTTCGTTTCCGGACAGGCCCGCACGCGCTCGAAGTCGACCTGATCCTCGAGCAGCGAGCGCAGCGGGTTGAACGTGCTGCCCTGCGCGGTCGCGCTCCACCAGCCGGACCACATCCGCATCCAGTCCTGCAGCGGCCAGCTGTTGCCCGGTTGCCCGGACAGCCAGTCGACCGTCTGCTGCCCGATCGTCGAGAACGGCGAGCCGGCGCGCGACACGCCGAACCAGAAGTCGTGCAGCTTCTCTCTTGCACGCTCGGGGCCGCCCTCGAGCAGCCCATCGATCATCACCACCGCGTTCATCGAGCCGGCGCTGGTGCCGCTGATGCCGTCGAAACGCAGGCGGCCATCTTCCAGCAGCGCGTCGAGCACGCCCCAGCCGAAGGCGCCGTGCGCGCCGCCGCCTTGCAGCGCCAGATTGATCGGCTTGTGTCGATTTGCCATGCCGGAACTCCGAGAAGCGTGACGATCGAGGGAGACGGCCGCGGCATGCGCGCCGCCGCGGACAAGCGAGATGCGATCAGCCGAAATGGCAGACGTAGTCGAGCGTCTGCTGCACCTCGATATCGAAGCTGCTGTCGCCCGGAATGCTGAACTGCTGGCCGGCGCCGTAGGTCGTCCACTCGTCCGAGCCCGCCAGCCGCACGCGGCAGGTGCCGGCATTGATTTCCATGATCTCCGGCGCGCCGGTCTTGAAGGTCAGCGAGGCCGGGAAGATCACGCCCAGCGTCTTGCGGGTGCCGTCGGGAAACAGCACGGTGTGGCTGACGCATTTGCCGTCGAAATACAGATTGGCTTGCTTGACCACGGAAACATTGTCGAACTGGCTCATGGTGAGTCTCCTGATGAACGATGGAAGTTGGGTGCGGACCTGTGCGGACCTGTGCGGACTTGCGCCGACATCGACGGACATGAAAAGAGGGGCCGCCTGGGCCCCTCTTCTTCCTTGCCGATGCGCGTGACAGCCGCTCGCTGGCGACTTACTTGCCGCGCTGGCGGCGGGCGTTCTCGGCGATGCGCATGCGCAGCGCGTTCAGCTTGATGAAGCCGCCGGCGTCGGCCTGGTTGTAGGCGCCGAAGTCGTCGTCGAAGGTCGCGATGGTCTTGTCGAACAGCGTGTCCTTCGAATCGCGGGCCAGCACGATGACGTTGCCCTTGTACAGCTTGACGCGGACCCAGCCGTTGACGTTCTGCTGCGTATGGTCGATCAGCACCTGCAGCGCGCGGCGCTCCGGGCTCCACCAGTAGCCGTTGTAGATCAGGCTCGCGTAACGCGGCATCAGGTCGTCCTTCAGGTGCGCGACTTCGCGGTCCAGCGTGATCGATTCGATCGCGCGGTGGGCGCGCAGCAGGATCGTGCCTCCCGGGGTTTCATAGCAGCCGCGGCTCTTCATGCCGACGTAGCGGTTCTCGACCAGGTCCAGACGGCCGATGCCATGCTTGCCGCCCAGGCGGTTCAGTTCGGTCAGCACTTCTGCCGGCGACATGCGCTTGCCGTTCAGCGCAACGATGTCGCCCTGCTCGAACTCGATGTCGAGGAACTCGGGCGCGTCCGGCGCCTGCTCCGGCGACACGGTCCAGCGCCACATGTCTTCCTCGGCCTCGGCCTTCGGGTCTTCCAGATGGCGGCCTTCGAACGAGATGTGCAGCAGGTTGGCGTCCATCGAGTACGGGGCGCCGCCCTTCTTGTGCTTCATGTCGATTTCGATGCCGGCCTTCTCGGCGTAGGCCAGCAGCTTCTCGCGCGACAGCAGGTCCCATTCGCGCCACGGGGCGATGACCTTGACGCCCGGCTCCAGGCCGTAATAGCCGAGCTCGAAGCGGACCTGGTCGTTGCCCTTGCCGGTGGCGCCGTGCGACACGGCATCGGCGCCGGTGCTGCGCAGGATCTCGATCTGGCGCTTGGCGATCAGCGGACGGGCGATCGAGGTGCCCAGCAGGTATTCGCCTTCGTAGACCGCATTGGCGCGGAACATCGGGAAGACGAAGTCGCGCACGAACTCTTCGCGCAGGTCGTCGATGAAGATGTTCTCGGGTTTGATGCCGAACTTGAGCGCCTTCTGGCGAGCCGGTTCCAGCTCCTCACCCTGGCCGATGTCGGCCGTGAAGGTGACCACCTCGCATTGGTAGGTGTCTTGCAGCCACTTCAGGATCACCGAAGTGTCCAGCCCGCCGGAGTAGGCGAGCACGACTTTCTTGATATCGCTCATGTTCGACTCGATGCGCAAAAGAGGCGCGGACCGCAGGTAAGACAGCCCGCGCATCGGATAAGGAAAAACGGAAAGCCGCTATTTTGACATGACCGCCCAGGCTTGGGCGCCACATCGCCGGACGGCGCGGCTCGGGCGCCAGACGATCGATCGGATCAATCGCTCAATACTCAATAGCGCCCGCACAGCAGGTACTCCATCAGCGCCTTCTGCACGTGCAGCCGGTTCTCGGCTTCGTCCCAGACCACGCTCTTCGGCCCATCGATCACGGCCGCCTCGACTTCCTCGCCGCGGTGCGCCGGCAGGCAGTGCATGAACAGCGCGTCCGGATTGGCGCGGTCCATCATCGCGGTGGTCACCATCCAGTCCTGGAAGGCGCGCTTGCGGACCTCGTTCTCGGCCTCGAAGCCCATGCTGGTCCAGACGTCGGTGGTCACCAGATCGGCGCCCTGGCACGCGGCCAGCGGATCGTCGAAGACCCTGACCAGGCTCGCGGCGCTGGCCGGCACCATCGCCGGATCGAACTGATATCCCGGCGGCGCCGAGAAATGGAAGGTGAAGCCCAGCCGTTCGGCCGCCTGGATCCACGTATAGGCCATGTTGTTGGCATCGCCGATCCACGCCACCACCTTGCCGTGGATGCTGCCGCGGTGCTCGATATAGGTGAAGACGTCGGCCAGCACCTGGCACGGATGGTATTCGTTGGTCAGTCCGTTGATCACCGGCACGCGCGAATGGGCGGCGAACCGGTCGATGATCTCCTGCCCGAAGGTACGGATCATGATGATGTCGACCATGCGGGAAATCACCTGCGCCGCGTCCTCGATCGGCTCGCCGCGGCCCAGCTGCGAGTCGCGCGTGTTCAGGAACACCGCGTGGCCGCCGAGCTGGTGGATGCCGGCTTCGAACGACAGACGCGTGCGGGTCGAGTTCTTCTCGAAGATCATCGCCAGCGTACGGTCGTGCAGCGGATGCCAGGTCTCGTAGTTCTTGAACTTGGTCTTCAGAATCCGGGCGCGGTCGAGCAGGTACTCGTACTCCTTCGCATCGAGGTCGCTGAACTGGAGGTAGTGCTTGATCGGCGTTGGGCTCATAAAACAAAGAAGGCGGCTCGATGGGGACAGGCGAGCCCATGAACTGTCATGGAACCACGCTGCCGCGGAGCCGCCTTTCGCGTCGCTTGCGCAATGTGAGTTCAGGAATCATAAGGGATTATTCCTGCTTTGGCGAGCCTGGGCGGGCACCCGGCCATGCCGGCGAAGCCCGGTTCCGGGCCATGTGGCGGCTTATGCGGCAGTCTTATATAAGATATAATACTCGCTGATTCACGCGGGGCCCGGCATACCCTTGCCGCCGCCCGCCGCCGGCATCAAAAGTGCCCCCGCCACTACCGACGCCCCGCCTTCCGGCCAGATTCGCGCGAACCCATCGCCGCTCGCCGCGTCAAACGGGCGCCCGTTGCGGGTTTCCCGTCGAGTCACCAGCCTCACCGCAGTCCATGAATTCCACCGTTCGCCAGTACTTCATCCAGGGCATCACCAAGGAAGGCAACACCTTCCGTCCGAGCGATTGGGCTGAACGGCTGTGCGGCGTGATGGCGCAATTCCGCCCGCCTGGCGATACCGGCGACCCCCGCCTGACCTACTCCCCTTACGTGCGCCCGGTGATGTCGGGCGGCGTCAAGTGCGTGGTGGTCGATGCAAGGCTGCGCGAGATCGAGCCCAAGGCGCTGGACTTCGTGCTGAACTTCGCGCGCGACAATCATCTGCAACTGGTCGAGGCCTGCTCGCTCGATTGAGCGGAAGGCCGCACCGAGCGGAAAGCCGAAATGCAAAAAGCCCGTCATCGGACGGGCTTTTTTACTGCGCCGACCGCGCGCCAGGCGCGGCCGGTGAACGCGGCAATCAGGCGGCCATGGCCTTGATCGCAGCCGACAGACGCGACTTGTGACGCGCTGCCTTGTTCTTGTGAACGATCTTCTTGTCGGCGATGCTGTCGATCACGGCTTGCGAGTTCTTGAAGATCTCGGCAGCAGCTGCCTTGTCGCCGGCATCGATCGCCTTGCGGACAGCCTTGACGGCCGTGCGCAGACGCGAGCGCAGGCTGGAGTTGTGCGCGTTCTGGGCGACGGCTTGACGCGCGCGCTTGCGAGCTTGTGCGGAATTTGCCATTTCGTTAAATATCCTGAATTCAGATGCGTGCGTGGATTGCACAAGAGCGACCCGGGATGCACTGACACACGAATCCGGAACGCAACTATCTTCTCGAATCGGCGATTATACACACAAGATCGAAGCCGCCGCAAGGAAGATCCCGCCCCTCGGCGAAGGCGGCGGGCCGCGCACTCCAATCCGTATAATTGGCGCCACAATTGGCGGGCCCCGGCTCGCCCGGTGTGGTGCGATTGCAACTTTCGGCGTCCGGATGCCGTCTGACTGCGGTCTGCCGCCCGGCGACGCGCCCCGAGGCGGCGCTCCAACCGTTTCCTGTCTCCCCGACCTTGAACCTGCTCAAATCGCTCGCCACCATCAGCGGCCTGACGATGCTGTCGCGCATCACCGGCCTGATTCGCGAGATCCTGATCGCCCGCGCGTTCGGCGCCTCGGACATGACCGACGCGTTCAATGTCGCCTTCCGCATTCCCAACATGCTGCGCCGGATCTTCGGCGAGGGCGCCTTCCAGCAGGCCTTCGTGCCGATCCTTGGCGAATACCACGGCAAGCGCGGCGACGAGCCGACCCGGTTGCTGGTCGACGCGGTCGCCACCGTGATGGCGTGGGCGCTGGCCGCGGTGTCGCTGATCGGCGTGCTGGCAGCGCCGGTGATCATGACGATCGTCGCAACCGGTTTTCGCGGCGACCACCAGACCTACGACGCGGCCGTCTTCATGACCCGCGTGATGTTCCCGTACATCGGCCTGATCTCGATGGTTGCGCTGGCCTCGGGGGTGCTGAACACCTGGCGCAACTTCGCGGTGCCGGCGTTCACGCCGGTGCTGCTGAACCTGTCGCTGATCGGCGCGGCGCTGTTCGTCGCGCCGCACCTGCAGCAGCCGATCTACGCGCAGGCCTGGGGCGTGCTGGTCGGCGGCGTGCTGCAACTGGCGATCCAGATCCCCGCGCTCAAGCGCATCGGCATGCTGCCGCGGATCGGCGTGAACCTGCGCGCCGCCTGGCGCGATCCCGGCGTGCGCCGCATCCTGCGGCAGATGGGCCCGGCGCTGCTGGGCGTATCGGTCGCGCAGATCAGCCTGATCATCAATACCAATATCGCCTCGCGGCTGGCCACCGGCAGCGTGTCGTTCCTGACCTATGCCGACCGCCTGATGGAGTTCCCCACCGCCCTGCTCGGCGTGGCGATCGGCACGATCCTGCTGCCCAGCCTGTCCAAGGCCAGCGCGCGCGAGGACGGCGTCGAATATTCGGCGCTGCTCGACTGGGGCCTGCGGCTGACCTTCCTGCTGGCGATCCCGAGCGCGATCGGCCTCTACGTGTTCGGCGGGCCGCTGACCGCGGTGCTGTTCCACTACGGCAAGTTCGACGGCCATGCGGTCGAGATGACAAAGCTGGCGGTGATGGCCTACGGCGTCGGCCTGCTGGGCCAGATCCTGGTCAAGATTCTTGCGCCAGGCTTCTACGCCCGCCAGGACATCCGCACCCCGGTCAAGATCGCCATCGCGATGCTGGTGATGACGCAGCTCGCCAACCTCGCCTTCGTGCCGTGGATCGGCCACGCGGGCCTGGCGCTGTCGATCAGCGTCAGCGCGACGCTGAACGCGCTGCTGCTGTTCATCGGCCTGCGCCGCGTCGGCGTCTACCGGCCCGCGCCCGGCTGGTGGCTGTTCTTCGCGCAGCTGTCGGCCGCGGCGACGTTGCTGGCGGGCGTGCTGCTGTGGTTCGCGCGCACCTTCGACTGGGTCGCCCTCGGTACCACGCCGCTGCTGCGGATCGCGCTGATGGCCTCGTGCCTGGTGCTTGCGGCGGTCGTCTACTTCGGTACACTGTGGCTCACGGGCCTGCGCTATGCCGCCTTCAAGCGCAAAGCTGTCTGAAGACCATGGCGCCGGCCGCAACCAGGAACCGCTATGACCTCGACCAAAGTCCTGGACTATTTTGCCGCGCTGGTGGCGGACGACAGCGGCATCCCGCTGACCGAAACGGCCCTGTCGATCGCACAGGACGCCTACCCTGACCTGGACCTGCAGGCCGAACTGGCCGCCATCGATGTGCTGGCGCTGCGGCTCAAACGCCGGATCGCCGACGGCACTCCCGCTATCCAACGGCTGCGCCTGCTGAACCATTTCTTCTATCGCGACCTGGGCTTCGGCCCCAACGCGAACGACTACTACGACCCTGACAACTCGTACCTGAACGTGGTGCTGCGGCAGCGGCGCGGCATTCCGATCTCGCTCGCGGTGCTGTACATGGAACTGGGCCAGCAGATCGGCCTGCCGCTCAAGGGCGTTTCCTTCCCCAACCACTTCCTGCTGCGGATGTCGATTCCGGCGGGCGAGGTCGTGCTCGATCCGCTGACCGGCGAGACGCTGTCCAAGGAGCAGCTGCAGGACATGCTGGACCCATACCTCGAGCGGGAGGGCATCGCCGATCCGAACGCGGTGCCGCTGGGCCTGTTCCTGCAGACCGCCAGCCACCGCGAGATCATCGCGCGGATGCTGCGCAATCTGAAGGCGATCTATCTGCAGGAGTCGCGCTGGCAGCGGTTGCTCGCGGTGCAGAACCGGCTGGTGATCCTGCTGCCCGATTCGATCGAGGAGGTGCGCGACCGGGGGCTGGCCTATGCGAATCTGGAATGCTTCCGCCCCGCGCTGGAAGACCTGGAAGCCTATGTCAGCGCACGGCCCGATGCGGCCGATTCGACCCAGATCCGCGACCGCATGCCGGCGTTGCGGATGATGAGCCGGTCGCTGAACTGAGACATCGAAGCCGCTGGGTCCCCGCCTGCGCGGGGACGACGGTTTTTGTCCGCGGCGCGCAGCCGCGTCTTATGACACGCGGCGACGCTTGTCGCCACGCCGCAGCAGGCGCCACAGCCCGCCAAGAATCAGCGGCACGATCGCCGCGCTGATGCCGACCAGCACGATCAGGTTCAGGTACTGCTTGATGAACGGCAGGTTGCCGAAGAAGTAGCCCGCGAACACCAGGCCCACTACCCAGGTGACGGCGCCGACCACATTGAACAGCTGGAAGCGCGCGAAGGTCATCTGCGACACGCCGGCCACGAACGGTGCGAAGGTCCGCACGATGGGCACGAAGCGCGCGATCACCAGCGTCTTGCCGCCGTGGCGCTCGTAGAAGTCGTGGGTCTTGCGCAGCGCCTGCTGGTCCAGGAAGCGCCATTGATGGTCGAACACCTTGGGTCCGATCCAGCTGCCGACCCAGTAGTTGACGGTATTGCCGCCGATCGCGGCGACCAGCAGCAGGCCGATCAGCACCCACTCGTTCATCGCCCCGGTCGCGCAGAACGCGCCGGCGATGAACAGCAGCGAATCGCCCGGCAGGAAAGGCGCCACCACCAGGCCGGTCTCGGCAAAGACGATCGCGAACAGAATGGCGTAGACCCAGGCGCCATATTGCTGAATCACGGTGCCGAGGTACTTGTCGACATGCAGCAGCATGTCAATCACCTGCAATACGATATCCAAGACGTTCCCCATCTTTTTCCAGCCCGACATCATACAAGACGAACGTGCCCGTCCTGGCGACGAATCGGCTGCCTGGGGATCCTGAGTGCGACCTCGCGCACGCAAGCCCGCAGCCAGGCCACGGCCGGGCCGCAACGAAGCCGGCACGTATAATCGCTGCCATGTCCGCGCCGCACTCCTCCCCCGCCTCCCAAGCCTCCGACGCCGCCTCGGCCGAACGCCCCCAGCGCCGCCTGGCGCCGGCCCGGCCGATCCGTCCGCTGCCCGACCAGCTGGTCAGCCAGATCGCGGCCGGCGAGGTGGTCGAGCGCCCCGCCTCGGTGGTCAAGGAGTTGCTGGAGAACGCCCTCGACGCCGGCGCGACCCAGTTGTCGGTACGGCTCGAGGAAGGCGGCGTACGCCGCATCGTGATCACCGACAACGGCTGCGGCATCCCGGCCGACGAACTGGCGGTCGCGCTGATGCGCCATGCCACCAGCAAGATCGCCTCGCTCGACGAACTGGAATCGGTATTGACGTTGGGATTTCGCGGCGAGGCGCTGGCCTCGATCGCCTCGGTCTCGCAGCTGGTGCTGACCAGCCGCACGGCGAACTGCCCCCATGCCAGCCAGATCCACGCGGATACCGGCGCGCTGCAGCCCGCCTCGGGCGGGGTCGGCACCACCGTCGACGTGCAGCACCTGTACTTCAATACGCCGGCGCGCCGCAAATTCCTGAAGAGCGAACAGACCGAGCTCGGCCATTGCCTGGAGGTGATCCGGCGCATCGCGCTGGCGCGGCCCGACGTCACGCTGTCGGTCCATCACAACGGCAAGCCGATGGAGCACTGGAACGCCGGCGATGTCGCCACGCGTACCGCCCAGGTGCTCGGCAGCGAATTCGCACGGGCGCGGCTGCCGCTGGAGGAACAGGCCGGTGAACTGGCCCTGTACGGCTTCGCCGGGCTGCCGACCGCCTCGCGCGGCCGTCCCGATCAGCAGTTCTTCTTCGTCAATGGCCGCTTCGTCCGCGACAAGCTGCTGACGCACGCGGTGCGCAGCGCCTATCAGGACGTGTTGCACGGCGACCGTTTCCCTTCGTACGTGCTGTGCCTGGACCTGCCGCCCGAACTGGTCGACGTCAACGTGCACCCGTCCAAGATCGAGGTGCGCTTCCGCGAGTCGCGCGCGGTCCATCAGTTCGTCTACCACGCGGTGCAGCGCTGCCTGGCGCGCCAGGCCGGCGAGAATGGCGACAGCCTGCATACCGGCGACGGCGACATTGGCCACACCGGCCAGGCCCCGGCGCTGCGCGTCGCGGCCACCAGCCCCGCCCAGCCAGGCGGCCGCCCCTGGGTCGATTACACCGCGGCCGCTCGCCAGACCGAACTGGGCATTGCGCAGCCGCGGCAGGCGTATCTGGGCATGGTGCGCGACGCTATGTCGCCGGCCGGCCCGCGCTTCACGCCGTCGGGCCAGCCGCCCGCATGGCTCGCCGACGCCCGCGCCGCCCGCGAGAACGAGCCACCGTCGCTGCTCGACGGCGCACCGATGCAGGCAGCGCGCGTCACCGAGGGTCCGCAGGATGATGCCGACGGCCATCCGCTCGGCTACGCCATCGCCCAACTGCACGGCATCTACGTGCTGGCGCAGAACGCGCGCGGGCTGGTGCTGGTCGACATGCACGCCGCGCACGAACGGATCCTGTACGAGCAGATCAAGACGGCGCTCGACGCGCGCCAGATGACGGTGCAGCCGCTGCTGATTCCGGTCACGCTGCCGGCCAGCCCGGTCGAGATCGGTGCCGCCGAGGAACATCAGGAAACGCTGGCACTGCTGGGTTTCGATATCGCGCCGGTCTCGCCGACCACGCTGGCGGTGCGCGCCATTCCCGCGCTGCTCAAGCAGGCGGACGCCGAGGCGCTGGCGCGAGACGTGCTGCGCGATCTGCATGCCTACGGCGGTTCACGCGTGCTGGCCGAGCGCCAGAACGAACTGCTGGCGACGCTGGCCTGCCACAGCGCCGTGCGCGCCAATCGCAAGCTGACCGTCGAGGAAATGAACGCGCTGCTGCGACAGATGGAGCAGACCGAGCGCGCCGACCAGTGCAACCATGGCCGGCCGACCTGGGTCCAGCTGACCGTGGCCGAGCTGGATCGGCTGTTCCTGCGCGGCCAGTAAGGCCGCACCCTCGCTGTCGCCGTCCGCTTCCTCCATGGCCGCCGCTTCGCCCGCTCCCATCGTCTGCCTGCTCGGCCCGACCGCCTCGGGCAAGACCGCGGCCGCCCTGGCGCTGGCCGCACGCGCGCCGATCGAGATCATCAGCATGGATTCGGCGCTGGTCTATCGCGAGATGGATATCGGCACCGCCAAGCCATCGGCCGCCGAGCTGGCCGCGGTGCCGCACCATCTGATCGACATCATCGATCCCGCCGACAGTTATTCGGCCGCGCAATTCGTCGCCGACACCAATGCGCTGGTCGAATCGATCCGAGCGCGCGGCCGCGAGCCGCTGATCGTCGGCGGCACCATGCTGTACTACAAGGCGCTGACCCAGGGCCTGAACGATCTGCCGCAGGCCGATCCGCAGGTGCGCGCCGAGCTCGACCGACTCGCCGAAGAGCGCGGCTGGCCCGCGCTGCATGCGATGCTGGCCCAGGTCGACCCAGTCACCGCGGCGCGGCTGGCGCCCAACGATTCGCAGCGCATCCAGCGCGCGCTCGAGATTCACCGGCTGACCGGGCAGCCGATGTCGGCGCTGCTGGCCCGCCAGGCCGATGCGCGTACCTTCGATGGACAGCCGGGCTCGCGTTTCCGCGCCATCGCGCTGGAGCCGTCGGACCGCGCGGTGCTGCACGCGCGCATCGAGGCCCGCTTCGACGCGATGCTCGGCGGCGGCCTGCTCGACGAGGTCGAGCGCCTGCGCTCGCGCGGCGACCTGCATCCGGGGCTGCCGTCGATCCGCTGCGTCGGCTACCGGCAGGTCTGGGAATATCTGGACGGCCTCTGCGATTTCGCCACGATGCGCGAGCGCGGCATCGCCGCGACGCGCCAGCTGTGCAAGCGGCAGCTGACCTGGCTGCGCTCGACGCCCGAGCGGCTGGTGGTCGATTGCCTGGCGCCCGACTATGTCGAGCAGGTCGCGCGGCTGGCGCAGTTGGGCTCGTAGCCAGGGACGCACGCAGCGCGCGATAATCGCGGCTTCGTCCTGTCCGGACTCCAACATTGAATTCCGCCGCCATGACCGCCACCGCCTTCACGCTGCGCCCCGCCACCACCGACGACTGCGACACGCTGCTGCGCCTGATCGCCGAGCTCGCCGAGTACGAGAAGCTGACCCATCTGGTCGAGGCCACGCCGGAGAAGCTGCGCCAGACGCTGTTCGGCGCACGTCCGTCGGCCGAGGCGGTGCTGGCCGAGGTGCCTACCGCCGAAGGCCCGCGCGCAATCGGCTTCGCGCTGTTCTTCCACAATTACTCGACCTTCCTGGCCAAGCCCGGTCTGTACCTGGAAGACCTGTATGTCGAACCGGCCTGGCGCGGCCACGGCATCGGCAAGGCCTTGCTGATCCATCTGGCCGGCCTGGCGGTGGAGCGCGGCTGCGGCCGTTTCGAATGGACGGTGCTGGACTGGAACACGCCGTCGATCGACTTCTATCGCGCGATGGGCGCCAGCGTGCTGCCGGACTGGCGCATCTGCCGGGTCACCGGCGAAGCGTTGACCGAGATGGCGGCGCGCAAGGACTGAAATGAAAACAGGCGGATGCCGTCAGCATCCGCCTGGTTCTTTCGACAACTTCGCCGTCCCCGCGCACGCGGGGACCCAGTGACTTCAAAAAGACGCTGGATTCCCGCCTGCGCGGGAATGACGGCGCGGTTGGTCAGACCACCACGGTCGGCGCCTGCCCTTCCTCGCGCTCGCGGATCTCGCCGATCTGCCACACGGCCTCGCCGGCCGCCTGCAGGTGCCGGATCGCGCGTTCGGCGTCTTCCCTGGCGACGATCACTACCATGCCGATGCCGCAGTTGAACACGCGGTGCATCTCGTCGTCGGCGACGCGGCCCTGGGCCTGCAGCCACTGGAACAGCGGCGGCAGCGTCCACGCATCGCGCTGCAGCACCGCGGTGACTTCCTTGGGCAGCACGCGCGGCACGTTTTCGGTCAGGCCGCCGCCGGTGATGTGGGCCATGCCCTTGACCGGCAGCGTCTCGATCAGCGACAGCAGCGGCTTCACGTAGATGCGGGTCGGCGCCATGATCGCGTCCTGCAGGCGCTGGCCGTGGAAATCGGCTTCGAGGTCGGGCTTCGCGACTTCGATGATCTTGCGCACCAGCGAGTAGCCGTTCGAATGCGCGCCCGACGAGGCCAGGCCCAGCACCACGTCGCCCGGCACGATGGTGGTACCGTCAATGATGCGGCTCTTCTCGACCGCGCCGACCGCGAAGCCGGCCAGATCGTATTCGCCGTCCGGGTACATGCTGGGCATTTCGGCGGTTTCGCCGCCGATCAGCGCGCAGCCGGCCAGTTCGCAGCCATGGGCGATGCCCTGGATCACGGTGGCGGCGGTATCGACGTCCAGCTTGCCGCAGGCGAAATAGTCGAGGAAGAACAGCGGCTCGGCGCCCTGCACCAGGATGTCGTTGACGCTCATCGCGACCAGGTCCTGGCCCACGGTATCGTGGCGGTTCAGCTGGAAGGCCAGCTTCAGCTTGGTGCCGACGCCGTCCGTGCCGGACACCAGCACCGGCTCCTTGAACTTGCGCGACAGCTCGAACAGCGCGCCGAAGCCCCCGATGCCGGCCATCACGCCCTCGCGCATCGTGCGCTTGGCAAAGGGCTTGATACGGTCGACGAGCGCGTCGCCCGCATCGATGTCAACGCCGGCATCGCGGTACGAAAGGCCTGCCTGGCCGGAAGTGGGGGCTGCGCTCATGGAATTCTGCGGGTCCTGGATGGTGGAAATGACGACACTCGGGCGAGTCGGATCAAGCGCCGGACCACGCACAAGTGAGGAATGCGGCCCTCGCGGCGCCGGTTGGCGGGTCGCGAGTCCAGTAGAATCGCGATTTTAACGGATACAGGGTGTCGGCTTCCAGTTGCATCGGCTCGCGCCATGCAAACCCGCCGCCGCCGGGCGAGGACGCGCGCTTGCCGCCCGTCCTCGCCTGTCTTTTTGCTGGTTTCTTTTTGCCGGTTTTTCCCCCACTGCCCCGATGAACGCCCCCCTGCTGTCCCACGAGGCCAAGCGCATTCTGCTCTGGGTCGCGCTCGGCGTCGCGCTGTTCGCCACGCTGCTGGCGCTGGCTCCCGTGCTGTCGCCCTTTCTGTTCGCGTTCATCTTCGCCTATATCCTGAACCCCGGCGTCGATTGGCTGCAGCGGCACAAGGTACCGCGGACGATCGCGGTTTCGCTGATGATCCTGCTGCTGATCGTCGTCGTGGTGCTGCTGGTGCTGCTGGTCATTGCCGTGCTCCAGCGCGAGATTCCGCAACTGCGCGAGCAATTGCCGGAACTGCTGAAGAAGCTGAACTCGGTGGTCGCCCCGCGGCTGTCCGAGCTCGGTGTGCGCGTGCGCTTCGACTTCCCCGGCCTGCGCCGCATGATGTCCGAGCGCTTTGCCGCCAGCCCGGAGGACCTGCTGGCGGTGCTGCTGACCTATGTGCGCGTGTCGGGCACGGCGCTGGTGACCTACGGCGGGCTGGCGCTGCTGGTGCCGATCGTGATGTTCTACCTGCTGATGGACTGGCACATGGTGATGCGCCGGATCGAGGGCATGGTGCCGCGCCGCTGGGTGCCCAAGGTGCGCGAGCTGACCGCCGAGACCGACGCGCTGCTGTCGCAGTATCTGCGCGGGCAGATCCTGGTGATGCTGATCCTCGCCGCGCTGTATTCGATCGGCCTGACCATCGCCGGTTTCGAGATCGCGATCCCGATCGGCGTGTTCACCGGCCTCGCGGTCTTCATCCCCTATATCGGCTTCGGTTTCGGGCTGGCGCTGGCCATCGTCGCGGCGCTGCTGCAGTTCGGCAATCTGTACGGGCTGGGCGCGGTCGCCGTGGTCTACGGCATCGGCCAGTTCGTCGAGAGCTTCTATCTGACGCCGCGCCTGGTCGGCGACCGGATCGGGCTGCATCCGCTGGTGGTGATCTTCGCGCTGCTCGCCTTCGGGCAGCTGTTCGGCTTCTTCGGCGTGCTGCTGGCGCTGCCGACCTGCGCCGTACTGCTGGTCGGCGCGCGCCAGCTGCGGCGGCTGTATGTGACAAGCGACCTCTACCGAAAGTAATCGATACGCCATGTCTCCGCGCCCCAAGCAACTGTCGCTCGAACTGGGCAGCCCGCCGCCGTCGACCTTCGAGAACTTCTTCGTGTCGGCCAATCGCGAGCCGGTGCAGCGGCTGCGCGAGTTGCCGGGCGCGGTGGCGCAGGAGCGCGCCGCCGACCGGCTGATCTACCTGTGGGGCGAGACCGGCTCGGGCCGCACCCACCTGCTGCACGCGCTGTGCGACGCCGGCGCCCATGCGGGCCTGCGCTGCCGCTATCTGAGCCCGCACCACGCGCTGGCGGACTTCATCTTCGACCCGAGCTGCCAGCTATACACGGTCGACGACGTCGACCTGCTCGACGAGGCGCGCCAGATCGCGGTGTTTTCGCTGTATAACGAGGTCCGCGCGCACGTGCGCACCGCGCTGGTGGTGGCCGGCAGCCTGGCCCCGGTCACCATGCCGGTGCGCGAGGACCTGCGCACGCGGCTCGGCTGGGGCCTGGTCTACCAGCTCGCGCCGCTGTCGGACGACGACAAGATGGCCGCGCTGGTGCAGGCCGCGCGCGAACGCGGGCTGCAGCTGTCCCCCGAAATCCCGCACTGGCTGGTGACGCGGCACTATCGCGACATGCCCAGCCTGATGGCGCTGCTGGACGCGCTCGACACCTATTCGCTCGAACGCAAGCGGGCAGTGACGCTGCCGCTGTTGCGCGAAATGTTCGCCGAATTGCGTGAATAGCGCGCGGGCCGGCCAAAAGCCCTCGCCAGGTCCGCACCCGGCCCGCGCCCTGGCACGCTCCCTGCAATCGGCCGCCGAGCCGGCCGTCATCCCCTTAAGGTAAAATCGCCGCCCATGAATCTGGCATTGTTCGACCTCGACCACACCCTGATCCCGACCGACAGCGACCACGAATGGGGCCGCTTTCTGGTCCGTCTCGGCGTGGTCGACGAGGAAACCTACCGCCGCAAGAACGACGAGTTCTACGGCCACTACAAGGCCGGCACCCTCGATATCCAGGCCTTCCTGAAGTTCGCGCTGGCCCCGCTGGCCGCCCATCCGCGCGAGCGCCTGAACGCCTGGCGCCAGCAATTCATGCATGAAGTGATCGAGCCGGCCATCACGCCGCAGGCTCGCGCGCTGGTCTACAAGCATCTGGATGCCGGCGACCTGTGCGCGATCGTCACGGCGACCAACAGCTTCGTCACCGCGCCGATCGCCGCCGCCTTCGGCATCAAGCACCTGATCGCCACCGAGCCGGCCACCGCCGACGGCCTGGCCGAGAGCGCCTACACCGGCGAAGTGTTCGGCATCCCGAGCTTTCGCGAAGGCAAGATCGCCCGCGTCGAAGCCTGGCTGAAGGAACAGGGCGCGCGCTGGCAGGACTTCGCCACCACCACCTTCTATAGCGACTCGATGAACGACCTGCCGCTGTTGGCCAAGGTCACCGAACCGATCGCCACCAACCCGGACGAGCGCCTCCGCCATCATGCCGCCGCGGCCGGCTGGCGCATCATGGACCTGTTCTGACGTGATCAAGAAGCTTATCAACCGGCTGCTGGGCAAGCCCGGGCCCAAGCAGCGACGCCTCGGCCGCGCCCACACGCCGCGCATCATCACCGCCGACGAGCACCAGATCGATCCCACGCTGCTGTCGCGCAACGCGGTCAAGGTCACCAGCACGCTGCAGCAGGCCGGCTACCAGGCCTTCATCGTCGGCGGCGCCGTGCGCGACCTGCTGCTCGGCATCAAGCCCAAGGACTTCGACGTGGCGACCAACGCCACGCCCGAGCAGGTGCAGGCGCTGTTCCGCCGCTCGCGCATCATCGGCCGGCGCTTCCAGATCGTGCACGTGACCTTCTACGGCGGACGCGAGCAGGAAATCATCGAGGTGTCGACCTTCCGCGCGCTGGTCGACGCGGTGGCCAGCGAAACGCTGCCCGAGGGCCGCCGGCTCAAGCGCGCCGAACTGGACAACAAGACCCATGCGATCGACGCATCCGGCCGGGTGCTGCGCGACAACGTCTGGGGCTCGCAGGCGGAGGACGCCGAACGGCGCGACTTCACCATCAACGCGATGTACTACGACCCGGCCGAGCAGACCGTGCACGACTACCACCACGGCATGGAGGACATGCGGGCGCGCACGCTGCGGATGATCGGCGACCCGGTCACCCGCTACCGCGAGGACCCGGTGCGGATGCTGCGCGTCGTGCGGTTCGCCGCCAAGACCGGCTTCGACATCGACGAGGCCACGCGCCAGCCGATCGCCGACCTGGCCTCGCTGATCCACAACGTGCCGAGCGCGCGCCTGTTCGACGAGATGCTCAAGCTGCTGATGTCCGGCCATGCCTGGGCCTCGCTGCAGGAGCTGCGCAAGGCCGGCCTGCACAAGGGCCTGCTGCCGCTGCTTGATGTCGCGATCGAACAGCCGCTGGGCCAGCGCTTCGTGCAGCTGGCGCTGGACAATACCGACCGCCGCGTGCAGGCCGGCAAGCCGGTCTCCCCCGGCTTCCTGTTCGCCGCGCTGCTGTGGCACCACGTGCTGCAGCGCTGGAAGTCGCTGCGCGAGGGCGGCGAGCACCCGATCGCGGCGCTCAATGCGGCGATGGATGACGTGCTCGAGCGCCAGACCGGCCAGCTGGCGATCCAGCGCCGCTTCGTCACCGACATGCGGGACATCTGGGGCATGCAGCCGCGTTTCGAAAAGCGCGTCGGCCGCATGCCGTTCCGGCTGCTGGAATCGCCGCGCTTTCGCGCCGGCTTCGACTTCCTGCAGCTGCGCTGCGAGGCCGGCGAAATGCCGGCCGAACTGGCGACCTGGTGGCAGGACTTCCAGAACGCCGATTCGGAAGGCCGCGAGAATCTGATCGAAGCGGCACGCGCCTCCGGCACCGCCGGCAGCGAAGGTCCCGCGCGCAAGAAGCGCCGTCGGCGGCCGGCACGGAAATCGGATAAAGTTTCCCCCCGGGATGAGATGGACGCGGCAGCCGAGCAGCAAGGCGGCAGGCGCGGCCAGCCGGAGGAAACCGAATGACACTGGCCTTCATCGGCATCGGCGCCAACCTGGGCGACGCAAAACAAGCCGTCAAGGACGCCATCGTCTGCCTGGCGCAGCAGGTCGGCATCCGCATCGTGGCGCGATCCTCGCTGTACCGCAGCGCGCCGGTCGATGCCGGCGGCGACGATTACTACAACGCGGTGGTCAAGCTGGAGACCAGCTTCACCGCCGCCCAGCTGCTGGTCATCTGCCACCATATCGAGGACCAGTTCGGCCGCGAGCGGCCCTTCCGCAATGCACCGCGCACGCTGGACCTGGACCTGCTGGTGTTCGGCGACGAAATGCATGATGGCGCGCAGCTGACCGTGCCGCATCCGCGCGTGGCGGCGCGCGCGTTCACGCTGGTGCCGCTGCTCGAACTCGAACCCGACCTGGTGATTCCGGGCCTGGGCCGCGCCGCCGACCATCTGCCCGCGGTCGCGGGCCAGCGCATCGACAAGGTCTCCTTCTGCCAATGTACGCGCCAAACGGAATCTCTCCGTTCCTCCTGACCACAGGCCTGCTGACGCTGTCCAATGTGTTCATGACCTTCGCGTGGTACGGCCACCTGAAGGACCTGAGCAGCCGCCCCTGGTATATCGCGGCCATCGTCAGCTGGGGTATCGCGCTGTTCGAATACATGCTGCAGGTGCCGGCCAACCGGATCGGCTTCCAGCATGGCATCTCGCTGGCGCAACTGAAGATCCTGCAGGAAGCGATCACGCTGACGGTGTTCGTGCCGTTCTCGCTGCTGTACATGCAGCAGAGCTTCAAGTGGGACTACGTGTGGGCGGCGCTGTGCATGGTGGGTGCCGTCTATTTCATCTTCCGCAGCTGAACGCGCCGCCCGTCGCGGGCGCCGGCAAGCGGACCTCCGAGGCACATCGATGAGCTATCTCCTGGAACCCTCCCGCAAGTCCATCACCATCCCCAAGCTGCAGGCGATGCGCGCCGCCGGCGAAAAGATCGTGATGCTGACCGCCTACGACTCGAGCTTCGCCGCGCTGCTCGACCACTGCGGCGTCGAGGTGATCCTGATCGGCGATTCGCTGGGCAACGTGATGCAGGGCCAGCAGACCACGCTGCCCGTCACGCTCGAACAGATGGCGTACCACACCGAATGCGTGGCGCGCGGCAACCAGACCGCGCTGGTGGTCAGCGACCTGCCGTTCGGCACCTACGGCACGCCCGAGCAGGCCTTCGCCAGCGCCGCGACGCTGATGCGCGCCGGCGCGCAGATGGTCAAGCTCGAAGGCGGCGAGTGGCTGGCGCCGACCGTTCGCTTCCTGGTCGAGCGCAGCATTCCGGTGTGTGCGCATATCGGGCTGACGCCGCAGTCCGTGCATGCCTTCGGCGGCTTCAAGGTACAGGGCAAGACCGACGCCAGCGCGGCCCAGCTGCGCCGCGACGCCGAGGCCTTGCAGAGCGCGGGCGCCCAGCTGATCGTGATGGAAGCGGTGCCGGCCGCGCTGGCCGCCACCGTGACCAGCCAGCTGGAGATCCCGACCATCGGCATCGGCGCCGGCGTGGACTGCTCGGGCCAGGTGCTGGTGCTGCAGGACATGCTGAACATCTATCCGGGCCGCAAGGCCAAGTTCGTGCGCAACTTCATGGAAGGCCAGACCTCGATCGAGGGCGCCATCCGCGCCTATATCGCCGCGGTCAAGGACGGCAGCTTCCCCGCGCCCGAACACACCTTCACGGCCTGACGCCGCCCGATGGAGATCGGCGCGGCCACCGCGACCGCCTTTGCCCTGCTGGCCGGCGGCGATCCCGCGCTGTGGGAGATCGTCTGGACATCGCTGAAGATCGCCCTCGCCGGGCTGGCGATCGCCACCGTGCCCGCGGTCGGTGCCGCCTACCTGATCGCCACCCATGACTTTCCCGGCCGGCGGCTGGTAGTGGTGCTGGCGCAGGCCTTCCTGTCGTTTCCGACCGTGCTGGTTGGCTTGATCCTCTATCTGCTGCTGACGCGCCAGGGGCCGCTCGGCAGCCTCGGGCTGCTGTTCACGCCGACCGGCATGGTGATCGGCCAGGCCGTGATCGGCTTTCCGGTGGTGCTGGCGTTCGCGCTGTCGACGCTGCAGGGCGCCGACGCGCGGCTGCGCGAAACCGCCAGGGTGCTGGGCGCTGGCGCCTGGCGTACCTTCTTCACGGTGCTGCGCGAGCTGCGCTTCGGCCTGATGGCGGCCGTGGTCGCCGGCTTCGGCCGCGTGATCGCCGAGGTCGGCTCGGCGCTGATGATCGGTGGCAATATCGAAGGCTCGACCCGCACCATCACCACCGCGATCGCGCTGGAAACCAGCAAGGGGGAGTTCGCCCAAGGCATCGCGCTGGGCATCGTGCTGGTGGCCCTGGCCCTGCTGGTCAACGTGCTGCTGGCGTGGCTGCAGGGCGCCGGAGGATTTCGCCGATGAACGCACCGGAACCGGATCGGAACCGCGCCGCCGCGGACGCGCTGTCGCCGCCGCTGCTGGTGGTGCGCGGGCTGCGCCGCCGCATCGGAGCGCGGGCGCTGTTCGATATCGACGCGCTGGCCTTTCCGCGCGCAACCGCGGTGGTGCTGACCGGCGTCAACGGTGCGGGCAAGACCACGCTGCTGCGGATGATCGCCGGCCTCGAACGGGCGCCGGGCGCCACCGTCGACTGGACCGGCGCGGACGGCAAGCCGTGCAGCGCCGCGCTGGACCCGCTGCCGCCGGCGCTGCGCCAGCGCATCGCCTACATGCATCAGCATCCGTACCTGTTCCGCACCTCGGTGCGCGAGAACATCGCCTACGGGCTGCATGCGCGCGGACTGCCGGCCGACGAAGTCGCCCGGCGTGTCGGCGCCGCCCTCGGCTGGGCCGGCATCACGCATGTCCAGGACACCGCGCCCGACCGTCTGTCCGGCGGCGAGATCCAGCGCGTCGCGCTGGCCCGCGCCAAGGTGCTGGAGCCCGACCTGCTGCTGCTCGACGAGCCGACCTCCAACCTGGATGGCCACGCGCGCGAACAGGTGATCGCGCTGGTGCGCGAACTCGCCGCCGAGGGCCGCACCGTGGTGATGATCTGCCACGACCGCGACCTGATCAATCTGCCCGGCGTGGTGCGCTGGAAACTGACCGACGGGCGGCTGGACACCCACCACCGCTAGGACATCGTCAGGGCATCAGCGTGGCGAGCAGTACGCCGCGCAACGAATTGGCGATCGCGAGGTCGTCGGCATCCAGCAACATCTCGCGGGTGATCGGGCTCTCCTTGACCGGGCCGCCCAGATAGGCCTCGCCATCGCGCAACACCGCGTCCCGCATTACGCCCGGCAGGATGTCCGCCGCCAGCGGCGGCGTCAGCCAGCGGCCGTCGACGCGAACGAATACCGAGCTGCGTCCTCCTTCCAGCAGTTCGTCGCGCGTGTTGAAGAACAGGCTGTCGAAGGCGCCGACGCGCTCCGCCTCGCGCCAGCCGGCATCGAACGTTTCGCGCGCGCTGGTCTTGTGCCGGCGCAAGGGGTCGGCGACCGGCAAGGCGGTGCCGGCGACGATCAGGCCGACCGGCCCTGGCTGCAGCGGGACCAGCGCGCCGCTTGTCATTTGCAACGTTCCGGCCTTGTCCAGCGTGACTCGCAGACGTGCGGGGCCTTGTGCCAGGGCCGCCGCCGCTTTCGTCATCGCATCGCGCGCCTCTTCCTCGTCGAAGTGAAAACCAAGACACGCCGCAGAGGCCCGTAACCGGGCAACGTGCGCATCGAGCCGCAGGCAACGGCCCTGCTCGACCCGCATCGTCTCGATCAGTGTGAAGCCGGGATCGTGTCCCGTCAGAAAGCGCGCCTTCCAGCCGCACTCCGCGTATTCGTCGGCGGCGACGCTGTCGTGCACGATGCCGCTGCCCACGCCCATTTCGCCGGCGCGCAAGCCGTCGTCGCGGCGTGGACCGAGCACCAGCGTGCGGATCGCCACCGACAAGGCCATCCGCCCCAGCGTCTCGCCCGGGTCCGGCGCATCGAGCCAGCCGATCGACCCGGTATAGAGTCCGCGCGGCGCACGCTCCAGTTCGGCGATGATCTCCATGGTCCGGCGCTTCGGCGCACCGGTGATCGAGCCGCACGGAAACAGCGCAGCGAGCAGACCGGCAAGCGTGGTCCCGGCGCGCGCGCTGGCGGTGACGGTCGAGGTCATCTGCAGCACCTGCCCGAATGGCTGCACGGCAAAGCGCTCTGGCACCCGCACCGTACCCGGCTGCGCGACCCGGCCTAGGTCGTTGCGCAGCAGATCCACGATCATCACGTTTTCGGCCCGGTTCTTGGCGTCGGCCGCCAGCGCAGCGGCGGCTTGCGCATCGCGCTCCGGCTCGCCGCTGCGCAACGCGGTGCCCTTCATCGGCCGGGTCACCAGCTGGCCGCCGCCATCGTGGCGGAAGAACAGCTCAGGCGATAGCGACAACACCCACCGATCGCCAGGCAGCCGGGCCAGCGCGCCATATGGCACAGGCTGCGCGCGGCGCAGATCCCGATAGAAGGCGATCGGATCGCCAAACGCTTCGAAGCGCAGACGCTGCGTGAAGTTGACCTGATAGGTGTGCCCGGCCTCGATCCATTGGTGGATGCGCGCGATGGCCGCGTGGAAGCTCGCTTCGTCGGTGTCCGATCGGACTTGCATCGCGCCAGCGGGCGTACTGGCGTCGGATTGCGCTTCCAGCCAGCATTGAACAGTCGCCGCATCGCACACCGTTTTCGAGGCAAACCACAGCACGCGCATGGCGCCGTCGGCGAACGGATTGTCGACATTGGGCTGTGCGAGCGTCGGCACTCGGACCAGCGGCGCACCGAATTCATACGGGGCGAACAGGCAGGCATGCCAGCCGGCTTTCCACCCCTCTCCGAGTCTTGTCTCGAGTTCTTCCAATTCACCCGCCGGCACGACGTCCGTCCGCATGTGGTCGGCGTAGAGCCGGCACATCGCCGCCGCCTCGCTGGCGTCGTCGAGCAGTACGAATGGGGCGCCTTCGTCGATCCGAGGTAAGGCGGACGACGCGGAAGAGCCTGGGCAAGGAGACAACGGGGACATCGGGCAGCAAGGGACAAGAGAGCGCCACGGGCATGGCGGCGGGGGCGGGCCTAAGGGAGAGCCGACATTATCGCCCGCGGCCAGAGCTTCGCGCCAATTCCTTGCAAAAAGCACCGCGCGGCACCGCCGTCGGCTTGCCTTCCCACACGGCGGTTCCCTTCGTCGTTACCGGCAAAAACAAGTCTCCACCGTTTTTTATAGCGGCCTCCGTGCAATGCGCGGATCGTTGCCGCCATGCCATCCGCAGAGATGACGCAAAAAACGGGACCGCCACCCGTGCATGCCGCACGGGACTGAAACCGCTACGAGGGAGAAATGGGAGACAGCACCTCATTCATCCAGTGTGCGCGCCTCGAGGACTTGGCCACCATCCCAAGGTCGAAGAAGGAACGGATACTCCGGGTTCGCGAAGGCGATATCGGCTGCCTCAATGTACGGGTCGAGGGTCACGAATACCTGGTAATCAGGACACACCAGTTTGGCATTCAGGTCTGCCGTCTCGATATCGAAGACCTGACGCCCGCGGCGCGATTGATTCAGGCCATCAAGGAGTTTTTCACTCACCGCGTTGCGGATTTTTTTCAGCTCCGCGGCGTAGGGAGCCGGTCCTACCGGATCGGCAAGACGGTGGAAAGCTGGTTGCGGTTTCCGGATGGGCAGGAGAATGCGAAAGGACCGCCCTTGATGGCTACGCCGTCCATCACGATCGATGTCCCGGGCCACCGGACCACGGAAAGCGAATCTGACTATGTGCACGACCATCTCGCGAATCATTGCCCCCGGCGAGCACGTGAAATTGCAGTTCCCACAGCCTCCAGACCGCTGAGCGATCGTGATCGCGTGTTGCGCGACAACGCTGCTTGCCGACTCGTTCCCCAAGCAGCACAGGGCAGTCACGATGCCGCGCCGCCCCGGCCCCTTGATGATGCGGCATGCGAAGCGGAGTTGATGGCCGCATTCGACCACGCCGACGCAGACCCGACTGCCTTCGCCAGCCTGTTCGCCGCGTTGGAAGCAACCGCACGTCGATCTTCCAGCGCGTCAATCCCTGCCGATAGCTCGCCCCTGGTGCGCCGAGCAATACTACTGCTGCTCGGCAACGCCATTTCGACCGACATCTCCGACGACTTGCAGCCTCTGCGGCGTTCGCCCCAGCAAGCAATCGCCCTGCTCGACATGTTGCGCACACCGTGGCATCAGCTGAATAGTGGCGGAGAGCCGGTCGTCCAATGCTGGCAGGCAGCGCGCCGGCTGGCGAGATGCGAACTGGGCTTCCAGGTATTGTGCGGCCTCATCGGGTCGCCGCCTGACTTGCCAGCGGAAGCCGTGCACCAGTGGCATGCCGCGCTGAGAATCTATTTTCAATCGTGCGATCACCTGATTGCCGCCAGCGAGAACCAGCTCGAAGCAGCGGATTCGCCCAAAAGGGGCGCGATCATTGGAAGCGTGGTGGATGCGCGAAATGCACTGCGTGCCCTGACCGGCCATCCACTCAGGGCCGCCGAATATGCGGCCGCCATGCTTATGCAAGCCAATCACCCCCGCGCCAATCGGCTCGCCTATCGCGCGCTATTGGCGGCCGTCAAATTGTTGACGGTCCGCGAGCACGCGGATTCGGCCTGGCTGAAGGCGCAACGCCAGGCAGCAAGGCATCGGGTCGAGACCGGCTCGTTGCTGGCGCTACCGCTGGACAAGGACGAAGCGATGGCGCTGGCGTTATGGCGGAATGGCTTCCGTGATGATTTGGACGACGGCCTGCTCGCACAGTTTCAGCGGCTTCTCAACAAGTTGATCGTGGAGTGGCTTCCCCACGACGACGTGGCCCCTGATACCGGCTTGGTCGGTCGTCTCATACCCGACGAATCCCCGCTTGCGTTTGTCCTAGGCCACCCGTTGACACGAGGTGCAACGCGCAGGACCGTGACACAGCAAAGCGAGGATCATCAGGCGGCGTTCGGCCGCATGACTCGACTGTTAGTGCTGCACATGAAAATGGTTGCAGGCGTGCCATTGCGGAGACATGAGGGGCTATTGCGAGATGCCCTGCTCTTGCGAGATGAGATCAGGAGGCTTGGTCTGGCGCGAGAGTCTGAAGCGGCGGTGGACTCGAAGTTTGAAAGCGTCATAACTCGACTGGATGATGTCGCGCGCATAATCGATATCACTGAAGGCATTCAGCTTTACTCTGCTGCGGATCTGGCGCGACTTGCCCGCGAATTGGATGTGCCGAGCAAGAGAATGGCACTGCATCAAGTCGCGGCGCATGTTGAAGCATTCCAAGCCCAATTTCCCGAAATCCAACTCGATCGCCTTCGTCAAGCATGGCTCGGCGGCACGGACGAAGCCTTCGGACAGACCAAGCAAGGATTACTCAACCTCGTGCGGTCCAGCCTGCTGACGCATTGGGCGTCCTGTACTGAGCTTGGCATACGCATGCATGCCTATACGGTCACCAATACACTCAGAAGCGCGGTAATCAGTGATCTAGTCGAGCTTCCCGGGCTGCACTCGCATCGCCAAACACTTGAAAAGGAACTTGCCGAGATTACGCATATCGATCTCGACTTGATCCAAGCGTGGGCGGTTGAAACGGGTATCGTGCCCGCGGAATCGACAGCCGCATCAGAGCCGGCGGGATTACCGGAAAAGGCACAGCCTGCTGAACCATGGGAGATCAGCCGTCGCTTTCAACAATATCGCAACGTTGTGGCGATGATCAGGGCGGGCCGGGACAAAATTGATGCCGATGTCTCATTGCCGGAATCGCCGCGAAGCCGTGAGGACTTCCGGCGGATTGCTAGGCATCTCTTCGATGCCAATCTTGGCGCCGGTGCGTCGGGCAGCGTAACGCGAACCGCAGGTATAAGCGTCTCCGTCGGGGTCGAAATGGGCCCGGCGATCGTGCTGGCCGGGGCCGCGCCTTCGATCGGTTTCTCGTTCTCGCACGAACAAAACGCGGCGCACACGCAGACCTTCGGAATCATCGGCAGTTCGGTTGGCGGAGAGACCATGATGGTGAGCGAAGCTCGGAGCGAAATTGGCCAGGCGGGTGCGGGTATTACCGTCAACACGCCCGTGGCACTGCGGATCGGCCTCGACGCGCACCACGCCAATGGCTACGCCTTCGAGTTCGGCATCGCCATTCGCACGCCGCCCACACCGGGTTCGCGCGATTGGGTGCAGGCAGGCCAGCAAGCCATCGACGTCCTCTTCGGCCAACGCTTGGCTCAGAAGCTGGCCAAGGATCGGGCCGTTAAATCGGCCACACCAGATCCGCAGCGTGCGCTACGAGAGTTGTGCTTGCAGTGCTTTGAGCTGCTGCTGCGCGGCGCACTGGCATTGAACGTATTCGAGAATCGAACTGCAAATACCAGCGTGGCCGCCGGAATCTCGGCCGGGGTCGGCGCCAACGCGATCGGCGGCGTTGTCGAGATCGCTGTCAATGCGCGCCTGGCCAAGGAAACGGATCGGCTGCATCAGCAGAGCCGCGTCGACCTGACCGGGTCCGCACGACTGGACGTTCACGGTATGGGCACCGGCTCTCGGTATAGCGCGGCGCTGCGCCTTCTCGCGACGGTGCTGCCGGCACGTTTGACCCGCCACTTGACGAGCGGATTGGCCAGCGGGCCGATGGTGGGCGTGATCGCGACCTTTCGTGAATGCGGCGTTCATCATTTCATTCGGCGGGAAACGCGGGACGGCATCGCGCAGTCTTCGTTTGCCTGGGATATCGTCTTTCGCGATGTCGACGATCTGATCGCGCATCTGAATACACCCGAAGTACGGCGGCACTGGGATCGATACAACGCGCCGCTCCAGCGGCTCGAACGTTGGACACTCGACGAACGACTTCAATATTTACGGCTGCACGCGCGTCATTCGAATCAGAGCTATATGGTCCGTCGGCATTTAAAGGAAAGCAAGCTGGCGGAACTCAATGCACTCACAGCGCTATCGCAAGGGCTGGAGAGCATGAACGGCCCCTTTAGTCATTTGGCCACTCACTACGCGCTGGCGCGGCAGTGCTGGATCTTGCTCAACACGGATGATCATTACGAACTCGGTGGATTTGGCGTCTATGCCGCAAACCATCTCGATACGCAGATTGGCGTCCATGGCAGTGCATTGCTCACCACAGCACGATCGGTGTCGCTATCCTCAGAGCTCCTCTGGTTTAGCGCTCGCGTGGTTGCGCCCACTAAGAGGAATCCGGAGGAGACAGACACATCGGGCAAGGAGCAGACCGGCTCCAACTTTGTATATGGGCCCGCTCTATGACAAGCCCATGCGTTCGATCGGGTCGATGCGTGAGGCATCCATTGTTCGCTTACGCTGGATCCGCATCGGAACCCTAATCTCACCCAGGAACCTCACCATGACGAAGCTTAACCCCTCCAGTTCAGCCAATCGTTCAACACCCTTCACGGTCATTAATCCCGTGGAGCATGCACGCCGGGCATCGGCCTTCATTTCACGCGTCTGCACCGACACACCGTCTTCCGATACGCCGCTATTCGACAGGGCGCCATTGCAGCGATTCGCTATGTCCTTGCGCGGCCCTTCTATGGCATCCACTGGCAGCGCGGATGAAGCGCCTAGCGCTTCATCCATGAGCGCCGCGTCAATGGTGAAAGTACTGAAAGCACGAAAGCTGTCGCTACATGGTGCACACATTTACCACCTTGGCATGCCCGCCATCATGTTGCTTGCGTCGGCATATGCGGCGGACAGGATCTCCCGTAAAACATTCTTCAATACACTGGATCTGTTTTTACAACATACCAGTACAGATTCCGATCATCCCAAAGGGATAAAGCCCCACCACCTGGTAACGTTAGGCATTCCGGCAGCGGACGCTGGAAAGCTACCATTGATCGATTCAAAGCTGGACATCGTGCTCGTTGCAGGACTGTTCACTGGTGTCATCGACATGGAAGACTTCGATTTGCTATACGGCCCCGGACCCAAGGGGCGCTTTCTGCAACGTCACTTTCCAGGCCTCCCAGTCGTGCCATCCACCTCGCAACTCAAGCCTGGCTTCTACTGTGACGCCGAAGATCTATTGGCGAAGGACGGGTGGCAACTTAGCGAGCGCTACAGGGAAAACATCTCGCTGATGTGCGCGAACCTGGAGATGGGCCCTCCCTACTACCTATCGACAAATCACTACAAGCTGCGTCTCCTGGCGGCGGAAAGACGCGGGATATCGCTGGGCATCCCAGAGCAATTCGAAGACTATCGATTCGCGGAAGAGGCATTCCATGACATCTTCTACGTCGTCGCACCTGGCTACGATCCCGGTACCACACGGCGGGAAGATCTTGAGCGCTTCCACTTCGTTGAGCCGAAGGAAATTGATCAGAAACCACCGAAGCAGAGTGACTACCAGGCCGGCACGGAGTGCGATCATCCCAACCGCAGCTGCTCCCTACTCGCGTGTAGCCTTGTCTGACTGAGGCATAAAGCCGGCCGAACCGGCTTCGCATACAAAAAAGCCGCGCCCCTGACGAGGGCGCGGCTTTCGTTTGCTACGATCAAACGCGGTTGGTTCCAAACGCGGCGGTTCCAGCTTCAACTAAAAAAACTCTTGACCTTATCCAACCAAGACTGCTCCTGCGGACTATGCCGCGAGCCGCCTTCGTGCACCGAGCGGTCGAACTGGCGCAGCAGCTCCTTCTGGGCTTCGGTCAGCTTGACCGGCGTCTCGACGTTGACGTGCACGTAGAGGTCGCCCGGCGTGCCGGAGCGGACGCCCTTGATGCCCTTGCCGCGCAGGCGGAAGGTGCGGCCGGTCTGGGTGCCTTCGGGGACCGGGAAGCTGGCCTTGCCGTTCAGCGTCGGCACTTCGAGGTCGCCGCCCAGCGCGGCGGTGGCGTACGAGATCGGCATCTGGCAATGCAGATCGTCACCGTCGCGTTCGAACACCGGGTGCGGCTTGATATGGACCTCGACATAGAGGTCGCCCGGAGGGCCGCCGTTGATGCCGGGTTCGCCGTTGCCGGTCGAGCGGATCCGCATGCCTTCGTCGATGCCGGCCGGGATCTTGACCTCGAGGGTCTTCTGCGTCTTGATCTTGCCCTGGCCGTGGCATTTGACGCACGGCTTGGGGATGTACTTGCCGGTGCCGTGGCACTTCGGGCAAGTCTGCTGCATCGTGAAGAAGCCCTGCGACACGCGGACCTGGCCGATGCCTTTACAAGTGGGGCAGGTCTCGACGTGCGAGCCCGGCTCGGCGCCGTTGCCGTGGCAGTGATCGCAGTCGTCCCAGTGCGGTACGCGGATCTGCGCCTCGTGGCCGTGCGCGGCCTGCTCGAGCGTGATCTCCATGCTGTAGCGCAGGTCGGCGCCGCGATAGACCTGCGGACCGCCGCGTTGCCGGCCCCCGGCTGCCTGGCCAAAGATGTCGCCGAAGATATCGCCGAAGGCCTCGGCGAAGCCGCCGTAGCCCTGGGCACCGCCGAAGCCGCCCGCCATGTTCGGGTCCACGCCCGCGTGGCCGTACTGGTCGTAGGCCGCCTTCTTTTCGGGGTCGGAGAGCATCTCGTAGGCCTCCTTGGCCTCCTTGAATTTCTCCTCCGCATCCTTGCTGTCCGGATTGCGGTCCGGGTGGTACTTCATCGCGAGCTTGCGATACGCCTTCTTGATGTCGTCGTCGCTCGCGTTCTTGCCCACCCCGAGCACTTCGTAGTAGTCACGTTTTGCCATGGTGGCTCAAACCCTGATTGGCCGACCCGCGCGCAATGCGCGCCGGTCGACGAATAGCAAAAAGCCGAGCGGGGAAATCCGACGGCGCCGGCCCGCAGGTCCGCGCTTGGTCCGATATCCGCCGCCCGGCGTCGGGACTGGCATGGCGCCGGCGCAAGGCCCGCGCCATCCCATGTCCGTCGCATTACTTCTTGTCGTTGACTTCCTTGAACTCGGCATCCACGACGTTGTCGTCCTGCGGCTGCGCGTCGTGCGCACCGCCGGCCGCGCCAGCGCCGGCACCAGCACCGGCGGCGCCGGTTTCACCCGCCTTGGCCTGCATGTCGGCGTAGACCTTCTCGCCCAGCTTCTGGCTGACTTCGGACAGCGCCGCGACCTTGGCGTCGATCTCGGTCTTGTCGCCGCCGCGTGCGGCGTCTTCCAGTTCCTTGATCGCAGCCTCGATCTTTTCCTTCTCGCCCGACTCCAGCTTGTCGCCGTACTCGGTCAGCGCCTTGCGGGTCGAGTGCACCAGCGCATCGGCCTGGTTGCGCGCATCGGCCAGTTCGCGGGCCTTGCGGTCTTCCTCGGCATTGGCCTCGGCGTCCTTGACCATGCGCTGGATCTCTTCTTCCGACAGACCCGAGTTGGCCTTGATGGTGATCCGGTTTTCCTTGCCGGTCGCCTTGTCCTTGGCGCCGACGTGCAGGATGCCGTTGGCGTCGATGTCGAACGACACCTCGATCTGCGGCATGCCGCGCGGCGCCGGAGCGATGCCTTCCAGGTTGAACTCGCCCAGCAGCTTGTTGCCGCTGGCCATCTCGCGCTCACCCTGGTAGACCTTGATCGTCACCGCCGGCTGGTTGTCGTCGGCCGTCGAGAACACCTGCGCATGCTTGGTCGGGATCGTGGTGTTCTTGCTGATCATCTTGGTCATCACGCCGCCCAGCGTCTCGATGCCCAGCGACAGCGGGGTCACGTCGAGCAGCAGCACGTCCTTGCGATCGCCGGACAGCACCGAGCCCTGGATCGCCGCGCCAACCGCCACGGCTTCATCCGGGTTCACGTCCTTGCGCGCGTCGCGGCCGAAGAATTCGCGCACCTGCTCCTGCACCTTCGGCATGCGGGTCATGCCGCCGACCAGGATCACGTCGTCGATGTCGCTGACCTTGACGCCCGCGTCCTTGATCGCGATGCGGCACGGTTCGATGGTGCGGGTGATCAGTTCCTCGACCAGCGCTTCGAACTTGGCGCGGGTGATCTTCAGGTTCAAGTGCTTCGGACCCGAGGCATCGGCCGTGATGTACGGCAGATTGATCTCGGTCTGCTGCGAGCTCGACAGTTCGATCTTGGCCTTTTCGGCGGCTTCCTTCAGGCGCTGCAGCGCGAGCACGTCCTTGGACAGGTCGACGCCCTGCTCCTTCTTGAACTCGCCGATGATGTAGTCGATCAGGCGCTGGTCGAAGTCCTCGCCACCGAGGAAGGTGTCGCCGTTGGTCGACAGCACTTCGAACTGCTTCTCGCCGTCGACGTCCGCGATCTCGATGATCGAGATGTCGAAGGTACCGCCGCCGAGGTCATACACCGCGATCTTGCGGTCGCCCTTCTCGTTCTTGTCCATGCCGAAGGCCAGCGCGGCCGCGGTCGGCTCGTTGATGATGCGCTTGACTTCCAGGCCGGCAATGCGGCCCGCGTCCTTGGTGGCCTGGCGCTGGGCGTCGTTGAAGTACGCCGGCACGGTGATGACCGCTTCGGTCACCGGCTCGCCGAGGTAGTCCTCGGCGGTCTTCTTCATCTTGCGCAGCACTTCGGCCGAGACTTGCGGCGGGGCCAGCTTCTGGTCGCGCACCGACACCCAGGCGTCGCCGTTGTCGGCCTTGACGATCGAGTACGGCATCAGCCCGATGTCCTTCTGGACTTCCTTCTCTTCGAACTTGCGGCCGATCAGCCGTTTGACGGCGTACAGGGTGTTGCGGGGATTGGTCACTGCCTGGCGCTTGGCGGGGGCGCCGACCAGGATCTCGCCGTCTTCCATGTAGGCGATGACCGAGGGGGTGGTACGCGCCCCTTCCGAGTTCTCGATCACCTTGGGGGTGTTGCCCTCCATGATCGAGACGCAGCTGTTGGTGGTACCGAGGTCGATACCGATGATCTTACCCATTTATTCTCTCCTCTTGAGCCATCGCTATCCGCGCGGCCTCAACTCAACCTGAGGCCGAAGTGTGGCCGGCCGGCACCTTTTCAAGGGCGGAGCCGGCAAATCCGAGTAATTTTGTTGGTTTTTAGGGCGCCCCGGCTCGGGCGCCGCCGGGGCGAGAATCCGCCCGAATCGTCACTTATGTCAAATCAATTCTTGCGGCCGCGTTGCCACTGCACGTCGGTCTGCCCGCCGGCCCGGTTGGCGACGCGCGCCAGCACGAACAGCAGGTCCGACAGCCGGTTCAGGTACTGGCGGGGCGCCTCGTTGACCGCTTCGACGGCGCCCAGCGCGACCAGCGCCCGTTCTGCGCGCCGGCAGACGGTGCGGCAGACATGGGCGAGCGCCGCGGCGCGGGTGCCGCCCGGCAGGATGAATTCGGCCAGCCGCGGCAGATCGGCGTTGTAGTGCGCGAGCCAGTCGTCGAGCTGGGCGACCTGCTCGGGCTTGACCAGCGTGTACCCGGGGATCGACAGCTCGCCGCCCAGATCGAACAGGTCGTGCTGGATATGCAGCAGCGCGGCGCGGATGTCGTCGGGCAGCGCCTCGGCCAGCAGCACCCCGAGCTGCGCGTTCAGTTCGTCCACCTCGCCGATCGCGGCGATACGCAGGCTGTCCTTGCCGGTGCGGCTGCCGTCGCCCAGCCCCGTGGTGCCCGCATCGCCCGTGCGGGTCGCGATCCGGCTCAATCGATTGCCCATGGAAGTTCTCCCTGTCGAAGCCGCATTATGGCGCGGCATGCACGCGGCGTAGAATAACGGGGTCCGCAACACCCGGCCGCCCGCGCGCGGCCGCATCCAGACAAAGGGCAGCGGCTCGACGGTCGCCCAGAATGACGACCATTCATGGCCACCGCGGCCAGCCAAGGCAAAGCCAGCCCGCCCAGCCTCGCCGGAGACCAGCATGAACCATCCCACGCCCCACACCGCCCTGACCCGCCGTCCGCTGCCGCCGGAAGTGGCCGACGCCCTGCAGGCGCGCTTCGGCGAGCGCTTCACCACGTCGGCCGGCGTGCGCGATCACCACGGGCGCGACGAATCGCCGTTTCCGCCGGCCCCGCCCGATGCCGTCGTGTTCGCCCACAGCACCGAGGAAGTCGCCGAGGTCGCCAGGCTGTGCAACGCCCATGGCGTGCCGCTGATTCCCTACGGCGCGGGCTCGTCGCTGGAGGGCCATTTGCTGGCCGTGGCCGGCGGCATCAGCCTGGACCTGTCGCAGATGAACCAGGTGCTGGCGGTGCAGCCGGAAGACCTGACCGTTACCGTTCAGCCGGGCGTCACCCGCAAGCAGCTGAACCAGGAGATCAAGGACACCGGCCTGTTCTTCCCGATCGACCCGGGCGCCGACGCTTCGCTTGGCGGCATGTGCGCGACGCGGGCGTCGGGCACCAACGCCGTGCGCTACGGCACGATGCGCGAGAACGTGCTGGCGCTGACCGTGGTCACCGCCGACGGCCGCGTGATCAAGACTGGCACCCATGCCCGCAAGTCCTCGGCCGGCTACGACCTGACCCGGCTGTTCGTCGGCAGCGAAGGCACGCTCGGCATCATCACCGAGATCACCGTGCGGCTGTATCCGCAGCCCGAGGCGATCTCGGCCGCGGTCTGCGCCTTCCCCGACATGGGCAGCGCGGTGCGGGCCGTGATCGACACGATCCAGCTCGGCGTGCCGGTGGCGCGGGTCGAGTTCGTCGACGCGCTGGCGATCCGCGCGATCAACCGCCACGATCGCCTGACGCTGCCGGAAAGCCCGCACCTGTTCTTCGAATTCCACGGTACCGAGGCCGGCGTGCGCGAGCAGGCCGAGACCGTGCAGCAGATCACCGCCGAGCATGGCGGCCAGGGTTTCGAATGGGCGACGCGGCCGGAAGACCGCAGCCGGCTGTGGAACGCCCGCCATACCGCCTACTTCGCGATGCTGCAGCTCAAGCCGGGCTGCCGCGCGGTGACCACCGACGTCTGCGTGCCGATCTCGCGGCTGGCCGACTGCGTGGTCGAGACCGAGCGCGACCTGATCGCGTCCGGCCTGCCCTGCCCGATCGTGGGCCACGTCGGCGACGGCAATTTCCACGTGGCGATCCTGACCGATCCCGACAAGCCCGAGGAGCTGGAACAGGCCGAGGCGCTGAACGCGGCGATCGTCTCGCGCGCGCTGGCGATGGGCGGTACCTGTACCGGCGAGCACGGTGTCGGCCTGCACAAGATGGACTTCCTGGTCAGCGAGCATGGGGAGGACGCGCTGGACCTGATGCGCGCGATCAAGCGGGCGCTGGACCCGAACGGCATCCTCAATCCGGGCAAGATCTTCCGCCCGAGCCGCTGAGTCCCGCGAGCAACACCCGACATAACCGATATCCCGCTCATGGCCGCGCTGTTCAACCGCATCCCGCCGCTCCATCTGCTGATCGCCTTCGAGGCGGCGTCGCGGCTGGGCAGCTTCGCCCGCGCGGCCGAGGAGCTGTCGGTGACGCCCAGCGCGGTGTCGCACCGGATCAAGAATCTCGAGGAGCTGTGGGGCGAGGACCTGTTCGTGCGCGCCAACACCGCGCTGCGGCTGACCGCGGCCGGCACCCGCTATCTGCGCAATGTGCAGGACGCGCTCAAGTCGCTGAACGAGCTGGCCCGGCCCGAGTACAACAAGATGCGCACGCGGCTGCGGGTCGCCACGCCGCCGACGTTCGGCCGCCAGCATCTGGTGCCCCGGCTGCCCGAGTTCGGCGCGCTCTATCCGCATATCGACCTGGAACTGCAGCTGGCCATCCCCTTCCTCGATGTGAAGGCCGAGGACACCGACGTCGAGATCCGCTATGGCACGGGACGCTATCCGGACCTGAAGACCACGCGGCTGCTGGTCGAGCCGGTGTTTCCGGCCTGCGGCCGCGAGTACTATGAACGGATCGACGGACGCTCGATCACGCGCCCCGAGCACCTGGCCAATCTGGTGCTGCTGCGCAGTCCGCTGGAGCCGTGGAAGCCCTGGTTCGAGACCGCCGGGCTCGACTGGCCCGAGCCGCAGAGCGGCCCCCAGTTCAACGACATCGGCTTCATGCTCGAGGCGGTCGCCTCGAACCAGGGCGTGGCCCTGGTGCGCCAGCGCATGGCGCGGCACTGGCTGTCGCTGGGCCAGATGGTGCGGCTGCTCGATATCGAATCGGAGTCGCCGCATGGCTACTACATCGTCGAGCGCGAACAGGCGCCGCTCAAGCCCGAGGCCCGCTACTTCGTCGACTGGCTGCTCAGCCTCGAGTGGTAAGACACGGCGCGATGCCGCCCCGGCATGAACGGATTTGATCGGCGCGGCGCGCCGAATTCACGTGTGGCGGCGGCTGCGCGGGCATGGCCTGCGCTATAGTCTGCCGTCCCCGCCTCGCCCGCGCCGCCAGCGCCGCGAGGCCATACAGGAGTCGCCATGAACGCCCCGCAAGACGCCGCCATCCCCGCGGCCTCCTCCGCCGCGCTGTCGCCCGAGCAGACGGCAGAGCTGCTGCGCGAACTCGCGCGCATCCTTCCCGAGCCGGCGCTGCTGACGCGCCCCGAGGACACGGTCCCCTATGAATGCGACGGCCTGGCGGCCTATCGCCAGGTCCCGCTCGCGGTGGTGCTGCCCGACAGCGAGGAGCAGGTGATCGCGATCCTGCGGCTGTGCCACCGGCTGCGCGTGCCCGTGGTGCCGCGCGGCGCCGGCACCAGCCTGTCCGGCGGCGCGATGCCGATCGCCAGCGGCGTGGTGCTGTCGCTCGCCAAGTTCAAGCGCATCGTGTCGATCGATCCGCTGTCGCGCACCGCCGTGGTCCAGCCGGGCGTGCGCAATCTGGCCATTTCCGAAGCCGCCGCGCCGTACGGCCTGTACTACGCGCCCGATCCCTCGTCGCAGATCGCCTGCACCATCGGCGGCAATGTCGCCGAAAATTCCGGCGGCGTGCATTGCCTGAAATACGGCCTGACCGTTCACAACGTGCTGCGCGTGCGCGCGATCACGATGCAAGGCGAGGTGGTCGAGTTCGGCAGCGCCGCGCCCGACGCGCCGGGTCTCGACCTGCTGGCGGTACTGATCGGCTCGGAGGGCATGCTGGCGGTCACGACGGAAGTTACCGTCAAGCTGGTGCCGCGGCCGCAGCTGGCGCAGGTCATCATGGCCAGCTTCGACGACGTCGAGAAAGGCGGCAATGCGGTCGCCGACGTGATCGCCGCCGGCATCATCCCGGCCGGGCTGGAGATGATGGACAAGCCGGCGACCGCCGCGGTCGAGGAATTCGTCCATGCGGGCTACGACCTCGACGCCGCCGCGATCCTGCTGTGCGAATCCGATGGCACGCCGGAGGAAGTGGCCGAGGAAATCGAGCGGATGAGCGAGGTGCTGCGCGCCTCCGGCGCGACCCGCATCGCGGTGTCGCAAAGCGAGCCCGAGCGGCTGCGCTTCTGGAGCGGCCGCAAGAACGCCTTCCCCGCCGCGGGCCGGATCTCGCCGGACTACTACTGCATGGACGGCACCATCCCGCGCAAGCACATCGGCACGCTGCTCAAGCGCATCGAGCAGATGGAGCACAAGTACGGCCTGCGCTGCATCAACGTGTTCCATGCCGGCGACGGCAACATGCATCCGCTGATCCTGTTCGATGGCGCGGACCATGACGAGTGGCAGCGCGCCGAGCTGTTCGGCGCCGACATCCTGGAGACCTGCGTCGAACTCGGCGGCACCGTCACCGGCGAACACGGCGTCGGCGTCGAGAAGCTCAATTCGATGTGCGTGCAGTTCGCGCCCGAAGAGCGCGAGGCCTTCCTGCGCGTCAAGGCGGCCTTCGACCCGGCGCGGCTGCTCAATCCGGACAAGGCCATTCCGACGCTGGCGCGCTGCGCCGAATACGGCAAGATGCATGTGCGCCGCGGCCTGCTGCCGCATCCGGACCTGCCGCGCTTCTGAGCGAGGCCCGCACGCCAATGGCCAATTACCGCCAAGCCCCTCGCAACGACGGCCCCCGTCAGGCCCCGCGCGACGATCCGCGCCGCCGCCAGGAAGCGTTCGTGCGCCAGTATCTGGGCAAGCCGGAGACCGGCTGGCGCCAGCGCTGGTACACGATCATCTTCGAGGCCGATACGCGCGAGGGCCGGCAGTTCGATGTCGCGCTGCTGCTGGCGATCGTCGCCAGCGTGCTGGTGGTGATGTTCGACAGCGTGCCGGCGATCCACGCGCGGCTCGGCGTGGGCTTCACCGTGCTCGAGTGGATGTTCACGCTGCTGTTTACCGCCGAGTACGTGATGCGGATCCTGGTGGTGCGGCGGCCGCTGCGCTACGTGTTCAGCTTCTTCGGCATCATCGACTTCATCTCGATCATGCCGACCTGGCTGGCCTTCTTCATGCCGGAGCTGGCCTTCCTGATCGACGTGCGCCTGCTGCGGCTGCTGCGCGTGTTCCGGATCCTGAAGCTGACCGTCTACTTCGAGGAGGCGCAGATCCTCTACCGCGCGCTGGCCAACAGCCGGCGCAAGATCGCGGTCTTCCTCGGCACGGTGTTCATCATCACCGTGATCCTCGGCACCGTGATGTATGTGGTCGAAGGACCCGAGAATGGCTTCGTCAGCATTCCGCGCAGCATGTACTGGGCGGTCGTGACGCTGACCACCACGGGCTACGGCGACATGGTGCCCAAGACCGCGTTCGGGCAGTTCATCACCTCGCTGACGATCCTGCTGGGCTACGGCATCATCGCCTTCCCGACCGGCATCGTCGGCGCGGAACTGGCCGCCAGCATCATCCGGCGCCCGCTGACCACGCGCACCTGCGTGCATTGCCTGACCGAAGGGCACGACCCCGACGCCTCCTATTGCAAGCACTGCGGCAAGAAGCTGCCGCCGTATCAGGTCGAGGTCGGCGACAACGCCTGACGCGGCGCGACGACGAACGACCGAGCAACAGAACCAGAGCGCCCGCCGGCGCGGCAGCGTGCCGCGCGCAGGACGCCCCGAACCACAGAAAACCAGAACCCCAGCCATCCCTGCCAACGCCATGCAAGACAAGCTCGACGCCTTTCGCGATGCCATCCGGCACGCCGCCGCCAGCCGTACGCCGCTGCGCTTCACCGGCGGCGGCAGCAAGGACTTCTACGGCCAGCCGCCCCAGGGCGAGGTGCTGGACACGCGCGGCCATGCCGGCATCGTCGACTACGACCCCGCGGAGCTGGTGATCACCGCGCGCTGCGGCACGCCGCTGGCCGAGATCGAGGCGACGCTGGCCGAACGGCGCCAGATGCTGGCCTTCGAGCCGCCCCACTTCGCCGGCACCGATGGCGTCAGCCGGGCGACGCTGGGCGGCGCGGTCGCGGCCGGCCTGTCCGGCCCGCGCCGGCAGTCCGTTGGCGCGCTGCGCGACTTCGTGCTCGGCGTGCAGATGATGGACGGCCGCGGCGATACGCTGCAGTTCGGCGGCCAGGTGATGAAGAACGTCGCCGGCTACGATGTGTCGCGGTTGATCGCCGGTTCGCTCGGCACCCTGGGACTGATTCTCGAAGTCTCGCTGAAGGTGCTGCCGGTGCCGTTCGACGACGCCACGCTGCGCTTCGAGCTGGGCGAGGCCGAGGCGCTAGAGCGCCTGAACCAGTGGGGCGGCCAGCCGCTGCCGATCGCGGCCTCGGTCTGGCACGACGGCGTGCTGCACGTGCGGCTGTCCGGTGCGGCGGCGGCGTTGCGCGCGGCGCGCGAGCGCCTGGGCGGCGAGGCGATGGAACAGGGCGAGGCGCAGGCGCTGTGGCAGGCGCTGCGCGAGCAGACCCATCCGTTCTTCGCGCCGTCCCATGCCGGCGCGCCGCTGTGGCGCCTGGCGGTGCCGACCACGGCCGCGCCGCTGGCCCTGCCCTCCGCGGCGGGCGGCACGCAGTTGATCGAATGGGGCGGCGGCCAGCGCTGGTGGATTCCGGCGCAGCCGGTACCGGCCGCCCAGGTGCGGGCGATCGCCCACGCCGCTGGAGGACACGCGACGCTGTTTCGCCACGGCGACAAATCCGAAGGCGTGTTCACGCCGCAGTCCGCGCCGCTGATGGCGATCCACGCGCGGCTGAAGGCGGCCTTCGATCCGGCCGGCATCTTCAATCCGGGGCGGCTGTACCCGGAGCTCTGAATCGGCGCTCCCTTCGTTCCTTCCCCCATTCGCCCCTTCGCCCATTCGCCCATTCGCTAGACAAGCGCCCCGGCAAGTCCCCGCGACAAACCTGAACAACAAGGCAAACGACAAGCCGGCGCGACAAACACTCTGGTCCCTATCATGCAAACGACCCTGGCCGATTTCCTCCGCGACACGCCCGATGGCGAAGAAGCCAAGTCCATCGTCGGCAAGTGCGTGCACTGCGGCTTCTGTACCGCGACCTGCCCGACCTATCAGCTGCTCGGCGACGAGCTCGACGGCCCGCGGGGGCGCATTTACCTGATGAAGCAGGTGCTCGAGGGCAACCCCGTCACCGAAAGCACGCGGCTGCATCTGGACCGCTGCCTGACCTGCCGCAACTGCGAGTCGACCTGCCCGTCCGGCGTGACCTACGGCCGGCTGGTCGACATCGGCCGCCAGGTCGTCGACGAGCGGCTGGCCGAGCAGGGCCTGCATCGCCCGGCGCGCCAGCGCATCGCGCGCTGGGTGCTGCGCGAAGGGCTGACGCGGCCGCGCCTGTTCGGCGCCGCGATGCGCATGGGGCAACTGGTGCGTCCGCTGCTGCCCGAGGTGCTGCGCAACAAGGTGCCGGTCGCCGCGCCGGCCGGCGCATGGCCGCGACGCGAGCACGCCCGCAAGATGCTGCTGCTGGCCGGCTGCGTGCAGCCGTCGATGTCGCCCGGCATCAATGCCGCGACCGCGCGCGTGTTCGATCGTCTGGGCGTGCAGATGGTGGTCGCGCCCGAGGCCGGTTGTTGCGGGGCAATCCGCTATCACAATGGCGACCATCCGGGCGGCCTCGACAACATGCGCCGCAATATCGATGCATGGTGGCCGCATGTCGAGGCCGGCGCCGAGGCCATCGTGATGAATGCGTCGGGCTGCGGCGTGATGGTCAAGGAGTACGGCCATCTGCTGCGCCACGACCCGCAGTACGCCGAACGCGCGGCCCGCATCTCGGCGCTGACGCGCGACGTCTCCGAGTTGCTGCCGGCCTTCGCCGAGCCGCTGAAGCGGCTGGCCGAGGCCGCGCCGCCGCCCGAGCAACGGGTCGCGTGGCACCCGCCCTGCACGCTGCAGCACGGCCAGCAGATCCGCGGCAAGGTGGAGGCGCTCTTGACCGCACTCGGCGTGGAGGTCAAACTCTGCGCTGACAGCCACCTGTGCTGCGGATCGGCGGGCACCTACTCGGTGTTGCAGCCGGACCTGGCCTATCGCCTGCGCGACGACAAGCTCGCCAAACTGCAGGCCACGCAGCCGGACACCATCGTGTCCGCCAATATCGGCTGCATCACCCATCTGCAAAGCGGCACGCAGACGCCGGTGCTGCACTGGATCGAACTGGTGGATCGCATGCTCGGTTGACGGTGCGCGGGAGGCTGCCGCCGGTGGAATCGCGGTGATTCCGCCTGGCCGACCAACCTGCCTCTCGCATGCTTCAGACGCTTGCCATCCTGCTGGTATTCCAATCCGTGGGCGAGGTGTTCAGCTACGCGCTGCGCCTGCCCGTGCCCGGTCCCGTGATCGGCATGATCCTGCTGTTCTGCTGGCTCGCGATCGACGATCGCCTGCTGGCGATCATCCAGGGCACCACCGCCGAACTGCTCAAGCATCTGTCGCTGCTGTTCGTGCCGGCCGGCGTCGGCATCATGGTGCACGGCAGCCGCATCGGCGGCGAATGGATGCCGATCATCGTCGCGCTGGTGCTGTCCACCTGGCTGGCGATCGCGACCACCGCGCTCGTCACGCGCGCGCTGATGCGCAAGCCCCCAGCTTCGCCTTCCGCCCCTTCCAGCCCTTCCGCGGACGATGCCGCGAACGGCGCGGGAGAGACGCGATGACGCCGCGCCTGAACGAGATCTGGGTCTATCTGGCCGCCAGCCCGCTGCTCGGGCTGACCGCGACGCTGCTGGCCTATGTGTTCGCCTTCCGCATCTACGAGCGCGCGCGTTTCTCGCCGCTGGCCAATCCGGTAATGATCTCCGTCGCGCTGCTGGTCGCGGTGCTGACCGTGACCGGCACGCCGTACCAGACCTACTTCGACGGCGCCCAGTTCGTGCACTTCCTGCTCGGCCCTGCCACCGTGGCGCTGGCGGTGCCGCTGTACCAGCAATTGCCGAAGCTGCGCGCGCACGTGCTGCCGCTGCTGGGCGGGCTGCTGGCGGGCTCGCTGGTCGCGGTGGTGTCGGCGGTCGGCATCGCCTGGCTGCTGGGCGCCTCGCCCGAGGTGGTGCGCTCGCTGGCGCCCAAGTCGGTGACCATTCCGATCGCGATGGGCGTCGCAGAAAAGATCGGCGGCCTGCCGTCGCTGACCGCCGTGCTGGTGATGGGCACCGGCATCATCGGCGCGATCAGCGCGACCAAGATCCTGAACCTGCTCGGCATGCGTGACTACAGCGTGCGCGGCTTCGCCACCGGGCTGGCGGCGCATGGCATCGGCACCGCGCGCGCCTTCCAGGTCAACCAGGAGGCCGGCGCCTTCGCCGCGCTCGGCATGGGCCTGAACGGCGTGCTGACCGCCGTGCTGGTGCCGTTGCTGGCGACGTGGATGCCGCGCTGATTTGCGCCGATCGGCGCTGAACCCGCCGCAGCGCGCTTCGGCGCCGGCAACGCAGGACCGAACGACAACCGACCGGGAGAACGCGATGGTACTGAAGCTGGCTCTGGCGCTCGTCTCGCTGTTCGTGCTGTGGGGCGCGCTGGCGCCCGACCAGCTCGGCGCGACGATGCAATGGCTGCTGACGGGCGTGATCGCCCGCTTCGGCTGGTTCTATCTGCTGACGATGTTCGGCTTCCTGGTGTTCGCGCTGTACCTGGCGTTCGGCCGCTTCGGCAGCATCCGGCTTGGCGGCGAAGACGCGGAACCGCAGTTTCACCGGCTCAGCTGGTTCTCGATGCTGTTCGCCGCCGGCATGGGCATCGGCCTGGTCTTCTGGGGCGTGGCCGAACCGGTGTCGCACCTGATCAAGCCGCCGCAGGGACTCGAACCGCTGACGCCGCAGGCTGCCGGCACCGGGCTGCGCTACGCACTGTTCCACTGGGGCCTGCATCCGTGGGCCGCCTATTCGGTGGTCGCGCTGGCGCTGGCCTTCTTCCAGTTCAACCGCGACAGGCCGATGCTGATCAGCACGACCTTCGAGCCGCTGATCGGCGCGCGCGCCAACGGGCCGCTCGGCAAGTGGATCGACGTGCTGGCGCTGATCGCCACCGCGTTCGGCGTGGCCACCTCGCTTGGGCTGGGCGCGCTGCAGATCAATGCCGGCCTGTACCGGGTGTTCGGCGTGCCCAACGATATCGCGGTCGAGCTGATCATCATCGCGGTGGCCGGCGCGCTGTACATCCTGTCGTCGCTGAGCGGACTGACGCGCGGCATCCAGTGGCTCAGCAATCTGAACATGGTGCTGGCCGTGCTGCTGCTGTTGACGGTATTCGTGCTGGGGCCGACCTCGTTCATCCTGGATGCGCTGACCACCACGATCGGCGCCTATCTGGACAACCTGATCGGCATGAGCATGCGGATGACGCCGTTCAGCCAGGGCACCTGGGTCGCCGACTGGACACTGTTCTACTGGGCCTGGTGGATCGCCTGGGCGCCGTTCGTCGGCACCTTCATCGCGCGCATCTCGAAGGGCCGCACCATCCGCGAGTTCATCGTCGGCGTGCTGCTGGCGCCGACGCTGATCAGCTTCCTGTGGTTCGGTGTGTTCGGCGGCGCGGGGCTGTATGCGTCGATGTTCCAGAACGTGCCGGTGGTGCAGGCGGTCCAGCAGGATCCGTCGCTGGCGCTGTTCGCGCTGCTGGACGCCTACCCGGCGGCGACGCTGACATCGATCCTGGCGATCGTGCTGGTCACCGTATTCTTCGTGACCTCGGCGGACTCGGCGACCTTCGTGCTCGGCATGATGTCCGACCACGGCAATCCGCGTCCGCCGGCGCGGCTCAAGCTGATCTGGGGCGTGCTGATCGCGCTGATCGCCGGCGTGCTGCTGGTGTCCGGCGGGCTCAAGGGATTGCAGTCGATGTCGATCCTGGCGGCGCTGCCCTTCGCGGTGGTGATGGCCGCGATGTGCGTCAGCCTGTTCCGTGCGCTCGACGAGGAATCGACCCGGCTGGAGCGCCGGCACCGCGCGCGCGACCGGCTGCTCGAGCGGCTGCTGCGCGACCGCGAAACCCAGCCGCCGGCGGGGCCGCCGCAGGACTGAGCGGCCGCTGGCGACGGCCGGCGCCGCCTCGGTGCGCCGCCTCGGTGCGCCGGCTCGGTGCGCCGGCTCAGTGCGCCGGTTCGGCCAGCAGCGTCTCGATGTCGGCCTCGATGTCCTCGGGCTTGGTGGTCGGCGCGTAGCGCTTGTACACCGTGCCGTCGCGGCGCAGCAGGAACTTGGTGAAGTTCCACTTGATCGCCTCGATGCCGAGCAGCCCCGGCTTTTGCCCGGTCAGCCAGCGATACAGCGGATGCGCGTTGGCGCCGTTGACATCGATCTTGGCGAACATCGGAAAGCTGACCTGGAAGCGCGATTCGCAGAACTGGCCGATCTGCTGCGCATCGCCGGGCTCCTGCTTGCCGAACTGGTTGCAGGGGAAGCCCAGCACCGCGAAGCCGCGGCCCGCATGGCGCTCGTGCAGCCGCTGCAGCCCGGCGTACTGCGGCGTGAAACCGCATTCGCTGGCGGTATTGACGATCAGCAGAACCTTGCCCTCGAACTGCGATAGCGAGACCGGTTGGCCGGCCAGCGATTCGGCGGTGAACTGGTAGACGTTGTCCATGGCGTGTTCCTGTCGGCGATTGGATCGGGAGCAAACACTATAATGGCCTACCCCTAGTTGCCAACCGTTTCTTTAGATGTTTGCCGAATCATGTCGGTCATAGCCGCGAATCTGCAAGCCGTGCGCCGGCGCCTTGCCGCCGCCGAACTCGAGGCGGGCCGATCGGCCGGCGACGTATCGCTGCTGGCGGTGTCCAAGACCTTCCCGCCGGGGGCCGTGCGCGAGGCCTTCGACGCGGGCCAGCGGGCCTTCGGCGAGAACTACGTGCAGGAAGGCCTGGACAAGATCGCCGCGCTGGCATCGTTGCGCGAGCAGCTGTCGTGGCACTTCATCGGCCCGCTGCAAAGCAACAAGACGCGTGCGGTGGCCGAGCACTTCGACTGGGTCCATTCGGTCGACCGGCTGCGCATCGCCGAGCGGCTGTCGGCGCAGCGCCCGGCCTCGATGGGGCCGCTGCAGGTCTGCATCCAGGTCAATATCAGCGGCGAGGCCAGCAAAAGCGGCGTGGCGCCGGCCGACGTGCTGCCTCTTGCCCGCGCGATCGCGCCCCTGCCCAATCTGCATCTGCGCGGGCTGATGGCGATTCCCGAGCCGGAGGAAGACATCGCGGCGCAGCGCCGCCCGTTCGCCGCGCTGCGCGCGCTGCTGGCCACGCTGCGCGAGGATGGCCTCGCGGCCGACACGCTGTCGATGGGCATGTCCGGCGACCTCGAGGCGGCGGTGGCCGAGGGCGCGACCATCGTGCGCGTCGGCACCGCGATCTTCGGCTCGCGTCCGCGTCCGGCCTGAACTTGGCTTGAACCTGGCCGGCACCTCTCCGCCCATCTTTCGAACCCCACATCCAGACTCACAGCGAGACCCACCCATGCTCACCACCCTGACCTTCGGCTTCGTCGGCGGCGGCAACCTTGCCACCGCGCTGATCGGCGGCCTGATCGCCCGCGGCGTGCCGCCGACCTCGATCCGCGTCGCCGACCCGTACGCGCCGGCACGCGAGCGGCTGGCGCGCGAGCAGCGCGTGCATACCGTCGAGACGCCCGACGTCGAACTCGCCGGCAGCGACGTGATCGTGATGGCGACCAAGCCGCAGCAGTTCCGCGAGGCGGCCGAACAGCTGCTGCCGCATCTGCGCACCGCCGGCAGCCGCGGCCTGGTGATCAGCGTGGCCGCCGGCATCCGCCTGCAGGACATCCAGCGCTGGCTCGGCGGTCATGCGCGCGTGGTGCGCTCGATGCCGAATACGCCGGCGCTGGCCGGCAAGGGCATGACGGGCTTGAGCGCGCCGGCCAGCCTGTCGGCCGAGGACCGCGCGATCGCCACCGCGCTGGCCGAGGCGGTCGGCCAGTGCGTCTGGCTCGACAACGATGCGCAGATGGATGCGGTCACCGCGGTCTCGGGCAGCGGTCCGGCCTATGTGTTCTACGTGATCGAGGCGATGGAGCGCGCGGCCACCGAACTGGGGCTGACCGCGGCGCAGGGCCGCCAGCTGGCGATCGAGACGTTCCGCGGCGCGGCCGCGCTGGCCGCGCAGTCGAGCGAGCCGGTGGCCACGCTGCGCGAGCGCGTGACGTCCAAGGGCGGCACGACCTACGCGGCGCTGACGGTGCTGGAGCAATCGGGCGTCGGCGATGCCTTCGTCAAGGCGGTCCACGCCGCGGCGGCGCGCGGCGCGCAGATGGGCGAGGAATTCGGCAAGGAGGGTTGAGTCCGGAGCCAGCGCCAAGATCGCTGTCGTCCCCGCGCAGGCGGGACCCAGCGGCTTTCAGCCGCCCCCCTTGGGAGTCGCTGGGTTCCCGCCTGCGCGGGAACGACAGCTCTACCGCAGTGCGTAGGCCAGCGCGGTACCGGCGAACACCCAGGCGCCCAGCCAGTTGTTGTGCCGGAATGCCGCGAAGCACTGCATGCGGTCGCGCCCGCGGATCAGCGTGTAGTGATACAGCGCGGTGACGGCGGCGGCCGCCAGGCCGAGCCAGAACGGCCAGCCCAGCCCGAGCATGCTGCCGGCCAGCGCCATCAGCGCCAGGAAGCCCGCGTAACAGATCATGATCGCCGCGACATCGAAGCGTCCGAACGTGATCGCCGAGGTCTTCATGCCGATCAGCAGGTCGTCGTCGCGATCGACCATCGCGTAGGCGGTGTCGTAGGCGACCGACCAGAACACATTGGCGAGCAGCATCAGCCAGGCCACCGGCGGCACCTGCTCCTGCACCGCGGCGAACGCCATCGGGATGCCGAAGCCGAACGCGATGCCCAGATAGGCCTGCGGAATCGCGAAGAAGCGCTTGAAGAACGGATAGGTCGCCGCGACGATCACCGCGACCACCGACAGCCACTTGGTCAGCGCGTTGAGCGGCAGGATCAGCAGAAAGGCCAGCACGGCCAGCGTGCCCGCGACCGCCAGCGCCTCCCAGGGCTGGATGCGCCCGGCGGTCAGCGGCCGCTCGCGTGTGCGCTTCACATGCTTGTCGAAATCCCGGTCGGCCCAGTCGTTCATCGCGCAGCCGGCCGAGCGCATCAGGAAGGTGCCCACCACGAAGATCCAGAAGATCGGCCACGGCGGCGGGCCGCCGGCGGCCATCCACAGCGCCCACAAGGTCGGCCACAGCAACAGCAGCGTGCCGATCGGCTTGTCGATGCGCACCAGGCGCGCGTACAGGGCGAGACGTTCGAACATCGGGGTCGGGCGGTGGGAGGGGGACAGCGGCACGGGCGGACGGGCAGGAAGCGGGATCGAGAATGAAGCCCAGCGGTTGCCGTCAGGTTCGATTGCCCCTGGCGAGGCCCCTGCTGCAACCTGAAACGATACGCCGCCGGCATCGGCGGCGCATCGTCACGACTCCGGCCCGTTCAGGCCAGCATCGAGCGCAGCATCCACGCGGTCTTTTCGTGGGTCTGCATGCGCTGGGTCAGCAGGTCGGCCGACGGCTCGTCGGCGGCGGCCTCGACCAGCGGGAAGATCGAGCGCGCGGTGCGCACCACGGCCTCCTGGCCCTCGACCAGCTTGCGGATCATCTCCGTGGCCTCGGGCACGCCCTCCTCCTCCTGGATCGACGACAGCCGCGCGTATTCCTTGTAGGTGCCCGGTGCCGGATAGCCCAGCGCGCGGATGCGTTCGGCGATCGAATCGACCGCCAGCGCCAGTTCGTTGTACTGCGTTTCGAACATCAGATGCAGCGTGTTGAACATCGGGCCGGTGACGTTCCAGTGGAAGTTGTGCGTCTTCAGATAAAGCGTGTAGGTGTCCGCGAGCAGCTTGGACAGGCCCTCGGCGATCTTCTTGCGGTCCTTGTCCGAAATCCCGATGTTCACGCTCATCTCGTTCTTCTTCGCCATGATCGATACGCTCCGTTCTGATGTGGCCACGACAAACTGCGGAAAAATGCGACGGGGCCGCGTGCGGAATCTCCGCCTGCGGCCCGGCATCGCATTATGGCATCCCGCGGCGAATGCGGACAAACCCGCACGCACCGGCTGGGCGCCATGCGACGATCGTCAACGTACGTTCAGCGCCTGCTCCACCCCCTGCGCGTAGGCCGGGTCGATCTTGCGGAAGTGCGCGAGCTGGACCTGCACGATGTCGGCCGGCACGCCCTGCATCGCCGCCGCGATATTGCCGAACAGCCGTTGGCGCTGGCCTTCGTCGAACAGCTGGAACAGCGCGCGCGGCTGGCTGTAGTAATCGTCGTCGTCCGCCCGGTGATCGAAGCGGTCCGCCACCGCGCCGACCGCCAGCGGCGGCTCGACCGCGCGCTCGCCGGCCGCGAAGGCGCCCTGCCGGTTCGGCTCGTAGTTCAGCTTGCTGCCCTGGTTGCCGTCGACGCGCATCGCGCCGTCCCGGTGGAAGCTGTTGTGGAACGGGCATTTCGGCGCGTTGACCGGGATCTGGTGGTGATTGACGCCGAGCCGGTAGCGCTGCGTGTCGCCGTACGAGAACAGCCGTCCCTGCAGCATCCGGTCCGGCGAGAAGCCGATGCCCGGCACGATGTTGGACGGGTTCATCGCGACCTGCTCGACCTCGGCGAAGTAATTGTCCGGGTTGCGGTTCAGTTCCAGCACGCCGACGTCGATCAGCGGGTAGTCGGCATGCGGCCAGACCTTGGTCAGGTCGAACGGATTGATCCGATAGGTCGCCGCGTCGGCCTCCGGCATGATCTGTACCTGCAGCTTCCAGCGCGGGAAATTGCCCTGCTCGATGTGTTCGTACAGGTCGCGCTGCGCGCTCTCGCGGTCGCCCGCCACGACCTTCGCCGCCTCCTCGTTGGTCCAGTTGGCGATGCCCTGCTGCGACTTGAAGTGGAACTTGACCCAGAAGCGCTCGCCGGCGGCGTTGATGAACGAGTAGGTGTGCGAGCCGAAGCCGTGCATCTGCCGGTAGTTCTGCGGCAGGCCGCGATCGCTCATCAGGATGGTGACCTGGTGCAGCGATTCCGGATGGCGCGACCAGAAGTCCCAGACCGCGATCGGGTCACGCAGATTGGTGCGCGGATTGCGCTTCTGCGTGTGGATGAAGTCGGGGAATTTCAGCGGATCGCGGACGAAGAACACCGGCGTGTTGTTGCCGACCACGTCCCAGTTGCCCTCGTCGGTATAGAACTTGACCGAGAAGCCGCGCACGTCGCGCTCGGCATCGGCGGCGCCGCGCTCGCCGGCCACCGTCGAGAAGCGCAGGAACAGCGGGGTCTGCTTGCCGACCTCGGCGAAGATCGAGGCCTTGGTGTACCGCGTGATGTCGTGCGTCACCGTGAAGGTGCCGTGGGCGCCCGAGCCCTTGGCATGCACGCGGCGCTCGGGAATGACCTCGCGGTCGAAGTGCGCGAGCTTCTCCAGGAACCAGACGTCCTGCAGCAGCATCGGACCGCGCACGCCGGCGGTCAGCGAATTCTGGTTGTCGGCGACCGGCGCGCCGGCGGCGGTGGTGAGGATGTCCTTGTCCTTGCTCATCGTGACCTCTGCTGGTGGGGATACGGGGAATACGGAGATACGGGGGGTGCGCGGAACGGCTGCGCAAAACGGCTGCGCCAACGCGCGCGAGACTACGCGCCGTTTGCGATGCCGCCGTGACGCCGCGTTCGCCGGCCGTCAATAGACGGTGGCGAAACAGGCCAGGCAGTCGGTCAGCTGACGGCGCAGGTCGCGCCAGACGGCGCCCGGGGCGGGCAACGACAAGGGACGATTGCGGTTCATGCTGACTCCTTCTGCGAGCGGTATCGTGCGTCGATGGAAGGAGTTTAACAATCACCTATTGGTATGAGAATTTAATTATTTAAAACTATGATATAGCGTAAAGCTAACAGCGCCTTTGCAAGGCAATGCGGTCCCCGCCTGCGCGGGGACGAACGTGGATGCAGCGGGATGGGAAAGGGTCAGGCCGCCTTGGCCAGCGCGTCCGGCGTCAGCTTGCGCACGCCCGGCAGATCGCAGGCCGCGACCGCCGCGCACAGCGCTTCCATCGCCGGCAGCCGGGTGAAGCTCTTGCGCCAGGCCAGCACGACGCGGCGATCGGGCACCGGCTCGGCGAACGGCACGTAGGACAGCAGATCGTTGCCGGCCTGCAGGTCCGGCACCGAGGTACGCGGCAGCACGGTAATGCCGACGCCGCTGGCGACCATATGGCGGATGGTCTCGAGCGACGAGCCCTCGAAGGTCTTCTGGATGCCGTCGGCCGCCTGCGAGAAGCGCGACAGCTCCGGGCAGACGCCCAGCACATGGTCGCGGAAGCAGTGGCCGCTGCCCAGCAGCAGCATGGTCTGCTGCTTCAGTTCGTCGGGCGCGACGTGCTCGGCCTTTTCCAGCTGATGGCCGCGCGGCACCGCGACGACGAAGGGCTCGTCGTACAGCGGCCGCACCGTCAGGCCCGAGTCGGGGAACGGCTCGGCCATGATCGCGCAGTCGATCTCGCCCTGCTTGAGCAGCTCGATCAGCTTGACCGTGTAGTTCTCCTGCAGCATCAGCGGCATCTGCGGCACGGTCTGGATCATCTGCTTGACCAGCGCCGGCAACAGGTACGGCCCGATCGTGTAGATCACGCCGACCCGCAGCGGTCCGGCCAGCGGATCCTTGCCCTGCTTGGCGATCTCGCGGATCGCCATGGTTTGCTCCAGCACCCGCTGCGCCTGCGCGACGATCTGCTCGCCGACCGCGGTCACCGACACCTCGGAGGTACCGCGCTCGAAGATCTGCACGTTCAGCTCGTCTTCCAGCTTCTTGATCGCCACCGACAGCGTCGGCTGCGACACGAAGCAAGCCTCGGCGGCGCGGCCGAAATGGCGCTCTCGCGCGACGGCAACGATGTACTTCAGTTCGGTCAGCGTCATGTCGTATCGGCTTGGGACGGTTGCGGTGGAGCGGGCGATTCTCGCGAGATTGCCAGACGTTGCTGTACGTTGCCGGACGTGTCCCGGCGGACCGGTGCGGCCGGCGGGACGGTGGAATCGCCGCGAAAGCACGTGACAGAAGTGCTTCGCAAATTATCGCTTTTCGGAAGCGATAGATTTTACCTTCGAATCGAGGTTCTGTCAGAGCCGCGCGGCAAAGCGGCGCCGGCTGCTCTTGCCTGCGACGCCCCGCCGGTGGCCGCCGCAGGCGATTTCAAGCCTTCAGAAAGTGCTCCCGCCCACCGAGCCAGCGCGACAGGTGCGCCTGCGCCGCCTCCGGGTAGCGGCCCAGCAGCAGCTCGGCGGCCTGCTGTGCCGGTTCGACCAGCCAGGCGTCGGTCTCGAGGTCGGCGAAGCGCAGCATCGCCTCGCCGGACTGGCGCGCCCCGAGGAATTCGCCCGGCCCGCGGATCTGCAGGTCGCGCCGCGCGATCTCGAAGCCGTCGGTGGTCTCGCGCATCGTCGCCAGCCGCTGCTTGGCGGTGGGCGACAGCGGCGCCTGGTACATCAGCAGGCAGACCGACTCGGCGCTGCCCCGGCCGACGCGGCCGCGCAGCTGGTGCAGCTGCGCGAGGCCGAAGCGCTCGGCATGCTCGATCACCATCAGCGAGGCATTGGGCACGTCGACGCCGACCTCGATCACCGTGGTAGCGACCAGTACCTGCAGACGGTTGGCCGAGAACGCGTCCATCACCGCGGCCTTCTCGGCCGGCGGCAGCCGGCCATGGACCAGCCCGACCTTCAGGTCCGGCAAGGCGGCGGCCAGCGTCTCGAAGGTTTCCTGCGCGGTCTGCAGCTGCAGCGCCTCGCTCTCCTCGATCAGCGGGCAGACCCAGTAGACCTGCCGGCCCTGGGCGGCGGCGTGGTGCACGCGCTCGATCACCTCGTCGCGGCGGGCGTCGTTGACCAGCCGCGTGACCACCGGACTGCGGCCGGGCGGCAGTTCGTCGATCACCGAGACGTCGAGATCGGCGTAATAGGTCATCGCCAGCGTGCGCGGGATCGGCGTGGCCGACATCATCAGCTGGTGCGGTACCGTGGCGGGCTCGTCGGACTGTTGCGCAGTCGCGGCGCCGTGCTGGTCCGGCCCTTCCACGCCGTCGGCCTTGCCGCGCAGCGCCAGCCGCTGCGCCACGCCAAAGCGATGCTGCTCGTCGACGACCGACAGGCCCAGCCTGGCGAAGCGCACCGCGTCCTGGATCAGCGCATGGGTGCCGATCGCCAGTTGCGCCTGGCCCGATTCGACCCGCGCCACGGCCTCGCGCTTTTCGGTGCGCTTCAGGCTGCCGGCCAGCCACACCACCTCGACGCCCAAGGGCGCCAGCCAACCCGACAGCTTGCGGTAGTGCTGCTCGGCCAGGATCTCGGTCGGCGCCATCAGCGCGGCCTGGTAGCCGGCGTCGATCGCCTGGCAGGCGGCCAGCGCGGCGACGATGGTCTTGCCGCTGCCGACGTCGCCCTGCAACAGCCGGTGCATCGGGTGCGGCGCGCCCATGTCGGCAGCGATCTCCCTGACCACGCGCTGCTGCGCGCCGGTCAGCGCGAACGGCAGCGCGGCGAGGAATCGGTCGAGCAGGCCGCCGGCGCGGCGCGGCATCGGCGGCGCGTTGCGGGCGCGGCGGGCGGCCTGCGCGCGCTTGAGCGACAACTGCTGGGCCAGCAGCTCGTCGAACTTGATCCGGACCCACGCCGGATGGGAGCGGTCGATCAGCGCGGCCTCGTCGACCTGCGGCGGCGGCGCATGCAGCAGCCGCAGCGATTCGGCCAGCGGCTGCAGCTTCAACGGCGCCAGCGGCCCGTCCAGCAGCGGCCGCGGCAGCGTCTCCGGCAGCGGCGTGCGCTGCAGCGCCCCGCCGATCGCCTTGCGCAGATAGGCCTGCGAGATGCCGGCGGTGGCCGGGTACACCGGGGTCAGCCGGTCCGGCAGCGGCTCGTCGGGGCCGACCGGACGCACGACCGGATGGATCATCTCGGCGCCGAAGAAGCCGCCGCGGACCTCGCCGCGCACGCGCAGCCGCACGCCCTCGGCCATCTGCCTGGCCTGGCTGCCGTAGAAATTGAGAAAGCGCAGCGTCAGCTCGCCGCTGTCGTCGGCGATGCGCACCACCAGTTGCCGGCGCGGCCGCAGCGTGACCTCGCTCGACACCACCTCGCCCTCGACCTGCACGGCAAAGCCCAGGCCTGCCCGATGCACGGCCTCGCGGATCGGCAGCAGCGTGGTCTCGTCCTCGTAGCGCATCGGCAGATGCAGCACCAGGTCGACGTCGCGCTTCAGGCCGAGCTTGGCGAGCTTGGCCATCGCCGACGACGGCGCGCCGGGCTTGGCGGATTTCGCGGCCGCGGCGGGCTTGGTCGACCTGGACGTCGACTTGGACGCCGACTCGGACGCCGACTTGGGCGTCGACTTGCCGGCCGGCTTGGCCGATTGCGGCTGGGCGTCTGGCTCGGGCGTGCGTTCGCTGGCGGTGACGGGCATCGAGGCGGTGGTCGGCAGGGCGCGGCGGCGCCGCTGGCGTGTCGGATCGGATCGGGGAAAACGGCTGGGCCGTCGGCGCTTTGCGGGCCGCCCCGGCGGAATACCCGCCATCACGGCCAGCGCGGCAAGCCTGGCGGCCGAAGCCTTACAATAGCGGGTCCGCCGATTGTACCCATGCCTGCGCCGCGCGCTCCAGGCGCCACCGGCGGTTCCCCAACCTGCTGCCGTCCCGTTTCGTATGCGCCGGCCTCGTTTCGAGGCGCCGGCCCCTGTCCTTTTATGCTGACGCTGTCCGATTTCGATTTTCCGCTGCCGCCCGAACTGATCGCCCAGACGGCGCTGCCCGACCGCAGCGCGAGCCGGCTGCTGGTCGTGCGGGCCGGCGCGGACGGCGCCACGGAGCTCGACGACCGGGCCTTCGCCGACCTGACCGACTATCTGCGCCCGAACGACCTGCTGGTGTTCAACGACACCCGCGTGATCAAGGCCCGCTTCTTCGGCCAGAAGGCCAGCGGCGGCAAGGTCGAGGTGCTGGTCGAGCGCGTGCTCGACAACGACACGGTGCTGGCCCAGGTACGCGCCTCGAAGACGCCGGCCGAGGGCAGCACGCTGCGGCTGGCCGATGCCTTCGATGTCACGGTCGGCCCGCGCGTGGACCAGTTCTTCACGCTGCGCTTTCCCGAGCCGGCGCTGGACCTGATCGAGCGCTTCGGCCGGCTGCCGCTGCCGCCGTATATCACGCACGATCCCGACGCCTACGACGAGACGCGCTATCAGACCGTCTATGCCCGTCATCCGGGCGCGGTGGCGGCGCCGACGGCCGGGCTGCATTTCGACGACGCGCTGTTCGCGCGGCTCGACGCCCACGGCGTGCGGCGCGCCTTCCTGACGCTGCATGTGGGCGCCGGCACCTTCCAGCCGGTGCGCACCGAGAACCTGGCCGAACACAAGATGCACTCGGAGTGGTACGCGATCTCCGAGGAACTGGCGCAGGCGGTGCGCGACACCCGCGCCGCCGGCGGCCGTGTGATCGCGGTCGGCACCACCTCGCTGCGCGCGCTGGAATCGGCCGCGACGCCCGAGGGCGAGCTGGTTGCCGGCAGCGGGGACACCGACATCTTCATCACGCCGGGCTACCGCTTCAGGCTGGTCGACGCGCTGATCACCAACTTCCACTTGCCCAAGTCGACGCTGCTGATGCTGGTGTCCGCGCTGGCCGGCATCGAGCCGATCCGCGTCGCCTATCGCCATGCGGTCGAGCAGCGCTATCGCTTCTTCAGCTATGGCGACGCGATGCTGCTGCAGCGCCAGCGCTGAGCCGCCGGCACGCCTTGCCCCAACGAATCTCCGCCACCGCTACCCCATGCTCCAATTCGAACTGCTCACCACCGATGGCAACGCCCGCCGTGGCCGTGTCACCCTGAACCACGGCGTGGTCGAGACGCCGATCTTCATGCCGGTCGGCACCTATGGCTCGGTCAAGGCGATGTCGCCGCTGGAGCTGAACGAGATCGGCGCGCAGATCATCCTCGGCAATACCTTCCATCTGTGGCTGCGGCCCGGGCTCGAGGTCATCGACACCCACCAGGGCCTGCACCGCTTCATCGGCTGGGACAAGCCGATCCTGACGGACTCGGGCGGCTTCCAGGTGTTCTCGCTGGGCGAGCTGCGCAAGATCACCGAGGACGGCGTGACCTTCGCCTCGCCGGTCAACGGCGACAAGCTGTTCCTGTCGCCGGAGATCTCGATGCAGATCCAGCGCACGTTGAACTCGGACATCGTGATGCAGTTCGACGAATGCACGCCGTACGAGATCGAGGGCCGGCCGGCCACGCACGAGGAGGCCGCGCGCTCGATGCGGATGAGCCTGCGCTGGGCCAAACGCTCGCGCGACGAGTTCGAGCGGCTGGCCAACCCCAACGCGTTGTTCGGCATCGTCCAGGGCGGCATGTTCGAGGATCTGCGCGACGAGTCGCTGGCCGGGCTGTCGGAGCTCGGTTTCCATGGCCTGGCGATCGGCGGGCTGTCGGTCGGCGAGCCCAAGGAAGACATGATGCGGGTGCTCGAACACGTCGGCCCGCGGCTGCCGGCGGACAAGCCGCACTATCTGATGGGCGTGGGCACGCCCGAGGACCTGGTGGCGGGGGTGGCGTCCGGCGTCGACATGTTCGACTGCGTGATGCCCACCCGCAACGCGCGCAACGGCTGGCTGTTCACGCGCTACGGCGACGTCAAGATCAAGAACGCCGCGCACCGCAACGATCCGCGCCCGCTGGACGAAAGCTGCGCCTGCTACACCTGCCGCAATTTCTCGCGGGCCTATCTGCACCATCTGCACCGCGTCGGAGAAATTCTGGGCGCGCGGCTCAATACGATCCACAATCTGTATTACTACCTGCAGTTGATGCGCGAAATCCGCGAGGCGATCGAGCAGCACCGCTTCGACGCCTTCCGCCGCCAGTTCGCCGCCGACCGGGCGCGCGGCACGCAGTAGACGGGCCTGCCGGCCCTGCCGCCGGCCGTGCGAGACGGGGCTGTCCGGGCGGGCGAAGAAGCGCCTGAACCGGCCGAAGCGGGTGATAGAATGCCCGATTCCTTGAATGTAATTTGTGACGGAGAAGCAACGTGCTGATTTCGAACGCATTTGCCCAGGCCACCGGCGGAGCCGGCGGCGCGGCGGGTGGCCTGATGAGTTTCCTGCCGATCATCCTGATGTTCGCGGTGCTGTGGTTCATCATGATCCGCCCGCAGATGAAGCGGCAGAAGGAAGCGAAGGCGATGCTGGAAGCGCTGGCCAAGAACGACGAAGTCGTGACCGCCGGCGGCATCCTGGGCCGGATCACCAAGGTCAACGAGCAGTATGTGACGCTGGAAATCGCCGAAGGCACCGAGATCACGGTGCAGAAGAACGCCGTCACCGCGGTGCTGCCGAAGGGTTCGCTCAAGGCGCTCTGAGCCCCTCGCTCTCTTACGCCTTGCGGCTTGGCCGCAAGGTTCCGGCACGCCGCCAATAGCGTGCCCGCACAGCCGCCTGGCCCCGCCCCGGGAAGTCTCCGGTCGGGCCAGGCGGCTGTTTGCCAACCGGTTGCCAGCGCGGCACGCCCGCGGATTCCCGTCCGCGCGCCGCGCCGGCCGTAGCAAAACCGTAGAAAGACTGGCCGAAGATGAATCGCTATCCGCTTTGGAAATACCTCGTGATCCTGGTGGCGCTTGCCATCGGCATCATCTATACGCTGCCCAACTTCTTCGGCGAGGCGCCTGCGGTGCAGGTCTCGTCGGGCAAGGCCACCGTCAAGGTCGATCTGGCGATGCAGAAGCAGATCGAGCAGGTGCTGGCGCAGAACGGCTTGCAGCCCGACGGCGTGTTCTTCGACGTGTCGGGACAGTCCGGCTCGGTCAAGGCGCGCTTTCGCACCACCGACGAACAGCTGCGCGCCAAGGACGTACTGTCGCGCGCGCTGAACCCCGATCCCGCCGACCCGACCTATGTGGTCGCGCTGAACCTGCTGTCCGGCTCGCCGAAGTGGCTGACGTCGCTGCATGCGCTGCCGATGTACCTGGGCCTGGACCTGCGCGGCGGCGTGCACTTCCTGCTGCAGGTCGACATGAAGGGCGCGGTCGACAAGAAACTCGACAGCCTGGCCGGCGATGCGCGCACGGTGCTGCGCGACAAGGGCATCCGCCACGGCGGCGTGGACCGCAACGGCGACCGTGTGACCGTGCGCTTCAACAATGCCGAGGACGCCAACCGCGCCCGCGGCGTGCTGGCCGACACCATGCCGGATCTGACCTTCGCGATGGACGGCAACAACGTGGTCGGTACCTTCACCGAAGTGGCGCGCCGCGCGGTGCAGGACGCCGCCGTGAAGCAGAACATCACCACGCTGCACAACCGCGTCAACGAGCTGGGCGTGGCCGAGCCGGTGATCCAGCAGCAAGGCGCCGAGCGCATCGTGGTGCAGCTGCCGGGCGTGCAGGACACCGCCAAGGCCAAGGACATCATCGGCCGTACCGCCACGCTGGAGGCCCGCCTGGTCGATCCGGACGCGCCGCGCAGCCCGCGCCAGGGCGATCCGATCCCGTTCGGCAGCGAGCTGTTCCTGCACGGCAACGGCGCCCCGGTGGTGCTGAAGAAGCAGGTGATCTTCACCGGTGACCGCATCGAAAGCGCATCGGCCGGCTTCGACCAGAACCAGCGCCCGTCGGTCAACATCAAGCTCGACGCCCAGGGCGGCCGCGTGCTGCGCGACGTCTCCCGCGAGAACATCGGCAAGCCGATGGGCATCGTGCTGTTCGAGAAGGGCAAGGGCGAAGTGCTGACGGTGGCGACGATCCAGTCCGAACTGGGCTCGAGCTTCCAGATCACCGGCTCGTACTCGACCGAGGCCGCCAACGACCTCGCGCTGCTGCTGCGCGCCGGCTCGCTGGCCGCGCCGATGGAGATCATCGAGGAACGCACGATCGGCCCGTCGCTGGGCGCCGACAACATCGAGAAGGGCTTCGACTCGGTGGCCTACGGCTTTGCCGCGATCGCCGTGTTCATGGTGCTGTACTACCTGCTGTTCGGCGTGTTCTCGGTGATCGCGCTGGGCGTCAACCTGCTGCTGCTGATCGCGGTGCTGTCGATGCTGCAGGCCACGCTGACGCTGCCCGGCATCGCGGCCATCGCGCTGGTGCTGGGCATGGCGATCGACGCCAACGTGCTGATCAACGAGCGCATCCGCGAGGAACTGCGCGCCGGCGCGTCGCCGCAGATGGCGATTGCGGTCGGCTTCGACCGCGCCTGGGCGACGATCCTGGACTCGAACGTGACCACGCTGATCGCCGGCCTGGCGCTGCTGGCCTTCGGTTCGGGCCCGGTGCGCGGCTTCGCGGTGGTGCACTGCCTGGGCATCCTGACGTCGGTGTTCTCGGCGGTGTTCTTCAACCGCGGCCTGGTCAACCTCTGGTACGGCCGCAAGAAGAAGCTGCAGAGCGTGTCGATCGGCCAGATCTGGAAGCCCGGCCCGGACAACAAGGGCACCGTGGCCAACAAGTGAGCCAAATCAGCGCAATGAGCGCCAGCCGCGCGCGGCCCTGCCCCGCGGCTGCGCTCTGAACACGAAACACCCGAACGCAGCACGCTGCAGCAGATACAGGATTCACCATGGAATTCTTCCGCATCCGGCGCGACATTCCGTTCATGAAGCACGCGTTGATCTTCAACGTGATTTCCTTCGTGACGTTCTTCGCCGCCGTCTTTTTCCTCTGGCAGAAGGGCCTGCACCTGTCGATCGAGTTCACCGGCGGCACGGTGATGGAGGTCAGCTACCAGCAACCGGCCGATCTGGAACGGATCCGCGGCCAGGTCGGCAAGCTGGGCTACACCGACGTGCAGGTGCAGAACTTCGGCACCTCGCGCGACGTGATGATCCGGCTGCCGCTGCAGAAGGGCGCCGACGGCAAGCCGATCAGCTCCGCGCAACAGAGCGAGCAGGTGATGGGCGCGCTCAAGGCGGTCTCGCCCGACGCCAACCTGCAGCGCGTCGAATTCGTCGGCCCGCAGGTCGGCCGGGAGCTGGCCACCGACGGCATGCTGGCGCTGCTGTGCGTGATCGCCGGCATCATGATCTACCTGTCGATCCGCTTCGAATGGAAGTTCGCGGTGGCAGGCATCATCGCCAACCTGCACGACATCGTGATCATCCTGGGCTTCTTCGCCTTCTTCCAGTGGGAATTCTCGCTGTCGGTACTGGCGGCCGTACTCGCGGTGCTCGGCTATTCGGTCAACGAGTCGGTGGTGATCTTCGACCGGATCCGCGAGAACTTCCGCAAGTACCGCAAGATGAACACCCACGAGGTCATCGACAACGCGATCACCAGCACGATCTCGCGGACCATCATCACGCACGGCTCGACCGAGATGATGGTGCTGTCGATGTTCTTCTTCGGCGGCCCGACGCTGCACTACTTCGCGCTGGCGCTGACCGTGGGCATCCTGTTCGGCATCTATTCGTCGGTGTTCGTCGCCGCGGCGCTTGCCATGTGGCTGGGCGTCAAGCGCGAGGACCTGATCAAGGGCGAAAAGAAGGCCGGCGGGGCCGACCGCGACGACCCGAACTACGGCGCGCAGGCATGACGTGCCGGTGGTAAGGAAGCACGCATAAAAAAACGGGGCTCAGGCCCCGTTTTTTTATGCTCCAGCGTACCGCTCACCGGCTGTGTCCGCCCTCTCCCCCTCAGGGGGAGAGGGATTGGGGAGAGGGGGCGGTTTCCAACCACAGTGGCAACACCAGCGGCCGCTGCCCTCTCCCCTGCCCCTCTGCCGCAAGCGGGAGAGGGGAGAAAACCCGCGGGATGGCAACCGCTTCTCTTCCTGCCGATCCCCTTCCCTCAGAACTGCTCGATCCAGATCGCCAGCCGGTCGGCGCCGAACTCGGTCGAGGCCGGCGCCAGGCGCGAGACGATCGTGTTGCCGTCGCGCAGCATCTGCAGCGCATTGCCGCTGTGATCGAGCCACAGCAGCGCGGCGAACCACGCGGCGTGCTGCTCCGACACCGCCGTGCCGACCGGTGCGCCGAGGAATTCGGACAGCACCGGCAACGACAGCCACACCAGGGCGTCGCCGTCGCGGCGCACCGCCTCGCCCAGCTGCTGCGCGATCACCGCCAGCGCGTCGGCGCCCGCGGCGGCGTCATGCGCGGCGCGCAGCTGTGCCAGGCGGCTCGCCACCGCATGGCCGAACGCGCCGCTGCGCTGGCTTTCGGCGCCGACCAGGTCGGCGTAGTCCATCCGCGCCCAGTCCGGCTCGGGACCCTTGGCCCCGGCCAGCACGGCGGCCGCCAGATAGGTCTCGACCGGCTGGAAGCGTTCGGGACCGATCAGGCTGGCGCACAGCGCGCGCACCATGCCGATGCGCGCCGCCAGCGTCTGGCGCTGGATCACGCTGAGCTTCTCGCGCACCAGCTGGTCGCGCTCGCGGCGCAGCCCGGCGATTTCCAGCGCCTGCTTGAGCTCCATGCGCAGCGCGGTGATGTCCCACGGCTTCTTGATATAGCGGTGGATCTGCCCTTCGTTGACCGCCTGCACGGTCGACTCGAGCTCGGAATACGCGGTGGTCAGGATGCGGACGATATGCGGATAGTGCTCGCGCGCATGGCGCAGCAGCTCGTTGCCGTATTCGCCGGGCATGCGCTGGTCCGAGACCAGCACGGCCAGCGTGTCGCCATGGGCTTCGAGCAGCGCCTTGCCCTCCTCGACCGAACCGCCGGTGACCACGGGCGCCAGCCCGCCGATCGCCCTCTGGAAATACTTGACCGCGGTGGCCTCGTCGTCGACGAACAGAATCGCGGGAGGCGATGCCTGGTTGTCGTTCGGTTCGTTCATTGACCGCTCCTATTGCTGTGCATTCGAGTCTTCGTATGGGGGAATTCCAGCGTCACGGTGGTGCCGGCGCCCGGAATCGACTCGATCCGGATGCCGCCGCCGAACGACTGCATGACGCGGTTGCAGAAAATCATGCCGAGGCCATTTCCGCCGGCGGCGGCATGCGTGGTGACCGGATCGACCAGCAGGCGTTCCATCACGTCCGGTGGAATGCCCGGGCCGTTGTCGCTGATGCGGATCACGGGGTCGGGCTGCGCCACCACACGGAAGCGCAGCGACGGCCTGGGAACATCGGTCAGCGCCCGCAAGCCGTTGTTGAGCAGCGACGACAGCACCAGCGACACGCAGTTCGGCAGCGTATGGACGATGAAATCGCCGTGCAGCTCGACCTCGATCCAGTTGCGCTGCGGGCCAGCGAACGGATAGCTGTCGAGCAGCGCCATGATCAGGCTGCCGGCGGTGATGTCGCGATCGTTCTCGCTGGTCAGCGGCCGTTCGCCATTGCCGCGTACCGACTGCAGGAACGACGAGATCACCGCCAGGCAGTACTGCGCATTGCTGTGCATCACCGCGGCCGCCTGGCCGATCTCGGCCTGGCGCTGCGGATCGTATTCGGCGCTGCTGCGGCTTTCAACACCGCGGGCAAAATTCGCGATAGCCGCGAGCGGGGTGTTAAGTTCGTGCGCCAGGAAGGCCAGCGTCTCGTCGATCGCGGTCAGCCGCTGGTGGCGCGACTGCCGTTCGCGATAGCGCTCGCGCGCCAGCGCCAGCACGTCGCGCACCGCCTGCAGGCCGAGCGGCTTCTCGAGGATGCGAAACACCTCGCCGCTGTTGACCGTCTGCAGCAGCATGTCCTTGTCGGCGTAGGCCGTCACCAGGATTCGCACGATCTGCGGATACTCGGCGGCGACCTGCCGCAGCAGATCGGCACCGTTGCGCCCGGGCATGCGGAAGTCGGTGACCAGCACCGCGGTGCGGCCGCTGTCGTTGCGCAGCATCTCGATGGCCTGGTCGGCGCCCTGGGCGAGCAGCACCTCGTACTCCGCGCCTGCCGCGCGCGCGAAGTACTTGCAGGCCATCTCCTCGTCGTCGACGTAGAGCACGGTCAGCCGCGGCTGGCGCAGATCGGATCGCAGCTCGGGCCGCGGATCCGTCCGCTGTTCTGTCCGCTGTTCTGTCATCGCGCTCATTCCGCCCGCGGCAGATCGAAGCTGAACGCGGCCCACTGGCCCAGCTCGCTTTCGGCGAACAGCACGCCGCCATGCCGCTCGATCACCGCATAGCTGATCGACAGCCCCAGTCCCAGGCCCTGTCCGACTTCGCGCGTCGTGAAGAACGGCTCGAACACGCGCGCCAGATTCTCGCTGGGGATGCCCGGGCCGTTGTCGCGCACGTTGACATGCAGCCGGCCGTCCCTCCAGACGACGGTGGTATGGATTGCCGGTGCCGGCGTGCCGGCCTTGCGCATCGCCAGCGCCGCGTTCGAGAACAGGTTGATCAGCACGCCGATGATGGCCGCCTCGTCGCCGAACACCAGCGTGTCGGGCGGCAGATCGCGCGACATCCGCACGCCGCGCAGTTCGTGCGCGGTCAGCCGGCTGGCCGAGTCCAGCGCCTTCTCGAACAGGAACGGCCGGCCCTCGACCTCGGCGCCCGGCTGCCGATAGGCAAAGATCTTCAGGTCCGAGACGATATGCTGGATCCGCTGCATCCCCTGCCGGGCATCGATCAGGCATTCCTGCAGCGAGGCGCTCTCCTTGGCCTCGGGCTCTTCCAGCGCGATCTCGATCGCCATCAGGCAGAAGTTGACCGGGTTGTTGACCTCGTGCAGCAGCCCCGCGGCCAGCGTACCGACCGCGGCCATTTTTTCCTGCTGCAGCAGCTGGCCCTTGATCTGCGCCAGGTTCTCGTTGATGCGCGCCAGCTCGTCGTTCTTGTGGGCCAGTTCTTCCTTCAACCGGAACAGCTGGAAGCGGCCCTTCTCGTTGAAGTAGGTGTAGACCGCGCTGGCCGCGCCGGCGAACAGCACGAACAACGAGTTGACGATGAAGGTGCCGATCGGATGCAGGCCGTCGGGATGCAGCAGGCAGGCGACCAGGTAGCACAGGTACGAGAGCCCGCCGAACACGACGTTCTGCCACAAGCCGAACGGCAGCGCGATGCCTGACGCGAAGATCGCCAGGTTCAGCCCCACGTAGTACGGCGAGGCGACGCCGTCGGTCTCCCAGATCATCCACGCGATCATCAGCTGCGGCAGCAACAGCCACGACAGCGTCAGCCACGGCGCCAGCCTGCGCCCGTGCCGGCTGTACAGCACCACGACGATGCCGGCGATCAGCATCGACACGACGATGCGGGCGACCGCGAACGGTACCTGCCATTCCGGGTACTGGCCGTAGTCCAGACCCATGCCGAGCAGCACCAGCACGATGGCGGTGTAGGCCCCGCCGCGGCTGAACGCCAGGCGAAAGTCGGCCAGTTCGGCCTGGTATCCGGCGTAGAGTCGGTTGACAGTCATGGCAGATCGGCGGCGCCGCCTCAGGAGATGGTGGCTTCAGCGAACACGTTGACGCCCGTGGCATCGACATAGACCTGGTGGTCGGTCGACTGCTCGGGCAGCAGGCTCAGCATCTTTGCTTCGTCGCGATAGATCAGGTACCACTCGAGCAGGTGTTCCATGCCGTATCGCTCGGGATTGCTCGAATGGACGTTGGTGACCAGGACCCGCCCGCCGGGACGGGTGCGCGCCGCGAAATGGTTCAGCAGGCGGGCGCAGACCTTGTCGGACAGATAGTCGAACAGGCCGGCGCAATAGACCGCATCGAACTCGCGCACCGAGGGATCCTCGACCGCGATACGGCGCTTGAGCAGCTCGTGCACCGACTCGTGCACCATCTCGACCTGCACGCTGCGGCCCGCCTCCCGCGCCGCCCGCTGGATCGAGCCGCGCGTGAATTCGAGCGTCTCCTCGCTGAAGTCGACCAGCTGGAACGACAGCCGGTCGGGCTCGGCGTATTCGCGCGCAAAGCGCTGGATTTCGAAGGCCGGGCCGCAGCCGACGTTGAGCACGCGGAACGGTCGGCCCGCGGCGCGGGCGCTGTCCGCCTGCCGGCCGAGGAACTCGACCAGCAGATCGATGCGGTTGCGGTGCGCGGTGGCGACCGCCGCCTTCAGGAAGGCGGTATTGACGATCTGGAAGTAGGTGGTCGGCCCCTGCTGCGGATCGCTGAGGATCTGGTTCACCATTTCGTAGTCGCCGGCGTAGCCGAGCGGCTTGGTGAAGGTGCGATAGACGAACGGCGCGCGCAGCAGCAACGGGTGCAGCGCCGATTGCGCATAGGTGCGATGGACCGGCGCCAGCTCGACGTCGACGCGCTCGGCCTCCTCTTCGAGCCGGTCCAGGTACGCCTTGACCTTGACCATCAGCGGCGTGGCCAGCTCCTGGAACACGTCCTCGCGCAGGCGGCCGTCGACCTTGGGCAGGCTTTCGGTCAGGTCGACCTGCTCGACCCAGCGCGACACCTCGGACAGGAAGGCGCGCATCTCGTTGACGGCGATCTGGTAATCGCGGCGGATGTTGAAGCGCGTGTCCCAGTCCGTGACGAACAGCTCGGCCTCGCGTCCCACCGAGCGCGGCTCGTTGGGCAGGTCGCTCAGCTCGCGCCATTCGTCGATCAGCGTCAGCGAGACCACCGCCGTGAGACCGGTATTGACCAGGCTCATCACCACCGCTTTGCCAAGATAGGCGTTCTTGGCCCCGATCCTCACGCTCAGGTCGCTCAATACCTCGCTGACCTGAACGATCGAATACGGGTTATAGACTTCCATCACCAGAGACTTTCTCTGGAGATTGATGATCGTGCCCCGCACCTGCTCGCCCTGCGAGTTGCGGAAGCTGACCACCGGATCAATTTGCGTTTGGGAGTACACGGTTTTGCGCCAGGGAAAATCCGAAGAATGCGGCTGGCTCATGCCGACACGGGGGTCGGGACGGTCCGGCGCGGCATGGGCGAAGGAACTCGCGAACGGCTCGGCGAAGGCGATGCACGGAAACTAGGGGTTGGGCATACGCTTGCGATCCTGATCGGGAAGTGAGCGGCGAAGGGGCAAAGCTGCGGAAACGCCTGCGGGCCAACGACAGGCCGATGCGGGCCAGCAGCCTGACCGGAAGCCGGCCGGCAACGGCCTCGGCGCGGTCGGGCAACGCCTGCCCCGGTCCCGCTCCCCGGGCCGCCAGGTGCGAATCAGCGACCGATTGTACTGTGGGCCCCTGCGGTGGACAACGACCCTCATCCCAACGAGGGGGAGCGGCCGCACATGCCCCCCACCGCGGGAGGGGTTGCCACCAATGAAAAAGGGCCGGATCAACCGGCCCGCGAATGGCAATGCGCAGGCAATGCGGATGCGCCCCAGGCAGGGCCGCGGCGGCGTCAGTCGGCGCGCACGCCCTCGACCTGGATCGCCAGCTTGACCTCGGGCTTGAAGCCCATCTTGACGCCGTAGTCGATGCCGAAGTCGGTACGGTTGAAGGTGGCATAGGCATCGGCGCCGCAGGCCTCGCGCTTGAGCATCGGATGCTGGATGCACTTGAACTCGCGGATCTCCAGCTTGACCGGCTTGGACACCCCGCGCAGCGTCAGCACGCCATCGACCTCGGTCGGCACGTCGCCGGCGAACTTCGAGAACTTGCCCTTGTAGGTGGCCTCCGGATAGGCCTGCACGTCGAACATGTCCGGGCTCTTGGCGTGCTCGTTCATCTTGCCGTTGCCGAAGTCGATCGATGCGGCATCGATCTTGATGTCCAGCGTGCCGGTCTTGGCGGCACGATCGAGCGTGACGACGCCGCTGGACTTTTCGAACTTGCCGCGCCACTTCGACAGGCCGCCCAGGTGATCGGCCTCGAAGCTCGGATACGTATGGGTCGGATCGAGGTTGTAAGTCACGGCGGCAGCCGAGGCGAGGCCAGCGAAGGCAGTGGCGGAAGCGGCGGCAACGATGGCGGCGGCGGTACGCAGTTTCATGGGTTCTCCGGTCAGCGGTCGGGTTGGATACGTTTCGATCGATTCGATTCGATCGTTTGGGGTCGTTGGGTTGGGTTCGAACGTTGCGATTCGGTTCAGGACTTGGCGGCCGTCACCAGACGGAACTTGATCTGGACTTCGTCGGCGACCACCGAGGTGTCCTTCCACTCGCCCTCGCCGATATTGAAGACGCTGCGCTTGATCGGCAGCACGCCCTCGAAAACCTGGTTGGAACCTTCCTGGCGATAGGTCGCGGGCACCACCACGTCCACGGTCTTGCCCTTGATCGTCAGCTTGCCGGCGACATCGAACTTGCCCGCCGCGGCCGGCTTGATGCCGGTCGATTCGAACACGGCCTTGGGAAAGCGCGCGGCATCGAACCAGTCCTTGCCCTTGACCTCCTTGGTGGTGGTGGCGTCGCCGATCTCGAAGCTCGCCACGTCGATCTCGACCTTGGCGCTGGAGCTGGCCAGCCTGGCGGGATCGAAGTCCACCGCGGCGGCAAAGCGCTTGAACTTGCCTTCCATCGGCACGCCGATCTGGCGCGCCACCGCGGTCACCGAACTCTTGCCGGCGTCGAGCTGCGCGGCGGCGAGATTGGCGGCAAAGCCGGCGCAGGCCAGCGACGCGGCCAGCAGCAAGGCACCGGGACGGGGAATACGTTTCATCGAGGGCTCCTCGGATTCATTCGGTCAATGCTAAACAGCGGGAATCGGGTGGTGATCCTGCGGGCGATTCTGCGCAGGATTCTGGCGCTCGGGCGGGCTCAGCGCAGAAACGGCAGCATCCGGCCGAGCGTGCCGTCGCGGTCCAGCCACTGGTGCTTCAGCGCCGCGGCGGCATGCAGCACGACGATCGTTGCCATCAGGTAGTTCAGCCAGATGTGGGCGTACTTCAGCGTCTCCTTCAGCGCGTCATTCGGCTCGATCAGCTGCGGCAGCGGCCATACGCCCAGATAAACGACCGGCACGCCGGCGGACAGGCTGTACAGGTAGCCGGTCACCGGCACCACCAGGATCAGCAGATAGAGCAGCCCGTGGGCGGCCTTCGCGGCGGCTGCCTGCCAGGCCGGCATGCCGGCTACCGGCTCCGGCGCCGCATGGGTCAGGCGCCAGAGCACACGCATCACCGCCAGCGCGAACACCGTCACGCCCAGCCACTTGTGCCACGAGTACAGCTTCAGCTTGGTCGGCGTGAAGCCCGGGATGTCGGTCATGTAAAGGCCGAGCCCGAAGGCGGCGAAGATCAGCAGCGCGACGATCCAGTGCAGGCCGATCGCGGTCGCGCCATAGCGCGCGGAAGTATTGGAACGCATTGAGGAAATCCGGCTTCAGTCTTTATTCTTTCGGCAAACGCTATTGATTCTCGCATTATTGCGCCCGAAAAGTGACGTCGGAAAGGCGGAACTTCATCAAGTCGTTCAAAGCGTTTGAAGGGGCCTGCCCGCGCGACGGCCTGGGCTCGGCACATCGGGACGCCCGATGGCCTCAAGTCAGCCAGTTTTCGTAGCGCAAACCCGGCACGCGGGAAAACTCGGACACGTTGTCCGTCACGAGTACAGCGTCAATCGCCAGGGCATGCGCGGCGATCAGCATATCGTTGGCGCCGATCGGTTTCCCATGGCGCTCCAGCTCGGTGCGCAGCCGGCCATAGTGCCGATCGGCATCGCCATCGAGCGGCAACACGCGAAGCGTGCTCAAGGCATGTTCCACCCGGCGTGCCAACTCGGCGGAACCCTTCTTCGCAACGCCGAAGCGCAGTTCGGCCGCGACGACAATGGACGTGCACAGCGCCTCGGCGTCCGTCATTCCGATCCGCGCGGCACAGGCGCCACGGGTATTCCGAAGGGCCGCCGACACGATATTCGTGTCAAGCAGGTACAACGCCATCAAAGATCCACCGGCTCGGGAGGCCGGTCATCGATGTCCGGCCACGTCTCGTCCAGCGGCTCCCACTGCGCGAGAAGCGCCCGGAACGACGTCGCAGGAATCGGTTCGATGATCAGCTTGTCGCCTTCTTTACGCATGATCGCCTCCTCTCCGGGTAACTCGAATTCGCGCGGTATCCGCACTGCCTGATTGCGGCCATTGCGGAAAAGCCGCACATGCCTGCCTTCCGTTGTCGTCGTCATGGTACACCCCTTGGCATATGTCAAAGCATATGCCAACTGTAGTGGGTGCGCCAGTCTTCCAGTCATGTGGGAAATGGTACCGATTCGGCCCCCCTATGAAATAGGAGGTGGGCACATCGTGTCGCCTCCTTACGCTGCCGAATTGACCGGCCAGGCCAACCGGACAAGGCGCCCAGGAAGCAAAAAGCCGCCCCATGGGGCGGCTCGGTGACAAAGGGACGAGAGAGGCGAAGGGACGAGAGAGGCGCGATCCGGTACCGCGCCTTGCTTCCCTACTTCAACCGCTCGGCCAGTTCCACCGCGCGGCCGATATAGCTGCCCGGCGTCATCTCGAGCAGCCGAGCCTTGGCCTCGTCGGGGATCGCCAGGCCCTCGATGAAGGTGCGCAGCGCCTCGCGCGAGATGCCCTTGCCGCGGGTCAGTTCCTTCAGTTGCTCATAGGGATTGGCGATGCCGTGGCGCCGCATCACGGTCTGCACCGGCTCGGCCAGCACTTCCCAGCAGTTGTCCAGGTCCTCGGCCAGCCGCTCCGGGTTGGTCTCGAGCTTGCCCAGGCCGCGCAGGCAGGCCTCGTAGGCCAGCAGGCTGTAGCCGAACGCGACGCCGATATTGCGCAGCACCGTCGAGTCGGTCAGGTCGCGCTGCCAGCGCGAAACGGGCAGCTTCTCCGACAGGTGGCGCAGCAGCGCGTTGGCCACGCCCAGGTTGCCCTCGGAGTTCTCGAAGTCGATCGGATTGACCTTGTGCGGCATCGTCGACGAGCCGATCTCGCCGGCCTTGGTCTTCTGCTTGAAGTAGCCCAGCGAGATATAGCCCCAGACGTCGCGGTCCAGGTCCAGCAGGATGGTGTTGGCACGGGCCACCGCGTCGAACAGCTCGGCCATGTAGTCGTGCGGCTCGATCTGGATCGTGTAGGGGTTGAAGGCCAGGCCCAGCCGGTTCTCGATGACATCGCGCGAGAACGCTTCCCAGTCGAACTCCGGATAGGCCGACAGGTGGGCGTTGTAGTTGCCGACCGCGCCGTTCATCTTGCCGAGCAGCTCGACCCGCTCGATCCGTTCGATCGCACGTGAGAGGCGCGCGGCGACGTTGGCCATTTCCTTGCCCAGCGTGGTCGGGCTGGCCGGCTGGCCGTGCGTGCGCGACAGCATCGGCTCGCGCGCGTTGGCATGCGCCAGTTCGACCAGCCGCGCATGCACGCGCCGCAGCGTCGGCACGAGCACGCTGTCGCGCGCGCCCTTGAGCATCATGCCGTGCGAGGTGTTGTTGATGTCTTCGGAGGTGCAGGCAAAGTGGATGAATTCGCTGGCGGCCACCAGCTCGGCGTTGTCCTGCACGCGCTCCTTCATCCAGTACTCGACCGCCTTGACGTCGTGATTGGTGACCGCCTCGATCTCCTTGATCCGTGCCGCGTCGGCTTCGCTGAAGTGCTCGACCAGCGCGAGCAGCGCGGCTTCCGACTGCGCCGAGAACTTCGGCATGTCGGGCAGGCCGGTACGGGCCAGCGCAATCAGCCAATGGACTTCGACCTTGACGCGGTGGCGCATGAAGGCGGCCTCGGACAGCCATTCGCGCAGCGGGTCGGCCTTGGCGGCATAGCGGCCATCGATCGGGGACAGGGCGGTGAGCGGCGAGAGCGCGGCGGGGGAGGCGGTAGCGGACATGCTGGCAGACGGCGGGAGGGAATGAAGAGGAAAACCTGGAACGGTCGGCGGGCGCGCTGCGCTGGCACAGCCTATGTACTCAGACGCATACAAAGCCGGGAACGATCCTGCGCAATCCGGCGCGAACCGGTGCACCGGCCTGGCAGCCGGCGCTGGAAAGCCGCGATTTTACCACCGCCCTCCCCGCTGCGCCGCGCGATCGTCGCCAGTGTTGCGGGCAGCCCCGCGGGGCGCCCGTTCGGCGCCGGCGCCGTGCCGGAACGGCCTCCCGGGCGGTTATACTCGCCACGCCGAGCCAGCGGCCTGTTACGAAGTGCATCAAGGCAGACCGGACCCGCGCGCCACCGCCGGCGCACGAGGCCAGCCGCTCCCGCTGCGGAGCGCCCGATGCACTTCATAACGAGCTCAAGGGGAGAACATGAAGCTGTACGCATCGCAGACCAGCCCTTACGCGCGCAAGGTGCGCGTGGTGATGGCCGAGAAGAAGATCGACTATCAGATGGTGGAAGTCGACGTGTGGTCGCCGGACACGGCGATCGGTCAATTCAATCCCCTCGGCAAGGTGCCCTGCCTGGTGATGGAGGACGGCGGCGCGGTGTTCGATTCGCGCGTGATCGTCGAGTACGTCGATACGCTGACGCCCGTCAGCCGCATGATTCCGCAAGGCAGCCGCGAGCGGCTCGAGGTGCGCTGCTGGGAGGCGCTGGCCGACGGCCTGCTCGACGCGGCGCTGCTGGCGCGGCTGGAACATACGCAACGCGAGCCGGCCGAGCGCAGCGAGCGCTGGGTGCGCCGCCAGCTCGGCAAGATCGACAGTGCGCTGGTGGCAATGGCCAACGGCCTGGCCGATCGCACCTGGTGCGCCGGCAACCATTATTCGCTGGCCGACGTCGCGGTCGGCTGCGCCCTGTCCTATCTGGACTTCCGCTTCCCGGACATTGCCTGGCGCGAGCGCCATCCCAACCTGGTCGCTTTCCACGACAAGATCAGCAAGCGCCAGTCGTTCATCGATACGGAACCGCCACGCGGTTGAGCCGGCGCCCGCCCGAGGGTCAGTCGAAACGCCTGTCCTCGGGCGGCGCTGCCCAGCGGATCGCATCGAAGCGCTTCCAGACGTCTCGCAGCGCCGCATGCCGCGTCGGCTGCGCGCGCAACTCGCACAGGGCGAGCAGCGGCAAACCCTGATACTGGCCGGGCAATGCCGCGGTGGCGGCAATCAGTTGTTCCAGTAGCGGTCTGGCGGCAAGTTGCACACCCTTCCGATCGCCGCTCCATTTGCGCAGGTCGAACATCGCCAGCCGGCACAGGACCTGCGCCTGCAGTGTCGATGGCAGCGTCCGGGTCTGCTGCAGCAGCCACGCGCGTTCATCGATCTTCCTGAACTTGACCGCCAACGCATCCAGGACCTGGGCGCGCAGTGTTGGCTCGACTCGGGACAGCGCCGCGGCGATGATGTCCCGCCAGATGCGACCCCACTCCGGAGGCGGTTCCCGCATTTCGACCATCATCGAACGCCATGCCTTGGCGAGCCCGGCATCGAGCCACCCGGCGTGACGCCGCGCGTTGGTCGTGTGCGCCAGCATGGCGCCTGCCAGCGGTCCCCAGACCACGAGGTCGCTGTCGCACCGATATGCCGTTGCCCTCGCGCTGTCCTGGGCGGCCAGTTGTACGTCCTCCGGCAGACCGGCGTAGCGCTCCAGGATGACGGCTTCATCCCGGGTGGTTTTCAGGATGGCCTTGACGAACGCCCTGAACTCGGAAACCGCCGCCAGTGGCTCGGCCGGGGAAGGGCCACCCCCCTCGACATACCGAAGCACGGCCGCCACCGCTTCCCGGTCCGCCGGCAAGAGCCCATCGGCGGCGGCACGGACGCGGTCCGCCGTCCCAGGCGGCGCCCATTCGTTCGCTACCCAGGCCATGGCCTTGATCACAACGGCCCGGTCCTCGACGGACAGCGCCTGCGTCGAATCCAGCACGGCATTCCACACCGTCGGCCATGTCGCGCTCTGGAATCCCGGTCCCAAGGTGGTGTTGGTACGGTCGCGCTCGAGCGTCTTGACGAGCTCGAGCAACAGCGCCGTTTGCGCCGACAGCGGACGTCGCCTGGCATCGAGCAGTTCGCCATTGGCTTGCAGCAGTTGCAGGTGGCGATCGGCAAGCGCCGGCATGCCGCTACGCCAACGCACGCGCTCCAGCAGCGTCAGCAGCAGATCCACGCGCTGCTCGAGCGGCAGGGTCCGGCCGGCGTCGATCCACAGCGCCAGCCCCTGTTCGGACAGCGGCCGCGCGCAGAGGCGCAGATAGGCGCACAGCGACGGTCCGCGCTGGCTCGCCGGCAGCTCCATGACCGCGACGATCAGGTCATCGGGCGAGACGCCGTACTCCTCCCAGACGGCGCCTGCGGAATCGGCTTCGGTGCGGGTCCGGTAGCCCGCAGCAGCCAGCAGTCGCTGAAGCGGGCCGGCACGAACCGATGCCGGCAGATCGAGCACCGCCCTGGCGATATCGTGCTGCCGCCGGCTCGCCAGATAGGGCAGCTGAAAGACACGCCGCACCAGCGTGGCCAGAATCTCGGCCCTCCGCGCTGTCGGAACGACGTGCTGTCCCGGGGCCAGGCATTGCCGTTTGTCGCGATGCTGGTCGGTCAAGGCGTGCGTCCCGGAAGTGCATTCGCGCAATATCGGCGCGATCGTGGACGGCGTCGCCGCTCGCCGCGCGTGGTGCAGCAGTTTGTCGGCATGCAGCGCGTTGCGTAGCGCTTGCAGCATCGATTTCGACGCGCGGGCCAGGTTGGCGCAGGTTCGCGGTGGCAGCATGCCGGCCACCTGTTGCCAGACATGGCAAGGAACCAGGTCGATGGTGGCCTTGCTGGCGGACGACGCCGGCTGTCCCGGTGGCGGCGCGATGGCAAGCGCACCGGTGCTGGCGGGATGGGAGGAAGGAAAGGCCGTCGGCTCGGCGACAGGCAGGAAGGACGGCGCGGAAGGCGCACGGCCAGTAACAGGCGGATTCAGGGGCATGGCAGGCAAGCATGGGCAAGGCCGCTTGGCGCCTTGCCGCGTGGAACTCGGGAAGTCGGGAACCCGGATGCGGGGCACTATCGCGCGCCATCGGGCGCGCCATCGGTCGCGCCATCGAGGGCACCATCGGGGGCACCATCGCCGGCGCCGCACGAATGCGAATGGTGCGCGAACTCCCTGCCCCCCGCTTTGCCGTAATTCCGCCCGCTTTCGCTTCTACCGCCTGCTTTTGCCGATCGTGCCGCTGGCCACGCGGCCCTTACTGGATGATGCCTCCGCCAAGACACACCTCGCCGTCGTACAGCACCGCCGACTGGCCCGGCGTGACCGCCCACTGCGCCTCGTCGAAGCGCAGCTGAAGATCGTCACCGTCGACCGCGCCGACCACGCACGGCGCGTCGCTCTGCCGATAGCGCGTCTTGGCGCTGAGCGCGGTACCCGCGCGCGGCGCTTCGCCGGCGACCCACGACAGGTCGGCAGCCCGCAGCGTCGGCGACAGCAGCCACGGATGGTCGTGGCCCTGCACCACGTACAGCGTGTTCGACGCCATGTCCTTGCGCGCGACGTACCACGCGTCGCCGCTGCCGTCGCGGCTGCCGCCGAGACCGATGCCCTTGCGCTGGCCCAGCGTGTAGAACGCCAGCCCGATATGCTCGCCGACGACCTTGCCGTCGGCCGTCTTCATCGGCCCGGGCCTGGTCGGCAGATAGCGATTCAGAAAATCGCGGAATGGACGTTCGCCAATAAAGCAGATGCCGGTGGAATCCTTTTTCTTCGCGTTCGGCAGGCCGATTTCGGCGGCGATCTCGCGCACCTGCGTCTTCGGGATCTCGCCCAGCGGAAACAGCGTGCGCGACAGCTGCGCCTGATTGAGCCGATGCAGGAAGTAGCTCTGGTCCTTGGTGTGGTCCAGCGCCTTCAGCAGTTCGAAGCGGCCATGCTCGCCCTGCCGCACGCGCGCATAGTGGCCGGTGGCGATGCGCTCGGCGCCGAGCGACATCGCATGGTCGAGGAAGGCCTTGAACTTGATCTCGGCATTGCACAGCACGTCCGGGTTCGGCGTGCGGCCGGCCGAATATTCCCGCAGGAAATCGGCGAACACGCGGTCCTTGTACTCGGCGGCGAAATTGACCGCCTCGACGTCGACGCCGATCAGGTCGGCCACCGAGACCACGTCGAGCCAATCCTGGCGCGTCGAGCAGTATTCGCTGTCGTCGTCGTCCTCCCAGTTCTTCATGAACAGGCCGACCACCTCGTAGCCCTGCTGCTTCAGCAGCCAGGCCGTGACCGACGAGTCCACCCCGCCCGACATGCCGACCACCACGCGCTCGCCGCGGCCGATGGCGGGGTTCAGTTCGGGACGGGTCGAGACCGCGGCAAGCGATCCGGCGTTGCTGGCTGCGCTCATGGATGGGCTCCCGGCATCAGCGTCGACGGATGCGTGTACAGCGCATCGAGAGCGAAGCGCTTGCCCGCCAGATAGTCCTCGACGCAGGCCAGCACCAGCGGCGAGCGATGGCGTTCGGGACAGGCGCGGATCTCGTCGGCGCTGAGCCAGACGGTGCGGACGATGCCGGTGTCGAGCGGGCGGCCGCTGTCGAGCGGACCCAGATCGCCGGTGAAGGCGAAGCGCACATAGGTGATGTCGCCCTCGGGATGCTGGGTGGTCGGCGAGGTCACCGAACGGGCCAGATAGCAGCCGAGCAGCGCGCGCGGCTCGAAGCTGTGCGCGGTTTCCTCCAGCGTTTCGCGGATCACCGCGCGCACCAGGCTCTCGCCCGGGTCCAGGTGGCCGGCCGGCTGATTCAGCTTCAGGCCGTCGCGGGTTTCTTCTTCGACCAGCAGGAAGCGGCCACCGCGTTCGATCACGGCCGCCACGGTGACGCTGGTTTTCCAGTCTTGGGACATGATGCACAAGTTTTAGGCAATCCGGCATTTTACCGGCAGGCGCGCGCCGCTGCAGCGAGGCCGCCCGCGCCAGGCCCGGGCGGGGGACCGCAAGTCGATCTCCCCCGCATCGCCCCCTCTCCCCCACATCGCCCCCACATCGCCCCCACATCGCCCCCGCATCGCCCCCGCATCGCCCCCACATCGCGCCCACATCGCCCCCATTGCCGTCAGATTCCTGTAAGCTGCGAAAAAATTGTGCGCTGCGCTGGACGGCGGCGCCGACAAACGAGCCCGGATGCCTGCCCGGCCGTAGCCCGGAGCGGCACCGCAACAGGAGAAGCTGACGATGCAGATCGGTATCCCGCTGGAGACACGGGCCGGCGAAGCGCGTGTCGCCGCCACCCCCGAGACCGTCAAGAAGTACGTCGCCCAAGGCCATCAGGTGCTCGTGCAGAGCGGTGCCGGTGTACGCGCCAGCTGTCCCGACGCCGCTTACGAGACCGCCGGCGCCAGCATCGTCGATGCCGCCCGCGCGTTCGGCGCCGAGCTCGTGTTGAAGGTACGCGCTCCCGATCCGCAGGAACTGACGCAGATTCGCCCCGGCGCCGCGCTGGTCGGCATGCTCGATCCGTTCGACGCCGACAACAACGCGCGCATGGCGGCCGCCGGCATCGTCGCCTTCGCGCTCGAAGCCGCGCCGCGCACCACGCGCGCGCAAAGCATGGACGTACTGTCCTCGCAGGCCAATATCGCCGGCTACAAGGCCGTGCTGGTCGGCGCCAACCACTACCAACGCTTCATGCCGATGCTGATGACCGCCGCCGGTACGGTCAAGGCGGCACGCGTGCTGATTCTCGGCGCTGGCGTCGCCGGCCTGCAGGCGATCGCGACCGCCAAGCGGCTGGGCGCGGTGATCGAGGCCTCCGACGTGCGGCCCGCGGTCAAGGAACAGATCGAATCGCTGGGCGCGAAATTCCTCGACGTGCCGTTCGAAACCGACGAGGAGCGCGAGATCGCGCAGGGCGTCGGCGGCTATGCGCGGCCGATGCCGGCAAGCTGGATGCAGCGCCAGGCCGCGCTGGTGCACGAGCGGGCGAAGCAGGCCGATATCGTCATCACGACTGCGCTGATCCCGGGCCGGCGTGCGCCGGTGCTGCTCAAGGAAGAGACCGTGCAGGCGATGAAGCCCGGCTCGGTGGTGGTCGACCTGGCCGCCGCGCAAGGCGGCAACTGCCCGCTGACCGTGGCGGACGAGGTGGTCGAGCGCCATGGCGTGACGCTGGTCGGCTACACCAATCTGGCCAGCATGGTCGCGGCCGACGCCTCCGCGCTGTACGCGCGCAACGTGCTCGACTTCCTCAAGCTGATCGTCGACAAGGACGGCAAGCTGACAATCAACGCGGAAGACGATATCGTCGCGGCCTGCCTGATCAGCAGGGACGGCGCGCTGGCCCGCCAGGCCGCCTGAGCGGCAGCCGGCCCGGCGCCGCCGGTGCGATCGGCGCGCCGGCAGCGCCGACCCTCCACCATCGATTTCAACCCCGCGCCCATCCCGGGCGCGTTTTCACGGTGCCGCGGCCCCACGTTCGAGCCGTCGCGGCGCCAGCATCAACGAAGGAAAGCAACACCATGCAACGCATCATTCTGCGCGCCAAGCTGCATCGCGTCACCGTGACGCAGGCCGACCTGCACTACGAGGGGTCGTGCGGCATCGACGAGGATCTGCTCGACGCGGCGGACATGAAGGAGTACGAGAAGATCGAGCTCTATAACGTCAACAACGGCGAGCGTTTCTCGACCTACATCATCAAGGGCAAGCGCGGCACCGGCGAGATCTCGCTGAACGGCGCCGCCGCCCGCCGCGCCCACCTGGGCGACCACCTGATCATCTGCACCTACGCGCCGATGAGCGATGCGGAACTGGCCGACTACAAGCCGAAGATCGTGCTGGTCGACGACAACAACCGCATCAAGGAAATCAAGAAGGTGTAATCCCATGATCGCCGCGCGCAGGCAGTCTCGCCCGCAGTCCCGGCATGCCAACGGTGGCCCTGGCGCATGGCGCCGCTGGCTGATCGTTGTCTTGACGGCGGGCTGCGCGGCCTGCGCGGGCGTATCGACACCCGCATCGGGACCCGCATCGCCATCGCCTGACGGCGGTGCACCGCCGACTTCCGCCGCGGCGGACCCGCTGCCCTCCTGGCGCGACGGTCCCGCCAAGCAGGCGATCCTGCGCTTCGTGCGCGACACCACCACTGTGGGCGGCCCGGCCTTCGTCGCCCCGGCGGACCGCATCGCCATCTTCGACAACGACGGCACGCTGTGGCGCGAGGACCCGCGCGCCGAGCTGCTGTTCGTCGCGCACCTGGCGCGTGCGCGCACCGACGCCGATCCCGCGCTGGGCGCGCAAAGCCCCTACCGCGAATTCCTCGCCGATCCGCGCGGCTACCTGCAGCGCGGCGACACCGCGGCGCTGCAGCTGCTGCACGCCGTGTACGGCAACACCGCGGTCGAATCGTTCCAGGACGAGGCGCGGCGCTTTCTCGCGGCCGCCCGTCATCCCCGCAGCCGCGCGCCGCTGCGCGACGGCATCTACCAGCCGATGCTCGAGCTGCTCGCCCATCTGCGCGCGCAGGGCTACCAGACCTGGCTGTGCGCGGGTTCCACCGCCGACTTCATGCGTGCGTTCTCCGCGGACTACTACGGCATCGCGCCACAGCAGGTGATTGGCTCCCGGCTGGCACTGCGCTTTCGCGAAACCGCCCAGGGGAACGCGGTCTGGCGCGAGCCGCGCGTCGACAGCTTCAACGACAAAGAGAACAAACCCGCCAATATCGCGCTGCAGATCGGCCAGCGGCCGGTGTTCGCGGCCGGCAATGTCGGCGGCGCCGGCGATATCGCGATGCTGGCCTACAGCCAGGGACGGCACGGGCCATCGTTCCAGATGCTGATCGACCATGACGACGCGCAGCGCGAGTCGGCCTATACGGAGCCGGATGGCGCGTCGCTGAAGGCCGCCGCCGCGCACCGCTGGACCGTGGTCAGCATGCGGCGCGACTGGGAGCGGGTATTCGTGCCGCCGTCGGCACGGACGCCATCACCGGCGCTGGCCGGCGAGCCAATGGCGAAGCCGGCCGCGCCATAGCCGGGAAACTGCGCGGACAACCGAATTCAAGCAACGGGAGGAGAAGTCGATGGAGATGGTGAACCACACGGTGATCAACCTGATCATCTTCGTGCTGGCGATCTACGTGGGCTACCACGTGGTCTGGACGGTTACGCCGGCGCTGCATACCCCGCTGATGGCGGTCACCAACGCGATCTCGGCGATCATCATCGTCGGCGCGATGCTGGCCGCGGGGCTGACCGAAGGCGGCGTCGGCCGCGCGATGGGCACGCTGGCCGTGGCCCTGGCCGCGGTCAACGTGTTCGGCGGCTTCCTGGTGACCCAGCGCATGCTGGAGATGTTCAAGAAGAAGGAGCCGAAGAAGTCGGCTCCGGCCGGCAACAAGGAGGGCGCGCAATGAGCATGAACGTCGTCACGCTGCTCTACCTGGTGGCCTCGGTCTGCTTCATCCAGGCCTTGAAGGGGCTCTCGCATCCGGCGACCGCGCGCCGCGGCAACGCCTTCGGCATGATCGGCATGGCGATCGCCGCGCTGACCACCGTCGCGCTGATCGTCAAGCTGAAGAACGAGTTCCTGGCCGCGGGCATCGGCCAGTCGTCGATCGGCACCGGGCTCGGCCTGATCCTGGCCGGACTGGTGGTCGGCGGCGGCATCGGCGCCTACGTCGCGAAGAAGGTCGAGATGACCAAGATGCCGGAGCTGGTCGCGGCGATGCACTCGCTGATCGGCCTGGCGGCGGTCTTCATCGCGATCGCGGCGGTGGCGGAACCGGCCGCCTTCGGCATCACCGCGGCAGGCTCGCACGAGATTCCGCTGGGCAACCGCATCGAGCTGTTCATCGGCTGCTTCGTCGGTGCGATCACGTTCTCCGGTTCCGTGATCGCGTTCGGCAAGCTGGCCGGCCGCTACAAGTTCCGGCTGTTCCAGGGTGCGCCGGTGGTGTTCGCCGGCCAGCATTGGCTGAACCTGGCGCTGGCGGTGGCGATGGTCGGCTTCGGCATCGCCTTCTTCATGACACAGCAGTGGGTGCCATTCCTGGTGATGCTGGCGATCGCCTTCGTGCTCGGCGTGCTGATCATCATCCCGATCGGCGGCGCCGACATGCCGGTGGTGGTGTCGATGCTGAACTCGTACTCGGGCTGGGCGGCGGCGGGCATCGGCTTCTCGCTGAACAACCCGATGCTGATCATCGCCGGCTCGCTGGTGGGTTCCTCCGGTGCGATCCTGTCGTACATCATGTGCCGGGCGATGAACCGCTCGTTCTTCAACGTGATCCTCGGCGGCTTCGGCGGCGAGGCCGGCAGCGCGGCCGCCGCCGGCGCGCAGGCGCAGCGCAACGTCAAGTCCGGCTCGCCGGACGACGCGGCCTTCCTGATGGGCAATGCCGAGACCGTGATCATCGTGCCCGGCTACGGCCTAGCGGTGGCGCGCGCCCAGCATGCGCTCAAGGAGCTGACCGAGATGCTGTCGGAGAAGGGCGTCACGGTGAAGTACGCGATCCACCCGGTCGCGGGCCGGATGCCAGGCCATATGAACGTGCTGCTGGCCGAGGCCGAGGTGCCGTACGACCAGGTCTTCGAGATGGAGGACATCAACAGCGAGTTCGGCCAGGCCGACGTGGTGCTGGTGCTGGGCGCCAACGACGTGGTCAACCCCGCGGCCAAGACCGACCCGAACTCGCCGATCGCCGGCATGCCGATCCTGGAGGCCTACAAGGCCAAGACCATCATCGTCAACAAGCGCTCGATGGCGGCCGGCTACGCCGGGCTGGACAACGAGCTGTTCTACATGGACAAGACGATGATGGTGTTCGGCGACGCCAAGAAGGTGGTCGAGGACATGGTCAAGGCAGTCGCCTGACCGCGATCGCGCACCCGTAAAAGCTGTGCCGCCGGCCCTACTCCAGGGCCGGTTGCGCCCCCGCTCCGGCGCGCTATACTGGCCCTCGGCCGCGGGGGCCGGCATGCGCCGGCCATGGCGGCCCTGGCGCCGGCCCCGCGCTCCCCGCTGCAGCCGGACCCGCTTCTCGCCTCCCCGGGGTCGCACGCGACATGACATTCAATCCGCAGGACCGGCATCTGCCGGTCTTCCAACATCCGATCCTGACCGTGCTGGTCGACGACAGCCGTTCGTTCATGGACAGCCTGGTCTTCCAGATGGACCGGAGCCGCCCGGTGGTCACCTTCACCGACCCGCGCGAGGCGCTGCAGTGGATCCGCGAGGCCTACACCACGCGCTTCACCGGCTTCCTGCCGGTGCGCGTCACGCACGACGACCTGACGTTCCTGACCGAGCGCCGCACCGTGCAGCTCGATATCGACCGCATCCACCGGCAGATCCATGACATTCACCGCTTCGTGCAGCCCGGCGTGATCGTGGTCGACTATTCGATGCCGCAGATGGACGGGCTCGAATTCTGCCGCGCGCTGCAGGACCTGCCGTGCAAGACCATCCTGCTGACCGGCACCGCCGACGAGGGGGTCGCGGTGCAGGGCTTCAACCACGGACTGATCGACCGCTACGTCAAGAAGCACGACAGCAATATGGTCGAGCGCCTGGACCAGGAGATCGACGCGCTGCAGCAGCAGTACTTCACCACGCTGTCGCACACGCTGCGCGACCTGCTGACGCGGCACTCGTTCTCGTTCCTGTCCGATGCCGCGATGGCCGAGCGCGTGCGCCAGCTGGCGGCGCGCTACGGCTTCGTCGAGTACTACCTGTACCCGAACCCGGCCGGCATCCTGCTGCTGACCGCGCAGGGCCAGGCCACGCTGATGGTGATCGAGACCCGCACCAGCCTGGCCAGCCAGGTCGAATCGGCCGAGGCCTACGACGCGCCGGCGGCGCTGACCGAGGGCCTGCGCGAAGGCCGCATCGTGCCGTTCTTCTGGCCCGGCAACGGCATGTACACGCCGGCCTGCGTCGACTGGGAGCAATACTGCCTGCCGGCCGAGCGCGTCGAGGGCCGCGAGGAATTCCTGTACGCGCTGTTCGACCTGCCGCGCCATCTGCTGGACGAGCCGGTGGTCAGCTTCAGGACCTTCCTGACGGAATTCGAGCGCAACGAAGGCAGTTTGACGGGGCGTTGAGAGCTACTACCGGTTCTCTCCCCTCTCCCGCTTGCGGGAGAGGGAGAACACCATCAGGCCGTCACGACTGCGCCCGGTTCCCGCCCTTCACCATCTCGAAGCGGAACAGCCGGCATTCGATGGCGCCGTTATACAGCGGCACCCGCCGCGATTCCTTCAGCCGCAGCCGGCGCGGCAGCGACAGGTCGCCGGTAAAGATCCACGCCTCCCAGCCGGCAAAATGCTGCTTCAGCGTCGTCGCGAACGCGCTGGCGAACTGGTTGGCGGCGTCTTCCTCGGCGCTGTCCACCGGCGCCTCGTCGAATGCGGGCCGGCGCTGGCCGCGCACCGCGATCCGCTCGCCATAGGGCGGGTTCAGCAGCAACAGGCCGGGTTCCGCGAATGGCGGCTGCACGTGGCGCGCATCGACCTGCTTGGTGCGCAGCTCGCCCGGCAAGCCGGCACGCTGCCAGTTGGCGCTCGCCATCGCCAGCATGTCGGTCGAGATATCGCTGCCCGCGATCGCGCGGTCCGTCGCCGATGCCGCCGCAGCGGCGCGCCGGCTGGCGGCCTGGGCCTCGCTCTTCAGCGCCTTCCACGGCTTCTGGTCGATGCCCTTGAGCCATTCGAAGGCAAAGCTGCGTGCCGCCCCGGGAGCGAGACCGAGCGCGACCTGCGCCGCCTCGACCAGGAACGTGCCGCTGCCGCACATCGGGTCGTAGAAGGGCCGCGCGGTCTTGCCCGGCGTCCAGCCGGCCAGCCGCAGGATGCCCGCGGCCAGATTCTCCTTCAGCGGCGCCTCGCCCTTCTCCATGCGCCAGCCGCGCTTGAACAGCGGCTCGCCGGTGGTGTCCAGGTACAGCGTGCAGTCGTGCTCGGTCAGGTGCGCGTAGATCCGTACGTCGGGGCTGGCGGTATCGACGCTGGGCCGTGCACCGAGGCGCTCGCGCATCGCGTCGCAGACGCCGTCCTTGACCCGCAGTGCCGTGAAGTTCAGGCTGCGCAGCGGCGAGCGGTGCGCGGTCAGTTCGATCTTGATGGTCTCGTCCGGACCGAACCACTGGTCCCAGCGCTGCGCGCGCGCCAGCTCGTAGATGTCGTCCTCGTGGCGGTAGCCGCGGGCGGCGACCCGCAGCAGCACGCGGCTGGCGATGCGCGAATGCAGGTTGACCGCGTACGCGGCCGCCATGTCGCCGGAAAAGCTGACGCCGCCCGGCACCTCGCGATGGACGTCGAACGGCGCCAGGGCGTCGACATCGGGCCGCACGGCGATCTCGCGCAGCTCGTCGGCGAGCGCGCTCTCGAGGCCGCGCGGGCAGGGGGCGAAGAAGGCTTGAGTCATCACAGCGGTCCGGCAAAAGGTCGCGAACGGGTCGCAAGAAAGTCGCGAATGGTCCAGTGGTCGCGACAGGTCAAATAAACAGCAGGCGAAACGGCGGCACAAGCCGCTTCAAACAAAAACGTCCGCCGTGGCGGACGGAGGCACCGGCGCCGGCCTGGGCCGGCACGGACCGCGCTCAGGCGGCCGCCAGCGCGCGATCGAGAAAGTCGAGCCGATCCTGGCCCCAGTACGGCTGGCCGTCGTAGACATACCACGGCGCGCCGAACACGCCGGCCGAGATCGCATCTTGCGTATGGCGCGCGTATTCGTCCTGCACGCCCTGCCCTTCGCTGGCCTTGAGCAGCGCCGCGCCATCGAAGTCCAGGCGATCGGCCAGCTCGGCCAGCGTGGCGGCATCGGCGATATTACGCTCCTGCGCCCACAGCGCCTGGCCGATCGCCCCGAGCAGCGCCATCGCGCGCGCGGTGCCATGCGCCAGCCGCGCCGCGATGATCAGCCGGCTGGCGGCGTCGCCCGAGACCGGAAAGTACTTCGGCTCCAGATTGAGCGGCACGCCGAGGTAGTCGCGCCAGCGCGCCAGTTCGATCAGCCGGTAGGCCTGGCGCTGCGGCGGCCGCTGGGCCAGCGGCAGACCGCCCGAGGTCGCGAACACCTTGCCTAGGTCGCATGGCTTCAGATTGACCTGGGCGCCATGACGGGCCGCGATCTCGGTAAAGCGCGCGTGGCCGAGATAGACGTACGGCGACTGCGGCGAGAAGTAGTAGTCGATCTGCTTGCTCATCGGTTCCTCGGGAATGGGTTCAGGCGAAGAGATACAGCGTCAGAACGGGATGTCAGAGGGCGTCAGAACGGCTTGACCACCACCAGCACCACGATCGCCAGCAGCACCAGCACCGGCAGTTCGTTGAACCAGCGGTAGAAGCGGTGCGAGCGGGTATTGCGGCCGGCCTCGAACTTGCGCAGCAGCACCGCGCAGCCATGGTGATAGCCGAGCAGCACCAGCACCAGCGCCAGCTTGGCATGCATCCAGCCCTGCCCCGGCCCGCGCCCGATGCCATAGCCCAGATAGAGCCACAGGCCGAACGCCAGCGCGGGGATCGCCAGCATCGTCATGAAGCGCAGCAGCTTGCGCGCCATCGCCAGCAGCCGCGTCACCGCGGCGGGATCGGTCTCCATCGCCAGATTGACGAAGATGCGCGGCAGATAGAACAGCCCGGCGAACCAGGAGACCACGAAGACGATATGCAGCGATTTGACCCAGAGCATCGGCGATCCGTATGACGCGGCGATTTACGTGCGAATCTCGCCGTGGCCGAACACCACGTACTTCAGCGAGGTCAGTCCTTCGAGGCCGACCGGGCCGCGTGCGTGCAGCTTGTCGTTCGAGATGCCGATCTCCGCGCCCAGGCCGTATTCGAAGCCGTCCGCGAAACGCGTCGACGCGTTGATCATCACGCTGGCCGAATCGACCTCGCGCAGGAAACGCATGCCGGCCGAATAGTTCTCGGTGACGATCGAATCGGTATGGGCCGAGCCGTAGGTATTGATATGGGCGATCGCCTCGTCGAGGCCGGACACCGTGCGGATTGCCAGCACCGGCGCCAGGTATTCGAGGCGCCAGTCCTCCTCGGTGGCATCGACGAGCCCCTTGATGCCGGCCGCTTCCAGCGTGGCGCGCGTGGCCGGGCAGACCCGCAGCTCGACGCCCTTCTGCTGGTAGATCTTGCACAGCGGCGGCAGCACGCGCGCGGCGATCGATTCGGCGACCAGCAGCGTTTCCATCGTGTTGCACGGCGCGTAGCGCTGCGTCTTGGCGTTGTCGCAGATGCGCACCGCCTTGTCGAGGTCGGCGTCGGCGTCGACGTAGACGTGGCAGATGCCGTCCAGATGCTTGATCATCGGCACGCGCGCCTCTTCCATCAGCCGCGCGATCAGGCTCTTGCCGCCGCGCGGCACGATCACGTCGACATACTCGGTCATCGTGATCAGGCGGCCGACCGCGGCGCGGTCGGTGGTCTCGACGACCTGCACCGCCTCGGCCGGCAGACCGGCTTCGGCCAGGCCCTCGGCGACCAGCCGGGCCAGCGCGGTATTCGATTCGATCGCTTCCGAACCGCCGCGCAGGATGGTCGCGTTGCCGGACTTCAGGCACAGCGCCGCGGCGTCGATCGTCACATTGGGACGCGACTCGTAGATGATGCCGATCACGCCGAGCGGCACGCGCATCTGGCCGACCTGGATGCCGGTCGGCCGGTATTTCATGTTGCCGATCTCGCCGATCGGATCGGGCAGCGCGGCGATCTGCTCGAGGCCCGCGGCCATCGTCGCGATGGCCTTGTCCGACAGCGTCAGGCGGTCGACGAAGGCGGCGTCCTGGCCGTTGGCGCGGGCGCGCTCGACATCGCGCGCATTGACGGCCTTCAACTGCTCGGCGTCGCGTCGGATCGCGGCGGCGATGGTCAGCAGCGCGCGGTTCTTGTCGGCGGTCGATGCGCGCGCCATCGCGCGCGATGCGGCGCGGGCCTGGCGGCCGACGCGGTCCATGTACTGGTAGAGGTCGAGCTCGTTCATATCGGGGGCCGGTCGGTGCGGCCTGGCAATCTTGTATTTTGGCGGGTCGCGCTGCGGGCGGCGCGGCGGCGCGGGTTCCGGCGGCGCTCGGCCGCAGGGCAGCGTTGGAACGGCGGCGGATCAGCGCGCGATCATCAGCGCCAGCTGCAGCAGGCCATCCCACGGCTCGGCCGGCATGCCGTCGACGCGCAGCCCCTTGGTCTGCCGGTCCAGCTTCGCGGCCATCGCCAGCGCGGCCTCGAGGCGCTCGGTGGACAGCCGCTGCGCGGCCTGCGGCACCAGCTTCTCGCGCGGTCCCCAGATGCGCAGCTCGCGGGTCAGCACGCCCATCGGCTTGCCGCCGGCTAGCCCCTGCCGGACCTTGGATAATACGCGAATTTCCTCGGTCAGCGCCCACAGCACCAGCACCGTGGCCTCGCCCTCGCCGCGCAGTCCTTCGAGCATCCGCACCAGCCGTGGCACGTCGCCGCCGAGCATCGCCTCGGACAGCTTGAACACGTCGTAGCGGGCGACATTGAGTACCGCGTCGTGGACCTGGTCGAAGGTCAGCACGCCGGCCGGGTACAGCAGCCCGAGCTTCTGGATTTCCTGATGCGCGGCCAGCAGGTTGCCCTCGACCTTGTCGGCGATGAACTGCAGCGCGCGGCGGCCCGGTTCGCCCGGTTCCACGCGCTGGTTCTGCAGCGCCAGCCGCTCGCCGACCCAGGCCGGCAGCCGGCTGCGATCGACGTTGTCGACCTTGATCGAGACGCCGGCGCCCTCGAGCGCCTGGAACCAGGCGGATTTCGACGCGGCGAAGTCCAGCCGCGGCAGCGTGATCAGCATCACCAGATCGGACGCGGACTGCGCGCCCGCCAGCTGCGCCGCCACCGCGCGCAGCGCCTCGCCGCCTTCCTTGCCTGGCTTGCCGGACGGAATGCGCAGCTCGACGATCTTGCGGTCGCCGAACAGCGACATCGATTGCTGGGCCTCCAGCAGCTGGCTCCACTGGAAGCCGCGCTCGGACACCAGCACGTCGCGCTCGCTGTAGCCGGCGTCGCGCGCCGCCTGGCGCAGACGGTCGACCGCCTCGAGCACCAGCAGATGCTCGTCGCCGTGTACCACGTACAGCGGCGCCAACCCGCGCGCCTGGGCCTGGCGCAGGTGACCGTCGAGGGCGTCGAGCTTGAGCTGCATCCGGTGGGCCGTGTCCGCCTGGCTTGCCTGTCGTGTCCGTGTTGCCTGTGCGTGCGCCGTGCGCGGCCTCAGGCGGGCTTGGCGGCGGCGAGCCGGCGCATCAGCTGCTGCACGATGTCGCGCTGCATGTCGCGATACAGCTGCTCTTCCTCGTAGCCCTTGGCCAGCGCGTTGGCCTCGTTGTAAGTCAGGTCGCGGAACAGCACCATCTGCGACGGCGCGATCATCTCGCGGCCGGCCGCATCGCGCAGCCGGAACGTGAAGCGCTGGGTCAGCCGGTATTCGCGCACGACACCGGCCGTCGTGATCGACAGCACGGTCCGCGTGCGGGTGTCCTCGAGCACGTCGAGCAGCGCGTCGGCCTGCTTCGGATCAGTGACGACGATGGTATCGGAACCGCCCTGGATCGCGCGCGTCAGTTCGGCGCCCATCAGCGAGTTCTTCGGGATGCCGACATACAGCCGCTTGAAGGCGAAGTCCGAGCTGCCGCGCAGATGGAAGCCACAGCCGGCCAGCGCACCGGCGGCCAGCAGCGCGGCCAGCACGGCGCGGCGATTCGGGTTCGGTCTAGTCATGGCGCGATTCCTTTGATTGGGACGATGGCGCGGCGGCGGGATGCCATTGCAGGGCGGCCCGCCTCAGACCACCACATTGACCAGGCGGCCGGGCACCACCACGATCTTCTTCGGCGCGGCACCGGCAGCGAACTTGGCGACGGTCTCGCTGGCGGCGGCCATCGCCTCGATCGCGGCGCGGTCGGCGTCGGCCGGCACCGTCAGGCTGCCGCGCACCTTGCCGTTGACCTGCAGCACCAGCTCGATCTCGCTCTGCACCAGCGCGGCCTCGTCGACCTGCGGCCACGGCGCATCGAGCAGATCGCCATGCGCGGTGGCGTAGCCCAGCTCCTGCCACAGCACGTGGGTGATGTGCGGCACCACCGGGTACAGCACGCGCAACAGGATGCCGAAGCCCTCGCGGCGCGCGGCCGGCGAAGCCGACTTGGCGTCTTCCAGCGCGTTGAGCATCTTCATCGCGGCGGACACCACGGTGTTGTACTGGATCCGCTGGTAATCGTAGTTGGCCTGGCGCAGCACGCCATGCACGTCGCGGCGCAGCGCGCGGTCCGCGTCGACGGCTTCACCGCCGGCGCCGGCCGCCCGGATCGCCTCGGCATTGGCCTGGCCATAGGCCCAGACGCGGCGCAGGAAGCGCGACGCGCCCTCGACGCCCGAGCTGCTCCACTCGAGCTGCTGCTCGGGCGGCGCGGCGAACATCGTGAACAGGCGCGCGGTGTCGGCGCCGTACTGGTCGATCAGTGCCTGCGGGTCGATGCCGTTGTTCTTGGACTTCGACATCTTCTCGACGCCGCCGATCTCGACCGGCTGGCCGTCGGCCTTCAGCGTCGCGCCGACCGGGCGGCCGCGCTCGTCGGTCTTCACATCGACGTCGGCGGGATTGAACCAGTGCTTCTTGCCGCTGGCGTCCTCGCGATAGTAGGTCTCGTTCAGCACCATGCCCTGCGTCAGCAGGTTGGTGAACGGCTCGCCGAACTTGACCAGGCCCAGGTCGCGCATCACCTTGGTCCAGAAGCGCGCGTACAGCAGGTGCAGGATCGCGTGTTCGATGCCGCCGATGTACTGGTCCATTGGCATCCAGTAGTCGTTGCGCGCATCGACCATCGTGGCCGCGTCCGGGCAGGTATAGCGCATGTAGTACCAGCACGAGTCGATGAACGTATCCATCGTGTCGGTCTCGCGCCGGGCCGGCTTGCCGCAGGACGGGCAGGTGCATTCGAGGAAGCGCGGATCCTTGGCGAGCGGATTGCCGCTGCCGTCCGGCACCAGGTCCTCGGGCAGCACCACCGGCAGGTCCTGCTCTGGCACCGGCACCACGCCGCAGCTGTCGCAATGGATCAGCGGGATCGGCGTGCCCCAGTAGCGCTGGCGCGAAATGCCCCAGTCGCGCAGGCGCCAGGTCACCTTCTTCTCGCCCAGGCCCTTGGCGGCCAGGTCGGCGGCGATCGCGTCGACCGCGGCGCGATGGTGCAGGCCGTCGTAGTGGCCGCTATGGATACAGCGGCCATGTTCCTTGTCGGCGTACCAGTCCTGCCAGGCCTCGGTCGAGAACGGCCGACCCTCGACGTCGATGACCTGCTTGATCGGCAGGCCGTACTTGCGCGCGAAGGCGAAGTCGCGCTCGTCGTGGGCGGGCACGCCCATCACCGCGCCGTCGCCGTAGCTCATCAGCACGTAGTTGCCGACCCAGACATCGACCGGCTCGCCGGTCAGCGGGTGCACGACCTTCAGGCCGGTCGGCATGCCCTTCTTTTCCATGGTCGCCATGTCGGCTTCCATCACCGAGCCGTGCTTGCACTCGTCGATGAAGGCGGCCAGTTCCGGATTGGTCGAGGCGGCGTGCGTTGCCAGCGGGTGCTCGGCGGCGACCGCGCAGAAGGTCACACCCATGATGGTGTCGGCGCGCGTGGTGAACACATACAGCTTGCCGCCGCCGATCAGCTCGCCGTCGTCGCCGACGATCGCGTGCGGGAAGGCGAAGCGCACGCCCTCGCTCTTGCCGATCCAGTTCTGCTGCATCACCTTGACGCGCTCGGGCCAGCCCAGGCCTTCGAGCTCGCCCAGCAGTTCCTCCGCGTATTGCGTGATGCCGAGGTAGTACATCGGGATCTCGCGCTTTTCGACCACCGCGCCGGAGCGCCAGCCGCGGCCGTCGATCACCTGCTCGTTGGCCAGCACGGTCTGGTCGATCGGATCCCAGTTGACGGTGCCGGTCTTGCGATAGGCGATGCCCTTCTCCAGCATCTTCAGGAACAGCCACTGGTTCCAGCGGTAGTAGTTCGGATCGCAGGTGGCGACCTCGCGCGACCAGTCGATCGCCAGGCCCATCGACGCCATCTGCTTCTTCATGTACGCGATGTTGTCGTAGGTCCAGGCGGCCGGCGCCACGCGGTTGTTGATCGCGGCGTTCTCGGCCGGCATGCCGAAGGCGTCCCAGCCCATCGGCATCAGCACGTTATGGCCGTTCATGCGCAGGTAGCGCGCCATCACGTCGTTGATCGTGTAGTTGCGCACGTGGCCCATATGAAGCTTGCCCGACGGATACGGCAGCATCGAGCAGGCATAGAACTTGGGCTTCTCCTTGCCGTCGGGGCCCACCGCGTGCTCGTCGACGCGATAGGCATCGATGGCTTGCCAGTGCTGGCGGGCGGATTCTTCGACTTCGGCGGGGAGGTATTTGTCTTGCATGGTTGGGACAGCGGTGCGCACGCGGCGCATCGGCAATGTGGAATCTGGCAGCGGTGGAAGGCACGCCGGCCGTTGCGGCGTGCGGAAAGCGCCGATTATAACCGGCGGTGGCCGGCGGAAACGGCCTGCGCCCGCCATCGCGGGGGCCGCAGGCGCGTGCATGGCAGGACTTACTTCAGGCCCAGTACGTCCTGCATGTCGAACATCCCGTTCGGCTTGCCGGCCAGGAAGCGGGCGGCGCGTACCGCGCCATCGGCATACGACTGGCGGCTCGAGGCCTTGTGCGTGATCTCGATGCGCTCGCCGATGCCGGCGAACAGCACGGTGTGGTCGCCGACGATATCGCCGCCGCGCACCGTGGCAAACCCGATCGAATTCCCTTCGCGCTCGCCGGTATGGCCCTCGCGGGCGAACACGCCGCAGGTCTTCAGGTCGCGGCCGAGCGCTTCGGCGATGACCTCACCCATCTTCAGCGCGGTGCCCGACGGCGCGTCGACCTTGTGGCGATGGTGGGCCTCGATGATCTCGATGTCGTAGCCCGTGGACAGCATCTTCGCGGCCACCTCGAGCAGCTTGAAGGTCGCGTTGACGCCGACGCTCATATTGGCGGCGAAGACCACGCCGATCGACTGCGCGGCCTCGGCCAGCGCGGCCTTGCCGGCATCGTCGAAGCCCGTGGTGCCGATCACCATCTTGACGCCGAGACGGCGCGCCACCTGCAGATGGGCCAGCGTGCCCTCGGGGCGGGTGAAGTCGATCAGGCAGTCCGCACCGGCCAGCGCGGCCTCGATGTCCGAGGTGATCGTGACACCGGTCTCGCGGCCGAGGAACAGGCCCGCGTCCTGCCCCAGCGCAGCGGCGCCGGGCGCATCGAGCGCGCCGGCCAGCGTCACGCCCTCGGCGTCCAGCACATATTCGATCAACATGCGGCCCATGCGGCCGGAGGCGCCGGCGATAGCGAGTTTCATGGCGAGTCGGTTCCCCGGAAAGAAATCAGGCGAATTTCAGCGAATGACAGCGAATACGGTCAACAAGACCGGAATGGCGCCGGGCGCTGCGTGGAACGGCCACGCGCGCAACGGCGCGGGTGCTACGGCAGGGGCGACCGGGCGGTGGCCCGCGCCCGCTGCCTACTTGAGGGTGTAGGCGGGGCCGGCGCTGGCGGCGCGCTCGCTGGCCGGCTCGGCCGCGGGCTGCGACGGCGTCGCACCGGCCGGCGCTGCGGCGGCTTCGGAAGCGGAGGCGGACGGCTGTGCTTGCGCCTGGGGCTGCGCGGCTTCGGCCGGGGCCTGCGGCTGCTGGCCGCCCTGCTGAGCCGGCGGCTCGGCCGGCGCGGCGGCCTGCTGCGGCGCCGGCTTGGCGCCCTTCGCGTCCGGCGCGCGCTTCATGCCGTCGATCTCGGCGATCAGTTCGTATTCCGACGGCAGTTCATCGCCGCCGAAGCGGACCAGACGATCGTTGTCGAAGAACACGGTGAAGCGGCGCTGCTGCACCACCTGGGTATTGCCGCGCTTGAACGAGAACACATAGTCCCAGCGATTGGCGTGGAACACGTCGGTCAGCAGCGGCGTGCCGAGCAGGAACTGCACCTGGTCGCGGGTCATGCCCTCGCGCAACTGAGCGGCGGCTTCGCGCGAGACGAAGTTGCCCTGGACGATATTGATCCGGTACGGCGTGATCGCGTTGGCGATCTTGCGGGAAGTGCTGTCGTAGGTCGAGCAGGCGGCGGAGGCCAGCGTGATGGCTGCCAGAAGCGTGGTCAGCAGCGCCGGGCGCAGGGCGGATGTTCGAATGGAATCCATGTAACTCGCAGTTCTCGCTACCGAAGGAAGGGAAAGTGCCGGTCGGTGGGCATGGGCCGCGTGTCCGCGCGGACACGCGCTCGCCGCCGCGTGAAGGGATCAGCGCATTGCCAGCACCGGCGGCGCCGGGCGACTTTTGCCGGCAAAACCCTTATGATTCAACAATCCAGACATTGTACTCTAGGGAGTCACGCCCATGCCGAGTCCGGCGGAACTCAAAAATATCGGCCTGAAAGCAACCGTGCCGCGGCTGAAGATCCTCGAAATCTTTCAGACCAGCGAGCAGCGCCATCTGAGCGCGGAAGACGTCTATCGCATCCTGCTCAACGAGCATATGGATATCGGGCTGGCCACCGTCTATCGCGTGCTGACCCAGTTCGAACAAGCCGGCCTGCTGTCGCGCAACAACTTCGAATCGGGCAAGGCCATCTTCGAACTGAACGAAGGCAAGCACCACGATCACCTGGTCTGTCTCGATTGCGGCCGCGTCGAGGAATTCTTCGACGGCGAGATCGAACAACGCCAGCAAAGCATCGCGCGCGAACGTGGCTTCGCGCTGCAGGAGCATGCGCTGTCGCTGTACGGCAATTGCACCAAGACCGCTTGCCCGCATCGGCCCAAGCGCTGATGCACGGTACCGCGTGCGAGGAGGCACGCGGCGGCAACAAAAAAACCGGCGCCAGGCGCCGGTTTTTTGTTGTGCAGCGGTGCCGCGCACCAGATCTGCCTAGACCTGCTCGCGCTCGATCTCGGCCATGCGCTGGGGCAGCCCGGGCACCGGCACGCCGACAAATTCGGCCACGACCTGGCGGAACAGTCCGCGCGCCCAGACCAGCATCGGATGGGTGTTGCGGCTGCGGTGCCAAAACATGTTCAGGCCGAGCGTGGTCTGGATTTCGGCCGGCAGCGGGAACGCGTTCAGGCCGTAGCTTTCGCAGGCGACGTCCTTGGTCAGCGCGTTGACGGTGAAGATCATGTCGGTCTGCGCGGCCAGTTCGGCCTGGGCGCGCCACGAGTGCACGGTCAGCGCCGCATTGCGCTTCAGGCCGCGCTGCTGCAGCGCGTAGTCCAGCGGAATCAGCGAAGGTGCCGGGCGCCCGGTGCCGCCCGCCGAGGCCATGAAGATATGGCCGCACTCGAGATAGTGGTCCAGCGTGCAGGCTGTCTGCAGCAACGGGTGCCCCTTGCGCGCGCAAACCCACAGGTTCAGCGCGGCGACGGTTTCCTCGACGATCTCCGGGTGGCCGGTCGGCAGCGCGCTGAACGCCAAATCCAGCTCGTTGGCGCGCATCGAGGCCACATCGGCCTCCCACGAATGGGATTCGACCAGACGGATATGCAGTTCGGGAGCCAGCTGCGCCAGGCGCAACACGAAGCGGTTGAACACCGTATCGCCGAGTTCGGCGGCAAAGCCGATATGCAGCGTGCCGGACGCGACCGCGGGATCGAAGTTATCGACGTCGCCCTCGTTGATCGAGGACCACAGGTCCAGCATCTCGCGGATCTTCGGTCCGAGTTCGAGCGCGCGCGGCGTCGGCGTCAGGCCATGCGGGACGCGGATGAACAGCGGGTCGTCGAAGATCTCGCGCAGCCGGCCCAGCGAGTGCGATACCGCTGGCGCCGTCATGTGCATCTTCTCGGCGACATAGGTCGCGTTCCGCTTGCTGAGCAACTCGGTGAAGATCACGAGCAGCTTGGTGTCAACGTTCACCATGATCACGCCCAGTTCAGGTTTGATACGCGTGGCCAGGCGAGCGCACGCGAGGACACTAAGGCTAGTGTAAGATCAAATCGCCACTTCGGGGAAGCGAAAACGTCATTTTTACTCGCCCGGGAACCCCTCCGTAGCGGGGTTCTTGTGTCGTATTTACCATATTTTACAGTCCGTGCGTGGGCTGGCGCACACAGGCCATAAAAAACGGCGCCACATGGGCGCCGCTTCGGAGTCCCCGCCAAAGCGGTGACGTCGGCCATTGACCACAGGCCGATTTACTTGGCGTTCATCAGCGCCACGGTGGTATCGAGCATCCGGTTGGAGAAGCCCCACTCGTTGTCGTACCAGCTCGACACCTTGACCAGATTGCCGGACACCTTGGTCAGCGTCGCGTCGAAGGTCGACGAGGCCGGGTTGTGGTTGAAGTCGACCGACACCAGCGGTGCGGTGTTGTAGTCGAGGATGCCCTTGAGCTCGCCTTCCGACGCGGCCTTCAGGATCGCGTTGACTTCATCGACGGTGGTCTCGCGCGCGGCGACGAACGACAGGTCGACCAGCGACACGTTGATGGTCGGCACGCGGATCGCGAAGCCGTCCAGCTTGCCGTTCAGTTCCGGCATCACCAGGCCGACCGCGGCGGCGGCGCCGGTCTTGGTCGGGATCATCGACTGGGTGGCCGAACGCGCGCGGCGCAGGTCCTCGTGATAGACGTCGGTCAGCACCTGGTCGTTGGTATAGGCGTGCACCGTGGTCATCAGGCCGGTCACCACGCCCAGCTTCTCGTGCAGCGGCTTGACCAGCGGGGCCAGGCAGTTGGTGGTGCACGAGGCGTTCGAGATCACGGTGTCCGAGGCCTTCAGCACGTTGTGGTTGACGCCGTAGACGATGGTCGCGTCGACGTCCTTGCCGCCCGGCGCCGAGATGATGACCTTCTTCGCGCCGCCGGCCAGGTGAGCCGAGGCCTTTTCCTTGGAGGTGAAGAAACCGGTGCACTCCATCACCACGTCGACGCCCAGCTCGCCCCACGGCAGTTCGGCCGGATTGCGGTTGGCCAGCACCCGGATCTTGTCGCCGTTGACGACCATGTAGTCGCCCTCGACCGACACGGTGCCCGGGAACTTGCCATGGGCGGTGTCGTACTGCGTCAGGTGGGCGTTGGTCTTGGCATCGCCGAGGTCGTTGATCGCGACGATCTCGATGTCATGCTTCTTGCCGCCTTCGTAGTGGGCGCGCAGCACGTTGCGGCCGATACGGCCATAGCCGTTGATGGCAACCTTGATAGTCATGGTACGTCTCCTGAACGGGAAGTAGAAAAAGCTGCGGGCGCCCGGGCCGGCGACGGCAGCGCCGCCGCGCCCGCACGTCCCTGAAAGTCAGATCACGCTCTTGACGGTGTTCGCCACGTTCTCGACGGTGAACCCGAAGTGCTTGAACAATACGCCAGCCGGCGCCGATTCGCCGAAGGTGTCGATGCCCACCACCGCCTGCACCTGGTACTTCCACCAGAAGTCGGTGACGCCGGCCTCGACCGCCACGCGGGGTACGCCCGCGGGCAGCACCGTCGACTTGTATGCCGCATCCTGCTTGTCGAACACAGTCGTCGAGGGCACAGACACGACACGCACACGGATCCCTTCGGCGGCCAGCTGGTCGGCCGCGCCGACCGCCAGGCCCACTTCCGAGCCGGTCGCGACGATCACCGCATCGGGCAGGCCGGTGCGGGGGTTGACGTTGTCGCGCAGCACGTAGCCGCCGCGCGCGATGTTGGCGCGGGTGGCATCGTCACGCTTCTGGAACGGCAGGTTCTGGCGGCTGAAGATCAGGCAGCTGGGACCGTTCTCGCGGCGGATCGCCTCGGCCCACGCCACCGCGGTTTCGGTGGTATCGGCGGTGCGCCAGACGTCCATGTTCGGGATCAGGCGCAGGCTGGCGACGTGCTCGATCGACTGGTGGGTCGGGCCGTCCTCGCCCAGGCCGATCGAATCGTGCGTAAACACGAACAGCGTGCGGATCTTCATCAGCGCCGCCATGCGCAGCGCATTGCGGCTGTAGTCGGAGAACGTCAGGAAGGTGCCGCCGTAGGGGATGTAGCCGCCATGCAGCGTGATGCCGTTCATGATCGCGCTCATGCCGAACTCGCGCACACCATAGTTGATGTGGTTGCCCCAGGCATCGACGCGTACCGCCTTGCTGCCCGACCAGTTGGTCAGGTTCGAGCCGGTCAGGTCGGCCGAGCCGCCGAGCAGTTCGGGCAGCACCGGCGCCAGCGCCTCGATCGCGTTCTGGCTGGCCTTGCGGGTGGCGATGGTCTCGGCCTTTTCCTCGCACTTGGCCAGATAGGCCTGCACCGCGGCGTCGAACGCGCCGGGCAACTCGCCGCGCATGCGGCGCTCGAACTCGCCGGCTTCGTACGGATAACGCTCCGAATAGCCCTCGAACAGCGCGGCCCAGGCCTTCTCCAGCGCCGCGCCATTGGCCTTGGCGTCCCACGCCGCATAGACCTCTTCCGGCAATTCGAACGGGGCGTGGCTCCAGCCCAGCGCCTCGCGCGTCGCCAGGATCTCGGCGCCGCCCAGCGGGGCGCCGTGCACGTCGTGGCCGCCCTGCTTGTTCGGGGATCCCTTGCCGATCACGGTGCGGCAGCAGATCAGCGTCGGCTTGTCGCTGGCCTTGGCCTGCGCGATGGCGGCGTCGATCGCGTTGACGTCATGGCCATCGACCGCGCGGATCACGTTCCAGCCATAGGCCTCGAAGCGCTTCGGGGTGTCGTCGGAGAACCAGTGCTCGACGTCGCCGTCGATCGAGATGCCGTTGTCGTCCCACAGCGCGATCAGCTTGTTCAGCTGCAGCGTGCCGGCCAGCGAGCAGGCCTCGTGGCTGATGCCCTCCATCAGGCAGCCGTCGCCGAGGAAGACATAGGTGTAGTGGTTGACGATGTCGAAGCCGGGACGGTTGAACTCCTCGCCCAGCAGCCGCTCGGCCAGCGCCATGCCGACCGCGTTGGTGATGCCCTGGCCCAGCGGGCCGGTGGTGGTCTCGACGCCCGGCGTGATGCCGTATTCCGGATGCCCCGCGGTCTTGCTGTGCAGCTGGCGGAAGTTCTTCAGCTCCTCGATCGGCAGCTCGTAGCCGGTCAGATGCAGCAGCGCGTACAGCAGCATCGAGCCGTGGCCGTTGGACAGCACGAAGCGGTCGCGGTCGGCCCACTTCGGATTGACCGGGTTATGCTTCAGATGACGGCTCCACAACGCGACGGCGATATCGGCCATGCCCATCGGCATGCCCGGATGGCCCGAATTGGCCTGCTGGACGGCGTCCATCGCCAGGACGCGGATCGCATTGGCCATCAGCGACGCGGGCTGGCTGGCATAGGGGCTGGTGGCTGGGTGTGCGAGGTGAGACATGCGGCGGGAAATTGGCGGCGGGAAAAGCGCGATTTTACCAGAAGGAGGCGACGTTTCCGGTACGGCGGCGGCCCCGACGGCGCCTTCCGAGGCCGGCCTCGAATGGCGTGAATGGCTATCCAGAGGCGTCGGCTCCACACTGGCCGACGTCATCCCGCGCGCCTCGGTGCGCTCGCCCCATCAGCACATCGAGATAGGCGAGCATCCGCTGTTCGGCCGCGTGTTCCGGCTCGATGGCCGCATCATGAGCGCGGAAGCCGACGCGTTCATCCAGCATGAGGTAATGGTCCACCCGATGGCCGTAGCCCATGGCGCCGCCGCCAGCGCGCTGGTGATCGGCGGCGGCGACGGCGGCTCGGCGCGCGAACTGCTGCGGCTGCCGGGAATGCGCGAGGTCGTGATCGCCGAGCTCGATGCCGAGGTCGTGCAGCTGGCGCGGCGCTGGCTGCCGGGCATCCACCACGGCGCCTTCGACGATCCACGCGTGACGCTGGAGATCGGCGACGGACTCGCCGTGATGCAGGCGCTGCGCGATGCCGGCCGCCGCTTCGACTTGGTGGTATTCGACCTGACCGACGCCGACGATGGCAGCCCCGCCACGACGTTGTTCAGAGCGCGCGGCCTGCAGGCGGCGCGCGACTGCCTGGCACCGGACGGGGCGATGTCGCTGCATCTGGGGCCGCCCTTCCACCGCCCGGACACGGCGCAGCTGCTGTGGCGGCGGCTGCGCGACCATTTCCGGCTGGTGCAGCCGATGACGGTGGCGATTCCCGTCTATGGCGCGCTGTGGGCGATCGCGGTGGCCAGCGACACGCTCGACGTGCGGGCCGCCGACCCTGCCATGCTGGCCGCCCGGCTCGCCGACTGGCGGCTCGACGGCGCGCTGCGCTGCTATCACGCCGGCCTGCATGCGGCGTTGTTCGCGCTGCCACGCCACCTGCAATCGCTGTTCGACGGCGGCGCCACATCGACGTGATATGCTCGGCTGACCGCTCCACCGGGGGACTTGCGGCAAGGCAGGCGCGGCGCTCGTCCGGCGTTCGCTTCGCGCGCGATACCCGCCACCGTGGAGCCCGGCGGCCACGCCGCACGGAATCCGGGAGGACACGATCATGACCAAACCTGCCAACACGCCCTGGCTGATTCCCTACCTGACGGTCGGCGACGCACGCCGCGCGCTCGACTTCTACAGCCGCGCCTTCGGCTTCGTGCCCGGCAATGTGGTCGACGAGAACGGCGTGCCGACCCATGCCGAGATGCACTACCACGGCGAGCTGGTCGTGATGTTCGCCCCCGAGGGCGCCTGGGGCAGCACCGCCCGCACGCCGCGCTCGACCGGCTTCGAGTGCCCGCAGACCTTCTACCTGTACTGCGACGATGTCGACACGATGCATGCGCGCGCGGTGGCGGCCGGCGCGATCAGCCTGATGGCCCCGGGCGACCAGTTCTGGGGCGACCGCTATTGCATGGTCGAGGACCTCGACGGCTACCGTTGGGGCTTTGCCCGGCCGCTGGACCAGGCCGTCGCCGCCGCCACCGGCTCGCAGGCCGCCTGACCGTCCGATGCCGGGCCCGCTGCCGCGACGGCGCGCATGATACCCATGTCGCGCCCGCCGCGGCGGGCCCTCCCCGCCTGACCGATTTCCCCTGGATTCAATGCCACCGCGCTTTTACGTCGATCAACCGCTCGCCCCCGATACCCTGCTGCCGCTGCCCGAGGCGGTGGTCCGCCATGTCCAGGTACTGCGCCTGCATCCTGGCGAACCGATCACGCTGTTCGACGGACGCGGCGGCAGCCATGCCGCGACGCTGGTCGACATCGGCAAGCGCAGCGCGACCGCGCAGGTCGGCGCGCGCGACGCCGCCGAATGCGAGCTGCCGTTCCGCGTCACGCTGGCCCAGGGCATTGCCGGCGGCGACAAGATGGACTGGCTGATCGAGAAGGCAGTCGAGCTCGGCGTCGGCGCGATCCAGCCGCTGCAGACCGCGCGCGCGGTGGTGCGGCTCAGCGGCGAACGTGCGCAGAAGCGCCACGCACACTGGCAGGCGCTGGTCACCGCGGCCTGCGAACAATGCGGGCGCAACCGCTTGCCGGCGGTATCGCCGGTGGCTAACTTGGAGTCGTGGCTGGCGGCGATCCCGGCCGATGCGGGACAGCGGCTGCTGGTATCGCCGCGCGCCGAATCGACGCTGGTGGCGCTGGCCCAGGCGCACCGTGACGAATGGATTGCTGGCGGCGTCACGTTGCTGATCGGCCCCGAAGGCGGACTGTCGCCCGAGGAAGAACGCGCCGCGCTGGCGCAAGGTTTCACGGCGGTGTCGCTCGGACCGCGCATCCTGCGCACCGAGACCGCCGGTCTGGCCTGCCTGGCCGCGCTCAATGCGCTGCTGGGCGGATTCTGACGGCACCGCGCCGTCGACCGCTATCGACCGAGCCGGTCCGCAGCATGGCACCGGCCGGTCCGATAAATGAATCAACAACAAGGAGCTGAAGATGGGACTGCTCGATAGTGTGCTTGGCGGCGTGCTCGGCCAAACCAACCCGGCGCAGGCCGGCGAATCCGGCCAGTCCGGCATGAATCCGAAGATGATGCTGGCGCTCGGCCTGCTGGCGATGCTGGCGATGCGCGGCCGTCAAGGCGGCGCGGAAGCGACGCAGGATCCGGGCGGCATGGCCGGCGGCCTGGGCGGCATCCTCGGCGGGCTGGCCGGTGGCGGTGGCGGACTCGATCTCGGCTCGCTGCTGGGCGGCTTGATCGGCGGCCAGGGCGGCGCGGCCGGCGAAGCGCAGACGATCGGCGCGGCGGCCGGCGGCATCGGCGCGCTGCAGCAGATCCTGGCGCAGGCGGGCCTGGGCGAGCAGGTGTCCTCGTGGATCGGCACCGGCCCCAATCAGCCGGTATCGCCGTCGTCGCTGGCCGAGGCGCTGCAGGGCACCGGCGCGCTTGACACGCTGTCGTCGAGCACCGGCCTGTCGCGCGACGATGTCGCGGCGCAGCTCAGCGCCGGCCTGCCGGAGCTGATCGACCAGCTGACGCCGCAGGGCAAGGTGCCGCCGGCCGCCTGATCGGCCTTGCGAAGTGCCGGGACGGCGGCCGCGCCGCTGTCCACGCAAAAAGGCCCGCCGATTGGCGGGCCTTTTCCTTGTGCGGCGGGATCAGTGCGCTCAGGCGAACGAGTAGAACACGCGGAACTGCACGCGGCGCTCGGCCCAGAATTCGGCGGCGTCGCGGAACACGTCGAGCAGCGTCTCGCGCGCTTCCTTGTCGAACTTCTGCGCGCAGGGCAGGCCCTCGAGCACGATGACGAAACCGGGCTGCACGCCGGCCTTGTGAATCATGTCGGTCAGGCAATCGGCCAGCGCATCGAAGTTCTTGCCGAAATGCTTCGGGAACAGGAAGGCGGTGGCGATCGTTTCCAGCACCTCGCCCTTGGTCGTGCAATGGGCGCAATTGGCGTAGAGGAAATGCTGGCCAAGGTCGGCTGCCGCCTGTGCCAGCTCGGGCACGCGGAAGGCGCGGATCGACTGGACGATATTGGGTCGCACGGTCTTGAACAGGTTCAGCGCGGCCTCTCTGCCGCAGGCCACTTCGGCATTGCCGTCCTGCGGCGACGCCGGCGGCAGTTTATTGTGCGCGACCTCGTAGCGGGGCATCATCAGCACACTGTCATAAAGGTTCTGGGCATGTTGTTGAGCCCGCTGCCAGCCATCTCCGGCGCCGCGCTCTTCGCGGGCGGCAAGGGCGTCGCCCAGTCCGAAAATGTCAGTCATCATCTGATTATCCGTTTGAAGCTGTTGTAGTGGTCTTCCGTGTAATAGCAGTCGTTGGCGGCCCGTTGTTCGCCGCCACAGACGATTCGCTTCGCCCCCCGATTGCGGCTGCCTGGACGGGCAACCGTGTATTCACGGTAATAGCCGCGCGGCCGCCGAGGCAGGATCCGCTCGTAGTTGCCGAACCGCGAGCCATCCTTCGCGTACGGGTACGGCCCTCCGGCCTCGATGCGCTGCAGCGTCTGCTGTGCCTCGTTGGGCAGCTGCTGCACTGCAATGGTTCCCAGCGTATCCGGCAGCACCTGCGCGGACTGCTTCGCGTGGGCCGGCTGCGCCAGCGTGGCCGCCATGGCCAGCGCCGCGAGCGTATGCAGGGCGCCGCGCGCAACCCGTTGGAGCGAAGGCTGGACCCGTAGCAGGATCTTGTCGGAGCGCGATGCGCGTTGCGGCAAAGAAGTCGGGGAACCCACGTTGTCTGGTCTGGTGGCGCAGCAATCCAACGCCAAGCGCGGTCAAGGGATCGCCTGCATCGAAGGCGCTAGGTTACGCGCAAGCGGTTAAATAATCAATCCCCGCGCGCCGGCCACGCCGAAAACCTGAATTGTTTCAAGGCGTTAATGGAATGTATGCGCACACTAACTGCCCCTGAAGAGTAATAAAAAAGCCGGGGCATGCCCCGGCTCCTGCACTCGACTGGCGAGGTCTTACCGCTTCGCCGCCGCGTCCACCACCACCAGCGACGTCATGTTGACGATGCGGCGCACGGTAGCCGACGGCGTCAGGATATGCACCGGCGCGTTGACGCCCAGCAGGATCGGGCCGATCGCGACGTTGTTGCCGGCGGCCGTCTTCAGCAGGTTGTAGGCGATATTGGCGGCATCGATGTTCGGGCACACCAGCAGATTCGCTTCGCCCTTGAGCGTGCCGTCCGGCACCAGCTGGTCGCGCAGCTTCTGGTCCAGCGCGCAGTCGCCGTGCATCTCGCCGTCGACCTCCAGCTCCGGCGCGCGCTCGCGCAGGATCGCCAGCGTTTCGCGCATCTTCTGCGCGGACGGCGCTTCCGACGAGCCGAAGTTCGAATGCGACAGCAGCGCGATCTTGGGCTCGATGCCGAAGCGCTTGAGCTCCTCGGCGGCCATGATCGTGATCTCGGCCAGTTGCGGCGCGCTCGGATCGACGTTGACGTGGGTGTCTACCAGGAAGATCTGGCGGCCCGGCAGCACCAGGCCGTTCATCGCCGCATAGACCTCGTTGGTGCCGCCCAGCACCTGGTCGATATAGCGCAGATGCGCGGCGGTATTGCTGACGGTGCCGCAGATCATGCCGTCGGCCTCGCCCTTGTGCACCAGCATCGCGCCGATCAGCGTGGTGCGGCGGCGCATCTCGAGCTTGGCGTACTGCGGCGTCACGCCCTGGCGGGCCATCATCCGGTAGTAGGTGTCGGAGTAGTCGCGGAAGCGCTCGTCGTGCTCGGGGTTGACCACGGTGAAGTCGACGCCCATGCGCAGGCGCAGGCCGAAGCGTTCGATGCGGTGCGTCAGCACGGCCGGCCGGCCGATCAGGATCGGGTTGGCCAGCTTCTCGTCGACGATCACCTGCACCGCGCGCAGCACGCGCTCTTCCTCGCCCTCGGCGAACACGATGCGCTTCTTCTCCATCGCGACCTTGCGGGCGGCCGCGTAGATCGGCTTCATCAGCGTGCCCGAGTGGTAGACGAACTGCTGCAGCTGCAGCTTGTACGCGTCCATGTCCTCGATCGGGCGGGTCGCCACGCCGGAGTCCATCGCCGCCTGCGCCACCGCCGGCGCGACCTTGACGATCAGGCGAGGATCGAAGGGCTTCGGAATCAGGTATTCGGGGCCGAACGACAGATCCTGGATGCCGTAGGCCGTCGCCACGATATCGCTCTGCTCCTGCCGCGCCAGCTCGGCGACGGCGTGCGCGGCGGCGATTTCCATCTGCTTGGTGATGGTCGTCGCGCCCACGTCCAGCGCGCCGCGGAAGATGAACGGGAAGCAAAGGACGTTGTTGACCTGGTTCGGATAGTCGGTGCGGCCGGTGGCGATCACCGCGTCGGGCCGCACTTCCTTGACCTGCTCCGGCATGATTTCCGGATTCGGGTTGGCCAGCGCCAGCACCAGCGGGCGGTCGGCCATCCGCTGCACCATGTCCTGCTTGAGCACGCCGGCGGCCGACAGGCCCAGGAAGATGTCGGCGCCGTCGATGACCTCGGCCAGCTTGCGCTTGTCGGTCTTCTGCGCGAAGCGCGCCTTCTCCGGATCCATCAGCTCGGTGCGGCCCTCGTAGACCACGCCCGCCAGGTCCGTGACCCAGATGTTGGACAGCGGCAGGCCGAGATCAACGAGCAGATCCAGGCAGGCCAGCGCTGCCGCGCCCGCGCCCGAGGCGACCAGCTTGACGTCCTTGATGTCCTTGCCGACCACGCGAAGGCCGTTGATGACCGCCGCGCCGACCACGATCGCGGTGCCGTGCTGGTCGTCGTGGAAGACGGGAATCTTCATCCGCTCGCGCAGCTTGCGCTCGACGTAGAAGCATTCCGGCGCCTTGATGTCCTCGAGGTTGATGCCGCCGAAGGTCGGCTCCAGCGAGGCGATGATCTCGACCAGCTTTTCCGGGTCCTTCTCGTCGATCTCGATATCGAACACGTCGATGCCGGCAAACTTCTTGAACAGGCCTGCCTTGCCTTCCATCACCGGCTTCGAGGCCGCCGGACCGATGTCGCCCAGGCCGAGCACCGCGGTGCCGTTGGTGACCACGCCGACCAGATTGCCGCGCGCGGTATAGCGGAAGGAATTGGCCGGATCGGCGACGATCTCCTCGCAAGCGGCCGCGACGCCCGGCGAATAGGCCAGCGCCAGGTCGCGCTGGTTCGACAGCGGCTTGGTCGGCGTGACCGAGATCTTGCCCGGGGTCGGAAACTCGTGATATTCGAGGGCGGCTTTGCGCAGCGCCTCGCGCTGCTGCTGTTTCAGCTCGTCTTGCGAGATTGCCTGCGAGTTCGGCTGTGAATCGGGCTGCGAAGGACTGGTCATCGGCGCATCTTCCGGTCTGTGGAGCCGTGTTTGACGAAGCGGAAAGCGGTGGGAACACACCCTCGCGGGCCGGCTCCACCTGCCCGCTGTCTCCTGATCGAGCCCCGCATTTTATATTGTGAAATTTTATTTCACAATAAGCGTTTTGCGAGAGGCACCTTTGCGTTTCGGTACAATATGCCGGATGCGGAGGGCACTGACCAGCCGCGCATGCCGTCCGAGGCGTCGTCCGGCGGCCCCGTCACAAGACACCCAGGACTCTCCCGCCTTCTTGCCGCGCCCGCCGGGCGGGTTGCCGAGCCGACTCCAGCATGCCTCCGACCGACCGCGACCCCGCCGCGCAACCTTCCACGCATCCATCCGCGCAGCTATCCGAATTTGAACTGATCCGCCGCTATTTCACCCGGCCTGCCCGCAAGGCGGTGCTCGGCGTCGGCGACGACTGCGCGCTGCTGGACCCGCGCCCGGGACATCTGCTGGCGGTCAGCACCGACATGCTGGTCAGCGGCCGCCATTTCTTCCCCGACGTGCCGCCGCGCGCGCTGGGCCACAAGGCGCTTGCCGTCAATCTGTCCGATCTCGCCGCGATGGGCGCCGAGCCGCGCGCCTTCACGCTGGCGCTGGCGTTGCCCGAGGCCGAGCCGGCGTGGCTGGCCGAGCTTGCCGCCGGCATGCTGGAACTGGCTGACGCGCATGGCTGCGAACTGGTCGGCGGCGACACCACGCGCGGCCCGCTGACGCTGTCGCTGACCGTGTTCGGCGACGTGCCGCGCGCCAGCGCGCTGCGCCGCGACGCGGCCCGGCCGGGGGACGACATCTGGATCTCCGGCACGCTCGGCGACGCGCGGCTGGCGCTCGGCGACTGCCGCGGCGAATGGCTGCTGCCCGAGCCCGACTTCACGCTGGTGCGTCCGCGCATGGACACGCCGACGCCGCGCGTGGCGCTGGGCATGGCGCTGCGCGGGCTGGCCCATGCGGCGCTCGATATCTCGGACGGCCTGATCGGTGATCTCGGCCACATCCTGGAGCGGTCGCAGGCCGGCGCACTGCTCGACGTCGACGCGCTGCCGCGCTCGGAGGTATTGGCCGGCCAGCCGCGCGACTGCCAGCTCGAATGCGTGCTGGCCGGCGGCGACGACTACGAGCTGTGCTTCACCGCCCCGGCCGGCGCGCGCGAGGCGCTGGCGGCCCTGGCCGAGCGGCTGGCGCTGCCGCTGACCCGGGTCGGCACGATCACGGCCGAGCCGGGGCTGCGCCTGGTCGATGCCGGTGGCGAACCCGTCTCCTTCCAGGCCACAAGCTTCGATCATTTCGCCAACCCCTGACAGCGGGACGGCGGCATGTCATGATGCCGCCATGCGGCGGAGCGCCGCGCCCGGCGGCAGCCAGCCGCGCCAGCAGCAGCCAAGCCCCGGCCCGCTCCGACCGCGATAACAAACGAGCCAGATACCTTGATGTCCGCCTACCCTCCCGGTTCGGCGTCGACCGATCCCGCGATGACGCTGGAGGCCGGTCAGACCGCCAAGATCCTGCGCCCGACGGCGCGCTTCATGCTGTCCCATCCGGCGCATTTCATTGCGCTGGGCTTCGGTTCCGGCCTGTCGCCGGTGATGCCCGGCACGGTCGGCACCCTGTACGGGTGGCTGTCCTTCGTCGTCATTTCGCTGTGGGTGCAGCCGTCCGCCTGGCTGTGGATCATCGGCGGCGGCTTCCTGCTGGGCCTGTGGGCCTGCGCACGGACCGCGCGCGCGATGGGCGTGCACGATCACGGCAGCATGGTGTGGGACGAGATCGTGGCGTTCTGGCTGGTGCTGGCCTTCGTGATGCCGACCGGTTTCGGGGGCCAGTTCGCCGCCTTCCTGTGGTTCCGGCTGTTCGACATGGCCAAACCCGCGCCGATCGCCTATTACGACCGCACGCTGAAGGGCCCGGGACTGCGCGGCGGCTTCGGCGTGATGTTCGACGATCTGGTCGCGGCGTTCTACACGCTGCTGGTGTTCGCGCTGTGGCGCTCGTTCTGAGCGCATCCGCGCCGCCGCATCCGCACCGCATCGATTCCCCGCCAGCACGAGAGCCGTCATCATGTCCATCAGCCGCTTGCTCGACCAGCTTGCCGTCCAGGCCGGCATTGCCCTCAAGGAAAAATCGCTGATGGTCGCCACCGCCGAGTCCTGTACCGGCGGCCTGGTGGCGGCCGCGATCACCGACGTCGCGGGTTCGTCCGGCTGGTTCGAACGCGGCTTCGTGACCTACTCGAACGAGGCCAAGAGCACCATGCTCGGCGTGCCGGCCAAGCTGATCCGCGATTACGGCGCGGTCAGCGAGGAAGTCGCCCACGCGATGGCAGAGGGCGCGCTGCTCAACAGCCGCGCCCAGGTGGCGCTGTCGATCACCGGCGTCGCCGGTCCGACCGGCGGCACCCCGGAGAAGCCGGTCGGCATGGTCTGCTTCGGCTGGAGCAACCGCATCGTGACCCGGGTCGAGACCCAGCGCTTCAAGGGCGACCGCCAGCAGATCCGCCGCCAGGCCGCCGAGCATGCGATGCGCGGCCTGCTCGATCTGGTCCGCAACGAGGCCTGAGCGCCTTGGCGCCAGGCCGTCCGTTCAGCCCTGGCGGAAGCGGTTGATCGTATCGCGCGTCTGCAGCGCGGCGCGGCGGGCCGCGGCGGCGAAGTCCTTCTCGCGGCTGGCGTACAGGATCGCCCGCGACGAATTGATCATCATGCCGGTGCCGTCGGCGCTGCGGCCGGCCTTGACGGTGGCCTCGATGTCGCCACCCTGGGCGCCGATGCCCGGAATCAGCAGCGGCATGTCGCCGACCAGCTCGCGCACCTTGGCGATCTCGTTGGGGAACGTCGCGCCGACCACCAGCCCCATCTGCCCGGTGGTATTCCACCGCGCCGCGGCCTGCTCGGCGACCAGCTGATAGATCGGCTTGCCCTCGACCTGCAGGAACTGCACGTCGGAGCCGCCCGGATTCGACGTCCGGCACAGCACGATGACGCCGCGCTCCGGATAGGCCAGATACGGCTCGACCGAATCGAATCCCATGTACGGACTGACCGTGACCGCATCGGCCTGGTAGCGCTCGAACGCCTCGATCGCGTAGTGCTGCGCGGTCGAGCCGATGTCGCCGCGCTTGGCGTCGAGGATCACCGGGATGCCGGGGTGCGCGTCGTGGATATAGTGGATCAGCTGCTCGAGCTGGTCCTCGGCGCGCTGCGAGGCAAAGTAGGCGATCTGCGGCTTGAAGGCGCAGACCAGGTCGGCGGTGGCGTCGACGATCTCGCGGCAGAAGGAAAAGATCGCGCCGCCGGCGCCGGTCAGCGACAGCGGCAGCTTGCCCGGGTCCGGATCGAGCCCGACGCACAGCAGCGAATCGTTGCGCCGCCAGGCCTGGGTCAGCTGCTCGGTGAACGGGACGGGAGGAACGGAAGGACGGGTCATGGATCGCTCGAATGCGTGGCGTCGGGGCCCGGGATGGGCCGCGGCGGACCGTTGGCCATCGTGCCGGCACGCGCAGGCAATCGCGGTGGCCGTCGACGGGCGGGTCGTTGCCGGCAATTTTACCCGTTGCATGCTATCTTCCTTGCGCTTTTCCGACAGACGAAACCAATAGAAAGAGCGGTAACGCACCCGTAGCCGCCTGCCCTCCATGACTCTCGATCGCCGCAACATTGCCCTGCTCGTCGCCCTGACGCTCGCCTGGGGCGTCAACTGGCCCGTGATGAAGATCGGCGTGGCCCATTTCCCGCCGCTCGGTTTCCGCCTGCTGTGCATGGCCGGCGGCCTGGTCGCGCTGGGGCTGGCGCTGCGTGCCAAGGGCATCCCGCTGACGGTGCCGCGCGAGGCCTGGGGCACGGTCTTCAAGCTGGCGCTGCCCAATATGGTGATCTGGCACCTGCTGGCGATCGGCGCGGTCAAGATGCTGTCGTCCGGCCGCGCCGCGATCCTGGGCTACACGATGCCGATCTGGGCGGTGGTCTGGGGGCTGCTGCTGTTTCGCGAGCGGATTTCCGGCTGGGCCTGGGTCGGCATCGGCTGCGCGCTGGCCGGCACGCTGCTGCTGATGTCGAGCGAGTTCGGCACGCTGACCGGCAGCCCGACCGGCACCGTGATGATGCTGGCGGCCGCCGCCGGCTGGGGCTACGGTACCCAGCTGATGAAGCGCACCCCCGTCGATATCCCGCTCGGCACGCTGACCTTCTGGATGCTGGCCGTCGCGCTGCCCTTCCTGCTGGTCGGCACGATGCTGTTCGAGGACGGCTGGCGCATGCCGAACGCGATCGAATGGGCGGCAATCCTGTACAACGCGGTGGTCGTGTTCGCCTTCTGCCATCTGGTCTGGTTCGCGCTCGCCCGTTCGCTGCCGCCGGTGGTGTCGAGCCTGTCGATCATGTTCATCCCGGTGGTCGGCGTGTTCTCGGGCATGTGGCTGCTGGGGGAGCAGCCGCACTGGCAGGACTACGCCGCCATCGTGCTGATGTTCGCCGCGCTGGCCTCGGTGCTGCTGGTGCCGTTGCTGCTGCCGCGGCTGCGCCGGCGCGCCTGAGGCAAGGCCAGCCTGATCCCGGGACGCGGTGACGCTTCATCCAGATTTCACTTAACAAACGCGGTCGCGTTGGGCTACACTCGCGGCCATCCATAATCCCGGAGAAATTACGTGGGCAGTAGCATCGGGTGTTCGAGTTGCCGCGGCAAAGCCGCGACCTCTACGAATGCCATGTCACTGCGGGCTGCGTAACGACGAACCCGTCCGGACCATGCTGGTCGGACGCTCGCCGAACCCGCCCGCAGCACACTGCGGGCGAGTGTTTTTTCCGTACTGCCACCGGCGGCCATCGTTTCAACAGGCCCGCCGCGTTGTTGCGGACTTCCCTCACCCGGCTTGCCAGCCATCAACGGCAAACGCCATCGCCTTGCGCGGCCCGTCCGCGCAGCGCGATCACGCTTGCCTTCGAGCCCGCCATTCGCCGCCGCGAAGGGTGCGGCCCGGCCGTGCCGCAAGCCTGCCTGCCGCTTTTCTTCATCGCACGGCATAAGGAATACCGGGGATGATCAATCTGTTCGTCCTGCAGAAAGGCCGGCTCGCCCAGGAGCAGGTCGACGACCGCAACGAGTTGCTGCAGCACAAGCCCATCTGGATCGATGTCGTCAGCCCCGACGACGAGGAACTGGACTGGATCAAGGAAGCCTACGGCGTGGCCCTGCCCGAGCTCGAGGACCTTGGCGACCTCGAAGCCTCGGCGCGTTATTTCGAGGGCGAGGATGAAAACATCCATATCCGCACCGACTTCCTGCTGGACGAGGACGAGGTCTCGCGCAACGTGCGCGTGGCCTTCGTGCTGACGCGCGACGTGCTGTTCTCCATCCACGACGAGGACCTGCCGGTGTTCCGGCTGGTGCGGCTGCGCGCGCGCATGCGCCCGGGCTCGGTGCGCAACGCCAAGGACGTGCTGATGGATCTGTACGCGACCGACGCCGAATACTCGGCGGACTCGATCGAGGAGATCTACGAACGGCTGGAGGACGCCAGCAAGCGCGTGCTGGCCGAGAACGTGACCGATGCCGCCGCGGCCGACGTGCTCGAGACCATCGCCCGCGAGGAAGACCGCAACGGCCGCATCCGCCGCAACGTGATGGACACCCGGCGCGCGCTGTCCTTCCTGATGCGCAGCCAGCTGCTGTCCGCCGAGCAGCAGGACGAGGCGCGCCAGATCCTGCGCGACATCGACTCGATCGAGAACCACACCGCGTTCCTGTTCGACAAGATCAACTTCCTGATGGACGCGACGGTCGGTTTCATCAACATCAACCAGAACAAGATCATCAAGCTGTTCTCGGTGGTGTCGGTGGCGCTGATGCCGCCGACCCTGATCGCCAGCGTCTACGGCATGAACTTCAAGGTGATGCCCGAGCTCGACTGGGCCGCCGGCTATCCGTGGGCGATCGCGCTGATGGCGGTATCGGCGGCGATTCCGCTGATCTACTTCCGCCGCAAGGGCTGGCTCAGCTGACGCGGCTCAGCTGACGCGAGCGGGGCGCCACGGGCCGGACCGCATCAGTCCGGCAGCGTGGCCGACCCCATCCGGCGCGCGATGATGCCGGCCTTGGCGCGGAAGTTGACGCGCACATGCGCGCAGTACTGCTTCTTGTCGAAGCATTTTGGCGCCGGCAGCGCCGCCGCCAGCCGCGCCGCCTGGCCCACGCTCAGGCGAGCGGCGCTGGTCTTGAAGTAGTGGCGCGCGGCCGCCTCGGCGCCGAACACGCCCTCGCCCCACTCGACCGAGTTCAGATAGATCTCGTAGATGCGCTGCTTGTCGAGCCAGAACTCCAGCATCCAGGTGATCAAGAGCTCCTGCCCCTTGCGCAGGTAATGCTGCTCCGGCGACAGGAACAGGTTTTTGGCCAGCTGCTGCGTGATGGTGGACCCGCCTCGCACGATATGGCCGCGCTTCTTGTTGCGCTCCCAGGCCTCGAGCATCGCGTCGAAGTCGTAGCCCGGATGATTGACGAAGTCGGCGTCCTCGCTGGCGATCACCGCCCGCTTCAGATTGCGCGAGATGTCGGCATACGGCACCCACTGCCGCTCGATGCCGCAGCTCCAGACGTTCCAGCCGCACAGGCGCCAACGCTCGGCGCGCATGAACGAGGTGGGACCGGGATCGACGATCTGCCACGCCGCGATCTGCAGGAAGAAGTAGACCTGCATCGCGACCACGCCGGCCAGCACGCTGCCCGCCAGCCAGGCGAGCCAGCGCAGCGGGGAGGAAGCGCCCGCGCGCGCGGACGCGGCGGCGGCACGGGAACGGATGGCGCGTTTGCGTTGGGCCAAGGCGGAACTCGCGTCGGTCGGTCGGCGAAAGTGGGCGAAATCGGGCGAAATCGGGCGAAAAAGCCGAACAAGCAAAAGACGAAATGACGGCAGGCGACAGGCGCGGCAATCAGCGTCCGGCCTGCGCTTCCTGCTGCAGCAGCGCCCGCAGTTCGTCGAGCACCGGCGCGGTGTCCGGATGCACGCCGCGCCAGAGATAAAAGGCCTGCGCCGCCTGCTCGACCAGCATGCCGAGACCGTCGGCGGTACGCGCGCCCTGCGCGGCCGCATAGCGCAGGAACACGGTCGGCTCGGCGCCGTACATCATGTCGTAGGCGAGCACGCCGTCGCCGAGCAGCGCCTCGGGTACCGGCGGCACCTCGCCCTGCAGGCTGCCGGCGGTCGCGTTGATCACCACCTCGCAGCCGTCCTCCTCGGACAGCCCGGCCAGCGCATCGAAGCCACCGCCCCACAGTTCGACGCCGGCCTCGCCGGCCGCCTCGGCAAAGTTCTCCAGCATCTCGCTGGCGCGATCGGCCGTGCGGTTGGCCACCACGATGCGGTCGGGCCGGCAATCGATCAGCGGCAGCATCGCGCCCATCGCCGCGCCGCCGGCGCCCAGCAGCAGGATGCGGCGGCCTTCGAGTTCGACGCCGAGGCGATCGACGATATCGCGCACCAGGCCGACGCCGTCGGTGTTGTCCCCGTGCAGCAGGCCGTCCTCCATCCACAGCGTGTTGACCGCGCCGGCGGCCTCGGCGCCGGGCGTCAGCCGGTCGGCCAGTTCGAAGGCCTGCACCTTGAACGGCGTCGTCACGTTCAGGCCCTGGCCGCCCTCGGCGAAGAACTGGCGCACGGTGCCGGCAAACCCGTCCAGCGGCGCCAGCAGCCGTTCATAGCTGAGCGCCTGCGCGGTCTGGCGCGCGAAGGCGGCGTGGATCTGTGGCGAGCGGCTGTGCGCGATCGGGTTGCCGACCACGGCATAGCGGTCCACGGCGAGGTCTGCGTTGGGCATCTGGGTAGGCGTAGTCATTTCAGTCTGCTGACAAGGCGCGATCGGGCTTGCGGTCCGCGATCCGAGTCATTTAGCGGCCAATTAGCGGGATTGCAGCCGGGTTTCCAGCCCGCTGCGCGAGAACTTGAACGTCGAAATCACTTCGAGAATATCGTAGCGGGCCCGCATCTCCGGCGAGAACTCGCCGAACGGCGCCGCTGCGCGCACGATCGCGATGGCCTGGCGGTCCAGCGCCGCGTTGCCCGAGCTCTTGACCAGCTCGACGCCGTCGACGCGATAGCCGCCGCGCTCGTAGCCGAGCCGGCCATGGCGGTCGACGTTGATCGCCACGATCAGCTCGCCATACAGCGGCTGGCCGCCACGGCGCGGAAAGTCGGCGGTGCCGCGCGCCTCGATCGTCTTGCGCAGGCGGTCGTAGTAGCGGGCGTAGACGACCTGCTGCGCGCTGGTCGCGGTGATCTGGTGACGCTTGGGCCGGCGCGCGTAGTGTTCCAGATTGCGGCCGATTTCGGCCTCCAGCCGCGCCATCTCGTCGAGCGAATCGTGCTCGTCCTGCCCGCGCGCCGGCGTATCGAGACGGCGCTCGCCCGGACGCAGCGGCTGGCTGTGGACCGGCGGCGCGCTCTCGCGCAGCTGCGTCATCAGCCGCTGCTGGCGCGCTTCGAGCAGATCGACGCGGCGCTGCACCTGGCGCACCAGATCGCCCTCACGCGGCACCGGCTGCGACGGCAGCGGGGTCGTGGCGCGCTGCTGCTGATGGTCGCCGCCGCCGTCGAGATCGGCCTGGGCCAGCGCGGCCGGCTTGAGCGGCTGCTGGCCCGACTTGGCATTGACCAGCACCACGTCGAGCGCGGTATCGCTGCGCTTGATCTCGAAGGCCTCCGGCGCGCCGAATCGCACCGCCAGCAGCAGCGCATGGACGGCCAGCGAGATCGCGACGGCCCTGGCCATCGTGCTGCTGCCTTGCCACCACTGGCGGAAAGCGCGACGGAGGTTCACGGCGGGCCGGGATCAGGAGGCAGCGGGGCCGCTGTTGCCGGCGCTCTTGGCAGCGCCGTCGCGTCCATCGGCGCTGTCGTCGGCGCTGTCGTCGGCGCTGTCGTCGGGGATGGCTTCGGCCGGCGGTTCGGCACCGGCACCGTCCACCGTCTCCGGCACCGTCTCGGCGCCCTGCTCGGCGGCCTCCTGCGCGATCTGCTCGGCCGCGACCTCGGCGGCGGCTTCGGCGGAGACCTCGGCCGATTCCTCGTCGCCTTCGAGTTCATCGGCGGGCAGCTCGCCTTCGCCGGCAAACACTTCCAGCACCCGGCAGCTGACTTCCAGCGTCAGCTCGTCGGTGCCGGCGATCTCGAGCAGCACCTGCGTGCCGCGCGCGGCCTGCGCGAGTTCGGGCACGCGCGTGACCAGCGGGATCTCGGCAAAGCGCACCGCGCCGTCCTTCAGCACGGTCGCCATCATGCGCTCACGCTTCTCCTGCGCGAGCCAGCGCAGGCACCAGTAACGCTCCATCGTCGACTGGTGCTCGGCATAGGCGGCATAGGTGCCTTCGAAATCGGCGACCGCGGCCAGCAGGTCAGCGTCCTTGGGCTTGAACGGCGCCACCAGCTTGGCGGTGATCCCGTGCTGGGCCGCCGCGATGATCTGCCATTGATTGACCAGATCGACATAGCGGCGCAGCGGCGACGTGCTCCACGCATACTGCGCGACGCCCAGGCCTTCATGCGGTGCCGGATAGGTCTGCATGCGGGTCCGGTGCATGCCCCAGGCCTTCTGCGTGCGGTAGATGCCCGGCACGCCGTGGTCGGCCAGCAGCTTGCCCCAGGTGCTGTTGGCCAGGATCATCAGCTCGGCGACGATCTTGTCCAGCGGCGAGCCGCGCTTGCGCTGCTCGATGCGCACGCGCTGGCTGCCGTCGTCCTGCTCGTCCAGATAGAAGCTGTAGTCGGCGCGGCTGTGCGATTCGGGCCGCAGGCCGCTGGCGACGCGCGCGCGCTGGCGCTCGTCGTAGAGGAAATTGGCAAAGCCCCACAGCGCGGTCAGCGCGTCGCGGAACGGATAGTCGCCGCTGCCTTCGGTCAGCGCGGCCTCGGTCACCACCTCGTCGAGCAGGTTGTGGCGCAGATTGGCGGCGATCTGGACCATCTCGGCGCGCGTCTCGCTGGCAAGGATCTGCTGCGCCGCCGGGTCGTAGATCACGTACAGCGACAGCGCCGGGCACTGCCGCCCTTCCTGCAGCGTGTAGCGCTCGACCACCGCATCGGGCAGCATCGTGATCTTGTCGCCGGGGAAGTAGACCGTCGACAGCCGCTGCCGCGCGATCGCATCGAGCGGATCGCCGCGGCGGATGCCCAGCCCCGGCGCCGCGATATGGATGCCGATGCGCAGGCGCCCCTCGTCCAGCGGCATCACCGACAGCGCGTCGTCGATCTCGGTGGTGGTGACATCGTCGATCGAGAACGCCTGGACCGGCGCCAGCGGCAGGTCGCCGGCAGGCTCGGGCACCGTGACCTCCGGGAAGCCGGTGCCCTTGGGGAAGCATTCCGACAGGAAGCGGGCCTCGTGCAGCGCGCGCGCGTTCGGCACGCCGCCGACCTCGATCATCAGCCGCATCGGCGACTTGCCAAGCGCGGTGCAGGCGGCATCGAGCGCCTTGTATTCGAGGCTGTTCTTGTCGGGCTTGAACAGCAGCGTCAGCACCTTGCCGCGGAACGCCTCGGGCAGCGTGCCCGCCTTCAGCTGCTGTTCGTATTCGGCCTGCACCAGCGCCTGCTGGCGCTTGCGCTCGAGCCCGGCCAGCGCCGCCTTCAGCTGGTCCTCGGGCGCGCGCTGGTAGCGGCCCCGGCCCTTGCGGCGGAAGTAGACCGGATTGCCGTGCAGCGCCATCGCCAGCGCCGCCTGCTGCGCGGGGCTGGCCGTCGCGCCGTAGTACTCGGCGGCCAGTTCGGTGAAGCCGAACTCCTGCTCGGGGGCGCATTCCCACAGGAAATCGAGGTCGATGTCGCCGGTCAGCGCCGCGGTCTGCGACAGCAGCTCGGCCGCGCTCGGCTGCGCAAACTGCAGCAGCACGTCGCGCGACTTGACCTTGGTGCGCTTGCCCGCGGGCAATTCGACCTGATAGGCCTCGCCTTGCTGGTTCAGCACGGTACCGGCGCGGATCTCGCCGCCTTCCTCGAACAACAACTGCATGGGATCAGGTCTTTCAGATATGCCGGAAACCGGGCGTCGGCGAGGCGCGCTGCCCGCCTCGGAAATGGATAAGCGTCACCGCCCGGCGCATGCCGGGCGGTGGGATCGTCGGCCGCGCACGCGGCGGCGGCCGGTCGTCAATGATACCGTACCGGGCTCGCGCGGCCGCCTGCCCTGCCACGCAATAAAACGTGTCGGCGGCGCCGGGCGAGCGGCGCAGAATCGCGCCCTCAGATCGACATGCCGCCGCTGGCCTCGATCGCGGTGCCGTTGATATAGCTGGCGTCGTCGCTGGCAAGGAAGGCGTAGATGCTGGCGATCTCGTCGGGCTCGGCCAGCCGGCCCAGCCAGCAGGCCTGCTTCATGCCGTCGAGCACCTTGTCGGGTACCGTCTGCAGGATCTCGGTGGCGACGAAGCCCGGACAGACCGCATTGACGCGCACGCCCTTGGGCCCGAGCTCGCGCGCCCAGGTCTTGGTGAAGCCGACCACGCCGAACTTGCTGGCCGCGTAATTGGTCTGGCCGAAATTGCCGTACAGGCCGACCACGCTGGAGGCGTTCAGGATCACGCCGCGGCCCTGCTCGATCATCGGACCGGCGACGGCCTGCGCGCAATGGAACACGCCCTTCAGGTTGACGTCGATCACCGCGTCGAACTGGGCCTCGGTCATCTTGACCAGCCGCGCGTCCTTGGTGATGCCGGCATTGTTGACCAGGATGTCGATCCGCCCGTGCTCGGCCAGCGTCGCCGCGACCATCGCGTCGACCTGCTCACGCTGCGTCACGTCGACCTGGTGCGCGCGGACGGCGGCGCCGTTCGGGCCAACGTCGGCCAGTTGCGCGGCGGCCTCCTGCACGCGTTCGGCGTTGACGTCGCACAGGATCACGATGGCGCCCTCGGCGGCGAAGCGCCGCGCGGTCGCAAAGCCGATGCCGGCGGCGGCGCCGGTGACGATGGCAATCCGTCCCTGAAGTTTCATCGTAGTGTTCTCGTGGTAGTGGGGTTGGCTGTCGTTATCGTTTTTTGTCCCGGCGCGCCGCCGCGTCTACCGCGGCGGACGCATCGGCACCGGCATGCCGGTCGCGGTGCGCGGCGCGGGCCGCGTGGCGAGGTCGGGCAGGAACACCTCGGTCACCAGCATCACGCCGGCGCCACGCCGGAACACCGAACGCCGCGCCGGCAACATCATCGCCGCCAGCTCGTCGCCGAACCCGGGCAGCGCGCGGCGCAGCCGCTGCGCCAGCGGATGATGCGGCAGCAGGCGGGCGAATTCGAACGGATCGCGGCGCACGCGCGGGTCGACGAACAGCGCGCCGCCCAGCGGCCGGTCGCCCAGTCCGCCAAGAAATGGCCAGTCGCGGCGCGCATGGCGCGGGTGGACGATGGTGTGGCCGAACACGGCCGGGGTGTTGTCGCAGACAAGCAGCACATCGCGGGCGATCACCGGCAGCGGCGCGCCCAGGCCCAAGGTGTGCCATTCGTCGGCCAGCGGACGCTCCATCCGCTGCGACAGCTTGCTGACGCGAAAGCGCGACGAGGCGCTGATCAGCCGCGCGGTCAGCGAACCTTCGCCGGTGATCCAGCGGCGCAGGTTGGCGCCCAGCGCCGCATCGAACGGCAGATGCCCGCTCCAGGCACAGCGGCGCACGCGCGCCGCGCAAACGTCAGGCATCGGCGCCGTCCTTGCCGCCTGGCCTTTTTCCGTTCTCCTTGCCACCGTCCGCGGTGTTGCCGTAGCCGCAGAAGTCCAGCACCTCGTCGACATAGTCGGCGAACTCGCTGATGCCGTGGTCGCTGCCTTCGATCACGCGGATGCGCGCGCCAGGGCAGGATGCCACCATCTCGCGGTAATCGAGCACCTCGTCGCCGGTCGCGGCGATCAAATAGAAACGTTCCGGATGGCGCAGCGTGTCGACGCGCAGGTCCAGCAGTTCCTGCAGATGGTGGCGCTCGACCTTGACCGAACCGCCGCCATGCCACAGCGGCTGCTCGCCGAGGTGGCGCTCGAGATCGGTCCACGGATGCACGGCGGGGTTCAGCAGCACCGTGGGGCAGCCGTGCCGCTCGCCGAGCCAGCGCGCGTAGTAGCCGCCGAGCGAGGAGCCGACGACGGCGAGCGGCCGATCACTGGATTGGCGGGCCGCGGCGATCGCAGCCTCGGCCTGCTCGATTGCCCGAGCCGGCGACACGTCCAGCATCGGGCAGGCGTAGTAGCGGCCAAGGCCGCGCTCGCGCAGGCGCCGCTGCACCAGTTGCGCCTTGAACGAGCGCGGTGACGAACGGAATCCGTGCAGATACAACAGCATCGGCGCCGCTCCGCTCAGCCCCTGGCCGGCGCCGCCAGCGCGTCCAGCAGCTTCTGATGGACGCCGCCGAAGCCGCCGTTGCTCATCACCAGCACATGGTCGCCCGGCCGCGCGGCGGCGCGCACCGCCGCGACCAGTGCCTCCAGGTCGTCGAAGGCCGCGGCGCGCTCGCCCAGCGGCGCCAGCGACTCGGCCAGGTCCCATCCCAGCGCGTCCTTGCCGCTGGGCGCGCCATAGCCGAACACCAGGTCGGCCAGCTCCAGGCTGGCGGGCAGTTGCGCCTTCATCACGCCGAGCTTCATGGTATTGGAGCGCGGCTCCAGCACCGCGAGGATGCGCGACGCGCCGACGCGCCGGCGCAGGCCGTCGAGCGTGGTCTGGATCGCGGTCGGATGGTGGGCAAAGTCGTCGTAGACGGTGACGCCGCCGGCCATGCCACGCACTTCCATGCGGCGCTTGACGTTGGCGAAGCGGCTCAGCGCATCGATCGCCTGCGCGGGCGGCACGCCGACATGGCGGGCGGCCGCGATCGCGGCCAGCGCGTTCATGCGGTTGTGCACGCCCTGCAGCGTCCATTGCACGCGGCCGACCACGGTCTCGCCGTGCCAGACGTCGAAGGCATCCAGCCCCGGGTTCGCCGCGGCAGTGTCGGCGGCATCGCTGGCGCGCCAGTCGCCGGTACCGAACTGCTCGACCTCGCTCCAGCAGCCGCGCTCGAGCACACGCGCCAGGCTCTCTTCCAGGCCATTGACCAGCAGCCGCCCCTGGCGCGGCACGGTGCGCACCAGATGATGGAACTGGGTCTCGATCGCGGCAAGATCGGGGAAGATGTCGGCGTGATCGAACTCCAGATTGTTCAGGATCGCGGTGCGCGGCCGGTAGTGGACAAACTTGCTGCGCTTGTCGAAGAAGGCCGTGTCGTACTCGTCGGCCTCGATCACGAAGAAGTCCGACGGCGTGACGCGCGCCGACACGCCGAAGTTCTGCGGCACGCCGCCGACCAGGAAGCCCGGCTCGTAGCCGGCGTCCTGCAGGATCCACGCCAGCATCGAGGTCGTCGTGGTCTTGCCGTGGGTGCCGGCCACAGCCAGCACCCACTTGCCGCGCAGCACGTGTTCGCCGAGCCATTGCGGGCCGGACACATAGGGCAGGTTGCGGTCCAGGATCGCTTCCATCAGCGGATTGCCGCGCGAGACCACGTTGCCGATCACGAACAAGTCCGGCTCCAGCGACAGCTGGGCCGGATCGAAGCCCTCGATCAATTCGATCCCCTGGGCCTCGAGCTGCGTGCTCATCGGCGGATAGACATTGGCGTCGCAGCCGGTGACGCGGTGACCGGCCTGCTTGGCCAGCACGGCAAGGCCGCCCATGAAGGTGCCGCAGATACCGAGGATATGAATATGCATGGGGATCGGTGAACAGCCGGATGGAAAGCGAGGGTTGATGGCGCGAGCCCGCGGCGAAGGCCCTTGCGAGCTCGACGGCGGCTTGACGATGGCTTGACGGTGGCGCGTCGGCGGGCATCGATGGCGCACTGGACAGGGTCATCGGCGCGACCGCACCGTGCCGCAGTGCCGCATTGTACCGTGCGAGCCGGGCCTCGGCGGCAGCGGGTATCATCGTGGGATGTCACGACGTACCTCCATCGATCCGGCGCGCCTGCGCAACGAGATCGCCCAAGCCGCCGCCCGGATGATCGCCGAGGATGGCGCCGACTACGCCACCGCCAAGCGCAAGGCCGCCCGCCAGCTGCTCGGCGACGTGCGCATCGCCGGCGACTGGCTGCCCGACAACGAGATGGTCGAGGACGAGGTCCGCGCCTATCAGGCGCTGTTCCATGCCGACAGCCAGCCGCGCATCGTCGCGCTGCTGCGCCGCGTGGCGCTGCTGGCGATGCAGGATCTGGCCGGTTTCCGCCCCTATCTGGCGGGCGCCGTGCTCAACGGCACCGCCACCGAGCACTCCGACATCCACCTTCAATGCTTCTGCGACAGCCCCAAGGACGTCGCGCTGCATCTGCTCAATGCCGGCGTCGACTTCGAGACCAGCGAGACGCGGCACTTCGCCAACAAGGGCGAGGTCGAGACGCTGAGCTTCCTGTGGCGCGGCCAATGGCCGGCGCAGCGCGAGGCGCGCCTGCTGGCCGGCGAGGTGCGCGCCGAACTTGGCGCACCGGTCGGCATTCATATTGCGCTGTACGACGCGAATGACGAACGCGGCGCGCGCGGCGAGGCCGGGGGCCGGCCGCTGCGGATCGACGAGGACGCCTTGCGCACGTTGATCGCGGCGGATGAGGCAGCCGCGGACGACAGGACTGCCGACGGCGACACCATCTAAATAAAAATGGCGCCGATAGCGCAGCAAACCGGCGCCAACATTCCTCTTCCCTGCTCGAGGCCTTCATGAAAGCCGATTCGTCGACCTCCACCACCCCGCCTTCCGCACCGCAACCGGCGCGGCGCGGCCGTCTGCTGTTCTGGCTGGCGATCGCCGTCGCCGCCGCGATCGCCGGCGCGGTCGTCGGTAGCCGTGTCTTCTCGCCGCAGCCGGCCAGCGACCAGGCCGTCGAGGCGCTGTACCGCATCGAGCTGCCGGACGCGGACGGCAAGCCGATCCGGATGGACGCGTTGCGGGGCAAGACCGTGGTCGTCAACTTCTGGGCGCCCTGGTGCGGCCCCTGCGTCGAAGAAATGCCGGACCTGACCGCGCTGCACAAGGAATACCAGTCCCGCGGCGTCGAATTTGTCGGCATCGGCATCGATTCGGCCAGCAATATCCGCGAGTTCGTCCAGAAGGTGCCGGTCGCCTACCCGTTGGCCGTGGCGGGATTCGCCGGCACCGAACTGACCCGCAGCTTCGGCAACGCCGCCGGCGGCCTGCCCTACACGGTGGTGATCGACCCGGAAGGTGTGGTGCGGATGCGCAAGATGGGACGCGTGATGCCCGATGAACTGCGCGCCGTGCTGCCCAAGGGATCATGAGCCCGGCCTGCCGACGTGTGCCGCCGGCGCGGTTTTGCCGGCTTCTGCAGCGAACCGGCCCGCAATTGTGGCGAAATGGTGCGGCGCGCGGCGATTAACGGGTCTGATGCACTCAGATGCGGTGCATCGTGCCCCTCCAAGGCGGGATTCGCGGATCCGCCTTGTACCGTGTGCTAGACAAATCCCTCTAAGCTACGGTAATCTCCGCGCAATTTCGTAGAACTGGTCGAGCTGCCGTGACCGATATCCGTCCAAGCCCTAGCGCCGCCCGCTACCGTCAGGTACTGGTCCTCCATGGACCGAACCTGAACTTGCTGGGCACGCGGGAGCCGCAGACGTATGGCACGACCACGCTGGCCGACATCGATGCCGCGCTCGGGCAGCGCGCTGCCGCCGCGGGCATCGGACTGGCGACGTTCCAGTCCAACCACGAAGGTGCGTTGATCGACCGTATCCATGCCGCGCGCGAGCAGGGTGTGGATTTCATCATCATCAATCCCGCCGCCTACACGCACACCAGCGTGGCGTTGCGCGACGCGCTGGCGGGCGTGTCGATACCGTTCGTCGAAGTGCACCTGTCGAACGTGCATCGCCGCGAGAGCTTCCGCCACCGGTCCTATTTTTCCGATCTGGCGGTCGGCGTGATCTGCGGGCTCGGTTGGCAAGGCTATCTGCTGGCGCTGGACTACGCCCTCGGGCAGGAACAGGCGCCGCCCGGGGCCTGAGCCCCGCGTCGAATCAGAAACAGACACAGTACCCATGGCGCGCGCCGGTGTGCGCGCCCTCGCCGGCTCCCCCGCGTGCCCGGCGCGGCGGCGCGATTGCCGGCCGCAACGATTTTCTCCGGGCCCCCGCCATCGCGGCGGTGCCGGACAACCCGATTCAGGAGGATAGAAGATGGACCTGCGCAAGCTGAAGACGCTGATCGACCTGGTGGCCGAATCCGGCATCTCCGAGCTGGAGGTCACCGAGGGCGAAGGCAAGGTGCGCATCGTCAAGGCGCCGCCCCAGGTGTTGGCCCAGCCGATGCCGATGCAGGCCGCCCCGGCGATCGCCGCCGCGCCGGCCCCGGCCGCCGCGCCCGCCGCGATCCCCGCCGAACCGGCCGCGCCCCAGCTGCCCCAGGGCCACGTCGTGACCTCGCCGATGGTCGGCACCTTCTATCGCGCGCCGTCGCCCGGCGCGGCGCCTTTCGTCAACGTCGGCGACACGGTCAAGGAAGGCCAGACCGTCTGCATCATCGAGGCGATGAAGCTGCTCAACGAGATCGAGTCCGACAAGGCAGGCGTGATCAAGGAAATCCTGGTCGAGAACGGCCAGGCGGTCGAATACGGCCAGCCGCTGTTCGTCATCGGCTGATTCTGAGGACGGCACGCCCGGCCCACACGCTGTCCACGCCCGCACGATGCGGGCGTTTCGCGTGGCGGCGTGCGGCGCCGGCCGCCGGTCGCGACGCGGCGTCCATTGCCCGCCCCCGGCGTGACCGCCCTTTCCGCTGCGCAGAGAGAGACTATGTTCGAAAAGATACTGATCGCGAACCGCGGCGAAATCGCCCTTCGCATCCAGCGCGCCTGCCGCGAGCTCGGCATCAAGACCGTGGTGGTCTATTCCGAAGCCGACAAGGAGGCCAAGTACGTCAAGCTGGCCGACGAAGCGGTCTGCATCGGCCCGGCCCCCTCCCCCCAGTCGTACCTCAACATGCCCGCCATCATCTCGGCGGCCGAGGTCACCGACGCACAGGCGATCCACCCGGGCTACGGCTTCCTGTCGGAGAACGCCGACTTCGCCGAACGCGTGGAAAAGTCCGGCTTCGTCTTCATCGGCCCGACCCCGGAATGCATCCGGCTGATGGGCGACAAGGTGTCGGCCAAGCAGGCGATGATCAAGTCCGGCGTGCCGTGCGTGCCGGGCTCCGAGGGCGCGCTGCCCGAGGATCCGAAGGAGATCCTGGCGACCGCGCGCCGGGTCGGCTATCCGGTCATCATCAAGGCGGCCGGCGGCGGCGGCGGACGCGGCATGCGCGTGGTGCACACCGAGGCCGCGCTGCTGAACGCCGTCAACATGACGCGCGAGGAAGCGGGCCGCGCGTTCGGCAATCCGGAGGTCTACATGGAGAAATTCCTGGAGAACCCCCGGCATATCGAGATCCAGGTGCTGGCCGACCAGCATCGCCAGGCGATCTGGCTGGGCGAGCGCGACTGCTCGATGCAGCGCCGCCACCAGAAGGTCATCGAGGAAGCGCCGGCTCCGCACATTCCGCGCCGCCTGATCGAGCGGATCGGCGACCGCTGCGCCGATGCCTGCAAGAAGATCGGCTATCGCGGCGCCGGCACGTTCGAATTCCTGTACGAGAACAACGAGTTCTACTTCATCGAGATGAACACGCGCGTGCAGGTCGAGCATCCGGTGACCGAGATGATCACCGGCATCGACATCGTGCAGGAGCAGATCCGCATCGCCTTCGGCGAGAAGCTGCGCTACCGCCAGAAGGACGTGCAGTTCCGCGGCCACGCGATCGAATGCCGCGTGAACGCCGAGGATCCGTTCAAGTTCACGCCGTCGCCGGGCCGCATCACCGCCTGGCACGCGCCGGGCGGCCCCGGCGTGCGGGTCGATTCGCACGCGTATGATGGCTATTTCGTGCCGCCGCACTACGATTCGATGATCGGCAAGCTGATCACCTACGGCGCCACCCGCGAGCAGGCGATCGCCCGCATGCGGATCGCGCTGTCGGAGATGGTGGTCGACGGCATCCAGACCAATGTGCCGCTGCACCGCGAGCTGATGCTCGACGCCAACTTCGTCGAAGGCGGCACCAGCATCCACTATCTGGAGCACCGCCTGGCCCAGAAGAGCGTGGCCAAGGGCGAGAAGGTCTGAGACGGCCCGGACAGTCCAGGCAGCAATGGCGGTAATGGCGGTAATGGCAGTAACCGCGGTAACGGCAGTTTGACGGCCGCCCCGCCCACCACGGCAGGCGGCCAGCATGGGGAAAGTGCGTGGCATTTCAGGAATGTGTAATCGAGATTGCCCAGGATCAGGCCGAGGCCTGGTCCGACGCGCTGTTCGAGCTCGGTGCGCTGTCGGTCTCGGTCGAGGACGCGGACGCCGACACGCCCGATGAGCAGCCGCTGTTCGGCGAGCCGGGCATGGAACCGACCCGCCTGGCATGGCAGCACTCGCGGCTGGTCGCGCTGTTCGATCAGGACACCGATCCGGCGCTGGTGCTGGCCGCCGCGGCCAACGCGCTGGGCTGCGCGGTGCCCGCCAGCGTCGTGCGCAGCGTCGAGGACCAGGACTGGGTGCGGCTGACGCAGTCGCAGTTCGAACCGATCCGGATCGGCGAGCGCATCTGGGTGGTGCCGTCCTGGCACGATGCGCCCGACCCCGACGCCGTCGTGCTGGAGCTCGATCCGGGCCTCGCCTTCGGCACCGGCAGCCATCCGACCACGCGGCTGTGCATGCAGTGGCTGGAGCAGAACCTCAGGCCGGGCGAGACCGTGCTCGACTATGGCTGCGGCTCCGGCATCCTGGCCATCGTCGCCAGGAAGCTCGGCGCCGGCGACACGCTGGGCGTCGATATCGATCCGAACGCCGTCGAGGCCTCGCGCTACAACGCCGAGCGCAACCGCGTCAGCGCGACCTTCGCGCTGCCGGACGAGGCCGCGGCACTGGCTGCCTCCACCGGCACCGCGACCCATGACCTGGTGGTCGCCAATATCCTGTCCAACCCGCTGAAGCTGATGGCCGCGATGCTGAGCGCGCGCGTACGGCCGGGGGGCCGGCTGGTGCTGTCCGGCGTGCTCGAACGGCAGGCCGACGAGGTCGCCGCCGCCTACGCGCCGTGGCTGCCGCTGAGCGTCTGGCGCAGCGACGAAGGCTGGGTCTGTCTGCATGGCACCCGCGCCTGACGCCGACCATCCCGAACTTCCCGAAGACGCCCGGCGCGAGGCCGGGCCGCAGCATGCCGGCCGCGATGCCGGCACGGATACCGGCACCCACGCCAGCCCCGACGCAAACGCCGACACCGGCAACGTCGACACCAACGCCGGCACCAACGCCGGCACCAAACGCAGCCTGAGCGCCGGCGGCTATCTGCGCGCACGGGCCGTCGAATCCAACGAGATCGCACCGAGCGCGATCGCGCGCGAACAGGCGATGCGCCGCTGGCAAGGCGGCGCCGCGCCCGACACCGTTCCCTTCTCCGCCGATCTGTCCGGCACGCCCGAAGAGGCCGCGCTGGCGGCGCGGCGTGCGGCCGCGCGCGGCCGTCGCCTGCGCTGGGCCGCGGCCGCCGCGGCGCTGGCCGCGCTGCTCGCGTCGATCGCCGCCGCGCTGCTGTGGCGCACCGAACTGGCCGGGCGTGTGCCCGCGCTGCGGCCGGGGCTCGAGGCGGCCTGCGCACCGCTGGGCTGCCGCGTGCTGCCGGCCAGGCAGCTCGCCGCGCTGCGCATCGACGGCTCGCAGCTGCAGATGCCCGATGCCGGCGCCGACGACTATCTGCTGACGATGACGCTGCGCAACGAGGGCCGCGCGCTGGTGGCGCTGCCGGCGATCGAGCTGGTGCTGACCGATGCGCAGGATCGCCCGGTGCAGCGGCTTGTGCTGATGCCGGCCGACTACCTGCCGGCCGCGCAGCGAGCGCGCGATCCGGATGGCGCCACGGGCCTGCAGGCGGGCGCCGAGCTGCCCCTTCAGGTACGATTCCGGACTCGGCAGGCCGCGGACAACTACCGCGTGTCGGTCTTTTATCCCTGACCATCGCCGAGCATCCTCGAACCATCCCCGAATCCCCGGGATGCGCCGCCGCGGCATCCGGCCGCGCGCCGCGTCCCCTTCAACCCAGGAGCGACCATGAGCACTGTGACCCTCGGCGGCAACCCGATCGAAGTCGGCGGCAAATTTCCCCAACCCGGTGACAAGGCCCCCGCATTCTCGCTGGTCGGCAAGGACCTGAAGGACGTGACGCTGGCCGACTTCGCCGGCAAGCGCAAGGTCCTCAATATCGTGCCGAGCCTGGACACGCCGGTGTGCCAGGCCTCGGCCCGCAAGTTCAACGAGAAAGCCAGCGCGCTGGCCGACACCGTGGTGCTGACGATCTCGGCCGACCTGCCGTTCGCGATGGGCCGCTTCTGCACCGCGGAAGGCCTGAACAATGTGGTGCCGCTGTCGACGATGCGCGGCGCGCAGTTCAAGAACGACTACGGCGTCGACATCAAGAGCGGCCCGCTGGCCGGCGTGACCGCCCGCGCGGTGGTGGTGCTCGACCAGAACGACACGGTGACCTACAGCCAGCTGGTGCCAGAGATCAAGAACGAGCCGGACTACGACGCGGCGCTGGCGGCGTTGAAGTAAGCGCGAGGCCGAACCCCTTTGCTCTCCCTCTCCTCAGGGGGAGAGGGCCGGGGAGAGGGAGGTGGTTTCAAACGGCAGTGGCATGGCCACCGCCCTCTGCCCTCTCCCCCGCCCCTCTCCCGCAGGCGGGAGAGGGGAGACAAACCACCAGCAGCACCAGCAGCACCAGCAGCACCAGCAGCACCACCAGCGAACCACCAGTACCAAAACACCTTGGAGCATCCATGCCCAGCCTGATCTGCGGCTCCGTCGCCTACGACACCATCATGACGTTCGAGGGCCGGTTCCGCGAACACATCCTGCCGGACCAGATCCACATGCTCAATGTGTCCTTCCTGGTCCCCGGCATGCGCCGCGAATTCGGCGGCTGCGCCGGCAATATCGCCTACAGCCTGAAGCTGCTCGGCGGCGAGCCGGTGGTGATGGCGACGGTCGGCGAGGATGCCGGCCCGTATCTGGACTACCTGCGCGCGCTCGGCATCGGCACCGAGCATATCCGCATGCTGCCCGATACCTTCACCGCGCAGGCGATGATCACCACCGATCTGGAGAACAACCAGATCACCGCCTTCCACCCGGGCGCGATGAACCAGTCGCAGCTGTCGCACGTGCAGGACGCACTGAAGGGCGAGCGTGCGCCGCGGCTGGGCATCGTCGCGCCGGACAGCCGCGAAGGGATGCTGCACCACGCCCGGCAATTCGCCGAGGCCGGCGTTCCGTTCATCTTCGACCTCGGCCAGGCGATGCCGCTGTTCGGCGGCGAGGACCTGCGCCAGTTCGTCGAGCTGGCCAGCTACGTGACCGTCAACGATTACGAAGGACAGGTGCTGCTCTCGCGCACCGGCTGGAGCAGCGCCGAAGTGGCCGCCCGCGTGCGCGCCTTCATCGTGACGCACGGCGAGCGCGGCGCCACCATTCACGCCGATGGCCGGCAGTACAATATTCCCGCGGTGCAGGCCGAACGGGTCGTCGACCCGACCGGCTGCGGCGACGCCTTCCGCGGCGGCCTGCTGTACGGCATCGAACAGGGCTTCGACTGGGAAACTACCGGTCGGCTCGCGAGTCTGATGGGGGCGATCAAGATCGCGCACCAGGGACCCCAGAACTACAAGGTCTCGCGCGAGCAGATCGGCCAGATGTTCGAGTCGGCATTCGGCTACCGTTACGCGTAAACCCTCGCTGGGGAATCACCATGCAAACCCTTCTCCGAACCTGCGGCGTCGCGCTCGTGGCGGCCGCCAGTCTCGTGGCCGGCTGCGCCACGCAATCGAACTCCGCCAGCATCTATACGCCGGGGCAGGCGCAGCGTGAACAGACGCTGCGCTATGGTGTGGTCGAGAGCGTGCGCGAGGTGATGATCCAGGGTCAGCAATCGGGCGTCGGCACGCTCGCGGGCGGCGCCATCGGCGGCATCGCGGCCGGCAGCTCGATCGGCAGCGGCAGCGGCTCGGTGGCGGCCGGCATCCTGGGCGCGGTGCTGGGCGGCATGGCCGGCAGCGCGATCGAGAACCGCGTCGATCAGCGTCGCGGGCTGGAGATCACGGTGCGCCTGGACAATGGCGAGATGCGCGCGATCACGCAGGACGCCGACGAGATCTTCCGTCCGGGCGAACGCGTGCGGCTGCTGTCCTCGGGCGGCGTCACGCGCGTCACGCACTGAGCATCGCCACCAAGCGGCGCGCTTCACCGGCCGTCGATCGAGACGCCGCCCCCTTCGGGGGGGCGGCGTTTTTCTTTGTGGTCCCAGCCCGGCGGTATTCTCCCTCTCCCCCTCAAGGGGAGAGGGCTGGGGAGAGGGAGGTGGTTTCAAACGGCAGTAGCATGGCCATGGTCCTTGCCCTCTCCCCCGGCCCCTCTCCCGCAAGCGGGAGAGGGGGAGCAGTCCTGCGGGTTATCGATCGGTGCACCCGCCCAAAATGAAAAACCCGCCGCGGCTTGCGCCGGCGGCGGGTTGGCAGGACCACTGTCATGCCGACCGGATACGAGGTATCCGGTCATTCGGGCACGCGAAGGTGCCCCGAGGATTCCCGCAGGAATCAAGCGCGCACGGGTCGCGCTTCAACGCTTACGGACGGCTGCCGGTCGGGAACGGCCAGGCGGCGGCCGGGCTCAGCGCGGTCTTGGCGGCCGGCGCGGGAGCCGAGGCAGGCGACGAGGCAGGGGCCGCGGCAGGCTGGGCGGCGGCCTTCTTGCCGGCAGCCTTCTTCGCCGGCGCCTTCTTCGCGGCAGCCTTCTTGGCCGGCGCGGCCTTCTTGGCGGTCGCCTTCTTCGCGGTGGTCTTCTTGGCCGCGGCCTTCTTGGCCGGTGCCGCCTTCTTCGCCGCTACCTTCTTGGTCGCGACCTTCTTGGCGGGGGCCTTCTTCGCTGCAGCCTTCTTGGCCGGTGCGGCCTTCTTCGCCGCTACCTTCTTGGTCGCGACCTTCTTGGCGGGAGCCTTCTTCGCTGCAGCCTTCTTGGCCGGCGCCGCCTTCTTCGCCGCTACCTTCTTGGTCGCGACCTTCTTGGCGGGGGCCTTCTTCGCTGCGGCCTTCTTGGCCGGCGCCGCCTTCTTAGCGGCGACCTTCTTCACCGCGGTCTTCTTGGCCGGTGCGGCCTTCTTGGCGGCTGCCTTCTTGGCGGGCGCGGCCTTCTTGGCCGCAGGTTTCTTCTTCGCAGTCGTTGCCATGGATGACTCCTTCACTAAAGCGTGAATATCGAATGTCCAAAATTGGCGACCCGACCGACCCGAGGCGTTAATGCCTGCAAGCCGCAGGCTTGCAAACCCCAGTCGAGCGAGCGATTCATCGGCGTGCCGCAATACGGCTGCCGCACGCTAATGAATTCCTTGGCGGGCGCCTTGCGCAGGGCAAGGCTTCCGTGGCGACGTGCAACGCGATGACCCGCGCGCAACGCTCGTCGCGTCCCGCAGTATTCGATCCGCTCGCGCGTCGTTGCCCGACGACACGCGGCTTCAAAGTAGGAGTATTCCGACGGCAGACCTGCATTCGCGGTCATGGCCCGCGCCAGGCAGACGCCGTGTTGTTCGAGGTAGCGAACCCATCCCGTCAATGGGCCACAGGAGACTGTACGCGTTGTAAGAAGCCAGCCCGGTCTGGTCTGCGTCAAAGTTCTGTTGCTCCTCGGCTACCTGCATCACTGCATCGAATCGCGCCGCGGTTGTTGTTCGAGTTCTTCGCTTTGCGATGTCCTGCTTCATGCAATGAAGAGAGACTCTTGTCAAGGCGAATCATAATTCGTTTGGTCGGTGATGTTAAGAAAAAAGTTCCAAAAAATCACGCCATCGAATGCGCGCGCTTTGCAATGACGAACGCATCGATGCAATGACACGCGCGACGCGCTGTCGAGACACGCGTCGCATGCCGCGACGACACGCTCGCCGACCCTCTGCGTTGCTCGCATCGCGGCTCCGTCGACATGCCGACGACGCACTGGTCGAGCCGCGCGTGAAGACCTTGCGGCAACGATCGCGTGGACCGCTCGAAGGCCTTCGAGCGGACACGCAGAAGACACGAGGGAGAACCCGCATGCTCGCCGCAAAGCCGCATGCAACAAGGCTTTGCGGCAAGCAGTGAAGAGCGGTCGCGCGTGCCATGCGCGCGCTGCGCGTCGCGCGACGCGGCGGCGTCGAGGCGCATCGCGGCCGCGTGCGATCGCGACGACGGCAGTCCGGCGACGAGCGCGCCGATGATGCCGACGGCCATCGCGACAGCGAAGCGCGCATCGCGCATCGGCTTCGCATCGCGCGCCATCGCGCATCGCGCGCGCGCGCCGTTCGAGTGATGCGTCGACGCAACGCTTTGCCATTCGCGAGCTCGGTATCGCTGCCGCATCGACGCCTCATCGACGCCTCATCGACCCCGGATCGACGCCCGATCGACGCCTCACCGATGCGCGATCGACTGTCGAACGACGCTCGATCGATGACCGTCGATGGTCATTGCCCACGGTCGACCACCACCATCGGCCTTGGTCGATCTCGATCGCTCGTACGTGCGCGCTGTCGGACGACGGCGGACACCAACGTCGCGCCACCGCTGTGCGATGCATGCGCCGACGGCATGCGGACATGCGCAGATTTCGTTACCGCCCACGCCGGCCCAGCTTCTAACATCGGCCGTCCGGCCCGCTGCGCCAGCCGCACGCGGGCGCCTGCCCATCCCAGAGGAGAACGCCATGAAGAGGAGAACCCCATGCAAGCGAGCGTAGCCCACGCCGACGCGCTGCCCGTCACTCACGCGAGGGAACGCCGCCGCGCCATCGTCGCGACGGTGATCGGCAACGGCCTCGAGTGGTTCGACTTCACCGTCTACAGCTTCTTCGCGGTGATCATCGCCAGGCTGTTCTTTCCGACCGGCAACGACCTGTCGTCGCTGCTGCTGGCGGTCGCCACCTTCGGCGTCGGCTTCTTCATGCGTCCGGTCGGCGGCATCGTGCTCGGCATCTATGCCGACCGCGTCGGCCGCAAGCAGGCGTTGTCGCTGACCATCCTGCTGATGGCGGTGGGCACCACCATCATCGGCATCGCCCCGACCTACGACCAGATCGGCGTGTTCGCGCCGCTGCTGATCGTGATCGCGCGGCTGATGCAGGGCTTCTCCGCCGGCGGCGAGATGGGCGGCGCGACCGCCTTCCTGACCGAGTACGCGCCGGCCCGCCAGCGCGCCTTCTACTCGAGCTGGATCCAGGCCAGCATCGGCGTCGCGGTGCTGCTCGGCGCCGCGGTCGGTACCTTCGTCACCAGCGCGCTGAGCCCGGAGGCGCTGAACAGCTGGGGCTGGCGCCTGCCCTTCCTGCTGGGCATCGTCATCGGTCCGGTCGGCTACTACATCCGCCATCACCTGGACGAAACGCCAACCTTCCGCGACAACGCCGAGCGCTCCGACTCGCCGCTCAAGGAGATCGTGCAGACCTACCCGCGCGAGACCACGGCCAGCTTCTCGATGGTGATCCTGTGGACCGTCTGCACCTACGTGCTGCTGTTCTATATGCCGACCTACTCGGTCAAAGTGCTCCAGGTGCCGCAGTCCACCGGCTTCATCGCCGGCATGGTCGGCGGACTCGCGATCATGGTGTTCTCGCCGATCGTCGGCTGGCTCGCCGACCGCATCGGCCGCCGCGCGCTGCTGTCCGGTTCGGCGCTGCTGATCCTGCTGCTGGCCTATCCGATGTTCTTCTATATCAACCAGGTGCCGGGCCTGGTATCGCTGCTGGTGTTCCAGCTGGTGTTCGGGGTGCTGATCGCCGCGTACACCGGCCCGATCCTGGCGGCCTTCTCCGAACTGTTCCCGGCCAAGGTGCTGTCGACCGGCCTGTCGGTCGCCTACAACCTGGCGGTGACGATCTTCGGCGGCTTCGCCTCGTTCATCATCACCTGGCTGATCGCCAGCACCGGCAGCACCATGGCGCCCGCCTTCTACGTGATGATCGCCGCCGCGATCAGCTTCGTCGGCACCCGCTTCGTCCGCGAGCCGGCCTATCTGCAACGACACTGATTTACCGATGACCAGAATCCTGCTTCAGGGCGGCAACGTCCTCGACCCGGCGCACGGCAGCCTGCTGCGCCGCCATGACGTGCTGATCGACGGCGAGCGCATCGCCGCGGTATCGGCCACGCCGCTCGACCTGCCCGACGCCCCCGACCTGCGGCGCATCGACGTCGCCGGCAAGACCGTGATGCCGGGGCTGATCGACTGCCACGTGCACGTGCTGGCCTCGCTGGCCAACCTTGGTTTGAACGCGACGCAGCCCAATGTGCTGGTCGCGATCCGCGCGCTGCCGATCATGCGCGCGATGCTCGAGCGCGGCTTCACCACCGTGCGCGATGCCGGCGGTGCCGACTGGGGCCTGTCGCAGGCGGTGGAGAGCGGCCTGATCCCCGGTCCGCGCATCTTCCCCTCGGGCAAGGCGCTGTCGCAGACCGGCGGCCACGGGGACTTCCGTCCGCGCGGCGACACGCTGGAGCCGTGCTCGTGCGCGTTCCGCGCCGGCGCCATCGCGCGCGTGGTCGACGGCGTCGACGCGGTGCGGCTGGCGGTGCGCGAGGAGATCCAGAAGGGCGCGACGCAGATCAAGATCATGGCCTCGGGCGGCGTCGCCTCGCCGACCGATCCGATCGCCAACACGCAATACAGCGAGGCCGAGATCCGCGCCATCGTCGAGGAGGCCGAGGCCGCGCAGACCTATGTCGCGGCGCACGCCTACACGCCGCGCGCGATCGCGCGTGCGGTGCGCTGCGGCGTCCGTTCGATCGAGCACGGCAACCTGGTGGACCGCGCCGCCGCCGAGGTCATGCGCGAGCATGGCGCCTTCGTGGTGCCGACCGTGATCACCTACGAGGCGCTGGCGCGGGATGGCGCGCGGCTCGGCCTGCCGGCCGAGTCGGTGGCCAAGATCGAGACCGTGCGCCAGGCCGGCCACGACTCGCTGCGCATCTACGCCGAGGCCGGCGTGCCGATGGCCTTCGGCTCCGACCTGCTCGGCGAGATGCACCAGTGCCAGAGCGAGGAGTTCCGCATCCGCGCCGACGCGCTCGGCAACCTGGAAGCGATCCGCTCGGCGACCTCGATCGCCGCCGCGCTGCTGCAGCGCGAGAACGAGCTCGGCACGGTGCGCGCCGGCGCGCTGGCCGACCTGCTGGTGGTCGACGGCGACCCGCTGGCCGACATCGGCTTGCTGATGGGACAGGGCGAGCATCTGGCGGTAGTGATGCAGCGCGGGCGGATTCATATGCGCGCCGCGCGGTAGCGCTTCGGTACGTCCACCTTTGTCGTTCTCCCCCCTGCCCTACATGGGGAGAGGGTTGGGAGAGGGGAGCGCTGCAGGACTCCCACTACCCCTCAGGGGGGAGTGGGTTGGGGAGAGGGGGTGGTGTAGAAGCCCGGCGGCACCGCGACCGCCCTTGCCCTCTCCCCGCCCCTCTCCCGCAAGCGGGAGAGGGGAGCACCCGTGCGCGGGCGTGCTCGATGTCGTGGCCCATCGCTCCACTATCATGGCGGCTTGACCGACCGGACGCCGCCATGCGCATTGCCCCGCTTCCTCCGCTGCCCTGCCTGATCGCCTTCGAGGCGGCGATGCGGCACGGCAGCTTCACCCGCGCCGCCGCCGAGCTGCATCTGACACAGAGCGCGATCAGCCGGCAGGTCGCGCAGCTCGAGCAATTCCTCGGCAAGAAGCTGTTCGTGCGCGAGCCGCGCGCGCTGCGGCTGACCGTCAGCGGCCAGCGCTATGCCGAGGTGGTGCAGCGGCTGCTGGTCGGCTGCGCGGAGGCGACGGAGGATGTGATGAAGCGCAAGGGGCATACCGAGCTGTCGGTGGCCTGCTCGTCCGGCGTCGCGGTGCCGTGGCTGACGCCGAGGCTGGCGCGCTTTCGCGCCGCGCATCCGGACATCCACCTGCGCCTGGTCGTCAACGACAGCCTCGCCTCGATGTCGGGCGCCGAGTTCGATATCGGTCTCTATTACCTGCGCGAAGGACCGCCCCCCGCGTTCGCGGCGCGGCGGCTCTATGACGAGGAAGTGTTCCCGGTCTGCACGCCCGGCTATCTGCGCGGCCGCTCGCTGGCGCCCGCCGACCTCGTCGACGAGACGCTGCTGGTGCTCGAAGACGCGCAGCGCAACTGGATGTCATGGGAATCCTGGCTCGGCCAGAACGGCCTGCCGGATGCACGGCCGCACCATCGCGTGGTGGCCAACCAGTATCCGATCCTGCTGCAGCTGGCGATCGAAGGCCACGGCATCGTGCTGGCCTGGCGCCATATGATCGATGCGTGCCTGCGCGACGGCCTGCTGGTGCGCGCCACGCAGGCGAGCGCGACGCTGGGCGGCGGCTACTACGCGGTGTGGCCGCGCGAACGCGCCGAGCCCGCCGCGGCCCGTGCCTTCCGGCAATGGCTGGTGCAGCAGAGCGGCATCGACGGCCGCGCCGGAGATCGAAGCGCCGATGGATGAAGCGTCGATCGATGCGCGCCGATGACCGAGCCCGGGCCGCTCAGGATATCGGCAACCCCGACCCAGAACACAAGGAGCGATTCGCCATGAAAGACGTGCTGCTGCCCTGCGGTGAACGCGTGCCGGCCCTCGGCATGGGAACCTGGAATATCGGCGACGATCGTTCGCGCCGCGCCGAGGAGATCGCCACGCTGCAACTCGGCCTGGACCTTGGCCTGCGGCTGATCGATACCGCCGAGATGTATGGCGAGGGGCTGTCGGAACAACTGGTCGGCGAAGCGATCGCGGGCCGGCGCGACGAGGTCTTCCTGGTCACCAAGGTCTATCCGCACAACGCCGGCCGGCGCGACGCGGTGGCCGCCTGTGAACGCAGCCTGCGCCGGCTGCGCACCGACCGCATCGACCTGTATCTGCTGCACTGGCGCGGCGGCGTGCCGCTGGCCGAAACGATGGAGGCCTTCCTGGCGCTGCAGCAGGCCGGCAAGATTCGCCACTTCGGCGTCAGTAACCTCGACCTCGACGACATGCGCGAGCTGTGGAAGGTACCGGGCGGCGATCGCGTCCAGACCAATCAGCTGCTGTACAACCTGGGCCGCCGCGGCATCGAATGGGACCTGCTGCCGTGGCTGCGCGAGCGCGGCGTGCCGGTGATGGCCTACTCGCCGATCGAGCAGGCCCGGCTGCTGCGCCATGCCGGCCTGAAGGCGTTCGCCGCGCGTCATGGCATCGCACCGGCGCAGGCGGCACTGGCCTGGCTGCTTGCGCGCGACGGCATCATCGCCATCCCGAAGACGAGCCGGCGCGACGCGCTGCGCGAGAACGCCGCGGCGCTGTCGGTCGCGCTCGATGCCGCGCAGCTGGCGGAGCTCGACGCCCTGTTCCCGGCGCCGCGCGGGCCGCGTCCGCTGGAGATGCTGTAGCGGCCTGCCGCGGAGGGAGGCTTACGCGCCGATCGGCAGCGGCGCCCCGCTCTTGACCTCGCACAGCACGATGCTGGAGCGGATGCCCGTCACGCCCGGCAGCCGGAATATCACGTCGTGCAGGAAGGCATCGTAGGCGCGGATATCCGGCGTCAGCACCTTCAGCAGATAGTCGGCCTGGCCGGTGGTGCGATAGCACTCGACGATGGCCGGGCAGCGGCGCACCGCGGCCTCGAATTCGTCGACCACGGTCTCGCTGTGGCGGGTCAGGTTGATCTCGGCCAGCACGCAGTTCGACAGCCCGACCCGCTCGCGGTCGACCCAGACCGTGTAGTTGCGGATCACCCCGCTCTCCTCCATCGCCTTGAGCCGCTTCCAGCAGGGCGTGACCGACAGGCCCACCGCCCCGGCCAGCTGCTGCAGCGACTGGCGCGCGTCGCGCTGCAGCTCGGCGAGGATGCGGCGCGAGTACTCGTCGAGAACCTCTTCGTTCTTCATATCGCTCGATATCGAGATGGGTTTTCTCCAATCTAGGCCGTGGCGGCAAAATTGAGAAATCCATTTCTTCGATCGCGTGCCTAACATGGTCTTCAGGACAGGCGCGGCAAGACGGCCGGAACACCGGCCGCGCATGGCCGGCGGAACGCCGGTCATGATGCCGAAAGGAGACCGAGATGGACGCTGCAATGGAGGCCGGCACGCTGCGCGCCGACTATCGGCTGTCGGACAATCTGACCGCGCCCGCGGGCCAGGTCTTCCTGAGCGGCACGCAGGCGCTGGTCCGCCTGGTGCTGGAGCAGGCCCGGCGCGACCGCGCCGCCGGCCTGGGCACCGCCGGCTTCGTCAGCGGCTATCGCGGCTCCCCGCTCGGCATGGTCGACCAGGCGATGTGGAAGGCCGCGCCGCTGCTCGATGTGGCCGGCGTGCGCTTCCTGCCCGCGATCAACGAAGAACTGGCCGCCACCGCGGTGCTCGGCACGCAGCAGGTCGAGGGCGATCCGCAGCGCACCGTCGACGCGGTATTCAGCCTCTGGTACGGCAAGGGCCCCGGCGTCGACCGCGCCGGCGATGCGCTCAAGCATGGCAACGCCTATGGCAGCTCGCCGCACGGCGGCGTGCTGGTGGTCGCCGGCGACGACCATGGCTGCGTGTCTTCGTCGATGTCGCACCAGAGCGATTTCGCGATGCAGGCCTGGTCGATGCCGGTGCTGGCGCCGGCCGACGTCGCCGAATATCTGGAATTCGGGCTCTACGGCTGGGCGCTGTCGCGCTACTCGGGCAACTGGGTCGGCTTCACCGCGCTGTCGGAGACCGTCGAGAGCGCCATGACGGTCGATCTGGATCCGATCCATGCGCGCGTCGCCTGCTGGCAGGATGCCGACGCGGTACGCCAGATCAGCGGCCACATGCCGCCCCCCGACGGCCTGCACTATCGCTGGCCCGACCTGCCGTCGCCGCGCATCGAGCAGCGGCTCGGCGCCAAGCTCGAGGCGGTGCGCGCCTTCGCCCGCGTCAACAGCATCGACCGCATGGTGGTCCAGGCCGACGAAGCGCGCGCCGGCATCGTGACCTGCGGCAAGGCCCATCACGATCTGATGGAAGTGTTCCGGCGCCTGGGCATCTCGACGCAGGCGCTGGCCGACGCCGGCATCCGCGTCTACAAGCTGGGGCTCGCCTATCCGGTCGAGCCGACCCGGCTGCTGGCCTTCGCGCGCGGCCTCGAGGAGATCCTGGTGGTCGAGGAAAAGGGCCCGCTGGTGGAACGGCAGCTGCAGGCGCTGTTCTACAACGCGCCCGATGGCGTGCGGCCGGCGATCGCCGGCAAGTTCGGCATCGATGGCCGGCCGCTGTTGCCCGAACGCGAGGAAATGCGGCCATCGCGGCTGATGCAGCCGGTGGCCGACTGGCTCGCCCGTCTCAGCCGCGGGCTGGACCGGCGCGAGCTGGTGCCGCAGTTCAGCGAACATCCGCTGCTGTCCAATGCGGCCGACGGCATCCGCCGCCAGCCCTACTTCTGCCCCGGCTGCCCGCACAACACGTCGACCCGCGTACCGGAAGGCTCGCGCGCGCAGGCCGGCATCGGCTGCCATTTCATGGCGAGCTGGATGAACCGCGAGACCTCGGGGCTGATCCAGATGGGCGGCGAAGGGGTCGACTGGGTCGCGCACAGCCGCTTTACCGCGACGCCGCACGTGTTCCAGAACCTCGGCGACGGTACCTACTATCACTCGGGCTACCTGGCGATCCGCCAGGCGGTCGCCGCGCGCACCAACGTGACCTACAAGATCCTGTGCAACGACGCGGTGGCGATGACCGGCGGACAGCCGGTCGATGGGCCGCTCGACGTCGAGGCGATCGCGCGCCAGGTCAGCGCCGAGGGCGTGGCGCGTGTCGCGCTCGTCAGCGATCGCATCGACGTGCATCGCGGCCGCCGCGTCCGCTTTCCCGCCGGCACGACGTTCCATCCGCGCGAGTCGCTCGAGGCGGTGCAGCGCGAGCTGCGCGAGGTGCCGGGGGTCACCGTGCTGCTGTACGAGCAGACCTGCGCCGCCGAACTGCGCCGCCGGCGCAAGCTCGGGCGCGCGCCGGCCCCGACGCGACATGTCTTCATCAACGAGGCGGTCTGCGAGGGCTGCGGCGACTGCAGCGTGCAGTCCAACTGCCTGGCGGTACAGCCGGTCGAGACCGCGCTGGGGCGCAAGCGGCAGATCGATCAGGCCAGCTGCAATCACGACGAGTCGTGCATCAAGGGCTTCTGCCCGAGCTTCGTCACCGTCGAGGGCGCGACGCCGCGCCACCCGGTCGGGCATGAGCGCGGCGTGGCGGCGCTGCGCGAGCGGGCGGCCGCATTGCGTGAACCGGCACCGCGGCTCGGCCCCGGCCCCTTCGACATCCTGGTGGCCGGCGTCGGCGGTACCGGGGTGGTCACGGCCGGCGCGCTGATCGCGATGGCGGCGCATCTGGAGCGGCGCGTGGCCAGCGTGCTGGACTTCATGGGCTTCGCGCAGAAAGGCGGATCCGTGCTGTCCTTCGTGCGGCTGGCGCAGGGCCGGCAGTGGCTGAACCAGGCACGCATCGACGCGCAGCAGGCCGACGCGGTGCTGGCCTGCGACCTCGCGGTGGGGGCCTCGCCCGACGTGCTGCAGACGGTCGCGCCGCGGCGCACACAAATCGTCGCCAATACGCATCCGACCCCGGTCGCCGAATTCCAGCGCAATCCGGATGCCGACCTGCATGCCGACGCGCTGCTGGCCAAGCTGCGCCACGCGACGGGCTCGGGCGGCATCGACACGCTGGACGCGCAGGCGCTCGCCACCGCCTTCCTCGGCGATACCGTGGCCGCCAATATCGTGGTGCTCGGCTTTGCGTGGCAGAAGGGCCTGGTGCCGGTCTCGCTGGCGGCGCTGACGCGCGCGATCGAACTCAATGGCGTCGCGGTGGACGCCAATCTGGAGGCGCTGGCGCTGGGGCGCCTGGCCGCCGGCGATCCTCTCGCGCTGACGCGGCTCGCCGCGGGCGAAGGCAAGCCGGACGGCCTGGCGCTGATCGCGCCCGAGCCCGCGGCAATGTCGGCCACGCCGCTGCCGCAACTGGTGGCCGACCGCGTGGCGCTGCTGACGGCCTACCAGGACGCCGCCTACGCGGCACGCTATACCGCGCTGGTCGAGGCGGTGCAGGCCGCGGAGAACGCACTGGGCGAGGCCGGGCGCGAGCGCCGGCTGACCCGGGCGGTGGCCGAGCAGTTCGCCCGGCTGATGGCGTACAAGGACGAATACGAGGTGGCGCGGCTGCACAGCGACCCGGCCTTCCGGCAGGCGCTGCGCGCGCGTTTCGACGGCCCGCTGCGGCTGCGCTTTCATCTGGCGCCACCGCTGCTGTCGCGCCCCGGCAAGCATGGCGAGCCGCCGCGCAAGATCGCGTTCGGCGCGTGGCTATGGCCGCTGATGGGATGGCTCGCCAAGGGCAAGCGGCTGCGCGGCACCCGCTTCGATCCGTTCGGCAGGACCGCCGAGCGCCGGCTGGAGCGGCAGTCCATCGCGGACTACGAGGCTCGCATCCGCGCGCTGCTGCCGGCGCTGACCGAAGCGCGGCTGCCGGTCGCGGTCGAGATCGCGCAGTTGCCCGCCAGGGTACGCGGCTTCGGCCACATCAAGCTGGCCGCGCATGCCGTCGCTGCGGCGCGGGCGGCCGAGCTGCTGCACCGCTTCGACGGGCAGCGCTATCCGCGCCCGGACAGCACGCATGGCGCCAATGGTGCGGGTCAACTGCGCGGAATTCCAATCCGGCAGGCCGACGCAATGGCCGATGCAACGTCGGACGCAAAGGCGGAGGCAAAGGCGGACGCAAAAACGGCGCGCACTGGCGCGCCGCATTGAGCGAAGGATTGGGCGGAAGCCGGAACGCCGCCTTACTGGCGGGCGGCGACGGCGCGGTGGTACTCGACGTGGCGCAGCAGATAGGCGCGCACCTTGTCTTCGGTATCACGGCCCACGCGGTCGGCCGCCTGGCGCGCCGAACGCTTGCCGTGGGCTGACGACATCTGGCCATCCAGGTACTCGCGGAACGATGTGCGCACCGCGTCGAGCTCGCCGCGGCAGTCGCGCAGCGCATCGTTGACCACGGCCTGCGTCGTGCCCGGCTTGGCCGAACGGGCTTCGGCCTTCTCGCGCGCGCACTCGGTGTATTGCTGCCGCTTCTTTTGCCACTCGGGCGGCGGCCCGGAGGCGGCCTGGCTCTCGGCGGCAGCGGCGGTGGCGGCAGCGGCGGCCTGCTGGTCCGAAGGCGCATGCGAGGCGCAGGCGCCGACCAGCAGGATGGCGGGGATCAGGGCAAGGACTTTAGGCATGCCGCATGGTAGCGCCACGGCTTCGACAAGGTAACCGGCGGTTACATCGCGTTGCAATGGTGCCGCAGAAAGTGCTTTGTAGGACAGACACCACACGGCCTGAGTCGGTCGTCCTACAGCAGCCGCCGCGTGCGCTTTGTATATTGCACAAACGGAGGGCAGCGTGATGGCGCGCCATCGTCCGGCGCAACGACCGTCGGCGAGGACGCCATCCTGGTTGGCATCGCAGTGATTGACAGGAACAAAGGAGAACAACATGGAACGTAGGGCATTCCTGAACGCCAGTGCGGGTCTCGGTTTGGCGGTGGCCGGCAGCGGCCTGCTGCTGGGCGCGTGCACCACCACGCGGGATTCGGCCTCTTCCCCGACCGAGAAGGCGACGCGCCGCCGCGAGATCGATTCCGGCGTGCAGAACACGCTGGACCGGCTCTACAGCTCGGTCAACGGCTCGCGCGATCTCGCCTCGCGCGCGCGCGGCATCCTGGTGTTTCCGCGCACGCTGTCGGCCGGCTTCTTCGTCGGCGGCGAATATGGCGATGGCGCGCTGCGCGTGGGCAATACCACCCGCGGCTATTACCGCACCATTTCCGGTTCGCTGGGCTGGCAGATCGGCGCGCAATCGAAGGCGCTGATCTTCATGTTCATGAACCAGCAGGCGCTCGACAAATTCCTCGCCAGCGAAGGCTGGACCGCGGGCGTCGACGCCACCGTCGCGGTAGCCAAGGTGGGCGCCAACGGTGCGCTCGATACCAATACCGTGCAGCAGCCGGTGGTCGGCTTCGCGCTGACCAATGCGGGCCTGATGGCTGGCCTGAGCCTCGAAGGCACCAAGATCACCAGGCTGGACCTGTAAGGCTGACGCTGCAAGGCGCCCTTCTGCGGACGACGCCTTGCAGCACCTCGCGTCCGCAGCCCTTGGCAGGGGGCCGCGGCGCTTTTTCGTCCGTGGATGGCTGTCCGCTCTCTTCACCGGTGTTGCCGTACGCGACATCGGCCACGCCAAGCCGCTAGAATTCGTCCCTTTCGCCAACTGGCCGAGGTGCCGAATTCTCATGTGGTTCAAGAATCTTCAGCTACACCGCTTCTCCGCACCCTGGAACAAGGACGCCGACGAGATCGAGGCCTGCCTCGCTTCGCACGCCTTCTATCCGGGTACCAGCCTCGAAATGCAGACGCAGGGATGGGCCTCGCCGCGCGATAACGGCGCGCTGGTGCACCGCGTGGGCAAGCAGATGCTGCTGACCATGCGCGCCGAGAAGAAGCTGCTGCCGGCCACCGTGGTCAACCAGGTCACCAAGGCGCGCGCGGCCGAGCTCGAGGAGCAGCAGGGCTACAAGCCGGGCCGCAAGCAGTTGCGCGAGCTGAAGGAACAGATCACCGAGGAACTGCTGCCGCGCGCCTTCAGCATCCGGCGCGATACCCGCGTCTGGATCGATCCGGAGCGCGGCTGGCTGGCGATCGACGCGGCCTCGGCGATCAAGGCCGACGAGGTCCGCACGCTGCTGTTCAAGGCGCTGGACCCGCTGCCGCTGACGTCGCTGCAGGTCAACCAGTCGCCGGTGGCGGCGATGACCGGCTGGCTGGCCGACGATGCGGCGCCGGCCGGCTTTACCGTCGATCAGGAGATCGAGCTGCAGGCCAGCGCCGAGAGCAAGGCCACCGTCCGCTATGTCCGCCATCCGCTCGATGCCGAGGAGCTGCGCCGCCATATCGCCGCGGGCAAGCGCTGCACGCGGCTGGCGATGACCTGGAACGATCGCGTCTCCTTCGTGCTGACCGACGCGCTGGCGATCAAGCGCGTGGCGCCGCTCGACGTGGTCAAGGAACAGATCGACGGCACCATGAGCGACGAGGACGAGCGCTTCGACGCGGACTTCACGCTGATGGCCGGCGAGCTGTCGGCCATGCTCGGCGATCTGACCGAGGCGCTCGGCGGGGAACGCCAGGGCTGACGGCGGCTCGTCCGGAAACGATACGGGCCGGCGTCGATGCCGGCCCGGACTTTGACGGCCCCTTCCTTCAGCGGGCCGGATGCCGGTCGGCACGCGCCGGCGCGCACCGTTCCAGCACCGCCTCCACGCCGGTCATGCCGGCAAACAGCGGGTGCACCGACACCAGCGCGCGCAGCTCGGCCGGCAGCATCGCGCGGTCCCGGCGCGCCAGCGCCGCGGCCTGCCGCAGCGCGCCCAGCACCTGCTCCATCAACGCACGCCGCAACTGCGCATGACACGGGTCGATGGTCGCGATCGATTGCAGCGTCAGCGCCAGCACGCTGGGCCGGGCGAGCCGCGCCAGCGTCTCTGCGGCAATCGTGATGTGCGCACCCTCGAGCTGCGCACCGCTGAAATCGGTCCACGCCAGGCTGATCTCGCGCAGCGTCGCCTGCTTCAGGTTGGCACCGTGGAAACGCAGGTGCGATACGCCGGCGATCGGCGGATCGGCGCCCGCCAGGTCAGCATGGCTGAAATCGAAAGCCAGCGCCGTCAGCGGCGCCTCGTCGTCCGGCTCCAGCCTCACGCCGCGCAGCAGGGCGCTGCGCTGCGCGGCAGCCGGCGGCGTGGCCCGTGCGGCATCGCCGGCGCGCAGCCCGACCAGACGCCGCGCCAGCTCGAGGAAGCGTTGCCAGCTGCGCTGCCGCGGCGCGGCATCCTGGCCCGATGGCTCGGGCTGGCGCACATCCTGAACGGCGAGCTGGATGCCGGCGTTCAGCGGCGTCGTCGACGCCGGAGGGATCGCGCCGCTCTGCTGCGGCGCGGAGGGTGCGGCAATGCCGCGGTGGATACTGGGAATGGTCATCTCGGCTCTCCCGCTGTGGAATCAGGCTGCTGGGCCAAAGGATCGATTCGACGGTCGGATCGACCGGTGGATCGAATGGCAGCCATTGTTCCCGTGGTGCAGAGGTACGACCATGCGTTAGGGCAGCAGACTATCGGTTTTGGTCTACTCCTTGCGGCGTTGGTGATGCGGGCCTCACGACGATCGGCCTCACAACATTTCGCCGAGATGCGACACCAGAAATAGCAGGATGCCGATGCAGCAACCGACCGCCGTGCCGCTGATCCGGATGTACTGCAGGTCGGGGCCGATGCTCAGTTCGATCTGCCGCGACATGTCCGTCGCGTCCCAGTTGCGCACCGTGTCGCTGATATGCGACGTCAGGAAGTCGGCGAACCGGGGCGCGGCCGCCGCGGCGAACGACTCGGCGTGGTCGTTGATCGAGCGGCGCAACTCCCGGTCCTCCGACAGCCTCCGGCCGAACCACAGCCCCACGCGTTCGACCTGTTGCTGCAGCTGCGGCGAGCTGGACGCCAGGTCGTTCGACAGCCAGTCGCGCAGCGCCGCCCACACGTTCTGCGCATAGTCGGCGAGCTCGGGATTGCGCAGCACGAAGTCCTTGATCTCCTCGCCTTTCCTGACGAACGCTTCGTCGGTCTTGAGCCTGGCGATCAGGCCTTCCAGCGCGTCGTCGAAGGCCGCGCGCAGCTCGTGCGCCGGCATCCGCGCCACATCGTCGAGAAAGTCGATCACATTGCTGCGCGCCGCCTCGGCGGCCTTGTCGCCCAGCCATTCGGTCGGCAGCACGAGCTGCTTCCACCTGTGCTCGCTCTTGAGCCAGTTGACCACGCGCTGGGCGATCAGCTGCTGCGTTTCGGGCCGTTTCAGCAGGGCGATCGCATGCCGGAGCACGGCGTCGAGCAGTTGCTGATGGCTGCCGCCGCGGGTCAGCATCTCGAGCACGGAACCGAGCGCCTGCGAGAAATCGATGCGGCCAATGACCGTACGCGCGGCATCGTTGAGGAAGGCCTGGATCCGCCGGTCGTCCACCAGATCGAGCAGCACGCCCATCAGGTTCGCGGCATGCTGGCCGATGCGGCGCGCATTGGCCGGCTCGCTGAACCAGGCAGCCAGCCAGTGGGCGGGATCGCTGCGCCGGATCAGATCCGTCACGACCTCGGGGTTCAGGAACTTGTCGCGCACGAATGCCGCGAGATTGTCGGCGATGCGGTTCTTGCTCTTCGGGATGATCGCCGTATGCGGGATCGGCAGGCCCAGCGGCCGGCGGAACAGCGCCACGACCGCGAACCAGTCCGCCAGGCCGCCGACCATCGCCGCCTCGGCACCGGCCCGGAGCAGCCGGACCCAGAACGTGGCAGGCAGGAACAGCGTGGCGACGAACACCGCCGCCGCCACGCCGACGCATGCCAGCGCCACCGATTGCATGCGCTTGAGTTCGGCTTCCCTGCCGGCGTTCCTGCCCTGCTGCATGGCGTCTCCTTGCGCCGCGCGAAGCCGGCGGCGTAAAAAAAATGGGACGTTTCGGCCGAAACGTCCCACTCTTTACCGATGCTGTCGCTGCCGGCCGCCGGCTTCACGCCGCCGGCCGGTGCAACCTTGCCTCAATCCCAGGACAGCGCGCCACCCGTCTGGTATTCGATCACGCGCGTCTCGAAGAAGTTGCGCTCCTTCTTCAGGTCGATCATCTCGCTCATCCACGGGAACGGGTTTTCCTCGTTCGGGAACAGCGCGTCGAGGCCGATCTGCTGGCAGCGGCGATTGCAGATGAAGCGCAGATAGCTCTTGAACATCGGCGCGTTCAGGCCCAGCACGCCGCGCGGCATCGTGTCCTCGGCGTAGCGGTATTCGAGGTCGACCGCCTTCCTGAACAGGCCGACGATCTCTTCCTTGAACTCGGCGGTCCACAGATGCGGGTTCTCGAGCTTGATCTGGTTGATCAGGTCGATGCCGAAATTGCAGTGCAGCGACTCGTCGCGCAGGATGTACTGGTACTGCTCGGCCGCGCCGGTCATCTTGTTCTGCCGGCCCATCGCCAGGATCTGCGTGAAGCCGACATAGAAGAACAGGCCTTCCATGATGCAGGCGAACACGATCAGCGACTTCAGCAGCTTCTGGTCGTTCTCCGGCGTGCCGGTCTTGAACGACGGATCGGTCAGCGTGTCGATGAACGGGATCAGGAACTCGTCCTTGTCGCGGATCGACGGCACCTCGTGATAGGCGTTGAAGATCTCGGCCTCGTTCAGCCCCAGCGACTCGACGATGTACTGGTAGGCGTGCGTGTGGATGGCCTCTTCGAAGGCCTGGCGCAGCAGGTACTGGCGGCACTCGGGCGCGGTGATCTGCCGGTAGGTGCCCAGCACGATGTTGTTGGCGGCCAGCGAATCGGCGGTGACGAAGAAGCCCAGGTTGCGCTTGATGATGCGGCGCTCGTCCTCGGTCAGGCCGTTCGGGTCCTTCCACAGCGCGATGTCGCGCGACATGTTGATTTCCTGCGGCATCCAGTGGTTGGCGCAGCCGGCCAGGTACTTCTCCCAGGCCCACTTGTACTTGAACGGCACCAGCTGGTTGACGTCGGTGGCGCCGTTGATCACGCGCTTGTCGGCGGCGTTGACGCGGCGCGTGCTCTGCGCGGCCGCAGCGTTCGGGTTGTTGCCGAGGATGCCGGCGCCCGGCTGCGTCGCAGCGGGCGGCAGCACGCCCTGCTGGTCGGCGGTGGCGATCGCCGGTTGCAGGGCGGGTTGAGGCGCGGGCTGCGGGGCAGCCTGCGGATTGGCTTGAACGTCGTCGTCCCAGCTCAGCATGGTGTTGGTTCTCCGTGTAACGCTCTGGTGAGCCGGCCCCCGGGGCCACCGCGCGCGGCGCGGGCCATCGGGTCCGGATCGGTTGCCAGTATCAGGACCGGCACGCGCGCTGCGTGGCGCCGCGTGCCGGCATTGCCGTTATTGGCAGGCTTCGCACTCGTCGAACCCCGGATCGCCCGGGCGCATCGTGCAGACCGCGCCTTCGGCTTCCGGCATCGCCGGGGCCGAGGCGGCCACCTGGTCGATCGACGAGGCCGAGGCACCGCCGGCGCCGGCGCCCGAGGACACCGCGTTCAGCGAGCCGCGCGACACGGTCGACTTCTCGACGTGCGTGGCGGCGATGGTGCGCAGGTAGTAGGTCGTCTTCAGGCCGCGGATCCACGCCAGCTTGTAGGTATCGTCCAGCTTCTTGCCCGAGGCGCCGGCCATGTAGATGTTCAGCGACTGGGCCTGGTCGATCCACTTCTGGCGGCGGCTGGCGGCCTCCACCAGCCAGGTCGGCTCGACCTCGAACGCGGTCGCGTACAGGTCGCGCAGGTCCTGCGGAATGCGGTCGATGCGGGCGAGCGAGCCGTCGAAGTACTTCAGGTCGGCGACCATCACCTCGTCCCACAGGCCGCGTGCCTTCAGGTCGCGCACCAGGTAGTCGTTGACCACGGTGAACTCGCCCGACAGGTTCGACTTGACGTACAGGTTCTGGAAGGTCGGCTCGATGCAGGCCGACACGCCGATGATGTTCGAGATCGTCGCGGTCGGCGCGATCGCGATGCAGTTCGAGTTGCGCATGCCGTGCTGCTTGATGCGGGCACGCAGCTTGTCCCAATCCATCGTCGACGACTGGTCGACCTCGAGGTAGCCGCCGCGCTCCTCGGCCAGCAGCTTCAGCGAATCCTGCGGCAGGATGCCGCGATCCCACAGCGAACCCTGATAGGTGCTGTAGCGGCCGCGCTCCTCGGCCAGCTCGGTCGAGGCCTGGTAGGCGTAGTAGCAGACCGCCTCCATCGAGGTGTCGGCGAACTGCACCGCGGCGTCGCTGGCGTACGGCACGCGCAGCACGTGCAGGCAGTCCTGGAAGCCCATGATGCCCATGCCGACCGGACGGTGGCGCAGGTTCGAATTGCGTGCCTTGTCGACCGCGTAGTAGTTGATGTCGATCACGTTGTCGAGCATGCGCATCGCGGTGCGGATGGTCTTCTCGAGCTTGGCGTGGTCGAGCGCGTGGCTGCCGTCGGCCTGCTGCTTCAGGTGCGCGACCAGGTTGACCGAACCCAGGTTGCAGACCGCGATTTCGCTGTCGTTGGTGTTCAGCGTGATCTCGGTGCACAGGTTCGAGCTGTGGACCACGCCGACATGCTGCTGCGGGCTGCGGATGTTGCACGGATCCTTGAAGGTGATCCACGGATGGCCGGTCTCGAACAGCATGCCCAGCATCTTGCGCCACAGCTGCATCGCGGGGATCTTCTTGAACAGCTTCAGCTCGCCGCGCGCCACCTTCTCCTCGTAACCGAGGTAGGCCTTCTCGAATTCCTTGCCGACCTTGTCGTGCAGGTCCGGGCAGGTCGACGGCGAGAACAGCGTCCACTCGCCGTTCTCCATCACGCGCTTCATGAACAGGTCCGGAATCCAGTTCGCGGTGTTCATGTCGTGCGTGCGGCGGCGGTCGTCGCCGGTGTTCTTGCGCAGCTCGAGGAATTCCTCGATGTCCAGGTGCCAGGTCTCCAGGTAGGCGCAGACCGCGCCCTTGCGCTTGCCGCCCTGGTTGACCGCCACGGCGGTGTCGTTGACCACCTTCAGGAACGGCACCACGCCTTGCGACTTGCCGTTGGTGCCCTTGATGTGCGAGCCCAGTGCGCGCACGTTGGTCCAGTCGTTGCCCAGGCCGCCGGCGAACTTCGACAGCAGCGCGTTCTCCTTCAGGCCCTCGTAGATGCCTTCCAGATCGTCGGAGATCGTGGTCAGGTAGCACGAGGACAGCTGCGAGCGGCGGGTGCCCGAGTTGAACAGCGTCGGCGTCGACGACATGAAGTCGAACGACGACAGCAGGTTGTAGAACTCGATCGCACGGCCTTCACGGTCGGTCTCGTTCAGCGCCAGGCCCATCGCGACGCGCATGAAGAAGGCCTGCGGCATCTCGATGCGGGTCTCGTCGACGTGCAGGAAGTAGCGGTCGTACAGCGTCTGCAGGCCCAGGTAGTTGAACTGGAAGTCGCGCGAGGCGTCCAGCGCCGCGCCCAGGCGCGCCAGGTCGAAGGTCGCCAGCTTCTCGTCGAGCAGTTCGGCCTCGATGCCGCGGGCGATGAACTTGGGGAAGTACTCGGCGTAGCGACTGCCCATCTCGGCCTGGGTCACTTCCTCGCCGAGGATTTCCTTGCGGATCGTGTGCAGCAGGATGCGGGCGGTGACCTGGCTGTAGGCCGGGTCCTTTTCGATCAGCGTGCGCGCGGCGAGGATGGCCGAGTCGTAGACCTGGCTCATCGGCACGCCGTCGTACAGGTTCTTGACCGTTTCCTTCAGGATCGGCTCGGCATCGACGCCTTCGCCCAGGCCGGCGCAGGCGGTGTCGATCAGCGCGTGCAGCGCGACCAGATCCAGCGGACGCGTCACGCCGCCGTCGGTGACGTTGAAGTTGGCCACGGTCTGCGCCACGCGGGCGACGGCCTGGGCATTGGCCTGGCCGCGCTCCTGGTTGCGCTTCTCGCGGTAGAGCACGTAGGCGCGCGCCACTTCATGTTCGCCCGAGCGCATCAGCGCCAGTTCGACGTGATCCTGCACATCCTCGATGTGGAAGGTGCCGCCGTTCGGGCGGCTGCGCAGCAGCGCGCGCACCACGTTCTGGGTCAGCTGCTCGACCAGCTCGCGCACGCGCGCGGAAGCGGCGCCCTGCCCGCCGTTGACGGCGAGGAAGGCCTTGGTCATCGCCACCGAGATCTTGCTCGGCTCGAAAGCGACCACCGCGCCGTTGCGGCGGATGATCTTGTAATCCTGGTAGTTGCCAGCGGCGTTCTCAGCGGCGGGGCTCGGCTGCGCCACGGCGGCGATACCGGCGTTGCCGGCGATGTCTTGTTGGGCCGTCTGCATGTAGCACTCCTGTTTTTGTGACCAGTGTTATCAACGACAAAGAGCCCCTGGAAAATGCGCAAAAAGAGACATCCCATGCGCGGCGATGCCGTGCCGGATTACTGCCTTGCTGCATTCCCGTGGAGGGCTCTTGTGACGTGCCGACCGTGTGGCGCGCCGGTGCCGCATGCTGGGGGCCGGCTGGAAACGCCCGCCGCGCGTGGCGCGAAGGCAACCTGCCGAGCCCGTGGCGGACGCTGCACGCCTAGGTCGGCTCCCCGAAAGCACCACTAGATATAGTGGTCATGACGAAAAGCTGGACTAAGTATAGTGAAATGAATCGCGTTGACCAGTCTTGACAAGCGCGTCCGCGGGCCGGTCCGGCGTCACGCCGGCACCCCGGCTCCCCGCCAGACCAAGCGGCTCAAGGGTTGCGGCCGTTTTGTCGGCTGGCGCACCGACGAAAGAATTTTTTTTGATTAGCGCCACGCTTCCGATAGCCCCGCGCCGGCGCGGGGTTTTCGGCTAGGCCGCGGCGCCGCCGCAACGGTACGGCAGCATCGCCGGCGCGAGTCCCGCGGCCTGCGCAAAGCGCGGCCAGTCAAAGCACGGACCGGGGTCGGTCTTGCGGCCGGGGGCGATATCGCTGTGGCCGGCCACGGCCGCGATCGGATAGGCCCGCACCAGCAGCCGCGACAGCGCGGCCGCGGTGTCGTACTGGGCCGGCTCGAACGGCAGCGTGTCGCAGCCTTCGAGCTCGATGCCGATCGAGAAGTCGTTGCAGCGCTCGCGCCCGAAGAAGGCCGACTGGCCGGCATGCCAGGCGCGCTCGGCGCACGAGACGAACTGCAGCAGCTCGCCGCTGCGCCGCACTAGGAAATGCGCCGACACGCGGACCTCGTGGATGGTGGCGAAGAACGGATGGCGCGCCGGATCGAGCCGGTTCAGGAACAGCGCCTCGATATCGTCGCTGCCGAATTCGCCGGGCGGCAGGCTGATGTTGTGGATCACCAGCAGATCGACCGGCATGCCGGGCGGGCGCGGATCGAAGTTCGGCGACGGCACCCGGCGCGCGCCCTCGACCCAGCCAGCGCCGTCGAGCCGCAGCAGGGGCGGAAGCGGCGCGGTCATGGGGAACCGCCGGGGTCGCCGCCGCGGTCGCCAGATCGCTGCTGAGCTTCAGGGAGATGACCGGCACGGCAGTAGTGCAGGCCCTGATAGGCGATCGCCTCGCTGCGCGGCAGATGCACGCCGCAGTGGGCGCACGGCACGATCGGCTCCTGCGCCCGGCGATTCGCGTCGGGAGCGGCATCGGCCGGCGGGGGATCGGCGCGCCGAGCGCGCACGCGGCTGCCGAGCCACCAGAATATGGCCAGCAGGACCGCCAGCAACAGGAACAGACGTGCCATCGACGATGCCTTGCTTCAGAGGCGATGCAGAATCACTTCGATCACGAAGCGGCTGCCGACGTAGGCCAGCAGCAGGATGCAGAACGAGGCGATGACCCAGCGCAGCGCCACGCGGCCACGCCAGCCGTAGAACCGCCGGCCCGCCAGGATGCCGGCGAACATCACCCACGAGACCAGCGCGAACACGGTCTTGTGGTCGAAGCGGAAGACCCGCCCGAACAGCTCCTCGGAGAACAGCAGCCCCGAGGCGATCGTCATCGTCAGCAGCACGAAGCCGGCCGCGATCAAGCGGAACAGCAGCTTCTCGAGCGTCAGCAGCGGCGGCAGCAGGTCGAGCCAGCGGCCCAGCCAGCCGGCCTGCTGCGGCGCGCCGGCGGCCATCGCGCCGCCCGGCACGTGTACGCCGTGGCCGCGATTGAAACCATGCAGCCGGCGCTCGACCAGCAGCATCAGGAAGGCGTGGAAGGCCGCCAGCGTGAACAGCCCGTAGGCGACGTTGGCGATGATGAAATGCAGCTTGAACAGCGGCCGCGCGGCATAGCCGAGGATCTGCGCGCCGGGGAAGGCGAGCGGCATCAGGCTGGCCAGCATCGCCACCGGGATCACGACCAGGCCCAGTCCCGCCAGCGAGAAGAAGAAGCTCTCGATCCAGTAGATGCCGACGCCCAGCCACAGCATCGCCGACAGCGCGAAGGCAAAGCCGAACACCATGCGGTCGGCCGGAAAGATGGTCTCGTGCAGCAGCATGCCGTGGCTGGCCAGCACCGCCACCATCAGCAGATGCCACCAGGCAGGCTGCCCCTCGGCGCTGCCGCCCGGCGCGGGGCCCGGCACCAGCACCATCGAGCCCGGCTGGCCGCCGAGGCCCGGACCGCCAGCCGTGCTAGTGGCCAGCCCGGCGTGGCGCGTCGCCCAGCCGTGATAGGCCAGCGCGCAATAGAGGAGTGCCGTCAGGGCATACAGTACAATCGCCATTCGCGCAGTTTACCCTAGCGCCTGTTACGGTGACCGACGGCGGTGACTGACCCGCGGTGACCGGCGGCAATGACCCGCGGCGGCAAGGCCGGATGGCGGCGCCGCGATGGACGCCCGGCGAATTCGCCCGATCGGCCCCCGTCCGCCACGCCACGGCCCGCACCGCATGGTCGATCAGCGATCGGCCACCGGCCGACAAGCGCGGCGGCGCGCCGCAACCCTACAAAGCCCACCTCCGGATTTCTGCCATGCTGGACAATCTCACTCAACGCCTGGCGCGGGTCGTCAAGACCATGCGCGGCGAGGCACGCCTGACCGAAGCCAACACCGCCGAGATGTTGCGGGAGGTTCGCCTGGCCATGCTGGAGGCCGACGTCGCGCTGCCGGTGGTGCGCGAGTTCGTGGCCCGCGTCAAGGAAAAGGCGCTGGGCGAGGAAGTGGTCGGCAGCCTCACGCCCGGCCAGGCGCTGGTCGGCGTGGTGCAGCGCGAACTGACCGCGGTGATCGGCGGCGAGGAAGCCGTCGCGGCCGACGGCGCGGCCGGCAAGGCGGCCGAGCTGAACCTGGCGGTGCAGCCGCCGGCGATCATCCTGATGGCCGGCCTGCAGGGCGCGGGCAAGACCACTACGGTCGGCAAGCTGGCCAAATGGCTGAAGGAAAACAAGAAGAAGAAGGTGCTGACGGTCTCGTGCGACGTCTACCGCCCCGCCGCGATCGCGCAGCTCAAGACCGTGTCGGACCAGGTCGGCGCCGACTTCTTCCCGTCGCAGCCGGATCAGAAGCCGGTCGACATCGCCCGCGCCGCGCTCGACTGGGCCCGCAAGCACTATCACGACGTGCTGATCGTCGACACGGCCGGCCGGCTCGGCATCGACGAGGCGATGATGCAGGAGATCGCCGCGCTGCACGCCGCGCTCAAGCCCGCCGAGACGCTGTTCGTGGTCGACGCGATGCTGGGCCAGGACGCGGTCAACACGGCCAAGGCGTTCAACGACACGCTGCCGCTGACGGGCGTGGTGCTGACCAAGCTCGACGGCGATGCGCGCGGCGGCGCCGCGCTGTCGGTGCGGCACGTGACCGGCCGCCCGATCAAGTTCGTTGGCGTTGGCGAAAAGCTCGACGGCCTCGAACCGTTCTACCCGGATCGCATGGCCCAGCGCATTCTCGGCATGGGCGACATCCTCGCTCTGGTCGAGGAGGCGCAGCGCGGCGTCGACATGGAAGCGGCCGAGAAGCTCGCCAAGAAGATCAAGAAGACCGGCGGCTTCGACCTCGAGGACTTCAAGGCGCAGATCGGCCAGATGAAGAAGATGGGCGGCCTGGGCAGCCTGGTCGACAAGCTGCCGGCGCAGTTCGCCCAGCAGGCCCAGGGCGCCAATATGGATCAGGCCGAGAAGCAGGTGCGCCGCATGGAAGGCATCATCAACAGCATGACGCCGGCCGAGCGCGCCAAGCCCGAGCTGATCAAGGCCAGCCGCAAGCGCCGCATCGCCGCGGGCGCCGGCGTGCCGGTGCAGGAAGTGAACCGCCTGCTGAACCAGTTCGACCAGATGCAGAGCATGATGAAGAAGCTCAAGGGCGGCGGCATGGCCAAGATGATGCGCTCGATGGGCGCGATGAAGGGCGGCATGAAGGGCCTGTTCAACCGCTGATCCGCCCCATCGAACTGCCGCCCGCAAAGAACACCAGACAGGACCGAACATCATGATGACTGCCGAACAGGCCCGCGAACTGTGGGCGAACTCCGAGGAAATCGTCAGCGCGCAGCAGGTGCAGCAGTCGCTGGACCGCATGGCGCGCGAGATCACCGACAAGATGGGAGACCGCTTCCCGCTGGTGCTGTCGGTGATGGGCGGCGCCGTGGTCTTCACCGGCATGCTGCTGCCCAAGCTCGAATTCCCGCTCGAGTTCGACTACATCCACCTGTCCCGCTACAACAACAAGACGGTCGGCGGCGAGATGCAATGGCGCGTCGCGCCACGCGAGTCGGTCAAGGACCGGACCGTGCTGGTGCTCGACGACATCCTCGACGAGGGCGAGACCATGGCGGCGATCCGCCAGCGCATCATGGACATGGGCGCGCGCGATTTCTACGCGGCGGTGCTGTGCGAGAAGACGCTGGCCAAGTCCAAGCCGATGCATCCGGACTTCTGCGGCTTCACGGTGCCGGACCGCTATGTGTTCGGCTGCGGCATGGATGCCAAGGGCTACTGGCGCAACCTCGGCACCATCCGCGCGCTGAAGGACTGAGGCGCCCGCCTTTCTTCCCCGCCCCTTCCCCGTCCCGGCGGACGCGCCTGCTTTCAGTGTCCGGCCGCCAGGATCGGCCACAGCGAGCCGAGCAGCAGCAGCGCCATCGTCACGTTGAACACGCGCAGCACGCGCGGCCGCGCCAGCCAGCGGCGCAGCGACGCGCCGAACACTGCCCACACCGCCACGCTCGGCAGATTGATGATCGCCGACAGGCTGGCCAGCAGCAGCACGTTGAGCCAGACATTCGGGTGCAGCACATAGGCGCTGCACGCGCCCACCGCCATCACCCACGCCTTCGGATTGACCCACTGGAACGCGGCCGCCTGCAGGAAGCCCATCGGCCTGGCCACCTGCCGGTCCTGCACGCCACCGGCGGTGGCCAGCTTCCAGGCCAGGTAGACCAGATAGACGGTGGCGGCCACGCGCAGCAGCGGCCAGGTCCACGGCAGCGCGGTGAACAGCGAACCGAGGCCGAGGCCGATCAGCGCGATCATCACCGCGAAGCCGCTGCTAATGCCGAGCAGATGGGGAATGGTGCGCGCGAAACCGAAATTGACGCCCGAGGCCAGCACCATCGTGTTGTTCGGTCCGGGCGTGATCGACGACACCAGCACGAAGCCGCCGAACGCGGCAAACACGGCAGAGCCCGCCGCCAGTTCCGACAGTGCCATGGCAACTCCTTGAATACAGGGGAAGCGGCAGTCTAGCTTGACGATCCTATACAGTACCGGTACAGATTCACCGGTAAAGTCCGGCACAGTGCTGCTGCCGGTTCAGCACAGATGTGGCGGGCGGAGCGCGACCACGGGCTCCGTGCCTCCGGGCGGCAGCGGGTCAGCCTTCGCCGCGATACGGCGCTTCGCGCAGCCACTTGGTGGCGATCCACTTCTCGCCCTGCTCGACCGGCAGCCCGGCGTGCAGCGTCCGTTCGTCGAGCGAGCCGTCCTCGCCGAGATAGGCGAAGAACACTGCATTACCCTGCACCGGATTGACGCGCAAACCCAGCTTCGGGAACGCGGTCGCGCCGCCGGCCGGCACATCGTTCAGGTAGATCACCAGCGTCGCCATCCGCTGTCCGCCAACGCGCAGCTGGCGTGCCTCGCCGGGGCGCTGCGGGTTGAAGAAGTCGTAGTGCGGCTGGTACTCGGCGCCGGGCTTGTAGTTCAGGATCTGCAGCCCTTCGCCGTGCTCGACCGGCACGCCGGTCACCGCGGCGATGCGCGCCTCCAGCCGCTCGATCAGCGGATGCTCGCCGACCTGGAACATCGCGCCCATGCTGGTGCGCGCGTCGATCAGGTTCTCGTCGCCGGTATCGGGATTGACCACCGGCGAGCGCGCCAGCCGGCCGCGCGACAGCGCGATCAGCGCCTCGCATTCGTCTGGCATCAACAGCCGCTGGAACAGCGCGATGCGCGGCGACTCGATCGCGAACAGCACCGGCACGTCACGGCCGTCGCCGGCCGGCAATGCATTGGGCGCGGCGATCGCAGGGGTCGCCGCCGCGGCGGTGGCAGCGTGGTGCGCGGCGTTGGGCATGGACTGCGCAGCGGCCTTCGCCCTGGCGGTCGGCGATGGCGAATGTCCCGACCGCGCGCCGCGCTGCCCGGATCCGGCAAAGGCGGCCTGCACCGTGGCGCGCGCGAAGGCCGCGTCGTAGCCGGACTGGCACATCGACCGCACCAGCGCGTCGGCGCCGAAGCCTTGCGCGATATGCCGGGCCAGCCAGCGTTCCAGTTCGGGCGACGAGGTGGCGTAGCCGGTCTTGCCGGCCGCCGGATGCGGGCGCGAAGTCATGACGGATCGGACAGGCGGGTGGATGGGAACGCGGCAGGCGCGGCGGTGTTCGCCACCGTCACCGCGGCCTCGGCCTCTTGCCAGCGCTTCCACGCGGCCAGCACCGCGTTCGGATAGTCGGCCCGGCCGCGGCTGCCGTTGTAGCGGCCCAGCGCGAGGAACAGGTCGCCGGACTCGCGGTCCAGGTAGTGGCGCAGGATCGTGCAGCCGTAGCGCAGATTGCTCTGCAGATGGAACAGCTTGCGGGCGTCGCCGTCGCCGATGGTGCGCGCCCAGAACGGCATCACCTGCATCAGCCCGCGCGCGCCCGCCGTGCTGATCGCGTACTTGCGGAAGTTGCTCTCGACCTGGATCAGCCCCAGCACCAGCGCGGGCTCGAGTCCGGCCCGCTTGGCCTCGTAGTAGACGGTCTCGACCAGCTCGGTGCGGATCAGCGGCTCGGGAATGCGCCGCTCGAGGCGGCGCGACATCTCGGCGACCCAGCGCAGATAGGCGTCACGCTCGCCGGCGGAGACGAACACCGGCCGGGTGGGGCGCGCATCGGCAATCGCCGCGGCCAGCGCGCCGCGCACGGCGTCGGCCAGCTGCTCCTCGCGCTGGGCGCCGGCGTGCGCGGGCGGCGCGGTCAGCAACGCCAGCGCTGTCAGCAGCGCCGCGATGGCGGCGCATCGCGGCGTGGGCATGGCGTCAGTTGGCCAGCAGCTTGCGGACATGCCCGACGATGTCGGCCACCGCCACGCGGCTCGCCTCGGCATCGCGCCGGCCCTGATACTCGACCTGGCCTTCCTTCAGGCCGCGGTCGCCGACCACCACGCGATGCGGCACGCCGATCAGTTCCCAGTCGGCGAACATCACGCCGGGGCGCTCGCCGCGGTCGTCCAGGATCGCATCGACGCCGGCCGCCAGCAGCTCGGCATGGATACGGTCGGCCTCGGCCTTGACCGCTTCCGAGCGGTCGTAGCCGACCGGGCACACCACCACCTCGAACGGGGCGATCGCGGCCGGCCAGATGATGCCGCGCTCGTCGTAGTTCTGCTCGATCGCCGCGCCGACGATGCGCGTCACGCCGATGCCGTAGCAGCCCATCTGCATCGGCTGGGTCTTGCCGTTCTCGTCGAGGAAGGTCGCGTTCATCGCCGCCGAATAGCGCGTGCCGAGCATGAACACATGGCCGACCTCGATGCCGCGGCAGATCGCCAGCCGGCCCTTGCCGTCGGGCGAGGCATCGCCCTCGACCACGTTGCGCAGGTCCGCGACCACCGGCTCGGGCAGGTCGCGGCCCCAGTTGACGCCGGTCAGGTGATAGTCGCGCTCGTTTGCGCCGCAGACGAAGTCGCTCATGTTGGCGACGGTGCGGTCGGCCACCACGCGGATCGGCGCCTTGGCACCGATCGGGCCCAGATAGCCCGGGGGCGTGCCGAACGTGGCGACGATCTCCGCCTCGGTGGCGAAGCGGAACTCGGCCAGGCCCGGCACCTTCGACGCCTTGATCTCGTTCAGGTCGTGGTCGCCGCGCAGCAGCAGCAGCCAGATCTGGGCGGGCTCGCCGGCCGGGCCCTCGGTCGCCAGCACGATCGACTTGACGGTGCGCTCCAGCGGAATGCCCAGCAGTTCGGCGACGTCCTCGCACTTGGCCTTGCCCGGCGTCGGCGTGCGCGTCAGCGGCTCGCGCGCGGGCGCACGCTCGGCCAGCAGCGACAGCGCCTCGGCGGCCTCCATGTTCGCGGCGTAGTCCGACTCGGGGCAGTAGACGATCGCGTCCTCGCCGGTGTCCGCGATCACGTGGAATTCATGCGAGCCCGAGCCGCCGATCGCGCCGTTGTCGGCCGCCACCGCGCGGAACTCCAGCCCGAAGCGCTGGAAGATGCGGATATAGGCGTCGTACATCTGGCGGTACGACACCTTCATGCCGTCCTCGTCGCGGTCGAACGAATAGGCGTCCTTCATCGTGAACTCGCGCCCGCGCATGATGCCGAAGCGCGGCCGGCGCTCGTCGCGGAACTTGGTCTGGATCTGGTACAGGTTCAGCGGCAGCTGCTTGTAGCTGCGGATCTCGGTACGGACGATGTCGGTGACAACCTCTTCGGAAGTCGGCTGCAGCACGAAGTCGCGCTCATGGCGATCCTTCAGGCGCAGCAGCTCCGGCCCCATCTTGTCCCAGCGGCCGGTCTCCTGCCACAGCTCGGCCGGCTGCACGAACGGCATCAGCAGTTCGACGGCGCCGGCGCGGTTCATCTCCTCACGGACGATCTGCTCGATCTTGCGGATCACGCGCAGGCCGGTTGGCATATAGCTATAGATGCCGGCACCCAGCTTCTTGATCATGCCGGCGCGCATCATTAGCTTGTGCGAGACGATCTCCGCGTCGGCGGGGGCTTCCTTGAGAGTGGAAATGAAGAATTGCGAAGCTTTCATCCGTGGCTTTCGGTTGGGACAGCGGGTTGGGACAGCGCGCGCGGCGCGGATCGATGGGAAAAAGGGTAAGGGGTCCGACAGGGCAAGGATTGGGTAAAAAATGCGGCCGGGCACACGGTCGCGACACGGTGTCTGGGCCGGCGAAAGGCGCCTGAAACGGCGCATTTCGTCGGGGAAAACCAGCACGCCGGACCGGCCCGGACGGACCCCGCGCTTCCTTTATAATCGACGTAATTCTAAAGGATTCGAGGTGCAGTCATGCTCGATCGTGAAGGCTTCCGCCCGAACGTCGGCATCATCCTCATCAACGCACGGAACGAGGTGTTCTGGGGCAAGCGAATCGGCGAACATTCTTGGCAGTTTCCCCAAGGCGGCATCAAATACGGCGAGACGCCGGAACAGGCGATGTACCGCGAACTGCATGAAGAGGTCGGACTGCTGCCCGAGCACGTCAGGATCGTCGGTCGCACGCGCGACTGGCTGCGTTACGAGGTGCCGGACAAGTTCATACGCCGCGAGATTCGCGGGCATTACAAGGGGCAGAAACAGATCTGGTTCCTGCTGCGCATGGCGGCGCGCGATTGCGATATCTGCCTGCGCGCCACCGACCACCCGGAATTCGATGCCTGGCGCTGGAGCCAGTACTGGGTGCCGCTCGACGCGGTGATCGAATTCAAGCGCGAGGTCTACCAGATGGCGCTGACGGAGCTGTCGCGCTTTCTGCATCGCGGCCAGCGGGCGCCGCTCAGTCCCTACGGCAACCACCATGCCGGGACCCATGGCAACGCCGGCCGCGCCGGCGGCCAGCGCGCGGGCCGGCAAGGTCCGGGCAATGCGCCGGCCGCCAGCCAGCCGTCCCCTACCCTGACGCAGCCGGAAGCGCCGGTCTGCGTGCAAACGCGGAGCACTGATGACTAAACCCGCCGGCTTCGGCCGACGCCGCACCGGCAGCGCAACCCCCACGGGTCTGGCTGCCGGACTTGCCACGCTGTTGGCACTCGCCCTGGTGAGCGCCTGCTCGACCAGCACCGAGACGCCCAAGCGCGCCGCCCAGCTCGAAGCGGAGGAGGCCGAGGAACCGGTCTTCCTGCTCGACCGGCTCGCCTCCAAGGGCTTTCAGGAGGCCGCGACCAAGCTGCCGCCGCCGCCGGCCGACGCCGATCTGCTGCCGTTTGACGTCAGCACGACCGGGCGCCTGTCGTTCGCGGTGGACGCCAAGTCGATCCTGGTCGGCGAGGACGGCGCGGTGCGCTACACCGCGGTGATCACCAGCCCGACCGGCGTGCGCAACATCAGCTACGAAGGGGTGCGCTGCGACGTGTTCCAGCGCAAGCTGTTCGCCACCATGCCGCCCGGCAGCAAGACCTGGGTGCCGAACCAGAGCGCGGGCGCCGAGCAATGGCGGACGATGAGCACCAGCGTGCGCAACAGCTATGCGGCGACGCTGGCGTCCGAATATCTGTGCGACGGCCGCGCGGTGGCGGGCAAGACCGAGGACATCGTGCGCGCGATCCGCGACGGCGTGGCCCGGCAGGGCGCGTACCAGTAAGGGCTATCGACAGCCTGCGATGAAGGCCGGCGGCGGCGGATTGCCCTCGCCGGCCTTTTTGCGTCCGCTCAGACGAGTACGAGGTTGTCCCGGTGGATCAGCTCGGGCTCGTTCAGATGGCCGAGCACCGCTTCGATTTCCGATGACGGCTTGCGGGCGATCAGCCGCGCCTCGGCGCTCGAGTAGTTGGTGAGGCCACGCGCCACCTCGCGCCCCTGCGCATCGACGCAGGCGATGACCTCGCCGCGCGCGAACTCGCCCTGCACTTCCACCACGCCGATCGGCAGCAGCGACTTGCCGCCCGCGGTCAGCTTGTCGACCGCGCCGGCATCAATGACGACGCGCCCGCGCAGCTGCAGATGGTCTGCCATCCACTGCTTGCGCGCGGTCAGCCGCCCGGTCGGCGCCAGCAGCTGCGTGCCGATCGCCTCGCCGCCGGCCAGACGCGCGAGCACGTCGGCCTCGCGTCCAGACGCGATCACGGTATGGGCGCCCGACTTGGCCGCGCGCTTGGCCGCCAGGATCTTGGTCAGCATGCCGCCGCGGCCGATCGCGGTGCCGGCACCGCCGGCCATCGCCTCGAGCTGTGGCGTGCCGGCCAGCGCCTCGTGCACGAACTCGGCGGCCGGATCCTTGCGCGGATCGGCGGTATAAAGGCCGCGCTGGTCGGTCAGGATCACCAGCGCATCGCCCTCGATCAGGTTGGTGACCAGCGCGCCCAGCGTATCGTTGTCGCCGAACTTGATTTCGTCGGTGACGACCGTGTCGTTCTCGTTGATGATCGGCACCACGCCCAGGCCGAGCAGCGTCAGCAGCGTCGAGCGCGCATTCAGGTAGCGCTCGCGGTCGGCCAGGTCGGCATGGGTCAGCAGCACCTGCGCGGTGCGGATGCCATAGCGGCCGAACTGGCTTTCGTAGACCTGGGCCAGCCCCATCTGCCCGACCGCGGCCGCGGCCTGCAGTTCATGGATCTCGCGCGGACGGCGCGCCCATCCCAGCCGCTGCATGCCCTCGGCGATCGCGCCCGAGCTGACCAGCACCACTTCCTTGCCGGCGGTGCGCAGCCTGGCGATCTGCGCCGCCCAGCGGGCGATGGCATCGTGGTCCAGCCCCTTGCCGTCGTTGGTGACGAGGCTCGATCCGACCTTGACGACGATGCGCCGGGCCTGCGCGATGACCGATTGGGTGGGCAACTGTGTCTCCTGAAGTGGGGTCGTGCCGGGCGATGTTCCGGCGCAGATTTCCGGCGCGGGGTCAGCCTTGTCGCTCGTCGCGATTTTCTTCGCGATGTTCGTCGCGATCGACGTTGTGCAGCCGCTCGTCCAGACGCACGTCCGGCTCGGCCAGCGCCGCGGCCTCCTCGGCCTTCAGCGCGGCCAGGTGGTCCTTGATCGCGTAGACCAGCTCACGGCAGCCCTCGCCGGTCAGCGCCGAGATGCGGAACACCGGCCCCTTCCACTTGTAGCGCTTGATGAAGTCCTTGACGCGCGCCTCACGCTCGTCCTCGGGAACCATGTCGAGCTTGTTCAGCACCAGCCAGCGCGGCTTCTCGTACAGCTCGGCGTCGTATTTCTTCAGCTCGTTGACGATGGCGCGCGCCTCGGCGACCGGATCGACCGATTCGTCGAACGGTGCCAGATCGACGATATGCAGCAGCAGCCCGGTGCGCTGCAGATGTCGCAGGAACTGGTGGCCCAGGCCCGCGCCCTCGGCGGCGCCCTCGATCAGCCCCGGGATATCGGCGATCACGAACGATTGCTCGTGGTCGACGCGCACCACGCCCAGGTTCGGATGCAGCGTGGTGAACGGATAGTCCGCCACCTTGGGCCGCGCGTTGGACACGTGCGAGATGAAGGTCGACTTGCCGGCATTGGGCATGCCCAGCAAGCCCACGTCGGCCAGCACCTTCAGCTCGAGCTTGAGCATGCGGCGCTCGCCCGGCTTGCCGTCGACCTGCTGGCGCGGCGCACGGTTGGTACTGGACTTGAAATGCAGATTGCCCCAGCCGCCGATGCCGCCCTCGGCCAGGCATACCTTCTGGCCGTGCTCGGTCAGGTCGGCGATGACCTCGCCGCTGTCCATGTCGGTGATCAGCGTGCCGACCGGCATGCGCAGGGTCACGTCCTCGCCGGCCGCGCCGTAGCAGTCGGAGCCGCGGCCGTTCTCGCCGTTGCGGGCGACATGCTTCTTGGCGTAGCGGAAATCGATCAGCGTGTTGATGTTGCGATCGGCCACCGCGTAGACGCTGCCGCCACGGCCGCCATCGCCGCCGTCCGGCCCGCCGAACGGCACAAACTTCTCGCGCCGGAACGACGCGCTGCCATTGCCGCCGTTACCGGCAATGACTTCGATTCGGGCTTCGTCGATGAACTTCATGATGGTGATCCGTGCTGGAGCGTGCCGCGTCGAAAGACCTTGTCAGGCGCTGCCGGCGGCGGGCGACGTGCGACATTGTCGCCAGAAAAGAAAAAGCCCCGCAAGGGTTGCGGGGCCTTCGTGCTGCAAGGCAGTGGTCAGGCTGCCGGAACGACGCTGACCTGCTGCTTCTTGGCAGCGCCCTTGACGGCGAACTTCACGTGGCCGTCAACCAGGGCGAAGAGGGTGTGGTCCTTGCCCACGCCGACGTTCTCGCCGGCATGCACGCGGGTACCGCGCTGGCGGATGATGATGCCGCCGGCGTTGATGGCCTGGCCACCAAACACCTTCACGCCCAGACGCTTCGATTCGGAATCGCGGCCGTTCCGTGTGGAACCGCCGCCTTTTTTCTGTGCCATGACTTAACTCCTGTCGCTATACCTGATGTCGCTCGATTGCGTTGTCTCGTTGCGGTCCGTGGGGACTCAGGCAACGATCGCTTCGATGCGCAGTTCGGTGTAATTCTGGCGATGGCCTTGGCGCTTTTGGTAATGCTTGCGACGGCGCATCTTGAAGATCTTCACCTTGTCGTGACGACCCTGGGAGATAACGGTAGCTTTGACGGAAGCCCCGCTGACCAGCGGCGTACCAAACTTGATCTGGTCGCCAGCGCCCACTGCGAGCACTTGGTCGAGCGTGATTTCTGCGCCAATGTCTGCCGGTATCTGTTCTACTTTCAGTTTTTCGCCAGCAGCAACCTTGTATTGCTTGCCGCCGGTTTTTACGACCGCGTACATTGTCGAACCTCTCGATGTGAATAAACGCCCAAAAGCCAGCGCTGGCGCGGCTTCGCGGCTAGGCGAAGCGGCCATGCAACGCGCTTTCGGCCCGGTTATCTCCCGCCGGCACGGACGCAACAACAGCAGTTCAGCCGGAGGAAACTCGGCATTCTATACGAGCAGCGGGAAAAGTGCAAAGAAAACAAACACATAGACCCGCAGAGACGGGCAGCGCACTTACTGCGCGCTTGCCCGCGCCCTTGGGCTGACGGCCCTCAGGTCGCCTCGGCGAGCAGAAATCCGGCCAGCGCGGCGAACGCCACCCACCACGCAAGGCGGCGGGACGGACGGCGGCCATGGCCATCGGGAGCGGCGGGCTTCTTCATGGCGGCATTATAGGCGCCGGCCGGCCCGTCCTGCCCCCGGGTTCGGCGGCGAAGAGCGCGCCGCGCCACCGCGCGCAGCAGGTGCCATCCGGGCCATCTGGACACGGCCATCGCATATAATCGCTCGTTCTGCGTAACGGTGATCATCTTGTCCGAGTCTTCCGCTTCTGCCTTGCTCGCTCCGGTCGCTGCCGACATGCGCGCCGTCGATGCAGTCATCCGGCAGCGCCTGTCTTCCGAAGTGCCCCTGATCGAACAGATCGGCGAATACATCATCGGCGCGGGCGGCAAGCGCCTGCGCCCCGTGATCCTGCTGCTGTCCGCGCGCGCGCTGGGCTATGACGGACATCGCCATCACGAACTGGCCGCGGTGGTGGAATTCATCCACACCGCCACGCTGCTGCACGACGACGTGGTCGACGAATCCGAGCTGCGCCGCGGCCGCCAGACCGCCAACGCGGTGTTCGGCAATGCCGCCAGCGTGCTGGTCGGCGACTTCCTCTATTCGCGCGCGTTCCAGATGATGGTCGACGCCGGCAGCATGCGGATCATGCAGATCCTGTCGGACGCGACCAATGTGATCGCCGAGGGCGAGGTGCTGCAGCTGCTGAACATGCACGACCCCGACGTCACGGTGGAGCGCTATCTGCAGGTGATCCGCTACAAGACGGCCAAGCTGTTCGAGGCCTCGGCCCAGCTCGGCGCGGTGCTGGCGGGCGCCGACGCGGCGATGGAAGAGGCGGCCGCCGAATACGGGCGCCGCATCGGCACCGCCTTCCAGCTGATCGACGACATGCTCGACTACACCGCCAGCGCCGAGCAGATGGGCAAGAACGCCGGCGACGATCTGCGCGAGGGCAAGCCGACGCTGCCGCTGCTGCATCTGATGGAGCATGGCACCGCCGAGCAACGCGCGCTGGCGCGCGAGGCGATCGTCGAAGGCGGCACGGAACACTTCGACGCGGTGTTCTCGGCCATCCATCAATGCGGGGCCCTGGATGCGACCTTCGAGGCCGCAAAACGCGAGGCCGATGCGGCCGAACGCGCGGCAATGCAATTTCCCTCTTCACAACTGAAGGAAACGCTGATAAAGTTATGTGCTTTCTCGCTGCAACGTCAGTCCTGACGCGGCGGGGAACAAAAAACGGGGTGTAGCTTAGCCTGGTAGAGCGCTACGTTCGGGACGTAGAGGCCGGAGGTTCGAATCCTCTCACCCCGACCAGTTTTTTCGAAAGGGCCGTGCAGCGATGCACGGCCCTTTTGTTTTGGTCGTTTTGGCTTTGGCCGGCGCTTCCCATTTGAGACTGGGCGCATTCCCCTCCCTGCCCGCGCATCGCACACTGGGCCACTCCTCCACTGCGCCCCGCCCGCCATGATCGCCGTGACCTCCCCGTCCGATGCGCCGTCCGATGCGCCGTCCGATGCGCCGTTCGATGCGCCGATCGAATACGACCCCGCCATGCCGTCGGCCGACGACGCGCCGGTCGTGCGCTTCGTCCACAGGCTGCTGACCGAGGCCTGCCTGCGCGGCGCCTCGGATCTGCACTTCGAACCGTACGAAGGCTTCTACCGCGTGCGCTTTCGCATCGATGGACGGCTGCACGAGGTCGCGCGTCCGCCGCTGGACATTCGCGATCGCATCGCGACGCGCATCAAGGTGCTGGCGCGGCTGGACATCGCCGAGAGGCGGATACCGCAGGATGGCCGCATGCGTTTCGTGGTGCCGCGGCGCGACGGCGAGGCAACGCCTGACGGGGCCGCCGGCCGCGCGGTCGACCTGCGCGTATCGACGCTGCCGACGCTGTTCGGCGAGAAGATCGTGCTGCGCATGCTGGCCGCGTCCAGCGTGCGGCTCGATATGGACAGCCTCGGTCTCGAGCCGCCGCAGCTTGCCGTGCTGCGCGAGCGGCTGCGCCGCCCGCACGGCATGGTGCTGGTCACCGGTCCCACCGGCAGCGGCAAGACCGTCTCGCTGTACGCCTTCCTGAACCTGCTGAACCAGGAGGAGCGCAATATCTCGACGGCCGAGGATCCTGCCGAGATCCAGCTGGCCGGCATCAACCAGGTCAATATCCACGACAAGATCGGCCTGAACTTCCCGACCGTGCTGCGCGCGTTGCTGCGGCAGGACCCGGACGTGATCATGGTCGGCGAGATCCGCGATGCCGAGACCGCCGATGTCGCGGTCAAGGCGTCGCAGACCGGCCATCTGGTCCTGTCGACGCTGCATACCAACGACGCGCCGGGCACGCTGACGCGGCTCGCGCAGCTCGGCGTCGCGCCGTTTCACCTGGCCGCCAGCGTGCTGGTGATCACCGCGCAGCGGCTGGCCCGCGTGCTGTGCGCCTGCAAACGTCCCGGCCCGGTGCCGCTGTCGGTGCTGCGCGAGGCCGGTTTCGCGGATACGTTGCTCGACGGCGACTGGCAGCCCTGCCAGCCCGTCGGTTGCGCCGCCTGCCGCGGCAGCGGGTATCGCGGCCGCTGCGGCATCCATCAGGTGATGCCGGTCTCCGACGCGATGCAGGGCATCATCCTGTCGCGTGGCAGCGCCCGCGCGCTCGCGCAGCAGGCGCGCCGCGAGGGCGTGCTATCGTTGCGCGAGGCCGGGCTGCTCAAGGTCAGGGCGGGCACGACCTCGCTGGCCGAGGTGCTGGCGGCCACCAGTCCATAACGACAATCCACAACGACGATCGACCGAACGATCATGCCATCCGGGTCCACCATGGCGGCGCCGGCCCCACGCGCCGCGCTCCGCCTTCCGGCCATGGCGCGCACCATCGCGCCACCCCGCTTCCGAGCCGAAGACATCGTGCGCTTCACGCGTCAGCTGTCGACGCTGCTGGGCGCCAGCGTGCCGCTGCTGCCTGCGCTCGACATCATCGCGCGCGGCCATGGCGACCCGGCGTGGCGCCGCCTGCTGGCCCAGCTGCGCGGCGACATCGAAGGCGGCAGCAGCCTGGCGCAGGCCATGCGCCGCCATCCCCGCGCGTTTGACGCGCTGTACTGCAGCCTGGTCGAAGCCGGCGAGCACAGCGGCGCGCTGGGCGGCATGCTTGACCGGCTGTGCGCCTATCAGCAACAAGCGATCGCGCTGCGCGGCCAGGTACGCGCCGCACTGCGCTATCCGCTGGTGGTGCTGGCGGTCGCCGCCGCCGTGACGACGATCCTGATGCTGTTCGTGATTCCCGCGTTCAAGCAGGTGTTCGTCGGCTTCGGCACCGGCGCCGAACTTCCTGGGCCGACGCAATTCGTGATCGCGGTGTCGGATGGCCTGGTTGCAAACTGGCAACTGCTGCTGGCGCTGCCGGCGCTGGCGTGGCTGGGCCTGCGGCATGCGCTGCGGCGCTCGGCTGCGCTGCGCCATGCGCGCGATCGCGCGCTGCTGCGCTTGCCGCTGGCCGGTCCGCTGCTGCGCAAGGCGGCGGTGGCGCGCTGGACGCGCACGCTGGCGACGCTGTCGGCCGCGGGCACGCCGCTGGTCGAGGCCATGGCGCTGGTCGCGGGCGCCGCCGGCAATCGCGTGTACCGCGACGCCACCCGGCAGATCGAACGCGCGGTGCGTTGCGGCGCCAGCCTGGCGACGGCAATGCGCGCCAGTGCCGCGTTCGACCCGATGGCGCTGCAGATGACGCGCATCGGCGAGGAATCCGGCGCGCTCGACACGATGCTGCTGCATGTCGCGCAATGCTGCGAGCGCGAGGTCGACGAGGGCGTCGCCGCGCTCGCCGGCCTGGTCGAGCCGTTGATCGTCGTGGTGCTGGGCGTGCTGATCGGCGCGCTGGTGATCGCGATGTACCTGCCGATCTTCAGGCTCGCCCAGGTGGTCTGAGATGCAAGGCTTCCTGTCGAACTGGAACGCGGCCATGCCCGCCGGTACCTGGACCATCGCCGCACTGGCCGCGCTGCCGCCATGGTTCCTGCTGGGCGCGGCGGCGCTGCTCGGACTGGTGGTCGGCAGCTTCCTCAACGTGGTGGTGCATCGGCTGCCGCGCATGATGGAGCGCGAGGAGGCCAACTATCTGGCGGCGCTGCGCCACGAGCCCGCGCCCTTCCCGGACCGCTACGACCTCGTGGTGCCGCGCTCGTCGTGCCCGCACTGCGGCCATGCGATCGCGCCGTGGGAGAACATCCCGGTGCTCGGCTATCTGCTGCTGCGCGGCCGCTGCTCGAGCTGCCGCAAGCCGATCGGCCTGCGCTATCCCGCCGTCGAGCTGATCAGCGCGGCGCTGTGCGCGCTGGCGGCCTGGCATTTCGGACCGACCTGGCAGGCGGCGGCCGCGCTGGTGCTGATCTGGTCGCTGCTGTCACTGGCGCTGATCGATGCGGACACGCAGCTGCTGCCGGACCAGATCACGCAGCCGCTGCTGTGGCTGGGCCTGCTGCTGAACATGACCGGCCTGTTCGCACCGATCGGCGATGCGGTCATTGGTGCGGCCGCCGGCTATCTGCTGTTGTGGACCACCTATTGGCTGTTCAAGCTGCTGCGCGGCAAGGAGGGCATGGGCTATGGCGACTTCAAGCTGATGGCCGCGCTGGGCGGCTGGTTCGGCTGGCAGGCGCTGCCCGCGCTGGTGCTGGTGTCGTCGGTGGTGGGACTGATGTACGGTCTTGCCAAGATCGCACTGCGCCGCCACGATCGCGATACGCCGTTCCCGTTCGGGCCGTTCATTGCCGGCGCCGGACTGCTGGTGCTGTTCGCCGGTGCCGACTGGCTGCTGCCGGCATTGGCGCCCGACATTGCCATCGAAGCGGGCGCGATGCAGACCCACTGACCCTGGAGACTTATGCTGGAAATCGGATTGACCGGGGGCATCGGCTCTGGCAAGAGCCGCGTCGCCGATCTGTTTGCCGAACGCGGCGCCGCGCTGATCGATACCGATCTGATCGCGCACGAGATCACCGCCCCCGGCGGCGCGGCGATTGCCGCGCTGGTCGAGGCCTTCGGCCCCACCTGCCTGCGCGCCGACGGCGCGATGGACCGCGATGCGATGCGTGCGCTGGTGTTCTCCGATCCGACCGCCAAGGCTCGGCTCGAGGCAATCACGCATCCGCTGATCCGCGAGATCACCGAACAGCGGACCGCGCGTATTCGCGCCGACGGCACCCATCCGTATCTGATCCACGTGGTGCCGCTGCTGGTCGAATCTGGCCGCTGGCGCGAGCGCGTCGACCGCGTGCTGGTGGTCGACTGCAGCGAATCGACACAGATCGCCCGCGTGATGGCGCGCAACGGTTTCTCGCGCGAGCAGGTCGAGGCGATCATGGCCCGGCAGGCCACGCGCGCGCAGCGGCTGGCCGTCGCCGACGACGTGATCGACAACGATGGCCCGGTCGAGGCATTGCCGCCGCAGGTCGAGGCGCTCGATCGCCGCTATCGTGCGATGCAAGCGCTGTCCGCCAAACCGACTGCGCGCTGAGCCGGAGCCGGCGTACCACTGCACTTTGCATCAGGCGCCGCCGAGGCCACCATCGGCGGCGTTTCATTGTCCTTGCGCGCTGTCTCGCATAGAATGCGTTGGAATATGCTGCCAAGTGCATGCATACGGCCGCATGCGAGCTTCGCATGCATTCTGTACCGATCGCCTCGCGCGCCAGCCTGAGCCGATTCGTCTGTCGAATCCAGCACCGGGCCGGCAAGCTGACCGACGCCGCGCTGCACGGACTTCCCCTTGATTCTGTACGAATATCCTTTCAACGAACGCATCAGGACACTCCTGCGTCTGGAGGACCTGTTCGATCGGCTGGATTACTTTCTCGGACAGGAACATGCGCTGCAGCATCATGTCGCGCTGACCACGCTGTTCGAGATCATCGACGTCGCTGGCCGCGCCGACCTGAAGACCGATCTGATCAAGGAACTCGACCGCCAGCGCCAGGCGCTAAGCGCGCTGCGTTCGAGCCCGCAGATCGACCAGCAGACGCTCGACGCGGTGATCGGCGAGCTCGAGCAGGCCATCGCCCAGCTGAACCAGACCGTCGGCAAGGCGGGCCAGCTGCTGACCGACAACGAGTGGCTGACCAGCATCCGCAGCCGCGCGATCATTCCCGGCGGCACCTGCGAGTTCGACCTGCCCTCGTACTATGCCTGGCAGCATCGGCCCGCCGAGGAACGGCGCGCCGACATCCTGAAGTGGGTACGTCCGCTGATTCCGCTGCGCGTGGGTACCGATGCGGTGCTGAAGCTGCTGCGCGAATCCGGACAGAGCGGCAAGGTGATCGCCACCGGCGGCAGCTATCAGCAGATGCTGTCCGGCCGCAGCTACCAGCTGATGCAGGTGCTGCTCGACGATTCGCTGCTGGCCTTCATCCCCGAGATGAGCGCCAACAAGTACATGCTGTGGGTGCGCTTCACCCAGCAGGACGGCGACATGCGACCGCGCTCGGTCGACGCCGACATCCCCTTCCTGCTCAAACTCTGCAACTTCTGATTTGCCATGCCATCCGTAGTCAAATGCCCGACCTGTGGCAAGGACGTGGTTTGGGTGCCGGAAAACAAGTTCCGTCCCTTCTGTTCCGAACGTTGCAAGCAGATCGACCTGGGTGCCTGGGCCTCGGAGAAATACGTGATCGGCGGCAAGCCGGCCGATCCGACCGAGGACGAGCAGGACCGGAACGAGGACTGAGCGCCCGCGCTCGCACGGCGGCAACGCTCAGGCCGCCTCCTCCCCCAACCACTGGACCACCGGAATCGTCGCCGGCAGCAGCGGACCGACGGTAACGGGCACCTGCTCCCACGAGAACGCCTGGCCTTCGCGCCCGACCGGTTCGCCGGTCCAGCCGGTGACCTTGCAGAAGTGCAGCCGCACATAGGCGTGTGGGTAATCGTGCTCGAGCACGTGCCAGCGCGTCGAGGCCGTGATGTCCAGGCCCAGTTCCTCGTGCAGCTCGCGCGCCAGCGCCGCTTCGACCGATTCGCCGGCTTCGAGCTTGCCGCCGGGAAACTCCCAGTAGCCCTCGTACGGCTTGCCGGCCGGCCGCTGTGCCAGCAGGAAGCGGCCGTCCGGCCGTACCAGCACGCCGACCGCGACCTCGGTGACCTTGCGTCCCCCGCTCATGCCGGCTCGCCCTGGTGCGCGCCCGGATGTCCGCCGTAAGGCTTGCCATGCTTGCCGCCCCAGTCGCGCGCGAACTGCCACGCGACGCGCCCCGAGCGCGAGCCGCGCTCGAGCGCCCAGACCAGCGCATCGCCGCGAGCCGCGGCAATATCGTCGTCGCTGCAGCCAAACTGGCGCAACCAGTGCGCGACGATATTCAGGTATTCGTCCTGCTTCGGCGGATAGAACGACAGCCACAGGCCGAAGCGCTCGGACAGCGAGATCTTTTCCTCGACCACTTCGCCGGGATGGATTTCGCCATCCGCGGTGTGCTGGTAGGTCTCGTTGTCCTTCATGTACTCCGGCAGCAGATGGCGGCGGTTCGAGGTCGCATAGACCAGCACGTTGTCCGACTGCGCGGCGACCGAGCCGTCGAGCGCCGACTTCAGCGACTTGTAGCCCGATTCGCCGTCCTCGAACGACAGGTCGTCGCAGAAGATCACGAAGCGTTCCGGCCGCTGCGTCAGCTGCTCGACGATATCGCCCAGGTCCCCCAGATCGGCCTTGTCGACTTCGACCAGGCGCAGCCCCTCATCCACGAAGGCGTTCAGGCAGGCCTTGATCAGCGACGACTTGCCGGTGCCGCGCGCCCCGGTCAGCAGCACGTTGTTGGCCGGCAGCCTGTGCACGAACTGGCGCGTATTGGCGACGATCGCGTCCTTCTGGCGCTCGATGTTCTTCAGGTCGTCCAGATGGATCGGCGGCAACTGCCGGATGGCCTGCAGGTAGCCGATATTGCCGAACAGGCTTTGGCGCTTGCGCCAGCGGAAGGCGACGGCCTGCTGCCAATCGTCCTCGGTCAGCTGCGGCGGCAGCCATTGTTCGAGCCGGGACAGAAACTGGTCGAGACGGGAGGCGAGATCGGACATGGCGGCAATCCGGAAAGGCGGGGGATGGCAGAAGCGGAACAGCGAGGCGAGCACGATGGGCCGATGCCCGGCCCTCGGCGTGCGCGATGCCTCGCCAATCGGCAAGGCATCGTCAGGCAGCAATCAGGAACGATAGTCCGCGTTGATCGATACGTAGTCGTGCGACAGGTCGCAGGTCCAGACCGTGGCCGTGGCATTGCCGCGGCCCAGCGCGATACGCACCGTGATCTCGGCCTGCTTCATCACGCGCTGACCGTCTTCCTCGCGGTAGTCGGGGTGGCGGCCGCCGTCCCTGGCGACCCAGACATCGTCGAGCCACAGGTTGACGCCGCCGACATCGAGGTCGTCGACACCGGCATAGCCCACCGCGGCCAGGATCCGGCCCAGATTGGGGTCGGACGCGTAGAACGCGGTCTTGACCAGCGGCGAGTGGGCGACCGCATAGGCGATCTGCCGGCACTCGGCGACATCGCGTCCGCCCTCGACCCGGATCGTCATCAGCTTGGTCGCGCCTTCGCCGTCGCGCACGATCATCTGCGCCAGCTCCTGCGCCAGCGACGTCACCGCATCGCGCAGCGCCGCGAACTCGGCACCGTCCGCGCGCTCGATCGCGGGCGCGCCGGCGCGGCCGGTGGCGATCAGCACGAACGAATCGTTGGTCGAGGTATCGCCGTCGATCGTGATGCTGTTGAACGAGTGGTCCGCCGCGTGCGCCACCAGCGCCTGCAGCACCGGCTGCGCCACGGTCGCATCGGTGGCGATGAAGCCCAGCATCGTGGCCATATTGGGACGGATCATGCCGGCGCCCTTGCTGATGCCGGTCAGCGTGACGGTCTTGCCGCCGATCGCCACCGTGCGCGACGCGGCCTTCGGCTGCGTGTCGGTGGTCATGATCGATTCGGCCGCCGCCAGCCAGTTGTCCTCGCGCGCGTTGGCGATCGCCTTCGGCACGCCGGCCAGCAGGCGCTCCATCGGCAGCGGTTCGAGAATCACGCCGGTCGAGAACGGCAGCACCTGATCGGCCCCGATGCCCAGCGCGCCGGCGACCGCGTCGCAGGTCGCGCGGGCATTGGCCAGGCCCGGCTCGCCGGTGCCGGCATTGGCGTTGCCGGTATTGATCACCAGCGCGCGGATGCCGCGGCCGGCCGCCAGATGCTCGCGGCAGACCTGCACCGGCGCGGCGCAGAAGCGGTTGCGCGTGAAGACGCCCGCCACGGTGCTGCCTTCGGCCAGGCGCACCACCAGCACGTCCTTGCGGTTGGCCTTGCGGATGCCCGCTTCAGCCCAGCCGAGCTCGACGCCGGCGACCGGTTTCAGATTCTCTGCCTGCGGCAGCGGCAAGTTGACGGCCATGTTCGATTCCTTGCTTCGATGCGATACCCAGTGCCAGTGTCTTGCGGCCGGCTCAGCTCAGCCGGCCGTGGCACTGCTTGAACTTCTTGCCCGAGCCGCACGGGCATGGGTCGTTGCGGCCGACGCGGGGCATGGTCGCCACTTCGCTGTCGTCGCGCGCGCCGCGTGCCGCTGCGGCAATCGCGCGCTCGCCGGTGTCGGGACCGGCGCCGCCGAACTCGTCATGCTGGTATCGCACATTGCCCAGATGCGACAGGTCGTCCTCGATCTGCTCGGAGGCGTGCTCGAGCTCTTCCGGCGACTGGATCTGGACGTTGAAGACGACGCGGGTGACTTCGCTCTTGATCACGTCCAGCAGCCGCGCGAACAGCTCGAACGACTCGCGCTTGTACTCCTGCTTCGGATCCTTCTGCGCATAGCCGCGCAGGTGGATGCCCTGGCGCAGATGGTCCAGCGCGGCCAGGTGCTCGCGCCAGTGCGTGTCGATGCTCTGCAGCATCACCGAGCGTTCGAAGCCGGCAAAGGCCTCGCGGCCGACCTGCGCGACCTTGGCCTCGTAACGCTCAGCCGCGGCCGAGACGATCATCTGCAGCAGTTCCTCGTCCTCGATGCTCTGCGCGTTCTCGATGGTCTGCGCCAGCGGCAGCTCCAGGCCGAAATCGTCGCGCAGGCGCTTCTCCAGGCCGGCGATGTCCCACTGCTCTTCCATCGATTCGGCCGGCACGTACTCGCGGAACAGATCGACCAGCACGCCCTCGCGCAGGCTCTTGATCATCTCGCCGACGTCCTGCGCCTCGAGCACCTCGTTGCGCAGCTTGTAGATTTCCTTGCGCTGGTCGTTGGCTACGTCGTCGTACTGCAGCAGCTGCTTGCGGATATCGAAGTTGCGGCCCTCGACCTTGCGCTGCGCCGATTCGATCGAACGCGTGACGATGCCGGCCTCGATCGGTTCGCCCTCGGGCATCTTCAGGCGGTCCATGATCGCGCGCACACGGTCGCCGGCGAAGATGCGCAGCAGCTGGTCGTCCAGCGACAGATAGAAGCGCGACGAACCCGGGTCGCCCTGGCGGCCGGCCCGGCCGCGCAGCTGGTTGTCGATCCGGCGCGACTCGTGGCGCTCGGTGCCGACGATATGCAGGCCGCCCGCGGCCTTGACCTGCTCGTGCAGCGACTGCCATTCCGACTTCAGCTGCGCGATGCGCGAGGCCTTGTCGTCGTCCGACAGATTGGCATCGGCCTCGATGAAGCCGGCCTGCTTCTCGACGTTGCCGCCCAGCACGATGTCGGTACCGCGGCCCGCCATGTTGGTGGCGATCGTGATCATCTGCGGCCGGCCCGCCTGCGCGACGATCTCCGCCTCGCGCGCGTGCTGCTTGGCGTTGAGCACCTGGTGCGGCAGCTTTTCCTTGTTCAGCAGGTCCGACAGGTATTCCGAGGTCTCGATCGACGTGGTGCCGACCAGCACCGGCTGCCCGCGCTCGTAGCATTCGCGGATATCGCGGACCACGGCGTCGTAGCGCTCCTTGGACGTCTTGAAGATCTGGTCCTGGAAGTCCTTGCGCTGGGTCGGCTTGTTGGTCGGGATCACGACCACTTCCAGGCCGTAGATCTCCTGGAATTCATAGGCTTCGGTGTCGGCCGTGCCGGTCATGCCGGCCAGCTTCTCGTACATCCGGAAGTAGTTCTGGAACGTGATCGTCGCCAGCGTCTGGTTTTCCTGCTGGATGGTCACGCCTTCCTTGGCCTCGACCGCCTGGTGCAGGCCGTCGGACCAGCGGCGGCCCGTCATCAGGCGGCCGGTGAATTCGTCGACGATGACGACCTCGTCGTTCTGCACCACATAGTGCTGGTCGCGATGGAACAGGCTGTGCGCGCGCAAAGCCGCGTACAGATGGTGCATCAACGTGATGTTCTGCGGCGCGTACAGCGACTCGCCCTCGCCGATCAGGCCCAGCTGCGCCATGATCTGCTCGGCCTTCTCGTGGCCGGCTTCGGTCAGGTAGACCTGGTGCGCCTTCTCGTCGACGTAGTAGTCGCCCGGCTTCTCGACGCCGGTGCCGTCCGCCTTCTCCTCGCCGATCTGGCGCTCGAGCAGCTTCGGGATGCCGTTCATGCGCTGGTACAGGTCGGTATGGTTCTCCGCCTGGCCCGAGATGATCAGCGGGGTGCGCGCCTCGTCGATCAGGATCGAGTCGACCTCGTCGACGATTGCATAGTGCAACGGCCGCTGCACGCGCTGACCCGGGTCGTAGACCATGTTGTCGCGCAGGTAGTCGAAGCCGAATTCGTTGTTGGTGCCGTAGGTGATGTCGCTGTTGTAGGCCGCCTGCTTCTGGTCGTGCGGCATCTGCGACAGGTTGACGCCAACCGACAGCCCGAGGAAGTTGTACAGCCGGCCCATCCACTCGGCATCGCGCTGCGCCAGGTAGTCGTTGACCGTGACCACGTGCACGCCCTTGCCGGTCAGCGCGTTCAGGTAGACCGCCAGCGTCGCGGTCAGGGTCTTGCCCTCGCCGGTACGCATCTCGGCGATCTTGTTGTCGTTCAGCACCATGCCGCCGATCAGCTGCACGTCGAAATGGCGCATCTTCATCACGCGCTTGCTGGCCTCGCGGCAGACCGCGAAGGCTTCGGGCAACAGCGACTCGAGCGATTCGCCGCCGGCGTGGCGCTGGCGGAACTGTTCGGTCATGCCGCGCAGCTCGTCGTCCGACAGCGCTTCGAACTTCGGCTCCAGCGCGTTGATCCGCTCGACTGTCCGTCGATATTGTTTGATCAGCCGCTCGTTACGGCTGCCGAAGACTTTCTTGAGAAGGCCCGTGATCATCGATTGGTGTCACCTGCGCACGATTGCGGTCCCGCCGTCCGAGCCGCAGGGCCGGACGCGAAGCACGCGTGGCGAAGAGAGGATTAGCGCAAAACGCCGAGTTTATCACGCGCGGCGGGCGGTTCCGTGGCCGGTCCCGCGCGGTTTCGGACATGCCGGGCGTGGCTGCCGACCGTGCCGGCACGGCGTCTCGCGCACGGCACCGCGGGTGCCGTGCCGGGGCCGCTCGAGGCAGGCAGCGGCTAGAATGCCGGCATGCGCCTGTTCACCCACCACGCCCTGCAAACACCCCACGCCAAGCCGCTGAACGACTGGCTGGCCAAGGCCGGACCGATGTCGTCGCTGATGCAGGCGGCGCGCGAGCTGGCCGCGCTGGAAGCCGAGGTGATGGCGCTGCTGCCGCCGGGCATGCGCGCCGGCATCGCGATCGGGGGTGTGCGCCAGGACACCCGCAGCCCGGGGCAGCCGAACACGCTGCTGCTGCTGGCCGCGCACGGCGCGGCCGCGGCGCGGGTGCGGCAGATCGTGCCGAGCCTGCTGGCGCGGCTGCAGCAACGCGGGGCACGGATCGATGCGGTCAAGGTGCGGGTACAGCCCGACGCCGCGCGCGGCGACTGGGACGTGGAGCCGGCCGAGCGGCCCAAGAGAACGGGCGTTCCGGCGGCGGGATTGAACAGCCTGGGGGAATTGGCGCAGACCTTGCCGGACTCGCCGCTGCGGGACGCGGTGCAGACGCTGCTGTCGCGGCATCGCTGAGGCCAGGCGCGGGGGGCCTGGCAAGCGCCGTTGCCCCCACCTCCGCCCCTCTCCCGCAAGCGGGCGAGGGGAGCAAACCCACCCTTGAATAATCAGGCGAAGGCCGGCTGCAGCTGCGGCAGGAAGGCGGCCGGGGCCTCTTCCTGGCGTTCGAAGCTGACGATCTCGTAGGCCTGCTCGTCCGCCAGTAGCGCGCGCAGCAGCTGGTTGTTCAGCCCGTGGCCGGACTTGTTGGCGACGTAGGCGCCGATCAGCGGATGGCCGACGACATAGAGGTCGCCGATCGCGTCGAGGATCTTGTGGCGCACGAACTCGTCGCCATAGCGCAGTTCCTCGTTGTTCAGCATGCGGTGCTCGTCGAGCACGATCGCGTTGTCCAGGCTGCCGCCGCGCGCCAGGCCCATCTCGCGCAGGGCCTCGACCTCGTGCGCGAAGCCGAAGGTACGGGCGCGCGCGATCTCGCGCACATAGCTGGTGTCGCCGAAATCGATCTCGAAGGTCTGGCCGGTCTTGTCGACGGCCGGATGGCGGAAGTCGATCGTGAACGACAGCTTGAAGCCGAAATACGGCTCGAGCCGCGCCAGCTTGTCGCCCTCGCGCACCTCCACCGCCTTCCTGACGCGGATGAAGCGCTTGGCCGCCGGCTGCTCCTCGATGCCGGCCGACTGCAGCAGGAACACGAAGGACGCCGCGCTGCCGTCCATGATCGGGATTTCCTCGGCGTCGACGTCGACGAACAGGTTGTCGATGCCGAGGCCCGCGCAGGCCGACATCAGGTGTTCGATGGTGGACACGCGGGCGCCGTTCTTCTGCAGCACGGAAGCCAGCCGCGTATCGCCGATCGCCGATGCCTTGACCGGAATCTCGACCGGCTCGGGCAGGTCGACCCGGGTGAACACGATACCGGTGTCGGTCGGGGCGGGCCGCAATGTCAGCGTCACTTTACGGCCCGAGTGCAAGCCAATGCCAACGGTCTTGACCAGGGACTTGATGGTGCGCTGTTTGAGCATGACGGCCTCTGCTAATTATTAAAATCTATCGGGCTGTAAATCCAATAAACCGCATCTTACCACCGGCGAGAATATTGCGCTGCACCAGTTTTGTTTCGTCGTGTTAACGGTGTGGCATTCGACGGGTAAAGGCCCGAAAAAGATGCGGGAAATGGCGGCGAAGTCGTCGACGGACGCGTTATAAGGGACCCGTCAAGCACTTTCAATGCCTCACTCTCCGGGTCACGGCGGCCATGGAGCACGGCATGCCGTCTTACGCGCGCAACATCGCGAGCACCGCTTCCGCGCTGCTGACCTCGAATTTGCCCGGGGCTTCGACGGCCAGGTGCGTGACCACGCCATCGTCCATCACCAACGCATAGCGCTGCGAGCGGACGCCCATGCCGCGCTTGCCCAGGTCCTGCTCCAGGCCCAGCGCACGCGTCCAGTCGGCGCTGCCGTCGCCGAGCATCCGGACCTTGCCGGCAGTGCCCTGCTCGCGCGCCCAGGCGCCCATCACGAAGGCGTCGTTGACCGACACGCACCAGATCTCGTCGACGCCCGCGGCGCGCAGCGCCTCGGCCTGCTCGACGAAGCCGGGCACATGGCGTGCGGAACAGGTCGGCGTGAACGCGCCGGGCAGACCGAACACGACGATGCGGCGGCCCTTGGCCAGCTCGGCGACCGAGAAGGCGTTGGGACCGAGCGCGCAGCCGCCCGTCTCGGTTTCGAAGTACTCGTACAGCGTCGCGTCGGGCACGCGTGCACCGATTTCGATCATGGCGTTTTCCTCAGGTAGCCGCGGCGTCGGCGTCCACGTCGCCCATCGGCAACGACGGCGCGGCAACGACGGCGATCGCCTTGGCCAAACCCAGTCTGCATCATAGTTGCCGCCTTCCGGCATCCCAAGTGGGACGGCGGCGCGCACGGCTGTCGGCGGACGCCGACAGGCCGGCAAGCAGAACTGACAAAAACAGGCGCGGCGAGCTTGCGCTCGCCGCGCGGACGGAAGGCACATCCCGGCCGGGATACGGCGGGAGACCAGTCCGGGGAGGCGGCCGGCGGCGCGCCTGTCCCGGCACGGGATGCGGACGGAGGACAGCGGGCGGCGTCAATCTCCTCGCTCGCGCGAAAGGCCGGCGGCCGTCATCCGGAGCGCGGGCACGGGCGGATGGGGAGCGCCCATCGTGCCCCGCTGTCGCGGATGCGCGGCCGGCAACCTGCCGGCGATGCGATCGGCCAGCCGAGGGGTCGGCTCGCCGCGGACCGACGTCGCGCCGTGCTCAGTCCGCCTGCTTGCGCAGGAAAGCCGGGATGTCGTACGTGTCGACACCCTTTTCCTGCAGCGCAGCCACGTGCGCCGACGCGGTTTCGCGCGAGCTGCGGAACACCGCCGGCGTATCGAGGCCGCTGTAGTCCGGCGCGCTGTGCAGCGCCGAGCCATGCTGCAGGCCGGCCATCATCTGCACCGGCATGTTGTCGGTACCGGTCTTGAGCAGCGTCATCGGCTGCTGCTTCTTGCCCGAGCGGCCCAGGCCCGTGGCGACCACGGTCACGCGCAGCGCATCGCCCATCGAGTCGTCGTAGACGGTACCGAAGATCACGGTCGCATCTTCCGCGGCATAGCTGCGGATCGTGTTCATGACTTCCTTGGTCTCCGACAGCTTCAGCGAGCGGCTGGCCGTGATGTTGACCAGCACGCCGCGCGCGCCGGACAGATCCACGCCTTCCAGCAGCGGGCTGGCAACCGCCTGCTCGGCGGCCAGGCGCGCGCGATCGACGCCCGACACCGTGGCCGTGCCCATCATCGCCTTGCCCTGCTCGCCCATCACGGTCTTGACGTCTTCGAAGTCGACGTTGACCAGGCCGTCCACGTTGATGATCTCGGCAATGCCGGCCACCGCGTTGTGCAGCACGTCATCGGCGCACTGGAAGCACTTGTCCATCTCGGCGTCGTCGCCCATCACCTCGAACAGCTTCTCGTTGAGCACGACGATCAGCGAGTCGACGTTGTTCTCCAGCTCGGCCGAACCATGCTCGGCGACCTTCGCGCGGCGCGCGCCTTCGAAGTCGAACGGCTTGCTGACCACGCCGACGGTCAGGATGCCCATCTCCTTGGCGACCTGCGCCACGATCGGCGCCGCACCGGTACCGGTGCCGCCGCCCATGCCGGCAGTGATGAAGACCATATGCGCGCCGCGCAGCGCGTCGGCGATCTGTTCGCGCGCCGATTCGGCGCAGGTGCGGCCGACCTCCGGCTTGGCGCCGGCGCCCAGGCCCGTATTGCCCAGTTGCAGCACGCGCGCCGCGGTCGAGCGCTTGAGCGCCTGCGCATCGGTGTTCATGCAGATGAATTCGACGCCCTGCACCCCGCGGTTGATCATGTGCTGCACGGCGTTGCCGCCCGCGCCGCCCACGCCGACCACCTTGATGATGGTGCCGTCCTGCATTTCCGATTCGATCATGTCAAAGTCCATCACTGCCTCCGAGAAAAATCAGTCGCCAAACGCTGCGGCCTCCCCGCCGCAACCCTTGGTTCCTGAACAAAGAACCAAAAGAAAGAAACTGCTCCATCAACGCGCCGGGCCCGCCACGGTGGACAGTCGGCAATCGGCGCGTCGCCAATTCGTGTCATCAATGCCTGTCGCCGATCAGAAATTGCCGACGAACCATTCCTTCATGCGCGTCCAGATCTGCTTGACCGAACCGCTCTGCACCGCCACCTTGCGTCCGCGCATCCGTTGCACGCGGCCTTCCAGCAGCAGGCCCATCACCGTCGAATAGCGCGGGCTCTTGACGACCTCGTGCAGGTTGCCGCGGTACTCGGGAACGCCAACCCGAACCGGTTTGAGGAAGATGTCCTCTCCCAGTTCCACCATGCCGGGCATCATTGCGGTGCCGCCGGTGATCACGATACCGGACGACAGCAATTCCTCGTAGCCGGACTCGCGCACGACCTGATGGACCAGCGAGTACAGCTCCTCGATGCGCGGCTCGATCACCGCCGCCAGCGCCTGGCGCGACAGCGTGCGCGTGCCGCGGTCGCCCACGCCCGGCACCTCGATCATTTCCTCCGGATCGGCGATCGCCTGCTTGGCGATGCCGTACTGGATCTTGATGTCCTCGGCATCGGGCGTCGGCGTGCGCAGCGCCATCGCGATGTCGTTGGTGATCTGGTCGCCGGCGATCGGAATCACCGCGGTATGGCGGATCGCGCCTTCGCTGAAGATCGCGATATCGGTGGTGCCGCCGCCGATGTCGACCAGCACCACGCCGAGCTCCTTCTCGTCCTCGGTCAGCACCGCCAGGCTCGACGCCAGTGGCTGCAGGATCAGGTCGTGCACCTCCAGTCCGCAGCGGCGCACGCACTTGACGATGTTCTGCGCCGCGCTGACCGCGCCGGTCACGATATGGACCTTGACCTCCAGCCGGATGCCGCTCATGCCGATCGGCTCGCGCACGTCCTCCTGGCCGTCGATGATGAATTCCTGGGTCAGGATGTGCAGGATCTGCTGGTCGGTCGGGATGTTGACCGCCTTCGCCGTTTCGATGACCCGCGCCACATCGGTCTGGGTCACCTCCTTGTCCTTGATCGCCACCATGCCGCTCGAGTTGAACGAGCGGATGTGGCTGCCGGCAATGCCGGTGAAGACCTCGGCAATCTTGCAGTCGGCCATCAGCTCGGCTTCCTCGAGCGCCTTCTGGATCGACTGCACGGTGGCCTCGATATTGACCACGACCCCTTTCTTCAACCCCTTGGACTCGGATTGGCCCATCCCGATCACTTCGTAGCTGCCGTCGGGGCGCAATTCCGCGACCACCGCCGCCACCTTCGAGGTGCCGATGTCCAGACCAACCAACAGGTCCTTGTATTCCTTGCTCATCGGGTTTTCTCCGCGTTCTCTTTTCTCAGTCGCGTCGGATTGTTGTTGGAAGCCGGGCCACGCTTCGCGCTGCTTGCACTGGCACTGGCATTGGCACGGTTGGCGCCGTTCGCATTGCTCGCTCCCTGCTCGCGGGCCTTGGCGGCGGCTGCCGCCTGGGCCTCGGTCAGGAAGCGCACATTGGCTGCCCGGATGGCAAACCCGTTCGGATAGCGCAAATCCGCATACTCGATCTGCTTGCCCCACTGCTCCGTCACCTGCGGCCAGGCGATGACGAAACGCTTGACGCGCTCCTCCATCGCCATCCGGTCAAGGTCGGTCTGTTCCCGTCCCAGTTCGACCACCATGCCGTTGGACAGCCTGGCCCGCCAGGCGTAACGCCCGGACAACGTCACCGCGAGCGGTTCGGCCTTCAGCGGCCGGAACCAGTCGCGCATGATCTCGAGCTTGTCGACGACGTCCGCCTCGCTGCCGGGCGGGCCATCGAGCGCGAGCAGACGGGCGTCCTCTTCCGCCTCGGCCGGATTGGCCACGAACAGCTCGCCATAGGTATTGATCAGCCGGCCGGTATCGGGCGCGCCCCAGGTACCGAGCGCCTCGTGTTCCTCGATCCTGACCGTCAGGCCGCTCGGCCATTCGCGCCGCACGCTGGCCTTGCGCACCCAGGGCACCGACTCGAAGGCCTGGCGCGCGGCGTCCAGGTCCAGCGTGAAGAAATTGCCCGACAGCTTGCCCAGCGCGTTGGCGCGCACCGCCGGCGCGTTGACGTGGCGCAGCGTGCCGCCGTACATCGGCGCCAGCTCGACATGGGTGATCGCGAACACCGGCCGCTGCGCCAGCCACATCAGGCCGGCCGCGAGCGCCATCACCACCACCACGGCATAGAGCGTGGTGGCGATCAGGTTCAGCAGGCGTGCGTTGTGCCACATGTCGGTTCGGTGCGCGCGAAGGCTTCGTTGTGCGGGTTATTCGGGTTTCCAGTGCTCGTTCGGATGCAGGTCCAGCGTCGCCGCGGCGACCACCTGCAGCACGAAGTCCTCGTAGCTGATGCCGGCCGCGCGCGCCGACATCGGCACCAGCGAATGGCCGGTCATGCCGGGCGAGGTGTTCATCTCGAGCAGGTAGGGCTGGCCGTCGGCGGTCAGCATCACGTCGGCGCGCGCCCAGCCGCGGCAGCCCAGCACGCGGAAGGCCTCGACCGCGAGGCTGCGCACGCGCTGCTCGAGTTCGTCGCCCAGGTTCGCGGGGCACAGGTATTGGGTAACGTCCGTGAAGTACTTGTTTTGATAGTCGTAGTTGGCGTCGGGCGCGACGATGCGGATCACCGGCAGCGCCCGCGCGTCGCGCCCCTCGCCGACGATCGGGCAGGTCAGCTCGGCGCCGTCGATGAACGCCTCGGCGATGACGTCGTTGTCCAGCGCGGCGGCCTTCTCGTAGGCGGCGCGCATCTGGCTCGCGTCCGTGACCTTGGTCAGCCCGATCGACGACCCTTCGCGCGCCGGCTTGACGATCAGCGGCAGGCCCAGGTCCGCCACCACCGCGTCGAACTCGCGCTCGGTGCAGTCGGCGGTCAGCATCGCGAAGCGCGGCGTCGGCAAGCCATGGGTACTCCACAGCCGCTTGGTGGCCGGCTTGTCCATCGCCAGCGCGGAGGCCAGCACGCCGCTGCCGCTGTACGGGATGCCCAGCTGCTCGAGCAGCCCTTGCATGGTGCCGTCCTCGCCGTAGCGGCCGTGCAGCGCGATGAAGACACGGTCGAAGCCTGCCGCAGCCAGTTCGGCGACGCCTTGCACCGCGGGATCGAAGGCATGCGCGTCGACGCCGCGCGACCGCAGCGCGGCCAGCACCCCCTGGCCCGACAGCAGCGAGATTTCGCGTTCGGCCGACCGGCCGCCCATCAGCACGCCGACCTTGCCGAGCGTCTTCGGATCGATTTGGGGATTGGGGACGAAGCTCATGCCTGGCCTCCGGCTTGCGGCACGGCCGCTTGCACTGGTTGTTGCGACGCTGGCTGGGCAGCGGGTTGCGAAGAGGAAGATGCCGCGGATGCCGTGGAAGGCGTGGCCGTCGATGAGGCCCCGGCCTGGCCCGACACCAGCAGGCCCGGCACCGCACCGATCGTGCCGGCGCCCATCGTCACCACCACGTCGCCCGGACGCGCGGCGTCCAGGATCGACTGCGGCATGTCGTCGATCCGCTCGACGAAGACCGGCTCGACCTTGCCGGCGACGCGCAGCGCGCGCGTCAGCGCGCGGCCGTCGGCGGCGACGATCGGCGCCTCGCCGGCCGCGTAGACCTCGGCCAGCAGCAGCGCGTCGACGGTGCCGAGCACCTTGACGAAGTCCTCGAAGCAGTCGCGCGTACGCGTGAAGCGATGCGGCTGGAACGCCAGCACCAGGCGGCGGCCCGGGAACGCGCCGCGCGCGGCGGCCAGCGTCGCGGCCATCTCGACCGGGTGGTGGCCGTAGTCGTCGACCAGCGTGAAGGTGCCGCTGCCGTCCGCGCAGGCCACCTCGCCGTAGCGCTGGAAGCGCCGGCCGACGCCGTGGAATTCGCGCAGCGCCTTGACGATGGCGGCGTCGGGCACTTCGAGCTCGGTGGCGATCGCGATCGCCGCCAGCGCGTTCTGCACGTTGTGCAGGCCCGGCAGGTTCAGCACCACGTCGAGCGGCGGCTCGCTATGGTTGTTCAGCTGGCGCAGCACCGTGAAATGCATCTGGCCGTCGACCGCGCGGGGGTTGACGGCGCGCACCTGCGCGTCCTCGGCGAAGCCGTAACGGACTACCGGCTTGGACACGAAGGGCAGGATCTCGCGCACGTTCGGATCGTCGACGCACAGCACCGCGATGCCGTAGAACGGCAGCCGCTGCGTGAATTCGACGAAGGCCTGCTTCAGACGGGCAAAGTCATGCCCGTAGGTGTCCATATGGTCGGCGTCGATGTTGGTGATCACCTCGATCACCGGGAACAGGTTCAGGAACGACGCGTCCGATTCGTCCGCCTCGGCGACGATGAAGTCGCCGGTGCCCAGCCGCGCGTTGGCGCCGGCCGAGTTCAGCCGGCCGCCGATCACGAAGGTCGGATCGAGCCCGCCCTCGGCCAGCACCGACGCCACCAGGCTGGTGGTGGTGGTCTTGCCGTGCGTGCCGGCGATCGCGACGCCCTGCTTCAGGCGCATCAGTTCGGCCAGCATCACCGCGCGCGGCACCACCGGAATGCGCTTGGCGCGCGCCGCCAGCACCTCGGGGTTGTCGCCGCTGACGGCGGTCGACACCACCACCGCGTTGGCGCCGGCGATATGCGCGGCATCGTGGCCGTGCATCACCGTCGCGCCCAGCGCGGCGAGGCGGCGCGTCGCGGCGTTGCTCCCCATGTCGGAACCGGACACCCGGTAGCCGAGATTGAGCAGCACCTCGGCGATGCCGCTCATGCCGGCGCCGCCGATGCCTACGAAGTGGATGTTCTTGACGATATGCTTCATGAATCCTGCTTGTCGGTGGACCTCGATCCCGTCGGTTCCCCGTACTAATCCCTGGCCAGCTCGCTGCAGACCTGCGCCACGCGCCGGGTCGCATCCGGCTTGGCCAGTCCGCGCGCGCGCAGCGCCATCTCTTTCAATTGCGGCCGCGACAGCTGCGCCAGCGTCTGCGCCAGCCCTTCCGCGGTCAATGCGTCCTGTTGCACCAGCAGCGCGGCGCCCTGTTCCGACAGGAAGCGCGCGTTGGTCGTCTGGTGGTCGTCCACCGCATGCGGAAACGGCACGAACAGCGCCGCCACGCCGGCTGCCGCCACCTCCGATACCGTCATCGCGCCGGCGCGGCAGATCACCAGATCGGCTTCGGCGTAGGCCTGCGCCATGTCGTCGATGAACGGCACGGCCTCGGCCGCAACCCCGGCCGCGGCGTAATTGGCCCGCAGCGTATCGATCTGCTTGACGCCGGCCTGGTGCCGCACCAGCGGCCGCTCGCCTTCGGGCAGCATCGCCAGCGCCTGCGGCACCACCGAGTTCAGCGCCGCGGCGCCGAGGCTGCCGCCGACCACCAGCACCCGCAGCTGACCCTGGCGGCCGTCGTAGCGCGCGGCCGGTTCGGTGAGCGCCGCCACTTCGTCGCGCACCGGATTGCCGGTCCACTCGGCGCCGGGCAGCGTCTGGGGAAATGCGCACAGCACGCGGTCGGCGACCCTGGCCAGTACCTTGTTGGCCAGCCCCGCGATCGAGTTCTGCTCGTGCAGCACCAGCGGCCGGCCCAGCAGCGAGGCCATCATGCCGGCCGGGAAGGTGATATAGCCGCCCATGCCGAGCACCACGCTCGGGCGCACCCGGCGCAGCGCGCCGATGCTCTGCCAGAACGCACGCAGCAGGTTCAGCGGCAGCAGCAGCTTGGTCAGCAGTCCCTTGCCGCGCAGCCCGCCGAACTGGATGAACTCCATCGGGATATCGTGCTTCGGCACCAGCGTCGCTTCCATGCCGGTGCGGTTGCCGAGCCAGACCACGCGCCAGCCCTGCGCGCGCAACGCATGCGCGACGGCGAGCCCCGGGAACACATGGCCCCCGGTGCCGCCCGCCATCACGAGGAGCGTGCGCTGCTGCGTGGAACTCATACCTTCCCTCCACGCATCAATACGCGGTTTTCGTAATCGATGCGCAGCAGCAGCGCCAACGCCACACAGTTCATCAGGATCCCGGACCCGCCATAGCTGACCATCGGCAGCGTCAGCCCCTTGGTCGGCAGCAGTCCCAGGTTCACGCCCATGTTGATGAAGGCCTGCCAGCCGATCCAGATGCCGATGCCCTTCGCCACCAGGCCGGCGAAGGTGCGGTCCAGCTGCAGCGCGGTGCGGCCGATCGAAAAGGCGCGGCGCACCAGCCAGTAGAACAGCACGATCGCGGCCAGCACGCCGATGAAGCCGAGTTCCTCGCCGATCACGGCCAGGATGAAGTCGGTATGCGCCTCGGGCAGGTAGTGCAGCTTCTCGATGCTGCCGCCCAGCCCGACCCCGGCCCATTCGCCGCGGCCGAACGCGATCAGCGAATGGGTCAGCTGATAGGCCTTGCCCAGCGCGTATTCCTCGCGCCAGGGGTCCAGATAGGCGAAGATCCGCTCGCGCCGCCACGGCGACACCGCGATCAGCAGCGCGAAGGTGCCGACCGCGATCGCCACCAGCGCGCCGAACAGCTTGCCGTTGACGCCGCCGAGGAACAGGATGCCCATCGCCACCGCGGCGATCACCAGGAACGCGCCCATGTCGGGCTCGAGCAGCAGCAGCATGCCGACCACCGCCACCGCGACGCCCATCGGCAGGAAGCCCTTGCCCAGGCTCTGCATCCATTCCTGCTTGCGCACCGTGTAGTTGGCCGCGTACAGCACCACCGCCAGCTTCATCAGCTCGGACGGCTGGAAGTTCATCAGGCCCAGCGGAATCCAGCGGCGCGCGCCGTTGACGCCCTTGCCGATGAAGGGCACCAGCACGATGATCAGCAGGATCAGCGCCAGCACGAACAGCTTGGGCGCATAGCGATCCCAGTACTTGACCGGGATCTGGAAGGCCAGCAGGCCGACGCCCAACCCGATCAGCAGCGAGAACGCATGGCGGATCAGGAAATGGCTCTCGCGGTAATTGGCAAAGCGCGGCGAATCGGGCAGCGCGATCGTCGCCGAGTAGACCATCACCAGGCCGAGCGACAGCAGCACGATCGCGACCCACAGCAGCGGCTGGTCGTATTCCATCATCCGTGAACGGGTCGGCTTGACGCCCGACACCGCATCGCGCAGCCCTTCCCAGGCGTTGCCGATGGTCGCGCCGACGATGGTGGCGCCGACGAAGCCGCTGCGCTTGGCCTGGCGCTCTGCCTGCATCTCGCTCATGGCATGATCCCCCGGGACAGCGCCAGTTCTTCGACCGCGGCGCGGAACACCTGCGCGCGGTGCACGTAGTTGCGGAACATGTCCAGGCTCGCGCAGGCCGGCGACAGCAGCACCACGTCGCCCGGCTGCGCCTGCTCGGCGGCCAGCCGCACCGCGGCCTCCAGCGCACCCTCCTGCGAACCCGCATCGAGCAGCGCGACGCCGGTGCCTTCCAGCGCCGCGCGCAACTCGGCGGCGGCCTTGCCGATCAGCACCACCGCGCGCGCGTACTGCGCGACCGGCGCGGCCAGCGGCGAGAAGTCCTGGCCCTTGCCCTCGCCCCCGGCGATCAGCACCACGCGCTTGTCCAGCCCGGACAGCGCGGCGACGGTCGCGCCGACATTGGTGCCCTTGCTGTCGTCGAAGTACTCGACATCGTCGATCGTGGCGAGCCACTCGACCCGGTGCGGTTCGCCGCGGTATTCGCGCAGGCCGTGCAGCAGCGCGTTCAGCGGCAGATCGATGGCGCGGCACAGTGCCAGCGCCGCCATCGCGTTGGTGGCGTTGTGCATGCCGCGGATGTGCAGCGCGTCGGCCGGCATCAGGCGCTTGTGCCGCACCGGCACCGGCGCGGCCTCGTCGCCGGCGGCGCCCTTGCGGCGGCGCGGCTTCGCCTCGTCGGCCTCGCCATCGGGTTCGGCCAGCACCAGCCAGGGCATGCCGCCCTCGCGCAGGATGCCGAAGCTGCCCGGCACTTCCGGCAGGTCGGTGCCGAAGGTCACCGGCACGGTGCCCGGGCGCGCCATCTCCATCGTCAGGCGGTCGTTGCGGTTCAGCACCTGCACGCACTGCGAACCATCGCCGCCGGCCGGCCCGAAGATGCGCTGCTTGGCCGCCGCGTAGGCCTGCATCGTGCCGTGCCAGTCCAGGTGGTCCTGCGTGACGTTCAGCACCGCGGCCGCGTGCGGCGCCAGCGTATGCGTGGTCTCCAGCTGGAAGCTCGACAGTTCGAGCACCCAGACATCGGGCAGCGTCGCCGAGGCGATGCAGGCCGACAGCTTGTCCAGGGCCGACGGGCTGATATTGCCGGCCACCGCGACGGTCTTGCCGGCGCGCTCGACCAGCCGGCCGGTCAACGCGGTGGTGGTGGTCTTGCCGTTGGTGCCGGTGATCGCCAGCAGCTTCGGCGCGTAGCCCGCTTCGGCCTGCAGATGCGCCAGCGCGCGCGCGAACAGTTCGATCTCACCCCACACCGGGATGCCGCGCTCGCGCGCCGCGTCCAGCAGCGCGCCGGTGTCGGCTTCGGCCGGCGACAGGCCCGGGCTGATCGCGATCAGCCCGATGCCGTCGAGCAGCGCGGCGGTGAACGGGCCGCCGACGAATTCGGCCGAGGGCAGCTCGGCCTGCAGGAAGGCAAGATTGGCGGGCGCCGGACGGGTATCGGCGACGCGCAGCGCGCAGCCATACCGGCCGCACCAGCGCGCCATCGCCAGGCCCGATTCACCGAGGCCCAGTACCAGCACATCAGGGGTCTGCAACTCGCCAAACACTTCGTTTCCTGCCTTTGATTTCCTGTCGTCGATCGATCTTGCGAACGCGCATCCGCGCGAATTCAGTCAGTCCGGCTTCAGCGCAACTTCAGCGTCGAGAGGCCGATCAGCACCAGCAGCAGCGTGATCACCCAGAAGCGGACCGTGACCTGCGTTTCCTTCCACCCGCTCAACTCGAAGTGGTGGTGCAGCGGCGCCATGCGGAACAGCCGCCGTCCTTCGCCATAACGCCGCTTGGTGAACTTGAACCAGGTGACCTGCAGCATCACCGACACCGTCTCGGCGACGAACACGCCGCCCATCACGAACAGCACGATCTCCTGGCGCACGATCACGGCGATGGTGCCGAGCGCCCCGCCCAGCGCCAGCGCGCCGACATCGCCCATGAACACCTGCGCCGGATGCGCGTTGAACCACAGGAACGCGAGGCCGGCGCCAGCCATCGCCGAGCAGAAGATCAGCAGCTCGCCGGCGCCCGGGATATGCGGGAACAGCAGGTACTTGCTGTAGACCGCATTGCCCATCACGTAGGCGAACACGCCGAGCGCGCTGCCGACCAGCACCACCGGCATGATCACCAGGCCGTCGAGGCCGTCGGTCAGGTTGACCGCGTTGCTCGAGCCGACGATCACGAAATAGGTCAGCACGATGAAGCCGGCCACGCCGAGCGGATAGCTGACCTCCTTGAAGAAGGGCACCAGCAGGTTCGACTTGTAGGGCATGTCCAGCGACAGCCCGCCCTCGACCCAGCTGAGGAACAGCTCCCACACCTTGACGTTGCTCGCCTCGGAAATCGAGAAGGCCAGATAGACCGCGGCGACCAGCCCGATCAGCGTTTGCCAGAAATACTTCTCGCCGCTCGACATGCCGCGCGGATCCCGGTAGACGACCTTGCGGTAGTCGTCGACCCAGCCGATCGCGCCGTAGCCGAACGTCACCAGCATCACCACCCAGACGAAGCGGTTGCCCCAGTCGCACCACAGCACCGTCGAGATGCCGATCGACAGCAGCACCAGCACGCCGCCCATGGTCGGCGTGCCGGACTTGACCAGATGGGTCTGCGGGCCGATCGTGCGCACCGCCTGGCCGATCTTCATTTCGGTCAGCTTGCGGATCACCCACGGACCGAGCGCGAGGCCGATCACCAGCGCCGTGAGGTTGGCCATCACGGCGCGGAAGGTCAGATAGTTGACGACCCGCAGGAAGCTGTAGTCATCTTGCAGCCATTGGGCCAGGGCCAATAACATCGTTCTTCGGTTTCCAGTCTGCTGCCGCGGTGTCCCTGGTTCGGGGCCTGCGGCCAATTCCAATCAATCGTTAAGCTTCACTACCGTTCAGCATCAACCCTGCGTCGCCGGCGCCGGCGGCGCCACCAGCGCGTCCACCATGCGTTCCATCCGCATGAAGCGCGAACCCTTGACCAACACCGCGCTCGCGCGCGCGACGGTGCCGTCGGCATCCGCGGCCAGCGTCGCCGCCAGTTCGCCGGCGCCGGCAAAGTGCCGCGCGCCCTCGCCGAACGCCTGCACCGCATGCGGCGAGGCCTCGCCGGTGGCCCACAGCGTCTCGATGCCGCGCGCGTGCGCATAGGCGCCGATCTCGGCGTGGAACGCCGGTCCCTGATCGCCGACCTCGCCCATGTCGCCAATCACCAGCACGCGCGGCGGCGCGAAGCCGGCCAGCACGTCGATGGCAGCGCGCATCGAGTCGGGGTTGGCGTTGTAGGTGTCGTCGATCACCACGGTGCCGACAGCGGCGCGCTTGACCTGCAGCCGGCCCTTGACCGGCGCGAAGCCGGCCAGGCCGCGCTGGATCGCGTCGATCTCGACGCCGGCGGCCAGCGCGCAGGCGATCGCCGCCAGCGCATTGCGCACGTTGTGCATGCCGAGCAGCGCCAGCCGGACCTCGAAGGCACGGCCGGGCGCGCGCACCCGCAGCCGCTGCACGCCATCGTCCAGGCTCACTTCGGCGCTGACGTCGGCCTGGCCGCCGTTGCCGCCGTTGCCGCCCTCGGCCAGGCCGAAGGTCAGCACCGGCCGGCTGCCGGCGGCGGCGCGCCAGATGCCGGCATGCGCGCCGCCGCTGGCCGCGTCCACCGGGAACACCGCGGTGCCGTCGGCCGGCAGCGCGGCCAGGATGCTGGCGTGCTCGTGCGCGACGGCCTCGACGCTGACCATGAATTCCTGGTGTTCGCGCTGCGCGTTGGTGATCACCGCGACCGTGGGCTGCGCGATCGCCGCCAGCGTTGCGGTCTCGCCCGGATGGTTCATGCCGAGCTCGAGCACCGCGAGCCGGTGGCTCGGACGCAGCCGCAGCACCGTCAGCGGCAGCCCGATGTCGTTGTTCAGGTTGCCGCCGGTGGCGAGCCGCTGCGGCTCGCCGACCGCCGCGGCGAAGATCGCCGCGATCATTTCCTTGACCGTGGTCTTGCCGTTGCTGCCGGTCACCGCCACCGTCGGCAGCGTGAAGCGGGCGCGCCAGCCGGCACCGAGCTGGCCCAGCGCGATGCGCGTGTCGAGTGCCACGATCGCCGGCAAGCCCGGCGCCGCGGCGGAGACATCGCGCTCGACCAGCACCGCGGCGGCGCCCTTGGCGGCCACGTCGGCAATGAAATCGTGCGCGTCGAAGCGCTCGCCGCGCAGCGCGACGAACAGGTCGCCGGGCTCGACGGTACGGCTGTCGGTATGCACGCGGGTAAACCGCCGTGTGCCATCGCCTTCCACGCGCGCGCCGGCGATCCAGCCCGCGGCCTGCTGCAGGTCGGTCATCGCCTGTTCCGGATTGGCCATCGCCTTCATCTCGTGACTCATGCCGATGCTCATGCCGAGACTCCGCGCGCCGCGAGCGCCAGGCGCACATGTTCGCGATCGGAGAACGGCCGCTTGCGGCCCTGGATTTCCTGCGTGGCCTCGTGGCCCTTGCCGGCCACCAGCACCACGTCGTTTGCGCCGGCATGCTTGACCGCATAGAGGATCGCCGCGGCGCGGTCCTCGATCTGGCGGCCACGGCGGAAGTCGCGCATGCCGTCGGCGATCGCATCGAGGATCGCCTGCGGGTCCTCGCTGCGCGGGTTGTCGCTGGTCAGCACCACCTCGTCGGCCAGGCGTTCGGCCACCGCCCCCATCTGCGGGCGCTTGCCCGGATCGCGGTCGCCGCCGCAGCCGAACACGCACCACAGCCGGCCCTGGCGCGCCGCCACCACCGGCCGCAGCGCGTTCAACGTCTTCTCCAGCGCGTCGGGCGTATGCGCGTAGTCAACCACGGCCAGCGGCCCTTCCTGGCCGCCGAACAGCTCCATGCGGCCGTCCACGGGGCGCAGCGCGCGCAGCGCGGCCAGCGCCGCGTCCCAGGCGACGCCGTTGGCCAGCGCCGCGCCGAGCACGGCCAGCAGATTGCTGACGTTGAACTCGCCGATCAGCGGCGTGGTGACCTCGGCGCTGCCGAAGCTGCCGTCGACCTTGAACACGGTGCCGGTCGGGGTCGCCTTGACGCCGGTCGCGCGCAGCCACGCCGCGCCGCCGCTGAAGCCGGTCGCGCCGGCGGGGCCGCCGATGCCGTACTCGATCACCTGCCGCGCCGCCATGCCGGCCGCCAGCAGGCGCCGGCCCATCGCGTCGTCGCGGTTGATTACCGCGGCCTGCAGCTTCGGCCAATGGAACAGCAGCGTCTTGGCCGCCTCGTACTCGGCCATGGTGCCGTGATAGTCGAGGTGGTCCTGGGTCAGGTTGGTCAGCACCGCGACCTGGAACGGCGTGCCGGCGACGCGGCCCTGCTCGAGACCGTGCGAGGACACTTCCATCGCCACCGCGGCCGCGCCGGCCGCATGCAGCTCGGCCAGGCTGTCCTGCAGCTGGACCGCATCGGGCGTGGTGAAGCCGGTGTGCTGCAGCGCGTCCGGAAAGCCGCTGCCGAGCGTGCCGATCGTCGCGCAACGGGTGCCGGCGGCCTGCAGCACGCGCGCGAGCCACTGGCTGCACGAGGTCTTGCCGTTGGTGCCGGTGATGCCGGTGATCGCGAGGCCGCGCGCCGCGTTGCCGTACCAGGCGGCGGCGATCGGCCCGGCCAGCCGCTCCAGCCCTTCGATCGGCAGATGCGGCACGGCGTCGCCATGCGGCCAGTCGTAACCGCGGCTCTCGTAGACCACCGCGGCGGCGCCGCGCGCCAGCGCCTCGGCGATATACGGGCGGGCGTCGGTCGACAGGCGCGCGTTGCCGAGCACATAGGCGAAGAAGACGTCGCCCTGGCGCAGCCGGCGCGTGTCGCCGGTCAGGCGGGCCGTGTCCGCTGCGTGCTGGCGCAACCAGGCCGCTGCCTTGGCAGCGGCCTGTTCGAGGGCGGCGTGCTTGCTGCGGGCGGTCATCGGGCGGTGCTCCCGGATCCGCGGGCGGACAGGGTTTCGGGCGGCGTATCGGGCAGGGTCTCGGGCACGCTCTCGGTGACCACCAGTTGCCGGATCGGCGAATCGGGCTGGACGTTCAGCGCGCGCAGCGTGCCGCCGGTGATCGCGGCGAACACCGGGCCGGCAACCGCGCCGCCATAGTGGCTGCCGGAGGTCGGCTCGTCGACGCTGACGGCGACGATGATGCGCGGGTTCGACATCGGCGCCAGGCCGATGAACGAGGCGCGGTACTTGCTGCGGTCGTAGCCGCGGCCGACGTGCTTGTAGGCGGTGCCGGTCTTGCCGCCGACGCGGTAGCCCATCACCTGGGCCTGCGTCGCGGTGCCGCCCGGAGCCGTCACCATTTCCAGCATGCCACGCACATCGCGCGCGACCTGGGGCGAGATCACGCGCTCTCCGCTGGCCGGACCGTCGGTGCGGAACATCGTGATCGGGATCAGTTCGCCGTCGTGGGCAAAGATCGTATAGGCGTGCGCCATCTGCATCAGCGACACCGACAGGCCGTAGCCGTACGACATCGTCGCCTGCTCGATCGGCCGCCAGCTCTTGTACGGGCGCACGCGGCCGGCGGCGGCGCCGGGGAAGCCGAGCTTGGGCGCCTGGCCCAGGCCCAGGCTGGTGAACATGTCCCACATTTCCTGCGGCTTCATCAGCATCGCCATCTTGATGGTGCCGATGTTGCTGGACTTCTGGATCACGCCGGCGACGGTCAGCGGCCCGTAGTTGTGGGTATCCGAGATCGTCGCGCGTTCGAAGGTGTAGCGGCCGTCGGTCTGGAACACCGTCGACGGCGTCACGCGCTTCAGTTGCAGCGCGAGCGCGGCGGTGATCGGCTTCATCATCGACCCGGGCTCGAAGGTGTCGGTCAGCACGCGGTTGCGCAGCTGCTCGCCGGACAGGCGCGCGCGGTCGTTCGGGTTGTAGCTGGGCCAGTTGGCCAGCGCCAGCACCTCGCCGGTCTGCGCGTCGAGCACCACCGCGCTGGCCGCCTTGGCCTTGCTGCGCTCGGCCACCGCCTTGACCTCGTTGAAGGCCAGGTACTGGATCTTGGCGTCGATCGACAGCTGCAGGTCCTGGCCGTCGCGCGGGCTGCGCAGCACGCCGATGTCCTCGACCACGCGGCCGAGCCGGTCCTTGATGACCTGGCGCGCGCCGGCCTTGCCGGCCAGCACGCCTTCGCGGGCCAGCTCCATGCCTTCCTGGCCGCGGTCCTCGACGTTGGTGAAGCCGACGATGTGCGCCATCGCCTCGCCTTCCGGGTAGAAGCGCTTGTACTCGCCGCTCTGGTGCACGCCGTCGATCTTCAGCGCGGCGATTTTCTCGGCGACATCGGGCAGCACCTGGCGCTTCAGGTAGACGAAGCTCTTGTCCTCGGTCAGCTTCTTGCGCAGCTCCTTCTCGGACATGTCGAGCAGCCGGGCGAGCTGGCGCAGCTTGCTTGCATCGAGGCTCGACGGTACGTCCTCGGGCACGGCCCAGATCGCCTTGACCGGCAGGCTGGTGGCCAGCACCAGGCCGTTACGGTCCAGGATCTTGCCGCGCGTGGCGGGCAGCTCGAGCGTGCGCTGGAAGCGCTTCTTGCCCTCGGCCTCGTAGAACTGGTTGCCGGGGCCCTGGATCCACAGCGCGCGCACGGCCAGCGCGACGAACGCCGCGAACATCAGGAACACCACCAGCTTGGAGCGCCACATCGGCAGGCGCAGGCCGAGCACCGGGCTGGCCGAGAACTGACCGGAGCGCGGACGCGTGGCGGCCGGCCGCGCGGCGCGCGGGCGGTTCAGGCTGGGGCGGGCCATCGTCATGGACGGGCCTCCGCGTTGGCGCTGGACTGCTGCTTGTCTGCGCCATTGGCCCCTTCGCCGGCCGCGGCGCCCTCGGCGCGCGGCAGCACGATGCCCTGCAGGTATTGGGTGCGGCCCGGGCTGACCGGCGACATCTTCAATTGCGCGCGGGCCGCGTCGGCGATGCGCGCGCTCTTGGACAGCGCGCTCTGCTGGTATTGCAGCCGCGACCACTCGGTCTCGAGCTGGCGCTCCTCCGACTGCTCGCGCTCGAGCGCGACGAACAGCGTGCGCGCCTCGTGCTGGGCGCTGACCAGCGACAGCGCGCACAGGATCAGTGCGCCGAGCAGGAAGAAGGTCAGGCGGTTCATGCGCGCGCCCCGCCCTGCGGTGTCGGCGCCGCGGGCGCCAGTTTTTCAGCGACGCGCATCACGGCCGAGCGCGCGCGGGGATTGTCGGCGACTTCCTGGGGGCCGGGCTTGAGCCGGCCGAGCAGCTTCATCGTGGGCTGGGGCAGGTCGGCCGCGCGCAGCGGCGCGCGCCGCAGCGCCGGATCGGCGTCCTGCTGCGGGCGTGCGTGCGCCTGCATGAACCGCTTGACGATGCGGTCCTCCAGCGAATGAAAGCTGATCACCACCAGCCGTCCCCCTACCTCGAGCAGATCGTAGGCCGCGCTCAGACCGCTTTCGAGGTCCGCAAGCTCTTGATTGATGAAAATCCGTAGAGCCTGAAAGGTGCGGGTCGCAGGGTCCTGACCCTTCTCGCGTGTCTTGACGGCTTTCGCCACGAGCGCGGCAAGGTCGGCAGTAGTGGCGAGGCGTCCGCCATCGCCGGGTTCGCTCCGGCGAGCAACAATCGCCTTTGCAATCTGTACAGCAAACCGTTCTTCCCCATAGTCTCGTATCACCCTCGCGATGTCCTGCTCGTCGGCCTGCGCCAGCCACTCGGCGGCAGTGATGCCGCGCGTGGTGTCCATGCGCATGTCGAGCGGGCCCTCGAACCGAAACGAAAACCCCCTCGCTGCGTCGTCGATCTGGGGCGAGCTGATCCCCAGGTCGAGCAGCACGCCCGCGACCTTCGCGCCGGCCAGGCGCTCGCCCATGGCGGCGAAGCTCGCGTGCTCAATAGAGAAGCGGGCATCCTTGATGGTGCCCGCTTCTGCGATTGCTGCCGGATCCTTGTCGAAGGCGACCAGTGCCCCTTCGGGTCCCAGCCGCGCCAGCACGGCCCGGCTGTGCCCTCCCCTGCCGAAGGTACCGTCCACGTACACGCCGTCGGGCCGCCACACGAGCGCATCGACGGCTTCGTCGAGCAGCACGGTGCGATGGCGCAGGGGGGTGGGCCCCGGCGTACGGGTCGGTTCCATAACCACTTCAGAAAGAGAAGTTCTTCAATGCTTCAGGCATGCCCTGGGCCATCGCCTGCTGTTCCTTGGCGGCGTAGGTCGCGGCATCCCAGACCTCGAAATGGCTGCCCATGCCGAGCAGCATCACTTCCTTGTCCAGCATGGCGGCGCTGCGCAGCTCCGGCGCGATCAGCACGCGCCCGGCGCTGTCCATTTCGACGTCCGCGGCATTGCCCAGAAAAATGCGCTTCCACCAGTGCGCGTCCATCGGCAACGCCGCAATCCGTGTGCGAAAGGTTTCCCATTCCGGCCGGGGAAAGAGCAGCAGGCATCCATCCGGGTGCTTGGTCAGCGTCACCCGGCCCTCGGCCTGTTGTTGCAGCGCTTCCCGGTGCCGCGTCGGAATCGACATCCGACCCTTGGCATCGAGGGAGAGCGCCGATGCTCCCTGAAACAAGTTCACCCCCGTCCCGCGCCTGCCTGCGGCGGCTTGGCGTGGCGTTGACTGGTCCGCTTCGGCTAGTGCACATCATCCCACACCGAAGCCCTTTCCTCACACAAAAATACACTTCCTCACACTATTCCCCACTTTAGAGGAAGCCTATTGGGCGGTCAAGGCTCGTCAACGGTGCCAAAAAGGCGTTTTTCGGAATCAGAACAATGACTTAGCGCAGCGCGAGCGCGCACCAGGAAGGTGAATTCCTAATGAAATGAAGGTCTTAGGGGAGAAAGCCGAGAAACCACCTGAGAACTACGAGGGGAGAAGTCGCTGGCGCAAGGAAATACCGCGGTCCCGAGCCCGGCCAAAGGATACAACGATTCGGTGCCGGGGGCCCTTGGGGCGAGCCCGCAGCGCGGGCCGGTCCAGGCGGTCCGGCGCCGCGCGCGAGTTCGGGATGACCGGTCAGATCCGATAGGCGGTGGTGGTCATCACGCGCGAGGCCGCGCGCATCGCCGCACGTACCGGGGCCGGCAGCGTGATACCCCCCGCTTCGCGCGCGCTGGCGCCGTGGCGGGCCTCGTCGTCGCGCATCTGCTCGAGGATCGCGCGCGAGCGCGCGTCGGCGGCGGGCAGTTGCTCGAGATGGCCGGTCAGGTGCTGCTCGACCTGGCGCTCGGTCTCGGACACGAAGCCCAGGCTGGCGCGGTCGCCGGCGCGTCCGGCCAGCCAGCCGATGGCGAAGGCGCCGGCATACCACAGCGGGTTCAGCAGGCTCGGTCGCGAGCCCAGTTCGCGCAGGCGCTCGGCGCACCAGCCGAGGTGATCCTCTTCCTCGCGCGCGGCGGCATCCATCTGCGCGCGCACCGCGCCATCGCGGGCGGTCAGCTTCTGCGCCTGGTACAGCGCCTGGGCGCAGACCTCGCCGACATGGTTGACCCGCATCAGCCCGGCGACATGCCGGCGCTCCCCGGCGTCGAGTTGCGTGTCGTCATGCTCGCCCAGCGGCTCGGCCGGGCTGGGCCGCCCCGCTCGGGTCGCGCCGGTGATGGCGCGCAGGGCGACGTCGAATTCGTGGATCAGCTTGTCCATGTCGGTACGGCGGAGGCGGCACGCGTGACGGTGAAAGTGACGACGAGCCGCCTTGGGTCGGTTCGGGGAATTCCCGCATTGTACCGCCCCCGTTTCGGACGTCCCGCACCGGGCGCCTTGCCAGTACTGGCTTGGGCTGGCGGGCTACTCCAAAACCCTGAGTTGTGAAAAGCCGACAATAGAACGACTGTGCGATTGTGCAAACAAGGCCGTTTGTTACAGTACCTGACAACTTCTCGCGAAGTTGGGTGCGTGGGCCATGGAGAGCTCAGGAGGCTGCCTCGCGCATCACACCAATAATTCTTACTACAGGAGATAAACCAGCATGAAGAAGTCGCTTCTTGCATTGGCCGCGCTCGGCGCTTTCGCCGGCACCGCACAGGCCCAATCGAGCGTCACGCTGTACGGGGTGGTCGACGCCAACATCGAATACGTCAGCAACATGTCTTCGACCGCGGCCGGCACGGCCGGATTTCCGGGTCGTGGAGAGAACAAGTTCGGGGTGACTTCCGGTGGCCTGTCCGGTTCGCGCTGGGGTCTGCGCGGCGTGGAGGATCTCGGCGGTGGCATGAAGGCGCTGTTCGTGCTCGAAAGCGGCTTCGGCGTCGATGATGGCCGCATGCAGCAGGGCGGCCGCCTGTTCGGTCGTCAGGCGTACGTCGGGATCGAGAGCAACCAGGTCGGCCGCTTCACCTTCGGCCGCCAGTACACCTCGATGTTCGATGCGTTCGCCAACTTCTCGCCGACCGGCTACGCGACGCAGTATGAACCGATCGCCTATCAGCTGGGCACCAACTTCCGTTCGGACAACACCGCCAAGTACACCGGCAAGTTCGGTCCGGTCACGGCCATCGCGCACTGGTCGTTCGGCAACGGCGTGGCCGGCACCGGCGAAGTCCCGGGCCAGTTCCGGCGCGACACCGGCTACGGTGGCGCGGTGGCGTACGCGGCCGGTCCGCTGGGCGTAACCATCGCCTACGACCAGTCGAACCCGACGGTGGCCAACACCGGCGGCGACACCGCGACGTTCCGCAAGGCAGGCGCCGCGGCCAGCTACGCGTTCGGCCCGGCCAAGCTGATGGCCGGCTATCGTTGGGGCCAGAACAAGGCCCCGAACGACGCCACCATCTATCGCGACGACTACTACTGGGCCGGCGCCAACTACCAGGCCACCGCCGCGCTGGGCCTGACGCTGGCGTACTACTACGCCGACGTCAAGAACCTGAACGGCGTCAACGCTCCGAACCCGTGGCAGGTCAGCTTCGTGGCGGACTACAACATCACCAAGCGGACCGACATCTACCTGACCGCGGCCTACACGAAGAACGCCGGCCTGAACTTCGACAGCGCCGTGATCAGCTTCGCCAACGGCTACCCGCTGGGCGCCGGCGAAGACAATATGGTCGGCGTGGGCATCGGCATCCGCCACAAGTTCTAAGAACAACGGCAACACCGCGGGCACGCCCGCTTTCGAAAGGCACCTCCGGGTGCCTTTTTTGTTGGCCGCGCCGTGCTGCCATAGGGCTTCACCTCATCGGCAGCGCTGCGCCGGCGCCACTAGAATGCAGCAGTCCCGTCGGCCCGCCGGCAGGCACAAGACGATGCGCCAGCAGGCGCCCGAGGAGACGAACCGATGCAAGCAACCCGCCGCCGCGCGCTGCGCCTGACCCTGGCCGCCACCCTGAGCGGGCTCGCCGCGACGGCATGGCAGATTCCCGCGCACGCCGCCGATCCCGGCAGCTATCCCGCCAAACCGATCCGCATGGTCGTACCCTTCGCCCCCGGCGGCACCACCGACATCCTGGCGCGCGCGGTCGCCGCCGAGCTGTCGAAGCTGCCGGGCTGGAACGTGGTGGTCGACAACCGTCCCGGCGCGGGAGGCAATATCGGCGCGGAGATCGTCTCGAAGGCCGAGCCCGACGGCTATACGCTGCTGATGGGCACGGTCGGCACGCATGGCATCAACCAGTCGCTGTACGGCAAGCTGCCGTACGACCCGATCAAGGACTTCGCGCCGATCACGCTGGTCGCCGCGGTGCCCAACGTGCTGGTGTTGAACCCGGCGTTCGCGCAGCAGAACAAGATCAACAGCGTCAACGACCTGATCGCGTACGCGCGAGCCAATCCCGGCAAGCTGAACATGGCCTCGAGCGGCAACGGCACCTCGATCCACCTGGCCGGCGAACTGTTCAAGACGCAGACCCGGACCTTCATGGTCCACTTCCCGTACAAGGGCAGCGGCCCGGCGCTGACCGATCTGGCCGGCGGCACCATGCAGGTGATGTTCGACAACCTGCCGTCGTCGATGTCGCTGATCAAGGCCGGCAAGCTGAAGGCACTGGCGGTAACGAGCGCCAGGCCGTCGCCGGCGCTGCCCGACCTGCCGACCATCGCGCAGGCCGCGAAGCTGCCCAGCTACGAGGCCAGTTCCTGGTTCGGCCTGCTGGCGCCGGCCGGCACGCCGCCCGCGATCGTGTCGCGGATCCAGCAGGAAGTCGCCAAGGCGCTGGGCACCCCGGCGATGCGCGAAAAGCTGCAGGCCCAGGGCGCCGAGCCCGTCGGCAATACGCCGGAGCAGTTCGCGCAGCATATCCGCGCGGAAACCACCAAGTGGGCCAAGGTGGTCAAGGACTCGGGCGCCAAGGTCGACTGACCGCCTCGCCGCACTCGGGTCGCGCCGGCTGCCTGAGCCAGCCTCGCGGTCGGCCAAACGCATATACTTCAGGCGTCAACCATTTTCTTCGATGCCCGCCTGCAATGCCGACCTCCGCCGCCGACGCCGCGCCCAACGCGGCGCCAGTCGATCTCGAAACCCGCGCCGATGACGCCAGCCACGAGGCGCTGCGCCTGTGGCTGCGTCTGCTGACCTGCACCAACCTGGTCGAGGCCGATATCCGCGGCCGGCTGCGCGAATCGTTCGGCTGCACGCTGCCTCGCTTCGACCTGATGGCGCAGCTCGAGCGCCATCCCGAGGGCCTGAAGATGGGCGAGCTGTCGCGCCGCATGATGGTGACCGGCGGCAACGTGACCGGCATCACCGATCAGCTGCAGCAGGAAGGGCTGGTTTCGCGCGAGCCGCTCGCCAACGACCGGCGCGCCTATCTGATCCGGCTGACGCCGGCCGGCCGCGCGGCCTTCACGCGCATGGCGCGCGCGCACGAGCAATGGGTCGAGCAGCTGTTCGAAGGGCTCGCCGAGACCGAGCGGCGCGCGCTGTTCAAGCTGCTGGGCCGCCTCAAATCGACACTGGTGTCCGCATGAAATCCCTGATGCCGCAACCGAGGTTGCAACAGCGGCCGCAAGCGCAAGCGTTGCGTGTCTTGCGCCAGCCGGCGCCCGCGAGGACGGCCGCGGTGGCCGCCATGGCCGCCGCCGTGGCCGTCCTCACCGGTGCCTGCGCCAGGTCGCCGAGCGCGCCGCCGGCGCCGCAGATCACGCCGGTCAACGCCACCGTCAAGCTGGGCAGGATCGCCGAGAAACGCTTCGTCACGCGCGTCGACGTCGAACAGGCGCGCGGCTATTCCGGCTATGGCGTGGGGGTGGGCGCCGCCAGCGGGGGCGGCTGGAGCGGTGGCGGCGTCGGGGTCGGGCTGGCGTTCGACCTGGGCCGGCTGCTGAATCGCCCGCCGGTGCAGCAAGTCGACATCTTTGCCTACGAGATCAAGCTGAACGACGGCACCGCTGCGACGGTCAACGGCCCGGCGGCGCCAGGGCTCGATGTCGGCAGCTGCGTGCGCGTGGTCTACGCGGACGGACGGCGCGAGCCGGGGCTGGCGCCGTCCAACGAGTGCTGAGCCGGCGCCGGCATCGTCGGCATCGTCGGCGCCGTGGCGGCGATCAGGCGGCCTTGCGCGAATCGCGCAGCTCGCGGCGCAGGATCTTGCCGACGTTGGTCTTCGGCAGTTCGGTGCGGAACTCGACGTACTTCGGCCGCTTGTAGCCCGTCAGCCGGTCCTTGCAGAACGCGATCACGTCCTGCTCGGTCAGCGCCGGATCCTTCCTGACGACGAACAGCTTGACCACCTCGCCCGAGTGTTCGTCCGGCACGCCGACCGCCGCGACCTCGAGCACGCCCGGGCACTCCGCGACCACGCCCTCGATCTCGTTCGGGTACACGTTGAAGCCCGACACCAGGATCATGTCCTTCTTGCGGTCGACGATGCGGGTATAGCCGCGCTCGTCGATGATGCCGATATCGCCGGTCTTGAAGAAGCCGTCCGGCGTCATGACCTTGGCGGTCTCGTCCGGCCGGTTCCAGTAGCCGGCCATCACCTGCGGTCCGCGGATGCAGATCTCGCCCGGCTGGCCCAGCGGCACGTCGCGGCCGTCGTCGTCGCGGATGGCGATTTCCGTGGACGGCAGCGGCAGTCCGATGGTGCCCGAGAAGGCGTCGCTGTCGGTCGGATTGCAGGTCGCCGACGGCGAGGTCTCGGACAGGCCATAGCCTTCGATGATCGGGCAGCCGGTCTTGGCCAGCCATTTCTTGGCCACCGCCTCCTGCACCGCCATGCCACCGCCGTTGGCCACGCGCAGCCCCGAGAAATCGACCTTGTCGATGTCCGGATGGTTGATCAGCGCGTTGTACAGCGTGTTGACGGCCGGGAACATGTGGAAGCGGTACTTCTGCAGCTCCTTGATGAAGCCCGGGATATCGCGCGGATTCGGAATCAGCACGCTCAGGCCGCCGCTGCGCATGCCCAGCAGCCCGCAGACCGTCAGCGCGAAGATGTGATACAGCGGCAGCGCGGTGATCGTCACCACCTGGTCGATCGGCGCGCCCTTGGCCAGCGCGGGCTGCATCCACGCATGCGACTGCAGCACGTTGGCGACCACGTTCCGGTGCAGCAGCACCGCGCCCTTGGACACGCCGGTGGTGCCGCCGGTGTACTGCAGGAAGGCGATGTCGTCCGGGCCGGTATCGACGGGCTTGCGCTGCAGCCGGCTGCCCTCGGCCAGCGCCGTGGGGAAGCGCACGCAGTTCGGCAGCTCCCACGCGGGCACCATCTTCTTGACGTTGCGCACGACGAAGTTGACCACCGCGCCCTTCAGGCCGCCGAGCATGTCGCCCATGCTGGCCACCACCACGTGCTTGACCGGCGTGGCCGACAGCACCTGCTGCAGCGTGGCGGCGAAGTTCTCCAGGATCACGATCGCCTCGGCGCCGCTGTCCTTGAGCTGGTGCTCGAGCTCGCGCGGCGTGTACAGCGGATTGACGTTGACGACGACCATGCCGGCGCGCAGCACGCCGGCCAGCACCACCGGGTATTGCAGCACGTTCGGCATCATGATCGCGACGCGCGCGCCGGGCTTCAGTCCGCGCGCCTGCAGCCAGGCGGCGAAGTGGCCGGACAGCCGGTCCAGCTCGGCATAGGTGATCGCCTTGTCCATGCAGACGAAGGCACGCCGGTCCGCGTAGTCCCGAAAGGATTCCTCCAGCAGTTGGGCAAGCGACCGGTACTGGCTGGCGTCGATCTCGGCGGGGACGCCTGCCGGATAGTATTTCAGCCACTGCTTTTCCATATGCCGTCTCCTGGTTTCTGAATGATCGTTCGATTTTTGCAACGCTAAACGGCGATGCTAAACGGCGGGCCCCCTTAAGACAACACCAGGACGACACGTTAGATGAAGTCCTCTGGACCGCTGCCAGTGTAATGGCGCCCGATCGCGCCGTCGGTGTGCGCGCCGGCGCGGGAATACCCTAGGACCCGCCGGACTGCCCGGTGGCGGCACCCGGGCCGGCCGAGGCATGGCCTGCCGCGTCGCCGCCGCCGGCGTCGGCGTTCACCGTCGCCGCGCCGATCGCCCGCTCATTCGGCGCCAGCGCACGCAGCCGCGCCTTGCGCTGCTCGGGCTTGAGCTTGCCGATGCGTTCGGCCTCCGCATAGAAGGCCTTCCAGTCGCCGCCGCATTGCTCCAGCAGCGCGAGGAACGCCGGCACCCATTGCTGATAGGTGGCGACCGCGGCCAGATGGGCGTTGGTCAGCGGCTGCGAGAACCAGCGGTCGTAGCCGCTGTAGCCGCCCCACGATTCCTTCAGCGCCGCATAGCGCTGGCGCAGCGCGGCGAAGATCGCCGCCTTGCCGGCCCGCTTGGCGTCGTCGTCGATGGGGCTGCGGTACAGCGCGTCCAGTTCGGCGCGCGCCTGCAGCAGCATCGCGCGGAACTGCCGGCGGCGCGCATCGTACTGGCGATAGCTGGCGCGCGCGTCGGCCGAGGCCTCGCGCGCCAGCCAGCGTTCGACGCCGGCGATCTCCACCGCCGAGGCAAACGACTCGTTGAAGGTGGTGTCGTTGCGCACGTAGACCACCTGATGCGCGAGCTCGTGGAAGATCATCCGCGCGAGCTCCCCCTCGGGCAGATAGACGAAGGTGTTCAGCAACGGATCGTCGAAATAGCCCAGCGTCGAATAGGCGGGAACGCCCGCCACATAGGTCTCCAGCCCCTGGCTGCGCAGCCCCGCGGCATAGCGGTGCGCGTCCTCGATCGCGTAGTAGCCGCGGTAGTTGACGCAGCCGACCACCAGGAAGCACCACTTGTGCAGCTCCATCGACAGCTCGGGCGTCGCAAAGACGCTCCACACCACATAGGGACGATGCAGGTTGGCGTAGTGCCGGTAGCTGCCGTTGTCCGGCAGCGCCAGTTCGCGCGAGGCAAAGTCGCGCATGCGTCCGGCCAGCGCGAGCCGGTCGGCCAGCCGCTTGTCGTTGCTGCCGTTGGCGTAGGCGATCGCGTCGGACAGCGGCGTGGCCTGGGCCATCACGCCCAGATGGCCGCTGATCGACTGCGCGTAGTAGCCGACGGCCTCGCAGCCGGCCAGCAGCGCGCCCAGCGCCGGGGCGGCAAGGGCGGCCAGCGCGGCCGCCACGCGGACGCGAGCCGGCCGCCGTGCCATCACGTCACCGCCTGCGCGGCGGCCTCCACCTGCACCAGGCAGTCGTAGAAGACCGGCGCGCGGCCCATGTCGGTCAGGCGCTGGCTGGTCAGCTCGTTGGCGTTCTTGCCGTCCGGCGCCAGCTTCTTCCACCAGATCGACAGCCCGACCACCAGCCCCTGCCGCGCGCGGTCGGTGACGCGGGCACGCGCCTGCATGCTGCCGCGGTCGTTGAAGGCGCGCACCATCATGCCGTCGACGATGCCGCGCGCGGCGGCGTCGTCCGGATGGATGTCCAGATGCGGCTCGCCCTCGGTCGCGCGCAGGCTGTCGACGTTGACGAAGGTGCTGTTCAGGAAGTTGCGCGCCGGCGGCGAGATCATCGCCAGCGGATACCGCGCCGCCAGCTCCGGCGCGCTGGCGGGCGCCTCGTACGGCGGCACGTAGCCTGGCAGCGGATCGAGGCCGTCCTTGACCATCTCGGCCGCGTAGAACTGGCACTTGCCGGTGGGGCTGGGAAAGCCGCCCTCGGCAAACGGCGCCGCCGGCAGCTTCAGCTTCTGCCAGCCGCTTTCCTTCAGCGTCGGCCAGTCGATGCCGGCCGCGCGTGGATCGTTGTGCGCGATCGCCTGCGCGGCGATGTCCTCGTCGCTGTCGGCGAAGCAAGGCTCGGTAAAGCCCATGCGCCGTGCCAGCCGGCGGAAGATCTCGGTATTGGGCAGCGCCTCGCCCAGCGGTGCGATCGCCTGGTTGTTGGCGAGGAAGTAGGTGTGGCCGTAGGCCTTGTGCACGTCGACGTGCTCGAGCTGCGTGGTGGCCGGCAGCAGGATGTCGGCATAGTCGGCGGTATCGGTGCGGAAGTGCTCGAGCACCACGGTGAACAGGTCCTCGCGGGCAAAGCCCGCCGCCACCTTGCCCGATTGCGGCGCGACCGCGACCGGATTGCTGTTGTAGACGACGATCGCCTCGACCGGCGGCGTGCCGGCCGGCAACCCCTCGCCCAGCAGCGCATCGCCGATCGTCGACATATTGATCGTGCGCGGCAGCTTCGGCCAGCTCGGCAGCAGGTCCGGGCGCTGCAGCGCCGCGTTGTCGATCGGGAAGAAGCCCGACGTCGACAGCTGCAGCCCGCCGGCGGCGTGGCGCCATGCGCCCACCAGCGACGGCAGGCAGGCCACCGCGCGCACCGCCTGGCCGCCGCCGTGGGCGCGCTGCATGCCATAGTTCAGGCGGATCGCGACCGGCTGCCGTTCGCGCACGGCGAGCTGGCCGTACAGGCCGGCCAGCCATTCGATGTCCTGCGCATCGATGCCGCAGATCTGCGCGGCGCGCGCCGGGGAATACTGCGCCGCGCGGTCGCGCAGCGCGTCGAAGCCGACCGTGTGCCGGGCGATGTAGTCGTGATCGAGCAGATCGTCGCGGATCAGCACGTGCATGATCGCCAGCGCCAGCGCGCCGTCGGTGCCCGGCATCGGCGCGAGATGGCGATGGCACTTCTCGGCCGTCAGCGAGCGGTACGGGTCGATCGCCACCAGCGTCGCGCCGCGGCGCTTGGCCTGCTGCACGCGGGTCCAGAAGTGCAGGTTCGAGGCGATCGGATTGCCGCCCCAGATCACGATCAGCTTCGCGTCCTCGACATGCTCGATGTCCATGCCGACGCTGGCGCCGTAGGTGTAGCGCAGCGCGGTGGCGCCGGCGCTGGCGCAGATGGTGCGATCGAGCAGCGAGGCGCCGAGCTTGTGGAAGAAGCGCGCGGCCATGCTTTCGCCCTGCACCAGCCCCATCGTGCCGGCGTAGCTGTAGGGCACGATGGCCTGCGGATCGCGCGCGGCGATCGCGCCGAGCCGCTGCGCGACGATGTCGAGCGCCTCGTCCCAGCCGATCGGCGCGAACTGTCCGCTGCCCTTCGGGCCGATCCGCTTCATCGGGGTCAGCAGGCGGTCGGGATGATAGGTGCGCTCGGTATAACGCGACACCTTGGTGCACAGCACGCCCTGCGTGCCCGGATGGTCGGGATCGCCGGCCACCTTGACGGCGCGGCCGTCCTCGACGGTGACGAGCAGCGCGCAGCTGTCGGGACAATCGTGCGGGCAGGCGGCGCGGACGATGCGGGTGGACATGGGTTCTCCGGGGGCGATGGTCTTTGTGGCCGATTGTATTCGATCGGATTCCGTCGGATTCGATCGGATTCCATCCAGGGGCAGCCGGCGCAGGCGCCGCCGCCTCCCTGCGCCGCCTGCTCGCCTCCTCCGGCCAGTGGTCCCGTCGTCCGCGTCAGGCGCTCAACGCTGGTCGTTCAGATGACAGGCTGACATCCGCCCCGGCGCGATCTCCTTCAGCGCGGGAGACTCCTCCCGGCAGCGCGGCATCGCATGCGGGCAGCGCGGATGGAAGTGGCAGCCCGACGGCGGATGCAGCGGCGACGGGATCTCGCCCTGGATCGCCACATAGGTCTTCTTGCCGACCTCCAGCTTGGGCGCCTCGGCCAGCAGCGCCTGCGTGTACGGATGATTCGGCGCGGCGAACACCTGCTCGGTCGGCGCGGATTCGACCACGCGGCCCAGGTACATGATCACCACGCGGTCGCTGGTGTGCTTGACCACGCCGAGGTCGTGGCTGATGAACAGGTAGGTGAGGTTCAGCTCCTGGCGCAGCCGCATGAACAGGTTCAGCACCTGCGCCTGGATCGACACGTCCAGCGCCGCCACCGATTCGTCGCAGACCAGGAACTCCGGCCTGACCGCCAGCGCGCGCGCAATGCCGATGCGCGCCCGTTGGCCGCCCGAGAACTGATGCGGAAAGCGCCGCAGCACGGTCGGGTCCATGCCGACCCGCGTCAGCATCTCCTCGACATAGGCCTTCTGGCCCGAGGCCGGCACGATGCCGTGCACCACCGGCGCCTCGCCGACGATATCGAGCACGCGCAGCCGCGGGTTCAGCGAGGCGTACGGATCCTGGAAGATCATCTGGATCGCCAGCTGCTTCTCGCGCTTTTTCTCCGCCGGCAGCTGCTCCAGGTCCTCGCCCTTCCACAGCCGCGTGCCTTCGGTCAGCGTATGCAGGCCGACGGCCATCCGGCCCAGCGTCGACTTGCCGCAGCCGGATTCGCCGACCAGGCCGACGACCTCGCCGGCGCGGATGGCCAGGTCGACATGGTCGACCGCGTGCACCACTTCTTCCTTCGCATGCGCGCCGAACAGATTGGCGATGCGTGCGGCGGCGTCGAGCGACTTGACGAAGCGCTTGGAGACGCCGCGCAGCTCGAGCAGCGGCGCGCCGGTTGCCGACGCGGAGGCCGGCTTCGCTGCCGCGTCGGCGGGCGCGTCGATCACGGACATATCGGTCATGCGGCCTCCTGGGTTTCGAGCACCGGATGGAAGCAGCGCAGGCGCCGTCCGTCGGGCGCGCTGCTCAGCGGCGGCTCGGTGCGGCAGATCTCGGTGGCGCGCGGGCAGCGCTCGCGGAACGCGCAGCCGCCCGGCAGGTTCAGCAGCGACGGCGTCATGCCGGGGATCTGCCGCAGCGGCGCGCCGCGCGGATTGCGCGACGGCGCCGAGCCGATCAGTCCGTGCGTATAGGGATGTTCGGGACGCTCGAGCACCTGGCGCACGTCGCCAGCCTCGACGATCCTGCCGGCGTACATCACGCAGACGCTGTCGGCCAGCCCCGCGATCACCGACAGGTCGTGCGTGATCCAGATCAGCGCGGTGCCGGACTCGCGGCACAGCTTCTGCATCTCGTAGAGGATCTGGCCCTGGATCGTCACGTCGAGCGCGGTGGTCGGCTCGTCGGCGATGATCAGGTCCGGCTTGTTCAGCAGCGCGATCGCGATCGCGACGCGCTGGCGCATGCCGCCGGAGAACTGGTGCGGATAGGCCTGCAGCCGCTCGTCCGGCGACGGAATGCCGACCCGCGCCAGCGCATTGCGCGCGCGCTCGCGCGCCACCGCCTTGTCGACCTTCTCGTGCGCCAGCACCGCCTCGATCATCTGCGTGTCGATGCGCAGCACCGGATTCAGCGTCATCATCGGATCCTGGAAGATCATCGCGATGCGGTTGCCGCGCACGTTGCGCATCTGCGCCGGCGTCAGCCTGCGCAGGTCGCGCGTGACGCCGTCGCGGCTGGTCAGCTCGATGCGTCCGCCGACCACCTGCCCCGGTGGGTCGATCAGTCCCATGATCGAATAGCCGGTCATCGACTTGCCCGAGCCGGACTCGCCGACCAGCCCCATGATCTCGCCGCGGCCGATCGAGAAGGAGACGCGATCGACCGCGCGCGCGACGCCGCCGCGCGTGAAGAAATGCGTTTCCAGGTCCTCGACCAGCAGTGTTGGTTTGCTGTTCATGCGGTCATTCCCTTGTTGGCGTCGTCTGTCAAAGCGTCTGCAGGCGCGGATTCAGCACGTCGCGCAGCTGGTCGGCGACCAGGTTCATCGCGACGATGGTCACCACCAGCGCGATGCCGGGGAAGAAACTGATCCAGTACTTGCCGGACAGCATGTACTGCTGTCCGTTCGAGATCAGCGATCCGAGCGACGGCTCGGTGATCGGCACGCCCAGTCCCAGGAAGGACAGCGTTGCCTCCAGCGTGATCGCGGACGCCACCTGCAGCGCGGCGATCACGATCAGCGGTGGCAGGCAGTTCGGCAGCAGGTGGCGGAACATGATGCGCCGCGCCGGCAGCCCCAGGCAGGTGGCCGCCTCGATATATTCCTTGCGCCGCTCGACCAGCGCCGCGCTGCGCGTGGTGCGCGCGTAGTAGGCCCACTGCACCGCCACCAGCGCGATCACGATATTGCCGATACCGGGCCGCAGGAAGGCCAGCAGGATCAGCGCCAGCAGGATCGGCGGGAACGACAGCTGCAGATCGGCGACGCGCATGATCAGCGCCTCGACGCGTCCACCGACGAAGCCCGCGATCAGCCCGAGCGTGGCGCCCAGCACCAGCGCGATCACCGTGCTGACCACGCCCACGCCGATGCTGATGCGCAGGCCGTACATCACCGCCGACAGGATGTCGCGGCCCTGCTCGTCCGAGCCGAGCAGGAACGTCATGCCGTTGCCCGCCACCTCGCCCGGCGCCAGGCGCGCGTCCAGCACGTCCAGCGTGGCCAGGTCGTAGGGGTCCTGCGGCGCCAGCCACGGCGCGAAGATCGCGACCAGCACGATCGCGATCAGCACCGCCAGGCCCGCCACGGCGATCTTGCTGGAGAAGAACTGCCGGGCGAAGCGGCGCCACGGCGTATCGACGGCCGCCGCTGACGGCGTCGGCGTGCCGGTCGGGGTGCCCGGGGGACCGGCGGGAATATCGGAGGGGGGAACCGGCAGCCCATCCGGCGTGCCCGGTTGCGTAGCGATGGTCATGGGATCAGCCCTTGTTGTCGGCGATGCGCACGCGCGGGTCGAGCACGCTGTAGAGGATGTCGACCGCCAGGTTGATCAGGATGAACAGCGTCACGATCACCATCAGGTAGGCGACGATCACCGGCCGGTCCAGCAGCTGGATCGAATCGATGATCAGCTTGCCCATGCCGGGCCAGGCGAAGATCGTCTCGGTGACGATGGCGAACGCGATGATCGAGCCGAACTGCAGCGCGATCACGGTGACGATCGGAATCAGGATGTTCTTCAGCACGTGCACGCCGACGATCCGCGTGTTCGACAGCCCCTTGGCCCGCGCGAACTTGACGTAGTCCTGCAGCATCGCCTCCTGCGTGCCGGCGCGCGTCAGCCGGATCACCATCGCGATGTTCAGCAGCGACAGCGTGACGGCGGGCAGCACCAGATGGCGGATGCCGTCGACGGTCAGGAAGCTGACCGGGATGCCGAGCACCGGGACGGTCTGCCCGCGCCCGTTCGACGGCAGCCAGCCCAGCTGCACCGCGAACACCATGATCAGCATCAGCCCGACCCAGAAGGTCGGCAGCGAGAAGCCGAGGATCGACACCGTCATGATCGACTTGCCGGCGATGCCGTTGGGCCGCAGGCCGGCCCACAGCCCGAGCGGAATGCCGAGCACGATCGCCAGCAGGATCGCGCAGACCGCCAGCTCCATGGTCGCCGGCATCCGCTCGAAGATCAGCTTCAGCGCCGGCGTGCCGTGCGCGAACGAGATGCCCAGATTGCCCTGCAGCGCATTGGTCAGGAAGATCCAGTACTGCTCCCACAGCGGCTTGTCGAGGCCGAGCGCGGCGATGGTGCGCTTGATGTCCTCCTGATCGGCCTGCGGATTGATCAGGATGTCCACCGGATTGCCGATGGCGAACACACCGAGAAAGACCAGCAGCGACATGACGAAGAGCACGACCACGCTCTGCATCAGGCGCCGGATGATAAAGACCAGCATAGTCGGGACGCTTTTCCTTCGCCGCCGGCACCGCCCTCCGTCATGGCTCGCGCGAGAAGTCGCGCGAAGGCATGCGGCGGGACGCGGCACCGGCTGACGGCTAGCGCCGCCCGATCGTCGCCGGGCGGCTGTTTGGGTGGCGATCGGCGCGTGGCCGGGTCCGAGGGCCCACGGCCCGCGGGGCCCCGGCCGCACGCGGCGGTCCGCTTGGGCCCGGCGGTCCGGTCGAGCGCGCGGCGCCATTGGGCACCGCGCACTGCACGGCTGTCAAGTCGACAGCCTGGCGCCGGCCCTGCCGCGTTATTGCTGCGGCTTGAAGTTGTGCGCGTAGGTCCGTTCGTCGGTCCGCGGCACGTAGGTGATGCCCTTCTGCGTGGCCCAGGTGGTCACCTGTTGATGGATCGGGATGATGCCGCCATCGTTGATCGCGATCGCGGTCGCCTCCTGCAGCAGCTTCGAGCGCTCGCCGTCGTCGACCGTCGACAGCGCCTTCTCCAGTACCGCGTCCATCTTCGGATTGCAGTACTCGCCCCAGTTCGTGGTGCCGAAGCCCTTCTTGGCATCCTCGCACGCCAGCAGCGCGCGCAGCGGCGAGCTGACCTCGCCGGTCTGCGCGCCCCAGCCCAGCAGGCCGAACGACCACTCGTGCTTGATGCCCTTGGACGAGTACGTCGCCATCGGCATGCCTTCGACGCGCGTGGCAATGCCGATCCGCGTCAGGTTCTGCGCGATGGTCTGCGCGATCTTCTCGTCGTTGACGTAGCGGTTGTTCGGCGTATGCAGCGTCACGCCGAAGCCGTTCGGGTAGCCGGCGTCGGCCAGCAGCTTCTTGGCGCCCTCGGGGTCGTACTTGACGGTCTTCAGGTTCGGGTTATGCCCGAACAGCGTCGCCGGCACCAGGTTGTTGGTCGGCTCGGACAGCCCCTCCATCAGCCGGTCCTTGATGCCCTGGCGATTGATGGCCATGCTGATGGCGTTGCGCACGCGCGCATCCTTCAGCGGGTTCTTGTCCATCGGCTGGCCGTCCTTGCTGGTGACGTACGGCGACTTGTCGCGCTTGGCATCGAAATACAGGTAGATCACGCGGTGCGAGATCTTCGAGAAGAACGACAGCTTCGGGTTCTTGCGCACCTGCGGAAGATCCGGCGTCGGCACGTTCTCGATCGCCTGCACGTCGCCGGACAGCAGGGCGGCAAGACGCGTGGCGGGGTTCGGAATGAAGCGCAGCGTCACCTTGTCCCACGCCGGCTTCGGGCCCCAGTAGTCGGGGTTGCGCGTCAGTTCGACCCGGTCGTCGCGCGCATAGCTGACGAACTTGAACGGACCGGTGCCGATCATGCCCTTGCCTTGGGCGAAGTCGTCGGAGTTCAGGCCCTGCGTGGCCTTCTTCTGCACGATGAAGATCGAGGTCAGGTCGTTCAGCACCAGCGGATAGGGCTGCGCGGTGATCAGCTGGATCGTGTTCGGATCGATGATCTTCTTGGCGACGATGGCCTTGGTATAGACGTCGAACTTGCCCGGGCTGTTCTGGATCGTCGCGGGCCGGTCCAGCGACCACAGGATGTCCTCGGCGGTCAGCGGCGAGCCGTCATGGAACTTGACGCCCTTGCGGATCTTGAACTCCCAGGTGGTCTCGTTGACCAGCTTCCACGACTCGGCCAGGCCCGGAATGATGCGGCTGTCCGCGTCCATCTTGATCAGGCTGTCGAAGATGTGCTCCGACACGTTGATGTTCGAGAACAGGTTGTAGAAGTGCGGGTCCATCGAGGTGGGCGGCGAGCTCATGGCCAGCTTGAAATCGGCTGCCAGTGCCTGACCGCCGGCACCGAAGCTGATGGCTGCGGCGAGCAGGGCGGTTGCAAGTGCCTTCTGGTGGTGGCGTAGCGGCATCGAGCGATTCTCCCGAAAAGTGGGGGCAACTATAACGAGCGGCCTGTGACCGTCGCAAGCTGCGACGCCGCAAATTGGTGCAGGCGTCGTGATACTCGCGGGGCCCGGCTCGCGGACGCGGTACGGCAAGCATTAACTGTTCCAGTAGAGAAGCCCCGGCGGCAATGCGGGGAAACCCACCTCCGGGCGCAACGGTGGCGAATGCCGACGGCAAATCGCGCGGTATATTGGGCGGCATATACGGGAAATCTCCTGGGGGAAACCTCGCGCCTTGGCCCTTCATGGTGGCCGCTGGTGGTGACCCTCGGTTCCGGCGCCGGTTTTGGCGCATTCCGGCGGGGCGTCGTATGATCCGGTTGTTTCACCCCCGCGGTTTCCCCATTCCGTATTGTCGACTCGGTGTTTCTCCCCGGTCATTACCTTCTCGTTCATCACCGCTTACCGCTGCTGCCACGGCCATGACCCTGATCCCCGAAATCCTCCAGGCGCAAGACGAGATCCGTTCGATCCGCCGCGATATTCACGCTCATCCGGAATTGCGGTTCGAGGAGCAGCGCACCGCCGACGTGGTTGCGCGCACGCTGACCGACTGGGGCATCGAGGTCCATCGGGGCCTGGGCAAGACCGGCCTGGTCGGCGTGATCCGCAACGGCAGCAGCGCGCGCAGCATCGGACTGCGCGCCGACATGGACGCGCTGCCGCTGCAGGAGGCGAACACCTTCGGCCACCGCTCGCAATACGAGGGCAAGATGCACGCGTGCGGACACGATGGCCATACCGCGATGCTGCTCGGCGCCGCCCGCTACCTCGCGCGGCACCGCAACTTCGACGGCACCGTCCATCTGATCTTCCAGCCGGCCGAGGAAGGCGGCGGCGGCGCGCGCGAGATGATTCGCGACGGCCTGTTCGAGCGCTTCCCGTGCGACGCGGTGTTCGGCATGCACAACTGGCCCGGCATGCCGGCCGGTTCGTTCGGCACCTGCCCCGGCCCGCTGATGGCATCGAGCAACGAGTTCCGCATCGTCGTGCGCGGCAAGGGCGCGCATGCCGCGATGCCGCATAACGGCAACGACCCGGTCTTCACCGCGGCCCAGATCGTGGGCGCGCTGCAGGGCATCATCACCCGCAACAAGCGGCCGATCGACGCGGCGGTGATCTCGGTCACGCAGTTCCACGCCGGCGACGCCACCAATATCGTGCCCAACGAGGCATGGATCGGCGGCACCGTGCGCACCTTCACGCTGCCGGTGCTCGACCTGATCGAACGGCGCATGGAAGAGGTGGCGCGCGCCGTCGCCACGGCCTTCGACTGCACCATCGAATTCAGCTTCGACCGCAACTATCCACCGACCGTCAACAGCGCCGCCGAAGCGGCCTTCGCGGTCGAGGTCGCACGCGAGCTGGTCGGCGTCGACAACGTCGAGGCCAACGTCGAACCGACGATGGGCGCCGAGGACTTTTCCTTCATGCTGCTCGAGCGGCCCGGCTGCTATCTGTTCATCGGCAACGGCGAGGGCGGGCACCGCGAGGCGGGCCACGGCATCGGGCCCTGCATGCTGCACAACCCCAGCTACGACTTCAACGACGAGATCCTTCCAGTCGGCTCGACATTCTTCGTCAAGCTGGTCGAGAAGTGGCTGGCGCCGGCGTGAGCGGCGAGGACATTGCCGGCGTGACTGGCACGGCCGGGCGGGCCGCGCTGCCGGCACTCGATATCGCGACCGCCAGCGCCTTCGCCCAGGTCGCGCTCGAGAACATCCTGCGGCCCTATCCCTACCGCGTCGACCACATGATGATGGGCGCCGGCGACCTGGCCGAGCCACGCACGCTGCATCCGGTCTATTTCGGCAGCTATGACTGGCACTCCAGCGTGCACATGCACTGGCTGCTGGTCCGGCTGCTGGCGCAGCGGCCCGATCTTCCCGAGGCCGGCGCGATCCGCTCGACGCTCGATATCCAGTGGCAGGCGCAGGCGGTCGCGGCCGAACTTGCCTATTTCCAGCGGCCGGGGTGCGCGACCTTCGAACGTCCCTATGGGTGGGCCTGGATCCTGCGGCTGCAGGCGGAGTTGCGCGAATTTCCCGGGGCCGACGAGCAGGTCCAGCGCTGGGCGAAGGCCTGCGAGCCGCTGGCGACCGATCTGGCCGGCCGGCTGACCGACTATCTCGATATCGCCGACTTCCCGATCCGCACCGGCACGCACGCCAACAGCGCCTTCGCGCTGGTGTTGGCGGACGGTTATGCGCGCACCGAGGGCCATCCGGCGCTGCGCCGGGCCATCGCGCGGCGCGCGCATCGCTGGTTCGGCCACGACCAGCGCTACCCGGCCCGCTATGAGCCGGGCGGCGACGAGTTCCTGTCAGGCGGCCTGATGGAGGCGGTGCTGATGCGCAGGGTGCTGGACGACTGCGCGTTCGCCGAATGGTGGGAGATGTTTGCGCCGGCGCCCAGCGATCTGGCGACCTGGCTGACGCCGGTGGTGGTCGCCGATCGCACCGATCCGAAGCTGGTGCACCTCGACGGACTGAACCTGTCGCGCGCCTGGTGCTGGCGCCTGCTGGGGCCGTCGCTGCCGGAACCGTTGCGGACGAAAGCGGCGGCCGCGTGGGCCGATCATCTGGACGCGTCGCTGGCGCAGGCGGTCAGTGGGGACTATGTCGGTACGCACTGGCTGGCTTCGTTCGCGGCGCTGGCCTTGACCGATCCCGTGCTCGCGGCGTGAGCGCCTGTTCTTCGCCGGTTGGTCCTCGCCGATCGAATTTTCGGCGATCGATTTTCGGCGGTGGACCGTCGTATCGGTCTGCCCGCCGCTAATCCAGCGCGATGTCGCCATACCAGGCTTCGGCCTGGCTCTTGGTGTTATCGGTGTCCGTCATGATGCCGACCGCCAGCAGGCGGCCCGGCTCCTTGCCGAAGGCGGCGCGATAGTCGGCCCGCAGATCTCGCTCATGGCAGCGCCATTGCCTCGCGTGACGCGTGCCCGAGTCGGCCACGATCATGCGGACCCGCTCGGTATGGGGATTCGGAATGACGGTCCCTTCCGCGCGTTTCGAACCCCAGATGTACATCAACGTCGCGTAAGGCATCTCGCGGCCTGTCATCAGCCGCGCCATCTCGTCCATCAGATGGTCCTTCAGCGACAGCGTGCTCTTGTCGCCATCGAACGCCACGAACACCCGCAGCGGCGCGTCTTCGCGCGGCCCGGCGGCGTTGTCGCCGTCGGGGATGACGTCGCGGGTCTTCCAGGCCCAACGCAGCTTGCCGGGATCGCGCGGCGTCAGCGGGACATAGAGCCCCGACGCCGAGCCCTCGGCGCGGGCATGCAGCACGACACGCTGGTCGACTTCGGCCAGCGCATATTGCGTCGGCGTCTTGCTGCGGTTGACAGTCCAACTGCGCCAGCCGGCCGGCAGCGATTGCTCGGGATCCGACGCGGAAAATAATGGAAGATGCGGCAACGGCGTCGGTTCGCTGTCTTCTTGCTCGCTTCCATCGGCAACTTTCTGGAACACTCCCGCAACGCCCGTGCCGGCCGATGCTCGCGTGCGCAGCGTTCTGGCGGTGGAGGAAGCGGCGAGCCGCTTATGAAAGCCGCGGCAGTCGGTCGCGGCGATCTTGATCGATGGCTTCGCCGACGGCGCGCGGGCCGCTGAGTCGATCGGTGGCGATGAAGAGGTCGAACATGCCGCCAATGCGGCGGTCAGCACACAAAGTGCGGCTGCAACCGCGGGCCTGCGCAGGTCCATGCCGATGATTCCGGGCCTGATTGCGGCCATCCCTCTCTCCCGAACTTCGGATCGCCGGGCGCTGGGTCGACCGCGGCTCCGATTACATGACGCCGGCCTGCCATGCCCTGAAACAGGGCGGGTGCCAACGCCGAGCGACACCATAGCAGAGCCCGTTCGGGCGCGGAACCGGTGACTTCACCTTGGCGGCCAATCTGTTGTATTCCGTCTGCGGGCTGGGGCACACAATGTCGTTCTATTTCGGCCCTGCCGCAAAGCAAAACGCCCCAGACCTGTTGGGATCTGGGGCGTTTTTGAATGGAGAGCCTGGCGATGACCTACTTTCACACGGGTAGTCCGCACTATCATCGGCGCGAAGTCGTTTCACGGTCCTGTTCGGGATGGGAAGGGGTGGTTCCGACTTGCTATGGTCACCAGGCATAAAGGGTTGCCGGACTGGCTTGTGGGGCCAATCGGGCGTATTGGGATGTAGCGTAGGTTGTGCTGTATGGCACGTATGCGGATACCAGCGGCGCGTATCGAACGCGCTAAACGCACTGGTTATAGGATCAAGCCTTACGGGCAATTAGTACTGGTTAGCTTAACGCATTACTGCGCTTCCACACCCAGCCTATCAACGTCCTGGTCTTGAACGACCCTTCAAGGAGCTCGAGGCTCCAGGGAATCCTCATCTTCAGGCGAGTTTCCCGCTTAGATGCTTTCAGCGGTTATCTCTTCCGTACATAGCTACCCTGCGATGCCTCTGGCGAGACAACAGGTACACCAGCGGTACGTCCACTCCGGTCCTCTCGTACTAGGAGCAGCCCCCGTCAAGATTCCAACGCCCACGGCAGATAGGGACCAAACTGTCTCACGACGTTTTAAACCCAGCTCACGTACCTCTTTAAATGGCGAACAGCCATACCCTTGGGACCGGCTACAGCCCCAGGATGAGATGAGCCGACATCGAGGTGCCAAACACCGCCGTCGATATGAACTCTTGGGCGGTATCAGCCTGTTATCCCCAGAGTACCTTTTATCCGTTGAGCGATGGCCCTTCCATTCAGAACCACCGGATCACTATGTCCTGCTTTCGCACCTGCTCGACTTGTCGGTCTCGCAGTTAAGCACGCTTTTGCCATTGCACTTTAGGTACGATGTCCGACCGTACCAAGCGTACCTTCGAACTCCTCCGTTACACTTTGGGAGGAGACCGCCCCAGTCAAACTGCCTACCATGCACTGTCCCCGACCCGGATTCACGGGCCTAGGTTAGAACCTCAAACAAACCAGGGTGGTATTTCAAGGACGGCTCCACGAGAACTGGCGTCCTCGCTTCAAAGCCTCCCACCTATCCTACACAGATCGGTTCAAAGTCCAATGCAAAGCTGCAGTAAAGGTTCATGGGGTCTTTCCGTCTAGCCGCGGGGAGATTGCATCATCACAAACACTTCAACTTCGCTGAGTCTCGGGAGGAGACAGTGTGGCCATCGTTACGCCATTCGTGCAGGTCGGAACTTACCCGACAAGGAATTTCGCTACCTTAGGACCGTTATAGTTACGGCCGCCGTTTACCGGGACTTCAATCAAGAGCTTGCACCCCATCATTTAATCTTCCGGCACCGGGCAGGCGTCACACCCTATACGTCCACTTTCGTGTTTGCAGAGTGCTGTGTTTTTATTAAACAGTCGCAGCCACCATTTTATTGCAACCCCTTCACCCTTCTGGCGCAGGCCAGTCAAGCTACCAGGGCGTACCTTATCCCGAAGTTACGGTACCAATTTGCCGAGTTCCTTCTCCCGAGTTCTCTCAAGCGCCTTAGAATACTCATCTCGCCCACCTGTGTCGGTTTGCGGTACGGTCTCGTATGACTGAAGCTTAGAGGCTTTTCTTGGGACCCCTTCCGATTGCTTCGCAGCACTAGGCCGCTCGCCCCACATCCTTGAATCCTGCGCCCGGATTTGCCAAAGCGCCTTCTCCAATGCAGGGACCGGGACTTCCAACACCCGGACAACCTTCCGCGATCCGTCCCCCCATCGCATCATACGACGGTGCAGGAATATTAACCTGCTTCCCATCAGCTACGCATCTCTGCCTCGCCTTAGGGGCCGACTCACCCTACGCCGATGAACGTTGCGTAGGAAACCTTGGGCTTACGGCGAGGGGGCCTTTCACCCCCTTTATCGCTACTCATGTCAGCATTCGCACTTCCGATACCTCCAGCATCCTTTACAAGACACCTTCACAGGCTTACGGAACGCTCTCCTACCACGCGCACAAGGCGCGTCCGCAGCTTCGGTGACTGGCTTAGCCCCGTTACATCTTCCGCGCAGGACGACTCGATCAGTGAGCTATTACGCTTTCTTTAAAGGGTGGCTGCTTCTAAGCCAACCTCCTGACTGTTTTAGCCTTCCCACTTCGTTTCCCACTTAGCCAATCTTGGGGACCTTAGCTGGCGGTCTGGGTTGTTTCCCTCTTGACACCGGACGTTAGCACCCGATGTCTGTCTCCCGTGATTGCACTCTTCGGTATTCGGAGTTTGCTATGGCGGGGTAATCAGCAATAGACCCCCCAACCATGACAGTGCTCTACCCCCGAAGGTGAGACACGAGGCACTACCTAAATAGTTTTCGGAGAGAACCAGCTATTTCCAGACTTGTTTAGCCTTTCACCCCTATCCACAGCTCATCCCCTAACTTTTCAACGTTAGTGGGTTCGGTCCTCCAGTACGTGTTACCGCACCTTCAACCTGGCCATGGATAGATCGTCTGGTTTCGGGTCTACACCCAGCGACTCAATCGCCCTATTCGGACTCGCTTTCGCTACGCCTTCCCTAACCGGTTAAGCTTGCCACTGAATGTAAGTCGCTGACCCATTATACAAAAGGTACGCCGTCACCCGTTGCCAGGCTCCGACTGTTTGTATGCATGCGGTTTCAGGATCTATTTCACTCCCCTCCCGGGGTTCTTTTCGCCTTTCCCTCAC
>NZ_CP096481.1:0-407500 GCF_053903255.1 Cupriavidus sp. JZ107 | reverse complement strand
TCTGAGCCAGGATCAAACTCTTCAGTTCAAATCCCTTGTGGTGCCGAAGCACCTCGCTCTTTCGAGCGGTCGCTCACTCTCAGAAAACTGACTGGCTCCATCGTCTTGACGCCGATGAAGCCACGTTTTGCTGTGCGAGCACTTGATAACTTTTGAGCCACGGATCCGAAGACCCGCTGTGACTGCCGCTATCGAGCGCCCACACTTATCGGTTGTTCGTTTGTTAAAGAACTCACGCGCCGGCTTTGCCGTTCGCGTCGCTGCGTTGTCAGCAGCAGAGAAACGAGATTATGCAGACCATTTCGCTTCTCGTCAACAGGTTGTCAGCACTTTTTTGCTGCGGCTCCAGCACCGCAGCGCCTTCGCCTTCCCCGCCAACCCCGCCGCCGTTCGGCTGCGAAGGGGGCGAATATTAAGGGAGTGCGCGCCGCCTGGCAATACCTTTGTCATCTTTTTATGCCAGGCGACGCGGCGGCAGCTTCAGCGGTGCTGGAAGTTGGGCGCGCGCTTCTCGACGAAGGCGGCCATGCCCTCCTTCTGATCCTCGGTCGCGAAGGTCGAGTGAAACAACCGGCGCTCGAGGTGCACGCCCTCGCTCAGCGAGGTCTCATAAGCGGCGTTGACCGCCTCCTTGATCATCATCACGACCGGCAGCGAGAAGCCGGCAATGGTTTCGGCCGCGCCAACGGCCTCGTCGATCAGCTTGTCAGCCGCGACCACCCGCGAGACCAGGCCGGCGCGCTCGGCCTCGGCGGCGTCCATCATGCGCGCGGTCAGGCACAGGTCCATTGCCTTGGCCTTCGAGACTGCGCGGGGCAGCCGCTGAGTACCGCCGGCACCGGGCATCGTGCCGAGCTTGATCTCCGGCTGGCCGAACTTCGCGGTGTCGGCGGCGATCACGATGTCGCACATCATCGCCAGCTCGCAGCCGCCGCCCAGCGCGTATCCGGCCACCGCGGCGATCACCGGCTTGCGGATGCGGCGAATTGTCTCCCAGTTACGGGTGATGTACTCGCCCTTGTAGACATCCATATAGCTGTACTTCGCCATCATGCCGATATCCGCGCCCGCGGCGAAGGCGCGCTCACTACCGGTGATCACGATGCAGCCGATCGCCTCGTCCTGGTCGAACGCCGTCAACGCGGCGCCCAGTTCGTCCATCAGCGCGTCGTTGAGCGCGTTGAGCGCCTTCGGACGATTCAGCGTCACCAGCCCGACGCGGCCACGGGTTTCCACCAGGATGTTGTCGTACGCCATGGGTTTCCTCTGTCTCCAATGAAAAAGGGATACGGGCCCCGCACACGAGCCCGAAAGCATCGCTGCGACCAGCAACGATACCCGGCTTCGCCATCACCCGCCTATTGCGGGCACTACGCGGTCGCGAACCGGCAGCCGGCCATAGCAAACCGCAAAAGATTAATGCTAACATTTGCCGACCGACTGGTCGGTTAATTAAAGCCGCCGTCGCTCTTCCCTACAATGCCAGACGGAGCCGTCACCCGGCTTCGATCCAGAACAACCTTCCGGAGCGGCCGGCACAGAGTCGCCGCAACCGGGACATGGCAGGAGACAAGCCAATGCACGCCACGCCCACGCCGTCGCCCCGTACCGCCGTCGACGCCGGCCCGGTACTGCTCGCCTGGCATGGCGACGTCGCCGTCGTCACGCTGAACCGGCCCGACAAGCTCAACAGCTTCACCCGCGAGATGCACGCCGCGCTGGTGCAGGTGCTCGACCACGCCGAAGCCGGCCATGCGCGCGCCCTGCTGCTGACGGGCGCCGGCCGCGGCTTCTGCGCCGGGCAGGACCTGGCCGATCTGGATTTCACGCCGGGCCGGATGACCGACCTCGGCGACCTGATCGACAGCGCCTTCAACCCGCTGGTGCGCCGGCTGCAGTCGATGCCGCTGCCGGTGATCGCCGCGGTCAATGGCACCGCCGCCGGCGCCGGCGCCAATCTGGCGCTGGCCTGCGACATCGTGCTGGCCGCCCGCTCGGCCAGCTTCATCCAGGCCTTCATCAAGATCGGACTGGTGCCCGATTCGGGCGGCACCTGGTTCCTGCCGAAGCGGCTCGGCATGGCGCGCGCGCTGGGCCTGGCGATGACCGGTGACAAGCTGTCGGCCGACGAGGCCGAGAAGTGGGGCCTGATCTGGGAGGCGATGGACGACCCGCTGCTGATGGAGCAGGCACTGGCGCTGGCCACGCATCTGGCCGCGCAGCCGACCCGCGCGCTGGCCGCGATCAAGCGCGCAATGTACGCCAGCGCAACGCAGACGCTGGATACCCAGCTAGACATGGAGCGCGACCTGCAGCGCGCGCTCGGTGGATCGCACGACTACGCGGAGGGCGTCAACGCCTTCCTCGAGAAGCGCGCGCCGCGCTTCACCGGTCAATAGGCAATCGGCCGCCGGCCTCGCCCCCTTCCCTCTCTCCAGGAGATCCGCTTGACTCCCGATCCGCAAGCGCTGGCCGAAGCGGCCGCGGCCAGCATGTACGAGGCCGACAGTTGCAGCCGCTGGCTCGGCATGACCATCGACGCGATTGCCCCCGGCTATGCGCGGCTGTCGATGCCGGTCCGCGACGAATTCCTGAACGGCCACGGCATCTGCCACGGCGGCCTGATGTTCACGCTGGCCGATTCCTGCTTCGCCTTCGCCTGCAACAGCCACAACATCAACACGGTCGCGGCCGGCTGCAGCATCGAGTTCCTGAAGCCGGTCCGCGGCGGCGACGTGCTGACCGCCGAGGCCACCGAGCAGGTCTTGTCGGGCCGCCACGGCATCTACGACATCCGCGTGACCAATCGCGACGGCGAGGTGGTCGCGATGTTCCGCGGCAAGTCGGCGCAGATCAAGGGCCATGTCGTGCCGCCGCCCGAAGCGGGCTGACCAAAAAGCCCAGCGCCCCGATCGCCCGTCCCTTGCATTCCCACCCCGCAGTCATACGCCAAAGCGCCACCCATAGCAGGAGAGAACGATGAGCACGCGCCTGACCGATCTGCCGCTGGAGCCGATCGAGACCGCCAGCCGCGACGAATTGCAGGCCTTGCAGCTGCAGCGCCTGAAGTGGTCGCTCGACCATGCCTATCAGCATTCGCCGGTCTACCGGCGCAAGTTCGACGAGGCGGGGGTGCACCCGGAGGATCTGAAATCGCTGGCCGATCTGGCGCGCTTTCCGTTCACGACCAAGCAGGACCTGCGCGACAACTACCCGTTCGGCATGTTCGCGGTGCCGCAGGACCAGATCGCGCGCATCCACGCGTCATCCGGCACCACCGGCAAACCCACGGTGGTCGGCTATACGCTGCGCGACATCGACACCTGGGCCACGGTGATGGCGCGCTCGATCCGCGCCTCGGGTGCGCGGCGCGGCGACAAGGTCCATATCAGCTACGGCTACGGGCTGTTCACCGGCGGCCTGGGCGCGCACTACGGCGTCGAGAAGGCCGGCCTGACCGCGATTCCGTTCGGCGGCGGCCAGACCGAGCGCCAGGTCCAGCTGATCCAGGACTTCCGTCCCGAGATCATCATGGTGACGCCCAGCTATATGCTGGCGATCGCCGACGAGTTCGAGCGTCAGGGGCTCGACCCGGCCGCCAGCTCGCTGCAGGTCGGCATCTTCGGCGCGGAGCCGTGGACGCCCGAGATGCGCGTGGCGATCGAGCGACGGATGGGCATTTCGGCTGTGGACATCTATGGGCTGTCCGAGGTGATGGGCCCCGGGGTGGCCAACGAGTGCGCCGAGACCAAGGACGGTCCGACCATCTGGGAGGACCATTTCTATCCCGAGATCATCGACCCGAACACCGGCGAGGTGCTGCCCGACGGCAGCTTCGGCGAGCTCGTGTTCACGTCGCTGAGCAAGGAGGCGCTGCCGATCGTCCGCTATCGCACGCGCGACCTGACGCGGCTGCTGCCGGGCACCGCGCGGCCGGCGTTCCGCCGGATGGAGAAGATCACCGGCCGCTCCGACGACATGATGATCATCCGCGGGGTCAACGTGTTTCCGTCGCAGATCGAGGAACTGATCCTGAAGCACGCCGAGCTGGCGCCGCACTACCAGTGCGTGCTCGGCAAGGAAGGCCATCTCGATACGCTGACGGTGCGGGTCGAATGCGCGCATGGCGTCGAGCCGGACACCGTGCGCCAGGCGCGCGACACGCTGACGCACGAGATCAAGGCCTATATCGGCGTGACCGTGGCGCTCGAGATCCTGCCGTCGGGCGGCGTCGAGCGCTCGGTCGGCAAGGCGCGGCGGATCGTCGACCAGCGCCCGCGCTAGGCCGCCAAGCCGCCCGCTGCTCGCAGTAACCGCCCGCGCTCAGCTGCGCGGCATCAGTACCCACATCCGGCCGGCCTGCTTCATGCGGCCGGCGGTCTCGCCCGCGGCATCGCCGGCGCCCCAGAAGAAGTCGGCGCGCACGCCGCCCTTGATCGCGCTGCCGGTGTCCTGCGCAAACACCAGCCGCTCGATCGGCTCGCTGGACAGCGGCCTCGTGGTCGACAGGAACACCGGCACGCCGAGCGGAATGGTGGCCGGATCGACCGCGATCGAGCGCTCCGCCGTCAGCGGCACGCCCAGCGCGCCGATCGGACCGTCGTTGTTCGGCGGCAGTTCGCGGAAGAACACATAGCGCGGATTGACGTTCAGCATCTCCTCGACCCGGGCCGGATTGGCGCGCGCCCAGGCCTTGATGCCCTGCATCGTCGCCTGCGCCGGCGTGATCTCGCCCCGGTCCAGCAGCCATTTGCCGAACGAGCGGAACGGCTGGTCGTTGGTGCCGCCGAAGCCGACCCGCATCATCGTGCCGTCGGCCAGCCGGATGCGGCCCGAGCCCTGGATCTGCAGGAAGGCGGCCTCGACCGCGTCGTCGACCCAGACCACCTCGTTGCCGCGCAATGCAGGATCGCGCAGCAGCTGCGCGCGCGGCGGCAGCGGCCGGTTGCCCCATTGCGGCGGCTTGCGGTGCAGCGGAATCTGATAGGCGCCCTGGCGCGTACGCGAGCCGTGCAGGATCGGTTCGTAGTAGCCGGTCACCAGGCCGCTGTCGGTGCCGTCGCCGTTGACGACGCGGTACGGCTGGAAATGCTGCTCGAAGTAGCTGCGCAGCGCCTGCGGGTCGCTGGCATCGACCATCAGCCCGGCCGTGCAGGGGCCGCGCCATTCGGCGCGCTTCTTCAGCGCCTGGCAGCTCGCCTGCAGCGCCGGCCATGCGGCCCGCACGTCGTCGCGCGTCCAGCCGCCGATCTCGCTCCAGCTCGCCGGCTGCAGCCGGCCCTTGCCGGGGCCCCCGGTCACGGGCGGCGTCGGCTGCCCGGTCTCGATGCGCGGCGGCGGACCGCTGACGCAACCGGCCAGCACGGCGGCCGCGCCGACGATGGCCCACAGCGCGCGGGCACCGGGCATACGGCGCGCGACGGCGGCAGAGCGGGGAGAAGGCGGGAAATCACGGCGGAGGGCGAAAACGGAGTCGTGGTCTGTCATCGTTTGCGGTGTGGTTGTCGCCGGGCGCTGGCCGCGGCGGCAAGGACAGTGGCTCTCAGTGGCTGGCGGCGGCTATGGCAAGAGCACCGGCCGGAGGGCGATGCCATACAATGCTCGGGGCCGATCCGGGTCGATTCTGCTGTACCGGACCGGCTTTGCCTCGAACGCGGGAATCATCCATGAGCGAATTCTTTCAAGACCATCCCATGCTGCTGTTCGCCCTCGAGGCCGGCGTGGCGCTGTTTCTGCTGATCTTCATCGTGGTATGGACGATGGGCACGGCGAAGAAGCATCCGCGTCCCAGCCGCGCCCCGGCCGATCACCCGTCCCGCGCCGCCGCGGCAGCGCCGGGCCAGGCAAATCAGGCAAGCCAGCCAAGCCAGGCGAATCAGGCCGCGGGGCAGGCGCACAGCAAGGACAACGCGCCGGGCGCCTAGGTTCCGGCGCCGGTTCCCACCGCGGCCCGAACCCGTTGCCCGGCGCGCCTCAATGCAGCATGCGCGGCAGCACCAGCGCGAACTCGGGAATCGGCACCTCGAAGCGATGGCCGTCCTCGGCCACGCAGAAGTACTTGCCCTTCATCGAGCCGACCGGCGTGGAGATCGTGGCCCAGCTGGTGTACTCGAAGTGCTCGCCCGGCTTGAGCAGCGGCTGGTGCCCGACCACGCCGAGCCCCGCCACCTCCTGCGTGGCGTTGTCGCTGTCGGTGATCTGCCAGTGCCGCGAGATCAGTTGGGCCGCAACCTCGCCGGTGTTCTGGATCGTGATGGTGTAGGCAAAGGCATGGCGTCCGTGTTCCGGGTCGGACTGATCGGGCAGATACTGCGTGCGCACGGAAACGGAAAAAGCGTACTCGCTCATTGTCGGGGTGGCCGGTGGCAAGACAAAGGTAGCGGCATTGTGCGGCAAGGGCAGGGGTGCGGCAAGTCGGGGCCACGCCCCCGCCGGCCGGGCCTCCAGGGCGCGCCCACGGCGAAGGCGGCGTAAAATGGCGCCCTTGCGCGCCGGCCACAGCGGCGGGACGCGCCCTTGCCTCCTTGCCACGTCGCCACCCGCGCCGCAACCCAAGCCGTCACCCACGCCATCATGAGCACCCCGACCTTTCGCATCGCCCCGTCCATCCTGTCCGCCGACTTCGCCCGCCTGGGCGAGGAAGTGCGCCGCGTCACCGAGGCCGGCGCCGACTGGATCCACTTCGACGTGATGGACAACCACTACGTGCCGAACCTGACGGTCGGCCCGCTGGTCTGCGAGGCGATCCGCCCGCACGTGACCGCGCCGATCGACGTGCACCTGATGGTCCGCCCGGTCGACCGCATCATTCCGGACTTCGCCAAGGCCGGCGCCAACATCATCACCTTCCATCCCGAGGCGAGCGACCATGTCGACCGCTCGCTCGCGCTGATCCGCGATCACGGCTGCCAGGCCGGCCTGGTGTTCAACCCGGCCACGCCGCTGCACCACCTGGACCACGTGATGGACCGGCTCGACGTGATCCTGCTGATGTCGGTCAACCCGGGCTTCGGCGGCCAGGCCTTCATTCCCGAGACGCTGAACAAGCTGCGCGCGGTGCGCGAGCGCATCGACGCCTATACCGCCCGCACCGGCCGCACGATCCTGCTGGAAGTCGACGGCGGCGTGAAGGTCGAGAACATTGCGCAGATCGCCGCAGCCGGGGCGGACACCTTCGTCGCCGGCTCCGCGGTGTTCGGCAAGCCCGACGCCGATGGCTGCTATCGCGGCGTGCTGTCGGCCTTGCGCGCCGAACTGGCCAAGGTGGGCCAGTAATGGAAGGGGCGACGCTCAAGCGCACCGACTGGCGCGGCATCCGTGGGGCCATCGTCGACCTGGACGGCACCATGGTCGATACCGCGGGCGACTTCCACGCGGCGGTCAACGCGATGCTGCAGGCGCTCTCGCACCTGCATCCGGCGCTTGGCGAGATCGTCCCGCTACCGCTGCCCGAGATCGTCAGTTTCGTCGGCAAGGGCTCGGAGAACCTGATCCGGCGCGTGCTCGACGCGCGCCTGCCGCCCGCCGCGGCCAACGGCCTGTTCGCCGATGCGCTGGCGCTGTACAACCGCGAATACCTGCGCATCAACGGCCAGTTCTCGGCGCTCTATCCCGGCGTCGAGGCGGGGCTCGCGGCGCTGAAGTCGGCCGGCCTGCGGCTCGCCTGCGTCACCAACAAGCCGCACGACTTCACCGCACCGCTGCTCGACAAGCTGGGCCTGGCGCCCTGTTTCGAGCTGGTCTACGGCGGCGACGCCTTTCCGTTTCGCAAGCCGGACCCGCTGCCGCTGCTGAAGGTATGCGAGGCGTTCCGGCTCGAACCGGCGCAGATGGTCGCGATCGGCGACTCCGAAAACGACGCGCTGGCGGCCCGCGCGGCCGGCATTGGCGTGCTGCTGGTGCCCTACGGCTACAACCATGGCAACCCTGTACAAGGCGTCGACGCCGATGGTATAGTCGGCTCGCTTGTCAAGGCTGCTGAGGTCTTGACGGCACACCGGTAGTCTCCGGCCACGGCGCGGCAGCCCCACGGCACGCGCCCTGCCCGATCCGCTAGACCGCCCTCTCCGCATCCCGCGCAGACACCCCAGAACACGACTTCATGTTCCTGAACCGCAAACGCATTTTTACTGACAGTGATCGGCAGGCCTGGCCCTGGCGTCGCTGGCGCGCCTCCCAACAGGCGTAAAGTGCGTTCGCGACTGCACTGATCTCGCCCGGCCGATCCATCGGCAAGGCGTGGCGATCAGCCCGGCGGTCCTGCCGGCCCGGTTTTCCTTCCCGGCAATCCCTGCTAGCGTTACCCGAACGCGCAATACGCCCCTTGGCTCGACACGGAGCGACAGTGGCGTTCCGGCGAGCCGCCCGACGGGGCCGGTGCTTCGGCCATCCTGCCCCTCCCAGAATCGCCCGCCGGGGATCGCATTGCCGCAGCCCCCGTGCGCCGTCCCAGAGGACCGTCATGACCGAACTCGAATTCAAATCGCTGGCCGACCAGGGCTACAACCGCATTCCGTTGATCGCCGAGGCCTTCGCCGACCTGGAAACGCCGCTGTCGCTGTACCTGAAGCTGGCGCAGTCGCAAACCCGCGGCGTCAACACCTTCCTGCTCGAATCGGTGGTCGGCGGCGAACGCTTCGGCCGCTATTCCTTCATCGGCCTGCATGCGCGCACGCTGCTGCGCGCCTACGGCCAGCGCACCGAGGTCGTCACCGACGGCAAGGTGGTCGAGACCCATGAGGGCAATCCGCTGGACTTCATCGCGGCGTTCGAACAGCGCTTCAAGGTCGCGCTGCGCCCCGGCCTGCCCCGCTTCTGCGGCGGCCTGGCCGGCTACTTCGGCTACGACACGGTGCGCTACATCGAGAAGAAGCTGGCCGACACGCAGAAGGCCGACGACCTGGGCCTGCCCGATATCCAGCTGCTGCTGTGCGAGGAGCTGGCCGTGATCGACAACCTGTCTGGCAAGCTCTATCTGATCGTCTACGCCGACCCCGGCATGCCCGAGGCCTATTCGCGCGCGCGCCAGCGCCTGCGCGACCTGCGCATGAAGCTGCGCCAGCCGGTCGACGTGCCGGTCACCAGCCCGTCGGTGCAGACCGAGGTCTACCGCGAATTCGACAAGGCCGACTATCTGACGGCGGTCGGCAAGGCCAAGGAATACATCGTGGCCGGCGACATGATGCAGGTGCAGATCGGCCAGCGGCTGACCAAGCCCTACCGCGACGCGCCGCTGTCGCTGTACCGCGCGCTGCGTTCGCTGAACCCGTCGCCGTACATGTACTTCTACAACTTCGGCGACTTCCAGATCGTCGGCGCGTCGCCGGAGATCCTGGTGCGGCAGGAAACGCGCCGCACCAGCGAACAGGGCGAGACGCGCTCGCGCCGCGTGGTGACGATCCGCCCGCTGGCCGGCACGCGGCCGCGCGGCAATACGCCGGAGCGCGACGCGCAGCTGGCCACCGAGCTGCTCAACGATCCGAAGGAGATTGCCGAGCACGTGATGCTGATCGACCTGGCACGCAACGACATCGGCCGCATCGCGGAAACCGGCTCGGTCAAGGTCACCGACCAGATGGTGATCGAGAAATACTCGCACGTGCAGCACATCGTCAGCTCGGTCGAGGGCACGCTGAAGGACGGCATCAGCAATCTGGACGTATTGCGCGCGACCTTCCCCGCCGGCACGCTGAGCGGCGCGCCGAAGGTGCGGGCCATGGAGATCATCGACGAACTCGAACCGCGCAAGCGCGGCATCTACGGCGGCGCGGTCGGCTACCTGTCGTTCGGCGGCGAGATGGACCTGGCGATCGCGATCCGCACCGGCATCGTCAAGGACGGCAATCTGTATGTGCAGGCGGCCGCCGGCATCGTGGCCGATTCGGATCCCGAGGCCGAATGGCGCGAGACCGAGGCGAAGGCGCGCGCGGTGATCCGCGCCGCCGAGCAGGTCCAGGACGGGCTGGACTCGGACTTCGCGTAAGCGCCGGCTGCAGCCCAGGGAGTCTGCCGCCCCCGCGCACGCGGGGGCCCAGCGTCTTCCCTCCGGGCTGAAAAAATGAAAAAAGATACTGGGTTCCCGCCTGCGCGGGAACGACCAGCGTTACTTCACCGCAGCAGTTTCCCGGGCCGGCGCTTGCACCGCGTGCGGCAGATGCACGTCAGCGATCGTGCCGTCGCCCTCATGGTCGACCACCGCGACCTTGGCTCGCTGCAGCGCGCGCAACTGCTGGCCGGACACATGGAAGCTGCGCGCCAGTTCATCGTCGCGCAGCGCCGGGATCGGCTTGCGCCGATCGAGGCCGGAGAAGCGGTACTGGTTATACAGCGCCCAGCTCAGCAGCACCACGCCGTTGAACAGCCCCACCACCACGTAGATCGACAGCGTGCCGGCGGTCGGCAGCAGCGCCGACCAGAACGGCACGTCGGGGCCGGCATTGGCGTGCCGCAGCACCGCCTGCAAACCGGTCACGCACAGGTAGCCGAAGCCGATCCAGGCCAGCGCGGTCAGCAGCGCGTCGATCAGCCAGCCCAGCCGCGTGCGCCTGGTGCGAACGATCATGTCATCGGGATTCATCACGACCTCATCGATTTGATGCCGCGATCCGGGCTGGTCCAACGGGCGCGGCGCCGGGTCTTGAGCATGACTTTGGGGAAGGCCATCAGCGTGGTCAGCATGCCGATCATCCAGAAGGCCAGCGGATACCAGATCGTCCAGTACATCGAGCGGCCCAGCTTGGGCTCGTAGCGGCGGTCGATCGCCACGCTGATCGCGAACTGCAGCACGCACACGACCGCCAGCACCATGCCGGTAAAGCCCGGCGGCACCAGCTTCTCGATGCGGACGTTGTCCGGCAGGTCGACGAAATGGCCGAGCGCCCACAGGATGATCGACATCGCGAAGATGAAGGCCCAGCCGGCCGACAGGCAGTACTCGGCCATCAGCGGCCACAGCCGGCGATGGCGCCAGATCCAGATCGAGCGCACGTTCTTCAGGAACACCTCGGCGCCGCCCTGCGCCCAGCGCAGGCGCTGCTTCCACAGGCCGCGCAGCGTCTCGGGCATCAGGATCCAGCACAGCGCGCGCGGTTCGTAGAAGATCGACCAGTGGTCGCGCTGCAGCTTCCAGCTGATGTCGATGTCCTCGGTGATCATGTCCAGGCTCCAGTAGCCGGCGCGATCGAGCGCGCGGCGGCGAAAGGCCGCGACCACGCCGGACACCGTGAACACCTGGCCGTAGACGCGCTGCGTGCGCTTGATCAGCCCGATGATCGACGAGAACTCGCCGACCTGGATGCGGCCGATCAGCGTCGAGCGGGTGCGGATGCGCGGGTTGCCGGTCACCGCGCCGACGCGCGGGTTGTCGACCATCGGCGCGACCAGGTAGGCGGCCGCATCGGGGTCGAGCACCGCGTCGCCGTCGATGCAGACCAGATACTCGCCGCGCGCGGCCAGCGCGCCCATGCGCAGCGCCATCGCCTTGCCCTGGTTCTGGGCCAGGTGGACGACGCGCAGCCGCTCGTGCCTGGCCGCCATCGCATCGAGCAGCGCGCCGGTGCCGTCGCGCGAGCCATCGTTGATGGCGATCACCTCGAAGTTCGGATAGCGCTGCGCCAGCGCGGCGCGCAGCGTTTCCTCGCCGTTCTTCTCCTCGTTGAAGCACGGTACCAGGATCGAGATGAAGGGCTCGCCGGCCACCTTGGGCGGCTGGCGGTCTTCGTCCCAGGACCACTTGCGTTCCCAGTGCCACCAGTAATAGATGCCACCGGCCATCCACAGTCCGGACATGAACAGCGGATAGAAGAACACGAAGGCAAGCAGCAGGTCGCCGGTCGCCAGCACGGCCATGCCGATCGGCAGGCCGAGCGCGATGCACAGGACGATCAGGGCAAAGAGACGTTCGATCATGGCGCGGGATACCAGGCGTTGGACAGCGCCGGCCGGATCACGTCGAGCCGAGGCTGGTTGTTATGGAAGTCGTCCGGGTAGTAGCCGAAGTTGCGCGCGCCGCGGCGCTGCAGGCGTTGCATCCAGCCCGCCAGCACGGCGCTGTCGACCGGCGGCGCATCGGCCTTGCGCCAGTCGCGGCTCTGCAGCTCGAACACCGTGCGGCGCAGCGCGCCCGGGCGCTTGGCCACGGTGTCGACCAGCGAGTCCAGCCACGCGTTTTCCTTGCCGGCCGGCACCTGCTCCATGTACGGCATGGCCATCGGCGCGGTCCAGTCGTAGGCGACGAGGAAGTCGTCCAGGTTCTGCGCGAACCACGCCTCGCTCTCCGGCTGCAGGATCGGCGCGGCGAAGATGTTGCGCGCGGTCTTGATCGCCGGGCCCCGAATGGCGCGCACCTTGGCGGTCAGCTCGTGCGTGAAGTCGACCAGCGCACGGCTCTTGAACCGCGTCCAGCGCTGCATCGTCTCCGGATTGGCGCGCAGCGCCTCGATCGAGTCGGGCAGCCCGGCCTTGCGATAGGCCGCCAGCGCCGGCGCGCTGGCATCCTCGAAGTCGCTCATCACGGCGTCGTCGTGGAACAGGATGCCGTCGAACACCGCATGGCGCGCCAGGTCTTCGTACAGCTCGCCGATGCGCTGGCGGGCGACCGGATCGAACGGCGACAGCCGGCGGTACTGCTTCGGATCGACGTCGATGCCGCCGGTCTTCGGATCCCACCGCGACACGCGGGCGATCGACTTGTCCAGGTCCAGCGCCAGCACCGGCATCCACGCATAGAGCTTGACGTCGGTGCGGTTCTGCAGCTGCCAGGCGACTCGGTTGAACAGGTCGGCGCGCACCGGCAGCACGCGGTTCGGGAAATACACCGACTTGACCAGGCCGCTGGCGTCCGGATCGGCAAAGGCCTGCAGGAAGACCGTGTCGATCTTCAGGTCGTAGATCCGCTGCACCAGCTTGTCCAGATTGCGGTCGACCTGGGCCGGATCGGCATCGTAGACATAGTCCAGATCGACGTGGGCAACGCGCATGTTCTGCTGCTGCTCCATCTCGACCACCGACTGCGCGAAGCCGCGCAGGCCGGGGTCGTCGCCGATCAGCAGGCGCGCGCCGGACATCATCTTGTCCACGGTCGCCAGGCCGTCTTCCAGCGTCAGCGCCATCTGGTAGCCGTTCTCGCCGATGATGCGCAGCGCCGTGCCGCTCTCGGCGCCATACGGCCAGATCCACACGCGGACCGGCTTGCCGGTGATGCGCCGGACCTTGTCGGTGATCCGCTGCACGTCGTTGCGCACGCGCTTTTCATAGGCGGCGTCGCTCTCGTAGGTGCCCGTCTTGCTGTCGTAGGCATGCACGGCGGCCACCGGCTGCGTGTTGCCCTGCGGATTGGCCAGCACGCCGTAGTGGTGGGCGTCGGTATGGGCGCCGATCTCGACCAGACCCGAGGCGGCGATCTCGCGCACCTGCTGCCAGGTCAGCATGCGGTCGCGCTCGGTCGGCGTGCCGCCGAAATCGACCGGCTTGTTCTCCGGCGTATCGAGCCACACGCCGACCGGCGCCAGCACGGCGGGCCAGCGATAGGCCTTCAGGATCGGCAGCACGCGCGTATAGAAGCTGCGGTAGCCGTCGTCGAACGTCAGTAGCACCGCGCGGTCGGGCAGCGCCGGGCCGCCGTTGCGTGCGGCCAGGATCTGGTCGACCGTGACCGGCCGGTAGCCGTTCTCGCGCAGCCAGGCCAGCTGCCCGATCAGATGGTCGGTGCGTACGCTCAGATAGGCCTGGTCCGGGTCGCGGTCCTCCACGTCGTGGTACGCCAGCACCGCGACATGGTTGCGCGGCCACGGCTGCTCGGCCTTCGCGACAGGCCGGTCGGCCGGCGGCGTGAACACCGGAATGTCCTTGGCGCAGGCGGCCAGCAGCAACGTGGCCACCGCCAGCAACAGCATCAGAAAAGCGCGATAGGGGCGCATCAAGGTTGCGTCCATGGCATGCATCCCGTTCAGAATCGGTAGGTCAGGTCGAACACGATGCGCAGTTCGCGCTCGCGCTGGCCGTCGTACGGACGGCTGGTGCCGGTGATCGTGGCGCCGACGTCGAACACGTCGTTGGTGCGGAAGCGCTGGCCATAGCCGATCATCATGATGGCGCCGGTGCCGTAGCCGCGCTGCGCATAGGCGCCCGCGCCGGCCAGGAACTGCTGTTCCCAGACGGTCTCGTAGCGGCGATGCAGCGTGTGGGTCAGCCGCACCGACGGCAGCAGGGTCAGGTCCGAACGCGGGTTGTAGTACGGCGTGTCCCGGCGCGTGTTGCGCGAGGCCCAGATGTCGACCAGCAGATCGCCCTTCAGGTGCGGCGCGGTATAGAAGCGCTGCACGCCGGCGACGCCGCCCTCGAGGCGATCGTTGCCGTCGCTGAAGCGCGACGGCGCCACCGTGAACATCCACTCGCTGCGCTCGCTGGCGCGGTAGCGCGCGAACGCCGCCAACGTATCGGCGTAGATGCCCTGCTTGAGCGCGCGCAGCGGCGTGCCGGTCGAGCGCAGCGCGCCCGAGGCGCCGACCTGCCAGCGATCGTCGATGTCGTATTGCGCCGACAGCCGGCCGCCGGCACGGCCGCCGTTGCCGCCGCCATAGTCGTGCGCCGAGACCTCGCCCTCCAGCGTCAGGTCGCGCACGCGGTACTGCACGCCGGTGCGCGCCCAGCGGTAGTCGACGCTGCCTTCCTGGAAGCGGCCGGTTGCATAGCCGATGCCGCCGAAGGCGCGCCAGTCGTAGTTAATCGGCGGGCTGTACAGCACCGCCTCGATGCCGAAATTGCCGTTGCCAACCACGGCGCTGTCGTTCGCCAGGCCCCGATAACCTTCGATGCGCAGTTCCGACTTGTTGTGGACCTGCCAGTCGCGATCGAGGCGCCGGACCGCCAGGTCTTCGGGATAGCGCGCCATCGTGTCGTTGCGCAGCATCTCGGCCTGGCGCCATTCCTGCAGGTCCAGCGCGGCATGGCCCTGCTGCACCTCGAGCGGCACGGCGCGCGGCGCCAGCGTTTCGGCCAGCTTCAGCTCGACCTCGGCCTGGCGCGGCCAGCCGCGGGCCCGATAGAGCTCGGCCAGCAGCACGCGCAGCCGCGAATTGCCCGGCGCACGGCTGACCAGATCCTCGAGCCGCTGTTGCGCGTCGACGGTGTCGTCGGCCTGACGGCGCGAACGCGCGCTGACCTCGGCGGCATCGAGCCACAGATCGTTCGGCTGCCGCGTCGGCTGGCCGCGCAGCCACCGCCAGCGCGGTTGCTCGGCGCTGGCCTGCTGCACCACCTCGCCGGCCGGCGGAAACTTCTCGGCCTCGGCATGCGCGTAGTACAGACCCGTCTGCGCTGCCAGCCGCGCCTCGGCGTCGCCGCCCGGCGGATAGGCCTCGCGGATTGCCTGCGCGTACAGCGTCTCGGCCTGTTCGGGATGACGCAGATAGAGATAGGCCGCGGCCACGTCGGACAACGCAAAGGCCGGGACCTCGACGCCCTCGGCCCGCAGGGCCTCGTATTCGTTGACTAGGTCCTGCATCCGCACGCGCGCGTGCAGCGCGGCGAGCCGGTCGATGCGGGCGCGGCGCAACTGCGCCTCGCCGCGCGGGCCGGTGCCGCGCAATTGCGGCAGCAGCTGGTCATAGCGGGCCAGCGCGCGGTCGGCGATCGCGAAGCGCTCGGCCTCGGTCCGGCTCGGCATGTCGGCCAGCCGCACCTGTTCGGCGGTCACGTCCAGTTCCAGCTCGAGCCGGTCGGCGCGCTCGAGCAGGCCGGGATGTTCGTCGGCGACGCGCAGCGCGGCCTCCGGCAGACCGGCATGCTCGAGCGCGCGCACATATTCGCGCACCACGTCCTTGCGCTGCGGCGCCAGGCCATGCGCACGGTCGGCCTCGAACAGCGCCTCGTAGGGATCGTTGGCGCGGGTATGCGCGTAGGCCAGCGCAATGCGGGCATCGGGACTGGACGGCTGCCGCTCGACCAGCGCCCTGCCCGCCGCGACGGCGTCGGCGGTGCGGCCGCTGTCGGCCAGCACCAGGATTTCGCCCAGGGCAAAGTCCTGGCGCGCCGGGAAACGCTGCCGGCCTTCGCGATAGTGCGCCAGCGACGCATCCCACTGGCGCTCGTCACGCTGGGCGCGTGCGACGGCGGCCAGCACGTCGGCGGGCAGCTGGCTGGCGTCGCTGCCAAGGCCGCGATACGTCTCGAGAACCTCGGCCGGGCGGCCGGCCCAGCCGGCGATGATCATGCGGTCGTAGGCGGCGCGGCGGTCGGCCGGCGCCTGCGCCAGCCGCTCGCGCAGCGCGGTCAGCGCCGGTTCGTAGTCGCCGGCGCGGGCGCGCTGGATCAGCGCATCGTATTGCCGGTCCGCCTGCGCCGGTGGCTGGTCGGCCTGCGCCGGTGCGGCATGGGCCGGCACCGCCAGGCACGACATCGCCGCCGCCAGCCCGACAGCCAGCTGCACCGGGGTACGCCGCCGCAACGCCCGCAGACGGCGGCTATCGGCCGGAACGCGGGCAGGAGAGCGCGAATGACGCGTCATCAAAGACTCCATTGGGACTCCGCAGCCTGTCTCGCTGTGATGGTCAAGCGCCCGCGGCGTGCATCGATGGCGCGCACGCGAGTCCGTTATCGGCTAGGGAAGGGCGGCACGAGGGCACGGAACCCGATCGGGTCTGTCCCGCCTGCGGAGATCGACGGGGGAGGACCTACGGGATCCGGCGGGCACCGAAGAACCGCGCCGGATGGCCATCGCAGAGGGGATGGCGTCGTGCAACCGCAACCGCTGCAGAAGCGCAAGATGCGGAGCCGCAAAACTTCGCAAAGTGTAGTGAAGAAGCTGAAAATCGATTGTGAACGATAGAAAACACGCCAAATTCCGCTTCCGCAGCCCCCTCCCTTGGTTGGGGATTGCGGGACGGGCCCGCGGCCGGGCGGCGCTCGCGCTCGACACCGGCATGCGAGGCAAGTTAAAGTAGCGACTTCGTTTCGGATGCGCGGTGTCCCACAAAGCGTCGCTTTCCGTGTAACCTCCGAACACACCCCGATCGACCTGATCACCCCGATCATCCAATCGTCTGACGCAGAACCACGATGACCTTCCGGGCTCCGACCGTTTCGTCGCATTCGTCCCGTTGGTGGCGCTTCCACTAGGAAGCGGCACGTCGTTGCGTTCTTGTTCGCACCTTGCCGCCGTTCCGGTTGGCAAACGTGCGGTCCGACAGCTCACCGGTGCGGCGGCTCCTAGATACCCAGGAGATCTGCCGATGCCGTCGAACCCCTCCCCCGCTTCAACCGTTTCGAATACCGCCGCGCGCCAGCCTGCGCCGGCCGCGCTTGCCGCTTCGCGTGCCCACCGCACGCGTGCTTCACGCGCCTTCCGTTTCCACCAACATCAAGCCGGGTGAATCATGCTGCTGATGATCGACAACTACGACTCGTTCACCTACAACCTGGTGCAGTACTTCGGCGAGCTGGGCGCCGACGTGCGGACCCACCGCAACGACGAGATCACGATCGAGGAAATCGAGGCGCTGGCGCCCGAGCGCATCTGCATCTCGCCCGGCCCGTGCAGCCCCGCCGAGGCCGGCATCTCGGTGGCCGTGCTCAAGCACTTCGCCGGCAAGCTGCCGATCCTGGGCGTATGCCTGGGCCATCAGGCGATCGGCGAGGCGTTCGGCGGCAAGGTGATCCGCGCCAAGCAGGTGATGCACGGCAAGGTCAGCCGCATCGAGACCACGCAACAGGGCGTGTTCGCCGGCCTGCCCAGGGCGTTCGACGTGACGCGCTATCATTCGCTGGCGATCGAGCGCGAGACGCTGCCCGACTGCCTGGAAGTCACCGCGTGGACGCCCGACGGCGAGATCATGGGCGTGCGGCACAAGCAGTTCGCGATCGAGGGTGTGCAGTTCCATCCCGAGTCGATCCTGTCCGAACACGGACACACGCTGCTGGAGAACTTCCTGAAGGTGGCGCGATGAAACGGCTCGATGCCCCGCTCGCCGCCGCCCTCGCTACCGCCCCCTCACGCGCCCCATCGAACGGATCGAACAAACCCCACGCCTGCGAGACCGCCATGCCCATCACGCCCCAGGAAGCGCTGACGCGCTGCATCGAACACCGCGAGATTTTCCACGACGAGATGCTGCATCTGATGCGGCAGATCATGCAGGCGCAGATCTCGCCGGTGATGGCCGCCGCGATCCTGACCGGGCTGCGCGTCAAGAAGGAGACCATCGGCGAAATCACCGCCGCCGCGCAGGTGATGCGCGAATTCGCCAACAAGGTCACGGTGTCCGAGCGCGAGCATTTCGTCGACATCGTCGGCACCGGCGGCGACGGCTCGCATACCTTCAATATCTCGACTGCATCGATGTTCGTCGCGGCCGCGGCCGGCGCGCGCATCGCCAAGCACGGCAACCGCGGCGTCAGCTCCAAGTCCGGCAGCGCCGATGTGCTGGAGGCGCTCGGCGTCAACATCATGCTGACGCCCGAGCAGGTCGGCCAGTGCATCGCGCAGACCGGCATCGGCTTCATGTTCGCGCCGACCCACCATCCCGCGATGAAGAACGTCGCGCCGATCCGCAAGGAAATGGGCGTCCGCACGATCTTCAACATCCTGGGCCCGCTGACCAACCCGGCCGACGCCCCCAATATCCTGATGGGCGTGTTCCACCCCGACCTGGTCGGCATCCAGGTGCGCGTGATGCAGCGCCTGGGCGCCCGTCACGCGCTGGTGGTCTACGGCAAGGACGGCATGGACGAGGTGTCGCTGGGCGCGGCCACGCTGGTGGGCGAACTGAAGGACGGCGAGGTGCGCGAATACGAGATCCACCCGGAGGACTTCGGCCTGTCGATGATCTCGAACCGCGGCCTGAAGGTGGCCGACGCCGCCGAATCGAAGGAGATGCTGCTCGAAGCGCTGTCCAACGTGCCGGGCACCCCGCGCGAGATCGTGTCGCTGAACGCCGGCACCGCGCTGTACGCGGCCAATGTCGCCTCGTCGATCGAGGACGGCATCGCCCGCGCGCGCGAGGCGATCGCCAGCGGCGCGGCGCGCGCCAAGCTCGACGAGTTCGTGCAGGCCACGCGGCAGTTCCAGTAATCAGAGGCAAGCAAGCATGTCCGACATCCTGCAGAAGATCCTGGCCGTCAAGGCCGACGAAGTCAGCGCCGCGCGCAAGCGCCGCGACCTGCCCAGCCTGCGCGCGGATGCCGAGAGCCTGCGCGGCGAGGCCGGCCTCGCGCCGCGCGGATTCGGCGCGGCGCTACGCACCAAGATCGATGGCGGCCAGGCCGGCGTGATCGCGGAGATCAAGAAGGCGTCGCCGTCCAAGGGCGTGCTGCGCGAGCATTTCGTGCCCGAAGCGATCGCCGAGAGCTACGCTGGCCATGGCGCGGCCTGCCTGTCGGTGCTGACCGACGAACACTTCTTCCAGGGCCACGCCGACTACCTGCGCCGGGCCCGCGGCGCCTGCCCGCTGCCGGCGCTGCGCAAGGACTTCATGGTGGACCTGTACCAGGTCTACGAGGCCCGGACCTGGGGCGCCGATGCGATCCTGCTGATCGTCGCCGCGCTCGATCCCGGCCTGATGGCCGAACTCGAGGCCTGCGCGCACGAGCTCGGCATGGACGTGCTGGTCGAGGTCCACGACGGCGCCGAGCTGGAAGCGGCGCTGCGGCTGAAGACGCCGCTGGTCGGCGTCAACAACCGCAATCTGCGCACCTTCGAGGTCTCGCTGCAGAACACGCTGGACCTGCTGCCGGCGATGCCGGCAGACCGGCTGGTGGTCACCGAGTCCGGCATCCTCGGACCGGACGACGTGGCGCGGATGCGCGAGGCCAACGTCCACGCCTTCCTGGTCGGCGAAGCGTTCATGCGCGCCAAGGATCCGGGCGCCGAACTGGCCCGGCTGTTCGCCTGACATCGGCCGCCCGCCGCCCGCCTCCGCACACCGACCGATCCGATGGCTCAGGAAATCGAACTGAAACTGGCCGTGCCCGATGCCGCCGCCGCGGCCGCGCTGGTGGCCTGGCTCGACGCCAACGCGCAGGCCGTCGGCGAATCGCATCTGCTCAACGTCTATTTCGACACGCCGGCCCATGAGCTGGCGGAGGCGCGCGCCGCGCTGCGGCTGCGCCGCGACGGCAAGCGCTGGCTGCAGACGCTGAAGACCGCGGGGCGCAGCGAGGCCGGGCTGGCCACGCGCAACGAATGGGAAACCGAGGTCGCCGGCGAAGCGCTGGAGCCGGCGAAGCTCGACGACGAGGCCCGCGCGCTGCTCGAGCCGCTGCTGGGCCGGTTGCGGCCCGTATTCCGCACCGATTTCGTGCGGCGGACGTGGCGGCTGCGCTGTCCGCTGATCGCCGCCGACCAGGCGCCAGGGCAAGCGCAGGCCGAAGCCGAGATCGAAGCGGCGCTGGACGCCGGCGTGATCGCCGCGGTGGCGCAGGATGGCAGCACGCTGACGTCGGCACGCGAGGCCATCGACGAACTCGAACTGGAATGGCTGTCGGGCGATCCGTCCTGCGCGGCGGCGACGCTGCGCGCGCTGGGCGAGCGGCTCGGCGCGGTGGCCGCGCTGGCGCCGTCGGACAAGAGCAAGGCCGCGCGCGGTTATGCGCTGGCCAGGCAGGCCGGCTCGCCGGCGGGAGCCGCCTGATGGGCCGCCGTCCGAGCCGATCCGCCGCGGCGGAAACGGGGCAAGCCGAATTGTTCGCCGACGTGGCGACGCCATCCGCCGCCGCGCCCGCTGCGCCCGCCGCACCCGCCCGCGCGCCGCAGCCCCAGTGGACGCCGCTGGCGGCCCAGGCCGACGCCCTGCCGCCCGCCTGGCGCGCGCTGCTGGCGCCATGCCTGGCCACGCCCGCATGGCAGCGGCTCGCCGACTTCGTCGACGGCGAGCGCGCCGCCGGCAAGCCGGTCTTCCCGCGCGACGTCTTTCACGCGCTGCATCTGACGCCGCCCGAGGCGGTCAAGGTCGTGATCCTCGGCCAGGACCCCTATCACGGCGTCGGCGTGGTCGATGGCATCGAGGTGCCGCAGGCGCATGGGCTGGCCTTCTCGGTGCCGGACGGCGTGCGGGTGCCGCCGAGCCTGCGCAATATCTTCAAGGAAATCGCCGCCGAATACGGCGACCCGGCGGTGGCGCGGCCCACGGCCTCGGGCAATCTGGAAGGCTGGGCGCGCCAGGGCGTGCTGCTGCTCAATACCGTGCTGACCGTCGAACAGGGACAAGCCGCGAGCCACGCCAGGCGTGGCTGGGAGGCGGTCACCGACTGCCTGATCGCGGCGCTGGCGGCCAGCCGCCCGCATCTGGTGTTCCTGCTGTGGGGCAGCCACGCGCAGGCCAAGAAAAACCTGCTGGCGGGCGAGCACTGCATCCTCGAGGCGCCGCACCCGTCGCCGCTGTCGGCCCATCGCGGCTTTCTCGGCTGCGGGCATTTCCGCCTCGCCAACGACTGGCTGGTCGAGCACCAGCGCGAGCCGATCGACTGGAGCGCGCACTAGGCGCGAACGGCCCAGGCGCGAACGTACCGTCGCCCCCGCGAACGCGGGGGCCCAGCGACTTTTGCGCGGTGGTGAAAGCCGCTGGGTTCCCGCCTGCGCGGGAACGACAATCAGGCGACTACGTGGTGCGCCACTCGAACAGCTCGAACTCGCCCTCTCCGGGCTCGACCTCGAGCCTTTCCACCTGCGCCGCCGGCGGGCCCTGCTCCATCCATTCGCGCAGTTGCGCCAGCCGCTCCGGCGGCCCGTACGCCATCACCTCGACCGTGCCATCGTCGCGGTTGCGTACCCAGCCGCCCAGGCCGAGCTGGATCGCCAGATCCTCGCAGGCCGCGCGATAGCCGACCCCCTGCACCTTGCCGTGCGCCACCATGTGCCAGGTTTCCATCGCCGTCCCTCCTTGCGAGTCCTTACGCCCTTGCATCCGTAGATCCGTACAAACCTAGACTAGTGCGATGACGGCGCCATGACCACCCCCGCGCGCAGGGGGCGGCCTTGCGGGGCACGCACGGCCGGCGTTCAGGCGCGCTGCCGGATCGCGCGGCCGATCGCGCCGGTGCGCAGCGCGATCTTGGCGGCGTCGGCGCGCAGCGCGCGCAGCCGGCGCTCGAGCACCGCGTTGGCGGCGCGGCCAGTCGAGCTGGCGGTACCGCCCGGTTCCGGGGCGCCGGCAGTCTGTACCAGCGTTTCGGTATGCCAGCGGTCGGCCGAATCGGCCAGCCTGGCGCGGCGTTCGGTGGCTTCGGCGAGCGCGGCATCGGCGGCCGAGTCGGCGGCCGCGGTGGCATCCGCGGTCTCCTTCGCTGGCGCGGCCCGGTTTTCGCCCGCCATCTCCGTCACCGGCTTCTGCTGCATCGCCTCGGCATGCGGATCCGCTGCTTCCTGTGCTTCCTGTGCTTCCGGTGCCTTCGGTGCCTTCGGTGCCTCCGCAGTTTCGGCGCGGTTGCCCGCCGCCGCGCTCTCACCGTCCACGGCCGCGGCAGGCTGCTCCACCGGCGCCGCCCGCCGGCGGATGAAGCCCGCGCCCCTGCCCTCGCCCCGGTCGCCCTCGACCAGCCGCTCGCTGGCTAGCCGCAGGCTGCGGCTCGCCGCCTCGGTCGCTTCCTCCACGGCGGCGCGCGCCGCCGGCAGGTCGAGCTCGTCGGCGTGCTGGCGCACCTGGATGCGCGCCGCCGCGACATGGGCCGCCACCAGATAGTTCTGCACGATGAAGCGGCTCAGGTTGTCGACCGCGCGGTGCCGGCTCCTGGGCTCGTCGAGCATCCGCTGGAACGAGCCGATCAGCGCCGACAGGCTGTCCATGAACTGCTTGCGCTCGACCCGATAGGCGAAGTCGTCCCCGGTCTTACCCAGCAGCAGGTCGCGCGTGGCGGCGATATAGCGCCGGTTGGCGTTCAGCACGTTCTCGACCAGCGCCGGAATCGCGCGGTATTCCCAGCTCGGCAGCACGAAGCTGAAGATCGACGCGATCACGCCGCCGATCACCGTATCGACCAGCCGCTCGCCGACCACCGTCGCGCCCGGCATCAGCAGGTTGATCTGCACCAGCACCTGCACGCAGGCCGCGATCGCGGTGTAGCGGTACTTGATCGTGACGAAGGTCGCGCTGGCCACCAGCGAGACGAACAGCACCGCCAGCAGCACCAGCGGTTCGTGCACCACGCGCAGGATCGCCAGCGCGATGATGCAGCCGATCAGCGTGCCGATCAGGCGGTCGTTGTAGCGCTGCTTGGTCATGCTGAAGTTCGGCTTCAGGATGACGATGATGGTCAGCAGGATCCAGTAGCTGTGCGAGGCGTACGGCAGATAGCCGGCCACCACCAGCCCCGCCGCCACCGCCATCGTGACCCGCAGCGAGAAGCGGAACACCGGCGCGCGCCAGTGCAGGTTGTCGCGCAGCACGCGCCATTCATAGCGCTGGCGCGTCAGGAACGGCGTCATGTCGGGGCCGGGCAGCACCTGGCGCGGCTCGACCGGCGTGCGCGAGGCCACGTGCAGCTGCTCGACCAGCGCGATCGCGCCCTTGATCATGTCGAGCGTCTCGCCCAGCGCCGTCATCGCGGCCGGGTCGATATGGTGGTGCCGCAGCATCGCGATCTCGTCGGCGACCGCGCGCAGCGCCTCGCGGTAATCGACCTCGGCATACGAGGGCCGGCCGCGCGTCACGTCGTAGGCGATCGCCTCGACGTCCTCGCACATCAGCCGGATCAGCCGCCGCAGCGCGTCGAGCACCGGCGTGCCGGCGAAGGTCTGGCGCAGCAGCGGATAGTCGGTATTGGTCGACAGAATGTATTCGTACAGGTCCAGCATGCGCAGATGGACCTGCACCAGCAGCCCATCATGCGGCGTGCGGTTGCCGCGCAGCACCAGGTCGCGCGCCGCCTGCTGCCGCTCCGCGACCACGATCTGCTGGCGCACCAGCGCGTTGAACTGCTCGTCGTAATCGTTGCCGGCATCGTAGAAGCCGGCCTTGATTTCGAGGTAGGCGGCCAGCTCGTACAGCGACTCGGCCAGGATCTGCTGCTTGGTGCGCCGCTCCATCAGCCAGCTGACCGCCATCGCGTAGGCCATGTACGCCGCCGCGCCGGCGCCGAACAGCAACGCGTGCTCGATTGCGCGCCGCACGACGAAGTCCTCGCTCAACGTCAGCGTCATCACGAACAGCGTCGAGAACTGCAACGGCATCGTCTTGTTGCCGTAGACAGTCATCATGCCGGCCAGGAAGGTGACCAGCACCAGCACGACCGGCAGCACGCGCGGGAATGGCGTGACCAGCGCGACGACCAGCGTCACCGCCGTGCACAGCAGCACGCTGGCCAGCATCTCGTTGAACTTGTGGTTCACCGGGCTGGGCAGGTCCATCAGGCTGGTGCACAGCGCGCCCATCGACACCACCATCGCGGTCGGCAGGTCCGCCAGCTGCAGCGCGATCAGCGTCGCGCCGATGACGCCGGTCGCCGAGCGCAGGCCGCGATAGACGTAGTGCGAGAAAACGAAGGTGCGGGGATCGTGGGCGTATTGCATGCGGGCGCGGTGGGCGGGCTACGGCGATGAGCTACGGCGGACGGCAGGGCCGCCAGCTTACTGGCCCAGCCAGCGCGCGCGCAATGGATGGCGGCCGCGCCGGCGCCGATCTTCGCCTTCTTCCAGCTGGAGCCGATATTCGGAGGCCGGCTCCGGCGCGAAGGTCACCGGCAGCACGTGCAGTTCGTCGCGGCGGAACAGGTGGCAAGGCACGCTGTCGCCGGCGCGATAGCGCGCCAGCAGCTTGTCGAGCTGCCCGGCCCCGTTCGGCGTGACGCGCAGCCCGTCCACCGCGGCCAGCAGATCGCCGGCCGACCAGCCGGCCGCCTGCGCCGCGCCGCCGTCGAGCACCTGCGTCACGCGCACCCAGCCGTTCTCGCTGGTGGTCTTGATGCCGAGCGCCGCCGCGCGCGTGGGCTTGCGCGGTTCGGCCCGGATGCCGAAGGACTTGAACAGCGCCGGCAATGGCAGCTCGCCGGTGCCCTCGGTCCAGGCCCGCAGCTGCGGGGACACGCGTACGCCGGCGACCTCGTCGATCAGCGCATGGACCTCGTCCTCGGTGACGCCGCGCTGCACCGCGCCGGGCGCGTAGAAATCGCGGCCATAGCGCCGCCACAGCATCCGCATCACGTCGTCCAGCGAGCGGCGGCCGTCGGTGCGGCTGCGAATCGTCAGGTCCAGCGCCAGGCCGATCAGCGAGCCCTTGGTGTAGTAGCTGACGATCGCATTGGGCGCGTTCTCGTCCTGGCGGTAATACTTGGTCCAGGCATCGAACGAACTGTCGGCCACGCTCTGCTTGGTGCGGCCGCTGCCGCGCAGCACGCCGTTCCAGGTCTTGGCCAGCAGCTCGACGTATTGCTGCTCGGTGATGCAGCCGCTGCGCACCAGCATCAGGTCGTCGTAATAGCTGGTGAAGCCCTCGAACAGCCACAGCAGCGGCGTATGCGTTTCGGCCTGCAGCCGGTACGGCACGAAGGCCGCCGGCTTGATCCGCTTGACGTTCCAGGTATGGAAATACTCGTGGCTGCACAGGCCGAGGAAGCCGCGGTAGCCCTCGCTGCTTTCCGGATTGCCGCGCACCGGCAGATCGCCGCGCGCGCACATCAGCGCGGTGCTGGCGCGATGTTCGAGGCCGCCATAGCCGTCGCCGGTGACCATCGTCATGAAGACATAGCGGCGATTGCTGTCGAGGAACGGCGCGCGCTCGCTGCGCGGCTCGAACAGCCGGATCTGCGCCTCGCAGATCCGCTTCAGGTCGCGGCAGACGCGCTCGATGTCCAGCTGCGGCACGCGGCCAGTGAACACCACGTCGTGCTGCGCGCCGCATGCCTTGAACGTGCCCATCGCGAACTCGCCCATCTCGACCGGATGGTCGATCAGCTCGTCGTAGTCGGCGGCGCGATAGCGGCCGAAGCCATAGCGCTTGGCACCGCCGCGGCCCGGCGCCTCCGGCAGCGCCGTGGCCACGCGCCAGTTGCGATAGGCCTCGCCCTGGGGCGGATGGATGTCGACGGTGCAGGGCCGGTCGGCCTTGCCGTCGACGCAGAGGAACACCGAGGTTCCGTTGAAGAAGCCGTGGGTGCGATCCAGATGCGCCGCGCGCACCGACAGGTCCCACGCGTAGACCTCGTACGACAGCGTCAGCGGACCTTGCGTGGGGTCGATCGGCTCGGCCTGCCAGCTGTGCTTGTCGAGCTTGGTCAGCGCAACGGGACGACGGTCTGCTCCATTGCCGGCATCGGCGCGAATCCTGACGATGTTCCGCGCGAACTCGCGAATCATGTAGCTGCCGGGAATCCACGCCGGCAGCGAGAAACGTTGGCCGGCGGGGTCGGGATCGTCCACCGTGACGGTGACCGCGAACAGATGCGCTTCGGGCTGAAGCGGGGCAATGGCGTAGTGGATCGGCTTCATGGCCACGATTGTAGCGTCACGGGCACGCGGGCCCGGGCGCTGCTTCCCGGATGGATGCCGCCTCGGCGTGGCTCCGGCGGCGGCACCGGCTTCGCGGTCAGCGATTGACGTCGACCACCACGCGTCCGCGCATGCCGCCGCCGATGATGCGCTGACCCGCTTCGATCGCGTCGGCCAGGCCGATCTCCTGCGTGATCGCCGCCAGCCGGTCCGGCTCGAGGTCCTGCGCGAGACGCGCCCACGCCTGCTCGCGCCGCGCCATCGGCGCCATCACGCTGTCGATGCCGTGCAGCGTCACGCCGCGCAGGATGAACGGCGCCACCGATCCCGGAAGATCCATGCCTTGCGCCAGCCCGCAGGCCGTCACCACGCCGCCGTAGCGCACCTGCGCGATGGCATTGACCAGCGTGTGCGAACCGACCGCATCGACCACCGCGGCCCAGCGCTCCTTCTGCAGCGGCTTGCCCGGCGCCGACAGTTCGGCGCGATCGATGATGTCGGCCGCACCGAGCGCCTTCAGGAAGTCCGCTTCGCCGGTCTTGCCGGTCGAGGCCACGACGCGATAGCCAAGCTTGCCGAGCAGCGCGATCGCCACGGTGCCGACGCCGCCCGAGGCGCCGGTCACCAGCACCTCGCCCTGCTCCGGCCGCACGCCCGAGGCCTCCAGCGCCAGCACCGACAGCATCGCGGTATAGCCGGCAGTGCCGATCGCCATCGCCTGCCGCGTCGTCAGCGACTCGGGCAGGCGCACCAACCATTCGCCCTTCAGGCGCGCGCGCTGCGCGAGGCAGCCCCAGTGCGTCTCGCCGACGCCGTAGCCGTTCAGCACCACCTTGTCGCCGGCGCGCCAACGCGGGGTCGACGACTCCAGCACGGTGCCGGCGCCATCGATGCCGGCCACCATCGGCCACTTGCGCACGACCGGACTGCGGCCCGTGATCGCCAGGCCGTCCTTGAAGTTGATCGTCGAATAATCGATCTCGACCAGCACGTCGCCGTCGGCGGGCAACTGGTCGTCCTGCAGCGTCGCGATCTCGGCGCGGGTCGACGGCTTGTCGCCGTCGGTCTGGGTCAGCAACAGCGCGCGGAAGGTCATGGTGGTGTCTCCTGGGGATGCGATCCGTTATGCGATCCGTTATGTGTTCTGTTGTGCGATCGGTTGTGAGTTCCGTTATGCGATCGTGCAGGCCCGGGGGCCACGCCGGGCCACGCGGGCCTGCCGCGCCGGACCTGCTTGGTTCCTTACTTCTTCAGGCTCGACAGCTTGCGTTCCAGCGTCGCGACGTCGGCCGCGCCCGGAATGCGCGTGCCGTCGGTGAAGAACACCGCCGGCGTGCCGGTGACATTGAGGCTGTGGCCCAGCGCCAGGTTCTCTTCCAGCGGCGTCTTGCAATTGCCGGCACCGCTCGGCGTGACCTTCGACAGCATCCAGTCGCGCCACGCCTTGGTCCGGTCGGACGCGCACCAGACCTGCCTGGCCTTGACGGTCGAGTCCGGCGACAGCACCGGATAGAGGAAGGTGTAGACCGTGATGTTGTCCATCTGCTGGAAGGTCTGCTCGATCTGCTTGCAATAGCCGCAGTTCGGATCCGAGAACACCGCGACCTGGCGGCTGCCGTCGCCCTTGCTCCATTTGATCGCCCGCGACAGCGGCAGGTCGGACCACTTGATCCGATTGATCTCGGCCAGCCGCTGCTCGGTCAGATTGGTGCCGCTGCGCGTATCGAGCAGCTCGCCATTGAGGATGTAGCGCCCGCTCGCATCGGCATAGACCAGCTGGCCGCCGATATTGACCTCGTAGAGGCCGGCGATCGGCGTCTTCTCGACGCTCTTGATCTCCGCGCGGCCGCCCAGCATCTTCTGCACATTGGTCTTGATGCGCTCCGCGGTCGGATCAGTGGCGGCCAGCGCCGGATGGGCGAAGGCGGCCGTGGCCGCAGCGAGCGTCAACGCGGCCATCGCGCGCGAGGCGCGCCGGGTCAGCACGTTGCGCAGTACGCTGAAGTGCGGCGGGTTCGGGCGGGCGGAGCGCCCGAGGGAATACGACATATTGACTCCGGGTTCTGGTTGGCTCGGATGTGGGTGGACCGGGCGGTTTGGCCGCGGATGGATTCAGTGCGCTCGGCGCGTTCGCTGCGTTGGCCGCGATGACGGGACCCGATCGATGGCGCCGGCGCTCAGCCGAGCGCCCGGCCGATCAGGAAGCGCTTGAGCAGCGCCTGGCCGCCCACCGCCCGCATGCCGGTATTGCGGACCATCCGCGCCAGCCCGCTCTGCAACGAAAACAGCCGATGCAGGCCGTCGGTGGCCGCCGTCAGCGACAGCAGGTCGGTGGCGCGCGCGCGCTCGTAGCGGCGCAGCAGACGCAGATCGCCTTCGTCGCGGAACGACTCTTTGGCGGCCATCACGCGGCCAAGTTCCGCGACGTCGCGCAAGCCGAGATTCATGCCCTGCCCGGCCAGCGGGTGCACGACGTGGGCGGCGTCGCCGACCAGCACGACATGCGGCTGCACCACGCACTCGGCATGCTGCAGCACCAGCGGGAAGGCCTGCGCCGGCGTCACGCAACGCAGCGCGCCGAACTGGCGGCCGACCGCGCCGCTGGCCGCGTCCATCGCCGCCTGCGCCAGCTGCTCCGGCGTCAGCGCGGTCAATTCGCGCGCATGGGCCTCGTCGGCCGACCACACCATCGACAGGTAATTGCCCGGCAGCGGCAGCATCGCCAGGATTTCGCAGTTGCACGACTCTTCGTCGGCAAGCAGCTTCGGCGGCGCGCCGAGGAACCACTGCCACGCGGTCGCGTGATGCGGCAGCTCGCAGGCGAAGTTCGCGACCACCCCCGACTGCCGGTAACGCCGCGTGCTGACACCGATATGGCACTGGGTACGGACCCACGAGCGGGCGCCATCGGCCCCGACCACGCAGTTGGCGCGGACCCGCGCGCCGTCTTCCAGCGTCAGCGTGACGCCCAGCTCGTCGCGCTCGAAGCCGGTGGCGGCCTGCTGATACCAATGGACCTGATGCTGGAAGCGCAGCGCGGTATCGAGCACGCGCTCGACATGGCTCGATTCGATGATCCACGCCAGCTCCGGCACCGCGGCCGCGTAGGCCGAGAAATGCAGATCGCCGGTCAGGCCGGCGTCGTCCCGCGCCGCGGTATCGTCGCCGAACACCCGCATGTCGCGCACCGGCTGCATCCGTGCCGGATCCAGCGCCTCCCAGATCCGCAGCCGGCTCAGCAGCGCCTGCGAGCTGGCCGAGAACGCGTAGACGCGGCTGTCCCACTGGCCTTCCCCGGGCACCGGCCCTGGGGTCGCGCCGTTTCCAGGCCGCGGCGCGATCAGCGCGACCTGCATGCCCTGCTGCGCCAGCAGCAAGGCGCAAGTCTTGCCGACGATGCCGCCGCCGACCACGGCAATCTGGAAATGGGAAAAAGAGGTCCGCGTGGACGCGCTGGCTCTGGTCATGGGGCGATTATAGCCAGCGGCCTTGATGGGTCACCCAGCGCTCGCCCGGCAGGCGAGCCGCCCCCCTGACGCGGGCCGCTTGGACCGGCGGGCGCCGGGACGGCCATCCGCTAGAATACCGGCTTTGCTATCGCTTACCGCCCGGAACACCATGAGCCTCAAATGCGGCATCGTCGGCCTGCCCAATGTCGGCAAGTCCACGCTGTTCAACGCCCTGACCAAGGCCGGCATCGCCGCCGAAAACTATCCGTTCTGCACCATCGAGCCCAATGTCGGCGTGGTGGAAGTGCCGGATCCGAGGCTTAAGGCCCTCGCCGAGATCGTCAAGCCCGAGCGCGTGGTGCCGGCGACGGTCGAGTTCGTCGACATCGCCGGCCTGGTGGCGGGCGCGTCCAAGGGCGAAGGCCTGGGCAACCAGTTCCTGGCCAATATCCGCGAGACCGACGCCATCACGCACGTGGTGCGCTGCTTCGAGGATCCGAACGTGATCCACGTCGCCGGCAAGGTCGATCCGCTGTCCGATATCGAAGTCATCAATACCGAGCTGGCGCTGGCGGACCTCGCCACCGTCGAAAAGGCGCTGGCCCGCTACGTCAAGCCGGCCCGCGCCGGCGACAAGGAAGCGCAGCGGCTGGTCGCCGTGCTCGAGAAGGCCCAGGCCGTGCTCGACCAGGCCAAGGCCGTGCGCACGCTGGATCTGGCGCCCGAGGAATGGGACGCGCTGCGCCCGTTCTGCCTGATCACCGCCAAGCCGACGATGTACGTGGCCAACGTGCGCGAGGACGGCTTCGAGAACAATCCGCATCTGGACGCGGTGCGCAAGTACGCCGAAACGACCAAGTCGCCGGTCGTCGCCGTCTGCGCCGCGATCGAGGCCGAAATTGCCGACCTCGAGGACGAGGACAAGGCCGTGTTCCTGGCCGACCTCGGCATGGAAGAACCGGGCCTGGACCGCGTGATCCGCGCCGGCTTCAAGCTGCTCGGCCTGCAGACCTACTTCACCGCGGGCGTCAAGGAAGTGCGCGCCTGGACCATCCACGTCGGCGACACCGCTCCGAAGGCGGCCGGCGTGATCCACACCGACTTCGAACGCGGCTTCATCCGCGCGCAAACCATCGCCTTCGAGGACTTCATCGCCTTCAAGGGCGAACAGGGCGCCAAGGAAGCGGGCAAGATGCGGGCGGAAGGAAAGGAGTATGTGGTGAAGGATGGGGATGTGATGAATTTTCTGTTCAATGTCTGATGATTTCTCTGAGCTCGAGCGTGAACGCTCGTTCGCCACAGTCACAGGCTTACATCGCCGAGATCAAGCCTGTGTTCGCACTAAGCTCTGCCGGATGAGCGAGTCCAGCACCAGGAACTACTTGATTCCAAGGTATGACGGAAAGGCGATGAGTAACATTGACATCAAGTTGATTCACCGGCTGATGGAACACTACAGACTCATGGCGCCTAGGCGCCCGTCCATATTAAATGGCGATCTGACTGCCATTCGCTCCGGCGGATGATTCGTTTTAAGCCAATCCGATTCTGGGCCTTCGCGAGTTGACGTGCGTATCGGACAGGTATTATGGGACACGATAATTATTAGCCATTGATATGGTCCCAAGTCAACGCGTCATCGGATTTGCGATCATGAAGCGCTGTATTGTCGGTATCCGCCAATCAGATGGCTTGGCCCCGGCAGGCAAGCCAGACTCTAAGCATTTGGTTTCCTTACCTCGCGTCGCTGGTGGCGCTCCTGTCGGACGACAACCGCCGTCTGCTGCGTCCAATCCATGACAAGCAACCCAAATCCCTCACGGGATTGGCTGGGTGAGTGGCCGCAAGGTGCACGAATCTGTCGTGCACCTTGCTCCTGATGGCGTGTCCCGCAAGGGCGGGTAATCGGGCTCAGCTTTCGAAAATGCCTTGGGGCAAAGCCCATGTCACCCATGTCAATTTGAAGCTGACTTTAACAAACGGGCCGCCACGCATGTTCTACTACTCGGCGAATCCCATTTGCGGCGAGATAGGCACCGCGTTATCCTGCTTGAGATCAAGCAGCGATTCCAGCCCGTGAACGTGACAAGATTTCATTGGATTTTTCGCCCCGTTGGCCACGGAAAGCTGGATTTCCCGAACTACGTCAAGATGATCAAGCAGTCCAACGAGACTGCCGAGGCGCGCTCGATAGATTGGGATGTCCGCAAAGACGATTCAACCCTGTAATTAGATGACTCCATGACCAGCCTTCAGGATCTCGGCCTCGCCTATCGCAAAGCTAAGGTTGATCTCTATTACTCATCCCATGCCTCTCTGGACGCAATTGCGAGCTATGAAGAGAACTTGCATTCGAACCTTTATTCGCTCCAGCAAAAGATCAACGGCGAGGACGAATCTTGGGTGACATTGCCCGACTTCATCGGCACCTGGACGTTGGCGACCAAGTCCGTAGAGATGGACCGCTGGGCGAAGCGCAAAAAGGACAATGGCGGTGGGCTGATCTTTTCCTCTCCCACTGAGGAATGGGAGCATGCGGTTGAAGCCTTGGCCGAGCAGGAAATACCTGAAAAGCCAACGGCGGAGTTCCGGGTCATGGCTCGATGCAGCTTGGACTTTCATGTGCTGTCCACCTTGTGGATGCTGGAAGTCGGGCAGTTCTTCGATGCAAAGTTGAGTGAGTGCGCCTACGGTAATCGGCTGCGCCGCACGCAAGATGGAAAAGGCATTAATAAGCTGTCGCTCGGCTCGTTCCAGCCTTACTTGAAACCCTTTCGCAACTGGCGCGACAACGGTATCACCGCCATGCGTAGCGCCCTGGATGCTGACAAGAAGATTGTCGCGCTGACAGCGGATGTCAGTTCTTTCTATCATGAGCTGAATCCGGGCTTTATGTTGAATCAGGCATTTGTCGCCGATGTGCTGGAACTGGAGTTGACGGAAGACCAGATCAAGCTCCATCGCCTGTTCATTCATGCCTTGCAAGCATGGGCAGCGGCAACACCGCTGAAGAAGGGCCTACCCGTGGGGCTGCCAGCATCAGCCATTGTCGCCAACATTGCACTGATCGAGCTAGATCGCTGTATCGAGCAACAGGTTGCACCAATTTATTACGGACGCTACGTCGATGACATTCTGCTGGTCATGGAGAACGGCGCAGACTTCGGTTCGACGGTGGACTTATGGGAATGGCTATTTGCTAGGTCAAACGAAATGCTGGACTGGGTGGATCAAGGCAAAAAGCAAATTGGCTTCAAGCCGAGTTACCTCAGCGAAGGTGATGGGAAGAGCCTGGTGCGTTTTGCCAACGGCAAGAACAAAGTGTTCATTCTGACGGGTGAGCCGGGAAAGACGTTGGTGGACGCGATCGCTCACCAGATTCATGAGCGTGCCAGCGAATGGCGGGCCATGCCGCGGTTGCCTCGCTCGGCCACGCATGTTGGAACCGACCTGTTGGCCGCCACACAGAGCGACGGCGAGGCCGCCGACAACTTGCGCAAGGCCGACGCCCTGACTATGCGGCGGGCTGGTTTCGCCATAAAACTGCGCGACTTCGAAGCCTATGAACGCGATTTGCTGCCCGAAGCGTGGACAGCACATCGCCGTGCCTTCTTCCGCGCATTTACTCAGCACGTGCTAGTGTTGCCGCAGTTTTTCGATCTGGCTGTCTATCTGCCGCGGGTCATTCGTTTGGCGACGGCCTGCGAAGACTTTGCCGATTTGCGTCGGATCATCGAAACGCTGCAAAGACTCTGCAAGCAGGTGCAGGAGCAGTGCGACATCAGCGTAAAAGCGTGGCCAGAGGGGCAGGGCAAGCCGGATGCAAGGGAGATGCTGGGCCGCTGGAAAGAACAGCTCTTCACAAGCATCCGGGACAGCATTACAGCCGCATTCCCACCCCGCTTGTCCAAAGCAGGCAAGCAGTCGTGGCAAACCTATATGGCCGACTGCCATCCCGTCATCGGCCCTGATTCCTGTCTGTCCTGGCCGTTATCCGCCAAAGGTTTTCAAATACAGCAGGCCCGTCTGTTTTGGTTTGACCTTGCCCATATGCCGTTGCGCTTCATCGGGCTGCCGAAGGAAATGGTGGCACAGCGCGGCATTCCTGCCAAAAAGACCGTCGTTGGTTGCGACAAAGCTGATGAGCTTCTGCCTGACGTTGTACTCGAGGGCGCTCAGACTCTCGCCCAATGGATCGGCTTCAAACATTTGCCGCAGGGGCTGCCATTCGCGACTCGGCCTTTCAACCTGCCTGAACTATTCATTCTGAATCGCCATGCCTATTCGGAAGCGGTACAGGACAGCATGCAAGCTGTGGTGCTATCTGTGCGTGGCTTCGAACTGGGCGAGAAAGCGCCTCTACTCGATAAAAATAACGTATTGCAGATACCGGACGGTGTCGCTCCTCGCAAATACGGTATTGCAGTCTCAAGTTGGCAAACAAACTTGGACAGCTGGACGGCCAGTGTGATGCGCATGTCAGACCCCGATGCCGAACGCTATGTACGTCTGTGCCGTTTGCTGGATAGCGTTATCGCCCAACCTAGGGACAGCCGCTACCTTATTCTGCCGGAGCTGGCACTGCCCGCGCACTGGTTCATCCGTATTGCCCGTAAACTGCAAGGTCGAGGCATTTCGCTGATTACCGGTATCGAATACTTGCACGCCAGCAAGTCGCTGGTTCGCAACCAAGTTTGGGCGGCGCTGTCTCACGATGGTCTGGGCTTTCCTTCGCTGATGATCTACCGCCAGGATAAGCAGCGGCCCGCGCTTCATGAAGAGCAGGAACTACAACGCTTGGCCGGGTTGAAAATGAAGCCGGATAAGGCATGGAAAACGCCGCCCATCATTCAACACGGCGACTTACGATTTACCATGCTAATTTGCAGCGAACTGACCAACATCCGCTATCGTGCCGATCTACGCGGCAAGGTCGATGCGCTGTTCGTGCCAGAATGGAATCCTGATACCGAAACCTTCAATGCACTGATTGAATCCGCCGCTCTGGACATTCATGCCTACATCATTCAATGCAATGATAGGCAATACGGCGATAGCCGCATCCGGGCCCCCTACAAGGACAGTTGGAGACGCGATGTGCTGCGGGTCAAAGGGGGCGTCACTGACTACTGCGTGATTGGCGAAATCGACGTGCAGGCCCTGCGTCAATTCCAAAGTAGCCACCGTTCACCCGGGAAACCTTTCAAGCCGGTGCCTGATGGGTTCAACGATGCGATGGACCACCAACGCAAAGTGTTGCCGACGGGCGAGAATGGATGATCTCGAGCACTTGCTCCGACATCCCATTGCAGGCGGCTGACAGAGCTAGTTACCGAAAGAAGTTAGGGAGCTGCAAAGAGCATCCTACTGATGTTGCCAATGTAGGCGCACGGCCCTTTCCCGGCTGAGCCACGTTTAACGTTGTGATCAAGTCTGATACTCCGGTCGTCCTCAACGGCTGAGTCTAGATGGGCTGACCACGGTTCCAACAGGCAGCCCTTTTTCGTTGACGACCAGCCGGTCCTTCAGCGCCGGGTTGTCCATAAAGGCATCGTCATGCGACACCACCATCAACGCTCCCCGATAGCTGCGCAACATGACCTCAAGCGCCTCGATCGATGGAAGGTCGGAGGTGATTGCTGGGTTCGTCGAGCAATAGCAGTTGCGGCGGCACTGGCACAGAGCAGTCTGTGCCAGTGCCGCCTTCAGCCGTTCCCCCGGCTCAGCGATCTGGTCGGCGCGGCAATCTCCTGTGCATCAAGACCAAGCTGCGCCAGCCGCATGCGCAAACCGCCTTCACTGGCGTTGCGGTTGACCGCCATCAGCTGCTCCAGTACCGACTGCTCGCGATGCACATTGGCCAACCGCTGATGAGATAGGCGGTCTCCGGAGCGGCGCTGCAAGCTCCAGCCAAAGGGGCGAGATGGCCGGCCATTACCTTGGGCAACGTCGATTTGCCGCAACCGTTCTGGCCGGCCACACCCACGCGCTGTTGTCCCGTCAAAATCAGGCTGATCCGGCACGCGGCTTTCGATACGAACGGTAGCTCCACAGCATCAAAGTGCCACCACGCGCCGCTGCGCCGGCTGCGTGACCGGCAGCGAAATGTAGGCTGATGGCCGCCTCGTTTTCGACTTCATGCGCGGCTTCCCGAATGCGCTCGGTGAGCTGCTCGAGTACGCCGGTCCGCTGTTGACGCGATCTGCTGGCAGAACTCTCGCTGCGCTCCTTCTGCCGGCCCAGCAGGATGTTCGCCTGATTCGCCTCCTTCCCGCACCAGTAGCCTCGTGCCTGCCTTCGCTGCTGACGCTCGCGTTCCTCGTGTAGCGCGAGTTCTTCTCGCTGACGGTCGAGCTCGCGCCGCTCGAGCTGTTGCACGGCGTTCAGGCGCTCCTACGCCTTCGCCTCGGCATAGAAGGAATGATTGCCGCCATAGCTGCGCATATTCAGCGCTGTCTAGGATCAGAAAGTCCGCGTTCGACAGCATGGCGCCAGACGTAATCCACACCGGCTTCAAACGTCACTTCGCCCGTGCCCCAGAGCTTCGAGGATTTGATTGTGTTCAAGGGCGAATATGGCGCCGAGATGGGAGGAAGATGCGGGCGAAGGGCGAAAGAGTAGTGTGATCAAGGGATAGGGAAAGCATTCCAAGTCGGTGTGGCGACCATTATTAACGCCCCGGCCTTGACCCGGGCGTTTTTTTACTAGGTTCACGACCATCTGCATGAATCCGGATGGATTTAGCGCGTCAGTCCCGAGACGACAGTATGACCCTCAAATCTGGGGCCGCTCCAGGAGCTGCGGCCCCGAAATGGGGGTAAGCACCGGGGCTGGCCCGGTTGCATATCTAAATCATCAGGCAAACCGGCCACTCATAACACCACTTACTAGTTCAAGATGGTGGGCGATTGACCAGCGTTTATTTCCAGCGAGGGTCGGAAGCGTGCCTCCCCTTGCAGCAGCCACGTACCGATTTACGCCTTCCGTCGGACCAAACGAATTTGCGGAGCGCGCAATCGCTCGGGGTATCTTTGCTATCGCTTCACGAAACTTCAGGTCATTGTCCCGGATAGCTGCCTCAATAGTATCCGAGACGAAATGCTCTACAAAGATCTCGTGTGATGCTCGGTCTACGAATGTCAAATGAATGGCTATTGCACCCGGCGGGCCACCGCCTTCGCTATAAACCCCTGGCAAAACAGTGTAATCGCCAAATCCTGCAAAACCAGCATCCGAAAAACTAAGATGTGCGTCCGAGAAGGGCTCCACTCCGGTGTACGCTGCATTGCGCGGCTGCGTCTCAAACCTATCCTCAATCTTCACACAGTTGCCCACTCCCAATGCCCTTAGCGTACTGGCCATTGGACTGCCGCCGGTCAAAAAGAACCTCCGGTCCCCGCCAAAGGCACTACTTACTGCAGCCAGGTCAACAGGAGAAATAGCTGAATTTCTGAGTACGATGCCAATGGATCGTCCCCGATATCGAAGCACGAACTCGCGAAACTCTTCAAGCGTCGACTTGGGCGATGCTAAAAACGTCGGTCTGACGACCGGGCTTGCAAAAAGTTGCGACACTTCGTCGAACCAATCGCGGGCGATGTTCCTGTTGCTTTCGAACTGCCCCAGAATCGGGTTCTCTATCAGGTAAGCGATCTGACCAGCCGGCTGTAGATGATCTCGAAAGGTGAGAATCAGACTGGCGGGATCCTCTCGAACCGGCTCTATCACGGGAGCCACGAGTTCTGCGGTGGCGAGGGGCCGTGCCACATCACGCAGCGCGAGCAGCTCGCTCCGACGGCCAAAAAAGTATGGGTAGTACACTGCCTCACTCCATCTGTGTTTAGAAAAACACAACTCTAGATCAAGGCATACGCGTTTTCCTCCCAACTTTGGGAGGGTTATTTCAATGCGTTCAATGGCAATTCCAAGTTCGTTAGCAACTCTGCTGCCCGAATTTTTGACAATGGTTCGGCAAAACCGAGCGTGCGTAGTGGCGCTGGGAGAGCCTTAACAAACGCTACTTTGGCCGGGTCTGTAGTACGCTTGCGGAGCTCCACGACCATCTCCGCGTGCGCGATGTTGTTCTCTAGCTTCCGGAATTCATTGAGGCACGCTTCCCATAAAAATCCCGGCGCGACGTTGGGAAAACCGCCAAATCTTCGGATCAGGATGTTCTGATATTCGGCACGCCGTAGGCATCGAAACATCATTTCAACATTGGTATTCGCAATGTTCGATGTCGCGGGCCGAATTTTACGTAAATGCCCACGCCTGCTGAGAACAGAAATTCCCACGTGACTGGGCACAATCTTCTCGACCGCTGCAATCCCCTGGTCATGAGTGACCACAGTTAATAGGTCAAATACGCGTCCATAGTCCGAAATTTGGGTGAGGAGACGAGAAAAACTATCGTACTCCGTCTTTATTTCGTAGACCGAAGAGGTACCATTGAGTACAACGGCATCCGCTTTCGATTCATTGACATTAAACTCTGTCAGGAATGCAGCGGTCGCAGGGCTGTGATGCCCGAAAATCGCCTTTTGCACAATGGTATTTTTATAAATATACTCACTTCGGTAGCTTGCTAGGAGCGCGGCATACGCTTGCTCGAATACACTGCGAGCAGTCGCTCTCTCGATGTCGATGTAAGCGCGGCAGTGCCTTAACGCCGACCGCAACGGTACGCCCAGTCGTCCCATGGCCAGGTCGCGATAGACCGGCCGGGAGAAGATTCGAGCAAGGAGGCGCAGAGTATCAACTGAGGCCATTCGATAATCGGTGTTTTCAGACAGATGCGAGCGACCTTAACAGGTGCGCCGCGTAAATACTAAGTTACTTGTGAACTATGCTCGGGGCATTGCGGCGTCATGATTGCGTCGCTGCACACCGATTGGCAAACATTCCGGAGAAATTGCCATGTCTTCACTTGATGCTCGTGTGAATGAGACCCCATAACGAATGAACAATTAATAATCCGACCGGGAAACTCTGTGCGGCCGGCAAATGGGATCGCTGTACAGCGATACACGTATAGCCGAACTGCATAACACGCTTAAGATCGTACGTCTTAGCCCTGTAGCGCTCTACCGTCAATTGAACAGGATAGGATGATACCCTCGTCTCTCCGCAAAGCCGTCTCATCGGGTCGTCATACGAGTGAGGCGTACCGTTCGTGAGAAGGCAGGCGCGAAGGACTCCTTGCATGTTTCCCTTTGCTAAATAACAAGCATCCGTTGCCAGACTACGCAATTCCGGTGCGCCCAGAAAGGCGCGCATTGCATACAGTACTCGCCCAGGCGTGCGGTCACGCCTACGTAACAACTATCAGCGTGCGCACATGCAATCCATCGCGCCGCTGATTGACCTGCCACAGGTCATACGCGGCCTGATGCGCCAACCACGATTCCGCGCTCTTGCCGAAGGCCATGTCAAGCCGGACCGCCATTTCGGGCGTGATGGAGGCACGACCGTTGACGATCCCGGACAGGGTTTTCCGCGATACGTCCAGAGCGGCGGCCGCTTCGGTGATGGTCAGCTTCAGAGGTTCCAGCCAGAGCTGACGCAGGATCTCGCCAGGATGCGGGGGATTGTGGAGACGCATAGCCGATGCTCGTTGGTGAGATAACAAAGAACTGAAGCGCAGGAGATTGCCTCAACACGCTGATCCACTCTTCCAGAAAGCCCCCTTCAAACCCTCACCACCACCTTCCCAAACTGCTCGTTCGACTCCAGAAACCGATGCGCCTCGACGATCTGGTCGAACGCAAAGGTCCGGGCGATGGTCGGCCGCAGTTGCCCCTCGTCGATTCCGCGCACGATGAACGCCTTTGCATCCGCCAGCCGCGCCGGATCGCCGATGGTCTCGTGCACCAGATACCCCCGCAGCGTCAGCGATTTGCTCAAGACCGTGAACAGCGGAAACGGCGTGGGCGACGGGCTCAGGCCGCCGTATTCGATCAGCATGCCGCCGCGTGACATCGCTGCCGTCAGCGGTTCGAAGATCGGGCCGCCCATCGCGTCGAGCACGACGCGCACGCCGTGCTCGCCCGCTATCTCCTTCAGCCGTGCCTCGAGGTCTTCCTCGCCCGAGGCCACGACATGCCGCGCACCGGCGTCGAGCAGGGCAGCCCGCTTCGCCGACGATCGCGTGATCGCGATGGGAATGGCGCCAACCACATTGGCAATCTGGATCGCGGCGAGGCCGACGCTGCTGGATGCCGCGGTAATCGCCACGACGTCGCCCTTGCCGAGTCCGGCGACATCGATCAACGCGCCATACGCGGTCAGGTATGGCATCCACAGCGCGGCGGCGCCTTCCCAGCTCAACGACGGCGGATGCTTGACGACGAGCGCGGCCGGCATGCGGATCCATTCGCCATAGGTCGGCCATTGCACCATCGACTTCGGCGGCACCACGCTGACCGCGTCGCCCGGTGCAAGACCGTCCACGCCCGGACCCACGGATTCGATCACGCCCGCCGCTTCCAGGCCGAGGCCGGACGGGAAAGTCGGCGTCTCGATATAGCGGCCGGTCCGCAGCAATGCCTCGGCGCGATTCAGACCGAGCGCCTTGACGCGAATCCGCACCTCGCCGGGGCCCGGCTCCGGTACTTCGGCGTGTTCGATGCGCAGGACTTCGGGGCCGCCGATTTGATGGAAACGGACGACGCGAGCGGTTTGCATGGCTGGATTCACTCCAAATTGATTGTGACGAATCCAGTATGATTTCCGGCAACAAACCGATAAATCGCCTCTCTGGCACGACCATCGAAACCGATACTTTCGAATCATGGACCGCCTGACCAGCATGGCCGTGTTCGTCAAAGCCGTCGATCTGGGCTCGTTTGCCGCCGCCGCGGACGCACTGGGCATCACGGGGCCGATGGTCGGCAAGCACGTCCGCTTCCTCGAAGAGCGCCTCGGCACGCGGCTGCTGAACCGCACCACGCGCCGACAGAGCCTGACCGACTTCGGCCGCGCCTATTACGAACGCTGCCGCCTGATCCTGGCCGAGGCCGAGGCTGCCGACGCCCTGGCGGCGGACCAGTTGGCCGAGCCGCGCGGCAAGCTGCGCGTCACGATGCCGGTTCACTTTGGCCGGCACTGCGCGATGCCGATCCTGTTGGCGCTCGCACGCCAATATCCGGCTCTGGAACTGGAACTGTCGTTCAGCGACCGGTTGATCGACCTGGCGGAAGACGGCTACGACCTCGCGATCCGCACCGGAAGCCTGCAGGACCGGGCCGACACCATCGCGCGCCGGATCGCTCGCCAGCGCATGATCGTCTGTGCCTCGCCGGCCTATCTCGATCGCCATGGCGAGCCGCAACAAATCGAAGACCTGCGCCAACACCATGCGATCGTCTATCGCCGCTCCGGACCGGTGGCGCCATGGTTGTTCCCGCGCGACGATGGGCCGCCGGTGGAATGGCATCCGGCAGGCCGGCTGCTGCTCGACGACCTCGACGCGATCGCCGACGCGGCGACCGCCGGCATGGGCGTCGCATGGCTTCCCTCCTGGCTCGTCAGTGAACGGATCCACGCCGGTGCACTGGTGCGGCTGTTCCCGGACGAGCCGGCTTTCCTGTACGACGCCTATGCACTTTGGCTGCGCACGCCGCATCTTGCGCGCAAGGTACGGCTCGCCGTCGATGCCCTCGCTGCCGGGCTGCCGAAGCGGATGGAATAGCGTTCAGCGCTCAGGCCTGTACGTCCTTCCCCGCCCGCGGAAACAGCGGCCAGGCCATCGCCGCACAGGCGCCCGCAACCAGCCACACACCGGTCCAGCCGCTGCGTTCGAGCAGTTGCGGGATCGCCGAAGGCGCAACGAAGTAAGCGACAAAGACCAGCGTATTGGCCAGCCCCAAGGCGGTACCGGCACGTTCTGCGCCGGCCTGCGTGGCCAGCTCGGTGTACGCGACCCCATGCCAGGCGGACACGGCGATGCCTGCCAGCACGACGGCGACCATCGTCAGCGCCGCAGGCACGCTGCTTCCCATCGCCGCGCACAGCGCAAGCGGCACGAAGGTCAAGGTCGCGACCATCGTGCAAAGACGCAGCCAGGCACGGCGGTTGCCACGCCGGTCGGTATGGCGGCCGCTCCAGATCCGCATCGCCATCGCGCCGACCTGCACCGCGCACAGCGTCGCGGCGATGCCCGACACGCCGACGTGGGCGGCATCGTGCAGGAACACCGAGGCGAAGCTGAGGATCGCAAATTGGGGCGCGCACAGAATGCCGATCGCTGCCGCGATGCGCCAGACGCGTACGCTGCGCAGCGGCCCCGCATCACCGTGTGCATGGCGCCGTACGGCCGCGCGCGCATCGGCATGCGGCGGCTCGTGCAGCCAGCGCCAGGTCAGCCAGACCGATGCCACGCAGAAGGCGGCGAGCACCGCGTACACCCAGCGAAAGCCCGCAGCCACCGCGAGCCATGGCAGCACCAGGGCCCCCAACCCGCCACCAAGCGGCACCGCGGTCTGGCGGATGCTCATCGCCAGGCCGCGCTCGCCCTCGGCGAACCATCGCATCACCGCGCGTCCGCTGGCGCCATTGACGCTGCCGCCCGCCAGCCCCAGCAGCGCCATGCAGGCCATCGCCATCCACAGCGGCGGCACGCGGTCCGCCGTCGGCGCCAGAAACAGCGCCATGATCGCCAGCGTCAGCGCCGTGGCGCCGAGGCCGTACAGCAGCACGCGACGGTCGCCCCAGCGGTCGGCCGCCGCGCCCCATGGCAACTCCGACAGCGCGGCGCCGACGCCCAACGCGCCGAGCAGCAAGCCGAGCCCCGCGTTATCGAGGTGGTAAGCGCTGCGCAGCCATACCGCGGTGGCCGGCAACCCGTTGGCGGCGGCGATGAAGCTGGCGTTGGCGGCCACGCCGACGCCCAGCACTTTCCAGCGATGTGAAGCGGCGAAGGTGGCAATCGGTTCGGCACCAGGGCCGGAAAGACGGGAAGGACGGGACAAGCAAGCGGATTCGGCCACAACGGCTCTCCGATCGGGCAGTTGACGGATCGCCAGTATTCCAACGACCATTCATCATGAAAATCGGAAAGTTTTGAACCGATTGTTTTGAATTTCCGGACGATTCTCATGGCACTGAATCTGGACATCGCCGCGCTGCGCAGCCTTGTCGCCGGCGTCGACCTAGGCAGCTTTGCCCGCGCGGCCGATCAGGTCGGCCGCTCGACCTCCGCCGTCAGCGCGCAGATCCACAAGCTCGAAGACATGGCGGGCACACCGCTGTTTCGCAAGGCGGGCAGGACGCTGGAACTGACCGAGGCCGGCAATCTGCTGCTCGGCTATGCACGCAGGATGGTCGCGTTGAACGACGAGGCCGCCGCGGCGGTGCGCGGTGTCGATCTGTCCGGCGGTGTGCGATTGGGACTGCAGGAAGAATTCGGCGAAGCGACGCTGCCCGAGGTGTTGGGCCGGTTTGCGCGCGCGCATCCGAAGGTGCGGGTCGAGGCGATGGTGGCGCGCAATCACGATCTGTTCGCCCGCATCCAGGCGCGCACGCTCGATCTGGCGCTGGTGTGGGGCGGTACGAATGGCGCCGCCGCGGCAAGAGCGCCGGGCGCCGATATCACGGTGGTTGGCGAACCGCAGATGTGCTGGGTCGGACCGGCCTCGCTGCCCTGGCGCCTCGATCCCGGGGAACCCGTCCCATTGGCGGTGTTCGATCGGCCCTGCCATTTCCACGACGCCGCCACCGCCGCGCTCGATCGCGCCGGCATTCCGTGGCGCGTATCGTTCACCAGTCCAAACCTCGGCGGCCTATGGGCGGCAGCGGCCGCCGGTCTCGGCCTGGTCGTGCGCACGCCTTACGGCTTGCCCGCCTCGCTGCGTCAACTTGGGCCTGCCGATGGGCTGCCGCCTCTGGGCAAGATGCCCCTGATGCTGCTGCGCGCGCCGGGCCCGGCCTCCGAGGTTTCGCAGCGGCTGGCGGACATCATGTTGGAGGCGTTGCGTCCTGTCTGAGCCGCAGACGCGTTGGTTCATCGAGGCAGTTCGGAACGACGATAGGCGATCGCCAGGCCCACGCCCCCGAGCACGGCGACCGACGCCACCACCAACCGCCACGTCACCGCCTCCCCCAACAGCAACACCCCACCGGCCGCCGCGATCACCGGCACGCTCAGCTGCACCAGTCCCGCCGTGGTCACCGTCAAACCCCGCAGCGCGACATACCAGATCGCATAGCCGAGCGCCGAGGCGATCGCGCCGGACAGCACCGCGTACAGCATGCCAGCGGCATCGTGGCTGGCCCAGGGCAGCGCGGCGAGATAGATCGGCAGGCAGCAGACCGAGGCGCGCAGGAAGTTGCCGGCGTTGGCGCGCACCGGATCGCGCGCGCCCTTGGCGCGGATCGAATAGATGCCCCACGCCGCGCCGGACGCGATCATTAGCAGCGCGCCGACCAGCGGTGGCGCGGACAGGCCGGGCAGCAGCATGCCGATCAGTCCCGCGACGGCGATCAGATACCCGGCCGTCTGCACGAGATGAGGCCGTTCGCCGAGCCACAGTCCGCGGCCGATCATGGTCACCTGCACCGCGCCGAACAGCAGCAGCGCGCCGGTGGCCGCCGATAGCTGAGCGTAGGCGTACGAGAAAAGGATCGCGTAGGCGAACAGCGCCAGCGCCGAGCGCCAGTTGCCGCTCGATGCCTCAGTCGTTAGCGTTGCCTCAGGCGCGCGCGAAGCGCCACCACGCAGTTGCACCAGCACCCCTAGCGTGATGGCGCCCGCCAACAGCCGCACGGTGGTAAAGCTCGCCGCATCGATGGTGGTGTCCCGCAGCGCCAGCCGGCACAGCAGCGAGTTGCCGGCGAAGGCGAGCATCGACAGCGCGGTGCAGCCGACCACCAGCGCGGCGGACGGCCGCGTGCTCACAGCGGATGCCCTGCCGCGTCGCGCAGCTCGACCAGCAGCGCCTGACCGTCGGCATCGACGCGAAAGACGCCGAATTGCGCGCCCTCGTATCGACGCGCGTGGCCTTCCTGGAAGAAGAAGGCGTCGGTCGAGATCTGGATCTGATCGGTACCCCAGCGCGACGGTTTCAATTGGAAGCGCAGCAAATGTTCGCCGGCGACCAGTGGTTCGCCGCGATGCAGCCGCACGAAGCTGCCCTCGCCGTGCGCATCGAGCCGGACCACCGCGGTGCGGATACGGTCGTCAGTCGTCTCCAGCGCGCGCAGGATCGGCGCGCCGATGGCGAAGTTCAGCGCCATATAGTCGCCCTGCATCAGCGAGCGCGGGTCGACCGGCGCCAGCCGCAGCAGCACCACATCGCCGCGCGCGAGCAGTCGTTCCTTGCCGATCACGCCGGCGCCCGCAACCGCGAGCGTCAGCACCCACGCAATCAGGATCCAGCGTTTCATCGGCTGCCCTCCTCTGCGATGTCGGCCGCACCGAGCGCGGACCGGGGCCGGGTCAACCACGCGCGTGCCGCCAGCACAACGATACCGGCCGCTAACAGCGTTGCCGACTTGATCGCCAGCGTCCAGTGCAGCGCGCTGTAGTACCAGATGAAACCGAGGCCGATCGTCGCAAGGCCCAGTCCGAGCCAGGTCAGGGACGCCCGCCGCAAGGCCAGCCCGGTCGCCAGCACGCCCGCCACCACGGCGGGAGCGCCGATCATCAGCGCGGCACAGAGCGCCAGCACACCGCCGACCCCGGCGCGCCGGCGGAGCGATCGTTGCAGCCGGGCCGTTTCGGCGATGCCAAAGCCGACCAGCAGCACCGCAAACAGCGCGCCCGCCAGCCAATGCGGCACGCCGCGTGCCGCCGGTTCGGTGAAGAGGGCCAATGGATGGCCGATGCCCGTCACGATCAGCGCGCCGAGCAGGCTGCAAAGCAGCAAGGCGTCCGCGGCCGGGGCGAGCCAGTGATGGCGCCCGAGCGCGGCAAGCCGTCCCTCGGTGGTCGCGAACAGCGTCGCCTTCAGCGCGGCGACCGGCGCCAGCCAGACCAGCGCCCACCCCATCGCCTGCCAGGGCGTGGACGGCCCCATCGCGACGGCGATGGTCAACGCCATCGCCACCGACACCATCGCCGCAAGCGCGCACAACAAGCGATGCAGCCGATTGGCGATCGCCGCATAGAGCAGCATCTCGCAGGCCGCGACCCCGCACCAGAACGCAGCGGTCTCCACGGCGCGGGCGCGGCCGAGCAGATCGGCGGCGGCATAAAACGCCAGCCCTTGCCCGGTCAGGCTGCTGGCCAACGCGAATTGCTCGAAGCCGGTATGGCCCCCGCGGCGCCGGTACAGCAGCGCGGCCAGTGCGATCAGCGCCAGTCCGCAGACGAGAATGGCCCCGCTGTTCTCGCGCGCGGCGACGAACACGGTGCCGAGCAGGAACAGCTGGAAGAACACCGCGCCGAGCCATCCGGCCATGCCGGTCAACAGCCGCACGGACCATGGTGCATCGGTCTCGGCGGGCGGGTGCCCTTCGACCGCGCCTTCCGCGGCCAGCGCGCGCCACAGCGCCTGCACCGCCGCTGACGGTTGCACCGTCCCGCTCCGCTGACGCGACGGCGGCCGTTCGGCGAACGCGGCGGTGGTGCTATCGGTGGAGCTGTCGGTGGACGCGTCGGCGAACGTGTCGATGGGCCCCTCCGCATGGTCGCGATGCAAACGCATCAACCACGTCGCCGACACGGCCGACAGGCCGAGTGTCAGCAGGCCGAGCAGCAGGAAGCCGCCGAATTCCGCGCCGGCCTCGAACAGCAGACGGCCGAGGCCCCCGACGATCAGCGCGATCAGCGACAGCGCAATCCCGCTCAGCACGAGCAGATCGACGTTGCGCCGCCGGAACCAGGCGCCCAGTCCCAGCACGGCGGCCAGCGCGACGATCAGCATCGCACCGTCGAAGCGGTCGCCGAACAGCGCACCGAGCCCGAGCCAGACCGCATGCGCGCAAGCCAGCGCCGCCAGCAGCCGCACGCCGCCCTGGCCTCGCACGCCAACACGCGGCGCGTGCGCCGACAGGACCAGCCATAGCGCGAGCTGCAGCAAGGCAGCGGCAAGCAGCCACAGGCCGACCAGCTTGCCGCCCTCGACGCCGAACAGCAGCGTGAACGGCAGGCCGGCGCCCAGTTCGACGCTGAAGAAGCGCAGCAGCGCGACATTGGCCAGCCCCACCACCAGCCACCAATGGGACGGCGCGTGCGCGGCCAGCGCCCACGGCACGGCCAGCAACGTCCACCAGGCGAACAGTTGCCAGGCGTCGGCGCCGGTCTGGTAGACCTGCCCGATCACCGCCAGCAACGCCCCGGTGATCATTTGCGCGGCGAACAGCGCCGCACGGCCGGCCGCGTCGCCGTCGGGCCGGCGCCAGGCGAACGCCGCCAGCGCGCTGATCAGCACCGCCAGCACGCCGAAGCGCGTGAACTTGTGCAGGGCCTGCCAGTTGAAGGCGAAGAAGACGATCACGCCGGCGCACAGCAGCGCCACGCCGAGCGCGAGCAGCGCCCGCTGCAGCCAGCGGTGCCAGTCGGCAGGCCCGGGCTCGGTATCGGTCCAAGCCTGGCGCGCTCGCGGCATCGCCAGCCGCCCCTGTGCGCACCAGTCCGCCAGCGCGCGCCGCTGTGCATGCCGGATGTTCAGACGGTGGGCTTGGCGATCGGTGGGCATGGATTGGGCAGCGCTCCGGAAAGGCGTTGGCTGCACTCTAGCAAAGCGCCGTGGCGACCGCACGATCAAAGGCGGTGCGACACGAACCAGCAAAGCACCGGGTGGTGCCGGTATGCTGTCGGCTTTTCCGGCTCGGGGACTTGGGGCTTACGGCTTAGGGCTCAGGGCTTAGGCCCGGGTTGCGGCTCGGGCTGCCGGCTCGGCCGCACCGTCCCCATCCCGTTTCGATACCTGCACGCCATGACCCTCGGCATCCTCGCCGCCCTGCACGACGAAATCGACGGCCTGATCGCCGCCATGCGCCACGACGATGCCCGCGCGACCGTGCATCGGATCGGCATGCGCGACTACTACGTGGGCGAGCTGTACGGGCAGCGCTGCGTGGTGGTGCTGGCCCGGGTCGGCAAGGTGGCCGCCGCGGCGACCACGGTGACGCTGATCCGCGAATTCGGGGTCGACGGCATCGTCTTCACCGGGCTGGCGGGCGGGATCGGCGCCGGCGTGCAGGTCGGCGATCTGGTGATCGCCGATCGGACCGTGCAGCACGACATGGACGCGCGTCCGCTGTTTCCGCGCCATCAGGTGCCGCTGCTGGGCCGGAACGAATTCCCGACCGATCCGGCGCTGACGGCCGCGCTGCGCGACGCCGCGCAAGCCTTCCTGGCGGAAGATCTGGCCACCGCCGTGCCGGCCGCCGTTCGTGCCCGTTTTGGCGTCACTGCGGACCTCACTGCGGGCGACACTGCGGGCGTCACCGCGCCACGCCTGCATCTGGGCATGATCGCCAGCGGCGACCAGTTCATCGGGGCGCCGACCACGGTGGCGGAGCTGCGGGCGCGGCTGCCCGGCCTGCTGGCGGTCGAAATGGAAGGGGCGGCGGTCGGTCAGGTCTGCCACGAATACGGCGTACCGCACGCGGTCATGCGGACCGTGTCGGATCGGGCGGACGACAGCGCCCATGTCGATTTCCCGGCGTTCCTGGCCGAGGTGGCCAGCCACTACTCGGAGGGCGTGATCCGGCGGCTGCTGGCGGCGCTGCGGTGAGGTTGGGCGCTCAGCGCCCGCGCCGCGCGAACAGCCCGCCCAGCCCGACCAGCAGCGCGGCGCCGAGGATCGCGGCGGTCCAGCCGCTCAGCTGGCCGTCGATGAACCAGCGCAGCGCCCGGCCCAGGTAGAAGCTGGCGAGCGCGCCGACGCCGCCCAGCAGCAGCGCCATCGCGACGGTCAGCACCGGGCCGCGCGGATGCATCGCCCGCGCCACCAGCCCGACCACCATGCCCACCAAGAACGTCCCCAGCATCGCCCGCTTCCGTTGTTCGACCATCGACCTGACCCGCCCGCCGCCCGTGGCGGCAGCGGCGTAACGATAACTCAAGTCACAGCGCCGGCCGACTCCCGATAGCCTCGGCCGGGCCGCGAACGCAAGGATCGCGCCCGGACGGTATAATGCAAGCCGTCCCGGCGGCGCTCGGCCCGGCCCCTGAATGGCCAGTGTGCGCGCCGCCATGCCCAGCGCAGGCAAAGCTGGCGCGAGGCCGGAACGGCCCGCCAGCCGGACAGCGAAAAGTCCCCAACCATGCAACTGCTCGCAATCGGAATCAATCACAACACGGCGCCCGTCTCGCTTCGCGAGCGGGTGGCGTTTCCGCTCGAGCAGATCAAACCGGCGCTGGGGGCGCTGCGCTCTCAGTTGGCCGGCAAGCGCGGCACCGAGGCGGCGATCCTGTCGACCTGCAACCGGACCGAGATCTATTGCGCCACCGACCTGGTGCTGTCCGGCTCCGAGGGCTTCGACCACACGCTGCGCTGGCTGTCGCAGCACCACAACATCCCCGCCGGCGAGCTGGCCCCGCATCTGTACGCGCTGCCGCAGTCCGAGGCGGTGCGCCACGCGTTCCGTGTCGCCAGCGGCCTCGATTCGATGGTGCTGGGCGAGACGCAGATCCTTGGCCAGATGAAGGATGCGGTGCGCACCGCCGGCGAGGCCGGCACGCTCGGCACCTATCTGAACCAGCTGTTCCAGCGCACCTTCGCGGTCGCCAAGGAAGTGCGCGGCCAGACCGAGATCGGCGCGCATTCGGTGTCGATGGCGGCGGCCGCGGTACGGCTGGGGCAGCGGATTTTCGAGAGCATTTCGGGCCAGCGCGTGCTGTTCATCGGCGCGGGCGAGATGATCGAGCTGTGCGCGACCCATTTCGCCGCGCAGAGCCCGCGCCAGATCGTCGTCGCCAACCGCACGGTCGAGCGCGGTGAAAAGCTGGCCGAGCAACTGGCCGCACAGGGCCTCAATACCGAGGCCATCCGCCTGTCCGACCTGGGATCGCGGCTGCACGAGTTCGACATCGTCGTCTCCAGCACCGCCAGCTCGCTGCCGATCATCGGTCTGGGCGCGGTCGAGCGTGCGGTCAAGCAGCGCAAGCACCGGCCGATCATGATGGTCGACCTCGCCGTGCCGCGCGATGTCGAGCCCGAAGTGGCGCGGCTCGACGACGTCTTCCTGTACACCGTCGACGACCTCGGCGCGATCGTGCGCGAAGGCAACGCGATGCGGCAGGCCGCGGTGGCGCAGGCCGAAGCGATCATCGAAACCCGCGTGCAGCACTTCATGCACTGGCTGGAAACGCGCAGCGTGGTGCCGGTGATCCGCGAGCTGCAGGCCAACGGCGAGGCGATGCGCCAGGCGGAGCTGGATCGCGCGCGCAAGATGCTGGCGCGCGGCGACGATCCCGAGGCCGTGCTCGAGGCGCTGTCCGGCGCGCTGACCCGCAAGTTCCTGCACGGTCCAACCCACGCGCTGAACCACACCCAGGGCGAGGACCGCGACGCGCTGCTGCGCCTGGTCCCCGGCCTGTTCCGCCACAGCAGCCACTCCGAGCGCTAGCCGCTCGCGGGCAGCGTCCGCGCTTTCGCGCCAAGGTCGTCGTCCGCATCACCGCGCCACGCCAGCGCGGCATCCGCCTGCACAGCCGCTCAGCACCAGCACGCCGCTCCAGGACGCCGCCCAAAGACGCCGCCCGAAGAACGCCAACCCGGATTCCGATGAAAGCCAGCATGCAAGCCAAGCTCGACCAACTGGCCGAGCGCCTCGACGAAGTCAACGCCCTGCTCGCGCGCGAAGACGCGACCGCGAACATGGAGCAGTACCGCAAGCTGACGCGCGAGCATGCCGAGCTGTCGCCCGTGGCCGAGCAATATGCGCATTACCGGCAGGCCCAGGACGATCTGGCCACCGCGCAGGCGCTGCTCGACGACCCCGAGATGAAGGCCTTTGCCAGCGACGAGATCGATGCCGCGCGCGCGAAGCTCGAAGAACTGGAGGCCAGCCTGCAGACGCTGCTGCTGCCGAAGGACCCCAACGACGACCGCAACCTGATCCTCGAAATCCGCGCCGGCACCGGCGGCGAGGAAAGCGCGCTGTTCGCCGGCGATCTGCTGCGCATGTACACGCGCTATGCCGAGCGGCAGCGCTGGCAAGTCGAGATCATGAGCGAGTCGCCGTCGGATCTGGGCGGCTACAAGGAAGTGATCGTGCGCATCGCCGGCGATGCCGCGTTCTCGAAGCTGAAGTTCGAATCGGGCGGCCATCGCGTGCAGCGCGTGCCGGCCACCGAGGCGCAGGGGCGCATTCACACCTCGGCCTGCACGGTCGCGGTGATGCCCGAGGCCGACGAACTCGGCGAGATCGAAATCAATCCCGGCGATCTGCGCGTCGACACCTTCCGCGCCTCGGGCGCCGGCGGCCAGCACATCAACAAGACCGATTCGGCGGTGCGGCTGACCCACCTGCCGACCGGCATCGTCGTCGAATGCCAGGACGACCGCAGCCAGCATCGCAACAAGGACAAGGCGATGAAGGTGCTCGCGGCGCGTCTGAAGGACATGCAGTTGCGCGCGGCGCAGGCGAAGGAAGCCACCACGCGGCGCAACCTGATCGGCTCGGGCGATCGCAGCGACCGCATCCGCACCTACAACTTTCCGCAGGGCCGCGTGACCGACCACCGGATCAATCTGACGCTGTACAAGATCGACATGATCATGGACGGCGACCTCGACGAACTGATCGGCGCGCTCGCGGCGGAGCACCAGGCCGACCAATTGGCTGCGCTCGGCGAAGACGCGTAAATGCCGGTGGGCATAATCGCTACGGTTGTTTTCCGCCGGCAAAATACTTGTATTTCTTGTAAATGCCTGAAACAGCCATGGTAACGACATGGTTGGTCGCTATAATCGGAAACGGCTAACCCGGCACAAATACCGGGCGGGTCTTTTCTCGAAAAACGGACAAAAGGACGAAATCATGAAGAAACTGCTTGCGTTGTTGATGGTCACCGCTGCAGTGGCTGCTTGCGGCAAGAAGGATGAAGCCCCCGCCCCGTCGAACGTCGATAGCGCGATGGCCAGCGCGGCCGAATCGGCGAAGTCGGCGGCCAGCGACGCTGCCGCGGCTGCCGAGTCCGCCGCCGACGCCGCCAAGGCCGCGGCCAGCAACGCAGCTTCGGACGTGTCCGCCGCCGCCGAGCGCGCCAAGGACGAAGCGGCCGCCGCCATGGCGAACGCCAAGGACGCCGCCAGCAACGCGGTCAACGAGACCGCCGACAAGGCCAAGGAAGCGACCAAGAACTAAGCCGTCGCCCGCGCCGTACCGAGCCCCGCCACGGCACAGTGCCGGCGGGGCTCTCGTCTTTTTGATGGCCTCGATTCCAATGAACGATTCCCCGTCCTCCGCACCGCTGCAGTCCGGCACCCTGCCGCCGCAGGCGACGCTGCGCGAGGCGCTGGGCGCGATGACCCAGGCCGGCCTGCCGGCGCTGGAAGCGCGCATGCTGCTGACCCATGTGACGGGGCTCACTCGCACGCAGCTGATCACCCGAGATACGCAGCCGCTCGACCCCGCTCAGCACGCCGCGCTCGGCGCGCTGTTCGCGCGGCGGCTGGCGGGCGAACCGATGGCGTATCTGATCGGCGAGCGCGAGTTCTACGGCCGTCCGTTCCGCGTCAGTCCCGCGGTGCTGATTCCGCGTCCGGACACCGAGATCGCGGTGCAGGCGGCGCTGGCCCGCCTGGCGAGCACGCATGCCCCGCAAGTGCTCGATCTCGGCACCGGCTCCGGCATTCTCGCGGTCACACTGGCCTGCGAACGGCCCGATGCGCGGGTCTGGGCGACGGACATCTCGCCGGCGGCGCTCGACGTTGCGCGCGCCAATGCGGCGGCGCTGGGCGCCGGCAACGTCGTCTTCCTCGAATCGGATTGGTATGCGGCGCTGCCTGCCGACGCGCGCTTCACGCTGATCGTCAGCAATCCGCCCTATATCGCCGCCGGCGATCCGCATCTGTCCAGCGGCGATCTGCGCTTCGAACCGGTCGATGCGCTGACCGACCACGGCGACGGACTGTCCGACCTCGCCACCATCGTCGCCGGCGCGGGCGCGCACCTGCAAGCGGGCGGATGGCTGCTGATGGAACATGGCTTCGACCAGGGCGAGGCCGCCCGGCAACTGCTGCGCGACGCGGGCTTTGGCGAGGTCTTCACCGAGCGCGACCTGGGCGGCAACGAACGCTGCAGCGGCGGCCGCTGGGCGGGCGGCGATGCCGATGCCGACACCGCCGGCACTGGGTCCAAGGCCTGAAGCGGCGGTCCGAATCCGGTAGAATCGACCCGATCCCGCGCGCCACCGTTCGGCTTTTTCATGCCATCGGCCGGCGCGCGTCTCCGACTCCATGGCGCGCGGTTCGCCTCAGCGCCCCTCTTCCGAAGCGAAAATCATGAGTGACGTGCAACAAAAGATCGACCAGATCGTCAAGGGCCATCCCGTCGTGCTGTTCATGAAGGGCACGGCGCAGTTTCCGATGTGCGGCTTCTCGGGCCGCGCGATCCAGATCCTGAAGGCCTGCGGCGTCGATGCGCCGATGACGGTCAACGTGCTGGAAGACGACGGCATCCGCCAGGGCATCAAGGAATACGCCAACTGGCCGACCATTCCGCAGCTCTACGTCAACGGCGAGTTCGTCGGCGGCTCGGACATCATGATGGAGATGTACCAGAGCGGCGAGCTGCAAACGCTGCTGAAGGGCTGACGTCCTGGAAACCGCGATGAGCGCCGGGCCTGCCGCCGCGCCACGGCGCGTGATCGTCGCGATCACCGGCGCCACCGGTGCCGTCTATGGCGTGCGCCTGCTGCAGGTTCTGCGCGCGGTCGCCGATGTCGAAACGCATCTGCTGATCTCGCCCGCGGGCGTGATGAACCTGCAGCACGAGCTCGACATCGGCAAGGCCGAGGCCGAGGCGCTGGCCGACGTGGTGCACAACGTGCGCGATATCGGCGCAACCATCGCCAGCGGTTCGTTCCGGGCGCACGCGATGGTGATCGCGCCGTGTTCGATGCGCACGCTTGCCGCGATCGCGCACGGCCTGTCCGACAACCTGATCACCCGCGCGGCCGACGTCACGCTGAAGGAGCGCCGCAAGCTGGTGCTGATGGTGCGCGAGACGCCGCTGAATCTGGCGCATCTGCGCAATATGACGGCCGTCACCGAAATGGGCGGCATCGTCTTTCCGCCGGTACCCGGCTTCTATCAGAAGCCCGATACCATCGCGCAGCTGGTCGACCATACGATCGGCCGCGTGCTCGACCTGATCGACGTGCCGCAGACGCTGGCGCCGAGCTGGGCCGGCCTGAACGGACAGATCTGAGCCGCTCGCATCGCGGCGTCCTGCCGGCCACGGCGGCCACCCTTGCGATTCCCCCCCTTCCGGTATCAGCGCCAGTGCCCGCGTCCATGGCCATGCCAGTGGCCGTGCCCGCCGCGGTAATAGCCTCGGTGATAGCCGCGATACGGATAGCCGTAGTAGTAAGGCCGCGGAGCGACCACCACCGGCGGCGGCGCGACATAGACGGGCGCCCCCACGCCAACCGTGACGCCGGCATCCACCGGCGCCGGGTAGACGGCGCAGCCGCTCAGGCCTGCCGCCGCCAATGCCCCCAGACCTGCCAACCACGCTTTCATTTTTTGCCCCTGTTATACGGAATGAATGACGCCGTTATACGGGGCGAGTTGGTAATACGGGGTCAGGGCCCTGTAACCTGCGTTACGGTTCCCTACAAGGCGGGCGGCCGGCCATCGCGAGGGAGGGCCGTGTTAACCCTTGCGGCGGTCGGTCTTTCCCCCTCACAGATCGAAGCGGATGCCCTGCGCCAGCGGCAGCGCGTCGCCGTAGTTGATCGTGTTGGTCGCGCGCCGCATATAGCCCTTCCACGCATCCGAGCCTGACTCGCGCCCGCCGCCGGTCGCCTTCTCTCCGCCGAAGGCGCCGCCAATCTCCGCGCCGCTGGTGCCGATATTGACGTTGGCGATGCCGCAGTCGCTGCCGGCCGACGACAGGAAGCGCTCGGCCTCGCGCAGCGACTCGGTGAAGATGCACGACGACAGGCCGTGCGCCGCTGCGTTGTTCAGCGCGATGGCCTCCTCCAGCGAGGTGTATGGCATCAGGTACAGGATCGGCGCGAAGGTCTCGGTCAGCATGGTGTCATGCTGCGTGTCGGTGACCACCAGCGCCGGCCGCATATAGCAGGCATGCGGATAGCGGTCGGCCAGCAGCCGTTCGCCGCCATGCACGGCGTTGCCCTGGGCGCGGCAGCTGGCCAGCGCATTGGCCATGTTGTCGCCGGCGGCGCGGTCGATCAGCGGGCCGACCAGCGTGCCCGCCTCGAGCGGATCGCCGACCGGCAGGCGCGCGAAGATCTGCGTCAGCTGCTCGCGCACCGTGCCAAACAGATCGGCATGGATGAAGGCGCGGCGCAGCGTGGTGCAGCGTTGTCCTGCGGTGCCCGCCGCGGCGAACGTCATCGCACGCAGCGTCAGCGGCAGGTCGGCCGACGGCGCGACGATGGCCGCGTTGTTGCCGCCGAGTTCGAGGATGCTGCGCTTGAACTGCCCGGCGCAGGCGATGCCGACCTCGCGCCCCATCCGCGTCGAACCGGTCGCGCTGACCAGCCGCACATCGGGATGGGCGACCAGCCGCTCGCCCAGTTGCCGGCCGCCGCACAGCACCGTGGCGATGCCCGCGTGCTCGGGCGCCGCGGCCTCGATCACGCGATCGAGCAGCGCCTGTACGGCCAGCGCGCATTGCGGCGTCTTTTCCGACGGCTTCCATACCACCGCGTTGCCGCAGACCAGCGCCAGCGCGGCGTTCCACGCCCACACCGCGACCGGGAAGTTGAACGCGGAGATCACGCCGCAGACGCCGAACGGATGCCAGGTCTCGCGCATCGCATGCTGGGGGCGCTCGCTGGCGATCGTCAGCCCATGCAGCTGGCGCGACAGGCCGACCGCGAAGTCGCAGATGTCGATCATCTCCTGCACCTCGCCCAGCCCTTCCTGCAGGATCTTGCCGGTCTCGAGCGAGACCAGTTCGCCCAGCGCGCCGCGGTGTTCGCGCAGCACCTCGCCGAAGCGCCGCACCACCTCGCCGCGCACCGGCGCCGGCACCAGCGCCCAGCCGCTCTGCGCGGCGTGGGCCTGGGCGATGCGGGCGTTCGCCTCGTCGGCACTGCAGGCGGCGATATGGCCGAATACCTCGCCGTCGATCGGCGATCGCGCCGGCAGCGCGCCGGGGCCGCCGGCACCGTCGCGCCAGGGAATGGGCTGGCCGATGGCGCGCCAGCAGCGCTCGAATGCGTCGGCTTTCATGCGAGGGCCTCCTGTAGCGGATGGCAGGTGTAGTGCCTGCCGAAACGATTGGCGAGGAAGGCCTCGAGCCGCATGTCCTCCTGGCGGACGAAGCCCCGTTGCGGCAACTGGCCGGCGATCACCATGTCGAGCGCGGCGCAGACGCCGGCGGCGGTGGTCAGCTGGATCGCGTTCAGGTGGCCGTGCTCGCCCTCGGCGCCGCCGATGCGGGCGGAGAACGAAGCCTGCGTCAGCGGGCCCAGCCGTCCGTCCTCGCCGGCCGTGCGCCCGGTGGCGCTGGCGAACACGACCACCACGTCCTGCTCGGTCAGCGGAATCGCGCTGTCGAAGATCTCGCGCAGCCAGTCGCGCCGTTCGCGCAGCCGCAGATCGTCGAGCAGGAGCTTGATCACCGCGCAATGGCCAGGATAGCGGATGGACTTGTAGTCGACGTGGCGCGCGCGCCCGGCCAGCGTCTCGGGCAGCGTGCCGAGGCCGCCCGAGGTATGGAACGCCTCGTACTCGATGCCGTCCAGCGCGAAGCTCTCCAGCCCCTCCAGCGCCGGCACCTCGACGCGGCGGCCGTCGACGATGGCCTCGCACGGGTTGCAGTACTCGTTGATCAGACCCTCGGTGCTCCAGGTCAGGTTGTACTTCAGCGCATTGTTCGGATAGCGCGGCAGCGCGCCGACGCGCATGCGCAGGTCCAGCAGCTGGCCGCCGCCGCGCAGGAAGCGCTGCGCCAGGTCATGGCCGACCACGCCGATGAAACCCGGCGCCAGTCCGCACTGCGGCATCAGCACCGCGTGCGCATCGTTGGCCAACCTGCGGATCGCCCGCGTCGCGGCGACATCCTCTGTCAGGTCGAAATAGTGCACGCCCATTTCAGCAGCGACGGTCGCCACCGGCACCGCGGCGTGGAACGGCAAGGCGTTGATCACCGCCGCGGCGCCTGCCAGCGCGTCGATGCAGGCCTGCCGCTCGGACGGATCGGCCACGCGGGTGGAGACGCCCGCGGGCAGCGCGTCGAGCGCGTCGCGATAGCGGTCGACCACGGTCACCGCATAGTCGCCGCTGTCCCGCAGCATGCCGGCGATGGTGCGGCCGATCTTGCCGGCACCGAGCACGGTGACGGGCACAGCCGCACCGGAACGAGCCGAAGGGAAGGAAAGGTTGTTGTTCATGACGGTCCTCCGACGCGGGGAAAGGAAGCGCGCTGGTCGCGCCGGGCATGGCTGCGCAGCAGTTGCAACGCCATGCCGTGATCGAAGTATGGTCCGCGGCGCCGTCGGATTGAACAGACAACATTGACGAAAACCCGCCATAATCGGTCGATATGACGGCATCGGCCGACGAAACGACGATACGCCGGCGCCGCACCGACTCGCGAAACCCAAACCCCGATACCTGTACCGCATGACCGATCTCGACCAGACCGACCGTCACCTGCTGTCGCTGCTGCAGGCCAATGCGCGCGACAGCGCCGCCAACCTGGCGCGCAAGCTCGGCATCGCGCGCACCACCGTGGTCGCGCGCATCGCGCGGCTGGAGCGGCTCGGCGTGATCGCCGGCTATGGCGTGCGGCTGGGCCAGCAGATGGAGGACAACGCGATCCTCGCCTTCTGCGGGCTGTCGGTGCAGCCCAAGACCGCGCCGACGGTATTGCGCGCGCTGCAGCGCTTTCCCGAGGTGGTCGAGCTCGATTCGGTCAGCGGGCCGGTCGACTACATGGCGGTGATCCGCTGCGACACGCACGCGCGTCTGGACAAGCTGCTCGACGAGATCGGCGCGCTCGACGGCGTGAACCACACCAGCACGTCGATCGTGCTGGCGCGCAAGATCGATCGGCGACGGCCGGTCGGGTAACGGTCAGCCTTTCCGCAGCCGCTTGCGCGCCCGTCTGCGCACTTTGCGCAAACGCGGCAAACTGGCGGGCTGTCCGCGGAACGCGCGAACGCGGGCACCGCAACATCGCAACATATGGCTTCAGGAGGAATTTGCCGATGAACACACCAATCCGTGTCGCCGTGGGCGGCGTGACCGGCTGGGCCGGCGGCGAACTCGCGCGCGGCGTCGCGCACGCGCAGGACATGACGCTGGTCGCGGGGCTCTCGCGCGGTGCGGCCGGCCAGACGCTGGCACAGCTGACCGGCTATGCCGACACGCCCGGCAAGGCGGTTGCCAGCATCGCCGAGCTGGCCGGCACGCCATACGACGTCTACGTCGAATACACCAAGCCGGACATCGCCAAGCACAACATCCTGCAGGCGCTGGCGCAGGGCGCCCATGTGGTGGTGGGCACCTCGGGGCTGTCGGACGAGGACTATGCGGAGATCGACGCCGCCGCGCGGGCGGCCGACCGCGGCGTGCTGGCCTGCGGCAATTTCGCCATCACCGTGGTGCTGTTGCAGAAGTTCGCCGAGATGGCCGCGCGCCATCTGGATCAGTGGGAGATCATCGACTACGCCAAGGCCGGCAAGGTCGATGTGCCATCAGGCAGCGTGCGGGAGCTGGCCTACCGGCTCGGGCAGGTCAAGGCCGCCACCCAGACGGTGCCGCTGGACCAGGTCAAGGGACCGGTCGAGACCCGCGGCGCGACGATGTCGGGCACGCAGGTCCATGCGGTGCGGCTGCCCGGCTATCAGCTCGGTGTCGAGGTGATCTTCGGCGCCGACGGCCAGCGGCTGCATCTGAAGCACGAGGCCGGCGACGGCTCCAAACCCTATGTGTCCGGCGCGCTGCTGGCGATCCGCAAGGTACATACCTTGCGCGGCGTCGTGCGGGGATTGGACAAGGTGATGGAGGGGCTGTAAGGCGCAACTACGTCGCCCCCGCGAACGCGGGGGCCCAGCGACTTCATCGGCTCACAGTCAAAGCCGCTGGGTTCCCGCCTGCGCGGGAACGACACAGGCTTACCAGCTGCCCGGCTTGCCGTCGCCCTCGCCCTTCTTCGGCTTCTGCGCCACGGCCTTCGGCGCGCTTGGCGCCGAGGCGGCGCCCGGGTTCAGTTGCTGCGTGATCGCCGCATCCTTCTGCGCCATCACCGTGCGGGCGCGCGGCAGCAACAGCTCGATGCTGCCGGTGTCGGGGTCGTCGGGAATCGAATAGACCTCGACCGTCAGCGGCGCCTGCATCCAACCGGCGTGGACGCTGTTGACGCTCTTGCCGTCCTTGTCCAGCAGCGCGACCTGCTCCTCGCGGAACGGCTTGCCGTAGCGCGCGGTCAGCGTGCGCAGCGTCGACTGTTCCGAGCGCACGCCGTCGGTCGGCACGATCAGGCCGACCAGCGCGTTGCGATCGACCACCGCCAGCGCATGCGGGCCGTCCATGAAGGCCGGGCGCTGCTTGCGGGGCACGCCCACCTGGCGCATCGCGCCATCGCCACGCACTTCCACGCAGAAGGCGGTCACATCGGTGCCGTCCGGCGTGCGCTTGTCTGCGCAGTCGGGCAGGTCGGGCATCGGATTGCCGATCTTCAGCGCGCCGAGCAGCGGCGCCAGCAGGTCGGCTTCGGGCGAGGTTGTAGCGGTAGAAGGGGCGGCGGGCGGGGCGGAGGCGGGCTTGGCGGCGTTCGCCGACGGGACGGCGGCCGCGCTGGCCGCATGGACTGCAGGCGCCGCGGCCAGCACACCGGCCGCGGTAAAACCGGCCACAGCCAGGCCGGCAAGTTGGAATCGCATTCAAACTCCTGGTTTTGGGGTCGGGCGTTGGAGCGACCGGGCCGCCCGATGTTCCGGATGTGACGCCGCCGCGAGCGATGGGCACGCTCGGATGCGTGGGGTGCCGCCGAGGCTTCACATTGTCGGCGCAGCGATAGGCAACGTGGCTAGTGTGGTGGCGGCAGGAGCGCCGGGCGGCGGCGCACAACTATACCCGCTTCGGGACATCGGTCCGGCGATGGACACTCCGGGAGGCGGCAGCCTGCGGGCGCCCTTGCCCTCTCCCCCGCCCCTCTCCCGCAAGCGGGAGAGGGGAGAACCAACCGTCGTTCAGCCGCGTCGCGGCCAGTGATTCCCTTTCACACGCGTGGGACAGGTTAGCGAACGAACCGTCGATCAGTCGCGTCGCGGCCAGTTGCTCCCCTCTCCCGCTTGCGGGAGAGGGGCTGGGGGAGAGGGCGAGCAGCGCCCGAAAACCCCAAGGCGCCCGCCCTCAATCCAGCGAAATATTCTTCGCCCGAATCACCTTGCCCCAGTGCTCGCGGTCCGCGGCGACGTAGCGGTCGATCTCCGCCTGGCTCATCGGCTGCAGCACCTGCAGGCCGAGCCCGTTGAAGGTCGCGCGGAATTGCGGGTCGCGCAGGGTCTGGTCCGCCGCGGCGCGCAGCTTCTCGACCGCCTCGGGCGGCGTCTGCGCCGGCACCGCCAGCCCGAACCAGGTCGCCGCCTGGAAGTTCGGATGGGTCTCGGCCACCGTCGGCACATTGGGCAGCACGTCGAGCCGGTTGCGGCTGGTCACCGCCAGCGCCTTCAGCTTGCCGGCCTTGATATGCGGCAGCGAGGTGCTGACCACATCGACCATCAATTGCACGTCGTTGGCGAGCAGCGCCGCCAGCGCCGGCGCGCTGCCGTTGTACGGCACATGGGTCAGCTCGATGCCGAGCTCGGTCTTCAGCATCTCGGTGGCCAGCTGCAGCGCGTTGCCCAGGCCCACCGAGCTGTAGTTCAGCTTGCCGCCCTGGCTCTTCGCGTAAGCAGCGAACTCGCGGATGTTGTTGGCCGGCACCTGAGTATTGGTCACCACCACCAGCGGCACCTCGGCGCCGATGCTGAAGATCTTGAAGTCCTTCGGCGGGTCGTAGGTGATCTTCTTGTACAGCATCGGGTTCAGCACCATGCTGCCGTTGGTCGCGAAGCCGACCGTATAGCCGTCGGCCGGCGCACGGGCAACCAGGTTGGTACCGATCATCGTGGCCGCGCCAGGCTTGTTGTCGACCACCACCGGCTGCTTCAGGACGCGGCTCATGCCCTCGGCCAACGCGCGGCCGAACTGGTCGGTCGATCCGCCGGGCGTGTAGGGCACCACCAGTTTGATCGGGTGGTCCGGATAGGCCGCGCCGGCCGCCGTCACGGCGCCAAGCATCGCTGCCAATATCGCCGCCAACATCAGCGCCAACCTCGCGCCCACCGCGGCGGTGCCTCGCAGGGCCCGCCCTGCCGTTTTCCAGCGTTGCATGGTGTCTCCTCCGTTATGTCCTGCTTCGTGGTGTGCCGCATTCCGGCCGGGGATACCGGCCGTGTTCAAACGCGCCGCGTCCGCCCCTGCCAGTATTGGTCGCGCAGACGGCGTTTGGCGAGCTTGCCGGTCTCGTCGCGCGGCAGCTGCTCGGCGATCACGATCGTGCGTGGCACCTTGAAGCCCGACAGCCGTTCGCGCAGCCACGCGATCATCTCGGTCTCGTCGAGCCGCTCGCCCGGCATCGGCTGCACCATCGCCAGCAGCCGCTCGCCGTATTCGTCGTCGGGCACGCCGAACACCACGCAATCGGCCACACCCGGATAGCGCACCAGCTGGTGCTCGATCTCGGCCGGATAGATGTTGACGCCGCCCGAGATCACCATGTCCGAGGCGCGGTCGCACAGGAACAGATAGCCGTCGGCGTCCAGATAGCCCATGTCGCCCAGCGTCACCAGGCCGTCGATATCGATCGCGCGGCGCGCCGCATCGTTGTTGCGGTAGGTGAAGTCGGGGTACGCGGGCTGGCGCACATAGATCAGGCCGACCTCGCCGGTCTCGCACGGCGTACCGTCCTCGCGCAGGATGCGCACGCTGGCCTGGTCGACCGGCCGCCCCGCGGTGCCGGGCCTGGCCAGCGCATCGGCGGGCGTGGCGACGGTGACCATGCCGGCCTCGCTCGACGCATACGTTTCGTGGATCACCGGGCCTAGCCATTCGAGCATCGCCCGCTTGACCTCGGGCGCGCACGGCGAGCCGGTCGAGGCGACGAAGCGAAGCGACGACAGGTCGTAGCGCCGGCGTACCGCGTCGGGCAGCTTCAGCAGCCGCACATACATGATCGGCACCAGGTAGACGACATCGATGCGATGCCGCTCGATCAGTGCCAGCACCTCCTCGGCGTCGAAGCGCGGCGTCAGCACCAGCCGCTCGGCCATCTGCAGCGCGTTCTGGATGAAGACGCCGGGCGCGCTGTGATACAGCGGCGCCGACATCAGCGCACGGCAGCCCGGCACGATGCCGATCGCCTGCGCCACCACCGAGCGCATCGCGGCCTGCTGCGCGTCGAGCCGGTCGAGCGGCACCGCCTGGCGCAGCACGCCCTTGGGCCGGCCGGTGGTGCCCGAGGTATAGGCCATATGGCCGCGCGGCGCGACACGCGGGCCATCGTAGGGCGCCTGGGCAGCGAGCCACGGCTCGTACGCCACTGCATCGAGCCCTGCCGGCGCGCCGACCGCGCCGGCCGCGCCGACCGCCAGCACCGGCATGCCGGCCGGCACCACCGCCTGCACCGCGGGCAGCAGGTCGGCATGGGCGATCAGCACCTTGGCACCGCTGTCCTCGAGCAGGTAGCGGACCTCGTCCGCCGTGAAATGCCAGTTGATCGGGCAGTAGTAGCAGCCGGCGGTGCGGCAGGCGTGGACGATGTCGGCGAACGGCGCGTCGTTGCGCAGCAGCACGGCGAACACATCGCCCTCCGCCACGCCGAGCGCGCGCAGGCCGCCGGCCAGCCGGCTGCCGCGCGACAGCAGTTCGTCGCCGCTGCGATGAAGATCCTGGAACCAGAGGTCCGCCGCCATTCGAGTGCTCCTTTACGCTGGGCGCCCCATGCGTGCCCGGGACATCGGCATCGGGCCACGGGCGCCATATTGACCGGTCACTGTAACGGCGGGCATCGTCATCGACAATTGCCGCCCCACGCAGCACAATGTTGAGCCCAGCGCGACAATCACCCAGGCAATCCCCGATGGACGCACCATGGACCTGAACCTGATCCAGGCCTTCGTCGATATCGTCGACGCCGGCAATCTGGCCGAGGCCGGCCGCCGGCGCGGCGTCACGCGTTCGCAGGTCAGCCGGCAGCTGCGCGAACTGGAGGCCCAGTCGGGCGCGCAATTGATGCGCCGGACCACACGCCGGCTGGAGCTGACCGAGCCCGGCCACGCGCTGTACCGCCATGGGCTGGCGATCTTGCGGGAGGTCGCGTCGGCGCAGGCCGAGATCGACAGCCTGGGCAAGACGCTGCGCGGCCATGTGCGCCTGAGCGTGCCGACCGGCCTGGGCGACAGCTTCGTCGCGCCGCTGCTGCTGGCGTTCGCCGAGCGGCATCCGGGCATTACCCTGCGCGTGTTCTTCAACAATCGCGTCAACGACCTGATCGCCGCCGAGATCGACGTGGCGCTGAAGGTCACCTCGCAGCCGCCGCTGGACCACGTGGCGCGCGATGTCTGCGCGATCGAATGGGGCCTCTATGCGGCGCCGTCCTATCTGGAACGGACTGGACCGATCCGGGTGCCGGCGGACCTCGCCGCGACCGACTTCCTGTGCCCGCCCTACTTCGCCCGCCCGTTCGAGCTGCATCTGACGCGCGGCGACCAACGCGACGCGGTGCAGCTGCTGCCGCGGCTGCAGTCCGAACACTTCCCCTTCCTGATCCGCGCGGTGCAGGCCGGCCACGGCGTCTGCCTGCTGCCGGTCTATGCCGGCTGGCAGGACGCGCACGCCGGCCGGCTGGTCAAGGTGCTGCCCGACTGGCGGCCGGAAGGGCTGGGCGACCGGCTTTATCTGATCACCACGCCGAACCCGCATCCGCCAATGGCGACGCGGGCGCTGATCGACTTCCTGCGCGAGCAGATCCCCGCCTTGCCGGTGTTCCGCGACGCGCCCGACGGTTCCGCCTGAACGGCGACCGGACCCGACCAAACCGCTCGCAGCCACCCGCGCCCCACACACTTTCAAATTGCAAGCTAGAATGCTTGCAAATTGAAAGTAAAAGCCATTTCGCGATCGACTGATTGCGTCATGGGCTATCCCAAACGGAGGAGACGTGGGCCACACCGACTTTGCCAGCATGCCCTGCCCGATCGCCCGCTCGATGGCGGTACTGGGCGAGCGCTGGGCGATCCTGCTGATGCGCGAGGCCTTCTACGGCAGCACGCGCTTCGACGACTTCCAGCGCAACCTCGGCATCGCGCCCAATATCCTCAGCGCCCGGCTGAAGACGCTGGTCGAGCACGGCATGTTCGAGCGCGTGCCGGCCGACGGCGGCGCACGCCACCACTACCACTTGACCGACAAGGGCCGGGATTTCTTCCCCGCCTTCGTCGCACTGAAGGCCTGGGCCGACCGCTGGATGACCGACCGCGGTCCGATGACGGTGCTGCTGGACCGGCGCACCGGCGACGAGATCGCCGCCCCGGCGCTGACCCGCGCCGACGGCAGCGCCGTCACGCTGGACGACCTGCGCGTCACCGCCGGCCCCGCGGCCGGCCACCACCTGCGCCGCCGCTTCGCGCCCGAAGCCGACACCGTCGAAGCCACGGAGGCAGGCGATGACCGAACTGCATGACGCCGTACGGGGCGCAGTACGGGGCGCCGCACCGGCCGCGGCCTTGTCGACTGCCGCTACCGCTGCCGCCCCCCTGCGTGAACCTGCCGCTGCCGACACCGCGGCACCCCGCGCGGTGCTGCGGGCCATCGTCAAGCTGGCCGCGCCGACCAGCCTGATCGCGCTGCTGCAGGCCGTCGCGCAATTGATCGAGACCTGGCTGGCGGCGCGCCAGGGCACCGCGGCGCTGGCCGGCTGGGCCGTCGTGCTGCCATTCGCGCTGCTTTTGCAGCAAATGTCGACCGGCGCGATGGGCGGCGGCGTGGTGTCGGCCATCGCCCGTGCGCTCGGTGCCGGCAAGCGCGAGGACGCGTCGGCGCTGGTGCTGCACGCGCTGATCATCGCCGTGCTGGCCGGCCTCGGCTTCGCGATCGCGCTGGCGGGCTTTCCGCATGCCGTGCTCGGCGCGGTGGCCGGTGCGACCGCCGCCGAGGCCGCCGCGAGCTATGCGATCTGGCTGTTCGGCGCGGGCGCGGTGCCGGCCTGGCTGGCCAACACGATGGCCTCGGTGCTGCGCGGCGGCGGCCGCCATGCGCTGGCGGCGCGCGTGCTGTGCCTGATGTGGATCGCCTTCCCGCTGCTGGCCTGGGCGCTGGCCGAACCCGGCGGGATGGGGCTGGCCGGTATCGGCGCGGCCTTCGCGCTGGTGTCGTGGGCCGCGGCACTCGGCATGGCGGTGGTCGTGCTGCGCGGCGGCGCCGGCTTCGTGCCGGTGCTGCGCGTGCGCCCGAACGCGGCGCTGTTCCAGCGCATCCTGTCGGTCGGGCTGGTCGCCTGCGGGCTTGCCGCGCTGGCCAATCTGGCGACGATCCTGGTGACCGCGCAGTTGCGCCCCTACGGCACCGCGGCCGTGGCGGCCTACGGCATCTCGGCGCGGCTCGAATTCCTGATGATCCCGCTGGCCTTCGGCGTGGGCTCGGCGCTGACCGCGCTGGTCGGCCGTGCGGTCGGCGCCGGCGACTGGGGCGGCGCGCGGCGCACCGCCTGGGTCGGCGCGCTGCTGGCGCTGGCGCTGGCCGGCGCCATCGGCATCGCCGTGGGGCTCGCGCCGGCGCGCTTTGCCAGCTGGTTCACCAGCGACGCGGAAGTCGCCGCCATCGCCGCGCGGGCGCTGTCGTGGATCGCGCCGGCCTTTGGCGGCTTCGGACTCGGCATGGCGCTGTACTTCGCGTCGATGGGCGCGGGCCGGATGCGCTGGCCGATCGCCGCCGGCCTCGCCCGGATCGGCCTGGCCGCGGGCGGCGGCTGGCTGCTGGCGCATGCCGGCGGCATGGGGCTGGACGGCCATTTCCTCGGCGTGGCGCTCGGCATCAGCGCCTATGGCGCGGTGACGGCGATCGGCGTGCGGCGCACGGTGTGGTCTGGCCGCTAGGCAGGGACGCGCATGCGCGCGCGCCGTAACCCCGGTATCGTGCGGCTTATCGTGCCGACGCGGCACGCCTGCCCGGAGCACCATGACCCCTCGCCGCTCGATCGTGACGGCCGCGCTGATCGTCGCCCTGCTGCATCTCTATATCGGCGCGCGCCTGCTGCCCGCGCTGCCGTGGCCGCTGGCGCTGAAAGCGCTGGCCGCGCTGTGGCTGGCGATCTCCACCGTGTCGATGCCGGCCGCGCTGCTGGCGCGCCGCTTCGAGCCCCCCTGGGGCGATCGACTGTCCTGGCTCGGCATGCTGGCGATGGGTCTGTTCTCGACGCTGCTGATCCTGACCGTGCTGCGCGAACTGGTGCTGATCGCCTGCGCGCTGGCCGGCTGGTATCCGCCCGGGCTGCCGGTCTGGAGCGCGGTCGCCACCGTCGCGCTGGCGCTGCTGGTCTCGCTGCTCGGCTACTGGAACGCACGGCGCGTGGCGCGCGTCGTCGATGTCGAGGTGCCGATCGACGGGCTGCCCGCCGCGCTTGACGGCTTCACGATCGCGCAGCTCAGCGACATCCACGTCGGCCCCACCATCAAGCGGCCATATCTGCAGCGCATCGTCGAACGCACCAATACGCTGGGCGCCGATGCGATCGCGCTTACCGGCGACCTGGTCGACGGCAAGGTGCCCGAACTGAGCGAACACACCGCGCCGCTCGGCTCGCTGCGCGCCCCGCATGGCGTCTACGTCGTCACCGGCAATCATGAGTACTACGCCGGCGCCCATGCGTGGATCGACGAGCTGCGGCGGCTGGGGCTGCAGGTCCTGCTGAACGAGCACGTGGCGATCGAGCGCGACGGCGCCACGCTGGTGCTGGCCGGCGTCACCGACTTCAGCGCCGGGCATTTCGATCCCGCGCATCGCAGCGATCCCATCGCGGCGCTGGCCGGCGCGCCCGCCGAGGCGGCGGTGCGCGTGCTGCTGGCCCACCAGCCGCGCAGCGCGGTGGCCGCGGCCCAGGCCGGCTTCGACCTGCAACTGTCCGGCCATACGCACGGCGGGCAGTTCCTGCCGTGGAACCTGTTCGTGCCGATGCAGCAGCCCTATGTCGCCGGACTGCATCGCCATCGGAACATGTGGGTCTATGTCAGCCGCGGCACCGGCTACTGGGGCCCGCCCAAACGTTTCGGCGCGCCGTCGGAGATCACGCGGATACGGCTGCGGCGCGCACAGGCCTAGCAGCGCCGGCCTTCGGTCTCGCCCATGAACACTGCCAGCTTCACCCACCACACGATCGCCATCCAGCAGGTCCAGCAGACCCTGCTCGGTGCGCGCCATCGCGGCGCCGACATCGCCGCGCTGCTGCGCCGCGCGGGCATCGCACCGGCGCTGCTGGACTCGCCGGTCGCGCGCGTGACGCAGGGCCAGTACGCGGCGCTTCTGTTCGCGTTGCGGCGCACGCTGCGCGACGAACTCTGGGGCCTGTGCAATCGGCCGCTGCCGCTGGGCAGCTTCGCGCAGTGCTGCCACATGATGGTCCACGCGCGCACGCTTGGCGAGGCGATGCACAGCGGCCTGCGCTACTACCGCCTGCTGATCGGCGACTTCGTGCCGCGGTTGCCGCGCCACGGCGAGATTGCGATGCTGTGCCTGTCGCCGCGCGTCGACTACGACGGGCGCCTCGCCTACGCGGCGCGCTCGTTCGCCTTTCTCGGTTACGGACTCGCCTGCTGGATGGCGGCGCGCCGCGTGCCGCTGATCGGCGTCGACCTGCCCGATTCCGAACTGGGCCCGAGCGCCGATGCCGCGCTGCTGTTCCAGGCGCCCGCGTCCTACGGCCACGACTACACCGGCTGGCGCTTCGAGGCGCGCTGGCTCGATCTGCCGGTGGTGCAGAACGAGGCCAGCCTGCGCGAATTCCTGCGGCAGGCGCCGGCCAGCCTGCTGATCAAGTACCGCGACCAGACCAGCATCACCGAACGGATCCGCCGCATCCTGCGCCGCAACCTGACCGGCGAACTGCCGACGCTCGAGGACGTCGGCGAGCAGCTGGCGATGACGCCGCAGACGCTGCGCCGCCGGCTGCGCGAGGAAGGCCAGGGCTTTCGCGGCATCAAGGACGACCTGCGCCGCGACGCGGCCATCGAATACCTCGCCCGCCCCGAGCTGACGCTGCCCGAGATCGCCAGCCTGCTGGGCTTCTCCGAGGCCAGCACCTTCCATCGCGCGTTCAAGCACTGGACCGGGGTCGCGCCCGGCCAATATCGCCAGTCGCACCTGCGCGAGCACTGAGCCAGTCTTCTCCGCACCGCCGCGCGGTCTGCGGGTTTCCCCGTAGCCAAGGCCCGCCTCGGCACCGCGCTGCGTTCGCGCCCGCCCGGGCTTGATCGATCATGCCAATGCGAATCAGCGCTTCGGCCATGTCTGCGTGCGCGCTGCCTTCCTAGACTGTCGTCACCGTGGCGAGCGGGACCATCGACCAGCGGACCAGAACAGGAGACAGACATGGCAGACACCTCGACGTCGCGCCGGCGCGCACTGTTGGCCCTGGCCGGCGGCGCGCTCGGCGCGTGGGCGCCCTGGCCCGCCGGCGCGCTGGCGAAGCCGGAGTCCTATCCCTCGCGTACGCTGACGATGATCATGCCGTTCCCGCCCGGCGGCGCCACCGACGTGCAGATGCGTGCGCTGGCGCACGCGCTGTCGAAGGAGATGGGCCAGCAGGTGGTGGTGGTCAATCAGCCCGGCGTCGCCGGCACCATGGGCCCTGCCGCGATGGCGCGCAGCGCGGCACCCGACGGCTACACGTTCTCGGTCGCCCCCGCGACGCTGTTCCGCCTGCCGCATCTGCAGAAGGTCAATTTCGATCCGCTCAGCGACTTCACCTATGTGATCTGCCTGACGGGCTACACCAACGGGCTGGTGGTGCGCGCCGACGCGCCGTGGAAAACGCTGCAGGACCTGTTCGCCGATGCGAAAGCGCGGCCCGGCCAGATCAGCTACGGCTCGACCGGCATCGGCAGCGGCGGCCACGTGGCGATGGAACGGCTCGCGCGCGCCGCCGGCGTCAAGTTCAACTTCATTCCCTTCAAGGGCATGGCCGAGGAAACCACCGCGCTGCTCGGCGGGCACCTCGACGTGATCTCCGACCCCGGCTGGGGCGCGCTGGTCGACGGCGGCAAGGCACGGCTGCTGGCCACGCTCGGCAACGCGCGGCTGCCGCGGCGCCCCAATGTGCCGACGCTGAAGGAGCTGGGCTACGACATCACGGTCAATTCGCCGGTCGGCATCGTCGCGCCCAAGGGCATGGAGCCCGCCGTTCTGAAGACGCTGCACGACGCGCTGCGCAAGGCGATGCGCGACCCCGACTATCAACGCATGCTGGCCGACTATGACCAGGTCGACATGTACATGAGCAGCGCCGAGTATCGCCAGTACGCGATCGACCAGTTCGCGCGCGAGAAGGTGTTCCTGAGCCAGATCGGCGTCAAGCTGCAATAAGGCAGGCGGCAGAGTGGGACCACGCAGCAGGCAAACAACGAGGACCAGACCATGACACGCAACGTCCATGTCGCCGGTGTCGGCATGATTCCCTTCAGCAAGCCGGGCAGGAGCGAGCCCTATCTGGTCATGGGCGAGCAGGCCGCGCGCCTGGCGCTCGACGATGCCGGCGTGCCGTACGACGCGGTGCAGCAGGCCTATGTCAGCTATGTGTACGGCGATTCGACCGCGGGCCAGGCGGCGATCTATCGCGTCGGCCTGACCGGCATCCCGGTCTTCAACCTGAACAACAACTGCTCGAGCGGATCCAGCGCGCTGTTCCTGGCGCGCCAGGCGGTGCAGAGCGGCGCGGTCGAGTGCGCGATCGCGCTGGGCTTCGAGCAGATGGTGCCGGGCGCGCTCAAGGGTGCCTACGACGATCGCCCGTCGCCGCTGGCGCGCTTCGCCGAGACCATGGGCGAGCTGCAGGGCTTCGACGCCGACGCGCCGCGTGCCGCGCAGTTCTTCGGCGGCGCGGGACGCGACTACATCCGCCAGCACGGCATCCGCCCCGACACCTTCGCGCGCATCTCGGTCAAGGCGCGCCAGCACGCTGCACGTAATCCGCTGGCGGTGTTCCGCGACACGGTGACGCTTGACGAGGTGATGGCCGCGCCGATGGTGTTCGAACCGCTGACGCGGCTGCAATGCTGCCCGCCGACCTGCGGCGCCGCGGCGGCGATCCTGTGCTCGGAGGACTTCGCGCGCCGCCACGGCCTCGACATGCGCGTGACCATCGCCGCGCAGGCGATGACCACCGATACGCCGAGCACCTTCGCGCAGCGGGACATGCGCCAGCTGGTCGGCTACGACATGAGCCGCGCCGCCGCCGCGCAGGTCTACGAGATGGCCGGCATCGGCCCCGAGGACATCGACGTGGTCGAACTGCACGACTGCTTCACCGCGAACGAGCTGATCACCTACGAGGCGCTGGGGCTGACGCCCGAGGGCACCGCCGAGAAGTTCATTGTCGAGGGCAACAACACCTATGGCGGCCGCGTGGTGACCAACCCCTCCGGCGGGCTGCTGTCGAAGGGCCATCCGCTGGGCGCCACCGGCCTCGCGCAGTGCGCCGAGCTGACCTGGCAGCTGCGCGGCCAGGCCGACCAGCGCCAGGTTGAAGGCGCGCGCCTCGCGCTGCAGCACAACCTCGGACTCGGCGGCGCCTGCGTGGTGACGCTGTATCAGGCGGCCTGACCGATGATCGATCGCCAATACATCGGGCACCGGATGGCGCCCTTCACCGTGCCGGTCGAAGCAGGCCGGCTGCGCCTGTTCGCCAAGGCCACCGGGCAGCAAGACCCCGTCTACTCCGACGAGGCCGCCGCGCACGATGCCGGCCATCCGGCGCTGCCGGTGCCGCCGACCTTCCTGTTCTGCCTCGAAATGGATGCGCCCAACCCGGCGGCGATCCGCGAGCTGCTGGGCCTGGACTATCGCCGGCTGCTGCATGGCGAGCAGCGCTTCACCTATCACGCGATGGCGTATGCCGGCGACCGGCTGACCTTCGAGCAATGCATCGAGGACATCTACGAAAAGAAGGGCGGCGCGCTCGAATTCGTCGTGCGATGCACGCGCGTCAGCAACCAGCATGGCGCGCATGTCGCCGATCTGCGCACGGTCACGGTGATGCGCCATGGATAAGGGAGCCGGACCGATGACAACGCTGCGCTACGACGCCCTGCAGGTCGGCGATGCCCTGCCCGCCTTCGAGACGGAACCGATCTCGCGGCTGACGCTGGCGCTCTATTGCGGCGCCTCGGGCGACCACAACCCGATCCACGTCGACACCGACTTCGCGCACGCCGCCGGGCAGCCCGATGTGTTCGCGCACGGCATGCTGTCGATGGCCTATCTCGGCCGGCTGCTGACCAACTGGGTCCCGCAGAGCGCGCTGCGCGACTTCGGCGTGCGCTTCGTCGCGATCACCCACGTGGGCGACCGGCTGACCTGCCGCGGCACCGTGGTCGAGAAGATCGAGACGCACGGCGAGAAGCGGGTGCGGATCGAACTGAGCACCGTGGACCCGAACGGCGAGGTCAAGGTGGCCGGCGACGCCGTGGTGGCGCTGCCCTGAAGCGCGCGACAGCGCGTACCGGACGACCACAGCACAACGAACAGCAAGGAGACGATCGGCATGAGCAAGCTGCAGGACAAGGTGGCACTGGTATCCGGCTCGGGACGCGGCATCGGCCGCGAGATCGCGCTGAAGCTCGCATCCGAAGGCGCGCGCGTGGTCGTCAACGATCTCGACGAGGCGCCGGCGCTGGAGGTGGTGGAGGCCATCCGTGCGAGCGGCGGCAAGGCGGCGGCCTGCGTCGGCAGCGTGACCGAGGTGGGCTTTGCCGACCGCTTCGTCAATACCGCGCTCGAGCAGTTCGGGGGCCTGGACATCATCGTCAACAACGCCGGCTATACCTGGGACAACGTGATCCAGAAGATGAGCGACGAGCAGTGGGAGGACATCCTGGCCGTACACCTGACCGCGCCGTTCCGCATCCTGCGCGCCGCGTCCGGCTTCATTCGCGAGGCGGCCAGGCAGGAAGCGGAGCGCGGCACGCCGGTGTTCCGCAAGGTCGTCAATATCTCGTCGACCTCGGGCGTCTACGGCAACGCCGGGCAGGCCAACTACGCCGCGGCCAAGGCCGGCATCAACGGCCTGACACGGGCGATGGCCAAGGAATGGGGCCGTTACAAGGTCAACGTCAACAGCATCGCGTTCGGCCTGATCAAGACGCGGCTGACCGAGGCCGATGCGCAGTCCGATGCCAGCATCGACATCGCCGGCCGCAGGATCAAGGTCGGCGTCAATCCGCAGATCCTGAAGAACGCCGAGGCGATGATTCCGCTGGGGCGCGGCGGCACGCCCGAGGAAGCGGCCGGCGCGGTCTACCTGTTCTGCATTCCCGAGTCCAACTACGTCAGCGGCCAGGTGCTGGTCTGCGGCGGCGGACGCCCGTAACGTTCACCGGAGCACGCCATGACGATCCAGCATGCGCCGCGTCCGTGGATGGACAGCGAACTGCAGCTGCTGCGCGATACCGCGCGGCGCTTCTTCGAGACCGAATGCGTGCCACGCCAGTGCGCGTGGGTCGAGCAGAAGCATTGCGACCGCGACATCTGGCGGCGCGCCGGCGAGGTCGGCCTGTTGTGCACGGGCATTCCCGAGGCCTACGGCGGAGGCGGCGGCACCTTCCTGCACGAGGCGGTGATTTGCGAGGAACAGCAGCGCGCGCTGGTCACCAGCTTCAGCATCAACGTGCACAGCGGCATCGTCGCCCACTATCTGCTGGCCTACGGCAGCGAGGCGCAGAAGCAGCGCTGGCTGCCGGCGATGGCGCGCGGCGAGATGGTGGCGGCGATCGGCATGACCGAGCCCGGCGCGGGCACCGACCTGCAACGGATCAAGACCACGGCGATCCTCGGCAGCGACGGCCGGCACTATCTGGTCAACGGCGCCAAGACCTTCATCACCAACGGCTGGCACGCGGACCTGATCTGCCTGGCGGTCAAGACCGATCCCGATGCGCGCGCCAGCGGCGTGTCGCTGCTGATGATCGAAACGCGCGACCTGCCTGGCTTCCAGCGCGGCCGGCTGCTCGACAAGATCGGCCAGCGCGGCCAGGACACCGTCGAGCTGTTCTTCGACGGCGTGATGGTGCCGGCCGAGAACCTGCTCGGCAACGAGGAAGGCCGCGGTTTTCGGCAGCTGATGCAGCAGTTGCCGCGCGAGCGGCTGCTGATCGCGATCGGCGCCGCGGCGACGATGCAGCGGGCGGTCGACGATACCGTCGCCTATGTCACGCAGCGCCAGGTGTTCGGCGAACCGCTGATGGCGATGCAGAACACGCGCTTCAAGCTCGCCGAGTGCCAGACCCATGCGACCATCGCGCGCAGCTTCGTCGACGACTGCATCGGCCGGCTGCAGCGCGGCGAGCTCGATGTGCCGACCGCCGCGATGGCCAAGTGGTGGAGCACGCAGACGCTGTGCCAGGTCATCGACGAATGCCTGCAGCTGCATGGCGGCTACGGCTACATGAACGAGTACCCGATCGCGCGAATGTACACCGATGCGCGCGTGGGCCGCATCTATGGCGGCGCCAACGAGGTGATGAAGGAAATCGTGGCGCGGGCGATGGAAGACTGAGGGATCGGCGCATCGGGCGATTGGTGCGCGTCGCCGCAGAGCGACCGCCGGATCAATGACAGGAGACCAGCAGGCATGACATCCGAAGCAGTGCCTTCTGCAGTATTCCCAACGAGCCAATCGGAGCAGGCGGCGTGGTTCGGCAGCTGGCCGCGGGGACTGCCGCATCGCATCCGCGTGCCGCGCGTCACGCTGTGCCACAACCTGTCGGTGCAGGCCGACCGCTATCCCGACAAGCCGGCGATCGTCTTCTACGGCCGTGCGCTAAGCTATGCCGAACTGCGCCGCCAGACCGAGGCGCTGGCCGGTCATCTGCACCGCCATGGCGGCGTGCGGGCCGGCGAGCGCGTGCTGCTGATGAGCCAGAACTGCCCGCAGTTCGTCGTCGCCTTCCATGCGATCGTCCGCTGCGGTGCGGTGGTGGTCCCGGTCAATCCGATGTGTACCGCCAACGAGCTCGACCACTATCTGCGCGACAGCGGGGCGCAGGTCGCGCTGGCGGCGCAGGAACTGCTGCCGGCGCTGCAGCCCGCGCTGGCGAGCGACCGGTTGCGCCATGTGGTGGTGCACAACTATGCCGACGCCATCGATGCCGATACCGATCTGGACCTGCCCGACTGGGTTCGCTCCCCGCGCACGGCGCTCGACGATGCGCGCCTGACGTACTGGGGCGATGCACTGGACGCCGCGCTGCCCGCGCCCGATGTGCAAGCCAGTCCGGACGATCTCTGCGTGTTGCCTTACACCTCGGGCACCACCGGCCATCCGAAGGGCTGCATGCATACCCATCGCACGCTGCTGGCCTCGACCTTCTCCGCGGTGCTCTGGCGCGGCCTGCATGCCGAAGCGGTGGTGATGGGCGTGGCGCCGCTGTTCCATCTGCTCGGCATGCAGAACGCGATGCTGATGCCGATCGCGATCGGCGCGACGGTGGTGATGCTGCCGCGCTGGGACGCCGCCACCGCGGCCCGCCTGATCGAGCGCTATCGCGTGACGACCTGGGGCGCGCCGCCAGCGATGCTGATCGACTTTTTCGCGCACCCGGAAGCGAGCGCGCGCGACCTGTCCAGCCTGACGCTGCTGAACGGCGGCGGTGCCGCGATGCCCGAGGCGGTGGCCGCGATGCTGAAGTCCCGCTTCGACCTCGGCTATATCGAAGGCTATGGCATGACCGAGACCGCCTCCTTCCTGCACTGCAATCCGCTGCATCGTCCCAAGCGCCAGTGCCTCGGCATCCCGGCCTTCGGCGTCGACTCGCGCATCGTCGACCCGGCTACGCTGGCGCCGCTGCCGCCGGGCGAAGTCGGAGAACTGGTGACCAGCGGCGAGCAGCTGATGCTCGGCTACTGGAACGACGAGGCCGCGAACCGCGAGTCCTTCTTCGAGCGCGACGGCAAACGCTTCTTTCGCACCGGCGATCTGGCCAGCGTCGACGACGAAGGCTACTTCTTCATGCGCGATCGCCTGAAGCGCATGATCAATGTCAGCGGCTACAAGGTCTGGCCCGCCGAGGTCGAGACCATGCTGTACCAGCATCCGGCGATCCACGAGGCCTGCATCGTCGCGGTGCCGGACCGGCGGCAAGGCGAGTCGGTCAAGGCGGTGGTTGTGCTCAAGCCCGGCGCGACGCTGGAAGCCGCCGAACTGATCGCATGGTGCCGCGAGCGGATGGCGGCGTACAAGACGCCGCGGGCCGTCGAGTTCCGCAGTGCGCTGCCGAAGTCAGGTACGGGCAAGGTGCTGTGGCGGGAGATCCAGCAGGAGCAATGCCGTGCCGCTGAGATGGATGCGGAGTCGGAGCTTCGCGAAACCGACCGTGCCCGTCTCGACAGGCCGCTTCAGCAAACCTGATCCGTTGAGCGCTTCGGAGGCCCCACGCGATGTACCTGACCCAGGGACTGCACCGCGCGATACAGCGCCATCCCGGCAAGACCGCGATCTGCCATGTCGAAGACGGCCAGCCGCGCACCACCGGCTTCGCTGCACTGGGTACGCGCGTCGCGCTTGCCGCCGCGGCGTTGAAGCGCCACGGCATTGGCAGCGGCGACCGCGTTGCGCTCCTCGCGCAGAACGGTGACGGGCTGATCGCGATGCTGCTGGCGTGCTGGTGGCGCGGCGCGGTGGCGTGTCCGCTGAATACGCGATGGAGCGCGCAGGAGCTGCGCCACGCGATCGGAGATTGCGGCGCGCGCCTGCTGCTGCCGGATCGGCAGCTGACTGCGATCGGGGAGGAACTCCGCGACCTGGCCACGGTGGTACCGATCGAGACCTTCCTTGCCGACGCCGAGGCCGCAGCGGGCGAGCTCGAACCGCTCGACGATACGCGCACCGGCGGCGACGCGCTGGCCGCGATCCTCTACACCGGCGGCACTACCGGCCGCGCCAAGGGCGGGATGCTGTCGCATGCGAATTTCTGGGCGGCTTCGATTGCACGCGCCGCGGAGCTGAATAACGCGCCGGACAGCGTATCGCTGCTGGTCGCGCCGCTGTTCCATGTCGCCGGGCTGGGCCGGCTGATCGGACAGCTGATCGCCGGCGGTAGCTGCGTGACGCTGCCGCAGTTTCGGGCCGACATCGTGCTGTCGGCCATCGAGACGCATCGGATTTCCGACATCATCGTGGTGCCGACCATGCTGCAGTCGCTGCTCGATCATCCCGGCTTCGACGCGGCGCGGCTGCAGAGCCTGAACCGCATCGCCTTCGGCGCCGCCCCGATGCCGCCAGACCTGCTGGCGCGCGCACTCGAGGCCTGGCCCAACGCCGAGTTCTTCCAGGCCTACGGCATGACCGAGACCGCCGCCGCGGTCTGCATCAATCCGCCGGCCAATCATCGTCCGGGTCCCGGCGCCGAACGGCACCGGCATTCGGTCGGCCGCGCCGGCCTTGGCGCCGAGATCCGCGTCATCGATCCGCAAGGCAACGAAGTGCCGCGCGGCACCGTCGGCGAGATCGTCGTGCGCGGGCCGATGGTGATGCGCGGCTACTGGAACCAGCCGGACGCCACCGCGCAAGCGCTGCGCGACGGCTGGCTGCACACCGGCGATGGCGGCTGGATGGACGAGGACGGCTATCTGTTCATTGCGGACCGGCTCAAGGACATGATCATTTCCGGCGGCGAGAACATCTACTCGGCCGAGGTCGAGACCGCGCTGCGCGGCCATCCGCGCGTCGCGCAGGCCGCGGTGATCGGCGTGCCCGATGCCCGCTGGGGCGAGCGCGTGCATGCGGTGGTGGTCGTGGAGGACCGTGCTTCGCTGGCGCCGCTGGACGACGCCGCGCTGTCGGACGAGCTGACGCAGTGGTGCCGCGAGCGGCTGGCGGGCTACAAGTGCCCGCGCAGTTTCGCCTATGTCGATGGGCTGCCGCTGTCGGCCGCCGGCAAGGTGCTGAAGAATGAATTGCGGAAGCGGTATCGCGAGAAGGCGGGGCGCGCGGGAAGCTGACTGGATTTACGCGCGAACGGTCTCGCCAGGATAACCGCCCTGCCCTCTCCCCCACCCCTCTCCCACCAGTGGGAGAGGGGAGCCGGACGCGAGCCGTGACGATGATCACGAGCGCTGCCGGTATTTCGGGGAAGCCGGACGCGAGGCGTGATGAAGTTGAAAGCGCTGCCGATCTTCGGGGAAGCCGGACGCGAGGCGTGATGAACTTGAGAGCGCTGCCGGTGTTCTCCCCTCTCCCGCGAGGCGGGAGAGGGGCCGGGGGAGAGGGAAAGCGCTATCGCTTCAACGAGCGATCGGCTTGTACCGAATACGCTTCGGCTTGGCCGCTTCCTCGCCCAGACGGCGCTTCTTGTCGGCCTCGTATTCCTGATAGTTGCCGGCGAAGAACTCGACGTGCGAGTCGCCTTCGAACGCCAGGATATGCGTCGCGATCCGGTCCAGGAACCAGCGATCGTGCGAGATCACCATCACGCAGCCGGCGAACTCCAGCAGCGCGTCTTCCAGCGCGCGCAGCGTTTCGACGTCGAGGTCGTTGGACGGCTCGTCGAGCAGCAGCACGTTGCCGCCGGCGATCAGCGTCTTGGCCAGATGCAGGCGGCCACGTTCGCCGCCCGACAGCGTGCCCACGTGCTTCTGCTGGTCCGAGCCCTTGAAGTTGAAGCGGCCGATATAGGCGCGCGACGGCGTTTCGTAGCGGCCCACCGTCAGCACGTCGGCGCCGCCGGAGATTTCCTCGAACACCGTCTTGCTGCCGTCGAGCGCATCGCGGCTCTGGTCGACATAGGCCAGCTTGACGGTCGGGCCGATCTTGATCGAGCCGCTGTCCGGCTGTTCCTTGCCGGTCAGCATGCGGAACAGCGTCGATTTACCGGCACCGTTCGGACCGATCACGCCGACGATCGCGCCCGGCGGCACCTTGAAGCTCAGGTTGTCGATCAGCAGCCGGTCGCCGTAGGCCTTCGACACGTTTTCGAACTCGATCACCTCATTGCCGAGCCGCTCGCCGACCGGAATGAAGATCTCCTGGGTTTCGTTGCGCTTCTGGTATTCCTGGCTGTTCAGTTCGTCGAAGCGCGCCAGACGCGCCTTCGACTTGGCCTGCCGGCCCTTCGGATTCTGGCGTACCCATTCCAGCTCCTTCTTCAGCGCCTTCTGCCGCGCCGATTCGCTGGACTCCTCCTGCTTCAGCCGGTTTTCCTTCTGGTCCAGCCACGAGCTGTAGTTGCCCTTCCACGGAATGCCGTGGCCGCGGTCCAGTTCCAGGATCCACTCGGCCGCGTTGTCGAGGAAGTAGCGATCGTGGGTCACGGCGACGACCGTGCCCGGGAAGCGGGTCAGGAACTGCTCGAGCCATTCGACCGATTCGGCGTCCAGGTGGTTGGTCGGCTCGTCGAGCAGCAGCATGTCGGGGCGCGACAGCAGCAGCCGGCACAGCGCGACGCGGCGCTTCTCGCCGCCGGACAGATGACCGACCTTGGCGTCCCACGGCGGCAGCCGCAGCGCGTCGGCGGCGACTTCCAGCTGCTGCTCGGCATTGTTGCCGTCGCTGGCGGCCAGGATCGCCTCGTACTTGGCCTGATCGGCGGCCAGCTGGTCGAAGTCGGCGTCCGGCTCGGCGTAGGCCGCGTAGATTTCCTCGAGCTTCTTGCGCGCCTCGAACACCTCGCCCAGGCCGCCCTCGACCGCTTCACGCACGGTCTGCTCGGGATCGAGCTGCGGCTCCTGCGACAGATAGCCGATATTCAGGTTCGGCATCGGGATCGCTTCGCCCTCGATGTCCTTGTCGACGCCGGCCATGATCTTGAGCAGGGTCGACTTGCCCGAACCATTCAGGCCCAGCACGCCGATCTTGGCACCGGGGAAAAACGACAGCGAAATATCCTTCAGGATCTGACGCTTGGGCGGAACGATCTTGCCCACGCGATTCATCGTATAGACGTACTGTGCCATGCGGCTTATCCAGTGAAATGACGGTGTTGGAGGGGATGGCGCAGTGTAGCAAACCGGGCGCGGCCGCCGCACCCGATTGGTGCGGGCGCGGTATCATCATGCCCCTCGCCTCCGGGCCAATTTCCGCTTGCCGAATACCACCATGAGCCCCAAACCCGCCCGCACGCTGACCTTCAAGTGCAAGAAGTGCAACAAGCCCGTGACGCTATACCTGCAAAAGGTCTCCGCCTGCTCGCATATCACGCCGTACCAGGGCTTCTGCAAGTGCGGCGAAATGATGCGCCACGCCACCGGCGACAAGGATGCGGTCGCGTCGTTCGTGGAGTCGAACGATATTCATTGGGCGCATCATCACCATCATCATTGATGGCACGCCACGTTCAGGACGCGATACGGGCGGAGACCTTCCGCGTCGTGGACTGAATGAATCGCCCGAGGCGATCCGCGAGATCGCGCGCGCCATGCGGCAACGAGGGCAACGTCTGCTCTACCGCCCGCGCCACGGCGCCGGGCATCTTCTGCGCCAGTTCGGCCGCCTGGTTCAATACGAACCGCGGCTGCATCCCGAGAGTTTCCGCCATTGCCACCACGTGCTGGCGCCCTATCTCGCCCGGCCGATTTTCCCCACCGATCGAAAAAGCGAACTCGCCTGACAGGCCGGCATACAAGCGGGTGCACATCAGATCGTAGAACGGGTCAACCTCACGCCGTGTCCGGGCAGCAGGTACAGCGACAGGTTCTTCGCGTGGCTGTCGTTGTTGCCGACGTACAGGTTGAAGAAGATCCAGTTCAGGAAGTTTCGCAGGTCCACTGCTGACTGAACGCTGCGCTGCCGTATCAGGGCGGCACAGGCCGCAATGCCCGGGCCTCCCTCCTTTTCGTACTTCCGGTCGGAAGCGGTACCGGCCAATTGGCACAGATCGTACTGCACCAACCGTTCCAACACTCCATCCGGCCGCTGGTATCTATCAAAGCGCCGCACCACGCAAGCTCGCGTCATCGGCTCATAAAAGACATCGGCGGTAGGCAAACCACATTCGGCCGCAGTTCGCATCACGATGGTCTCATTCGCGGCGGAGTGCCATACCTTGGCAAGACGCTTGATGTCCGGCTTCAGGATGTGCGTCGACGGCGCGACGCCTCGAGGAAGACGCGGCACGCCGTCATCGAAGATCGCGAGGCTGGTCTTGTCCTGGGCACCGGCAAGGGAAATGCGCGCTCTGGCGCCTTTCAGATCGACCGCTGCCGCAGACGGCTGGCTCAGCGCCTCGCCCAGCGCTTGCCATGACGTCTTCTGATACGTGGGCGGTTTCGGCGCATCGCCTTCCGGCACGATGACGAAGGCGCCAGCCGTATCCCCGGCGAACTCGAGCAACATTGAAAACAAGGTCGATGCCTTCTTCTGCTGCGCGAGATAGTCGCGCAACTCGCCTTCGGGCAGCAGGTTCTCGAAGAACGCCTGCACCACCTCGGTGTCCTGCCGGCCTGGTATCAGCGGAATGGCGGCGACCGGGAATTGAACTTGCCGGCCAAGCCACGCCGGCGAGTAGGCGAAGGCCAAAGGCGCGGTATCGTAAATGGTCCCGACCACTTCATCGCCCAACAGGACGCTAAGCCGTTCTGGCCGGGCCATCACAAGCCTCCGCTTGTCTTCGGCTTCACCACTATTTCCAGACCGAGCAAGTCAATCAGGTCGAGAACCTTCTGCAATTGGACGGTTGGCTTGCCCCTCTCGAGGTCGACGACAAAACGGTTGCCAGTGCCGCCGAGTCCAGCGAGATCGGTCTGCTTCAGTTGAAGCTGTTCGCGACGTTGGCGGATGGCGGCGCCGAGTTCGGTTGAACTGTGGATGGCGACGGCGCCGGTCTCTAAATTACCGATCGGGAAGTCGAATGCCCTTTTCGCCATGTCGCGCCCCTGAAATTACCGTTCGGTAATTTTTGTACCAAATGGGACTATCGTCAAGCGATAAATTACCGATCGGTAATCCGCCGCACGACCAACGGAGAGGTGACCTTTTCTCATCAATAGCGGGATATAGTTCGGCGTCTTGATGACACAACAGACGCGCCATGGCGCCACACGACTCCAATCGACTTCCCGCAAGCGTGCTGGTGGCATCGCCGATCTACAACGATCAATGCTACGGCTCCTATACCCATTCGCTTCTGCAACTGCAGGCGGCGTTCTATCAACGGGGTATTGGCTTCGAGTATGCATGGACCAAGAGCTCGAGCCTGATCACCATCGCGCGCAATCTGCTGGTCAACTGGTTTTTGAAGCGAACGGCTTGCAGCCACCTACTTTTCATCGATGCCGACATGGTGTTTCGCAGCACCGATGTGCTGGCGATGCTGGAGGCGGACCTCGATGTCATTGCGGCGATGTGTCCGCGCAAGGAAATCCATTGGAGTAACGTCGCGGCCGCCGCGCGGAATCATCCTGACATGGCGCCTCATCAGCTCGCCAAAGTGTCGGCGTCCTATGGCACGTTTGAACTCGTTCGGCCGGAGCTTGGTATCAAGACCCACACGCCGGTGGAGGTCAATGGAATCGGCACCGGCATCATGCTGATCAAGCGGGGCGTATTCGAGAGAATGGCCACGGCGTATCCGGACGCGACCATGAAGTCGCCCGATCGCTCAAGCGATGAGCGGATCCACGTGTTTTTCGATCTTGGACGAGACGAGCACGGCGACATGCTGTCGGAGGATCTGATGTTCTGCAAACGGTGGCGCGACCTTGGCGGCAAGGTCCATGGTGCGCCGTGGTTCGAGGTCGGGCATATCGGCAGCCATGAGTTCCGCGGGAGTCTGTTCGATATTGCGGCCGTGCCCGGTGCAGCGCTGTAGTTTCCGGGAACGAATCAGATCGACGGCGTGAGAGGCTCTCAGCCCCGCCATTCAATCAAACGCCTGCACCGCCAGCAGCAGGATCACCGCCAGATAGCCCAGATGCATGCGCGTGCGCTGCCGCTTGTAGCGCCGCACCACGTCCGGCAGGAACAGCTGGCGCGCCATCTTGAAGCTGGTAATCGGATCGCCGACTACGTCCGCATAGACGTCCGTATTGTTGCGATAGATCGTCGCCAACGACTCGCGCTCATGGCCGCCCGATAACTGCTGCGTCGTTCGCGAACGCTTGCTGATGCGGTAGTAGAACAGCGGCGCATCGATCCGATGCACCTTCGCCTCGGAATCCAGCAGCCGGATATAGAACTCCCAGTCCTCGAAGCCGTGCTTCATCGCTTCGGAATAGCCGCTGGTCCGGTCGTACAACGCGCGCGGGTAGACCGCGCAGTTGTGGATCATGTTCTCGAACCGCAGTCGCTGATAGCTGTATTCGGGCAAGCGCCATTTGCCCTTCTTCGCGCCAAATCGCTTGACCTGGCAGTAGACCAGCGCGGTATCCGGCTGGCTGCGGAAATGCCGGATCGCGCGGCGCAGGTAGTCCGGATGGATCTTGTCGTCTCCATCGAGCGGCACGATGTATTCGCCGCCAGTCAGCCGGATGCCGAGATTGCGCGCCGACGCCACGCCGCCGTTCTGCTTGCGGATATAGGTGAAGCGGCGGTCCTTCTGCACAAAGGCCTGCACGCGCTGCGCGGTATCGTCGGTGGAGCCGTCGTCGACCACGATGCAGCGCCAGTGCCGGTAGGTCTGGCGCTGCACCGATTTCAGCGTGTCGGCGATCACGGCCGCCTGGTTGTAGCAGGGGACGATGATGGAGACTTCGGGTGGCGAATCGGTCCGCGAGCGGCGGATTTTGGAAAGAGACTTCAACAGCATCAAATGGGGAAAGCGGGTTCTGCGGTTGCGGCCAATGATCGCATATCCCCCGTGACGGGCCCGGAAACCGGGCATCGGTGTTCGGCGCGCTTGGCTTGGTTACCGCCCCCGCTCCGTCAGTTCGGCTCGATGGATTACATTCCTGAACTCGACCGAGGAGACATCGATGAGCCCGATGCAAAACGACAATTTCGACCTGATCAAGTTTTCTTCCGCAGTCCGGGATCTGCTCGACAGCGAGCTTCAGGTATCGGTCGGCAATATGGAAGTCGTCCCCTTTGCCGAGAAGCTGTACAAGCTGGTGCGATCGCAGGCCTACAACGAAGGCGTGCTCGACGCGAAACGCGTGATGGAGCGCAAGCTGACGGATGTTTCGGAGCAGCTCGATATCTTGCTGCAGTATCAGTAGCGCAATACGTCGGAGCGAAAGGCGAGGGCCCCTTCGCCTTTCGCTTCCCCGGGTTACGGCCAACGATACGGCGGGCAGCTCAGAACAGCGTGGCTTCGGTTCCCGATGCCTGTTCCAACTCTGTCTGCGACAAGGTCAGCCGCAGCGTGGCGCCCCCGGCCAGCTCCAGTTCATCGCAGTTATTGCCTGGCCCGCCACGGTCCACCACGATGAACCGGGCAACGCCTTCCGTCACGATCAGTGAGTGGTGCCACACGCCCTTCCGATAGTTGACGCCCTGCCGGCCATTGGTGACGAAGGCCCGCACCGCATGCGGTTCCACCGTGTCGCCAGGCGGCGCAACGACGACCAGGAACGGCGCATCCCCCAGCGGAATAAATGCCTGGCTGCCGAGCGGGTGCCGCTCGAACGAGGTCAGTGCCAGCGGCAGCGCATAGGGCTGCGACTCGAACAGATTGATCAGCGGCCGTCCGTCGTTCGAGGACACGTCGACTTCGGCAAGGTCATGAAAGCGATGACACATGCCCTGGTTGATGACGATGGGCGCGTGGCCATCGCTTTCGATGATGTCGCCAAACGGCGCGAAGGCGTCCGCGGTCAGCGGTTGCGCGATCAGGGGCAGTGAATCGGTGAGCAGCGGCATGGCAATTCGGAGTCGGGTTCGCATACTGGTCTTACCAGTATTACGGTATGAGTGTCCATTGTCAACGCACACTGACAACGGGTAAACGCCGATATATACGCGGATCGGCAAGAAGTTATCGTTGCGCCCTGACGCGTGGATCATACTGGTAATACCAGTTGAGATTCGACCCGGTGACACAACAAACACGAGGAGACTTGCCATGACACCCTACCAAGCCGGCCAGGCAATAACGCCGGCAGCCGAGGCCGACATCCCGGCCGTCGCGCAAGAGAACGCGCTGTACCGCAAGGTGGCCTGGCGACTGCTGCCGTTCTTGATGCTGTGCTACGTCGTCGCGTACCTCGACCGCGTCAACGTCGGCTTCGCCAAGCTGCACATGCTCGCCGACCTGCAGTTCAGCGAAGCGATGTACGGCCTGGGTGCGGGCCTCTTCTTCATCGGCTACTTCTTCTTCGAGGTGCCCAGCAACATGCTGATGCACCGGATCGGCGCCAAGGCGACCATCTCGCGCATCATGATCACGTGGGCCCTGATTTCGGCTGCGATGATGTTCGTCACCACGCCGACGCAGTTCTACGTGCTGCGCCTGCTGCTGGGCGCAGCCGAGGCCGGCTTCTATCCCGGCATGATCCTGTACCTGACCTACTGGTTTCCGTCGCACCGCCGCGCCAGGATGGTGGCGCTGTTCATGTGTGCCATTCCGGTGTCGGGCATCTTCGGCGGGCCGCTGTCGGGCTGGATCATGGAATCGATGCAGGGCGTATCGGGGCTGCGCGGCTGGCAGTGGATGTTCCTAATCGAAGCCATCCCTTCGCTGCTGGTCGGTGTCGCGGTGATGTTCTACCTCGACAACAACATCCGTTCCGCGAAGTGGCTGACCGAATCCGAGAAGGCCGTGCTCGAACGCAATATCGCGAACGAACGCCAAACCAAGGACGCCCATCCGACGCTGCGCGCGTTGTTCGCCGATACGCGCATCGTCAAGATGGCCTTCATCTGCTTCTGCACGGTGATGGGCCAGTACGGGCTGACCTTCTGGCTGCCGACGCTGATCAAGCAGTCAGGCGTATCGAGCGCGCTGCATATCGGCCTGCTGACCGCGGTGCCGTTCTCGGTCGCGGTCTGCTCGATGATTCTCGTCAGCCGCAGCTCCGACCGCATGCGCGAGCGCCGCTGGCATCTGATCGTGCCGTTCTGCTGCGGCGCTGCGGGTCTGATGCTGAGCGCCGTGTTCAGCGACAACGTGGCCTGGTCCCTCGCCGCACTGGCGCTGGCGGCAGGAGGCAGCCTCGCGACCTCGCCGCTGTTCTGGAGTCTGCCGACCGCGATCCTGTCGGGCGCCGGCGCAGCCGCGGGCATTGCGATGATCAACTCCTTCGCCAACCTCGCCGGCTTCCTGAGCCCGTACATGATCGGGCTGATCAAGGACGCGACGCAGAGCACCAACCTGGCGATGTTCGTGCTGGCCGGCGTGCTGCTGATGGGCGCCCTGCTGACGTACACGGTACCCGCCAAGCTGGTCAACAAGTAGGCGCCTGGGCGCGAGGGGAGCGGCGAGCCGCTCGGGTACAATCGTCTGCCTGAGCGGCGCCCCTCCGCTTCGTTGCGCGGCCAGTTCGTCCGCTGCTGCCTCGGCGCTCTTCCTCGTTCAGACATCAGGCATGTTCAACTCGACCGCAGTCGCCGCCAATGCCGCCCGGCTGATCCAGCAGTGGATCAACGACGGCACCTACCCCGCCGGCTCGCTGCTGCCCTCCCAGCGCGAGCTTTCCGAGCGCCTCGGCATCAGCCGGACCTCGCTGCGGGAAGCGTTCTCGACCTTGCAGGGATTGGGGCTCATCGTGGCGCGCCCCGGCAAGGGCGTGTACGTCGCGGAAGGCCCCGCGCCTTCCGCCCAGCCCTGGCGCTTCGCCGACTCCCATTCGCTGACCGATATCTACCAGCTGCGCTTCGCGCTGGAGAATTTCACCGCGCGGCTCGCTGCATTGGTGGTCGAGCCCGCCGATATCGACGCGCTGCGTGCCAACGCGGAAGCGATGCAGGCCTGCATCGAAGCATCGGACTTCACCCAGGCGGCGCAGCTCGATTTCGATTTCCACATGCAGATCATCGCGATCTCCGGCAATCGGGCGATCGCGGAGATCCTGCGCAACAGCGCGGAGATCATTCAGGAAAGCCAGCGCCTGCCGTTCTACAAGCGCGGCGCTCGGCGGGCTACCTTCAATGAGCACACGGCGATTATTGACGCGCTGGCTGCGGGCGATCCTTCACTGGCGCAGCGGGCGATGGCGGACCATATCGTGCAGGCGGCGCAGCGGGCGGGGGTGCATTTTCCGACGAGTTTGGATGGCGGCGGAGGGTGACGGCGGAATTCAGACTGTGGTCTTGAGGGCCGGAAAATGAAAAAGGGTCACGTGAATATTTGCGTGACCCTTTTGTATGTTTGGTGCCGGGCGCAGGACTCGAGCCCGCCGCCTGATGATTTGAAGTTGACCAACGTCCGTGTAACTGCTGGTAGCCGCAAAATTATCGTGGTGCTCTCTGCCGGCTAGCAAAATGGTAGGCGACAGTGTGCAGATAGACCGACGGCAGCATGGTTTCTGCGGCCCGCGGCACAAAACGGTACAGTGTGTTCATTTGCAAGGCTTGCTCGTCGCTGCAGCGCGCCGGGAAGAACTCGCCGCTCCATGTTTGCCATGTCGATGTCCAGTCGCGAAGTCGCATATCGAGTCAAGACCGAAGTTGGCAGCGTAGTTTAAGGCCCGCAATCGAGCTGTCCTACACCTGAATGTGATGCGCCTCAATTGAAGCGCCACCTAGCCACCGTCGCCTGCGTACACTGGCCCACCGCGATAGAAAACCATGCCCGCAGCATCCGGCGTGCTGGGCTTCGTGGAACCGATTGACGCAGGGCGTGACCAACGAATCCGCAAGCCTCCATTAGTTAGCCATCGCCTAGAACTTTGCATGGACACCCTTACACCTGAGGCAAGATCCCACCTCATGAGCCGGATCCGCAGCAAGGATACAAATCCCGAACGCATGGTCAGATCGATGTTACACCGCATGGGGCACCGATTCCGGCTACACCGCAAGGATCTCCCCGGGCGGCCGGACATAGTTCTCCCAAGACACAAGAAAGTTGTGCTGGTACATGGTTGCTTCTGGCATGGTCATTTCTGCAGACTTGCTCCTGGGTCGAAGTCCAATACACAGTATTGGTCCCCAAAAATCGAAGCAAACAGATCACGAGACGCGCGAAATAGAGCCGCTCTCATCAATCTAGGATGGGATGTCCTTGAATTGTGGGAGTGTGAAATCCGCGACGCGAAGCAGACAGAAGAGAGGCTTCGCAGCTTCATTCACCCGAACCCGTAGAGAGTCCCCGGGACCACTTAGCGTAGTTGTCGCCCCGGCATGCTTCTGCGGCGGCTTCTTCACCATAGTGGTGTAAAATGGTGCTTTAGCTTTTCAGACGGGAGAAGGGCCATGCGGAGTCACGCAAAACACCATGGCAGTGGCGCCCACGAGCGCACAATTCGCGCTTCCATCAGCTTTCCGGAAGAGCAGTACCAAATCTTGGAAAGGATCGCGGCCGAGAACAGGGTTTCCGTCGCCTGGGTCGTACGCGACGCGATCGGCAGCTACTTGAAATCCAGGTGGCCTCTTCTTCCACAAGGCACCGATACCGAAACTGCGGAGCAGAGAAGCGAAAAATCGTGAGCACTACTTTTGAACGAAACCATGAAGAGATCAGGGTGCTATCCCTATTCTCTGGTTGTGGCGGCATGGACTTTGGTGTGGAAGCAGCCGGCGGTCACGTCATCTTCTCGAACGACATACTGGGAGACGCCTGCAAAACTTTAGCAAAGTACTTCCCTGACTCCGATATTCGCAACGCGGACATTTCTGGTATCCAAGCGTTTCCCGACGCAGACATCGTTGTGGGCGGCTACCCCTGCCAATCCTTTTCCATGGCCGGCAACCGCGCTCCGGAGAAGGACGAACGCACGAACCTATACAAGCAATTCCTGCGCGTTGTTGGCATCGTTCGCCCCAAGTATTTTGTTGCAGAGAACGTGTCTGGCCTGAAGCAGCTAAGCAGCGGCACCTTCTTGAAGGAGCAGCTCGACGCCTACGATAAGGCCGGCTACAACGTCACGCATCAGGTCTTGAATGCCAAGGACTACGGTGTGCCGCAGGCGCGCAAGCGACTCTTCATCGTCGGAGTCAGGAAAGATTTGAATCAAGCCTTTGAGTTTCCGAAACCGACTCACGGCAAAGCAACCAAAGCTTCGGGCCCGCTCAAGCCCTATGTTTCGCATGGCGATGCTATCAAGGACCTACCGCTCTGGCCAGAGGGCGAATTCTATGAGCGTCCCCATGATCCCGAAGGCCACTTCTCCTGGTACTACATGTCCAGGAACCGCAAGGCGAAGTGGGCGGATCCGTCATTCACCATCGTTGCCAATTGGAGACACATCACCCTGCATCCGGCCAGCCCGGTAATGACCCTGACATGGTCAAACCTTGCAGATGGCTGGAAGCAGCGTTGGGACTTCTCCGACCGATACGAACACACCGAGGCCGATCCCGAGCGCCCGGTGTTGGACATGCCACGGCGACTCTCCTGGCGCGAGTGTGCGCGGATCCAGACCTTCGGGACCGGCTTTACCCCGGTCGGCGACACGGAGTCTAAGTTCACCCAGATCGGGAATGCTGTGCCGCCGAGATTGGCCGAAACCATATTTGCTCATCTCTTTTCCGGTTCCGGCCTGATTACGCTGGATGTCCAAGCCGCCCGCAAAGTCGCTTAGAACAGAGATGCACACGCCCGGTGGATCTGCACAAGGATTGCTGTGAGTAGCGCAACTACCTCCTCGCTCGTCAAAGCTGTCGTCTCCGCAGCTGAACTTTGCAAGAACGAAGCGCAGCTGCGGCACGAGCTCGAAAAGGCGCTTGAGCGCGCATGCTCGGAATTATCCATTCCTTGGACGCCTTTCCAACTCGAGCGTGCACTCAAGGCAAAGGGCAGGCCGACAAAGTTCGCCGACGTGGCGCATGGCGCCGTGATTATCGAGTACGAACCGCCCAAGTCATTCAGCGGGCGCGCGGGGAGCAAGGCAAACCATGCACGCCTGCAAGCCGCAGAATATGCAGCGCTGATCTCCGCAGAGGAAGGGCGGGCGCTCCAAGGATACGTCCTGGTTGCGTGGGACGGTGCCCACATCACCTTTGGCCGCTTCGAAGGCACTACCGCCTCGTGGGAAGATGTCGTCCCGTTCGACAAGATTTCCGCAGACCGCTTGCTCGCCGCACTGCAAAGCAACGGCCGGCCTCTTGTGCACCCCCAGCTCCTAGAGGCACTGGTGGGACCTGACTCGGAGTATGGAATCGCACTGATTCCGGAACTCTACGCCAGCATCTGCAGAGCGGATGCGTCCCCAGCCACAACGAAAACCAAGATGCTTTTTTCTGAGTGGCGCAGGCTGTTCAGCCAAGTCGTGGGGTTCCAGCCGGCGCACATGAAGAAGCTACTGGTCAGGCAGGAGATTTCGCACGACCAACCGTACCAGGACAATCCTGCGGCTTATCTGTTCGCGCTGAATACGTACATCGCCATCATCGCCAAAGTCGTGGCTGCGTGCGCACTGCCCCGCGCCAGCCAAGACGTGCTGGAGCCTGGTGTTCCGGTAGCAGAGCGACTGCGTGCCGTTGAGACTGGCGAGCTTTTCGAACACGCCGGCATCCTAAACATGCTGAGCGGCGACTTCTTCTCCTGGTACTTGGACGACAACGATTGGTCCCGCTATCAGCCCCAACTCAGCGCCATGCTGGGAAGGCTGGGCGGGATCGATTTCGCCGTCTCCAAGAAGCACGCGGATACGACCCGGGACCTCTTTAAAGGCATCTACGAGCGGTTCATTCCCAGAGAGATCAGGCATGCCCTCGGCGAGTTCTACACACCGGACTGGCTGGCAGAACACGGGATGGACTTGCTGGAATGGCAGCCGGCTGATTCTTTAACCGACCCCACATGCGGGTCGGGCACGTTCCTGCTTGAAGCTGTCCGGCGCCGGCGCAAGGCAAACAGCGGCGCCACAGCCCAATCGCTGCTCGCGGGCATCCACGGCATCGACCTCAACCCACTCGCCGTCCTCGCGGCCAAGGGGTCGCTTGCTGTCTTCCTGTCGCCCCACCTGGACCCGGCACATCCCATTCGGCTGCCAGTGTACTTGGCGGATGCCGTCTATCCAGCTGCTGTCGACCTCTTCTCAAACTACAGCTACGTCCTGCAGACGGAATTGGGCCCTAGGGAGTTTTCCGTCCCGGAGCGGATGATCGGACACGCAGATTTCTTCCGGATCTTCTCGAACGTGCGGATGCTGATCGATGCGGACTACCCGGCAGCGAAGATCTGCGGTTCGATCCTTCCCGACCTACAAGCAATGGGGCTTGACCCCTCTGACATATCCATCGTCAGCAGGACGGTCGCCAACCTGGTCGAACTCCATGACCAGGGGTGGAATGGCATCTGGTGCTCGATCCTGGCCGACCGCTTTGCAGCGGGGGCGATTCCACGGTCGTCCCATATCTGCGGGAATCCTCCATGGGTCAAATGGAGCAACCTGCCAAAAGACTACGCCCAGTCAATCCAGCAGCATTGCCGCGGACTTGGCGTGTTCAGTACTGACAAGTGGGTAGGCGGCATCGAGTCCGATATCTCGACGGTGATCACCTACCAGGCCGTGAAGCACTACCTCGCCCGTGACGGGCGCTTGGGCTTCTTCCTTCCTGGGTCGGTATTTACCACCGAGTCCAGCGCCGGCTTCAGGCGCTTCTCGATCGATAACGGCAGCTTGCCGTGCCGTGTCCTGTTGGTTGAGGACTACCAGGACATCAGGCCGTTCGACGGCGTGAGCAACCATCCGACGTTCCTGATGCTGCAAAGGGATGCGTCCACGGCGTTCCCTGTTCCTTATCGTTCTTGGACCGTGGACGAGAACGGCAGCACCAACCAGCGGACCTACGCATCTGCGAATCAGTTCCGCAGCACCGCCAAACGTATCGACGGAATTGCGGTGCCAGTACCTGGCGGAGATGGCACACGGCCATGGCTCGTCGGATCCGCACAGGAGCAGGCAGTGTTCTCGAAGGTTTTCGCGGCAGATGCCATGCCCGAATACAAGGCGCGAAAAGGCATCACGACGGACCGCAATGGCATCTTCTGGGTCCATACCGCGGGTGCAGTGGGACCGGACTTGGTCACCGTGCGGAACGCGGCAGACATCGGAAGAACGAAGGGCATTCCCCAGATTACTGCAGCGGTGGAATCCGAACACCTGTTCCCGCTCCTGCGTGGGCGCGGTGTTGCACCATTCAAAGCCGTACCTGAGGCAGATCTCCGCATCCTTGTTCCGCAGCGCGGCATGCATGGCGACCCGGACCTGCCGGCCGCAAGCCCACACACGTTCAAGTTCCTCAATCGCTTCAAGAGCCACCTCCAGCAACGGTCGAGCTTGAAACGATTCCAGAAGGGGCAAGAGTTCTATTCGCTTTGGAGCACTGGCCCTTACACGTTCGCCCCCTTCAAGGTGCTCTGGCGCGAAATGGGCAACAGGTTCGCTGCGGCTTATATCGGAAGTGCTCCCATCGAACACGCGGGCGAAAAAACCGTAGTGCCAGACCACAAGCTCTATTTCATCCCGGTCGAATCAGAGCCAGAGGCAGCTTACCTGACAGGCTTCCTGAACGCACCCACCATTGCCAAGGCAGTGTCTGCGTACGCGGCCCAGCTCAGCCTTGGCGCCAGCGTTGCGGAGTACTTAAATATCCCCAAGTTCGACGAGGCAGATGGGCTGATGAACTCCATCGGCAGCATCGCGCGAGACCTCACAAACCGCGCAGGCAATGCTCAGCCGGCTGACTTGGAACAACTCGACTTGCGGGTGCGGGAACTGCTATCTATCTAATAACGAGCTGCGCGCGTACACATGCCAAGCGCTGGGCCACCGCCGTACAGACCATCGCCATCAGCGAGGGCGACCGCACCGAGGTCCCGCTGCAAGGCTAGGCTGTCCGTTGCGAGTACCAGTGCAAGGCTTCTTCCGAAGACGCCATGATGGCAAGGCGGCCGGTAGTCCTGGTGCACGCAACGTACAAATCGTCCGCGCTAAGAGCTGGGATCCTGCCCGGAACATCGGCGTGCAGAAGAACTACATTCTTCCCCTCCAGGCCTTTGAACGACCTGATGGTGGAGAAATAGACAAAACCGGGCTTCCCGATCAATGCTATGTCTTCGGTCACTTCCAGTCCGTGGGCCCGCCTCGCTGAGTTTAAGCAGGAATTCTCCAGCCGGAACGGCGACAGGAAGATCGATCCGCCTTCTGGGCTCAGTTCATGCGCAGCCGCCCAGGCAGAAGCCGCCGCCGTTGCCCCCCATCCTTTTTTCAAGAGCGGAACGGCACCCAACGGCACACCCGGCATATGCACCACCGCAAGTTCGCAGCAGCCATTCGTGGCAGCGTTCACCAGCTGGGTATTCCGGCAGTTGTGGTACAGCCGGAAGGTAACTTCCGCACCGAGCGGCTCCTGCTTGGAAGCTTGGTAGACGTTCTGCTCCCAATCGGCAAAAAAGAGCCATTGGCCGGACGGAGTTAGCAGCTCAAGCAATGCAAGTAGGCGCAGTTCTCCGAAGTCCTGGCCCTCGTCCACGACGATCGCCTCGTACTTCGACGACAGCGGTAGTTCCGATGCCACGTCCTGCACGCGCGAGGGAAGCTCTTCCGTAAAAAAGCGCTCGCCAACCTGACGTCCATCGGGTATCTCGGCAAGCTGGTAGAAAAGCCGGTCGACGGACATGATCGACGCCGACATTTCCGGGTTGGCTTGCCTCAAGTGCTCGGCGAGGGCCTTGTTGAAACAGACATACAGTGCACGCGTTCCCTCTTCAAGAAGCGCATCAAGTTTCCAGAGCGCGAGCAAGGTCTTGCCTGATCCTGCCGGACCAACGATAGCGACCCGCGGCAACTCGAAGGCTCCACGCAATGCTGCGAACTGCTGCCTGGTCAAGTCATCGATATCGACAGTATCGTCGTTGGCATCAAGGGGAACGTCACGCGGCGCAACGCGGAAAGAAGCATTCGAGAGGATCGCGGCAACCCTACCCGCAATATCGGCCGTGAACTCATTCCCCGCCCGCGGATGCATGCGAGCCTCAAGTGCGCCACTGATTCTCCGCATCAAGCGCTGCATGTCCTGGGATGGCACCACCGTGCTGGGGTCATAGAGCGTGGAAGAGCCCTCAACCTGGCCGTTGGGATAGGCGACAAGGTACGCAAACGCGCCCGGAAATCGTTGCCGGGGCAGACGGTCGCACACGGCTTTCGCGAGCGTGTGCATGTTCCTGCAAGCTTGCTCAGGCGGCGGCTCATCGATAGGCACTTCAGCCCGAACTTGCCCTGTGCGGCGGTTGACTTCTTGCCGGTACCAAATTCCGTCGTCGCCCACCCTGACGGAACGAGACCCCTTCACCTCCAAGATGACCATTCCAAGGCCGGGCACCAGCACCACGAAATCGCACTGGCCGTCCCTCACCAAGCCATGGTCATTCTGCAGTGCCCAAGCCACGTTGCAAACCACGATCCAATCTTGGGGCAACTGGTCTGTAAGCAGGCGGCGCACCTCGCGCTCCCAGCGGTCGACGCTGTTCTGTCCAAGGACCTTCGGCATGTCAGGAGCTCCTGTCGTCGGAGCGAAGCGCGATCAGTGGTAGGCTAGGGCAAGATTGGCGGTCGAGGTATGTGGACCCGATCACTTTGACCCTTAAGCCAGCTCCTGCAAAGTTGGAAATGTTTATCTTTGCGGGCTGACCATTGACGTCCGCGAGCCAGACTCCGGGCTGGGCCGCCCAACCATCGCCTCCGGCCACCTTTTTCCAACTCCACCCTTCGTGGACCAGTACGCCACCTTCTTGCATGCCTATGAGCTCCTGCATCCAAGGTTCTGTCGAAGCCGGACGCGTGCCAGCTCCTCCTGTCGCACTGGACGTACGGATGTCGACCTTCGGGAAGAACTCCAGATGGCCCCGTACCCATGCCATCCGCCGCGACAAGTTGAATGAATCGACTAGGTAGATGGCCGTCGCGCCAACGGTGCTGGCCCAAGCAACAAGCTCCGGATTGATAGGCCCGGAGTCCGTCACGGCAGCCGCCCATAGCGGATGGCTCACCAAGTAGAGGATTGTTGATTCCTGCCCTGCCACTCCGCCCAGAGCTGTCCAACCATGCACGTCTCCAGGCCCGTGCTTCCGCGCCGACGTGCCCTTTTCATACGCGGAGCAATAAACGTCAGCCAACGCCGATGCTTGTGCACCCCAGCCGGATAGTCCTACGTCCCAATCCTCAAAGAACCGGTCTCGGCCTGGCATAAAGCCGGGGTCATGCATAACACGGAGCAGCTCAAGCCCAAGTCGCCACTCGATCAGTCCGTGGAGCTGCCGGTTCCGGTAGCCCCGAAGCAGGATATCTGGTGAACGCCATACTTCTTTGCTCACAACGGCCCGCCGGCATTCCTCCCGGACCATCAAGCCAAGCCTTGCATGGTTCCCGGAGGCGCTGATGCAACCGTCCAACAGGGCCGCCCAGTTGCGGCTAGCCCATTCGACCAGCCCCGCGCCGTTCGGGTGGTCATCTGCGAGATAAAGCTCGGCGCCGGACACACTGCTCTCCTCGAAGTACCTGTGGACAGATGCGATCTCGATATCAAGCGAGTCAACGTCGAGTTCCAGCGCAATCGCGCGCTGCAAGATGGTCGCCGCCGAATACCAAGCTGCACGCTTCGCGCAAAGCTCCTTCGCCTCGTCGAAGAACGCCAATCCATGTTCATCGAGGAGCCTGATGCTAAGGACGTCTGTGGTCTTCGGCGATGTAATGCTTACGGAAATATCTGGACCATCATCTGTGGCCTTCCAGACTTCCCCGTCCAGCCATTGCCCCCCTCGTTTCTGGCGAAGTGACGCTACCCGTTGGAATCCAAACAGTTTGCCGCCTGGCCCCTTGGCGATGCGGTACACCCGCCCCTGTTGGTCCAAGCCCAGGTTGGCTCGACCGGCCTTACGTTGTTGCGTCTCTCGCAGCGATGGCGAAGCTACGAACGACCTCGGTCCACCGTTACGCGATGATTCGGTGGACCTGACGGGCTTCTCGGTGTCGAAATCGGTAACAAAGCCGTTGGGCACGACCGCTAGGCACAGGTCCGCAGCAACGCCGCATCGGGGACAGGGCTGCGACGGCGGATTTCTAATCCAGGAATCGTCCCATCCCCGAAGGGACTCCGTCGGCCGCAGCGTTGCAGGATCGGCTGGGTACACGGTGAAGTTACGGCATCCCTCGCAGAAGAGCTGCCAACTTGCGTTCCCTATTGGCCTGTCGATGGTCGCCCACTTATTGCTGCGGTCATGCGCGACGGACCCACAAAGGCCAATCGGCGAAAGGAGCCGCTTGTCCCAGACGCGTTCCGAGCCTGGCGCAAAATCGGTGATGGCATGGTCGAGGGTCCGGTCAAGAACCTTCGGCTCGCGCGATTGGCCAGCAGGCTCGGGCGGGAGGTGGAAATACAAGTTCCGCACGGAGGTCGGCATTCCATACATCGGCAACACACCCGCTTCCGCCAGCGCGGTAGCAAGCCCCCGGCTCGTATCAGATTCTGAGCGTGCCACTTTCGCAAGACGCGTAGGCAACTTCATAGCGTCATCGGCAAGACGGCCGGGATCGATGGCCGTACCTCTCGATACAACCTTCGCAATACCTAAAATCTGGGCGCCGTTGTCCAGGAACCACTGCTCCACAAGGTCTCGGCGTTGGTCGCAATAGTCGCGGACAAGCCCCATTTCGCCGTGGGTATCGACTGGCTTGCCCGAATCGTGCCAGGTACACCCTGAAGACCGGAACGCCCGGCGAAGGACCTCTTTGGCAACCAGGCGTTCTGCCAGTATCCGCTGGTCGTCAGTGGCCGAAACGGTAGGCTGGGGAGGAATGCCCCCAGTCATTTCATCGGGATGGTCGAAGTGGATCCGGTCGTGGGTTTGCCCGCGGCAGTAGGTGAGAACTACCGAGAAAGCTTGCCCTTTGCGGCCGGCACGGCCGGCGCGCTGTTGGTAGTTAAATCGCTCGGGAGGCATGTTGGCTTGGAAAACGGACTGGAGCGTACCGATATCTACGCCGACCTCCATGGTCGTGGTCACGGATAGGAAGTCGATCGTGTCGACGTGGGGGACAACTCCTCGCAGCACAACGTCCTCGACGTTTTCCTCCGCAAAGAAGACGTCGCGGAAGTGCCGTTGGCGCTGGGCTTGGTCGCTTGTCTGCCCGGTTAGCTCCTCAGCATGGATCCGGAATCCCGATCTGGTATCAGCCGCGAGGTAGGCGTAGTAGTGGTCCCGCTCGATTTCTGCTGCCGAGCGCTGACCATTCGGGGCCGCAGGCAGATGCGCCGTGCAGCGTGAGCAGACTCCTCCTGACGGCTGCCAGTGAAGCTGCCCGCAGCGGTCGCATACCCAGGGCCGAGCATCGCGTGGTGCGACCTTCACCCAAAGAGAAGACAGGGACACGATGCCCCAGGCATCGCTGCTGCCGTGACCAGCTGTAGCCAAGGCATCCCGCACGCCATCCCTGAGTCCCTCCCAATCAATCCCGAGCTTGCTAGCGCAAGCAGTTAAGTATTTCGCGATCCGCGCCTTGTCAGCGCCCTCCCGGAAAGTACCGCGCGGCTGGTCCCTCGACCAAGGCTCTGGTGACCAGTCTCTCTGGGCGGGATTTGTGCGCCTCTGTTCAGTGAGGATACGGATGACACTCTCACAAATCCCTCGGAAAACCTGTTCATCAACCCTTTGGTGCTGAAGCTTGCCGGCTGTGGGCGGTAGGCAAAGGTTGCCAACGCCTTGAGCTTCAAGGTCGTAGAGCAGCCGCCCGGAAATAGCACGCCAAGACTGCCGGCGCAGTGCATCGCCGAACTGCTCAAGCTTGTCTGCTTTCGCTTGCGGGAAATCCGTTGACGAAAGCCTGGGACTGCCGGTTGGAGAATCGAAGTCGAATAACGACGTCCAATCCTCGGTCTCCCCGACCCGCTTGGAATCGACCCCCGGTCCTGCTGGATTGACCCCCAGGCTTGCGAAGTACTCCCATAAGGGAGGAAGCGCCTCCTTAGCTGGATGCGGGCTGGAAAGAAACTCGTCGAGACGTACAAAGCCCGGTTTCCAGTGCCGCAGGCGGCCGACGTTCGCCTTCGCTTCGTCGCTGGCAAACTCTGCCTCATCCTGTACGGTTTTAGCGTCTTGCCAGAACGCTACGAGGACCTGGAATTCGGTTGGCGAAACTAATTCCTTGTTGGCGCGCAAGAGAGCTTGTCCTTTAGGTGCGTCGCCCGCAGCTAAGGCATCGAGAAGCTGACGCTTGATAGGTTCGAGGCCTCCGGCCGCTCTCTGCCGAATCTCGCGCAGAACAGCGACTCGCAATAGGTGCTCCCATTGCTCAAACTCCACACCGTTAGCTAACCTAGCTGCTGACTGGCGGCTATCAGAAAAAGCGACCAGCTTCCTGCCAGCGCCAACAGGCATGACACCCATGAGATGCTTCGTCAGCAACAGGGATGTCTGGTTCAAGCCAGTCGCAAAGGACCGTATCGGCGCTGGCCTACCGCCCTTCCGCAAGGAGTAGTCGATCTTGCAGGACGGGCAACGCTGCGGCATTGCAGGCAGCAGGTCGGCGTATGCGTCCAGGTGGAACCAAAGGCATGGAACTTCCTCGCCCGCTGCATCCTTCCCCACTTCTACGATGCCCGTCGACGGATCTAGGCAAGCGCGCTGCCAACTCCCTCGGGCCTTGTACAAAGGCTGCCGGCTGGTTTCATGGCGCTCCTCCGAACCCTGCGTCCACTGCAGTTCTGATGGATCGGATACTCCCTCCCAATCGCCAGGCAACAAGTGCACCACGCCCAACTTATCGTAACGTTGGGCGTCGGTTCTCGTCTGAGGCGTCGACTCAGGCAAGCATTCAATTGCTGGAGGCATCGGCGCAAGTTCGTACCGGTTAATGCTGCCGGGAACTGATGCCGAAGTCTTATAACCTGCGAGCAACTGCGTTCCGCAGCATTCGCAATACAGCACTTCGAGAGCCCGTTTGCCCTCGATCTCCATCCGCGGCTCCGCCAGCAAGCGGCCAACCCTCCTGCGTCGGTCTTGCCCCACATGCTCAGCGGTGGCCCATAGCCCATCGATGTTCTTGACCATCCAATGGAACCGTATCCTCGGTAGAGGCAGCAGTGGCTGAATCTTCTCCTCCGATGCAAGCTGTGCCGCCCTTCCCGCCGCCAAAAACAGCCCGCGGGCCGCGTCGCTAGCCTCTGGCAGCGCCATGTGTGGGAACAGCTTATGCAAGAGGCTTGAAAGCGATGCAGCACGGTGGCGGCCGTGCCGTGCATCCCCGCTCCAGAACGAATCTACGAGACGCCGCGCTGGACTACCGCCACTGATGTCCGAAGCAAACTGCTTTCCAAGGGCATCAATAGGCTTGGCCCGATCGGATTGCCGGCCAGCCTCCACGCAATCGTCAGCAAATGATGGCGCGATTTCGGTGGCGCCTTCAGGATGCCGATTTACGCTGACGCCAGCCTCCACATGGAACTGGGCGCGCGCCGCCTCAGCGTCCATCCCGAAAAACTCTCCCAAGAACTTGTACGTGTCCTCTGACTCCGCATTCAGCGAAGCACTGGATGCCAGGATTTGCAGCTGTTTGCTTCCAGGTTCCAGGCCGATTCGCTCGAGCAGCAACCGGAGCAAGTACCCAACCTCGGTTCCGGCTGCGCCCCGGTAAAGGTGGAGCTCGTCAAGAACTAGCTGGAAAACGTGGTTGTCCCGGTCTTCGGCAAGCCAGCTGCGCGTGCGCTCGAAAATGTCCGCATCAGCACGGTCATCAGCAACCACCGGACTAGGTTGGCGCATGAGCATGATGGAAAGCATGCTCACGTTTGTAATCAGCAAGTCAGGAGGCGCTGCCTGCATTTCCCAACGGTGGAACATCTCCCCTGAGTCAGGAGACATCCTGGGGACGAACGATGCCTGCTCCTCCAGTTTGCCAAGCTGCTGCTTGGCATCACCGACGTCGCCACCTTTCTCCGACACCGAGCGGAGATTGTCCTTTGCTGCGCGCGTCGCGGCGACCAGCTTTTGGCATTGGTCGATGGCCTGCTTTAAGGCTACCTTCAATTCGTCATGCTTAGGCTTATTCAGCTCCCGGCGGCCGTCGTCATCTAGCCTCCATGGATGACCAGCCACGGGGGTGGTGCCGTTGTATCGGCCAAACCGTACACGATTACCGCCCCAGTGCCTGTCCAGCGCATCATGCGCGGCATCGGAGTCGAGAGCGCGCCGCAGGCGAGACATTTGGTCTTCCACCAAAGCGTTCATCGGATACAGGAGCAGCGCTCTCACTGCAGGCTTACGCAGTTCACCGCGCTCAGCCGGACGTGCGAAATGCCAAGCAGGCGCGTTTTTCCAGTAACGCGGCATCTCCGAAGAAAGCGCCGCAGCGGCCCACCCTCCAGAGGATCGCAACGCTTCCCTTGCGATGGACGCGAGTACCGGCAGCAAAAACGATTCCGTCTTCCCAGAACCCGTTCCAGTGACCACCACGCAGTGCTTGCCTTGCAAGGCAGCATGGAGCATCCGCTGCTGGTGCTCGTACAAATCCGCCCCAGCTGGCATTAGCCCCGATCCAGCCAATGCGATAAATCCACGTCTCGCCGGTTCGTCCATGCCAGGTAGATCCGTACCGTCTAGCTCTCCAAGCTTCTTGGCCGTGGCGTAGGAAGGCAGGAGCTCAAGGTACGGCTCTTGGAATAGGACCCCTGGCGTATTGAGTAGCGCTTCCCGGTCGGCCTCGAAGGAAGGCGAGTCAGTTCCGAATGCAGACCGGATGTAGCGCTTCAGATGCCCCTTGAGCTGTTCCCAGGAGCCAATTGGATCTCCGCCTATAGTTTCTTCCACTTTCCGTGCCTTTATACCGTCATAGTTTCCAGGCCATTAGCCGCGCCTACCGACGCGAATGGCATTAGGATGCACCCAAGTAGTCCAGCGATTTGGCGCGCCGTATCGGCTGGAACCCAGCTGTACCGAAGCCAATGGCCCGGAACGAATTCCCCGTACACAAGGCTGGCGGTTCCCACCATCCGTCCTGAATGTTGGTCGAAAAGGGACAGCCCGTCGCCGATACGGCCCCCTGGAGAAAGGAAGTGGACCTCGGGCCCTCTTCCTGAACAAAGCGCCAAGGCCCGCTCCAACACAGCGGGCGCGCGTAGCCGCGCAGGTATCCACACGTCACGGGTCGCCGGTTCGTAGTGGAGCGGCCAAGGAAATGCGTCGTTGCGGCCATGCCTGTCCTTAAGCATTGCCGCGAAGGCTAACTGCGAGATCCAAACGCCCCAGCGGGAGTCGTGCACATGTGAATACCGCGGGGCTCCGTCTGCGCGACGCACACCGAGGACGTACAACTGCAGACCAGCGGCCTGGGGGTCATCGAAGCGGAATAACTGCGCACCGGACTCCCGATCGATGACCATGCGCGAGTCGCGCACCGGGACAAAACGCGCCGAGTCCGCCATTAAGCGGTGGAGGTGCTCCAGCTCAGCCGAGAAGGATTCCGATCCGCCCTCTGCCGCCGCATCCCTCGCTTCTATTACGGACCCAGCCCAAGAGGCGACGTCGCGTGCAGGGTCGGATGCGAACCGGAAACCCATGGCGCTACAGGCCTCCTTAACGGCGTCCGCACTGACTGCAGCCAAGCGGAAGGCCGGCAAGTGCCCTATTGCGCCGCACTCAACCGAGGGGAGGAAGTCCTTGTTGTTCTGGAGCATCGACCAGTGCGTCAGCCTCAGCGTTCCACCCACTCCAAATAGGGGCAGCCCATCTTGCTTGGCAGGCAATCCATAGATAGTGGGGGCGGTGCTGTGGATTCGGACGAAATGGCCCTTCGCGTCGGCTTGTATTTCAAGGCAGCCTCTCGCTCGAAGGTCCATCAACAAGGAGATAGGATTGGCGCAGCCCGAGAGCCTGGAGAGTTGGTCCCTAGCAACGCCATACGGCATCGATCCGAGCGATGCGAGGGCGTCGAGAAACTGCGCGGCACCCGTGCCCACGACGAGATTTTCTCCCTCTTCGATCAAAGGGCCAACTTCCAGCATTTCCTCGTCGCTCCAGCCCTCTGCGAGCGGATCTGGAAGCGCGCCTATGGCGGTTCCGCGCAGGCCCCCGAGATCCGACCGAGACAATCCAAGTGGACCGAGGGAGAACTCCCGCATTTCGCCATGGCCCTCCCCGTCGGGGTCGGCGACCCTTAGCCGGGCGGCCGCTAACTCTACGCGGTTCAATACGACTTTGACGTTGAAGCTCCTCTGGCCGCCGTCCAGCGCTTCGATCACGTAGTGCCTGATGCCGGATCGTTCCGGACTCCAGGAAAGTTCTTGCACTTCTGATATCCGCAGTCCGGCAGCCTCCAAGATCGAGCCGGGAGGACCTTCGATTTCGATGGTTGGCAGATCGTAGGCTGCAAAGAGGCGCACGCCGCCTCGAAGCAGCGGGAGCCCGCCCACCAGACGGATTCTGGCCGGAGGTACTTCCGTCACCTCGTGCCCGTTAGCCAAATGCAGGCGCTGATCGGCGGTCAGCGCTTCTGCGCGCTGAATGCATACCATACCCCAGCCTGCCGGCAGCCCCAACGGGAACATCTGCTCGAAGTCAATGCTTTCTCGCTGCAGCCAGGATTCGGTTCTAGCGCGATCAGCTGGACTACAAAGGACGTAGAAATTGCCATAGAGGGGAATTTCACGCTCGACCAGTTGTTGCCCGTAACGGGGATCGGAAGAATTCCAGACCAGTATCCGGCGATCCGCATGCTCGATCACCTCTCGACGACATTGGTCACCCCAAGTTCCGTCACCTTCGTCATCAATCCGGACGCTCACGTTCACTTGCGACGTAGCTGAGGCCGAAAGGGCTGCCGCACATTGACGGACTGTGGTCTCGGAGGGCTCGGTGAGGAAGCAGGCATTTGCCCGGTGGAGCAAGGCAGGCAGGTGCTCGCCAGAAATTTCCAGAGTGCAACGGGGCACATCGACCATTGCTGGAAATTTCCAGCGAACGTCCAAGCCGTTCACTACTTCGTCGGAAGGCGATAAAACGAGAGTAAGGCCTGCTCGAGGCGCGTACTGTTCCACCTCCGTCGGTTCGCGCTCACGTCCCTCGGCATCCAACTTCCCAACTCTTGGTTGGCTTCCGTCCCACGACGCGAAGATCCTCCTTAACAGGATTGCGAGTGGTACTGCGTATTCGCGATTGCCCATCGCCGCACGCAGCGGCCTAGTCAAGAAGTGAGCTTCGCAACCGCGCTCGAGAATACGTCCGACCGTTGCATCCGTTAGAGACTGGCCCGGTCTGAGTCTGAATTCCCAGAAGAGCTTGCAAAGGTTCCGTTCATCGTGCCGGCTGATCAGGCATTGGGAGCGGGGAATCCCAACAAAGCGGTGTGCTCCAAGAACCCGGCATTGAAACTTTCCGAATCGCCCGGCACACTCGTTGGTCGACCAAGCTTCGAGGTCCTCCCATGCCTGAAGCATCGCCTCTGTGATCCTCGGCGTGCTTCGGAACGGGCGGCCAAGAAGCTCCTCGACCTCGGCGTAAAAGCCTCCTTCGAGTTGCTTGCCAGAGGCCGCTAACACCCAAAGAGCAAGAATCGGAAGGTAGGCCGGGGCACGCGCTCCGGCGTAACAAGGATTGGTTGATCCAGGGTCTCGATAGGTAGGCGAAGGCAGCGTCTCTCTTCGCTGCTTAACCAGGATGCGGGCCGCATCGGCACAAGTGGGGAGACCGCCTGGCAGCCAGGGAGCTCCCGATATGACGGCCTTGACCAAGCCATGGGCGCCTCCGAGGTGCAGACCGAACGAGTCGAGTTCGTCGCGTGTCGCGCAAAACCACACATCCTCGTTTTCGGAGGCCGGCGAGAAGAATTCCGCCAGCAGCAAGTCGTTCCAGGCAAGGAACCGGGACATCGCTCAGGATCGGCTAGTAAGTCGCGATCGCCACGAACGCTCCCGCGCCTCAACACAGCATGCAGCCCGGTGCCTGAGATCTTTTGCAATATTAGACTTATGCCTCGCGAACATGCGCCCCCTTTCCGACATCGATGTATTTTGTGAGCAAATATTACAACATTGCGGTAGCTAGGGGAAAACACGCCAAATTGCGCTACTTTAAAAAGCGGGACATTGCGTCTTTGGTTCCAAGTTCCACCGAACAGGTTCTGCCGCTCGATGATCAGGCGGCGGAAGTCGCCTCTGCGAAGCAAACTCAGGAGGTCGACAACGGCATCGAAATGCCCCCGCTCAAGTAGGTCGTCTTCATAAGGCGCTGCTCGAATTGGAGCTTCTCATGCTAATGGAAAGTCGGGACTCTCAAGATAGCCATGCAGATTCCTGCAAAGCTTCCCACTTAAACGCAGCGTGCGTCCTCCTTGATGTACTTGAAGAGGGCGCGCGGAAAGCATCGTGATTGAGGTAAGCTCTTGGCACGAGGTGCAGGCCGCGCGAGATGCCGGAATTGTCGGTTTCGGCAGGTACCAGCATGGCGTAGGCGCCATATTGCAGCCCTTTCTTGAAAGATTGACGTAACGGCATCCAGGTCTGCCCAATATCCGCACGTGTGGCATGCCGTATTCGGTCACCGGCCCTACATGCAACCCTTCGTGCAAGACAGGCGCGTAGAGGTCAAGCTTTGCGGTAACCGTTCGTCCAGCAGTCATTCGCCTGACAACCGGGTCCTGTTGCGGTATCGGCCAACGGAAAGTTTGCGCCTGGGCTGGTCGTTTTTCCGCAGGGATTGAAGCCAGTACCCCGTCGCGCTCGGCCCCATCAGTTCTGATTCGTCCCCGCGCCCTAAGCCGTGTTCACGGGTATGTCAGGCCGTAGCTCACCGTGGGCGATGATGGAGATCGATCAGGGCGGATCGAATTCAATTACACAGCGGTTATAACGCCTTCGAAAAAACAAAAGGGCTACACGAAAAATTCGCGTAGCCCTTTGATTTACTGGTGCCGGCTGCAGGACTCGAACCCGCCACCTGATGATTACAAATCAACTGCTCTACCTGATGAGCTAAGCCGGCATGAATGCAGACCGCGATTCTACTGCATGCGGGCTGCCTTGGCGATGGTTGGCCAGTCAAGAACTGACCGGCCGAAGGGGCTTACTTGACGACCTTCAACGAAGGCTTGCGCGTACCAATCCGGGGCACCGGGGGCGGATTCGGATCGTCGCCGTCCGAAGCATCGGCGCCGTCGGCTTGCGCGGCGCCATCGCTTTCGACCGGAGCCAGTTTCGGCGGCGGATTCAGTTCGCGTTCGGTTGCAGCCTGGGTCTCTGGCACGCTGCGTTCGACCGGGAAGGCCATGCCTTGGCCGTTCTCGCGCGCGTAAATTGCGAGCACGTTATCGACCGGCACGTCCAGCTTGCGCGAGACGCCGCCGAAGCGGGCGCTGAAGCTGATCCACTCGTTGCCCATTTCCAGACCGCTGGTCGCGTCGAAGCTGACGTTCAGCACGATCTCGTTGTTCTTGACGAATTCGCGCGGCACGTTGGTGTTCGCGTCGACGAACACGGCGATATACGGAGTGAAGCCGTTGTCCGTGCACCATTCGTAAATGGCGCGGATCAGGTAGGGCTTGGTCGAGGTTTCAGGCATAAGACTTCCAGTGGCGTCGCGCCGGTGGCCCGAGCGGGCTCGGGCCGGGCCGGCTTAGCGGCGCATCACCTTTTCCGACGGGGTCAGCGCTTCGATATAGGCGGGGCGGCTGAAGATCCGTTCCGCGTACTTCAGCAGCGGCGCGGCGTTCTTCGACAGCTCGATGCCGTAGTGGTCCAGGCGCCACAGCAGCGGGGCGATGGCAACGTCCAGCATCGAGAACTCTTCGCCGAGCATGTACTTGTTCTTGACGAAGATCGGCGCCAGTTGCGTCAGGCGGTCGCGGATCGCGCCGCGGGCACGCTCGTGGCTCTTCTCGGCGGTCTTGCCCTTTTCGTTCTCCAGCACGTAGACGTGGGTGAACAGTTCCTTCTCGAAGTTGAACAGGAACAGGCGGGCGCGGGCGCGCTGTACCGGATCGGCCGGCATCAGCTGCGGGTGCGGGAAGCGCTCGTCGATGTACTCGTTAATGATGTTGGATTCGTACAGGATCAGGTCGCGCTCGACCAGGATGGGCACCTGGCCGTAGGGATTCATCACCGAGATGTCTTCCGGCTTGTTGAACAGGTCGACGTCGCGGATTTCGAAGTCCATGCCCTTTTCGAACAGGACCAGGCGGCAACGCTGAGAGAACGGGCAGGTGGTGCCCGAATACAACACCATCATGGTTGGGATTCCTTGGAGGCGGCGCTAGGCCGAAGTTGGGTCAAACATTCTGTCAGAACCCACCATCGGAAAGCAAATTCGTTACAAATAGCGTAACGGAATGCTGGATTGGTGGCTCGGCGGGCGCCGCATGGGGCGCCCAGTGGCTCGATCCAATTCATTCCGTCACAAAGGAAAAAGGGCCAGGCGGTGCCGCATACGCAACTCCGCACTAGCCCTCAGGCGGTCTACCGGGATTACTTGACGTCTTTCCAGTAGGCGGCGTTCAGGCGCCAGGCGAACACGGTGAAGATCCCCAGGAACAGCAGCACCCACACGCCCAGACGGCGGCGATGGTTCTGCGCCGGCTCGGCCATCCAGTCCAGATAGGCGACCAGGTCGGCGACGGCGGTATCGTACTGCAGCGGCGTCATGCTGCCGGGCGTCAGCTGTTCGAAACCGACGAACTTGTGCACTTTCTGACCATGCTCTTCCGCCTCGGCGAACTTGGCGGCGCGCTGGCCCTGCAGTTCCCACAGCACGTGCGGCATGCCGACGCTCGGGAAGACCAGGTTGTTCCAGCCGGTCGCACGGGTGTCGTCGCGGTAGAACGTACGCAGATACGTATACAGCCACGCGTCGCCGCGGGCGCGGGCGATCACCGACAGATCCGGCGGCGCGGCGCCGAACCACGCCTTGGCGTCCTTCGGCTGCATCGCGATGGTCATCGTTTCGCCGACCTTGTCCGCGGTGAACATCAGGTTCTCGCGGATCTGCTCTTCGGTCAGACCGATATCGCGCAACCGGTTGTAGCGCATCATCGACGCGCCGTGGCAGTTCAGGCAGTAGTTGACGAACAGCTTGGCGCCACGCTGCAGCGAGAACAGGTCGCTGGTGTTGACCGGCGCCGGCTCGAGCGGATAGCCCCCTTCGGCGGCGATGGCGGGCGCACCGGCAAAGCACGCACCGGCCAGCGCGAGAATGGAAAGCAGCTTTTTCATCGTTGTTCCTTGTCCTTGGGCCTGGCTTAGTGGTGCTTGAACGTCACGCGGTCGGGCACCGGCTGGAAGGTGCCGACGCGGCTCCACAGCGGCATCGCGAGGAAGAAGGCGAAGTACAGCAGCGTACCCAGCTGCGACACCTTCTCACCGATCGGCGACGGCGGCTGCACACCGAGGTAGCCCAGGATCAGGAAGAACACGACGAAGACCATCAGGATCGTCTTGTGGAAAGCCGGACGGTAGCGGATCGACTTGACCGGCGAATGGTCGAGCCAGGGCAGGAAGAACAGGATGATCACCGAACCGCCCATGATCACCACGCCCCAGAACTTGGCGTCGATGAAGTAAAAGCCCAGCGCCAGCAGCACGGCGATCGCGACCGCGATGCCCTTGACCTTCAGGCTCTTGCTGCGCAGGAACAGGATGCCCAGCAGCACCGCGAAGAAGATCCACAGGATCGGCAGGAAGTTGGCCGTGGTGGCACGCAGCATCGAATAGAACGGCGTGAAGTACCAGACCGGCGCGATGTGCGGCGGCGTCTTCAGCGGATCGGCCGGGAAGAAGTTGTTGTGTTCCAGGAAGTAGCCGCCCATCTCGGGGAAGAAGAAGATCACGGCCGAGAAGAGGATCAGGAACACGCCCACACCCATCAGGTCATGGACCGAGTAGTACGGGTGGAACGGGATGCCGTCGATCGGCACGCCGTTTTCGTCCTTGTTGGCCTTGATCTCGACGCCATCCGGGTTGTTCGAGCCCACTTCGTGCAGGGCGATGATGTGCGCGACCACCAGACCCAGCAGCACCAGCGGCACGGCGATCACGTGGAACGAGAAGAAGCGGTTCAGCGTTGCGTCGCTGACCACGTAGTCACCGCGGATGAACAGCGACAGGTCCTGGCCGATCACCGGGATCGCCGAGAACAGGTTGACGATCACCTGGGCGCCCCAGTACGACATCTGGCCCCACGGCAGCAGATAGCCCATGAAGGCTTCGGCCATCAGCGTCAGGAAGATCAGGCAGCCGAAGATCCAGACCAGTTCGCGCGGCTTGCGGTACGAACCGTACAGCAGCCCGCGGAACATATGAAGATAGACAACCACGAAGAACGCCGAGGCGCCGGTCGAGTGCATGTAGCGGATCAACCAGCCCCAGGGCACCTCGCGCATGATGAACTCGACGCTGGCGTAGGCCACCGGGATGCCGGCGGCGTTCAGCGTGCCGTCGGGCTTGTAGTTCATCACCAGGAAAATGCCGGTGACGATCTGGATCACCAGGACCAGCAGCGCCAGCGAGCCGAAGAAGTACCAGAAGTTGAAGTTCTTCGGTGCGTAGTACTTCGACAGATGGTCTTCCCACAGCTGCGTCGCCGGGAAGCGCGCGTCGATCCAGCCCAGCAGGCCGGTCGTCTTGACTTGCTTTTCCGCCGCCATGATCAAGCCTCTCCTTTTTCGTCTTTGCCGATCACGATCGTGGTGTCGGTGAGGAACTGGTATGGGGGAACGTCAAGGTTCTGGGGTGCCGGCTTGTTCTTGAAGACGCGGCCTGCCAGGTCGAAGGTCGAGCCGTGGCACGGGCAGAGAAAACCGGGGTCGGAACCGAGGGTGGGATTGGCGCCAGCCGCGAACGGGCCGGACGGGGAGCAACCGAGATGGGAACAGATACCGACGACGACGAGAATGTCCTTGTGCTCGGGCCGGGAACGGGTTTCGTTCCTGCAGTACTCGGGGGTCTCCATCGTGAACGGGATTTCCGAGTCCGGGTCGGCCACTTCGGCGTCGGTCTTTTTCAGCGACGCCAGCATTTCGTCGGTGCGACGCAGAATCCAGACGGGCTTGCCGCGCCATTCGACCGTCATCATTTCGCCGGGCTTGAGCCCGCTGATGTCGGCCTCGACCGGCGCGCCTGCCGCCTTGGCCTTTTCCGACGGTGCAAACGTACTGACAAACGGCACCGCAACTGCCACTCCTCCGATGCCGCCAGCCACAGACGTCGCGATCAACCAATTGCGACGCCCCTTATCCACGCTCTTCACGCTTTGCTGGTCACTCATTCCAAACCCCAGGGGAAGTCAATTTAGATTTTGCGTCAACCGTAAATTGTACCTTAGGCACATTGGCCAGTGAAAGCGCGGTTACCCGGGGGTGTTCGGTCATCGCGCCAGGGTGTAGGGGAGCGACATCAGTCTGCCGCAAAGCCGCATCAGGCTTGCGTTTGCGGCATCGTTGCGGCAGTCTTGCGCTGCGGTCCGTGGTGAAAAATGAACAACAGCAAGGAGTTAAGCCATGAGCATGATGTCGGAATTCAAGACCTTCGCGATGCGCGGCAACGTGGTCGACCTCGCGGTCGGCGTGATTATCGGCGCAGCTTTCGGAAAAATCGTGGATTCCGTGGTCAATGACCTGATCATGCCCCTGGTGGGCCGCATCATCGGCAAACTGGACTTTTCCAATCTGTTTCTGGTGTTGTCGGATCCCCCAGCGGGAACGCCAATGACGCTCGATGCCTTGAAAAAGGCCGGCGTGCCGGTATTCGCCTACGGCAACTTCCTGACCATCCTGGTCAACTTCCTGATCCTGGCCTTCATCATTTTCATGATGGTACGTGCGATCAATCGCCTGCGCGCCGCCGAACCGCCGGCACCGGCGCCCGAGGATCCGGAAGACATCAAGCTGCTGCGCGAGATCCGCGACAGCCTGAAGAGCAGCCGCGCCTAAGTGCAGTCGGTACCGGCCTCACGGCCGGCGCCCGGTGAGAAAGCCGGCCGAGAAAGCCCGCTTTATACCGGGTTCGGAATGTCGATGAAGGTATGGCGCAGGCCGAACTGCTGCGCCAGATGGGTGCCGAGCGCGCGGATGCCGTAGCGCTCGGTGGCGTGATGGCCGGCGGCGATATAGCCGACGCCGCTCTCGCGCGCCAGATGCGTGGTCTGCTCCGACACCTCGCCGCTCAGATAGACATCGACTCCCGCGGCAATCGCTCCGTCGAAATAGCCTTGCGCGCCGCCGGTACACCAGCCCACCGTGCGTACCGGCTGATCGGGATCGCCGATCGCCAGCGGCTCGCGGCCAAGCACGCCGGCGATGTGGTCGGCCAGCATGCGCAGCGTCATCGACTGCGGCAGCGTGCCGGTCCAGCCGAGCTGATCGTCGCCGAAACGTCCGGTCGGATTCAAGCCGAGCTCGCGTCCCAGTTGGGCGTTGTTGCCTAGTTCGGGATGGCCGTCGAGCGGCAGGTGGTAGGCCAGCAGATTGGTGTCGGACACCAGCAGGCGGCGCAGCCGGCCATGCTTTTGGCCGATCACGCGGGCATCCTCGCCGCGCCAGAAATAACCGTGATGGACCAGGATGGCATCGGCACCGGCTTCGATCGCGGCATCGAGCAGAGCAACACTGGCGGTCACTCCGGTCACGATATGAGTGACTTCCGGCCGACCTTGTACTTGCAGACCGTTCGGACAATAGTCCTTGTAGCGGGGGACCTCCAACAGGTCGTTCAAGTACAATTCAAGCTCTTTTGTTTTCATTTTCAGCCCAAACTCCAATATGTTGCGCCGCTTCTGGCTGTTCTTTGCCCAGGCCGTCACGGTTGTGCTGGCCATCTGGTTTGTCGTGGCGACGTTGAAACCGGATTGGCTGCAACGCGGGCGCGTCGCGGTCCAATCCGGTTCGCCGATCGTCGCGCTCAAGGAAGTGGTGCCGAATGTCACCGGACCATCGGCGGAACGCTCGTATAGCGAGGCGGCGCAGTTGGCAATGCCGGCGGTAGTCAACATCTTCACCAGCAAGAACGGCGCGCGCCGGGGCAATCCGCAGGCCGACGATCCGTGGTTCCGCTTCTTCTTCGGTGACCGGCTGCCCGAGCGGCAGGAGCCGGTATCGAGCCTGGGCTCGGGGGTGATCGTCAGCGCCGAGGGCTACATTCTAACCAACCATCATGTGGTGGACGGCGCCGACGAGATCGAGGTCGCGCTGACCGATGGCCGCAAGGCCAACGCCAAGGTCGTGGGCTCGGACCCGGAAACGGACCTGGCGGTGCTCAAGATCACGCTGACGGATCTGCCGGCGATCACGCTGGGGCGCCTCGAGAACGTCAAGGTCGGCGATGTGGTGCTGGCGATCGGCAACCCGTTCGGCGTGGGCCAGACGGTGACGATGGGCATCGTGTCGGCGCTGGGCCGCAGCCACCTCGGCATCAACACCTTCGAAAACTTCATCCAGACCGACGCCGCGATCAACCCGGGCAACTCGGGCGGCGCGCTGGTCGACGCGCAGGGCAATCTGCTGGGCATCAATACGGCAATCTACTCGCGCTCGGGTGGTTCGCTGGGGATCGGCTTCGCGATTCCGGTGTCGACCGCCAAGCAGGTAATGGAGTCGATCATTTCGACCGGTTCGGTGACGCGCGGCTGGATCGGGGTCGAGCCGCAGGACATGACGCCGGAGATCGCCGAGTCGTTCGGGCTCGAAGCGAAGGAAGGCGCGCTGATCGCCGCGATTGTCCAGGGCGGCCCCGCCGACAAGGCCGGCGTGCGTCCGGGAGACGTGCTGGTCGCCGTGCAGGATCAACCGATCACCGATACCACGGCACTGCTCAATGCGATCGCGCAGCTCAAGCCGGGCACGGAAGTCAAGATGAAGGTCGTACGCCGCGGCAAGCCGACCGAAGTCACGGTGATGATCGGCAAGCGTCCTCCGCCGCCGCGGCGTGTGTTGCCGTACGACGAGGAAGATTGAGGAGGATCCTCCCTTCCCGTCGGCGGTCGAACAAAAGCCCCTTGGTGTTTGCCAAGGGGCTTTTTTATTGGCGTCTACCGATCGTGGATGAGCCGAGCGGTATGGATTGCCATTCGGATTGCCGATCGGTAAGGCGTACGCCGCGCGATCTTTCGAGATGCGCGTGCTGATGGCGCAGAGCCGGTCTTCCCGCTCCCCTGCCCCCACACCGAACCCAGCCATGCGTTGGGGCACCGATGAAGGCGATGCGGCCGCACCGACAGGCGTTCGGCTAAACGTCGACGCCAGCGTGGAGATGCCAGGAGACGGTTGGAGCCCGACAGCATGCCGCCGCCTGTTCGTCTGCTCGTCGACTGCAATCCACAGCTAGAGCACTTCGGCGGGGCAGCGCGCCGCTTGCATAGCGCGCTTCGCAGCGCCCGATCCTGCAGATCCGGACCTGACAAAACGGACCCTACAAAACAAAACGCCGGCATCCCGAAGGATGCCGGCGTTTCGATCAAGCTAACTTGATGCGATTGCTCGCGTCAAATTAGAACTTGTGGCGCACGCCGATGATGGCACCGAACTGGTCCTTGCCCGGCTCCACGTTGAACGTGGCAGGCGCGGTGGCGGTAGCGGCGGTGTTGAAGCCCGACACGCCCAGAGCCGAACCATCCTTGTTCAGGGTGTACGACAGCGAGGTGTAGATGTCGGTGCGCTTCGACAGAGCGTAGTCGCCGGTCAGCACGAATTGCCACGGATCAGCACCGCTGCGGCGGAAGTCCTGGTAGTACGCAGCACCCGTGACCGAGAAGGCCGGGGTCATTTGGTACGCCAGGCCAGCCCAGTACAGGTTCGACGTCGTGGTGTCAGCACCAACAGCGCCCGGCAGAACAGCGCCGTCCGAAGCCTTCGCCCAACGGTAGCCAACGAACGCCTTGGCCGGACCGAAAGCGTAGGTACCAGCAACCGTAGCGCGGCGGATCACCGGAGCCTGGTTAGCTTCGGTACCGACGTGCAGGTCGTCGTAGGCAGCACCGATCGCGAACGGACCAGCTGCGTACGACAGCATGGCGCCCATTTCGCGGCCGAACACGTTGCGGCCAGCAACTTCTTGGCCGTCAGCGCGGAACGAGTACATTGCCGACGCGGTCAGGCCGCCGAACTTGCCGACGTACTTGACGGCGTTGTCAGCACGCGATTGGAACTCGACAGCTTGCGAGGTGATCGAGTAACGCGGAGCGATCGCCATCGGGTCGAACTGCAGACCGAAGTCGTAGAACGGGGTCTGTTGACGGCCCAGGGTCAGGGTGCCGAACTGGTTCTGCAGACCGACGTAGGCGCTACGACCGAACAGACGGCCACCTTGGCCCGAACGGCCGGTGTCGAGATCGAAACCGCTTTCCAGCACGAACAGACCCTTCAGGCCACCGCCCAGGTCTTCCACGCCACGCAGGCCCCAACGCGAGCCCGACTGGCCGCCGGACGTCATCTTGAACAGGTTTTCGCCCGTCTGACCAGCGTTGTTGTTGTACTCGATACCAGCGTCGACCACGCCGTACAGGGTCACGCTCGACTGGGCGTAGGCACCACCAGCGGCCAGGGCGGCGACTGCAGCTGCAAACAGTTTCATCTTCATATCGACACTTTCCTTGTCAACTGATTGGGAAATCTTGGGTTGCCCAAGTGCTTGGGCGACGCATTCACCATCACGTCTGCTGCGTATTATGTGTCAGGCTCCCGCGCGCTCAGAAGGCTTTTTCGTCGTAAACCGTTCCTGAGGGCGGCTTTTGTTGCTGAACAGCAACAGGAGAAACGGTGATTTTCCCCATTTTGGTGCAAAAAGGACGCAATGTTTGCGCCCCGTAGCACCAATCAGTCGGCTTGCGACTCCTTTGCGGCGCCGTCATTGGGCAACGGACGGCCGATGACCTTGGCCATCAGCAGGCCAAGCTCGTAGAGCAGGATCAGCGGAATCGCCAGCAGCAGCTGCGACAGCACATCGGGCGGCGTGACAATGGCCGCGATGATGAAGGCGCCAACGATCACATACGGGCGGATCTGCTTGAGTTTCTCCAGTTCCACCACGCCGAAGCGCACCAGCACGATGACGACCACCGGCACTTCGAACGTGATGCCGAAGGCGAGGAACGTTGTCATCGCGAAGCCGAGATACTTGTCGATGTCGGTCGACATCTCGGCGCCCAGCGGCGCGTTGTAGTGCGCCATGAAATGGAACACCGTGGGAAACACCAGGAAGTACGCGAACGCCACGCCGAACAGGAACAGCAGATAGCTGCTGGTGACCAGCGGCATGATCAAACGCTTCTCATGCTGATAGAGACCGGGCGCGACGAATTGCCAGACCTGGTACAGCACCCATGGCAGCGCGATCAGGAAGGCGACCAGCAACGTGACCTTCATCGGCACGAAGAACGAGCCGGTCACGTCGGTGACGATCATCTTGCCGCCCTTGGGCAGCGACTCCATCAGCGGCCGCGCAAACAGATTGAAGATATCCGGCGCCCAGTACACCAGGCTGACGAATACCACCAGCACGCCGGCGACGGCCTTGACGATGCGCTCGCGCAGCTCCACCAGATGCGAGATGAAGGTTTCCTGCTGGGATTCGTCTTGGGGTTCGGGAGAACGCGATTCGCTCATGGCGGCAGCCGCTCAGCAGCGGTGGGCGGACAACAGGGAAGAGAAAAGCGACATCGCGCGCGGCAAGGCGCGCGACAAACGTGCGGACCGGTCGGCCGCCGGCATCGGGGCGGACTGCCGCATGGTCACTCGAAGAAAGAACGCGCGGGGCGCGTTGCCGGGCGGTGCCGCTTGACGCGGGCAGCGCCGGACTGCGCCCAGCCGCGGACATTGTTCTGGCGCTTGTACCACTTCGGCACGGCGGCCTGCTTGACGCGCCAGCTCTTGCGGCCGTTGTGCATCTTGTGTGCGGTATCCCAGCTCGGCACATACGGCGCCGGCGCATCGCCCGAGCCGGCGCCGGGCGCGCCAGGCTCGGCGATCGCATCCGACAACGCCTCGTTCAGCGACTGCGTCTGCTCGTTGACCTCTTTATGGATGGTCCGCTCGACGTCGCGCGCGGCGTCCTCGAACTCGGTACGCATCCGACGCAACTCATCGAGTTCGACTTCGCGGCTGACCTCCGCCTTCACGTCGCTGATATAGCGTTGCGCGCGGCCGACCAGCGCGCCGACGGTGCGGGCGACCTTGGGCAGCCGCTCGGGCCCGATCACGATCAGCGCGACCGCGCCGATCAGCGCCAGCTTGGAAATGCCCAGATCGATCATGCGGGATTCAATGCCAGTGCCGACAGCGGGCGGGCGCAATGCCGCACGCCGCTGCCGGGAGGAAGGAGGAAATCAGTGTACCGGGGCACGGCCGGGCCGATGCGGGGCCGTGCGGGCCGGACGCCGACTGACTGCATGGTCGGATTACTGCTGCTGGCGCGACTTTTCCTTGGCGTCCACGTCGATCGTGGTCGAATCGCGCAGTTCCTTCGGCGTACCGGTGGCAGTGTCCTCGCCCGCCGGGGCGTTGGGGTCCTTCATGCCGTCCTTGAAGCCCTTGACCGCGCCGCCCAGATCCTGGCCGATGTTGCGCAGCTTCTTCGTACCGAAGACCAGCATGACGATCACCAGCACGATCAGCCAATGCCAAATGCTAAACGAACCCATTTTCCTGCTCCTGATGAAGCCCCGCGGGGCACCTTGCCACGCGGACCCGTTGTTCCGTCCGAGCTCGCACGCCGGGCGACGGTAGCCGGCGCTGTTTCGTCCGCCGCAAGCGGCCAGACGTGATTCTCTACTGAAGGCTTGCCGCGGCTACGGCAGCGCGACCTTCCATTCGGTCCGCGGCCCGCCCATCACGTGCAGATGCAGGTGATAGACCTCCTGGCCGCCATCCGGACCGGTGTTGATCACGGTGCGAAAGCCATTGCCGCAACCCAGTTCCTGGGCCAGCTGCGGCGCCTTGAGCAGCATTTTAGCAAGCACGTCGCCTTCGCCCGGGCCACAGTCGGCGAGCGAGTTCACATGCACCTTCGGAATGATCAGGAAGTGCACCGGCGCCTTCGGATGGATATCGTGGAACGCCAGCATGTCGGCGTCCTCGTACACCTTGCGCGACGGTATCTGGCCGGCGACGATCTTGCAGAAGATGCAATTCTCGTGTGCGTTCATGAAAGTTTCATTGCGAAGTCAAGGACACCGGCAAGCCGGATTCGACCCTGGCCCAGTTCGCGCCGTCTAGAAACGCTGCTCCGGGTACATCGGCTTGCTGTCGTTCAAATACAACCAGCCTTTGACAATACGGTAAAGAATCCACAGCGACAACAGGCCCCAGACGATGAAGGCCAGCGCGATGCCGACCACGGTGGCGAACAGCACGCCGCCGAGCACGGTCCACGCGACCGACCACCAGAACGATCGGATCTGCCACGCAAAGTGCGATGCATAGAGCGTGCCGCGCGCATCGTCGCGCTTGACGTAGTTGATGATGATCGCGATCAGCGCGGTGATGCCGCCGGTCAGCCAGAAAATCGCATACAGCCCGTACAGGATGTGGGTCAGCTTGCGCAGGCTGTCGAGCTGCGCGCCGCCGCTGCTCGGCACCACCTGGCCCGGATAATCGCGGCCGGGATAGTCGTTGCTCATTGCGCCTCCTTGCATGTGCGCACGGTTCGGTCCAGACGATACTGTGCCACACGATACACCGCGGCCCGCCGAGGAGCGCCGACGATCACTTCGACTCGGGCGTGCGCGCCGCCTTTTCGGCCAGTCCCGACAGCCCTTCGCGGCGCGCCAGTTCGGCGACCACGTCGGCCGGGCTCAGGCCGAAGCGGGCCAGCAGCACCATGCTGTGGAACCACAGGTCCGCGACCTCGTAGACGACCTTGTCGAGCGCAGGCGCGGCGAGACCCTCGGCGCGCGCGTCCTTGGCCGCCATCACGGTTTCGGTGGCTTCCTCGCCGATCTTCTTCAGGATCGCGTCGTCGCCCTTGTGGAACAGCCGCGCCACATAGGACTGGTCGGGATCGCCGCCGTGTTCCGGCTTGCGCGATTCGAGTACCGCGGCCACCCGTGCCAGCACGTCGGCCAGCGCGTCCGCCTGGTTTGCAGAAGCGTCGCTCATCAGTGATTGCCGCCGTAGATGGACGAGGGGTCCTTCAGCACCGGTTCGACGGTCTGCCAGTCGCCGTCCTCGACGTCGCCCTCGAATTTCTGGAAGAAGCAGGAATGGCGGCCGGTATGACACGCGATGTCGCCGGCCTGCGTGACCTTCAGCAGTACCACGTCCTCGTCGCAGTCCAGCCGGATCTCGTGCACCTTCTGCACATGGCCCGATTCCTCGCCCTTGTGCCACAGCCGCTTGCGCGAGCGCGACCAGAACACCGCCTCGCCGAGATCGACGGTGCGCTGCAGCGCCTCGCGATTCATGAAGGCGAACATCAGCACGTCGTTGGAACCGACTTCCTGCACGATCACCGGCACCAGGCCGTGATCGTCCCACTTGACCTTGTTGAGCCACTTCTTTTGCATCGTCAAACCCGCATCGGAATGCCCTCGCGGGCCATGAATGCCTTCGCCTCGGCCACCGTGTGCTGGCCGTAGTGGAAGATGCTCGCCGCCAGCACCGCGTCGGCATGGCCAATGCGGATGCCGTCGGCCAGGTCCTGCAGTCCGCCGACGCCGCCCGAGGCGATCACCGGCACGCCGACCGCGTCGCTGACCGCGCGGGTCAGCTCGAGATCGAAACCGCTCCTGGTGCCGTCACGGTCCATGCTGGTCAGCAGCAGCTCGCCGGCACCGCGGCGCGCCATTTCGCGCGCCCACTCGACCGCGTCGAGCCCGGTCGCCTTGCGCCCGCCGTGGGTGAACACCTCCCAGCGCGGCGGCTCGCCCGGTGCCGAGCTGCGCTTGGCGTCGATCGCCACCACGATGCACTGCGAACCGTAGCGTGCGGTGGCATCGGACACCAGCTGCGGATTGCTGATCGCCGACGAATTGACGCTGATCTTGTCCGCGCCGGCATTGAGCAGCCGGCGCACGTCCTCGACGGTGCGCACGCCGCCGCCGACCGTCAGCGGAATGAAGACCTGCGAGGCCACCGCCTCGATGATGTTCAGCATCAGGTCGCGGCCGTCGCTGGTCGCGGTGATGTCCAGGAACGTGATTTCGTCCGCGCCCTGTTCGTCATAACGGCGCGCGATCTCGACCGGATCGCCCGCGTCGCGCAATTCGACGAAGTTGACCCCTTTGACCACCCGCCCATTGGTCACGTCCAGGCAGGGGATGATACGTTTGGCTAGCATCGGAATCCTTGCCACGCGGCGCGCCAGTGCGGCACGACGCGGGCAGCAGCGCCCCCCGGGCGCAATGGCGACGGCTTACTTGTCCGCGCCCAGTTTGTCCGCGAGCGCCTGCGCGTCCGCGAAATTCAGGTCGCCGGAGTAGATCGCGCGGCCGCAGATCACCCCTTCGACGCCTTCGCTCTCGACCGAGCACAGCCGGTCGATATCGCTCATGTTCGACAGGCCGCCGCTGGCGATCACCGGGATCGACACCGACTGGGCCAGCTTGACCGTCGCATCGATGTTGATGCCCTGCAGCATGCCGTCGCGGCCGATGTCGGTATAGATGATCGCCTCGACGCCGTAGTCCTCGTACTTGCGCGCCAGGTCGATGACCTCGTGGCCGGTCAGCTTGCTCCAGCCGTCGGTGGCGACCTTGCCGTCGCGCGCATCGAGGCCGACGATGATGTGGCCGCCGAACGCCGAGCACGCGTCCTTCAGGAAGCCCGGGTTCTTGACCGCGGCTGTGCCGATGATGATGTACGACAGGCCGTCGTCCAGCCAGCGCTCGATGGTGTTCAGGTCGCGGATGCCTCCGCCGAGCTGGACCGGGATCTCTTCGCCGACCTCGGCAATGATGGCCTTGATGGCCGCCTCATTGCGGGGCTTGCCGACGAAGGCGCCGTTCAGGTCGACCAGGTGCAGACGGCGCGCGCCCTGTTCCACCCAATGTCGTGCCATGGCGGCGGGCTCTTCGGAGAAGACGGTGGCCTGGTCCATATCGCCTTGTTTGAGGCGTACACACTGACCGTCCTTCAGGTCGATGGCCGGAATGAGCAACATAAGCGTGACGAGCGTGTTGAAGTAAAAAGGTTGTCCTGGCGTGACCGGCGCTGCCGGCCCGGCCTTGCCTGCGTCGAACGGCTTGGTGAATCAGGGCTTCCAGTCCACGAAGTTCCGGTAGAGCTGCAAGCCAAGCGCCGCGCTCTTCTCGGGGTGGAACTGCGTGGCAAAAATATTATCCCGGGCCACCGCGCTGGTAAACACGACGCCATATTCGGTTTCCCCGGCAGTATGGGCGGAATCGCGCGGCTGCACATAGTAGCTGTGTACGAAATAGAACCAGCTCTGATCGGGAATACCCTGCCACAGCGGATGCGGCCGGGTCTGGCGAACGCGGTTCCAGCCCATCTGCGGCACCTTGTAGCGCGAGCCGTCGGGCTGCGTCATGCCGTCGAGCTCGAAGCGCACCACCTCGCCCGGCATCAGGCCCAGGCATGGCGTGCTGTCCGCACCGGCCCTACTTTCCCTGCTCGCTTCGAACAGCATCTGTTCGCCAACGCACACGCCCAGCAGCGGCTTGCTGTCCGCGGCCTCGAGCACGGCCTCGCGCAGCCCGGAGGCGTTCAGCGCCGCCATGCAGTCGGGCATCGCGCCCTGGCCGGGCAGCACCACGCGCTCGGCGGCACGGATACCCTCGGGCGCATCGACGACACGCACATCGGCGTCCGGCGCCGCACGGCGCAGCGCCTGCGCCACCGAGCGCAGGTTGCCCATGCCGTAATCCACAATTGCAATCGTAGTCATGATGTTGGAAACGGCCGTGGCATCGCGCGGCCGTCCCCTCGGAAACGGTGGGGGGTGGTGGAATCCGGTAGAGATCGATGGAGATCGGTCCGCGTGATCGTCGGCGGCAGGACTGTCCGGCCCTCGATCACGCCGGTAGCGATATCAGAGCGTGCCCTTGGTCGACGGAATCGTGTTGGCCGCGCGCGGGTCCAGCTCCACCGCCATGCGCAGCGCCCGGCCGAAGGCCTTGAATACCGTTTCGCATTGATGGTGGGCATTGATGCCGCGCAGATTGTCGATATGCAGCGTCACGCCGGCATGATTGACGAAGCCGCGGAAGAACTCGATGGTCAGGTCGACATCGAAGCTGCCCACGCGTGCCCGGGTGAACGGCACGTGGAACTCCAGCCCCGGGCGGCCCGAGAAATCGATGACCACGCGCGACAGGCATTCGTCCAGCGGCACGTAGCTATGCCCGTAGCGGGTGATGCCCTTCTTGTCGCCGATGGCCTTGGCCACCGCCTGTCCCAGCGTGATGCCGACGTCCTCGACCGTATGGTGGTCGTCGATATGGGTATCGCCCTTGGCCTCGACCTCGAGGTCGAACATGCCATGGCGGGCGATCTGGTCCAGCATGTGGTCCAGGAAGGGAACGCCGGAAGCCAGCAGCTGGCGTCCGGTGCCGTCCAGATTCAACGCGACGCGGATCTGGGTCTCGGAGGTATTGCGGGTGACCTCGGCAACACGCATGGTGCTAATCCTGCAGCGAGGCGACAAACGCCTCGAGAAACTGCGCATTTTCTTCGGGGGTGCTGACCGTCACGCGCAGACAGTTGGCCAGCAATGGGTGCATTTTACTCACGTTCTTGATCAGCACCTTGCGCGCGAGCAGCCGATCGAAGATTCGCGCGGCATCGGGCACGCGCACCAGCAGGAAATTGCCGGCACTCGGAAACACCGTCACGCCGGGGTGCGCGGCCATCGCCGCGGCCACGCTGGCGCGCTCGGCGCGCAGCTGCGCGGCCTGTTCGTCGAGCACGTCGACATGCTCGAGCACGAACAGCGCGGTCGCCTCGGTCAGCACGTTGACGTTGTATGGCGGGCGAACCTTGTCGATCTGCGCGAGCCAGGCCGGATCGCCGGCCAGGTAGCCGAGCCGGATGCCGGCCAGGCCAAGCTTGGACACGGTACGCATCACCAGCAGGTTGCCGAACTCCGGCAGCCGCGGCATCCAGCTGTGCTGCGCGAACGGCTGGTAGGCCTCGTCGACCACCACCACGCTGTGGCAGACCTCGCCCTGCGCGGCGCGCACGATCGCCTCCATATCCTGCTCGTCGAACAGCGTGCCGGTCGGATTGTTCGGATAGGCCAGATAGATCACCGCCGGCTTGTGCTCGGCCATCGCGGCCAGCATCGCCTCGCGGTCCAGCGTGAAGTCCGCGCGCAATGGCACGCCGACGAATTCGAGCCCGGTGAACTGCGCCGACATCGCATACATCACGAAGCCGGGCACCGGCGCCATCACCTTGGCGCCGGGCCGTGCGACCGCGAGCGCCAGCATGCTGATGATCTCGTCCGAACCGTTGCCGAGCAGGATCTCCATGCCGGCGGGCACGTCCATCACGCTCTTGAGCCGCGCGCGCAGCGCCTCGCTGGTCGGCACCGGATAACGGTTCAGCGCGACCTCGGCGAGCCGCTTGCCCAGCTGTTCGCGCAACTCGGCCGGCAGCCGGTACGGGTTCTCCATCGCGTCGAGCTTGATCAGACCGTGCGAATCGGCCACGTGATAGGCGCCCATGGCGCGGACGTCGTCACGGATGATTCGCTCGATCAGGGAAGGCTCGACTGCTGACATGGTTTCCTCTTCGGTGGGGGAGTGAGGGGGCGGCACACGGGGGCAGCGCACCGGCCCGGCAATTCAACTGCGCTTGAGGCGGTATTCGGCGCTGCGGGCATGCGCCTGCAGACCTTCGCCATAGGCCAGTTCCGCCGCGATCTGGCCCAGCATCTGCGCGCCCGTCTCGCTGACCTCGATCAGGCTCGAGCGCTTCTGGAAGTCATAGACGCCCAGCGGCGACGAGAAGCGCGCGGTGCGCGAGGTCGGCAACACGTGGTTCGGCCCAGCGCAGTAGTCGCCCAGCGATTCGCTGGTGAACTGGCCCAGGAAGATTGCGCCGGCGTGGCGGATCTTCTCGGCCCACTGGCGCGGATTGAGCGCGGAGATCTCCAGGTGCTCGGGCGCGATCGCATTGGCGATGTCGCAGGCCTCGTCCATGTCGCGGACCTTGATCAGCGCGCCGCGGCCGCCGATCGAGGCCGCGATCACGTCGCGGCGCGGCATGTCGTCGAGCAGGCGGCGGATGCTGTCCTCGACCTTGAGCAGATAGCCGGCATCCGGGCACAGCAGGATCGACTGCGCCATCTCGTCGTGCTCGGCCTGCGAGAACAGGTCCATCGCCACCCAGTCCGGGTCGGTGCTGCCGTCGCAGATCACCAGGATCTCGGACGGGCCGGCGATCATGTCGATGCCGACCGTGCCGAACACGCGCCGCTTGGCCGCGGCGACATAGGCGTTGCCCGGGCCGACGATCTTGTCGACCTGCGGCAGCGTCTCGGTGCCGTAGGCCAGCGCGCCGACGGCCTGCGCGCCGCCGATCGTGAACACGCGGTCGACGCCGGCGATCGCCGCGGCGGCCAGCACCAGCGGGTTGCGCACGCCGCCCGGGGTCGGCACCACCATGATCACTTCCTTGACGCCGGCGACGCGGGCCGGAATCGCGTTCATCAGCACCGACGACGGATAGGCCGCCTTGCCGCCCGGCACATAGAGGCCGACGCGATCGAGTGGCGTCACCTTCTGGCCCAGCACGGTGCCGTCGGCCTCCGCGTATTCCCAGCTATGGCTGCCGCATTCGATCTTCTGCTTCTCGTGGTAGGCGCGCACGCGCGCCGCGGCCGCCTCGAGCGCGGCGCGGCGCTTGGGCTCGAGTTCCTCGAGCGCGGCGTCCATCTCGGCCGGTGACAGTTCCAGCGCGGCCAGCGACTCCGCCTCGACGCGATCGAAGCGCAGTGTGTATTCCAGCACCGCGGCATCGCCGCGCACCTTGACGTCGGCCAGGATCTGCGCAACGGCGCGCTCGATGGCCTCGTCCTCGCCGGCCTCGAAGGCCAGCAGCTGGCGCAGCCGCACGGGGAAGTCCGCGCTGGCCGAATCCAGTCGGCGAATGTTCAGGCTTTGTTCGTTCATGATTCCCTTCCCCGGGCCGTCGGCCATGGCATCACGCCACGGCCGCGGAGGCCCGTTCAAACGCTTCGAGGATCGGCGCCAGCCGCTCGCGCTTGAGCTTGAGCGCGGCCTGGTTGATCACCAGCCGCGACGAGATCTGCACGATCTCCTCGACTTCCACCAGATTGTTGGCGCGCAGCGTGCCGCCGGTGCTGACCAGGTCGACGATCGCATCGGCCAGTCCAACCAGCGGACCGAGCTCCATCGAACCGTACAGCTTGATCAGATCGACGTGGACGCCCTTCTTGGCGAAGTGCTCGCGCGCGGTCTGCACATACTTGGTCGCCACCGCCAGCCGCGCGCCCTGGCGCACCGCGCGGGCATAGTCGAAGCCCGCCGGCACCGCCACCGACATGCGGCAGCGCGCGATATTCAGGTCGATCGGCGCATACAGGCCGGCCATGCCGTGTTCCATCAGCACGTCCTTGCCGGCCACGCCGAAGTCGGCGGCGCCGTACTGCACATAGGTCGGCACGTCGGAGGCGCGCACGATGATCACGCGCACGTCCGGGTCGGTGGTCGGCAGGATCAGCTTGCGGGAGGTTTCCGGGTCTTCGGTGACCTCGATGCCCGCGGCCGCCAGCAGCGGCATGGTTTCGGTAAAGATCCGGCCCTTGGAAAGGGCCAGGGTCAGCTGGTTCGGAGATGGGCTCATCGTCTTGTTCGTCGCTGGGTCAGCCGGCGATGCGCCGAATGCGCGCACCGACTGCCGACAGCTTGTCTTCCATGCGGTCATAGCCGCGGTCCAGATGATAGATGCGGTCGATCACCGTTTCGCCGTCGGCGATCAGGCCGGCAATCACCAGGCTGGCCGAGGCGCGCAGGTCGGTCGCCATCACGCGGGCGCCGGACAGGCGCGGCACGCCGGTCACCACCGCGGTATTGCCTTCGACCGCGATATTGGCGCCGAGCCGGTTCAGCTCCTGCACGTGCATGAAGCGGTTCTCGAAGATCGTCTCGGTGACGCGCGCGGCGCCATCGGCCACGCAATCGAGCGCCATGAACTGCGCCTGCATGTCGGTCGGAAAGGCCGGATATTCGGAGGTCCGGAAGCTGACCGCGCGCGGGCGCTGGCGCATCGACAGCCGCACCCAGTCGGCGCCGCGCTCGATCGTTGCGCCGGCTTCGACCAGCTTGTCGAGCACCGCGTCGAGGATGCCAGGCGAGACATCGCGTACCACGACCTCGCCCAGTGTCGCCGCGGCTGCACACAGGAAGGTGCCAGCCTCGATGCGGTCTGCGATCACCGCATGCTCGGCGCCGTGCAGCCGCTCGACGCCCTGGATCACCAGCCGGTCGGTGCCGATGCCTTCGATCCGTGCGCCCATGGCGACCAGAAGATTGGCCAGGTCGGTCACCTCGGGCTCGCGTGCGGCGTTCTCCAGCACGGTCTCGCCGTCGGCCAGCGTGGCGGCCATCAGCAGGTTCTCGGTGCCCGTCACCGTGATCATGTCGGTGACGATGCGCGCGCCCTTGAGCCGGCGCGCGCGGGCGTGGATGAAGCCGTGCTCGATGGCGATCTCGGCGCCCATCGCCTGCAGGCCCTTGATGTGCTGGTCCACCGGCCGCGCGCCGATGGCGCAGCCGCCGGGAAGCGACACCCGCGCCTCGCCCAGGCGCGCGACCAGCGGTCCGAGCACCAGGATCGACGCGCGCATGGTCTTGACCATTTCATACGGCGCCTCGGGCGAGGTGATCTCGCGCGCGTCCAGCGCCAGCTGCGTGCCGTCCTGTTCGATGCGCACGCCCATCTGGCGCAGCAGCGCCAGCATGGTGCGCACGTCGTGCAGACCGGGGACATTGCGCAGCGTCAGCGTGTCGGCCGTCAGCAGGCTGGCGCACAGGATCGGCAGCGCGGCATTCTTCGCGCCCGACACCCGGATCTCGCCGCGCAGCGGGCCGTTGCCGTGTATTTGCAGTTGATCCATGAGGGATACGCAGGTACGCGGCCGCTCAGCCGCGGCCCGGCTGGCCGCCCTGGTCGCCCTGCCCGCCTTGCCATTCGGCGGGCGTCAGCGTCTTCATCGACAGCGCGTGGATCTCGGCCCGCATGCGGTCGCCAAGCGCGGCATAGACGCGCTGATGGCGCTGGATCAGCCGCTTGCCCTCGAACTCTGCGCTGACGATCGTGGCGAAGAAGTGCTGGCCGTCGCCCTCCACTTCGAGGTGTTCGCAGGGCAGCCCCTGGGCGATGTAGTCCCTGACTTGTTCCGGTGTAGGCAGCATGGTGAATCTCGTTTCGTCTGTGTGCGTCCCGCTCTCGCGCGTGTCGGTCCGGCCTGGTCTCGCAAGATCAGTGCCGCAGCTTGTAGCCGCTCTGCAGCAGCCGCAGCGCGATCGTCGCGACCACCGCGAAGGCGCTCGCGACCACGGCCAGGCTGAACCACGGCGACACGTCGGAGACGCCGAAGAAGCCATGGCGGAACCCGTCGATCATGTAGAAGAACGGATTGGCGTGCGATACCTTCTGCCAGAACGCGGGCAGCGAGTGAATCGAATAGAACACGCCGGACAGGAAGGTCGCCGGCATGATCAGGAAGTTCTGGAAGGCGGCCAGCTGGTCGAACTTCTCGGCCCAGATGCCGGCGATCAGTCCCAGGGTGCCCAGCATGCCGGCGCCGAGCAGCGCGAACACGACGATCCACGCCACGTTGGCCACATGCAGGTCGGCGAACCACACCGTCACCAGCAGCACGCCGAGTCCCACCGCGAGCCCGCGCACGATGGCCGCGGTCACGTAGGCCCCGAACATCTCCCAGTGCGACAGCGGCGGCAGCAGCACGAACACCAGGTTGCCGGTGATCTTGGACTGGATCAGCGACGACGAACTGTTGGCAAACGCGTTCTGCAGGATGCTCATCATCACCAGCCCGGGCACCAGGAAGGCGGTGTAGCTGATCTGGTCGTAGACCTGGACGCGGTCCTCCAGCACATGGCCGAAGATCAGCAGATAGAGGATCGCGGTGAGCACCGGCGCGGCCACGGTCTGGAAGCTGACCTTCCAGAAGCGCAGCACTTCCTTGTACAGCAGCGTGCGAAAGCCGACCAGGCCGCCCACCGCCATCGGCGCCAGGTGCCGGCTGTCGTCGCCGCCGCCGTTGCGCGCGTCCTGTTGCGCGTGATCGAGTCCGGCAGGATGTTTCATACCGGGCTCTCCAGCGAGGAAGGGGTGGTATTGACCGGTTCGGCCGGGTCCGTGGCGCGCTTGCCGCCGTCGCCCTTGCCTTGTCCGTCCGCACCTTCGCCTGCGCCCGGGTCACCGGAAGCCGGCTTGCGCCCTTCCCTGCCCATGATCTGCACGAACACGTCCTCGAGGTCCGCCTTGTTGATTTCCATGTCTTCGATTTCGCAGCCCGCCTCGCGGCAGGCCGCGAGGATCGGTTCGACTACCTGGTAGCCGGACAGCCGCAGCCGGATCGCGCGCTCGCCCGGATTGGAGGGCATCCGCAGCGGCTCCAGCGAGGCCGGCAGGCGTCCGGCCGACAGCGTCAGCACCAGCTGCAGGCCGGCGAACTGGCTCAGCAGGCTGCTGGTGCGGTCCAGCGCCACCACCTCGCCGAACTTGAGCATCGCGATGCGATCGCACAAAGCCTCGGCCTCTTCCAGATAGTGGGTGGTCAGGATGATGGTATGACCTTCGCGGTTCAGCCGGGAGATGAATTTCCACAGCGTCTGGCGCAGTTCAACGTCGACGCCTGCGGTGGGTTCATCGAGCACGATCACCGGCGGACGATGCACCAGCGCCTGCGCGACCAGCACGCGGCGCTTCATGCCGCCCGACAACTGGCGCATGTTGGCGTCGGCCTTGTCGGTCAGGTCCAGGTTGGCCATGATCTCGTCGATCCAGTCGTCGTTGCGGGTCAGGCCGAAATAACCCGACTGCAGGCGCAGCGTCTCGCGCACCGTGAAGAACGGATCGAATACCAGCTCCTGCGGCACCACGCCCAGCATGCGGCGCGCCAGCCGGTAATCCCCGACCACGTCGTGGCCGTGCACGCGTACCTGGCCCGAGTCGGCGCGGTTCAGTCCCGCGAGGATCGAGATCAGCGTGGTCTTGCCCGCGCCGTTGGGGCCGAGCAGGCCGAAGAATTCGCCGCGCTCGACGCTGAAGCTGACGCCCTTGAGCGCCTGCAGATTGCGGTAGCGCTTGCGGACATCCTGGATTTCGATGGCTTTCATGGCCGATATCGTCTGGCGGGCGTGCGAGCGTCGCGCTGCCGCGCCGGGCTCCTGGAAATGGCGGGGACCGCCTGGGGGTGTGACAGCAGCCGGACTGGTCGCCCGCCTGGCGTGCCGGCTGCCGGCGTGGCAGGCGCATCGCGCGTTGGCGCGCGGCGGTGCTGACGAACGAATAACCCGGAATTATAGGGGATGCGGGGAAGTCCCCGCTTGGGACGCGGCGCGGGCTGGCGGCCGGCGCCGAGGCATCGCGACGGTGCCGGCCCAGGCCTCGGCCCTGCCCTCACCGCGGATGCCGGTTCAATGTCGATGCAAGGCGGCTTGCTCGAGGGGTACGGCGCCGGATGCCGAAGCCGATTCGGCGGCGGGTTCCGCCTCCGTTGCGGCAACCGCTTGCGCCGGTACCGATGCGGGGCTCTGCGGCGACAGGGCCAGCAGCGTATCGACGCCGTACAGGCTGGCCAGTGCGGCCAGTTGCTGCGGCACGCCGACGAAGGACAGCGTCCGGCCGCGCGCGCTGGCGTCGCGATGCAGCGCCAGCATCACGGCCACCGCCGAGGAGTCGACCTGCCCGAGCGCGCTGCAGTCGACCTGCGCTTCCCCCTGGGCCACGCGCGCGGCCGCGTCGCGCAGCACGGCGGCGGCGTTGCGGTTGGTCAGCGAGGTTCCGAGTGAAAGCATCGAGGCGGTCGGTAAGGAATCGGGTCGGATCGGATCGAATCCGATCGGATTTAGAGGCCGGTGCGCGAAAAGGTGCACACCGACCCGGCATTGTAACGCGGCGCAGCATCCACGTGCTGCGCCGCAACGGGTCTTAACCCTTCGCGCTGGCCAGCTGGCGGTTGCGGTCCTGCAGCGTCTTGATCACGCCTTCGATGCCCTGCTGGCTGGCGATCGTGTTGAAGCTGCCCTTGTAGGCCTCGGTCAGCCAGGCGCCCAGCACGTTGATGTCGTAGACCTTCCAGCCCTGCGCCGTCTTTTCCAGGCGGTAGTCCATCTGGATCGGCTCACCCTTGTTGATCACCTGGGTGCGCACGGTCACCTCGGTGTCCTCGGGCGCGGCGCGGAACGGACGGAACTGCACGGTCTGGTCCCGGATCTGCGAGACGGCGCCCGCGTAGGTGCGGATCAGCAGCATCTTGAACTCCTCGACGATCTGCTTCTGCTGCTCCGGCGTCGCCTTGGCCCAGTTGCGGCCCATCGCGATCTGCGTGGTCTTCTGGAAGTTGGCGTTCGGCAGGATCTTCTGCTCGACCAGCGCGGTGATCTTCGGAATGCTGCCGGCCTGCATTTCCTTGTCGGCCTTGACGGTGGCCATCACGTCGTCCACCAGGGCCTTGATCAGCCCGTCCGGCGTGGAGGTATCCGCGCTCTGGGCCATGGCCGCGCCCGCCATGGCGAAGGCGGCGATGAAGGGAAGCAACAGTCGCTTGAACATGGTTTTTCCTTGTCTATCTTGTTCCGCCGGGGGCGGCGGGGGGTGCGTACGTTGGAGAGCGCCCACCCCGGGCAAGTTCATGGTGCCGGGCGCGCGTGGCGCTGGCACCCGTTATCACAGTTTGTTGCAGCGGTGACCGGCCACTGACAAAGCCGGTCGACCGCAGTGGCGCACAAGTCTCGCGGCGCCGGCACTCACAGGCCGAGCCGGCCGGGCGTCAGCGACGGCGCCACCGGCGGCACCGGCATGGTCTGACCCGGCAGGCTTTCGCCCGAACCCGAGCTCGGCGGCTTGGGCTCGGCGTCGCTGTCGACGTCATCGTCGTCGCGGTCCGGCGGATTGCCGTCGTAGACCAGGTACTCGCGGCGCTGCAAATAGGCGTCACGCATGAACGAGTAGCGGTCCAGCGCGGCCATCTCGACCAGGCTGCTGGCGCCCAGCAGTTCGGCGCGGGCGCTGACCACGCGCACGCCGATCAGCGTATTGCGCATCCAGACCGGATGCAGGTAGGCGGTCGGGTCGGCCTGCCGGTCCACCAGCATGCCGCCGGTGTCGCGCACCGTGCTCGGGCCGAACAGCGGCAGCACCAGGTACGGCCCGGGCGGCACGCCCCACACGCCCAGCGTCTGGCCGAAGTCTTCCTTGTACTTGGGCAGGCCGGCCGGCGTGGCGATGTCGATCAGGCCGCCGATGCCCAGCACCGTGTTGATCGCCACCCGCATGGTGTCCTCGGCGAAGCGCGTCGGCTTGCCCTGCAGCAGGTTGTTCAGCGCCGAGTAGACATCGCTGACGTTGGAGAACACGTTGCTGACCGCGGTGCGGACCGGCGACGGCACGTAGTCTGCATAGACCTCCGCGATCGGGCGCATCACGCCCTTGTCGAAGTCCTCGTTGATCTTGTTGACTTCGCGGTTGAACGGCTCGAGCGGGTCGCGCGGATTGGCGTCCGGCCCCGTCGCGCAGCCCGCCAGGGCGACCGCCATCGCGCCGGCCAGCAGCCAGCGCCCGTGTACTCCCAAACCCCTCATTTCTCCGCTCCCGTGCCGCCTGCATCGGCCGCCTTGTTGTATAGGAACTGCCCGATCAAATTCTCCAGCACCACGGCCGACTGGGTCATCGTGATCCGTGCGCCGTCGGCCAGCATTGCGGTGTCGCCGCCCGCTTCGAGGCCGATGTATTGCTCGCCCAGCAGCCCCGACGTCAGGATCTTGGCCGACGTGTCCTTGGGAAACTGGTAGCGCTGCTCCAGGTGCATCGTCACCGTGGCCTGGTAGTTCTTGTCGTCGAAGCTGATTTGGGCGACGCGGCCGACCACCACGCCGGCGCTCTTGACCGGCGCGCGCGCCTTCAGCCCGCCGATATTGTCGAAGCGGGCCTGCACGGTGTAGGTGTCCTCGAAGGTGAAGGCGCTCATGTTGCCGGCCTTCAGCGCGAGGAACAGCAGGGCCACGAAGCCGGCCACCACGAACAGCCCCACCCAGAAATCGAGTGCGTTCTTTCTCATCGGAATTCTCTAGTTCAACCAGCGGGATGCGACGACGCCCATGCGGGGCTCAGGTACTGAACATCAGCGCCGTCAGCAGGAAATCGAGCCCCAGCACGGCGAGCGACGCGATCACCACGGTGCGGGTGGTGGCGCGCGACACGCCCTCGGGCGTCGGCTTGGCCTCGTAGCCCTGGTACAAGGCGATAAACGTCACGGCAATGCCGAAGATAAAGCTCTTGATGACGCCGTTCAGCACGTCGTCGCGCACATCGACGCCGCCCTGCATCTGCGACCAGAACGCGCCGGCGTCGACGCCGATCAGCTGCACGCCGACGATATAGCCGCCGAGGATGCCGACCGCGCTGAAGATCGCCGCCAGCACCGGCATCGCGATCACGCCCGCCCAGAAGCGCGGCGCGACCACGCGCTGCAGCGGGTTAACCGCCATCATTTCCATCGCGGTCAGCTGCTCGCCCGCCTTCATCAGGCCGATCTCGGCGGTCAGCGAGGTGCCGGCGCGGCCGGCGAACAGCAGCGCGGTCACCACCGGCCCGAGCTCGCGTACCAATGACAGCGCGACCAGCAGCCCCAGCGCCTGTTCGGAGCCGTAGCGGTTCAGCGTGTAGTAGCCCTGCAGGCCCAGCACGAAGCCGACGAACAGTCCCGACACCGCGATGATCACCAGCGACAGGTTGCCGACGAAAAAGATCTGGTCCGATACCAGCCGGAAGCGCCGCAGCATCGACGGCGACATCGCCAGCATCGCGAAGAACATCCGCGTGGCCATGCCCAGGCCCTCGACCGTCTGGCGCACCGCCGAGCCGATCATCGCGATGGCGTTGTAGAGCGCACCCATTACCGTCCCGCCCCGCCGACGAAGTCCTCGGCGAGCGAGGGCCCGCCGTAGTGGAACGGCACCGGGCCGTCGGCCTCGGCATGCACGAACTGGTGGACGAAGGGGTCGGTCGACGCGCGCAGCGCCTCGGGCTCCCCTTCCGCCGCGATGCGGCCTTCGGCGATGAAATACACGTAGTCGGCGATCTGGAAGGTCTCGTGCACGTCGTGCGACACGATGATCGTGGTGGCGCCGAGCGCGTCGTTCAGTGTGCGGATCAGGCGCGCGGTCAGGCCCAGCGAAATGGGATCGAGCCCGGCAAAGGGCTCGTCGTACATCAGCAGCGAGGGATCGAGGGCGATCGCGCGCGCCAGCGCCACGCGCCGCGCCATGCCTCCGGAGATCTGCGCCGGCATCAGGTCGCGCGCGCCGCGCAGGCCCACCGCGTTGAGCTTCATCAGCACCAGGTCGCGGATCATCGACTCGGGCAGGTCGGTGTGTTCGCGCAGCGGAAAGGCGACGTTGTCAAACACCGACAGGTCGGTAAACAGCGCGCCGAACTGGAACAGCATCCCCATCTGCCGCCGTGCCGCATAGAGGCCCGCGCGGTCCAGCGCCGGGATATCGGCGCCGTCAAAGCGGACGTGGCCGCGCTGCGGCCGCACCTGGCCGCCGATCAGCCGCAGCACGGTGGTCTTGCCGCAGCCGGAGCCACCCATGACCGCGACGACCTTGCCGCGCGGAATCCGCATGGACAGGCCCGACAGGATGGGCTTGCCGCCCGCCGCATAGGCGAAGTCGACCGCTTGCAGCTCGACGAGGTTGGGTGTGGTTTGGGTCACGTTGGCATCGCGCTAGAGACGGTCGGCATTATAAGTGCTAATACCTATACTCGTCCGTTCGCGTGCCGGGCAATGCGCCCGCGATGAAATGCTGCAGGGCAGCGCGAGGTGCACTATCGAGCGACGAAGGGGCGGACACCCGGGTCGAGGCCCGGCGGACGCGCCCGCGGACGCCTCGCCCGACTCAAGGTTCGACCGGCCGGCCGGCCTGGCGCAGGATCACCTGCCACTGGATCGATTCCGAGCGGATCGAGGTGGCGAAGGCCTCTGGCGAGTCGCGCAGCGGCGTCAGCCCGACCGATTCCAGCCGGCGCGCGACGTCGCCCTCGCGCACGACCTCGTCCAGCACCGTGGCCAGCCTGGCGACGATGGCTCGCGGCGTCTTGGCGGGCGCCAGCACGCCCAGCCACGGACCCGCGCCGTAGCCGTCGAGTCCACTCTCATGAAGAGTCGGCACACCCGGCGCCAGCGGCGAACGGGCCGATCCGGCCACGCCGAGCAGCCGCAGCGTACCCTCCCGCACATGCTGCTGGACCGGCGCGAAATTGCAGAAGCAGGCGCTGATCCGGCCCGCCAGCATCTCCTGCACCAGCGCCGCCTCGCCCTTGGCGGTGACCAGCGGCACGCCGTTGGGAATGCCGCGCACCGCGTATTCGGCATACAGATGCGCCGGCGTGCCGGCCTGGGCGGTGCCCACGCTGTAGGCACCGGGATTGGCGCGCACCGCGGCGATCCATTGCTGCGGTGTGCGGATCGGCAGCCGGGCATCGATCACCAGGAACAGCGGCATCGCCGCCACGCGCGCCACCGGCGTGAAATCGCGCACCACGTCGTAAGGCAGCGGCTCGACGCCGGACTGGATCAGCATCGTCGACTGGTGCAGCAGCAGCGTATGGCCGTCGGAACTGGCCTTGGCCACGACGTCGCCGGCGGTGGTGCCGTTGGCGCTGGGGCGATTGTCGACCTCGACCGGCACGCCGAGCTTGGCGGTCAGCTTCTCGGCCAGCGTGCGCGCGATGGCGTCCGGCACGCCGCCGGCCGGAAACGGCACGACCAGCCGCAGCGGACGGGCGGGGAACGACATCGAGGCGGAGCGCCCGGCGGCGCCCGATGGCGCGGCGGAAGGCGTGGTGGGCTGCGCGCTGGACTGGGCGGCCGGCGGGGCGGCCAGCGCGTCGCTGACCGGGCCGAGGAGAGCCGACAGAAGACACATCACGACCACCGCGCGCCCGGGACCGGCCGCGGCGTGCGGTCGCGCGCCAGGTGCGCCGGTCGCCGTCACGGCGGGGAAGCGCAACGTCGCCTTACCTCGCCAAAGCCGCGCAAGCATGCGTACTTCGGGCATCAAGATCCTCCGGGGCGCCGCGCTGGCGGGCGCCTGGATTGGCTGACAGGGGTGAGCGAGGCAGCGTTGTTCTTGCTTGGGACGATTGTACGAAGCCGCTTCCGGCCAGCACAAACCGCGTTAACCATAGCCGGGTCAACCCGGAAGCACATTGTGCGGCGGCGTATCGCCCGGCCGCCTCCCCGGGGCGCCCTATAATCCGCGCCATGTCCGATTTCCTGTTGCGGCCGATGGCGGCGGCCGATCTGCCCGAAGTGCTCGCGGTGCAGGCGCAGTGCTACTGCCCCGAACTGATCGAATCGGCCGACGCGCTGGCCAGCCGGCTGGCGCTGGCGCCGACGCTATGCTGGGTCGCCGCGCACGCCGATGCGCCGCAACGGCTTGCCGCCTATCTGCTGACCCATCCGTGGCCGCGCGAGACGCTGCCGCCGCTCGACGGCGTGCTGCGGCACGATGGGGCCGCAGACCATACCCTGACCTGGTTCATCCACGACATGGCGGTCGCGCCTGCGGGACAAGGGCAAGGGCTGGCCAAACGGCTCTATGCGAAGGCGCGGCAGCATGCGATGCAGGCAGGCCTGCGCTGCTCGCGGCTGATCGCGGTCCAGAGCGCGGCGCGCTGGTGGCAGCAGCTGGGCTACGCGCCGGTGGCGCTTGTGGGGGAAGCGGCGACCAGGCTGTCGCGCTATGGGGAGGGGGCGGTGGTGATGGGGAGGGAGATCGGCGGGTAGGGTTGGATGGCGGTGGCATGGCATCCGCCCGCTGCCCTCTCCCCCGGCCCCTCTGCCGCAAGCGGGAGAGGGGAGCCACGCCTATAGCGGACGATACGTAGGCGAACCTGTGGCGCTCGTCCTCTCCTTGCTGGGTTCTCCCTCTCCCGCTTGCGGGAGAGGGCCAGGGAGAGGGCAACCGGGCCCCTCCCCCGCGCCAGCGCCAATCAGCGCGGCAGTTCCGAATGCCCCATCAGGAAGGCATCGACCGAGCGTGCGGCCTGGCGGCCTTCGCGGATCGCCCAGACCACCAGCGACTGGCCGCGGCGCACGTCGCCGGCGGCGAACACCTTCGGCACATTGGTGAAGTAGGCGCGCTCGCCTTCGGTCGACGCCCTGGCGTTCTTGCGCGCATCGGTGTCGACACCGAACGCTTCCAGCATCGAGCCCACCGGGTTGGTGAAGCCCATCGCCAGCAGCACCAGGTCGGCCTTCAGCACGAACTCGCTGTCGGGCACTTCCTGCATGCGGCCGTCCTTCCATTCGACGCGGCAGGCCTTCAGCGCGGTAACCTTGCCGTTCTCGCCGATGAATTCCTTGGTCGCCACCGACCAGTCGCGCTCGCAGCCTTCCTCGTGCGACGACGAGGTGCGCAGCTTGATCGGCCAGTACGGCCACACCAGCGGCTTGTTCTCCTCTTCCGGCGGCTGCGGCAGCAGTTCGAACTGGGTCACCGAGACGGCGCCATGGCGGTTCGAGGTGCCGACGCAGTCCGAGCCGGTATCGCCGCCGCCGATCACCACCACGTGCTTGCCGTCGGCACGGATCTCGTTGGGGCCGTCGCCGGCCACTTCCTTGTTCTGCGGAATCAGGAATTCCAGCGCGAAATGCACGCCCTGCAGCTCGCGCCCCGGCACCGGCAGATCGCGCGGCACTTCGGCGCCGCCGGCCAGCACGACCGCGTCGAACTGGTCCATCAGCTCCTGCGCCGAGATGGTTTCGCGCGCGTAGTTCTTGATGCCGGCCGGCAGCTTGCCGTCGGTCACCATCACGCCGGCGCGGAAGGTCACGCCCTCGGCCTGCATCTGCGCCATGCGGCGGTCGATCAGCGCCTTCTCCAGCTTGAAGTCGGGGATGCCGTAGCGCAGCAGGCCGCCGATGCGGTCGTTCTTCTCGAACACGGTGACGTCGTGGCCGGCGCGCGCGAGTTGCTGCGCGGCCGCCAGGCCCGCGGGGCCCGAGCCGACCACGGCCACCGTCTTGCCGGTCTTGTGCGCGGGCGGCTGCGGCTTGACCCAATCCTCTTCCCACGCCTTGTCGCCGATCGCGCGCTCGATCGACTTGATGCCGACCGGGTCTTCGTTGATGCCGAGCGTGCAGGCGGCCTCGCACGGCGCCGGGCAGATGCGGCCGGTGAATTCGGGGAAGTTGTTGGTCTGGTGCAGCACGTCGATCGCCGACTTCCAGTCCTGGCGATACACCAGGTCGTTGAAGTCCGGGATGATGTTGTTGACCGGGCAGCCGTTGTTGCAGAACGGGATGCCGCAGTCCATGCAGCGCGCGCCCTGCACCTTGGCTTCGTTGTCGCTCAGCCGGAACACGAATTCCTTGTAATGCCGGACCCGCTTCGGTGCCGGTTCGTAACTCTCGCTCTGGCGCGGAAATTCGAGAAAGCCAGTCGCCTTGCCCATGTCGCTTCCTTGGGTTGTGCTCGGGGCGCAGCGCGACGCGCGCGCCCCGTTGTGAGGTCATAGTGGTGTGGTGGACCGCGCGGCGGCAGCGATTGCCACCGTTGCCGCCCGCGCCGTCCCGGCTGCGGTGCCCGCCCTCAGGCGGCGATCGCCTCGCGGTCGCTGTCGCGCGCGGCCTGTTCCTTGGCGTACATCTCGCCCAGCGCCCGCTTGTACTCGGTCGGGAAGACCTTGACGAACTTGCGGCGCGCCGTGGTCCAGTCCGACAGCAGCGCCTTGGCGCGCTCCGAGCCGGTGAAGCGGAAGTGCTGCTCGATGAGGCCGCGCAGGATCACCTCGTCCAGCTGGCGCTTGCCGCCGAACTTGTGCCAGCTGGCCGCGCTCTGGCCCTTCTCCTGGTCGGCGGCGCCCAGCACCGCTTCCAGCGCGACCATCGAGGTGTTGCAGCGCTTGTCGAACAGGCCGTCCTCGTCGTAGACGTAGGCCACGCCGCCCGACATGCCGGCCGCGAAGTTGCGGCCGGTGGCGCCCAGCACCACCACGGTGCCGCCGGTCATGTACTCGCAACCATGGTCGCCGGTGCCCTCGACCACCGCGACGGCGCCCGAGTTGCGCACCGCGAAGCGCTCGCCCGCGACGCCGTTGAAGAAGGCCTCGCCCGCGATCGCGCCGTACAGCACGGTGTTGCCGACGATGATGTTGCGGGTCGGATCGCCGCGGAACTCGTGCGGCGTGCGCACGATCACGCGGCCGCCCGACAGGCCCTTGCCGACGTAGTCGTTGGCGTCGCCCACCAGGTCCAGCGTGATGCCGTGCGCGAGGAACGCGCCGAACGACTGGCCCGCGGTGCCCTGCAGCTGGATGTGGATGGTGTCGTCCGGCAGGCCCTCATGGCCGTACTGGCGCGCCACCGTGCCCGACAGCATCGCGCCGACGGTCCGGTTGACGTTCTTGATCGGCTGGATGAACGACACCCGTTCACCCTTGTCGATGGCCGCGCGCGACTTGGCGATCAGCACGTGGTCGAGCGCCTTGCCCGATTCCGGCGCCAGGCCGTGGTCCTGCGTATCGGTGTGGAAACGCGGCTGGTCGCCCGGGAACGGCGGCTGGTAGAAGATGCGCGAGAAGTCCAGGCCGCGCGCCTTCCAGTGCTCGATGCCGGCACGGGTGTCGAGCAGGTCGGCGCGGCCGATCAGCTCGTCGAAGGTGCGGATGCCCAGCTGCGCCATGATCTCGCGCGCTTCCTCGGCGACGAAGAAGAAGAAATTGACGACGTGCTCGGGCTTGCCCTGGAATTTCGCGCGCAGCACCGGGTCCTGCGTGGCGACGCCGACCGGGCAGGTATTCAGATGGCACTTGCGCATCATGATGCAGCCCTCGGCGACCAGCGGCGCGGTGGCGAAGCCGAACTCGTCGGCGCCCAGCAGCGCGCCGATCACGACGTCGCGGCCGGTCTTCATCTGGCCGTCGGCCTGCACGCGGATGCGGTTGCGCAGGCCGTTGAGCATCAGCGTCTGCTGCGTCTCGGCCAGGCCCAGCTCCCATGGCGTGCCGGCGTGCTTGATCGACGACCACGGCGAGGCGCCGGTGCCGCCGTCATGGCCGGCGATCACCACGTGGTCGGCCTTGGCCTTGGCGACGCCGGCCGCGACCGTGCCCACGCCCACTTCGGAGACCAGCTTGACCGAGATGTCGGCCTGCGGATTGACGTTCTTCAGGTCGTGGATCAGCTGCGCCAGATCCTCGATCGAATAGATGTCGTGGTGCGGCGGCGGCGAGATCAGGCCGACGCCCGGCACCGAATAACGCAGCTTGCCGATGTAGTCCGACACCTTGTGGCCGGGCAGCTGGCCGCCCTCGCCAGGCTTGGCGCCCTGCGCCATCTTGATCTGGATCTGGTCGGCCGAGGCCAGGTATTCGGCGGTCACGCCGAACCGGCCCGAGGCGACCTGCTTGATCTTCGAGCGCAGCGAATCGCCGTCCTTCAGTTCGATGTCGCGCTCGACCACGTCGTCGCCCAGCAGGCTCTTGAGCGTGTCGCCGTTCTTGATCGGAATGCCGCGCAGCTCGTTGCGATAGCGCTTCTCGTCCTCGCCGCCCTCGCCGGTGTTCGACTTGCCGCCGATGCGGTTCATCGCGATCGCCAGCGTGGTGTGCGCCTCGGTCGAGATCGAGCCGAGCGACATCGCGCCGGTGGCAAAGCGCTTGACGATTTCCTTGGCCGGCTCGACTTCCTCCAGCGGGATCGCCTTGGCCGGATCGACCTTGAACTCGAACAGGCCGCGCAGCGTCATGTGGCGGCGGCTCTGGTCGTTGATCAGGTTCGCGTATTCCTTGTAGGTCTGGTACGCACCCTGCCCTTCGTTTGCGCGCACCGAGTGCTGCAGCTTGGCGATCGAGTCCGGGGTCCACATATGCTCTTCGCCGCGGATGCGGAACGCATATTCGCCACCGGCGTCGAGCATGTTCTCCAGCACCGGGCTGTCGCCGAAGGCGTCGCGGTGCAGGCGCAGGGCTTCCTCGGCGACCTCGAAGATGCCGATGCCCTCGACGTTCGACGCGGTACCGTGGAAGTACTTCTGCACCAGCTCGCGCGACAGGCCGATGGCCTCGAAGATCTGCGCGCCGGTGTAGGACATGTAGGTCGAGATGCCCATCTTGGACATCACCTTCTGCAGGCCCTTGCCGATCGCCTTGATGAAGTTCTTGATCGCCTTGTCGGCCGACAGGTCGCCCGACAGGCCGCCGGCCATCTCGGCCAGCGTCTCCATCGCCAGGTACGGGTGCACCGCCTCGGCGCCGTAGCCGGCCAGCAGCGCGAAGTGATGGACCTCCCGCGCCGAGCCGGTCTCGACCACCAGGCCGGTGGACGTGCGCAGGCCCTTCTCCACCAGGTGATGGTGGATCGCCGAGGTGGCCAGCAGCGCCGGGATCGCGACGTGCGACGGATCGACGCGGCGGTCCGACACGATCAGGATGTTGTAGCCCGACTTCACCGCATCGACGGCCTCGGCGCACAGCGACGCCAGGCGCGCCTCGATGCCTTCCTTGCCCCACTGGGCCGGATAGCAGATGTCGAGCTCGTACGAACGGAACTTGCCGCCGGTGTAGTGCTCGATGTTGCGGATCTTGGCGATGTCCTTGAAGTCCAGCACCGGCTGGGACACTTCCAGGCGCATCGGCGGGTTGATGTTGTTCAGCTCGAGCAGGTTCGGCTTCGGTCCGATGAAGGACACCAGCGACATCACCATGTTCTCGCGGATCGGATCGATCGGCGGGTTGGTGACCTGCGCGAACAGTTGCTTGAAGTAGTGGTACAGCGTCTTGTTCTTCGACGACAGCACCGCCAGCGGCGAGTCGTTGCCCATCGAGCCGGTCGCCTCTTCGCCGGACAGCGCCATCGGCGCCATCAGGAACTTGACGTCCTCCTGCGTGAAGCCGAACGCCTGCTGGCGGTCCAGCAGCTTGGCCGCGGGCTTGGCCTCGGAGGCGACATCCTCGGGCTTCGCGTCGATCTCGTCGAGCTTGATGCGCACGGCATCGATCCAGCTCTTGTACGGCTTGGCGTTGGCCAGATTGTCCTTCAGTTCCTTGTCGTCGATGATGCGGCCCTGCTCCATATCGATCAGGAACATCTTGCCCGGCTGCAGGCGCCACTTCTGCACCACGCGCGACTCGGGGAACGGCAGCACGCCGGCCTCGGAGGCCAGCACCACGACGTCGTCCTCGGTCACGTAGAAGCGCGCCGGACGCAGGCCGTTGCGGTCCAGCGTCGCGCCGATCTGGCGGCCGTCGGTGAAGCAGATCGCGGCGGGGCCGTCCCACGGCTCCATCATCGCGGCGTGGTACTCGTAGAACGCGCGACGGTTGTCGTCCATCAGCGTATGCTGCTCCCACGCTTCCGGAATCATCATCATCATCGCGTGGACCAGCGGGTAGCCGGCCATCGTCAGCAGCTCGAGGCAGTTGTCGAACGACGCGGTATCGGACTGGCCCGGATAGATCAGCGGCCACAGCTTGGGCAGGTCCTCGCCCAGCACCGGCGACGAGATCGCGCCGGTACGCGCGTTGATCCAGTTGACGTTGCCCTTGACGGTGTTGATTTCGCCGTTGTGGGCGACCATCCGGTACGGGTGCGCCAGTTCCCAGGCCGGGAACGTGTTGGTCGAGAAGCGTTGGTGGACCAGCGCCAGCGCCGACACGGCGCGCGCATCCTGCAGGTCGCGGTAGTACTGGCCGACCTGGTTGGCCAGCAGCAGGCCCTTGTAGACCACGGTGCGCGCCGACATCGACGGCACGAAGTATTCCTTGCCGTGCTTGAGCTTGAGCGCCTGGATCGCGTGGCTCGCGGTCTTGCGGATCACGTACAGCTTCCGCTCGAGCGCGTCCGTCGTCATGATGTCGCGGCCGCGGCCGATGAAGATCTGGCGGATCACCGGCTCGGTCTTGCGCACGGTCGGGGACATCGGCATCGCCGCGTCGACCGGCACGTCGCGCCAGCCCAGCACGACCTGGCCCTCCAGCCGAACGGTGCGCTCGAGCTCCTGTTCGCAGGCCAGCCGCGAGGCGTGCTCCTTCGGCAGGAAGATCATGCCCACGCCGTACTCGCCGGCCGGAGGCAGCGTCACGCCCTGCCTGGCCATTTCCTCGCGATAGAACTGGTCGGGAATCTGGATCAGGATGCCCGCGCCGTCGCCCATCAGGTGGTCCGCGCCCACCGCGCCCCGGTGATCCAGGTTCTCCAGGATCTTCAGGCCCTGCAGGATGATCTCGTGGCTCTTCTTGCCCTTGATATGGGCGACCATGCCGACGCCGCAGGCGTCATGCTCGTTGGCGGGGTCGTACATGCCTTGCGCCTGCGGGCGCTCGGCGCTGGCGTGGGTCTGCAGCGCCTGTTCGGCCTGCTGGGCCTGCTCGGCCGGCGGGAATTGCGATTGGTCCACGGGCTTCGATTCCGGTGAGGGCAGCGCGCCTCGTGTGGCATCGGCCGGAACGGCGTTCGCGTGCAGTCCGGGCGGACGTGGTGGGCAGCGAAGGAGACCGCAGCGGCGTACACAGGACGTGACGCGCCGCACAATGAATGTGGGTGGAGCAAATATAAAAGAATCGTCCGAGGCCCGCAAAAAAATAAAACGGGGTCAGATCATATTAACCGATGCCCTGTTTTGGTGAGGGTCATTTATTGGGGACACATTAATATTGCACCATTTCCGGGCGGCGTCCGGCGGCCATGAAGTGGCAATTTGTCAGGACGTCGCCGCCCTATCGGGTTCGGCCGGTGCGCGCTTCGGCCGGCCCTTCGGCAGCGGCTGCACGCGCCGGTCCGCGTGGCGCTCCAGGCCGCGCAGGAAGGCCTCGTTGCCGAGCGGCCAGCCGCTGTGCGCGTGCTTGCGCAGCACGGCCAGCGCCGAGGACGACAACCCTTCCGCCGCCAGCGACTGGTAGCGCGACTGGCGCTCGAACGGGGTATTGCCTAGCGCCCAGTAGGCGGAGTGATCGCTTACAAAGGGACTCGCCTCGAGGCCGACGTGATGGCGGTGGCTGCTCCAGCGGTCCTCCTCCGGCGTGTTGGCCTCGCCGGCGCGAACGGCGTTGCCTTCGACATAGAGCATGGCCGGCAGCAGCCAGGCGTCGGGCTCCAGCACCGCGGAGCGGAAGCGCCCTTCCCACAGCGTGCCGGTGCGGCCGGCGACGCGATTGAAGTAACGGGCGTAGCGGCGGCCCACCGCCTGCATCGTCAGGCTCAGCGCGTCGTCGCGCCGCGGCGTCGCTACCAGATGGATATGGTTGGGCCGCAGCCCGTAGGCGTGCACCGCCAGATCGTGCTCGCGCGCGGCCATGCGCAGGCAATCCAGGTAGAAGCGGTAATCGTCGGAGGTAAGGAAGACCGGCTGGCGGTTGTTGCCACGTTGCAACACCAGTGCCGGCAGGCCGGTCGGAGAGAAGCGGGGAAGTCGAGCCATGGCGCCATCGTGTCGAGGGGATGGCGGGATGATAGCGGATCTGTCCCTATTTTTTGCAGCGGCGATCGATTTGCCCAGAGTTTGCCGAGAGGATGGCCACTCCTTGGGTTTCTCCCCTCCCCCTCGCGGGGAGAGGGAGGTGGCGGACCACCGGGATGCTCCCCTCTCCCGCTGGCGGGAGAGGGGAGAAAACCCTGCTGGCGTTTGGCGCTTCCATTCTGCCCGCCCACCGGGCGTTTGATGCTTCAGTTCTGCTCGCCGACCGCAAACATCCGCCGATGCTCCCGAATCGCATAACGATCCGTCATGCCGGCGATGTAGTGGGCGATCAGCCGCGGCTGGTCGCCGCCGTGGGCCGCCTGGTATTGCGGCGGCAGCAGGCGCGGGTCGCCCATGAAGGCTTCGAACAGGTCGCCGATGATGCGCTGGGCCTTGGCCGACATCCGCATCACCAGATAGTGGCGGTACAGATGGCGGAACAGGAAGCGCTTGAGCGCCTGCGCCTCCTCCCTGACCGTCGGGCTGAAGGCGACCAGCGGCCCGGCGGCGCGCACCGCGTCGATATCGGCCGGGCGCGCGGCGGCGATATTGCGGCGAGTCGTCTCGATCAGGTCGACGATCAGCGTGTTGATCATCCGGCGGACCGTCTCGTTGATCAGCCGGCGGCCGTTGATGCCCGGATAGGCCGCGATGACCTCGGCGCGGTGACGGCCCCACATCGGCACCTCGTCCATCTGCTCGAGCGTCAGCAGCCCCGAGCGCAGCCCGTCGTCGATGTCGTGGTTGTTGTAGGCGATCTCGTCGGCCAGGTTGGCCAGCTGCGCCTCCAGCGACGGCTGCGTGCCCTCGAGGAAGCGCCGCCCCAGCTCGCCCAGCGCGGCGGCGTTGACGCGCGAGCAATGCTTCAGGATGCCCTCGCGCGTCTCGAACGTCAGGTTCAGGCCGTTGAAGCCGCCGTAGCGCTCCTCCAGCTCGTCCACCACCAGCAGGCTCTGCAGGTTGTGCTCGAAGCCGCCGTGGTTCTTCATGCAGGCGTTCAGCGCATCCTGGCCCGCGTGGCCGAACGGCGTATGGCCGAGGTCGTGCGCCAGCGAGATCGCCTCGACCAGGTCCTCGTTCAGCCGCAGGTTGCGGGCGATCGAGCGGGCAATCTGCGCTACCTCGAGGCTGTGCGTCAGCCGCGTGCGAAACAGGTCGCCCTCGTGATTGACGAAGACCTGCGTCTTGTATTCGAGCCGGCGGAACGCGGTGCTGTGGATCACGCGGTCGCGGTCGCGCTGGAACTCGCTGCGCGAGGACGACGCCGGTTCGACATGGACACGCCCGCGCGACTGCGCCGAGTGCGCGGCATAGGGAGCGAGATGGCTTTCGAGATCGGTCATGCGGCAATCCGGTTGGGCGATGCGGGCATCGTCTGAGGGTTGCGAGGCATGGCCGACCGCTTACGCGACCGGTGCCTCGACGGGACGTTTCAATACTGCGTGCTGCAGCGTGGCGCGCAGGTCGGCATCGGGCACGCTGGTGATCAAGGCCTCGCCGAGCTTCTTCAGCAGGATGAACTTGATCTGGCCGGCCTCGGCCTTCTTGTCGACCTTCATCAGTTCGATGTAGCGGTCCACGCCGAGATCGGGCGCGACGACCGGCAGCATCGCGGCGGCCACCAGCCGCTCGATGCGCGAGCGCGTCTCGATGTCGATGAAGCCCAGCCGCAGCGACAGGTCCGCGGCCATCACCATGCCGCAGCCGACCGCCTCGCCGTGCAGCCACTCGCCGTAGCCCATGCCGGCCTCGATTGCATGGCCGAAGGTATGGCCGAAATTGAGCGTGGCGCGGATGCCGCCCTCGCGCTCGTCGGCGGCCACCACCGCGGCCTTGATCTCGCAGGAGCGCTGCACGGCCAGCGCCATCATGTCGGCGTCGCAGGCGTTGAGCGCGCCGATATGCTGCTCGATCCAGCCGAAGTAGTCGGCGTCGGCGATCGCGCCATGCTTGATGACCTCGGCCAGGCCCGCGGCCAGTTCGCGCGGGGGCAGCGTCTTCAGCGTGCCGATATCGGCGATCACCGCCTGCGGCTGGTGGAAGGCGCCGATCATGTTCTTGCCGAGCGGATGGTTGATGCCGGTCTTGCCCCCCACCGACGAATCGACCTGGGCCAGCAGCGTGGTCGGCATCTGCACGAACGGTACACCGCGCATGTAGCAGGCCGCGGCAAACCCGGTCATGTCGCCCACCACGCCGCCGCCGAGCGCGATCAGCGTGGTCTTGCGGTCGGCGCCGGCGCCGAGCAGCGCATCGAAGATCAGGTTCAGCGTCTGCCAGTGCTTGAACGACTCGCCGTCGGGCAGCGTCACCGTGCGCACGATCTTGCCGAGTCCGGCCAGCGTGGCTTCGACGCGCGCCGCGTACAGCGGACCGACGGTCTCGTTGGTGACAATGACGGCGTGGCGGCCACGGATATGGGGGGCCAGCAGATCGGCGCGGTCCAGCAGGTCCGCGCCGATATGGATGGGATAGCTGCGCTCTCCCAGGTCGACTTCAAGCGTGATCATCGGTCTTGGTATCTTGGGCCGGCTCGATGCCGGCATCGCTGCGGGCATCGTCGGGAACATCGTTGCGGGGATCGTTGCCGCCGGCCGCCGCGGCGATCCAGCCGGACATCTCGAGTTGCATCAGCACCATATTAGCAAGCTGGGCTACCGAGGGCTTGCCGGTCTCGATGACGAAATCGGCGACCTCGCGATAGAGCGGATCGCGCTCGGCATACAGCGCCTCCAGGCGCGCCTTCGGGTCCTGCGTCTGCAGCAGCGGCCGGTTGCGGTCGTGCCGCGTGCGCAGCCACAGGTCGTGCGGGCTGGCGCGCAGGTAGACCACGGTGCCGCGCGCCTTCAGCCGGCTGCGGTTCTCGGGCCGCAGCACCGCGCCGCCGCCGGTCGCCAGCACGATGCCCTGGCGCTGCGTCAGCTCGTCGATCATCTGCGCCTCGCGGTCGCGAAAGCCGCTCTCCCCTTCGTGATCGAAGATCACTGGGATGCGAACGCCGCAGCGCGCCTCGATCTCATGGTCGGAATCGAAGAAGGAATAGCCGATGCGGCGGGCCACGGTGCGGCCGACAGTGGTCTTGCCGGCGCCCATCAGGCCGACGAAAAAAAGGTTCGGACGGGAAGCGGTCACGGATTCGCGGCGAGCCGATCGGCGCTCTGCAGGCGGCTCGCGGGTTGGAAACGGCATCATCTTCTTATGTCGGGCCCGGCGGGGCAAGACCCGTGCAGCCGCGCGGCCCGCTCCAGCGGCGAATCGCCGGCCAATATCGCCAGCTCCTGCCGCAGGCCAGCGCCGACGCTGCATTGCGGGCCTCAGTCTACTGCATCGCGCCGGGCGGGTCGCGTGAATGGCCGCGGCCCGGCGCGCCGGCATCATGCAGGATGCGCGGCGTCAGGAAGACCAGCAGCTCGGTGCGGTCGCGCCAGACCGCGCGGCTGCCGAACAACCGGCCGAGCACCGGGATATCGCCCAGCAGCGGCACCTTGGCGGCGTCGCCGCGCTCGGCGCGCGTATAGATGCCGCCGATCACCGCCGTGCCGCCGTTCTCGAGCAGCACCTGGGTCTGCACGTGCCTGGTATCGATCGCGAAGCCCTGCGTCGTCTGCACGCCGACGCTGTCCTTGCTGACGTCGACGTCGAGCAGCACCTGGCCCTCGGGCGTGATCTGCGGCGTCACCTCCAGCTTCAGATTGGCCTTGCGGAACTGCACCGAGGTCGCGCCGCTGGAGGTGGCCGCCTGGTACGGCAACTCGGTGCCCTGCTCGATCACTGCCTTGATGTTGTTGGTGGTGACCACGCGCGGGCTCGACACGATCTTGCCCTTGCCGTCGGCCTCCAGCGCCGACAGCTCCAGCGCGACGAAACGGCTGGCCGCGCTGTTGAACAGGCTGACCGCCAGGTGGCCCGGATCGGCGCCATGCAGCGCGCCGGCCGGCAGGCTGAGCAACGGGCCCGGCTGCCCCGCCGCGCCGGGCATCACGTCGGACAGGGTATCGGCGACGCGGCCGCGCCCGTATTGCGCGGCAAAGCTCAGCTTGACGCCCAGATTGCGGCTGAACTTGTCGTCGGCCTCGACGATGCGGGCCTCGATGATGACCTGGCGCACCGGCACGTCGATGCGGGCCAGGAAGGCGGCGATCTGCTGCAGCCGTTCGGGCAGGTCCGCGACGAACAGCTGGTTGGTGCGCGCGTCGGCGGTCAGGCTGCCGCGGCGGGACAGCAGCCGCAGCGGGGAGGCGCCCGCCGATGCGCCGTGCCCTTGCGAACCGCCGTATGGCCCCGCGCTCGCCGCCGGTGCCGTGGACCCGCTGCCGAGCAGCAGCCGGCGGACATCGTCCGCACGCTGATAGTTCAGCTGGAACACCTGGCTGCCGACCGGCTCCAGGTCGGCCAGTTGCTGCCGGGCCTCCAGCTCCTGCCTGTCCCGCGCCGCGAGCTCGGCGCGCGGCGCGACCCACAGCACATTGCCGTCGCGCCGCGACGCCAGTCCCTTGGCATCGAGCACGATGCGCAGCGCCTGCTCCCACGGCACGTCCTTGAGCCGCAGCGTCAGATTGCCCTGCACGCTGTCGCTGGCGACCACGTTCAGATCGGTGAAGTCGGCGAAGACCTGCAGCAGCGCGCGGACATCGACGCGCTGGAAATTCAGGGACAGGCGCTCGCGGGTGGGCGCGGGCGAAGGCGAAGGCGAAGCGGAAGGCGCGGCGTCGGCCGCCGGCGCCTCGACCGTGGGCACGGCCAGCGCGCGCAGCGGAATCGCCCATGGCATGGCCAACGCCAGCGCGACCGCCATCCGCGGCGTCAGCCCCCTCAGCAGGCGCGCGTTCACGCCGGCGCATCGAGCGCGAGGCGGGACGTCGTTTCGATCCATCGATCCTCTCCGTTCCAGACGCGCTCGCGCAGCACGATCTCGTCCCGTTCAATGCGCACCACGACGCCATCGTGGCGCCCCACACGCTGTCCGACCTGCAGCGCCGCGACCGAGCCGTCCGCGCCCACGCCATCGCCCCGCACCAGGCCGTAGGCGCGGCCCGCGCCGTGCAGGCTGCCGACCATCCGCATCTGCTCCAGCGCATACGCCTCGAGCGGCTCGCGCGCCCGCGCCTGACGCCGATCGGCGAGCCAATCGTCCGGCGGCGCGAATAGCGGCGCGAGCAGCCGCGCGTAGGCGAAGGGGTCCGCCGCCGCCGGGTCAGTGTCGCCGGCATGGTTCGCGTCGAGCAGAGGGAAGAGAGGTGGCGAGTCCGGCGGCGTGGGAGTCCATGCCACCGGCGGCACGGCCTGGGCCGCGGCTTTCCCGCGCGGTGTGCGCGCCGCCCGCTGCTGCGCCTCGCGTTCGGCCGCATCGAGCGCGCGGTAGGCCAGCGCGACCGCCTCCATCGTCAGCCCGCCGCCGTGGCTGCCGCCCTTGCCGGCCGCCAGCTGCATCGACTGCAGCGTCACCAGCCTCGGCAAGGCCGCGATATCGGCCAGCCAGGCCGTGATTTCGCGATAGCCGCCATCGACGCGCAGCTTCAGCGGAATTCGGGCGAAGTCCTCGCCCGCCGCCACGGGCTGCGGCTGGAACAGCGCGATCCGCAGGCCCCGGGCGGTGGCGAGCGTGCTCAACGTGACCAGCAGCTCGTCGACGCCGCCATGGTCCGGCAGATGGCGCTCGCGCATCGCCAGCGCCTGCGTCAGCTCGGCCAGGCGCCGCCGCGTCGGCTCGGCGCCCGCCGCCTCGGCCGCCTGTCGCGCGGCGGACTGGCGCAGCGCGGCTTGCTCGGCCCGCCGGCTGTCGAGCAAGGCCAGCTTGTCGCGCCAATGCCACTGCCAGCCCGCGACCAGCACCGCGCACGCGACCAGCATCGGCCACAGCGGCGGCCAGGCGGGAAACCCGCGCAGCGCGCCGGCATCGCCTTGCGCCGCGTGGCCGAGCCAGGACGCCGAGGCCGGCGGCAGCTCATCGTCTTCATGCGGGACCATCCACGCTCCCGTGCGGCTGCGACGACGTTGGCGCGGAAGCGCCGACCGTGCTGCCCGTGCCGGTGGTGTCGGCCGGGCGATAGACCAGCCGGACCGAGAACGCGAATCCCGCCGCCGCATCGTCCGCTGTGCCAGCCGCGCCCGCCCCGGAAGATGCCGCCCGGGACTCGATCAGTTCGGCCCGCGCCAGCCACGGCAACGGCTCGAACGCGCGCAGCAATGCCGCCACGCGCTCGTGACGGCGCGCCACGCCTTCGATCGTCACCGTGTCGTCCTGCTGGCTGACGGCGCCAAGATGGACGCCTGGCGGCACAAGGCGCGCCAGCGCATCGAGCAGTTGCGCGGGCCGGACGCGATTCCGCAGCAGCGCATCGAGCGCGCGGCCGCGCCGGCTCGCCACGTCGATCTCCTGCCGCAGCCGGGCGGCGTCGCGCGCCGGCGCTTCCCATTGGCGGGCCCGCTCGGCCAGCGCGCGGTTCTCGACCTCGACGGCCGCGATACGCCGATCCACGCCATAGCCGCCCAACAGCACGGCAGTGCCGGCAACGCCGGCAGCGGCACGCCATCCCGGCCGCAATGAACCCGCCCGCCGCGCCAGATGACGGGCAAGGCGACATGCACGACGACGTGCACGACGACATGCACGACGGCATGCCAGACCTGCAATCCGCGCCGCGCGCCCCGATCCCCGCCGCCAAACCCGCTGCCCCGGTATGCTCCTTTCCATCCGTCGAGCCCCTTCGCCGATTCCCTGGTCCGGAGCGGCGTTGAACTCGGCGGCCCGAACGCGGCTCTAACCGGCGCTTTCCCTGCTGACCGCCGATCCTGCCGCCGCCAAGTCACCGCCTACCCGCCGCCACCCTGCCGCCCCGCCGCTTGCCTGCCCCGCCCGTCGCCGACACCGCGATCCGCGCCACGATCGAGGCCGCGCCGATGGACCGATTCTCGGCAGCCGGACACGGCACCGGCAATGCGACGCCATGCCCATCGAGCCAGTTTTCGCAAGTCACGGCGCGATTGCGCTTGGGCCGCGGGCGCCCATACTGGTATCAGCGGCGACGATTTTTGGGCTTACATCTTGTAACAGCATGGATGCGCCCGCCACGGCACTACCCGCCCGGGAGCCGCGAACGCGGGCGATATAATCCGGGCACCTCCAACTAGGTATTACCCAATGGCTACTGCACAACAGAAGCCGGCTAAACCGGCTCGCCGCCCGCTGTGGATACGCGCCAGCTACTGGGCGCTGGGCCTGATGGCCGCGGGTGTCGTCACGGTGGCCCTGCTGCTCGGCTACGCGTTGCTGGTCGCGGCGCCGAACCTGCCGTCGCTCGATACGCTGACCGACTACCGTCCGAAGATTCCGCTGCGCATCTACACCGCCGACAACGTGCTGATCGGCGAATTCGGCGAGGAGCGGCGCAACTTCGTGCCGATCGCCGAAATCCCCGACGTGATGAAGAAAGCCGTGCTGGCGATCGAGGACGACCGCTTCTACGAGCATGGCGGCGTCGATTTCATCGGCGTGCTGCGCGCGGGCCTGGCGAATCTGCGCGGCGGCCTGTCGCAGGGCGCGTCGACCATCACGATGCAGGTGGCGCGCAACTTCTTCCTGTCCAGCGAGAAGACCTACACCCGCAAGATCTACGAGATGATGCTGGCGTACAAGATCGAGGCGAACCTGAGCAAGGATCAGATCCTCGAGCTGTACATGAACCAGATCTACCTGGGCCAGCGCGCCTACGGCTTCTCCAGCGCCGCGCGCGTCTACTTTGGCAAGTCGATCAAGGACGTCACGGTGGCCGAGGCGGCGATGCTGGCCGGCCTGCCGAAGGCCCCGTCGGCCTACAACCCGGTGGTCAACCGCAAGCGCGCCAAGGTGCGGCAGGAATACATCCTGCAGCGGATGCGCGACCTGGGCTATATCACGCCGCAGCAGTACGACGAGGCGGTCCACGAAGAGCTGAGGGTTCGCAACGAGGGCAACGAGTTCTCGACCCATGCCGAATACGTGGCCGAGATCGTGCGCCAGCTGATGTACGCGCAATACCGCGAGGAAACCTACACGCGCGGGCTGACGGTGTACACGACGCTGACCAAGGCCGACCAGGACGCGGCCTACGAGGCGGTGCGCGCCGGCATCATGAACTACGAGCGCAAGCACGGCTATCGCGGCCCCGAGGCCTTCATCGACCTGCCGTCCGATCCGGCCGAGCGCGAGCAGGCCATCGACGACGCGCTGGTCGAGCATCCGGCCAGCGACGACATGCGCTCGGCGGTGGTGACCGCGGCATCGAGCAAGCAGGTGCGCGCCGTGCTGCTGTCCGGCGAGGAGGTGGTGATCGAAGGCTCGGCGCTGCGCTATATCGCGCCGTCGCTGGCGGCCAACGCGCAGCCCAAGGTCAAGATCCGCCCGGGCGCGATCATCCGCGTGGTGCAGAACGACAAGGGCGCGTGGTCGGTGGCGCAGCTGCCCGAGGTGGCCGCGGCGTTCATCTCGCTGAACCCGGAGGACGGCGAGATCCGCGCGATGGTCGGCGGCTTCGACTTCAACCGCAACAAGTTCAACCACGTCACGCAGGCCTGGCGCCAGCCGGGTTCGAGCTTCAAGCCGTTCATCTATACCGCCGCGCTGGAAAAGGGCTTCTCGCCGGCGACCGTGATCAACGACGCGCCGCTGTCGATCGGCCCCGATACCGGCGGCCAGGTGTGGGAGCCGAAGAACTACGACGGCCGCTTCGAAGGTCCGATGACGATGCGCCGCGCGCTGGCCAAGTCGAAGAACCTGGTGTCGGTGCGGATCCTGCGCGCGATCGGCACGCAGTACGCGCAGGAGTACATCACGCGCTTCGGCTTCGATGCCGACAAGCACGCGGCCTACCTGCCGATGGCGCTGGGCTCGGGCAGCGTGACGCCGCTGCAGATGGCGGGCGCCTATTCCGTGTTCGCCAACGGCGGCTATCGCATCAACCCCTACCTGATCCAGCGCGTGGTCGACGCGCGCGGCAACGTGCTGTCCGAGACCAAGCCGCAGCGCGCCGGCGAGGACGCGGTACGGGTGCTGGACGCGCGCACGGCCTTCATCGCCGACAGCATGCTGCGCGACGTGGTGCGCACCGGCACCGCGTACACGGCCAAGCAGCGGCTGGGCCGCAACGACCTGGCCGGCAAGACCGGTACCACCAACGACGCGGTCGATGCCTGGTTCGCCGGCTATACGCCGAAGCTGGTGGCGGTGGCGTGGATGGGTTACGACCAGCCCAAGAGCCTGGGCGTGCGCGAGACCGGCGGCGGCCTGTCGCTGCCGATCTGGATCAGCTACATGTCCAAGATGCTCAAGGGCGTGCCCGAGAGCCCGGATCGCCAGCCGCCGGAAGGCGTGGTGATGGTGGCCGGCGACTGGACGCTGGAAGAGAATGCCGGCGGCGCGGGCGTGGCGTCGGTCGGCCTGGGCGATCCGTGGCCGGGCAAGGCGCCCGATCCGGCCGCGCCGTCGGCGGCCGACCTCGAGCAGGAAAAGCGCCGGATCCTGGAGATGTTCGGCGGCGGCTGATGCGGCCGCGCCGACGGCTCCAGCCGATCGCACAGCAAAAAAGGCCAGCCCGATGGGCTGGCCTTTTTACTGATCGCGACCGTCGTCCCCGCGAACGCGGGGACCCAGTGGCTTTGCAAGACGCCGGATTCCGGCTTTCGCGGGAATGACGTGGTGGTGTTAAGCGTTCCTTGGCGTGCGTGCGGGCCTCAGTCCAGCGTCAGCGCGGTGCCGGCCTGCTGGCTCAGGTAGCGCGACAGCGCCTGGTACAGCTCGGTGCCCTCGCGCGTGTCGACCCAGCGCTCGCCGTCGCGGCGGAAGTGAAAGCCCCCCGCGCGCGCCGCCACCCACAGCTCCTGCATCGGCGCCTGGCTGTTGATGATGATCTTCGAGCCGTCCTCGAACTCGAGCTCCATCACATTGCCGCTGCGGTTGATCTCGATATCGGCGTCGGCCGCATCGGCGGCCTGCTCGATCGCGCTTTCCAGACGATCCAGCTCGCCGGTCGCCAGCGCCAGGAACTCGCTTTCGCTCAAAAGGGACATGCTACACTCCAAGACCGCCAGCCGCGGCCAGTCCCTGCCGGGACCCGTTCCGGGCTGATGCATTGTTCTGCGGGCCAATCCAGTTGCCGACCCGAGTGCCCGCGGGCACCGTTGCCCGGCCCGGCTGCTCCGGTCCGCCTCCCGTTCGACCCCTGTTTCCAAGGACGACCCGATGTTGCGTCGTGTTGCGATTGTAGCGGCGTTTGCCGCCGGCCTAGCGATGCCCCTGCTCGGCGGATGCGGCATTCGCGGCCCGCTGGTGATGCCGCAGCGCCCGCCCGCGCCGGTGCAACCCAGCGTCCCCGACCCCGGCCTGTCGCAGCCGGACGCCGCGCCGATGCCCGCGCGCACGCCGCCGGCCCGCACGTCTTCGTCGTCTTCATCGCCATCGTCCGCCGCGCCCGCGTCCGCTCCTGCCGCTCGATAACATGACCGCATTTTTCCATCGCCGCGACGGTGCCCTTGCCGTCGAACAGGTGCCGCTCGCCCGTATCGCCGAGCAGTTCGGCACGCCGACCTATGTCTATTCGCGCGCGGCGCTGACCGCCGCCTACCAGGCCTACGCCGCCGCCTGCGCGGGCCATCGCGCGCGCGTGCAATACGCGATGAAGGCCAATTCGAACCTCGCCGTGCTGCAGGTGTTCGCGCAGCTCGGCGCTGGCTTCGACATCGTCTCCGGCGGCGAACTGCAGCGCGTGCTGGCGGTCGGCGCCGATCCGCGCAAGGTCGTGTTCTCGGGCGTCGGCAAGTCCGAGGCCGAGATGGAGCTGGCGCTGGCGCACGACGTGCTGTGCTTCAACGTCGAATCGATCCCCGAGCTCGACCGCCTGAACGCGGTCGCGGGCCGCGTCGGCAAGCGCGCGCGCGTGTCGCTGCGGATCAATCCGGACGTCGACGCGCGCACCCATCCGTATATCTCCACCGGACTCAAGGGCAACAAGTTCGGCATCGCCTTCGACGACGTGCTGCCGACCTACCGCGCCGCGGCCGCGCTGCCGCACCTGGAGATCACCGGCATCGACTGCCATATCGGCTCGCAGATCACCGAGGTGTCGCCCTATCTGGAGGCGCTGGACAAGGTGCTCGACGTGGTCGAGGCGCTCGAGCGCGAAGGCATCGTGCTGTCGCATATCGATGTCGGCGGCGGGCTGGGCATCACCTATGACGACGAGACCCCGCCCGATATCACCGGCTTCGCGGGCACGCTGCTCGAGCGCGTGGCGCAGCGCGGCCACGGCCATCGCGAGGTGCTGTTCGAGCCGGGCCGCTCGCTGGTGGGCAATGCCGGCGTGCTGCTGACGCGCGTCGAATTCCTGAAGCCGGGCGAGGCCAAGAACTTCTGCATCGTCGATGCGGCGATGAACGATCTGGCGCGTCCGGCGATGTACGAGGCCTTCCATCGGATCGAGCCGGTGGTGCCGCATGCGGGGACAAATCCGGGCGAGGCCGTGACCTACGACGTGGTTGGCCCGGTGTGCGAATCGGGCGACTGGCTCGGCCGCGATCGCGCGCTGGCGGTCGCGCCGGGCGATCTGCTGGCCGTGATGTCGGCCGGTGCCTATGGCTTCGTGATGAGCTCGAACTACAACACCCGCCCGCGCGCGGCCGAGGTGATGGTCGACGGCGAGACGGTGCATCTGGTGCGCGCCCGCGAGCGCGTCGAGGACCTGTTCCGCGACGAGAAGCTGCTGCCGCGCTAAGATCGCGACGACCCGTTCGGCGCGGGCGCGGCGCGGCCGGTCCCGCGCCACCACCACCACAGCCGCACCCCGAGCAACGCCGCGACCACCGCGGCGTAGATCGACACCTCGCCAAAATCGTTCTTGCCGGCCTTGTGCCACCAGTAGTGCAGGATCGCCAGCACCGCGATCGCATAGACGCTGCGGTGCAGGGCCTGCCAGCGCCGCCCGCCCAGGCGCCGCACCATCGCATGCGTCGAGGTCGCGGCCAGCGGCATCATCAGCACGAACGCTGCAAACCCCATCGTGATGAACGGACGCTTGAACACGTCCTTGGCCATATAGGCCAGGTCGAAGCCGCGGTCCACGCCGAGCCACAGCAGGAAATGCAGCGTGCCGTAGAAGAAGGCGAACAGGCCCAGCAACCGCCGTATCCGCAGCAGCCAGTTCCAGCCGCTCAGGCGCCGCAGCGGCGTCACCGCCAGCGTCGCGCACAGCATCACCAGCGTCCAGGTGCCGGTGGAGCGCGTGACGAATTCCAGCGGATTGGCGCCGTACTGGCCGGTCGCGCCAAGATAGACCAGGCGAGCGAACGGCAGCAGCGCCAGTACCCAGATCAGCGTCTTCAGCGCGCGCAGCCGCGCCGGCGGCAAGGTGCCGGGCGTGGCGCCGCCGCGGCGCGCGGCTGCCGGTCCGGCGGTGCGCGGGGCGGCCGGCGTCGTCTCGGTGGAAGGCATGCGATGCAAGGAAAAGCGGTCAGAAGAACTTGCGCAGATCCATGCCCTGATACAGCGAGGCGACCTGCTGCGCATAGCCATTGAACGGCAGCGTCTTGCGCTTGGGCGCGAACAGCGCCGCGAAGCCGCCGCCCTTGTCGTCGCCGATGCGGCGCTCGGTGGCCTGGCTCCAGCGCGGATGGTCGACTTCCGGATTCACGTTCGAATAGAAGCCGTACTCCTGCGGCGCGGCCAGGTTCCAGCTGGTGGCGGGCTGCTTGTCGACGAAGCGGATCGCGACGATCGACTTCGCGCTCTTGAAGCCATACTTCCACGGCACCACGATGCGCACCGGCGCGCCGTTCTGGTTCGGCAACACCTCGCCGTACAGGCCGAACGTCAGCAGCGTCAGCGGATGCATGGCCTCGTCCAGGCGCAGCCCTTCGCGATACGGCCAATCCAGCACCGGGCTGCCCAGTCCCGGCATCTGCTTCTTGTCGGCCAGCGTGACGAACTCGACGTACTTGGCGCTGCCGAGCGGTTCGGCGCGCCGGATCAGCTCGGCGAGCGGGAAGCCGATCCACGGGATTACCATCGACCAGCCCTCGACGCAGCGCAGCCGGTAGACGCGCTCCTCCATCGCCGCCATCTTCATCAGGCCGTCGATGTCATACGTCCTGGGTTGCCGAACCAGCCCTTCGACCTTGACCTGCCACGGCCGTGGCCGCAGCGTGCCGGCATTGCGGGAAGGGTCGGACTTGTCGGTGCCGAACTCGTAGAAGTTGTTGTAGGTGGTGACGTCCTCGTAGGGCGTGCGCTTGTCGGTCACCACATAGGCCGGGTTGGGCGTGGCGGCCAGTTTCTGCCCGCGGCCCGGCTGCTGCGCCAGCGCCTGGCGCGCGGCCCACGGCGCCAGCGTGCTGCCGGCCGCGCCGGCGGCGACCATCGCCAGCCAGCGGCGGCGCGCGGCGAACGCCTCGGGCGGCGTGATCTCGCTGGGCGGAATGTCGTCGCCGCGCAGCCATTTCGGAGAGGGAATCCACATCGTCGTTCCTTGCTTGGCGGAGCGCCGGCGCGCCGGGCGGCCCCGCGGGCCATGCCGGGCCGGCTCAACTTGGACCGGCTGGCCGGTGTTTGGTGCGACGGGCCACGCCGCCCGTGGCCGACGCTCACGGCGCCTCACGACGCCTGACGGTGCCTTACGGCGTGGCGATGTGCCACACGTTCATCACCTTGTCGCCGGTGCGGTCGCCCGGCTTGGTGTCCTTGGCGAAGCGGTACAGCGGCTTGCCGCGATAGGCCCACTGGCGGCTGCCGTCATCGCGCGTGATGATCGTGTACTGGCCGGTGGCCGAGGTGCCGGGCTGGGCCAGCAGCGGCGGCCAGTTGACCGCGCATTGTCCGTTGCAGACGCTCTTGCCGCTCCCCGCGGTATCGCGATCGAAGGTGTACAGCGTCAGGCCTTGCGGATCGGTCAGTACGCCGTTGCTGACCTTGACGGTCGGCGGCATGTTGCCGGTGGTGCTGGCCGTGCTGCTGGCGCTGGCGCTGCTGCTGCCCGAGCCCATGCCCATGCCGGAACAGGCGGTCAGCAGGACGGCGGCGGCAATGGTGACGGTGGCGGTGACGGGAAGCGCAAGACGACCGGAAGCGGTAAGGCGCGAGAGGGTCATGATGTCTGTCTCCAGGAAAAGTCGGCGCCGCCCACCGGCGCCGTGTTTCCCAGTAAACACCGTCAGGCGCCGTTTTATTCCCTTTCCAATAAAAAAACCTGCCCGAAAGGGCAGGTTTCCTCGCTTTGTCACCCTGAAAGGGTGCTGTCGATCACAATTCGCCGTAGCTGTGCAGCCCCGACAGGAACATGTTGACGCCCAGGAAGGCGAAGGTCGTGATCAAGAGGCCGATCAGCGCCCACCAGGCCGCCATCGCGCCGCGCAGGCCCTTGATCAGCCGCATGTGCAGCCAGGCGGCGTAGTTCAGCCAGACGATCAGCGCCCAGGTTTCCTTCGGGTCCCAGCTCCAGTAGCCGCCCCAGGCCTCGGCCGCCCACAGCGCGCCGAGGATCGTGGCGATGGTGAAGAAGGCGAAGCCGACCGCGATCGCCTTGTACATGACGTCGTCGAGCAGCTCCAGAGCGGGCAGGCGCTCGGCCAGGATGCCGCGCTGCTTCAGCAGATAGGCCACCGCGACCATCGCGGCCAGCGCGAAGGTGCCGTAGCCGATGAAATTGGCCGGCACATGGATTTTCATCCACCAGCTCTGCAGCGCCGGCACCAGCGGCTGGATCTCGTGCGCATCGCGGCTGACCGTGTACCACAGCAGGAAGCCGACGGCCGCCGACACCACCAGCATCACGAACGGGCCCAGCGCGCCGGTGCGGTAGCGGCCCTCGTAGTACAGGTGGAACAGCGTCGTGATCAGCACGAACAGCACGAACACTTCGTACAGGTTCGACACCGGGATATGGCCGATATCGGGACCGATCAGGTAGGACTCGTACCAGCGCACCAGCATGCCGGTAAAGCCGAGCACGACCGCCGCCCACGCCAGCTTGTGGCCGATGCCGTAGCCCGTTTGCGAGCGCGCCAGCAGGCCGCCCCAGTAGAACAGCGTCGACAGGAACACCAGCGCGCACATCCACAGGATCGCGGACTGGCTCGACAGCAGGTACTTCAGCAGGAAGGCCTGCTCGGCGCGCGCCAGTTCGCCCTGGTACAGCTGCACGGCCAGCAGCGCCAGCACGGCCAGGCCTGCCATCAGCGCGCGCACCGGCTTCCAGTGCCAGCCCAGCAGCGCAAAGGTCGGCACCGCGCCGATCAGCACCGCCTTGTCGTAGCCGTCCATCCACTGGCCATAGCGCGCCAGCCCGACGCCAGCGCCGACCACCAGCAGCAGCGCATAGAGCCAGTCCAGCCACGACAGCCGGCGCAGGAACGAGGGCTCCAGATACGAGGTGTCCGCTGCCGCCGGGATCTGCCCCTGGTTCGCCGTGGGGTTGGCGGGAGCGTGCAGCTTGGAAGAATTGGAAGACATGACGAAATCCCTACCGTGTCGCCGGCGCCGCTGGCGGCGCGTCCTGCGCTGCCGCCGCGGCACGCTGCACGTCCTCGCGCAGCGCGGCGAATTCCTTCTCGAAGTCCAGGGTGCGCCGCTGGGTCGACATTGCCATCAGCACATGGCTGCCGGCGGCCCGTTGCGACGCATCGCTCGGATCGGCGTCCGGCTTGGCATCCGGCTTGGCGTCCTTGACCCAGACCCACACGCGGCGCTCGCGGATATACAGCATCGCGAACACGCCCAGCACCAGCAGCAGGCAGCCAAGATACACGATGTTCTTGCCAGGCGCACGGGTCATCTGGAACACGCTGGCCTTGACCTCCTGGAAGTCGTCCAGCTGCAGGAACACCGGCGCCACGTAGAAGAAACTGTCCGACAGCGCGTTGATCGCCTGCTGCAGGAAGGCGCCGCTCTGCGCGCTGTTGGCGACCACCGGCAGTTCGGCGCGTTCGCGCGCCAGTTGCCACAGCTCCCACATCGAGCCGTTCAGGATCTTCAGCAGCACGTCGGCCGCCTTCTGCTGATCGGCCTGCGGCACCGAGCGCTCGAGGAAGGCGGCGATCGCGGCAAAGCCGCCGGGCGGCGCATCGGCATCGTGGCGCGCGGCGCCAGCGAACAGGTCCAGCGCCCGGCGCGCGCTCTCGGCCAGCTGCACGCGCACCTGGCCCTTGTCATCGCCCGGCATCGACGCCAGCGCGAAGCGGCGCGCGGCCTCGCCGCGCAGCGCGCTGTCCTGCAGCGCCGCGCGCAGCCGCATCCAGTCGGCCACGCTGCCCTGCTCGTCGGCCGGAATGCGCAGATAGCGGAACGGCTCGTTGGGCGTATCGCGCGTGCCCGCCAGGAACACCGACTGGCCGTCGAGCTGCACCGGCACCATGTAGTTGTGGAATTCGCGCGCCTGCCCGTTGCGGTCGCGCAGCTTGTACTGCACGGACGGGCCGACATTGCGCAGCTGCTTCTCGCGCTCGGGGTTGGCCGCCGCGCCCAGGCGGGCCTCGATGCGCTCGTTCAGCGAGCGCGTCGCCACGCCGCGCGCATCGGTCTTGCCCGACGCATCGGTGACGTTCTCGATGTTCATCAGCCGGAAATCGCTGAACTCGACCGCCAGCCCTTGCGCATCGACGTCGCTGCCCGTGCCCTTCAGCGGCGCGCTGTTACCCACCGTGCCGGCAAACGCGAAGGTCTTCGCCGAGCTGCCCTGCATCGGATAGCCGACGAACTTCAGCCGCGAGCCGCCGTCCTCGAAGCTGGACTGGTAGATGGCGATGCCATCGACGATCAGCGGCTCGTTGACCTTGATGGTGGCGGCCGTCTGCTTGCCGGTCGCGCGGTCGGTGACGACCACGTCGGAGGCGAACAGCTTCGGCATGCCGGTCGAGTAATGCTCGATGACGAATTTCTTCAGCGTCAGCGTAAACGGCAGGTCCTGCACCAGCGCGCCGTCGGCGATGTTCAGGATCGCGGTCGACACGGTGGCGCCCTCGGGCACGAAGGCGTTGCCCCGAAAGCCAGGATTGCTGCTGGAGAGGCGGTGCTGCGGCGGAATCTCGTTGATCACCGCGTTGCCGGTGATCGGCGTCTTGCCGCCGAACCACATCTGCGCACGGATCAGCATGTCGCCATCGAGCAGCCCGCCGATGCAGATCACCACGATCGCCGCGTGCGCGAGGATATAGCCGAGCTTGTTGGCGGCGCCGGCCTTGGCCGCCAGCAGCGTGGCGCCGTCATGCTCGACCTGGCGCACGCGATAGCCGCGGTTGGCCAGCAGCGCGCCGAGGCGCTGCACGGCGCCAGCCCGCGGCGGCGCGGCGTCGAACTCGACGCGGTGGTGGAAGGCGCGCAGGCTGCGCTCGCGCACATGGTCCTTCCACGAGCGCATGTCGCTGACCATCTTCGGCGCATTGCGCACCAGGCACAGCGACGTGGAAACCACCAGGAAGGCCAGGATCAGCAGGAACCACCACGAGCTGTAGACCTTCTGCAGCGACAGCGCATGGAACAGCTCGGCCCAGAACGGCCCGAACTGGTTGACGTAGTTGGCGTACGGCTCGTTCTGCTTGAGCACGGTGCCGATCACGCTGGCGATCGAGATCACCGACAGCAGCGCGATCGCGAAGCGCATCGACGAGACCAGTTCGACGGTATCGCGCAGCAGGCGGTGGGGGGTCTTCAGGCGCAGGCCCGAAGTGGAAGCGGTCGGCATGGCAGGAAAGGCAGGAGGCGCGGGGCGCAAAAGACAAAGAGGGAGGCTCGCTCGCGCAGGCCACCCTCTTCGATTATCGCCGGCTCGTTTGGTTGCGCCCCCGCGCCGCGCCGGCGAGGGCCGGCCGGCCCGGGGCTACCGCTGGGCTCAGCGCAGGCCGGCGACGTAGTCCGCCACCGCCTTGATCTCGGCGTCGGACATGCGCGCCGCGACCTCGGTCATCACCGCGTTGTTCTTGCGGCCGCCCTGGCGGAAGGCCACCAGCTGGGCCTCGGTGTACTCGGAGAACTGGCCGCCGATGCGCGGATACTGCGCCGGGATGCCGGCGCCGGCCGGGCCGTGGCAGGCCGCGCAGGCGGGCACGCCCTTGTTGGCGATGCCGGCGCGATAGATCTTCTGGCCCAGCTCGATGGTGTCCTTGTTCTTCGCGGAGGCCGGCTTCTGGGTCTGGCGCGCCAGATAGGCGCCGACGTCGCGCATTTCCTGATCGGTCAGCTGCGCCGCGATCGGCGTCATGATCGGGTTGTTGCGAACCTTGGCCTTGAAGTCGGCCAGCTGCTTGTGGGCGTATTCGGGGTGCTGCGCCGCCAGTTTCGGATTGACCGCGGCGCCGCTGTTGCCGTTGGCGCCGTGGCAGCTCAGACAGGCGGGGACATTGCGATCGGGTGCGCCCTGCGTGTAGAGGGTCTCGCCCTTGGCCGGGTCCGCCTTGGCGGCGGCTTGCTCGGCGGCCGAGGCCAGACCCGTGAAGGCCGTTGCCGGCAAGGCCAGTGCTACGACAGCCACAAGTTTCGCAATGCCATTCATTCGCACACCTTGTCTGAATTGTTTTGAATTCGCTATCGCGTGCCGGTCAGCCTCCGGCCTGCGGTGAGGACGCGCATTGGGGCAAAAGACGGGATAGACCCCGTTGGCAGACCACTGCCGGCCGTTCATCACCCGATGCTGTCAGGTCATGCCGGCCGCCAACAAGGCCAAAAGAACGTCGAACGCCACCCGGCCGGGAGGCCGTTAACCGCGGTATTGTACAATAAATCGCTTCCCGGATAGACGCTTGGCGCACTCCCGCGCGGGCCTCCCCGACCCTGCCTCTCCCTCATGTCTCTCCTACACCAGGCCCGCTTCTTCACCACCGTCAACCATCTGCGCGACCTGCCGGCCACCGCTGTGCCCGAGGTCGCCTTTGCCGGACGGTCCAACGCGGGCAAGTCGACCGCCATCAACGTGCTGTGCAACCAGAAGCGGCTGGCGTTCTCGTCGAAGACTCCCGGCCGCACCCAGCACATCAATTTCTTCGCGGTCGCGCCGGTCAAGGCGCCCGATCCGCTGGCCTTCCTGGTCGACCTGCCGGGCTACGGCTATGCGCAGGTGTCGGGCTCGGCCAAGTATCACTGGCAGTCGCTGCTGAGCGACTACGTGCAGGCCCGGCAGCAACTGGCCGGGCTGGTCATCATGATGGATGCGCGCCGGCCCTTCACCGATCTCGATTGCCAGATGGTCGAGTGGTTCCTGCCGACCGGCAAGCCGATCCATGTGCTGCTGACCAAGGCGGACAAGCTGACCAGCAGCGAGAATGCGCTGGCGCTGCGCGAGACGCGCCGCGTGCTGGCCGACTATGCGGCCCAGCTGGAGAACCCGCCGTTGCTGACCGCGCAGCTGTTCTCGAGCCTGAAGCGCCGCGGCATCGAGGAGGCGCAGCGCCATATCGCCGGCTGGCTGGGGCTGCCGGAGGCGCAGCCTGCCGCTGCGGCGCCGTCCGCCGATGCCGCGCCGCCGACCGGCGAAGAAGCGTCCGGCGACGAGCCCGGCAGCGGCGGAACCCCGTCGTAACCAGGCGAGCAAAACAAGGGCGCAAAAAAAACCCCGCTGCAAGCAACGGGGGGGAATATTCCCGCCGCGAGGCGGGTACCCGCTCAGGGAGGAGTAGCGGGGGACCTCGCGCCACGCACGCGGCGCAACGCAAAGGGTCCGCGAGTATGATAGCGGGCACGCACAAAAGTTTAGTTTTTTATTGGACGCGGGACGCCGCCGCCCGGCAGGCCAAGCGCCTGCCACATCCGGTCCCTTCGCCGTGACGCCGTGGTCGCCCGGGTATCGTGGGCCGCTGCGCTCCGCCGTCCCCTGACTGACGATCCCACCATGTCCACCTTCCCCGAATTCCGCCCCCGCCGCATGCGCCGCGACGACTTCTCGCGCCGGCTGATGCGCGAGCACCGGCTGTCGCCGGACAACCTGATCTACCCCGTGTTCGTGCTCGACGGACAGGGCCAGCGCCAGAGCGTCGCGTCGATGCCCGGCGTCGAGCGCGTGTCGGTCGACCTGCTGCTGCCGGTCGCCGAGCAATGCGTGCAGCTGGGCGTTCCGGTGATCGCGCTGTTCCCGGTCATCGATCCGTCGCTGAAGACGCCCGACGGCATCGAGGCGACGCGCGACGACGGGCTGATTCCGCGCGCCGTGCGCGCGCTGAAGGACCGCTTTCCCGAGCTCGGCGTGCTGACCGATGTCGCGCTCGACCCGTACACCAGCCACGGCCAGGACGGCGTGCTCGATGCCGACGGCTACGTGATGAACGAGGAGACCGTCGAGATCCTGGTGCGGCAGGCGCTGACCCAGGCCGCCGCCGGCGTCGACATCGTCGCGCCGTCGGACATGATGGACGGCCGCATCGGCGCCGTGCGCAACGGCCTCGAAGAGGCGGGACATATCCACACCCGCATCATGGCGTACTCGGCCAAGTACGCATCGGCGTTCTACGGTCCCTTCCGCGACGCGGTCGGCTCGGCCGCCAATCTGGGCAAGGGCAACAAGATGACCTACCAGATGGACCCGGCCAACACCGACGAGGCGCTGCGCGAGGTCGCGCAGGACATCATGGAAGGCGCCGACATGGTGATGGTCAAGCCCGGCATGCCGTATCTGGACATCGTTCGCCGGGTCAAGGACGAATTCCGCTTCCCGACCTACGTCTACCAGGTCAGCGGCGAGTACGCGATGCTGAAGGCGGCCGCGCAGAACGGCTGGCTCGACCACGACAAGGTCATGATGGAATCGCTGCTGGCGTTCCGCCGCGCCGGCGCAGACGGCATCCTGACCTATTTCGCGCTCGACGCCGCCCGCCTGCTGGCGCGCTGATCCCTCGCGCATGCAGCTGCTCGGCTTTTCCGCCAGCCAGGTCCATCCGCTCGACTCGCTCGAGGGCGCGCGCGCCTTCCTCGCCGAACAGGCCGCGCCTCGCTTCGTCTGGGTCGACTGCACCCTCGCTGAAGTCAGCGCGGCGCCGGCGGCCTGGCGCGACCAGCTGCAGACGCTGACCGGCGCGCCGGTGCTCGACCTGCATCTGGCCGACGCCACCAATGCCGCGCATCCGTCGTTCTTCGACACGACGCATGCCTACGACATGGTGATCTTCCGCAAGCTGACCTTCGAAACCAGCCGGCTGATTGCGGAAGCCGGCAGCGAGGGACCGGCACCGGTTGTCGCCAAGGCGAACGGCAGCGGCGCGGAGACTGCGGCGGTGGCGGGGGCGATAACGCCTGCGGCTACAGGCGCCACGGCGGCAAAGCCGCGCCGCCACCCGCCCGGTTTCCTGCCCGCGCTAGCACGCATCGATACGCAGCCGGTGACCTTCTTCGTGTTCGACCACGTGCTCGCCACGGTGCGACCGGGCCAGTCGCGCACGATCGAGCAGGTCCGCCAGCGGCTGCTCGAGCTGAGCCGCGCGCCGCGGCCGGAAGTCCGCGGCAATGGCGGCACGGCGCTGGTACACGGCATCCGTCCGCCGACGCGTCCCGAGGACCTGATGCTGCGGCTGCTCAATGCGATGGTCGACCGCTATCTCGACCTGCGCGCGCCGCTGACGCGCCAGCTCGACCGCTGGCAGCGCGCGCTGCTGAACGCGCGCAGCGGCTTCTCCAGCTGGGAGGGCCTGCTCGATGCGCGCATCCAGTTGCGCCGGCTGGAACATCTGTGCGAGGAGCAGCGCGACGCGCTGCAGGAATTCCGCGACAGCCTGCTCGACAACACCTACAGCGACCCGGCCGGCGGCATCGCCAACGACCGCGACGAGGTGCTGCTGGTGCGCATCAACGACGTGATGGAACACATCCTGCGCGTGCTGGCGCATGCGCGCCGGCTCGAGGATTCGATCGAGTCCGCGGTACAGATCCACTTCTCGGCCGTGGCGCACCGGACCAACCGCACGATGCGGATGCTGACGATGATCACCGCGCTGTTCATGCCGCTGACGCTGATCACCGGCGTCTTCGGCATGAACTTCGAGCGCATGCCCTGGCTCCAGGAGCCCAGCGGCTTCTGGTGGTCGATCGGACTGATGGGCGCGGTGGTGGCGGGAATCGCGGCGATGTGGGCGGTCGGCCGCTGGTTGTTGCGCGAGTGATTCGGGGCCGGGCGCTGGCCCCGGCTTGGCGTCAGGCCCCTGCCGGACCGAACGCGCGTTCCAGGCTCGCCAGGAACCGTCCCGCGGCCTGGTAGCCGATCACACGCACCGGCAGCTCGCGCCCGTCGTCGCCGAACAGGATGATGCCCGGCGGCCCGAACAGGCCGAAGCGCTTCAGCAGTGCCTTGTCGTCGGCGTTGTTGGCGGTCACGTCGGCCTGCAGCATCACCACGTCGGCCAGCCGTGCCTGCACGCGCGGATCGCTGAAGGTGAAGCGCTCCATCTCCTTGCAGCTGACGCACCAGTCCGCATAGAAGTCCAGCAGCACCGGCTTGCCGGCGGCACTGGCCTGTGCGATGCGGGCATCGAGTTCGGCCACCGAGCGGACCCGTTCGAAGCGCACCGCCTCGGCCGCCGGCGCTCCGTCACGGACGCCGGCCACCAGATGCGACAGCGGCTGCAGCGGATTGCGGCTGCCCGAGGCCAGGCCGACCAGCAGGATCGCACCGGCCAGCGCGGACAGCACGCCCAGCCCCTTGCCGAGCCGCGCTACCGGATGCGGCTCCGCACCCAGGCCATCGAACGCGCGCAGGAACACCGCGCCGACCAGCAGCAGCGTCGCCCAGCCCAGCATCGACAGCCACGGCGGCAGCACCGGTCCGATCATCCACAGCGCGACACCGAGCAGCAGGAAGCCGAACACACGCTTGGTCGCCTCCATCCAGCGGCCCGCGCGCGGCAGCAGATTGCCGGCTCCGACGCCGACCAGCAGCAGCGGCACGCCCATGCCGATCGCCATCGCGAACAGCGCGGTGCCGCCGGTCCAGGCGTCGCCACTCTGCGCGATATAGGCCAGCGCGCCGGCCAGCGGCGCGGTCACGCAGGGACCGACGATCAGCGCCGAGATCGCGCCCATCGCGGCCGCGCCCGCGATCTGGCCACCCGGGCGGCGATTGGCCGAGTCGGCCAGCCGCGTCTGCCAGCGCTGCGGCAGCTGCAGTTCATACAGGCCGAACATCGACAACGCCAGCGCCACCATCAGCGCGGCGAACAGCGCCAGTACCCAGGGCGTTTGCAACGTCGCCGCGAGCCCTTCGCCGATCAGCCCGGCGGCGACGCCGACCGCGGTGTAGACCACCGCCATGCCAAGCACATAGGCCAGCGACACGACGAAGGCGCGGCCGCGATGCACGTGCTCGCCGACCACGATCGACGACAGGATCGGCACCATCGGCAACACGCAGGGGGTGAAGGTCAGCAGCAGGCCGAGGCCGAAGAACAGCGCGACGATCGTCAGCAGATGGCCGCCGGCAAGCGTCGCCGCGATGCGGCCGCTGTCATCGACGGCCTTGCCGGCATCCGCTGGGACCACCGCGCCGCGATGTTCCGAACCGGCGGACAGCGGCGTGGCGGCGGCGATGGCGGGCGTCACGTTGGCTGACGTCGCGTTGGAGCGGCCGCCCAGCAGCGTGCCGATGCCGGCGCCGCCGACTTCGTAGACGCTCTCCATCGGCGGATAGCACAGGCCCTTGTCGGCGCAGCCCTGCGAGGTCACGACCAGCGTCCATTTGCCGTCGGCGGGCGCGGACTCGACCGGCACGCGGATCGTCACCGTGTCGCGGTAGGTCTCCATCTCCTTGCCGAAGGTCTCGTCGAACTTGACCTTGCCGGCCGGCAGATCGGGCGCGCCGAGCCTGACCTGCGCCGGTTGCGCGGCGAAGGCAAAGCGTTCGCGGTACATGTAGTAGCCCGGCGCGACATCGAAGCGGACCTCGACGGTGCGCGTGTCGATGGTGCGGGCGGCGAAGCGGAAGGCCTGCTCGGGCGGCAGGAAGTCGTCCTGGTCGGCGGCGCGCGCCGGGCCGGCGCCGAGGCACAGCCAGGCCGTCAGCAGCGCCAGTGCGATCGCGGCCAGCCATTGCCACCCTCGCCAGCCTCGCCAGCCTGCGCTGCGCGCTGCGCCCTGCCCCATGACCCCGTCCATCGACCCCAAGGTGCTGCCCATCGTCGGTTACCTGCTGTTTTTCGTTATGCCGCGTCGTTGCCCGCTCGAGCGTTGCCGTTGCCGCCCGGCGTCGCGGTCTGCTGGACGACCCAGTCCAGATAGGCCGGCAGCCCTGCCTGCACGGGCAGGGCGACGATCTCGGGCACGTCGTAGGGATGGTGCTGGCGGATGACCGCTTCGAGCGCGTCGTAGCAAGCCCGCGTGGTCTTGATCAGCAGCGGCAGTTCGCGCGCGGTCTCGATCGCGCCCTGCCACCAGTACTGCGACTCGCAGGCCGGCAAACGGTTCACGCACGCGGCCACCCGCGCCTCCAGCAGCGCGCGGGTCAGCGCGGTCGCGCTGTCCTCGTCCGGCAGCGTGGTGATCACGACCAGTACCTGCGGTGCGTCCATCGAAATCGCTCCTGCGTGACGCCGACTCAAAAACGGCGGCCCAAAAACAAAAGAGCCAGGCAATTGCCTGGCTCGATTGTAAGCGGTTCGCCCATCCGGAGCGCCCGTGGCGCCCGCCGCGTCGAATCGGCGGTCGGTCCGGCGGTCGGACCAGCGAAGAGGCGAAGGTCTTACTCCGCAGCTTCCTCGGCCGGGGCCTCGGTCACTTCGGGGCGATCGACCAGCTCGACCAGCGCCATCGGCGCGTTGTCGCCCTGACGGAAGCCGAACTTCAGGATGCGGGTGTAGCCGCCCGGACGGGTGGCGTAGCGCGGGCCCAGTTCGTTGAACAGCTTGGTGACCATGTCGCGGTCGCGCAGGCGGGCGAAAGCCAGACGGCGGTTGGCGACGGTGTCCTTCTTGGCCAGCGTGATCAGCGGCTCGACGACCTTGCGCAGTTCCTTGGCCTTCGGCAGCGTGGTCTTGATCAGCTCGTGCTGGAACAGCGAGTTGGACATGTTGCGCAGCATCGCGAGACGGTGCGACGAGGTGCGGTTCAGTTTCCGCAAACCATGACGGTGACGCATGATGATTCCTTTCTAGATCAGTGTTTGACCAGCTCTTCTATCGCCAGCGCCTTCCTTCGGGAGCGCGCCGGCGCGGGCCGGTAGTCGGGTTGCGCCGCCTGGCCATCCGGCCAGGCGGCAGGGACTGGCGGCGGGCGCCGGCTGGCGCCCGCCACGCAGATTACTTCTCCAGGCCAGCGGGCGGCCAGTTCTCGAGCTTCATGCCGAGCGTCAGGCCACGCGAAGCGAGGACTTCCTTGATTTCGTTGAGCGACTTGCGACCCAGGTTCGGGGTCTTCAGCAGCTCGTTCTCGGTACGCTGGATCAGGTCGCCGATGTAGTAGATGTTCTCGGCCTTCAGGCAGTTGGCCGAGCGCACCGTCAGCTCCAGGTCGTCGACCGGACGCAGCAGGATCGGATCGATCTGCGGCGCGCGGCTCGAAGCGGCTTCCGCCGACGATTCGGTGCCTTCCAGCGCGGCGAACACGGACAGCTGATCGACCAGGATGCGCGCCGATTGACGGATCGCTTCCTCGGGCGAGATCACGCCGTCGGTTTCGATGTTCATCACCAGCTTGTCCAGGTCGGTACGCTGTTCGACACGGGCCGACTCGACCGCGTACGAGACGCGGCGCACCGGCGAGAACGAGGCGTCCAGCACGATGCGGCCGATCACCTTGCTCGACTCGTCGCCGAACTTGCGAACGTTGCCCGGCACATAGCCGCGGCCCTGTTCGACCTTGATCTGCATGTCCAGCTTGCCGCCGGCTGACAGATGGGCGATCACGTGGCCGGGGTTGATGATCTCGACATCGTGCGGCAGCTCGATATCGGCGGCCGTCACCACGCCTTCGCCTTCCTTGCGCAGCGACACCGTGACTTCGTCGCGGTTGTGCAGCTTGAAGACGACGCCCTTCAGGTTCAGCAGCAGGTTGACGACGTCTTCCTGCACGCCGTCGATGGTGGAATATTCGTGGACCACCCCAGCGATCGTCACTTCGGTCGGGGCATAGCCGACCATCGACGACAGCAGCACGCGACGCAGGGCGTTACCGAGCGTATGGCCGTAGCCGCGCTCGAACGGCTCCATCACGACTTTGGCGTGATGATCGCCCAGCGGCTCGACGGCGATGATTTTTGGCTTGAGGAGTGCTGTTTGCATTAGGTTGTCCTTTTCAATACCCTCGGCTCGTTACACCGATAAGGCTGAGTTTTGGAACCCGAAAAAACCCATCGTACGATGGGCAATAAGCCCGGCGCGCCGAAGCGCGCCGGGCTGAAGATGGAGCTCGACGAGAAATCGCAAGCCGCGGCCGTTGTAGGCGAACGGGTCCGGGCGATTAACGCGAATACAATTCGACGATCAGGCTCTCATTGATGTCGCCCGAGATATCGGCGCGATCCGGCACTTGCTTGAACGTGCCTTCGAACTTCTTGGCATCGACGGCAACCCAGCTCGGGAAGCCCGACTGCTCGGCCAGCGACAGCGACTCGGCGATACGAGCCTGCTTCTTCGCCTGTTCGCGGATCGACACGACATCACCGACCTTGATCTGCGCCGACGGCACGTTCAGGGTCTGGCCGTTGACCAGGATCGCCTTGTGCGACACCAGCTGGCGCGCTTCGGCGCGGGTCGAGCCGAAGCCCATCCGGTACACGACGTTGTCCAGGCGCGTTTCCAGCAGCTGGAGCAGGTTCTCGCCGGTATTGCCCTTGCGGCGGTCGGCCTCGGCAAAGTAGCGGCGGAACTGGCGCTCGAGCACGCCGTAGATACGCTTGACCTTCTGCTTTTCACGCAGCTGGGTACCGTAGTCGGAGGTACGGGCGCCCGAGGTACGGCCGTGCTGGCCCGGCTTGCTGTCCAGCTTGCACTTGTCGGCGAGCGAGCGGCGCGCGCTCTTCAGGAACAGGTCGGTGCCTTCACGGCGGGAAAGTTTGGCCTTCGGGCCGGTATAACGTGCCACTTTATCTTCCTTACTGATTCGATCGCGGCGCCAGGATCGACGCGCCGCGAGTCCGCCTGCTGCATCCGCCCGGAGGGCGGCGACGGCGAACGGTGGGCTTATCCAACGCGCGCGGCCGGACGGCTGCGCGCCACACGATGAATTCGCACTGAATTCCGACGATCTGTCCGCGGCAACCGCAGGCGCGGGTGCCTCGCCGACAAAACGCGGCATTCTATCACAACAAGAACGACAGAACCCGCGCCCGGAAAATCCGGCGCGGGTCCGGCGATGCCTGGCGCTTAGATACGACGGCGCTTCGGCGGACGGCAGCCGTTGTGCGGCACCGGCGTGACGTCTTCGATCACGGCGATCTTGATGCCCAGCGCGTTCAGCGCGCGCACGGCCGACTCACGACCCGGGCCCGGGCCCTTGATGCGCACTTCCAGGTTCTTGATGCCCTGGTCTTGCGCCACGCGGCCGGCGTTCTCGGCAGCAACCTGGGCTGCGAACGGGGTCGACTTGCGCGAACCCTTGAAGCCCTGGCCACCCGAGGTTGCCCACGACAGGGCATTGCCCTGACGGTCGGTGATCGTGATGATCGTGTTGTTGAACGAGGCGTGGACGTGCGCGATGCCGTCGGCGACGTTCTTCTTGACCTTCTTACGCGCGCGCTGGGCGGCGTTATTCGGACCTTTTGCCATTAGTTATCTTCCTCTGCCTTGGGCGTTACTTCTTCAGAGCCACGCCGGCCTTACGCGGACCCTTGCGGGTACGGGCGTTGGTGCGGGTGCGCTGGCCACGCAGCGGCAGGCCGCGGCGGTGACGCAGGCCACGATAGCAACCAAGGTCCATCAGACGCTTGATGTTCATCGTGGTTTCACGACGCAGGTCACCCTCGACCGTGACCTTGCCCACTTCGTCACGAAGCTTTTCCAGGTCGGCGTCGGTCAGATCCTTGACCTTCTTGTCAAAAGGAACGCCAGTGGCCTCGCAAATCTTGCGAGCGCGCGAGCGGCCGATACCGTAAATCGCCGTCAGGCCGATCTCGGTATGCTTGTGATTCGGGATGTTAACCCCTGCGATACGTGCCATTCGTCAATCCTCTTTACGATTAGCCTTGGCGTTGCTTGTGGCGGGGATCCGACGAGCAGATCACGCGCACGACACCGTTGCGCTTGATAACTTTGCAGTTGCGGCAAATGCGCTTAACAGAAGCCAGCACTTTCATGATTTTCCTCTTCCTTCAATTCCTGTTTCGGCTCACTTCGTCCGGAAGACGATGCGCGCGCGTGACAGATCGTATGGCGTCAATTCGACCGTAACTTTGTCCCCCGGCAGGATGCGGATGTAGTGCATCCGCATCTTCCCGGAGATATGGCCCAGTACGACATGGCCATTTTCCAGCTTCACCCTGAAGGTCGCATTGGGCAGGTTTTCGATTACCTCACCCTGCATCTGGATGACGTCGTCTTTAGCCATACCTAGCCTGTCCTGACCCGGCTCAGCGCAAAGTCAGGTTACCTTTGAAATTGGCCTTCTTCAGCAACGACTCGTACTGCTGCGACATGACATAGGACTGAACCTGGGCCATGAAGTCCATCGTGACGACCACGATGATCAGCAGCGAAGTTCCGCCGAAATAGAACGGCACGTTCCAGCGCAGCACCAGGAATTCCGGCAACAGGCAGACCAGTGTGATGTAGATCGCACCAGCCAGCGTCAGTCGCACCAGAATCTTGTCGATATAGCGCGTCGTCTGCTCGCCAGGACGGATGCCCGGAATGAAGGCACCGCTTTTCTTCAGGTTGTCCGCCACTTCCCGGCTGTTGTAGACCAACGCCGTATAGAAGAAGCAGAAGAACACGATTGCCGCAGCATAGAGCAAGATGTACACCGGTTGGCCGGGCGACAGCGTCGCGGCCAGGTCCTTGATGAACCTGCCCACGGTGCCGGTCGAGTCCGACGTGAACCAGCCCGCGATCGTCGCCGGGAACAGGATGATCGACGATGCGAAGATCGGCGGAATCACCCCTGCCATGTTCAGCTTCAGCGGCAGGTGCGACGACTGGCCGCCGTACACCTTGTTGCCGACCTGACGCTTGGCATAGTTCACCAGGATCTTGCGCTGGCCGCGTTCGACGAACACCACCGCGAACGTCACCGCGATCACGATCGCCACGATGAAGATCGCCGCGATGATGCTCATCGAGCCGGTGCGAACCAGTTCGAACAGCCCGCCGATCGCATTGGGCAAGCCCGCCGCGATACCGCCGAAGATGATGATCGAGATGCCGTTGCCCAGTCCGCGCTCGGTGATCTGCTCACCCAGCCACATCAGGAACATCGTGCCGGTCACCAGCGTGATCACCGCGGTAGCGCGGAACATCATGCCGGGGTCGATCACCAGGCCGGGTTGCGACTCGAGCGCGACCGCGATCGAGAACGCCTGGAAGGTCGCCAGCAGCACGGTCCCGTAACGGGTGTACTGGGTGATCTTCCGCTGTCCGGCCTGCCCTTCCTTCTTCAGCGATTCCAGCTGCGGCAGCACGATCGTCAGCAGCTGCATGATGATCGACGCCGAGATGTACGGCATGATGCCGAGCGCGAACACGGTGAAGCGCGACAGCGCGCCTCCCGAGAACAGGTTGAACATCCCGAGGATGCCACCCGACTGACTCTGGAACAGCTGCGCCAGTTGCTCCGGATCGATTCCCGGCACCGGAATATGCGCACCGATGCGGTAGACGATCAGGGCCAGCACCAGGAACATCAGCCGGCGCTTGAGGTCGCCGTACTTCGCCGTGTTCCTGGCCTGTGCGCTTGCATTGGGTTTCGCCGTGGCCAAACGATGCTCCGACTTGTGACTCGCCTATGCTGCGAAATCTGCTTACTTACTCCGCGATCTGACCGCCCGCGGCTTCGATCGCTGCCTTGGCGCCAGCGGTGGCGCCCAGACCCTTGATCGTCACCTTGCGGGTCAGCTCGCCGGCCTTGATCACCTTGGCGCTCTTGACCAGGTCGCTGACCAGGCCAGCCTGCTTCAGGACCAGCAGGTCGACCTCGGCCGCTTCCAGGCGCTCCAGATCACGCAGCGTGACTTCGGCGGTGAACGCCTTGGTCAGCGACGTGAAGCCGCGCTTCGGCAGACGACGGTACAGCGGCATCTGGCCGCCTTCGAAGCCCACCTTGTGGAAGCCGCCCGAACGCGACTTCTGACCCTTGTGACCGCGACCGGCGGTCTTGCCCAGGCCGGAGCCGATACCGCGGCCGACGCGACGCTTGGCGTGCTTCGAACCGGCGGCCGGTTTCAGGTTGTTCAGTTGCATATTGCTCTCCAATTCCGGACTTGGCCCAGGCTTAGCCGATGACCTTCACCAGGTACGAGACCTTGTTGATCATGCCGCGCACGGCCGGCGTATCCTGCAGTTCCGACACCGAGTTGAGGCGGCGCAGGCCAAGACCACGGACGGTGGCGCGATGATCCTCGCGCGTGCCGATCAGGCTGCGCACGAGTTGCACTTTTACGGTTTTCTGCGACATTTCGTTCACCTGCCTTAACCGAGGATGTCTTCGACAGACTTGCCACGCTTGGCGGCGATTTCGCCCGGCGTGCTCATCTTCTGCAGACCGTCCAGCGTGGCGCGAACCATGTTGTACGGGTTGGTCGAGCCGTGCGACTTGGTGACGACGTTGGTCACGCCCATCACTTCGAAGATCGCGCGCATCGGGCCGCCGGCGATCACGCCGGTACCTTCCTTGGCCGGCATCATCAGCACCTTGGCGGCGCCGTGCTTGCCAACGACTTCGTGCTGCAGCGTGCCGTTCTTCAGCGGGACCTTGACCATCTTGCGACGGGCTTCGTCCATTGCCTTCTGCACGGCCACCGGCACTTCCTTCGCCTTGCCCTTGCCCATGCCGATGCGGCCATCGCCGTCACCGACCACGGTCAGCGCAGCGAAACCGAGAATCCGGCCGCCCTTCACCACCTTGGTGACGCGGTTGACCGAGATCATCTTCTCGCGGAGGCCGTCGTCGCGTTCGTCCTGCTGGACTTTTGCTTGCATCTTTGCCATGACGTATCTCTCTTAAGCGCTTAGAACTTGAGGCCAGCTTCGCGGGCAGCGTCAGCCAGGGCCTTCACGCGACCGTGGAAGCGGAAGCCGGCGCGATCGAACGCCACGGTTTCCACGCCGGCGGCCTTCGCCTTCTCGGCGATGCGCTTGCCGATCACGGTGGCAGCAGCGGTAGTGGCACCGCTGCCGGTCAGTTCCTTGCGCACTTCTGCTTCGAGGGTCGAAGCCGACGCCACCACCTGGGTGCCGCACGGCGAGTAGACCTGAGCGTAAATATGCGTATTCGTACGGAACACAGTCAGACGATTGACCTTCAGCTCGGCAATCTTGGCGCGGGTCTGACGTGCACGGCGCAAACGAGCGTCTTTCTTGTTCATCACTGCACCCCTTACTTCTTCTTGGTTTCCTTCAGGATGACGCGCTCGTCAGCGTAGCGAACACCCTTGCCCTTGTAGGGCTCGGGCGGACGGTACGCGCGGACTTCCGCGGCAACCTGACCGACTTTCTGCTTGTCCGCACCCTTGATGATGATCTCGGTCTGCGTCGGCGTTTCCGCCTTCACGCCTTCCGGCATCTCATGGATCACGTCGTGCGAGAAACCAAGCTGGAGCTTCAGCGCAGCGCCTTGCAGCTGGGCGCGGTAACCCACGCCAACCAGCGTCAGCTTGCGCTCGAAACCGGTGGTCACGCCCTTGACCATATTGGCCGCCAGAGCACGCATGGTGCCCTGCAGAGCGTTTGCTTCGCTCGATTCGTCAGCCGGGGAGAAGGTCAGCGTCTCGTTCTCGACGTTGGCCTTGACCAGCTTGTGAATCGGCTGGGACAGCGTACCGAGCGGGCCCTTGACGGTGAGCACGCCGGCCGCCACATTCACTTCCGCGCCTTTCGGCAGCGCGATGGGAGCCTTACCTACACGGGACATGGTTACTCCTTACGCGACGTAGCAGATGACTTCGCCGCCCACGCCGGTGGCACGTGCCGCGCGATCGGTCATCAGACCCTTGGGGGTCGAGATGATCGCGACGCCCAGGCCGTTCATCACTTGCGGGATTTCGCTGCGGCCCTTGTACACGCGCAGACCGGGCTTCGACACGCGTTCGATGCGCTCGATCACCGGACGGCCGGCGTAGTACTTCAGACCGATGGTCAGTTGTGCCTTGCCGCCTTCCTCGGCGACAGCGTAGTCGTCGATATAGCCTTCGTCCTTCAGGACCTTGGCGATCGCCACTTTCAGCTTCGACGACGGCATGACAACCGACGCCTTCTGCACGCCCTGGGCGTTGCGGATGCGCGTCAGCATATCGGCGATAGGATCGCTCATGCTCATACTGTTTCTCCTGTAGCCTGTGCGTAATTACCAGCTGGCTTTCGTCAGACCCGGAATTTCGCCCTTGAAGGCGATTTCACGGATCTTGTTACGCGCCAGGCCAAACTTGCGGAAGGTACCGCGGGGACGACCGGTGATCGCGCAGCGATTGCGCTGGCGGGTCGGATTGGCGTTGCGCGGCAGCTGTTGCAGCTCCAGGCGCGCTTCGTAACGCTCTTCTTCCGACTTCGCTTGGTCGTCGATGATGGCCTTGAGGGCAGCGCGCTTCTCGGCGTACTTCGCCGCGAGCTTCGCGCGCTTCTTCTCACGTTCAATCAGAGCCAATTTAGCCACGGTTACCCCTTAATTGCGGAACGGGAACTTGAATGCCGCGAGGAGCTCCTTGGCTTCCTCGTCATTCTTCGCCGTCGTCGTGATGCTGATGTTCAGACCGCGCAGCGCGTCGATCTTGTCGTACTCGATTTCGGGGAAGATGATCTGCTCTTTCACACCGATGTTGTAGTTGCCACGGCCGTCGAACGACTTGCCGGACACACCACGGAAATCGCGCACGCGCGGCAGGGCCACGGTGACGAAACGGTCCAGGAATTCCCACATCCGTTCGCCACGCAGGGTCACCATCGCACCGATGGGATAGCCCTGGCGAATCTTGAAGCCGGCGATGGCCTTGCGGGCCTTCGTCACGACCGGCTTCTGACCAGCGATCTTGGTCAGGTCGCCCACTGCCAGCTCGATGACCTTCTTGTCATTGATGGCTTCGCCCAGACCCATGTTCAGCGTGATCTTGGTGATGCGGGGCACCTCCATGACCGACTTGTAGCCGAACTTCTTCATCAGGGCCGGAACGACCTGTTCTTTGTACTGCTCTTGCAGACGTGCTGCCATGCTCAACTCCTATCCGTGCCCAGAATCAAGCGGCGACGACGGCGCCGGTGGTCTTGAGCACGCGCACGCGCTTGCCTTCCACCAGCTTGATGCCGACGCGCGACGGCTTGCCATTGGCATCCACGAGCGCAACGTTGGAAATATGCAGGGGCATGACCTTGTCGATCACGCCGCCGGTCGTGCCCAGCATCGGGTTCGGACGTGCGTGCTTCTTCGCGACGTTCACGCCCTCGACGGCGACCTTGTCGCCCAGCACGGCCTGGACCTTGCCGCGCTTGCCCTTGTCCTTGCCGGTCAGGACGATGACCTCGTCGCCTTTGCGAATCTTGTTCATGGCGGCTCCTTACAGCACTTCCGGCGCGAGCGACACGATCTTCATGAAACGCTCGGTACGGAGTTCACGAGTCACCGGCCCGAAGATACGGGTGCCGATCGGCTCGAGCTTGTTGTTCAGCAGGACAGCGGCATTGCCGTCGAACTTGACGAGCGAACCGTCCGCGCGGCGCACGCCCTTGGCGGTGCGGACCACGACGGCGTTGTAGATGTCGCCCTTCTTCACACGACCGCGCGGCGCTGCGTCCTTGACGGTCACCTTGATGATGTCGCCTACGCTCGCATAGCGGCGCTTGGACCCACCCAGCACTTTGATGCACAGCACTTCGCGCGCACCCGTGTTATCGGCCACTTCGAGCCGGCTTTCTGTCTGAATCATGGTGTTTGTCTTCCCAACTTAATCCACCGGGCCCACGAAAAAGGTACGCCCGCCGGTCAGTCTTGGTCCCGTCGGCCACCGGCATTGCGCCAGTCACCGTTTGGGTTGATCAACTTGAAGTCGGTGTGCCAGGCGGTCTGAACGGTGTGACTGTCAGGAGCCGCTAGGCCTGGGGTTCGCTTTAACGGACCGCCCGGGTGGTGTTACAAGAGACGGCCGCAATAAAGCGGAAGTCCAGGATTATAGCACATAACCCTGGACCTGCAAGTCAACCGAGAACCTGTTGGTTCTTAGATGACGCGCGCTGCTTCGACCAGCCGGGAAACGACCCAGGACTTGGTCCGCGAGATCGGACGGCCTTCCTGGATCTCGACCTTGTCGCCTTCCTTGTACTGGTTGGCTTCGTCATGCGCCTTGTACTTCTTCGAGCGCAGCACGTACTTGCCATACAGCGGGTGCTTGACACGGTTTTCGACCAGGACCGTCACGGTCTTGTCCATCTTGTCGCTTACCACACGGCCGACCAGCGTACGGCGAAGCGACGATTCCGTTTTTGCAGTTTCAGTCATTTCGAGTTCGCCTTTTCGTTCAGCACGGTATGCACCCGCGCGATGTCCTTGCGCACCTTCTTCAGCTGGCTGGTGTTCTGCAGCTGTTGGGTGGCCTTTTGCATGCGCAGGCTAAATTGGGCCTTCAGGAGCTCGGAGAGCTCCTGGTTCAGGCCTGCGGCGTCCTTGCCGCGAAGTTCGGATGCTTTCATCCCTGCTCTCCTTACGTCCCGACCTGGCGCACCACGAAATTGGTCGCGATCGGCAGCTTGGCCGCCGCGAGGCGGAACGCCTCACGCGCCAGCTCTTCGCTCACGCCATCCATTTCGTACAGCATCTTGCCCGGCTGGATCTCAGCCACGTAGTACTCCGGATTGCCCTTGCCGTTACCCATACGGACTTCGGCAGGCTTCTTCGAGATCGGCTTGTCCGGGAAGATCCGGATCCAGATGCGGCCGCCACGCTTGATGTGGCGGGTCATCGCACGACGTGCCGACTCGATCTGACGAGCCGTCAGACGGCCGCGGCCCATTGCCTTCAGGCCGAATTCGCCGAAAGACACGGCGTTGCCACGGGTAGCCTTACCCGTGTTGCGGCCTTTCTGCTCCTTGCGATATTTTCTGCGCTTCGGTTGCAGCATCGTTATTCTCCACTCTTCGCGTCTGCGCCAGGCGCAGCGCGGCGACCGGCACCAGCGCCACCGCGGCGGTTGCCACCCGGACGGCCTTCACCGTCACGACGGCGACCGTCCGGACGACCCGGGCGACGACGACGTTCGTCTTGCGGCTCTTCCACCACCGGCGCGTCGTTGCGGCCGAGGTGATCACCCTTGTAGACCCACACCTTGACACCGATGATGCCGTAGGTGGTTTCTGCTTCGGAGAAGCCGTAGTCGATGTCGGCACGCAGGGTGTGCAGGGGCACGCGGCCCTCGCGATACCACTCGGTACGTGCGATTTCGATACCGTTCAGACGGCCCGAGCTCATGATCTTGATACCCTGGGCGCCCAGGCGCATCGCGTTCTGCATCGCGCGCTTCATCGCGCGGCGGAACATGATGCGGCGCTCGAGCTGCTGGGTGATCGAGTCGGCGATCAGCTGCGCATCGGTTTCCGGCTTGCGGATTTCCTCGATGTTCACGTGCACGGGCACGCCCATGCGACGCTGCAGCTCGGCCTTCAGCAGTTCGATGTCCTCACCCTTCTTGCCGATCACCACGCCCGGACGCGAGCTGTAGATGGTGAGACGGGCATTGCGGGCAGGGCGCTCGATGACGACGCGGCCCACCGAAGCGTTCTTGAGCTTCTTCTTCAGAAAGTCGCGAACTTCGATGTCTTCCTTCAGCATGCCGGCGAACTTCGTGTTGTTGGCGTACCAACGCGAAGCCCAGTTACGGCTGACGGCCAGACGGAAGCCAGTCGGATGAATCTTCTGTCCCATCGTGACTCCTTAGTTGCCGAGCGTCACAGTGATGTGACAGGTTTGTTTCTCGATGCGGTTGCCGCGGCCCTTTGCCCGTGCGGTGAAGCGCTTGAGCGAGGTTGCCTTGTCGACGTAGATCGATTTGACCTTCAGCTCGTCGATGTCGGCACCTTCATTGTGCTCGGCGTTGGCGATGGCCGATTCGACCACCTTCTTCACGATCCCGGCAGCCTTTTTCGGGCTGAACGTCAGGATGTTGAGCGCGCGCTCGATCGGCAGACCACGGATCTGGTCGGCGACCAGGCGCGTCTTCTGGGCGGAGATGCGGGCACCGCGATGAATCGCTTTCACTTCCATGATGGCACCTTACCTCTTCGCTTTCTTGTCAGCCGCGTGGCCCTTGAACGTGCGCGTCAGCGCAAATTCACCGAGCTTGTGGCCAACCATGTTTTCCGTGACGTACACCGGCACGTGTTGACGGCCGTTGTGGACGGCGATCGTCAGGCCGATGAACTCCGGCAGAATGGTCGAGCGGCGCGACCACGTCTTGATGGGTTTCTTGTCCTTGCCGCTGACAGCCGTTTCCACCTTCTTCAGCAGGTGGGCGTCACAGAAAGGACCCTTTTTTGCAGAACGAGTCATGTGTTTAGCTCCTACCTACCGATTAACGCTTGTGGCGGCGCTGCACGATCATGCTGGCAGTGCGCTTGTTGCTGCGGGTGCGGTAACCCTTGGTCGGGGTGCCCCACGGCGACACAGGATCGCGACCAGCAGCGGTACGGCCTTCACCACCACCGTGCGGGTGGTCGATCGGGTTCATCACCACGCCGCGGACGGTCGGGCGAATACCGCGCCAGCGGGTCGCGCCGGCCTTGCCGATCACGCGCAGGCTGTGCTCTTCGTTGCCCACTTCACCGATGGTGGCGCGGCATTCGATATGCACGCGGCGCACTTCACCGGAGCGCAGACGCACCTGGGCGTAGACGCCTTCGCGAGCCAGCAGCACGGCGGAACCGCCGGCGGCACGCGCGATCTGAGCACCCTTGCCCGGCAGCATTTCCACGTTGTTGATCGTGGTACCGACCGGGATGTTGCGGATCGGCAGGTTGTTGCCGGCCTTGATCGGGGCTTCCGAGCCGTTCATCAGCTGCTGGCCGGCAACCATGCCCTTGGTGGCGATGATGTAGCGGCGCTCGCCGTCGGCGAACAGCACCAGCGCGATGTTGGCGCTGCGGTTCGGATCGTATTCCAGGCGCTCGACCTTGGCGGGGATGCCGTCCTTGTCGTTGCGCTTGAAGTCGATCACACGGTAGTGATGCTTGTGGCCACCGCCCTTGTGACGGGTGGTGATGTGGCCATTGTTGTTACGGCCCGACTTCTGGAATTGCTTTTCCAGCAGCGGCGCGTACGGATCGCCCTTGTGCAGGTTGCGGTTGACAACCTTCACCATCGAGCGACGACCCGGGGAAGTCGGCTTGGTCTTGACGAGTGCCATGATTACTTGGCCTCCGCTTCAAAATTGATTTCCTGACCCGGCTTCAGCGACACGTAGGCCTTCTTCACATGGTTGCGACGACCCATGAAGCGACCGAAACGCTTTTGCTTGCCCTTCTGGTTCAGGATCTGAACGGACTGCACCTCGACCTTGAACAGCAGTTCGACCGCCGCCTTCACTTCCGCCTTGTTGGCGTCGCGAGCGACTTCGAACACCACTTGTTCGTTCTTGTCGGCGACCAGGGTTGCCTTTTCGGAAACCACCGGCGCGAGCAGCACCTGCATCAAACGATGATCGTTCTTGGCTACTTGCGTCATTTGAGCAACTCCTCGATCTGCGCGACGGCCGCCTTGGTCACCAGCACCTTCTTGTAGTGCACGAGCGACAGCGGATCGGCGTGGCGCGGCTCGACAACCGCCACGTGCGGCAGGTTGCGCGATGCCAGGTAGAGGTTTTCGTCGAGGTTGTCGGTGATGATCAGCACCGAGTCCAGACCCATGGCCTTGAACTTGTCGGCCAGCAGCTTGGTCTTGGGCGCGTCGACGGAGAAACCCTCCACCACGTTGATACGACCTTCCCGGGCCAGCTGCGAATAGATCGAGCGCATGCCGGCACGGAACATCTTCTTGTTGACCTTCTGGCTGAAGTTCTCTTCCGGCGAGTTCGGGAAGATACGGCCGCCCCCGCGCCACAGCGGCGACGAGGACATACCGGCACGAGCACGGCCCGTACCCTTCTGACGCCACGGCTTCTTCGTGGTGTGCTTGACCTCTTCGCGGTCCTTCTGCTTCCGGTTGCCGCTACGCGCGTTGGCCTGGTAAGCGACGACGATCTGGTGAACCAGAGCTTCGTTGTAATCGCGGCCGAAGACTTCGGGCGAGGCAGCGACGCCCGCACCGATCTGACCGTTGTCCTGGAGGAGCTTAAGTTCCATGTGTCCGCTCCTTAAGCCGCAGCTTTGGCCTTGACGGCCGGGGTAACGATGACTTTGCCGCCCTTCGAACCCGGGATAGCGCCCTTGACCAGCAGCAGCTTGCGCTCTGCGTCGATCTTGGCGATGACCAGGTTTTGGACGGTACGCGTGACGTCACCGAGGTGGCCGGTCATGCGCTTGCCCGGGAACACACGGCCCGGATCCTGCGCCATACCGATCGAACCCGGCACGTTGTGCGAACGCGAGTTACCGTGGGTGGCACGGCCCGACGCGAAGTGGTAGCGCTTGATGGTACCGGCGTAGCCCTTACCGATCGTCACGCCCTGCACGTCGATCTTCTGACCGACCGCGAACAGGTCGACCGACAGCGTGCCGCCGGCTTGCAGCTCGGCAGCCTTGGCTGCGTCCACGCGGAATTCTTTGATGACTTCGCCCGCTTCCACGCCGGCTTTGGCGAGATGACCCGCCAGCGGCTTGGTGACGCGGCTTGCGCGCCGGGCGCCGAAGGTGACTTGCACCGCGGTATAACCGTCGGTCTCGTCCGTCTTGATTTGCGTCACGCGGTTGTCGCCGACCTCGATCACGGTCACGGGAATCGCTTCACCGTCGTCCGTGAAAATACGGGTCATGCCAACCTTGCGACCTACAAGGCCAAGGCTCATGGTTTGCTCCATTCCCGGCTGCGATTGGCCGGGGCTGATTGATACACGAAACGTGTTGAGTGTTTCTGGTGTCGGGGGCTTGCGCAAAAGAGACGGCGCACGGCCAAAACGGCCAGCCCAATACCCATAGATAGATGGGTAGCCTTACACTATATCGCACCCTTCTGGAAAGGGCAACTGCAATCTGGCAAGGCGTTCAGCAAACAGGGGATTTGCTGTTGCAACGTGGTTGATACGTCGCTATTTCGGCGTTTCGGCACCGAAAAAGGAAAACGGCGAACTCGCGTTCGCCGTTCCACTGCAGAGCGGCCGCGGGCGCGGCCGGTCTCGTCGGATCGATTACACCTTGATCTCGACGTCCACGCCAGCCGGCAGGTCCAGCTTCATCAGCGCGTCGACGGTCTTTTCCGACGGATCGACGATGTCCAGCAGACGCTGATGGGTGCGGATCTCGAATTGATCGCGGCTGGTCTTGTTCACGTGCGGCGAACGCAGGATGTCGAAGCGCTCGATGCGGGTCGGCAGGGGAACCGGGCCCTTGACGATCGCGCCGGTGCGCTTGGCGGTATCCACGATTTCGGCGGCCGACTGGTCGATCAGGCGATAGTCGAAAGCCTTCAGGCGGATACGGATCTTCTGGTTCTGCATGATTTTTCCTTAAAAGAGCGATGGGCCGTCATCGGCCCGGTGGTAGCAGGGACGGACGGTAGCCGCCCGTCCCGACAGCCTGGCTTAGTCCAGGATCTTGGCGACGACGCCGGCGCCGACGGTGCGGCCGCCTTCACGGATGGCGAAGCGCAGGCCTTCTTCCATCGCGATCGGGGCGATCAGCTTGACGGTGATCGACACGTTGTCGCCCGGCATGACCATTTCCTTGTCCTTCGGCAGCTCGATCGAGCCGGTCACGTCGGTCGTACGGAAATAGAACTGCGGACGGTAGTTGTTGAAGAACGGGGTGTGACGGCCGCCTTCGTCCTTCGACAGGATGTACACCTCGCCGGTGAAGTGCGTGTGCGGCTTGATCGAACCCGGCTTGCACAGCACCTGGCCGCGCTCGACGTCTTCACGCTTGGTGCCGCGCAGCAGCAGACCGACGTTGTCGCCAGCCTGGCCCTGGTCCAGCAGCTTGCGGAACATTTCCACGCCGGTGCAGGTGGTCTTGACCGTCGGGCGGATACCGACGATTTCGATTTCCTCGCCGACCTTGATCACGCCACGCTCGATACGGCCGGTCACCACGGTACCGCGGCCCGAGATCGAGAACACGTCTTCGACCGGCATCAGGAACGTACCGTCCACGGCGCGCTCCGGCGTCGGGATGTAGGTGTCCAGCGCCTCGGCCAGGCGCATGATCGCCTCTTCGCCCAGGTCGCCCTTGTCGCCTTCGAGCGCCAGCTTGGCCGAACCCTTGATGATCGGGGTGTCGTCGCCGGGGAACTCGTACTTCGACAGCAGCTCGCGCACTTCCATTTCCACCAGCTCGAGCAGCTCGGCGTCGTCCACCATGTCGCACTTGTTCAGGAACACGATGATGTACGGCACGCCGACCTGACGGGCCAGCAGGATGTGCTCGCGCGTCTGCGGCATCGGGCCGTCAGCGGCCGAGCACACCAGGATCGCGCCGTCCATCTGCGCGGCGCCCGTGATCATGTTCTTGACGTAGTCCGCGTGGCCCGGGCAGTCAACGTGCGCGTAGTGGCGGTTGGCCGTCTCGTACTCGACGTGCGCGGTGTTGATGGTAATACCGCGTGCCTTCTCTTCCGGCGCCGCATCGATTTCGTCGTACTTCTTGGCCGCACCACCGAACTTCGCTGCCAGCACCGTGGCGATCGCTGCGGTCAGCGTGGTCTTGCCGTGGTCAACGTGACCAATCGTACCAACGTTCACGTGCGGCTTAGTCCGCTCGAACTTTTCCTTTGCCATTTTTTTCAGCTCCTAATGGAATGCAGTCTTGTCGATTCATCACGCCGCCGCGCCCTCGCGGGCGCGGCGGCATACAGCCTGTTTACTTGCCCTTGGCCGCCATCACTGCTTCGGCGATGTTCTTCGGTGCCTCGGCGTAGTGCTTGAATTCCATGGTGTAGGTGGCGCGGCCTTGCGTGGCCGAGCGCAGCGCGGTCGAATAACCGAACATTTCCGACAGCGGGACTTCGGCCTTGATGATCTTGCCGCCGCCCACCATGTCGTCCATGCCCTGCACGATGCCGCGGCGGGACGACAGGTCGCCCATCACGGTACCGGTGTAGTCTTCCGGCGTTTCCACTTCCACGGCCATCATCGGCTCGAGCAGAACCGGGCTGGCCTTGCGCATGGCTTCCTTGAACGCCATCGAACCGGCCATGCGGAACGCGTTTTCGTTCGAGTCCACGTCGTGGTACGAACCGAACGTCAGCGTGACCTTCACGTCCACCACCGGGAAGCCCGCCAGAATACCGGCCTGCAGCGTGTCGACGATGCCCTTCTCGACCGCCGGGATGTATTCGCGAGGAATCACACCGCCCTTGATGGCGTCGATGAACTCGAAGCCCTTGCCCGGCTCCTGCGGTTCCAGCGTGATCACGGCGTGGCCGTACTGGCCGCGGCCGCCCGATTGCTTGACGAACTTGCCTTCGACGTCCTCGGCCTTCTTGCGGATGGTTTCGCGGTAGGCCACCTGCGGCGCGCCGATATTGGCTTCCACGCCGAATTCGCGCTTCATGCGGTCGACCAGAATTTCGAGGTGCAGCTCGCCCATGCCCGAAATGATGGTCTGGCCCGATTCTTCATCGGTACGCACGCGGAACGACGGATCTTCGGCGGCCAGGCGGTTCAGGGCGATGCCCATCTTTTCCTGGTCGGCCTTGGTCTTCGGCTCGACGGCCTGCGAGATCACCGGCTCGGGGAACACCATGCGCTCGAGCACGATCGGTGCCGACGGATCGCACAGCGTGTCGCCCGTGGTGGCATCCTTCAAGCCCACCGCGGCGGCGATGTCGCCGGCCAGCACTTCCTTGATTTCTTCGCGCTGGTTGGCGTGCATCTGCAGAATACGGCCCAGACGCTCCTTCTTCTGCTTCACCGGGTTGTACACGGTGTCGCCCGAATTGATCTTGCCCGAGTAGACGCGGAAGAAGATCAGCTGGCCGACGAACGGGTCGGTCATGATCTTGAACGCCAGCGCCGAGAACTTCTCGTTGTCGTCGGCCTTGCGCTCGAGCTTCTTCTCGTCGTCGCTTTCGTCCACGCCCTTGACCGGCGGAATATCGACCGGCGACGGCAGGAAGTCGATCACGGCGTCGAGCATGCGCTGCACGCCCTTGTTCTTGAACGCGGTGCCGCACAGCATCGGCTGGATTTCGCAGGCGATGGTACGGTCACGCAGCGCCTTGACGATCTCTTCGCGGGTCAGCTCTTCGCCGCCCAGGTACTTTTCCATCAGCTCTTCGCTGGCTTCGGCGGCGGACTCGACCATCTTCTCGCGCCATTCGTCAGCGGTCGCCTGCAGCTCGGCCGGGATGTCCTTGTATTCGAACTTCACGCCCTGGCTGGCTTCGTCCCAGATGATCGCCTTCATTTCCAGCAGGTCGATCACGCCCTGGAAGCCGTCTTCAGCGCCGATCGGCACCACCACGGGCACCGGATTGGCCTTCAGGCGGGTCTTCAGCTGCTCGTAGACCTTGAAGAAGTTGGCGCCGGTACGGTCCATCTTGTTGACGAACGCCAGACGCGGCACGCCGTACTTGTTGGCCTGACGCCAGACGGTTTCGGACTGCGGCTGCACGCCGCCCACGGCGCAGTACACCATGCAGGCACCGTCCAGCACGCGCATGGAACGCTCCACCTCGATGGTGAAGTCCACGTGGCCCGGGGTGTCGATGATGTTGAAGCGGTGCTCGGGGTAGTTGCCGGCCATGCCCTTCCAGAAGGCGGTGGTCGCAGCCGAGGTGATCGTGATGCCACGCTCCTGTTCCTGCTCCATCCAGTCCATCGTGGCGGCGCCGTCGTGCACTTCACCGATCTTGTGGTTCACACCGGTGTAGAACAGGATGCGCTCGGTGGTGGTGGTTTTACCCGCGTCAATGTGAGCCGAGATACCGATGTTGCGGTAACGCTCGATGGGAGTCTTACGAGCCACTTTAATCCTCTAATTCGTCAGTGAGGCGCCGGCATCTCTTGGCCTACGCCCCTAACACAAACGGGCGAGATGTGTAAAAACACAGCCCGCCCGGCAACCAACTGCGAATCCCGCGCGCTTTAGAAGCGGAAGTGCGAGAACGCCTTGTTGGCTTCGGCCATGCGGTGCACTTCGTCGCGCTTCTTCATCGCGCCACCACGGCCTTCCGCGGCTTCGAGCAGCTCACCTGCCAGGCGCAGCGCCATCGACTTCTCGCTGCGTTTCTTCGCGGCCTCGCGCAGCCAACGCATCGCCAATGCCAAACGACGCGACGGACGGACTTCGACCGGAACCTGATAGTTGGCGCCACCGACGCGGCGGCTCTTCACTTCCACCACCGGCTTCACGTTGTTGATTGCAACGGAGAACACTTCGATGGGGGCCTTGCCTGCCTTCTTTTCGATCTGGTCGAACGCGCCATATACGATGCGCTCGGCAACCGACTTCTTGCCGTCCAGCATCAGCACGTTCATGAACTTGGCAACTTCGACGTTACCGAACTTCGGATCAGGCAGGATTTCCCGCTTGGGGACTTCACGACGACGTGGCATCTTCTTTCCTTTGGATTCAGTTGAGTGCGGGGTCTTCCGCGCTCCGGCCACCAACTAGCTTGCCTTCCGCTCTGGGCGCGGCAAATTCGCCGGGTGGACCACTTACTCGACGGCACGGCGCAGCAAATGGGCCGTTGTACCGCCGCTTGTTGACAGCAACATGACGCTGCGCGCCAGCCACCATCGCTTGTGTTGCAGGCTTAGGCAGCCTTCGGACGCTTCGCGCCGTACTTCGAACGCGCTTGCTTGCGGTCCTTGACGCCTTGCAGGTCGAGCGAACCGCGCACGATGTGGTAACGCACACCCGGCAAGTCCTTGACACGACCACCGCGGATCAGCACGACCGAGTGTTCCTGCAGGTTGTGGCCTTCACCGCCGATATACGAGATGACCTCGAAACCGTTGGTCAGACGCACCTTGGCGACCTTACGCAGTGCCGAGTTCGGCTTCTTCGGCGTGGTGGTGTACACACGGGTGCACACGCCACGGCGTTGGGGGCAGTTCTCAAGCGCCGGGCTCTTGCTCTTGATGACTTCAGAGACGCGCGGCTTGCGAACCAGTTGGTTGATAGTTGGCATTGTTCAATCCAGCTTGGTTTTACAAAAAAACACCGCTTCGGCGACGAACCGGCGGCACGCCCGCAAGCGCGACGACGATCGACGAAACGGTAGGACGGGTTTTGGGCGGGAGCAGATGAGCAGAACGCTCTGGGACGGGACTGTGTGAACAACCAGACTTGCCAAAGAGCGCGAGCTCGCCTGGGATCCCGCTGGGCCGGCCAGGCCAGGGATGACCTGTCTGCCGGGGCGATCGCCGGACACTGGGTGCCACCAAACGACGCGCGAGCGAAATCCGAAGCCAAAAACTCGAATCCGGCATGCTAGCAGCACACCGATCAACGGTCAAGCGGTTTACCTGGGGCAGATCGCTTGATGAGACGGCCGCGCCCGGCAGTTTCGTTCAGGCCCTCCGGGGGGCCGGCAACCTGCCTGCGGCGAGGTCGCAGCTCATGCTTTCTGCAGCACTTCCAGCAGCTCGTCGCCATAGCGCTCCAGCTTGGCCGCGCCGATGCCCGGCACCTCGGCCAGCTCCGCCATGCTGTCGGGCGCGCTGCGCGCCAGTTCGGCCAGCGTTGCGTCGTGGAAGATCACGTAGGCCGGCACGCCGTGCTCGCGCGCCGTCTCGGTGCGCCAGCGGCGCAGCGCCTCCCAGTTGGCCAGCTGCTGCTCGTCCATCTGGGCGGTATGGTCGACCCGGTTGCCACGCCCCGCCCCTCCCCTCTCGCCGCGTTCGCCGCGCGCCGGCTTGCTGACCTGGCGGCGCAGCGTGATGCTGGTCTCGCCCTTGAGCACCGCCCGCGCCGATTCGCCCAGCAGCAGCGCGCCGTGGCCGCCATGGTCGATCACCAGCAGGCCGTGCGCGATCAGCTGCCGGAAGATCGCATGCCATTCGGACACCGACCGGTCGGCGCCGATGCCGAAGGTCGACACCTTGTCGTGGCCCCATTGCCGGATCTTCTCGGTCGCGTTGCCGCGCAGCACGTCGATCAGATGGGTAGCGCCGAAGTGCACGCGACTCGCCTGCGCGGTGCGGTAGACGCAGGACAGCGCCATCTGCGCCTCGCGCGTGCCGTCCCAGGTCGCCGGCGGCTCCAGGCAGGTATCGCAGTTGCCGCAGGGCTCGCTGGTCTCGCCGAAATACGCGAGGATGCGCACGCGGCGGCAGCCGGCGGTCTCGCACAGGCCCAGCAGCGCGTCGAGCTTGGCCGACGACACGCGCTTGTGCGTTTCGTCGGCCTCCGACTCGTCGATCATCCGCTTCTGCTGCACCACGTCGCCCAGGCCATAGGCCATCCAGGCGTTCGCCGGCAGGCCGTCGCGGCCGGCCCGGCCTGTCTCCTGGTAATAGCCTTCCATGCTCTTGGGCAGGTCGAGGTGGGCGACGAAGCGGACGTCCGGCTTGTCGATGCCCATGCCGAAGGCAATCGTCGCGACCATCACCAGCCCTTCCTCGTCGCGAAAGCGCGCCTGGTGCTGCTGCCGCACGGCGGCCTCCATGCCGGCGTGGTACGGCAGCGCGTTGATGCCGTGGCCGCGCAGCCAGTCGGCGGTCTCCTCGACCTTGCGGCGCGACAGGCAGTAGACGATGCCGCTGTCATGGGTGCCGTCCGCGGCCATGTGCTCGGCCTTGATGAAGGCCAGCAGCTGCTGGCGCGCGTTGTCCTTCTCGACGATGCGATAGCGGATATTGGGACGATCGAAGCTCGACAGGAAGACACGCGCGTCGTCCAGCGCCAGGCGCTCGACGATTTCCTGCCGCGTCACGTCGTCCGCGGTCGCGGTCAGCGCGATGCGCGGGACTTGCGGGAAGCGTTCGTGCAGCACCGACAGCTGGATGTATTCCGGCCGGAAGTCGTGGCCCCACTGCGAGACGCAGTGCGCCTCGTCGATCGCGAACAGGCCCACGCGCGTGCGGTCCAGCAGGTCCTGGAAGCGCGGCGTCATCAGCCGTTCCGGCGCGACGTACAGGATCTCGAGGCGGCCGGCCAGCAGGTCGCGCTCGACCGCCGACGCCTGCGCGCCGGTCAGCGTGGAGTTCAGCACCGCGGCGCGCACGCCGGCTTCGGTCAGCGCCGCGACCTGGTCCTGCATCAGCGCGATCAGCGGCGATACCACGATGCCGACGCCATGGCCGGCGCGTTGGCGCAGCAGCGCCGGAATCTGATAACACAGCGACTTGCCGCCGCCGGTTGGCATCAGCACCAGGCAGTCGCCGCCTTCGGCCACGTGCTCGATGATTTCCGCCTGGCGGCCACGGAAGGCGTGATAGCCGAAAACATCCTTCAGAATCGCCAGGGCAGCAGACATAGGAACAGCGGGGAACGGGCAACGTATCGGAAAGGCGTAACCATACCACCGCACTGGCTCCCGATCCCTTCGAATCGTGACGAAGCCCGCCATCGCGCCCACGGCATCACGGCCGGCGCGCGTGCAAGCCCGAACGCCGCTGCCATGTCGATGCGGCGAGTGGAATCAGGTCCTGGCCGTATCACACGGGAAGGCCGTCGATTTGCGGTTTTCGTCGAGTCCTTGTGTGTCGCACGACGACTGGTTCGAGAACCCCAAACCGGCTCCGGAAACCGCAAGACAACGCGCCGTTTCGGCAACGAAGATCTGCCTCGTCCCATCGTTGTGCACGCAACGAAGACGACGATCAGAACCATCGCAGTCTTTTGAAGTTTCCTGGAGCTTTACCATGCTTGTATCCCCCGTCTCCCATCCCCAACCCGCGGTCCAGCCGCTCGCCGCGCCGGCGCAGGCATCGGACGTCGTCGGCGCCGCCGAGGCCAAGTCGGTCAACGCCAGCGGCGACCTGGACCTGTTCGCCGCCGCGACGTTCTATCGCGAACAGGCCAATGAACTGGCCAGGCTGTCGCAGCAAAGCGGCAACTACGAAACCCTGACGCTCAGCGATTCGGAGATCAAGTCGCTGCGCAACGCCGGCGTCCCGATCGACGCCTTCCTGAAGCAATATGGCCAGAAGCTGGGCTCGCGCGAGTTCGGCATGCTGTCCGACCTGATCATGAAGACGCTGGAGAAGCCGGGCGGCTTCGCCTCCAGCGACACCGTGTCGCCAACCGCGGCCACCGCCGCGGTCACCATCGCCGCGCGTGCCTACGTCTGAAGCGGCTCACGCCGTGTTGTGTACAGACTGTCGCCGCCTCTGACGATGGGCGAAAAAAAGCCCGGTGCGATCTCTCGCACCGGGCTTTTTCGCTACTGCGCTACAGCGGCGCTACAGCGGCGTTACAGCGTTACCGCATCGGCCTCAGACCGCCGGGTTGTCCCCGCCGTTCTCGGTGGTGGCATGCACCTCCGACGGCTCCATGAACAGCGACTGCTCTTCGTCGGAGATCGCCTGGGCGCGTTCGCGCTCGGCCGCCTCGCGCGCCTTGCGGGCGCGGTGGTAGGCCAGGCCCGTACCGGCCGGGATCAGGCGGCCCACGATCACGTTTTCCTTCAGACCACGCAGGTCGTCGGTCTTGCCCATGATCGCGGCCTCGGTCAGCACGCGCGTCGTTTCCTGGAACGATGCCGCCGAGATGAAGCTGTCGGTCGACAGCGACGCCTTGGTGATACCGAGCAGCAGGTTCTCGTAGGTCGCCGGACGCTTGCCTTCCGCGATCACGCGGTCGTTTTCGTCCAGCAGCTCCGAGCGCTCCACCTGTTCACCCGGGATGAACTTGGTGTCGCCGACATCGACGATCTGCACGCGGCGCAGCATCTGACGCACGATCACTTCGATGTGCTTGTCGTTGATCTTCACGCCCTGCAGACGGTAGACGTCCTGCACTTCGTCGACGATGTAGTGCGCCAGTTCCTCGATGCCCTTCAGGCGCAGGATGTCGTGCGGATCCGCCGGACCCTCGACGATCATCTCGCCCTTGTTCACCACCTGGCCGTCGTGGACCAGCACCTGCTTTTCCTTGGCGATCAGGAACTCGTGCGCATTGCCGTCGAGGTCGGTGATGACCAGACGCTGCTTGCCCTTGGTGTCCTTGCCGAACGACACGGTACCGGTGACTTCCGCCAGCACGGCGGCGTCCTTCGGCGAACGCGCTTCGAACAGCTCGGCCACGCGCGGCAGACCACCGGTAATGTCGCGGGTCTTCTGCGACTCGGTCGGGATACGCGCCAGCACTTCACCGACGTGCACCTGCTGACCGTCCTTGACGGTGATCAGCGCGCCGACCTGGAAGCCGATGGTCACGGAGTGGTCCGTGCCCGGAATCTTGACTTCCTGGCCGTTGGCGTCGAGCAGCTTCACCTGCGGGCGCAGGCCCTTGGTAGCAGCCGTACGGCGCTTGGCGTCGATCACGACCAGCGTCGACAGACCGGTGACCTCGTCCATCTGCTTGGCGACGGTCACGCCTTCCTCGACGTTCTCGAACTTGATCGTGCCCGAGTACTCCGACACGATCGGGCGCGTCAGCGCGTCCCAGGTCGCCAGTTGCGTGCCCGCCTTGATCGCCTGGCCGTCCTGCACCAGCAGCGTGGCGCCGTACGGAATCTTGTGGCGCTCGCGCTCGCGGCCGTGGTCGTCGGTGATCAGCGCCTCGCCCGAACGCGAGATCACGATCAGTTCGCCCTTGGCGTTGGTCACATAGCGCATCGTCGCGGTGAAGCGCACCGTACCGGTGGCCTTCGCTTCGACGCTCGAGGCGACCGCCGCACGCGATGCCGCACCACCGATGTGGAACGTCCGCATCGTCAGCTGCGTACCCGGCTCGCCGATCGACTGCGCGGCGATCACGCCGACCGCCTCGCCGGTGTTGACCAGCGTGCCGCGGCCCAGATCGCGGCCATAGCACTTGGCGCACAGGCCGTAGCGCGTGTCGCACGACAGCGGGGTACGGACCTTGACCTCGTCGACGCCGATCTGGTCGATCAGGTCGACCAGGTCTTCGTCGAGCAGCGTGCCAGCCTCGATCGCCGTTTCCTGCGTCTCGGGGTTGACGACGTCCGACACCGTCACGCGGCCCAGGATACGGTCGCGCAGCGCTTCGATGACTTCACCGCCCTCGACCAGCGCCTTCATGGCGACGCCGTTGGTGGTGCCGCAATCCTCCTCGACCACCACCAGATCCTGCGTCACGTCGACCAGACGACGGGTCAGGTAACCCGAGTTCGCGGTCTTCAGCGCGGTATCGGCCAGGCCCTTACGCGCACCGTGGGTCGAGATGAAGTACTGCAGAACGTTCAGGCCTTCGCGGAAGTTCGCGGTAATCGGCGTCTCGATGATCGAGCCGTCCGGCTTGGCCATCAGGCCACGCATACCGGCCAGCTGACGGATCTGCGCCGCGGAACCCCGTGCGCCCGAGTCGGCCATCATGTAGATGGAGTTGAACGACTCCTGCTTGACGGTGTTGCCGTTGCGGTCGACCACGTCCTCGTGCTGCAGCTGCTCCATCATCGCCTTGCCGACCTGGTCGCCGGCGGCGCCCCAGATGTCCACGACGTTGTTGTAGCGCTCCTGGTCCGTCACCAGACCCGACATGTACTGCTTGTCGTATTCCTTCACCTTGGCCGCGGCGTCGGCGATGATCCTTTCCTTCTGCGGCGGCACCAGCATGTCGTCGATCGCGATCGAGATACCGGCGCGCGTAGCCAGGCGGAAGCCCGACTGCAGCAGCTTGTCGGCGAAGATCACCGTCTCGCGCAGGCCGCACTTGCGGAATGCGGTGTTGATCAGGCGCGAGATTTCCTTCTTCTTCAGCGGCTTGTTCAGCACCGAGAACGGCAGGCCCTTCGGCAGGATCTCGGACAGGATCGCGCGGCCGACCGTGGTGGCCTGCAGCGTGATCTTCGGCGCGAAGCGCGCGTCGCCCTCGGCGTCCTTGTCGACCAGCTCATACTCGGTGATGCGCACGTTCACGCGCGAAGCCAGTTCGACTTCCTTGTTCTCGTAGGCGCGGATCACCTCGCTGACGTCGGCGAAGGTCATGCCCTCGCCCTTGCCGTTGATCTTGTCGCGGGTGGTGTAGTACAGGCCCAGCACCACGTCCTGCGACGGCACGATCGACGGGTCGCCGTTGGCCGGGAACAGCACGTTGTTCGACGCCAGCATCAGCGTGCGGGCTTCCATCTGCGCTTCCAGCGACAGCGGCACGTGGACGGCCATCTGGTCGCCGTCGAAGTCGGCGTTGAACGCCGCGCAGACGAGCGGATGCAGCTGGATCGCCTTGCCTTCGATCAGCACCGGCTCGAAGGCCTGGATGCCCAGGCGGTGCAGCGTCGGCGCGCGGTTCAGCATCACCGGGTGCTCGCGGATGACCTCTTCGAGGATGTCCCACACGACCGGCGTCTGGCTTTCGACTTCCTTCTTGGCCGCCTTGATGGTGGTGGCGATGCCCATCGTTTCCAGCTTGTGGAAGATGAAGGGCTTGAACAGCTCCAGCGCCATCAGCTTGGGCAGGCCGCACTGGTGCAGCTTCAGCGTCGGGCCGACCACGATGACCGAACGGCCCGAGTAGTCGACGCGCTTGCCCAGCAGGTTCTGACGGAAACGACCGCCCTTGCCCTTGATCATCTCTGCCAGCGACTTCAGCGGACGCTTGTTGGCGCCGGTCATCGCCTTGCCGCGACGGCCGTTGTCCAGCAGCGAGTCGACCGCTTCCTGCAGCATGCGCTTTTCGTTGCGCACGATGATTTCAGGGGCCTTCAGCTCGAGCAGGCGCTTCAACCGGTTGTTGCGGTTGATCACGCGGCGATACAGGTCGTTCAGGTCCGAGGTCGCGAAGCGGCCGCCGTCCAGCGGCACCAGCGGACGCAGTTCGGGCGGCAGCACCGGCAGCACTTCGAGGATCATCCACTCGGGCTTGATGCCCGAACGCTGGAAGGCCTCGAGCACCTTCAGGCGCTTGGCGTACTTCTTGATCTTGGCTTCGGAACCGGTGGCCTGCAGCTCGGCGCGGATCTGTTCGATCTGCTTCTCGATGTCGATGCCGCGCAGCAGTTCACGGATGCCCTCGGCACCCATCATCGCGACGAATTCGCCCTCGCCGTACTCCTCGCACTTCGCGATGTAGTCGTCCTCGGACATGATCTGGCTCTTTTTGAGCGGGGTCATGCCGGGCTCGAGCACCACGAACGCTTCGAAATACAGCACGCGCTCGATGTCGCGCAGCGTCATGTCGAGCACCATGCCCAGACGCGACGGCAGCGACTTCAGGAACCAGATGTGCGCGGTCGGCGCGGCCAGTTCGATATGGCCCATGCGCTCGCGGCGCACCTTCGCCAGCGTCACTTCGACGCCGCACTTCTCGCAGATCACGCCGCGGTGCTTCAGGCGCTTGTACTTGCCGCACAGGCACTCGTAGTCCTTGATCGGACCGAAGATCTTGGCGCAGAACAGACCGTCGCGCTCGGGCTTGAACGTGCGGTAGTTGATGGTTTCCGGCTTCTTGACTTCGCCGTACGACCACGAGCGGATCTTCTCGGGCGAGGCCAGACCGATCTTGATCGCGTCGAACTGCTCTTCCTGCTGAACCTGCTTAAAGAGATCGAGCAATGCTTTCATTGCAACTCCTTGTTTCGCCGCCGGCCCGAGGTAACGGGCCGCCGGCATTCATCCTGTGGGAAATCCGCCGGAGACGGCTTCACTGCCGTCTCCGTTTCGATCTGTCGATCAATAGCGATCCAGATCGATATCGATACCCAGCGAGCGGATTTCCTTCACCAGCACGTTGAACGACTCCGGCATGCCGGCATCGATCGAGTGCTCGCCCTTGACGATGTTCTCGTACACCTTGGTACGGCCGTTCACGTCGTCGGACTTGACCGTCAGCATTTCCTGCAGCACGTAGGAGGCGCCATACGCTTCCAGCGCCCACACTTCCATTTCGCCGAAACGCTGGCCGCCGAACTGCGCCTTGCCGCCCAGCGGCTGCTGGGTGACCAGCGAGTACGGGCCGGTCGAGCGGGCGTGCATCTTGTCGTCGACCAGGTGGTGCAGCTTGAGCATGTGCATCACACCCAGCGTGACCGGACGCTCGAACGCTTCGCCGGTGCGGCCGTCGTACAGCGTGACCTGCTGCTTGGACGCCGTCAGGCCCTTCTCCTTGGCCACCTCGTCCGGATACGCCAGATCCAGCATGCGGCGGATTTCGGCCTCGTGCGCGCCGTCGAACACCGGGGTCGCGAAGGGCACGCCCTTCTTCAGGTTGTTCGCCAGCTCCAGCACTTCGGCGTCCGACAGGCTGTCGAGGTCTTCGGCCTTGCCGCTCTCGTTGTAGATCTGAGCGAGCAGGGCGCGCAGTTCCTGCGCCTTGGCCTGTGCCTTGAGCATGTCGCCGATGCGCTGGCCCAGACCGCGCGCGGCCCAGCCCAGGTGGGTCTCGAGAATCTGACCCACGTTCATCCGCGACGGCACGCCGAGCGGGTTCAGCACGATGTCGGCAGGCGTGCCGTCGGCCATGTAGGGCATGTCTTCGATCGGCACGATCTTCGACACCACGCCCTTGTTGCCGTGACGGCCGGCCATCTTGTCGCCAGGCTGCAGGCGGCGCTTGACGGCCAGGTACACCTTGACCATCTTGATCACGCCCGGGGGCAGCTCGTCGCCCTGGGTCAGCTTCTTGCGCTTTTCCTCGAAGGCCAGGTCGAACTCGTGGCGCTTCTGCTCGATCGCTTCCTTGACCGCCTCGAGCTGGGCCGCGACTTCCTCGTCGGCCGGACGGATGTCGAACCAGTGGTACTTGTCCAGATCGTCCAGGTACTCCTTGGTCAGCTTCGCGCCCTTGGCCAGCTTCTTCGGACCGCCGTTGACGGTCTTGTCGATCAGCAGACGTTCCAGACGCTGGAAGGCGTCGCCCTCGACGATACGCAGCTGGTCGTTCAGGTCCAGGCGATAGCGCTTCAGTTCGTCGTCGATGATCGACTGCGCGCGCTTGTCGCGGGTCACGCCCTCACGGGTGAAGACCTGCACGTCGATCACGATGCCGCTCATGCCCGAGGGCACGCGCAGCGAGGTGTCCTTCACGTCGGACGCCTTCTCGCCGAAGATCGCGCGCAGCAGCTTCTCTTCCGGCGTCAGCTGGGTCTCGCCCTTGGGCGTGACCTTGCCGACCAGCACGTCGCCGGCTTCGACCTCGGCACCGATGTAGGTGATGCCGGACTCGTCCAGACGGGCCAGTTGCGCTTCGGCCAGGTTCGAGATGTCGCGCGTGATTTCCTCGGGTCCGAGCTTGGTGTCGCGGGCGACGACCGACAGCTCCTCGATGTGGATCGAGGTGTAGCGGTCTTCGGCAACGACGCGTTCCGAGATCAGGATCGAGTCTTCGAAGTTGTAGCCGTTCCAGGGCATGAACGCGACCAGCATGTTCTGGCCGAGCGCGAGCTCGCCCAGGTCGGTCGAGGCGCCATCGGCAATCACGTCGCCGCGGGCCACGTGGTCGCCCACCTTGACCATCGGACGCTGGTTGATGTTCGTGTTCTGGTTCGAACGCGTGTACTTGATCAGGTTGTAGATGTCCACGCCGACTTCGCCGGCCACGGCTTCATCGTCGTTGACGCGGATCACGATACGGTTCGCGTCGACATAGTCAACCACGCCGCCACGGGTCGCCTGCACGGCGGTGCCCGAGTCGACCGCGACGGTGCGCTCGATGCCGGTGCCGACCAGCGGCTTGTCCGGACGCAGGCAGGGCACGGCCTGACGCTGCATGTTCGCGCCCATCAGCGCACGGTTCGCGTCATCGTGCTCGAGGAACGGCACCAGCGAGGCTGCCGCCGACACGATCTGCGACGGCGCGACGTCGATGTACTGCACGCGGTCCGGCGTGACCATGCGAGTCTCGCGCTCGCTGCCTTCACGGGCCGACACCAGTTCGTCGATCAGGTTGCCGTCGGCATCGACCGTCGCGTTGGCCTGCGCCACCACGTACTTGCCTTCCTCGATCGCCGACAGGTAGTCGACCTGGTCGGTCAGCTTGCCGTTCTCGACCTTGCGGTACGGCGTTTCGAGGAAGCCGTACTCGTTCAGGCGGGCGTACAGCGCCAGCGAGTTGATCAGACCGATGTTCGGACCTTCCGGCGTTTCGATCGGGCACACGCGGCCATAGTGGGTCGGGTGCACGTCGCGGACTTCGAAGCCCGCGCGTTCGCGCGTCAGACCGCCCGGGCCCAGCGCGGACACTCGGCGCTTGTGCGTGATCTCGGACAGCGGGTTGGTCTGGTCCATGAACTGCGACAGCTGCGACGAACCGAAGAACTCGCGGATCGCCGACGAGATCGGCTTCGAGTTGATCAGGTCGTGCGGCATCAGGTTCTCGGTCTCGGCCTGGCCCAGACGTTCCTTGACGGCGCGCTCCACGCGCGACAGGCCGGCGCGGAACTGGTTCTCGGCCAGTTCGCCGACGCAACGCACGCGGCGGTTGCCCAGGTGGTCGATGTCGTCGACTTCACCCTTGCCGTTGCGCAGGTTGACCAGGATCTTGATGGTCTCGAGGATGTCCTCGTCCTGCAGCACCATGCTGCCCTCGCCGCTCGGGCGGCCCAGGCGGCTGTTGACCTTCATGCGGCCGACGCGCGACAGGTCGTACGACTCTTCGCTGTAGAACAGGCGCTGGAACAGCGCTTCGACGGCGTCCTCGGTGGGCGGCTCGCCCGGGCGCATCATCCGGTAGATCGCGATACGGGCCGCGGTCTGGTCGGCGGTGTCGTCGGTGCGCAGGGTCTGCGAGATGTACGGACCCTGATCCAGATCGTTGGTGTACAGCGTCTGGATCTGCTTGACGCCGGCTTCGCGCAGCGACTCGAGCAGCGTTTCGGTCAGCTCGTCGTTGGCATTGGCGATCACCTCGCCGGTATCCGGGTCGATGATGTTCTTGGCCAGCACGCGGCCCAGCAGATAGTCTTCCGGCACGCTGATCAGCTTGGTGCCGGCGGACTCCAGGTCACGGATGTGCTTGGCGTTGATCCGCTTGTCCTTCTCGACCACGACACGGCCGTTCTTGTCGGCGATGTCGAAGCGCGCGACTTCACCGCGCAGGCGCTCGGGCACGAACTCGAGCTGCGCGCCTTCGGCCTGCAGCGTGAAGTTGTCGAACACGAAGAAGTGCGCGAGGATCTGTTCCGGCGTCAGGCCGATCGACTTGAGCAGGATCGTCACCGGCATCTTGCGGCGGCGGTCGACCCGGAAGTACAGGATGTCCTTCGGGTCGAACTCGAAGTCCAGCCACGAGCCGCGGTACGGAATGATCCGTGCCGAGAACAGCAGCTTGCCCGAGCTGTGCGTCTTGCCCTTGTCGTGCTCGAAGAACACGCCCGGCGAACGGTGCAGCTGCGAGACGATCACGCGCTCGGTGCCGTTGATCACGAACGAGCCGGTCGAGGTCATGAGCGGAATCTCGCCCATGTAGACTTCCTGCTCCTTGACCTCCTTGACCTTGCCCGGATTCTCGCGATCGTTGATGATCAGGCGAACCTTGGCGCGCAGGGCCGAGTGGAAGGTCAGGCCACGCTGCTGACATTCCTTGACGTCGAACGGCGGGTTGGACAGGTGGTACGAAACGAACTCCATACGGGCGAGCCCGTTATGGGAGACGATGGGGAAAATTGCGTTGAAGGCCGCTTGCAGGCCTTCGCTCTTGCGACGCGCGGGTGGCGTATCCGCTTGCAAGAACTGGGTGTACGATTCGATCTGGGTGGCTAGCAGGAATGGAACCTGGTGAACCGTCGCGCGCTTCGCAAAGCTTTTGCGAATGCGCTTCTTTTCGGTGAAGCTGTACGCCATGGGATCTCCGAATCATCGCAGGGCTGGCTGGACCTGACCGGCGCCTGAGGTGTTCAGCGACTGGGAGGGGATTTGGCGGTTGGCCGCTACCAACCTCTGGCTGACGGTGTCCGCACGCTGCGAACCGGCGCCATCATCCACACGCGCCGGTCCGGGGAACACCCGACCAAACTTGTCTTCTGCAGTCGGTTCAGAAGACAAACATCAGCAGCAACCGCTTAGTGTGCCACTGATGTTTGGCCTCTGCTGCGGCCCCGAGGTTCACCCCGACGCCGAGTAGGCACTACATCACTTTACGCTCGGATGGGTGGCCAATAAAACACACATCACAGAAGCGCAAAAAGGCTGGCGCCGGGATTTCCCCTTTGCCAGCCCCATTCGCGTGCCGGAGGGCACGCGAGTACCACTTACTTGACTTCGACCTTCGCGCCGGCTTCTTCCAGCTTCTTCTTAGCTTCGTCGGCGGTAGCCTTGTCCACGCCTTCCTTGACGGGCTTCGGTGCGCCATCGACCAGGTCCTTGGCTTCCTTCAGGCCCAGGCCGGTGATTTCGCGAACTGCCTTGATGACGCCGACCTTGTTCGCGCCGACTTCGGCCAGCACGACGTTGAATTCGGTCTTCTCTTCAGCAGCAGCGCCAGCGCCACCAGCGCCCGGAGCGGCGGCCACGGCCATCGCTGCGGCGGACACGCCAAACTTCTCTTCGAACGCCTTGACCAGGTCGTTCAGTTCCATCACGGACATCGCGCCAACGGCTTCGAGGATGTCGTCTTTGGTGATTGCCATTTGGAAATACTCCTAGATTTGATTCGGTATCGGTATTGCGATCGGGACGAGCCTGGCCTTAGGCCGCGGCGCCTTCCTCGGCGGGGGCACCTTCGCTCTTCTTCTCGGCCAGCGCGGCCAGCAGGCGGGCAAAGCCCGACACCGGCGCTTGCATGACGCCAAGCAGCTGAGCAATCAGTTGGTCGCGGCTCGGGATCGAAGCCAGCGCCTTGACGGCGTTGACATCGAGCACCTTGCCGTCGAACGAACCGGCGCGCAGGACCAGCTTGTCGTTGGTCTTGGCGAAGTCGTTCAGAACCTTGGCCGAGGCCACTGCATCTTCGGAAATCCCGTAGATCAGCGGACCGGTCAGTTGCTCCGCGAGCGCGGCAAACGGCGTACCTTCCACGGCGCGGCGAGCCAGCGTGTTCTTCAGAACGCGCAGGTAGACGCCTTGCTCGCGGGCGGTGGCACGCAGCTTGGTCAGATCGCCAACCGTGATGCCGCGATATTCGGCCACGACGATGGTCTGGGCTTTGGCGACTTGCGCCGACACCTCAGCAACGACGGCCTTCTTATCTTCAATATTGAGTGGCACGGTTAAGCTCCAAAACGATGCGCGGCACTCCGGCGACGGAGCACGTTGCATCAGTCCAAACGAACGGCGTCCGATTGGCCCGAATCACCCGGGGATCTCGCCCCGGACCATTCCAACCTTCGGGTTCGCCATCTACGCTGGCGGGCAGGCTGCCGTCACCTTGCTGCCGTGTACGGTCCCACCGATTAAGGCCATGCGCAGCTTGCGCGCGAACATGACCGCCAGCGGTCTTTGATAACCAGCGGGACCGGCGGCTGGCGCCGGCACCACTGCCCAAAGCCTTTCTGTGGCCCGCCGTGGCGGGCCGGTCCCGGCGCGGGGCCGGAACCTCGAATGCTTTGCCGACCGGTGTTATCGGGTCCGGTCGGCAGACTGGCCAGCATGTGGCCAGCGTATTTCCAATCGCTTAGGCGGCCAGCGAAGTCTGGTCGACGCGAACGCCCACGCCCATGGTCGACGAGACCGCGATCTTGCGCAGGTAGACGCCCTTGCTGGTGGCCGGCTTGGCCTTGACCAGCGCGTCGATCAGCGCGGACAGGTTGCTCTTGAGCGCGGCGTCCTCGAACGACCGGCGGCCGATGGTCGCGTGGATGATACCGGCCTTGTCGACACGGAACTGGACCTGACCGGCCTTGGCGTTCTTGACGGCCTGGGCCACGTCGGGGGTCACGGTACCGACCTTCGGGTTCGGCATCAGGCCGCGCGGACCGAGGATCTGGCCCAGCGTACCGACGATGCGCATCGTGTCCGGCGAAGCGATCACGACGTCGAAGTTCAGGTTGCCCGCCTTGACTTGCTCGGCCAGGTCTTCCATGCCAACCACGTCGGCGCCGGCGGCCTTGGCCGCTTCGGCCTTGTCGCCCTGGGCGAAGACCGCCACGCGAACCGACTTGCCGGTACCGGCGGGCAGCACCACCGAGCCACGAACCACCTGGTCCGACTTCTTGGCGTCGATGCCCAGTTGCACGGCGACGTCGATCGACTCGTCGAACTTGGCCGACGCGCATTCCTTGACCAGGCCCAGCGCCTCGTCGATCGGGTAGAACTTGGTGCGTTCGATCTTGGCCTTGTTGGCCGCTACGCGCTTCGAAACCTTAGCCATTTACAGACCCTCCACGGTGATACCCATCGAGCGGGCCGAGCCGGCGATGGTGCGCACTGCCGCGTCCAGATCGGCGGCGGTCAGGTCGGCGTTCTTGGCCTTGGCGATGTCTTCAGCCTGGGCGCGGGTGATCTTGCCAACCTTGTCGGTGTGCGGCTTGGCCGAACCCTTGGTGATGCCGGCAGCCTTCTTGATCAGCACGGTGGCCGGCGGCGACTTCATCACGAAGGTGAAGCTCTTGTCGGCGAAGGCGGTGATCACCACCGGCACCGGCAGGCCGGGTTCCATACCCTGGGTCTGCGCGTTGAACGCCTTGCAGAACTCCATGATGTTCAGGCCGCGCTGACCCAGTGCCGGGCCCACGGGCGGGGAGGGGTTCGCTTTACCAGCCGGGATCTGCAGCTTGATAAAGCCAATAATCTTCTTGGCCATCTTTACTCCAATCCGGACCGCTGTACGTTGGGCAGTCGGTCCTGTTGAGTCGTAACGCGCTGTCGCCGTCCGCCTGTGGCGGGATCGGCCTCACGCTCCTCTTGTGCCCCTTGCGGAGCGTCGCCGGTCGCACTGCCGAAGGCGGCGCGGCCCTGCGAATCCTGTAGCAAGCAGATCGATCAGACCTTCTCGACCTGGCCGAACTCGAGCTCGACCGGGGTCGCGCGGCCGAAGATGGTCACCGAGACGCGCAGGCGCGACTTCTCGTAATTGACCTCTTCCACGTTGCCGTTGAAGTCGGTGAACGGGCCGTCCTTGACGCGCACCATTTCGCCCACCTCGAACAGCGTCTTGGGCCGCGGCTTCTCGACGCCTTCCTGCATCTGCGTCATGATCTTGTCGACTTCCTTCTGGGAAATCGGACTCGGACGGTTGCGCGCGCCGCCGACGAAGCCGGTGACCTTGCTGGTGTTCTTGACCAGGTGCCACGTCTCGTCGGTCATCTCCATTTCCACGAGCACGTAGCCCGGGAAGAAGCGCCGCTCGGTCACCGAACGCTGACCGCCCTTCATTTCGATCACCTCTTCGGACGGCACCAGAATGCGTCCGAACTTGTCCTGCATCTCCGCGCGCTCGATGCGTTCCTGCAGTGCGCGCTGCACGCTCTTCTCCATGCCGGAGTAAGCGTGGACCACGTACCAGCGCTTCTTCGAAGGCGGCTGCGTAGGAGTGGATTCCTGCTTTGCGTCGTCCGTCATGTCCTTTCCCTTATTTCCAGCCCAGCACGAGGGAGAAGATCACCCACTCGATCAGTTTGTCGGCCGACCACAAGAACAGCGCCATCACGACCACGAAGACGAACACCAGGCCCGTCATCTGTCCGGCTTCCTTGCGGGTCGGCCACACCACCTTGCGGACTTCCCGGTACGATTCCCTGGCGAATCCCACGAATTCCTTGCCCGGCGCGGACACCAGCGCGACGATCACGCCGAGCGCGATGCCGGCGAACAGCGCGGCGCCGCGCACGTAGCCAGGCTGCTGCGCCAGCGCGTAGAAACCGATCACGCCGGCCACCACGAGCAGCACGGCCACGCCCAGCAGCCACTTGCCACTGGAGGTGTTGACGGTTTCGACGTTGGGATTGGCCATGTTTCGCAAACGAGACTAAGCCGCGTCACGATGGATCCTTCGTGGATCCGCCCGACGCGGCTGATTGAATTGGCAGGGGCAGAGGGAATCGAACCCCCAACCTTCGGTTTTGGAGACCGACGCTCTGCCAGTTGAGCTATACCCCTAAAACAACTTTGGGGTCGGCTGGAGCCAACCCCACTGGCGGCAAACGCGGCCGGTTGGTGCCGCGCTTGCTGTCGTGACTGCTTAGTCCAGGATCTTGGCGACGACGCCGGCGCCGACGGTGCGGCCGCCTTCACGGATGGCGAAGCGCAGGCCTTCTTCCATCGCGATCGGGGCGATCAGCTTGACGGTGATCGACACGTTGTCGCCCGGCATGACCATTTCCTTGTCCTTCGGCAGCTCGATCGAGCCGGTCACGTCGGTCGTACGGAAATAGAACTGCGGACGGTAGTTGTTGAAGAACGGGGTGTGACGGCCGCCTTCGTCCTTCGACAGGATGTACACCTCGCCGGTGAAGTGCGTGTGCGGCTTGATCGAACCCGGCTTGCACAGCACCTGGCCGCGCTCGACGTCTTCACGCTTGGTGCCGCGCAGCAGCAGACCGACGTTGTCGCCAGCCTGGCCCTGGTCCAGCAGCTTGCGGAACATTTCCACGCCGGTGCAGGTGGTCTTGACCGTCGGGCGGATACCGACGATTTCGATTTCCTCGCCGACCTTGATCACGCCACGCTCGATACGGCCGGTCACCACGGTACCGCGGCCCGAGATCGAGAACACGTCTTCGACCGGCATCAGGAACGTACCGTCCACGGCGCGCTCCGGCGTCGGGATGTAGGTGTCCAGCGCCTCGGCCAGGCGCATGATCGCCTCTTCGCCCAGGTCGCCCTTGTCGCCTTCGAGCGCCAGCTTGGCCGAACCCTTGATGATCGGGGTGTCGTCGCCGGGGAACTCGTACTTCGACAGCAGCTCGCGCACTTCCATTTCCACCAGCTCGAGCAGCTCGGCGTCGTCCACCATGTCGCACTTGTTCAGGAACACGATGATGTACGGCACGCCGACCTGACGGGCCAGCAGGATGTGCTCGCGCGTCTGCGGCATCGGGCCGTCAGCGGCCGAGCACACCAGGATCGCGCCGTCCATCTGCGCGGCGCCCGTGATCATGTTCTTGACGTAGTCCGCGTGGCCCGGGCAGTCAACGTGCGCGTAGTGGCGGTTGGCCGTCTCGTACTCGACGTGCGCGGTGTTGATGGTAATACCGCGTGCCTTCTCTTCCGGCGCCGCATCGATTTCGTCGTACTTCTTGGCGGCACCGCCGAACTTCGAAGCCAGCACCGTCGCAATCGCCGCCGTCAGCGTCGTCTTGCCGTGGTCAACGTGACCAATCGTACCAACGTTCACGTGCGGCTTAGTCCGCTCGAACTTTTCCTTTGCCATTTCGCGACTCCTGTCTCGGTAGCGATATTGCCAGTGCGGTATTTGGTGCCCATGGGCAGGATCGAACTGCCGACCTCTCCCTTACCAAGGGAGTGCTCTACCACTGAGCCACATGGGCGAAACTTGATGACTGCGTTGCAGCAATCCTGCTGGAGCGGGTGAAGGGAATCGAACCCTCGTCGTAAGCTTGGAAGGCTTCTGCTCTACCATTGAGCTACACCCGCCCGGGTTACTTCACTTCACCGACATTGCCGGAACTGCTGCTGCATTGCATTCTGGTGGAGAGGGTTGGATTCGAACCAACGTAGGCGTAAGCCAACAGATTTACAGTCTGCCCCCTTTAGCCACTCGGGCACCTCTCCGCAGAGAACTTGCGATTATGGTGTAATCGCCCCCGCCTGTCAAGCGCTTTCCGGCTACTTTGCAAGGAAAACGGCTTGTTCGATCGTCGGCGGGATCGGGCTGCGGCGGCCCGTGGCGAACCATCTTCGCGGACATCGGAAACGATGTCCTCTCACCCTATAGGGGCCCGCGAAACCGTCCTGGATCGCCCCGGAGGCCGCCGGGATATGCCTGTTCAGCAACCTGAGCGGCGACCGCGGGACGCGCTTCCGGCCCTGCCGCAAAGCAAAACGCCCCAGACCTGTTGGGATCTGGGGCGTTTTTGAATGGAGAGCCTGGCGATGACCTACTTTCACACGGGTAGTCCGCACTATCATCGGCGCGAAGTCGTTTCACGGTCCTGTTCGGGATGGGAAGGGGTGGTTCCGACTTGCTATGGTCACCAGGCATAAAGGGTTGCCGGACTGGCTTGGGGCCAATCGGGCGTATTGGGATGTAGCGTAGGTTGTGCTGTATGGCACGTATGCGGAGACCAGCGGCGCGTATCGAACGCGCTAAACGCACTGGTTATAGGATCAAGCCTTACGGGCAATTAGTACTGGTTAGCTTAACGCATTACTGCGCTTCCACACCCAGCCTATCAACGTCCTGGTCTTGAACGACCCTTCAAGGAGCTCGAGGCTCCAGGGAATCCTCATCTTCAGGCGAGTTTCCCGCTTAGATGCTTTCAGCGGTTATCTCTTCCGTACATAGCTACCCTGCGATGCCTCTGGCGAGACAACAGGTACACCAGCGGTACGTCCACTCCGGTCCTCTCGTACTAGGAGCAGCCCCCGTCAAGATTCCAACGCCCACGGCAGATAGGGACCAAACTGTCTCACGACGTTTTAAACCCAGCTCACGTACCTCTTTAAATGGCGAACAGCCATACCCTTGGGACCGGCTACAGCCCCAGGATGAGATGAGCCGACATCGAGGTGCCAAACACCGCCGTCGATATGAACTCTTGGGCGGTATCAGCCTGTTATCCCCAGAGTACCTTTTATCCGTTGAGCGATGGCCCTTCCATTCAGAACCACCGGATCACTATGTCCTGCTTTCGCACCTGCTCGACTTGTCGGTCTCGCAGTTAAGCACGCTTTTGCCATTGCACTTTAGGTACGATGTCCGACCGTACCAAGCGTACCTTCGAACTCCTCCGTTACACTTTGGGAGGAGACCGCCCCAGTCAAACTGCCTACCATGCACTGTCCCCGACCCGGATTCACGGGCCTAGGTTAGAACCTCAAACAAACCAGGGTGGTATTTCAAGGACGGCTCCACGAGAACTGGCGTCCTCGCTTCAAAGCCTCCCACCTATCCTACACAGATCGGTTCAAAGTCCAATGCAAAGCTGCAGTAAAGGTTCATGGGGTCTTTCCGTCTAGCCGCGGGGAGATTGCATCATCACAAACACTTCAACTTCGCTGAGTCTCGGGAGGAGACAGTGTGGCCATCGTTACGCCATTCGTGCAGGTCGGAACTTACCCGACAAGGAATTTCGCTACCTTAGGACCGTTATAGTTACGGCCGCCGTTTACCGGGACTTCAATCAAGAGCTTGCACCCCATCATTTAATCTTCCGGCACCGGGCAGGCGTCACACCCTATACGTCCACTTTCGTGTTTGCAGAGTGCTGTGTTTTTATTAAACAGTCGCAGCCACCATTTTATTGCAACCCCTTCACCCTTCTGGCGCAGGCCAGTCAAGCTACCAGGGCGTACCTTATCCCGAAGTTACGGTACCAATTTGCCGAGTTCCTTCTCCCGAGTTCTCTCAAGCGCCTTAGAATACTCATCTCGCCCACCTGTGTCGGTTTGCGGTACGGTCTCGTATGACTGAAGCTTAGAGGCTTTTCTTGGGACCCCTTCCGATTGCTTCGCAGCACTAGGCCGCTCGCCCCACATCCTTGAATCCTGCGCCCGGATTTGCCAAAGCGCCTTCTCCAATGCAGGGACCGGGACTTCCAACACCCGGACAACCTTCCGCGATCCGTCCCCCCATCGCATCATACGACGGTGCAGGAATATTAACCTGCTTCCCATCAGCTACGCATCTCTGCCTCGCCTTAGGGGCCGACTCACCCTACGCCGATGAACGTTGCGTAGGAAACCTTGGGCTTACGGCGAGGGGGCCTTTCACCCCCTTTATCGCTACTCATGTCAGCATTCGCACTTCCGATACCTCCAGCATCCTTTACAAGACACCTTCACAGGCTTACGGAACGCTCTCCTACCACGCGCACAAGGCGCGTCCGCAGCTTCGGTGACTGGCTTAGCCCCGTTACATCTTCCGCGCAGGACGACTCGATCAGTGAGCTATTACGCTTTCTTTAAAGGGTGGCTGCTTCTAAGCCAACCTCCTGACTGTTTTAGCCTTCCCACTTCGTTTCCCACTTAGCCAATCTTGGGGACCTTAGCTGGCGGTCTGGGTTGTTTCCCTCTTGACACCGGACGTTAGCACCCGATGTCTGTCTCCCGTGATTGCACTCTTCGGTATTCGGAGTTTGCTATGGCGGGGTAATCAGCAATAGACCCCCCAACCATGACAGTGCTCTACCCCCGAAGGTGAGACACGAGGCACTACCTAAATAGTTTTCGGAGAGAACCAGCTATTTCCAGACTTGTTTAGCCTTTCACCCCTATCCACAGCTCATCCCCTAACTTTTCAACGTTAGTGGGTTCGGTCCTCCAGTACGTGTTACCGCACCTTCAACCTGGCCATGGATAGATCGTCTGGTTTCGGGTCTACACCCAGCGACTCAATCGCCCTATTCGGACTCGCTTTCGCTACGCCTTCCCTAACCGGTTAAGCTTGCCACTGAATGTAAGTCGCTGACCCATTATACAAAAGGTACGCCGTCACCCGTTGCCAGGCTCCGACTGTTTGTATGCATGCGGTTTCAGGATCTATTTCACTCCCCTCCCGGGGTTCTTTTCGCCTTTCCCTCACGGTACTGGTTCACTATCGGTCGATCACGAGTATTTAGCCTTGGAGGATGGTCCCCCCATCTTCAGACAGGATTTCACGTGTCCCGCCCTACTTGTCGTACCCCTAGTTCCACAACGCGGTTTTCGCATACAGGGCTATCACCTGCTATGGCCGGGCTTTCCATCCCGTTTTGCTAACCACACTGCTAAAAGGTACAAGGCTGATCCCATTTCGTTCGCCACTACTTTGGGAATCTCGGTTGATTTCTGTTCCTGCAGCTACTTAGATGTTTCAGTTCGCCGCGTTCGCTTCCCACACCTATGGATTCAGTGTGGGATGACCCATACGGGCCGGGTTTCCCCATTCGGACATCTCCGGATCAAAGCTCGTTTGCCAGCTCCCCGAAGCTTTTCGCAGGCTACCGCGTCCTTCATCGCCTGTGATCGCCAAGGCATCCACCACATGCACTTGTTCGCTTGACCCTATAACGAGTGCGTCTACAACGCCCCGCTACAGGTTGAGTTCTCGCATTTGTGCCGTATTCCAAGTCATCTTTCGATCACTTAAATACTTTGGTTGATACAATCACAACCCGGTATCGCGCGATCAGATTCGATCGTCCACGCGCCTCATCAACGCGTCGCGACACCTTTACTACATCCCATTTTGTTAAAGAACAGCCAACGCACTTACCGTGCATCGTCTTGGCCAACGCCAAAGGCAAACGCTTGGCTTGAAGCGCTTGCCTTTGACGACTGCCTGGTCTTGCTCTCACACAACCTCTGTCATGTGAATGGTGGAGGATGACGGGATCGAACCGACGACCCCCTGCTTGCAAAGCAGGTGCTCTCCCAGCTGAGCTAATCCCCCCTGAAGACTGGTGGGTCTGGTAGGACTTGAACCTACGACCCCCGCCTTATCAAGACGGTGCTCTAACCACCTGAGCTACAGACCCTTGGCTGTAACACTCGAACCAACCGATAAGTGTGAACGCTCGACTTAGAACAGTCGCGCTCGGAAAGGAGGTGATCCAGCCGCACCTTCCGATACGGCTACCTTGTTACGACTTCACCCCAGTCATGAACCCTGCCGTGGTAAGCGCCCTCCTTGCGGTTAGGCTACCTACTTCTGGCAAAACCCACTCCCATGGTGTGACGGGCGGTGTGTACAAGACCCGGGAACGTATTCACCGCGGCATGCTGATCCGCGATTACTAGCGATTCCAGCTTCACGTAGTCGAGTTGCAGACTACGATCCGGACTACGATGCGTTTTCTGGGATTAGCTCCCCCTCGCGGGTTGGCAACCCTCTGTACGCACCATTGTATGACGTGTGAAGCCCTACCCATAAGGGCCATGAGGACTTGACGTCATCCCCACCTTCCTCCGGTTTGTCACCGGCAGTCTCTCTAGAGTGCCCTTGCGTAGCAACTAGAGACAAGGGTTGCGCTCGTTGCGGGACTTAACCCAACATCTCACGACACGAGCTGACGACAGCCATGCAGCACCTGTGTCCACTTTCCCTTTCGGGCACCTAATGCATCTCTGCTTCGTTAGTGGCATGTCAAGGGTAGGTAAGGTTTTTCGCGTTGCATCGAATTAATCCACATCATCCACCGCTTGTGCGGGTCCCCGTCAATTCCTTTGAGTTTTAATCTTGCGACCGTACTCCCCAGGCGGTCAACTTCACGCGTTAGCTACGTTACTGAGGAAATGAATCCCCAACAACTAGTTGACATCGTTTAGGGCGTGGACTACCAGGGTATCTAATCCTGTTTGCTCCCCACGCTTTCGTGCATGAGCGTCAGTCTCGTCCCAGGGGGCTGCCTTCGCCATCGGTATTCCTCCACATCTCTACGCATTTCACTGCTACACGTGGAATTCTACCCCCCTCTGACGCACTCTAGCCTTGCAGTCACAAGCGCAATTCCCAGGTTGAGCCCGGGGATTTCACGCCTGTCTTACAAAACCGCCTGCGCACGCTTTACGCCCAGTAATTCCGATTAACGCTCGCACCCTACGTATTACCGCGGCTGCTGGCACGTAGTTAGCCGGTGCTTATTCTTCCGGTACCGTCATCCACGCCAGGTATTAGCCAGCGCGATTTCTTTCCGGACAAAAGTGCTTTACAACCCGAAGGCCTTCTTCACACACGCGGCATTGCTGGATCAGGGTTGCCCCCATTGTCCAAAATTCCCCACTGCTGCCTCCCGTAGGAGTCTGGGCCGTGTCTCAGTCCCAGTGTGGCTGATCGTCCTCTCAGACCAGCTACTGATCGTCGCCTTGGTAGGCCTTTACCCCACCAACTAGCTAATCAGACATCGGCCGCTCCTATTGCGCGAGGCCGTTACCGGTCCCCCGCTTTCACCCTCAGGTCGTATGCGGTATTAGCTAATCTTTCGACTAGTTATCCCCCACAACAGGGCACGTTCCGATGTATTACTCACCCGTTCGCCACTCGCCGCCAGGCCGAAGCCCGCGCTGCCGTTCGACTTGCATGTGTAAGGCATGCCGCCAGCGTTCAATCTGAGCCAGGATCAAACTCTTCAGTTCAAATCCCTTGTGGTGCCGCGAATCTCTCCACGGACACCTCGCTCTTTCGAGCGGTCGCTCACTCTCAGAAAACTGACTGGCTCCATCGTCTTGACGCCGACGAAGCCACGTTTTGCTGTGCGAGCACTTGATAACTTTTGAGCCACGGATCCGAAGATCCGCTGTGACTGCCGCTATCGAGCGCCCACACTTATCGGTTGTTCGTTTGTTAAAGAACTCACGCGCCGGCTTTGCCGTTCGCGTCGCTGCGTTGTCAGCAGCAGAGAAACGAGATTATGCAGAACATTTCGCTTCTCGTCAACAGGTTGTCAGCACTTTTTTGCTGCGACTCCAGCACCGCAGTGCCTTCGCCTTCCCCGTCAACCTCGCCGCCGTTCGGCTGCGAGGGGGCGAATATTAAGGGAGGGCGCCGCCGAAGGCAAGCAAATTAAGTAAAAACCCGAATTCGACCTTGAAGTGCTTCAAAGACAACAAATGTCGCACCGGTGACAGCATCGGCGGAACGCTTCGCCTAAGCTGGCGCCCCATACCTATAGGAGAAGCACCCCTGACTACGATTCAGTCAATCAGTCGAAGGAGACAACCATGACGCTGATCCCGAACGCCGGCCTGTCGCTGGTCGCTGGCGCCACCGACGTGCCGCTGTCGGACCAGACCATCGCCGAATTGCTGGCCGCCACGGCGGCGGCCCACCCGGATGCGGAAGCCGTCGTCTTCCGCGAGCAGGGAATCCGCTGGACCTGGCGCCAGTTCAGCGAGCAGATCGACCGCCTGGCCACCGGCCTGCTGGCGCGCGGCATCGCGCGCGGCGACCGCGTCGGCATCTGGTCGCCGAACCGGCAGGAGTGGCTGGTGACCCAATTCGCCACCGCCCGCATCGGCGCGATCCTGGTCAATATCAATCCGGCCTACCGGCTGGCCGAGCTCGAGTACGCGCTGAACAAGGCCGGCGTCCGGATGCTGATCACCGCCGCGCGCTTCAAGACGAGCAACTATATCGAGATGCTGCAGAAGCTGGCGCCGGAACTGGCCGACAGCCAGCCGGGCACACTGCGCGCGGCACGGCTGCCCGCACTGCAATGGGTGGTGCGCATGGGCGAAGAAGACACCGCCGGCATGGTTCGCTATGCCGAAGTGCTGTCCGCGCCGGATACCGCCCGGCTGGACGCCATCAGTTCGGCGCTCGCCCCGCACGACCCGATCAATATCCAGTTCACCAGCGGGACCACCGGCAACCCCAAGGGCGCCACGCTGACGCACCACAACGTGGTCAACAACGGCCGCTTCGTGGCGATGGCGATGCGGCTGACCGAGCGCGATTCGCTGTGCATCCCGGTGCCGCTGTACCACTGCTTCGGCATGGTCCTGTCGGTGCTGGCCTGCGTCAGCGTCGGCGCGCGCATGATCTTCCCCGGCGAAGCCTTCGACCCGCTGGCGACCATGCAGGCCGTGCACGAGGAACGCTGCACCGCGCTGCACGGCGTGCCGACGATGTTCATCGCCCAGCTGGACCACCCCGACTTCACGAAATTCGACTTCACCTCGCTGCGCACCGGCATCATGGCCGGCGCGCCGTGCCCGATCGAGGTGATGAAGCGCGTGGTCAAGGACATGCATATGGCCGAAGTCACCATTGCCTACGGCATGACGGAGACCAGCCCGGTCTCCTTCCAGAGCGCGACCGACGATCCGCTGGAAAAGCGCGTGGCGACGGTCGGCCGGGTCCAGCCGCATCTGCAGTGCAAGATCGTCGACGAAACCGGACAGGTCGTGCCGGTCGGGGCCACCGGCGAGCTGTGCACTCGCGGCTATTCGGTGATGCTGGGCTATTGGGAAGACGACGCGCGCACGCGCGAGGCGATTCGCGACGGCTGGATGCATACCGGCGACCTGGCGACGATCGACGAACAGGGCTATTGCAATATCGTCGGCCGGGTCAAGGACATGGTGATCCGCGGCGGCGAGAACCTGTATCCGCGCGAGATCGAGGAATTCCTGTTCCGCCATCCGAAGGTGCAGGCGGTGCAGGTGTTCGGCGTGCCCGATCCGAAGTATGGCGAGGAGCTGTGCGCGTGGATCGTGCTCAAACCCGGGCAGAGCGCGACCGAGGACGAGATCCGGGAGTTCTGCCGGGACCAGATTGCGCACTACAAGATCCCGCGTTATGTTCGTTTCGTCGACGACATGCCGATGACGGTCACCGGCAAGGTGCAGAAGTTCGTGATGCGGGAAACGATGATTCGCGAACTGGGGCTGGAGCCGGCGGCAACCGCCTGACGCTTCGTCGATGCCTTGGCGGCGGGCGGGTCTTCATTGCGCGCCGCCGCGCCGGCCGTTTGCCTACACCGCACGCATCGCCAAGACAGGAGCGTCCGCCATGGCCGTCCACATCGTCAGGCTCGGAACCCCACGCAGCGCCGGTGAAGGGCTGCGGATCGGCACGGTACGCCGGCCGCCCCGCGGCGTGCCGCGCAGCGAATACGCGAGCCGGGACTTCTACGATGTCTGGTTCCCGCTGCTGTCACCGTCCCCCGAACTGGTTGCCGAGGCCAAGCACGCCCAGCATGAGCAGGACGACAAGGCCTGGCGCCATTTTGAGCGCCGCTTCCAGGCCGAGATGGCGGAGCCGGAAGCCAGCCGCACGCTCGACCTGCTGGCCGCGCTGTCACACCAGACCGATTTTGCGATCGGCTGCTATTGCGAGGACGAACAGCGCTGCCATCGCTCGATCCTGCGCAAGCTGCTGGCCAAGCGGGGCGCGGCTCTGGCCCAGGGTGCCCAACCAGCAACCGACTGACGAGGCCGCCACGCCACAGGCCGCAGCAAGCGGCGCGCTATGATAGGCGCCTTGCGCGACACGCGCCCGTCCTTGCGGCTCGTCCTGCGGGCCGCGCCCCCGCTCTGCCCCGTGCGCCGTTATTTGCCACCACGCCCATGGCATTGAACCTGGTCTGGCTGTCCTTTTTCCTGTCCGCCTTCGCCATCGGCTGCGTGCGGCTGGCGCATGGCGATACCGCCATCTTTCCGGCCATGCTGGCGAGCCTGTTCGACAGCGCCCGCACCGCCTTCGAAATCTCGCTGAGCCTGGGCGGCATCATGGCGCTGTGGCTGGGCATCATGCGGATCGGCGAGCGTGGCGGCGTGGTGCAGGGCTTTGCGCGCGTCGTCAATCCGGTGCTGCGCCACCTGTTCCCCGGGGTTCCGCAAGGCCATCCCGCGCAGGGCGCGATGATGATGAACGTTTCGGCCAATATGCTGGGGCTCGACAACGCCGCGACGCCGCTGGGCCTGAACGCGATGCGCGAGCTGCAGACGCTGAACGACAAGCCCGACACCGCGACCAATGCGCAGATCATGTTCATCGTGCTCAATACCGCGGGGCTGACGCTGATTCCGACCTCGGTGATCGCGATGCGGCAGGCGGTCGCGCTGAAGCAAGGGCTGGTCGGCTTCAATGCCGCCGACATCTTCCTGCCGACGCTGCTGGCAACAGGCGTGTCGTGCCTGGCCGGCCTGGTCGCCGTGGCCTGGACGCAGCGGCTCAATCTGCTCAAACCCGCGATCCTGGGCACGTTGCTGACCATCGTGGCCGCGCTCGGCGGTCTGGCGGTGTGGCTGCGCCATGCGCCGGCGCCGCAGGTCGACACCGTCACCGCGCTGGCCGGCAGCCTCTTCATCCTGGGACTGATCGTGCTGTTCCTGTTGTGCGGGGCCGTGCGGCGGGTCAACGTCTACGAGTCCTTCGTCGACGGCGCCAAGGAAGGCTTCGGCGTGGCGGTGCAGATCATTCCTTATCTGGTCGCGATCCTGGTCGCGATCGGGCTGTTCCGCGCCAGCGGCGGCATGGACTGGCTGATGCAGGCCCTGGCGGCGGGCATCGCGAGCCTCGGACTGAACACCGACTTCGTGCCGGCGCTGCCGGTCGGCCTGATGAAGATATTGTCCGGCGCCGGCGCCCGCGGCCTGATGGTCGACGTGATGACGACCTACGGCGTCGACTCCTTCCAGGGCAAGCTGGCGGCGATCATCCAGGGATCGACCGAAACCACCTTCTATGTGCTGGCCGTCTATTTCGGCAGCGTCAATGTGCGCCGTACCCGGCATGCGCTGGGCTGCGCGTTGTTCGCCGACGCGGTCGGCCTGGTCGCCGCCATTGGCATCGCCTATCTCTTCTTCCATTGACGGCAGTGGGCTGAAGGTGCATGGGGACAGATGACTGTTGCACCGACACAACAAAATCGTGCCGATTGGGGCCACCTTCGGGTTTTTTGGTATGCGGACCTTGGTGCGTCGCAGCAAGCCGCGTATAGTGAAGTCTGTCTCCTCCACCACCTCGGTGGATTCCAGCCCGCGCACAACCTGCGCGGGTTTTTTTTCGTCCACATCCTGCGGTCAAGGACGAAAGCTGTCCGCCTGCGTTGGCGAGCGGTTGCTGCAACGCAGCAGACGCCATACCGCGAAGTAAGCGGGTACTCGCTCCCGGAGGCGCGGCGCAAACCCGGGCACGGAACCGTCGGCGGCCGAGGCGCCGGGCTGGCGTGTGCCGCCCGATATCCTAGAATGGTCGTGACCCCCGTCTCTTTCGGCCGAGGCACGCCATGTCTGAGATCCTGTTTCCCAGCAGCGTCCCCACCTACTGCGCAGCCAGCCTGACGCTGTCGTGTCCCGCCACCGTCAACGGTCAACCGTCCCGTTATTCGATTACCGCCGAAGCGCTCGAGTCGCACTTCGGCGCACGCTCGCCTCGCGAGGAAGATCTCGTACGCGCCTTCACCGACCACCGGCCGCGCATCGAAAGCATCGCCCAGTCTCTGTTCGAGCTGACCCGTTCGCGCAACATCGTGCTGCGCAGCGGACACGTGCGCTTCGTTCCCGAATCCTGATCGCAAGCCGTATCGGAGCGGCCTTGCGGCGCCCGCCAATTAATTGACCGAACGGTCGGTTTATATATAATGCTTCCTACCGCTCGGCCCTTGCATGGCCGAGACCCGCCAGAGGAGGCGTCATGTACACCCAAAGCCTGGATCTGCCCCAACCGCCGCTGCCGGCCGACACGCCGCGCGCGGCCAGCGAAGGCGCCAGCCCCATCGACGATGCCGAGGCCCAGGCCGCGTTCGACGCGCGCCTGGCGGCGGACGGCAAGATCGAGCCGCAGGACTGGATGCCGGCCGCCTACCGCAAGACGCTGGTCCGCCAGATTTCGCAGCATGCGCATTCCGAGATCATCGGCATGCTGCCCGAGGGCAACTGGATCACGCGCGCGCCGTCGCTCAAGCGCAAGGCGATCCTGCTGGCCAAGGTGCAGGACGAAGGCGGCCACGGTCTCTATCTGTATTCGGCGGCCGAGACGCTGGGCACCTCGCGCGACGAGATGGTCGATGCCCTGCATCGCGGCAAGGCGAAGTACTCGTCGATCTTCAACTACCCGACGCTGACCTGGGCCGACGTCGGCGTGATCGGCTGGCTGGTCGACGGCGCGGCGATCATGAACCAGATCCCGCTGTGCCGCTGCTCCTACGGTCCGTACGCCCGGGCGATGATCCGCATCTGCAAGGAAGAGTCGTTCCACCAGCGCCAGGGCTTCGACGCGCTGCTGGCGATGATGCGCGGCACCGATGCGCAGCGCGAGATGGTGCAGGACGCGGTCAACCGCTGGTGGTTTCCGGTGCTGATGATGTTCGGTCCGCCCGATGCGGCGTCGACCAACAGCGCGCAGACGATGGCCTGGGGCATCAAGCGGATCTCCAACGACGATCTGCGCCAGAAATTCGTCGATGCGACCGTCGAGCAGGCCAAGGTCCTCGGCGTCACGCTGCCGGACCCCGGCCTGCGCTGGAACGAGGAACGCGGCCACTATGACTACAGCCCGCTGGACTGGGACGAGTTCTGGCGGGTCATCAACGGCGACGGCCCGTGCAACCGCGAACGGCTGGCGACGCGCGTCAAGGCGCACGAGGACGGCGCCTGGGTACGCGAGGCCGCGCTGGCCCACGCCGCCAAGGTGGCGCGGCGCGAGGCGGCCCAAGCCCGCGCAGCGGCCTGAGCCGAGCGCTCCAGCAAGCCGGCCGACAGGAGACCAGCAAGATGACGCAAAAGGAATGGCCGCTGTGGGAAGTATTCGTCCGCAGCAAGCAGGGCCTCGAACACAAGCATTGCGGCAGCCTGCATGCCGCCGACGCGCACCAGGCGCTGCGCATGGCGCGCGACGTCTATACGCGGCGGCAGGAAGGCGTGTCGATCTGGGTGGTGCCGTCCTCGGCGATCACCGCCAGCGTGCCCGACGAGAAGGCGGAGCTGTTCGACCCGATGGCCGACAAGATCTACCGGCATCCGACCTTCTATCAGCTGCCCGATGAAGTCAACCATATGTAACAAGGGCCGCGCATGACCGCCACGCTCAGTTCCCCCACGTCGCCGCTGCTGGCGAGCCTGCCGCTCTCGCGCACCGCCGGATGGCAGTACGTGCTGCGGCTCGCCGACAACGCGCTGATCCTCGGCCAGCGCAACGCCGAATGGTGCGGCCACGGCCCGGTGCTGGAAGAGGACATCGCGCTGGCCAATATCAGCCTGGACCTGATCGGCCAGGCGCGCCTGCTCTATGCGCGCGCCGGCGAACTGGAGGCCGAACTGACCGGCCGGTCCCGCCACGAGGACGACTACGCCTACTGGCGGGGCGAGCGCGAATTCCGCAACTGGACGCTGCTGGAGTTGCCGCACAGCGGGCCGCTGGCAGGGACTGCCTCGTCGGACCGGGATTACGCCATCACCATCGTGCGCAACTTCCTGTACAGCGCGCTGATGGTCGAGCTATGGGGCGCGCTCGAAGGCAGCCGCGATGCCGGCCTGGCGGCGATCGCGTCGAAGTCGATCAAGGAAGCGCGCTACCACCTGCACCACGGCGCCGACTGGCTGGTGCGGCTGGGCGACGGCACGGAGGAATCGCACGCGCGCACCCAGCGCGCGCTGGACCATCTGCTGCCCTATATGAACGAATGCTTCGCGGCGGATCCGGTCGAGCAGCAAGCGGCAGCGCAGGGCATCGCGGTGCCGACGGCGGAGTTGCAGCCCGCCTGGCAGGCCACCGTCGAGCAGACCGTCGCGGAGGCCACGCTGACGCTGCCCGCCGCCACCGCCTTCGTGTCGACCGGCAAGCAGGGCCTGCACTCCGAGCATATGAGCTATCTGCTGGCGCAGATGCAGAGCCTGGCCCGCGCCCATCCCGGCGCGCACTGGTAACGCCGGACGCCGCGCGCATCGAGACCAAACCCCATGCCAGCCACGCTGACCCACTCCGATACCCGCGTGCATGCGCCGTACGCCGATGCCGACGCGCCGGCGCACGCCGCCCGCGTGGCCCGCGCGTGGACGGTGCTCGAAGCCGTGCCCGATCCCGAGATCCCCGTGGTGTCGATCCGCGACCTGGGCATCCTGCGCGAGGTGGCGGTGGCCGATGACGGCGCGCTGGAAATCGTGATCACGCCGACCTATTCAGGCTGCCCCGCGATGGCGGAGATCGCCGAGGACATCGGCCGCGCGCTCGACCGGGCGGAGCTGGGCCCGTGGAAGATCCGCACCGTGCTGGCGCCGGCGTGGACCACCGACTGGATCACCGCCGAGGGCCGCGACAAGCTGCGCGCCTACGGCATCGCGCCGCCGGCGCGCTGCGCCGACCACGGCGTGCAGGCCCGGCCGCTGCGCTTCGTGCCGCGCCACCGCGCGACGGGCGGCCGGGCTGCCGATCACGTGCCCTGCCCGCACTGCGGCAGCGCCGATACCGAGCCGCTGTCGCAGTTCGGCTCGACCGCCTGCAAGGCGCTGTACCGCTGCCGCGCCTGCCGCGAACCGTTCGACTACTTCAAACCGTACTAGCCACTGGACCCAGGCGGGCCGTCCCGCTTGCGCCGCGGCCCACTGTCCCTCGCCGCCATGACCCCTCAGTTCCATCCGCTGCGCGTGGCGCAGGTCCGCCCCGAAACCGCCGACACCGTGTCGGTCGCCTTCGAGGTCCCGCCCGAACTGCGCGACGCCTACCGCTTCAAGCAGGGCCAGTTCCTGACACTGCGCACGTCGATCGACGGCGAGCAGGTGCGGCGCTCGTATTCGATCTGCTGCGGCGTACAGGACTACGACGAACGCGGCGAGCTACGCGTCGCGGTCAAGCGGGTCGACGACGGGCTGTTCTCGAACTTCCTGCACGACGCGGTGGTGCCGGGCCACACGATCGACGTGATGACGCCGGACGGCCGCTTCCATGTCCCGCTCGACCCCGAGGCGGCGCGCCACTACGTCGCCTTCGCCGCCGGCAGCGGCATCACGCCGGTGATGTCGCTGATCCGCACGACACTGGCGGTCGAGCCGAACAGCCGCTTCACGCTGGTGTACGGCAACCGCAATGTCGACAGCATCATCTTTGCCGAGGCGCTGGACGACCTGAAGAACCAGTACCTGTCGCGCCTGACGCTGTACCACGTGCTGTCGCGCCAGCCGCAGGAAGTCGACCTGCTGCACGGCCGGCTGGACCGCGCGCGAGTGCAGGCCTTCCTCGAGACGCTGATCCCGGTCGAAGACATCGACGCGGCCTTCGTCTGCGGACCGGCCTCGATGATCGACGACGTCGAGGCCGCGCTGAAGGAAGGCGGCCTGGACCCGCACAAGATCCACGCCGAGCGCTTCGGCGTGCCGCTGGCCCAGCCGCGCCGCCAGCCCGTCAAGGTGACCACCGACGAGGCCGGCACCGCGCAGCTGGTGGTGGTGCTCGACGGCAAGCAGCACGCGATGCGCATCCCGCTGCAGGACGCCAACGTGCTGGACACCGCGCTGGCGGCCGGTCTGGACTTGCCCTATGCCTGCAAGGGCGGGGTCTGTTGCACCTGCCGCGCCAAGGTGCTGGAGGGCAAGGTCGAGATGGAGAAGAACTACACGCTCGAGCCGTGGGAGATGGACAAGGGCTTCGTGCTGACCTGCCAGGCACGGCCGCTGACCGAGCGCGTGGTGGTCAGCTACGACGAGCGATAGGCCGATCGCGATGGCGTCCGGTTGGCGCCGCGCTGCGCGCGAGCGCACGCACCGCCGCCGTCCCCCAGCGATGCATGGTTAAAATGGCCGCTGCCTGAAATCGGACATTCGATCGGACACCCGACCGGACGGCCGCGCGCCGCTGGCCCGGATACCGCGCCAGTCCTGGCCGCCGGGCGGGCGCGGTGCTGTTGAGCCGTCTTCTCCATATACAATCACGGCCATGCAATACATCCACGTCGTCAACGGTGACATGGCGGGCAACACGCTGCGCCAGGCGCTGGCGCAAGCCGCCCGTCCGGACCCCGTCGTCGTGCTGCGCGACGACCTGGCCGTCGGCCCGATCGCCGACGTGGACAGCAGCGGCCTGATCCGCTCCGGCTTCTGGCAGCGCGTGGCCCCGCACAGCGAGATCGACTTCGCCGCCGAGATGCGCCAGGCGCTGGACCAGCTGCAGGGCCTGCGCCAGAGCGAGCCCGAGGTCGCGATCTGGCACGGCCAGAGCGCCTCCGACCAGCTGATGCTGCGCCGGGTCGTGTTCCACCTGTACCAGAGCCCGCAGCGGATCAACGAGGTCGCGATGGACAGCCGCGAGCTCGACGGCACCACCCAGGGCAATCTGACCGCGATCGGCATGTATCCGGCCGCCCGGCTGGCGCGCCGCTTCTCCACCATCGCGCCAGTCTCGGTGCTGCGCCTGGGCCGGCTCGGCTACGAGTGGCAGCAGAACGTCAAGGAAAACGCCGACGTGCGGCTGTGGAAGGGCAATACGCTGGTGCCCGCGGCCTACCACACGGTCGACGAGGTGATCCTGGAGCGCGCGCCGCTCGAATGGACGCCCGCGGCCCAGGTGGTCGGCAGCGTGATGGGCGCGATCGAAGGGCTGCTGGCCAGCGACTGGTTCGTGTTCTGGCGCTGCCGCGAACTGATCGGCGCCGGCCAGATGGTGCTGCGGGGCAATGCCGATTCGCTGCAAAGCTGCGAGCTGCGGCGCAATCTGACGGCCGATTCCTGATGGCCCGTACCAAGGCGCCCGACTTCGAGGCCCAACGCGAACAGATCCTCGAGCTGGCCGCGGCGGCGTTTGCCGCCAGCAGCTATCCGAGCACGTCGATGGCCGACCTCGCCGCGGCCTGCGGCACCTCGAAGGCGCGGCTGTACCACTACTACGAGAGCAAGGAAGCGATCCTGTTCGACCTGCTCGACCGCTACACGCGCCGGCTGATGCTGATCGTCACCGAGGTCGAGGCCGAGGCCGAGCGCCAGGGCCACAGCGAACGCGACAGCTTCGCCAACCTGATCCGCGCCTTCCTGGCCGAGTACGAGACCTCGCAGACGCGGCATATCGCGCTGATCAACGACGTCAAGTTCCTCGCGCCCGAGCAGCGCGACATCATCCTGAAGCGCGAGCGCGATGTGGTCGCGGCGTTCTCGCGCCAGTTGCGGCGCGCCTATCCGGAGCGGGTCACGCGCGAGAACCAGACCGCGCTGACGATGACGGTGTTCGGCATGATCAACTGGACCTTCACCTGGCTCAAGCCGGGCGGCAAGCTGTCCTATGCGGACTTCGCCGAGATGGTGATCGAGCTGCTGGCGGGCGGGCTGCCCGGACACGGGCGCGCCTGACATCGCGGCATTGCCGCGATAGAATGCCGCCTGCGCCGGGGACGACCCCGCGCCGCCGCGGAAAGCCTTCGAAACACATTCGAACACCTTCGAATCCCTTCCATCCAGCGGCGCCCGACCAACCGGGGACGGCCCCGATGCCTCGACACCATCGCAGCCCATCATGCCCTGGATCTACGTTCTGCTCGCCGGCCTCACCGAAATCGCCTGGGCCACCGGCCTCAAATACTCCGAAGGTTTCTCCCGCCTGTGGCCATCGGCCTTCACCATCGTGACGATGGTGGTCAGTTTCTGGCTGCTGTCGCTCGCCATGCGCGCACTGCCGCTCGGCACCGCCTATGCGGTCTGGACCGGCATCGGCGCGGTCGGCTCGTTCGCGGTCGGCATCCTGCTGTTCGGCGAATCGGCCAGCTTCTGGCGGCTGTTCAGTGCCGGCCTGGTGCTGGCCGGCATCGTCGGCCTCAAGCTGTCGTCGTAACCAGGGCCGCAACCGGGGCGGCGGCGCGCGGCGCCCCGGTGCCGGATCACCACCGGATCACGACCACTCGGCCTCCTCCCGCCGGCGCCGCTGCTCGCGGTCCTGCCTGAACATCTCCTCGAGCTCGTCGCGCGCCTGCCGCGCCAGCGACACCATCGTCTTCTGATCGGTGTAGTGCGGGTAGAAGCGGTCGATCGCGGCGATGTTGTGGCGGCGGAATTTCATCGCCGCCGCGCGGGCCTCGGCCGGGTCCAGCCCCAGGCCTTCGAGCACGCGCCGGCCCAGCATCAGCGAGCCCTCGAACATCTCGCGCTCGAACAGTTCGACGCCGCGGTCCTTCAGCAGGTAGACGTGCGACACATGGCGGGCGCGCGCGTAGATCCGCAGATGCGGAAAGCGCTGGCGCACGCGGTCGATCAGCGCCAGGCTCTCGTCCATGCCGTCGACGGCGACCACCAGGATCTTCGCCTTCGCCGCGCCCGCAGCTTCGAGCAGGTCCATCCGCGTGGCATCGCCATAGAAGACCTTGAAGCCGAACTGGCGCAGGAAATCGATCTGATCGGGGTCGTGGTCGAGCACCGTCACGCCGATGCCCTGCGCATACAGCAGGCGGCCGACAATCTGGCCGAAGCGGCCGAAGCCGGCGATCAGCACCGGGTTGTCCTGCGGCTCGATGGTGTCGTCCGCCCGCTGGCGCAGCTTGCCGGCCCGTGGCGCGACGATCTGGTCGTAGGCCAGCAGCAGCAACGGCGTGGTCACCATCGATAGCGCCACCACCAGCACCAGCAGCGCGGCGATGTCCGCCGGCAGCAGCCCGGCCGCGCGCGCCACGCCGAACACGACGAAGGCGAACTCGCCGGCCTGCGAGATCAGCAGCGCGAACAGCAGCCGCTGGCCGCGCGCGATCTCGAAGCGCGGCGCCAGCAGCCGCAGCACCAGCACCTTGGCGCCGACCACGGCGGCGACCAGCCCCAGCACCTGCCACGGCTGCTGCGCCATCACGCCGAAGTCGATCGACATGCCGACCGCCATGAAGAACAGGCCCAGCAGCAGGCCCTTGAACGGCTCGATGTCGGCCTCGAGCGCGTGGCGGTATTCCGAATCGGCCAGCAGCACGCCGGCGAGAAAGGTGCCGAGCGCCATCGACATGCCGACCGCTTCCATCATCGCGGCGATGCCGACCACCAGCAGCAGCGCGAACGCGGTGAACATCTCGCGCATGCCGGTGCGGGCGATGAAGCGCAGCGCCGGACGGACCAGATAGCGGCCGCCCACCACCACCGCGGCGATCACGGCCACCGCCTTGACGGCACCGATCCAGGCCTGGCCGTCGGCGGGCTGGGGGCCGTCCAGCGTCAGCATCGGCAGCAGCGCGATCATCGGGATCGCGGCGATGTCCTGGAACAGCAGGATGCCGAAGCTTGCCTTGCCGGCCGGCGTGGCGAACAGATTGCGCTCGCCGAGCGTCGCCAGCGCGATCGCGGTCGACGACAGCGCCAGCCCGAGGCCGGCTACCAGCGCGACCTGCCAGCTGGCGCCGAAGGCCGCGGCCAGCGCGCCGATCAGCAGCGCGCAGCCGGCCATCTGCAGCGCGCCATAGCCGAAGATGGTCTGGCGCAGCGCCCACAGCTTGCTGGGCGCCAGCTCCAGGCCGATGACGAACAGCATCAGCACGACGCCGAATTCGGAAAAGCTCAGGATCGATTCGACGTCGGTGACCACCCGCAGCGCCCACGGGCCGATCGCCGCGCCCGCGAGCAGATAGCCAAGCACCGCGCCCAGCCCGAAACGGCGCGCCAGCGGCACGGCCACCACCGCGGCGACCAGGAACACCAGCACCACGCGCAACGCATCATGCGGATTCATGCGAGCTCCAGCCTGGCGGCAGTGCTCGCCGCGTTTGCCGGATCGCCGGCGCCGCCATGGCCGAGCGCGGCCATGACCTCGGCGATCACGCGCTGCACGCCGGACTCGTCCAGCCGGTAGGCGTCGTGAATCGCGATCGGGGCGCGCCACGTCATGCCGCATTCCAGCGCCATCTGCTCCAGCGGCAACAGGAACGAGGCCAGTGGATGCCGATGCACGCCTTCCGGTGAGTAGCCCTCGTCGGTCCCACGCGTGCTGACCACCACCAGGCAGGACTTGCCGCGCAGCGCGGTGCCGCCCGGGCCGTGGGCCCAGCCGCGTTCGAGCACCTCGTCCATCCACAGCTTCAGCAGCGGCGGGACGCTGAACCAGAACATCGGAAATTGCAGCACCACGGTGTCGGCGCACGACAGCGCGCGCTGCTCGGCGACCACATCGATGTCGTAATCGGGATAGCGCGCGTAGAGATCCCGTACGTCGACATCGGGTAGCGCGGCGAGCGCGTCGGCCAGCGGCCGGTTCACATGCGAGCGGCGGGCGCGCGCATTGGCATAGATCACAACGATGGGTCGGGCGGGCATGATGTGAACCAGACCTTACTTATACCGAGGCGGCCGCGTCGCGTGGAACGCTGCAGCACGCTGCGGCGTTGCAACATTTCCACACCACGCGGCGGCTGGATCGGCAAGCAAGTGATTGATTTTTAATGGATTGCGAGAATACAAGCGGGGCAAGGGCGCGCTCTGCGACGCACCATGCTTACGCCAAACTGACAAATGCACTACAATACTTTTCGCGTTGCAGCAAGATAGGATTTGCCCCATCCATTAGGAAATCGCATTCGGATGGTCTACTTTGACAAGTCTGCTTGCCGCGATGTGACGTTTATACCCTGAATCGCCCAAGGAACAGAAAGTGAATCCGCTCGAACTGAGCAAGGCCGTCGGTGCCCTGACCGACGAAGATCTTCGCAAAGCAGCCGCTGCCTCGCAGGCCGCCCAGCGTCCGACCATTCTGGTGCGCGAACTGGCAGCCCAGCATCGCTCGCGCCTGCTGAAGCATTTTCTCGCGCTCGGCGAGGAGGATCGCCTGCTCCGCTTCGGCCAGTCGGTGGGCGACCATGTGATCGAGGCCTATGTCGACAGCATCGACTTCGACCACGACACGGTGTTCGGCGTCTACGACGAACATATCGAGCTGGTCGGCGTCGGCCACTTCGCCAATCTGCGCGACAACGCCCAGGGCCGCGTAGCCGAGTTCGGCGTGTCGGTGTCGCAGAGCGCGCGCGGGCGCGGCATCGGCAGCGCGCTGTTCGAGCGCGCCGCGATCCACGGCCGCAACACGAATGTGCGCACGCTGTACATGCACTGCCTGTCGCGCAACGCCGCAATGATGCATATCGCCAAGAAGGCCGGCATGAAGGTCCAGTACGCGTACGGCGAGGCCGATGCCTATCTGGAACTGCCGCCGGCGGACACGGTCAGCCGCCTGACCGAGGCGATCGACGAACAGGTCGCGGACCTGGACTATGTGGTGCGCCGCAATCTGCGCGACGCACGGCGCTTCGGCCAGCGCTTCTGGCGCTCGATCATGCCGCAGAAGAGCACGGCCTGATTGGCATCGACATCGGTCCACAGCAAAACGGCGCGCCGACTGGCGCGCCGTTTTTCGTTGGGCCCCTGCTCCGGGCCCAAGGCTCAGCCGCCGATCACCGGCAGCGCCGTGGTGTCCTTGATCGATTCGAGCGCGAAGCTCGAACGCACGTCGATCACCGCCGGATGGGCCAGCAGCTGGTCCTTCATGAAGCGGGCAAAGTGGTCCATGTCCTCGACGTAGACCTTCAGCAGCAGGTCCATCTCGCCGGTCATCGCATGGCAAGCGGCGACCTCCGGCCAGATCGCGATGGCGGCGCGGAACAGGTCCAGCGGGGCCTTGCCCTTGGGCGCCCCACCGTGCTTCTCCAGGCGGACGTTGATATAGGCCAGCAGGCCCAGCCCGATCTTGCCCGGCTCCAGCAGCGCCGCGTACTGCCGGATCACGCCGATTTCCTCGAGCCGGCGGATGCGCCGCAGGCACGGGCTCGGCGACAGGCTGACGCGCTCCGCGACTTCGAGATTGGTCAACCGCCCGTTGGTCTGCAGCACCTCGAGTATCTTGCGGTCGATCTTGTCCAGCTCCACCTTGCTCACGATATTGTTGCTCCGCAATAAGACAGTCAGCAATTTTTTTGCGCAAATTTAGCAAGACAGGCACAAGGTTGCAATTTATTGTGCGTTGACGTGTCGTATCGCGGCGCCAACGGCAAAGACAAAGCGCGCGGCCCTTCCGGACCGCGCGCTTTTCCATTGCCTATTGCCGCTGTATCGGCCTCACCGCGTTGCCGCGGGACGCCGGGCAGTCACCGCTCAACCGCCCTCGGTCGACGGCACCGCCGGGTTGTTCGGCTGCGTCGGCGGCGTGCCGGTGTTGCCCGGGGCGCCCGGGGTGCCCGGCTGACCCTTGATGCCGTGGTGGTGGCGCTGCATCCGCTCCATCCGCTGCATATGGACCTGGCGCATGCCGGCGCCGATTTCGTCGCGCGTCAGCTTGCCGTCCTTGTTGGCATCGAGACGGTCGTAATGGCCCGCCATGCGCGGCATGCCGGCCTCGGCTTCCTGCTTGCTCAGTGCGCCGTCGCCGTCCTTGTCGGCGGCCTTGAAGCGCGCGTCGAAGCGCTCGCGCATCTGCTGGCGGTGCTGCGCGTGCTGGGCCTTGTGGTAGGCGCGCATTTCATCCTTGTCGATCTTGCCGTCCTTGTTGGCATCGACGCGGGCGAACATCGCGTCGGCCTCGGCCTTCGAGATGGCGCCGTCGCGGTCGGTATCGGCCGCGCGCAGCGACATGCCGCCGTGATGGCCGTGGTGGCCGTGGTGGCGATGCTGACGGTGGTGATGGCCGTCGGCACGGTGACCCTTGTGTGCCGGCCCGGCTTCGGCCGCGGAGGCCGCGGCTTGCGGCACGCCCTGGGTGGCGGGGGCCTGCGCCTGGGTCTGCGCGATCGCGCTGCCGCCGATCGCCAGGAACACCGCCGAAGCGGCCAGCAACTGGTGAACAGGGCGCGGCTTGATGGTGTTTCGTGACATGTCTGTTTTCCTTGTTTCGGTCGACTGGTCGGATTGACCATGTACCGATTAGAACGCAGACGATGGCGGGAAGTTGGCCGGATTAATAGGATGTTACGCGGCTCACAGAATCGGCCCGGGGCTGTAAACGGCCGCAATACCGGAGCAATACAGCGCGGTACGAACGCGATACGGAAGCACGGGATACCGCTTCTTCGCGTCGTTCTTCGCTCGTTCAGCCCTTGGACATCATCGCCGCGTCGTCGCCCTGGTTCATACCGGGATTCATACCGGGATTCACCGCGGGGTTCATGCCCGGATTGATACCGGGATTGACGGCGGGATTGACAGCCGGACTGGCCCCGGGATTGAAGCCAGGATTGGGCAGCTGCGGCGGCGGAACCTGCCCCGCCATGCCGGAGTTCGGCGCCATCGCCGGCGGCGGCTGATTCGCCGCGGGAGCCGCGGCGGAAGGTGCGGCGGGCACGGGCTGCGTGGCCGGCGTCGACAGCGGCGCCGCCGCGCCCGATGGCGGGGTGGCCAACGGCGCCGGCGTGGCGCGCGGCGGCGTGCCACGCGCCGCCAGCGGCCGGGCCGGCAACGCGATGGTCTGGCGCGCGCCATTGCGTTCGATCACGACCGCGCGGTCACGGATCTCGACCAGCCGGATCTGCGGCGACAGCGCGGCCCCGGCGCGCAGCGCCTTCGGCGGACCGTTGTCGATCGACACCACCGCCGCTCCGCCGCCGGCCGGGTCCGCGATCACGCCGAGCAGCTGCACATCGCGTACGCCGGCCTGCGGACTGCCGCCGAACAGCGTGGCGATGGCGCCGGTCTCGACCGCCTCGGTCTGCGCGACGCGGGCGGTCTTCGGCACGGGGATCGTATCCATCGCGCTGAACGTCAGCGCCCACCGCGTCGCCAGCGCGCACAGCGCGACGAACAGCAGCAGCGTGGCGACGCGGGGCAGCCAGGCGGCGCCGGCATCGAAACGGAAAGCGGATGGCAGGGACAGTGGCACGAGATCGCGTCGGGCGGTCCGTCACGGGCCGCCGCAGGTTGTCGATGGCGGCAAGCGTAACAGAGCGCCATGGCGATTGTCTTGCGGCCGGCATGACGGCGGTCCCCTCGCCAGGACAGCGGCGATGTCGGTGCCTGTCCGGTACCGAGGCGTCACAAGCCGCGGGTATACTGGGCGACCATCCCACCGGTGCGCGACGCGGTCGCGGCGCCGGCTTCGACTCCGTCGACAACCTAGGCCTGAAAACCCGATGCGCAGAAACACTCCGTCCCGCTCCGCCCTCGTCCGAACCAGCCAATCCGGCGCCGCCCGCCTGCGCCGCCGCCGTGCCGGCTTCACGCTGATCGAGATCATGGTGGTGATCGTGATTCTTGGCGTGCTGGCGGCACTGGTCGTGCCCAAGATCATGAGCCGCCCGGACGAAGCGCGTATCGTCGCGGCCCGCCAGGACATCTCGTCGATCATGCAGGCGCTGAAGCTGTACCGCCTGGACAACAGCCGCTATCCGACCACCGAGCAGGGACTGGCGGCGCTGGTCACCCGACCGACCACCGAGCCGATCCCCAACAACTGGAAGGGCGGCGGCTATCTGGAAAAGCTGCCGCGCGATCCCTGGGGCCAGCCGTACCAGTACCTGAACCCCGGCGTGCGCGGCGAGATCGACGTGTTCAGCTTCGGTGCCGACGGCCAGGCCGGCGGCAACGGCAACGACGCCGATATCGGCAACTGGGACTAAGCGTCCCGCCGCAGGCCGACGCCCGTCTTCATCATGGCCACCGGCCCGCACCGCCCACAACACCCTCGGCGCCCTCACTGCGCCCATTGCACGCGGCCGCCGCACAGGCGGCCGCGCGGCTTCACGCTGATCGAACTGCTGGTCGTGATGGTGCTGGCCGGCATCGTGGTGGCGATGGTGGCGATCAACGCCACGCCCAACGAGCGCGGCCGCGTTCTCGACGACGGCCAGAAGGTGGCTCGCCTGTTCGAGCTCGCCCAGGAAGAGGCGCAGCTGCGCGCCCGGCCGCTGGCCTGGGAGGCCGACCCGCAGGGCTGGCGCTTTCTGGAGGCCACGCCTTCGGGCTGGATGCCGCTGCTCGACGACGTGTTCGCGCCGGGCCAGTGGCGGCTGCCGCTGGACCAGGTCGCGGTGACCGCCGGCGCCGCCGGCCAGGCCGGCGCGCGGCTGGTGTTCGGCCGCGAATGGATCGATGCGCCGCGGCAGCTGGTGCTGGTACGCGGCAACATCCGCGTCGAGGTGACCGGCGACGGCACCGGCCGCTATTTCGCCAGCGCGCAATGACTCCGCCCCGCTCCACCCGCCGCGCCCGCGCTGCTCGCGCAGCAACGCCGAGCCGCCGGCGCGGCTTCACGCTGATCGAGGTACTGGTCGCGCTGACGATCCTGGCGGTCGCGCTGACCGCCGCGATGCGGGCAATGGGCTCGATGATCGAGGCCGGCGGCTCGCTGCAGCAACGCATGCTGGCCGGCTGGAGCGCCGACAACCAGTTGGTCGCGCTGCGCCTGACCAAGACCTGGCCCGAACCCGGCACGCGGGGGGCGCCATGCCCGCAGGGCGGTATCGCGCTCTATTGCGAGCAGACCGTCGCGCCGACCCCGAATCCCGCCTTCCGCCGCGTCGAGATCGCGGTCTATCCGTCCGCCGAGGACCGCTCGGTCAGGCTCGCCTGGCTGGTCACCATCGTTCCCAATGAAACGCGCAACCTGCTCTGAGGCGCGTGGCTTCACGCTGATCGAGATGCTGGTCGCCATCACGCTGCTGGCGGTGATGGCGGTGATGGGCTGGCGCGGCCTGGACGCGATGACGCGCGGCCGCGAACGCCTGGTCGACCATGACCAGCGGCTCGACGCCTTGAAGCTGCTGTACGGGCAGTTCCAGACCGATTGCGAGAACCTGGCGCGCCCCGAGGCGCTGCAGCAAAGCCCCGTCGAACTCGAGGACGGCCGGCTGCTGCTGGTGCGCGATCGCCGCGAGCCGGGACTGCCCGGCGCGTGGCAGGTGGTGGCCTACCGCGTCGAGAACGGCGCCGTGGTGCGCGCCGCCTCGCCGCCGCTGGACAACCGCCAGGGGGTGCAGGCGGCGCTGATCGCGCTGCGGCAGCCGGGCGGCGGCGGCGAGCTGGTGCGCCCGCTGGTGCCGAACGCGGAGGGGCTGGCCGCGCGCGCCTGGGTCGAGCCGGGCGGCTGGCGCGATACCAGCGGCGAGCTGCGCGCCGCGCTGCGGATCGGCGCGGCCAGCGCGGTGCCGGCCAGCAATGCGCAGATCGGCGTGCCGGCGGGCGCGCTGCGCGGGCTGGAACTGGTGGTGCTGGCGCGGATGGGCGACGGCGACACGCCACGCCGCTTCGACAAGCTGTGCATGACCGGCCAATGAGCGCGCGATGAACGGGACTGCTCGCTTCCCTGCCCTCCGACGGCAAGCCGGCCGCCACCGCGGCGCGGCCGTGGTCACCGCGCTGCTGATCGTCACGCTGGCGGTCGTCGTCGTGTCCGGCCTGCTGTGGCGCCAGCAGGTACAGATCCGCTCGGTCGAGAACCAGCGGCTGGTGGCCCAGGCCGCCTGGATCGAACGCGCCGCGGTCGACTGGGCGCGGCTGATCCTGCGCGACGACCTGCGCCGCTCCAACGTCGACCATCTCGGCGAGCCGTGGGCGGTGCCGATCGCCGAGACGCGGCTGTCGGACTTCCTCGGCGCCACGCTGCGCACCGACCGCGCCGGCGAGACCTCGTTCCTGTCCGGCCGCATCCTGGACGCGCAGGCCCGCTTCAATCTGCGCAACCTGATCACCACCAGCGCGGGCGCCAACGGCGGCATCTCGGTCACCATCGACCCGGCCGGGCTCGCGGCCTATCGGCGCCTGCTGCGCGTGCTGGGGCTGAACCAGGGGCTGGCCGAGGCGACCGCGCGCTATCTGCTCGAGGCGGAGCGGGCCGGCGCCGGTCGCGCCGCGCCGCGGCCGCCCGACAGCCTGGCGGACCTGATGGCCATCTCCGGCTATGAGCCGGACATGCTGCCGGTGCTCGAGCCCTTCGTCGACCTGCTGCCGGATCGCACGCCGGTCAACGCCAACACCGCCGACCCAGAGGTGCTGGCCGCGGTCATCGACAAGCTGCCGCTCGATCGCGCCCGCGAACTGGTGCGCCAGCGCGATCGCGCCTATTTCAACAACGTCGGCGACCTGCAGACCCAGCTGCGCGCGATCGCGCCGCAGGCCGATGCCGGCGTCGGCACCGCGCTGGAGACGCGTTCGCACTACTTCCTGATCTACGGGCTGATCCGCCACGAGCGGGCGGTCCGGATGCAGGTCTCGCTGGTCCGGCGCGCCGCGATCCTGGGCAGTGCCCAGGCGACGCAGGTGGTCTGGACCCGCGACCTCGAGCGGATGCCGGAGCTGCGCTGATGGGCAGGATGCCGATCGCCGCCGCCCTTTGCCGCGAACGCGCGAACCGCCGGCACGGCGGCCTGCCGCACGCTCCCGAAACGGTTGACGCGAATCCGCCACAAAGGCAAGGTATGCTGATGCCTTGGCGGAAAGGCATTTACCGGCACCCGGCTAGGCAAGCGGCGATCGCCGCCGGCACAGCCGACACCGGGCCGGACCGTGCCCCGGCACGGAACCGGGCCAGATTGCAGACGCGCCGCCACGCCGTCGACGATTCCGCCATCCATCTTCGCTGCCGCGCAGTTCCAAGGAAACCTTGAGCACCACCCTGTTCGTCCGCCTGCCGCATCGCCCCCACGATCAACCGCAGCCCTGGCGCTTCGGGGCGATGCCGTTCGCGCTGGTGCGCGATGCCGTGGCCGCCCAGGGCCGGCGCGAGCGCGCTCCCGCCACGGGCCATCTGCTGCGCGAGGGCCACGCGCCGATCGCCGAGCTGCCGCCGGCCGACCGGCTGGTGCTGATCGTCGCCGCCGCCGACGTGCTGGTGACCACCGCCGCGGTACCGCCGCTGGCGCCGAACCGGCTCAAGCTGGCGCTGCCGAACCTGGTCGAGGATTCGCTGGCAGCCGATGCCCAGGCGTGCCATATCGCGGTCGGGCCGGAGGCACCGCAAGCCGCTGCCGATGCCAGCAGTGCGGCCGCCGCCGCGCGCGGCCCGCGCCGCCGCCTGCTGATGGTGACCGAGCGCGCCTGGCTGCGCGCGGTGCTCGACGCCTTCGCCGAACATCGCCATCGCCGCCGCCATCTGCTGGCCGCACAGTTCTGCCTGCCGCTGGCGGCGGCCGAGGATGAAGACGCGGCCGCGCCCAATGCATCCGCCCCAGCCGGTCCCTCTGCCACGTCCGAACCCGCCGCCCCGTCCGAGCCGCCCGCCACGCTGGCGCTCGAGGCCGCCTCCAGCGCGCTGGCCGCCGCGGCGCCGCTGCTCGAAGGCGAGACGGACACCGGCCACGCCGCGCCGGTCTGGCAGCTGACCGTGCGCACCGACCGCTATCAGGGCTACGGCCTGCTGCTCGGCGACGACGCGCTGGCCGCCTGGCAGGCGCTGGCGCCGGCCGGCGTCTGGTACGGGGACCGCAAGGCGGCCGCGCTGCCGACGCTGAACTCGGTACGCCCGCTCGGCTGGCCGGTCTGGATCGAAGGGGCGCAGGCCAGCCTGCGCGAGAGCGCGCTCGATCTGGCGCAGTTCGACTTCGCGCAGGGCCGCGCCGACCGCTGGAATCTGCGCGCCTGGCGCGCGCCGCTGGCGCTGGCCGCCGCGCTGCTGCTGGTCCATCTGGCCGCGCTGAACATCCACTGGCTGATGCTGCGCGGCGAACAGGCGCGGCTGCAGCAGGCCCAGACCCAGCTGCTGCGCAGCGCCTTCCCGCGCATGCCGGTGGTGGTCGACCCGCCGCTGCAGATGCGCCGCCAGGTCGAGCAACTGCGCCTGGCCAGCGGCCGCAGCACGCCCGACGATTTCCTGCCGCTGGCCGACCGCTTCGCCCAGGCCGGCCGGCAGCTGGCCCCAGACGCGCTGCTGGCGCTCGAATACCGCGGCAAGACCCTGCACGCGACGCTCAAGCCCGGCACCGACACCAATGCGCTGCGCCAGGCCGCGCGCCAGGCCGGCCTGTCGATGGAAGAGGACCGCGCGCCCGCCGAGCCCGCCCGCTCGGGCGGCGGTCCCGCGCCCGCCGGCTCGCGCTGGATCATCAAGCCGGGAGCGCTGTCATGATGCGCACCACCTCTTCCGCCGGCCTGGCCGCGAAGCTCGGCAAGCTGCGCCCCCGCGTGCCGGCGCGCTGGCGCGAACAGGCCGAGGCCTTCTGGACCGCGCGCAATCCGCGCGAACAGGCGCTGCTGGGGATCGGCGGCGCGCTGCTGGCGCTGACGATCGGCTACAGCGTGCTGTGGGAGCCCGCCGCCGAAGGCCGCGAGCGGCTGCAGAAAAGCCTGCCGCAGCTGCGCGCCCAGCTGGCCGAGATGGAAACGCTGGCGCAGGAGGCGCGCGGGCTGTCGGCCAGCCCTGCGCCGGCGCTGCGTGGCGAGGCGCTGGTGCAGGCGCTGCGCGACGGCCTCGCCCAGCACGGCCTGAGCGCCAGCCGCGTCGCGCCGACCGGCGACAACACGATCCAGGTGCAGCTCGACAAGGTGCCGTTTGGCGCGGTGGCGGCCTGGCTGTCGGACGTGCGGCAGCAGCAGCGCCTGAAGGTGACCGACGCCCGCATCGTCTACGTCGGCGCCACCGCCATCGTCAACGTCACCGCGACCTTGCAGGGACCCGGGGCCGGCCCCGAGCGTCCGGGCGGACGCAGTTGATGGCGCGGCTGGAAGCGCTGCGCCTGCGGCGACGCGAGCCGCGGCCGGCCCGCCGCCGCGGCCTGCTGCGCTGGACGCTGCTGGGCCTGGCCACGGTCGTGGTCACGGTGATCGCCGCGCTGCCGGCCGCCTGGATCGCCGACGCGGTCGCCAGCCGCACGGAGGGCCGCGTGCTGCTGGCCGATGCCGCCGGCTCGCTGTGGCGCGGCAGCGCCACGCTGGCGTTGTCCGCCGGCAGCGGCAGCCGCACCGCCACGGTGCTGCCCGGCCGCCTGCAGTGGCAGGTCGCGTTCTGGCCGCTGTTGACCGGCTCGCTGCGGCTGGTCGCCCAGCACACCGAGGCAATGCCGGCGCCGGTCGCGGTCACGGTGACGCCGTCCGGCTGGCGCGCCCAGTCCGGTTCGCTGCGGCTGCCGGCCTCGCTGCTCGAAGGCATCGGCGCGCCGTTCAACACGCTGCGCCCGGACGGCGCGATGCGGCTGGACTGGAGCGCGCTGGAGGGCCGCTTTCGCGCGGACGCGGGCAGCGGCGGCCGGCCGGCCGGACTGTACGGCCATCTGACGCTTCGCATCGACCAAGTATCATCGGCCGTCAGCCGGCTGCGGCCGCTCGGCAGCTACCGCGCCGAGATCGACTGGACCGGCCCCACCGGCATGCTGCGGCTCTCCACGGTGGCGGGGCCGCTGCACCTGGAGGGCAGCGGACCGCTGGGCCGCCAGGCGCGCTTCGAGGGCACCGCTCACGCGGATCCCGACGCCGCGAATCAGTTGGCCTCCCTATTGAGCCTGCTGGGAAGACGTGAGAACAATGTGACCAGGCTGCGCTTCTGATCCGGCGCAAGGCAGCACGCCAAGCACCGGGCCGCGCAACCAACCGACGCTTATGACGACAACAGACCGACGCCCCATCCTGCCCACCGCCTGCGCGCGCGCCGTCACGGCGCTGTGCGCCCTGTCGCTGATGGCGCCGGCCCCGCTCTGGGCGCAGGCACCCGGACAGGCGAGCCCCGCCGTGCCGGCCCCGCCCGACGTCACGCCGCGCAACCGCGACGAGGTCGTGCTCAATTTCGTCAACGCCGACCTGGAAGCGGTCGTGCGCGCGGTGGGCCAGGCCACCGGCAAGAACTTCGTGATCGACCCGCGCGTCAAGGGCACCGTCAATCTGGTCACCGAGGCGCCGGTGTCGCGGGCGCAGGCGCTGGAAACGCTGGGCTCGGTGCTGCGGATGCAGGGCTATGCGATGGTCGAGGCCAACGGCTTCACCAAGGTCGTGCCCGAGGCCGACGCCAAGCTGCAGGGCTCGCCGACCGTGGTCGGCGCCGGCGCCAGCCGCGGCGGCCAGGTCGTGACGCAGGTGTTCCGGCTGAACTACGAGTCGGCCAACGCGCTGGTGCCGGTGCTGCGCCCGATGATCGCGCCGAACAACACGATCACGGCCTATCCGGCCAACAACACGCTGGTGATCACCGACTACGCGGACAATCTGCGGCGCATCGGCCGGATCATCGCGGCAATCGACGCGCCCGCGTCGGGCGAAGTCGAGCTGATCCCGCTGAAATACGCGATCGCCAGCGACGCCGCCGTGGTGCTGCAGCGCCTGCTCGATCCGGGCGCGGCCGGCGGCGCGCCGGGCGGCGCCGCGGGTCCTGCGGTCGATGCCAGCCTGCGCACCTCGGTCGTCGCCGAGCCGCGCAGCAACGCGCTGCTGGTGCGCGCGACCAGCCGCGCGCGCCTGCAGCAGGCGCGCCAGCTGATTGAGAAGCTGGACCAGCCGCACGCGCGCCCGGGCAACATCTGGGTGGTGCCGCTGAAGAACGCCGACGCGGTCAAGCTGGCGCCGACGCTGCGCGCGATCGTCGCCGCCGATGCCAGCTTCAACGTCGCCCAGCAGGGCCAAGGCGGCATTGGCGGGATCGCCGGCGCCGCCGGTGGCGCGGCGGGCATGGCCGGCGCGCAGAACATCGCCGCGCCGACCGGCCAGTTCACCGGCGGCACGACCGGCATGGGCGGCTACGGCCGCACCGGCAGCACCGGCGGCGGCTTCGGCGGCGGCACGGGCGGAACCGGCTCGGCCTTCTCCGCCTCGTTCGCGCCGAACCAGATTCCGACCACCGGCGGCATCATCCAGGCCGATCCGTCGACCAACTCGCTGATCATCACCGCCAGCGAAGCGGTCTACCGCAGCCTGCGCGCGGTGATCGACGACCTCGACGCGCGCCGCGCGCAGGTCTACATCGAGTCGATGATCGTCGAGGTGACCTCGACGCAGGCGGCCGAGCTCGGCATCCAGTGGCAAGGCATCCTCAGTTCGGCGGGCGGCAACAACAACTTCTTCGCCGGCACCAACTTCGGCACCGGCGGCAGCAACATCATCAACCTGAGCGGCGCGGTCTACGACATCTCGCAGAACGGCGCCGCGGGGATCGAGCGGGCGGCCGGGCTGGTGCCCGACATCGGCGGCCTGAACCTGGGCGTGGTCAACCGCGCGCTGGGCCTCGGTGCGCTGCTGCGCGCGCTGGGCAGCCAGGGCAGCGTCAACCTGCTGTCGACGCCGAACCTGATCACGCTGGAGAACGAGGAAGCCAAGATCCTGATCGGCCAGAACATTCCGATCACCACCGGCTCTTACGCGCAGAACAACGCGGTCGGCGGCGGCACGCCGTTCAATACGTTCGACCGCAAGGATGTCGGCATCACGCTGCGGGTCAAGCCGCAGATCACCGATGGCGGCCTGGTCAAGCTGCAGATCTACCAGGAGTCGTCGTCGGTGGTGCCGGGCACCACCAACCTGATCCAGGGCCCGACCACCAATGTCCGCTCGATCGAGACCAATGTGCTGGTCAACGACGGCCAGATCATCGTGCTGGGCGGCCTGATCGAGGACAACTACGGCGACGGCGTGCAGAAGGTGCCGGGGCTGGGCGACCTGCCGTGGATCGGCGGGCTGTTCCGCTACGAGAACAAGTCGCGCGCGAAGACCAATCTGCTGGTGTTCCTGCGCCCCTACGTGATGCGCACCTCCGGCGCGACCGACCGCATCACGCAGGACCGTTACGGCTATATCCGCGGCGAGCAGCAGGGCTTCGTTTCGCCGAACATGATGATGCGCGACACGCAGACACCGGTGCTGCCGCCCGCAGACGCGCCGGCCGCGCCGTTCGTCGATCCGCGCAACAATGGGCCGGTGCCGGGTCCGCTGCCGCTCGAGCAGACGCTGCCGCCGCCGGGCCCGACCTCGCGCGCGCCGAACCAGGGCGAAGGCGCCTGAACGCGGGCCGACCAGAGACAGGCGATCACCATGGCGACAGTCCCCTCTTCCCTTCCCGGCCCGGCAGCCGATCCTGCGCTTGGCGCGGCCAACGCCAACGCCGCCGCGGGCGCAGTGGGCGCCATAGACACGCCGCTGTCCTCGCCGATCGCGGCGCGCCTGGTGCCCTACGGCTTCGCGCGCGAGGCGAGGCTGCTGGTCGCGCACCAGCGCGCCGACGGGCTCGAGGTCTGGGTCAGCCGCGCGACCTCGCCGGCGGCGCTGGCCGAGCTGGCGCGCGTGCACGGCCCGCTGCATCTGCGCGTACTCGAGCCGGAAGCGCTCGAACGGGCGATGTCCGACGCCTACAACCGCCAGGACGGCACCGCCGCGCAAGTGGTCGGCGAAGTCGAGGGCGAGGTCGACCTGTCGCGGCTGATGCAGGACATTCCCGCGGTCGAGGACCTGCTCGAATCGGAGGACGACGCACCGATCATCCGCATGATCAACGCGCTGCTAACGCAGGCCGCGCGCGAAGGCGCCTCGGACATCCATATCGAGCCGTTCGAATCGGCCTCGGTGGTGCGCTTTCGCGTCGACGGTACGCTGCGCGACGTGGTGCGGCCGAAGAAGGCGCTGCACGGCGCGCTGATCTCGCGGATCAAGATCATGGCCCAGCTCGACATCGCCGAGAAGCGGCTGCCGCAGGATGGCCGCATCACGCTGCGGGTCGGCGGGCGGCCGGTCGACGTGCGGGTGTCGACGCTGCCGACCGGCCACGGCGAGCGCGCGGTGCTGCGTCTGCTCGACAAGGAGGCTGGCCGGCTCGACCTGGCCAAGCTCGGCATGGCGCCCGCGACGCTGCACGCGTTCGACGAGCTGATCCGCCAGCCGCACGGCATCGTGCTGGTGACCGGCCCGACGGGCTCGGGCAAGACCACCACGCTGTACGCGGCGCTGTCGCGGCTCGATGCGCGCACCACCAACATCATGACGGTCGAGGATCCGATCGAGTACGACCTGGACGGCATCGGCCAGACCCAGGTCAACGCGCGCATCGACATGACCTTTGCCAAGGCGCTGCGCGCGATCCTGCGCCAGGACCCGGACGTGGTGATGATCGGCGAGATCCGCGACCTCGAAACCGCGCAGATCGCGGTGCAGGCCTCGCTGACCGGCCACCTGGTACTGGCGACGCTGCACACCAACGACTCGGCGTCGGCGGTGACGCGCCTGGTCGACATGGGGATCGAGCCCTTCCTGCTGTCGTCGTCGCTGCTCGGCGTGCTGGCGCAGCGGCTGGTACGCCGGCTGTGCCCGCAGTGCAAGCGCGAGGAGACCATCACGGTAACGCCGGCGCAAGCGCAGACGCTGCTGGCCGAGGGCAAGCCGTTGCAGAAGCTGTGGCACCCGGTCGGCTGCGACAAGTGCGGGCAGTCGGGCTACCAGGGACGGATGGGCGTCTACGAGCTGCTGGTGGTCGACGACCGCATCCGCACGATGATCCATCGCCAGACGCCCGAATCGGAAATCAAGCAGACCGCGCTCGCCAACGGCATGCACACGATGCGCGGCGACGCGCAGCGCTGGATCGACAGCGGCGCGACCTCGCTGGAAGAGGTGCTGCGCGTGACACGCGATTGATCCCGTTGACCTGAGCCATGCCAGCCTATCGCTACGAAGCCGTCGACGCCGCCGGCAAGACCGACCGCGGCGTGATCGAGGCCGACAGCCCCAAGCAGGCCCGGACGCATCTGCGCACGCGCGGGCTGACTCCATTGACCGTCGATGCGCTGGGCAGCGCGGCGCAGGCCGCGCGCGGCACCGCCGGCGGCTTCGGCCGCAAGCTCTCGACCCAGGAACTGGCGCTGTTCACGCGCCAGCTGGCCAGCCTGATCGTCGCCGGCCTGCCGCTCGACGAAGCGCTGGGCGCGCTGGCCGACCAGGCCGAGCGCGCCTACGTGCACGAGTTGCTGGCCGGGGTGCGCGCCGAGGTGATGGGCGGCAGTTCGCTGTCGGTCGCGCTGATGCAGCATCCGCGCGACTTTCCCGATATCTATCGCGCGCTGGTCTCGGCCGGCGAGCATTCGGGCCACCTGGGCCTGGTGCTGGAGAAGCTGGCCGGCTATATCGAGACCCGCAACGCGCTGACCGCGAAGATCCGGCTGGCCTTCACCTATCCGGCCATCGTCACCGTGGTGGCGTTCGCGATCGTGATCTTCCTGCTGTCGTACGTGGTGCCGCAGGTGGTCAGCGTGTTCGCCAACACCAAGCAGAAGCTGCCGTTGCTGACGGTGATCATGCTGGCGCTGTCGGATTTCGTGCGGCAATGGTGGTGGGCCGCGCTGATCGTGCTGGTGCTGGCGGTGATGGCGGTCCGCGCCCTGCTGCGCCAGCCGGGCGTGCGGCTCGAATGGCATCGCTGGCTGCTGACCGCGCCGCTGGCCGGCAAGCTGATCCGCGGCTACAACACCGCGCGCTTTGCCAGCACGCTGGCGATCCTGGTGTCGGCCGGCGTGCCGATCCTGCGCAGCCTGCAGGCCGCGGGCGAGACGCTGGGCAACGAGGCACTGCGCGCCAACGTCGACGACGCCACCACGCGCGTGCGCGAGGGTTCGTCGCTGGCCCGCGCGCTGGCCGCGCAGAACCAGTTTCCGCCGGTGCTGGTGCACCTGATCCGCTCGGGCGAGGCCACCGGCAATCTGCCGACGATGCTGGAGCGCGCCGCGCAGGGCGAGGCGCAGGAACTGGAACGGCGCACGCTGTTCCTGACCAGCCTGCTCGAACCGCTGCTGATCCTGACGATGGGCGTGGTGGTGCTGCTGATCGTGCTGGCGGTGCTGATGCCGATCATCGAGATCAATCAGCTGGTGAGGTAGCGGGCCTGACACGGGCTCCGCGGAGATTAAACCGCCTCCCTCTCCCCAACCCTCTCCCCCTGAGGGGGAGAGGCAGAACACCGTCGGTACACGGCGGAGATTTGCCTCTCTCTCTGCCCCCCGATCGCTCCCTGATGCCAGACCGGCTGACCCGAAGTGGCACACCGCTGGTCTTCTCCCCTCTCCCGCTTGCGGGAGACGGGTGGGAGGGCAAGCGGCGTTCGCTGTTGCGGGCAGGCTTATTCCGCTGCCGCCGTCTTCTTCGCCGCGCGCTTGCGCGGAGCCGTGCTGCGGCGCTTGCGGGCCGGCGGCGCGGGCTCGGCGGCCTGCGCCGATTCGGCGGTCTCGACGGGCTGCTCAGGCTCCGCGATTGCTGGCGCTTCCGCACCCGGTACCTCCAGCGCTTCGCTGGCCGCCGCCGGCGCGGCAAACACCGTGCTGTCGATCGGCCAGGGCGTGTCGCTGAGCTTCACGTCGGGGCGACGCGAGCCGCGGCGGCCGCGCGACGAGCGCGGCGGCGCGGCGGGTTCCGGCGTGGCGGCATGGCCGGCGGTCTCGATGACATCGGCCGCAACGGGCTCGTCCGCCTGCAACGGCTCCGGCGCAGGCACCGGTTCGCCGATCTCGAGCTGCGTCTGTTCGGCCGCTACGGCGGACGTGGTGGATACCGCTGCCTGTGCCGGGGCGGCGTGGCCACGGCCGCGTCCGCCTTGCGTGTCGTGGCTGCCCTGCCCCTGGCCGCCTTGGCCACCCTGGCCGCCCTGGCCGCCCTGGCCACCTTGACCTCGTTGCTCGCCCTGGCTGCGCTGCTCGCCGTGCCCACCCTGGCCGCGCTGATCACCCGCATGCCCCTGCCGCTCGCCACCGCGTTGTTCCGCAGGGCGCTGCTCGCCGCGGCGCTTGAGCCGGACCCAGATGGTCTTGTTGTTGCCGCCGTTGCGGGTCTCGACCTCGAACAGGCCGGTCGCGGCAACCAGCTCCGACAGCTTGCCGTAGCCGTAGTTGCGCGAATCGAATTCGGGCGCCTGCTTGGCGATGTGGGTGCCCATGCTGCCCAGCGTGGTCCAGCCTTCCTCGTCCGAGACCGCCTGCGCGGCCGATTGCAGCAGCCGTACGAGGCGCGTGTCCTGCCGTAGCTCGCCGCCGCTGCGGCGGCGCGCCGGCGCAGCGGCCTCGTCCGCTTCGTCGGCACCGACGTCGCCGCGCAGCAGGTCCGAGTAGATGAACTTGTCGCAGGCGGTGACGAAGGGCTTGGGCGTCTTGCGCTCGCCGAAGCCGTAGACCGTCAGGCCCTGCTCGCGGATGCGCGAGGCCAGCCGCGTGAAATCGCTGTCGCTGGAGACGATGCAGAAGCCGTCGAATCGGCCGGTGTACAGCAGGTCCATCGCGTCGATGATCATCGCGCTGTCGGTGGCGTTCTTGCCGACCGTGTAGCGGAACTGCTGGATCGGCTGGATCGAATGCGACAGCAGGCATTCCTTCCAGCCCGACAGATTGGGCTTGGTCCAGTCGCCGTAGATGCGCTTGACGGCGGCCACGCCGTACTTGGCCACTTCGGCCAGCAGGCCTTCGACGATGCCCGGTCCGGCATTGTCGGCGTCGATCAGAACGGCCAGGGTCGCGGTGCCCTGGCGAGGATTTGGATTCATCGGTTTGTCCTGGGGGAGCGGTCGCTCCAGCAGTGGGAGGTTGCACCACCGCGGCGGGGGGCATCCGGCGGACGCCGCCCGCTGCCGGGCTTGGATGCAGTGCAGTGTACACGCCGGGGCTTGTCCATTCGGGAAATCGCCGAGCCGGAAGGGGCTTGGGATGCTGCGCCGCAGGGTGCCGTGTCAACGTCGCCGGTGCTACCATGCCGGGCAGAGACACGGTCGCCAACGCCTTCACAAGAGGCCTGCCGCGGCTGCCCACCACTGAAGTGTGTCGGCGATCCCGACAACATGCCCGAAGAGGAGCACCCATGAATGCCCCCCTGACCGCCCCGGTCAGCGACGCCATCCGTCGCGCGCTCGCCAACGTTACCCTCGACGACAAATACACGCTCGAACGCGGCCGCATCTACATCAGCGGCACGCAGGCGCTGGTCCGTCTGCCGATGCTGCAGCAGGAACGCGATCGCGCCGCCGGCCTCAATACCGCCGGCTTCATCTCGGGCTATCGCGGCTCGCCGCTCGGTGCGCTGGACCAGGCGCTGTGGAAGGCCAAGTCGCACCTGGCCGGCCACAACATCGTGTTCCAGCCGGGCCTGAACGAGGACCTGGCCGCGACCGCGGTGTGGGGCTCGCAGCAGGTCAACATGTACCCGGGCGCGCAGTACGACGGCGTGTTCGGCATGTGGTACGGCAAGGGGCCGGGCGTGGACCGCACCGGCGACGTCTTCAAGCACGCGAACTCGGCCGGCTCGTCGAAGCACGGCGGCGTGCTGGTACTGGCCGGCGACGACCACTCGGCCAAGTCCTCGACGCTGGCGCACCAGTCCGAACACATCTTCAAGGCCTGCGGGCTGCCGGTGCTGTTCCCGGCCAACGTGCAGGAATACCTCGACTACGGGCTGCATGGCTGGGCCATGAGCCGCTATTCGGGGCTGTGGGTCGCGATGAAGTGCGTCACCGACGTGGTCGAATCGTCGGCCTCGGTCGAGCTCGACCCGCATCGCGTGCAGATCGCGCTGCCGCAGGACTTCGCGATGCCGCCGGGCGGCCTCAACATCCGCTGGCCCGATCCCCCCCTCGAACAGGAAGCGCGGCTGCTCGACTACAAGTGGTACGCGGCGCTGGCCTATGTGCGGGCCAACCGCATCGACCGCATCGAAATCGATTCGCCGCATGCGCGCTTCGGCATCATGACCGGCGGCAAGGCCTACCTCGACACGCGCCAGGCGCTGACCGACCTGGGCCTGGACAAGGAGACCTGCGAGCGCATCGGCATCCGGCTGTACAAGGTCGGCTGCGTCTGGCCGCTGGAAGCGCAGGGCGCGCGCGCGTTCGCGCAAGGGCTGCAGGAAATCCTGGTGGTCGAGGAAAAGCGCCAGATCATGGAGTACGCGCTGAAGGAAGAGCTGTACAACTGGCGCGACGACGTGCGGCCCAAGGTCTACGGCAAGTTCGACGAGAAGGACAATGCCGGCGGCGAGTGGTCGATCCCGCAGAGCAACTGGCTGCTGCCGGCGCATTACGAGCTGTCGCCGGCGATCATCGCCAAGGCGATCGCCACGCGCCTGGACAAGTTCGATCTGCCCAGCGACGTGCGCGCGCGCATCGCCGCCCGCATCGCGGTGATCGAGGCCAAGGAGCGCGCGCTGGCCACGCCGCGCGTCGCGGCCGAGCGCAAGCCGTGGTTCTGCTCGGGCTGCCCGCACAACACCTCGACCAACGTGCCCGAGGGCTCTCGGGCGCTGGCCGGCATCGGCTGCCACTACATGACGGTCTGGATGGACCGCAGCACCAGCACCTTCAGCCAGATGGGCGGCGAGGGCGTGGCCTGGATCGGCCAGGCGCCGTTCGCCGGCGACAAGCACGTGTTCGCCAACCTCGGCGACGGCACCTACTTCCATTCCGGCCTGCTGGCGATCCGCGCGTCGATCGCGGCCGGCGTCAATATCACCTACAAGATCCTGTACAACGACGCGGTCGCGATGACCGGCGGCCAGCCGGTCGACGGCCAGCTGTCGGTGCAGGACATCGCCTTCCAGGTCGCGGCCGAGGGGGCGAAGCGGATCGACATCGTCACCGACGAGCCGGAGAAGTACAGCGCCGCGATCAAGCTGCCGCCGGGCGTGACGATCCACCATCGCAACGATCTGGACCGCGTCCAGCGCGAGCTGCGCGAGGTGCCGGGCTGCACCATTCTGATCTACGACCAGACCTGCGCGACCGAGAAGCGCCGCCGCCGCAAGCGCGGCAGCTTCCCCGACCCGGCCCGCCGCGTGTTCATCAACGACACCGTCTGCGAGGGCTGCGGCGACTGCTCGGTCAAGTCGAACTGCCTGTCGGTCGAGCCGCTGGAAACGGAGCTCGGCACCAAGCGCAAGATCAACCAGTCGTCCTGCAACAAGGACTTCTCGTGCCTGAACGGCTTCTGCCCCAGCTTCGTGACCGCCGAAGGCGCGCAACTGCGCAAGCCCGAGGCGCACGGCGTATCGATGGCAAGCCTGCCGCCGCTGCCCCAGCCGGCGCTGCCCGCGCTGGAGAAGCCGTACGGCGTGCTGGTGACCGGCGTCGGCGGCACCGGTGTCGTGACGATCGGCGGCCTGCTCGGCATGGCCGCGCACCTGGAACAGAAGGGCGTCACGGTGCTCGACATGGCGGGCCTCGCGCAGAAGGGCGGCGCGGTGCTGTCGCACGTGCAGATCGCCGCGCGGCCCGAGGACATCCATGCCACCCGCATCGCGATGGGCGAGGCGGACCTGGTGATCGGCTGCGATGCGATCGTGTCGGCCACCGACGAGGTCCTGTCCAAGGCGCAGGCCGGACGCACGCGCGCGATCGTCAATACCGCGCAAACCCCGACCGCCGAGTTCATCCGCAATCCGAAGTGGCAGTTCCCCGGTCTGTCTGCCGAGCAGGACGTGCGCAACGCGGTCGGCGAGCAATGCGACTTCGTCAATGCCAGCGCGCTGGCGGTGGCGCTGCTCGGCGACGCGATCTACACCAATCCGCTGGTGCTCGGCTATGCCTGGCAGAAGGGCTGGGTGCCGCTGTCGCTGGACGCGATGGTGCGCGCGATCGAACTGAACGGCGTGTCGGTCGACAAGAACAAGGCCGCGTTCGAATGGGGCCGCCACATGGCGCATGACCCGGAACATGTGCTGTCGCTGACCGGCGAACTGAAGCGCACCGCCGAGGGCGCCGACGTGGTCAAGCTGCCGACGTCGTCGGGCGCGCTGCTGGAGAAGCTGATCGCCCATCGTGCCGAGCACCTGACCGCCTACCAGGACGCCGCCTATGCGCAGACCTATCGCGACGCGGTCAATCGCGTGCGCGCGGCCGAGAGCGCGCTGGTGGGTGCAGGCAAGCCGCTGCCGCTGACCGAGGCGGTCGCGCGCAACCTGGCCAAGCTGATGGCGTACAAGGACGAGTACGAGGTCGCGCGGCTCTATACCGATCCGGTCTTCCTCGAGAAGCTGCGCAACCAGTTCGAGGGCGAGCCGGGCCGCGACTACCAGCTGAACTTCTGGCTGGCGCCGCCGATGATCGCCAGGCATGACGACCAGGGGCGGCTGATCAAGCGCCGCTTCGGCCCGTCGACGATGACGATCTTCAAGCTGCTGGCCAGGCTCAAGGGCCTGCGCGGCGGTCCGCTGGACGTGTTCGGCAAGACCGAGGAACGCCGCACCGAGCGCGCGCTGATCGGCGAATACCGGGCGCTGCTCGACGAGCTGGTGGCGGGGCTGAACGCCGCCAACCATGGCACCGCGGTCGCACTGGCCAGCCTGCCCGACGACATCCGCGGCTTCGGCCACGTCAAGGCCAACAACCTGAAGGCAGCGCGCTCGCGCTGGCAGACGCTGCTGGCGCAGTTCAGGAATCCGGCGCAGGGGCAGCAGGCGGCTTGAGTGCGCCTTCGCCCCCGCGGGCCGGCTCCCCTCTCCCACTTGTGGGAGAGGGGTCGGGGGAGAGGGCCGGGCGGCAGCTTGACGATGCTGCCTGCCATGCCCGACCGCCCTTGCCCTCTCCCCCGCCCCTCTCCCGCCGTGCGGGAGAGGGGAGAAAACCGACGGGAGATGGCAGTCGCCGCCCTACTCCACCTGCGCCAGCTTGTCCTCGCCCTTCTTCACATACATCGAGTTCTTCGGCTGCGCGAACACGCGCCGCACCATCGGCTCGAAGAACGACAGCGGCAGCGTGTCGTAGTCGGTCATGAAGGCCGCCGCATCGTACTTCGCGCAGAACTCCGCGGTGCGCTCGAACAGCTCGGGCTGGCCGCGGAATTGCTCGCGCAGGTTGCGGTCCAGGCCGAGGTGGTGGAAGAAGTAGTAGCCCTGGAACACGCCGTGCTTTTCCACCATCCACAGGTTCTCGGCGCTGACGAAGGGCTTGAGGATCGCCGCGGCGATGTCCGGATGGTTGTAGCTGCCCAGCGTGTCGCCGATGTCGTGCAGCAGCGCGCAGACCACGTATTCCTCGTCGCGGCCGTCGCGATGGGCCAGCGTGGCGGTCTGCAGGCAGTGGGTCAGCCGGTCGATCGGGAAGCCGCCGCAGTCGCCTTCCAGCAGCCGCAGATGGGCCAGCACGCGGTCGGGCAGCGCGGCGGCATAGGGCATGAACTCGGCCGAGATCGCGGCCCAGTCTTCGCGGGTGCCCTGCTCCATATGGCTGAATTGCGCGCGCGGCGCCTGGTGGGATTCGCTCATCGTGGTCTCCTGGTGGGGTCGGCGCTGATGCGCTCTTGGGGATTCCGGCATTGTGACACCGCTTGATGCCGCTACACTGTCGGGATACCGACAATCGCCGCCACCAGCCCGAACCCACCGGCTGGAGCCCACCCGCTGAAGCGACCCGCGGCACCTTCCACAGAATCGAGGAGAACACCATGCCATACCAGGGCAGCTGCCATTGCGGCCGCATCGCATTCGAGGTCGAAGGCGAGATTGACGCCGTGCTGTCGTGCAATTGTTCGATCTGCCAGCGTCGCGGCCATCTGCTGTGGTTCGTGCCGCGCGAGCGCCTGCACCTGAAGACGCCCGAGTCGGACTACTCGACCTATCGCTTCCACACGATGAAGATCGCCCACCATTTCTGCCCGGTGTGCGGCTGCGGCCCGTTCGGCGAAGCCATCGACCCGAAGGGCAACCCGACGGCGGCGGTCAATGCGCGCTGCCTCGAGGGAATCGACCTGGACAAGCTGAAGGTCATCCCGTTCGATGGGCGACGCCTGTAGTGTCGCCTGTACCGCCTCCGCCATGACGCCATGCTGACGATCCGGGGCATCGATCATCTGGTGCTGCGCAGCGCCGACGTGCCGGCGCTGCTGCGCTTCTACATCGACGTGCTGGGCTGCACGCTGGAGCGCGAGCAGCCGAAGCTGGGGCTGACGCAGTTGCGTGCCGGCGCCAGCCTGATCGACCTGGTCACGCTGGACGGTCCGCTCGGCAAGGCCGGTGGCGCGGGACCCGGCCCCGAGGGCCGCAACCTGGACCACTTCTGCCTGCGCGTCGAGCCCTTCGATGCGCAGGCCATCGCCGCCCATCTGCGCGCGCACGGCGTCGAAGCGGGACCGGTCGAATCGCGCTACGGGGCCGAGGGCACGGGACCGTCGATCTATCTGCGCGACCCCGACGGCAATGTGGTCGAGCTGAAGGGACCGCCCGACACCACGGCATAGCGCGCCAAGGCGCAGAGGCGGGACTGCGCGATGCCGCCGCGCAACGCCCCGCGCACGCGGCGCCGGAGCGCCGCTACAATCGGGTTTCCCCCTAACATGCGCCGCCGGCATCGCATCGGTGGCCACGGCGCCGGCCTCCCCGGCGCATGCCATGACGACACCCGACCTCTCCTCCGGCCCCCGCCCGGACACCGCCGGCTCCGCCCCCGCTGCGGCGAACGCCGCCGACCCCACGGAACCCACCGAACCACAGCCCCACCCCGCCCCCAGGTCCGAACCACCCCGACATCTGGCCTGGGTGCTCGGCCTGACCGAGACCATTTCGTGGGGCACGCTGTACTTCACCTTCACGGTCTTCATCGAACCGATGAGCCAATCGCTCGGCTACGGCAAGCCGTTCCTGGCGGGCGGCTATTCGCTGGGGCTGCTGGTGTGGGCGCTGTGCTCGTTCGCGGTCGGCCGGCTGCTCGACCGCGCACCGGCCCGCTGGGTCATGGGTACCGGTTCGGTGCTGGCCGGACTGGGACTGCTGCTGTGGGCGTGGTCGCCGAACCCGACGCTATTCCTGCTGATGTGGGTGCCGCTCGGCCTGGCGATGGCCACCACGCTGTACGAGCCGGCGTTCGTCGTGCTGCGCCAGGCCTACGGCGACGGCTACCAGAAGTCGATCGTCATCGTCACGCTGGTGGCGGGCTTCGCCAGCACCATCTTCATTCCGCTGGCGCAATGGCTGGTGTTGCATATCGGCTGGCGCGGCACGCTGCTGATCTTCGCCGCGCTGAACCTGCTGGTCTGCGCGCCGCTGCATGCCAGGTTGCGCTTCAAGCCGAATCCGACCTATGCCAGCGTGCAGCCGGTCGCGCCGCTGGGCGCCGGCTCGCCCGGCATCGCCACGCTGGCGCTGCGCGATCCGGTGTTCTGGTCGGTGGTGCTGGCCTTCACCGCGCTGGCGGTGGTGGCTTCGCTGCTGGGCGCGCACCTGATCCCGATGCTCAACGAGAAGGGCCTGCCGGTCGGCGAGCAGCTGATGGTGGCGGCGCTGATCGGGCCGGCACAGGTGATCGGCCGGCTGGCGATGGCACGCATGCCATCGCGGCAGCCGGTGCGGATCGCGATGCCGGTCTATCTGGTGATGTGCCTGGGCCTGCTGACGCTGGCGCTGGGCCACGGCAGATGGCTGATGCTGGCCGCGGTGCTGTACGGCTGCGCCAACGGCATCAACACGATGCTGCGCGCGATGGCGATGCCCGAGCTGATCTCGCGGCACCACTATGCGACGCTGAACGGGCTGATGATGACGCCGGTGCTGCTGATGCAGGCGATCGCCCCGTGGCTCGGCGCGCTGATGTGGAGCGCGGCCGGCGGCTATTGGCTGATGCTGTGGGTGATGGTGTTGCTGGGGCTGGCGGCGCTGGGCGCGTTCGCCTATGCGCTGCGCCGGCGCGGCATGCTGGGGGCGCCGCCGGCGGGCGCGTAGCCGGCCCCCTGAGTACTCACGTCGCGGTCGACGCGCCCATGCCTTCGAAGACGAAGGTATCCATTGCCAGCACGCCGTAGGTCACCGCATCGGTGGCACGCTCCACCTTGGCGCCCTTGGTGACGTTGGCCGCCTGGGCCGCCTCGGCCGCCTTGGAGGGCACGGGCGCGCCGGCGGCCCCTGCGGCGGGCCCGAGCGCGGCGCCCAGCGCGACGAAGAACGGCAGCAGATGCTCGTCGGTCGGATGAGCCCGGCGCGCATGCGGCGCCTCGCTGCGGTAGCGCGAGATGCGCGCGGTATCGCCGGTGCGCAGCGCTTCGTCCAGCGCCTGGACCATCCAGCCGCGAAACGCCTCGACATAGGGCTCGGCGTCGACACCATGCTGGCTGGGCCGTTCCTCGCGAAACACTTCCCTCAGGTTATGCGTGAAGCTGCCGGAGCCGACCACCAGCACGCCCTCGTCCCGCAACTGCGCCAGCGCGCGGCCGACCTCGATCTGCACGGCCGGGTCCAGATAGGGGTTCAGCGCCAGCTGCACCACCGGCAGGTCGGCTTTCGGGAAGAAATACCGCATCGGCAGCCAGGCGCCGTGATCGAGCGGCCGCGCTTCGTCCAGCGCGACGAAGCCCGCGCCCGGGATGCCGGCGGCCTCGATCAGCGCCTTGACGCGCCCCGCCAGCGCGGGAGAACCGGGCGCGTCGTAGCGCAGCGCATAGAGCTCCGGCGGGAAGCCGCCGAAGTCATGCCATGCCTGCTGCCGCTCGGCGGTGGTCACGGCCAGCGTGCTGTAGATCCAGTGCGCCGAGATCACCAGCACCGCGCGCGGCTGCTCGGCGCGCAGCCGCTCGCCCAGCGCATCGAACGCCGGGCCGACCGGCCCGGGTTCGATCGCCAGCATCGGCGAACCGTGGGAGACATAGAGCGCGGGCAGCATGGGGAGTCCTTTGGCATCGTGTGTTCATGGAATACGAGCCAAGTTTGACAAATCCCCACCGCCCGGGCGTGAAGCGTTGCGGACGGGTCGGTCAAATATTTTGAAATTCAGCGTTGCGGCGTTGTCCCTGCCAGCGGGGGCGAAGTGGCACTAACATGGCGGCTTGCCTGCCGGGTCGCCAGCCCCGGCTGATCAAAGCCCTCGAGACAACCCAGACTACCGAGACGACGGAGAGACAATGACCACCATGCCCGCCACCACCAGACCGAAGCAGGCCGGACCGGCGCCCGTCACGCCGCTGCCCCGCTGCGGCTGGTGCGGCACGCTCGAGGACTATTGCCACTACCACGACAACGAGTGGGGGTATCCGGTCGACGACGACCGCCGGCTGTTCGAGAAGCTGTGCCTCGAGGGCTTCCAGGCGGGCCTGAGCTGGCTGACGATCCTGCGCAAGCGCGAGGCCTTCCGCAAGGCGTTCGCCAACTTCGATGTCGAGAAGGTGGCGCGCTTCGGCGAGCGCGACATCGAGCGGCTGCTCGGCGATGCCGGCATCGTGCGCCACCGCGGCAAGATCGAGGCGGCGATCAACAACGCCCAGCGCGCGCTCGAACTGCTCGAGACCGAATCGTCGCTGGCCGCCTATCTGTGGCGCTACGAGCCGGATCCGAAGAGCCGGCCGGCCGTGCTGACGCCCGAGGTACTGCGCACGATGACGACCTGCCCCGAGGCGACCGCGCTGTCCAGGGACCTGAAGAAACGGGGCTGGCGCTTCGTCGGCCCCACCACGATGTATGCGCTGATGCAGGCGATGGGGATGGTCAACGACCACCAGCAGGGTTGCTGGGCGCGCGAGGAAGCGCAGCGTAAGCGGGCAGCCTTCCAGGTGCCGCGTTAACCGACGGCCGCCGTGGCCGTATCCGGGGCTGCTGCGGCTACGTTCGTAACGTGCATCACCTGCATAACGTGCGAAAACGCACGTCCAGCCTCCGCCCTGCGCAACGGTGCTCCATGGTCTTTAAAGATTGTTTACGTATACGTAGATAGTAGTAGTAGGTAAACGGCGCCCTCGGCAGTGGATAAGGGCGCCGCGCCCTTGTGGCACAAGCTCTGGCAGGCTGGACAACTCTCAGGGAAAACCCCGACGTATACGGGATAACCCGACACCCCCGCGGAAATGGGTTCGGGACGCGCCGGACTTGTCCGTCCGCCGTCCACAGGCGCCTCACAGTCTTCCCAGCGCTTGTCCCTCGTGCGGCGCACAGGACGGGCACAGGGTTGTCCCCGGAGTTATCCCCAAGGGGCGCCATTGCCAACCCTGCAGCATTCAGTGCGAACTCGGCCGCAACGCCCGCCGGCCCCGCTGCACCAGCATCACGCCGGCCAGCACGATGGCACCGGCGATCACGCCGCCAACCAGATTGATCAGCAGCGGTCCCAGCCAGGACAGGAAGGGCCCGACGCCAGGGATCGCGCCCAGCCATTGCGCGGCGCTCTCTTCCAGATGGTGCGCCCACGGCAGCCCGTGGACCAGGATGCCGCCCCCGACCAGGAACATCGCGACGGTACCGGCGACCGACAGCGTCTTCATCAGCATCGGCGCCAGCCGCAGCAGGCCGTCGCCGACGCGGCGCGCGAAGCCATTGCCGCGCTCGCTCAGATAGAGGCCGGCGTCGTCGAGCTTGACGATGCCGGCCACCAGCCCGTAGACGCCGACCGTCATCAGCAGGGCGATTGCGGTCAGCACCGCCAGCCGGGTGCCGAACGGCGCGTTGGCCACCGTGCCCAGCGAGATCACGATGATCTCGGCCGACAGGATGAAGTCGGTGCGGACCGCCCCCTTGATCTTTTCCTTTTCCAGCGCGACCAGGTCGACCGCGGGATTGGACGCCGCCTGCCGCAGCGCGGCGCGCTCGACCGCCTCCCTGGCGCGCTCGGTCGGCTCGGCGTGGCCGGGCAGGAAGCGATGGGCGAGCTTCTCGAAGCCCTCGTAGCAGAGGAAGGCGCCGCCGATCATCAGCAGTGGCGTGACCGCCCAGGGCGCGAAGGCGCTGATGGCCAGCGCCGCCGGCACCAGGATCACCTTGTTGCGCAGCGAACCGAGCGCCACCGCCCAGACCACCGGCAGCTCGCGCTCGGCCTTCAGGCCGGTCACCTGTTGCGCGTTCAGCGCGAGGTCATCGCCAAGCACGCCCGCGGTCTTGCGCGCGGCGACCTTGCTCATCGTGGCGACGTCGTCGAGGATCGTCGAAATATCGTCGAGCAGCGCGAGCAGGCTGGCACCGGCCATCTCAGCGGCCTCCCTGCGGCGGCTGGCCTGCAACGGTACGGCGATCGAAACTCGGCATGGTTCTGGCTCCTGTGAGGATGGACGATCGGCAAGGCGCGGCGGGCCGCGGGTGGCGCCGCCATCGCGCCATACTGCCATAGCCGGTTGCGCTTCCAGCATGGCCGGCATGTCGGATTTTGTCTGATTTTTTTACGTCACTCGGGCCGGTAGCATGGGGCGTCATGCGCAGGCACCGGGCGGCTTTTGCGCCGGGGCCCCCGCCTCCTTCCCATTCCACCCGGTCGCCCATGCCCCAAACCCTTGCGCGCAGCGATCTGCTGCGTACGCTCGTCATTCCGCTGCTGCTCGCCGCGCTGCTGTTCGCGGACCTGCTGACGCCGCTCGGCGTCGCCGAATGGATCTTCTATCTACTGCCGATCTGCCTGTGCGTGTTCGTCGACCGTCCGACGATGCCGCTGTGGACGGCTGCGGGCGCGACGCTGCTGATCGCCGCCGGCTATATCTTCTCGCCGGAAGGCGGCGATCCGACCATCGGCCTGATCAACCGTCTGTGCGGCGCCGTGGTGATGTGGTTCCTCGCCGCGGCAATCTATCGCTACGTCGCCAGCCAGGTGCAGATGCGGCGCTTCGTCTGGCTGCAGGAAGGCCAGGTCCGCGTGGTCCAGCAGACGCGCGGGCTCGATACCCCAGCAGAGGTCGGCACCGCGCTGCTGCGCGCGCTGGTGCCGCTGGCACAGGCCCAGGCCGGCGTGGTGTACGGACTCGAGAACGGCGGCCTGAAGCGGCTGGCGGGCTGGGCGGCGCCGGCCGACACGCCCGAGAGCCTGGCGCTCGGCGAGACGCTGGCCGGGCAGGCCGCCAGCGAGAACCGGCCGCTGCTGGCGCGCGGCCTGTCTTCGCACTATCTGCGCATCGCTTCGGCGCTGGGGCGCGACGTGCCGCAGGCGGTCGTGGCCGCGCCGCTGACCTCGGACGGCCATGTGGTCGGCGTGGTGGAGCTGGCGTTCGCCAGCGCGCAGCCGAAGCTGGACGATACCGTCGAACTGATCGGCCGCATTGCCGAGGCGGCCGGCGTGGCGCTGACCGCCTCGGCGTATCGCGCGCGGCTGGAGACGCTGCTGGCGCAGACCCAGCGCCAGGCCGAGGAACTGCAGGTCCAGCAGGAAGAACTGCGCGTCTCCAACGAGGAACTGGAAGAGCGCGGCCGTGCGCTGATGGAATCGCAGGCGCGGCTGGAGACGCAGCAGGCCGAGCTCGAGCAGAGCAACGTCCAGCTCGAGGAGCACACCCAGCTGCTGGAGGCACAGAAGCGCGACCTGCTGCAGTACCAGGCCGAGCTAGCCGCCGGCGCGCGGGCACTGGAGCGCGCCAACCAGTACAAGTCCGAGTTCCTGGCCAACATGTCGCACGAACTGCGCACGCCGCTGAACAGCGCGCTGATCCTGGCCAAGCTGCTGCAGGACAACAAGGAAGGCAACATGACGCCGGAGCAGGTGCGCTATGCCGCCACCATCCATTCGGCCAACACCGACCTGCTCAACCTGATCAACGACATCCTCGACCTGTCCAAGATCGAGGCCGGCCATCTGACCGTGCAGCCCGAACCGGTCGATATCGAGGCGGTGGTCGGCGGACTCGCGCAAGGCTTCGCGCCGATCGCCGCGCAGAAGTCCGTGCAGTTCCGCATCGAACGCGCGCCCGGCCTGCCGGCGACGCTGGTGACCGACAGCGTGCGGCTGCAGCAGATCCTGCGCAACCTGCTGTCCAACGCGTTCAAGTTCACCGAGCGCGGCGAGGTGGCGCTGTCGGTCATGCGCGATGGCGAGGACGGGGTGCGCTTCGCGGTGCGCGATACCGGCATCGGCATTGCGCGCGACAAGCAGGCCATCATCTTCGAGGCCTTCCAGCAGGCCGACGGCACCACCAGCCGACGCTATGGCGGCACCGGCCTCGGGCTGTCGATCTCGCGACAGCTCGCGCAACTGCTCAACGGCACGCTGACGGTCGACAGCGTGCCGGGCTCGGGCAGCACCTTCACGCTGACGTTGCCGCTTGAATTCGTCGGCCCCGCCGCGCCCGCGGCGGCGGTGTCGTCGGTGCCGCCGGCCCCGGCCGCGGTGCTCGAAGCGGCGGCGCAGGTCGCGGCCGACGGTGGCATCGACGTGACCGAGGCGCTCAGCTCGCCGCAGCCGGCGCCCGTCCCCGACGCGGTCGCCGACCATGCCGCGCCCGCCCACGCCACCGGCGGCGCCAGGCAGCCGCAGACCGCGCCCACCGCGCCGCCGATCACGATCAGCGCGCCGCCGCTGCATACGATGCTGGGCCCGGCGCCGATCGACGACGACCGTGACCGGCGCTCGCGCGGCAACCGCCTGATCCTGGCGATCGAGGACGACGTCGCGTTCGCGCAGATCCTCTACGACCTGGCCCACGAACTGGACTTCGACTGCCTGCACGCGACCACCGCCCAGCAGGGTCTGGAGCTGGCCCGCGAATACCAGCCCTGCGGCATCCTGCTCGATGTCGCGCTGCCCGACCATTCGGGACTGACGCTGCTCGACTGGCTCAAGCGCGACCCGGCGACGCGCCATATCCCGACCCATCTGGTGTCGATCAGCGACCATGCCGAAGCCGCGCTGCATCGCGGCGCGATCGGCTACACGCTCAAGCCGAGCGGCCGCGACGATCTCGCGAGCGTGATCCGCGAGCTGGAGGCGCGCATGGCGCGCGGAGGCATGCGCACGGTGCTGGTGGTCGAGGACGACGCGACGCTGCGCGACAGCATCCGCGCGCTGCTGCAATCGGCCGATATCGACATCGTCACCGCCGACACCGTGTCGGCGGCGCTGGCGCGGCTGTCGGAACGCCGCTTCGATTGCGTGGTGATGGACCTGGCGCTGCCGGACGGCTCGGGCCACGACCTGCTCGAGCAGATGGCGGCCGATTCCTCGTATTCGATGCCACCAGTGATCGTCTACACCGGCCGGCAGCTGTCGGCCGAGGACGAGCAGCAGCTGCGCCGCCATTCCAAGTCGATCATCATCAAGGGCGCGCGTTCGCCCGAGCGGCTGCTCGACGAGGTCACGCTGTTCCTGCACAGCGTGGAATCGGCGCTGCCGCCCGAACACCAGCGCATGCTGCGCGCGGTGCGCAGCCGCGACGATGCCTTCGAGGGCCGCAGGCTGCTGCTGGTGGAGGACGACGCGCGCAATATCTTCGCGCTGTCCAAGGTCATCGAACCGCTCGGCGCGCAGGTCGAGATCGCGCGCAACGGCCGCCAGGCCCTTGAAATCCTCGATGGCCGCGACGATATCGACCTGGTGCTGATGGACATCATGATGCCGGAGATGGACGGGCTGACCGCGATGCGGCACATCCGCCAGGATGGCCGCCATGCGCGGCTGCCGATCATCGCGCTGACCGCCAAGGCGATGTCGTCCGACCGCGAGGCCTGCCTGCTGGCCGGCGCCAACGACTACATCGCCAAGCCGATCGATATCGACAAGCTGCTTTCGCTGTGCCGGGTATGGCTGCACGCACGCTGACCCCTCCCCCCGCGCCGTCGTCCGCGCCGTCGTCCACGCGTTCGTCCGCGCCTTTGTCCGGATCGGCGCCGGCCGACGATGCCTTCGCGGCCGTGCCCGCCGACGACTTCGACATCGAGCTCGAACTGCTGCTCGAGGGGATCTTCCGCAAGTACCAGCACGATTTCCGCGGCTATTCGCGCGCCTCGCTGCGCCGCCGGCTGTCGCAGGCGCTGCGCGACCTGAAGCTCGACACGCTGTCGCAGCTGCAGGACCGCATGCTGCGCGATCCGGCGCTGTTCGGCCGGCTGTTCCAGTACCTGACGGTGCAGGTCAGCGAGATGTTCCGCGACCCGTCGTACTTCCGCGCGATCCGGGAGCAGGTGGCGCCGGTGCTCAAGACCTACCCGTCGATCACGGTATGGGTGGCCGGCTGCAGCAGCGGCGAGGAACTGTGGTCGCTGGCGATCCTGTTCGCCGAAGAGGGCCTGCACGAGCGCACCACGTTCTATGCAACCGACATCAATCCGGCGGCGCTGGCCGAGGCGCGCGCCGGGGTCTACGACGCCGGGCGGCTGCGGGGCTTCGGCCGCAACTACCTGGCCGCGGGCGGCCGGCATTCGCTGGGGGACTACTATCACGCCGCCTATGGCAAGGCGAAGTTCGACGCCGGCCTGGTTTCGCGCGCGGTGTTCGCCGACCACAGCCTGGCGACCGACAGCGTGTTCCAGGAAGCGCAGCTGATCTCGTGCCGCAACGTGCTGATCTACTTCGACCGCACGCTGCAGGACCGCGCGCTCGGGCTGTTCCGCGACGCGCTGGTGCGCCACGGCTTTCTGGGCCTGGGCAGCAAGGAGACGTTGCAGTTCAGCGCGCACGCCGAGGCCTTCGAGGCCGTGGTGCCTTCGGACCGGCTGTACCGCAAACGATGAGCGCCGCATGAACGACGCACCGTACGCGCCGCGCGCGGACCTGAATCCATCGCCCGAGGCCGTCGTCATCGGCGGATCGGCCGGCGGCATCGAGGCGCTGAACGTGCTGCTGCCGATGCTGCCCGCGGCCTTTCGTCCGGCGCTGATCGTGGTGCTGCATCTGCGGCCCGATACGCCGAGCCTGCTGCCGCAGCTGTTCTCGCTGCGCTGCGCGCTGCCGGTATGCGAGGCCGAGGACAAGATGCCGGTGCGGCACGGCCATCTGTACCTGGCCCCGCCCGACTACCACCTGCTGGTCGAACGCGACGGCGGGCACGGCGGCGGGCCGGCACGGGGTGTACGGCTCGCGCTGTCGGTCGATCCGCCCGAGCGCTTCTCGCGTCCGTCGATCGACGTGCTGTTCGATTCCGCCGCGCACGCCTGGCGCGAGGCGCTGCTCGGCATCCTGCTCAGCGGCGCCAACGATGACGGCGCACGCGGGCTCGAGACCATCCGCCACTGCGGCGGACGAACCTGGGTGCAGGCCCCGGATACCGCGTCGGCCGAGACGATGCCGGCGGAGGCGATCGCGCGCGGCGCGGTCGACGAGGTGCTGACCCTGGAAGCGATCGGCAGCCGGCTTCGGCTTGCCGTCCACTGAACCTTGCCATGTCCGATCCCATCAAGATCCTGACCGTCGACGACATCGCCAGCAATCTGACCGCGCTGGACGCCGTGCTGGCGCGGCCCGATGTCGAACTGGTGCACGCCAACTCGGGCCCGCAGGCGCTGGACCTGCTGCTGGAGCACGAGTTTGGCCTGGCCATTCTCGACGTGCACATGCCGGGCATGGACGGCTTCGAGCTGGCCGAGCTGATGCGCGGCAGCACCCGGACCAACCATATCCCGATCCTGTTCCTGACCGCGGCCGGCTACGACAGCCAGCGCACCTTCAAGGGCTATGCGACCGGCGCCGTCGACTTCCTCTACAAGCCGCTCGACGCCAACATCCTGGCCGCCAAAGTCGACGTGTTCGTGCAGCTGGCGCGGCAGAAGCAGCAGCTCGCCGAGCAGCTGGCCACCACGCAGCGGCTGCTGAAGGCCAACGAGATGCTGATGGCGGTGCTGGCGCACGACCTGCGCACGCCGCTGTCGGCGATCCTGGCCTCGACCTCCTTCCTGGAGCGCTTCTGCCACGACGACAGGGCCGCGCCGGCGGTCGAGCGCATCCGCCGCAGCGGCACGCGCATGGTGCGGATGGTCGATCAGCTGCTCGATGTCGCGCGGCTGCACGGTGGCCGCATGCAACCGGCGCTGCAGCGCGAGGACCTGCATGCGCTGTGCGCGGCGATCGTCGACGAACACGAGAGCCGGCACGGCAAGGGCCGGCTGCTGCTGGAACGCATCGGCGACACGGTCGCGACGGTGGACCCGGGTCTGCTGTCGCAGGTGCTGGCCAATCTGATCGGCAACGCGCTGCAGCATGGCGACACCGCGGTGCCGGTGCGCGTGCGGATCGAAGGCGGGGACGCGCGCGTGACCGTGGCGGTCAGCAACGGCGGCACCATCCCGGCCGATCTGCTGCCGCATCTGTTCGACGCGTTCCGCTCGGGGCGCTCCGCGACGGAATCGGAAGGGCTCGGGTTGGGCCTGCATATCGCGCGCGAGCTGGCGATGTTGCATGGCGGCGATATCGAGGTGGTGTCGCGCGAGGGGGCAGGGACGACCTTCACGGTGTGGGTGCCGCGCCAGGGTTCCGCGTAGCCGTTCGTTTTCCCTCGGCGCCGGTCATTCGGCTTTCGTCATTCGGCTTTCGTCATTCGGCGCGCAGCACACGCGCCATCTGCTGCGCGGCTTCCTGCAGCACCGGCACCGCGCGCAACAGCCCTTCCAGCGGCACGCGCGCGGTCGGCGCGTGGCAGGCGATCGCGGCCAGCACCGGACGGGCGGCCGTGGCCGCCGTGCCGTTCGCCTCCGCTGCCAGTTCGCGCACCGGTACCGCCACTGCGGTCATGCCGCGCACGAATTCCTCGTTGTCGACGCCGATGCCGCGCGCGCCGAGCCGATCCAGTTCGGCCTCCAGCAGCGACAGATCGGCCAGCGTGCGCGGCGTATTTCGCGTCAGCACCAGCCGCTGCAGCGTCTGCTGCCGTTCGAGCCGGCTCATCGCCGACAGGAACAGCTTGCCGCTGGCCGTGCAGTGCAACGGCACGTGAATGCCCGGCGACAGCTGCAGCCGCAGCGGCTCGTGGGTCTCGACACGTTCGACATAGAGCACGCGATCGCCGTCCAGTGCGGTCAGGTTGCAAGTCTCCCCTAGCGCGGCCACCAGCCGTCCCAGGATCGCGCGGCATTCGCGCAGCACCGGCGGGCTGCGCAAGGTCTGCAGCGCCAGTCCCGCGGCCCGAGGCCCCGGCACGAAGCCGCGCTCGGCCGGCATCTGCAGCACGAAGCCGGCACCCTCCATCGCCGCCAGCAGCCGCATCAGCGTGGTCTTCGGCACGTGCAGGCGCTGCGACAGTTGTGCCAAGGTCTGCGGATGCTGCGCTCGCGCGAGCGCATCGAGCACCATCAGCACGCGCAGGCTGCGCGCATCCTCGTCGGCCGCCCGCGAGTCCGCCGCATTGTCTGCTGCGCTGCGATTCTGAAACGGAATTTGCACGTTCTGTTTCACTTTCCGCGCCTCCACGCGTATTGCCTTTTCATTTCCGGCTCGACAAATAAAATCGGGACAAGTCGTTCCATTATAAGAACGTTGCTGGCTGGCCCCGCGGCCAATCCGCCCCGGACAAACCCTGCCCGCAACACCCGACCAGGAGACAGCGACGATGTCGCAAACCGTTGACTACATCGTGGTGGGCGCCGGCTCGGCCGGCTGCGTGCTGGCCAACCGGCTCAGCGAGGATGGCCGCCACGCGGTGTGCCTGCTCGAGGCCGGACCGCCGGACCGCTATCCGTGGATCCACATCCCCATCGGCTACGGCAAGACGATGTTCCACAAGGAGGTCAACTGGGGCTTCCATACCGACCCCGACCCCAACATGCTGAACCGGCGCATTTATTGGCCGCGCGGCCGCACGCTGGGCGGCAGCAGCGCGATCAACGGCCTGATCTACGTGCGCGGGCAACGCGAGGACTACGACCACTGGGCCGCGCTCGGCAATCGCGGCTGGAGCTGGGACGACTGCCTGCCCTACTTCCGCAAGCTCGAGAACAACGACCTGGGCCCCGGCCCGACGCGTGGCACCGATGGGCCGCTGAACGCGACCTCGATCGATCGGCGCCATCCGCTGGTCGATGCCTTCATCGAAGCCGGCCAGTCGCTCGGCCTGCCGCACAAGGCCGATTTCAATACCGGCGACCAGGAAGGCGTCGGCTACTACCAGCTGACCACGCGCAAGGGCTGGCGCTGCTCGACCGCGGTGGCCTATCTGCGGCCGGCGCAGTCGCGTTCCAATCTGCGCATCGAGACCGGCGCGCATACGACCGCGATCCTGTTCGAAGGGCGGCGCGCGGTCGGGGTGCGCTATATGCAGAACGGCCGCCAGCAGGTGCTGCGCGCGCGCCGCGAAGTGTTGCTGTGCGCGGGCGCACTGCAGTCGCCGCAGCTGTTGCAACTGTCCGGTATCGGTCCATCGGCCCTGCTGCGCGAATTCGGCGTGCCGGTGGTGCACGCGCTGCCGGGCGTCGGCGAAAACCTGCAGGACCATCTGCAGATCCGGCTGATCTACCAGGTGGCGCGGCCGATCACCACCAACGACCAGTTGCGCTCGCTGTTCGGCAAGGCCCGCATGGGGCTCGAATGGCTGTTGTGGCGGCAAGGGCCGCTGGCGATCGGCATCAACCAGGGCGCGATGTTCTGCCGCGTGCTGCCTCAGGAAAGTGCGACGCCAGACACGCAGTTCCACTTCGCCACGCTGTCGGCCGACATGGCGGGGGGCCAGGTCCATCCGTTCTCGGGCTGCACCTATTCGGTCTGCCAGCTGCGGCCCGAATCGCGCGGCACGGTGCGGATCCGCTCGACCGATCCGTTTACGCCGCCGTCGATGCAGCCCAACTATCTGTCGGCTGAGCTGGACCGGCGCAGCGCGATCGCCTCGGTCCGCTTCGCGCGCCGCGTGGCGCAGACCGAGCCGATGCGCACGCTGATGCAGGCCGAATTCCGGCCCGGCGACGCGGTGCAGTCGGACGACGAGATCCTGCATTTCTGCCGCGAGTACGGGGCCACCATCTTCCATCCGTCCGGCACCGCCAGGATGGGCCCGGCCAGCGATCCGCTCGCCGTGGTCGATGAGCGGCTGCGCGTGCATGGCGTGGCGGGCCTGCGCGTGGTCGATTGCTCGGTGATGCCGACGCTGGTGTCGGGCAATACCAATGTGCCGGTCGTGATGATGGCCGAGCGCGCGGCGGACTTCATTCGCGAGGACGCGCGCGCGGAGACCGTCAGCGAGATCGTCGGCGCGGCGGCGGCCGGTTCCGCCCGGGTCGAACGCGAGCCGGAGCATCAAGCCGAAGGCGATACCGGGCGCCAGGCTGAGGCCGGGACCGAGCGCCAACCCGAGCGCCAACCCGAGCGCCGCATCACCGAGCCGGTCTGACCCCGGCCCGCCATCGCGCCGCCAACGCATATCGCAGCGAACCCGGGCTCGGTTCGCTGCGCAACCGAAGGCCGAGCCCCAGTAGCGCGAGCGCCCGCATACTCATTCGACCAAGGGCGCCGTCCATCCAAAGGAGACAAGCATGGCAAGCCCCAACGAGCAGGCGGTACGCAAGGTCGCGATGGCCGCGGTGATCGGCGCCACCATCGAGTGGTACGACTTCTTCCTGTACGGCGTCGTCGCCGGCATCGTGTTCAACAAGCTGTATTTCCCGGCCGGCGATCCGGTGGTCGCCACCATGCTGGCCTACACCACCTTTGCGGTGGGCTTCGTCACGCGGCCGCTCGGCGGCGTCATCTTCGGCCACTTCGGCGATCGCGTCGGCCGCAAGAGCATGCTGGTGATCACGCTGATGATCATGGGCATCTCGACCTTCCTGATCGGCCTGGTGCCCACCTACGACAGCATCGGGCTGTGGGCGCCGATCCTGCTGCTGTTGCTGCGCGTGCTGCAGGGCATCGGGCTCGGCGGCGAATGGGGCGGCGCGGTGCTGATGGCCTACGAATACGCCCCGCCGGGCCGCAAGGGCTTCTATGCCTCGCTGCCGCAGATCGGGCTGTCGATCGGCCTGTGCCTGGCCTCGGGCGTGGTGGCACTGCTGTCGCTGACGCTGACCGACGCGCAGTTCCTCAGCTGGGGCTGGCGCGTGGCCTTCCTGATCTCGGCCGGCATGGTGTTCGTCGGCATGTATATCCGGCTGTCGATCAAGGAGACGCCCGAGTTCACCGCGGTCAAGCAGCGCAATGCCGAGACGCGCATTCCGTTCGTCGACATGATGCGGCGCTACCCCGGCAATATCCTGAAGGGCATGGGCGCGCGCTATATCGACGGCGTGTTCTTCAACGTCTTCGGCGTGTTCTCGATCAGCTATCTGACGCAGACCGTCAAGATCAGCCGCACCGAGGCGCTGACCGGCGTGATGGCCGCCGCCATCGTCATGTGTTTCTTCATCCCGTTCTTCGGCCACCTGTCGGACCGCATCGGCCGCACCCGCGTCTACTTCTGGGGATCGCTGATCACCGCGTGCTCGGCCTTCCCGGCGTTCTGGCTGATGCTCAACGGCGGCGGCAACGTGATGCTGCTGTGGCTGGCCATCATCGTGCCGTTCGGCGTCTTCTACGCCGCGGTCTACGGCCCCGAGGCGGCGCTGTTCTGCGAGCTGTTCGACGCCAAGGTCCGCTATACCGGCATCTCCTTCGTCTACCAGTTCTCCGGCATCTTCGCGTCGGGCATCACACCGATCATCGCCACCGCGCTGCTGAAGTCGGGCGAGGGCAAGCCGTGGCAGATCTGTGCCTACGTGATGTTTGCCGGGCTGGTGTCGGCGGTGTCGGCCGCGTTGATTGGGCGGTCGTCGGGGACCGGTGAGGTACGCGAGGCGTCAGGGGTGGCCGCGGCGCCTGCCAGGCCGATGCGTTAAACGTTAATCGTCGGCCAGGGCCGGAGCCGAGGCTTCGGCCTTTTCTTCGACCAGGAACTTGACGTTCAAGGTCGTCCACTCGGTGGACCGGATCACCAGCCGATTGCCCTCGATGGGATAGAAGCGCCCGTGCTCCTCCAGGCCGCGTCCCCGGTCGTCGGTCAATTTGCGGCGGGACGCGGCCGACAGGATGATCCGCTCCAGTTCCCCATCGCTCTTGAACTCGAAATCCTCCAGCAGGCCGGTGTAGAGATACGACTGGTCCTTCATTGGTACGACGGCGCTGACGACCACCATCGCGCCGTCGCTGATGCCCGAATCGATGCCGCTGAAGAGGTAGTACCAGGGCGCCTGCTGGCGGAAAAAAACCGCTCGCCCAGCTGTTCGGATGGTCCAGGTGAAATCGGCCGACCAGCCACCGGCGCAGCATGGCCAGCGCGAAGGCAAGCCCGAACGTCCCCGCAAAGTAACCGAACACCGGCCATGGATGTTCATTCAGCCATTCATAGCGGTGCGGCGGGACGCTGGCCGCCGCAGTACCGCCTGACAGCATGCGCAAGGCGTCGCCGAGATAAAGCTGGTAGCCGAAATATTCGGTGGCGGCGAGCCCGACCGCGGCATCCACGATCAGCGCCAGCACGATGGACTTGATGGCCGTCGCCCCGAAGGGCGTCATGTCGGCTTCGCGCGCCTCTCTGGCTTGACTGTAGTGGTGGTAAAGAAAGCCCGGCGCGACCAGGAAAAACAGCAGGATCGCGGGCAGCGCGATGTTCAAGGTCAGCCCTGCGCGGGAATCAGCTTCAGCTTGACCTCACGCTCAACGCCCTTGGCGGCGTCCCGGATCTTGAACGTCCTGGTGGAGTTCAGCTTCCCGGTGGCAATGAATTCGCGCAGCGCCTTGTCGCTCTCGGGATCGTTGCGGATCAGCTTGACCGTGGTCCTGACAGTGGCTTTCATCGCTTGTCCTCCAATGGGAAAAGTATAGTCGACGTGCCATGGACGGCATCGGAGATAAGCGGACGTGGAAATCAGCGCGTGGAAACAAACTCAGCCGCACCGAAGCGCTGACCGGCGTGATGGCCGGCGTGATGGCCGCCGCCATCGTCATGTGTTTCTTCATCCCGTTCTTCGGCCACCGGTCGGACCGGATCTGCCGTACCCGCGTCTACGTCTGGGGGCAAGCGCGCCAACAGCGTCGGCGCGGCAGATGCGATGAACCTGTTTCCCCGGAAGAGTCTGGGCGGCCTCAAAGTGCCATCTTCCACTGCCGCAGTACACCTACCGTTTGTGTCAGGCCTTGCCTGAGCAGGACATCGAGGTACTCATCGGCACTCTTTGGCGGATTTCTCAAAGAGCGCCGATGATTCGCCGCAGCCTGGCAGACCAGAGAGGGATGGAGGTCGAGCAGGTCGAAGATGAAGTCGTCCGGATGCTGCGCGCAAAGCTGGTAAGGCTGCAGGCTCGCGGCAGGGAAATCTTTCAGGTTGAACGTGACGATCAAGCTGGCGCCAGCCTGGATGGCCGCCGCGACGACATGCCTGTCATTGGCATCCGGCACGCTGATGGAGGGAATCAGATGCTGGAAGTTGGACACGAGGCAGTCTCGTACATTGGCGTTCATCAGCTCGCGTGTTCGCTCCAGAACTTCCCCGCTCAGGTGGGGACGGTCGCGCAGGACAGCGCGCATCCACTCGTCGTGTATCAGGTTGGTCCAGCGCGCCCGGAACAGGTCGGTCATCGCCAACCACATCAGGAAGTCGCGCAGCGGTGCCGAATAGAGGACGCAGGCGTCGTACACGACGGTGAAGTGCGAACTCATTCATACCCCATGTTCAGTTTCTGAGCCTGCTCGGCCAGGTCCTCCAAAGAACGCCGGCGCTGCGCGTCGATGCGTTCCTTGTAGTCGAGCACATCCTGGTAGCGGACCCGCCGATGCGTGCCCACCCTGTGAAACGGAATCTCCCCGCGCTCGAGCAATTGAACGAGGAACGGCCGGGAAACGTTCAGCACATCGGCGGCCTCCTGCGTGGTTAATTCGGCGTGGATCGGGATGATGCTGACCGCGTTGCCCTCGCCGATCTCCGTCAGCACATCGATCAGCAATCGAAGAGCGGACACCGGGAGCCGTACGGCATGCGACGATCCCTTGTCATCGATGATCTGGATCCGCTGCGTTTCGGCCCGCGTGGCCAGGACGGCGGAGAGGGTACGCCCCGATTCCCGCGCCAGTACGGCTTCTTCGGGAGAAGGCAGAGGAGTTGCGGGGGTGGTGTTCGTGGCCATTTCGTTCTCCGGTTCAGTACGAGCCAGTATAAACGAAATAAACGAACAATCGAAACAAACGAAACGAGGCTTGCCCGTGGGCGGCAAGACCAGTACACCCACTCTCGGCCTGCCAGGCATCCACGCATAAAAAAGTAACCCGCCGGTTCGAGGGTACGTATGTGCGCATAACCTTGGCGGGTTTTGTTCTGGGTATGGCAGGAGCACCGACGCGGGCTGCTGGAGATGGTCTCGTTCCATCGCCCGAATATGACCATGCCTATCCCACAGCGTCGACTTCAACGCCGCAGCGCAGTTTAGGTTTTCGCGTACCCGGTGACCGCCATCCCAAATGCAAAAAGGCCAGAGCGCACGCTCTGGCCTTTGAATTTTGGTGGACCGAAGGAGGATCGAACTCCCGACCTCTGCATTGCGAACGCAGCGCTCTCCCAGCTGAGCTATCGGCCCGTAGCGGGCGATTATAGCGTGAGCTTCCCGGCGATTTCAAGCCGGGGCGGCGCAGCCGGCGCCTCAGATTTCACGCCGCCATGCCGGGGTTGCCGCCCATCCCCTTGACCGACGGCAGGTTCAGCGGCGCGGCGGCCACTTCCTTGCGCTGGCGCAGCCAGCCGGCCATCAGGTCCCAGATGGGCGGGCCGCCATTCTGGCGGGCTTCCTCGGCGACCGGGGCCCAGCCGGCGACCTTGTAGGTCTTGCCGGCCTCGATCGGCTTGCCCTTCAGGCGCATCTCGGTGATGCGCTTGCCCATCGGGGCGGCCGGGTCGATGGTGTACTGCAGGCCGCCGACGCGGACCATGTCACCGCCCTGCTGGTAGTAGGGGTCGGGATTGAACAGGTTGTCGGCCACGTCTTCCAGCACGGTCTTGATGGTCTCGCCGCTCATCTGCGTCACCGTGGTGTACGGATAGGTGATCGCGGTCTGGTCCATCAGCCTTTCCATCGTGATGCCCTCGCCGGGCAGCAGCGTGGTGCCCCAACGGAAGCCGGGCGAGAACGCGATTTCGGCGCCCTGCACGTCCATCAGCCCGTCCAGGATCAGCTGGTCGAAGGTGCCGTTGAAGTTGCCGCGGCGGTACAGCAGTTCCTTGTTGACCGCCAGCACCTCGCCGAGCTTCTGCTCGTAGGGCGCGCGGACCTTGCGGATCAGCGCCTCCATCGCCGGATCGGCCGGCAGGTAGTCGGCGAACACCGGCAGCAGCCGGTAGCGGAAGTCTGCAACCTTGCCGCTGCGCACGTCGAAGTCGAGCACGCCGAGGAACTTGCCGTTCGAGCCGGCGTTCGTGACCAGCGTGGTGCCGCCGGCGTTGCGCACGCGGACCGGCGCCGGCACGCCGTCATGGGTGTGGCCGCCGAGGATCGCGTCGAGTCCGCGCACGCGCGAGGCGAGCTTCAGATCGACGTCCATGCCGTTGTGCGACAGCAGCACTACCGCCTGCGCGCCCTTGGCGCGGGCCTCGTCGATGATGCGCTGCAGGTTCTCTTCCTGGATGCCGAAGGTCCAGTCCGGCACCAGGTAGCCCGGGTTGGCGATCGGCGTATAGGGGAAGGCCTGGCCGATGATGGCGACCGGCACGCCGTTCATCTCGCGCAGCGTGTAGGCCTCGAAGACCGGGTCCTCGAAGTCCTTGGTCTTGACGTTCTGCGCCAGGAAGGCGACCTTGCCCTTGAAGTCGCGATCGACCACCTCGCGCACGCGTTCCGCGCCCAGCGTCATTTCCCAGTGCGGGGTCATCGCATCGACGCCGAGCGCCAGCGCGGCGTCGACCATGTCCTGGCCGCGCGTCCACAGCGCGGTCGCCGAGCCCTGCCAGGTGTCACCGCCGTCGAGCAGCAGCGCGCCGGGGCGGCTCGCCTTCAGTTGCTTGACCAGCGTGGCCAGATGGGCGAAGCCGCCGACCTTGCCGTAGCGGCGCGCGGCCTCGGTGAAATCCAGGTAGGTGAAGGCGTGCGCCTGCGCGCTGCCCCGCGCGATCTTGTAGTGCTTCAGCAGCGCCTGGCCAACCAGGTGCGGCGGCTTGCCGGCATAGTCGCCGATGCCCAGGTTGACGCTGGGCTCGCGGAAATGGACCGGCAGCAGTTGCGCATGGCAGTCGGTGAAATGCAGCAGGTGCACGTTGCCGAAGCGCGGCACGTCGTACAGCTTCGCCGCGGCCTGGGCCGCGTGCGCGTCGCGCGTGGGAAAAGCCATGCCCGCGGCGCTGGCGATGGCCAGCACCTGCAGGAACTCGCGTCGGTTCATTGTCGTCTTCCTCTCGATGGCGGCCGTGCCGTCCGGTGCGACACCGGGCACAGGCCGCGTTGCCGCAGCGTCAAGGCTTGGCGTACTTCGCCAGCGCGGCGACCTCCTCCTCCAGCATCTCGCCGACTTCCTTCTGGACGACCTTGCCCTTTGCGTCGATCACGTACAGCTCGGGCAGGCCCTTGCGTGGACCGATCGCGGCGCGCAGCGCCGGCGTGTCCATCGCCGCGGGAAAGGTATAGCCGCGCTGGCGCAGATAGCCGACGGCATCCTTCTGGTCCTTGTCGATGCTGATGGTCAGCACCTGCAGCGGCGTGCCGCGCGTACTGTCGTAGAGCTTCTGCAGGCGCGGGTTCTGCAGCGCGCAGAACGGGCACCACGAGGCCCAGATTTGCACCACCAGCGGCTTGCCGGCCCAGTGCTCGGGCGGCACGGTGCGGCCGTCGAGCAGCTGCACCGCCGGCAGCCGCACGGTGTCGCCGACTTCCAGCGCGGCGGCGGGCGTGGCAACTGTCAGTGCCAGGGCCGCCGCGGCGGCTAGCATCGCGCCATGCAGCCTCTCCCTCCAGCCGACCGTCACCACCGCCGCGGCCCGCATCGCCCGCCCCTTACTGGTTGACCGGCGAGGCCGGGTCCAGCAGTAGCGCCATCACGTCGCGGATCTGCTGCTCGGTCAGGATGCCCTTATGGCCGAAGCGCGGCATGTTGGAGCACGCGGCGAAGGCGTTCGAGTCCCAGATCTTGCCCCAGGTGTACTTGAGCACCGCCTCGGAGTTGCCGCGCAGCTTGCCGTACTGATACAGCGACGGGCCGATATTGCCGAACGAGATCTCGGCCTTGGTCATCTGGTGGCAGGCATAGCAGTTGCCGCCATTGACGCCGCCGGGCGGGTCGGAGAACTGCATGCCGCGGCCGAGCTGCGCCACCTTCTCGCCTTCCTTCCAGTCGCCGAGCCAGCGGTTGTCGGCCGGATAGCGAATCTTCTGCTGTTCGGCGGCCTCGATTTTCTTGGCTACCGGGGCCGGCACCTTGCTCCGGTCGGGGTAATCGCTGCACAGCTGCTGCATCTCGTCGCGCTCCAGCACGCCCTGCAGCGTGGCCGGACCTTTCGAGCTGAACGAGTTGGCAATCAGGCGTTTCATGTCGCCGTCGGAAACCGGCGGAATATTGGCCGCTGCCTTCGACGCGGCCTTGCCCTTCGAGGCGGCGCCGTCCTGCGCCATTGCCGGCGCCGCCAGCATCGCGAGCGCGCCGCCGACCGCCACGGCGGCAGCGGTGATGCCCAGCCGCGATTGTTTTTTCTGGATCATGTTCGTGCTCTCCCCCTGGTTCAGCGCTTCAGGCCGGGGCCGTCATAGGTGCCGCCGTTGGCATTGCGCGCCAGGAACATCGTGAGCGCGGTGATCACATCGGAGCCGTAGGCGGGCTCGGGGAAGCGCTGCTGGCGCAGGCAGTCGTAGAGCCGGTGCTGCATCGTGCGGACCTCGCCCTGGGACACGCGGTAGGCCGGCCAGGTGGTGTAGGCCGCCTGGGCGCCCTTGTCGGTCAGCAGGTTGGGCAGGTCCTGCAGGCGGATGCGCTGGCCGTCGACCGCATGGCAGGTCGCGCAGGCGAAGTCGTAGGCGCCGCCGCGGTAATAGAACATCTTCTGGCCGAGCGCGTAGACCTGCTTTTCTTCGGGATGGTCGAGCTTGACGTTCATCTTGACGCCGCGCGACTCGCCGGTGACGAAGGCCACCAGCCGCTCGATGTCGGAACGCTTGCCCGAGGACGAGAACGGCGTCGCCTTGGCCTGCTGCTCGGTCAGCCCCTGCAGCGTCGTGCGGCACCACACCAGCCGCTGCTCCAGGTCCATCACCTTGCCGGCGTCGGCGAAGTAGCGCGGCAGCTCGGCGTAGGCGCCCTTGGTCACACCGGGGCCCTTGCCGAGGTCGCAGCGCTCGAGCGATACGTTCTTCGGCCCGGCCGGCTTCTTCCACAGCTCCTCGCCGGCGGCTTCCCACAGCTCGGCGGGATTGCCCTCGGCCAGCATCTGCCGGTACTTGGCGATTTCGTCGGTGGTATTGCTTTCGCCCTGCGCCTGCACGGCCATCGCGCCGGTCAGCGCGACGGCGCCGGCGACGGCCAGCGCGGGCCAGCCAAAGCGGCGTCGATTCGGTCTCATGGGGTTTCTCCTCTCGGTCTCGCCGACCAGGCGGGCCGCTGTTGTTCTATGCGCCAATCGTTCGACGCGCGAATGGTGCCGCACGTGGCGCCACACATCCCGCTACGGCTTGATATAGGCGTAGCCTTCGTCCTGCTGCAGCCTAGCGATCTCGACCACGCCCGCCTGCACGATCTTCGTTTCGAGCAGCAGCTTGTTCTCGGGAATCTGGCGCGCGGTCAGCGTGTTGCGGCAGACGCGGAACTCGACGCCCATGCCGGCCAGCGCGCCGACCGCGGCATCGAAGGTGTTGCCGCGCGCATCGCGGGCGCCCTCGACCAGGAAATCCACGCCATAGCCCAGCGCGACCACGACGATCTTGGTATTGGGCGCGCCCGCCAGATGGTTGCGCAGATTGCCGATCGCGCGCACCGCCTGGTCGTTGCCTTCCGACAGCTGGTACACCACGCGGTGGCGTCCGCCCCCGCTCCGGGGAGCGGCCGCGGTCTGGGCCGCGGCCCGGCTTCCGAGTCCGACCGCCGCCAGCGCGGCGGCGGCCTTTGCAAAGAATGCTCGACGCATGATCTTCCTTCCGCCGTGTCCGCCGCGCCTCGTGCGCGGCCGCCGACCCGGCTACCGAAGCGGGCACCTTACCAGAGCGGCCCGCAACGTGCCGGCCGCCCCGGCATCAGGAAATGGTCGCCTCGTCGGTTCGCTTGTCGCCGCGGTTGTCGACCCAGGTCACCGTGACCTTGTCGCCCTTGGCGCCGCCCTTGAACTTGAAGTTCAGGAACGGGTCCTTGGACACCGCCGGGCCGAAGTTCGCATGGAAGACCTCCTTGCCCTTGCACTGGGCGCTGACGGTCTGGATGTGCCAGGCCGGGATGGTCTTGCCGGATGCGTCCTTACGCTGGCCGGTCTCCATATCGTGTTTCATCAGAATCTTGACGTCGACCACGCCGCCGTTCTCGGTGGCGCGTACGCGCATCGGGTCTGCCATGTCGTTCTCCTGTTGCGATGGGCAGTCTGGGAAAGCGGAATCCGCGCTCGGCTTGTCAGCCGCCGCAGCCGCCCAGCGTCACCTTGATCTCCTTGGAGGCGACATACCACTTGCCGCCGGCCTTGACGGCCGCATGCACCACGGAGGTCTGGCCCATCTTCACGCGCGTGGAGACGAACGGCTCGGTGCCGGCCGGGATCACGAAGTCCGCGGCCAGCGTATTGGGATTCTTCTCGACCAGGATCGCGATCTGCTCGGTGTCGGGCAGATTGCTGGTGACCGCCACCGGCACCACCGCGCCGTTTTCGGCGATATCGGGCGCGTTGAATGCGATCGCGCCGCTCTTCTCGGGCGAACCGCCGCCCAGCGCCTTGATCACGTCGTTGACGCTCTTGCCCTCGAAGGCCGCCTTGTTCCATTCGGCCGCCTGCGCCTCGCCGATCAGGCCCGCGGCCGCCATCAGCGACACGACGGCGCTGACCCGCAGCATCTCTCGTCTTGTGATGTTCATGGTGTCGTGCACTCCTGCTTCTACCCGCCCCGCGGTATTCGTTTGGCCGCCAGGCCGGCCGGCCTGGCGCGGGCGGTGCATCGCCGCCCGTTTACTGCTTGTGCTGCTGCAGCTGCTGTAGCCGCTGCCGTTCTTCTTCGGGCCGGCTACCGCGGCGCGACTGCGATCGCCGCCGGCACGCCGGCCCCTCACCAGGCAATTACTTGGCCGGTGCGCCCGCCAGGACCCACTCCAGCACGGTCTTCACGTCGGCTTCGCTGATATTCGGGTTGGCCGGCATCGGCACCGGGCCCCAGACGCCCGAACCGCCCTTCTTGACCTTGTCGGTCAGCTTCGCCATGGCGCCCTTGTCGCCCTTGTATTTGGCGGCGACTTCCTTGTAGGACGGCCCGACCAGCTTCTTGTCCACCTGGTGGCAGCCCATGCAGGCGTTCTTGGTGGCGATCTCCTGGGCCTTGGCCGCGTCGACGGCGGCGTGGGCGGAGGCCGCACCGGCCAGCATCATGGCTGCGATCACGAACTGCTTCATTGTTCTCCTCTCCAAACTGGAATGAGCCGTGGGGACGGCACGGCCGTGTGGCAGTGGATCTGCCCGGCACGGCGGCGTATTGGTCCGGCCCGGCCCCCTTCGATGGAGGCGCCAGGCGGCCCAATACGCTATTTTGCCTCAAGTATCCACTTCACCATGGCTTGAATATCCGATTCTGGAACCTGCGGTTGCGGCGGCATCGGCACCGGTCCCCACACGCCTTGGCCGCCGCCGCGGATTTTCTGCGCGAGCGCACCGTGGGCATCCTTGCCGCGATAGCGCTGGGCGATCTCGTGGAACGACGGTCCGACCAGCTTGCGGTCCGGCGCGTGGCAGGCCAGGCATTGGTACTGGCCGGTCAGCCTGGCGCCCAGGGGTTGAGCGGACGCCGCGGTGGCCTGGCCCTTCCCCTGCTGCGAGGCTGGCGGCTTCGCCTGGTCCTCCGGGGAACCGGTCGCGACGCCCCGCACCGGCCCGAAGCCGCGCTGCTGCTCCGCCAGGTCGCCGTGCGCGCCGCGCGCGTATTCCGGGATCAGCGAGCTGACTTCGACCTTGCCGGCGCAGTTGGACATGCACGCGGTATTGCGCGTGTCCGGCTTGCCGCGGCCCGGCCACAGGCCGTGCTCGGTGGTCATGCCGTTGCGGTTCGGCAGCTTGCGCTGGACCTCGCCGATATTGGCGTCCGACAGCGTGAAATCGGCCGGCACGATATCGCCCAGGTTCAGGATGTAGGCGGTCACCGCGTAGACCTCGTCGACGGTCAGGCTCCTGGGCTTGTCCCAGGGCATCGCCCGGTGGATGTAGTCCCACAGCGTGCTGACCGTGCTGAGCTTCATCAGCGAGGTGCGGTAGGGCTGCGAGCCGGTCATCGCCGCGACGCGTCCGCTGGCGATATCGGCCGCGGTGGTGCCGCCGGCGATCGGCGTGAAGACCGCGTTGGACTCGCCGAAGTCGCCGTGGCAGGAGGCGCAGCGCGCGTCCCAGACGGCCTGGCCCTGGGCGACGGTGCCGCGGCCGGGCGGCAGGCCCTGGAAGTCGGGGCGGACGTCGATGTCCCAGGCCTTCAGTTCGGCTGCGGTGGCGGTGCGGCCGAGCTGGGCGCGGGCCGCCCTGGTGTCCTTGCTGTCCTTGCTGTCGGCGCGCGCCGCGCCTTTCGGCTCGGCCTGCGCGGCTTGCGGCAGGACCGCCGCCCCCGCGATGCCGAGCAGCAGGCAGGCCAGCATGGCGCCACGGCGCCAGCCCGCGCGGGCGCCGGCGCGGGCCGGTTTGCCGCTATCGCACCTGGACATTGGACACCTCGCCGCTGGCCGCGACCAGCCAGCTCTGGATCGCGTTGTTGTGATAGATCGAACGCGTGCCGCGTACCGCGCGCAGCTGCGCGATGGTCGGCTGCACGTAGCCGGTCTCGTCGATCGCGCGGCTCTGCAGGATCGCCGGCGAGCCGTCCCAGACCCAGTCCAGATTGAAGCGCGTCAGGCATTTGGACAGCACCGGCGTTTCCAGCCGCGCGGTGCGCCAGTTGCGCCCGCCGTCGACCGATACGTCGACGCGCCGGATCTTGCCGCGGCCCGACCATGCCAGCCCGCTGACGTTGTAGAAGCCCTTGCCGGTCAGGCGCTGGCCGCCCGACGGCGTGGTGATCACCGACTTGCACTCCTGAATCGACGTGTACTGCCGCAGCATGCCGTCCGGCATCATGTCGACGTAGTGCAGCGTCTCGTCCTTGGCGTTCCAGGGGCGGTCGCCCAGCTCGAGCCGGCGCAGCCATTTGACCCATGACACGCCCTGCACGCCCGGCACCACCAGCCGCAACGGGTAGCCGTTCTCGGGCCGCAGCATCTCGCCGTTCATGCCCCAGGCGACGATGATCTCGTCGGCCAGCTCCATCGGGATCGTGCGCGTCATCGCCGAACCATCGCCGCCCTCGGCCAGCAGATAGCGGCCGCGCCGCTGGTCGGCGCCGGCGTCGTCGAGCAGCACGCGCAGCGGTACCCCGGTGAACTCGCAGCAGGACAGCATGCCGTGCGTGTATTGCACCGTCGGCACCGCGACATTGCCCCACTCCATGCCGGTATTGGCACCGCATTCGATGAAATGCATCCGCGACACCGACGGCAGCCGCATCAGCTCGTCCATCGTATAGACGCGCGGGGCCTTGACCAGGCCGTTGATCATCAGCCGATGGCGAGTCGGGTCGATGTCGTGCCAGCCCTGGTGATGCCGCTCGAAATGCAGGCCGTTCGGCGTGATGATGCCGAACAGACCCTGCAGCGGCGCGAAGCTGACCGAGGCCGCCGAGACGCGCGTCAAACCCGGCGATTCGCGCCGCATCAGCGCCGTTTCGTGGCTCGAGGGCTGGCCGTAGGGCCGTGCGGCGACCGGTTGTCCGAGCGAGGTGGCCCAGGGTTGGGGTTTCAGGATCGCGGGATCGCCTTCGGCAGCGCTGCTGGCTGCGCCGTTGGTTGCGCTATCCGCGGCCGCGGCGCGCGCCGGCCTGCCCAGGCCCACCGCTGCCGCCGTGGCGCCGGCCGCAGCGAGAAAGCTGCCGCGCAGCAGATCGCGCCGGCGGCTGTCGAAGCCGTGGCGCCCGATCTCTTGCCGCAGGTCAGTGCTGACGAAGTGTTCCGGCGCGGGCACGATGCGGCCCGGGCGACTACGGTCCGGCACGTTCGGTCTCCTCCGGCTGCTCGCCGCGCTCCGGTGCGGGCGCGGTCGGCATGCCTTGTTCGTATTGGGTCGCGCGCCGGTGGGGACCGATGCGCGCTTCGTCGTGATCTCGGTGTCCTGCCCTCGGCTCGCCTGCGCTCAGCGCATCGCGCCGGCCGCGCCCGGCTTGCGCCGCACCGCCGTGCGCCGCTTCGGCTCGGCGGGCATGAAGCGGTCCACCATCGCGACCTGCTGCGCGTCGTCCTCGATCCGCGCGGCAACCTGCACGCACACGGTCCGGCACAGCTCCACCACGCTCTGGTCGGCGATCGCGTAATACACCAGGTTCGCTTCCTTGCGCCGCGCCAGCACGCCGGAGCGGAACATTGCGTTCAGGTGGCGCGACACATTGGCCTGCGACGAACCGACCGTCTCGACCACGGCGCCGACCGGCTTCTCGCCGTCGCACAGCGTGTGCAGGATCTTCAGCCGCGTCGGCTCGGCGAGCAGCGCGAAGTAGTGCGACACCTGTTCGAAGACGCGATCCAGTTCGTTCATGCGATTCACTATATGCGTATATGCGCGAAGACGCATATATCGTTTACCCCCGCCCGGAGCGATGGCGGCGCGCAGGCCATGCTGGCCGTGCCGGGCCATGTGGCCGCCGCCGGGCAGGGTCGTGAGAATCGAGGCCACGCTCGCAGCCTTGCTAAAGTCCGCGGCATTCGACGATCGAGCCGTGGTACTCGGCGCCCATACATTGCGTTCCTCCACCACGACGAAGGAGCAGCGAAACATGGCCCGGATCTATCCGACTCCCTGTTCCCCCGAGGCGCTATTGCAAGCGGCCGAAGGCACGGCAGCGGCCGCACATGGCGACGCGGCCGGCGCGATGGGCGCTACGGCGCCGTACTTCGAAGCAAAGGGCGCCGTGCAGATCGGCCCCTATTCGGGCCGTCTGCGCTATCTGACGCCACCGCTTGCAAAGCGGCCGACGCGCGCCATTGCAGAGCTCGATGAAGCGGTGCAAAAACAGCGCAGTCTCTGCAGGAAACTGTTCGACAAGGTGTTTCGAGGCATCGGCCTGGACGGCCAGGTATTGCTGACCGAGACACAGTTCCACACGTTCCGGTACGTGGACAGCCTCTATGGACTGGCAGTGGATTCGCTCGGGCAAGGGAAGCGAACCGAGGCAGGCGAGGACATTGCGTGCATGGCGGCTTCCATGGAGGCCATCCGGGACGCGTCGGCGGCATTGGCGCGAATTCGGACGGCCGGCCGAAAGGGCGATCACTCCGCGCTCGAGCGGATTGCCGTCTCGATCTCCGTGCCGATCGTCGCCGAAGCGGCGTGGCGCGACGCCGTCAACATTCGGCGGCTCGTCGCGTTGTGCAGCACCAGCCGGCACATTCTTTCTCTCGCGGAAACCGGCGATCCGATGCACCAGGGAAGCGCGGTGGCGGGCCTGTGCCGGATGCTGGACGACGATGCGACCATCCAGCGTATTGCCGACACACTGGCCAACGAAATCCGCGGCATGTCGTTCAGCGACGCCCGCAGGCGGGTGCTGCCCTTCCTGATTCAGGGCGCGCACTCCTCGTTTGCCATCAATCGCGCGGGCCAGGACCGCGTGCCGCAACTGTGGATCGCGCTGCGCGACACCGTGGCGACGAGCGAGGACGCGGCCATCCTGGCGAACGATCACGTCGCCTGCGGCCTGGGGGCATATCACCGCGCGATGAACTTCGTGCTGTCGGACAAACCGGCCAGCGATCGGATACGACTATCCTTGCTGGACCTGCTTCATATGGATCCGCTCGGCAACGGCTGGCGCATCAGCCCGGAAAACGGGCGCAAGGTGACGGCGTTTCTGACGGGCACTGCCGTGGAAAAGCAGGCGCAACCCGGCACGGCCTTGTCGCGCAGTGCGCTGCAGCTGGTCTGGGGCCACTCGGTCATCGCGACCGCCATCGACAAGTCGGCGCGGGACGCCATCGCGGCGGACGGCGACATCAGACCGTTGCAGCCGCTGCTGCGCACGCATCCAAACAAGAACTACGTCGCGCAGTATTGCCGCATTTCGCCCGTCATCGACACATGGAGCCGCGTATGCACCAGCCGCTATGGCGCACGCGAGGAGATTCATGCCGGCGCAAGCGGCAAGCCGCGGCGCGACGCCGCAGCGGTCACGTCATTTGCGGTGGCTTGACGCCGGCATTGCCGAGTCCTCGCTTGGCGCGGCGCTGCCCCGGGCGCTGCCCGAGCGCTGCCCGGGCGCTACCCGGAGGCTTATCCGGCTTATCCGAGCGCGTCCGCCCAGATCGCGTTGGCCCAGGCGAACGCGTAGGTGCCTTCCAGCGTATTGGGCGCCGTCGACACGCCGCCGGAGTCCGGCACCGTCACCATCGTCTTCTTCTGCGGATCGTAGCGATGCACGCTGGCAACGTGGATCACCTCGCGATCGGACGTAAAGCTGTAGCAGGTGTTGTTGTACAGCGGCTCGGGATTGGGCTGCCGGCCCGACAGCAGCGCGACGATCGCGGCCGCCGCGATCTTGCCGTGCTGGTTGGCCATGTGGCCGGACTTGGGCATCAGCGGCGCGATCTGGATCGCGTCGCCCAGCACGTGGATGTTCGGCACGGCCTTCGATTCGAAGGTCAGGAAGTCGACCTCGCACCAGCGGCCGTTGGCCGTCGCCAGTCCGGTATTGACGGCGATCGCGCCCGCGCGCTGGGCCGGTACCACATTGGCGACGTCGACCCGCTCGTCGTCCTGGACCTCGAACTTCAGCGTGCGCGTGGCGGGATCGATATCGACGGTCTTGTACTGCGGCCGGTATTCGACGATGCCCTTGTACTTGCTGGCCCAGACCTGCTTGAACAGCGCGGCCTTCGACGTCACGTCGGGGTTAGCGTCGAGGATCAGCACCTTGCTGCGCGGCTTGGCCTGGCTGAAATAGTGCGCCACCTGGCAAGCGCGTTCGTAGGGTCCCGGCGGGCAGCGGTAAGGCGCCAGCGGCACCGTCAGCGCATAGGTGCCGCCGTCGCGCATCGCTTCGAGCTGGCGGCGCAGCGCCACCGTCTGCGGACCGGCCTTCCATGCGTGCAGGATCTGGTCGCCCCCGGGCCGCTTCAGTCCGGGCACGTCGTCGGGCATGAAGTCGACGCCCGGCGACAGCACCAGCCGGTCATACGGCAGCGTACCGCCGCTGGCCAGGCGTACCTGGCGCTTCGACGGGTCGATCGCGGCGACGGTGTCGCGCACGACCTTGACGCCGTGGCGCCGGCTCAGCGCGTCGTAGGAAATCGTCAGGTCCTCGATCCGCTTGCTGCCGCCCAGTACCAGGTTCGACAGCGGGCAGGAGATGAACGTCGGATTCGGCTCGACCAGCGTCACGTCGATCGTGTTGTCGCTCCATTCGCGCAGATAGCGCGCGGCGGTCGCGCCGCCGTAGCCGCCGCCGACCACCACCACCTTGCCGCCGCTGGCGCGCGGCGTGCCGGCGCTGGCGCAGCCGCCGAGCAGCGTGCCGAGGGTCGCCGGACCGACGGCCGCGGCGGCCGCGGCCGCACCGAGAAATTTGCGTCGTTGCATGTCAGCCTCCCCTTGCTCGTTCGTGGGACCGCATTACTTGACCGCGGCGAACCACTTCGCCATCGCCGCGATCTGCTCGTCGGTATAGCCCCTGGCGATCTGGTGCATCACCGTGGCCTCGCGCTTGCCGGTCTTGAACGCCTGCATCTGTTCGATGAAATAGGACTGCGGCCGGCCGGCCAGTCCCGGCACCGGGCTTCCGGCGGGCGCACGCCCGGACGGCCCGTGGCAGGCGGCGCAGGCGGCGGCCCAGTTGCGCGCCTGTTCGGTCGTGGCCTCGGCGGCGCCGGCCGGCGCCATCGCGAGCATTGCCAGGGCGGCCAGGCAAGCCGCGGCAGTTCGCAGGGGATCGTTGTTCTTCATGGTCTCGCTCCTCGGATCGGCACTTCGGCGCATCGATCGGCCGCGCGACGCGGACCGGACGAGCGACCGGCCGGGGCGCGTGAGTGACGCGCAAGGCAGGGCAACCCTATCACATCGGCCCGCGCGGGCGTACTGCGGTTTTCGCAGATGGTCGGACGGCGAACGCCATTGGGTCGCCGCAACACCAGCGTAGGTCAGCCGGAGGCGGGGCGGGAGGGAGCCGGACGGTGGAGGGAGCGGGCCAGGCGCGCCGGGCCGGTTTGACGGATCGCCGGCGCGCCTGTGCGGTCAGGCAGGGTCAGGACAGAATCGGGACAGAATCAGGGCAGATTGCGGCCCGGAGGCAGGCCGACCGGGCCAGGGACGGGCGAAGTCGTCGGCGCGGTGACCGGCGACGACAGATCGGCGCCGACGGGGGCGGGGGCCGAGTTGCCCGGCGCCGTGGTGCCCGGCGTGGTCTGCACCGGTGCCGGGGTGCCGCCGACCGGTTCGCCCGGCGCCGCGTTCTGCGACGAGGCCGCCGCGTCGAGGCGGGCGCGCTCGGTTTCGTCGATGTAGTCGAATACCTTGACCACCTTGCTGACGCCGCCGACATTGCGCGCCGTCTCGGTGGCGCGATCGCCCTCGGGGCGGGTCACCAGGCCCATCAGATAGACCACGCCGCGTTCGGTGGTGACCTTGGTGGAATTCGACGGCACGCCTTCGGCGGTCATCAGCATCGTCTTGACCTTGCTGGTCACGAAGGCGTCCTGGCTTTGCGCCGCGAACGACGGTGACGACACCACTTCCAGCTCGTTGATGACCTCGCGGGCGTTCGGCAGGCCCCGCACGTACTGCTCGATCTGCTGGCGCAGATTGGTGTCCTTGACCTCGCCGGTCAGCAGCACCTTCTTGTTGAACACCGTGACATTGACGCGCGCCGTGCCGCTGTAGCGCGTCGCCAGCGTGTTTTCGATCTCGAGCTGCAGGCCGCGATCGACCGCCTGGATCGACGTGGGCCGGCGGTCGGTGGCGCTCATCACGCCGGCGCCCATGGCACCGGCGATCACCGGAAAGCAGCCGCTCAACTGCGTGGCGGCCGTCAGCATCAGCGTGGCGGTGGCGGCGGCGCGGGCGACGGCGGCCAGCCGGCTGGCGCCGCGGACGGGCTGGGCACGGCCCGGCGTCGATTCAGCGAGCGCGTCGCGCGAAAAAAGCGAAGTCTTCATGCGTTCCTTGCTGTAGCGGTAATGCGAAAGAGGATCGGCAGCCGGCACGGCGGCCTGCGCCGCGCTCGGGCATGCCCGGTCGGCCGTGCGCCGCAACGCGCATTATGACGGACAGCCTGCCGGCGGCGGCCACGGTGCGATGCAAACGTCCGGCGACGAAGCGCTGTCCGGTCATTCCGACTCGCCCGCGCCGAACGCATCGCGCAGCCATTCGAGCCGGCGCGGTCCGATCGCGACCACATCGAGCCGGCAGCGCGGCGCGTGGTCCAGCGTCGCCAGATAGTGATTGGCGGCCTGCAGGATGCGCTGGCGCTTGGTCACCGTGATGCTGGCCAGCGCGCCGCCGAACGCGTCGCTGCTGCGCGAACGGACCTCGACGAAGACTAGCGTGCCGTCGGGCGCGCGCATCACCAGGTCCAGCTCGCCGCCTTTGCAGCGATAATTGCGCACCACCAGCGCCAGACCCTGGCCCTGCAGATAGGCCAGCGCCCGCGCTTCGGCGCGTTCGCCGCGCGCTTTCGACGTGTCCTTCGCCTCTGTCTCGGAACCTGCCGCCGAGCGTCGTGCCGGGTCGCGTGCCGTGGATTTGAATGTGCGCATCAACGGAAGTTCTCAAGCATGACTGACTGGATCTCGCTGGCAACCGGCCAGTCCTATCCCACCGGCACGTTGTACGTCGTCGCCACGCCGATCGGCAATCTCGCCGACCTGACGCTGCGGGCGCTGCACGTGCTCGGCCTGGCCGACGCGATCGCGTGCGAGGACACCCGCAATACCGGCCAGCTGCTGTCGCGCCTGGGCTTGCAGCGCCCCTTGCTGGCGGTGCACGAGCACAACGAGCGCGAGGCCGGCGCGCGCGTGGCCGAGCGGCTCGCGGCCGGCGATCGCATCGCCTATGTCTCCGATGCCGGCACGCCCGGCATTTCGGACCCGGGCGCACGGCTGGTGGAGGCGGTGCGCGCGGCCGGCCATCGCGTGGTGCCGCTGCCCGGACCGAGTGCCGCGGTGACCGCGCTGTCGGTCGCCGGCGACATGCTCGACACCGGCGCGGGCCGCTTCACCTTTGCCGGCTTCCTGCCCAGCAAGGCGAAGGCGCGCACCGAGGCCATCGCCGCGCTGGCGACGCTGGAACATGCCTGGGTCATCTACGAAGCGCCGCACCGCATTGCCGACACGCTGGCCGCGCTCGCGCAGCAACTGCCGCCAACGCGCAGGCTGTTGATCGGCCGCGAACTGACCAAGCTGTTCGAGCAGGCCGAGACGATGACGGTCGCCGACGCGCCGGCCTGGCTGGCCGCCGATCCGGGCCGGGGCAAGGGCGAATTCGTGCTGGTGATCGAGGGGGCCGGCGCACCGGCCAAAGGGGAGGCGGCGTTGGACGCGAACGCACAGCGGGTACTGGGGCTGCTGCTGGAGGAATTGCCGGCGAAGCGCGCCGCCAAGCTGGCCGCCGCGATTACGGGGGCCGATACCGCGGCGCTCTATCAGTTGGCGCTGGCGCGCCGCGAGCAGGAATAAGGCCGGAGAGATGCGAGGCGGAGCCATGCGCGCCGGCATCGTGGTCCGCGCCGCTCAGGCGCTCCGGTAAAGGTGCCGGGTGGAACCGGCGAAGAGACCAACGTGGTGACCGAGGCAAACACCGATACCGCGGGTCGCCGGGTCGGCGGCGACGACGCAGCCGGAGCCGCGCCGGTGCGCGAGGAAGGAGGCGAGGAAAGGGGTACCGGCCTCAGCGAGCATTCGCCTTGCTGGTCGTCTTGCGGGTCTTCAGCACCACGCGCTTGGGCTTGACGGTCCTGGCCGCGGTGTCGTCGTCGACGCCGTCGCCACCGCCGTCGGTGGCGCCATCGTCCATGCCGGGCTCGCGCAGCGGTCCGAGCGCGGCCAGTTCGGTGCGCGACAGCCGGCGGATTTCGACCTGGGTGTGCCCGCGGTCGACAAAGCCGAGCCGCTTGGCCGCGCGATACGACACGTCGAGCACGCGGTTGCCGTGATAGGGGCCGCGGTCATTGATGCGCAGCACCGCCACCTTGTCGTTGCGCAGGTTGCGGACCAGCACCCAGCTGTCCAGCGGCAGCGACGGGTGCGCGGCCGTCATCGCGCCCATGTCGAAGCGCTCGCCGTTGGCGGTCTTGCGGCCATGGAATTGCTTGCCGTACCACGAGGCCGTGCCGCGCTGCTCGAAGGTGCCGATATCCGCGCGCAGGCCTTCCAGCGACGAGCCGCGCGTCGTACCGCGCGACGCGGACTCGCTGTCGCTGCTGTCGTCATCGCCCCAGCTGAACAGGCGCCACGAGCCGGTCGGGGCCGGCGTTTCGGTATTCGGGGCGCTAGACGTCTCGTTGCCGGCGGCGGCGCGATTGTCCTGGTTCGGGACTCGGGACTTGCGTGCCTGCGCCTGTTTCGCGGCGGGCGTGGCAGCCGTCGGCGCCGCATTCTGGTCGGCGGCGGCGCCATCGGGATTGTCGTTCGGCGACACCGCGCAGGCGGCCAGCGTCAACGCGCAGACGGCGTGAAAGCCGTAGCGGAGCGCGCGGCGAGCATGGGTCAGAGGGTGGGTCGGCCAAAGCATCGCGCGAGTCTAACATCGGTCGTCCGCGCGATTTACAGTGATTTTGTTACGAATTGTCTGGCTACGGCGTGCAATTGCTCGCAATCCACGAACTGACAACGGATTGCGGCGATTCTGCGGACTATCCCTGGCGTTGACATCGATGCAACGAAAAAGGATGACTCGTCACATATCTTGTGCCGGACGGTGTCTACCAAAGGCCGACGCTACAATGCGACGACACAGGCCGGCACATCGGCCGGAACGTCGAATCGAACCCACTCGCCGCGGCTGCCGCGCGCTCGTCCAAACCCCTTCACGATGAAAGTCCTGCTGATCCCCGTCACGCCGTTCCAACAGAATTGCTCCCTGCTGATCGACGAGCGCACCGGGCGCGCCGCGGTCTGCGATCCCGGCGGCGATCTGGACCGGATCCACGCCGCGCTGAAGGAACAGGACGTGACGCTTGAAAAGATCTTCCTGACGCACGGCCATCTGGACCACTGCGCCGGCGCCGCCGCGCTGTCGCGCGAGTTCGGCGTGCCGATCGAGGGGCCGCATCGCGACGAGCAGTTCTGGATCGACCAGCTGCCCGAGCAGACCCAGCGCTTCGGCTTCGGCCACGCCGAGGTGTTCGAGCCCGATCGCTGGCTGGATCAGGGCGATACGGTGCAGTTCGGCGACGAAACGCTCGAGGTCTACCATTGCCCTGGCCATACGCCCGGCCACGTGGTGTTCTTCTCCCGGCCGCACCGTGTGGCGATCGTCGGCGACGTGCTGTTCGCCGGATCGATCGGCCGCACCGATTTCCCGCGCGGCAACCACGCCGACCTGATCCGCTCGATCCGTACCAACCTGTGGCCGCTGGGCGACGACGTGACCTTCGTGCCCGGCCACGGACCGGTCTCGACCTTCGGCGACGAGCGGCGCGACAACCCCTTCGTCGCCGATCATCTGATCAACGTGGGTTAACAGCGCATCCGACCATGGCCAGGCAACAGGCTCCCGACACCCGCCCCGAAATCTATGTCAGCACCGACGTCGAGGCCGACGGTCCGATCCCGGGTCCGCATTCGATGCTGTCGTTCGCCTCGGTGGCGATGCTGGCCGACAAGACCGTGCTCGGCACTTTCTCGGCCAATCTGGAAACGCTGCCGGGCGCGGTCGGCCATCCGGTGCAGATGAAATGGTGGGAGACCGAGCCCGAGGCATGGGCCGCGTGCCGGCGCGACCTGCAGCCGCCCGAGCAGGCGCTGGTGCGCTACGTCGAATGGGTCGAGAGCCTGCCCGGAAAGCCGGTGTTCGTGGCCTTTCCCGCCGGCTTCGATTTCACCTGGATGTTCTGGTACATGATGCGCTTCGCCGGCCGTTCGCCGTTCGGCTGGGCCGCGCTCGACATCAAGACACTGGGTTTCTCGCTGACGGGCCTGCGCTACCGCCGCACCGTCAAGGCCGCGCTGCCGGACGCGTGGAAGGACCCGCTGCCGCATACGCATGTCGCGCTGGACGATGCGCACGAGCAGGGCGCGCTGTTCTGCAACATGCTGGCCGCCTTGCGCGAGCGCGAAGCGGCCCTCGCCGCGATCGCCCCGCAGCCCCCCGCCGAACCCGCCAAATCCGCCGAACCGGCCAAACCGGCCGAACCGGCCGAACCCGCCGAACCCGGCGACACCTCCGCGCCGCCCGACGACCTCGCACAGCAGGGTTGACCCTTAGGTCGCGTCCGCGCCACGCCGCGGCGCCCGCCATGCCGCCATCGCCTATAGTAAAAGCGTGCATGGCCGTTCCGACGCCGCGCCGTGCGCAACTGCGGCGGCCTCGCCATGCATGGCGGTCCGCCGCTTTGGTCAAGACCGCCTGACGCGCGTTCCTGTCGAGGAGGTGTCGATCATGCGTTTCCATCCCGATCTTCACTGGCGGCATCTGGCCGAACGGCTGCACCGGCCACCGCACGCGCGCAGTGTCGCCCACTCCCACCCCGCCGACGATGAAGCGGACATCGCCAAGGCCACGGTCTACGTCAGCACCGTGGCGCTGGTCCTGCTGCTGATCGTCCTGGCGGCCATCGCTTTCGGTCAGGAGGCCATGCACTGGCTGGGTGTCCAATAACGACCCGCCTGAAGCTACCGCGCCTCCAGCACCGGGCCGGCCTCCACGCGGAGGCCGGTTTCTATTTGGGGCTCAGGAAAGCAGCGCGGCGACGCTCTCGGGCGGCCGGCCGATCGCCGCGCGCTGGCCGCGCACCACGATGGGCCGCTGCAGCAGGATCGGATGATCGGCGACGGCCTGCAGCACCTCGGTATCGCTGAGCCCCGGATCGGCCAGGTCGAGCTCGGCGTAGATCGCCTCGTTGTCGCGCACCATCTGCCGCACCGGCACGTCGAGCAGCGCCTGCAGTTGCTTGAGCGTGGCCAGCGTCGGCGGCGTCTTCAGATACTCGACCACCTCGACCGGTTCGCCCAGGCGTTCGGCGGCCTGCTGCACCAGCGCCAGCGTGTCGCGCGACTTGGAACAGCGCGGATTGTGGTAAATCTTGATCATCGGTCCGTCACCTCGAAACACAAACGTTGTCATCTTCGAACACGACGGACTATACAAGCAGCGCCGGCGAACCGGTACGCCGCGCGTTCCCTTCCGTACTACTGCAGACGCCATGACCACGAACCAGGCCACCCTTGCCGCGCCGACCGTGCGCGATGCCGCTGACGACGATCTCCCGGCGATCCATGCGATCTACACCCACCACGTGCTGCACGGCCGAGCCTCGTTCGAGGAAGTCCCGCCGACGCTCGATGAAATGCGCGAACGCCGCGCCGCCGTGCTGTCCAAGGGGCTGCCCTATCTGGTGGCCGAGCTGCAGATCGACGGCCGCCCGGTGATCGCGGGCTACGCCTACGCGTCGAGCTATCGCACGCGCAGCGCCTACCGCCACACCATCGAGGACTCGATCTACCTGGACGAGCGCCACCGCGGCCGCGGCATCGGCGCGGTCCTGCTCGCCGCATTGCTAGCCCGCTGCGAGAACGGCCCCTGGCGCCAGATGGTCGCCGTGATCGCCTGCCCGGCCGGCGGCGAAGGCAACGGCTCGATCGCGCTGCACGAACGCATGGGCTTCCGCATGGCCGGCCGCCTGGAGGCGGTCGGGTTCAAGCATGGACAGTGGATCGATACGGCGCTGATGCAGAGGGCGTTGGGGCCGGGTGCGACGGCGTTGCCGGATGGCCAAGTTTCCGGCCGTTAGCCCGGCCCGCGGTTCCTGGTCGGCATTGCCGCCGCCATGGTCCGCATGTTTCTTGTCGTCCTGACGCAAGGCATCAGAATTCGTCGATTCACGACAGCAAGGGGGAGTATCGCTCGATACGCTGCGGGCGGCCGACCGGTCCGGCCCCAAGCAGCCTCCTTCCCTGGCGTCGTCATGAATCCACCGTACCACTCAGACAATTTCATTGCGCTTGTTCGCGAGCTTTGCTCCTTGCCGGTCGAAACAGAATGGCTTGAATTCAAGCGCAACCGTGCGGATGCGGAACAGATCGGCGAGTACTTGTCCGCGTTGTCCAACTCTGCTGCGCTCGCGAACAAACCGCACGCCTATCTCATTTGGGGCGTTGACAACGAGACTCACTGCATCGTCGGTACCGACTTTGCCCCTCGGGAAGCAAAGGTAGGAAACGAAGAGCTCGAGAGCTGGTTGCTTCGGTTACTCAATCCCAAAATCTCGTTTCGATTTCTGGAGACCGAAATCGACGGAAAGCGAGTCGTCCTCCTTGAAATCGGTCGCGCGTATCGCCATCCCGTTCAGTTTCGGCATAACGAGTACATCAGGATCGGTTCGATAAAGAAGAAGCTCAGGGACTTCCCGGAGAAAGAGCGCGCGCTCTGGCGCATCTTCGACGATACCCACTTCGAAGTCATGGTCGCGCATGCCGGTGCGACCGACGAAGACGTCCTTACCCTGCTCGACTATCCGATTTATTTCGAACTGACCGGTACACCGCTACCGGATGGTCGAGCTTCGATTCTGGAGCGCTTGAGAGCGGAGGATCTGATCCGACGCAACAATGGTCGATGGGATATCACTCACTTGGGTGGTGTCCTGTTTGCCAGACGAATCGATGACTTTCACAGTCTGCGACGCAAGGCCGTACGAGTCGTCGCGTATCGGGACAATGACCGTATCGCCACGTTGCGCGAGCAGATTGGCGAGAAAGGCTATGCGGCCGGTTTTCAGGCGCTGATCGGCTATATCGGCGCCCTGCTGCCCGGCAAGGAAGTCATCGGTAGCGCGCTGCGAAAAGATGTGCCGATGTATCCAGCACTGGCCATCCGGGAACTGCTTGTCAATGCATTGATTCACCAGGACTTCGCGGTCGGCGGTGCTGGCCCGATGGTGGAGATCTTTCGCGATCGAATTGAGATCACCAATCCCGGTACGCCGCTAGTCGATGTCCAACGCTTTCTGGATACCCCCCCGCGCTCGAGAAACGAGAGGCTCGCATCCATGATGCGCCGCTTCGGCATTTGCGAGGAACGGGGCAGTGGCGTGGATAAGGTCGTCCATCAATCGGAGGTGTACCAGTTGCCGGCGCCGGAGTTTGCGATCGTGTCCGACCACACACGGGCTACGCTCTTTGCCCATCGGAACCTGTCGAAAATGGATCGGAACGATCGGATACGGGCGTGCTATCTGCATGCCTGCCTTCGATATGTACAGAGAGATTCGATGACAAACGCGTCGCTGCGCGAGCGCTTCGCTATCGAAACACACAACAGCGCAGTGGCGTCGCGGCTCATCAAGGAAGCCGCCGAAGCGGGAATGATCCGCGCCCACGACGAGTCTGCAGGGCGCAAGTACATGAAATATGTGCCTTTCTGGGCGTAACGCTAATTTGATCGCTGCTTGACCCCAAGGGCACCCCGGCCGCGCCGCTGCGTTATGTTTCATATAAAAATCAATAACATAGGTCTGCCATCGTCATTTGATGGTCATTTGACGCAAGACTTCACCGGCCTACCAGGCGCCCGCGGTGGGCGATTGCCGGCGGCCGCGGGATGCCACAGAAAAACACCCCAATGTTGGAGCGCGGCCAACATCGGGGTGCAGTCGCCAATTCATACGCTCGGTAGCGCGCTACATCGCTACTCGGCGGATGAACTCGATCAGCTCATCAAATCCGACAACGCCAGCGCCACCACCTTGGTGGCCCGGTTCAGGTCGTTCAGCCGCAGGTTTTCGTCGGAGTTGTGGCCGCGGGCTTCCATCAGCGTGCGGGGGCCGGCGCCGTACAGCACGGTCGGGATGCCGCGGCTGGTGTAGTGGCGGGCGTCGGTGTACAGCGGCACGCCGTGCACCGGGATGTCGACGCCGAACACTTCCTCGGCGCGGCTCTTCAGGGCGCCGATCAGCTTCTCCACGCCCGGCAGTTCGGACAGCGGCTCGGCCAGGATGATGCGCTCGACCTTGACCTCGATGCCCGGGCGGTCCTTGGCAGCCTTCTCGACCACCGCGCGGATCTCGCCTTCGGCGTCGAAACCGAGCTCTTCGGGGATCATCCGGCGGTCGATACGGAACGTCACCAGGTCGGGCACCACGTTGGTGTTGATGCCGCCCTTGATCAGGCCGACGTTCAGCGTCGCGGTGTCGATGCCCGGCACCTTGGACTTGCGCGTCGCCAGTTCGGCGCGCAGGCCGTAGACGGCCTGCAGGATGTGCGTCGCGGCCTCGATCGCATCGACGCCGGTATGCGGCATCGCGGCATGGCCCTGCTTGCCCTTGACGGTGACCTCGACGTGCAGGCAGCCGTTATGGGCCGACGTGATGCCGTACGAGAAGCCGGCCGAGATCGCGTAGTCCGGCTTGGTCAGGCCCTGGTCCAGCAGGAACTTCGGGCCGATGTCGCCGCCGGTTTCCTCGTCGTAGGTGAATTGCAGCTCGACGGTGCCGTTCAGCTTGGCGCCCTGCTTCTCCGCTTCCATCAGCGCCAGCACCGCATAGGTGTAGGTGGCGAAGTCCGACTTCGACACCGCCACGCCGCGGCCGTACATCACCGGGCCGTGTTCGCTGTCGGCAATCTCGCCGCCGTACGGGTCCTTGGTCCAGCCCAGTCCCGGCGGCACCACGTCGCCGTGCGCGTTCATCGCGATGGTCGGGCCGCCATTGCCGAAGGTCTTGCGCACGATCAGGTTGGTGGCGCTGATCATGCCGGCGGCCTTGACCAGTTCGTCGGGCACCTTGTGTGCCTCGACCTGGAAGCCCAGGCCTTCGAGCAGCTGCCGCGCGCGCGCCCCGTGGGCGTCGCAATCTCCCGGCGGGTTGTCCGAGGGCACCTTGACCAGTTCGGCAAGGAAGGCCTCCTGCGCCGGACGATGCGCGTCGATGAAGTTGGTCAGCGTGGTTTGCGTGGGATTCATGTTGTCTCGTGCGGTCATGGCTCTTCGCTTGTCGTTTGTGGGCGCGCTCGGCGCGGGAATGTGTTCGGAATCAGGGCGGCCGGCAAGGGCCGAAGTCAAGGACGGGCGCTGAAGTGTTCGACGAAATCGCTGAACACGCGCGCGGCGAGCGCGGCGTCCTCGACCGTCATGGTCTCGGTCGGATGGTGGCTGATGCCGCCGTTGCCGCAGCGCACGAACAGCATCGCCACGTCGGCGATCGCGGCGATGGCCATCGCGTCGTGGCCGGCGCCCGACGGCAGCAGGCGGACCGGCGCGCCCTGGCGCTCGATCGCCGCCGCCCACTGCTGCTGCAGCCACGGCGCGCACGGCACGCTGGCGGCCTCGTGGGTCTTGCGGACCTGCGCGCGGACCTTGCGGCGCGCGCAGATGCGTTCGATCTCGGCCAGCACGTCGGCGACGGCGGCCTGGCGCACCGCGTCCTCGCCGGCGCGGATATCGATCGAGAACACCGCACGGCCCGGCACGACGTTGGCGGCGCCGTTGGGCACGTTGAACTGGCCGACGGTGCCGACCAGGCCCGGCGAGCCGCTGCAGCGGCGCTCGATGAACAGGCCGATCTCGGCGCCGGCCATCGCGGCGTCCCGCCGCATGTCCATCGGCACGGTGCCTGCGTGGCCGGCCAGGCCGTCGAGTTCGACGATGAAGCGGGTCGCGCCGGAAATCGCGGTCACCACGCCCACCGGCAAGTTCTCGTTCAGCAGCACCGGCCCCTGCTCGATATGCACTTCGACGAAGGCCAGCACCTTGTCAGGCGAATGGGCCGCGGCCGGCAGGCCAGCCGGATCGAAGCCGGCCGCGCGCATCACGTCGCGCATGGTCTTGCCGCTGTCGTCGACGTTCTCGAGCACGTTCTGATCGAAGGTGCCGGCGATCGCGCGGCTGCCGAGCAGCGTGGCCTTGAAGCGCACGCCCTCTTCCTCCGCGAAGCCAACCACCTCGATCGCGAACGGAAAGCGCTTGCCCTGGCGATGCCATTCGGCGACGCAGGCGATCGGCAGGATCACGCCCAGATTGCCGTCGTAACGGCCGGCGTCGCGCACGGTGTCGAAATGCGACCCCGTCAGCAGCGCTGGCGCGTCCGGCTCGGTGCCTTCATAGCGTCCGATCACGTTGCCGGCGGCGTCGCGGCGCACCGTCATGCCGGCCGCTTCCATCCACGCCGCCAGCTGGGCGGCGGCGCCATGGTGCGCGTCGGTCAGATAGGTGCGAGTCAGCATGCCGGGCTGCTCGGTGTGAACGGCAAGGGCGTCGGCCCAGGCCATGATGCGCGCGCCCACTTCGGTGCCGGACACCGAGGAGGGCGTTGTGGATGCTGCCATGCGTGTCTCCTGCTGAACGGATCGTGCCGGCTGTCGGCCGGCACCCGGGCCCCCGGACGGGGATGCGATGACTGTAGCGCGCTCGCTCGTGGCTTGGCGAGCCTGTTGGGCTGCCCGCCTGGCGCGGTGGCTGTTGTGCTTGTGTGGTGCGCTGTTTCCCGGCGCAAAGGCGCGCCCCGGGAGCATCGATGCGAACCATGTTAGCACAGTGAATTCAAAAATTGCATACAAAAAAGATATGCACTATATTCCGGTCCAGGTTCCGACAAAGCGCTGCGGACAATCCGGTCCAGACAGTCGTCGGCGTGAATTCCGCCCCAACAGGGGGGCCTTCCACGCGAGCCCACGCCCCGTCCCGGGGAGGTGTGCCGGATCCGAGACACCGTCGCCGACAAGCGGCGCCGGTGGCAGTCCTGAATCGAACAGGGCGAGCCGTCACACCGACACGGACTCGCCCGTCTGGAGACAAGTCATGCAGCAACCCGCCCTGCCCGGCGCCGGCCGGCCGCACACGCCTACCCCGAATTCCTCCCCCCGCCATCCGATCCACCGCTTCACGCGCTCGCTGTTCGGCCAGGTGCTGATCGCGCTGGTGCTCGGCACGGTGCTCGGCCTGGCCTTCCCCGAGTTCGCCGCCAAGCTCAAGCCGCTCGGCGACGCGTTCATCAAGCTGATCAAGATGCTGATCGCGCCGATCGTGTTCTGCGTGGTCGTCGCCGGCATCTGCGGCGCCGGCGAGCTGAAGAAGGTCGGCCGCGTCGGCGTCAAGGCGGTGGTCTACTTCGAGATCGTCACCACCATCGCGCTGGCGCTCGGCATCCTGCTGGCCTACGTGTTCCAGCCCGGCGCCGGCATGAACGTCAACCCGGCTTCGCTGGACGCCTCGGCGATGAGCGCCTATGTCGACAACGCAGCCAAGGTGGCCAGCGGCGGCACCGTCGACTTCCTGCTCAAGCTGATTCCGTCGACCGTGATCGGCGCCTTCTCGTCGGGCGACGTACTGCAGGTGCTGCTGGTCTCGGTGCTGTTCGGCTGCGCGCTGTCGCTGATCGGCGAGCCGGGCCGGCCGCTGGTCAGGCTGATCGACACCTTCTCGCAGACGCTGTTCAAGATGATGGGCTTCATCATCAAGCTGGCGCCGCTCGGCGTGCTGGGCGCGGTGGCCTTCACCGTCGGCAAGTATGGCATCGGCTCGCTCAAGCAGCTCGGCTTCCTGGTGGTGCTGTTCTACGGCGCGGTCGTCGTGTTCGTCGCCGTGGTGCTGGGCACCGTGATGCGGATGTCGGGCTTCTCGGTGTTCAAGCTGATCAAGTACCTGCGCGCCGAACTGCTGGTGGTGCTCGGTACGGCCTCGTCGGACAGCGTGCTGCCGCAGGTCATGCGCAAGCTCGAATTCATGGGCATCCGCAAGTCGGTGGTCGGCCTGGTGATCCCGACCGGCTATTCCTTCAACCTCGACGCCTTCTCGATCTATCTGACGCTGGCGGCGGTGTTCATCGCGCAGGCGACCAACACGGCACTGTCGATGGCCGACCTGCTCGGCATCCTGGCCGTCGCGCTGGTGACCTCGAAGGGCGCGCACGGCATCCCCGGTTCCGCCATCGTGATCCTGGCCGCGACGCTGTCCGCGCATCCGGCGATCCCGGCAATCGGCCTGGTGCTGGTGCTGTCGGTCGACTGGTTCATCGGCATCGCCCGCGCGCTGGGCAACCTGATCGGCAACTGCGTCGCGACCGTGGTGGTGGCGTCCTGGGAAAAGGACATCGACCGCGAACGCGCGCATGCCGTGCTGAACGGCCAGATCCCGGCGGCCGAACTGGACGAAGGGCTCAGCGCGCCGGTGCTCGACGGCCTGGACGGCGTGGAACGAAGCCAGGCCCCCGGGTATGCGCCGGTGCCGGGTAAAGCCACGGGACGATAGAATTCGGCATTTCCCCCAAGCGCGCCGCCCGCGCTGCGCCCCATGCCCGAGCATATCGACCCTGCCATGACCGCCGAAGCGATTGCCGACGACATCGTCGCGGCGATCGTTTCGCACCGCCTGCCGCCCGGCACCAAGCTGCGCGAGGAGGCTCTGGCGGCGGTCTACCGGGTCAGCCGTACCAAGGTGCGCGCGGCGCTGCTGATGCTGTCCAAGGACAAGGTGATCCAGATCGTGCCCGACAAGGGCGCGTTCGTCGCCAAGCCCAGCGCCGAGGAGGCCCGCGAGGTCTTCGCCGTGCGGCGCATCCTCGAGGCCGCGCTGGCCCGCGAGTTCGTCGCGCGCGCCACCGCCGCCGACTACAAACGCATCGACAAGCATCTGGCCGCGGAGAAGAAGGCGCTGGCCGGCAACGACGCCCAGACCCGCACCCGCCTGCTCAGCGACTTCCATATCCTGCTGGCCGAGGTGGTCGGCAACAAGGTGCTGACCGAGATGCTGCACGAGCTGTCGATGCGCAGCGCGGTGATCACGATGCTGTATCAGTCGCGCCGCGATGCGGCTTGCTCGTCGGACGAGCACCGCGAATTCATCGAAGCGGCGCGCGCCGGCGACGCCGAGCGCGCGGTCGAACTGATGGTCGGCCACCTGAGCCATGTCGAAGGCGCGCTGCACTTCGACGAGGTCCCGGCGCCGGCCGGCAAGGACCTGGTGACGGCGCTGCTGGCCTGACGTCCTCGTCGCCTGTGCATTGCGTCAAAGCCGGGGCCGGCGCCGCCGCGACCACCACCACAGCGCGTACACCGCGACATTGATCCCCACCACCAGCGCGCCCAGCCACAGCTGCGTCTCGCGCGTCAGCGCCTGCGGGTACAGCAGCGGCAGCAGATACTGCTCGACGAAGCCGCCGGCATAGCCTTGCTCGCCGGCGGCATGCCGCAACCGATTTTCCAGCGGCGTCAGCGGGCAGATCCAGCCGGTCCATTCGACGGTGGCGCCCCACAGCGCGGCCGGCAGATGCAGCCACGCGACCCGGGGCCAGCGCCACAGCAGCACGCCGCCCGCGACGACAAAGGCGACGAACAGCAGGTGCAGCACCACCACGGCATCGGCCAGCCAGGCAGCCATCGGCCCTCCCCTTCGAAGCCGGCACCCCGGATGCTTACGCGCCGCCGGCGCGCGCGGTCCAGTAGCCCGGGCGGTTGAACTCGGTCTTCAGGTGCTCGATGAAGAAGCGGATCTTCGCGGGTACGGGTCGCTGCTGCGGGTACACCGCCAGGATGTCGTAGTCGGGCAGCGCGTATTCGTCCAGCACCGTGATCAGCTCTCCGCTCTCCAGCTGCGGCAGGATCTCCCACGTCGAGCGCCAGCCCAGCCCCAGGCCTTCGCAGGTCCAGCGGTGCAGCAGCTCGCCATCGTTGCAGTCGAGATTGCCGGTCACGCGCACGCTGACGGCCTTGCCGTTGTGGCGGAAGTACCAGCCGCGCTGCTGTCCGCCCTGCAGGTTGAACGCCAGGCAGTTGTGCTGCGCCAGGTCATCCAGCGTACGCGGCACGCCGTGCTTCGCGAAGTAGGCGGGCGTGCCGCACACCACGCGCTTGTTGGTCGCCAGCTTGATTGCGACGAAGTTCGGGTCGATCGCGCCGCCGATGCGGATGCCGACATCGTAGCCCTCGCGCACCAGGTCGACGACACGGTCGGTCAGGTTGAACGAGATCTGCACCTCGGGATTGCTGGCGAGGAAGGCCGGCGCGTGCGGGGCCACGTGCTTGCGGCCGAACGCCGCCGGGGCCGAGACAATCAAATGGCCGGTGGCCTTGTGGCGGCCCTCGGCGATCAGCATCTCGGCGCGGTCCAGGTCCGCCAGCGCCTTCTTGCACTGCTCCATGAAGGCGGCGCCCTGCTCGGTCACGACGATGCGGCGCGTGGAGCGGTGCAGCAATTTGACCCCGATGCGCGCCTCGAGCGCGTTGATGCGCCGGCCGATCATCACCGGCGTGACGCCCTGGGTCAGCGCGGCGGCCGCCATGCTGCCCTGCTCCACCACCGAGATGAAGGCTTCGATCTGTTTGAGTTTGTCCACTCTTTGTCTCCTCCCGCGCCCGATTGTGCGCCGCGCCGCGATGCCCTGGCATCCGCCGCGCGCTATGCCGGCAATGCGCCGGAACGCATGACGCCGATGAACGCCAATCAACGCGGACGGTGCGCCGGCGCACGCGCCAGACGACATCATTCCAAACCTCAGGTATGGAATCAACTGATCTCTCTTCCCTTTATCGCCGCGCCAAGGCGGTAATAGGATCGACTCCAACGGAAATTCATCACCATTGGAGACAGACATGCCGAAGATGAGAGCAGTGGACGCGGCGGTGGCCGTGCTGGAAAAGGAAGGCATCACCGTGGCGTTCGGCGTACCGGGCGCGGCCATCAACCCGTTCTATTCGGCGATGCGCAAGACCGGCTCGATCGACCACTACCTGGCGCGCCACGTCGAGGGCGCCTCGCACATGGCCGAGGGCTATACGCGCGCCGAGGCCGGCAATATCGGCGTCTGCATCGGCACCTCGGGCCCGGCCGGCACCGACATGATCACCGGGCTGTATTCGGCCTGGGCCGACTCGATTCCCATCCTCTGCATCACCGGCCAGGCCCCGCGCGCCCGCCTGTACAAGGAGGACTTCCAGGCCGTCGATATCGAATCGATCGCCAAGCCGGTGACCAAGTGGGCCGTGACCGTGCGCGAGCCGGCGCTGGTGCCGCAGGTCTTCCAGCAGGCGTTCCACCTGATGCGTTCGGGCCGTCCGGGTCCGGTGCTGATCGATCTGCCGTTCGACGTGCAGGTCGCCGAGATCGAGTTCGATCCGGAAACCTACCAGCCGCTGCAGCCGTACAAGCCGGCCGCGTCGCGCGCGCAGATCGAGAAGGCGATCGCGATGCTGAACGCCTCGGCCAAGCCGCTGATCGTCTGCGGCGGCGGCGTGATCAACGCCGATGCGGCGGACCTGCTGGTCGAGTTCGCCGAGCTGGTCAACGTGCCGGTGGTGCCGACGCTGATGGGCTGGGGCGTGCTGGCCGACGATCATCCGCTGCAGGCCGGCATGGTCGGGCTGCAGACCTCGCACCGCTACGGCAACGCGAACCTGCTGGCGTCCGACTTCGTGATGGGCATCGGCAACCGCTGGGCCAACCGCCATACCGGCAGCGTCGACGTCTACACCAAGGGCCGCAAGTTCGTGCACGTCGATATCGAGCCGACGCAGATCGGCCGCGTGTTCGGTCCGGACCTGGGCATCGTCTCCGATGCGAAGCTGGCGCTGCAGCAGTTCGTCGAGGTCGCCCGTGAAATGAAGCAGGCAGGCCGGCTGCCGTGCCGCAAGGCCTGGGTCGCCGAGGTGCAGAAGCGCCGCCGCACGATGCATCGCAAGAGCGATTTCGACAACGTTCCGGTCAAGCCGCAGCGCGTCTATCGCGAGATGAACCAGTACTTCCCGCGCGACGTGCGCTACGTCAGCACGATCGGCCTGTCGCAGATCGCCGCGGCGCAGTTCCTGTCGGTCAACCAGCCGCGCCACTGGATCAACTGCGGCCAGGCGGGCCCGCTGGGCTGGACCATTCCGGCCGCGATCGGCGTCAAGGTCGCCTCGCCCGAATCGGACGTGGTGGCGATCTCCGGCGACTACGACTTCCAGTTCATGATCGAGGAGCTGGCGGTGGCGGCGCAGTTCAAGGTGCCGTACATCCACGTGCTGGTCAACAACTCCTACCTCGGCCTGATCCGCCAGGCGCAGCGCAATTTCGAGATGGACTACTGCGTGCAGCTGGCCTTCGACAACATCAACGCGCCGGAGCTCGACGGCTATGGCGTCGACCACGTCAAGGTGGTCGAAGGCCTGGGCTGCAAGGCGATCCGCGTGTTCAAACCCGAGGACATCGCCCCGGCCTTCGCCGAGGCGCGCGACCTGATGGCCCAGTTCTCGGTGCCGGTGGTGGTCGAAGTGATCCTGGAGCGCGTGACCAATATCGCGATGGGTACCGAGATCGACAACATCAACGAGTTCGAGCCGATCGACGATCGCGTCGACGAGGAAGCCGACACGGCGATCCTGACGGAAGAAGCGGAAACGGCCTGACGCGCGCGCAGGCGGACGCGGGCCGATGCATCGGCGTGCCGTCCGCCGCCCTCGGGCCGTAACGACATCACCACCCAGACTGTTGGAGACACCCATGCCGAAACTGGCTGCCAACCTGACCATGCTGTTCAACGAGGTCGGTTTCCTCGACCGCTTCGAAGCCGCCGCGCGCGCGGGCTTTCGCGGCGTCGAGTTCCTGTTCCCCTATGCCTTCCATGCCGATCAGATCGCCGATCGGCTCAACCGCTTCCAGCTCGACCTGGTGCTGCACAACCTTCCGGCAGGCAAGTGGGAAGCGGGCGAGCGCGGCATCGCCTGCCATCCGGACCGCGTCGGCGAATTCCAGGACGGCGTCGGCGACGCGATCCAGTACGCCAAGGCGCTGGGCGTGCAGCAGCTGAACTGCCTGGTCGGCATCCTGCCGCAGAACGTCAGGCGCGAGCAGGCGCAGGAGACGCTGGTCGAGAACCTGCGCTTTGCCGCCCGCAAGCTGGCCGCCGAGAAGATCGACCTGCTGATCGAGCCGATCAATACCTTCGACATCCCGGGCTTCTTCCTGTCGCGCACGCAGCAGGCGCTCGATCTGATCGACCAGGTCGGCGAGCCCAATCTGTACGTGCAGTACGACATCTATCACATGCAGCGGATGGAAGGCGAGATCGCCGCGACGCTGAAGGCCAACCTGCCGCGCATCAAGCATGTGCAACTGGCTGACAACCCGGGCCGCAACGAGCCGGGCACCGGCGAGCTGAACTACGGCTTCCTGTTCGGCTGGCTCGACCAGATCGGCTACACCGGCTGGGTCGGCTGCGAATACAAGCCGCGCACGACTACCGAGGCGGGACTGGGCTGGCGCGCGCAGTTCGGCGTGCAGTAAGTGGGGGCTGGTACGAACCTCCACGGCAGGCCGTAGGGCTCCCCTCTCCCCCTCGCGGGAGAGGGGAGAAGCCCCCTGCGAGCGGACGGTCCAAGCACTGCCCCAACAATCGGATCCGATTTCTTCCATCACCAAATCCAAGGAGACTCACCATGGCAAACCAACGCAACGTCGGCTTCATCGGCCTGGGCATCATGGGTGCGCCGATGGCCGGCCACCTGCGCGCGGCCGGCCACACGCTGTTCGTCCATGACGTCAATCCCGCGCCGCAGGCGCTGGTCGACGCTGGCGTCACGGTCTGCACCAGCGCCGAGGAGGTCGCCAAGCGCGCCGACATCGTGATCATCATGGTGCCCGACACCCCGCACGTGGAAAGCGTGCTGTTCAGCGAGAAGGGCGTGGCCGCCGCGCTGAAGGCGGCCGGCAAGGAGGCCTCGCACAGCAAGATCGTGGTCGACATGAGCTCGATCTCGCCGATCGCCACCAAGGACTTCGCGGCGCGCATCAACAAGCTGGGCGCGGCGTACCTCGACGCGCCGGTGTCGGGCGGCGAAGTGGGCGCGAAGGCGGCCACGCTGACCATCATGGTCGGCGGCCCGGCCGAGGCCTTCGAGGAGGTCAAGCCGCTGTTCGAGCTGATGGGCAAGAACATCACGCTGGTCGGCGGCAATGGCGATGGCCAGACCACCAAGGTCGCCAACCAGATCATCGTCGCGCTGAACATCCAGGCCGTCGCCGAGGCGCTGCTGTTCGCCTCGAAGGCCGGCGCCGATCCGGCCAAGGTGCGTCAGGCGCTGATGGGCGGCTTCGCCTCGTCGCGCATCCTCGAAGTGCACGGCGAGCGCATGGTCAAGCGCACCTTCGATCCGGGCTTCCGCATCGAGCTGCACCAGAAGGACCTGAACCTGGCGCTGCAGGGTGCCAAGGCGCTGGGCGTGGCGCTGCCGAACACCGCGACCGCGCAGGAGCTGTTCAACACCTGCGCCGCCAATGGCTTCGGCAAGCAGGATCACTCGGCGCTGTGCCGCGCGATCGAGCTGATGTCGAACCATACGATCGCGAAGTAAGCCGCCGGCCGGGGGCGCTACCGGCGCCCTCGTCCTGGCCAACCCTGGCGTCGTCCCCGCGAATGCGGGGACCCAGTGACTTCGGAAGCCGCTGGGTTCCCGCGTTCGCGGGAATGACGTGTCGATATCCGCCCAAGCTCATCCCGCACCGCCATGTATTCCGATTCCCACGCCGCCCTGCTGACGCCGCCGCGTCGCGACAGTCTTGCCGATCCGCGCGCGCTGCTGCGCGAGCTGTTCGATACAGCGGTTGCCGCGGTCAGTCCGGGCCAATGCCTGCCGCCGCAACTGCCGCCACCGTCCAAGGGCCGTACCGTGGTGATCGGCGCGGGCAAGGCCGCCGCGTCGATGGCGCAGGCGGTCGAGGCCAACTGGCAGGGCGAACTGTCGGGACTGGTGGTCACGCGCTACGGGCACGGGGCATCGTGCTCGCGCATCGAGGTCGTCGAGGCCGCGCATCCGGTGCCCGACGCCGCGGGACAGCAGGCCGCGCAGCGCATGGTCGAACTGGTCAAGGGACTGAGCGCCGACGACCTGGTGCTGTGCCTGATCTCGGGCGGCGGCTCGGCGCTGCTGGCGGCGCCCGCGCCGGGGCTGACGCTGGCCGACAAGCAGGCCGTCAACAAGGCGCTGCTGCGCAGCGGCGCCAATATCGGCGAGATGAACTGCGTGCGCAAGCATCTGTCCGCGCTCAAGGGCGGCAGGCTCGCGCTGCAATGCGCGCCCGCGCGCGTCGAGACGCTGCTGATCTCCGACATTCCGGGCGACGATCCGACGCTGATCGCCAGCGGCCCGACGTTGCCCGACGCCACCACCTGCGCCGATGCGCTGGCGGTGATCGACAAATACGGCATCGAGGTGCCGGCGGCCGTGCGCGCGCATCTGGAGAGCGGCGCCGGCGAAACGCCCAAACCCGGCGACGCGCGCTTCGAAGGCCATCGCAGCGTGACGCTGGCCACCGCGCAGCAGGCGCTGGAAGCCGCCGCCGCGCGTGCGCGTGCGCTCGGCATCGAGGCCCATATTCTCTCGGATTGCATCGAGGGCGAGGCGCGCGAGGTCGCGCTGGTGCATGCGGCGCTGGCGCGCCAGGTGTCGCAGCGCGGCCAGCCGTGGCGCAAGCCGTGCGTGCTGCTGTCGGGCGGGGAGACCACCGTGACCGTGCGCGGCAATGGCCGCGGCGGACGCAACGCGGAATTCCTGCTGTCGCTGGCGGTGGCGCTCGACGGCCTGCCCGGCGTGCATGCGATCGCCGCCGACACCGACGGCATCGACGGCTCGGAGGACAACGCCGGTGCGCTGCTGTCGCCCGACACGCTCGAGCGGGCCGCCGCGCGCGGCGTGTCGGCGCGGGCGCGCCTGGCCGACAACGACGGCTACGGCTTCTTCGCCGCGCTCGACGATCTGATCGTCACCGGGCCGACGCGCACCAACGTCAACGACTTCCGCGCGATGCTGATCCTCTGACGATGGCCCTGCGACGCCGCCGCGCCTGCCGGGAACGACAACCACAACAGCAACGGTATCGAATCGCAATCGGCACGCTGACGTGCCGGATCCCTCCGCATCAATGCGAACAACGCGATCACTGCGAACACCGCACCACTGCAATCACCGCAACAGGAGACACCATGAGACGCCAGCGCAAAGCCAAGATCGTTGCCACGCTGGGACCGGCGAGCACCGATATCGCGGTGATCCGGCAGCTGTTCGAGGCCGGCGCCGACGTGTTCCGGCTGAACTTCAGCCACGGCACGCACGAGGACCATCGCCAGCGCTATGACGCCGTGCGCCAGGTCGAGGCCGAGACGGGCCGTCCGATCGCGGTGCTGGCCGATCTGCAAGGACCGAAGCTGCGCATCGGCACCTTCGCGGTCGGCAAGGTCGCGGTCAAGGCCGGCGATCCGTTCGTGCTCGACAGCGATCCGACCCCGGGCGATGCGACGCGCGTGCATCTGCCGCATCCGGAGCTGTTCCGCGTCGCCGCGCCGGGCCAGTCGCTGCTGATCGACGACGGCAAGGTGCAGCTGCGGATCGAGTCGGTGTCGGCGGGCAGCATTACCACGCGCGTGGTCAATCATGGCACGCTGTCGGACCGCAAGGGCGTCAACGTGCCCGACGCGGTGATCCCGATTCCCGCGCTGACCGACAAGGACCGCCGCGATCTCGAGTTCGCGCTGTCGCTCGGCGCCGACTGGATCGCGCTGTCGTTCGTGCAGCGTCCCTCGGACATCGTCGAGGCGCGCGAGATCATCGGCACGCGCGCCGGCGTGCTGTCGAAGATCGAGAAGCCGGCCGCGCTGCAGCAGCTCGACGAGATCGTGCGCGTGTCCGACGCCGTGATGGTCGCGCGCGGCGACCTCGGCGTGGAACTGCCGCCCGAGCGCGTGCCCGGCGTACAGAAGCGCATCCTGCGCGTGTGCCGGCAGCTCGGCAAGCCGATCGTGATCGCCACGCAGATGCTCGAATCGATGATCGATTCGCCGGTGCCCACGCGTGCCGAGGCGTCCGACGTCGCCAGCGCGATCTACGACGGCGCGGATGCCGTGATGCTGTCGGCCGAGTCGGCCAACGGCCGCCACCCGGTGCCCGCGGTCGCGATGATGAACCGCATCATCACCGAGGTCGAACGCGATCCGCTCTATCGCAATCTGCTCGACGCCCAGCACGAGGCGCCGCTGTCGACTCGGCAGGACGCGATCTGCGCCGCGCTGCGCGAGGTCACGCAGATCATCGGCGCGGCGGCGACGGTGGCCTACACGTCGTCGGGCGCCACCGCGCTGCGCGCGGCGCGCGAGCGGCCGTGCGCGCCGATCGTCAGCATCACGCCGCATGTCGAGATCGCGCGGCGGCTCGCGCTCGCCTGGGGCGTCCATTCGACCGTCAGCCCGGACGTGCAGAGCGTCGACGAGATGGTCGATGCGGCGACGCGCGCGGCGCTGGCCGAGGGCTATGCCCAGCCGGGCGACCAGATCACCATCGCGGCCGGCATGCCGTTCGGCCAGGGAGGCACCACCAATCTGCTGCGCGTGGCCGAGGTCGGCGGCACCAGGGTGCCGGCCAGCGTCGCGGCCGAGGCTGCCAGCGCCGTGCCCGCGTAACCGTGCCCGCGTAACCGGGCCCGCATAACCGTGCCCGCACAAGCCGGGGCGCCCTCCCCGCAATCCCGCGCGGTGCCGCCATTGCTATACTTGGCGGCACTTTGCGGCCGGGCGCCTTTGCCCGTTTCCCGTGGCCGCGACCCTGAACCAGCGGAGCCACCATGCGCCTTGACGACGAAGCCGAAAGCCAACATGTGGAAGACAGGCGAGGCAGCAGAGGCTTCGGCGCCGGCCGCAAGACGATCGGCATCGGCACGATCCTGGTCGCCCTCGCCGCCTCCTACTTCTTCGGCATCGATCCGACCGTGATCATGCAGGGCGCCTCGGTGCTGCAGCAGTCCGAGGCGCCGCAGCAGCAGGCCACCCAAGGCCCGCCCGCCACCGACCCGATGTCCGTGTTCGTCCGCAAGGTGCTCGGCAGCACCGAGCGCACCTGGTCGCGGTTGTTTGAAACCGAGCTGAACCGGCGCTACGAGCCGCCGACGCTGGTGCTGTTCACCGGCGCGACGCAGACCGCCTGCGGCATGGGCCAGTCTGCGATGGGCCCGTTCTATTGCCCGGCCGACCAGAAGGTCTATATCGACCTGGCGTTCTATGACGAACTGCGCAAGCGCTTCGGCGCGGCGGGCGACTTCGCCCAGGCCTATGTGATCGCGCATGAGGTCGGCCACCACGTACAGCACCTGCTCGGCGTGGCCGACAAGGTGGACAGCGCGCGCCGCCGCATGGGCGAGGCCCAGGCGAACCAGCTGTCGGTGCGGATGGAACTGCAGGCCGATTGCCTGGCCGGGGTCTGGGCCGCGGCCGCGCAACGCGCCAACCAGCAGTTGCTCGAACCCGGAGATATCGAAGAAGGGCTGCAGGCCGCCGCCGCGATCGGCGACGACCGTCTGCAGCGCCAGTCGCAAGGCTATGTCGTGCCGGAAGCCTTCACGCACGGCACCAGCGAGCAGCGGGTCCGCTGGCTGCGGCGCGGACTCGAATCGGCCGATATCGGCCGCTGCGACGCGTTCGCGGCGCGCCAGCTGTAACGGCCAGCGCGCTCGGCAGGCAACGGACTGCGGAATAAAAAACACCCACCCGGAGAGAGAGAGAAGGAGGAAAGGAGGTCAACCGGGCAGGTGGGAGATAAACCGGTGTGGCCGGCGCGCTTGCCTGGGGGTGGCCTGGGATGGCTACCCGTGGCGCGGCGCCGGCCCGGCGTCAGACGCGATAGCCGTACAGCGAGCCGTCGCCGCTGCGGGCGTTGTCCAGCGAGCTGGCGGCAATCTCGCCGCTCGGCGCACGGGCGCCCTCGCTGAAGCTGTCGAACTGGCCTTGGCGGGTGCCTTCGCTATAGGGATCGAACTTGCCCTGGCGCGCGCCTTCGCTGAAGGTATCGAACTTGCCCTGGCGGGCGCCGTCGGTGAAGGTGTTGAACTTGCCGGCGCGCAGCGCATCGGCGTAGACGTCGAACTTGCCGACCTTGCTCGAGGTGGCGGGTGCGGCCACGGCGACCGCCGAGGTCGCAGCGACGATGACGGCCAATGCGCCGCGGATGATACGGCTGGTGATCATTTGGGACTCCTTCAACTGAGCTTTATTTGTGTGTCAGCTACCTGCTGCCCCTGAGCGATCTATGTCGCCATGTGAGCACGGGTTGAAGGTTAGTCCCTGGCCTTTCGGCCACAAATGGGGCTGCGACGAACGGTGAGTTGTGCGCCGTGAAACGACAACTTGGCGGAATCAGCGGCGCCCCGCGCGAGGCGCCGCCGCCGGGCCGCCGGCGCCTTACAACGCGAAGTACCGCGCCAACTGCAGCGCCAACTGCAGCGCCAACTGCAGCGCCAACTACAGCGTGAACTGGCCGTTCGCCTCGGGCTGATAGGACAGCTCCAGCACCGTCACCCGCTGCTCGCGGCCGTCCGGCAGCCGATAGCTAACCGTCTCGCCGGCGCGGGCGCCCAGCAGCGCCTGGCCAACCGGCGAGAACACCGAGATCCGGCCCGCCTCAAAGTCGGCGTTGTCCGGGTACACCAGCGTCCACTGGCGCGGCGCCGGGTCGCCTTCCAGCGCGCAGCGCACCGACGAGTTCATCGTCACCACGTCCTGCGGAATCGCCTCGGGCGGCACGATCGCCGCACGGGCCAGGATGTCGTCCAGCATCTCGGCGATGCCATTGGCGGGGGCCCGGCTGGCGATGCGCTCCAGTCGGGTCACGTCGAGTTCGGTCAGGTACAGCGTGGGCTGCAGCGAAGCGGATGCGGTCATGGCGGCTCCTGTATGGTGCGCGCGCCTGGGCGCGCTTGTCTGGCTTGTCTGTTGGATTCGGCCGGATCGGCGTCCGCGCGGCGATGGTGCCGGTGGACGCCCGGCGTGCGGCTACTGCGAGCGGCGCGCGTGGCGGGAAAACGATCCGGAAAAGGAGGCTCGGGCCCGGTTCGGCTGGCCCGGCGCGACTGCGGTGCGGCTAGGCTGGGAACCGGGCGGGATCAAGCGGGGCGGGGATTCGGCGCGTGATCCGGCGGGAAGGGACGGCGGCCAGACCGGCCGCCATACGGGGTGCGCGCATCAGCGGTGCGCGCATGCGGGCCGCGTTCGCAATCTGCCGCGCCACGCGCACGCCGGCCAGCCGGGCAAGGCGGCGGGCCTGGGCGAACGAGACGAAGCGGCGAGCGAACATCGGCAAGGGGTGCGGTTTGGGAATGCGGCGCCGTGGCCGCGGTCCCGAAAGTCGTAGTTCGGAAGCTAAAACCGGCTGCTCAAAAAAAAAAAGCGGGCGCGACGAATCGCGTGACCGGTTAGCGGGATGCTAGCACAGCACCGGCAAAGTGGCTCGGCCCGGACCGCCGCGGCTCAATGCGGATGGCCGGCTTCGGTGCGGTGGCACTCGCAAGGTCCGCCGCCGGCCGCCTGCTGCAGGTTCTGCAGGATGCCGCATTCGCTGGCGCGGTGGCCTTCCTCGCAGGTGTGCCGCAGCGCCCGCAACTGGCTCTCCAGCGCCTCCAGCGCGAGCCGCTGCGCGTGGATCTGCTCGATCTGCCGGTCCAGCAGCGAATTGATGCCGTCGCAGGCCGCGCTCGGATCGCGCGCGAAATCGCGCAGCCGGCGCACGTCGGACAAGCTCATGCCGAGCGAGCGGCAGTGGCGCACGAAGTTCAGCTGCACCAGATGGGCGTCGCCGTAGCGGCGATAGCCGTTGTCCTCGCGCTGGGGCGCATCGAGCAGCCCTTCGCGCTCGTAGTAGCGGATCGTCTCCGCATCGCAGCCCGACTGGCGGGCGAGTTCTCCGATTCTCATGATCCCCACCTTGTAGCGATTACAGGGTTTTCAAGGGGCAGTGTAGTGCAGCGGTGTGCGCTTTGCCTTTGACCCGGTGCCTGCAATGGTCTCTGGTCCTCGGTGGTGCTCCGAAGCCGCTGGGCCCCCGCCTTCGCGGGGGCGACGGGAACGGACCGATTTCCCGCCCGAATGGCGCGTTCGCATCTCGGGTAGAATCGCCCAACCGGGTCGGCCCGAGAAGCTGGCCCGGATCGCTTTCGATACCCCACGCGAACCTCGTGCTGCGCTCCGCCACCTTCGTGCGATCGCTGCAGCGACTGCTCCGGCTGTCGCTGTTGCCGCTGCTGCTTGCCCTGCTGCCGCTGCATGGCTGGGCAGGCGCCGGCATGCCCGCAGGCGGCGTGGCCACACACGCGACCGAATCGGTCGAGGCCGCCAAGGCGATCGACGTCGTCGCGACCATCGACACGGTACTGGCCGGCGCTTCGGATCTGTTGAGCGCCACCGCCGACCCGGCATCGGACTGCGGCGCGCCCGCGCCCTCCCCGTTCGCCGATGCCGGCGAAGCCGCGCCGTCCGGCGCCGATCTGGCCGAACAGCTGCTGCTTCCCTCGGCGCCCGCCATGACCGATGCCGGCGGCCGCACCGGCCCGCCCGCCTACGCCGCGCTGCGGCTGCCCGAACCCGACCTGCCACTGCTGCCGCGCCCGCCGCGCGGCTGAATCCCGGCCGTCCGCGCCGATCCCGAACCCGAAGCCCCGCGAGCCTTCGCGGGCCTTCGCCATGCGGCCCTGTCCGCGCCTTTTCCCTGTTGACTGAACCAAGATGAAACGCGTCCTGCTTTTCCTGGCGACCAACCTCGCCGTCATGATCGTGCTGAGCATCACTGCGAGCCTGCTCGGCGTGAATCGCTTCCTGACCGCCAACGGCCTGAACCTCGGCATGCTGCTCGCCTTCGCCGCGCTGATGGGCTTCGGCGGCGCCTTCATTTCGCTGCTGATGTCCAAGACCATCGCCAAATGGTCGACCGGCGCGCAGGTGATCACCCATCCGAGCACCAGCACCGAACTGTGGCTGGTGCAGACCGTCGAGAAGCTGGCGCAGCGCGCCGGCCTGCCGATGCCCGAGGTCGCGATCTACGAGGGCGAACCCAATGCCTTCGCCACCGGCGCGACCAAGAACAGCTCGCTGGTGGCGGTGTCGACCGGCCTGCTGCAAAGCATGTCGCGCGAAGAGGCCGAGGCCGTGCTGGCGCACGAGGTCGCGCACGTGGCCAACGGCGACATGGTGACGCTGACGCTGATCCAGGGCGTGGTGAACACCTTCGTGATCTTCCTCGCCCGCGTGGTCGGCTACTTCGTCGACTCGATGCTGCGCCGTAACGACGAGGAATCGAGCGGCCCCGGCATCGGCTACATGGTCACCGTGATCATCTGCGAAATCGTGTTCGGCATCCTCGCCAGCATCATCGTCGCGGCGTTCTCGCGTTATCGCGAATTCCGCGCCGACGCCGGCGCCGCCCGCCTGATGGGCACGCCGTCGCCGATGGTGGCGGCGCTGCGCCGCCTGGGCGGCATGGAAGCCGACGGCCTGCCGCAGAACATGCAGGCGATGGGCATCTCTGGCGGCAAGTCGTGGATGGCGCTGTTCTCCAGCCATCCGCCGATCGAGGCCCGCATCGCGGCGCTGCAAGGCACCCGCTGAAACCGATCCGCGCAGACCGGCCGCGGCCGCATCAGGCGGCCGCGTTCACCGGTTCCCGCGGCGCCCCGGTCTGCGTCTGCGTTTGCGTCGACTGCGCGCGGAACGCGGCGCGATAGCGTTCCGGCGTGGTGCGCAGATGGCGCAGAAAGGCCTGCCGCATGCCGTCGGCACTGCCGAATCCCGCCATGCGCGCCACCGTCTCCAGCCGGCGGTCGCTCTGTTCGAGCGTCCGCCGCGCCGCCTCGACCCGCTGCGTCTCGACGTAGCGGGCCGGCGTCTGCCCCACCTGCCGCGCGAACACCCGCGCGAAATTGCGCGGGCTCATCGACACACGCTCGGCCAGCGCGCCGACCGACAGGTCCGCGTCCAGATGGTCTGCGATCCATCCCTGCAAGTCCCTCAGTTCCGGACTCTGCGCCGCCTGCGCCTGCAGCGCGCTGGAGAACTGCGCCTGGCTGCCCGGCCGCCGCAGGAACAGCACCAGTTCGCGCGCCACCGCCAGCGAGACCGCGTGACCCAGATCGTCCTCGACCAGCGCCAGCGACAGGTCCATGCCCGCGGTGACGCCGGCCGACGTGTACAGGCGCCCGGCCTGGATCCAGATCGGATCGGCATCGACCATCACGCGCGGATGCCGCCGCGCCAGTTTCTCGGCATGGCGCCAGTGCGTGGTGGCGCGCTGCGTATCGAGCAGCCCGGTGCGCGCCAGCACGAAGGCGCCGGTGCACACCGCGCCTAGCCGTCGCACGCGCGGTGCCATCTCCCGCAGCCAGTGGATCAACGCGGCGTTGTCGGCCGCCGCCGCGTGCCCGGCGCCGCCGGCCAGCAGCAGCGTGTCGACTGGGCCCGGCAAGGCCTCGGCGATCCGGTGAAATGGCGCGTCGGCCAGCAGCCGGATGCCGCTCTCGGTACGGATCACCGCGTCGTCGCTGACGCTGGCGATGCGGATCTGATAGGGCGGATTGGGCCGCCCGGACAGCCGGTTGGCCTGCCCGAACACCGCCGTGGGGCCGGTGACGTCGAGCTCCTGCGCCGGGTCCGGGGCGACGATCAACACCACGCGCGGCGTGTCCGAGACGGAATGCAGATGGCTGGGCATGGGCTTGGTGGGCTTGGTGGGCTTCCTTGGCGAACGCGGCAAGGCCCTCGCCAGAGCGAGCGTGAAGGCCGGTATGCGGCCGATCATACCGGTGCGAGCGCCCGGCTGCGCCGCTGCCAGCCCAGCGTGATCATCAGCGCCACGGCCAGCGCCGGCAAGGCCGCCAGGTTCACCGCATCCCAGCCGTAGTGGTGCAGGATCTGGCCCGCCGCCAGCGTCGCGGCGGCGGTCAGCACCGCGGTCGAGAACTCGGCCACCGCCTGCGTCCGCGCCCGCTCCGCATCGCGATAGCTGCTGGTCAGCAGGGTCGTGCCGCCGACGAACATGAAATTCCAGCCCACGCCCAGGCAAAGCAGCGCGGCATAGAACGCGGGCAGCGAGGTCGAGGCCAGCGCGATCACGCTGGACAGCGCCGACAGCCCGATGCCGGCCATCAGCATCGCCGGATTGCCGAAGCGCTGCAGCAGCCAGCCCGACACGAAGGACGGCGCGTACATGCCGACCAGATGCCATTCGATGATCTGCGCGCCCTGCGCGATCGTGTGGTTGCAGGCGACCGCGGCGATCGGCGTGGCCGTCATCACGAACATCATCACCGCGTTGCCGATGCCGTTGTTGGCGAAGGCCGCCAGGAACACCGGCTGGCGTACGATCTCTCCCAGCGGGCGCGCGGGCAACTGGGACTCCGGATTGCTCCCGGCCGGTGGCGGAGGCGGCTCGCGATAGGCAAAGGCCAGCAGCAGCACCGTCGCCACGCCGAAAGCCGCCACCACGGCATAGGAACCGGCGAACGGCAGCGGGCTCATCAGGTCGGTCGACCAGGCGGCGATCGCCGGGCCGCAGACCGCGGCCACCACGCCGCCGGTCAGCACGGCCGAGATCGCGCGCGGCTTGTCCGCGGCCGGCGCGGCATCGGCGGCGGCCAGGCGATAGAAGCGCGCAAAGGCCTGGAACACGCCGACCAGCGCGGTGCCGGCGCAGAAGGCCAGGAAATCGTGGCGGGCGATGGCCCAGACCGAGATCAGGCCGCCCGCGGTGCAGGCGATGCCGCCCAGGCAGAAGGCCAACCGCCGCCCGAGCCGCTCGATCAGAAAGGCCGCCGCGATCGCGGTGACCGCCGATGCGACCGTGATCAGTGCGAACGGCACGGTGGCCAGCGCCTTGTCGGGCGCCAGCGTGTAACCGACCAGTCCGGTCAGCGTCAGGTCGACGGACAGGGCGGACGTGAACAGCGCCTGGCAGATCGCCAGCACGCGGGCATGGGTCATCGGGGTCATCGGCTTCATCGGGACTTCCTCGGCTTCTGTGGATTGGCAGGGATGCCACCGAGCTTAAAAGTCCCGCGAGCTGGCCTTCGGACAACGATCCGTGGATTTCTGCCAAGCGGCCGGACCAGGGGCGCGAGGCGACGAGGGATGCGAGGAATGCGAGGGATGCAAGGTACGCGAGGGCGCCGCGGTGCGAGCGGCGCAGGTCCCAGGGCGAGAAGACGAGAGGGCGAAGGCGCGCGCCGCCGCCCTACTCCGCCACCCGGCCGCGCAAGGCCTTGATCTGGCTGCGCTGCGTCTTGCCCTCCAGCCGCCGCAGCTTCGACGCGAACGTCGGCCGCGTCGGTCGACGCACCGGCGGCGGCACCGCCACGCTGTCGACCAGCTCGTGCAGCCGCCGGACCGCTTCGTCGCGGTTCAGTTCGAGACTGCGGTGTTGCTGCGCCTTGATCACGATGACGCCGTCACGGGTAATGCGATGGTCGTGCAATTGCAGCAGGCGCTGCTTGTGGTCGTCGGCCAGCGAGGACGCGCGGACGTCGAAACGCAGATGCACCGCGTTCGATACCTTGTTGATGTTCTGCCCGCCCGCCCCCTGCGCGCGGATCGCGGTGATCTGGTACTCGTGGTGGGGGATGGCGACGGGCATGGTCGGTCAACTTGGGGTGGGGCGGCGCGCTTCAAGGTCAGTCCGGCGCGCTTCGGGCAAAGTTCCGACGGCCGGAGCGGCCGGACTCCGCGATGCGCGCGGCTATCCCCGCAGTCTTGGGGTCCAGTCCTCGATTGCCCCGCTCTGGCGGCGGCGCTCGAACAGCCGCCGCCACGAATCGACCAGCGGCAAGGCCAGTACCGCGTCCAGCAGTTCCGGATCGGTCTCGCGGTCGCGCACCAGGCCGGCCAGCCGCGCCACCGACCAGTCGGCATGCGGCCGCTCCAGCAGCACCGCGGCATCGCCAGCCCGCAGTGTGCCCGGCTCCAGCACGCGGAAATACCAGCCGATGCGCAGGCTCTGCTGCACCAGCGCCGACATGTCTTCGCGGCCGAACCGCACGTTCAGCTTCCAGCATGGCTGCCGCGGTTGCGACAGCTGCAAGGTGGCCGAGCCGATCCGCCAGATGTCGCCGATGCAGACGCCATGCTCGTCGCCGCCGGCCCAGCTCAGGTTCTCGCCGAATGCGCCGGCGCGCTCCAGCACCGGCAAGGGGCCGATGTCGTGCCGCCAGCTGGCGTAGTGCTGCCACGGATAGCAATGGACCGCCTTCTCCGGCCCGCCGTGGATGCGGCGGTCGCCCTGTTCGTCGCCGTGCAGCCCCAGCGTACCCACCGCGACGGGAGCGCAGAGGGGATGCTTGTCGATCGCGCTCTGCTTGCCGGGCTTGCTGGGTCCGCCATAAGGCTTGGCGGTGCCGGTCAATACCTCGCGGATCGTGACCTGGGACGGGCTCACGGCTGACTCTCCTGAACGGGATGGATATAGGCCGACGCCGGCGGGACGCCGGCGTGCATCGAGCCGGCAAGTGTAGCGCCGAACACAGGAAGGCTGCCGGGGTACGGCACGCTCCTCAGCAAGCGGTGGCCTTCGCCGCCTTCAGCAAGCCGTCCAGCGAGCGGTCGGGCGTCTGGTGGAGAACGCTGCCGGGGCGCCGCATGCCCCTCAGTAACCGGTCGCCTTGACGGCCTTCAGGAAGCCGTTCAGCGAACGGTCGGGCGTCTCGTGGAAACGGTCGTCCAGCATGCGGATCGCCCGGCAGCGATCCAGGCGAAAGCTGCGATAGTCCTCGCGCGCGGTGCACCAGGCGGCCAGCAGCCAGACATTGCCCCAGAAGAACAGGCCCAGCGGCTGCACCACACGTTCCGTGAGCCGCTGCTGCGCGTCGCAGTAATCGAGCCGCAGCAGCCGCTGCTCGCCCATGGCGCCGTGGACGACGTCGAAGGCCTCGCGAACCTTGCTGTCGTGCATATAGGCCGGCGCGAAGACCCGGCTCTGCTGCGCCGACAACCGGCGCGTCGGTGGCAGCGCCGCCACCAGCTTCTCCAGCGCCGGATCGGCCGCGGCGGCGAGCGCGCCCCCGCCCCAGGCCTTCAGCATCCTCAGCCCCGCCACCAGCGCCTCGACTTCGATCCCGGAAAACATCAGGGGCGGCACGTCGAAGTCCGCCCGCAGCCGATAGCCGATCCCGGCCTCGCCTTCGATCGGCACGCCGGAAATCGACAGCGCCTGGATGTCGCGATAGACCGTGCGCTCCGACACGCCCAGCCGCTGCGCCAGCAGCGCCGCCGTGGTCAGGCGGCGGCCGCGCAGGACCTGGACGATCTGGAACAGGCGGTCGGCGCGGCGGCTCATGAGCGTGGGTCGGACAGAGGCACGGTCAAAGGCACGGTCAGCGGTTGGCCGGCACGGGCTCGTGCAGGCCGATCTTGTTGCCTTCGCTGTCGATGATGTGGGCGATCCGTCCGATCTCGTCGGGCAGCTCCATCGGACCGAACACGGTCTTGCCACCCGCGCCGGCCACGCGTGCCAGCAGGTCGTTGAGCGCCGGCGTATGCAGATAAGGCAGGCTGCCCTCGGTACTCGGCTTGAACCCCTCGCCGGCCACCAGCGCGCCACCGGAATGGGAATGCGGAAAGATTGCCATGTCGATCTCGCTCATCGTTTCCCGGCGCAGCTTCGTCTCGAATACCCGCTCGTAGAACTGCACGGCGCGCGCCATATCGACGACAGGAATCTCCAGCCAGTTGATCAGAACGTTTTGCATGATGCCACCTCGGTGGTCGTTGAAGGAGACCGCAGTTTGCGAGGGGGCTGCTGACAGCGTGGTGTCAGGAGGCACGATGTTGGCCGGCATCCGGGTATCCGGAAGGCGGGGCGGAGACATCGACGGTACTAAACTAGCCTAGCGCGAATGCGACGATATCTGGGTCTCCATCATGGCGCAGAACATTTACGACAATCCGGATTTCTTTATTGGCTACAGCCAATTGCCTCGCCAAATCCATGGCCTCGACGGGGCGCCCGAGTGGCCGGCCATACGAGCCATGCTGCCCGATTTGACAGGTAGCCGTGTCGTCGACTTCGGCTGTGGCTTTGGCTGGGCAACGAGATGGATGCGCGAGCAAGGCGCAGCTTCGGTTCTTGGGCTGGATATCTCCGAGAACATGCTAACGCGGGCAAGAGCGGACACGACGGATCCGAACATCGAATATCGGATCGCAGATATCGAGACGGTGGAGTTACCCGAGTCGGCTTTTGATTTCGCCTACAGCGCGCTGACGTTCCACTACATCAAGGACTTCGAACGTCTGGCCCGGATGATTTATCGGGCCCTGGCGCCGGGCGGCAGCATGGTGTTCACGATTGAACATCCCATCTTCACGGCTGCCGCCGATCCACGCTGGATCGTCGACGGGGACGGCCGCAAGACGTGGCCGGTCAATCGTTATTCGGTCGAGGGGGAACGCCGGACCTACTGGTTTGCGAAAGGCGTGTTGAAGTACCACCGGACCATCGCCACCACGCTCAATACGCTGATACGAGCCGGATTTACGGTCCAGGACGTCGAAGAATTCGCTCCCTCCGCGGAACAGATCAGATTGAATCCCGGGCTGGAAGAGGAAATCGAGAGGCCGATGATGCTTCTCGTCGCCGTAGCGAGATAGCGTGATTGGCGCGCCCGGCTGGGATCGAACCAGCAACCCCTGCCTTCGGAGGGCAGTACTCTATCCATTGAGCTACGGGCGCACGAGAGGCGGCGGGAGCCGCGCGGTCGACTGCGGCGAATGCCGTCGTCGGAAAGTCGCATAGGATACCGTGTTTGCCGTGGCGCGTCCATGCCGGCGCACGTTTTCTCCAGCCCTACGGGTTTCGTCCGAGGCGCTTTTCGCGCCATCGGGAGGGGCTTTGCGGCTATAATCGCCCGTTATTTGCGCAAAAGCGGGGCTGCGTCTCGTCCACTCGGACGGCGCGCCAGGCGGCATGGGGTGTGGCTGTCAGGCTCGGCAGACTCGAAAGCGCGGAGGGGGCGGCAGTCAGGCCCAGACACGGACCAACGAAAGGCCGCCAAGCGGAGCGGTCACGGGTTTCCTGCAAAATCGAGAGTTCAGCATGAGCGACGTCCATAACGAACACGAGTCTCCCATCAAGACCCCGAAGCAGCTGATCGCTGTGGTGATTGCCGCCTTCGTGGTGCCGATCACCGTGATCATCCTGCTGGTCAGCTTCGTCGGTTACGGTGGCCCGGAAGGCGCCGGCTCCACCGATACGGCGGAAGCGGTGGTTGACCGCATCAAGCCGGTTGCCTCGCTCGAACTGCGCGATCCCAATGCCCCCCGCGTCTACAAGACCGGCGAACAGGTCTATACCGCCGTCTGCGCGGCCTGCCACGCCACCGGCGCGGCTGGTGCGCCGAAGTTTGGCGCCGCCGGGGACTGGAGCGCCCGCCTCGGCCAGGGCCACGACGGCCTGCTGAAATCGGTGATCGCCGGCAAGGGCGCGATGCCCCCGCGCGCCGGCACCTCGCCGGACGATTTCTCCGATTACGAACTGGACCGTGCGATGGTGCATCTGGTCAACTCGGCCGGCGGCAAGCTGCAGGAGCCTGCCGCGCCCGCGCCGGCCGCAGCGACCACCGCTGCGGCTTCGGAACCCGCCGCACCGGCGGCTGACGCTGCGGCGGCCGCTCCGGCTCCTGCTCCTGCCGCCGCTGCACCAGCGGCACCGGCCGCTCCGGCTCCGGCAGCCGCTGCACCGGCTCAAACGACGGCTGCAGCCCCGGCCGCCGCGTCGGCGGAAGTCGGCAAGCGTGTCTACGATCAGGTCTGCGCCGCGTGCCACGCCGCCGGCGTTGCCGGTGCGCCGAAGGTCGGCGACAAGGCCGCCTGGGCGCCGCGCATCAAGGAAGGCATGGACGCCATCCACAACTTTGCGCTGAAGGGCAAGGGCGTGATGCCGCCGAAGGGCGGGTACGCCGGCCCCGACGCCGACGTGATCGCGGCGGCGGACTACATGGTCAACGCGTCGAAGTAAGGCTGCGACACCGGGGCGCCAGCGCGGCGCCCGACTCCGCAGCACAAAAAAGCCAGCGGCATGCCGCTGGCTTTTTTACGTCTGCCGTTCGGCCGCGCTATACCACACGCGAGTATCGGGGCGTCGGCGCCGCCCCGGAGCGGGATGTCGGCGGCATCCGCAGCAGCGGGTGCGCCACCGCCTGTTCAGAAACGGGATCCGACTCGGTTGTGGGTTGCGCCGCGGCCGTCCTGTCGTCCCGCAGGTAGCGATCGAACACCATGGCCACGCGTCGCACCAGCAGCCGTCCCAGCGGCGTCACGTCGATCCGCTTATCGGATATCCGCACCAGCCCCTGCTCCGCGAGCGACGCCAGCTCGGCGCGCTCGGCGGCAAACCTGGCGTCGAAGTCGATGCCGTGCCGCCGCGCGACCGCCGCAGTATCGAGTACGCCGTGGCACATCAGCGCGCCGATGATGTCCTTGCGCAGCCGGTCGTCGGCGTCGCATCGATGGCCGCGCAGCACGGGCAGCCTGCCGGCATCGAGCGCGCCGTAGTACTCGTCCAAAGTACGCGCGTTCTGCACGTAGCGGCCGGCCACCGCGCCGATCGCCGAGATGCCGAAACCGAGCTGGTCGTGACCGGCGTGGGTCGCATAGCCCTGGAAGTTGCGCTGCAGCCGTCCTTCGCGCTGGGCGCGGGCCAGCGCGTCGTCCGGCAGCGCGAAGTGGTCCATGCCGATATAGACATAGCCGGCCGCGGTCAGCCGCTCGATGGCCGAAACCAGGATGTCCAGCTTTTCGCCGGCCGACGGCATCGCGGCCTCGTCGATCCGCCGCTGCGGCTTGAAGACATGCGGCAGATGCGCGTAGCTGTACAGCGACAGCCGGTCGGGCCGCATCTCCAGAACCCGGTCGATGGTGGCGCCGAAGCGGGCCGTGCTCTGGTGCGGCAGGCCGTAGATCAGATCCATGCTGACCGACAGTAAACCGAGCCGCCGCGAGGCGGCCACCACGCGGCGGGTGTCCTCCACCGGCTGCACGCGATGGATCGCGGCCTGCACCTGGGAATCGAAGTCCTGCACGCCGAGGCTGACGCGATTGAAGCCCAGCTCGGCCAGCAGCGCCATCCGTTCTTCGTCGACGCGGCGCGGATCGATCTCGATTGAATGCTCGCCGTCCGCGCGCAGATCGAAGTGCCGATGCAGTGCGGCCATGACCTGCCGCATTTCGGCGGGATCGAGGAAGGTCGGCGTACCGCCGCCCCAGTGCGATTGCACCACGGGCCGGCGCTCGCCCAGGCGGGCTGCCACCAGCGCCATCTCGCGCGCCAGATAGCGGACATAGCGCGCACTGCGGCCGTGATCGCGCGTGATGATCTTGTTGCAGCCGCAGTAGTAGCAGATGTTCTCGCAGAAGGGGATATGCAGGTAGAGCGACAGCGGCGCGTCGGCGCCCCCTGCCCGGCAGTCGTCCAGCGCCGACAGGTACGCGTCCTCGCCGAAGCCGGCATGGAAGCGATCTGCGGTGGGATAGGACGTGTAGCGCGGTCCGTTGACGTCGATCCGCTCGGCGAGGGCGCGGAAATCGGCGAGGTCGGAGCGGCGGATGACGGAGTCGGGAGCGGCGGCGGGAGCGGAATGGAGGGGGGTCGTTGCCATGCTGCGGCCTTTTGAGGAATCCGCTTCGATGCTAGCCAGATCGGCACGCGCCGGACTTGACCGACATCAAGCCCGACGCATCGAGCCCGGCGCGGAGCCTTCGGCGCAACACCCTTGCGCCGAAGGCTGCAGCCAAACCACCGTGGCGGAGTTACCGGCTTACTCCCGCGGCAGCGTCACCGTCGCCCGCAAACCGCCTTCCGGCCGGTTCTCCAGCATCAGTTCGCCGCCATGGCGCGCCACCGCGTCGGCGGCGATGGCCAGGCCCATGCCGACGCCGCCGGTGGCCCTGCTGCGCGAGGACTCGATGCGGTAGAACGGCTCCATCACGCGCCCCAGTTCGTCCGGCGGAATGCCGGGGCCATCGTCGTCCACATCGATGACGACCTTGTCCGGCGCATCGGTCAGCGTCACGCGGGCGCCGCCGCCATAGCGGTGCGCGTTCTCGATCAGATTGACCAGCGCGCGGCGCAGCTCGGCCGGATAGACTGCCAGCGGCTGCGCCGAGCCGCTGCACGAGACCTGCTGGCCCAGTTCCATCGCATCGTCGACGACGGCCTGCACCAGCGCGGCGATGTCGACGCGCTGGCGCGGGCCGACGGCGCCTTCGCGCTCGCGCAGATAGCCGAGCGTGGCATCGATCAGCGCGTTCATCTCGGCGAGGTCCTGACGCAACCGCCGGCTCGTGTCGGCATCGTCTAGCCGCTCGATGCGCAAGGCCATCCGGGTCAGCGGCGTGCGCAGATCGTGCGAGACCGCGGCCAGGAAGCGAGCCTGCTGCGCCAGCTGGGTCTGGATCCGTTGCTGCATGCGATTGAAGGCGCGCGCGGCCTCGCGCGCCTCGTTCGGTCCGCCCTGTTCGTCGAGCGGTGGCGCGTGGACGTCCTGGGTCAGCCTGCCGGCGCCGCGCGCGAGCTGCTGCACCGGGCGCGCCAGCACGCGCGCACCCACCCAGGAGGCGGCCACGATCGCGGCGAACTGGAACAGCATGCCGAATGGCGGTGGCCTGCCCGGACCGGGCGGGCCTGGGGGACGCGGTGGGCCCGGCGGCGGACGCTGGCCCTCGTGCGCCGGTGCGGCGGGCCGGTCGGCGGTACCACCGACGGCGTGGCTGCCGTGCCGGGGACCGTGCCGCGGAAACACGCTCTCCACCACGGTCACGCCGAGGATATGCACCGCAACCATGATCGCCGCCATCGCGACGAACAGGCGCACGAACATCGTGTCGAAGCGACGCGCCGCCACAGGCTCAGCCCTGCACGCTGGCGGTAAAGACGTAGCCCTCGCCGCGAACCGTGCGGATCAGGCCGGGCTCGCGCGGGTCCTCGCGCAGCTTCTGCCGCAGCCGCGACACCAGCAGGTCGATGCTGCGATCGAACAGATCCAGTTCGCGGCCGCGCGCCAACTGGATCAGCCGTTCGCGATCGAGGATCTGCTGCGGATGGTCAAGAAAGGCCAGCAGCAGCCGGAATTCCGCGTTCGACAGCGGCACCACGGTATCGTCGCGGTCGACCAGCTGGCGCAGCACCGTATGCAGGCGCCAGTCGCCGAAGCGCAGTTCGACCCGGGCGCGAGCTGCCGCACAAGGGCCGGCCCGCATGCCGCGCTCGCCGCCGCGGCTGCGCCGCAGCACCGTATGGATGCGGGCGACCAATTCACGCATTTCGAAGGGCTTGGTGACGTAGTCGTCGGCCCCCACCTCCAGGCCGACCACGCGATCGGCCAGCTCCGCCCGCGCGGTCAGCATGATCACCGGCAGATCGCCCTGCTCCCGCAGTTCGCGGCACAGCGCCAGGCCGTTCTCGCCCGGCAGCGACAGGTCGAGGATCACCAGGTCGTAGGCTTGGGCGGCCAGCGCGGCCCGCATGGCGGCGCCGCCTTCGACGCCGTCCGCAGCGATGCCGAAGGTCGACAGGTAGTCGGCAAGCATCGTGCGGATTTGCGCGTCGTCATCGACGATCAGCAGGCGGATTGCCGCGGGCGCGGCATCGGGAAGACTCAGGTCCATCGAGGAGGAAGGGAAGAAGCGGTGTGCCGCGGCGCCGAGCGGCCTCGGCGATCCGGCACTGTAGCAGCCCGATGTTGCAGGCCCTTGGCCGCTTTGTATCGGCGCTGATACGAAAGGCCGCGCGTACCCGGCGCTGCGCTTCAGCCGGCCGCGGCCTTGGTGCCGAGCAGCGCCTTCAGTCCCGCCAGCCGGTCCTTCGGGCTCATCGCCGGCGTCTCGTCCTTCGGTGCCGGGGCTTCCTCGAGCTTCATCTCGCCGATGAAGCGCGACGGCTGGCACGAGTAGGTGTCGCGCGCGCGCTTGCGCTTCTTGCACCAGCTGATATGCAGGCTGCGCTGCGCGCGCGTGATGCCGACGTACATCAGGCGCCGCTCCTCCTCGATCTTCTCGTCGCTCAGGTCCTCGTCCTCGCGGCAATGCGGCAGGATGCCCTCCTCCACGCCGACCAGGAACACGTGCGGATATTCGAGGCCCTTGGACGCATGCAGCGTCGACAGCCGCACCGCATCCGGATCCTCCTCGCGGCCCTCGAGCATGCTCATCAGCGCGACCGTCTGCGTCAACTCCAGCAGGTTCTTGCCTTCGTCGCCGAAGCCGTCGGCGGTGTCGAAGCCGGTCGCCTCGCCGTCCGCGGCCTCCGGCTTGGTGCCCTTGCGCTTGAGCCAGTCGAGGAATTCCAGCGTATTGGTCCATTTGGCCTGGGCCTGGCGCTCGTCGAAGGTGTCGTACAGATAGGCTTCGTAGTGGATGCCTTCCATCAGATCGTCGAGCACCTCGGTGGCCGGATCGCGCGCGGCACGGTCGGCCAGCCGCACCATCGCCTCGCAGAAGGTGCGCAGCGGCTCCAGCTGGCGCGGCTGCAGCTTGCCTTCGATGCCGCCCATCATCGCCGCCTCGAACAGCGACACCTTGGCCTGCCCGGCGAAGGTGCCCAGCACCTCCAGCGTGGTATTGCCGACCCCGCGCCGCGGCGTGGTGACCGCGCGGATAAAGGCCGGATCGTCGTCGGGATTGGCGATCAGCCGCAGATAGGCACAGATGTCCTTGATCTCGGCCTTGTCGAAGAAGCTCTGCCCGCCGGACAGCACATACGGGATGCGCTCGCGGCGCAGGATCTGCTCGAACAGCCGCGCCTGGTGGTTGCCGCGATAGAGGATCGCGTAGTCGCGGAACTGCGCGCGCCGCTCGAACTTGTGCGCCGACAGCTTGAACACCACCGACTCGGCCTCGTGCTCCTCGTCGTTCATCGGCGTCACGGTGATCGGGTCCCCCATGCCGTGCTCGCTCCACAGCGTCTTGTCGAACAGCTTGGGGTTGTTGGCGATCACCGCATTGGCGGCCTGCAGGATGCGCACCGTGGAGCGATAGTTCTGCTCGAGCTTGATGACCTTCAGGTTCGGGAAATCGGTCTGCAGCAGGCGCAGATTGTCCAGCGTGGCGCCGCGCCAGCCGTAGATCGCCTGGTCGTCGTCGCCGACCGCGGTGAAGGCGGGCGCGCGCAGATGCGAGCCGCCGGCCAGCAGCTTCAGCAGCTGGTACTGGCAGGCGTTGGTGTCCTGGTATTCGTCGACCAGGAAGTAGCGCAGCCGGTTCTGCCACTTGAGCCGCACGGTTTCGTCGCGTGCGAACAACTCGGCCGGCAGCCGGATCAGGTCGTCGAAGTCGACCGCCTGGTACGCCGCCAGCGTGGCGACGTAGTTGCGGTAGATCAGCGCGGCCTGGTGCTGGTCGGCGTCGGCGGCCTCGGCGATCGCGGTCTCGGGATCGACCATGCCGTTCTTCCACAGCGAGATCGTGCTCTGCACGCTGCGGATCAGCTTCTTGTCGGTGGTCGCCAGCTGCTCCTGGATCAGGCCGAAGCAATCGTCGGCGTCCATGATCGAGAACTGCGGCTTCAGGCCCAGGTGCTCGGCCTCGGCACGCAGGATCTGCACGCCCAGCGAGTGGAAAGTACAGACGGTCAGCTGGCGCAGCGGGATGCGCTTGCCGTCCCGGGTCTTGCCCTCCATCAGCTTGGCGATCCGCTCCTGCATTTCCTTGGCGGCCTTGTTGGTGAAGGTCACCGCGGCGATGTGGCGGGGCTCGAACCCCTTGTCCTCGATCAGATGCGCAATCTTCTGCGTGATCACCCGGGTCTTGCCCGAACCCGCGCCGGCGAGCACCAGGCAGGGGCCGTCCAGATAGCGGACGGCTTCGGATTGGGCGGCGTTCAGTCCGTGGGTCATCGGTCGGGGGCGGAGTTCGGGTACGGCAGGAGGTCGGACCGCACCGCGAGGGAGGCGGGCCGCAGGCGCGACGCGTTCGGGCACGGGTCGCGGATGGATCAAAGCGGGCGATGTTAACACGGGGGCGGGTCCGGCCGAGCCACCAGAACCGTGGCCTGCAACGCGCCGCTCTCGCGTTGACAGCCGGCAGGCCTGCGGTTAGAGTCGCGCCATCCGTCCGGGAGAGCGCGCGACAGACCATTCACTCGCGCCGCCGAAGGGGAATCACCCGAAAACTCTCAGGCACCATGGACCGGGCGGATCGGCATGCAGCATGCACACGATGTATGCCGAACTCTGGAGAGCGACACCCGCCATTCATCAATTGAATGATGAGCGTGTCCACCGAAGGGGCGCACGGCGGGGCCGGCGGGTTCGAAGCGAACCGCAGGACCAGTCCGTAATCTCTCAGGTATCGAGGACAGAGGGGGTCATCCGTCGCGACGGTTCCAACGAGCCGTGCGACGGATGACCCTTTTTTGTTTGGCGCGCCGCGCGCGCCGGACCGAACGATGCCACGCTCCGAGGAATCCATGACGCTCCAGGCCACCCCGCTCAACGCCATCCACCGCGCCCTCGGCGCCCGCATGGTCGATTTCGGCGGATGGGACATGCCGGTCAACTACGGCTCGCAGATCGAGGAACACCATGCGGTGCGCAGCGATGCGGGCATGTTCGACGTTTCGCACATGTGCGTCGTCGACCTCGCCGGACCCAATACCCGCGCCTTCCTGCGCGGACTGCTCGCCAACAACGTCGACAAGCTGCAAACCCCGGGCAAGGCGCTGTATTCCTGCATGCTCGACCCGAATGGCGGTGTGATCGACGACCTGATCGTCTATTTCTTCGCCGAGGACCGCTTCCGCCTGGTGGTCAACGCCAGCACCGCGACCGGCGATATCGACTGGATCCGCCAGCGCAATGCCGACACCGGCGCCGGCGTGACCATTTCTCCCCGTCGCACCGACAACGCCTCCGATAACGCCGCGCCGCTGGCCATCGTCGCCGTGCAGGGCCCGAACGCGCGCGCCAAGGTGTGGGCGGCCTTCCCGTCGACCCAGCCCAGCGAGGCGCTCAAGCCGTTCAATGCGATGGTCGTCGAGGATGCCGCGATCGGCGAAATCATGGTGGCGCGCACCGGCTACACCGGCGAGGACGGCTTCGAGCTGGTCGTTCCGGCCGACAACGTCGCCGCGGTCTGGGAAAAGCTGCATGCCGCCGGCGTGCGTCCGGCCGGGCTCGGCGCGCGCGACACGCTGCGGCTCGAAGCCGGCATGAACCTGTACGGCCAGGACATGGACATCCACACCTCGCCGCTCGACGCCGGCCTGGCCTGGACCGTCGACCTGCAAAGCGAGCGCGATTTCGTCGGCAAGGCCGCGCTGGTGGCCAACGGCCAGCGCCAGCAGTTTGCCGGCCTGATCCTGCGCGACAAGGGCGGCGTGCTGCGCGCGCACCAGACCGTGCTGACCGCCGCCGGCGAGGGCGAGATCACCTCTGGCACCTTCAGCCCGACCCTGTCCCAATCGATCGCCTTCGCGCGCCTGCCCAAGGATGTGGCGCTCGGCAGCGAAGTCCAGGTGCTGATCCGCGACCGCAAACTGACTGCGACTGTGGTTAAACTGCCGTTTGTGCGCAATGGCAAGGCACTTGTGAGCTGACGGCTCACTGCGGACATCGTCCACCCGGTCACGCTGCGCCCCGCGGCCCCTTTCACCGATGGCACGCGGCGGCGCGACACAAGAATCTGAAATTGGAGAATCTCGATGAATTTCCCCGCTGACCTGAAGTACACCGAGTCGCACGAATGGGTGCGCGTCGAAACCGACGGCACGCTGACGATCGGCATCACCGATCACGCGCAGGATGCGCTCGGCGACATCGTCTTCCTGGAACTGCCCGAGGTCGGCAAGACGGTCGGCGCCGGCGACGCGCTGGCGGTCGTCGAATCGGTCAAGGCCGCGTCGGACATCTACGCGCCGGTGGCCGGTGAAGTGGTCGCCGTCAACGACGCCGTCAAGGACGCGCCCGAGAGCGTCAACGCCAACGCCTTCGATGCCTGGCTGTTCAAGATCAAGCCGGCCAACGGCGACGACGTCAACGGCCTGATGACGGCCGACGCCTACAAGGCCAGCGTCGGCGCCTGAGCCCGGCGCCCCGCCCGCGGCGCCGATGCATGGCTGACCACCATGCCCCGGCCCGCCTCTCCGAGTCACTTGCCATGAACGCTCCCCTGCCCATGAACGCCGCTCAATCCGCTCGCCCTTCGCTGGCCGAACTCGAAGCTCGCGACGCCTTCTCCCACCGCCATATCGGTCCCGACGCCGCCGAACAGCAGCACATGCTGAAGGTGCTGGGCTACGACAGCCGCGCCGCGCTGATGGACGCCATCATCCCGGCCGCGATCCGCCGCCGCGACGGCATGCCGCTGGGCGAATTCACCGAGCCGCTGAGCGAGGAAGCCGCGCTGGCCAAGCTGCGCGGCATCGCCGGCAAGAACAAGGTGTTCAAGAGCTTCATCGGCCAGGGCTACTACAACACGCTGACCCCGGGCGTGATCCTGCGCAACATCTTCGAAAACCCGGCCTGGTACACCGCCTACACGCCGTACCAGCCGGAGATCTCGCAGGGCCGCCTGGAGGCGATGCTGAACTTCCAGCAGATGGTCACCGACCTGACGGGCCTCGATATCGCCAATGCGTCGATGCTCGACGAAGGCACGGCCGCGGCCGAGGCGATGACGCTGCTGCAGCGCGTGAACAAGCACGCATCGAATACCTTCTACGTGGCCGACGACGTGTTGCCGCAGACGATCGAAGTGGTGCGCACGCGCGCGCTGCCGCTCGGCATCGAGGTCAAGGTCGGTCCCGCCGCCGACGCGGCGCAGGCGCACGCGTTCGGCGTGCTGCTGCAATTCCCGGGCGTCAACGGCGACGTGGCGGACTACCGCGCGATCGCCGATGCGGTCCACGCGGCCGGCGGCCTGGTGGTCGCCGCGGCCGACCTGCTGGCGCTGACGCTGCTCACCGCGCCGGGCGAATGGGGTGCGGACGTGGCGGTCGGCAATTCGCAGCGCTTCGGTGTGCCGCTGGGCTTCGGCGGCCCGCACGCCGGCTATATGGCCGTCAAGGACGCCTACAAGCGTTCGATGCCGGGCCGCCTGGTCGGCGTCACCGTCGACGCGCAGGGCAACAAGGCCTACCGGCTGGCGCTGCAGACGCGTGAGCAGCATATCCGCCGCGAGAAGGCGACCTCGAACATCTGTACCGCGCAGGTGCTGCTGGCGGTCATGGCGTCGATGTACGCGGTCTACCACGGGCCGCAGGGCCTGAAGCGGATCGCGCAGCGCGTGCACCGGCTGACCGCGACGCTGGCCGGCGGCCTGCAGGCGCTGGGCTACGCCCGCACCAACCAGACCTTCTTCGACACGCTGACGATCGAGACTGGTGCCGCCACCGAGGCGATCCACGCCGCGGCCGCCGCGCGCCAGATCAATCTGCGCCGCGCCGGCGCCACGCAGGTCGGCATCTCGCTGGACGAGACCACCAGCCGCGACGATGTGGTCGCGCTGTGGGAGATCTTCGCGCAGGGCAAGCCGGTGCCGGCCTTCGACGCACTGGAAGCCGCGGCCGATGATGGCTATCCGGCGGCGCTGTCGCGCCAGAGCGCCTACCTCACGCACCCGGTCTTCAACACCCACCATGCCGAGCACGAGATGCTGCGCTACCTGCGCATGCTGGCCGACAAGGATCTGGCGCTCGACCGCACGATGATCCCGCTGGGCTCCTGCACGATGAAGCTCAACGCGACCAGCGAGATGATCCCGGTCACCTGGCCCGAGTTCTCGAGCATCCATCCGTTCGCGCCGGACGACCAGACCGTCGGCTACCGCGAGATGATCGCCCAGCTCGAGGCGATGCTGTGCGCGGCCACCGGCTACGCCGCCGTCAGCCTGCAGCCCAACGCCGGCTCGCAAGGCGAATACGCCGGCCTGCAGATCATCCACGCCTACCATGCGAGCCGCGGCGAGAGCCATCGCAACATCTGCCTGATCCCGTCGTCGGCGCACGGCACCAACCCGGCGTCCGCGCAGATGGCCGGCATGCAGGTGGTGGTCGTGGCCTGCGACGAGGACGGCAACGTCGACCTGGCCGATCTGGAGAAGAAGGCCGCGCAGCATGGCAAGAACCTGGCGGCGATCATGATCACCTACCCGTCCACGCACGGCGTGTTCGAGGAAGGCGTGCAGCGCATCTGCGAGATCGTCCACAGCCACGGCGGCCAGGTCTATGTCGACGGCGCCAACATGAACGCGATGGTCGGCACCGCCGCGCCGGGGCAGTTCGGCGGCGACGTGTCGCACCTGAACCTGCACAAGACCTTCTGCATCCCGCACGGCGGCGGCGGCCCGGGCGTCGGTCCGGTTGCGGTCGGCGCGCACCTGGCCCCGTTCCTGCCGAACCACACCAGCACCGGCTATCGCCGCGCCGATGACGGCATCGGCGCCATCTCTGCCGCGCCCTACGGCTCGGCCAGCATCCTGCCGATCTCGTGGATGTATATCGCGATGATGGGCGCGCGCGGACTGACCGCCGCCACCGAGAACGCGATCCTGGCGGCCAACTACGTCGCCAAGCGGCTGTCGGACTACTACCCGGTGCTGTACACCGGCGGCAACGGCCATATCGCGCACGAGTGCATTCTCGACCTGCGTCCGATCCAGAAAGCGACCGGCATCAGCAACGAGGATGTCGCCAAGCGGCTGATGGACTATGGCTTCCATGCGCCGACGATGAGCTTCCCGGTGCCCGGCACGCTGATGATCGAGCCGACCGAGAGCGAGGCGCTGCACGAGCTGGACCGCTTCATCGACGCGATGATCGCGATCCGCAAGGAAATCGCGCGCGTCGAGGACGGCAGCTTCGACCGCGAGGACAACCCGCTGAAGAACGCGCCTCACACCGCGGCGGTCATCACCGCCAACGAGTGGAATCACAAGTACACGCGTGAGGAAGCCGCCTATCCGGTCGCCTCGCTGCGGACGCAGAAGTACTGGCCGCCGGTCGGCCGGGCCGACAACGTCTACGGCGATCGCAACCTGTTCTGCTCCTGCGTGCCGATGAGCGCCTACGAGGAGTAAGCGGGCACGCTTCCTGCAGCAGCAGGCACGGCGACGCCATCGCCGCCCGGACGCAGTCCGGCGTCCAGGAGGATTCCGGCCCCCGGCGCTTGCGCCGGGGCCGTCATCGTCAAGGAGGACTGTCGATGTGGGAACTGAACGCGCCGTGGTGGGAATTCGTTGTCCGGGGTCTGATCATCTATTTCGCCCTGCTGGTGCTGATGCGGCTGGGCGGCAAGCGCCAGATCGGCCAGATGACACCGTTCGATCTGGTACTGCTGCTGATCCTGTCCGAAGGCGTGCAGAACGCCATGGTCGGCGACGACAAATCGGTATCGGGCGGGCTGATCCTGGCGGTCACGCTGATCGGCGGCAACCTGCTGGTCAGCTGGCTCAGCTGGCGCAGCCGCGGCATCGAATATGCGGTCGAGGGCAAGCCGCAATTGCTGATCCGGGACGGCAAGGTGTTCCAGGACGTCATGAAAGGGGCGCGCATCACCAGCGACGACCTGATGAAGGTTTTGCGACGCGAAAACTGCAATAGCCTCGACGACGTGCATGTGGCCATCCTCGAGAACGACGGTGCCATCAGCGTACTGAAGCACAAGGACCGGCCGGAAAAGCCGCCCGGCCCCGGCGTGTCGCTGTGGCAGCGGCCGGAGGACGACAAGCCGGTGTAGTGCCCGGGGGCAAGGCCGGCGGGACCGCCGCCGGTCCGTCGGTTGGCCGGTCCCAACCGGTGGTGAAAGGAGATTCAATTGGCTGTCAGCGTTTTCGACCTGTTCAAGGTCGGCATCGGGCCATCGAGCTCGCATACGGTGGGACCGATGCGTGCGGCCGGCATGTTCGCGCACGGACTGGAGCGCGACGGCCTGCTGCCGCAAGTGGCCAGCGTGCGGGTCGAACTGTACGGCTCGCTTGGCGCGACCGGCAAGGGACACGGCACCGACAAGGGCGTGATCCTCGGCCTGCTCGGCGAGGCGCCGGACACCATCGATCCGGACACCATCGACGCCAGGCTGGCCCAGCTTCGCGCGTCGCGCACGCTGGCGCTGCTCGGCAAGCATCCGATTCCCTTCGTCGAGAAGGAACACATTGCGTTCTACCGGCGCGAGGCGATGGCCGAGCATCCGAACGGCATGAAATTCCATGCCTTCGATGCCGCCGGCGCAACGCTGCGCGAGGGCCGCTATCTGTCGGTCGGCGGCGGCTTCGTCGTCAGCGCCGGCGCCGCCAACACGCAGGTGCTCGAAGCGGACCGGCAACTGCCGCATCCGTTCCGCAGCGGCCGCGCGATGCTCGACATGGCGAGCAGCACCGGCAAGTCGATTGCGCAGCTGATGCTCGAGAACGAATGCACGTGGCGCAGCGAAGCCGACGTGCGCGCGGGCCTGCTGCATATCTGGCAGGTGATGCAGGCCTGCGTCGCGCGCGGCTGCCGCACCGATGGCGAGCTGCCCGGCCCGTTCAAGGTCAAGCGGCGTGCGCCCGAGCTGCACCGCAATCTGACCGAGCGCGCCGAACGGACGCTGTCGGACCCGCTGTCGGTGATGGACTGGGTCAACCTCTATGCGATGGCCGTCAACGAGGAAAATGCGGCCGGTGGCCGCGTGGTGACCGCGCCGACCAACGGCGCGGCGGGCATCATCCCGGCCGTGCTGCATTACTACGATCGCTTCGTGCCGGGCGCGAACGAGCGCGGCGTCATCGACTTCCTGCTGACGGCCGGCGCGATCGGCCTGCTGTACAAGCTGAACGCGTCGATCTCCGGCGCCGAAGTGGGCTGCCAGGGCGAGGTCGGCGTCGCGTGTTCGATGGCCGCCGGCGCGCTGGCCGCGGTGCTTGGCGGCACGCCGGAACAGGTCGAGAATGCCGCGGAGATCGGCATGGAACACAACCTCGGCCTGACATGCGATCCGGTCGGCGGGCTGGTGCAGATTCCCTGCATCGAACGCAATGCGATGGCCTCGGTCAAGGCCGTCAACGCGGCGCGCATGGCGCTGCGCGGCGACGGCAATCACTATGTCTCGCTCGATTCGGTGATCAAGACCATGCGCGAAACCGGCGCCGACATGAAGACCAAATACAAGGAAACGGCGCGCGGCGGACTCGCGGTCAATATCGTCGAGTGCTGACCTTCGGCCTGCCGTTCGAACACTAAAGTAGCACGTACTTTTGTGGAATCCCGCGTCTCCCCGGCGCGGCATTCTCTCGGCTCCGCCACTGCGATGCGTGTGCCATGCCGAACCACGATGCCTGCTACAAGACCTTGTTCTCCACGCCGGAACTCGTCCGTGACCTGCTGCGCGATTTCGTGCCGGGAGACTGGGTTCGAAGCCTGGACTTCGATACCCTCGAACGGCGATCCGGAACCTACGTCACCGATGCGTTTCGCCAGCATGCAAGCGACATGGTATGGCGCATCCAGGCCGGCGGCGAGTGGGTCTATCTCTATCTGCTGATCGAGTTTCAAAGCACCGTCGATCGCCATATGGCGATTCGCATGACGAATTACGTCACGTGCCTCGATCTCGAGCTGATCCGTGGTCAGAATATGCTCGACGGAGGCCGCCTGCCCCCGGTACTGCCTGTTGTCATCTACAACGGCGAGGGCAGGTGGACTGCGACGACCGACATCGCCGACCTGTCACCACGACTGCCCGGCGAACTATCTGGCTACCAGCCCCGCTGCAAGTATCTGCTGGTCGACGCAAGCCGATACTCGGACGAGGAACTGGCCAGGCTCGACAATCTGGTCGCCACCGTGTTCCGCTTCGAAAACGCGACCAGCGAGGATACGTTGCTCGACACGGTCCACTGGCTCAGGCAGCGCGTCGCCGATAACCCGGTTCTGTCGAACACTTTCGTACGCTGGCTGAAGGATGTAGGCTCACGGCATCGCCATGCCGGTCTGGATTTCACGAATGTACACAACCTGATGGAGGCTGAAATGTCGCTGTCGACGAATATCGCACGGTGGAAGGCCAACTACAGACTCGAAGGCCTGCAAGAAGGCCGACTGGAAGGCCTGCAGGAGGGCCGGCAGGAAGGTCTGCAGCAAGGCCAGGCCATGATGCTGCGAAACATGCTTGCCAAACGGTTCGGTCCTCTGCCGGCCGAGCTGGAAACACGATTGAACGGCGCCTCGGCCGAACAATTGCAAGCCTGGGGAGAAAGGTTGCTCAGCGCCCAACACCTCGCCGACGTATTCGAAGCCTGAACCCTGGCGACCGATTGCCAGTATTCCCGCAGATGCAAACCTTCCATCAACTCTTCGACCCCGAGTCCTGCACCTACACGTATCTGCTGATCGATGCGGCGACGCGCGATGCCGTGCTGATCGATCCGGTCGACCGTCAGCTCGAACGCGATCTGGCGCTGGTGCAGCAGACCGGTGTACGCCTGGCCTGGGTCATCGAAACCCACGCGCACGCGGACCACATCACCTCGGCAGGCCATGTCGCGCAACGTACCGGCGCGCATACCGCCGCGCCGTCGGGCTGCGAGATCCGGCCGGCGCTGAAGCAGTTGATCGACGGCGACACCATCGCGTTCGGCACGCAGGCGCTGCGCGCGGTCCATACCCCGGGCCATACGGCCGGCAGCATGAGCTATCTGTGGGAAGAGCCGCAGCCGGACGGCGGCGTGGTGCGCCGCGTCTTTACCGGCGATGCGTTGTTGATCGATGGCTGCGGACGCACGGACTTCCAGTCGGGCGACGCCGGCACGCTCTACGACAGCCTGACGCGCAAGCTGTTTGCGTTGCCCGACGACACGCTGGTGTATCCGGCCCATGACTACAAGGGCCGCACCCATTCAACGATCGGGAACGAGCGGGCGACCAACAGCCGGCTGTGCGGCCGCACGCGCGAAGAATTCATCGAAATGATGAAGGGGCTGAACCTGCCGCCGCCGAAGCTGCTGGCGGTCGCCGTGCCCGCCAACCAGCGGCTGGGCCTTGGCGACGGCGACAACATCCCGCACGGGATCTGACCCCCGCGCTCGAACGCAGAATGCGCGGCGGGCGCGCTGCCGTCAGCCCGCCCAGCGGTCGCAGCTCTGCCGCACCGCTTCGCGCAGGCTGCGCGTATCGGCATCGACCTGCCGCGCCCATTCCGCGTCGCCACGGCGGCTGGCAGCCAGCATGCGGATATTGGCCAGCGCCTCCAGCGAACCAAGCGCTTCGGCATGCGGCACCAGCACGTCGCAGATCGACAGGATATGGTCGGCGATCGGCATCCGCGTCAATTCGTTGGGATGCACGTACTCGCCGTCGAGGCCGAAGCGGCAGGCCTGGAAGCGGTTGAAGGTGTAGACCAGGTAGTCGTCCTCTTCCGGCATGAACGGCCGCGACAGCAGCAGATAGCGCGCCAGCGCCTGGATATAGGCCGCGATATCGCAGGCGCGCGCAACCGTCAGCGGCGTGTCCATGACGCGGACTTCGATGGTGCCGAACTCCGGCTTGGGACGGATATCCCAGTAGAAGTCCTTCATGCTCTCGATCACGCCCGTCTTGCGCATCTTCTCGAAGTACGCGGTGAAGGCGTCCCACGTCAGCATGAAGGGCGCGCGGCCGCTCATCGGGAAGGCCGCGACCGAATTCAGCCGCGCGGAAGCAAAGCCGGTATCGACGCCCTGTACATACGGCGACGACGCCGCCAGCGCGATGAAGTGCGGCACGTAGCGGCCGATCGCATGCAGCAGGAACAGCGAATCGTCGGCGGTCGGGCAGCCGATATGCACGTGCTGGCCAAACACCGTGAATTGCTTGGCCAGATAGCCGTACAACTCCGAGATGTACTGGTAGCGCGGCGAGTCGGAGATCGTGCGGTCGGCCCACTGCTGGAACGGGTGCGTGCCGCCGCCGCAGATGCCGAGATTCAGCGAATGCGAGGCCTCGACCATCAGGTCGCGCATCGTCGTCAGCTCGGACAGCGCCTGCGCGTAGTCGTGGCAGATCCCGGTGCTGATCTCGATCATCGACGGACTGATCTCCGGCTTGATATCGCCGGCATGCTGGGCCCCCTTCAGCAGCCGCAGCAGGTCGGGCGCGAACGGCGCCAGATCATAGTCATGGCGATTGACCAGCTGCATCTCCAGCTCGACGCCGAAGGTCAGCGCCTCGGATTGCTTGAACGGTTCGAGTGACATCAGCGCCCTCCTCCATTGCCTCTGACCTCGCCGGCATAGCGAAGTGCCCACGCGGCCAGCACCGGCGCCGCGATCTGCTCGATCGCCAGCGCGCACAGCACGATCGCGTTGAGCATTTCCCCGGTCTCAGGATAGAGCCGCGCCACATCGCTCATCAGCAGGTAGGCCAGACCCGACATCGGCCCGAGCGCCACGCCAAGCGCCACGCACTGCCGCAGGCTCAGGCCCGAAAACGAACCCAGCGAGACCACGCCCCCAAGCTTGGCCAGATGCCGCAGCAGCACCAGCACGATCGCGGCGACGCCGGCGATGGACCAGTCACGCACGGTCACCGGCAGCCCCAGCGACACCACCATCACGATGATCAGCAACGTGCCGGCGCTGCCAAAATGCGCCGGCCACACACGCGGCTGATTGTCCTGATGCTTGAACACGACGCCGGCCAGCAGCAACGTCAACGGCATCGACAGCTTCAGCAGCCGCGTCAGCGCCAGCGTGAACAGCACGATGCCGACCAGCACCAGGAAGCTGTACTGATCGTCGGCCGGCATCCGCGCATAGACCGCCTGGCTCAGCTTGCCGACCAGCCACGCCAGCAGGCAGGAGCCGACCAGCAGATACAGCGGATGCAGCAGCGCGGCGCCGAGATTGCCGTATTCCGAGTGCAGCCAGCCGGTCGCCAGCTGCACGATCACCGCCGCATACATGCTGTTCAGCGCGGTCATCGCCATCAGCCGTTCGGTGACCTGGCCCTCCGCGCGCAGTTCGTTCTTCAGCTGCAGCACGATCGACGGCGACGTGCTGACCGCGATGCCGCCCGCGAGGATCGCGACGGTCGGGCTTACGCCGATCCATTGCAGCACCGCGGTGACGAGGCCCCAGGTCAGCAGGGACTCGGAGGCGCTGGTAAACAGCAGCCAGCGATTGGCGCGCAGCCAGACCAGCGACAGCCGATGCCCGAGTTCGAACAGCGCCAGCGCCAGCGCCATGTCGATCAGGATGCGGGTCTGGGCAATCATCGTCTGGTCGACGATGGGCCGCCCCAGCGTGCCGGCCAACAGACCGGTAGCGGCATAACCGACGATACGCGGCAATCTCAGATACATCCGGCAGACTTCGCCGGCAAGGCCCGCGCCTACCAGCGCGAGGCCGACCCAGAACAGCCCGCTGGGAGCGAGCGGCCAGGTCGGAAATAGTTGGCTCAATCCATTCATGGGTGACATCCTAACGGAAGGGCCTTTGAACCCGTGTCCGGGTTTGTCCGACAAGGCACGAGTTTTGCTGAGGTTTCTGCCAGTGTTCTTTCGGATCGCGTCTGCGCTGACCTCACCCACTGCACCGCTGGTCTACACGCCCCAGATTTTCCAGGCCGGCCGCGTCGCCTTCAGTGCGTTTTCGACCTTCGCGTACAACGCGCGCGTGCGGCCCTGCGCGGCCCCGCGCGCCCGCGCCTGCAGGAACAGCGCCCGTGCCTCCTCGCGCCGGGCCAGGCCCAGCGCAGCCTGCGCGGCGTGCAGGTGCACGTCGGCCTCCCAATCGTCGCGCACCGCGAAGGCGGCTTGGAAGTCGGTCAACGCCTGCGCGTACTGCTCGGCGTCGAGGCGGATCAGTCCGCGCTGCAGCCGCGCGGCCGCCTGGTCCTCGGCATCGCCCTCGGTCAGCGCGATCGCACGCTCGAACAGCGGCAAGGCGCGTTCGTTGTCGGCCAGGCCACGCCAGATACGGCCGAAGGCGTCGTAGACCCAGGCGTCCTCGATCGCCACCGCACGCGCCTGCAAGGCCTCGATCTCGTCCAGCGCCAGCGCGCGCTCGCGCGCTTCCATCGACGCGGCGGAGTTCGCCAGCAGCGTGGCGAAATGCGTGCGCGCATGCGCCATCGACAGCGCGGCCTCGCTGCGCTCCTCGACCGGCAGCGCATCGAGCCTCGCTTCCATATGCGAGATCGCCGCGCGCGCCGCAGCGATCGCCTCGTTGCCGCCGATCGCCTTCCAGGCATGGATCAGCCGGCTGAACACCCAGGTCACCTGGCCCGCATGGCGGTCCAGCGGATAGCGGTTCAGTACCTCGCCGGCGATTTCGACCACGCGCTGATGGCGACCGGCCGCGTCGTGGCAGGCCAGCAGATCCAGCCAGTGCTCGATGAAATCGCTGGCCGCGATGCCCTTGTCGTGCAGCGCGATGCGTTCGTCGCGCTGCGCGGGGTCGTCGAGGTCGAGGCGGCGCGCCAAGCGGTCGCACAGCAGCGAATAGATATGCGGATCGGCGTCGTCGTAGCCGCCCTCGCCGGTGGCGAAATACTGTTCGAAGCGCGCCAGGCCCGTCTGCCAGGCGCGCAGCAGCTGCGGCCGCAGCACGTCCGCCGACGCGGGTACGCGCTCGATGAAGTCCGCCAGCGCGAGACCGGCAAGGTAATAGCCATGCGCGTCGGTGGCCGCCCCGGTCAACGAGAAATCGCGCCAGGGCTCGGCCTCGCCGCCCTGGTGGCGCCACTCGAGCTCGCGCACCTGCGCCTTCGGGTCCGGCACCTGGCGCTGGTAGACCGCCAGATCGCTGCGCGCGCCGGCCAGATCGCCGGAGCGCAGGCGCAGCGGCGCGAGGATGCGCCGCGCGTGCGGGTGGTCCGGCTCCTCGGCCAGCACCATCTGCGCCTGCTGCGCGGCCAGCGCGTCGCCCTGCTCCTCGCTCATCTCCAGCAGATCGGCATTGTCCAGGCCGATGCGGGCCAGGCACAGCCGCAGCATCGGCTCGGCGCGCCGGCCCTCGGCCTCCGCGCCCTGCACGTGGTCGGCGGCCAGGCCCAGAATGTCGTGCGCGCCCAGATCCGGGGCGCGATACAGCAGGTCGTACCAATAGCGCCCCGCCTCGGCGAACTGGCCCAGCCGGTAATGCGCGAGTCCCGCATGCAGCTGCGCGCTCCATTCGCCGGTCGCCAGCCCATTGCGCCGCGCTGCTTCCACCAGCCACGGCAGCGCCTCGGCGAAACGCTGCTGGTTCATCAGCAGCATGCCGTAGCGATGCGCGAGCACGCCGCGCGAGGCCCAGCGGTGCGCCGGCTGCAACGGCAGGTCGGGCAGCCGGGCCAGCGCCGCGTCGAGCGCGGCCAGCGCCTGCTCGGGCTCGCCCTTGTCGAACAGCAGCCGGGCGCGCAGCGCCTCGTAATCGACGACCTCGGGCCGCTGGCGCGCCAACGCGTCGATCACCGCCAGCGCTTCGTCGTAGCGCTCCTGCGTGGCGAGCTCGATGGCGTGGTCGTAGCTGACTGGCTGCGCGGACACGGGTACTCCTTCAGGGTGATGGGCAAAGAGGGACAACTGGGATAGCGAGGAAACGGCAAGACCGCGATTATGCGCCACCGGCGAGGCAAGGCCGCGGAACGGGCCCAGCCGCCGCCAGCGGCACGGCCGTCACGACCGGCGCGGCCACCAAAGAAAACGCCACCCCGGGGGGTGGCGTTCCGAACTGCGAGTCAACGGTGGACCAACCTTGGGCAACCGCCAGGCTTACTTGCCGCCCAGCGTTTCCAGCACGGTCCACTTGCCGCCGACGACCTTGTAGACGGTGATGCCGCCGTCCTTGAGGTCGCCGCGCGCGTCGTAGGCCAGCGTCTTGGTGGTGACGCCCGGCATGTTGGTCGCCGCCAGCACCGGCAGGTAGCGCGCCGGATCGGCCGAACCGGCCTTGACCATCGCGGTCATCAGCGCGGTGGCGCCGTCGTAGGCGTACGGCGAGTAGGTCTGGACCTTGCTCTTGAAACGCTTCTCGTAGTCCTGCGCATACTTGGCGCCGCCCGGCATCTGCTCCAGCGGCAGGCCGGCCAGCGACACCACCGTGCCTTCGGCGGCCGGACCGGCCAGCTTCAGGAAGTTGTCCGTCTTGGACATCTCGCCCGATACCAGCGGCGCCTTCAGGCCCAGTTCCTTGATCTGCTTGGCCATCGGCGCGGACTGCGTCTCGGCGCCGCCGAAGAAGATGATGTCCGGGTTGCTGCGCTTGATGTTGGTCAGCACGGCCTTGAAGTCCACCGCCTTGTCGTTGGTGTACTCGCGGCGCACGATCTTGCCGCCCGCGGCCTTGGCGGCCTTCTCGAACTCGTCGGCCAGGCCCTGGCCGTAAGCTGTGCGGTCATCGACGATGGCGATGTTCTTGGCACCCAGCTTCTTGACCACGAAGGTGCCGATCACCGAACCCTGCTGGGTGTCGGACGTCATCATGCGGAAGGTGGTCTTGAAGCCCTGGCGGGTGTATTCCGGCGCGGTCGCCATCGCGATCTGCGCGATGCCGGCGCGGTTGTAGACCATCGAGGCCGGGATGCTGGTGCCCGAGTTGAAATGGCCCAGCATGCCCTGGATGCCGTTGTCGACCAGCTTCTGCGCCACCACCGAACCGGTCTTCGGATCGGCCTGGTCGTCCTCGGACAGCAGCACGAACTTGACTTCCTTGCCGCCGATCTTCGGCTTGGTGGCGTTCATCTGCTCGATCGCGAGCACCACGCCGTTCTGCATGTCCTTGCCGTACTGCGCCTGGCCGCCGGTCATCGGCGCGGCAAAGCCGAGCTTGATCTCCTGCGCCTGCGCGAACGCGGCGGACGCCGCGGTCAGGCCGGCGATCGTCAGTGCGACGGTCAGCGCCGTCTTGTGGAAGGTCGTGTTCATCCGTTCTCCTTGGGTAGCCTGTAGGCCGGTTCACTGCACTGTTGGAAGCGTTCGGCCCACCCCTGCGGACCACGCTTTCTTTGGTGGCACAGCGAGGGCGGGATCACCGCCGCACCTGCGCCTGTCTGGCGCCCAACCCGGACGTCTGACGATACGTCAGCCGATACGTCGGACCAGGTCGGGCGGTCAGTCTTGCGGTCGGTCGTTGCGGTCAGCCGATCGTCATCAGGCTCGCGTTGCCGCCGGCCGCCGCGGTATTGACCGACAGCGAGCGCTCCATCAGCAGACGCTCCAGCGCGATGCCGGTGTCGCCATGGCCCAGCCCCTGCACGCCGACGATCGGTCCGGGCCGCTGCGCGACCTGTTCGCATACCGCGCGCAGCTGGTCCGAGTCGCCGTGGTGCAGCACCGCATCGAAGGCCACGTCGGCCGCGGTCCAGTCGGCAATCAGGCGGACGCGCGATTGTACTGCCTTCGGCAGGCGCGCATACAGCGTGCGCGCGGGTTCGACGTCCGGCCACAACACGCCGGCACCGACCGCCAGCACGGCCGCCAGTTGCGTGGCCAGATCGGCCTCGTTTGGCGCCAGGCACAGCACCGTTTCGCGCGGCAGCAGCGTGTAGGTATTGCGCTCGCCGGTGGGGCCCGGCAGCGTCACCGTCATGCCCGAGGTCGAGGCAGCGGCAAAGCGCTCGCACTGCTGCGCCAGCTCCGGCATGGCGGCGGCGCTCGCCGCCCACTGGCGGTAGGCGTCGAACGCGGCCTGAGCCTCGGGCCGCAGCGTCGCGCGCGGCTCCGCGGCCGGCGCGTCGGCCGCCGCGGCGGCACGGGCGGCGGCAACGAACGCGTCCTGCGGACAGGTCGACAGCAGGCGGTGCAGATACAGCGGGCCGCCAGCCTTCGGGCCGGTGCCCGACAGGCCCTCGCCGCCGAACGGCTGCACGCCGACCACCGCGCCGACGATGTTGCGGTTGACGTAGAGATTGCCGACATGGGCGCGCGCGACGATGTGCTCGATGGTTTCGTCGATGCGGGTGTGCACGCCCATCGTCAGGCCGTACCCGGTGGCGTTGATCTGGTCGAGCAGCGCGTCCAGGCGCGCGCGCTGGTAGCGCACCACGTGCAGCACCGGACCGAACACCTCGCGCTGCAGCTCGCCGATGTGGTTCAGCTCGATCAGCGTCGGCGGCACGAAGGTGCCATGGCGGCATGCGGCCGACTGCGCGGCGTTGGCATCGGCCTGATGGACGCGGCGGCCCTTGGCCCGCATCGCCTCGATATGCTTGACGATGCCGGCGCGCGCCTCCTCGTCGATCACCGGGCCAACATCGGTCGACAGACGATCCGGATTGGCCATCGTCAGTTCGGCCATCGCGCCCTTGAGCATCTCCAGCACGCGGTCGGCCACATCTTCCTGCAGGCACAGCACGCGCAGCGCGGAGCAGCGCTGGCCCGCCGAATCGAACGCCGAGGTCACGACATCGGCGACCACTTGCTCGGCCAGCGCCGACGAGTCGACGATCATCGCGTTCTGGCCGCCGGTCTCCGCGATCAGCGGCACCGGACGGCCGGCGGCATCGAGGCGGCCGGCGAGGTTACGCTGCAGCAGCCGCGCGACCTCTGTCGAGCCGGTGAACATCACGCCCTTGACGCGCGCATCGCCGACCAGCGCCGCGCCGACGGTCTCGCCGCGGCCCGGCAGCAGCTGCACCGCGCCGGCCGGCACGCCGGCCTCGCGCAGCAGGCGCACCGCCTGCGCCGCGATCAGCGGGGTCTGTTCGGCCGGCTTGGCCAGCACCGTGTTGCCCGCGGCCAGCGCCGCGGCCACCTGGCCGGTGAAGATCGCCAGCGGGAAGTTCCACGGGCTGATGCAGACGACTGGACCGAGCGGGCGGTGCGTGTCGTTGGAAAAATGCTCGCGCACCTGCACCGCGTAGTAGCGCAGGAAGTCGACCGCTTCGCGCACTTCGGCGATCGCGTTCGAGAACGTCTTGCCGGCCTCGCGCATGATCACGCCCATCAGCGCCTGCATCTGCGCTTCCATCAGGTCGGCGGCACGCTCGAGTGCGGCGGCGCGGACCTCGGGCGGCGTCGCCTGCCAGATCGGGGCGGCGTTGATCGCGGCCTGCAGCGCGGCCTCGACGTCGGCCGCGCTGGCCTCGGTGACCTGGCCGACCACATCGCGATGGTCCGAAGGATTGAGCACCGGCGCGGTGTCGCCGCCTCCCACGGCGTCAACGCCCAGCATCGGCTCGGCGCTCAGGCGCTCGGTGGCGCCATGCAGCAGCGCCGATGACAGCGAGGCCAGCCGATGTTCGTTCGACAGGTCGAGGCCCGCCGAATTGGCGCGCGCCTTGCCGTACAGGGTGCGCGGCATCGGAATGCGCGGGTGCGGCAGGCCCAGCGTGCCTTCTTCCTTGTGCATCCGTTCTACCTGAACGACCGGGTCGGCCACCAGCTCGTCCAGCGAAATCGTGTCGTCGGCAATGCGGTTGACGAACGACGTATTGGCGCCGTTCTCCAGCAGGCGCCGCACCAGATAGGCCAGCAGCGTCTCGTGCGTGCCGACCGGCGCATAGATCCGGCACGGCCGGTTCAGCTTGCCCTCGGCGACCGGGCCGACCACCTGGTCGTACAGCGGCTCGCCCATGCCGTGCAGGCACTGGAACTCGTACTGGCCCGGGTAATAGCTATGGCCGGCGATCTGGTAGATCGCCGCCAGCGTGTGCGCGTTGTGGGTGGCGAACTGGGGATAGATCGCGTCGGGCACCGACAGCAGCTTGCGCGCGCAGGCCAGGTACGACACATCGGTGTAGACCTTGCGCGTGTAGACCGGATAGCCCTCCAGGCCGTCGACCTGGGCGCGCTTGATCTCGCTGTCCCAGTAGGCGCCCTTGACCAGCCGGATCATCAGGCGGTGGCGGCTGCGGCGGGCCAGGTCGATCAGATAGTCGATCACGAAGGGGCAACGCTTCTGGTAGCCCTGCACGACGAAGCCGATGCCATTCCAGCCGGCCAGTTCCGGCTCGAAACAGAGCCGCTCCAGCAGGTCCAGCGAGATCTCCAGCCGGTCGGCTTCCTCGGCGTCGATATTGATGCCGATGTCGTACTGGCGAGCCAGCAGCGTCAGCGACTTGAGCCGGCCGTACAGCTCGCCGAGCACGCGCTCGTGCTGGGCGCGGCTGTAGCGCGGATGCAGCGCCGACAGCTTGATCGAGATGCCCGGGCCCTCGTAGATGCCGCGGCCGCGCGAGGCCTGGCCGATCGCGTGGATCGCCTGCTCGTAGGAGGCCAGGTAGCGCTGCGCGTCGGCCTCGGTCATCGCGGCCTCGCCCAGCATGTCGTACGAATAGCGGAAGCCCTGGGCCTCGTACTTGCGCGCGTTGGCCAGCGCCTCGGAGATGGTCTCGCCGGTGACGAACTGCTCGCCCATCAGCCGCATCGCCATGTCGACGCCCTTGCGGATCAGCGGCTCGCCGCCCTTGCCGATGATGCGGGTCAGCGCGCGGGTCAGGCCCGCCTCGTTGTGGGTCGACACCAGCTTGCCGGTGACCAGCAGGCCCCAGGTCGCGGCGTTGACGAACAGCGACGGGCTCTGCCCCAGGTGCGACTGCCAGTTGGCGCCGCTGATCTTGTCGCGGATCAGCGCGTCACGGGTGGCCTTGTCCGGAATGCGCAGCAGCGCCTCGGCCAGGCACATCAGCGCCACACCCTCCTGCGAGGACAGCGAGAACTCCTGGATCAGCCCTTGCACCAGCCCCTCGCGGCCGCTGCCGACTTTCTGCTGGCGCAGATTCAGGGCCAGCTTCTTCGCCATCGCCAGCGCGGCGTCCGCCTGCTGCTGCGGCAGCCGGGCCTGCTCGAGCAGCACCGGTACGCAGTCGGTCTCGGGCCGGCGGTAGGCGGACGTGATGGCCGCGCGCAGCACCGACTGGGGCTGGATGCTCTGGGCGAATTCGAGAAAGGGCTGGGGCGCGCCCTCGCCGGCGACCGCGTCGAGCGTGTCGGCACCATCGGCCTCGGGCTGGCCGCTGCCGTTGACATCGTGCGGCGCCTGTCCGCGCTCGATCTGCTCCAGGTAAGAGAAGATCGCCTGCTTGATCAGCCAGTGCGGCGTGCGGTCGATCGACTGGGCAACGCGCTTCAGGCGGTCGCGGGAGGCGTCGTCGAGCTTGACGCCGAGGGTGGTGGTGGCCATGCGAGGAGATCTCCGAGGAGCGCGCTTGCCGCTCTGGATGGCCAAGCCAAGCCAATGCGGGCCGGGATGGTCGGTGCGGAAGTCGCGCGATGTGACGCAAACTGGCGCGATCATACTCTCGAAGAAAGCCTGGGTGCAACTTGGTATAACCCACTAGTGCAACCCCGTCCCATCCGCTGACGTCAGGCGGTTGCACCACAACTCCGGCCGACCTCGATGTTCGGGGCTTTCGGGCGCTCCGGCTCAGATCCGCAGCGGGTCGATCTCCAGCTGCCAGCGCACCCCTTTGACGGTGGCCCCGACCTCGCCGAAAGTTTGCGTCCACTCTCCGACAAAGCGTTGCAGCGCCATGCGCGAGCCGCTCTCGATCAGCATCTGGGCGCGCTCCCGGTTGGCGATGCGGACCATCGACATCGGCACCGGATCGTGCAGTTGCACCTCGGCGGCCAGCGCCATGCCGTCGGCGCGCTCGCGCGCGGCATGCAGGAAGTCCAGCGCTCGTTGCAGTTGCCCGTGCTCGGCCGTCACCAGCACTTGATGGACGAAGGGCGGCAGCCCGGCCTGGCGCCGTTCCCGCAGCTGCGTGGCGGCGAAGCCGTCGTAGTCGTGCCGTACCAAAGCCTGCAGGGCGGGCGCGTCCGGATACCGCGTCTGGATCAGCACCTCGCCCGCCAGGCCGGCGCGTCCGGCGCGGCCCGACACCTGCATCAGTGAGGCGAACAGGTGCTCGGCCGCGCGGAAGTCGTGGCTGAACATCGCCGCGTCCGGATGGACGATGCCGACCAGCGTCACGCGCTGGAAGTCGTGGCCTTTGGCGATCATCTGGGTACCGACCAGGATGTCGACCTGGCCGGCGTGAACCTCGTCGAACATCGCCTGCGCGCTGCCTTTGCGGCGCGTCGAATCGGCGTCGATGCGGGCGATCCGGGCCTGCGGGAAGCGCGCGGCCAGCGCCTCTTCGATCCGCTGGGTGCCGCGGCCCAGCGGCGCGATGTCGACGTTGCCGCAGTCTGGGCAATGGTGCGGGATGCGGGCCTCGAGCCCGCAGTGATGGCAGCGCAGGCAGCGCTCGGGACGATGCAGCACCAGGTACGCCGAGCAGCGCGGACAGCCGGACAGCCAGCCGCAACTGTCGCAGGCGATCACCGGCGCATAGCCGCGCCGGTTCAGGAACAGCAGGCTCTGCTCACCGCGGGCCAGGCGCGCCTCGATCGCCTGCAGCAGCGGCGCCGACAGGCCCTCGTACAGCGGCCGCTGGCGCTGCCGCTCATGGTTCAGGTCGATCAGCCGCACCGTGGGCAGCACCGCGTCCGCCTGCGCGCGTTCGCGCAGTACCAGCTTGCGGTAGGCGCCCTGCTCGGCGCGCCACCACGATTCCATTGACGGCGTGGCCGAGCCCAGCACCACCGGGATGCCGAGCTGCTTGGCGCGCCAGACCGCCAGATCGCGAGCCGAGTAGCGCAGGCCCTCCTGCTGCTTGTACGAGGTGTCGTGCTCCTCGTCGACGACGATCAGTGCCAGCGTCGGCAGCGACGCCATCACCGCCATCCGCGTGCCGAGCACGATGCGCGCCTCGCCGCGATGCGCCGCCAGCCAGTGCAGCGTGCGCTCCTGGTCCGCCATGCCGCTGTGCAGCACCGCCAGCGGTGCCGCCGGGAAGCGCGCGGCGATGCGCGCCTGCAGCTGCGGCGTCAGATTGATTTCCGGCACCAGCATCAGCACCTGCGCGGCGGGGTCACGGGCCAGCGCGGTGGCGATCGCGTGCAGGTAGACCTCGGTCTTGCCGCTGCCGGTCACGCCGTGCAGCAGGAACGGCGCGAAGCCGGTGCCGGCGGCGATGGCGTCGACGGCCTGGCGCTGTTCCGGATGCAGCGCCGGGACCGGCAAGACTGGCGGCGCGGTGGCGGGCGGTGGCGGTTCGGTCGCTGCCGCCGTGTCGGCCTGATCAGCCGGAGCGCCCGGATCGCCCTGCCAGGTTGATTCCTGCGCGTCGACGGCCGTCAGCAACGGCCGGTCGATGGTCTCGCAGTCGATCCAGCCCGCCTCCGCCCATTGCGCCAGCCGCGCCGGCGCGGCCGTGCAGAGTGTCCGCGCGGCCTCCCGCGTCAGCCACTGTCCTTGCGAGGCGGCATCGACCAGCGCCTTCGCCAGCGCGCCGACCGAGCGCGCGCGCGGCGGCACCGCGGCCAGCAGCGCTTCGGCGCAGCCGTCGCGCAGGCGGAATTGCTCGGTGCGCGCGCGTGCCGCCAGCCGCGGCCACGCCTGCGGGTCACGCAAACCGGGCGGCAAGGCGGGCAGGATCACCTCACCGAGCCGCCGGTGGTAATAGGCAGCCGCGAAAGCGGCCAGTGCGAGCCAGTGCGCATTCAGCGGTGGCAGCCAGGCCAGCCGGTGCGAGACCGGCCGCAGCTTGTCGGCCGGTACCTCGCTGCGATCGGTACCGGCAATCGCCACGCCAACCATCTCGCGTCGGCCGAATGGTACGGCCACGACCTCCCCCGGGCGGACCCGGCCGCCGTCGGGATCGGCGTTCAGATAGTCGAAGCGGTCGTCGGCGGGCGTGTCCAGCGCGATCTGTACCAGCGGCGCTACGGTGCCTGCGGCTTCGTGTTGCGGCGGCGAGCTTGACGGAGATGATGACAGGGAGGACACGATCAGCGCGGGCGGCGATGGCAGACCGGGTCGGCCGCCGCTGGAGTGCGCACCATACCCGACACGTCGTCGCCGAGACTGTGCATCGGCGGCGCGCTGTCCGGAGTACGGCGGCGAGGCGCCGTCGATTGGGTGCAGTGCAGCATCAACTTAAAGTAAAACTTCAAATGTGGGGCTAAGTCGATGATAGATGACCAGTTTTCCCCTCTCTCCACATCGCCTGTGGATAACTTTGTTGAAAACTTGGGCCTACTTGCCGTGAAGGCGCGCTAAACAAGGCTTTCTGGGTCACCACCACGCTCCAAGGCCTGCTGTCAAGTCATTAAAAATCAATGACTTAGCAATATCCCCCAATCGTGTTAAGTAATAACCCGGTCGTGCACTGCGGAAAGCCCATTTGTGTGCATAAGTCAAGCCTTGACAGGCACCGATTCATCGCCGAAGCGCCATGATGGCGCCCCGCAAGCGCACGAATCGGCAGCACAGACGGCTTGCAGCAGGCGGCTGGCCTATGCCTGCGTGCCCTCGCGCTGCCGCAGCACCCGGCTGTGGCGATGCACTTCGTTCACCAGCACCGACACGCTCTCCGGCGGTGTGAATTGCGAAATGCCATGTCCGAGGTTGAAGACATGGCCATCGCTGCCACCGCCGGCCGCGTAATCGTCCAGCACGCGGCGCGCCTGTTCGCGAATGCCGGCCTCGTCCGCGAACAGCACGGTCGGGTCCAGGTTGCCCTGCAAGGCCACGCGGCCGCCGGTGCGCCGGCGAGCGGCGGCCAGATTGACGGTCCAGTCCAGGCCGATGGCGTCGGCGCCGCTGTCCGCCAGCTGCTCCAGCCACAGGCCGCCGCCCTTGGTAAAGACGATCACCGGCACGCTCTCGCCCTGATGCTCGCGGCGCAGGCCGGCGATGACCTTGCGCATGTAGTCCAGCGAGAAGCGCTGGTACATGCCGTCGGCCAGCGTGCCACCCCAGGTATCGAACAGCATCACGGCCTGCGCGCCGGCCTCGATCTGCGCGTTCAGGTAGGCGGATACCGCCTGCGCATTGATCTCCAGGATCCGGTGCATCAGGTCGGGACGGGCGTACATCATGCCCTTGACCAGCCGGAAGTCGTCGGAGCCGCCGCCTTCGACCATGTAGCAGGCCAGCGTCCACGGGCTGCCGGAGAAGCCGATCAGCGGCACGCGCTGGCGGCCGTCCTGCACCAGCGCGCGGCGGATCGACGCGACCGCATCGAATACGTACTGCAGCTCGCTCATGTCCGGCACCGCCAGCCTGGCGACATCGGCCTCGGTGCGCAGCGGCCGTGCAAAGCGCGGACCTTCGCCCTGCGCAAACGACAGGCCCAGGCCCATCGCATCGGGTACGGTCAGGATGTCGGAGAACAGGATCGCGGCGTCGAGCGGAAAGCGGTCGAGCGGCTGCAGCGTGACTTCGGTGGCAAAGGCCGGATTTTTCGCCAGGCCCAGGAAGCTGCCGGCCCGTGCGCGCGTGGCGTTGTACTCGGGCAGGTAGCGCCCGGCCTGGCGCATCAGCCACAGCGGTGTGTATTCGGTCGGCTGGCGGCGCAGCGCGCGCAGGAAGATGTCGTTTTGCAGTGCGGTCATGGCGGTCCTCGTCAGCAGCCCGCCATTCTACGGGATCGCCACCCCGGCGCCGCCACTATCAGCGGTATGGCGCTGCCATGATGCCGCGCACGCTTGCGCCCGGACTCATTCCTCGTCCAGCAATTGCACGAAGGCCTGGGCGCCGCGCCGCATCCATTCTCGGGCCCGCGGCGATTCGCCCTGCAAGCGGGCGAAGCCATGGGTCATGCCACTCGCCTCGATCGTGATCACCGCGGCGCCTTCGCGGACCAGATGATCGGCGTATGCGAGGCCGTCGTCGCGCAGCACGTCGTGAGCCGCGACCAGCACCACCGTCGACGGAGGGGCCGCGCCGGCGCCGCCGGGAAGCCGCGTCATCAGGTGCAGCCGGGGATCGTCCATCGCGGTACCGTCGGCGAGGCGGGCTTCGCCGACGAACTGCGCCCAGTACCACGCCATTTCGTCGCGGGTCAGGCCCGGCCCTGACGCAAAGGCGCGATAGCTCTCGCTGGCGAACCGGGGCGCGGTGACCGGATAGATCAGCAACTGCGCGCGCACCAGGCCAGGCGTATCGGCATTGGCCAGCGCCGCGGCCTGCGCCGCGAGATGGCCACCGGCGCTGTCGCCGGCGACGGCAAGGAAACGCGGATCGACGTCGAGCGCGTCGCGCCGTTCCGCCAGCCAGCGGATCGCGTCGAGCGCGTCGTCACAGGGGGCGGGATAGGCATGCTCGGGCGCCAGCCGGTAGTCGACGCTGACGACCGCGCAGCCGGTATCGAGTGCCAGCGCCGCGGCGACGCCATGATGGGTGTCGTGCGAGCCCACGACCCAGCCGCCGCCGTGGAAATAGACCAACAGGCGGGGCTTGTCCGGCTCGGTCGGCCGGAACAGTCGCGCGTTCAGCGCCCTGCCCTGCAGCGCGATTTGCAGCTCGGATATGGCCAGGCCATCCGGATCGGGGCGGCGCGACAGCGCCGCGACCTCGCGGAAGCGGGCGCGCCGCTCTACCGCATTGGCAGGCACCGGCGCGCCGGCATAGCGCTCGGCGAGTCCGCGATAGTAGGCAAGCAGGTCTGGGTCGATGGCCATGGCGCGCTGGGCAACAAACGTGGAGTGGAACGAAAGAGGGAATGCGAGGGGCGAAGCGAAAGGTCGAATCGAAAGGTCGAGTCGAAAGGTCGAATCGGAGGCCCGAATGATAGGCGAGAGCGACAATATGCGGCGGCGGCGCTCAACTGCGCATCGACTCAATCTTGCTGCAGCGGTCCTGCACCGCCATCAGGCCGGCGCGCTTCGCACGGGCCAACGCCTCGTCGTTGACGATGCCCAGTTGCAGCCAGACCCCACGGGCGCCGATCGCGATCGCCTCGTCCACCACGGGCGGCACATCGGGCGAGCGCCGGAAGATATCGACCCAGTCGATGCGCGCGCCCTCCGCCGCCAACGCCTTGGCGGCGTCGTGCAGCGAGGCATGGCAGCGCTCGCCAAGGATCGACTCGCCGGCGTGGTTCGGGTTGACGGGCACGATCCGGTGGCCGTGCCGCTGCAGGAAGGCGGCCACCTCGTGGCTGGCGCGCTCGGGCTTGTCGGACAGGCCGACCACGGCGACCGTGCGCAGCTTCAACATGCCTTCGATATCGGCCTGCAAGGCGTCCATTCAGTGCTCCTCGACAAGCGGGCGGGTCGCCCGTTGCGATGGAACACTGCCGGTGCACGCCCCCCGCGTCAACCCCGGCGGGGTGACGCGGGGAGCAGTGCCGAAACGGAAATAGTCATGCACCAGAACGATGCCAGCGTGCGGCAGCCAACAAAGTGGCCCGATTTTTGTGGCTATTGCGGCGAATTTGCCGTCTTTTCGCTTTCAACTACTTGCAAACCGATACACTTTGTTACTGCCATCAGGGGAAGTTTCCCCCACAATGCTTTGACACAATGTGAACTTTGTGACGGCGCCGCAAGCCAGAGAGCCCCAGGCGCCCTGAAGAAAGCCCAGCAGCAGAATGTATTACCGGTGTCCCGATAGACGTCGCGAATAGTAGTGGATCGAGCGCGTGGTTGGATGCCGGTACGCGGCGAAAGGTAGCGAAGCCTGCAAGACAGGTTGTCCATGCAACAGGACACGCTACACATCGCCCGACCGAACCCGTTCCTTCGAATTGACCCCTCGAAGGGATTTTCCCGTCCGCGCGGAGCCTCCCCGGCCCGCGCGCTTTTTTTTGTCGTTTTAGTTTTTTGTCAGTGTTTGTCTGACTTCAGCCAACAGCATAGCTCGCATCATGAAAAAAGGCAGCCTCGCGGCTGCCTTTTTCCTTCGCGCTGACGAAAAAGCAACGCCTGAGCCGGCCGTGCTTACTTCTTCCGGCGCAGACGCGCGATGGCCGCCAGCTGGGCAGCGGCGACCGCCAGCTCGCTCTGCGCACGCGCCAGATCGAATTCGCTGCTCTGGTTCTGCAGCAGCTCCTCGGCCGCGCGCTTTGCTTCCTGCGCCTTGGCCTCGTCGAGGTCGGCGCCACGGATCGCGGTGTCGGCCAGCACGGTGACGTGCTTGGGCTGGACTTCCAGAATGCCGCCGGCGACGAACACGAACTCTTCGCTGCCGTCTTCCTTCTCGATCCGCACCGCACCCGGATGGATGCGCGTGATCAGCGGCGTGTGCCCGGGCAGGATGCCCAGCTCACCCGACTCGCCCGGCAGCGCCACGAACTTCGCCTGGCCGGAGAAGATCGAGGCTTCCGCGCTGACGACGTCTACAAGAATGGTTGCCATGTGAATTCCTTTGTCCAGTCGCTTCGCTTGCAACGGCGGCGCGCCCGCGCACGCAGACCGTGCCGGCGCGCCGTCGCATGGCGAGGCTTACTGGAGCTTCTTGGCCTTCTCGAAGGCTTCGTCGATCGAGCCGACCATGTAGAACGCCTGCTCGGGCAGGTGATCGCACTCGCCGTCCACCAGCATCTTGAAGCCGCGGATGGTTTCCTTCAGCGGCACGTACTTGCCCGGCGAACCCGTGAACACTTCCGCAACGTGGAAGGGCTGCGACAGGAAACGCTGGATCTTCCGTGCGCGCGCCACCGCCAGCTTGTCTTCCGGCGACAGTTCGTCCATGCCCAGAATCGCGATGATGTCGCGCAGTTCCTTGTAGCGCTGCAGCGTCTGCTGGACGCGGCGGGCCACTTCGTAGTGCTCGGTACCAACGATCTGCGGGTCGAGCTGACGCGAGGTCGAGTCGAGCGGGTCGACGGCCGGGTAGATACCCAGCGCGGCGATGTCACGCGACAGCACGACGGTCGAGTCCAGGTGCAGGAAGGTGGTGGCGGGCGACGGGTCGGTCAAGTCATCCGCGGGCACGTAGACGGCCTGGATCGAGGTGATCGAGCCGGTCTTGGTCGACGTGATGCGCTCCTGCAGCTTGCCCATTTCCTCGGCCAGCGTCGGCTGATAGCCCACGGCCGAAGGCATACGGCCCAGCAGTGCCGACACTTCGGTACCGGCCAGCGTGTAGCGGTAGATGTTGTCGACGAAGAACAGGATGTCGCGGCCTTCGTCACGGAAGCGCTCGGCCATGGTCAGGCCGGTCAGCGCCACGCGCAGACGGTTGCCCGGCGGCTCGTTCATCTGGCCGAACACCATGGCCACCTTGTCGAGCACGTTCGAGTCCTTCATTTCGTGGTAGAAGTCGTTCCCTTCACGGGTACGCTCGCCCACGCCGGCGAACACCGACAAGCCGCTGTGCTGCTTGGCGATGTTGTTGATCAGCTCCATCATGTTGACGGTCTTGCCGACGCCGGCACCGCCGAACAGGCCAACCTTGCCGCCCTTGGCGAACGGGCAGACCAGGTCGATCACCTTGATGCCGGTTTCGAGCAGGTCGACCGAAGGCGACAGCTCATCGAACTGCGGGGCCTTCTGGTGAATCGCGCGCACTTCGTCCGCGGCGATCGGGCCCGCTTCGTCGATGGGACGACCCAGCACGTCCATGATGCGGCCCAGCGTGCCGTGACCGACGGGCACCGAAATCGGCGCGCCGGTGTTCTTCACCGCCATGCCGCGGCGCAGGCCGTCGGACGAGCCCAGCGCGATGGTACGGACCACGCCGTCACCGAGCTGCTGCTGCACTTCGAAGGTCAGGCCCTTCTCGGCGAACGACGCTTCGTTGCTCTCTTCCAGCACCAGCGCGTCGTACACCTTCGGCAGCGCGTCGCGGGGGAACTCGATGTCCACCACGGCGCCAATACACTGCACAATATTTCCGATACTCATTTCGTATCTCCGATAGCTTGAATTCTTGACGCCCAGTCTCGTCAGTTACACCGCTGCCGCACCGCTGACGATTTCCGACAATTCCTTGGTGATCGCTGCCTGGCGGGTCTTGTTGTAGTCCAGCTGCAGTTCTGCAATCACGTTCTTGGCGTTGTCGGACGCCGCCTTCATGGCCACCATGCGTGCCGATTGCTCGGACGCCATGTTCTCGGCCACGGCTTGGTACACCAGCGCTTCGACGTAGCGGACCAGCAGGTCTTCCACCACCGTCTGGGCGTCGGGCTCGTAGATGTAATCCCACGAGTAAGCGCGCTTTTCCTCTTCGGTCTGCGCCATCCGCTCGGCGGACAGCGGCAGCAGCTGCTCGACCATCGGCTCCTGCTTCATGGTGTTGACGAACTTCGTGTACGCCAGGTACACGGCGTCCACCTCACCATTGGTGAAGGCGTCGAGCTGGACCTTGATCGCGCCGATCAGCTTTTCCAGATGCGGCGTATCGCCCAGATGCACCACGTGCGAGACCACCTTGGCGCCAACGCGGCCCAGGAACTGCATACCCTTGGTGCCGATCGCGGTGCTTTGCACCTGCACACCGCGGTTCTGCCATTCGCGCAGCTCGTTGGTGACGGCGCGCAGCACGTTGGTGTTCAGGCCGCCGCACAGCCCCTTGTCGGTCGTCACCACGATCAAGCCGGCGCGCTTGACGTCGCGCGCCTGCAGGAACGGATGCTTGAACTCCGGGTTGGCCGTGGCCAGGTGCGCGGCAATGTTGCGCACCTTCTCGGCGTACGGACGGGCAGCCCGCATCCGCTCCTGCGCCTTGCGCATCTTGGATGCGGCGACCATTTCCATCGCCTTGGTGATCTTGCGCGTGTTCTGCACGCTCTTGATCTTGGTTCGAATCTCTTTCGTTCCGGCCATATCTTCCTCTCCAGTCGTGCCGCGCCCCCGGCTGCCTTCCCTTTCAGGCGCAGGCCGGTTGCGCGGTCCGTGGAATCACGCGGTTAGAACGCGGCGGACTTCTTGAAATCCTCGATCGCGGCACGCAGGGCGGCTTCGTCGTCCTTCGACAGATCCTTGGTGTCTTCGATACGGTTGACGAGATCGGCGTACTTGGTCTTCAGGTGGTCGTGCAGGCCCTTTTCGAACGGCAGGATGTCCTTCACTTCCACGTTGTCGAGGAAGCCATTGTTGGCGGCGTACAGCGACGCGGCCAGCTGCCACACCTGCAGCGGCTGGTATTGCGGCTGCTTGAGCAGTTCCATCACGCGGCGGCCGCGCTCGAGCTGCTTGCGGGTGGCATCGTCCAGGTCCGAGGCGAACTGCGCGAACGCAGCCAGTTCACGGTACTGGGCCAGGTCGGTACGGATACCGCCGGACAGCTTCTTGATGACCTTGGTCTGGGCGGCGCCACCGACGCGCGACACCGAGATACCGGCGTTGATCGCGGGGCGGATACCGGCGTTGAACAGGTCGGTTTCCAGGAAGATCTGGCCGTCGGTAATCGAGATCACGTTGGTCGGCACGAACGCGGACACGTCGCCGGCCTGCGTTTCGATCACGGGCAGCGCGGTCAGCGAACCGGTCTTGCCCTTGACTTCGCCGTTCGTGAACTTCTCGACGTAGTCGGCGTTGACGCGCGCGGCGCGCTCCAGCAGACGCGAGTGCAGGTAGAACACGTCGCCGGGGTAGGCTTCGCGGCCCGGCGGGCGGCGCAGCAGCAGCGACACCTGGCGATAGGCCCAGGCCTGCTTGGTCAGGTCGTCATAGACGATCAGCGCGTCTTCGCCGCGATCGCGGAAGTACTCGCCCATCGTGCAGCCGGCGTAGGCGGCCAGGTACTGCATGGCAGCCGAGTCCGAAGCGGCGGCGGCCACCACGACCGTGTACTCCATCGCGCCGGTCTCTTCCAGCTTGCGCACCACGTTGGCGATCGTCGAAGCCTTCTGGCCGATAGCGACGTAGACGCAGAAGACGCCCTTGCCCTTCTGGTTGATGATCGCGTCGACGGCGACGGCGGTCTTGCCCGTCTGGCGGTCGCCGATGATCAGCTCGCGCTGGCCGCGGCCGATCGGCACCATCGCGTCGATCGACTTCAGGCCGGTCTGCACCGGCTGGCTCACCGACTGGCGTGCGATCACGCCCGGGGCGACCTTCTCGATCACGTCGGTCTGCTTGGCGTTGATCGGGCCCTTGCCATCGATCGGCTGGCCCAGCGTGTTGACCACGCGGCCCAGCAGTTCCTTGCCCACCGGCACTTCCAGAATGCGGCCGGTGCACTTGACCTGGTCGCCTTCCGAGATGTGCTCGTAGTCGCCCAGCACCACGGCGCCGACAGAGTCGCGCTCGAGGTTCAGCGCCAGGCCGAAGGTGTTGCCGGGGAATTCCAGCATCTCGCCCTGCATCACGCCGGACAGGCCGTGCACGCGGCAGATGCCATCGGTCACGGAAATCACCGTGCCGGTGTTGCGCACTTCAGCTTCGGCGCCAAGGCCCGAGATGCGGGACTTGATCAGCTCGCTGATTTCTGAGGGGTTCAGTTGCATCACAATGCTCCTAATTCTTCAATCCGTCGGCTGTCCGCACATCAGGCGGTCAGCGCGGCTTGCATGGCGGCCAGGCGCGCGCGCACCGAGGTGTCCAGCACTTCGTCGCCCACCTTGACGCGAACGCCGCCGATCAGCGAGGGGTCGACCGTCACGGCCGGCACCAGCTTGCGCCCGAACTTGCGTTCGAGCGAGGCGACCAGATCGGTCAGCGGCGCGCCGTCGAGCGGGAACGCGCTGGTGATTTCGACGTCGGCCGAACCTTCTTGGGCGTTCTTCAGCGCATGGAACTGCTCGGCAATCTCCGGCAGCACGGTCAGGCGGTCGTTGTCCACCAGCAACTGCACGAAGCGACGCGCCTCGTCGTTGACCGGAGACTTCAGCACCGACAGGAACAGTTCGGCCAGCTTGTCGCCGGGAACGTTCGGATCGTCGGCCAGCGCCTTGATCTCCGGGGTGGCCGCGACCTGCCCCATTTCCGAAACCAGCTCGGACCATGCACCCAGATTGCCGGCGTTGGCCTCGCTGGCGACGCGGAACAGCGCCTCGGCGTAGGGACGGGCAATGGTTGCGGTTTCTGCCATGATTAGAGCTCGGCCTTCAGTTGGTTGAGCAGGTCGGCGTGGACCTGCGCATTCACTTCACGCTTGAGGATCTGCTCTGCACCCTTGACGGCCAGCACGGCGACCTGGTCGCGCAGCTGCTCGCGTGCCTTGGTGACCTGCTGCTCGGCGTCCGCCTTCGCTTGCGCGATGATGCGTGCGGCTTCGGCCTGGGCGTTTTGCTTGATCTCTTCGGCGACCATCTGGGCGCGCTTCTCGGCGTCGGCGACGCGTTGCGCACCTTCGGCGCGGGCTTCGGCCAGAGCCACGTCCACGCGCTTGTTGGCCAGCTCGAGTTCGGCCTTGCCCTTTTCGGCAGCCGCGAGACCGTCGGCGATTTTCTTTGCGCGTTCGTCGAGCGCCTTCACCAGCGGCGGCCAAATGAATTTGGCGACAACCCACCACAGGATGAAGAACACGACCATCTGCGCAAAAAACGTTGCGTTCAGATTCATGGTGTGTTCCTTTCGGTAATCAAACTACAGATAAATGCGCAAAGGCGGCCAGGCTAGTGGCCTGCGCCGCCCGTCAGCATCATGCAGACCGAAAAGATTTACTGAATGACGGCCAGCAGCGGGTTGGCGAACGCGAACAGCATGGCCACGCCCACACCGATCAGGAATGCCGCGTCGATCAGGCCGGCCAGCAGGAACATCTTGGTCTGCAGCGGGTTCATCAGTTCCGGCTGACGCGCGCAGGCTTCGATGTACTTGCCACCCATCAGAGCGATACCCAGGCACGCACCGATCGCGCCCAGGCCGATGATGATGCCGATACCGATGGCGGTCAGACCCTGGATGTTGGCGAGAAATTCTTGCATGACGACTCCTTTAATTTGAGAAGAGACTTAGAACCAAAAAAACCAAAAACCAAAAAACCGGAAATCAGTGCTTGTCGTGTGCCTGGCCGAGGTACACCAGCGTCAGCATCATGAAAATGAAGGCCTGCAGCAGCACGATCAGGATGTGGAAGATCGCCCAGACCGCGCCGGCAATCACGTGGCCGACGAAGCCCAGAGCCGACAGGTCGGCGCCGAAGGTCCACATCGAGCCCAGCAGCGCGATCAGCAGGAACACCAGTTCGCCGGCGTACATATTGCCGAACAGTCGCATGCCGAGCGAAACGGCCTTGGCCAGGAATTCGATGATGTTCAGCACCAGGTTGAACGGGGCCAGGTACCACTTGCCGCCGAACGGGGCCGACAGCAGTTCGTGCGCGAAGCCGCCCGCGCCCTTGATCTTGAAGCTGTAGTAGATCATCAGGATCAGCACGGCGAACGACATGCCCAGCGTGCCGTTCAGGTCGGCGGTCGCGACGGCCTTGTGGTGCGGCAGGTGGAAGCCGAACACGCCCAGCAGGTGGTTCAGGCCGTGGACCCAGTCAACCGGGATCAGGTCGATCGCGTTCATCATGGTGATCCAGCAGAACACCATCAGCGCCAGCGGCGCAATCCACGAGCGGTCGCCGTGGATGATGCCCTTGGCCTGATCGTCGACCATCTCGACGATCATCTCGACGAAGGCCTGGAAGCGGCCCGGCACGCCGGCGGTGACACGGCGCGCGGCCATGTACAGGAACAGCACGGCGATCGCGCCGCACAGCACCGACCAGATCACGGTGTCGTAATTGATCACGCTGAAGTCGACCACGGAGGCCTGCTTGCCGCCGATCGAATTCAGGTTCTGCAAATGTTCGGCGATATAGCCGGATGGGGTGAGCGCGTTTTCAGCGCCTTGAGCAGTTGCCATGTCGAATCGAACCGTATATTGCGAAACCTGTTTGACCGGCATTCGCCATCGCGAACACTCGGTATGCTTCTTGCACCGCCTTCGGCTCGTCGGCCGGTCACCGCAATGCAAGACGCTTCGTTACTTCCCGACGCCGCGCCCGATTCCGATCGGTGCGACATCCAAACCTTGTTTTCTCGAAACCGGCCCTCAATTGCCCTGAATCAGGACAACGCGGCACCGGTTCGGGGCATGGCGTTCCGCAAATCGACGAATCGAAAATCGATCGAACCCTCTATCGAATCGCCAGCGCCACCCAGTACGTCTTCAACGCAAGCAGGAACGTGACCAGCATCGGCACCCAACGCAGATCGCGGTACAGCACCACCACCAGCACGAACAGCGCGACGGTGGCCAGCACCTTGATCGCCTCGCCGATCACCAGGCCGCCGATCGACGCACGGTCCCGCGCGAGCCACAGCCGGAAGGCGAAGAACGCGCTCGGCACGCAGCACACCGCGCCGCCGAACAGCGCCGACCAGCCGTACGGTCCGGCTTCGGGGCCGAACACCGCCCAGCCGATCGCCGACAACAGCGTCACCGCGACTTGCGCCAGTACCACCTTGCCCGGCGTCATCCGCGACGGCCGCAGCGCGCGTTCACCGAACAGCGACACCGCATCGTCGTGCGACAGTGGCCGGATCGGCGCGGGGCGCTCATCGTCGTCGCGCCAGTCGTCCTGGTCCCAGTCATCCGGCTGAGGCACGGAATTCCGCTCGGTACGGTCGGTATTCGATCCCGCGCGAGGCGGCTTGGGGTCTGTCGCCACTACAACTTGTCGGTCTGCCTGCTTGCAGTTCTGACCAGGAACTTTTCGTCCTCGGCCAGTATTCAAACCGCACGATTTTACGGGGAATGCGGATAACGAGTCAATCTGCTTACAGTTGCCTTGCAAGGCAAAACACCACAACTCTTGCTATCTCGCCTTGATCATGCTTGCGCGGATATTGCGCGGCAATGACCTGACACGTAATCGGATTGCGTAGCAAAAAAATGGCGCCGGGGGAAGAACCCGGCGCCATTCGCTTGGCTCCATTGGGCGATCATCGCCCAACCGTCTTCATGCGACCTGCCGCCCCGCGGCCGGTTCGCGCAGGCGGGCGAGCACGCCGTCCAGCGCATCGTTGCTGGAAAACTGGATCGTCAGCTGGCCCTTGCCGCGGGCGCCGAGCTTGATCTGCACCGGCATGCCGAGCGCGTCGGACAGCTCCTCCTCCAGCCGTGCCACATCGCGCGCGCCCTGGCCGGTCTTCTGCTTCAGCGACTTCAGATCGAAAGGCTTCAGCGTCGAGGTGACCAGCTTCTCGGTCTCGCGCACCGACAGCCGCTTGTTGACGATCTGGTTGGCCAGCGTGATCTGATGCGCGCCGTCCACCGCCAGCAGTGCGCGCGCATGGCCCATGTCGAGATCGCCGGCCATCAGCATCGTCTGCACCGGCTGCGCCAGGTTCAGCAGACGCAGCAGGTTCGACACCGCGCTGCGCGAGCGGCCGACCGACTCGGCTGCCTGCTCGTGGGTGAACTTGAATTCGCGGATCAGGCGCATGATGCCCTGCGCCTCTTCCAGCGGGTTCAGATCCTCGCGCTGGATGTTCTCGATCAGCGCCATCGCCGCGGCGGCCTCGTCGGCCACGTCCTTGATCAGCACCGGCACCTTGTCCAGGCCCGCCAGCTTCGACGCGCGAAAGCGCCGTTCGCCCGCGATGATCTCGTAGCGGTCCGGCTCGGCCACGCGCCGCACCAGGATCGGCTGCATCAGCCCCTGCGCGCGGATGCTGGCGGCAAGTTCCTGCAGCGCGCCCTCGTCCATCCGCGTGCGCGGCTGGTACTTGCCGGGCTGCAGCTGGTCGACGCGCAACACGGTGGGAGAACCGTCCTGGCGCGCCGCCTCGACGATCTCCGCCGGGCCGCCCAGCAGGGCTTCCAGCCCGCGGCCCAGGCCCTTCTTCTTCGCGGTACTCATGGTGGTGGCTCCTTGCTTGCTGCCGTTCGCCGGCTCAGGCGATCTGGCCCAGTTGCTTGACGCGCGCGATCATCTCGGCGCCGAAATCGAGGTAGGCCTTGGCGCCCTTCGACGCGGGATCGAAGGCCACGCCCGGCATGCCGTACGACGGCGCCTCGGCTAGACGGACATTGCGCGGGATCATCGTCTTGAACACCTTGTCGCCGAAGTGGGCTTCCAGCTGGGCGGACACCTGCTGCTGCAGCGTCACGCGCGGATCGAACATCACACGCAGCAGCCCGATGACCTTCAGGTCCTTGTTCAGGTTCGCGTGTACCTGCTTGATCGTATTGACCAGATCGGACAGCCCCTCCAGCGCGAAGTACTCGCACTGCATCGGCACGATCACGCCATGCGCGGCGCACAGGCCGTTCAGCGTCAGCAGCGACAGCGACGGCGGGCAGTCGATCAGCACGAAATCGTACTCGCCCTCGACCTCGGCCAGCGCCTGGCGCAGCCGGCGCTCGCGGTGTTCAAGCTCGACCAGTTCGACTTCGGCACCGGCCAGCTCGCGGTTCGCCGGCAGCACGTCGTACTTGCCGGACTCCGAACGCTGGCGCGCCTGCGGGATCGTGGCAAAGCCGACCAGCACCTGATAGACGCTGTGCTGCAGCCCCTGCTTGTCGATGCCAGAACCCATCGACGCATTGCCTTGCGGATCGAGATCGACCAGCAGCACGCGCTGCCCTTGCGCGGCAAGGCCAGCGGCGAGGTTCACCGTGGTGGTCGTCTTGCCCACCCCGCCCTTCTGGTTTGCGATCACGAATACCTTTGCCATAGGTTCTGCAGCTCCTCGCTTGTATTCAGTCGGCGCGCGCATCGCTGCGCTCGCCACGGCGCGACAGCACCACCAGGTGGCGCTGCGCGTCCAGTTCGGGCACCGCCAGCTGCGGCACCGCTTCGACCTGCCAGGCCGACATCAGTCCGGCCTGCTCCATCCGCTCCAGTTCCGCCTGCGGATAGACACCCTTCATCGCGATCAGGCGGCCGCCGGGCGCCAGCAGATGGCCGGCGAGCGTGACGAAATCGGTCAGCTCGGCGAAGGCCCGCGACGTGATCACGGCGAAGCCGTCGGCGTCCGCAAGCTTTTCCACCGGCCCCCAATGCGCCGCCGCATTGCCCAGCCGCAGCTGCGCACGGCACTGGGTCAGGAAGGCGGTCTTCTTCTGCACGATGTCGACCATCAGTACCGACACGTCGGGACAGGCGATCGCCAGCGGCAGGCCCGGCATGCCACCGCCCGAGCCGACGTCGAGCACCCTGCCCTGCGCGCCCGGCGCCACCTCGGGCCGGCGCGCCGCTTCGGCCAGCGCCGGCACCGCGGCCAGCGAGTCCAGCAGATGATGCGTCAGCATCTCGTCCGGATGGCGGATTGCCGTCAGGTTATAGGTGGCGTTCCATTTGCGCAGCAGCGCCAGATAGGCGAGCAGCGTCTCGATACGGGCACCGTCCAGCGGCAGGCCGATCGCGGCCAGGCCGGCCTCGAGGCGGCGGCGCTGGGCGGCCTCGTCGACCGCGCCGTGGCGCCGCGCCCGGGATGCTTGCAGACCGCTCACTCAGGCCGCCTCGCGGCCCGAGCCGGCCGTCTTGCCGCGCCCCATGCCCTTCTTCTTCAGATGTACCAACAGCAGCGAGATGGCCGCCGGGGTGACGCCCGAGATGCGCGAGGCCTGGCCAAGCGTCTGCGGACGGTGCTGGTTCAGCTTCTGGCTGACCTCGAAGCCGAGGCCGCGCACTTCGGTGTAGTCGAAGTCGTCCGGCAGCCGGGTCGATTCGTTGGCTTCCAGCTTGTCGACCTCGGCGGCCTGGCGGGCGATATAGCCGTGGTACTTGATGCCGATCTCGATCTGCTCGCGGATCTGTTCGGCCTGCAGCGGATCGTCGGCCAGCGGCTCGCCCGGCGCATGGCGACCGTCCTGCAGTGCCATCAGTGCCTCGTAGCCGACGCCCGGACGCCGCAGCAGGTCCGCCAGGCTGTATTCGCGCTCGATCGCCTTGCCGAGCAGCGGCACGGCATCCTCGGCCGGCAGCCTGGCCGGGTTGACCCAGGTGCTCTTCAGGCGCTCTGTTTCACGTGAAACAGCGTCGCGCTTGCGGTTGAAGGCGTCCCAGCGCGCGTCGTCGACCACGCCGAGCTCGCGGCCGATCTCGGTCAGCCGCATGTCAGCGTTGTCCTCGCGCAGGCTCAGGCGGAACTCGGCTCGGCTGGTGAACATCCGGTACGGCTCGGTCACGCCACGGGTGATCAGGTCGTCCACCAGCACGCCCAGGTACGCCTGGTCCCGGCGCGGCGCCCAGGCCTCGCGCTCCTGCGCATAGCGGCCGGCGTTGATGCCTGCCAGCAGCCCTTGGGCCGCGGCTTCTTCGTAGCCGGTGGTGCCATTGATCTGGCCGGCGAAGAACAGCCCGCCGATCGCCTTGCTCTCCAGCGAGGCCTTCAGCGCGCGCGGATCGAAGTAGTCGTACTCGATTGCATAGCCGGGACGCAGGATATGGGCGTTCTCGAGGCCGCGGATCGAATGCACCAGCTCCAGCTGGACATCGAACGGCAGGCTGGTCGAGATGCCGTTGGGATAGAACTCGTTGGTCGTCAGCCCTTCCGGCTCCAGGAAGATCTGGTGGCTTTCCTTGCTGGCAAAGCGATGGATCTTGTCCTCGATGCTCGGGCAGTAACGCGGCCCCACGCCTTCGATCACGCCGGTGTACATCGGCGAGCGGTCCAGCCCGCCACGGATGATCTCGTGGGTACGGGCATTGGTGTGGGTGATCCAGCACGGCAGCTGCTGCGGATGCTGCTCAGGACGGCCCAGGAACGAGAACACCGGCACCGGATCGAGGTCGCCGGGTTGCTCTTCCATCACCGAGAAGTCGATGGTACGGCCATCGATGCGCGGCGGCGTGCCGGTCTTCAGCCGGCCCTGCGGCAGCCTCAGCTCCTTGAGGCGGGCCGACAGCGTGACCGCCGCGGGATCGCCGGCGCGGCCGCCGGTGTAGTTGTCCAGCCCCACGTGGATCTTGCCGTCCAGGAAGGTGCCGGCCGTCAGCACCACCGCGCGGGCACGGAAACGGACACCAACCTGCGTCACGGCGCCAACCACGCGGTCGCCTTCGACCATCAGGTCGTCGACGGCCTGCTGGAACAGCATCAGATTGGGCTGGTTCTCCAGCCGGGTGCGGATCGCCTTGCGGTACAAGACACGATCGGCCTGGGCGCGCGTCGCACGCACGGCCGGGCCCTTGCTGGAATTCAGGATGCGGAACTGGATGCCGGCCTCGTCGGTGGCGGCCGCCATGGCGCCGCCAAGGGCGTCGACTTCCTTGACCAGATGCCCCTTGCCGATGCCGCCGATCGACGGATTGCAGCTCATCTGCCCGAGCGTCTCGATGCTATGGGTCAGCAGCAGCGTCTGGCAGCCCATACGGGCCGCGGCCAAGGCCGCTTCGGTGCCGGCATGGCCACCGCCGACGACAATGACATCGAATTCTTTCGGGTAAAGCATTGGGGGCACCTCCTCCGGGAGGCTGGAGAGGGAAAAACGGGATGCCGAATTATACCGGCATTCATTGGGGCATTCCGGACACGGGTCCGTTCCACGTGAAACATTGTGCTTCGGCGCCGCCATGTTTCACGTGGAACCTCCGGATTATCCTAGGTAGTCGCGGCCGTTGTTTCACGTGAAACAGGCCCAATCCTGGCCAGTTCGGGTGTTCCACGTGAAACAAAAAAGCCGGGCAATCGCCCGGCCTTGGATTACTCGCCTTCTCGCAACGTCAACGAATCACCGCCGCTGCCGCAGGTACTCCGCCACCCGCTCCAGCAGCCGTCCCATATCCCGCTGCACCGTGCCGAAGTTGGCATTGCGCTCACGGGTGCGCTCGTCCATATAGAGCGGACGCCGGATCTCGATTTGCAGGCTGTGGCGACGCTGCGCCGGCCTGCCGATCTGCGCGATCAGCTGCACGCCCTTGTACGGGTCGTTGCGAGCCACGGTATAGCCCATGTCGCGCAGCCCCAGCTCGATCAGCCCGACGAACTCCGGATCGCAGGTGGTGCCGTCGCGGTCGCCCAGCACGAAGTCGGCCAGCGGATGCGGGCTGACCTTCTTCAGGCGCTCGTAGGCATTGTTCGGCATCGAGTGCAGGTTCAGATGCCACACCGCGCCGAAGCGGCGGTAGGTCGCGTCCACCGCTTCCGCCAGCGCCGCATGGTACGGCCGGTAGTAGTGCTCGATCCGGTTGCGTACCTCCGCCACGCCGAGCTTGCGCGCGTAGATCGGCGTACTGGCGTCGATGTTGCGCCACACCAGGCCGAAGCCCAGCCGCGTCTTCTCGCCCGGTGCCAGCGGCTCGGGCCACGGCGCGTCCAGCAGCGCCGGGTCGAGATCGTCCGGCATCCGGTTCGGGTCGATATAGACGCGCGGGAAGTTCGCGGCGATCAGCGTGCCGCCGACCGCCGGTACCGCCTCCCACAGCGCGTCGACGTGGGTATCCTCCCCTTCGCGCAGCCGCGCCATCGGCACGGCGGCGCCAAAGTCTTCCGGATAGCGCGTGCCGCTGTGGGGCGAATCGCAGACCAGCGGCAGCGGTTCGCCCTCGGGCAGCCGGCGGACGATCGGTTCGAACGCCGCTGCCATCAGTTCAGCTCGATCTTGGCGGCCTTGGCCACGCGCGCGTAGCGAGCCATCGCCTGCTCGATCTGCACCTTGAACTGCTCGGGCGTGGTCGGCACCAGCGTGCCGCCCGATTCCTCGACCTTGCGCTTGAAGTCCGGGTTCTGCATCGCCTTGTGGATCGCGGCGTTCAGCTTGGCCACCACCGCGGCCGGCGTGCCGGCCGGCGCGACGATGCCGAACCAGCCGCCCTCGCCCATGTCCTTGAAGCCGAGTTCGGCGTAGGTCGGCACATCCGGCAGCTGCGCCGAGCGGTTGCCGCCCAGCACGGCCAGCGCGCGCAGGCGGCCGCCCTTGACGTGCGGCAGCGTCGACGACAGGTTGTCGGTGATCGCGTTGACCTGCCCCGCCACCGCGTCGTTCAACGCCACGCCAGCGCCCTTGTACGGCACATGCAGCAGATCGATGCCGGACAGCATCATGAAGTTCTCGATATTCACGTGACCCAGGGAACCGGTGCCCGGCGAGGCAAAGCTGTATTTGCCCGGGTTGGCCTTGGCCAGCGCGATGAATTCCTTCATGGTCTTGGCCGGCACGCTCGGATGGACCGCGAACACGCTGGGGATCGCCACCACGTTGGTCACCGGCACGAAGTCCTTGATCGGGTCGTAGCTGAGCTTCGGATAGACGGCCGGGTTCGAGCCATGCGTGCTGACCGTGGCCATGCCGATCGTGTAGCCATCCGGTGCCGAGCGGGCGACTTCGCCCATGCCCAGCGAGCCGCCTGCCCCACCCTTGTTCTCGACCACGATGGTCTGGCCCAGCTCGCGGCCGGCAAATTCGGCGACCAGGCGCGCCGACAAATCGGTCGACCCGCCAGCGGCGAACGGCACGACCAGGCGGATCGGGCGGCTGGGATAGTTGGCCGGCGCGGCGCTGGCCGCGGCGGGCAACAGCACGGCAGCGGCGATGGCGGTGGTCATGGCGGACAGCACAAAGCGACGACGCGTGGTCACGGCTCGGTTCATGGCGATGTTCTCCTTGGAATGGCCTTGTGTTCTATGTGGCAGAGGGTGCGGGGCGCGGATCCAGGGATCAACGACGCCCCGCGACGCGTCAAGTGTCGGGCAGTTTACCGAGCGTGCACAAACGACTATATTGCACGCTTCCATTACCAAAGTTCATTCTCGCGGCACCGCGCGTGCCGGTGAACGAAGAAGGCCCGCATGCGCCTGCGATCGCCGTCGATGTCCGAGCTGCACGCCTTCGCCACTGCGGCGCGGCTGGGCAGCTTCACGCGCGCCGCGGAGGAACTGTGCGTGACGCAGGGCGCAATCAGCCGGGCCATCGCCAGGCTGGAGGCGCACTTCGGCCAGCCGCTGGTCCAGCGCAACGCGCACCGGCTGGTACTGACCGCCGCCGGCCGAGGGTTTCTCGAGGCGGTGGCGGGACCGCTGGCGGCAATCGAATCGGCCAGCGCCGCACTGCTGGCCGGCGACCGCCAGCACCATCTGACGCTGTCCGCCCTGCCCACGCTGGCCAGCGTCTGGCTGGTGCCACGGCTGCCCGACTTCCATCGGCGCCATCCCGATATCCGGCTGGACTTCGTGCCCTACCGGCGCGACGAAGACTTCTCGGGTCCGGCGCCCGATGCGGCGCTGCTGGCGGGTACCGCCGCCAGCTGGCCCAATCTGCAGGTCGACTATGTGATCGGCAGCGAGATGGTGCCGGTCTGCCATCCCGAGCGCGCGCGGCTGCGGCACCAGGCCGGCCGGTGGCAAACGCCGGCGGACCTGCTGCAGGAGCCGCTGCTGTTCCACACCGGCGCGCCGGCAAACTGGCAGCACTGGTTCCACGCGGCGGGCGTACCCAACGCTGCGCCGACGCTGGCCACCGGTTTCGACCAGGTGTCGATCCTGGTGCAGGCGGTCAAGGCCGATATCGGCATCGCGGTGTTGCAGCGCTGCCTGGTACGCGACGAGATCGCGGCCGGCCGCGTGGTGGCGCCGTTCGACCTGCCGATCCGGCTGACGCGCGGCTATTTCCTGTGCGCGCCGCGGGAGCGGCGCGACCATCCGGCGCTGAATCGCTTCAGGCAGTGGTTGCTGGAGACGGCTGCACAGGATCCGGACGTGGCGCGGATCCGGGACAATGATTCACGAGATCGATGATTCTTCGGATATTCAAGCCGAGAACATTTTTTCCAATTATGAGTCTGCCCAAAGCATAACCACGAGAAATAATAACGGCGTGCTGCAGCACGCCGTTATTCTTGGCTCAGATGAAGACCCGCCCAACACAGCCCCGGGCGGTCTCAAATCACCGTCAAGCCGCCTTCTTCGCCAACCCCAGATAGGTCTCGATGACACGCGGGTCCGCCGCCAGTTCGTCGGCCGGCCCGGCCATCGCAATCTCTCCCGTCTCGATCACATAGCCGTAGTCGGCCACCTGCAATGCCGCGCGCGCATTCTGTTCGATCAACAGCGTCGCCACGCCGGTGCGGCGCAGGTCGTTGATGATGTGGAAGATCTCCTTGACGATCAGCGGCGCGAGACCGAGGCTCGGCTCGTCCAGCATCAGCAGTTCCGGCTTTGCCATCAGCGCGCGGCCGACCGCCAGCATCTGGCGCTCGCCACCGGACAGCGTGCCGGCATCCTGGCGCGCGCGCTCGCGCAGCCGCGGGAACAGTTCGTAGACCACGTCCATCTGGTCCAGGAAGTTCTTCTCGCCGGCGCGCTTGCGGCGGAAGGCGCCGAGCCGCAGGTTGTCCTCGACGCTCATCGAGCCGAACAGCTCGCGCTTCTCCGGCACCAGGCACATGCCGCGCGCGACCCGGCCCTCGACAGGAATGCCCGCCATGTCATGGCCCAGGTAGGACACCGTGCCGCTGGCCGAGCCGGTCGGCGGCAGCGCGCCCATGATCGCGTTCAGCATCGTCGATTTGCCGGCGCCGTTGGGTCCGATCACCGTGACGATCCTGCCGGCCTCGACCGACAGGCTGGCCCCGTGTACCGCCTCGACCTTGCCGTAGCGGACATGCAGGTCGTTGACTTCGAGAATCACGCTCACCGCTCGCTCCTGATCCCTTCCTGATCCTTATTCCACGCCGCCCAGATAGGCCTCGAGCACCGCGGGGTTCTTCTGCACTTCGTCGGGCACGCCTTCGGCGATGCGCGTACCGAACTCCATCACCACCAGCCGGTCGGTCAGGTTCATCACGAAGTCCATGTCGTGCTCGACCAGCAGCACGCTCATGCCTTCGCCCTTGAGCTTGCGCAGCAGTTCGGCCAGCGCCTGCTTTTCCTTGTAGCGCAGGCCCGCGGCCGGCTCGTCGAGCAGCAGCAGCGCGGGATCGCAGCACAGCGCACGGGCAATCTCGAGAATGCGCTGCTGGCCCAGCGCCAGGCTGCCCGCTTCCATATACATGCAGTCGGCCAGGCCCACGCGCTCGAGCTGGCGCTTCGCCTCGAACAGCAGCTTGGCTTCTTCGCCGCGATTCATCCGCAGGATCGCCGCGGACACGCCGCCCTGGGGCCGGTAGTCGCCGCGCAGGTGCGCGCCGATCGCGACGTTCTCGAGCACCGTCATCGTCGGCAGCAGATGCACGTGCTGGAAGGTACGGCCGATGCCGCGCTTGACGATCTCGCGCGACGGCAGATTGGTGATCGCCTCGCCGCGATACCGCACCTCGCCGCGGGTCAGCGGCAGCACGCCGGTGACCAGATTGAAGGTGGTCGACTTGCCCGCGCCATTGGGCCCGATCAGCCCGACGATCTCGCCGGCGCGCACCTGGAAGCTGACGTCATTGACCGCCACCAGCCCGCCGAACTCCTTGCGTGCGGCGCGCACGTCGAGGATCAGTTCGCCGGCCTGCGGTTTCTGCCGCACCGGGAGCGCGGCGGCCTGCTCGGGCGCGCGCACCGGCGGCCCGCTCGGCCACACCTTGCGCACGAACGGCCAGAGCCCCTCGCGCGCATACTGCAGCAGCAGCACCAGCAGCACGCCGAACACGATGATCTCGAAGTTGCCGTTGGCGCCCAGCAGCTTCGGTAGCACGCCCTGCAGCATGTCCTTCAGGATGGTCAGGATCCCGGCGCCGAGCACCGCGCCCCAGACATGGCCGACGCCGCCGACCACCGCCATGAACAGGTACTCGATGCCGTAGTTCAGGCCGAACGGCGTCGGGTTCACCGCCCGCTGCAAGTGCGCGTACAGGAAGCCGGAGATGCAGGCCAGCACCGCGGCGACGACGAACACCACGACCTTCATCCATGCGGTATTGACGCCCATCGCCTCGGCCATCACGCCACCGCCCTTCAGCGCGCGAATGGCGCGGCCCGGACGCGAATCGAGCAGGTTCTGCATCGCCAGCACCGCCAGCAGCACCACGACCCAGATCAGATAGAACATCGAGCGGCCGGACTGCAGCTCGAAGCCCAGCAGCGACAGCACCGGGATGCCGTTCAGGCCGTCGTACTTGCCGAGGAATTCGAGATTGCCGAACAGGAAGAACAGCGACAGCCCCCAGGCGATCGTCGCCAGCGGCAAGTAATGCCCCGACATCCGCATCGTGATCAGGCCGATCACATAGGCCGATGCCATCGTGATCACCAATCCGACCAGCAGGCCGAACCAGGGCGACAGCCCGTACTGCGTGGTCAGGTAGGCGGTGCTGTAGGCGCCCAGGCCGACGAAGGCCGCCTGGCCGAACGAGGTCATGCCGCCGACGCCGGTCAGCAGCACCAGGCCGATCGCGACGATGCTGTACAGGCCGATGTAGTTGCCGAGCGTGATCCAGAACTCGGGCGTCGGCAGGACCGGCAGCAACGCCAGGATCGCCGCGAACGCGATCAGGAGCAGCCGGTTGCGCAGGTTCGCGCCGCCGGAGATCGCGCTCGGAGCCGGGATCGGCTGCGTCGCGGCCGCCGCCGTGTCGGACGCCTGCTGCGTCCCCGTGGTGCGTGTGGCTTGCCGTTGCATCATTCCTCGTCTTCCACATGTTTGCTGGTCAGCGAGCGCCACAGCAGCACCGGAATGATCAGCGTGAACACGATGACCTCCTTGAACGCACTGGCCCAGAAGGACGAATAGGATTCGAGCAGCCCGACCAGCAGCGCGCCGGCGGCCGCCACCGGATAGCTGACCAGTCCGCCGACGATCGCGCCGACGAAGCCCTTCAGGCCGATCAGGAAGCCGGACTCGTAGTAGACCGTGGTCAGCGGCGCGATCAGGATGCCGCACAGCGCGCCCATCGCGGCCGCCAGCGTGAACGACAGCCGGCCGGCCTGCGTGGTGCCGATGCCGACCAGGCGCGCGCCCAGCCGGTTGACCGCGGTGGCGCGCAGCGCCTTGCCGGTCAGCGTGCGGTCGAAATAGAAGTACAGGCCGGCGATCAACAGGCCGGACACGCCGATCACCCACAGGCTCTGGCCCGACACTGACAGCGCGCCGACGTCGAAGCGCGCGTCGGAGAACGCGGTGGTGCGCGAACCCTCGGCGCCGAACATCACCAGCCCCAGCCCGACCAGCGCGAAGTGCACGCCGACCGAGACGATCAGCAGCACCAGCGTGCTGGCCTCGGCCAGCGGCTGGTAGGCGATCCGGTACAGCATCGGGCCCATCGGCACCACGATCAGCAGCGTCAGCGCGATCTGCGCCAGCATCGGCAGCGGCTGCGCGCCATAGGCCTGCGTCAGCCAGTGCACCGCAAACGGAAAGACCAGGTACTTGCCGGCCAGCACCGCCAGCCGGCTGCCGGCGCTGCGGCGCAGTTCGGCGCTGCGCAGCACGGTGGCGCCCTCGTAGACGAAGGTCAGCACGCCCATCGCCACCAGCAGCCACGAGGTCTGCGGCGCATGGCCCGCCTGCATCACCGCCAGCGTCAGCGCGCCGTAGGCGACGAACTCCCCTTGCGGGATGAAGATGACGCGGGTCACCGAAAACACCAGCACCAGGGCCAGCGCCAACAGCGCGTAGATCGCGCCGGAGGTGATGCCGTCCTGAGCCAGGATGGCCGCAATCGAGAGGTCCATGATCTCCCCGAGGAGTTGCCGCGATGCAGCGAATTACGAAATAGTAAAGGTCTTACGCTACGAGGAAATCCGCGCGAACCCTAGCGCCGGTATCTGTCTGTGGGTCTTCTCCCCTCTCCCGCCTGCGGGAGAGGGGTCGGGGGAGAGGGCAAGGACGTACCCAATAGCGATCCGGGCCGGCATAACAACCGCCGTTCTCTCTCCCCCAGCCTCTCTCCCGCGCGCGGGAGAGGGGAGCGTCCCACGGCAAACGGAAAGCGCGCGCCCGTCAAAACAAAAAAGGCGCATGGTGCGTCCATGCGCCCTGCCGCGCGGCGAAGCTGCCAGGCGTTGCTACTTCTGCAGCTTCCACTTGCCGTCGACGATCTGCACCATCACGCGCGAGCGCTGGTCCAGGCCCAGATGGTCGGTCGGGCTCATCGTCATGATGCCGTGCGAGACCGGCAGCTCCTTCGTTTGCTCCAGCGCATCGCGCAGCGCCTTGCGGAACTCCGGCGTGCCCGGCTGCGCCTTCTTCAGCGCGACCGGAATCGCGCGCTCGAGCAGCAGGCCGGCATCCCAGGCGTGGCCGCCGAAGGTCGAGACCTGGCCGCCGAAGGCCTTCTCGTAGGCGGTCTTGTAGGTCAGCGCCGGCTTCTTGACCGGATTGCTGTCGGGCAGCTGTTCCGCGACCAGCAGCGGGCCGGCCGGCAGCAGCGCGCCTTCGCAGTCCTTGCCGCAGACGCGCAGGAAGTCGGGGTTGGCGACGCCGTGGGTCTGGTAGATCTTGCCCTTGTAGCCGCGCTCCTTCAGCGCCTTGGCGGGCAGCGCCGACGGGGTGCCCGAACCGGCGATCAGCACCGCGTCCGGATTGCTGGCCATGATCTTCAGCACCTGGCCGGTGACCGAGGTATCGGTGCGGGCGAAGCGCTCGGTGGCCACCACCTTGATCTTGCGGATGTCCGCCACCTTGGCGAACTCCTGCGACCAGCTCTCGCCGTAGGCATCCGCGAAGCCGATGAAGGCCACCGTCTTCACGTTGTTGTTGCCCATGTGCTCCGAGATCGCGGTCGCCATGTGCGAGTCGTTCTGCGGGGTCTTGAAGACCCAGGCGCGCTTGGCGTCCATCGGTTCGATGATGCGCGCCGACGCCGCCATCGTGATCATCGGCGTGCCGCTCTCGGCGACCACGTCGACCATCGCCAGCGAGTTCGGCGTCACGGTCGAGCCGACCACGGCATCGACCTTGTCCTCGCTGATCAGCTTGCGGGTGTTCTTGACGGCGGTGGTGCTGTCGGAGGCGTCGTCGAGCACGATGTATTCGACCTTCTTGCCGGCGATCTCCTTCGGCAGCAGCGTGAAGGTGTTCTTCTCCGGGATGCCCAGCGAAGCCGCCGGACCGGTCGCCGATACCGTGACCCCGATCTTGATCTGGGCCTGGGCGGCGCCGGCGCACAGACAGGCGGCGGCGAAGGCCAGCATGCTGGCGCGCTTGAAATTCATCGTGTCTCCTTCTTCTCTCAAACCGTCCGGCATCGCCACGGCTTGCGCCGATCCGCGCCTGGCTTGTTGTTCCGACGGATCCGGCGGTGCTTGTCGCCGCCTTTTGGCCGTCGTGCCCGATCCCGTCCGCGCGTGCCCTCTTGCGAGGGTCGCCGCCGTTCGTCCGCGGTCAATACAGATCCGCGACGAACTCGGCCGACGCCGGCTTCGATTCGCCGACCGAGCGGTCGGGAATTCGCACCGAGTCTAACACAGCCCCCCTTGCCGCCAAGGCAGGATTAACCCGCATCGCCAGCATCGGCGCGGCTTTCGGCGGTGCGGAGCGTCAGCCGGCAAAGGCGTCCCAGGCGGTCTTCAGGATCAGCGCGGTGACCACCAGCAGGAACACCTTGCGCACGAATCCGCTGCCGTGTTTCAGCGCAAGCCGGCTGCCGAGCTGGCTGCCAATCACGTTGCCCACCGCCATCACCAGACCGAGTTCCCACCAGACATGGCCCTTGAAGCCGAGCAGCATCAGCGCGGCGACATTGGTGGCGAGGTTGACCAGCTTGGTCGATGCCGCCGCGTGCAGGAAGTCGTAGCCGAACAGCCGTACGAACATGATCATCAGGAAGCTGCCGGTGCCCGGCCCGAAGATGCCGTCGTAGAAGCCGATCGCGGCGCCGCCGACCAACGCAACCCAGCGCTCGCGCGCGCCGGACAGCGTCGGTGCATGTTCGGCGCCGAGGTCCTTCTTGGCGAGCGTATAGATCAGCAGGATCGCCAGCACGAACGGCAGCAGCTTGCGCAGCGGTTCGGCCGGCACCAGCGTCAGCGTGTAGGCGCCGGCCATCGAGCAGGCGAAGGCGGCCACCACGGCGGGCGCGGTCGCGCCCCAATAGATCCGCACGCTGCGCGCGTAGCGCACCGCGGCGTTTAAGGTGCCCGCCATCGACGCAACCTTGGTGGTGCCGATCAGCGTCGCCGGCGCGTGGCTCGGGTACGCGCTGAAGATGGCGGGAATCTGTATCAGGCCGCCGCCGCCGGCGACCGCGTCGATCAGGCCGGCCAGCAAGGCGGCGGCAAACAGGAAGGCAAACTCCATTCGAATTTCCGGGAAAAAAGCGGGGAAGCGGGAAAGCAGGAAAGCGGAAAAGGAAAGCGCAGGCCGCGGCCGGGGGATCGGCAGTCCAGGGGCGCCACCGAGACCGGAACGGTCGAGGGCTGCGGTCGGATCAGGCCAGTTGCTTGGCGGCCGGGGCCAGGTCGCGGTGCCACAGGCCGCACGGCAGCCGGCTCAGCCCACCGCCCGGATCACGGTCCGGATCGCCGTCCGGATCGCCGTCCGGATCACCGGCACCGGGCAGCCCCGGCGCCCACAGCAGATGGCGCACGCCATGCGCGCGGCACCAGCCGGCGAGCCAGTCCCGGCAAGAAGCGAGGATTGCACCACTTTCGTGCGCACCGGGCAAGCACCAGGCTTCGGCCGCCAGCGCCGCCAGGCCGCCCAGATCGAGGCGCGGCACCAGCTGGACCGGCAGGCAGCCGACCAGCGCGCCGTCGCGCGACGCCAGCAGGCACAGGCCAAGCTCGGGCCGCTGCAGCAGCCGCTCGAGCATCGCGGCGCGGCCCCGCTGCAGCAGCACCGGCGCCGGCGCGCACGCCTGCAGCCAGTCCGCCAGCATTGGCTGGTCGGCCGGAAAAGCCTGTCGAATCAGATAGTTGGGAGTTGGCGCGAGGACGCCGGAAGGGCCGGAACGGCCGCAAGTGGCTGAAGAGGTGGGGTCGGACGGAGACGGCATGGCGGTCGCGGGCAAGGCGCGCATTGTCTCACGGAGCACGGCATAAATTAAAAAGGGCGTTGCCGAGGATCACCCGTCAACGCCCTTTCCTTATTTAACGCTGCTTCCTCACGGAATGCTCATCGTGGGTGCGCGCCTGTCGTCTCCTCGCTTCCGCCTCCATTTAACCTGCGAAAACCGTGACTGCAATGTAACGAAGCGGTGCGTATCGAACAAGCTAGAAAAAACCCTAGCCCTAAAAACGGGCATGTATCCCGGCGGCCACTCCCCAATTCGGCCGCCCTGCCCCGCCGGGACGGCGGCGATGCCGCTAATGGCGGCCGCGCGAGAACAGCGCCTGCAGCTCGCCCATGATGCCGCGACGGAACAGCAGCACGCAGATCACGAAGATCACGCCGGTCACCATCGTCACCGACTCGCCCAGCGAGTTGAACCATTCGACGCCGGTGGCCGAGGCCAGGAAGCTGCCGATGTCGCCCAGCTTGTTCTCCAGCGCGACGATCACGAAGGCGCCGACGATCGGACCCGACAGCGTGCCGAGGCCGCCGACCAGCGTCATCAGGATCACCGTGCCGGACATCGACCAGTGCACGTCGGTCAGCGTCTCGAAGCCCAGCACCAGCGCCTTGATCGCGCCGGCCAGCCCCGACAGCGCCGCCGACAGCACGAAGGCCATCAGCTTGAAGCGGTCGGTGTCGTAGCCCAGCGAGATCGCGCGCGGCTCGTTCTCCTTGATCGCCTTCAGGATCTGGCCGAACGGCGAATGCACGGTGCGGACGATCAGCGCGAAGGCCAGCACCAGGATCAGCAGCGCGACGTAGTACAGCGTCAGGTCGTCCGACAGCGACAGCACGCCGAACAGCTTGCCGCGCGGAATGCCCTGCAGCCCGTCCTCGCCGCCGGTGAACGGCGCCTGCAGGCAGAAGAAGAACAGCATCTGCGCCAGCGCCAGCGTGATCATCGAGAAATAGATGCCCTGGCGCCGGATCGCCAGCGCGCCGACCACATAGCCGATCGCCGCGCCGGCCAGCGTGCCGAGCACCAGCCCGACTTCCGGCGTCACGCCCCACACCTTCATCGCATGGCCCGCCACATAGCCAGCGCCGCCGAAGAAGGCCGCGTGGCCGAACGACAGCAGGCCGGTGTAGCCGATCAGCAGATTGAACGCGCAGGCAAACAGCGCGAAGCACAGCACCTTCAGCACGAACACCGGATAGGCGCCGGCCATCGGCGCGGCGATCAGCGCGACCAGCAGCAGGCCATAGAACAGCAGCGGCACGGTACGCGGCACGCCGCCGCGCGCGGCGCCGGCCTGCGCCGGCGTCGAGGCTTGCGTGCCCTGGGGTCCCTGTGCGCGCGATGCGCTTTGTCCGTCCATCACTTCTCCCTCCCGAACAGCCCGGCCGGCCGCAGCAGCAATACGATCACCATGATCAGGAACACCACGGTCGACGACGCTTCCGGATAGAACACCTTGGTCAGCCCCTCGATCACGCCCAGGCCGAGGCCGGTGACAATCGAACCGAGGATCGAGCCCATGCCGCCGATCACGACCACCGCGAACACCACGATGATCAGGTTCTGCCCCATCAGTGGGGAGATCTGGATCACCGGCGCGGCCAGCACGCCGGCGAAGGCGGCCAGCGCGACGCCAAAGCCGTAGGTCAGCGTGACCATCAGCGGCACGTTGACGCCGAAGGCCTCGACCAGCTTCGGGTTCTCGGTGCCGGCGCGCAGATAGGCGCCGAGCTTGGTCTTCTCGATCATGTACCAGGTCGCCAGGCACACCGCCAGCGAGGCCACCACGACCCAGGCGCGGTAGTTCGGCAGGATCATGAAGCCGAGGTCGGTCGCGCCCGACAGCAGTTCCGGCGTCGAATACGGCAGGCCCGAGACGCCGTAGATCGAGCGGAACACGCCCTCGATCACCAGCGTGATGCCCAGCGTCAGCAGCAGGCCATAGATATGGTCCAGCTTGTAGATCCAGCGCAGCATCGTCTTCTCGATGACCACGCCGAGCACGCCGACCACGACCGGAGCGAGCAGCAGCATCACCCAGTAGTTGAGCCCGGCGTACTCCATGCCCATCCAGGCCAGCACCGCGCCGAGCATGAACAGCGCGCCGTGCGCGAAATTGATGACGTTGAGCAGGCCGAAGATCACCGCCAGGCCAAGGCTCAACATCGCATAGAACGCCCCGTTGACCAGCCCGAGCAGCAGCTGGGACAACATGGCGGGCAAGGGAATACCGAAGATGTCCATCGCAGGCTTCAGCTATGCGGCGCCGCGGGCCCGTTCCGCGCCGGCCCGCCCTCCATCGAGGAAGGCATGGGCCGGCGGCAGCGAACGCGCACGCGGCGCCGGTCGTTCATCGGGCCGCGGCGATGCGCAACGCGCGCAACGCCGGGCCGCCTTCGCTTACTTCTTCAGCAGCGCGCACTTCGACTCGGCGGGCGTCGTGAAGGCCTGGTCGCCCGGGATCGTCGCCACGACCTTCAGGTAGTCCCACGGCTTCTTCGACTCGGCCGGGCTCTTGACCTGCATCAGGTACATGTCGTGGATGGCGCGGCCATCGGCACGGATATAGCCCTTGGTGTAGAAGTCGTCGATCTTCGCCTTCTTCAGCTCGGCCATCACCTTGTCCGGATCGTCGGTCTTGGCCGCCTCGACCGCCTTCAGGTAGGTACGCACCGCGGAGTAGTCGGCCGCCTGCAGGCTGCTCGGCATCTTCTTGTTCTTGGCGAAGAAGCGGTTGGCGAACTTGCGGGTCTCGTCGTTCATGTCCCAGTACCAGCTGTCGGTCATCAACAGCCCTTCGGTGTTCTTCAGTCCGAGGCTGTGCACATCGTTGATGAACATCAGCAGGCCGGCGATCTTCATGTTCTTGGTGATGCCAAATTCCTTGGCCGCCTTGATCGAGTTGATCGTGTCGCCACCGGCGTTGGCCAGGCCCAGGATCTGCGCCTTCGACGACTGCGCCTGCAGCAGGAACGACGAGAAGTCCGACGCCGACAGCGGGTGGCGCACCGAGCCGACCACCGTGCCGCCATTGGCCTTGACCACCGCCGAGGTGTCGTTCTCCAGCGAATGGCCGAAGGCGTAGTCCGCGGTCAGGAAGAACCACGACTTGCCGCCCTGCTTGACCACCGCGCTGCCGGTGCCCTTGGCCAGCGCCACCGTGTCGTAGGCGTAGTGCACCGTGTACGGCGAGCACTCTTCGTTGGTCAGGCGGGCCGTGCCCGCGCCGATGTTGATGTAGACCTTCTTCTTTTCCTGCGCGACCTTGTTCATCGCCAGCGCGGTACCGGAGTTGGTGCCGCCCAGCAGCATGTCCAGGCCCTGCTGGTCCATCCATTCGCGCGCCTTCGACGCGGCGATGTCGGCCTTGTTCTGGTGGTCGGCCGACAGCAGCTCGATCGGCTTGCCGAGCACCTTGCCGCCGGCGTCCTCGATCGCCATCTTGACGGCCTCGACGCCCGACTTGCCGTCGATGTCGGCGTACAAGCTCGACATGTCGGTGATGAAGCCGATCTTGACCGAATCACCCGATACCTGCGCGGAGGCCGCTCCGGCCGCCATGCCCGTCACCAAGGCCGCCATCGCGGCTGCGAGCCGTTTGATCTTCATTGCTTGTCTCCTGTGTTTCGGCGGCCTCGCGCCGCCCGTTCCTACACCGTACCTGCGACCCCTGACTGCGGTCATGCGTGCGACCCCGAAGGGATCAGACCCCAAGCAGTTCGTGCAACACCGGCATCTTCTGTTCGAGCTCGCCGGCGCCGAAGCGCTCGACGATGGTGCCGTGCTCCATCACATAGAAGCGGTCCGCCAGCGGCGCGGCGAAGCGGAAGTTCTGCTCCACCATCACCACCGTGTACCCCTTCTGCTTCAGCATCCGGATCATGCGGGCCAGCGCCTGCACGATCACCGGTGCCAGTCCTTCCGAAATCTCGTCGAGCAGCAGCAGGTTGGCGCCGGTGCGCAGGATGCGGCCGACCGCCAGCATCTGCTGCTCGCCGCCCGACAGGCGCGTGCCCTGGCTGTGCCGGCGCTCGGCCAGATTCGGGAACATCTCGTAGATCTCGGCCTCGCTCATGCCCTGCTTGGCGCCGTTGCCCTTGAGCTGCGGCGGCAGCAGCAGGTTCTCCTCGCAGGACAGGCTGGCGAAGATGCCGCGCTCCTCGGGGCAGTAGCCGATGCCGTAGTGCGCGATCTTGTGCGTCGGCAGATGGATCGTCTCGTGGCCATCGATCCTGATCGAGCCCTTGCGCGTGCCGGTCAGGCCCATGATCGCGCGCAGCGTGGTGGTGCGGCCGGCGCCGTTGCGGCCCAGCAGCGTGACCACCTCGCCGCGGTTCACGGTCAGGTCGACCCCGTGCAGGATGTGCGATTCGCCGTACCAGGCCTGCAGGCCGCGGATCTCGAGGGCGGGGGTATTGTCGGTTGCCATGTCTTCGTTCCCGCTTGCCGTCAGTGCGCGCCCTGCAGCTCGGCGTCGGCCGTGCCCATGTAGGCTTCCATCACGCGCGGATCCTTCGAGACCTGCTCGTATGGCCCTTCGGCCAGGATCGCGCCCCGTTGCAGCACGGTGATCGTGTCAGCGATCGACGACACCACGTTCATGTTGTGTTCGACCATCAGGATCGTGCGCCCCGCCGAGACCTTCTTGATCAGTTGCGTGACGCGGTCGACGTCCTCGTGGCCCATGCCCTGCGTCGGCTCGTCGAGCAGCATCAGCTCCGGTTCCATCGCCAGCGTGGTGGCGATCTCCAGCGCGCGCTTGCGGCCGTACGGCAGGTTGACGGTCACGGTGTCGGCGAACTCGGTCAGGCCGACCTGCTCGAGCAGCGCCATCGCCTCGTCGTCGAGCACCGACAGCGTGCGTTCGCTGCGCCAGAAGTGGAAATGCGTGCCGAGCTTGCGCTGCAGCCCGATGCGCACGTTCTCGCGCACGGTCAGGTGCGGAAACACCGCCGAGATCTGGAACGAACGGATCACGCCGCGGCGCGCGATTTGCGCGGGCTTCTCGCCGGTGATGTCGGTGCCGTTGAACAGGATGGTGCCGGTGGTCGGCACCAGGAATTTCGTCAGCAGATTGAAGCAGGTCGTCTTGCCCGCTCCGTTGGGGCCAATCAGCGCATGGATGGACCCGCGCCTGACCCGCAGATTGACGTCGCTGACCGCGGTGAACCCCTTGAACTCCTTGGTGAGGTTGCGCGTCTCCAGGATGGTTTCCTGCTGGTTCATGTCTCCTGCCCGTCCTCGTTCGGCGCGACGCATGGCTTCTGGCCCGTCGTGCCCGGATTCGACCCGCGACCCCTGCCGGCGCTGCGCGATGGCGGCGCGCGTGGGGATCGCCTTGTCTGCAATGTCTTATTTATGTGTGCGGCAGCGCGCTGGGTGGCAGCGGCGGCGCGGTCGGATGCAAGCGCGCAAGCCCGCGCGGATGTGAGCGCGGCATCACGACTGTCCGGCGTCTATTGTGGGCACCTGTTGCGTCGCAAAACATCCGGGTTTGCACTGAGCCTGAAACATGAACCAGCTGTCATGTTTGTCAGGCAGTGCGGACGTGTCGCCGGGGAGAACTGCCAAAGGGAAGCGGTGCGGCGCCGCAGGTGGCGGCGCCGACCGTCATGCTGCGCCGGCGTGTCAGCCGCGCGCGCCGCTGCGCCAGTCCTCGCGGATCATGTCGCTGGCGCGCTCGGCGATCATGATCGTGGGCGAGTTGGTATTGCCCGAGGTGATCAGCGGCATCACCGAGGCGTCGACCACGCGCAGGCCCTGCACACCGATCACGCGCAGGCGCTGGTCCACCACCGCCTGCGGATCGTCGGACCTGCCCATGCGGCAGGTGCCGACCGGATGGAAGATCGTCGTGCCGATATCGCCGGCCGCGCGCGCCAGCGACTCGTCGTCCTCGACATGCGGGCCCGGCAGCCATTCCTGCGGCCGGTACGGTGCCAGCGCCGGAGCGGCGACGATGCGGCGGGTCAGCCGAAGCGAGTCCGCCGCGACCTTGCGGTCCTCGTCGGTCGACAGGTAGTTGGGCGCGATCACCGGCGCCTGGCGGAAGTCCGGGCTGTCGATATGCACGCTGCCGCGCGAGGTCGGCCGCAGATTGCAGACGCTGGCGGTGAAGGCGTTGAAGGTGTGCAGCGGCTCGCCGAACTTGTCGAGCGACAGCGGTTGCACGTGGTACTCGACATTGGGCCGCGCCTGGTCCGGATCCGAGCGCGCGAACGCGCCGAGCTGCGACGGCGCCATGCTCATCGGCCCGCTCTGGTTCCATGCATATTGCAGCCCGATGCCGAGCTTGCCCCACCAGTTGCCGACGCGCGTGTTCAGCGTGCGCACGCCCTCGACCTTGACGATCATGCGCAGCTGCAGATGGTCCTGCAGGTTCTCGCCGACGCCGGGCAGCGCCTGCCGCACGGCGATACCGAGCGCCTGCAGCCGCTCGGGCTGGCCGATGCCGGACAGCTCGAGCAGCTGCGGCGTGTTGACCGCGCCCGCGGCGAGGATCACCTCGCGCCGCGCCGCCACCGTATGGGGCTGTCCGCCGCCGACATAGTGCAGGCCGCTGCAGCGGCGTCCGTCGAAGGTCAGCTCGCTGACCTGCGCGCCGGTGACGATGGTCAGGTTCGGCCGTTCGGAGGCGCGCCGCAGGAAGGCCTTCGACGTGTTCCAGCGGATGCCGCGGCGCTGGTTGACCTCGAAGTAGCCGACGCCGAAGTTGTCGCCGCGGTTGAAGTCGTCGGTGCGCGGAATGCCGGTCTGCTCGGCCGCGTCGATGAAGCGCTCCAGGATGTCCCAGCGCAGGCGCTGCGGCTCGACGCGCCATTCGCCGCCGGCGCCGTGAAAGTCGTTGGCGCCGCGATGATGGTCCTCGCTGCGCTTGAACAGCGGCAGCACGTTGTCCCAGCGCCAGCCGTCGTCGCCGGTGATGCGGGCCCACTCGTCGTAGTCCTCGCGCTGCCCGCGCATGTAGATCATGCCGTTGATCGACGAGCAGCCGCCCAGCACGCGGCCGCGCGGATAGATCAGCGAGCGCCCGTTCAGTCCGGGCTCGGCGACGGTGCGGTACATCCAGTCGGTGCGCGGATTGCCGATGCAGTACAGGTAGCCCACCGGAATATGGATCCAGTGGTAGTCGTCCTTGCCGCCCGCCTCGAGCAGCAGCACGCTGACGTCGGCGTCCTGCGTCAGCCGGTTGGCCAGCACGCAGCCCGCGGTGCCGCCGCCGACGATGATGTAGTCGTAGGTCTCCATGCTCTTCTTCTGGTAGGAAAGTCGATCAAGATGCGGTCGTCCGCCGCGGGAGGACGGCCGGCAAGCCGAGGCATTGTGCGTCGTGCGTCGTGCGTCGTGCGTCGTGCGTCGTGCGTTTTGCGTGGTGCGTGGTGCGTGGTGCCTCGTGTCTTCGGTGCCGGAAGTCCGGTGCGGGATCGATACCGGCGATCGCGTCGTCGTGCGCTTCAGCGGTCCGCGTCCGCCACCGGCTGCAGATGGCGGCGCAGCCAGTCGCTCAGCGCGTCGAGCACCTCGGTCCGCAGCGCCGCCTGCTCGTTGAAGATCTCGTGGTAGGCGTGCTCGAACCAGACGCATTCGCGCAGGTCGGCCGGCGCATTGTCGCAGAAGCGCCGGCTGCCCGCCGGATCGACCACGCGATCGGCCCCCGCCACCAGCAGCAGCGTCGGCGCCTCGAGCAGCGGCGCATCGGCCTGCGCGCGTTCGATGCCGAGCATCATGCTGTGCAGGATGCCGGCCGTCAGCGTGCGCTGCACCAGCGGATCGCTGCGATAGCTGGCGACTTCGGCGGGATCGTGGCTGAGGTCGGACGGACGGATCGGACTGGGTACGCGCAGGTTCGGCGCCAGCGTCAGCAGCATCCGCTGCAGCGTCAGCATCGCGCCGTCGATGCGCAGCGCGAGTGCGGGCGAAGACAGCACCAGCGCGCGCACCGGCCGCACGCGCGAGGTCGCCAGCCGCGCGGCGACCAGCCCGCCCATGCTGTGGCCGAGCACGATCGGCAGTTCGGGCCAACGCTGCACCGCGCCGTCGTAGATCTGCACCAGGTCCTCGAGGAACACATCGGGCCGCTCGGCCACCATGCGCGCGCCGCCGCTCGCCCCGTGGCCGCGCTGGTCGTAGGCCAGCACGCGCAGACCCAGCGCGCACAGCCGCGCCGCCACGTGCGCGTAGCGCCCGCAGTGCTCGGCCAGCCCGTGCACCAGCAGCAGCGTGCCCGACGGTTCGGGCCACAGACGCGAATCGGGCAGCCAGGTGCGCAGCAGCAGCTCGGTGCCGTCGCGCATCCGCTGGCGGCTTTCGGCCGGCGCGATGGCGGTGGCCTGGGATGCATCCATGCGATCGCTCTCCTTCCCGGCACGCGGCGCGGCCGCGCGCAGGTCAGCGTTCAAGAGTGGCAGGCGTGGCCCGCATTGCCGTTGGGCGCCTTGCCGTCTGGCGCATCGCCGGAGCACGGCGCGCGCCCGGGCTCGGCGAAGTCGGCGAGGATCGGGCAGTCCGGCCGCTCGTCGCCGCTGCACGCCTCGGCCAGCGAGCGCAGCGTGTCGCGCATCGCCACCAGTTCCGCGATGCGCGTTTCCAGTTCGGCGACATGGCGCAGCGTCAGCGCCTTGACGTCCGCGCTGGCGCGCCCGCGGTCCTGCCACAGCAGCAGCAGGTTGCGGATCTCGTCCAGCGAGAACCCGAGATTACGGGCGCGCCGCACGAAGCGCAAGGTATGCAGCGCGCGCTCGTCGTAGCGCCGATAGCCCCCTTCGCTGCGCGGCGGCACGGGCAGCAGCCCGATCGATTCGTAGTGCCGGATCATCTTGGCGGACACGCCCGAGGCGGCCGCCGCTTCGCCGATATTCATCGCCTTGCTTCCTCCATGTTTCAGCGCTGCGCTGCCGGCTGGCCTGCTGCCTGCGTGCCGGCCGACTGCGTGCCCGCTTCGGGCCGCCAGCGCCGCAGCAGCAGCGCGTTACCGACCACGCTGACGCTCGAGAAGGCCATCGCCGCGCCCGCCACCACCGGGCTGAGCAGGCCGGCCGCCGCCAGCGGGATGCCGATCACGTTGTAGATGAAGGCCCAGAACAGGTTCTGCCGGATCTTGCGCACGGTCCGGTGCGACATCGCCAGCGCATCGGCAACCAGGCCCGGGTCGCCGCGCATCAGCGTGATGCCGGCCGCGTGCATCGCCACGTCGGTACCGGTGGACATCGCGATGCCCACGTCGGCCGCGGCCAGCGCCGGCGCATCGTTGACGCCGTCGCCGACCATCGCGACCACCGCGCCGCCGCGCTTGAGCGCCGCCACGCGCGCGGCCTTGTCCTCGGGCAGCACCTCGGCCTGCACGTCGTCGATGCCGAGCGCGTCGGCGACCTGCGCCGCGGCGCCCTGGCTGTCGCCGGACAGCATCACGGTACGCACGCCGGCCGCATGCAGGCGCGCCACCGCTTCGCGCGCGCCCGGCTTGATCGCATCGCCGAACGCGACCAGCCCTTCGACGCGGCGCGCATCGATCGCGATCAGCCACGACACCGTGCGGCCGGCCTGGCGCAGCGCATCGGCTTCGCGCTGCAGCGCGGCGCCTTCGTCCAGCGACGCGCCCAGTTCCTTGCGCAGCCGCTCGCTGCCAAGGGCCCAGGCGACGCCGTCGATGCGCCCGCTGATGCCGCGGCCCGGCAGCGCGCGCAGTTCGCTGGCGACCGGCACCGTCAACTCGCGCTGCTCGGCGGCGTGCAGCACCGCACGGGCCAGCGGATGTTCGCTGCCGGCCTGCAGCGCGGCCAGCCGCTGCAGCAGCAGCGACGAGCCGTCGCCCGCCGTTGCGTCGGCAGTTGCGTCGGCCGATACCAGCGCCACGACTTCCGGCTGTCCGACGGTCAGCGTGCCGGTCTTGTCGAACGCGACCACATTGACGCGATGCGCGGTCTCCAGCGCCTCGGCGTCCTTGACCAGGATGCCGGCGCGCGCGCCCGCGCCGGTGCCGGCGATGATCGCGGTCGGCGTGGCCAGGCCCAGCGCGCACGGGCACGCGATCACCAGCACCGCCACCGCGTTCAGCAACGCCGACTGCCAGTCGCCCAGCGCCAAGCCCCAGCCCAGCAGCGTGACCAGCGCGATCGCCAGCACCACCGGCACGAACACCGCGCTGACGCGGTCGACCAGGCGCTGGATCGGTGCCTTGGCCGCCTGCGCATGCTCGACCATGCGGATGATCCGGGCCAGCACCGTTTCCGCGCCGACCGCGGCGGTACGCAGCACCAGCCGGCCCTCGCCGTTGATGGCGCCGCCGGTCACGCGGTCGTCGACATGCTTGGGCACCGGCAGGCTTTCGCCGGTCAGCATCGATTCGTCGGCATGGCTGTCGCCGTCGATCACCACGCCGTCGACCGGAATGCGCTCGCCCGGCAGCACGATCACTTCGTCGCCGACGCGCACCTGTGCCAGCGGCACCGTGGTGTCGACGCCGTCGCGGCGCACGCGCGCGGTATCCGGCCGCAGCGCGGCCAGCGCGCGGATCGCGTCCGCGGTCTGCCGCTTGGCGCGGACCTCGAGCCATTTGCCGAGCCGGACCAGCGTGATCACCACCGCCGCGCTTTCGAAGTACAGATGCGGGTGGCCCTCGCCATGGGCGGCGGCACCGCGCCAGATCAGCCACAGCGACAGGCCGTAGGCCGCCGAGGTGCCGAGCGCGACCAGCAGATCCATATTGCCGGTGCCGGCGCGCGCCGCCTTCCAGCCCGCGCGGTAGAAACGCCAGCCGAACACGAACTGCACCGGCGTGGCCAGCAGCCATTGCCACAGCGCCGGCACGTTCCAGGCGACGCCGAACCAGCCGAGCACCATCGGCGCGACCAGCGGCAGCGACAGCGCGGCCGGGATCGCCACGGCCCACGGTCCGGACCACAAGTCGGCGGCGCGCGCGGGCACGGTCTGCCCGCCCGTCGCCGCCTCGACCACCGGTTCGGCGGCGTAGCCGGCGCGGGACACGGCCTCTGTCAGCACCGGCAGCATGTCGGCCGCGTTGCCGCCAACCAGTGTCACAAGGGCGCGCTCGGTCGCCAGATTGACCTGCGCGTCGACCACGCCGGGCACCGCGCGCAGCGCGCGTTCGACGCGGCCCACGCAGGAGGCGCAGGTCATCTCCCGCATCGTCAGCTCCAGCTCGGTACGTGGCACCGCGTAGCCGGCGGCGGCGACGGCGTCGGCGGCCGCGGGCAGCACGGCGGCGCTGTCGGCCTGCACGGTGGCCTCCTCGGTGGCCAGGTTGACGGCGACCGAACGCACGCCCGGCACCTTGGCCAGCGCGTTCTCGACCCGGCGCACGCAGGAGGCGCAGGTCATCCCCTCGATCGGCAGGCGCCATTCGGGCGCGGCGGGCGTGGTATCGGCACCGGAGGGGGCCGGCGACAGCGGAAGTGAAGAAGTGGACATGGCGGTTGACATCCTCGTTGACATAGCCTGTCACTGGATGCTGGACCTTACCATGCTAGGAAGGTCAAGGCCGATGCGCCAGTTTTCGCGATGCGGCGGCGGCGCTTGCGGTTGACATGATGGGAAGGTTCAGAATGGCGCCGTTGTACCGGAATGCCGTCGCGTCATTTCCGCGCACGCGGGAATCCACCGCCTGCTGAAGCCGCTGGGTCCCCGCTTTCGCGGGGACGACGAGTGGCCCGGATTCATCACCCATACCGAGGAGTTCAACGATGATGCAGTTTCAAGTGGAAGGCATGTCCTGCAATCACTGCGTGGGTGCGATCACGCGTGCGGTGAAGCAGGTCGATCCCGACGCGCGCGTGTCGGCCGATATTGCGGCGCAGGCGGTCAGCGTAGAAGCGGACGCCGATGTGCAGGAGGTGCGGGAGGCGATCGAAGCGGCGGGCTATCCGGTCAAGGGCTGAGCCGGCCTTGGGTCGTCGTCCCCGCGCAGGCGGGGACCCAGTGGCTTCAAAAGACGCTGGATTCCCGCGCGCGCGGGAATGACGTCATAGCGGACGCTCAGAAGCGGTAGCCGACGTTCAGGAAGGTCACGATCGGATCGATCTTGATCTTGGTATGCGACACCACGGTGGCGCCGCCCTGCGCGGAATTGCGCGTGACGAAGGTCGCGCGGGTATCCAGCGGCAGGTAGGACACCGACAGGCCCACATGCCAGCGCTCGTTGATCTTGTAGTTCGCGCCGATGTTGAAGACCGGATTCCACGACGACTTGGCGCTCGCGGTCATCGTGGCGTTCGGGCCGAACTCCTGGCGCACGAACTGCTGGTTGGTGATCGTCTCGTCGGTAAACCAGGTGTAGTTGACGCCCAGGCCCACATAGGGGCGGAAGCGCGAGGCGGGCTCGAGGAAGTGGTACTTGACCAGCACCGCCGGGCTCCACTGGCGCACCGTACCGAGCTTGCCGTACCTGCCGTAGCCCTTGTCGCCCTCGACATCGTGCTCCGGGGGGATACCGACGACGAACTCGGCCGAGATGTGGTCGGTGACGAAGTGGTCGATCGACAGGCCCAGCGTATTGGCCGCCTTGATGTCGGCGCCGGTATTGGGACGCTGCATGTTCACCGGGCGGCCACCGACGCTGTCGATGGTCAGCGGATCGGCCGAGCTGTTCGGCATCACGCGGAACCAGCCCGCGCTGACGACGGTGCTGCCGGCCGACTGTGCCTGGGCGGCTCCGCCCACTACCATGGCCGCGACAGCCACCAGGATTTTCTTGTTGTGCGACATCCTCTCTCCTTCGTGGTTTTCAACTGCAAGGGCAGCATTATCCCGCTGCCGATGCCGTCATCGTTTCAATCTCGAGACATTTTGTAGAGGCGCGCCACTAAATCGAGGGTTTACCGCAATCCGCGGTATCCAAAGGGCCACCACAGCCGGGAGAGAGGCGGCAGAAGTGTCTCAGGAATGTGACAGCGACCGGCGGCCGGATGCGACCGGCGCCATCGGCGCCATCGGCCCCATCGGCCCCATCGGCCCCATCGGCCCCATCGGCCCCATCGGCCCCATCGGCCCCATCGGCCCCATCGGCCCCATCGGCCCCATCGGCCCCATCGGCGCCTTCCACACCGTCGGCGCCGTCATGCGCCGGCGCTTCGGACCGCCAGCGCGCAGGCCGCCAGATCCCAAAGCGCATAGCCGACGCTCTTGAACACCAGCGGACTGCCGCTGCGTGCGCGGATCGCGTCGGCGGCCAGGATCGCCGTCTCGAACGGCTGCACCGCGGCCCAGTCGATGCCGGCCTGCAGCAGGTCGCCGGCCTCGTCCTCGATGCCGAACAGCGTATCGGCCAGCAACCGTCCCGCCTGCGCGGCGCCGCGGCACAGCGCCGGCGGCAGCTCGCACATGTCGGGCCGGAACGCCCCGACCGCGGCGATGAAGTGGTCGTCGCGCCAGCAGCCGGCGGCCAGGTCCGGCAGCACCGGCGTGCGGCTCGACGTCACGGTGACCACCATCGACACGCGCGCGAGCACCGTGTCGATGTCGCCGGACGATTCGATGACCTCGGCCTCCAGGCCAAGCCGCCGCGCATGCGCCGCCAGCGCATGGGCCTTGTCCGCCGTGCGCGAATGCAGCCAGACCCGCCGCAGCGGCAGCCCGGCGGCGAAGGCCTCGAGATGCGTGGTGGCCTGCACGCCGGCGCCGACGATCAGCAGCTCGCCGTCGGGCCGCGCGGCGAAGCGCTGCGCCGCCAGCAGCGACACCGCGGCCGTGCGTCGTCCGGTCACCGTCGGTCCGTCCAGCAGCGCCAGCCGCACGCCGGTATGCGCGTCGGCCACCACCACTTCGCCGAGGATATTGGGCAGCCCGCGCGCCGGATTGCCCGGATGGACGGTGATGTTCTTGGTCATCACCAGGTCGGCATTGCGTGCCGGCATCACCAGCAGCGTTCCCTCGCCCCGCGGGGCCGCGGCGCTCACGTCGCCGACCGGCAGCGCCAGCCGCGGCGGCGCCATCGCGGTGCCGGCGCGCAGTTCGCCGAGCATGTCGGCAATGGCGACGGCCAGATCCGGATACGGCAGCCGCGCCGCGGTCTGGGCGGCATCGAGCAGCATCGGCGAGGCGGTCTGTGAGGCGGTCTGTGAGGCGGTCGGCGAGGCAATCGGTTCGGTAGGCATGGGATCGAGCTCCTGGGAACGCTGGGAATCTGAGAGTAGCGGCCGACGGCGGCGAGGCGGCGAGGCGGCGATCATCCGCGCTCCGCCGCGGCGCCCTGCCTCACCGCCGTCCTGCCCCGCGGCGGCGGCGGACCGTCGCGCCCTTCGCGCACGGTCGCGCCGCGCACCTCGATGCGCACCGTATCGAGCACCGTGCCGCCGGCATCGACCAGTTCGAGCCGATGCCGGCCGGGCCAGGGCAGCCAGGCCAGCTTGCCGCCACGGCCGAGCCGCTTGCCGTCGAGCCGCCACGCCACCGCGCGCGCGGTCCGGCCGGCGACATCCTCGGCGTGCAGCCACACGCGCTGCGCCTGCGGCGGAATATCGGGATCGAGCGCGAACACGGTGCCGTCGGCCGGGCTGGCGATCGCCGCGCCCCGGACGCGCTCCGCCGCCAACCGAGCCACCGGCGTGCCCTCCTGGTGGCTGCCGACCGCGACGAGCGGCACCGCGGTACCGGCCAGGAACACCTCGTCCCGCGCAGGCTCGGGTACGCCTTCGAACCGCACCGGCACGCGCTCGACACCCGCGGGCATGGCAGGCGGCCGGCTCGCGCGGTCGCGATGCAGGTACGCCATCACCTCGTGCCAGACCGGCGCCGCGCCCGATACGCCGGACACATCGCGCATCGCCGCGCCGCTGGCGTTGCCGACCCAGACGCCGACCGTGTAGTGCTGCGACCAGCCGATGCACCAGTTGTCGCGCATGTCCTTGCTGGTGCCGGTCTTGACCGCGGTCCAGAAGCGCGTGGTCAGCGGACTGTCGAGGCCGAAGGTGCGCGCGCGCGCATGCCGGTCGGACAGCACGTCGCCGATCACATGCGTCGCCGCCGCCGACATCACCGCCAGCGGCCGCGGCGCCGGCTCGGCCAGCCGCATCCGCACCGAGGCCTGGCGGCCCTGGTTGGCCAGCGTGCGGTAGGCATTGGTCAGCGTCAGCAGCGACACGTCGGCGCTGCCCAGCGCCAGGCTGTAGCCGTAGTAGTCGCCGGCCTCGGTCAGCGGCAGCCCGAGCGCGACCAGGCGCCGATGGAATCGGTGCGGGGTCACCATCACCAGCGTGCGCACCGCCGGCACATTGAGCGATCCGGCCAGCGCGGCGCGCATGCTGACCCAGCCGCCGTAGCGGCCATCGTAGTTGCGCGGGATATAGAGGCCGCCGCCGGTCGGCAGGTTGACCGGCCGGTCGTCCAGCAGCGAGGCCGCGGTCAGGCGCCGCTCCTCCAGCGCCTGCGCATAGAGGAAAGGCTTCAGCGTCGAGCCGGCCTGGCGCAGCGCGGCCGCATGGTCGACCTGCGCCGCCGCGGACAGCGTGCCCGACGAGCCCACATAGGCCAGCACGTCGCCGCTGGCGTTATCGAGCACGACCACCGCGCCGTCCTCGACATGGCGTCCGGCCAGCTCGCGCAGATGCCGCTGCAGGCTGGCCGTCGCCAGGCGCTGCACGCCGGCATCGAGCGTCGAGTCGATCGCGGCCGGCGCGGTGCGACTCGCGCCCTGCGCGGCCCGCTCGACCAGCAGCCGGCCCAGGTGCGGCGCCAGTTGCGCGCGGCCCGGTCCGGCCGGCGGCATCGCGGCGCGCGCCAGCGCCAGTTGCGTAAAGCCGTCCAGCCCGTTGCAGCCGTCCGGCTGCGCCATCTCGCGCAGGATCTGGCAGGCGCGCTGCGCCACGCGCGCCGGCGCGGCATTGGGCGCGCGCACCAGCGCCACCGCCAGCGCCGCCTCGCGCGCGTCGAGCCCGCTCGGCAGCTTGCCGAACAGCCCCTGCGACAGCGCCGACAGGCCGACCAGCTCGCCGCGCAGCGGTACCAGGTTCAGATAGGCCTCGAGGATCTGGCTCTTGCTCCAGCCGCGTTCGAGCCGCGCCGCGCGCCAGGCCTGGCTCATCTTCTGCGCCGCGCTGCGTCCGCCCGCGCCGCGGCGCAGGTCGTCGTCGAGCAGCGCGGCCAGCTGCATCGTCAGCGTCGACGCGCCGCGTGTGCGCGTGTTCCACAGATTGGCCCAGGCCGCGCCGGCCACGCCCTGCCAGTCGACGCCGCTGTGCCGGTAGAAGCGCCGGTCCTCGGACAGCACGATCGCGGTGCGCACCGCCGGCGAGATCTCGTCGAGCGCCACCCATTGCCCGCGCCGCGCGCTGAAATCGGTCCGGACCGTGGCGACCGGCTCGCCATGGCGGTCGCGCACGATCACGTCGGCGCCGCGGTAGCTGTCGCGTACCTGGTCGAAGCCGGGCAGCGTGTCGGCGATCGCCGGCGCCGACGGTATCGCCGACAGCAGCGCACCAAGCAGCGCCGCCGCGAAGGCAGCGCGCCGGATGCCGGGCCATCGCGCGGCCCGCGTCATGGCCGCCGTCCCGCGACGATGCCGGCGACCAGCAATACCTGGGCCGCGGCATAGGTCCACCAGATGCCCAGCTCGAAACGGTCGAACGGCGACAGGAAGCGCGCGATGCCGATCAGCGCGTCGGACACGACGAAGCACAGCGCGCCGAGCGCGGCCAGCGGCGTCGGCAGCCGCGCCAGCAGCGCCGCGCACGCCATCGCGGTCAGCGCGACGACATAGGCGCAGACCTCGACGCGCAGCGTGCCGAGGTTGGGCCAGAAGCGCCCCAGCAGCGTGCCGACCGTGCCGATCACCGCGCCGCAGGCGAGCAGCCGGTGCGGCCGGTCGTCGCCGACCAGCGGCAGCAGCAGCGCGAGATAGCACAGATGCGCCAGCAGGAAGAAGCCGAGCCCGCCGGAGAAGGAGAGCGGCAGCCACGGCACCGCCAGCAGCAGATCGCCCACCGCGGAGAACAGCAGCGCGGCGACCAGCCAGCGGCGCTCGCGGCGCACCGGATGGAACCACGCCGCCCGCGCCAGCAGCAGCGCCATTGCCGTCTTCCACGCCGGCTGCCAGGCGAAGCTGCCCGTCAGCGGCGTGCCGGGCGGCAGCTCCAGCGCGGCGCTCAGCAGCAGCGCGCCATAGATGGTGCCGGCGACGGCGCCGGCCATCCACCATTCGCGCACGCGCGGCGGCATCGTCCAGCCGCGCCGTTCGAGGACATCGCTCACGAACGCGGCCCCACGGTCAAGCGCGCATTGGGCGCGGCGCCGAACACCTCGGGCGCATACATCGCCTCGACCCGGGTCGGTGGCAGCGCGAACTCGCCGGCGTTGTTCAGCCGCACGGTGTACTCGATGGTCGCCGTGCCCTTGGGCAGATGCGCGTAGTACTCGCGGTAGGCCTGCGGCGTGCGCTCGCTGAAGGCAGGCCAGGCGCCGGTGCGGCGCTCGCCGCGCGTGGCGATCTGCGAGTCGCGGCCCAGGCCGCTGCCCAGGATGGTGGCGCCCGCGGGCACCGGATCGCTGACCACCACCCACGTCATGTCAGCCTGCGCGTCGATCTCCAGCTTGACGCGATAGATGTCGCCGCGCGACCAGCGTCCCGGCGTGGCCTGCTCGACCGCGCTGACGCTGCGGCGGATGCGGTAGCCGGCGGCAATCGGCTCGGCCAGCGGCACCGCCGCCAGCGCGCGCACCGTCGCCCACGGGCGGCCGGCGCCGTCGTGCTGCAGCTGCAGCGTGGCGGGCGCGGCGGGCGGGCCCGGCTGTGGCGGCTGTGAAGGCTGGAGAGGCTGCGACGGCCACGGCAGCATCAGCGCGCCCGCCGCCACGCCGTCCTTGCCGGCCGCGGCCGAGCGCCAGTCGAAGCTGCGCGAAGCGTCACCCAGCGTCACGCGGGTCGCGCCGCCGACCGGCTCGCGCTCGAAGATCTGCGCGAAGCGGCGCACCGCCAGCACGCCCCAGGCATTGGCATTGGTGGTGCTCCACGCACCGGCGCTCTGGCGGCCCAGCAGGCCGCTCGCCAGCCGCGGCGCATCCTCGCGCCACTCGGGCAGCTCCAGCGCCAGCGTCAGCAGCCGCGCGGCGTTGATGTCGCCGCCGGCCATCAGCCACCACCAGTGGTCGTCACGCTCAGTCGAGAACGCCAGCCGCGTGCCCTGCAGGTCCAGCCGCGCGCGCAGCAGCCGCTGCGCCTCGGCCAGCCGCGCCTCGCGCTGCGGCACATCGGGCAGGCGCTGCAGCAGCGCGGTCCAGTCGAGCAGCGCCGAGGTCGGCCACTGCTGCGGCGCGATCTGGATCGAACCGAGCATGCGGGCCTGCGCCTTGCCACCGCGCGACAGCGCCTCCAGCGCGGCCAGCTTGCGGATCTCCAGGTCGGAGGACGGCGCCCAGGCGCGGCGCTGCAGCCGGCCCTCGACGAAGGCGGCCAGCGCCTGCTCCATCCGCTCGCGCGCCTGCGCCGGCAATTGCAACGGCAGCCCGGCGCGGTGGGCCTCGTCGGCCAACGCCAGCAGATAGGCGGTCAGCACCTCGCTGCCGCCATCGCGCATCGCCTCGCCCTGCATCGGGAAGTACGCCACCAGCCCGTCGTCGTCCTGATAGGCGGGCAGCTGCGCCATCAGCGACTGCCAGAGCGCGGCGTCGCCCAGGCCGACCGCCTTCGACGCGCGCTGCTCCAGGCAGGTATACGGATAGCGGGCGAACCAGTCGCGCACGCCCGGCAGACCCCCCGCCAGCGTCGACTGCAGGCCGATCTGCAGGCCGCCGCGCGGCGCACCGGCGGGATCGCGCAGCGCGGCCGCGGGCGCGCGGACCGGCACCGACAGGCCCGGCGCCAGTTGCGCCAGCGTGCCCTGCTGCACGGTCAGCGGTACCGCCGCGGCCAGCCGCTGGCCGATGCGGATCCGGTCCGACGCGGGTGCGCTGTCCTCGCTCTTGCCGTCGCCCTTGCGTTGTTCGGTGGCCGCGATTTCCCACTGCAGCTCGCTCTCGGTGACCGTGGGCTGGCCGCTCGCCTGCGCCAGCAGCGGTGCGACCACGTCCCAGCCGATCTCGCGCGCCTGTCCGGCCGGTACCGATACGGTCTGCGTGGGCAGCGTTGCCGTCCCCGCGTCGGCTGCCGGATCGCCGGCCACGGCGCCGGAGGCGGCACCACCGGCGGCGCCGGCCGCCACGCTGCGCGCGCCAACCTCCACCGTCATCGCGCGCGCCGTGGTATTGCGCAGCGTAAACATCGCGCGATAGCGGTCGCCCTCGCGCACCAGCGGCGGCAGGCCGGAAATCAGCTGCAGGTCCTGCGTCGCCGCCACGGTGGCGCTGCCGGTGCCGAAGCGGGCGACCCCGAGATCGGCGACCGCGACGATGCGAAAGCGCGTCAGCGAATCGTTCAGCGGCACCGTCAGCGCCGCCTTGCCGGCCGCGTCGAGCTGCACGCGCGGATTCCACAGCAGCAGCGTGTCGAACAGCTCGCGCGTCGGATTCTTGCCGCCGCCGCCACCGGCCGGCACCGCCTTGCGGCCATAGTGGCGCCGCCCGACGATCTCCATCTGCGCGGTCGCGGTCTCGACACCGTAGCTGCGCCGCTGCAGCATCGCCTCGAGCAGGTTCCAGCTGGTGTTCGGCATCAGCTCGAGCAGCGCCTCGTCGACCGCGGCGAGCGCGACTTCGCCGTTGGCCGCCGGCTTGCCGTCCGGCAGCGTGACCTGCACCGTCACCCTGGCCTGGCCGCGCACCGGGTAGCTGGCGCGGTCGGTGGCGACCTTGACGTCGAGCCGGTGCGCCTCGTTGCCGACGCGGATCTCGGCGAGTCCCAGCCGGAACGCCGGCCTGGACAGATCGACCAGCGGCGTCGGCGCGACGTATTCGCGCCCCTCGCTGCGGAAGGCGCGCCACCATTCGCGCGGCTCGCGCCAGCCCCAGGTGAAGAAGGAATACCAGGGCACCTCGTGCAGGCGTCCGCGCAGCGCCAGCACCGACACGTAGACGTTCGGTCCCCACTCGGGCTTGACCTTGACGCTGACGGTCGGGTCCTTGCCGGCCAGCGTCACCACGCTGGTCTCGAGGATGCCTTCGCGTTCGACCGCCACCAGCGCAGTGGCCTGGCGGAACGGCATCCGCACCTGGAAGCGCGCGGTATCGCCGGGCGCATAGGACGGCCGCTCGGGCAGCAGGTCGATGCGGTCGTGGTTCTCGCCGCCGAACCACAGCTCGCCCTGGCCGGTGACCCAGACGCTGGTGGCCGCCTCGGAGACGCGCCCCGCATCGTCGCGGGCGCGGGCGACCAGTTCGACCTCGCCGGTCTGTTCCAGCGTCACCGAGCACTGCATGCGGCCGCGCGTATCGGTCCTGGCCTCGCAGACCTTGCCCAGGTCGCGCACCTCGGTGCGGTTGTCGTAACGATAGAAGCCGCCGACCACGCGCTTGCGCGCCGACGTCGTGATGCGGGCGCGCGCATGGACCTCCATCGGCACGCCGGCGCGCGGCTTGCCGTCGATATCGAGCGCGATGCCCTGCACCGTGGCCTGGCGCTTGACCGCGACCCAGTCGTCGGCGCGAATGCCGGCCACCACCGCGGCCGGCCACAGTGGCAGCGTCTGCCGCAGCGTCTGGATCTCGCCATTGGGGTCGGCGAAGGCCGCCTCGACCAGCAGATCGCGCGGCGCGGTGACCGGCGGCAGCGTGTCCAGCGTCAGGCGACCGCCGCCGTTGGCGTCCAGCGTCAGCGCGCGCTTGTCGGCGATCAGCGTCTGGCCGTCGTGCGGCGCGGTCTGGCCGGCGTCCTGGTCCTCTACCTCGTCGGATTCGTCGCGCTGCTCGTCCGGCGCGCGCGGCGCATCGAAGCTGTAGCCGGCGGCATCGGCAAAGCGCGGCAGGCGGTCGCGCAGCAGCGCGGACACCCGCACCGGCAAACCCGCCGCGGCGCCGCCGGACACGTAGTGGACCTCCACGTCCAGCGGCAGCGACTTCGGCGCGACCAGCGCCTGGGCGCCGCCCGTGGCCGCGGCGCGCACCGTGCCGGTCAGCACCGGCAGGCGGAAGGCCTCGACGCGGAAGGCGCCGCTGTCATGGCTGCGCTGGCGCGCGTCGGCCAGCTCGACCGTATAGCGGCCCAGCCTGGCGGCCGGCGGCAACGCGAAGCGGCTCTCGGCGCTGCGCCCGCCGGTGGCCGTGGTACGCCATTGCAGCGGCTGCTCGTAAGTCTGGCCGCTGCCCTCGTGGCGGATCACCAGCTTGTCGGGCAACTGTCCGGACTCCCCGCCCGGCGGCAGTGCGAAGCCGTTCGAGGTCTCGACGCGCAGGTAGTGCTTCATCGAGACGGTCTCGCCCGCCGACAGCAGCGTGCGGTCGAACACCGTATGCGCGCGGACGGTCGGCGTGGGGCTGGTATCGGTCGGCACATGGAAGCGCCAGCTCTCGATGCCGCGGTTCCAGTCCGACATCACGAAGGCCATGTCGGCCTGGCCGCGCGCCTGCGGGTGCGCGGCGACGATGCGGGCCGACACGAAGTAGCCCGATAGCCCGGTGTCCTCGCAATAGCGGCCGGAACCGCTGGCGCCGTCGGCGCCGTCAGCGCCGAGCCGGCCGAAGCGCGCCACGCCGGCATCGTCGGTGCGCGCGGTGGCGATCAGCTTGCCGCTGCAATCGCGCACCGCGACATTGGCCTCGCGCACCGGCTTGCCGCCGTCGAGCGTGGTGACCCAGGCCATCGCGTTGTCGCGCCCGGCCTTGAAGTGCACGCCCAGATTGGTCACCAGCGCCGCGGTCCGCACATACATCGGCGCCGGCTTGCCCAGCAGCGCCGCGCCCAGGCTCGGCGAGGCAATCTCCACCACATGAAAGCCCGCTTCCGGCAGCGGAATGCCGACCACCTCGAACGGCCGGCTGGCGCCATCGCCGACGGAGGCCGGCACGGCCAGCTTGCGCACGCCCGGCACCCCGGCCAGCAGCGACACGGCGCGCGTTTCGACCTGGGGCGCGTTGCGCGGAATGCGGGCCGCCGACGGCGGCTTGCCGGCGAGGATCGCGTCGAGCTCGGGGCGGGTCCAGCTGGTCTCGTGCATGCGCCGCACCAGCGCCAGCCAGCGCAGCACCGCGGCATCGTCGTCGACCCGTACCCGGCTGACCATACCGGCCTCGGTGCGCACGCCGAGCACTGTCAGTTCACGCTCGACATGGCGCAGCGTGACCGGCAGCAGCGGCGGGTAATTGGCCAACCCGTCGGCCAACCCGTCGGCCGGCTTGTCGGTCCGGCTCCTGGGCAGCTCGCCGAAGCGCTCGATCACGCCGAACGGCGCCGCGGCGAACTTCGCGAGCGGCGGCATCGCTGCGGTCGCCACCCGCAGCGGAAACAGATCGGCATTGCTCAAAGGGCGGCCGCTCTCGTCCTTCAGGGACGACGGCAGCTCGAGCGTCAGGTTCGCATTCTCGGCAAACGGCGGCTCGAAGCGCAGCGAGGTGACCGTGGCATCGGCCGCCAGGTTGGCCTCCAGCTTCGGCCCCACGGCCCCCGACGGCGTGCGCAGCACCACGGCTTCGGCCGCGCGGCGCGCGATCGGCGCCGAGAACTCCAGCGTGATCGGCCGCAGCGGCGTGCATGGCGCCTGCGCGTTTTCGCGCTCGCAGCTGAAGCTGGCGGTAAACGGCTCGCGCACCCGATATTCGAAGCGGCGCCCTTCCTTGCTGGTCAGGCCCGACGGCGTCGCAATGCCCGGCGCAAGCAGCAATTCCATCTTCGCGCCTGCCGGCAGCCGCTGCTGGCAGGCCAGCAGATGCACGCTGTCCGCGCCGCGCGGCTTCCAGCCCAGCGCCTTGAGCACCGCGTCGCGGTCCGCACCGGTCACCAGCCGCACCGGAATCATTTCGCCGACGCCCTGCGCCTGGCAGAACGCATGCTGACGCACCGAGTCTGGAGTGGCCGGGCCGTTGAAGCGCAGCGCGAAGACCTGGTCCTCCTCGATCTCGCCGCCGGAGGGGCGGCTGGACACCACGATCGGACCGCCGGTCTCGAAGCGGTATTCGGACTTGCCGCGATAGTCCTGGCCGGCCTGGCTCTTCAGGCCCGCGCGCAGCCGGACCGTGCACGAGACGCCGGGCGGCAGGTCGCGGACGAAATCGAACACCCAGTTGCGGTCGTCGACCCAGCGGCCTTCGCCGCCCAGATCCGCCGGCGCGGCGCCGGTACATTGGACGGCGGCCGGTGCGGTCGCGCGCAGGTCGCCCAGCGGCACCATCGACTGGTCGAAGCGCAGCGTGACCTGGCGGACCTTGGAAACCTGGCCTTCCGGCGAAACGCGGGTAAGTTGCGCCGCCAGCGCGGCGTGGGCGCCCAGCGCCAGCGAGCAGGCCGCCACGACATGCGGAAACAGGCGCCGGCGGGCCGGTCCGCGGGCATCGGTCCTCGCCCTGTTCGGCGGGTCTTCCATCCCCGTTTTGCCCACGACGTCCTGTTCGCCTTCCCCGCCAAAGCCCGTGGCCCGGTCTCGCATCTCTCGTCCCTCTCCGCATGGTCGGCCCCGCTGCGGTGCATCAGCGGGCACCTGGCGAGAGTGACATGCGAGACGTCCGCGCGCAAGCCAACCGACGGGTCGGCGCACGGGCCGCACGCACGGGCCTAACGCAGATGGGACAGCGGCAGCGCGCCTTCGCGCTTGAGCGCGGTCAGCACGATATTCGAGCGCACGCTTTCGACGCCCGGCACCCGCATCAGCTTGCGCATGGTGAAATCGGCCAGCGCCGGCAGGTCGGTGACGACGATACGCAGCAGGTAGTCCGCCTCGCCGGCGACCGAGTAGCACTCCTGCACTTCCTCGAGCAGCAGGATCTCCTCCTTGAAGCGCTCGATCGCGGTGTCGCCGTGGTGGGCCAGCTTGACGCTGGTGAAGACCAGCACGCCCAGTCCCAGCGCGGGCGGCGACAGCACCACGCGGTAGCCGGCGATCACGCCCTCGGCCTCCAGCCGCGCAATGCGTCGGCCCACCTGGCTGGGCGACAGATGGACCTGCTCGGCCAGCTGCTGGTGGGTGCTGCGGCCGTCGGTCTGCAGCGCGGCCAGCAGGGCGAGATCGAAGTTGTCCAGACTCAGCATACAAAGATCCTGCATCGGTTTTGCGTTTTATGCAGATTACCCGCATCGGAACGGCAATCCAAGCCGTTTTTGCGGGCTCTTTGCGGCGCCATCTCGGTAGACTTTGCAGAAATCCCGCATGCACGACGAACCGCGTGCGGCATTACCGCAAACGACACCGGGCCCGACCCGCACCGAATCGCCGGAGACAAGCAGATGGAAGCGATCCTCGACCAGACCCCCGAGCAGCAAGCCGCGGCCAGCCCCGCCTTCACCGGCACGCTGACCGACAAGCTGAAGGAACAGTTCGAAGCCGGGCTGCTGTCCGACCCGGACCTGAACCCCGACTTCACGATCGCGCAGCCGCTGCACCGCTACACCGACGCCGACCACGCCGTCTGGCGCCAGCTGTATGCGCGCCAGGCGTCGATGCTGCGCGGCCGGGTCTGCGACGAGTTCCTGCGCGGCCTGGACACGCTTGGCATGGACGCCGACCGCGTGCCCGACTTCGCCCGGCTGAACGACAAGCTGATGGCCGCCACCGGCTGGCAGGTGGTCGCGGTGCCGGGCCTGGTGCCCGACGAGGTCTTCTTCGAGCATCTGGCCAACCGGCGCTTCCCGGCCAGCTGGTGGATGCGCAAGCCCGAGCAGCTGGACTACCTGCAGGAGCCGGACTGCTTCCACGACGTGTTCGGCCATGTACCGCTGCTGATCAATCCGGTGTTCGCCGACTACATGCAGGCCTACGGCCAGGGCGGCCTGAAGGCTGCCGGCATGGGCGCGCTGGACATGCTGGCGCGGCTGTACTGGTACACCGTCGAGTTCGGCCTGATCCGCACGCCCGAGGGCCTGCGCATCTACGGCGCCGGCATCGTCTCGAGCCAGGGCGAGTCGATCTACAGCCTGGACTCGGCCAGCCCGAACCGGATCGGCTTCGACGTGCGCCGCATCATGCGGACCCGCTACCGGATCGACACCTTCCAGAAGACCTACTTCGTCATCGACAGCTTCGAACAGCTGTTCGAGGCGACCCGCCCGGACTTCACGCCTCTGTACGCCGAGCTGCGCCAGCAGCCGACGCTGGGCGCGGGCGACATCGCCGATGGCGACCTGGTGCTGCAGGCGGGCAACCGCGAGGGCTGGGGCGACAGCGACGATATCTGACGCCGCCGCGTTTCCCGCTTTATGAAACAATGCCGGCATGTCCGACCGCGATGGTCGGGCGGGCCGGCTCTGCCTTGTTCCGATTCCCTCATTTACGGGCCTTGCCATCATGACCTCACCCGCTCTTTCCCCCTTGTCCGAACAGGAACGCGCGCCGCTGCTGGCGTCGCTGCCCGGGTGGAGCGCGGTCGCCGACCGCGACGCGATCCACAAGCGCTTCACCTTCGCCGACTTCAACGCCGCCTTCGCCTTCATGACGCGCGTGGCGATGCAGGCCGAGAAGGCCGACCACCATCCCGAATGGTTCAACGTGTACAACCGCGTCGACATCACGCTGTCGACCCATGACGCCAACGGCCTGACCCAGCGCGATATCGACCTGGCCCGCTTCATCGAGCAGGCCGCGGCGACACTCGCCAGGCGCTGAACCGCCGGCGTACCGCAACGCCGATCCCGTTGTCCCCGGGACCCGACGTGGTCCCGGATCGCAAGCCAATCGAAAGGAAGGCCCGCGCCACGCGCGGTACAATCGGCGGCCAGGCGGGGCCCCGGCACCCGAAGCGCGACGCCAGCCGCGCTCCCTCCGACGCCCGCCACAGCATTCCCTGCCAAACCGTAGCCGAACCTTTCGCCCATGCGCATCCTGTTGATCGAAGACGACCGCCAGATCGCCAGCGGCGTCGAAGCCGGCCTGTTCCAGGCGGGCCACCAGGTGCGCGTCGTCCATGACGGGGTCTATGCCACCGAGCATCTGCTCAAGGAGCAGCACGACCTGGTGATCTTGGACCTGGGCCTGCCCGGCATCGACGGCATGACGCTGCTGTCGCGCTACCGCGCGCGCAACCGCACCACCCCGGTGCTGATCCTGACCGCGCGCGACGAACTCGAGGACAAGCTGTCCGGCCTGAACGCCGGCGCCGACGACTATCTGGTCAAACCCTTCGCCTTTCCCGAACTGGAGGCGCGCGTGCGCGTGCTGCTGCGCCGCAGCCAGCACGGCGAGGCGGCGCCCGACCGCGACGTGCGGCTGGGCCGGCTGCGGCTGTCGGGCAGCGACCGGCGCATGTTCCTCGACGGCAAGCCACTGGAGCTGTCGCCGCGCGAGTTCGCGGTGCTCGAGCTGCTGCTGCAGCGGCAGGGGCGCGTCGTCAGCAAGGCCCAGCTGCAGGACCACCTGGCCACCTTCGCCCATCCGGCCGGCGATGGCGGCGACACCGTCGGCGATACCGCGATCGAGGTCTACGTCCATCGCGTGCGCAAGAAGCTCGAGGACAGCGACGTCGAGATCGTGACGGTACGCGGCTTCGGCTACCTGCTGCAAAGCCGCGGCCAGGCCTAGCGCGAGGCACGGCGTGCGGCGGCTCCAGGCGCCTCTGCGGAGCGCGCGCGGCGAGGGCCCATCCGGCGGCGCGGGCGGCCCGGGCGGTACCGGAGGGACAGGCCCGAGCGGCGGCCCCCAGCAGGTGCGCCTCGCTTCCACGCAAAGCCTGCGCATCCACCTGCTGCGCGCGCTGGCCACGCCGCTGTTCGCGCTGGTGCTCGCCAGCGGCTCGCTGTCCTACTGGCTCGCGGCCCACTACACCACGCAGGTGTTCGACCGCGCGCTGTACGGCGTCGCCAACAATATCGCGCAGCAGATCCGCATCGCCGGTCCCCGGCTCGAACACGATATCCCCGCGATCGCGCAGACCCTGGTCGAGGCCGAGGGCAGCGACCGCATCTACTGGCGCATCCACGGACCCGACGGGCTGATCGGCGGCATGGACACCTGGCTTGGCTACGGTACCGGCCAGACCACGCTGCACGACGCGCGGCTGTTCTACGCCTGGTTCAGCGGGCGGCAGGTACGGGCGGTGCGGCTGCCGGTGCATCTCGATCCGGTGCCGGCCGCGCCGGCCGATGGCGACATCGACGTTGCCGCGGACGTTGCCGCGGACGTTGCCGCGAGCATCGCAAACAGCGTGGCCGCCAGCGCGGCGAACGGCGCGGCCAGTGTGCCGCAGGCCGCCGCCGCCCCGTCGCGCGGCCCGATCGTCGTCGAGGTCGCGGAACTGCTGGACCGGCGCGAGACCGCGGCCAACGAAATCCTGCTGTCGGTGTCGGTGCCGCTGATCCTGCTGCTGCTGGTCGGCAGCCTGATCCTGTCGCACGTGCTGAAGGAGGAGCTGGTGCCGCTGCAGATCCTGACCGACAAGCTGAACCGGCAGACCGCGCGCTCGCTGGCCTCGCTCGACGAGACCCAGGTACCGGCCGAGGTCGAACCGCTGATCCGCGCGCTCAATGCGCTATTGGCACGGCTGCGCGACGCGCTCGACGCCCAGCGCAAGTTCATCGCCGACGCCGCCCACCAGCTGCGCACGCCGCTGACCGCGGTCAAGCTGCATGCCGACCGGGCGGTCGAGGCCGACAACGCCGAGGTGGCCCGCCACGCGCTGCGCGAGCTGCAATCGGCCGCGGACCGGGCGGTGCGGCTGTCGAATCAGCTGCTGTCGCTGGCTCGCGCCGAGCCCGGCCTGTCGCTGGAGCGGCTCGGACCGATCGAGCATTTCGACCTGGCCACGCTGGCCTTCGAGACCGGCGCCGAATGGGTGCCGCAGGCGCTGGCGCGCCATATCGACCTGGGCTTCGAAACGCTGCCGGGGCCGACCTTTACCGGCACCGCGCCGTCGATGGTGCGCGGCAACCGGCTGCTGCTGCGCGAGGCGCTGAACAATCTGATCGACAACGCGGTCAAGTACGTGCCGGCCGGCGGCCGGATCACCGTGCGCGCCGGCGGCGAGGCGATCGGCCATCGGGGCATGGCGGTGGTGATGGTCGAGGACAACGGGCCCGGCATTGCGCCGGCGCGGCGCGAGGAGGTGTTCAAGCGCTTCTTCCGCGGCGACCATGTTCCCGGACGCAGTCCCGAGGCCACGCCGGGCGGCGCCGGGCTGGGGCTGGCGATCGTGCACGAGATCATCAGCCTGCATCACGGCAGCATCAGCATCGAGGACGTGCCCGATACCGAATCCCAGCGCGAAACCCAACTCGAATGCCAGCGCGCCGACGGCACGGCACGCGCCAACATGCGCTTCGTGATCCGGATCCCGTGCGAGGCGCCGGGCGCAGGCTAAGGGCGCTGGCCCGCCCGGTGGCAAGACGTCAGCGCCGGTCCTTGGGCGCCAGCATGGTGCCGCGGCAGTTCGGGCTGCCGCAGCGGCACTCGAACTCCTTCTTCAGCTTCTTCGTATAGCGGGCGTCGATCACCAGCCCGTAGTCGTAGAACAGTTCCTCGCCCGGTTCGATATCGCGCAGCGCGTGGATGAACACGCGGCCCTTCTTCTCGCGCGCCTCGCAGTTCGGTTCGCAGGCATGGTTGATCCACCGCGAACGGTTGCCGCCAAACTTGGCGTCGAGCACGTCGCCGCCCTCGAGGCTGAAATAGAACGTGTGGTTCGGATCGTTCGGGTCGTGCGGGTGCCGGTCCAGCGCGGTCTCCCACGAGATCCGCTCGCCCTTGTATTCGATGATCCGTTCGCCGGCGGCGATCGGCGCGATCGCATAGACGCCCTTGCCGTGCACGCCGGACTGGCGGACCTCGATGCGGTCCTTGGCGGTCCTGGGCTTCTTCTCTTTTTCGGCCTTCTCGACCTTCTCCGCCTTTTGCGCCTTCGGGGCCTTGCCCGCCTTGTCGCTCTTTTCCCCCTTGCTGTCCTGCTTGCGCTTCGACTGTTCGGCCATATCCATCCTGTTTACCGTCGTTCGGTCTGTCTGCTGGTCGTGTGCCCGATGCCGGCGCATTGCCGGCCCGCGATGCGGGATGATACCCGCGCCGCGTGACGGTGCGTGGCGTATACCTGGCGCGCCCCGGCTCCGCCTGAACCCGCCTGAACCCGCCTGGCAGGGGCGGGCGATCGGTTAACGCAGCAACGTGCAAGAAGCGGTCCATCGGACGCACGCCATTCCCCGAGGTATACCACTCGACAGGGGTCGCGACGGGGCCCGTTCTGTGGACAACCCCGCCTACTTCTGTGGATAAGCACGCGGGTTTGATGTGGGCGGCCTGGGGCTGGCATGGGGATGCCTCAGGCATAAGTCCTAGCCTGTTCGGCGGGGCCTCCACCAAACGGCGGAGTCATCCACCAGCCCCGGGATTTCGTCCCGATGGTTCTGCATTCGGTAAACCATTGATTCGACTGACGTATACCGACTTGTCCACAGAAGAGGGGTGGGTTTACCTACTACTACTATCCGTATACATCAAAAGAACTATCTAAACCAAAGGGACTACGTCCCCCTGTCGGCTGCGAAGAAAAACGGGAAAAACGACGTAAACCCTGCCGGCTGCGTTTACCTGCATCGGAAGGCGTATACCCGCGAGGCGTATACCGCCGGGCAAGACCAGGGTTCGAGTCGTGGTATACGCCTGAACCTTGAAAGCCGATTGCCGACAAACCCGCGTATACGGTCGGAACGCCACCCGGGACGCGCCCGCAACGCGACCAGAGGGCCTCAGAGCCCCTGGGAGCCGCCCAGAGGCCGGTTAACGCTCTGGACGGCACATGGCACCTCCCTGGCAGGCCGCGCCGCCACGGGGCGTATACGGCCGCGCAATCGGCGCGCAATTGGCGCGCAACCGGCCGCGCAAACGACCGGGTATACGGTTGCCTGCATGGCCGCCTATACCGCGCGTAAACCGTTCCGATCCCCGCTCCCACCCCCGCAGGCCTTGTCCAGCCAAGGGTTGCTGTAACAATGTCGCGCGGGGACCGGCTGGCGTGACACGGTATGATGTGGCCCGCAGCGCCTTTTCCGGGGCCACGTCCGGCACACCGGGCGGGCGGGAGGCAATGTGTTTTTTCAACTCGATACGGAGTGAAGCATGACGAAAACCGAACTGATCGACGCGATCGCAGCGGGTGTGGATGGTCTGACCAAGGCCAAGGCCGAGCAGGCACTGAACGTGACGCTGAACGCCATCATGGACGCCGTCGCCAAGGGCGACACGCTGAGCCTGATCGGCTTTGGCACGTTCAGCCAGGGCGAGCGTGGCGAACGCATGGCCCGCAACCCGCGTACCGGCGAAGAAATCAAGGTCGAAGCCGCCAAGACGGTCAAGTTCAAGGCCGGCCAGAAGTTCAAGGACGCCGTCAATCAGTAAGCTGTCGGGCGGTACCGACCAGCCCGGTTCTACATGGTCCCGCCGTGCCACCGCCTGACGCCGCAAGGCGAGCGTGGGGCACTGGGCGGGAAATGTTATCCACAGCGCAGCCGCCAGGCTTTTCCCCGTTTTTCCACCGGCATCGGCCCCCGGGCCGTGCGGCGCCCGAAGCGGCGTCGCGATGCCTCGTGCGGCATGCCGGTTCGGCGTTCCTTGCCGCGTTTTTCCGCGTTTTTTCCGCCTTCCACGGGCCTTCCAGCGCCATTGCGCGCCCATCCCTCGTCGTAGCCCGCCGTTTTCAGGTCATGCCGATGCGCGCCTTGCCACCCGGATTTCCACAGCGTTATTCACATCGTTTCTCACATGATTTTCCACAGCGCCTGGCAGGTTTACCGGGGGCTGTGTCGACCGCGCTGCGCGGTCGTGTTTCGGCGCTGGCCGGCACGGTTGCCGCCTGCCTGCTGAGCGCCTGCGCCGTGCAGCCGCCCTCGCCGCCACCCACCGCGCGGCCCCAGGCGGCGCCGTTGCCGCAGGCCCAGGCGCAGGCGCCGACCGCGATGCCGGGCGCCACGGCGCGCCAGCGTATCGTGCAGATCGCGCTGCAGGAATGGCAGCGCTGGGGTGGCCAGACCATCCGCATCGGGCGCGACGACACCGCGTGCGTGGTCAGCAGCCCGCTGCCACCGCCGCCGCCGGCGCTGCCCGACGGCATCGAGGAGCGGATCCAGAACGGTTCGCTCAATGCCTCGTCGGCGGACACCGACGAGAGCTTCGGCACCACCGCCGCGCCGGGCTGCGCCGGTTTTCCGGACGGCACCGGCATGGAGGCGACGCCGCAAGGTTGCGCGCTGGCGCAGCGCTATTGGGCCATCGTCGGCAAGCAGGTCGATTGCCAGCAGATCACCGAGGGGCGGTGGGCCTGGTCCGCGGTGTTCATTTCCTGGGTGCTGCGCCAGGCGGGGCTCAACGAGCGCCAGTTCCTGACCGGGCAATCGCATTCGATGTATGTGGTCGACGCGCGCGACGGCATCCTGCCCGCGCCGGCCTTTCGCCTGGAGCCGCTGCCGGCGATGCCGCGCCCCGGCGACATCCTGTGCGCCGGCCGCGGCCGCGACAAATACCTGAGCAGCGTCGACGAGGTCGGCTTCGGCACCACGCCGATGCACTGCGACATCGTGGTCGAGGTAGATGCGACCGCCCGCGTGGTCAAGACCATCGGCGGCAATCTGCAGCAGTCGGTGTCGATGGAGCTGGTGGAGTTGGGCGATTCCGGGCTGGTGGACGGCTTCACCAATTCGCATGCGCCCTGGCTGGTGCTGATGCGCAACCAGTTGCCGTAACGATGGCGGCGGACGGGCTCAGGCCGCTTCGTATGGACCGCCCTCGCCGTCGTCCGCCCCGGCCAGGTCCCGGAACAGGTCCAGCTGCGCGGTGTCCGGATCGCTGGTCGCCACGCCGACGCCCAGCAGCCGTACCGGCAAGCGCCGCCGCGCATGGCCCTCGGCCAGCAGCCGCGCGTAGACGTCTCGGTCCGGCATCTGGCCGCGGCATTCCACTGTGGTCTGGCGAAAGTCCGCGAAACGCAGCTTGACCGTCAGCTTGTGGATCAGGTGCTGGGCGCCCGCGCGCGCGATGCGGGCCTGCAGCTGCGCGATCAGCGGCTCGAGTTCGGCCAGGCACGCCGCCAGGTCGGGCAGATCGTCGGCATAGGTTTCCTCGACGCTGATCGACTTGCGCTCCCGCTCGGGCGAGACCCGCCGTTCGTCGATGCCGCGGCACAGGTTGTAGAGGCGGCCGCCGAAGCTGCCGAAGTGCCGATGGAACAGGTCCGGCGTCCACGCCCGCAGATCCGCGCACGTCTTGACGCCGAGGCGGTTCAGCTTGGCCGCGGTGACCCGGCCGACGCCGTGGATGCGCTCGACCGGCAAGGCGGCGACGAAGGCGTCGACCGCTTCGGGCCGCACCACGAACAGGCCGTCCGGCTTGTTCCAGTCGCTGGCGATCTTGGCGATGAACTTGCTGGGCCCGACGCCGGCCGACACCGTGACGCCGACCTCCTCCCGCACGCGCCGGCGGATCTCCTCGGCGATGCGCGTCGCGCTGCCCTGGTGCCGCGTGCACGCGCTGACGTCCAGATAGGCCTCGTCGAGCGACAGCGGCTCGACCAGTTCGGTGTATTCGCGATAGATGCCGAAGATCCGGCGCGACGCTTCCTTGTACTTGTCCATCGCCGGCCGCAGGATCAGCAGCTCGGGACAGCGCTTGACCGCCTGCGCCGATGACATCGCCGAGCGCACGCCATAGGCGCGCGCCTCGTAGTTGCAGGTCGCGATCACGCCGCGCCGGTCCGGCGAGCCGCCGACCGCCATCGGCCGGCCGCGCAGCGACGGGTCGTCACGCATCTCGACCGAGGCGTAGAAGGCGTCGCAGTCGCAATGGATGATCTTACGCAGCGGCGGGACCGGCGTGCTGGACATGGGCGTTCGGCGTTCGACGATTCGGTGCCGACTATTCGGCTTACGCTATTCGCGCCAATAATCGAACACCGCAGACGGATCGTCGCTTTCATCCGTCGCGTCGATGAAATCGCGACGATTCTCTCCCGGGGCCTGCATGGCGATCCGATTCGTCACGCACGGGAAGGGCACGATCATGTTGCCGATGAATGGAAATGCGCGATTGGCAAGGTGTTTCATCGATTCTGCCAATAATGGGTCAGTCGACCGCCACCGCCGGCGGGCGCCGCCGCGACATCCAGAACCCCTCCAGCGCATAGAGCGCCAGCGATACCCAGATCATCGCGTAGCCCAGCTGCTTGTCGGCGGGGAACGGCTCGTGGTACAGCCAGACGCCCAGCAGCAGCTGCAGCGTCGGACCGGTGTACTGCAACAGCCCGAGCAGCGACAGCGGGATGCGGCGCGCCGCCGCGGCAAAGAACAGCAGCGGCACCGCGGTGACCGGCCCGGCCATCGCGACCAGGAACTGCACGCCCAGGCTCGCATGGGCAAAGCCGGCCTCGCCGGTCGAGAACATCCAGCCCAGCGCGGCGACGGCGAAGGGGAACAGCAGCAGCGTTTCCAGCGACAGCCCCTCGAGCGCACCCAGTGCTGCGGTCTTGCGCAGCAGCCCGTAGCCGCCGAAGGTGCCGGCCAGTGCCAGCGCGATCCACGGCAGCTGCCCGGCGGCGAAGGTCAGCCACACCACGCCGGCTGCGGCCAGCGCGATCGAGACCCACTGCGCCGGCCGCAGCCGCTCGCGCAGGAACACCACGCCGAGCAGCACGCTGAACAGCGGATTGATGAAGTAGCCCAGGCTCGCATCGACGACGCGATCGTTGGACACCGCCCAGATATAGAGGAACCAGTTGCCGCACAGCAGCGCCGCGCTGGCGACGAAGCCGAGCAGCAGGCGGCGGTCGGACCAGACCCCGCGCAGCCAGCCCCAGTGCCGGCGGATCGCCAGGATGGCGCCGAGGAAGACCAGCGACCACACCATCCGGTGCAGCAGGATCTCGAGGGGCGCGATGCCGTGGAGGGACTTGATGTACAGGGGCAGCAGGCCCCAGATGATGTACGCCAGCAGGGCGTAGAGTATGCCGGTCTGCATCGGAGAATCCTCTCAGAAGCCGAGGATTCTACCGGTGCGGACCGAGCCTTGCAGGCGGCGGGAAGCCGCCGTGGGCGCTTACAGCTTGCGGGCGAAGCTGAACTGCGCGAAGGCCTGCTCGGCGACATTGAACCACGCGGCCTGGTTGTTGCGGAACACGCGCCAGTCGTCGTAGATCTTCTTGAACGACGGGTTCTTGCCGCTTTCCTCGGCATAGGCGTCCTGGGTCGCCTTGAAGCACGCCTCCATGATCTCGCGCGAGAACGGGCGCAGCTTGACGCCGTTCTCCAGCAGGCGCGCCAGCGCCTGCGGATTGACGGTGTCGTACTTGGCCATCATCGTGGTGTGCGCCTCGAAGGTCGCGGTTTCCAGCGCGCGCTTGTACAGCGCCGGCAGCTTCTCGAACTCGCTGGCCGAGGCATAGAACGACAGCTGCGCGCTGCCTTCCCACCAGCCCGGGTAGTAGTAGAACGGCGCGACCTTGAAGAAGCCGAGCTTCTCGTCGTCATACGGGCCGACCCATTCGGCGGCGTCGATCGTGCCCTTCTCCAGCGCCGGATAGATGTCGCCACCGGCGATCTGCTGCGGTACCACGCCCAGGCGCGACAGCACCACGCCGGCGAAACCGGCGACGCGATATTTCAGGCCTTGCAGGTCGGCGACGGTGCGGATCTCCTTGCGGAACCAGCCGCCCATCTGCGCGTTGGTATTGCCGCCCAGGAAGTTGACGACGTTGTATTCCTTGAAGAACTCGCGCATCAGCTTCATGCCGTTGCCCTGCACCATCCAGGCGTTCTGCTGGCGCGCGGTCAGGCCGAACGGAATCGTGGTGTCGAAGCACAGCGTCGGGTTCTTGCCGAAGTAGTAGTAGCCGGCGGTGTGGCCGATCTGCACGGTGTTGTTCTGCACGGCGTCGAGCACCTGCAGGCCCGGCACGATTTCGCCGGCGGCGAATACCTTGATGTTGAACTTGCCGTCGGTCAGTTCCTTGACCCGGTTCGACAGCGTCTCGGCGCCGCCGTAGATGGTGTCGAGGGATTTCGGAAAGCTCGACGCCAGGCGCCATTCGACGGCCGGGTTGCTGCCTACCACGGCAGGCGCGGCCGGCGTGCCGGGGGCGCTGGCGGGGGTCGGCGCGGCGGCCTGCTCTTGCTTGCCGCAGGCGGCCAGCGCACCGGTGGCGGCCACGGCCGACGCTTTCAACAGAAAGGAACGACGTTCCATCGACTACTCTCCTCGTTTTCGAATTTTGATCCGGCCGAGGGCGAGAGAGTGCGTCGACTCCAACGCTGGCCGGGAACGCGCGGCAGGCCGTGGTACGACAGCGCGCAATAACGGGCCTGTTACCGGCGCACCCGCCGACTTGGCAGCGTGCGCCGATAACAGGCCCGGTTTTCACCCTCTGGTTTGCCCGCTCATACCCGTTCCAGCAGGCTGATCGATTATAGCGGTGCCCAATTCGCCACGGGGCCGCGCCAGGCTCCGGGTTTTCGCTAGGAAAGTGCGTTATGGCGCGCCTTCGCGGCGGCGATCCGGCATGGCGCGCGGCGTCGGCATCGGTGGCCGAACGTACGCTTTCGTCATCTGCAGTGCTCAGCCGATGGATTTTGTAACCTCTCTTGCTGTCCAATCAGCCCGACTGATAAAACCGTCGGTCCGGCACGGCCGAGCCCGTGCTCGCCGTTGCGCACCGTTGCCGCCCTGTTGTCACCGCATGTCGTTGTCCGCGTCGTCTTCCTCTCGCCGTCGTCCGCTGAACCGCTCCGTCCGTTCGTCCGTACTGCCGCGTCCGCGCTGGCTGTATCTGGCCGGCCTGGCGGCGTGGGGCATCGTTGCCTGCGCGCAGACGCCGCCGGCGCCCGAGCCCATCGCCCCACCGGTGTTCGCGCCGGCCGCCCCGGTGCCCGCGGTTGCGCGGCTGTCGAGCTGGACGCCGGATTCGAGGCCGAATCCGACGCAGAACCCGACGCAGAATCCGACGCAGAACCCGACGCAGAACCCGTCGGTGGAGGGTCCCGTGCCGCCGGCGGAGCCGGCAGGCTGGCAACCGCAGCAGCAGGCCGCCGACGCCGATCCGCTCGCCGGGTTGCTTCAGCGTGAGGCGCCGGCCCCGGCCGACGCCGCCACCGAAACGCTGAACCTGCCGCCCGCCGATACGCCCGAGCAGGCCGCGCTGGCCGAGCTCGATCCAGGCCTGGCGGGACCGCCGGAGCCGTTGCCGCCCGCGCCGCCGCCGGTGGTGCTGTTCCCGAACCGGCTCGGCGAGTTCATGCCCGAGGCAATCGCGTCCGCCGGCGGCGACGCCGCGGCGCCCAGCGATGCTCCGCCGGTATTCGCCTCCAACCTGCCGAGCGCCGAACCCGCCGAGGAGACCGTCTGGAGCCTGTCGTACAGCGGCCGCGCGGCCTACGAGGACAACACCCACGCGATGCGGGCCTGTCCGGGCGGCAGCCTGTCGACCGGCATCGGCCACGGCGTGGCCTGCCAGAGCAGCGGCGAGGTCAAGCTGCGCGAGCAGCTCTATACGCTGGACGGCGGCGCTGCGATCGAGGTGGTGGCGCAGGCGCGCGGCACCAATACCACGACCATCGATGGGCGCCCTGCCCCGGTCGATCCCTATCAGCTGATCCCGCAGTTCTATACCGCGGTCAAGGGCGTGGCCGCGCTCGACGGCGCCACCATGTGGGCCGGCCGGCGCGACACGTCGCCGTTCCTGATGTCGTCGGGGCTGCTGCCGCCAACCTCCAGCGCGCTGCGTTTCGGCGTCGACGACGCCAGGATCGCCGGCGTCGGCCTCAGCTATCAGTACACCGCCCGCAACGACACCAATGGCCAGCATCTGCCCAGCTATCACTCGGTCCGCACCGCGCCGATCGGCGTCAATGACAAAGGCACGCTGCAGCTGGGTTTCACGCGCGTCCAGGCCGACGCGCTGGCCGATGCCGCCGGCGATGCCTGGTGGGCGTCGGCAATGCACGAACAGAAGGGCGTGCTGGCCGGCACCAACCGCTTCGGCCTGCAGTACGGCGCCGGCAGCCGCACCGCGATGACCGGCTACACCGGCATGGGCGACACGCTGTCGCGCGTGCGGGTCGCCGAATCGATGGAATGGAAGGGACGCGCGGGCCTGATCGGCTCGGTCGAATCGAGCCTGCAGTACGACCGCTCGGCGCTGGGCACGCTGCAATGGATGACCACGCGCGTGCGGCCCGCCTATGCGCCGACCGAGCGCTTCCGCCTGAGCTTCGAGGTCGCGCACGACCAGATTTCGTCGGGCTTTGGCGTCAGCGGCCAGCGCACCGCGCTGACGGTGGCGCCGACGCTGACGCTCGGCAAGGCCGCCGGCAACGCCAATCTGCGCGCGTTCTACACCTACAGCCGCGCCAACGACGTCGACGGCATCACCTTCGCGGCACCGGCCGACGCCTGGGCCTCGCAGGCGACGGGTTCGATCTTCGGGATCCAGCTCAATCGGCGCTGGTAGGGGTGGCGCTGGTAGGGGCGGCGCTAATGGGCGCGGCGTTGGCGGGCGCCCCGTCGGCCCTTGCCGCGGCCGGGCAGCCGGCCGGCACGGTCCGCAGCAGCCAGTGGAACACCAGCGTCGCCGTCAGCGCGCCGGCGCACTGCGCCAATACGAAGCCCGGCACATCGATCGCGCGGATGCCGCTGAAGGTCGCCGTCAGTGCGCACGCCAGCGTCAGCGCCGGATTGGCGAAAGACGTCGAGGCGGTGAACCAGTAGCCCGCGCCGATATAGCCGGCCACCGCGAACGGCAGCAGGGCGGGCCGGGCGCGTGCGGTGCCCATCGCCACGGCGATCAGGCCAAACGTCGCCAGGAATTCGCTCCACCAGATCGGCGCGCCGGTGCGCGCGTGGTTCGACCCGCTCAACGGCGGCTCGCCGAACATCAGGTGGACCGCGATCACGCCCGCGACCGCGCCGGCGCATTGCACGAGCCCATAGCGCAGCGCCTCGCGCGCGGGCAGTCTGCCATGCAGCCAGGCCGACAGCGTGACCGCCGGATTCAGATGGCCGCCCGAGATGCCGCCGAAGGCCAGCAGCAGCGCGGCGAGCCCCGCGCCGCTCGCCAGCGAATTGGCCAGCAGCGCCAGCGCGGCATTGCCTGCCGCAAGCCGCTCGGCGCGCAAGCCGGAGCCGATCACCACCGCGATCAGCAGCGCCGTGCCCAACGCCTCGGCGACCAGCCTGCGCGCGGCCGAGACAGCGAAATCCATGGAGGCGGCATCGGCCGGGAAGGTGGCGTGAGGACGGCGGCTGGACATCGAACGCGGAGCGAAGGTGACAGGGACCTGCAGGGACCGTGCGCGGCGCGATGTTGTCCGGCGCGGGAAGCGCGCAGTGTTCCGCCCGCCCCGCCCGCCGTCAATGCGCGCCGGTGCAGTTGTGTCCTGATCCGCGGTATCGAATGCGGCGCGCCGCTAGCCGAAGCGCACGCAATAGACCGGCGGCAGATGCGCCGACACGCAGGTCCACCGTTCGCCGCCGTTCTCCGATACCCACAGCCCGCCGGTGGTCGAGCCCATCGCCAGCCGTTCGCCGCTGTCGTCGACGGCGAGACCGTGCCGATAGATCAGGTCGTAGGCAGGCGGTGCCGGCAGGCCTTCGTCGAACACCTCGAAGCTGCGGCCGCCGTCGCGCGTGCGGGACACCACCAGCTTGCCGTCGACCGGAATGCGGCATTCGTCCTTGGTCGCCGGCGCGAACCATGCGGTATCGGGATCGCGCGGGTGCACCGCGACCGCGAAGCCGAACTTCGACGGCCGCCCTTCGATGCGCCGCCAGCTGGCGCCGCCGTCCTCGGAACGGAAGACGCCGTCGTGATGCTGCACCCACAGCGCATCGGGCCGGGACGGACATTGCACCATGTAGTGCGGGTCCTGGATGTTCGGGTCCTCGCTGCGCTCGGGCGGCATATAGCCGGCCTTCATGCCGCGCGTGGTGGCCTCCCAGCTGTCGCCGCCATTGCGGGTCTGCCAGACGCCGCCGCACGAGATCGCGATCGACACATGGCGGCTGTCGCGCGGATCGACGCAGATCGAATGGATGCCGGGATAGTCGTAGCCGCCGCCGAACCACTGCGCCCGTTCGGGACGATCCCACAGCGGCCGGTTCAGCGCCCAGCTCGCGCCGCCATCGTCCGAGCGGAACAGGCCGCCTGGAATGGTGCCGGCCCACAGCACGCCGGGTTCGTCGGCGCCGCCGGCCTCGAGCACCCACAGCTGCTGCAGCGACCAGGGCGCGGGCCTGGGCGCGTCGGGGTCCGCCGGTGCATCGCTTGGGGCGGCGGCCTGCTCTTCCGGCTGCGGCGGATAGACCGGCACTGCACAGGCGGTCCACTCGGCCTCGCCGCGCGCGCGGCGCCACAGCTTGACGCCGAAGTGCCCCAGATTCAATGCGGCATAGAGGGTGCCGTCGCGCGGGTCGGACAGCACCATCGTGACCGGCTCGCCAAGAAAATGTGCCCCGGTTTGCTGCCACTGTCCTTCAGGCTGGCGTTCGATCTCGAACAAGCCCTTGCGCGTTGCCACGAGAAGTCGGTCGTTCATCGTTCAGGTCTCCTGGTATCGATCGGCCGCCGGTCGCGTGGCCGTCGGCGCGTCGGCTGTCGAAACGTGTGTCGTCGAAGCCGTTGGTGCTCGCGCCCGCCGCTATCCGCCGGACAGTGCCTGCACCACGTAGACCTTGCTGTCCTCGCGCAACGCATCGCTGAGACGTTGCCGGTCGCGAATCATCGTGCCGTCGATGAAGACGGTCACATGGCGGCGCAACTGGTTCTGGTCGTCAAGGATGTAGCCGCGCAACTCGGGCTGCTCGGCGAACACCGCGTCGAGCGCGGCGCGTACCGAGGCGGCGGGCAGATGACGGTCTGGCGTGGGGACATGGCGCTGGATCGCCGGCGCGAAGGTGATATGGGCCATGGTGCAGCGAAGGTGGGAGCGCGAAAAACGGTCACTACAGTGTAGGCGCTCGGCGCTGCGCGGGAAGGGCAAACGCGGGCGAAATTCCGGCGCAGGAATGTGGACACCGCATGTGGACACTTCGATGTGGACAACGCGGATGTCGACGCGATCAGAACCGGCGTCTTTGCCGCTCTCGCGACAAAGACGCCGCCTGGCAGTCCTGTCTTTTGTTGACGTCGTATTTACCGCTGCGACGGCGCCGGCAAACCGCCAGGCCCGGCACCGAAGTGCGCATGGCTTTCAGCCCTTCCATCCCCGCGTCGCATGCGCGCACGCAGTCTAGCAAGAGTCGGTCGAACTGGCGACATGCGGACGAAACGTGGAAGACTCCATGTGGACACGCCGGATGTGGACACGCCGGATGTGGACGGACCCGATGTGGACCGCCTCGATGTGGACAGCATTGCCGCGGCACGGATGCCGCGTCTCAGTCCGTGCCCGCGTTCGCGCGGAACGCCTCGAGATTGACGCCCAGCCGCTTGATCTTGTCGTACAGCGTTTTCTTCGGCACGCGCAGCAGATCGCTGGCGGCCGCGGTGCGCCCCGATGCGGCGCGCAGCGCTTCCTCGATCAGATGCCGTTCGAACACCGCGACCTGCTCGTCGAGCGAACGCGTGTCGCCGCCATTGCCGTTCGCGTTGCCGTTGCCGCCGCCGTTTCCACTTCCATTGCTGCCGGGCATACCGGTGCTGCCGCCGGGCAGCCCCAGCACGAAGCGGTCGGCGGCATTGCGCAGCTCGCGCACATTGCCCGGCCACGGATGCATCATCAGCTCGCGCATATGCGGCGGCGACACCTCGGGCACCGGCCGCTCGTAGCGCAGCGCCGCCTGCAGCAGGAAGTGCGAGAACAGCAGCGGAATGTCCTCGCGCCGTTCGCGCAGCGGCGGGATGTCGATCACCGCGACATTCAGCCGGTAGTACAGATCGGCGCGGAAGCGCTGCTCCGCCGCCAGCGCCAGCAGGTCGACCTTGGTGGCCGCGATCACGCGGCAGTCCATCGGCAGCAGCGTGTTCGAGCCCAGCCGTTCGAACTGCCGCTCCTGCAGCGTGCGCAGCAGCTTGATCTGCAGCGACATCGGCATCGTCTCGATCTCGTCGAGAAACAGCGAGCCGCGCTGCGCGTATTCGATCTTGCCGACCCGCCGCCGCGCGGCGCCGGTAAACGCGCCCGACTCGTGGCCGAACACCTCGCTCTCGAACAGCGATTCGGGCACGCCGCCGCAATTGAGCGCGGCAAAGTTGCCCTGCCGCCGCGGCCCGTACTCGTGCAGGCAGCGCGCCACCAGTTCCTTGCCGGTACCGGTCTCGCCGAGGATCAGCACATCGGCGTCGGTGCAGGCCAGATCGAGGATCAGCTTGCGCAGCCGCTCGACCGCCGCCGAGCGGCCGATGACCTTGGCCTCGATCGCCTGCGTGTCGGCCAGCTGCCGGCGCAGCGCCTCGACCTCGAGCGTCAGCGCGCGCTTTTCCATCGCGCGCTGCACGACCTCGGTCAGCTCGCCGGGCGAGTACGGCTTCTCGACGAAATCGTAGGCGCCGCGGCGCATCGCCTGCACCGCCATCGAGATGTCGCCGTGGCCGGTGACGAGAATCACCGGCAGCGCCGCATCGATTTCCAGCGCCTTGTCGAGCAGCGCCAGGCCGTTGATGCCGGGCAGGCGCACATCGGTGACCAGCACGCCGGCAAAGCCGGGCGTGAGGCGATGCAGCACCTGTTCGGCCGAGCCGAACGCCTCCACCGACAGCCCGGCGATCTGCAGCGATTGCGTGCTGCCCAGCCGCACCGCGGCATCGTCTTCGACATAGAGGACCGACAGGTCAGTTCGCATCGGCATGGTTCTCCTGTGCGGCGGGAAGCTGAATGATGAAGCGCGCGCCCACGATGTCGCCGCGGTTGTCCGGGTCGCCGGGGTCGCCGGGGTCGCCGGACAGGCCGAACGCGCGGCGATTCTCCGCGCGCAGCGTGCCGCCGAATTCGCGGACGATGCCGGCGGAGATCGCGAGACCCAGGCCCAGACCGACGCCCTGCTCCTTGGTGGTGAAGAACGGCTCGAACAGACGCGGCATCACGTCGTCGTCGATGCCGCAGCCGCGATCGGCGACCTCGATCGTGACCCACTGCGGGTCCGCTTGCACGTGGATCTCGAGCACGCGTGCGGCGGCGTCCTCGCTTGCGTCCGCGTTCGCCTCCTTCATCGCATCGAGCGCGTTCGACAGCAGGTTGACCAGCACCTGCTCGAGCCGGTTGCCCTCGCACAGCGCCAGCGGCGATGGCTCCGGAACCGATACCACCAGCTCCGCGCCGTCGGCCCGAATGCGCGAATCCAGCAGGAACAGCGCGTCGGCGATCACCGTGCCGACCGGCGTGGGCACCGACTGCACCGGCGCCTTGCGCGCAAACTTCTTCAGCTGCGCGGTGATCTTGCCCATCCGCTCGACCATCTGGCAGATCACGTTCAGATTGGTCTCGACCGCATCGGTCTGGCCGCGGCGGAAGAACACGATGGTGTTGGCCGACAGCGTGCGCAGCGCCGCCAGCGGCTGGTTCAGCTCATGCGTGATGCCGGCCGACATCTGCCCGAGCGCGGCCATCTTGCTGGCCTGCACCAGCTCGTCCATCGCCGCCTTCAGCACCTGCTCGGCGCGCTTGCGCTCGGCGATTTCCTTCTGCAGCTTCAGGTTCGATCCGGACAGCGCCTGCGTGCGCATCGCGACCTTGCGTTCGAGCTCGTCGTGCGCGCGCTGCAGCGCCTCCTTGGCCGAGCGGTTCTGCGCGGCGGCGCGGCGGCGCTGCAGCACGTACAGGATCAGCAGCAGCAGAAAGCCGAGCGCGAAGGCGCCGATCACCGCGCTGTTGCGCGCCAGCGTGCGGATCGGCTCCATGTCGGACAGCACGATCAACCGCCAGTCGGTATCGGGAATGCGCCGGCTCTGCGCGAGGAATTCGTCGCCGTCCGGCATCTGCACCACGCTGATATCGGCGGCGAAGCGGCGCTGCTCGCGAAAGCCGATCGGATCGAGCGAATCGACGGTCGAGTACTGCCGCGTCGAGGCGAGCTGCCAGCGCGTCTCGCTGGGCAGCTCGCGCAGCGACTTGAAGCGCCAGTCGGGCTGCGAGCTCAGGAACACGATGCCGTTGGCGTCGACCACCAGGATGCGGTCG